>CAVUFX010000001.1:0-521180 GCA_963740935.1 uncultured Actinomycetota bacterium
CGCGAGTAGGCACTGACGACTCCTGAGGCGGCGGTGAGGTTGCCGGCAGTTCCGGCGATGGCCGACAGGACGGCCACCCCGAGCGCTGCACCGACCTCGTGTCCCGTCATCAGGAAGCCGGATGCCATTCCGGTGTGCTCGGCCGGGATGCCGTTCAGGGCGGTTCCGGCAACGGCGGCGAACACCAGGCCCGCGCCGAGACCGACGAGGCACAACCCCGGGAGCAGTCCACCGACGTAGCTAGGACATGTCGTCCGCCCGGGACAGCAGCAGGCCTCCGCCTGCGACGACGGCCAGGCCGACGGCGGCGATGGTCCGCACCGGGAGGTGCGCACTGGCGTGGGCGGCGAGGTGGGTGCCGGCGACGAGGGTGACGGCGAGCGGGAGGAACGCGAGTCCGGATTCCAGGGCGGAGTAGCCGAGGGCGGTCTGCCCGAAGATCGAGGTCAGGAACACGACGGCCATGAGTAGCCCGGTGATGCCGAGCATGACCGTGGTAGCTCGACACCAGGCTCGAGATCTTCCAGGTGTGCGGGTGCACCAGCGGCTGCTTGGCTCGGCCCTCGATGAACACGAAGGTGAGCATCAGCATCGCTGCGACGCCCAGGCCGACAGCGGTCTGGACCGAGGCCCAGCCCTGGGTCTCCACGCGAGCCAGGGTGAACATCAAGGTGGCCAGCGAGCCGACGCCGACGAGGGCCCCGGGGACGTCGAAGGCGGCGAGGTCGGCAGGACCCTTCTGGTCCTTCGGGACGACGTGGAGGGTGGCGGCGATGGCGAGGACGCCGATCGGCACGTTGATCCAGAAGATCGCCTCCCAGCTGGCCCACGTGGTGAGGACGCCGCCCAGGGCGACACCGAGGGCGATGCCCAGGCCGCCGATGGCTCCCCAGAGCGCCAGGCCGCGGGCCTTCTGCTTGCCGGTGTAGGTGGTGCTGATGATCGAGAGCGCTGCGGGCGTCATGAGGGCTGCGGCGGCCCCTTGGGCGGCCCTGCCGGCGATGAGCTCCCCCGCGCCGCCGGCGAACCCGGTGAACAGGGACGCGGCGGTGAACAGGGTGAGTCCGGTGAGGAAGACAGCGCGTCGGGAGACGAGGTCGGCGATCCGGCCGCCGAGGAGCAGGAGGCCCCCGGACATCAGGAGGTAGGCGGTGACGACCCACTGCAGGTCGCTGCTGCCCAGCCCGAGCTCGTGGCCGATGGTCGGCATCGCGGTGTTGACGACGGAGATGTCGATGACGACGAGGACCTGCGCGACGAGCGCGACGATCATCGGTCCCCAGGGTCGTGTGTCGGTGTGGGCGTCCGCCTCGACGGCGGAGCGGTGGTGTCCGTGCATGGGTGCCTCCGGTGGTGAGTGGTGAGTGGTGAGGGGTGCGGGTGGGGTGGTGCTGGTGCTGTGCGGTCGACTCTGCGACGAGTGCGCACTGGTCGCCCCGGTCACATGACCGGGGTTGACGGGTCAGGAGCGAGGGCGCGCGAGGGTTGCTCCCAGCGCCGCGGTGAGCAGCGCCACCACCGCAGCTGCCGTGAACGCTGCGGAGAAGCCCGAGGCGTCGAGGGCGCCCCCGACCGGCCGACCGGACGAGATGCCGATGACGATGAACGCGGCCGTCCCGAGCGCGCCACCGACCTGCATCGAGGCTCCGGCGAGGCCGGAAGCCAGACCGGTGTGGGTGGCGGGCACCGCAGACGCGAGCACCATCGTGGTGGGGGTGAAGCTGAGGGCGACGCCCGTGGCGACCAGGAGCAGGCCCGGGAGGACCGCGACGACGTAGCCGGAGCCGGTGGGCGCGTACGCCAGCCAGAGGTGGCCCGCCGCAAGGATGACGAGCCCGACGACGAGGCTGCGCAACGGCCCGATGGCGCTCAGCACGCGCGGCAGGACTCTCAACGAGACTGCGAACCCGGTCAGGGACGTGGGGACCATGGCGAACCCCGCCTGCTGCGGTGACATGGCCAGGACCTGCTGGAAGTAGAGCGCGACCAGGACGAAGGTCGAGCCCCGGGTCGCGCCTCCGAGCAGCGCCACAGCCGTGCCCCTGCGGAGCAGGCGGGATCGGAAGAGGTCGAGCGGGATCAGCGGGTCCGTGGCCCGGCGCTCAAGGACGACGAACGCCGCCATCAGGACCATCGAGACGGCGAACAGGCCGACGACCCGTGGGGAGGCCCACGCGTGGTCGACAGCATCGACGGCACCGTGCACCAAGGTGATCACGGCCGCGGTGACAGCGGCAGCGCCCGCCCAGTCGACCGTTCGCCGGACACCCGGCTCGTCCTCCGCCAGCACTCGCCGGGCCAGGACGATGGCCGCCAGGGACACCGGGACGGTCACCAGGAACACGGCCCGCCAGCCCACGGTGCCGGCGAGCACTCCCCCGCTCATGACGCCGGTGGCCCCACCCAGCGTCGACGCAGCACCCCATGCCCCCATCGCCCGGGCGCGTTGCGCGGCGGGGAACGTGGCCAGGAGGAGGGACATGGCCGCGGGACTGAGGCCGGCGGCACCGACCCCCTGCACCACGCGACCCAGGATCAGCAGCTCCTTGTTGATCGCTGCTGCTGCGATGAGGGTGCCGACCGTGAAGAGGGACGCCCCGATGACGAAGACGCGTCGGCGACCGATCAGGTCTGCGGCCCGGCCCGACAGCAGCAGCAGGCCCGCAAACGCGAGGACGTAGGCATTCACGACCCACGTCACGGCCGCTGGACCGAAACCGAGCTCGGACTGGATCGAGGGCAGCGCGACGTTCACGATCGAGGTGTCCAGCATCACCAGGAACTGGGCGGACACCAGCAGGCCGAGCGCGACCCGATCACGCCGTGCCGTGCTCGCCGCGACCGGGGACGAGTGCGAGGTTGCCGTGGTGCTCATGACGCTCCCCTCACGCTGCCAGTCGGGGCAGGTGCGCGTCGCATCGTGTGGCACGCGCCGTGCCGCAGCGCGGGCAGTGGCCGCCCCGCACGAGATCCATGTCCTGACCGCACCAGCAGACGTCGGTGGTGGTGCCCGCTGGGGGCCGCACCTGCGTCGTGTCCGAGATCGTCGAGATCCTGTCCATCGTCCTCACCGCCTAGGTTGGTTGTCGCCGTTGTGGGTTGGTGCCTCTACGGTCCTGCTGCACCGCCTCCGTCGAACCGGTCGAATGGCCGGGTTCCACCCGGTCATCGCGCTTTCAGGGAGTCGAGAGGGGTGTGCCGGAGCGGACCGCACGGACGACTGACGTGATGGCCCGCACCGAGGCGGACGCTCCCTGGGGGTCCTCGACCATGCCGGCGTGGCTGGCCGGCGCCTCATCGATGACGGCGTCTGTGGACAGCTCTGCCATGCGCTCCTGCGCCTCGGTCCAGCCGTCGGTGTCGCGGGCGTTCTCGGCGCTGGTCAGCACGACGAGCGGTCGGTCTCCGAGCGTGGAGAGGGCGCGAGCCTGGCGAAACACCTCGGGGAGCATCGAGAGCTCGTCGCGGCTGTTGCGTCCGGCGCGAGGCGCGGCCGCCCAGTCGTCCACCGGTGCCGCGTCGTCGGCGGGAAGGTGGGATCCGGTGAGCAACGCCCCCAGCCCGAGCCGCGCCAGCGTGGGCATGACGCCGTACGCGCGCCGCATCATGGCGTACTGCGTGGGGTAGCCGGGGATGGCGGTGAACTGCTCGGGGCTGGTGCTGTCGAGCAGCACCATGCCCGCCACCTCGTCGGCGTACGAGGCGGCGTACGTCATCGCGTAGGGGCCACCGATCGAGTGGCCCACCAGCACGAACGGGCCCGGCTCGCCGGCGGCTGCGAGCAGTGCGTGGAGGTCGTCGGCGGCAGCAATGCCGTCCTGGGGGTGCTCGATGTCGTCGCTCCACCCCTGCCCCGCGCGGTCGTACGCACAGACGCGCGTGGTGGGGGCGACCCCGTCGACGATCCTGGCCCAGGAACCGGAGAACTCACCGAGGCCGCTGACCAGCACGACGGTCGGCTGGCCCTGGCCACGGCAGTCGAGGTGAAGGTCGTGGTCACCCACGGAGTGGATGACGCCCGGCGCCGGATAGGTGCTGGCGAAGGACTCGGTGGTGACGTTCCGGACGCTGGCGCCCACGGAGGCGACGGCGAGGAGGACCAGAGCGACCGTCACCAGCCAGCGGCCGGGACCGGACAGGTCCCGCCGCATCCGGACGTACGTCCACACGCTCAGCGCCAGAGCGAGGGGCGGCCACACCCACGTGAGCACGGTCATCGCGTGGTCGGAGGGCGCCAGGGCCATCAGGGCCGCGCCGGTCGACGTCATCGCGACCGCGGGCACGGAGGCCCAGGACTGCGGGTGACCGTTCGCCGGGAGAGGACGTGGAGCACCGCCCAGCCGAGGCCGAACCCCAGCAGCGTCGCGCCGGCCGTCACGCCTTCGGTGGCGCCCGGGAGGACCAGCATCGTCAGGAGGGTCGCGGCCGCAGCGCCCACGGCCATCGATCCGAGGACGGTTCGCGTGGGAGGTCGGACTCCGGGGTTCGTGGCGCTCGATCGGATACGGCGGTGGACGTCGATGCTCATGAACTTCTCGCTCTCGCAGTGGGGTGTGGCACTGCGGTCGAGCGTGGTCGGTCGGGCGCGGAATCACCCCGGCCAGATGGCCGGGATGACGTTCAGTCAGGGCAGCGAGCGACTCACCCGAGGTCGAGCCGGGCCAGCTCACCGCGCGAGGTGACGCCAGCCTTGGCGAAGACGTTGCGCAGGTGGAAGGCCACCGTGCGGGGAGAGATCCAGCACTGTGCAGCCACGTCCTTGTTCGACATGCCCGAGCTCACGAGCTGGGCGATCTTCAGCTCCGTCGGGGTGAGCTGGAGCAACGTCGAAGGGTCACGCTTGCGCGCGGTCTCCCCCGACGCGCGCAGCTCCGACTCCGCCCGCGAGGTCAGCGACTCGGCCCGGACGTCCTGGAAGGTCTCGAGGGCGCGACGCAGGTGTAGGCGAGCGTCCACCCGCCGCTGACTGCGGCGCAGCCACTCGCCGTACGCCAGCTCGACGCGCGCCGCGTCCAGCGGACGACCCCCGAGGGCACCATCCGACAACGCCTGCTCGAACAGCGGCTCGGCATCGACATCGGCCGTCAACGCCCTGCCGAACGCCACGGCTGCGAGCGCCCACGGCCGACGAGCCTCCTCGGCGAAGGCCGCGAGCTCCTCGGTCCAGGCGCGTGCCGTCGCGACCTCACCGGCACGGACCGCCGCCTCGATCCGCTCGGTCGCGGCCAGCCGCTGCAGGATGGGCATCTGGAGGCGCGCGAACTGGTGGAAGGCACCCGACGTGTCGCCCGTGCTCGCCGCTCGGACGCCCCTCGCCCACCTCGTCAGGTCGTGCACCGGATCGGCCATGATGCCGATCGGATGCGCCGCGACCAGCTCCTCGAGCCGTGCCAGCAGGTCGTCGTAGTCGTCCCGGTCCTGCTGGGCCGCCAGGAGCACGAGCCAGGCGATCGGGAGGGCCGTCACTGCGGGTTGGGCGATGCTCGTGCCAAGGGCCACGGCCTCCTCGGCACTGACGCGCAGGGCGACGTGCTCTCCCCTCGTCCAGTGCCCGAAGCAGAGCCGCTGCAGGCAGTAGGTCACCGCGGTGGCGGCGCCCACCTCCCGCGCGCGGGAGAGCGCGAACGAGTAGAACTGCTGCTGCCTCTCGTCGTCCCCGAGCTGGAGCGCGGCGTTGCCGAGGTTCCACAGCACGTCACGGTCGTCGACGTCCTCGCCGATCGCGAGGGCGAGGTCCAGCGCAGCCACCGCCCCTGCCCAGTCCCCGTCGGCGACCAGGTCCATCGCCACCAGCATCTGGCTGAGGCAGCGCGTCCGGGAGGAGGTGTCCGCACCGGTCGCGGCCAGGATGTCCTCGGAACGCAGTGGCGTCCCGCTGTCGGCACCGAACGTGCGCATCACGGCCGCGGCGACGCCGATGTCCAGGGCACGGACCGGGTCGGCCGAGAGGACAGCATGGGCGGCGTCGACGAAGACGCGGTGCGCCTCCGGTGCCGACCCGATGTTGACCTCGATGTGCCCGCGCAGCCGTGCCACGTCGCACAGCAGGAGCGCGTCCTCCGTGCCCTCCCGGGCGGCCCGCAGCAGGTCCTGGGCGCGCCCCGCCTGTCCGCAGGCCCAGGCGCTGCGGGCAGCGGCAAAGCCCAGGTGGGCGCGCCGTGCGCCGTCGGTGGAGAGCTCTGCTGCCCGCTCGTACGCCGCCAGTGCCGCGACATAGCCACCACGGCGTTGCGAGCGCTCCCCCACACCCTCGAGGGCGCCGACCAGGTCGGCGTCCGGCCCCTCGGCGGCATACGCGCGGTGCCAGACCTCGCGGTCCTCGTGTCCCGACCCGGCCAACGCCTCCGCCAGAACGCCGTGCGCCGTCCGGCGGTCGACCCCGGACGCGGCCTGGTAGATCGCGGAGCGCACCAGAGGGTGACGCAGAGACACCGATCCACCCGCCTCCACGAGCAGGCCGGACTCGATGGCGCGCTCCAGCACGTCCTCGTCGAGTCCCCATCGCGCGGCCGCACGGCGCAGCACGCCGGGTTGACCGGTGTCGTCTGCCGCCGCGAGCAACAGGAGGTGCTGCACCGGAGCCGGCAGTCGACGGCTCCGGTCCAGCAACGCCTGCTCGACGCGGGCGGTGAGGTGGAGCGTGGCAGGAAGCGCGGCCGCCCCCTCGAGCTGGGCGGCCGTGAGCTCGCCGGGCAGCTCGAGCAGTGCCAGTGGGTTGCCGCTCGTCTCGGCGATGAGCCGCTGGGCGACACCGTCGGCCGGGTCACGGCCCAGCCTGGCTGCCAGGAGGGCACGGGATGCCTCGACGTCTAAGCCGGTGAGAACCACCTCGGCCAGGCCGGGCGCCTCGAAGGCCGCCGCCGCGCCGTCACGCGCCGCGAACACCATCATCACCCGGTCCGCTCCGAGCCGTCGGGCGCAGAACAGCAGCGCCGCCGTGCTGGCGGGGTCCAACCAGTGTGCGTCGTCGACGACGCACAGCACGAGGCTCTCCTCGGCGGCCGCCGTCAACAGCGAGAGCGTGGCCACCCCCACCAGGAAGGGCTCGACAGCGGGACCGTCGTCCTCGCCGAACGCGACCGCGAGGGCACGTGCCTGAGGAGGCGGAAGTTGCCCACGCAGCCGCGTGAGCGGACGCAGCAGGCGGTGCAGCGCGGCAAAGGCGAGCGGCGCCTCGATCTCGAGGCCCTGGGTGCGCAGCACGGTGGCTCCGTCACTGTCGGCGACCATCGCGTCGAGCAAGGCCGACTTGCCGATGCCCGGCTCGCCGCGTACGACGACGCTGCCGGCCGTCCCGTTGCGGGCCTCATCGATGAGCGCCGCCAGCAGAGCCAGTTCGGGGCCCCGGCCGACCAACACGCCCCGCACGTCCACGCTCACGAGCCCAAGTATTCCCTGCAACCCGGCACTTTGACCGGGGCGACCCCACCGGTCCAGCCCGCAGGCTGGACGACGTCAGGAACTCCCCGAACCTCACCTGACGAGCCGACCAGGAGGCACCTTCGATGCACGGACACCCCGCTGACCAAACCCTCGACGTATCTCCGACGGCGCGGAGACGACAGATCGGCATCCTCGTCTTCGACGGGGTGGAGGAGCTGGATGCCGTCGGTCCGTGGGAGGTGCTCTCACACTGGACGCAGACCTGTCCGGAGGACGGCTGGGACGCATTCTGCCTGTCGGCTGACGGGGCGCCCGTGGTCGGTGCGAAGTCCCTCGTGCTGGGGGCGCACCACTCGTTCGACGGCGCTCCGCGACTCGACGTCCTCATCCACCCGGGCGGGCCCGGCACCAGGCCGATGCTCCGGGACCCCGACCACCTCGGTTGGGTCCGCGAGCTCCGCGACTCCGTGCCCCTGATGACCTCGGTCTGCACCGGGAGCCTCGTCTACGCGGCGGCAGGCCTGCTGACGGGCCGTAGGGCCACCACCCACTGGGCGTCCCTGAACCATCTGTCCGAGCTCGACCCCACGATCATCACCGACGTCGCAGCACGCTTCGTCGACGACGGCGACCTCATCACCAGCGCCGGTGTCAGCGCCGGCATCGACATGGCCCTGCACCTCGTGGCGCGGCTCACCGACGTCGAGCGCGCCCGTGAGGTCCGTCGCTACATCCAGTACGACCCCATGCCCCCGATCTGATCCCCCACCCCGTCAGCACCCACAAACGCGAAGGACACTCCCCATGAACGCCGAAGCTCCCGCCACCACGACCGAGACGATGCGCGCCATCACCCAGGCCCGCTACGGCAGCTCCGAGGTGCTGCGCATGTCGCAGGTGCCTCGCCCCGCCGTCCGGGACGACCAGGTGCTGGTCCGGGTGCACGCCGCCGGCCTGGACCGCGGCACTGAGCACCTCATGACCGGCAAGCCCTACGCCGTGTGACGGGTCTGCTGCACGAACGGGTGACAGTTTCGGTTAGGCCGCCTGGGCCGCGGTTGGAGTCATGATCAGCTCGTATTCGACCGGGGTCAACCGCCCGAGAGCGGCCTGTCTACGGCGGCGGTGGTAGGTCCTCTCGATCCACTTGACGATCGCGATCCTCAGCTCTTCACGGGTGCGCCAGGGGTGGCGGTCGAGGACGTTCTTCTGCAGCAGCGAGAAGAAGCTCTCCATGGCTGCGTTGTCCCCGGCCGCGCCGACGCGACCCATCGAGCCGACCATGTCGTGCCGGTTCAGCGCGTGGACGAACTTGCGACTACGGAACTGGGCGGGTTCAACCGGTGGACGCAACACCGGGTTGTTGAAGAGAGCGTAGTTGCTCCTCGAAGACCTCAGCGGGTGTCTTCCAGCCGAGGATCTTCCGGGGCCTGTTGTTGAGCGCGTACGCGACGGCCTCGAGGTCTTCGGCAGACCAGCGCGACAGGTCCGTGCCCTTGGGGAAGTACTGCCTGAGCAGGCCGTTGGTGTTCTCGTTGCTCGGGCGCTGCCAGGGTGAGTGGGGATCGGCGAAGAACACTCGCGTCCCGGTCTCCAACGCGAACAGGGCGTGATTCGAGAGCTCCTTGCCGCGGTCCCACGTCAGGGTCTTGCGCAGCTGCTCGGGCAGCGTCGTCATCGACGCGGTCAGCGCGGCGTTCATCGCAACGGCCCCGTAGCCGCCGAGCGACGGCCCGTTCTTCACGTACGGTTTCTCGCCCCAGCCCGTCAGGCGCGGCAGGTGCACCAAGAGCGTCGAGCGGCTGCTGCGCTCGACGAGTGTGCCGATCGCTGAGCGGCCAGTCCCGATGATCAAATCGCCCTCCCAGTGCCCGGGGACGGCGCGGTCCTCGGCTTCGGCTGGGCGCTCACTGAGGACGACGTCAGCGGTGACGTGCCCTTGCGCCTTGTTCCGCGATCGGACGCGCGGTTCCCGCAAGGCGCGGCCCGTGCGCAGACACGTGACCAGCTCGCGCTTGAGCGCCCCACGCCCCTCGATGAACAGCGACTGGTAGATCGCCTCGTGGCTGATGCGCATGGACTCATCATCAGGGAACTCGACCTTCAACCGCTGCGCGATCTGCTCGGGACTCCAGGCCGTCGACCACCGCCGGTCCTGACGATGCGGCTTGTTCAGCCCCTTCCAGGGCGGCGTAGTCGGGCCTGGCGCAATCGTCCCGTCGGGACCGCGGACGTTGCCGGCGAGCCGGTCCTGGACGTACGCGCGCAACAGTTCGTTGCCCGCTAGCTTCGCCGTCTTCGGTCGCTTCGCAGCCTGTTGTGCTTTCCACTGCGCGACCACGGCACGGTAGACCTGCTTGCCACTCCTGGTCGCGGCGTTGCGGCGCAGCTCGCGTGACACAGTCGCCGGGTCGCGGCCGATCGCGCGGGCGATCTCGCGCACGCCCTTGTCCTGGGCCTTGAGCAGCGCGATCTCCTCGCGCTCAGCGAACGACAAGTACCGGCCCATGGGCTCGTCCAGGCACAGCGGCGTCATTCCGCCAGCGTGTCGAAACCAGCGAATCCCGACCGGCGCCGACACACCGACACCCTCGGCGGCCTGAACCGTGGTGATCCCGGTCGCGATCAGGCGCCAGAACTCTCGCTGCACCGCTCGCGACGGCTCCGGGCGGCCGGGCGAACGCATCGGCGCCCGCAGCGCCCTGTCCGCGGCCCACTGCCGCCGCGCCCCGGCCGGCGCCTGCGGCAGTTGCCTCCTCGGTCGCTCCATCCAACACCTCCATCATCGAGGTGTTGCGACGACCGCTTGAATCCGCCTTGCGATCCTCGGTCGGTGTGCAGGACACAACCAGCCACATTGCCGCGGCGCGCGACGGCGTGGTTCAGCGCAGCGACGGCAAGCCGGGACTTCATCCGTGAGTCGATCGAATAGCCGACGATGCGGTTGGAGTAGACGTCCTTGATCGCGCAGACGTAGAGCTTGCCCTCCCCGGTCCAGTGCTCGGTGATGTCGGCCAGCCACAGCTCGTTCGGCGCGGTTGCGGTGAACTCGTGGCGGACCCTGCCCTTGTCGTCAACCACGGCGCAGCGGTCGTCGTGCACCGGCGGGCCTGGCTTCTTCCCGTTCTTGCCGCGCTTCTTCCCGAACGCCGACCACCAACCGAGGTCCGAGCAGATCCGCCACGCGGTCCGTTCCGCCATCGGCTCACCCGCGACGCGGGCCTCATCGAGGAGGAACCGGTAGCCGAACTCGGGGTCGTCGCGGTGGGCGTCGAACAACGCGTTCGCCCGGTAGGCCGCAGTCAGCTCGGCGTCGGTGACCGGGTTCGCGAGCCAGCGGTAGTAGGGCTGGCGTGCGATCTTGAGCACCCGGCACGTCACCGCGACGGGGATCCCATCGGCGGCCAGCTCGCGGACGAGCGGGTACATCATTTTCCCGGCAGGTTGGCCTGCGAGAGATAGGCCGCGGCGCGGCGCAGGACCTCGTTCTCTTGCTCGAGGAGCCTGATCCGCTTGTTCGCATCACGCAGCGCGTCGGACTCGAGAGCCGCTCGGCCGGCTGAGGATGGGTGGGCAGAATTCTTGTCATCGATCGTGACCCAGCGCTTCAGGCACGACGGCGAGATGCCGAAGTCCTTCGCGACCTGGGCCAGCGACGCATCAGAGTCCCGATAGACCCGGATCACGTCCTCGCGGAACTCTCGGGGGAACGCCTTCGGCATGGTGCACATCCTTCCAGCGCCGACACACATCGACGCAGATCAGATGTCACCTATCCGTGCAGCAGACCCCATCTCAGGCAGGAGAACCTGGGCGCGTCAGAGGTGGCACAAGCGCCATCGACCCCGCCCCGCCGAAACAGCTCCGCCGGCCGCCCACCCTGCCGGTTCGTCCGCTCCCCGGTAGCGACGAGGAACCCCGGCGTCGCAGTCGCCTTTCGGTGGAAGTTGCGGGGGTCGAGCGGCACCCCCCAGACGACCTCGTAGACCCGCCGCAGCTCGCCGATGGTGAACTCCGGCGGGCAGAAGGCGGTGGCCAGGGGGGAGTACTCCAGCTTGGCGCGGGCGCGCTCGAGGCCGTCGCGCAGGACCTCGTCGTGGTCGAAGGCGAGCGACCCGACCGATGACACCGGCACCCAGGAAGCCGTCGCTGCATCGGTGCCGGCCCGGGGTGTGGGGAGGTCGGGAGCCAGCGCGAGGTGAGCGACGCTGACCACGCGCATCCGGGGGTCGCGGGCGGGGGCGCCGTACGTGCGGAGCTGCTCCAGGTGGACGTCCGCGGCACTTAGCCCGGTCTCCTCGGCGAGCTCGCGCAGCGCGGCTGCTTCGAGGTCTTCGTCGGGCAGGACGAACCCGCCCGGGAGGGCGCGGCGGCCGGCGTACGGCTCCTCGCCCCGCTCCACCGTCAGCACGCACAGCTCGTCGTCGCGGATGGTCAGGACGACGAGGTCGACGGTGACGGCGAACGGCGGGTGGGCGGCGGCGTCGTACGTCATGGGGTGAGCGTAGCGAGTAATCGTCGATTTGACGAGAAAGCCTGGTGAGGCTTATCGTCATTAAGACGAAAACAATCAACCGGAGGTCACCATGGCTGACATCGCCCGCTACCCGTTGGTCCGCCACCTGCGCGGCAACGCCACCACCCACGTCGCCCACGTGCGCAACGGGAAGACCGTCCACGCCGGGGTCGGGGCGGCCTTCTGGTACCGCCCGCTCAGCGCCGTCCTCACCGAGGTGCCGGTCGACGACCGCGACCTCGCGCTGCTGCTGCACGCCCGCACCGCCGACTTCCAGGACGTGAGCGTGCAGGCCACGCTCACCTTCCGCGTCGTCGACCCGACGGTCGCCGCGGGTCGCATCGACTTCTCGATCGACCCCGAGCACGGCCGCTGGAGGGGTACGCCGCTCGACCAGGTCGCGGGGCTGCTCACCGAGAGCGCCCAGCAGCACGCCGTCGACCTGGTCGCCGGCGCCGAGCTGACCACCGTGCTGGCCGGCGGGGTGCGACCGATCCGGGCCGCGATCGCCGAGGGGCTGGCCGCCGACGGCCGGCTGGCCGAGAGCGGCATCGCGGTCATCGGCGTACGCGTCGTCGCGGTGCGGCCCGAGCCGGAGGTCGAGAAGGCGCTGCGCACCCCGACGCGCGAGCAGGTGCAGCAGGAGGCCGACCGGGCGACGTACGAGCGGCGCGCGATGGCCGTCGAGCGGGAGCGGGCGATCGGGCAGAACGAGCTGCAGACCCAGATCGAGCTCGCCCGGCGCGAGGAGGAGCTGGTCACCCAGCGCGGCGCCAACGCCCGTCGTCAGGCCGAGGAGGCCGCGGCGGCCGGCGAGATCGCCACCGACGCCGAGGCGCGGCGTACCGAACGGCTGGCGACCGCCGACGCCGAGGCCACCCGGGCCGCCGGTGTGGCCGAGGGCGAGGCGGAGGCGGCGCGGGTCGCGGCGTACGCCGACCTCAGCGAGGCCGTGCTGCTCGGCCTGGCCGTCAAGGAGCTGGCCGGCAACCTGCCCCGCATCGAGAGCCTGGTGCTGACGCCCGACCTGCTGGCGCCGGTGCTCGCCAAGCTGGGCGCTGCGAAGGAGGCGTCGTGACCGGCCTCGCCCCGCGGGTGGTGGTGGTGCACCGGCACACCGAGCTCGCCGAGCTCGTCGCCCGCCACGGCACCCGCGGGCAGGCGGCGTTCTTCCTCCAGACCCGTGGTCGCGACCTCGCCGAGCTCGACGTCCGCGACGAGGCGCAGCGGTCGGCGCTGGCCGAGGTGGGCGCAGCGGTCCCGCTCGACTGGCGCCGGGGGAGCGTCGAGCGGGGCGACCTCGACCGGTTCCTGTTCGAGCCCGACGACCTGGTGGTCGTGGTGGGGCAGGACGGGCTGGTGGCCAACGTCGCGAAGTACCTCCACGGGCAGCCCGTCATCGGCATCGACCCCGAGCCGGGCCGCAACCCCGGCGTACTGGTGCGGCACCGGCCCTCGGCGACGGCCGCGCTGCTCCACGGGGAGGGGCGGATCGAGCCGCTCACCATGGTCGAGGCGCGGACCGACGACGGGCAGGTGCTGGTCGCGCTCAACGAGGTGTACGTCGGCCACCCGAGCCACCAGACCGCGCGCTACACCCTGACCGCGCCCGGCGGAGCGCCCGAGCGGCAGGCGTCCTCGGGCCTGCTGGTGGCGACGGGCACGGGTGCGACCGGCTGGTGCCGGTCGGCCTGGCTGGAGCGTCGTTCGCAGCTGGCCCTGCCGGCGCCGAGCGAGGGACGGTTGGCGTGGTTCGTCCGCGAGGCGTGGCCCTCGCCGGCGACAGGGGTCACCGCGACCGAGGGGTCGCTCGCCGAGGCGCCCCTGGTGGTCACCGTCGAGACCGACGGCCTGGTGGCCTTCGGTGACGGCATGGAGGCCGACCACCTCACGCTGCGGTGGGGCCAGCAGGTGACGGTCGGGGTCTCGGAGCGGGTGCTGCGGCTGGTGGTGTGAAGCCGCCAGATTGGTGGGAACCGCCACGCGCCGAGCTGATGATCGGCATCCTGAGGGTGTCCGATTTGAGCATGTTGGGGGAGCGTCATGACTGCTGAAGCCGACCTCGGGGCCGAGGCCCTGCACGAGGGCCCTGCCATCGTCGTCCGCTGGAGGCGGTTCGGGCACGACCGCCTGTACGTCAGAGGCGCGGACGGCCGTGACCTCGGCTACTGGGACCTGAAGGCGGACGAGCCCCACCCCGCGAGCCCGGAGTGGTCGGACGCCGTCACCCGCGCCGTGAGCAGCTGGAAGGCGACGGCACCGAGCCCTCGGATGACCACGCCCCCGGCGGACGTCGTCGAACCCGTGCCGCCGCCCGCGCCGGCGCTGGATGAGCCCGCGCGCGTGGTGCCCGAGCGGCCGTGGGTCGACCTCGCGACCAACCTGCCCGCGGAGGGCGTCCGGGAGATGGCCGTCGCGGCGCACCAGGCCGCGCCGGTGAAGAGCGTCCTCGCCCGGGTGCTCGGCGTCCACACCGAGGAGCGCGGCTGGCGCATCGGTGCCGACGGGGAGGAGAAGGTCGCGGCCAAGCTGGCGAAGGTGGCCCGTCGTGACCCGCGCTGGCGCTTCCTGCACTCCATCCCCGTGGGGACACGCGGCTCCGACATCGACCACCTGGCCATCGGCCCTGGTGGGGTGTTCACCATCAACACCAAGCACCACCCCGACGCCACGATCTGGGTGGGCGGCAACACGTTCCTGGTGGACGGTCACAAGGCAGCCGTACGTGCGCAACGCCCGCCACGAGGCCGAGCGCGCGGCGCGGTTGCTGTCCGCGGGCACCGGCTTCGCCGTACCGGTGGACGGGCTCATCGTCACCGTCAACGCCGGCGACCTCGTCGTGAAGAGCCAGCCGACCGGAGTGAACGTCGTCGCTCGGATGCAGATCGGTCGGTGGCTGCTGCGGCTCGGCGCGACCCTCAGTGACGACCAGGTCGACGCGATCTACGAGGTGGCGCGGCGGTCGACCACCTGGCGCGACTGACGCTCCTCGCGCAGGGACGACCGGACGAGCCTGCGGTGGTCGACGACGGATCGGCATCCCCGGTGGGCGTCGGCCCCTGACCCGTCGTGGGTGGCACCATGGACGCGTGGCCGAGGTGCTGCCGACCAGGACGGCGTTGCGCGCTGCCGCGGGCAGCCAGGGCTACGAGCGGGGCCAGGAGTACGCGGACTGGGTCCACGGGCTCGAGATCACCGAGACCGGGGCCGCCGCGACCATCCTGGCGAGAACCGTCTACCTCGTCGAGCTGGAGTGGTCAGGGCTCGCCCTCCGCGGGCACTGCACCTGCCCGGACCACGCTGCAGGGAACTTCTGCAAGCACCTCGTGGCGCTGGGCCTGGCGGTGATCGAGGCGCGGTCGGAGGGCGGCGTACGACGCGGCGCAGCACCGGCTCCGACCGCACCGCAACGGCCGCCGCCTCCCCGGGGGACGTCGCGACCGGCCGACCCGGTGGCCGCGGCCGAGCTGGTGCGCGACGTCGCCGGGGTGCTGCGGGGAGGCGGTGAGCTGGACTACCGCCGAACCCTGGATCTCGCCCACCGCGCGCACGACGTGCTCGACGCGCTGCAGGAACTGGTCGAGCGTGGCGACACCGCGACCGCGCAAGAGCCGCTGCTGCGCGCGGTCACACGGCTGCGCCGCGTCCTCGAACGCGCCGACGACTCCGCGGGGGCGCTCGGCGACGCCTGCCAGCGGGCCGCCGAGCTGTACGCCGAGGCATGCCGGGCCGGGCACCCTGCTCCGAGCGACCTGGCCCGTTGGCTGCTGCGATTCCGAGCGAGCTCGCCCGGCTGGCCGGAGCTGCGCCTCGACGACGTGGTCGAGGCCTTCGACGACCGCGCGTTGCGCGTCTACCGCGCGGGGGTCGAGCGCCTCCGGAAGGGTCCCCGCGACCGGGTCGACGCGACCGAGCTCGAACAGATGCGGCTCGAGCTGGCCGACCACGACAGCGACGTCGACACGGCCGTCGCGATCTTGAGCGAGGGCCCCCACGTCCGGTACGGCGCGATCGTCGAGCGGCTCCGCTCGGTGGACCGCGACGACGACCTCAGCGCCTGGGTCGACCGCGCTGTCGAGGCGGGGCGGGTCGACGTTCGACACGACGATCTCCGGCTCTCGACCGACGAGGTCGCGCGCGACCTGCTCGGGCGGGGGCGGGAGGACGACGCGGTCGCGGTGCACCGGAGCGCCGTACTGCGGGCCACGGACGTGAGACCCGTGCAGGCGCTCCTCGACGTGGCCGCTGCGCTGGGCCGTGGTGAGCACGAGCGCGAGTGGGTCCTCGCCGCACTCCGGGAACGGGCAGCCGGTCCCCACGGCGACGGGGCCCTGCTGGTGCAGCTCGCCCTGGCCGATCGCGACCTCCCAGCAGCGTGGGCCGCAGCCGACGAGCTCGGGCCGGGGCGCGCCTGGCAGACCTTGGCGAACGCCTCGACGAACGAGTTCCCGGGCAGGGCGGCGCGGCTCCACCGTGAACGGTTGGAGGCGACGCTGGCCGTGGCCAGGGCCGACACCTACCCGGACGTGGCGGCGACTCTCATCCACGTCGGGCGGCTGATGGAGCGGGCGGGGGAGCAGCAGGAGTTCGCGGCGTACGTCGCCTCGATCCGGGATCGGTTCGCCCGCCGCCCCGCCCTGATGGCCGCGCTCGACCGGCGCGGTCTCTGAGCCCTCACTCCCGCCTGTGGAGCTCGACCTTGCCGTCGGGTCGGATGCGGTGGTGGTACGCCGGGTCGTGGACCCGGCGGTGGTGGTGGCCGCACAGCAGCCGACCGTTGTCCACGCTGGTCGCGCCGCCGGTCGACCACGCGAGGTCGTGGTGGGCGTGGCACAGCGCGGGCGGCCGGTCGCAACCCACGGCGGTGCAGCCGCCGTCGCGCTGGGCCATCGCGAGGCGCTGGGCCTTGGTGTGCAGCCGGCGGGAGCGGCCGAGGTCGAGCGGGACCGACGCGCCGCCCAGCACTGCCGGGACGACGCGGTGGGCGCAGGCCAGGCGGCGGGCCTCGCCGGCGGAGATCCGGGTGCCGGTGTCGAGGACCGCGACGCCGGCGGTGTCGAGGTCGGCGAGCAGCTGGTCCAGCCGCATCGTCACCACGACCGTGATGTCACCGCCGGCGACCGTGGGCAGCGCGTCGGCGGGGAGTGACTCCAGGAGCTGGGTGAACGCGACGCCGTGACGGACCGGGGTCGGCAGCTCGGGGTCGATGACGACCTCGCCGTCCGCGACGGTCCGGGTCGGTGAGGCGAGTCCCAGGATGGCCTTGGACAGCATCGCGCCGTGCAACGCCGGGATCGTGAACCTCCCGCGGCACAGGCCGTCGCCGGTGTGGCTCATCGTGAGGCTGGTCCTGCGTGCGGCGATCGCCTCCTGGGCCTCCAGCAACCGGCCCTCGTAGGCCTCGGCCAGGTCGGGGGCGACGACCTCGAACAACCGGGCGCCCAGCACCTCCAGCTCCTTGGCGTCGTGGTGGCGGGCGAGGGCCACGAGGTGCCGCTCGGCCGCGACCCGTTGGTCGGCGTCGACGGCGAACTCACCGCGGGTCGGGAGCCGGTCGACCGACCGGACGATCACGCGGGCCTGGTCGGCGTTCACGACGCCGGCCGCCATCGCCGCGGCAGTGTCGCGAGTGCTGCTCGAGCGCCCGGGCGAGACGCAGGTCGGAGCGGGCGTGGACCCGGCGCTGGCGGGTGTGGTGGGCCACCCACTCCGCCGCCGACGCCGACGCCTCGGCACCGGTCGCGCCCGACCGGTCGGCCTCGGCCAGCACCTGCAGCCGCAGCGCCTCCAGCTGCGCTGTGGCGACAGCCAGGTCGGACAGGACGTGTCGCTGCTCGGCCGGGTCCATCGCCCACACCGGCCGCGCGCTGGTCGCGGTCAGCTGGTCGAGACGGGCCCGCAACCGGGTCGTGAACTCCGCCAACGGGTGCCCGCCGGCAGGGCTCTCGACGGGGTTGCTCATGGATCCATCCAAGCACCGAGCACCGACAAGAACCGGCTCTGACCTGCGGTTTCGTCCGAGATGCGGACACGTTCCCAGGTTTCTCGGTGCGGTCAGTCGCAGTAGTCGCAGACGCCCGACGCCGGCACCGCGGTGAAGCAGGTCGGGCAGAGCCGCACCGGCTTCTCCTCCGGCTTGGGCGCCGCGACCTTCTTGGGTGCGGCGGCCTTGCGCGGGGTCGCGGCGCGGGAGGCCCGCGGGGCTGCGGGCTGGCGCGGCGCGGCCTTGCGGGTCGGGGTGAAGTGGGCGGTGCGCAGCGGCGTACCCCCGTCGGCGGGCAGGCCCGCGGCCTGCCAGTGGCGGTAGCAGGCGACCCGCTCCTCGGCGGCGTGCTCGTCCGGGTCCTCGGGGCGTACGCCGCGCGCCCGCTCGACCGACGCGGCGTACCCGTCCGACACCCCGCCCTGCGCGCTCACGCACAGCGCCGACAGCAGCGGCTCGCCCCGCTCGACGCACCCGGTGGCGACGTCGCCGAGGACGCCGCCGATCCAGGTGGCGACGGGACGGGTGGTGGTGATGCCGGTCTCGGCCTGGATCCGGTCGGAGAGCGCCTTGAACCGCACCAGCGAGCGGTAGCGTCCGGCCGCCTCCTCCAGCACCGGTCGAGCCGCCTCCGCCCAGGCGGTGCGGGCGGCCGCGTGGCCGACCTCCGAGACGTCGCGGGGAGCGGGGGCGGGGTCGTCGGTCACGTCGTCATTTCTACTCGACACCCCAGGCGGCGTCACGACGGGCCCGAGGTCAGGGCCGCCGCTCCTCCGCCACCGCGTTGCCGCCGTCGACGACCAGGCACTGGCCGGTGACGTACGCCGCCCCCGGCGTGCACAGCCAGGCGACCGGCCACGCGACCTCGTCGGCGGTGCCGCTCCGCCCGACCGGGGTGACCTCGCCCTCCCGGCGCTCGGCGTCGGTCTGCGAACCGGTACGGATCCACCCCGGGGCGACCGCGTTGGCCGTGATGCCGGCGCCGGCGAGGTCGACCGCCAGCGAGCGGGTCAGGCCGACCATGCCGGCCTTGGCCGCGGCGTACGCCGCCTCGCCGCGCATCGCCATCACCGCCCCGGTGACGCTGCTGACCATCACGATCCGGCCCCAGCCGCCGCGCCGCATCACCGGCACGGCCGCCTGCGTCACCAGGAAGGCGGTGTCGAGGTTGCGGCGCAGGCCGTGCTGCCAGTCGGCGTACGACGTCTCCTCGATCCCGCCGGAAGCGGCGTCGCCGTCGGTCACGGCGACCATGCCGGCGTTGTTCACGAGCACGTCGAGCCGGCCCCACCGCGCCACCACGGCGGCGACCAGCCCGTCGGCCGCCGCCGGGTCGGTCAGGTCGGCGACCACGCCGACGGCCGGAACCCCCGCCTCCTCGAGCTCGCGGGCGCGCTCGTGCACGCGGTCGCTGGTGGCGGTGAGGGCGACGGAGGCGCCCAGCTCGCCCAGCCGGCGGCCCACGGCGTACCCGATGCCGGTCGCGCTGCCCGCGCCGGTGACGAGGGCGACCCGGCCGCCCAGGTCGAGTCCGGCGGTCATGGACCGGATGCTCGCAGACGGGACGGTCCGAAACGACGAGAGCCGCGGTCCAGTCGACTGGACAGCGGCTCCGGTGGTGCGCCTGAAGGGATTCGAACCCCTAACCTTCTGATCCGTAGTCAGATGCTCTATCCGTTGAGCTACAGGCGCATGTCCCCGCTCGCACGAGGACTCAGCAACTCTAACGGAGCGGGTTGCCGGGGCGCTAATCGGGACCCGGGGCGGTGCCGGCGGCGTGCGCCCCCGTTTGTTGCGGCTGCGTCGGTTACCGACGCGTACCCCGCAAGCGATGGGGGAGTTGGGCTCCGGGAGTTTGTTGGCGGAGGGGCCTTTCTCACCTCTCGGCGTGGCTGGATCGATCCAATACCACCTTCGTCGGCAGCGGACTACCGTTTCGCAGCACAGCAACGTCGGGTGATGCAACGGAGCGGCACCCAGCCAGTCGTCCAACCGCCCGTCCCTCGGGGCCGGGCGGCCATCGAGAGGGACAGCATGACCGCCGAAGTGAGCACCGAAGTTTCCGCCGCCGCACCCACGACGCACCAGGGCATCCTCGACTTCGTGGCCGAGGTCGCCGCGATGACGACGCCGGACCGGATCCACTGGTGCACCGGCTCCGACGAGGAGTGGACCGAGCTGACCGACGCGCTGGTCGCGACCGGCACCTTCACGCGCCTCGACCCTGCGAAGAAGCCCAACTCCTTCCACGCGGCCTCCGACCCCACCGACGTGGCGCGCGTCGAGGACCGCACCTACATCTGCTCGGTCGAGGAGAAGGACTGCGGGCCCACCAACAACTGGATGGACCCCTCGGAGATGAAGGCGCTCATGCGTGAGCTCTACGCGGGCTGCATGAAGGGCCGGACGATGTACGTCGTCCCGTTCGTGATGGGCCACCTCGAGGCCGAGCACCCGATGTTCGGCGTGGAGATCACCGACTCGGCGTACGTCACCGCCTCGATGCGCGTGATGGCCCGCATGGGCAGCAACGTGCTCGAGAAGATGGAGGAGCTCAACGCAGACTTCGTGCCCGCGCTGCACTCCGTCGGGATGCCGCTGGAGGAGGGCCAGGAGGACGTGTCCTGGCCCTGCAACGACACCAAGTACATCGTGCAGTTCCCCGAGGAGCGCACCATCTGGTCCTTCGGCTCCGGGTACGGCGGCAACGCCCTGCTCGGCAAGAAGTGCTACGCGCTGCGCATCGCCTCGGCCATCGCGCGCGACGAGGGCTGGATGGCCGAGCACATGCTCATCCTCAAGCTCACCAGCCCGCAGGACGTCACCAAGTACGTCGCTGCGGCCTTCCCCAGCGCCTGCGGCAAGACCAACCTGGCGATGCTCGAGCCGACCATCCCGGGCTGGAAGGTCGAGGCCATCGGCGACGACATCGCCTGGATGCGCGTCGGCGAGGACGGCCGGCTGTGGGCGGTCAACCCGGAGTACGGCTTCTTCGGCGTCGCGCCGGGCACCAACGAGCACACCAACCCCAACGCGATGAAGACCATCAACAAGGGCAACTCGGTGTTCACCAACGTCGCCCTGACCGCCGACGGCGACGTGTGGTGGGAGGGCCTGGAGAACCCGCCGGCCCAGGCGACCTCCTGGAAGGGCGAGCCCTGGACGCCCGACTCCGAGGAGCTCTCCAGCCACCCCAACAGCCGCTACTGCACCCCGATCAAGCAGTGCGACATGCTCGCCCCGGAGTACGACGACCCGCGCGGCGTGCCGATCGACGCGATCCTCTTCGGCGGTCGCCGCAAGACCACGATCCCGCTGGTGACCGAGGCGCGCGACTGGGCCCACGGCACCTTCATGGGCGCGACGCTCTCCAGCGAGACCACCGCGGCCGCCACCGGCGCGGTCGGCGTGGTCCGCCGCGACCCGATGGCGATGCTGCCGTTCATCGGCTACAACGCCGGCGACTACTTCAGCCACTGGATCAACATGGGCAAGGAGAACGACGCGGCGCTAGATGCCGCGCATCTTCTACGTCAACTGGTTCCGCCGCGACGACGAGGGCGGCTTCCTGTGGCCCGGCTTCGGCGAGAACAGCCGCGTGCTGAAGTGGGTCATCGAGCGCATCGACGGCCAGGCCGCCGCGGTCGAGACCCCGATCGGCCACGTGCCGGCCCCGGGCGCGCTCGACGTCGACGGCCTCGACCTCGACGAGGCCGCGCTGACCCAGGCCCTCGACGTGGACGTCGAGGAGTGGAAGGCCGAGATCCCGCAGATCACCGAGTGGTTCGAGAAGTTCGGCGACGACCTGCCGACCGTGCTGTGGACCGAGCTCGACGCGCTCAAGGCGCGGCTGGGCGTCTGATCCCGCCGCTCCCGCGACACCACGAGGACCCGCACCCACCCGGGTGCGGGTCCTGGGTGCTCCCGCCATGATGTGCCCATGACCGACGAGGACGGCGCCCGCCGACGCGGCCTCCTCGACGGGGAGGCGGGCGAGCTGTTCCGCGAGGTGCTGGCCGCCGAGGTGCTGGCCGACGACGACCCGCGGCTGGCCCCCGACCACCCGCTCGCGGGCTCGGTGTCGCTGCTGCAGGACCTCGGCCTGCTGCGTCGCGACGACGCCGCCGGCGGCTGGGTCCCGGTCGACCCGACCAGCGTGCAGCCGGGCGTCGTGGCACCGCTGGGGCGCGAGGCGGTCGAGCTGCTGCACGAGTCGGCGGCGTGGGCGGAGAGCTTCGCCTCGTTGGCCCAGTCGTTCCGTCGTACGCCGCACTCCTCGGACGCGCTGACCGAGATCCGCGGCCTGCCCGGCATCAACCGGTTCCTGGAGTCCGTCGTCGACGACGCGGAGTCCGAGCTGCTGACCGCGCAGCCCGCCGGACCGCGTCGCGCCCGGGCGCTGGAGAAGGCCCACGACCGCGACATGCGGGCGCTGCGGCGCGGCGTCACGATGCGCACGCTCTACCAGCACACGGCGCGGCGCTCGAACATCACGCGGGAGTACGTCGACGTGATGCGCGCCAACGGCGCCGAGATCCGCACCCTCGACGAGTTCTTCAACCGGCTGATCGTGATCGACCGCCGGATGGCGATGGTGCCCGGCGCCACGGCCGACTCGGCCGTGGTGATCCACGACCGGCACCTGGTGTCCTACCTCGCCGACATCTTCGAGCGGTCGTGGGAGCGGGCACGCGACTACGTGGCCACCAGCAGCGTGACCGAGTCGCAGATCGCCGCGGAGGTGCGACAGATGACGGTGCGCATGCTGACCGAGGGCCACTCCGACTCGGCCAGCGCCAAGCGGGTGGGGGTCAGCACGCGCACCTATGCGTCGTACGTCGCCGCGCTCAAGCAGGAGTACGGGGTGCAGACCCGCTTCCAGCTGGGCTTGGCGATGGGACGTGAGCAGCATCCGGAGTCGGCCCCCGAGGCGTGACCGGCTCATGACCTGCTCGGCCCGCCGGCTCCCGAGGGCCGACGGGACGTGTCAGGGGGTCACTCCCAGGCGGTGTCCTGACTGCTTCGACCGACGAGAGGGACTGCGGCGCCGCGGCTTGGACGGGGGCGACGCCGACGGTGAGGACACCGAGGGCGAGCAGGGCGGCGGCGACGGGCTTGGCGATCCTGGAGAGGTGCATGGGCTGACTTCCTTCGTCTCGGGGCAGTGGGAGCCTGCCCCGCGGAAGGTCCGACGAACCAGACATCGCGGGCGCACGAGTATGCATTGCACGATCATGCAGAAGTTCGCGCCTCTGCGACGCGTCCCGATCCCCGGTGAGGGAGGCCGGCCGAGGCCTCCCACGCAAGCAGGACCGCCCCGGACCCGCGAGGGTCCGGGGCGGTGAGCCGGCGGAGGTGGCGGGATTTGAACCCGCGAGAGGGTTCAACCCTCAACCCGCTTAGCAGGCGGGCGCCATAGGCCACTAGGCGACACCTCCCGACAGCAGGGCACAGGCTACCCATCCCCGCGGGCGGGCGACGAATCGGGCCGGGCAGCGCGCCTCAGCGCAGCCGGCGGTAGCCGTGGCTGCGGTCCAGGCAGGCCGAGAACAGCCCGGTCAGCTCGTCGGGGTCGCCCTCGACGACGTCGACCGGCAGCGTGGCCTCCGACCCGTCGCGCAGGCGTACGACGAGGCAGCGCACGCCCTCGACCCGGGTGGCCCGCAGGTCGAGCACGTCGGTCCAGCGGGCCGAGCGCGGACGGACGCTGCGCAGCCCGCGGGTGCGGTAGCCGTCGGCGTCCAGGCGCACCACCCAGTGGCGCGGGCCCAGCAGCGCGAGCAGCGTCACGATGCCGACGGTGGCCAGCGCGACCACGCCGGACACGACGGCGGACGGCACCCCGACCAGGCCGCCGACCACCAGCAGCAGCACCACCACGAGGCCGGTGGCCAGCAGCCCCGAGCCGAGCAGCCGGGCGCGCAGGGCCGGCGCGAGGGCGCGCGCGACGGGCGCCTCGGGCGGGGGGACGGACGCGGGCGGGTCGTAGGAGCTGCGGGCCACCCGATGATTGAACCCGGCACCGGTGCCCACGTCGAATCCACCCTTGTCGCCGTCCGCGCACCGGGGGGACACTCGGAGCCCGCCCACCGGGCCCGGATCGCGGAAGGACGTGCGCGATGACCTCCCTGGACCACGCAGTCGACGAGCTCCGGCGGATCCTCGCCTCGGACTCCACCTCGCCCGAGTGGCGCTGGCACGTGCGGGTGCGGCTCCAGGCCGTGCAGCAGGCGCTGGCACCGCTGGCGCCCCCGCCGCCACCCTCGCCCGCGTCCCCGGCCGCCGGCGCCGACTCCGACGCGTGGCTCTCGCCGCGCGTGGACGGCGCCGACCGTCGTACCGTCCAGCTGCGCGCCCGGGTCGGGGTGGTCGCCGCCGGGGTGCTCGACCGGCTGGACGCCAACACCATCGAGCGCGAGGTGCGCCGGCTGCTCCGCGACCTCGAGCACCTGCTCCAGCGCGACCACGACCTGGTCTACGACTCGGTCTCGCTCGAGCTGGGCGGCTCGGAGTAGGTCGGCCGGTCGACCCGACCCGCGTGGCAGAGGGGGCGGGATTCGAACCCGCGGTAGGTCTCCCTACGACCGCTTTCAAGGCGGTTCCGATAGGCCACTCCGGCACCCCTCCACGGTCCCGGGGGACCGCGCGGCCGAGTCTAGGGGCCGCGGCGGCCGCTCACATCCGGCGGTTGGCGAGCGAGGGGTTGGTGCGGCGTACGTCGGCCACGGCCGCGCGGGTGAGCACCGCGTCGAGCTCGACCTCCTCCTCGGGACCCGCCTCGACGACCACGTCGCCGGTGGGCGCCACGACCAGGGAGTGGCCGCTGTAGCGCGGCCCCGGCTGCCCGACGCCGACCACCCACACGGTGTTCTCGATGGCGCGGGCCCGCAGCAGCGTGCGCCAGTGCTCGACCTTGCGCTCGCCCGCCACCCACGCCGCGGGCACGAGCAGCGCCTCGGCGCCGCGCTGGGCCAGGGTGCGGGCGAGCTCGGGGAAGCGCAGGTCGTAGCAGGTCATCAGCCCGACCGGGAAGCCCGCGACGTCGGCGACGGCCGGCTCGACGGGGCCCGGGGAGACCGTCTGCGACTCGGTGTAGCCGAAGGAGTCGTAGAGGTGGATCTTGCGGTACGCCGTGACGCCGGCCCCCGCGGTCGCGCCGCTGAGCACCAGGGTGTTGAGCGGACGCTCCGGGTCGTCGGCCACCTCGAACATGCCGGCCAGCACCGCCGTGCCCGACCCCGCCTGCGCGGCGACCTCGCCGGCGAACGGGCCGGTCAGCGGCTCGGCGTACGGACCCAGGGCGGAGCCGGCCTCGCCGAAGTCGCGGGCGAAGGCCTCGGGCAGCACCACCAGGTCGGGGCGCGGCGTCGAGTCCGCGGCCCGGCGTACGACCTCGCGGAGGGTGGCCAGGTTGGCCGCGGGCTCCAGGGCCGAGGCCCGCTGGACCAGCCGGACGTGCACCTCGTCGCCACCGCTCATGGCTCCACCCTGCCATCCGGGCAGCGCCCCGGCGAGGCAGACTGCCGGGGTGCCCCGACCGACCGAGCCGCCCCGCACCGGCGCCGTGGTGCTGACCGGCGGCTCCGGCGGCCGGCTCGGCGGGACCTCCAAGGCGGGCCTGGCGCTGGGCGGGCGCAGCTTCCTCGACCGGGCGCTGGCCGCGGTCGCCGGCCTCGACGTGGTGGTCGTGGGCGACGCGGTGGCCGGCGTACGCACGGTCCGGGAGGAGCCGCCCGGCGGTGGTCCCGCCGCGGGGCTGCTGGCCGGGCTCGACGCGCTGGGTCCCGACCTGGCCTCGGTGGTGGTGCTCGCCGTCGACATGCCGCTGGTGACGGCCGCGACCGTGGCGCGGCTGCGAGCGGCGTACGACCGCGCGGGTGGGGACGGGGTGATGCTGGTCGACGCGGGGGGACGCGCGCAGTACCTCTGCGGCGTCTACCGCGTCGCCGCCCTGCGCGCCGCTGCTCCGCCGGCCGACGAGCGCCACGGGCTGCCGGTACGCCGCCTGCTCGCCCCGCTCTCGCTCGCCGAGCTGCCCGCCGAGGGCGACGAGGCGCACGACGTGGACGAGTGGCGGGACCTCGACGCGCTGGACGGCTAGGGAGGGCCTTCGTCGGTCGTCGTCGGCCCTCGTCGGTCGAGCCTGTCGAGACCCCGGGGTCGCCTTCGCTGGTCGAGCCTGTCGAGACCCCGGGGTCGCCTTCGCTCGGTCGAGCCCGTCGCCCTCGTCGGTCGAGCCTGTCGAGACCCCGGGGTCGCCCTCGCCCGCGACGCGGCGCACCAGGTCGAGCGCCCGGCGGCCCCGATCACCACCTTCCTGCTGGGGTACGCCGCCGCGAAGGCCGACGGCGACGTCACCGAGGTGGAGCGGCTCGCCGGCCTGGCGACCGCGCTGGCGCAGCGGTGGGACAAGACGCCCTACGACCTGGCCCACGAGGACGACGACGTGACGGCTGCGGTCGAGGTCCCGGACGACGACTGAGCGGGTCGGGCGACGAGCGGCCCGGCGTACGAACGGCGCCCCTAGGGTGGGTCGCATGCGCGCTGTCACCGCCCCCGAGCCCGGAGGGCCCGACGCCCTCGTCGTCTCCGAGCACCCCGACCCGACCGCCGGTCCCGGCGAGGTCGTGGTCGACGTCGTCGCCAGCGCGGTCAACCGCGCGGACACGTTGCAGCGCCAGGGCTTCTACCCGCCCCCGAAGGGCGCCTCCG
Organism: uncultured Actinomycetota bacterium; assembly: GCA_963740935.1. Lineage (GTDB taxonomy): Bacteria > Actinomycetota > Actinomycetes > Propionibacteriales > Nocardioidaceae > Marmoricola. The sequence continues at coordinate 26,595 of CAVUFX010000001.1, forward strand.
ACGTGCTCGGCCTGGAGTGCTCGGGGCGGATCAGCGAGGTCGGCGCCGGTGTCGAGGGGTTCGCCGTCGGCGACGAGGTGTGCGCGCTGCTCGCGGGCGGGGGGTACGCCGAGAAGGTCGCCGTCCCCGCCGGCCAGGTGATGCCCGTGCCGAGCGGCGTCGACCTCGTCACCGCCGCCGCGCTGCCCGAGGTGGCCTGCACGGTGTGGTCCAACGTCTTCATGGTCGCCCACCTGCGCCCCGAGGAGACGCTGCTCGTCCACGGCGGCGCCGGCGGCATCGGCAACCTCGCGATCCAGCTCGCCAAGGCGTACGGCGCCCGGGTGCTCACCACCGCCGGGACGGCGGAGAAGCGGGCGTTCTGCGAGCAGCTGGGCGCGGACCGGGCGATCGACTACCACGAGGAGGACTTCGTGGCGGTCGCGAAGGAGGAGGGCGGAGTGGACGTCATCCTCGACAACATGGGGGGTGCGTACCTCGACCGCAACGTCTCCGCGCTCGCCACCGAGGGCCGCCTCGTCGTGATCGGCATGCAGGGCGGCAGCAAGGCCGAGCTCGACCTCGGCAAGCTGCTCTCCAAGCGCGGCGCCGTCATCGCCACCTCGCTGCGGGCCCGCCCCACCGAGGAGAAGGCGGCCATCTGCGCGGCCGTCGTCGAGCACGTCTGGCCGCTGGTCAGCGAGGGCAGGGTCCGCACCACCGTCCACGACACCGTCCCGCTCGACGAGGTCTCCCGCGCCCACGAGCTGATGGGCTCCGGCGCCCACACCGGCAAGATCGTGCTCTCGATCGGCTCCTGAGGGGGGCGGTTCGGACGGGTCGGTTCGTCTGGTGGTTCGTCGGTCGAGCCTGTCGAGACCCGCGGCCGGGTGCTGCGTCATACGAGGTGGTCGCTTCGACGACCTGACCGCATGACGGACGCGGGACGTCATACGAGGTGGTCGTCCGGGCGACCAGGACGTATGACGCACCGGCCCAGCGGCGCCCGCTCCGGCGTACGCACATGTAGCGCGGTGCTGTTGCTGCCGAGTGCACGGTGTGCGCCATGTTCAGAATCAATAACTCCGCGTTACATGGGAGGGCGCCCGGGCGCCCGGGGCCCGGGGCCCGGGGCGCGTGGCCAAGGCGCGCGGGAGGGGCCGCCGAGGTCGGGCGTCCACCCCCGTCGGACCGTCTCGCTAGGCTCGGAGGCATGTCGACACAGGGTGAGTCCGAGCACGTGGTGGTCATCGGTCCGGACGGCCAGCCGGTCACCGTGCCGGCCGCCGCGTTGACCGAGATGGGCGACCAGGGCCACGACGGCGACGACGACGGCGGGGAGCGCAACCTCACCGACCTCGTCGAGCAGCCCGCGAAGGTGATGCGGATCGGCCGGATGGTGCAGCAGCTGCTCGAGGAGGTGAAGGCCGCGCCCGTCGACGAGCCGGGTCGCAAGCGCCTCGCGCAGGTGGTGCACACCTCGATCGCCGAGCTCAAGGACGGCCTCGCACCCGAGCTCGACGAGGAGCTCGACCGGCTGATCCAGCCCTTCGAGGGCGACACCCCCAGCGAGTCCGAGCTCCGGATCGCGCAGGCGCAGCTCGTGGGCTGGCTCGAGGGCCTGTTCCACGGCATCCAGACGGCGATCTACGCCCAGCAGATGGCCGCCCGCGGCCAGCTGGAGCAGATGCGTCGCCAGCTGCCGCCCGGGTCGGTGCCGCAGGGGGCGCCCGGTCAGCCGGGCCCGCAGGGTGCGCCCGAGGACGAGTCGGGCCACGGCCGCGGCGGGATGTACCTCTAGCCCGACCGGTGCAGCCGGGCCGCCTGCAGCGTCAGGTGGTCGCGCTCGGCGACGCTGCCCGCGAGGCGGGCGGCCTCGGCGTACAGCCGGGCGCCCAGGGCGGTCTCCCCGTTGCGCTCGTGGAGGTACGCCGCGACGGCAGTGTGCCTCGGGACCGTCGGGTCGACCTCGGCCAGCGCGGCCAGCCCCACGACTGCGCCGTCCGCCTCGCCGAGCGCCACCGCCCGATTGAGCCGTACGACGGGCGAGTCGTCGAACCGCAGCAGCTCGTCGTACCACTCCACGACCTGCGTCCAGTCGGTCTCCGCGGCGCTCGGGGCGTCCGCGTGCAGCGCGGCGATCGCGGCCTGGGCCTGGTAGGGACCGAGCCGGTCGCGGGCCAGCGCCGACTGCAGCAGCCGCACCCCCTCGGCGATGGCGGTGGTGTCCCAGCGCGAGCGGTCCTGGTCGCCGAGCGCGACCAGCGAGCCGTCGGGCCGGATCCGGGCGGCCCGGCGAGCGTGGTGGAGCAGCATCAGCGCCAGCAGCCCGGTGGCCTCCGCCGAGCCGCTGGCGGCGACCAGCCGCCGGGCGAGCCGGATGCCCTCCTCGGCGAGGTCGACCTCGCCGGTGTACCCCTCGTTGAAGACGAGGTAGAGCACCCGCAGCACGGTCGCCAGGTCGCCCGGCCGTACGCCGGCGTCGCGCACCACCCGCTTGGCCCGGCTGATCCGCTGCGCCATCGTCGCCTCGGGCACGAGGTGGGCGCGGGCGACCTGCGCCGTGGTCAGCCCGCCGACGGCGCGCAGCGTGAGCGACACCGCCGAGGCGGGCGAGAGGTCGGGGTGGGCGCACAGGAAGTAGAGCTCGAGCGTGTCGTCGCCCGTCTCGGTCGGTCCCGGACCGGGGCGGGAGTCGACGAGCCGCTCGCGCCGGGTCCGGGCCGCCTCGGACCTGCCGGCGTCGACGTACGCCCGCCAGGCCACGGTGACCAGCCAGCCCTTCGGGTCGCGAGGGGGGTCGTCGGGCCAGCTGCGCCACGCCCGGAGGAGGGCCTCCTGCACGGCGTCCTCGGCCGTCGCGAAGTCGGCTCCACGACGGACGAGGACACCGAGGACCGCGGGCGCGAGGTCGCGCAGCAGGCCGTCGGAGGGGGTGGGCACGAGGATCAGTCGGTCATCGCGGGAGGTGCGGTGAGCATCGGCCGCAGCTCGATCCACTCCAGCAGCGGGTCACCGTGCTGCCCCGGCGCCGCGGACAGCTCGGCGGCGAGCTGCACCGCCCGGTCGTAGGAGTCGACGTCGATCATCATGAACCCGGCGACGAGGTCCTTGGACTCCGCGAACGGGCCGTCGGTCACCGGCGGCTGCCCGGGACCGCCGCTGCGCACGAAGGTCCCCTCGGGCGAGAGCGCCTGCCCGTCCACCCACTCGCCCTGCTCCTCCAGGCGGGTGGCGAAGTCGCTCATGAACTGCAGGTGCGCCTCGACGTCCTCGGGGGCCCAGTCGGGCAGCTGGACGCCGTCGCCGACCGGGGCCGGGCCGCCGCGGTAGTGCTTGAGCAGCAGGTACTTCATGGTTCCTCCATCGGGTGGGGTGCGGCCCATCCTGGCCGCGCTCACCCCTGGGACGGAACCGACCCGTCGTCCTCGACATCGCCGACGTCGCCGACGTCGCCGACATCGCCGGCCAGGATCTGCTCGATCACCCGCGCGACGCCGTCCTCGTCGTTGCTCAGCGCGACCCGGTCGGCTGCCTCCAGCGCGGCGGGGTGCGCGTTGGCCATGGCGTACGACGTGCCGGCCCACCGCAGCATCGCGAGGTCGTTGGGCATGTCGCCGAACGCCACCACCGCGTCGCGGTCGATGCCGAGCTCGACGCAGAGCAGCTCCAGGGTCGAGGCCTTGGTGACGCCCGGGGCGCTGAGCTCCAGCAGCGAGCCGCTGCTCGACCAGGTGACCGTGGCCAGGCCGTCGGTCGCGGCGACCACCTCGGCGGCGTAGTCGTCGGCCACCACGCCCTCACGGCGCACCAGCAGCTTGAGCACCGGTGCGTCGAGGAGCTCCTCGAACGAGCCGCGTCGCGCGTCCTGGGTCAGCGGGTGGCCCGGCAGGTAGTCCGGCTCGAGGCCGAACCCGTCGACGGTCTCGACGGCCAGGAGCGTGCCGGGCACGGCCTCGCGGATCCGTCGGCCGACCTCGAGCGCGGCGGCCGGGTCGAGGGCGCGGACCAGGCGGGCGCGGTCGGCACCGACGTCCCAGAGCAGCGCGCCGTTGGCGGCGATGGCGAGGCCGTGGCCGCCGACGTGGTCGAAGACCTGCGCGGCCCAGCGCAGCGGCCGCCCGGTGACGAAGACGACGTCGAGCCCGGCGGCGCGGGCGTCGGCGAGGGCGGTGACGGTGCGCGGCGAGAGGGTGCCGTCGGTGCGCAGCAGGGTGCCGTCGAGATCGGTCGCGACCAGCCGGACGCCCGCGGGTGCGGGGTCGGTCACGCCAGCGGCCTGACCATGACGAGGGTGCCGTCCTCGCCGGCGCCGCGCAGCTGGGTGAAGCCGCAGCGGGCGAGGACCTTCAGGGCCGCGGAGTTCTCCGGGCGTACGCCGGCCCGCACCCGCACACCGAGGCGGTCGGTCTCGGCCAGCACCACGACCAGCGCCTCCGAGGCGGCCCCGAACCCGCGGGCGTCGGCGACCAGGCCGAAGCCGACCTCGGCCTCGGGCACGTCGTCGTCGGCCGGGCCGGGCGCGCCGTAGAAGCCGACCGAGCCGATGGTGGTGCCGTCACCGGTGCGCACCAGGTGGCGCGGCCCCCAGGAGGCGGCCGGGTCGTCGGCCTTGACCATCGCGACGGCGTCCTGGTCGCGCGGCGTGGGGTAGTCGCGGTGCCACGACAGCCGACGCCTGCCCGCGAGCATCCCGGCGGCGTCCTCGGCGGAGATCAGCGGCAGCCGGAGCCGGGCGGTGGTGAGGGTCTCGGGGAGGTCGCCCACGGGCTCGCTCATGCCGGGAACCAGCGGCGGATCTCGACCGCGGCGCCGTCGTCGTAGACCGAGTCGGTGGTGGCGTCGGCGGCCTCGTGCACCTCGGGAACGGCCTGGCCCATCGCCACGCCGCGGCGGGCCCAGCGCAGCATCTCGAGGTCGTTGCGGCCGTCGCCGATGGCCAGCACGTCGTCGGCGGTGAGGCCGAGCCGGCGGCAGACGTGGTCGAGGCCGGAGGCCTTGGAGACGCCGAGCGGGCACAGGTCGAGCCAGGCGGTCCAGCCGACCACGTAGTCGGTGCCGTGCAGGCCCAGCCGGGCGCCGAGCGCGACGAAGTCCTCGACCGAGGCCGACGGGTCGCGGATGATCACGCGGCTGACCGGCTCGCCGACGATGTCGTCGATCGGGGCCTCGATCATCTCGCCGGACAGCTCGCCCTCGGGGAAGGGACGGTTGACCTTGTAGCCGACGCCGCGCTCCTCGACCGCGACCAGGGCCTCCGGGTGCTCGCGCAGCACCGCCGCGACCGCGTCGCTGGCGTCGAAGGTCTCCTCGTGGACGATCTCGAGCGGCGGGTAGCGGAACAGCACCGCGCCGTTGGAGGCGACCACCCAGGCGCGGTCGGCGCCCTCGCGGGGCAGGTCGAGCAGGTCGGCGATCATCGTCATGCCGTGGGGCGAGCGGCCCGACGCGAGCACCACGTGGGAGCCGGCGGCGACGACGGCCGCGACCGCGTCGTACACCGCCTCGGTGACCTGCTCGTAGTGCTGGCCGGTGCCCTCGACCCACTTCAGCAGGGTGCCGTCGATGTCGAGCGCGACGAGGCCGGGGACCCAGTCGTCGGCGGGCGGCCCGAGCGTGGCGCTCACGCGTCGACCGGGTGCACCGGGACGAGCACCTCGCGGCCCTGGAGGTAGGGCTGCAGCGCGGCCGGGACGCGCACCGACCCGTCGGCCTGCTGGTGGGTCTCGAGCAGCGCCACGATGGTGCGCGGGATCGCGGTCAGGGTGCCGTTGAGGGTGGCGATCGGGGCGACCTGGGTGCCGCCGTCGCCGTCGTCGGCCGGGAACCGGCCGCGGATGTCGAGGCGGCGGGTCTGGAAGTCGGTGCAGTTCGAGGTCGAGGTCAGCTCGCGGTAGCGGCCCTGCGTGGGGATCCAGGCCTCGCAGTCGAACTTGCGCTGCGCCGACAGGCCGAGGTCGCCGGCCGCCACGTCGATGACGCGGTAGGCCAGCTCCAGCTTGTCGAGCCACTCCTTCTCCCAGCCCAGCAGCCGCTCGTGCTCGGCCTCGGCGTCCTCGAGGGTGGAGTAGGTGAACATCTCGACCTTGTCGAACCAGTGCACCCGGAAGATGCCGCGGGTGTCCTTGCCGTGCGAGCCGGCCTCCTTGCGGAAGCAGGGGCTGAAGGCGACGTAGCGCCGGGGCAGCGAGGCGGCATCGAGGATCTCGTCGGAGTGGTACGCCGCGAGCGGCACCTCGGAGGTGCCCACCAGGTAGGTGTCCTGGCCCTCGATGCGGTAGACGTCGTCGGCGGCCTGACCGAGGAAGCCGGTGCCCTCCATCGCACGCGGGCGGACCAGCGCCGGCGGGATCATCGGCGTGAAGCCGGCCGCGCGGGCCTGGTCCATCGCCATGTTGACCAGCGCGAACTCGAGGTCGGCGCCGACGCCGGTGAGGTAGTAGAACCGCGAGCCCGAGACCTTGGCGCCGCGCTCGATGTCGATCGCACCGAGGATCTTGCCGAGCTCGACGTGGTCGCGGGGCGTGAAGCCCTCGGCCTCGAAGTCGCGCTTGGTGCCGTGCTCGGAGAGCAGGACGAAGTCCTCCTCGCCCCCGGCCGGGGCCGCGTCGGCCGCCGGGTTGGGGATGGCGAGCAGCGACTCGCGCCACTCCTCCTCGGCGCTGGCCTGGTCGGCCTCGGCGCTCTTGACGTCGACCGCGAGCCGCTTGGTGCGCGCCAGCAGGTCGGCCTTCTCCTCGCCCTGGGCCTTCGGGATCAGCTTGCCGAGCTGCTTCTGCTCGGCCCGCAGCTGCTCGAAGTCGGCGATCGCGGCGCGGCGGGCGGCGTCCGCGGCCAGCGCCCGGTCGACGACGTCGCCGGAGAGGCCGCGCTTGTCCTGGGCGGCTCGGATCCGGTCGGGGTGGTCGCGGAGCAGACGTGGGTCGATCACGTGGTGCACGATATCGGCCGCGCACGACGCCGGGCCCGGCGCGGCGGCCGGGCTGTGGACGACGCCGCACCCGCGGCGGGGCGATGGGGTTGGATGTGGCGGTGCCCCCCACCCCCGCGCCCGCCGGCTCGTCCGAGCAGCCGGACCTGGTGCTGGTGGCGGGGATCGAGGTCGACGCGCGCCGCGGGCTGCGGGCGCGGCTGCGCGCGGCGCGGCGTACGGGCGCGCACGTGGTGGTGGTCGACCCGCTGGCCGGTCCCCGCGGACGGCCCCCGCACGGCGCCGACGAGCTGGTCCAGGTCGCCCCGGGAGGCGACCAGGCGCTGTTCGCGCTGCTGTCGCGGCTGGTGCTGGAGTCCGGCTGCGTCGACGAGGTGTTCGTGGAGCGGCGTACGACCGGGGCCGAGGACTTCCGGCGCCGCCTCGAGGGCCTCGAGGTCGACGCGCTGCTGCACCGGGCCGGCGTCGGCCGCGACCAGGTGGAGGCACTGGCGCGGCGCTACCGGGCGGCGCGGCTGGTGCACGCCCACTGGGGCCGCGGCCTGACCGCGCAGCCCGACCCGGCGGCGGCCGTCGAGGAGCTGACCGGGCTGCTGCTGCTGCGCGGCCACCCGGCGCCGGCGTACGCCTTCCCGACCCGGCCGGTCGACCTCGACCTCCCGCCCCGCGGCACGCTGGTCCTGCGTGCGCTGCGCAGCCACCAGGCGCTGCGGCGCGCCGCCCGCCACGACGTGCGGGGGCGGCTGACGCCGCGCGGCCCCGGCCACCGCGTGCTGCTGGTGGAGGGCGTCGACCGCGAGACGCTCGGCATCGCCGAGGAGGAGGTGCTCGACGTGGTCGCCGCCGACGGCTCGGCCCGGGTCGAGGACGTCCAGGTGGTCGACACGCCGCTCTCGCGGGGCGGGGTCGTGGCGCCCGCCGACGTCGTCGCGGCGCTGCTCGACGGGCGGCCCGGGGCCAGCGTCCCGGTGCGGCTCGAGCGCCACCCCGACGCCTCCTGACCCCGGCGCGGGCCGGGCAGGGCGTCATACTGGCGGCTGCCACGAGGGGCCCGGCGGCCCCGACGACGACGGACGGACGACCCCCACGTGACCGAGCACGCCCAGCTGCGCACCAGCCGGATCCTGTACGCCGTCGGCTGCTTCGCCGCCTTCGCCGTGCTGGCGCTGCTCGTCACGGCCTCGTGGTCGCCGGTGGGCGGGCTCGACAGCGACGTCGGTCGCTGGCCGGAGTCGTTCACCCAGGAGCACGCGTCGGTCGAGGCGTTCTGGCGGGCGGTCAGCGTCGCGTTCTCGACGCTGCCGCTCACGGTCGCGACGCTGGTGACGGCGGCGCTGCTCGCGTGGAAGTCCTACCACCGGGCCGCGCTGTGGACGATCGGCGTGATGGGCACGGTCTCGCTGGCGACCTGGCTGGTGAAGAACCTCGTCGGCCGGGAACGGCCGGTGTGGGACGAGCCGATCCTGACGCTGTCGAGCTACTCCTTCCCCTCCGGCCACGCGACCGGGACGGCCGGGGCGGCGGGCGTGGCGATCGTGCTGGTGCACCTGCTGGTCCGGCGGGGCGGCGTACGACGGACCGCGACGCTGGTCGCCGTCGGGACCACCGCGCTGGTCTGCGCCGACCGGATCTTCCTGGGCGTGCACAACCTCTCCGACGTGCTGGCCGGCTCGCTGCTGTCGGCGGGCATCGTGCTGGTCTGGCTGGCGGCGTACGACCCGGCGCCGCGGATGATCCACCAGGGCGCCGCCGTGACCGTGCTGCCCGACGCGGTGCCGGTCGAGAAGCGCCGCCTCGCGGTGATCCTCAACCCGATCAAGGTCGACGACGTGGGTGCCTTCGAGGCGCTGGTGGAGTCGCTGGCCACGGCCTCGGGCTTCTCGGCGGTGCGGTGGTGGCAGACCACGGTGGAGGACACCGGCTACGGCATGGCCCACGAGGCCGCCGTCAGCGGCAGCGACGTGGTGCTCGCGGTCGGCGGCGACGGCACCATCCGGGCGGTCTGCGAGGAGCTCGCCGGCACCGGCATCCCGGTCGGCATCGTGCCCGCCGGCACCGGCAACCTGCTGGCCCGCAACCTCGACATCCCGCTCTACCTGCGCTCGGCCGTGGACGTCGGCCTCAACGGCCAGGACCGCGCCATCGACATGGTCGAGGTCAGCGGCGACAAGATGGACGACGCGACCTTCCTGGTGATGGCCGGGATGGGCTTCGACGCCGCGATCATGGAGGGCGTCAACGAGGACATCAAGGCCAAGGTCGGCTGGCTGGCCTACGTCTGGTCGGCGCTGAAGTCGCTGATGTTCCCCGCCATCCGCGTCGAGGTCTCCGTCGACGGCAGCGAGTTCACCCGCCACCGCGCCCGCACCCTGGTGATCGGCAACGTCGGCCAGCTCCAGGGCGGCATGCCGCTGATCCCCGACGCCGCGATCGACGACGGCGAGCTCGACGTGGTGCTGCTCTACCCCCGCCGGTTCCTCTCCTGGGTCCCCCTCGCCGCGCGGGTGCTGACCCGCAGCGGCCGCACCGACGAGCTGATCACCCGGATGACGGGCACCGAGGTCGTCGTACGCGCCAGCAGCGACGCGCCCCGCCAGCTCGACGGCGACCTCATCGCCCCCGGCAAGGAGATCCGCGCCCGGTGCGTCCACGGGCGGTTGCTGGTGCGGGTGCCGCGGTAGGCCTTCCCCGGGTCCGATCCGATCTCGCGGGCAGTTTCACCGGCCAACCGGTGAAACCGCCCGTCCGCGCCCGGGATGTCCGACCTTGCGGGCAGTTTCACCGGCTAGCCGGTGAAACTGCCCCCACCCCTCACCCACGAGCGTGGGAGATGGCGTCCTCCTCCTCGGGGGACAGCTGGGCCTCGGAGGTCCAGTCGGCGACGGACTTGGCGTAGGTGCGGGACTCGGCGCGGCCCTGGATCGAGGTGACCACGACGCCGCTGCCGCTGTCGTCGAGCAGGGCGAGGGACCAGGAGAGCTGGCCGCCGGTGTCGGTGAAGGCGTCGTACCGCACCACCGCGAGGTGGCGCAGCGCCTGCCCGCTCTCCGCCTTCAGCGCCGCGACCTCCTGGCGCAGCGCCCGGGCGTCCTGGGGCAGGTCGCCGGGGTCGGCCGCGCGGCGGGTGCGGCCCTGCGGCGCGCGACGCCCCGACACCGCCACGGCCAGGGCGGCGAGGGCGACGAGCAGGGCGAGAGCGGCGAGGGCGGTGGGCACGGCAGGAGCCTAGGCAGGCCGCGGCGGGGGCCTGTGGACGACGCGCGGTCCCCGGCCGCCGCCGTGGGAAACTGGCCCGCGTGAGCCTCCCGACGCGCGGCCGGATCGCCTACCAGGGCGAGCCCGGGGCCAACTCCCACATCGTGTGCCGCCGGCACTACCCCGAGTGGGAGGCGGTGGCGTGCGCGTCCTTCGAGGACGTGTTCGCGGCCGTCGAGGGCGGCGACGCCGACCTCGCGATGATCCCGATCGACAACTCGCTGGCCGGCCGCGTCGCCGACATCCACCACTTCCTGCCGGGCTCGTCGCTGCACATCGTGGCCGAGCACTTCCTGCGCATCCAGTTCGCGCTGATGGCGCTGCCCGGGGCCACGACGCGCTCGCTGCGCACCGTCCACAGCCACGTGCACGCGCTGGGCCAGTGCCGCAAGGTCATCCGGCAGCTCGGGCTGACCCCGGTCATCTCCGGCGACACGGCCGGGGCGGCCCGCGAGGTGGCCGAGTCCGGCGACCTGACCCAGGCCGCGATCTCGCCGCCGCTCGCGGCCGAGACCTACGGCCTGGAGGTGCTGGCCACCGACGTCGAGGACGAGGACCACAACACCACCCGGTTCGTGGTGCTCTCCCGCGAGTACGTCGAGGCCGAGCGCGACGCCGGCCCGGTCGTCACCAGCTTCATCTTCAACGTCCGCAACCTGCCCGCCGCGCTCTACAAGGCGCTCGGCGGCTTCGCGACCAACGGCGTGAACATGACCAAGCTGGAGAGCTACATGGTGGGTGGCCACTTCACCGCCACCCAGTTCCTCGCGGAGGTCGACGGTCACCCGCTCGACCTGCCCGTGGCCCGCGCCCTCGAGGAGCTCACGTTCTTCACCACCGAGGTGAAGGTGCTCGGCGTCTACCCGGCCGACCCGTTCCGATCCGCCTGAGACTCGCAGCGGCTCGCTGGTGACCCCGCTGGTCCGCGCCGGGTGCACGACGGCGTCACCACCCCGTCCCGGCTCGGCGAGGACAGCGCCGACGTGTCGGAGCAGCGCCCGGAGATAGCGTGGCCCGCGTGACCGACCCGGAGCGCCCCGAGCTCGTCGCCGACCTCGGCTACGCGCGCGTCGACCTCGACCGCGCCGCCCGCACCGGCGACCCCGAGGTCGTCTACGGCGCCGGCAAGACCCCCGAGCAGGTGCTGGGCATCCTGCGCACGCTGCACGAGCAGCACCCCGACCGCGCCGTGCTCGCGACCCGGCTCACCGGGGCGACCACCGAGCTGCTCGGCCACGAGCTGGCCGGCGTCGTGCTCGACCCGGTCGCCCGCACCGCCGTCCTCGGCCCGCTGCCCGAACCGCGCGGCCGGGTCCTGGTGCTGAGCGCCGGCACCTCCGACGCGCCGGTGGCCGCCGAGGTCGTCACCACCGCCCGGGTCCACGGCGCCGGGGTGGAGCGGGTCGAGGACGTCGGCGTCGCGGGGCTGCACCGGCTGCTCGCCGTCCGCGACCGGCTCGAGCAGGCCGACTGCCTGGTGGTGGTGGCCGGCATGGAGGGTGCCCTGCCCAGCGTCGTCGGCGGGCTGACCGGCGTACCCCTCGTGGCGGTGCCGACCAGCGTCGGGTACGGCGCCTCGTTCGGCGGCCTGGCCGCGCTGCTCGGCATGCTCAACTCCTGCGCGCCCGGCGTCACGGTGGTCAACATCGACAACGGGTACGGCGCCGGCGTCTTCGCCGCGCGCGTGGCCCGGGGCGCCCGGGGGACCGACGCGTGAGCGGGGCCCCGGTGCTCTGGGTCGACGCCTCCTCCGGCGCCAGCGGCGACATGCTGCTCGGCGCGCTGGCCGGGCTCGGCGTCCCGGTCGGGGTGATGGCCGAGGCGGTCGACAAGGTCGCCCCGGGCCAGGTCGAGCTGCACGCGGAGGACGTACGCCGCGCCGGCTTCGCCGCCACCCGCTGCCACGTCGAGGTCGCCGACGACCAGCCGCACCGCACCTGGCGCGACGTCGAACGGCTGCTCGCCGGGGCCGGCCTGCACGAGGACGTCCGGGCACTGGCGCACGACGTGTTCTCCCGGCTCGCCGAGGCCGAGGGCGCCGTCCACGGCTGCGACCCGGCCGACGTCCACTTCCACGAGGTCGGGGCGCTGGACGCCATCGCCGACGTCGTCGGCGTGTGCGCGGGCGTGGTCCACCTCGGCGGCCACGACGGCCTGCCCCGGGTGGTCGTCTCCGCGGTCGCGCTCGGCGGCGGCACCGTCCGCAGCGCCCACGGCACCCTCGGCGTACCCCCGCCCGCGGTGGTCGAGCTGCTGCGCGGCGTCCCGTCGTACGGCGGGCCGGTCGACCTCGAGCTGTGCACCCCGACCGGGGCCGCCCTGCTCACCACGCTGGCCGACGCCTGGGGACCGCAGCCCGCCATGGCCGTCGACCGGGTCGGGGTCGGCGCCGGCGGCCGCGACCCCGAGGGCCACGCCAACGTGCTCCGGGTGCTGGTGGGTCACGGGGTCTCGACAGGCTCGACCGGCGAGGGTGGCTCCGACCGGCGAGGGTGGCTCGACCGCGCCGTACCTGCTCGAGACCAACGTCGACGACCTCGACCCGCGGCTGTGGCCCGGCGTGATCAGCGCGCTGCTCGAGGCGGGGGCGAGCGACGCCTGGCTGACCCCGATCCTGATGAAGAAGGGTCGGCCCGCGCACACCCTGGCCGTGCTGGTGCCGGCGGCGCGGGTCGACGGCGTGCGCCGCGAGGTGTACCGCCACACCTCCACGATCGGGATGCGTGAGCAGCGGGTGGGCAAGCACGCGCTGGACCGCGCGATGGACGAGGTGCACGTCGACGGCCTGCGGATCGCGGTCAAGGTGGCGCGGCTCGACGGTGAGGTGCTCAACGCGCAGCCGGAGTTCGAGGACGTCGCGGCGGCCGCGCGGGCGCTGGGCCGCCCGGCGACGCAGGTGATGGCCGAGGCCGTGGCGCTGGCCGACCGCCTCGTCACGGGGGAGCCGGGGACGCCGTCCAGGTCCTAGGCTTCGGCCATGACCGCGTCCACCGCCTCCACCACCGCTCCCCGGCCCGGCGTCTCCACCGAGGTCGGACGGCTCCGCACGGTGATGCTGCACCGCCCGGGCCCGGAGCTGCAGCGGCTGACGCCGCGCAACAACGACCAGCTGCTCTTCGACGGCATCCCCTGGGTCAGCCGCGCCCAGGACGAGCACGACGCGTTCGCCGACGCGCTGCGGACCCGCGGGGTCGAGGTGCTCTACCTGACCGAGCTGCTGGTCGAGACGCTGGCCAGCGCGGAGGCGCGCTCCCGCGCCGTCGAGGGCGTGACGCGGTCGCTGCGGCTCGGCGACACGATGCGCGAGCACCTGCAGGGCTGGCTCGCCGGGCTCTCGCCCGAGGAGCTCAAGGACGTGCTGACCGCCGGCCTGCGCAACGACGAGGTGCGCGGCGGCTTCGGGCTGGTCACCAGCCTGCTCGCGCAGGACGACTTCCTCATCGACCCGCTCCCCAACCTGCTGTTCACCCGCGACTCCAGCGTCTGGATCCGCGACAAGGTCGCCGTCACCTCGCTGGCGATGCCCGCGCGCGACCGCGAGACCCAGCTGACCGAGCTGATCTACACGCTGCACCCCCGCTTCTCGGGCATCGAGACCATCCACGGCTGGCACCGCGAGCACGTCGAGGGCGGCGACGTGCTGCTGCTCTCGCCCGGCGTCGTGGCCGTCGGCGTCGGCGAGCGCACCACGCCCGCCGGGGTCGAGCGGCTCGCCCGGCAGCTGTTCGCCGACGGCGGCGCCCACACCGTGCTGGCGGTCCCGATCGCGCAGGAGCGGGCCACGATGCACCTCGACACCGTCTGCACGATGGTCGACGTCGACAAGATCGTGATGTACCCCAACGTCGCCGACCACCTCACCGCCCACACCGTCACCGCCGCCCAGGAGGGCCCGCTCGAGGTCAGCGAGGCCGAGCCGTTCCTGGTCGCCGCGGCCAAGGCGATGCAGATCGACACGCTGCACCAGATCGACACCGGCCTCGACGCCGTCACCGCCGAGCGCGAGCAGTGGGACGACGGCAACAACACCCTGGCCGTCGCGCCCCGGGTGGCGGTGGCCTACGAGCGCAACGTCGAGACCAACGCCCGCCTCGAGGCGGCCGGCATCGAGGTCGTCGCGATCTCGGGCTCCGAGCTCGGGTCGGGTCGTGGCGGTCCTCGCTGCATGTCCTGCCCGATCTCGCGCGACGAGCTGTGACGGCGACCGGCCCCGCGGCGCGGGTGCTGGTGCAGGCGGTCCTGGCCGGGTCGCTGCTCGCCCTCACCGCCGGCTGCGGCGGCGGGCGCGAGGTCAGCGCCGGCCTCCTCGAGCAGCGGGTGTCCACCCAGCTCGCGGCCACCGTCGGCGGGGCCCGTCTCGACGTCACCTGCCCCGACCCGCTGCCCGCCGAGACGGGCGAGCAGGTCCGCTGCAGCCTCGAGGCCGACGGCACGACGTACGGCATGGATGTCACCACCACCGCGGTCGAGGGCGACGACGTGAAGTTCGCCATCGAGGTGGACGAGCAGCCGACGTCGTAGCGGGGCGGGGTCCGCGCCGTCCGGGCGTGGATACTGCGTCGGTGTCGACACGCGAGGTCACCGGGTCAGGGTCGCTGTGGCGCGGGCTCGCGCTCGTGTCGCTGGCGGGCGTCATCTGGGGCACCATCGGACCGGGCGCGCAGGTGCTCCACGACCGGTCCGGGCTGGGGTCGCTGACGGTGACGGCCTACCGGGCGGTCGCCGCCGTCGCGGTGCTCGCCCTGGTCGTGGGGCTGTCGGGCCGCCTCGGCACGGTGCGGGCGGCGGCGCAGGGGGAGTGGCGACGCGTCGCGCTGGTCGGCACGCTCACCGCCGCCTTCCAGGCCTCGTTCTTCGTCGCGGTGGTGCTCGCCGGGGTCAGCATCGTGACGGTGGTGTGCCTCGGCTTCGCGCCGGTCCTGCTGCTGGCCCTCGACAGCGTCCGTGAGCGCCGGCTGCCACGCGGGGGCCGGGCCGTGTCGGTGGTCGTCGCGGTGGTGGGGCTGCTGCTGGTGACGTTCGCCGGAGGGGCGGCCGAGAACGCCTCCCGCCCCGTGCTGGGCGTCCTGCTCGCGCTCGCGTCGGGGACGGCGTACGCCCTCTCGGCCGAGGTCGCGGCGCCGCTGTCCAAGGACCTGGACACGCTGACCATCACCGCGGCCACGGTGGGAGTGGCGGCCCTGGTGCTGGTGCCGCTCGGGCTGGTGGTCACCGCGGTGCGGGGCGACCCGTTCACCACCCCCGACCCCACGTCGTGGCTGCTGATCGGCTACCTGGGCGTGTTCACCCTGGCGATCGCCTACGCGCTGCTGTTCACCGGCCTGCGGACCACGCCGAGCGGGGCCGCGGTCATCGCGACGCTGCTCGAGCCGGTGACCGCCGTGCTGCTCGCCGTGGTGCTGCTCGGCGAGCAGCTCACCGCGGCCGGGGTGGTCGGGTCGCTGCTCATCGTGCTCGCGATCGCCGGCATCGGCCGCGCCTCGGAGCCACCCACCCCGCAGTAGCGGCGACCGGGTCGTCGCCGAGGTCGTCCGGGCATGAGAAACCCGGCCGGTGTTGACGGGGGGGACAACATCGGCCGGGCACCCCGAATGTACGGCATGGGCTGGGCGCTCACAACCGAGACCCGGGAACCCGCGCTGCGGGATCGACGTGGTCTAGGAGGCGGTCGCGATCCTGGTCTAGCGGATCGTGAGCTGGCGGCTGGCCAGCCCCGCGCGGGCGGCCCGCTCCTCGGAGGTGAGCGCGTCGTCGCGGCCCAGCGCCTCGGTCAGCCTCGTTGAGAACGCGTCGAGCGGCTCCTCGACCGCCTCGGCCCCGGTGCCGACCGGGAGGTCCCACACCGGCACGACGAGGCCGTGGGTGCGGAACATGCCGATCAGCCGGTCACCCTCGACCAGCGAGGTGTCGCCGAGCACCCGGAGCCGGGCGAGCGCGTCGAGGACCTGGTCCTCGCCGTGGGGCAGCACCCAGCGCAGGTACTCGCGGTCACCCATCGAGGTCCAGTACGCCGCGGGCACGGTCGTGATCCGGGCCGTCGGCGCGGCTGCCTCGTTGGCCGCCTCGAGCGCACCGGCCATGCTGCCGTCGGTGTCGTCGACGTCGGCCACCCAGAAGTCGAAGCCGTCGTGGACGGTGACCGTGATCGGGTCGTCGGAGAGCAGGTCCTGCAGCCGGGCGCCGTCGCCGGGAGGGGCCGAGAGGCCGACCAGGCTGCCGGGGTCGGCGCGGAGCGCCTCCTCGAGCACGGCACCGAGGTCGCGGCTGGGGTCGCCGTACCCGTGCTGGACCTGGAGCCCCAGCCAGATGCTCCCGTCTTGCCGCACCATCGCGGGCGTGGCGCCGGGCAGCAGCGAGCAGAGCTGCACCGAGCGGCCCTCGGGGTTCTCGACGCCGGGCGCCAGGGCGACTCTGGCCGTCGCGGCCGGGACGAACTCGCGCAGCGCGACGAGGTCGGCCTCCGCGGGCAGCCCCTCGAAGGGGCGCGCGACGTAGGGGGAGGAGGAGTCCTTGCTGCCGTGGCAGGCCTTGTAGCGGCGGCCGGAGCCGCAGGGACACGGCTGCCGGGCACCGGGCCCGTCGGCGGAGGGACCCGGGTCCTCGGTACGGTGCTGTCGGCGCGACTTCTTACCCATCCGGGCAGCCTATTGGGTCGCGCGGGACGACGCCCGGGTCGCGGGTCAGGCCAGCTCGACGAGCGCGTGCACCGTGGTGCGCGACCGGGTGGCCTCCACCCACCAGCGCGACGCGAGCGTGTCGACGATCGCGAGGCCGCGCCCGGCCAGGTCGGAGACCGCGGCGTCGAGGCGCTCGGGGCTGCTCACCGAGCCGCCGTCGGTCACCGAGATGTCCAGACCGGCGGCCTGACGGTCCCACTCCACCCGCAGGGTGTCGTCGGACAGCGGGCGTGCGTGGCGGATCGCGTTGCCGACGAGCTCGCTCAGCACGAGGCGGGCGTCGTCGAGCTGCTCGCCGCCGGTGCCGAGGACGTGGAGCCAGTCCCGCAGCTGGTGCCGGGCGACCGCGGCGCTCTCGGCGCTGAAGGGCAGCGCGAGGGTGACCGGGTCGGGTGCCGGGGCCTGCTGGGAAAGGGTCGTCATGTCGTCCTCCGCGGTGGGGATGGTCGCGTTCGCGGACGCGTCTTGCAGGGAGGATGCCCCCGCGGGGGAGCGGCGAAACTCAGCTCCTCGCGAGGTGGGTCACGACGGCGCCGGGCCGGTCGGTGATGACGGCCTCGATCCCGAGCGCCGTGCAGCGCTCGAGGTCGCGGATGTCGTTGACCACCCAGACGTGGACGCGGCGCCCGTGGACGTCGACCATCCGGCGTACGACGTCGGGGTGGTCGCGCACCATGTCCATGCCCGGGCCCGCGATCCAGTCGCTGTCGATGAACGGCTTGACGCGGTACCACTGCTGCCGGTTCTCCACCAGCATCACGACGTCGAGGTCGGGGGCCAGGCGGCGTACGCGTCGCAGCGCCAGCCACGAGAACGACATCACCCGCACCGGGGCGGCGGCGTCGGTCCAGCCGAAGTCGTCGAGCAGCTCGACCAGCCGCTGCTCGACCAGCCCGGCGTACCGGGTGGGGTGCTTGGTCTCGATGGCCAGGGAGACCGGGCGGTCGTAGTCCGCGACGGTCTCCAGCAGTCGGCGCAGCGTCAGCACCCGGCCCAGCTCGGGGTCGCCCACCGGCGCCTCGTCGTCGAGCTCGGCCCACGGCGTCTTCCACGACGCCACGTCGAGCGCCTCGAGGTCGGCCAGCTCGGTGGCCGAGACCACGGAGGCGTCGCTGCTGACCCGGCGCAGGTCGCGGTCGTGGACGCAGACCAGGTGGCCGTCGGCGGTCAGCCGCACGTCGCACTCCAGCGCCTCGGCGCCGGCGTCCAGCGCCGCGACGTAGGCCCCCAGCGTGTGCTCGGCCTTGACGTCGCTGGCGCCGCGGTGCGCGACCACCTGCGGCCGGGAGCGGGGCATGGCTCCATCCTGCACCCGGGCGTCCGTCCGCGCGACGACCCGGTCGCGGCGCGGCGTCAGCCCCGGTGCACGTCGAGCCCGGTCAGCGTCACCGGGTAGGCCCGTCGCAGGTGCGCCAGCTGCTCCTCGACCTCGGCGCGACGGGGTCGCCGGGTGCCGGCGAACCAGGTCACCTCGCACCGCCGGGCCGTGCCGCTGCCCGACAGCCGCCACGACCCGGTGATCCGGCCGTCGACCAGCAGCGGCGCGTCGACCAGGCCGTTCTCCTGGTGCCACAGCCGACGCAGGTGGTCCGCGGTCGCGAAGCGGACCCGCGCCGCCGGGTCGTAGGCGCACATCAGCGCGTCGAACTCCGGCAGCAGGCGTACGCCGGGCCGCTCGACGGGCCCCGGGGCGCCGACGAGGTCGTGGTAGGTCCGCCCGTCCGGGCCCTCGTGCTGCTCGGTCGTGCCCGCCTCGGCCAGCCGCGCCAGGCAGGCGTCGACGACACGCAGCCCCAGGCCGGCCCACCAGGCGAGGTCCTGCCGGCTGGCCGGGCCGTGGCACGCCAGGTGGCGCCGCAGCAGGGCGTCGAGGGCGGCGTCGGGGTCGGCCAGCACGTCCTCGCGGGGGCCCAGCAGGGCGGTCGCGGTGCGGTAGACCGGCCGGCCCTGGCCCTCCCACCCGCCGGTGAGCGGGCGGCGTACGAGACCGCCGTGGCCGAAGGCGAGGTAGCGCCCCTGGGTGTCGTCCAGCCGCGGGGCGGCGCCGGGGTCGTGCTCCGCGACCCACGCCCGGAGGTGGCCGCCGAGCTCGTCGACCGTGCGCCAGTCGGCGGCGGCGTACTCCTCCAGGGCGGCCCAGACCTGCTCCAGCGTGGTGTCCCGGAGCCGGAGGTGGCGAGCCCACAGCGTCCGCTGGCCGGTGCGGGTGGCCACCTCGAGCAGCCCGTGGTCGCTCGCGGTGGAGGTGTGGACGGTGCCGCGCAGGTTGGAGCCGCGGACCACGTCGTGGCGCTCGTACGCCGCGACGACGTCGGCGTGCTCGACGCCGGGAGCCCGGGCGGCCAGGCCGAGGAAGGGCGACCGGGCGGTCTGCGCCTGCACCGGCCCGACGCGGTCGAGCGCCTCGGCCACCCCGACGCCGTCCATGTCGGGGAGCTGTCGGGCCAGCGCGCGCCCGGCGAGCTCGTCCCAGGTGATCGGCATCGGGGTCCTCCGGGTGGTCGGGCCGGCTACCGCTGGGCGCGCAGGAACTTGCCGAAGTGCGGGACGGTGAAGGCCACGGTGCCGCGCTCGGCGGAGAACACCAAGCCCTTCTTGATCAGACCGTCGCGGGCGGGGGAGAGCGACTGCGGCTTGCGCTCGAGCAGGCGGGCGACGTCGGCGGTCGTGACGGCCGCGTCGCCGCCGGGCTCGCCGAGGTCGGCCATCGCCACCATGTAGTCGCGCTCGGCCGGGGTGGCCCGGTCGTAGCGCGCCCCGAAGAAGCCGACCGCCAGCTCGGCCTCGGCCTCCGGCGCTGCCTGCATCACGTCGCTCCAGGTGATCGGGGAGTCCAGCGCGACGTCCCAGGTGACCTTGCCGTAGGCCTGCACGAAGTAGGGGTAGCCGTCGGTGAGGCGGTAGAGCTCGGCCAGGGCCTGCGGCTCGTACGTCGCGTCCTCGGTCGCCGCGGGCAGGGTCCAGGCGCGCTCGGCCATGTCGCGGGGGAGCCGGTCGACCGCGACGTAGCGGAACAGCCGCTCGGCGTACGACTTGGACGCGGCGAGCGCGGCGGGCAGGTGGGGCAGGCCGGCGCCGACGACCACCAGCGGTGCGCCCTGCTGGCTGATCTCGTGGACGGCACCGCACAGCGCGGCGAGCTCGGGCAGCGCGACGTCCTGCATCTCGTCGACGAAGAGCGCGAGCCCGACCCCGAGGTCGCGGGCCAGGGAGGCGACGTCGGTGAACAGCTCGACGAGGTCGAGCTCGAGGTCGCCGGAGTCGGCCCGGCCGCGCGCGGCCACGACGTCGGTCGGCGGCTGCCAGCGCCCGGCGCCGGCGGCCTTGCGGTCCTTGAGCTCGGTGCGCAGCGCGAACGCCTTGAGCACGCCGGCGACCTCGTCGACGCGCTCGGGGTCGCGGTGGCGGTGCGCGACCTCGCGCACCGCGGCGTGGACGGCCTGGGCGAGCGGCAGCCGCAGCGACTGGTCGGGCCGCGCCTCGATCTTGCCGGTGCCCCACGCGCGCTGCACCGCGAGGCTGCGCAGCGCGTTGAGCAGCACCGTCTTGCCGACGCCGCGCAGCCCGGAGAGCACCAGGCTGCGGTCGGGCCGGCCGGCGGCGACACGCTCGAGGACGACCTCGAACTGGCGCAGCTCGCGGTCGCGCCCGGCCAGCTCGGGCGGCCGCTGCCCGGCGCCGGGGGCGTAGGGGTTGCGCACCGGATCCATGCTGGGAGGGTATCGGGGCGTCTAGCGGATTCCGTAGACGTGGGTAGCGGGCGGTAGGTGTGTCGCGGGCGAGCGGGTCGACAGCGACGGCACGACCAGGTCGTCCTCGTCCTCCCCGCCGGTGCAGGGGTCGACCAGCCCTGTCGCGCCCGCGATCACCCCCCGGGGTCGGTGCCGCTGCGTAGAGTTGTCGCGTGCCCGAGCTGCCCGAGGTCGAAGCCCTCGCCGGCGACCTGTCGCGTCGCCTGGCGGGGCGGGCCGTGGTGCGGGTCGACATCGTCGCGTTCAGCTGCCTGAAGACCTACGACCCGCCGGTGACCGCGCTGGCGGGCGGCATGGTCGACAGCGTCCGCCGCCACGGGAAGTTCCTCGACCTCGACGTCTCCGGCACCCACCTCGTGCTCCACCTCGCCAAGGCCGGCTGGGTGCGCTGGCGCGACGAGGTGCCCGCCACGCCGCCGCGCCCCAGCAGCAAGTCGACGCTCGCCGCACGCGTCGTTCTCAGCCCCGGTCCCGAGGGCGGCGACGAGGCGGCGCTCGACCTGACCGAGGCCGGCACCCGCAAGAGCCTGGCGCTGTACGTCGTCCGCGACCCCGCCGAGGTGGAGGGGATCGCCCGCCTCGGACCCGACCCGCTGGTCGGCGACTTCGGCCCGGACACGCTGCGCGCGATCCTCGACCGCGCCGGCCGGGCCCAGATCAAGGGCGTGCTGCGCCAGCAGAGCAACATCGCGGGCATCGGCAACGCCTACTCCGACGAGATCCTCCACGTGGCCCGGATGTCGCCGTTCAAGCCGGCCAGCAGCCTCGACGACGACGAGCTCGAGGTGCTGTTCGCCGCGATCCGCTCCTCGCTGGGCGACGCCGTCGAGCGCTCGACCGGCCTGGAGGCGAGCAAGCTCAAGGGCGAGAAGAAGACCAACCTGCGGGTGCACGGCCGCGCCGGCCAGCCGTGCCCGGTCTGCGGCGACACGGTCCGCTCGGTCAGCTTCGCCGACTCCAGCCTGGAGTACTGCGCCACCTGCCAGACCGGTGGCAAGCCGCTCGCCGACCGGCGGATGTCGCGGTTGCTGAAGTAGGGCCCGCCGGTCGATGCTCCTGGACGGCCCACGCGGCCCCACCGCCAGGTAGTACGCCAGGTCCGCCGCCCGCCGCCACATCAGCCCGAGAACCAGCCCGCCGACCTCAGCCCAGCGACGACGCCACCGAGACGACCAGCCCGCCGACCATGAACGAGGCGATCACCGCGACGAGCGTGCCGGTCCCGGGGGCGGGGACGAACCGGCGCCAGCCGGCCGCCGGCGCGGGGGCGCCGTGGAACTCGTGGGTCAGGGCGTGGCCGCGGCCCCGGGCGAGCAGCCAGGCGTTCACGGGGTACGCCGCGGCGAACGCGACGGCCAGCGCGACCGGCATCGACACCCAGAACACGACGTTGACCAGGCCGGCGTCCATGGCGCCGGGGATGACGGCCATGACCAGGTTGTCGACGATCTCCATGGTCGCGATCGACAGGGTGTCGGCGGCGAGCACGACCGAGAGGGCCGCGCCGAGGCCGAGCCCGGCGCGCAGCAGCGGCAGCGTCGAGAGGGTGTAGCCGAAGAGGAAGGCCAGCGCGACGGCGAGCCCGAGCGTCGGGCCGGTGCCCAGGCCCAGCGCGGTGCCGACCAGCAGGCCGGTGACCTCGCCGATGGCGCAGCCGGTGAGGCAGTGCAGCGTGGCGCTGGCGGCCATCCCCCCGCCGCCGCCGTGGTGGCCGTGGTGCCCGTCGTGGTGCCCGCCGTGCTGGGCGTGGGTGTCGGAGGTGTGGGAAGCGCTCATGACGGCGCCAACGCATACCCCCCGGGGGTGTATTCCACCCAGCCGCTCACCGTCACCACCGACCGGCACCCCGGTCTCGCCTAGGCTGTCCCGCGGCGCGCCCGGCGCCCCGTGGGCGGAGGGAGCCAGCAGATGATCGAGGTGCCGACCATCGAGGTCCCGCAGGTGCCCGACCCGCTCCCGCCGGGCGTCACCGTGGTCGACGTCCGCGAGCCGGTCGAGTGGCACCACGGCCACATCGAGGGCGCCGTGCACGTCCCGCTGACCCAGGTGCCGGACCGGCTCGAGGAGCTGCCGCGCGACCAGCAGCTGCTGGTGGTCTGCAAGGTCGGAGGCCGGTCGGCGCAGGCCACGGCGTTCCTGCGCGAGAAGGGCTTCGAGGCGGTCAACCTCGCCGGCGGCATGCTCGACTGGGCCGACGCGGGCCGCGCGATGGTCGCCGAGAACGGCGACGCGCCCGCGGTCGTCTGAGCCGAGCGCGGCCTACTCGGCGAACGCCGCCGGGAGCGGCAGCGCGAGGGCCCGCTCGAGCTGCTTGAGGTAGACCCGCCGGTCCACCTCGACCACGCCCAGCGTGGCCAGGTGGTCGGTCTGCCACTGGGTGTCGAGCAGCCGGCGGTCGGCGTACCCGTCGCGCAGCAGGTCGACCAGGCCGACGAGCGCGACCTTGGAGGCGTCCCGGGCGCGAGAGAACATCGACTCGCCGGCGAACAGGCCGCCCACGGCGACGCCGTACAGCCCGCCCACCAGCTCGCCGTCGCGCCAGGTCTCGACCGAGTGGGCCCAGCCGAGCTCGTGGAGCCGGGTGTACGCCGCGGCGATCTCGGCGTCGATCCAGCCGCCCGGGCGGCCGGGGTCGGCACAGCCGGCCAGGACCTCGGCGAAGCTGGTGTCGACCCGGACCTCGAGGTGGGCCGCGGACTGCCGCAGCGACCGGCTCACCCGCAGCCCGTCGAGGGGCAGCACGCCGCGGGCCACCGGGGACCACCAGGCCATCTGTCCGGGCAGGTCGTCGACCGCCATCGGGAACAGCCCGCGACGGTAGGCGGCGAGCAGCGTGCCCGGCTCGAGGTCGGCACCGACCGCCACCAGGTCGGACTCCAGGGAGTCCGGCACGGGGAACGCCCACGGGCTGCGGGGCGGTTCGACGGGCACCGCCCCATCGTCTCAGGTGGCACCGACCGCGGCCGTAGGCTGGCGGCATGAGCAACGCCTGGCGCCTGGTACGCCGGCTCGACGCGCAGCTCGGGCCCCGGATCGCCGCGCGCGCGCCGCAGCTGGCGTCGGGGTTCGTGCAGCAGGCGCTCGACCGGGCGATCCGCGGCGCGGGACCGCTCGACGGGGCCGCGATGGCGGCCGAGAAGGCCCTCGACGCCCAGCGCGGTGACGCGGACGCCGCGGTCACCCGGCTGATCGAGGAGCACGTCCGGCTGGCCGGGGCGCAGGGCTTCGTGACCAACCTCGGCGGGCTGGTCACGATGACCGTCGCGGTGCCGGCCAACATCGCCGGGATGGCGCTGATCCAGTGCCGCCTGGTGGCGGCCGTGGCCCACCTGCGCGGCTACGACCTCTCCGACCCCCGCACCCGCAACGCGGTCCTGGCGACGCTGCTGGGCGAGGAGCGGCTGCTGGCGCTGATCACCGCGCACAAGCTCCCGGGCACGCCGATGGCCCTGGCCACCGCGCCGGTCCACGACCCGCAGCTCGACCTGGTGGTCTCCAACGAGGTCGCCTCGGAGCTGATGACGCGGGTGGCCGGCAAGCGGCTCGCCGGCACCGTCGGGCGGCGGGTCCCGGTGGTCGGTGGCCTGGTGGGGGCCGGCACCGACGGGTACGCCACGTGGCGGATCGGCCGCTACGTCGACCGCGAGCTGCTGCCGCGCAGGCGCCGGTAGCCGGCGTACCCCACCCGGGCCACCGGGTTGCGGCGCGACAGCGCGACCAGCCTCTCCTTGGCGCGGTAGCCGGGCGTGGCGTGGAGGGCGTCGATCTGGCCCATCAGGTCCTGGATCACCTCGTGCAGCTCCACCTCGACGTCGCGCAGCTTGGCGGCCTCGGCGGTCATGATCGTCAGGGCGTCGAGCGCGGCGTCCGCGACCGCGGCCTCGTCGGGGTCGTCGGGGTCGACGAAGGGGCGGGGCTCGTCGGGGAGCAGGTCGGCGAGGTCGCCGACGACGTCGTACCCCTGGCGGCGCAGCTCCTCGACCCAGGAGGCGGCGAGGTCGGCGGCCCAGGCGTGGACCTCGGGGGGCAGCCCGAGCCGGGCGGTGCCGGGGCGGCCGGCGAGGTTGCGGTGCACGACCATCTCGCGCACCAGCGAGCGGTAGTGGTGGTTGGGCAGCACGTCGTTGAGGCGCTCGTTGAGGCGGCGCAGCATCGCGGACTCGGGCACGCCGAGCGAGGCGTTGGCCTTCGCGCCCGGCGCGAGCTCCTCGGGGTCGATCCCGAACAGCCCGGCGAAGCGCTCCCACAGCAGGGTCGGGGAGGCGCCGGGGCGCGGCACCGTGACCACGTGGACCCGCTCCGGCGGCAGCGTCGAGCCCCACCGCGCCAGCACGTCGGGGACCTCCTGGACCCCCCAGAACCACTGCGCCACCTCGCTGGTGCGGGCGGGGTCGCGCAGCTCGGCGAGGAAGTCGCCGTAGGTCTTGGACCGGCGGTGCTTGACGTTCTCCTGCCACTCCGCGGGGACCTGGCGCACCAGGTCGCGGGCCGAGACGACGAGGTGCAGCTCGGTGCCGGGCGTGCTGAGGTCCGCGATCGCCTGCTCGGCCTGCACCCGCGAGGCGGTGCCGAGGATCTCGTGGCTGACGATCGCCTCGCCCGGCCAGTCGCGCACCTGGGTCGCGAGGGCCTCCCAGGTGCCGGCGGCCTCACGCTCGAGCCCGCCCCACGGGAGCTGCATCAGGTCCAGGGCCGCCAGGAAGTGGGCGTCGGGCCGGTCCGCGGCGTACAGGATGCCGCGCTCGCGCAGCGTCTCGCCGTGGGTGAACAGGATGTCCTGCACGAAGGAGGTGCCGGTCTTCGGCGTACCGACGTGCAGCAGCACCCGGCGGCTCACGGGAGCAGCCCCGCGCCCGGGGTGGTCGGTCCGCACGGGTCCTGGCTCGGCTGGGTCAACGCCGGGGTCCTTCCTGGGAGCGCCACAGTCGCAGGCAGGCCGCGAGGGTGAGGTCGAGCGTCTGGGAGCGGTCGACGGTGCCGCGACGCGGCCGGCCCGTGCGGGGCGTCGCGCGTGCGAGGACACCGGGATCGCCGTGCACAGGGTAGCCAGCCTCGTCGACGCGGGTGGCGAGGTCGGCGGCTGCCCGCGCGGCCCACTCCCGGTGCGCCGCCGGCACCGCCGCGGGCTCGGTCCAGGCGTCGGGCGAGGCCGCCGCGAGGGCGTCGAGGGCGGGTGCCGCGCGGCGCGCGAGGGGCTGACCGGTGACCGGTCCGCGGGCGAGCGGGGCGAGCCGGTTGACCCGGCGCTGCAGGTCCCAGCGGGGCAGCTGCACCCCTGGCGGGGGTACGCCGGGCCGGCCGGCCAGGCCGAGCACGTCGAGCGCCCCGGCGGCGAGCCCCGCAGGGTCGGCGGCCACCACGACGTGGACCCGGCCCGGGTGCTCGGCGGCGAGCTGCTCGGCGAGCCGGTCGGTGTCGACGGGGTCCGGCAGCCGGTCGGTCGAGGCGGCGCGGCGCCACAGCGCCGGCCAGGGCAGCACGCCGCCCCCCGCGACGCGACCGGCCCAGTGCTGGGCCATCGCCGGCTCCAGGGGCAGCCCGAGCACGAGGTGGACCGGGCGCCGGCCGCCCTCGACCGCTCCGGCGGCGAGCAGCCGCTCCCGCACCGGGGCGGTGCCCACCCGGGTGCCGTGCAGCACGAACCCGGTGCGCCACGGCCAGGCGCGGCGCCCGGCCCGCGGTGGGGGTCGCGGGGCCGGGTCGGGCGCGTCGGCCAGCAGGCGCACCACCACCCCGGCGGCCAGCCGGACCAGGAGCTCGGGGGCCAGCGTGTCCGGGTCGAGCGCGGGCGAGCCGAAGGCGGACCTCCCGGGCCAGGGCAGCGGCGGGTCCACCGGTCCGCGTCCCGGGCGTGCGGTGCCGAGGACCGCGTCGGCGAGCCCGGCGGGCACGGGTCCGTGTCCGGCGAGGTTGAACCGCCGCAGCAGCTCGAGGTGCACGGCGCTGGGGGCGGCAGACGCGCCGCCGTCGCCGGCCGCGTCCGACCAGCGCGCGGGGTCCCAGGCGTCGGTGCCGCCGTCGCGCAGGTGCGCGGCCCAGGCGTGCGCGGCCGCGTCGTACGTCACCCGCGCCACCGCCGGGCGAGCCGGGTCATCGTGGGCGGCACCGGCAGCGGGATGCCTGCACCGGGCTCCGGCTCGGGCCGCGCGGCCTGCTCGGCCAGCCACGCCGCCGCCTCGGCGACCCGCTGGGCCACGAGCAGCGGGTCGGCGGTGTCGGGGTCGGACCACGGGGTCGTGGACTCGTCGGGCCAGACCGGCCGCAGGTCCTCGAGGTCGCCGACGACGTGGACCTCCGCGGCGCGCAGCGCCACCAGCCACTCCTCGACGACCCGGTCGACCCGGTCGCGCGCGCCCGGCGGCACGGTGGCCGGCGGCGAGGTCGAGCGGGCGGCGAGCACCTCCTTGACCAGGCCCTCGCGGACCCAGCGGACGTAGGGGTCGCGGGGCAGGTCACGCTGCTTGGCGGCGATGTTGATCAGCCGCAGCGCGGTCACCTCGACGCCGCCCAGCGAGGCGTTGGTGCGGTCGCTGCCGGCGTACGCCGTGGGGTCGGAGAGGCCGAGCACCGCGGCGAACCGGTGCCACAGCAGGTCGTGCGGCGCCCCGGGCGGCGGCACCGTCACGAGGTGGACGCGCTCGGCGGGGAGCCCGGCCCCCCAGGTGGCGAGCACCCGTGGCAGGTGCTGCACCCGCCAGAACGGGGTCGGCTCCGCCACGGCGTAGTTGCGCTCCAGGGTGCGCAGGAACGAGGCGTAGTCGCGCCGACCGCGGTGCTTGACCCGCTCCTGCCACTCGGCGGGCACCTGCCGGCCGAGGTCGCGGGCGGTGAGCACGACGTGGACCTCGTGGTCGGGGAACGAGCCGCGGACCCGGGCCACCGCGTCGGGCACGGCGCCGGCCAGGATCTCGTGGCTGACCAGCACGTCGCCGCGGCTGGTGCGGGCGGCGGCGACCAGGGCGTCCCACTGGCCCTGCGCCTCCCGCTCGGCGCCGCCCCACCGGGTGCCGAGCACGTCGAGGGCGGCCTCGAAGTGGTCGCCGGTGCGGGTGGCGACGTAGTCGAGGCCGTCGGCCTCGAGCCGCTCCCGGTTGCGGTGGAGACGGTCCTGGAGGTAGCTGGTGCCGCTCTTGGGGGTCCCGACGTGGAGGACGACCCGGCGCTGCGACATGGGGTCATCATGCCGGGGCGCGCGGCTCAGGACGGCGAGAGGGCCTGCACCACGCGGGACGGGCTGGGGCGGCCCAGGACCTCGGCCATCCAGCGGCTGGTGGCGACCAGGGCGTCGAGGTCGACGCCGGTCTCGACGCCGAGGCCGTGCAGCAGCCAGACCAGGTCCTCGGTGGCCAGGTTGCCGGTGGCGCTCTCGGCGTACGGGCAGCCGCCCAGGCCGCCGGCGCTGGCGTCGAAGGTGGTGATGCCGTGCTCGAGCGCCGCGTGGGCGTTGGTCAGCGCCTGGCCGTAGGTGTCGTGGAAGTGCACCGCGAGCACGTCGTCGGCGAGGCCGGCGTCGTTGAAGGCGGTGAGCAGGCGGCGTACGTGGCCGGCGGTGCCGACCCCGATGGTGTCGCCCAGCGAGAGCTGGCTGGCGCCGAGGTCGTGGAGCCGGCGCCCGACGTCGACGACCTGCTCGACCGGCACGTCGCCCTCCCAGGGGTCGCCGAAGCACATGCTGAGGTAGGCGCGTACGTCGAGGCCGTGCTCGCGCGCCCGGGCCACGGTGGGCTCGAACATCGCGAACTGCTCGTCGAGGCTGCGGTTGAGGTTGCGCTGCGCGAAGGTCTCGGTGGCGCTGCCGAAGATCGCCACGTGGCGGCAGCCCAGCTCCAGCGCCCGGTCGAGGCCGCGCTCGTTGGGCACCAGCACGGGCAGGTCGCGGCCGGCCTCGCCGAGGTCGGCCATCAGGTCGGCGGCGTCGGCGAGCTGCGGCACCCAGCGCGGGTGGACGAAGCTGGTCGCCTCCACCACCGGCAGCCCGGCGGCGAGCAGGCGGCGCACGAACTCGGCCTTGGCGGCGGTCGGCACCAGCGTCGACTCGTTCTGGAGCCCGTCGCGCGGGCCGACCTCGTAGATCGTGACCTCAGTCATCGTCCGCCTCCACCTCGAAGAGCACCTCGCCGAGCGCCACCCGGCCGCCGACCGGGGCGCCGACGGTCACCACCGTGCCGTCGAACGGCGCGGTCAGCGCGACCTCCATCTTCATCGCCTCCAGGACGCCGAGCCGGGCGCCCGCGACGACCCGGTCGCCCGCGGCGACGTCGACGGCCAGCACGGTGCCCGGCATCGGGGCGGTGAGCGTGCCGGCGCCGGCGGCGGGGCCGTGCTGGAGCGTGACGTCGGGCCGCTCGAAGACGAAGCGCTGACCCCGGTGGACCACCTCGACGCCGTGGCGGTCGGCGTGCACCACGGCCCGGTGGCGGACGCCGTCGACGTCGAGCCGCACCACGTGGTCCGAGGCGTGGAGCTGCCGGACGGGCGTGCCGTCCACGGAGCCGGTCTCGCCGCCGGGGTCGCGGTGCACCCGCACGGTGCGGTCGAGGTGCACCAGGAACGGCGCGGGCGCCCCCGACAGCCGGAACCCGTCGGCGCCGAACGGCCCGGTGCGGCCGTGCTCGGCGGCCAGCATCGCGTCGGTCCACGCGGCGACGGTCCGGGCGAGGTCCGGTGCCGGCTCGGGCACCTCGGCCGTGTCCAGCCACGCCGTGTCGATCGTGGCGTCGCGGAACTCCTCGCTCGCGACCAGCGCCCGCAGGAAGCCGGCGTTGGTCGTCAGCCCCAGGATCGCGGTGTCGTCGAGCGCGGCGAGCAGCGCCAGCCGGGCGGCCTCGCGGGTCGGCCCGTGGGCGACCACCTTGCCCAGCATCGGGTCGTAGGAGGTGCTCACCTCCTGCCCGCTCTCCAGGGCGTGGTCGACGCGGACGGAGTCGGGCCAGCGCACCAGCGTCGCCCGGCCCGCCTGGGGCAGGAAGCCGTGGAACGAGTCCTCGGCGTACACCCGCGCCTCGATGGCGTGCCCGCGCAGGTGGAGGTCCTCCTGGCGCAGCGCCAGCTCCTCGCCCGCCGCGATGCGCAGCATGTGCTCGACCAGGTCGATCCGCTCGCCGGCCCCTCTCGCCGGTCGGGCCGCTCTCGCCGGTCGGGCCGCTCTCGCCGGTCGAGCCTGTCGAGACCACGGCCTCGGTGACCGGGTGCTCGACCTGCAGCCGGGTGTTCATCTCCAGGAAGTACGCCGCGCCGGAGTCGACGTCGAGCAGGAACTCGACCGTGCCGGCGTTGCGGTAGCCGACCTCGCGGGCCAGGTCGACGGCCGCCGAGGTGATGCGCTCGCGGGTGGCCGCGTCGATGGTGGGGGCGGGCGCCTCCTCCAGCACCTTCTGGTGGCGGCGCTGGGTGGAGCAGTCGCGCTCGAAGAGGTGCACCACGTGGCCGTGGTGGTCGGCCAGCACCTGGACCTCGACGTGGCGGCCGCGCTCGACGTACTTCTCGACCAGCAGGGTGTCGTCGCCGAAGGACGACTGCGCCTCGCGCCGGGCGGCGGCCACGGCGTCGGCGTACTCCCCGACGGTGCGGACCACGCGCATCCCCTTGCCGCCGCCGCCGGCCGCGGCCTTGACGAGCACGGGGAGGGCGAAGGTCGCGGGGTCGTCGGTCACGGCGTACGACGGGACGACCGGTACGCCGGCGGCCACCGCGACCTCGCGGGCGTGGTCCTTGCGACCCATCTGCTCCATCACCGCGGCGGTGGGGCCGACCAGGGCGATGCCGGCGTCCTCGAGGGCCTGCGCGAAGGCGCTGCGCTCGGAGAGGAAGCCGTAGCCGGGGTGCACGGCCTGCGCGCCGGAGGTCCGGGCGGCGGCGACCACCTCGTCGACGTCGAGGTAGGAGCCGACCCGCACGGCCTGAGAGGCGGCGCGGACGTGCGGCGCGGTGGCGTCGAGGTCGGTGTGGATCGCGACCGAGCGGATGCCCAGCCGGTCGCAGGTGCGGATGACGCGCAGCGCGATCTCGCCGCGGTTGGCGATCAGGACGGTCTCGAACAGGCCGGTCATCGTGGTCACATCCGGAAGATGCCGTAGGAGGGCTCGGGGACCGGCGCGTGCGCGGCCGCCTCGAGACCCATGCCGAGGACCCGGCGGGTGTCGACGGGGTCGATCACGCCGTCGTCCCAGAGCCGGGCGGTGGAGTAGTACGGCGAGCCCTGGTGCTCGTACTGGTCGCGCACCGGCGCCTTGAACGACTCCTCGTCCTCGGCCGACCACGCCTCGCCGCGGCGCTCGATCCCGTCGCGGCGGACGGTCGCCAGCACGCTCGCGGCCTGCTCGCCACCCATCACCGAGATCCGCGCGTTGGGCCACATCCACAGGAAGCGGGGGTCGTAGGCGCGGCCGCACATGCCGTAGTTGCCGGCGCCGAAGGAGCCGCCGATGACCACGGTGAACTTCGGGACCACCGAGCAGGCGACCGCGGTGACGAGCTTGGCGCCGTCGCGGGCGATGCCGCCGTTCTCGTACTCCTTGCCGACCATGAAGCCGCTGATGTTCTGCAGGAACACCAGGGGGGTGCGGCGCTGGTTGCACAGCTCGATGAAGTGGGCGCCCTTGCGGGCCGACTCGGCGAACAGGATGCCGTTGTTGGCCACGATGCCGACGTCGTGGCCCCAGATCCTGGCGAACCCGCAGACCAGCGTCTCGGCGTACAGCTGCTTGAACTCGTGGAAGCGGCTGCCGTCGACGATCCGGGTGATGACCTCGCGGACGTCGTACGGCGTGCGGGTGTCGGTGGGGACCACGTCGTACAGGCCCTCGGGGTCGACGACCGGCTCCTCGACGGGAGCGGCGTTGGTCGAGCCCCTCTCGCCGGTCGACCCCCTCTCGCCGGCCGACCCCCTCTCGCCGGTCGACCCCCTCTCGCCGGTCGAGCCTGTCGAGACCCGCGGCAGCGTCGCCACGATCGACCGCACGATCGCCAACGCGTGGGCGTCGTCCTCGGCCAGGTGGTCCACGACGCCGGAGAGCCGGGCGTGGACCTCGCCGCCGCCGAGCTCCTCGGCGGTGACCTCCTCGCCGGTCGCGGCCTTCACCAGCGGCGGCCCGCCGAGGAAGATCGTGCCCTGGTCGCGCACGATCACGGTCTCGTCCGACATCGCCGGCACGTAGGCGCCGCCGGCGGTGCAGGAGCCCATCACCGAGGCGATCTGGGCGATCCCCTCGCGGGAGAGGTTGGCCTGGTTGAAGAAGATCCGGCCGAAGTGCTCGCGGTCGGGGAAGACGTCGTCCTGCATCGGCAGGAACGCCCCGCCGGAGTCGACGAGGTAGACGCAGGGCAGCCGGTTGGCGCGGGCGACCTCCTGGGCGCGGAGGTGCTTCTTGACCGTCATCGGGTAGTAGGTGCCGCCCTTGACGGTGGCGTCGTTGGCCACGACGACGCACAGCCGACCCTCGATGGTGCCCAGCCCGGTGACGATGCTGGCGCTGGGGACGGCGTTGACGTCGTCCTCGCCGGCGCCGTACATGCCGTACGCCGCGAGCGCGCTCAGCTCCAGGAACGGGCTGCCCGGGTCGAGCAGGGCGTCGACCCGGTCGCGGACCAGCAGCTTGCCCCGGTCGGTGTGCTTGGCGCGGGCCGCCTCGGACCCGCCCCGCCGCACCACCTCGGTGCGCTCACGGAGCTCGTCGACGAGGGACCGCAGGTCACCGGGGGAGGACGTCACCGGGTCAGGTTAGCGATCGTTAACAGGTGGCGCCAGGGGCGGGAGCACCCCGGCCGTCGAACGCCCTGCGGTGAGCGGACGATAACCTCAGCCGGGTGAGCGAGCGCCGGCAGCAGATCCTCGCCGTCGCGGCGGAGCTCTTCGCCGAGAAGGGCTTCCACGGCGTCTCCATCGCCGAGCTCGGGGCCGCGTGCGGCTTCTCCGGTCCGGCGCTCTACCGCCACTTCCGCTCCAAGGACGCCGTGCTGGCGGCGATGCTGGTCAACATCAGCGACGAGCTGCTGGAGGAGGGCCGCCGCCGGGTGGCCGCCGCCCGGTCGCCGCAGCAGGCGCTGGCCGCGCTGATCGACTGGCACGTCACGTTCGCGCTGGAGCACAAGGCGCTGATCGTGGTGCAGGACCGCGACTGGGCGGCGCTGCCGCTGGAGGCGCGCGAGAAGGTCCGCGAGACCCAGCGGGCCTACGTCGACGTCTGGGCCGACCAGCTGCTCGTCCTCGACGCGGGGCTCGAGCGGCAGCAGGCCCGGGCCACGGTGCACGCCGGCTTCGGGCTGCTCAACTCCACGCCCCACAGCGCCTTCCTCGACCGCGCGGAGATGCACGCCCTGCTGTCTCGCATGGCCGAGCGCGCCCTCCTCCCCGCCTAGCGACCGGGCAGTTGTGTGCAGTCCAGGCGTGCCGACCGGGCAGTTGTGCGCAGTCCAGGCGTGCCGACCGGGCAGTTGTGTGTAGTCCAGGCGTGCCGACCGGGCAGTTGTGTGCAGCCCAGGCGTGCCGACCGGGCAGTTGCGTGCAGCCCAGGCCCGCCGACCGGGCAGTTGCGTGCAGCCCAGGCCCGCCGACCGGGCAGTTGCGCGCAGCCCATCCGCGCCGACCGGGCAGTTGCGCGCAGCCCATCCGCGCCGACCGGGCAGTTGTGCGCAGCCCAGGCGTGCCGACCGGGCAGTTCTGCGGGAGCGCGCCCGCACAACTGCCCGCTCGGCGGCCCTCAGGCGAGCACAACTGCCCGGTCGGCGGGTGCGGAGTCAGCACAACTGCCCGGTCGGCGGTTGCGGGGTGAGCAGAAGTGCCCGGTCGCTAGAGGAGGCGGTTGACGGCCTCGTCGTACGCCGCGACGCCGGCGTCGGCGAGCCCGTGGCCGGCCGGTGCGTCCTGGGCGAGGGCGAGGACCTGGGCGGCGCGGACGCGGGCGTCGTCGCGCTCGGTCGCGCCGGTGGCGTCGTCCTCGGCCGCAGCCAGGGCGTGGACCTCGGCGAGCAGCGCCTCGCGGGTGCGACCGCGGAGCAGGAGCAGCACGTAGGGGTCGCGGTCGACGTGCCAGGCCAGCAGGTAGAGCAGCGCGAGGGCGTGGACGCACGGCTGCGCCCAGGCGTCGCACTCGCAGGCGCTGTCGAGGTCGGGGGTGCCGGGCAGGAGCTCGACGCCCGCCTCGTCGGCGTGCTCGACGAGGTCGACCGGCAGCGTGCCCACCTCGAGCGCGGCGGTGAAGCCGCTCTCGCGGGCGGCCTCGCGGGCGAAGGTGGTCCAGTCGCCGGCACCGAGCCGCTCCACCTTGAGCTGGCTCATCAGCGGCTGCTCGCTGCCCGGGTCGACGACCGCGGAGGCCATCGCCTCGAGCACCACGATCGCGCCGAAGCGTCCCGACCGCGCCAGCGACCGGGCCGCGACCAGGTCGCCGACGTCGAGGGCCAGCTCCTCGAACGAGCGCACGAACGCCCGGCCCCACCAGGTGTCGCTGCGCGCCACGGCTCCGCGGCGGCGGGGGCTGCGGGGGAGGACGAGCGGGTCAGGCATCGGGGTACTGGCCGGTGCGCCGCAGGTGGACGAGGTCGTGCAGCTCGGCGTCGGAGAGCTCGGTCAGCGCCGTCTCGCCGCGCCCGAGCACGGCGTCGGCGAGGCTGCGCTTGCGCTGGAGCAGCTCGGCGATCCGCTCCTCGATGGTGCCCTCGGTGACGAGGCGGTGCACCTGCACCGGCCGCGTCTGACCGATCCGGTGGGCGCGGTCGGTGGCCTGGTCCTCGACCGCGGGGTTCCACCAGCGGTCGACGTGGACGACGTGGTCGGCGCGGGTCAGGTTGAGGCCGGTGCCGCCGGCCTTGAGCGAGAGCAGGAACACCGGCGCCCGCCCGTCCTGGAAGTCACGCACCATCTGCTCGCGGGCGGCGACCGGCGTGCCGCCGTGCAGGAACAGCGTCGGCGTCCCGGCGGTGGCGAGGTGCCGCTCGAGGAGGCGAGCCATCTCGACGTACTGGGTGAACAGCAGCACCTGCCCGCCCTCGGCCAGGATCGTGGTGAGCAGCTCGTCGAGCAGCTCGAGCTTGCGGGAGCGACCGCGCAGCCGGCCGCCGGGCTGGCGCAGGTAGTGGGCCGGGTGGTTGCAGATCTGCTTCAGCCCGGTCAGCAAGGCGAGCACCAGGCCGCGGCGGGTGTCCTCGTCGGCCTCCTCGATGCGGCGCATCGACTCGCGCACCAGCGTCTCGTAGAGCACCACCTGCTCACGGGTCAGACCGACGACGTGGTCGGTCTCGGTCTTGGCGGGCAGCTCGGGCGCGATGCCGGGGTCGGTCTTGCGGCGGCGCAGCAGGAACGGTTCGACCAGCTGCGCGAACCGGCGCGCCACCGAGGGGTCGACGCCGCTCTCGATCGGCGCGGCCCAGACCTTGCGGAAGGCGTTGCGCGAGCCCAGCAGCCCCGGTGTGGCCCAGTCGAGGATCGCCCACAGCTCGGTCAGGTCGTTCTCGACCGGGGTGCCGGTCAGCGCGACGCGGCAGCGCGAGCGCAGCGTGCGGAGGTTCTTGGCCGTGGTCGAGCGGGCGTTCTTGATGTGCTGGGCCTCGTCGGCGACCACGAGGTCCCAGGTCACCGCGGCCAGGTCACCGCCGGTCTCGGCGGAGGTGTCGGCGCGCATGGTGCCGTACGTCGTGAGCACGAACCCCTCGCCGAGGTCGGCCAGGGAGCGGGCGCTGCCGTGGAAGCGGCGTACGGCGACCCCGGGGGCGAACCGGCGCAGCTCGGTCTCCCAGTTGCCCATCAGGCTCGCCGGGCACACCACCAGCGTCGGCCCGACGAGCAGCCCGCGCGCCCGGCGGTGCAGGTGGAGCGCGATCAGCGTGACCGTCTTGCCCAGCCCCATGTCGTCGGCCAGGCAGGCGCCCAGCCCGGCCCCGGTCAGCTCGGCCAGCCAGGTCACGCCGTGGCGCTGGTAGTCGCGCAGCGTCGCCCGGAGCCCGGGAGGGTCGGGCAGCGGCGCCACGGAGGCGGCGTCGACGATGCGGTCGCGGACCTTCTCCAGCGTGGCGCCGGGGTGCACCTGCATCGCCCCGCCGTCGAGGTAGAGGGTGCCGGTCAGCGCGGCCTGGAGGGCGGCAGCCGGAGCGATGGCACGGTCGGCCTGGTCGAGACCGGCCCGGACCCGCTTGCGCGCGCGACGGGCGACCCGGGGGTCGATCACCACCCAGTTGTCGCGCAGCCGGATCACCGGGGTGGTGGCCTCGGCGAGGGCCACCATCTCCTCGTCGCTGAGCTGCTGCCCGGCCATCGCGAGCCGCCAGTCGAAGCCGAACAGCGAGTCGGGGCCGAACAGACCCTCGTTGAGGGCGCCCTCGCGCGGGCCGGAGACCTCGACCCGGCCCTGCGGGACCAGCTCGCCGCGCAGCCCGCGGGGCCAGAACACGTCGATCCCGATCGCGTCGAGCGCCTCGAGGCCGTGGTCGAGCAGGCCGGTCAGCTCTTCGGCGTCGAGCACCATCTGGTCGGGGACGCGTTCGCGCAGCAGCCGGCCGAGCGGCTCCCAGGCCACCGCGGCCTCGCCCAGCGCGACGCTCGCGGACAGCCGCGCCCGGGCGGAGAAGCCGTGGGTCTCCGGCGACTCGTGCCAGAGCCGACCCACGTCGACGAACACGGTCTCGTCGTCGAGGTCGTGGGCCTGCGGCACCAGCACCACCCCGCCCCCGGCGAGCACCTCCTCGGGCGCCTCGACCCGCAGCGCGAGACGGACCCGGTCGGGCAGGCCGTCGGGCTCGGGCTCGACGGGCGCCTCGCGAGCGGCGAGGCGGTCGGCCCAGTGCACGCGACGCGTGCTGCCCTCGCCGGGGTCGGCGGGCACGGTGGTGCCCGGCGGCTTGACCATGGTGTCGGCCACGGCGTCCAGCAGCTCGCGGATCAGCTGCTCAGCAGCGTCGACGGTGGTGCCGTCGTGGGCGCGCGAGCCGGCCAGCGCGCGGACCCGGTCGTCGTCGTCGGGCTGGAGGGGGCCGATCCGCCAGGCGTCGCCGGCCTCGGTGCGGCGTACGCGACCGGCGGCGACCAGCCGCATCGCCAGCAACGTCGCCCCGCTGAGCAGGCCGACCGACGGGTGGGCGTCCTCGACCCGGACCGCCCGGGTGAGCACCGGGATGGCGCCCCGGAGCGGCATCCGGACGGTACGCCGGGGCCCGGAGAACTCGACCTCGCTGAGCCGTGCGGGCTGCTGCGGCACCCAGGTCGCCTGACCCTGCAACGGCACGAAGCTCACCGGAGGAACCTAGCCCGGCTCACCGACAACCTCGCGACCCCCGACCCCCCGTCCGGGTAGTCCGAGACGTTCGGCACCATCGAGCAGGCCGAAACAGTGCCATCCGTCTCGGACTACCCCGGTGGGGGGCAGCAAGGGGTAGCGAGGGGCAGGGAGGCGCGGGTCAGTCGAGGCCCTGGATCGCCCGGGCGACGGCCTTGGGCACCTTGGAGTCGAAGACGCTCGGGATGATGTAGCTGGCGTTGAGCTCCTCGGCGCTGACGCAGTTCGCGATCGCGGTGGCGGCGCTGAGCAGCATCTCGATGGTGACGTCGCTGGCGCGGGCGTCGAGCAGGCCGCGGAAGACGCCCGGGAACGCCAGCACGTTGTTGATCTGGTTGGGGTAGTCGCTGCGACCGCTGGCCACGACCGCGGCGTACGGCGCTGCCTCGGCCGGGTCGATCTCGGGGTCGGGGTTGGCCAGCGCGAACACGATCGGCTTCGGGGCCATGGCGGGGATCCACTCGGCCTGCAGCACGCCGGGCGCACTGACGCCGATGAAGACGTCGGCGCCCTCGAGCGCGGTCTTCAGGTCACCGCGCACGCGGCGCGGGTTGGTGCGCGAGGCCAGGTCGGCCATGGCGGGCGACAGCGTCTCGTCGCCCTCGGCCAGCGCGCCGTCCTTGTCGCAGACCACGACGTCGGCGGCGCCGGCCGCCAGCAGCAGCGTCACGATCGCAGTGCCCGCGGCACCGGCGCCGGCGACGACGACGCGGATCGAGGTCAGGTCCTTCTCGACGCAGCGCAGCGCGTTGGTCAGCGCGGCCAGCACCACGATGGCGGTGCCGTGCTGGTCGTCGTGGAAGACGGGGATGTCGAGGCGCTCGCGCAGCCGTCGCTCGATCTCGAAGCAGCGCGGTGCGGCGATGTCCTCGAGGTTGATGCCGCCGAAGCCCGGGGCGATCGCGGCGACGACGTCGACGATGCGGTCGGTGTCCTGGGTGTCGAGGCAGATCGGCCAGGCGTCGATGTTCGCGAACCGCTTGAACAGCGCGGCCTTGCCCTCCATGACCGGCAGCGCGGCGCCGGGGCCGATGTTGCCCAGGCCGAGCACGGCGGAGCCGTCGGTGACGACCGCGACGCTGTTGCCCTTGATGGTCAGCCGGGCGACGTCGCCGGGGTTCTCGGCCAGCGCCAGGCTGACGCGCCCGACACCGGGGGTGTACGCCATCGAGAGGTCGTCGCGGGTGCGGAGCGGGACCTTGGAGGAGACCTCGATCTTGCCGCCGATGTGGAGCAGGAAGGTGCGGTCGGAGACCTTGTGGACGGTGATGCCCTCGAGGCTGCGCAGGTGGTCCACGATCTCGGCGGCGTGCTCGGAGTCCGTGGCCGAGCAGGTCACGTCGTACACGATCCGGTCGTGGCGCGACTCCGCGACGTCGAGCGCGGTGACGATGCCGCCCTCGGCGGCGATGGCGGTGGCCACCTGACCCACGATCGCCGGGTCGACCTCGGTGAACAGTCGCACCGTGATGCTGTAGGACCCGCTCGTCGCCGCTCTGCGCTTCTTGTCAACCATGGGTCGCATCCTGCCCGTCGGCAGCGGTTACCCGCGAGTCGTGAGGTCCGTCACGCCGAGAACACTACGAACACAAGGGTCTCGACAGGCTCGACCAGCGGGGGTGGGGGCGGGTCTCGACAGGCTCGACCGGCGGGGGTGGGGCGGGTCTCGACAGGCTCGACCGGCGGGGGTGGGGCGGGTCTCGACAGGCTCGACCGGCGGGGGTGGGGGCTCAGGCCGGGGTGGCGCCGAGGGCCAGGTCGCCGGTCTGCACGGCCCACAGCTGGGCGTACGCGCCGCCGGCGGCCACCAGCTCGTCGTGGGTGCCGGACTCCGCGATCCGGCCCGCGTCGAGCACCCAGATCCGGTCGGCGTGGCGGACCGTGGAGAGCCGGTGGGCCACGACCAGGGCGGTGCGCTCGGCCGTCACCAGGCCCAGCGAGCGCTGGATGGCCGCCTCGGTCTCGTTGTCGACCGCCGAGGTGGCCTCGTCGAGCACCAGCACCGCGGGGTCGCGGAGCAGCGCCCGGGCCAGCGCGAGCCGCTGCCGTTGCCCGCCGGACAGGGTGACCCCGCGCTCGCCGACCGGGGTGTCGTAGCCCTGCGCCATCGCCTCGACGAACGCGGACGCCTCCGCCGCCCGCGCGGCCGCCTCGACCTCGGTCCGGCTGGCGTCGGGGACGGCCGTAGGCGATGTTGTCGTGCACGCTGCCGGAGAACAGGTAGACGTCCTGCGAGACGTAGCCGAGCGCCCCGCGCAGTGTCGACCACTCGAGGTCACGGGCGTCCACGTCGTCGAGCAGCACCTGCCCCGACCGGGGGTCCTCGAAGCGCAGCACCAGCCGCAGCAGCGTCGACTTCCCGGAGCCCGTCGGGCCCACCACGGCGTGGGTCTCGCCCGCGGGGACGACGAGGTCGAGGTCGTGGAGCACGTCGGGCCCGTCGGCGTACCCCGCCCGTACGCCGCGCAGCTCGATCCGCCCGCTCGGCTCGGCCAGCAGCACCTCGCCGGGCTGCACCGACACCGGCACGGCGAGCAGGCCGAGGATGCGACCCGCGGAGGCGCGGCCGCGCTGGTAGAGGTCGAGCACCTCGGCCACCGCGGTCAGCGGCCACAGCAGCCGCTGCGTCATGAACACCAGCACCGAGTAGAGGCCGACCTCGAGGGTGCCGTCGAGCACCTGGAAGCCGCCGATCAGCAGCGTGCAGGTGAAGCCGGCCAGGATCGCGATCCGGACCAGCGGCACGAACGCCGCCGAGCTGCGGATCGCCGCCTCGTTGGCCCCGCGGTAGGCCAGCGACGCGGCGGCGACCCGCTCCCGCTCGCGCTCCTCGGCGGTGAACGCCTTGATGGTGGTGATGCCGCCGAGGTTGGCCGACAGCGTCCCGGAGAGGTCGGCCACGGTCTCGCGGACCCGCGCGTAGAGCGGCTCGAGGCGCCGCTGGAAGACCAGGCTGCCCGCCACGATGACCGGGATCGGCGCGAACGCGAGCACCAGCAGGGTCGGCGAGGCGGCCGCGAAGACCAGGCCCACCAGCACCACGTTGAGCACCGTCTGCAGGATCGCCGCCGCGCCGACGTCGAGGAACCGCTCGAGCTGGTTGACGTCGTCGTTGAGCGTGGCGAGCGTGGTGCCGGCCGGCCGGGTCTCGTGCCAGGCGACGTCGAGCTGCTGCACGTGGGCGTAGGCCTCCACGCGCAGGTCGTGCTCGACGGTCTGGGCGAGGCGGCGCCAGGTGAGCGCGGCGAGGTACTCGCTGACCGACTCCACCACCCACACCAGCGCGTTGACCACCGCCAGCCACACCAGCTGCTCGTAGCGCGACTCGGCCCCGACCAGGTCGGCCACCAGCGAGCGGTCGCCGCGCACCACCACGTCGACGGCGGCGCCGATGAGCAGCTCGGGCACCACGTCGGCGACCTTGTTGACCGTGGAGAGCAGCACGGCGGCGACCAGGCGGGCGCGGTAGCCGGCGTACCGACGGGAGAGCTCGCGCAGCGGCGAGGCGGGGGTGGGGAGGTCGCGGGACACCCCAGAAGGTTAGGTCTGCCTAACTCGGGGTGTCACCCGGCCCGGTCGGCGGCCCGGCGGGCGCGGGCGTGCAGCCCACCGACCAGCGCCACGGCCAGCACCAGCCCGGCCTCGAGCAGCAGGCCGGGGACCAGCCCGAGGCCGCCGTCGAAGCGGAGCAGCGCGGCGCCCGCCGCGGCACCGAGCAGGATCAGCACCACGGCGGCGAGCCGACGGCCGCTGCCCCCGCCCCGGCCGCTGCCCAGCACGGAGTCGGCGGCCAGGCCCGTGAGCGTCGAGGTGACCACGACGGTGGTCACGTCCTTGACGGCCACCACCCGCGCGGTCGCCGCCTGCAGGCCCATCGCGCCGCCCAGCACGCCCGTGACGCCGAGCAGCCCCGGCTCGCCCGGGTCGGGGAGCACGAGCAGCAGGACCGCGAGCGCGAGGACCAGCACGCCCACGAGCACCAGCAGGCCCGTCGTACGCCGGGACCAGGCGTGGTCGACTCCCCGGAGGACCCGACCGCCCAGCGCCGCGCCCAGCACGAACCCGCCCAGGGCCACCAGCGGACCCACCACCGGCAGCCCGTTGCCGCCGACCAGGGCCATCCCGAGGATGACGACGTTGCCGGTCATGTTGCCGGTGAAGACCCGGTCGAGCCCGAGGTAGCCGACGGCGTCGACGAGGCCGGTGCCGAAGGTGAGCGCGAGCATGAGCGTCAGCTGCATCCGGTCGTCCCCGACGCGGGCGAGCAGTAGTCGGCGGGAGGACACCAGGTGATCATCGCGGGCCGGTGACGACGACCACCAGTCGGCGGGTGGGAGACCGTGGTCAACCGCGACTGAGCTTGTCGAGCACCCCGCCGGCGAGCAGGACTGGCGCCATCGCGGGCGCCGCCCCTCAGGACTGGGTGGCGAGGGTGAGCGGCAGCACGGGACCCGAGCCCGCGGCGCGGAGCGCCTGGGCGGCCAGGGTCAGCGACCAGCCGCTCGCCACGAGGTCGTCGACGAGCACGACCGGCCCGCCGTCGAGCGCGCCGGTGACGTCGAGGGCGTGGCGGCGGCGTACGGCGGCCACGCGCTGGGCCGAGTTGGACGCACCCGCGATCGGCGGGACGGCGTCGTCGGCGATGGCCCAGGTGGCGACCACCGGCAGCCGCATCGTGCGGGCGATGCCCTGGGTCAGGTCGGCGACCAGCTGCGGTCGGCGGGCCGAGGCGACCTGGACGACACCGGTCGGTCGGGCGGGCCAGCCGGGCGCCCACTCCCGCATCACCGCCATCACGGCCTCGACCAGCGCGGGCGGCACCGGACCGTCGGGCGCGCCCTCGGCGAGCAGCGCGCGGAGCTGCTGGCCGTAGCCGAGGTCGGTCAGCCGGGCCACGGCCCGCCCGGGCTCCGCGGGCTCCTTGAGCTTGCCGGTCAGGTCGATGCCCATGCCCGCCAGGGCGGTGGGCCACATCTTGCGCGGGGCGACCGTCACGCCCGGGCGGCGCAGCTGCTCGCCCGCGGCCTCGACGGCGGCGTCGCTGACCGAGCCGGCGAGGCTGAGCCCACCGCAGTTGTCGCAGCGGCCGCAGTCGACCGCGTCGGGGTCGTCGAGCTGCTCGCGCAGGTAGCGCATCCGGCAGCCGGTGGTGGCGACGTAGGCCAGCATCGCGTCCTGCTCCTGCTGCCGCGCCTCGGCGACGCGGTCGAAGCGCTCCTGGTCATAGGCCCACTCCTGGCCGGTGGCGGTCCAGCCGCCCCGCACCCGGTCGACGGCACCGTCGACGTCGAGCACCTTGAGCATCGTCTCCAGGCGGGTGCGGCTGAGGTCGACGTGGGTCTCGAGCGCGGCCGTGGACAGCGGGGTGCCCGCCTCGGTGAGGGCGCGCAGCGTGCTGCGGACGTGCTGCTCGGGCGGGAAGGCGAGCGAGGCGAAGTAGCGCCAGATCTCGCGGTCCTCGAACGCCGGGAGCAGCACCACGGTCGCGTCGTCGGTGCCGCGACCGGCGCGGCCGACCTGCTGGTAGTAGGCGACCGGGGACGAGGGCGCCCCGACGTTGACCACGAACCCGAGCCGGGCGTCGAAGCCCATGCCGAGCGCGCTGGTGGCCACCAGGCACTTGAGCCGGCCCGCCAGGAGGTCCTGCTCGAGGGCGAGGCGCTCGGTGGCCTCGGTCTGCCCGGAGTACGCCGCGACGGCGTGGCCGCGGGAGCGCAGGTGCTCGGCGATCTCCTGGGTGGCGGCGACGGTCAGCGTGTAGACGATGCCCGAGCCGGGCAGGTCGTCGAGGTGGTCGGCCAGCCACGCCAGCCGGTGCTCGGGGCGCTCGAGCTCGACCACGCCGAGGTGCAGCGACTCGCGGTCGAGGGTGCCGCGGAGCACCAGGACGTCGGCGCCCAGCTGCTCGGCGACGTCGTGGGTGACCCGGCTGTTGGCGGTCGCGGTCGTGGCCAGCACCGGGATGCCCTCGGGCAGCGTGGCCAGCATCTGGCGGATGCGGCGGTAGTCGGGCCGGAAGTCGTGGCCCCAGTCGGAGATGCAGTGCGCCTCGTCGACCACCAGCAGGCCGACGGTCTCGGTCAGCTGGGGCAGCACCTGCTCGCGGAAGGACGGGTTGTTGAGCCGCTCGGGGCTGACCAGCAGCACGTCGACCTCGCCCGCGTCGACCTGCGCGCGCACCGACTCCCAGTCCTCGAGGTTGGTGGAGTTGATCGTCGCCGCCCGGATGCCGGCGCGCTGGGCGGCCTCGATCTGGTTGCGCATCAGCGCCAGCAGCGGCGAGATGATCACCGTCGGGCCGGCGCCGAGCTCGCGCAGCAGCGCGGTGGCCACGAAGTAGACCGCCGACTTGCCCCAGCCGGTGCGCTGCACCACCAGGGAGCGGCGCTGGTGCACCACCAGGGCCTCGATGGCGGCCCACTGGTCGTCGTGGAGCCTCGCGTCGTCGGATCCGACGAGGGCGCGCAGGTGACGTTCGGCCTCGTCGCGGGTGTCCATGCCCTGAGTGTGCCAACCCGGTGTGACAGCCGGTCGGCTGCGTCCACAGGGCCGGGCGGGGCGGCCTCAGGAGGCGTCGGCCAGGTCCGCCCGGCGGGCCACGACGGCCCCGGTGTTGGTGGCCAGCGCGACCAGCGAGGGGGACAGCGCCACGGCGTACGGCCAGAAGGTGGTGCTGACGCCGTCGGTGGGCAGCGGGGTCGACGTACGCCGTCCGGTGCGCAGGTCGAGCACGTGCAGCGCGTCGGTGCCCGCCACCAGGGCGTGGTCCTCGTCGAGCAGCGGCACCGCGGCGAGCTCGGAGCCGTAGGGCAGGAACTGCGGGGTCGCGGGCACGGTGAAGGTCCAGAGCCGCCGACCGTCCTCCACGTCGTACGCCGACCAGCGGGTGCCCGCCCGCACCAGCACCCGGTCGCCGCGCACCGTCGCGTCGTACGCCGTCCCGCGCGCCGGCACCACCGACCACGCCTCGCGGCCCGCCGCGTCGAGGGCGACCAGCCGCGCCTCGGCCTCGCCCGCGCGCCACCGCGTCAGCACGGCGCGGTCCTCGGCCGCCCCGACCACCGACACGCCGGTGCCGGAGGGCAGGCGCTCGGTCCACCGGGCCCGTCCGGTGCGCGGGTCGACCAGCGCGAGCGCGGGGCCGGCGGCGCGCCGCTGCAGGGCCGCGGGGTCCAGCAGGTCGGCGAGCGGGCTGCCGCCCACCAGCAGCCCGTCGGCGAAGGAGCCGA
This sequence comes from uncultured Actinomycetota bacterium, assembly GCA_963740935.1. Classification (GTDB taxonomy): domain Bacteria; phylum Actinomycetota; class Actinomycetes; order Propionibacteriales; family Nocardioidaceae; genus Marmoricola. Next base: position 70,683 of record CAVUFX010000001.1, read on the forward strand.
GGAAGTCGGTGCCGGTCAGCCCGACCTCGCGCTCCCACCCGGGGCCGTCGGGACCCAGTCGGGTCAGCCGGTCGCCGGCGAGGACGGCCAGCCCGTCGTCGAGCAGCTGCGTCGAGACGACCGCGTCACGGCCCGGCGCCGCGCCACCGAGCCGGGCGCACCAGCGGCGCCCGCCCGAGGCCGCGTCCAGCACCACCACGTCGGGCGCGCGGTCGGCGGGGAGGGTGACCACGACGTAGCGCTGGTCGTCGGCGTCGTACGTCGAGCGCTGGGTGCCCACCGACACGCTCCACCGGGGCCGCAGCGTCCGGTCGTCGAGCATCGTGAAGTCGGGGTCGTCACGGGTGCGGACGCCGACGCCCTGGGCGAAGCCGTCGACCTGGGCCCACTGCTGGTAGTCGTAGCCGACCGCGCCCAGCACTTCCCCGACGGGTCCGTCGCCGTCCTCGAGCGCCTCGACCAGCCGGTCGCGCCGCTCGTCGGGCTCGGCCGCGCGGGCGTCGGCGTCGAGGAAGGGGCTCGCCGAGCGGGCCGCCGCGGCGTACGACGTGACCTCGGCGCCGCAGCCCGGCGCGGGCTCGCGACGGGTCAGCCAGGTGCCGACCCCCGCGGCCACGACCGCGACGACCAGCGCCACCACCAGCCACCTCCCGCGCACGTCGGTCAGCGTAGGTGGGGACTCACCCCCGGCGTCGCCGGATCTCCTCGTTGATGGCGGGGACGACCTCGTGCATGTCGCCGACCACGGCGTACGTCGCCTTGGTCATCATCGGCGCGTCGGCGTCGGTGTTGACCGCCAGGATGACCTTGGAGCTGGCGCAGCCTGCCCAGTGCTGGATCGCACCGGAGATGCCGCAGGGGATGTAGACCTCGGGCGAGATCCGGCTGCCGGTCTGGCCGACCTGCTCGTGGTGGGGACGCCAGCCCAGCGAGGTGACGACGCGGGAGACGCCGAGCTGGCCGCCGAGCAGCTCGGCGAGCTCGAGCGCGTCGCCGAAGCCCTCCGGCCCGCCGGCGCCGCGGCCGGCGCCGACGACCACGCGGGCCGACTTCAGGTTGCCGGCCGCCTCGGTGTCGACGGGCTCGACCGCGACCGCCCGGACGGTGAGGTCGGTGGGCTCCAGCGCGACCGCGAGCGGGGTGATGGTGGCGGAGCCGGCGACCTCGGCCGGGGCGGCCTCGACGGCGTGGCCGGCGACGCTGAACACCGCCGGGCGCGACCCCAGGCGCACCTCCTCGAGCGCGGCACCGCCGACGACCTGGCGGGTGACGGTGAAGGGGGAGAGGCCCTCGAAGGCGACCACGTTGGCGGCCATCGCGACGTCGAGCTCGGTGGCGACGCGTGCCATCACGTCGTTGCCGCGGTTGGTGCCACCGCCCATCAGCACGACCGCCCGGGTCTGCTCGCGGGCGGCGAGCACCGCCCGGGCGTGGGCGGCGCCGGAGAAGACCTCGAAGTCGGAGGCGTCGGCGTGCAGCACCGTGCGGACGCCCGCCTCGGCGAGCTCCTTGGGGCCGGCGTCACCGAGCGGTCCGCAGACCACGGCGTCGACGGGGATGCCGCCGCCGGCGGCGGCCAGCGTGCGGGCGAAGGCGACCGCCTCCAGGGAGACCTCGGCGACGACGCCACGCACCGTCTCGACGTACACCACGATCATCGGGCCACCCCCAGCTGCTGCAGCAGGTCGACGACGGCGGGTGCCGCCTCGGGTCCCTCGCCGAGGAGGGTGGAGTGCTCCGCCTGCGCGGCGGGCAGCCGGAGCCGCACCCGGCCGCTGCCGACGGGCTCGCCGCTGAGGGCGCGCTCCTCGATCGGGATCTTCTTGGCCTTCATCCGGCCGGTGATCGTCGGGTAGCGCGGCTCCACGCCGCCCTCGAGCACCGTGACCACGGCGGGCGTGGGGACGCGGTAGGTCTCGCGGCCCTCGGCCACGTCGCTGACCAGCGTCGCCCGGTCGCCGTCCAGCGTCACGGTCTGCACGCCGGTGACGACCGGCCGGCCCAGCAGCTTGGCCAGCCGGATGCCGACCTGGAAGTCACCGGAGTCGGCGGCGTCGTTGCCCAGCAGCACCAGGTCGTACGCCGTCCCGCGCGACTCGTGGTCGGCCACCACGGCCGCGACCTCGCGGGCCACGTCGGACGGCCCGAGCGTCACCGGCTCGGCCTCGACCAGCACCGCCGCCGTGCAGCCGACGCCCAGCGCGGTGCGCAGCTGCTCGACCGCGTCGGGCGAGCCGACCGTCAGCACGGTCGCGGAGCCCCCGGTCGCCGCGGCGAGCTGGACGGCCGTCTCGACCGCGCACAGGTCGTGGTTGGACAGGGTGTGGCCGACGTAGCGGGCGTCGGCGGACTGCGCGTCGTCGCTGAGCAGCACCTCGCCGGAGAAGTCCGGGACGCGCTTGACGCAGACCAGCACGTCGGCCATCAGCGCAGCCGCTCGTTGGCCGGGTCGAGCAGCGGCGTCGCGTCGACCGAGCCGACCGTGACCGGGTAGAGCTCCTCCATGTAGGACACGGCGAGCTGGTTGCCGATCGTGGCCTCCTCGGGCGGCAGGAACGCCAGCAGCACGTGCTTGCCCAGCGAGGGCGCGGAGCCGGCGCTGGTCACGTAGGGGTGGTGTCCGTGGCCGTCGGTGAGCAGCTGCCCGTCCTGGCTCAGGACCGGCTCGCCGCCGAGCATGTAGCGCTTCACGCCGCTGGCGCGAGGTGTGGTCGTCGACGGTCAGCGTGCACAGCACCGTCGCGGGCTCCTGCTCGCGCTGCGCGAGGTAGGCCTCGCGTCCGAGGAAGTCGGCCGCCTTGACCTTGGGCCGCTGCATCCCGGTCTCCACGATGCTCCGCTCGGCGTCGAGCTCGGCGCCGAACGCGCGGTAGCCCTTCTCGATGCGGCCGGTGGTGCCGTAGACGCCGATGCCCACGGGGCGTACGCCGTGCTCCCTGCCGGCCGTGAGCAGCGCGTCCCACAGCGACGCCGCCGCCGCGAAGGGCACGTAGAGCTCCCAGCCGAGGTCGCCGACGTAGGAGATCCGCGAGGCCAGCACCGGGGCGTCCACGCCCTTGACGTCGATCTCGCGGGAGGTCAGGAAGCCGAAGCCGCCGTCGCTGAGGTCGTCGGAGGACAGGGAGGCGAGCACCTCGCGCGCCTTCGGGCCCCAGATGCCGATCGTGGAGACCTCCTCGGTGACGTCGGCCAGCTCGGCCCCGTCGACCAGCTGGGCGGTGAAGTGCCTGCGGTCGGCCATGCCGTGGGCGCCACCGGTGACGACCCGGAACCGGTCCTCGCCCAGCCGCATCACGGTCAGGTCGGAGAGGAAGCCGCCCTTGGCGTCGAGCACCGGGGTGTAGACGACCTTGCCGACGGCCACGTCGCACTGGGCGACGCAGGTCCGCTGCACCGAGGCGAGCGCGCCCGGCCCGGTGATGTCGAAGATCGAGAACGCGGTGAGGTCGACGACGCCGGCGTGCTCGCGCATCGCGAGGTGCTCGGCGTTGATGATCGGGCTCCACCAGCGGCTGTCCCACTCGTTCTCGCGGGGCATCACGGCGTCGCCGTAGGTCTCCAGCAGGTCGGCGTTGGACTCGTACCAGAACGGTCGCTCCCAGCCGACGGTCTCGTGGAAGACCGCGCCGAGCGCCTTCTGGGAGTCGGCCATCGGGGAGTACCGGATCTCGCGGTCCGAGCCCCACTGCTCACCGGGGTGGACGATCCCGTAGGTCTTGTTGAACGCCTCGCTGGTGCGGGCGCGGACGTGCTCGCGGGTGGTCTCGTGCGGGTGGAAGCGCGCGATGTCGCTGTGGTGCACGTCGATCTCGGAGTGACCGTGGGTCATCCACTCCGCGACCGCGCGGCCGACGCCGGGACCCTCCTTGATCCAGACCGCGGCCGAGACCCACAGGCCCTTGACCTCGCTCTCGCCGAGGATCGGGTTGCCGTCGGCGGTCAGCGAGAGCAGGCCGTTGATGGCGTAGCGGATCTCCGCGCCCTCGGCGCCGAGCAGCTCCGGCATCAGCTCGAGCGCCTCCTCGAGCTGCTGGTCGAAGTCGTCCTCGGTGAACGGCATCTCGGTCGGGGACAGCTTGGCCTGCTCGATCGAGGGGATCTCCTCGGGCTCGTGCAGGATCGGGCGGTGGGCGTAGGAGCCGACCTCCATGTCGGCGCCGTGCTGGCGCTCGTAGCAGAAGGTGTCCATGTCGCGGACGATCGGGAAGGAGATCTCGCCGTCGGTCTCCGCCAGCTGCGGGCACGGGCCGACCGAGATCATCTGGTGGACCGCCGGGGTCAGCGCGATCCGGATGCCCGCCATGTCGCCGAGCTTGGGGCTCCAGACGCCGGCGGCGATCACGACGTACGACGCCTCGATGGTGCCCTGGTCGGTGACGACGCTGCGGATCCGGCCGTCCTCGACGACCAGGTCCTCGACCTCGGCGCCCGCGACGACGGTGAGCTCGCCGGTGGCCAGCGCCTGCTCGCGCATGATCGTGCCGGCCCGGAGGCTGTCCACGACGCCGACGGTGGGGGTCCAGAACGCACCGATGATCTGGTCGGGGTCGAGGAACGGCACCTTCTCCACGACCTGCGCCGGGGTGACCAGCTCGGAGTCGATGCCCCACGCCTTGGCGCTGGACATCCGGCGCCGCAGCTCCTCCATCCGCTCCTCGGTCCGCGCGACCTCGAAGCCGCCGGACTGGGTGAACACGCCCATCTCCTGGTACTGCCGGACCGAGTCCATCGTCAGGTCCGTGATCTCCCGGGAGTGGTCCACCGGGAAGATGAAGTTGGAGGCGTGACCGGTCGAGCCGCCCGGGTTGGGCAGGGCTCCCTTGTCGAGCTGGACGACGTCCTTCCACCCCAGGCGGGTCAGGTGGTGGACCAGGCTGTTGCCGACGATGCCGGCGCCGATCACGACGACGTTGGCGGTGCTGGGGACGGTGGCCACGGGCCCTCCCGGGGTACGAGTTGAGTTGCGTCATGTGCAACGCGGTGCGCTATGCGGAACAGGTCCATGGTCACCCGCGCCGGTGGGGGTGTCAAGCGGTGGGGGAGGTGTCGGGCGCTGATTACCCGGACGGCCGGGTAATCAGCGCGCCGGTGCTACGCCACGGTCGCGCGGAGCGGCGTCGTACGACGCTGGTGTGGCACTCGGTCCGACCGGCCCGAGACGCCGACGGCCCACCCCGCGAGCGAGGTGGGCCGTCGGTCGTACGACGAGGGGTCAGCCGAGCCAGGCCTCGACCTTGTCGGCGTTGTCCTTGATCCACTGCTGGGCGGCGGCGTCGGGCTCCATGCCGTCCTTGGCGATCATCTTGGCGACCTGGTTCTGGTCGTCGTTGGTCCACTTGAAGTTCTTGACCAGGTCGACGGCCGGGCCGCCCTCCTCCACCCAGGAGGTGGAGACGATCTTCTTCAGCGTCGTGACGGGGTAGTCGCAGGCCACCTCGGCCGGCGTGTCCTGGCAGCCGTCCTCGTACGCCGGCAGCTCGACCTTCTCCAGCGGCACCTCGGCGAAGAGCCACTGCGGCTCGTAGAAGTAGCCGATCAGGAACTCCTTGTTCTTCTCGGCCTTCTCGAACGCCTGGATCGAGGCGGCCTCGGAGCCGGAGAAGACGACCTTGAAGTTCAGGTCCAGGTTGCTCACGATCGCCTCGTCGAACTGGACGTAGGACGGGTCGGCGCCGAGGAACTGGCCCTTGCCGCCGGACTCGGAGGTCTTGAACTGCTCGGCGTACTTGTTGAGGTTCTCGTGGTCGAGGATGTCGGGGTACTTCTCGGCGAGCCACGGCGGGACGTACCAGCCGATGATGCCCTCGTTGCCCGTCGGGCCCATGTCCTGGGCGCTGCCGTCGCCCTCGCCCTCGAAGAACTTCTTCTCCAGGTCGGGGTGACCCCAGTCCTCGATCACGACGTCGACGTCGCCGGTGCCGAAGCCCTGCCAGGAGACGTCCTCCTTGAGGTCCTTGTAGTTCACCGTGCAGCCGAACTTCTCCTTGGCCAGCTCGCCCACGACGTAGGCGTCGGCCTGGTAGCCCACCCACGGGTTGACGGCCATGTTGAGCTCGCCGCAGTCGCCGCTCTCGGCGGCGTTCTCCTCGTTGGCCTGGGTCTGCTCGTCGATCGATCCGCTGCTGCCGCAGCCCGCCAGCGCGAGGGCTGCGCAGGCCGCCAGTGCAGCCAGGCGCCCCGTCCTCCGGTACGTCCTCATCGGTTCTCCGTCTCCTGGTCGTGACGACCAACTGGGTGGTGCGACTGTGCGGCGAGGGGCGCCGCGCCCGGGTGCGTCATCCCGCGGCCTTGCGGGAGGAGGGGCGGACCGGGAGGCGTACGTCGCCGGTGCGGGCCGCCGCCCGCTGCCCGATCCGGTCGAGCATGATGCCGAGCAGCACGATCGTGATGCCGGCCGCGGCGCCCTTGCCCCACTCCTCGCTGCGCGAGAAGCCGAGCACGACGTCGTAGCCGAGCGCGCCGGCGCCGACGAGACCGCCGATCACGACCATCGCCAGCACGTAGAGCAGGCCCTGGTTGGCGGCCAGCACCAGCGAGCCGCGCGCCATCGGCAGCTGCACCTGGGTGATCTCCTGCCACGACGTCGTGCCCGTCGAGCGCGAGGCCTCCAGGGTGGTCTCCGGCACCGCCTTGACGCCGTCGGCGACGAGCTTGATGGCCGCCGGGGCGGCGTACACCAGGGCCGCGACGATGGCGGTGAACCGGGTCGACCCGAACAGCGCCAGCACCGGGATCAGGTAGACGAACGCCGGGATGGTCTGGCCGGCGTCGAGCAGCGGCCGCAGGGTCACGTCGACGCGCCGGCTGCGCGCCATCAGGACGCCGAAGACGATCGCGATCAGCATCACCAGGATGGTGGCGACCAGCACCATGTTGAGGGTGACCATGGTGTCGTTCCACAGGTCGAGGAACCAGATGCCGGCCAGGCACACGACCGCCGGCAGCAGGGCACGTACGCCGCCCAGCGCTGCGGCGATCGCGGCGATCGCCAGGCCCGCGAGCCACCAGGGCGACTCGGCCAGCAGCGACTGCAACGGGTTGAGCAGGCCGTAGGTGACGACGTTCTTGAACACCTCGCCGGGCCCGTCGAGCGCGCCGACGACCGACCCGACGAAGGAGTCCAGCGCGTCGGCCAGGCTCGCCCCCCACCCGGTCTCGGGGAAGGTCGCGAGGTCCAGGACGGTCCGGGAGAGGTAGACGCAGGCCAGCGCGACCACCGCGCCGACGGCGAGGACCACCTGGCGGGGGCGACCGGCGAGGCCGTGGCCGCGGGCGGCGAGGTCCGCGCGCTCGCTGGCCGCCGTGGTGGTGCGGTCGAGCATGATCGCGGTGAGCACGATCAGCAGGCCCGGGACCAGGGAGCTGCCGACGTCGTTGCGGATCAGGCCCTGGAGCACCGGCTTGCCGAGCCCGGGACCGTTGACGTAGGAGGCGATGATCGCCATCGACAGCGCCGCCATCGTGGTCTGGTTGAGCCCCACGATGATCGTCTTGCGGGCCATCGGCAGCTGCACCTTGCGCAGCCGCTGCCAGCCGGTCTGGCCGGTCGAGTCGGTGGCCTCGATGGTGGTCGCGGAGACCGCGCTGATGCCGTAGCCGCCGATCCGGATCAGCGGGGGCAGCGCGTAGACGAGCGTGCAGACCACGGCGCCCGACACCCCGATGCCGAAGAACAGCACCACCGGGATCAGGTAGACGAAGGTCGGCATCGTCTGCATCGCGTCCAGCACCGGCGTGATCACGGCCTTGGCGCGGCGGCTGGTGCCGACCGCGACGGCCAGCGGCATCCCGATCAGCACCGTCACGAAGACCGCCAGGCCGGTGACGAGCAGCAGGTCGATCGAGTCCGACCAGGCGCCGAGCAGGCCGTACGCCAGGAAGGTGCCGGTCACCAGCAGCGAGATCCGCCAGTTGGCCACCGCCAGCGCGACCCACGCGGCGAGCGCGGTGACGCCGAGCCAGCCGACCTGCGGCACGGGCCGGGGGAAGGCCGGCACGGAGAACAGCCGCTGGAGGAGGTCGAAGACCGAGCGGAAGCCCTCGGCGATGGCCGTGGTCAGCGCGATCACCGGGTTGGTGTCGCGGCTGGCGAGCACGCCGTCGCGGAAGGCGGTGAGGTCGTCGTGCAGCGGGGTGGAGTCACGGCCGCGCAGCACCAGGGTGTCCTGGCCGCGGAACACCGACCACAGCGCGACCCAGGCCACCACGATGCCGATCACCAGCACCCACCGCGGGATGCCGCCGCCGGCGTCGGTCGTGGCGGCGCTGTCCTCGGCCTCCTGGGCGCGTACGGCGGTGCCCGCGGTCGTGCTCACGGCCGGCCACCCGCCCGCTGGCCGGTCCCCGGGGGCGCCTGCTCGGCGACCACCACCCGCAGGATGGCGTCGTCGTCGACGATGCCGACCAGCTGCCCGTCGTCGACGACCCGCACCGGGTGGTCGGAGGCCAGCGCCGCCTGGGCCGCCTCGCGCACGATCGTGGAAGAGCTCATCACCGGGCCCTCGGAGGAGTCGTCGGGCCGCGGCGGTCGCATCACCCACTTCAGCGTCAGCACGTGCGAGCGCGGGACGTCGGAGGTGAAGTCGGCGACGTACTCGTCGGCCGGGGCGCCCACGACCTCGTCGGGGGTGCCGATCTGCACCACCTCGCCGTCGCGCAGGATCATGATCCGGTCGCCCAGCTTGAGCGCCTCGGCGAGGTCGTGGGTGATGAAGACCATCGTCTTGCCGACCTCGTGGTGCAGCCGGATGACCTCGTTCTGCATGTCGCGCCGGATCAACGGGTCCAGCGCCGAGAACGGCTCGTCGAACAGCAGCATCGAGGGGTCGCCGGCCAGCGCCCGGGCCAGGCCCACGCGCTGCTGCATGCCGCCGGAGAGCTGGTCGGGGTAGCTGGTCTCGTAGCCCGAGAGCCCCACCAGGTCGACGATCTCGCCGGCCTTGGCGCGCCGCTCCTTCTTGCCCATCCCGCGGACCTCGAGGCCGTAGGCGACGTTGTCGAGGACCTGCTTGTGGGGCAGCAGCCCGAAGTGCTGGAACACCATCGAGACCTGGCTGCGGCGCAGCTCGCGCAGCTGGGCGTCCGAGCAGCTGGTGACCTCGTCCTCCCCGATCCGCACGGTGCCGTGGGTGGGCTCGATCAGCCGGGTCAGGCAGCGCACCAGCGTGGACTTACCGGACCCCGAGAGGCCCATCACCACGAACACCTCGCCCGGCGCGACGTCGAAGGAGACGTCCTTGACGCCCACCACGCAGCCGGTCTTGGCCTTGAGGTCGGCGCGCGAGAGCTCGGCGTCCGGCGTACCGATGATCTTGTCGGCCTTGGGTCCGAAGATCTTCCACAGGTTGCGGACCTCCAGACCCGTGGTGCTGGTCGGGCGGCTGCTGCCTCCGGGGGCGGGTCGGGCGTCGGTCGCGGTCATGGCGTGTCCTCACCGGTCGCTGGGCTGGCTGCGGGGATGGGCTGCAGGTCGTCCTGGTGGGCGGCCTCGGGGAGCGCGTGCGGGTGGGTCGTGGGGGCGTACGCCGCGGCGATGCGCGCCGGCGCCGGCTGGCTGTTGCGGGGGTCGCCGGGCGGGTGGAGCGGGGACCCGCTGCGGTGCCGGTAGTACGGCGTCTCGTCGGCCGCCAGGGGCGTGTTGCCGAGGACCAGGTCGGCGGCCTTCTCGGCGACCATCATCACCGGGGCGTAGATGTTGCCGTTGGTGACGTAGGGGAAGACGCTCGCGTCGACCACCCGCAGGCCCTCGAGACCGTGGACGCGCAGCGAGTCGGGGTGGGTGACCGAGCCCTCGTCGAGACCCATCTTGGCGGTGCACGAGGGGTGCAGCGCGGTCTCGGCGTCGTCGCGGACCCAGTCGAGGATCTCCTCGTCGGTCTCCACGGTCGGCCCCGGCGACAGCTCGCCACCGTTGAAGGGAGCGAACGCGGGCTGGCCGAGGATGTCGCGGGCGACCCGGACCGCCTCGACCCACTCGCGGCGGTCGTTGGGGGTGGTGAGGTAGTTGAACAGCATCTTCGGCTTGCGCCGCGGGTCGGTGCTGTCGATGCGGACCCAGCCGCGGGTGTCGGCGTACATCGGACCGATGTGGACCTGGTAGCCGTGGGCGTAGCGGTCCTGCCCGGCCGGCGGCGACCCGTCGTAGCGGATCGCGATCGGCAGGAAGTGGAACATCAGGTTGGGCCAGTCGACGTCGTCGTTGCTGCGCGCGAAGCCGCCGCCCTCGAAGTGGTTGGACGCGGCGGTGCCGGTGCGCTTGAACAGCCACTCCAGGCCGACCAGCGGCCGGTTGCGCCACTTCAGGCCCTCCACGATGGAGACCGGCTGCAGCGAGGCGTGCTGGATGTAGACCTCGAGGTGGTCCTGGAGGTTCTCGCCGACGCCGGGGAGGTCGTGGACCACGTCGACGCCCAGGGGTCGCAGGTGGTCGGGGTCGCCGATGCCGGAGAGCTGCAGCAGCTGCGGCGTGCCGATGGCGCCGCCGCACAGCAGGACCTCGCCCGCGGCGGCGTGCTCGCGCCGGCGCCCGGCCCGCAGGTAGTCCACGCCGACGGCCCGCTTGCCCTCGAAGCGCACCCGGGTGGCCTGGGCGAAGGTCTCGACGGTGAGGTTGGGCCGGTTCATCACCGGGTGCAGGTAGGCCCGGGCGGCCGACATCCGCACGCCCTTGACGATGTTGCGGTCGAAGCGGCCGAAGCCCTCCTGGCGGTAGCCGTTGACGTCGTCGGTCCGGGGGTAGCCCGCCTGCTGGGCGGCCTCGAAGAAGGCGCTGAACAGCGGGTTGGTCGCCGGGCTCCGCTCCAGGACGAGCGGGCCGGAGCCGCCGCGCCAGGCGTCGGCGCCGACCTGCCCGTCGGGCATGACGAGCGACTCCATCCGCTTGAAGTAGGGCAGGCAGTGGCGGTAGTCCCAGTGCTCCAGGCCGGGGTCGGCGGCCCAGCGCTCGTAGTCCATCGGGTTGCCGCGCTGGAAGATCATGCCGTTGATCGAGCTCGAGCCGCCGAGGACCTTGCCGCGGGCGTGGTAGACCCGGCGGCCGCCCATGCCCGGCTCCGGCTCGGACTCGTAGCGCCAGTCGTAGAGCGGGTTGCCGATGGGGAACGGCAGCGCCGCGGGCGCGTGGATGAGCGGGTCGAACCGGTCGGTGCGCCCCGCCTCCAGCACGAGCACGGTGGTGGAGGGGTCGGCGCTGAGCCGGTTGGCCAGGGCGCACCCGGCCGACCCGCCCCCGACGATGACGAAGTCGTAGCGGTCGCGGCGGCTCACAGCGCACCTCCCCGCTCGCCGGTCGAGCCGTGTCGAGTCGCCGGTCGAGCCTGTCGAGACCCCCGAGCCGTCTCGCCGGTCGAGCCTGTCGAGACCCCCGAGCCGCTCTCGTCGGTCGAGCCTGTCGAGACCCCCGAGCCGCTCTCGTCGGTCGAGCCTGTCGAGACCCCCGAGCCGTCGCCGAACCACTCCGAGGCCGCCGGGGCGATGTTGTGCCACACGTGCTTGACCTCCTGGTACTCCGCGAGGCCGTGCTCGCCGAGCTCGCGACCGATGCCGGACTGCTTGTAGCCGCCCCACTCGGCCTGGGCGACGTAGGGGTGGTAGTCGTTGATCCAGACCGTGCCCATCCGGAGCCGGGCCGCGACCCGCTGCCCGCGGCCCGCGTCGCAGGTCCACACCGCTCCGGCCAGGCCGTAGATCGAGTCGTTGGCGATCCGTACCGCCTCGTCCTCGCCGCTGAAGGTCTCGATCGTCAGCACCGGACCGAAGGACTCGTCCTGCGCGACGCTCATGCCGGAGTGGACGTCGCCCAGGATCGTGGGGGCGAAGAAGTAGCCCTGGGCGAGGTCGCCGTCGGTGACTCGGTGGCCGCCGACGAGGACGGTCGCGCCCTCGGCGACCCCGGCCTCGACGTACGCCGTGACCTTGTCGAGGTGGCCCTGCGAGATCAGCGCCCCCGTCTCGGCCTGCTCGTCGAAGGGCCCGCCGAGCCGGATCGCGGCGGCGCGTCGTACGAGCTCGGCGGTGAAGTCCTGGGCGACGGTGTCCTCGACGAGCAGCCGGGCGCCGGCCGAGCAGACCTGGCCGGAGTGCAGGAAGACCGCCGTCAGTGCCATGTCGAGGGCGATCTCGAGGTCGGCGTCGGCGAAGACGATGTTGGGGTTCTTGCCGCCGAGCTCGAGCGCGACCTTCTTCACCGTGGTCGCGGCGGCGGCCATGATGCGCTTGCCGGTCTCCAGGCCGCCGGTGAAGGAGACCAGGTCGACCCGCGGGTCCTCGCTCAGGGCGGCGCCGGCGTTCGGGCCGTCGCCGAGCACGAGGTTGCCGACGCCGGCGGGGAGCCCTGCCTCGTCCAGCAGCCGCAGCAGGTGGATCGCGGTGTGCGGGGAGAGCTCGCTGGGCTTCAGGACGAACGTGCAGCCGGCGGCGAGCGCGGGCGCGACCTTCCAGGAGACCTGGAGCAGCGGGTAGTTCCACGGCGTGATCAGGCCGCAGACGCCGATCGGCTCGGTGACCACCCGGCTGACCACGCCGGGGTTGCCGGTGTCGACGACGCGACCCGCGCCGGAGTCGGCGACGTGGCCGAAGTGGCGGAACACCGAGGTGACGTCGTCGATGTCGAGCTCGCTCTCGGCGAGCCGCTTGCCGGTGTCGAGGGACTCCATCCGTGCGAGCGCGGCCCGGTCGCGCTGGAGCAGGTCGGCCACCCGCAGCAGCAGGTCGCCGCGCTCGCGGGCGCTGGTCCCGGGCCAGGGGCCGCTGTCGAAGGCGGTGCGGGCCGCGGCGATGGCGGCCTCGGTGTCCGCGCGGGTCGACTCGTCGATCTCCGCGACCAGGGTGCCGTCGGCGGGGCAATGGATCGCGCGGCGTCCTCCGGCGCGCGCGGCGGCCCAGGCTCCGTCGATGAAGTTCTCGGGCATCTACCATCCGTCCTTGCCGGTGTTGCGTCGTGCGCAACGCTCGGCGTCAGCTGAAACACCTTGGGTTCGGGGGAGGCGTGGCGTCAAGGTTCGACATCTGATCGACACCAACCGTTCTGGACCGGTCGGCGGCGGCTCACCGTCGTCCCCAGCCCAGCCGGTGGGAGAGCTCGTCGGCCGCCTCGACCAGCAGCGGCAGCACCAGCTGCATCCGCTCGTCGGTCAGCCGGAACGTCGGGCCGGAGACGCTGACCGAGCAGATGACGTCGTCGTGGGCGTTGCGCACCGGTGCGGCGGCCGCCGCCAGACCGACCTCGAGCTCGTCGACGGCGAGCGCGTAGCCCTGCTCGCGGACCAGGTCGAGCTCCTTGCGCAGCGAGGCCCGGGAGGTGATGGTCAGCCCGGTGTACGACGGCAGCCGGCCGAGCAGCTCCTTGAGCTCGTCCTCCGGCAGCCACGCCATCAGCACCTTGCCGTTGCTGGTCGCGTGCAGCGGGATGTGCTGGCCGACCCAGTTGTGCGGCTGCAGCGCGCTCGGCCCGGCGGCCTGGTCGAGGTAGAGCGCCGACCCGCCGCTGAGCGTGGCCAGGTTGACCGTCTCGCCGGTCGCGGCGGCCAGCTGCTTGCACAGCGGCCGGGCCTCCTGCACCACGTCGAGGCGGGCGCTGGTGGCGCCGGCGAGGCGGAGCAGCCCGACGCCGAGGCGGTACTTGCCGCGGCCCTCGACCTGCTCGACCAGCCCGTGCTGCTCCAGCGTGGCCACCAGCCGGAACGCGGTGCTCTTGTGGACCTCGAGCGCGGCCGCCACCTCGGTCACCCCGGACTCCCCGGAGCGTGCCAGGATCTCGAGGATCCGCAGCGCCCGGTCGACGGACTGCACCCCACCCGTGGCGCTCGGGACGAACCCCGTCTCGTCCACCGCCGTGTTGCTCATGGCGCGAACCTAGACCTCATCGCGCAACTGCGCCAGGTGTCTGGGGGTGAGTGCGCGGGGCGCCGATTACCCGGACGTCCGGGTAATCGGTCGCCTGACGTCTGTTGCAACGCACGCCAGGTGACTGGAAAGGGCGTCGAGCGCGTCCACGTCGTCCGGTCGTACGCCGGGGCGACACAATGGCGCCCATGCTCGCCAAGTACGCCACCCGGTGCGCCGCCTGCCCGACCCGGATCGCGCCCGGCGAGGAGATCGTGCGGTCCCCCGACGGCTCCGCCTGGGTCCACGCCGCGTGCGCGGCGGCGCCCCCCGCGGACGGTGCGGTTGCCGCGTCGGGCACAGCCCCGGCCGCGAAGAAGCCCGCGAAGCGGACCGCCAAGCGGGTCCCGATGGTGCAGACGGCCGACGAGCCGGTGCCGGACGGTACGACGGTCGCGTTCACCGACGGCGCGTGCCGTGGCAACCCCGGCCCGGGCGGCTGGGCGTGGGCCGTGCAGGACGGCCCGCAGGGGTCGGGGCACGACCCGGCGACGACCAACCAGCGGATGGAGGTGCGGGCGGCCTACGAGGCGATCGTCGCGCTGCCCGGCCCGCTGGTGGTGGTCAGCGACTCGACGTACGTCGTGAACTGCTTCAAGAACGGCTGGTGGGTCGGCTGGCGCTCGCGCGGCTGGGTCAACTCGGCCAGGAAGCCGGTCGCCAACCGCGACCTGTGGGAGCCGCTGATCGACCTGGTCGAGCAGCGCGGCGACGTGTCGTTCCGCTGGGTCAAGGGCCACTCCGGCCACCCGATGAACGACCTGGTGGACCAGCTCGCCGTCGAGGCCAGCCACCAGGCGGGCTGAGGCGGTTCAGCCCGGCGCGACCCGCGGGGTGCTGATCCGGGCCAGGTGCTCGCTGCGCGGGGCGCCGTGGGCCACGGGGACGGTCGGTGCGGGGGCGAGGTCCTGCCCGCCGGGCTCCTCCAGGGGCAGCGTGAAGTAGAACGTCGAGCCGACGCCGACCTCGCTCTCGACCCAGATGCGGCCGCCGTTGGCCTCGACGATGCGCCGCGTGATGGAGAGCCCCAGGCCGGTGCCCGACTGCTGCCGGGCGTCGTCCGGCTCGACCTGGTGGAACCGGTCGAAGATGGCCTCGAGCTCGCCCGGCGGGATGCCCCGGCCGGTGTCGCCCACCGAGATCTGCAGGCCCGGGTCGGTGCGCCGCGCGTCGACGGTGACGGTGCCACCGGGCGGGGTGAACTTCAGGGCGTTGCCGACCAGGTTCACCAGCGCCTGCGTGATCCGGTCGCCGTCGCAGACCACCCGGGCGGGGCAGGCGGCGATGCGCACGTCGACGCCGGCGTCGTACGCCAGCACGCTGAGCGAGCCGACGGCGTCGGCCAGCAGCGGGAGCAGGTCGTGCGGGGCGGGGTGGAAGCCGAAGTTGCCGCTCTCCAGCCGCTCGAGGTCGATGATGTCGTCGACCAGGCGCGAGAGCCGCTGGCTGCCCCGGGTGGCCATCTCGACGACCGGGCGCGCGCCGGCGGGCAGCTCGCCCGCGTCGCCGTCGGCCAGCAGCTCGAGCGAGCCGCGGATGGCGGTGAGCGGCGTGCGCAGCTCGTGGCTGACGGCCGAGACGAACTCCTGCTTCATGCCGTCGAGCCGCTCGTGCTCGGCGGTGAGCTGCTGCAGCTCGTGGGTGCGGTCGCTGACGCGGCGCTCGAGGTCGCCGCGGAGCCGCAGGTTGGTGGTGGTCAGCAGCACCTGGCGCAGCCCGGTGACGGCGAGGACGAGCGCGACCAGGACCCCCTCCGCGGTGTCGGTGACGCCCGCGACGAGGGCGACGCCCAGCGCCGCGAAAGCCGCGAGGTCGGGCAGCAGCGGCGCGACCGGGCCGGTCAGGTGGGGCAGCAGCCGACGTACCCGCGTCTCCAGCGTCGCAGCGGCGAGGGCCGCGCTGGCGAGCAGCAGCGCGGCCACGACGTACCCGAGCAGGTAGACGTCGCCGAGCTGCTCGCCGCGCACGCTGCTCAGCGCGAAGCCCAGGTCGGCGACCGCGAAGGCGGCGAAGGTCGAGGCGATCAGCACCACGTCGACGCGCAGCCGCCCGGCGGTGCGGAGCAGCAGCACCACGAGCAGCGACAGGATGACGACGTCCATCACGGGGTAGACGAGGAACACGAAGGCGCGGGTGCCGGTGAGGGTGTGCGCCACCTCGGAGAGCCCGAGCACCATGCTCAGCAGCAGCATCGAGGACGCCATCACCAGCCCGTCCAGCAGCGCCGGGCGCCAGGCGCGCCCCAGCCCGCTGGCCATCGGGTAGCGCAGCAGCGCGACGCCGGAGGGCACCACGGCCGCGAGGTAGAGCGCGTCCGACCAGGACAGCGAGCGGGCGCCCTCGGAGCCGCCCTCGGCCAGCCAGTACGTCGCCCCGACCGCGTTGAGCAGGATCATCGCCGAGAACAGCAGCCACGAGAGCCGCAGCGGGCCGGAGTTGCGCAGCCCGGCGTACAGCGCGCAGGCGACGGCCAGGGCCGCGGCCACCACGCCGACCGAGTCGCCCGTGACGGGACCCCAGCTGCGACCACCCAGGATGACGACCGCGGAGACCACCAGCAGCGTGGCGACGACGGCCGCGCCGACGCCCAGGACGACCCGGTCACGTGCCGGGGACACCCGCGAGGTCGACGTCCGCATGGCCCCAGATTCTCACTACGACACGGGCACATCGAGTTTACGTCCCAAATAGGACAGATGCGCTAGTCCGGCGGAGCGGCCGTCAGCGGAACACCACCGTGCGGTGCCCGTCGAGCCGCACCCGCGACTCGCTGTGCCAGCGCACGGCGCGCGAGAGGACCGCCGCCTCGACGTCGCGACCGGCGGCGACGAGCTGGGCCTGGTCGTGGTTGTGGTCGACCCGGATCACGTCCTGCTCGATGATCGGGCCCTCGTCGAGGTCGGCGGTGACGTAGTGCGCCGTCGCGCCGATCAGCTTCACGCCCCGGTCGAAGGCCTGGTGGTAGGGCTTGGCGCCCTTGAAGCTCGGCAGGAACGAGTGGTGGATGTTGATCGCCTGGCCCGAGAGCCGGCGGCACACGTCGTCGGAGAGCACCTGCATGTAGCGCGCCAGCACCACCAGGTGGATGCCGAGCTCCTCGTGCAGCGCCATCAGCTCGGCCTCGGCGTCGTCCTTGCTCGCCGCCGTCACCGGGATGTGGCGGAACTCCAGCCCGTGCGAGCGCACCAGCGGCTCGGCGTCGGGGTGGTTGGAGACCACGACCGGGATGTCGACGTGCAGCGACCCGGTGGAGTGCCGGAACAGCAGGTCGTTGAGGCAGTGCAGGTGCTTGCTGACCATGATCAGGGTGCGGTACGGCACTCCCGCGTCCCACAGCTCGTAGGTCATCTCGAAGGCGCCCGCCACCTGGGCGAAGTCCGCACGCAGCTCCTCGACCGTGGGCCGGTCCCCGGCCGGGGTGGTCATCGCGAAGTCGATGCGCATGAAGAACCGCCCGTTGAGGCGGTCGCCGAACTGCTGGCTCTCCACGATGTTGCCGCCGTGGCGCACCAGGAAGCCCGTGACCGCGTGCACGATGCCGGGCCGGTCGGGGCAGTCCAGCGCCAGCACGAAGTCGCCGGCGGGGGGACCGGCGTTGGTCGACGCAGGCGTGACCATCAGTCCCCGAGCTCCTTGCGGCGGCGTACGACGAACTCGTCCATCTCCTCGCGGATCGCCTCGTCCAGCGGCGGCTGCTCGTAGGACTCGAGCCGCTCGGTGTAGATCTTGGTGGCCCGGGCGGCGGCGTCCAGCCCGCCGTTGCGCGACCACTTCTCGTAGTTGTCCGAGGACGAGAGCAGCGGCCGGTAGAAGCAGGTCCGGAACCGCTCCATGGTGTGCATCGCACCGAGGAAGTGACCGCCGGCGCCGACCTCCTCGTGGGCGCCGAAGGCCAGCGAGGCCTCGTCGATCTCGAGCGGGGTGAACTCCGCGCGCATCATCTGGAGCAGCTCGACGTCGACGATGAACTTCTCGAAGCCCGCGACCAGCCCGCCCTCGAGCCAGCCCGCGGAGTGCATCACCCAGTTGGTGCCGGCCAGGAAGGTCGGCAGCAGCGTCATCAGCGCCTCGTAGCCGGCCTGGGCGTCGGGCACCTGCGAGGAGGTGAGCGCGCCGCCGGAGCGGAACGGCAGCCCGAAGTGGCGCGCGATCTGGCCGGTGCACAGCAGGCCCATGCCGGACTCGGGGGTGCCGAAGGTCGGGGACCCGGACTGCATGTCGATGTTGGACAGGAACGACCCGAACACCACCGGGCAGCCGGGGCGGATCGTCTGGGCCAGCGCGATGCCGGTCAGCGCCTCGGCGATCTGCTGCACCAGCGCGGCCGGGATCGTCACCGGGCTCATCGCGCCCATCAGGATGAACGGCGTGAGCACGACGGCCTGGTTGGCCTCGGCGTACTCGAAGAGCGAGTCGAGCATCCGGTCGTCCCAGCGCAGCGGGGAGTTGCAGTTGATCAGCGAGATCAGCGCCGGGGTCTGCTCCATGGCGGCCCGGCCGGCCTCGCGGCCCGCGGACCCGCCGAGCAGGATCGAGGTCAGCTCGATGGTGTCGCGGGCGTTGGGCCCGGAGACCACGTTGCCCATGAACGGCTTGTCGGTCAGCGTCGCCAGCGCCAGCGTCATGTCGAGGTGGCGGCTGTCCAGCGGGGTGTCGTTGGGCTCGCAGATGACGCCGCCGGCGGAGTCGAGCACCGGGAACGACTGCGCGAGCTTGGTGAAGTTGCGGAAGTCCTCCATCGTCGCCTCGCGGCGTACGTCGCCCTGCCGGACGAACGGCGGGCCGTAGACCGCGCCGAAGGCCATCGCGTCGCCGCCGATGTGGATGTCGTGGTCGCGGTTGCGGGCCTGGAGGTCGAACTCGCGGGGCGCCTTCGCGACCTGCGCGAGGATCCAGTCGGGGTCGAACTTCACGTTGTTGCCCTCGACCTGCTGCCCCTCGGCCGCGAGCAGGTCGAGCGCGCGCTGGCTCATGAACTCCACCCCGAGCTCGGTGACCAGGCGGCGCCAGCCCTTGTCCAGGGTGGCCATGGCGTCGGCCGAGAGGACCTCGTAGTGGGGCATCCGGTTGCGGAACATGCGGCTCCTCGAAGCTGGCGGGCGGGCGGCGCCGAAACCGACGCGGGGTGGGTGCTTGACCGTGACTACGCGGGAAACCTAGCCTCACCATGTGGTCAACGTGATCCACATCATGGGAATCCCTCGCGGGACAACCTTGGACCTAGGCGCGGAGGGCGGTCAAGCGTGACAGGCGACCGGAGTGGCGAGAGCGGGAGCGGGACGCAAGCCGTCGACCGCGCCGCGGCGCTGCTCACCGCCGTCGTCGAGGCCGACGCCCCCGTCACCTTCGCCGAGCTCAACGAGTCCTTCGGGCTCGCCCGCTCGACCACCTCGCGGCTGCTCGCGGCGCTGGAGCGCGGCCGGCTGCTGGAGCGCACCGGCCCCGGCGAGTACGTCGGCGGTCCCCTCTTCGTGCTGTACGCCGCCCGCCACGACCGCACCCAGCAGCTGGCCCGGCTGGCCACGCCGGTCCTCGAGGCGGTCGGCGAGGTGACCCGCGAGACGGTGCACCTCGCGGTCGCCAACGGCGGCCGGGTCGAGCACGTCGCCCAGGTCGACGGCACCTACCTGCTCGGCGCCAGCGACTGGAACGACGTCGAGGTGCCCGCCCACTGCTCGGCGCTGGGCAAGGTGCTGCTCGCCTGGAAGCGCCTCGAGCTCCCCGACGGGCGGCTCGCCACCCCGACCGACCGGACGATCGCGATCCGCGCCGACCTCGAGGACGACCTCGAGCGGGTGCGCCGGCACGGCTACGCCGTCACCCACGACGAGCTCGAGATCGGGCTCTCCGGCGTCGCCGCCCCTGTCTTCGGCCCTGACGACGACGTGGTCGCCGCGGTCGGTGTGTCCGGACCCACGGCGCGGCTGGAGCAGCGCGCCGAGGAGATCGGACAGCTCCTGGTCCACCACGCCCGCACGCTCTCGAGGCGGCTCCAGCCCGGCACCCCCACGGAAGGCCCGACATGACACCCGACGAGATCCTCAAGGGGCTCTACGACGAGACCCTGCTCGGCAACGGACCCCGGGTCCTCGAGCTCACCCACGAGGCGCTGGGGATGGACATGGAGCCCCAGTCGCTCCTCTTCGACGCCCTGATCCCGTCCCTGGAGGAGGTCGGCGCCCGCTTCGAGCGCGGCGACTACTTCGTCCCCGAGATGCTCATCGCGGGCCGGGCCATGGCCGGTGCGATGGAGGTGCTGCGGCCGCTGCTCGCCGAGACCGGCGTGGAGACCGTCGGCAAGTTCCTCATGGGCACCGTCAAGGGCGACGTCCACGACATCGGCAAGAACCTCGTCAACATCATGCTCGAGGGCGCCGGCTTCGAGGTGATCGACCTCGGCGTGCAGGTGGCCCCGGAGACCTTCGTGGCCAAGATCGAGGAGCACCAGCCCGACATCGTGGGGTTCTCGGCGTTCCTCACCACGACGATGCCGATGTTCAAGGCCAACATCAACGCGCTCCAGAAGGCCGGCATGCGCGACAGCGTCATCGTGATGGTGGGCGGCGCCCCCGTCACCCAGGAGTACGCCGACGCGGTGGGGGCCGACGGCTACGCCGCCGACGCCTCGGGCTGCGTGCGCAAGGCCAAGTCGCTGCTGCAGGCCAAGCGCGCGAAGGTCCTGGCGTGAGCGCCCCGCTGCAGGAGACGCGGCTGCGCTCGGCGACCAAGGAGGTCGTCATCGGCGGCGGCCGGCCGTTCTGCCTGATCGGGGAGCGGATCAACCCGACCGGGCGCCGGATCTTCCAGGAGCAGATCAAGGCCGGTGACCTCTCGGCCGTCGAGCGCGACGTCCGCGCGCAGGTCGCGGGCGGTGCCGACGTCCTCGACATCAACATGGGGGTCCCCCTCGTCGACGAGGCCGAGCTGCTGGCCAAGGTCATCACGATGGTCCAGGGCCTCACCGACCTGCCGATCTGCATCGACTCCTCGGTCGTCGACGCGCTCGAGGCCGGCCTGGCGGCGTACGACGGGAGGGCGCTGGTCAACTCGATCACCGCCGAGGACGACCGGATGGCCGAGATCCTGCCGCTGGTGAAGAAGTACGACGCCGCGGTGGTCGCGCTGCCCAACGACGCCGACGAGATCCCGATGGAGTCCGGCAAGCGGCTCGAGCTGGTCGAGAAGATCGTCCGCGTCGCCACCCAGGAGTACGGCATCGCGCTGTCCGACATCGTCATCGACCCGCTCGCCATGCCGATCGGCGCCGACCAGGGCACCGGCCTGACCACGCTGACGACGATGCGCCGGATCCGTGACGAGCACGGCCTCAACATGACCTGCGGCGCCAGCAACATCTCCTTCGGCATGCCGGGGCGCCACGACCTCAACGGCACCTGGCTGGCGATGGCGATGACCGCCGGCCTGACCAGCGCGATCATGGACACCCGCACGCCGTCGGTGGTCAGCGCGGTCAAGGCCGCCGACCTGCTGCTCGGGCACGACGAGTGGGGGATGGCGTGGATCTCGCGCCACCGCGCCGCCCAGGCCGCCCAGAAGGCGGCGGACGAGGCCGCCCTGGCCGCGACAGCCGAGCCCGCCGCCACGTGAGTGGTCCGGTGCCCCCCGACGTCGCCCTGGACGAGCTGCGCCGCGAGGGGCTGATCGCGCCCCCCGGGGCCGACCAGCCGACCCACGACGGCAGCGGGCGGGTGCAGCTGTCCTTCACGGTCGTGGGCGGGCAGGACCGGTCGGTGCGGGTGCCGACCGGCGTCACCGTCTTCGACTCCGCGTCGTGGAACGGCATCGCGATCGACTCCACCTGCGGCGGGCACGGCACCTGCCACAAGTGCAAGGTGCGGCTCGACGTCGGCACCCCGGTGACCCGCCACGACCGGCGCACCTTCTCCGAGGGCGAGCTCGACCAGGGCTGGCGGCTGGCCTGCCTGGCCACCGCCACCCGTGACCTCGCCGTCGAGGTGCCCCCGCTGACCACCCGGCCCAAGGCCGCGACCGTCGGCGTCGGGCGCCAGGTGATCCTGCGGCCCGCCGTGCAGAAGCGCTACGTCGAGCTCACCGAGCCCTCGCTGGCCGACCAGCGCACCGACCTGGTGCGGCTCACCGACGCCGTGGACGACCTCGAGGTCACGGTCGACCTGCCGGTCCTGCGGCGGCTCGGCCGGGTGCTGCGCGAGGCCGACTGGAAGGTCACCGCCGTCGTCGTCGACGAGGCCCTGGTCGACGTCGAGCCCGGCGACACCACCGCCTCGGCGTACGGCATCGCCTTCGACCTGGGCACCACCACCGTCGTGGCGACGCTGCTCGACCTGACCACCGGCACCCCGGTCGCGGTCGCCTCGCGGCTCAACGGCCAGCAGCCCTTCGGCGGCGACGTGATCACCCGGATCAGCGCCGTGATGCTCGACCCGGACGCCCTCGACCGGCTCCAGGGCCTGGCCGCGGCCACGCTCGACGAGCTGGCCCAGCAGGTCTGCGCCGAGGGCGGCGTGGCGCCCGACCAGGTCTACGAGGTGGCCGTCGCCGGCAACGCCACGATGACCTCGCTGCTGCTCGGCATCGACCCCGAGCCGCTGGGGGTGGCGCCGTTCGTGATGCCCACCGCCCACCCGCCCGTCGTGCTGGCCGCCGAGGTGGGGCTGCGGCTGCACCCGCGGGCGCGGCTCGCGCTGTTCCCGGCGCTGGGCGCGTACGTCGGCGGCGACATCGTCGCGGGCATGCTCGCCACCGGCATGGACCGCGACAAGCGGACCCGGCTGTTCGTCGACGTCGGCACCAACTGCGAGATCGTGCTCAGCGACGGCGACACCCTCGTCTCGACCGCGGCCCCGGCCGGGCCGGCCTTCGAGGGCGGCGCGATCCGCTGCGGCATGCGGGCCGCCGACGGCGCCATCGAGGTGATCACGGTCGACCCGGCCGCCGGCACCGTCACCCTCGGCGTGATCGGCGACGTCGAGCCGCGCGGGCTGTGCGGCTCGGGGCTGGTCGACGCCGTCTCCGAGCTGGTGCGCATCGGGCTGCTCGACTCCTCGGGCCGCTTCGTGACCGACGAGCAGGCCGCCACTGCACTGCCGCTGCTCGCCGACCGGCTGACCAGGGTGGGGGAGGAGCGGGTGTTCGTGCTGCACCGGCCCACCCCCGACACCGACGTCGCCGAGTGCGTCTACCTCTCCCAGCGCGACGTCCGCGAGCTGCAGTTCGCCAAGGCCGCGATCGCCACCGGCTGGGCGCTGCTGCTCGAGCAGCTCGGCCTCGAGCAGGCCGACGTGCAGCAGGTGCTGCTCGCCGGGTCGTTCGGCTCCTACCTCTCGCCCGCCTCGGCGATCCGGATCGGGCTGGTGCCCAAGATCCCGGTGCTGCGCATCGTCTCGGCCGGCAACGTCGCCGGCGAGGGCGCCAAGATGGCCCTGCTCTCGCTGCGCGAGCGCGTCGGCGCCACCACGCTCCTGGAGGAGGTGGAGTATGTCGAGCTCTCTGACCGTCCCGAGTTCAACGACCGGTTCGTCGACCAGCTCTCCTTCCCGGGCTGAGGGCCGCACCGCGCTGGTGGCCTGCGGCGCGATCGCCCAGCCGGCCGCCCGGGTGGTGCAGGCGCAGGGCTGGCCGGTCGACGTCCACCCGCTGCCCCCGCTGCTGCACAACCGGCCCCAGCTGATCGCCCGCGAGGTCGAGGCGCTGGTCGAGCAGCTGCGTCCGGCGTACGGCTCGGTCGCGGTGGGGTACGCCGACTGCGGCACCTACGGCGCCCTCGACGAGGTGTGCGAGCGGCTCGGCGTACGCCGCCTGGCGGGGCTGCACTGCTACGACGTGTTCG
This sequence comes from uncultured Actinomycetota bacterium, assembly GCA_963740935.1. Lineage (GTDB taxonomy): Bacteria > Actinomycetota > Actinomycetes > Propionibacteriales > Nocardioidaceae > Marmoricola. Next base: position 94,393 of record CAVUFX010000001.1, read on the forward strand.
CCGGCGCCCCGCAGGTCGAGGCGCTGCTCGAGGACCAGCCGGGCACCTACCTGCTGACCGACTTCCTGGTGCGCTCGTTCGCGCGGACCGTCGAGCAGGAGCTCGGCCTGGACCGCTACCCCGAGCTGCTCGGTGACTACTTCGGCCACTACACCCGCGTCGTGTGGTTGGCCCAGAGCGACGACGCGACCGAGCTGGCTGCGCTGCGGCCGCTCGCCCAGGATGCCGCGGACCGCCTCGGGCTGCCGCTGCAGGTCGTGCCCACCGGCGCCGAGGGACTCTCCCGAGCCCTGCGGACGCTGATCCCCGAGGAGGCCCCGTGTCCACCGTGAAGAACCCCGACTCCGTACGCCGCGGCCCGCGCGGCCACCGCCAGCCGCGCGCGGCCCGCGCCAGCCGAGAGCAGGCGATGCGTCGCCTGCTCACCCACGTCCGCTACGAGGTGCTGCCCACCGCCACCACCGAGGCCAAGGTCGTCGCCTCGGTGCCCACCGACGTCGCCGTCACGGTGACCGCGTCGCCGGGCAAGGGGCTGGAGGCCACGCTCGCGCTCAGCGAGACGCTCGCCGGCCACGGCTTCACGGTCGTGCCGCACCTCGCGGCGCGGATGGTGCGCGACCGCGCCGAGCTCGTCGACATCCGGGCGCGGCTGCGGGCCGCCGGCATCTCCTCGATCTTCGTGCCGGGCGGCGACGCCGAGCCGGCCGGCGACTACACCGACGCGTTCAGCCTGCTCGAGGACCTCGCCACGCTGGCCGACCCGTTCACCCACGTCGGGATCGCGGGCTACCCCGAGAGCCACCCCACCATCGCCGACGACCTGACCGTGCAGGCGATGTGGGACAAGCGTCGCCACGCCACCCACGTGGTCAGCAACCTGACCTTCGACGCGGCGACGATCCGTGACTGGGTCGGCCGGATGCGGCTGCGGGGCATCACGATGCCGCTGCTGCTCGGCATGCCCGGCCCGATCGACCGCGCCAAGCTGCTCACCATGGCGACCAAGATCGGCGTGGGCGAGTCGACGCGGTTCCTGGCCAAGCACAAGGGCACCTTCGCCCGGCTCGCCGCCCCCGGCGGCTTCACCGGCGAGCGCTTCCTGCGCGACTGCGCCACCGTCGCCGCGCAGCCCACCGCCGGCATCGAGGGCCTCCACGTCTTCACGTTCAACCAGGTCGCGGAGACCGAGGCCTGGCGGCAGGGGCTGCTCGCCGAGCTCCCCCTCCCCTGACCGGGCAGTTGTGCTCGGTCTGGGGCCGCCGAGCGGGCAGTTGTGCTGGGTGTGGGGGCGCCGAGCGGGCGCTTGCGCTCACTCTGGGGCCGCCGAGCGGGCAGTTGTGCTGGGTGTGAGGCCGCCGAGCGGGCAGTTGTGCCGGGTGTGAGGCCGCCGAGCGGGCTGCGGAATGTCGAGTGCACGCGTACGGGAGCCCGCCTAAGGTCCGGCCATGCCCGAACGGACTGCTGAACTCGGCCGACTGGTCCACCTGGTCAGGCAGCGCGGCGACGACGGGTCAGTGGTCGCCGTGGTCGGCCATCCCGGCGCCCTGCGCGACGACCTGGCCGCGGTGCTCACGGAGAGGCTGCCCGACGCCAGCGTCGCGGCGTACGACGAGTCGCCGACCGAGGCACGCCTGGTCATCTGGCTCGAGCCCGACCCCTACCTGCTTCCCCACCCGGACTCGCCGCCCCCCACGCCGCCGGGACCGGTCGACGTGGTGTTCGTGCCCGTCAGCGGAGTGCGCCCGCCGCGGCGGCTGCGCTTGTTCTGGGACCTGGGAGGGAACGCCCTGTGGGACGACGACAACGCCTACCTCGACGAGCTGCAGGCCCTGCTGCCACTCGGGTACCTGCTTCGTCGGGACCTCGCGAGCTGGGTCGCTGACTGCGACAGCCGCCGTGGGCCCACCAGGAAGTTGAGGCGGCAGGGTCGACGCCTGGCGAGACGGATCCGCGCCGAGCTGGGTCCGGACTTCAGCGTGGAGGCGTGAGCTCGTGGACGTCTCCGACCTGATCGATCTGCTGAACGCGCTCGACGACCTCGGTACGGCGTACTGGCTCGACGGCGGGTGGGGCGTGGACGCCCTCCTCGGCGAGCAGACCCGGCCGCACGGCGACGTCGACCTCGTGGTCCACCGGGCCGACCTCGACCGGGTGCGCAGGCTGCTGACCGAGCGGGGGTACGCCGTGCTGCGGGACTGGCTGCCCGCGACCCTCGCCCTCCGCGACCCGGGCGGACGCGAGGTCGACCTCCACCCGGTCGACCCGACGCCCGACGGCGGCGGCGACCAGGTGCTGGTGGCGCCGGGTCTGCCGCCGGGTGGCCCGACCTCCTGGCACTACGGACCGCCGGTCGCCGGCCGGGTCGGCACCCGTCCGGTGCGATGCGCGGCGGCGGCGGAGCAGCTGGCGATGCACGAGGGGTACGCGCCCCGGTCGACCGACCGGGGCGACGTACGACTGCTCGCGGCGCGGTTCGGTCTGCCGCTCCCGGAATGGGCGCACTGACCCCGCACGACTGCCCGGTCGGCGGCCCGGAGGCGCGCAGAACTGCCCGGTCGGCGTCTCTGAGGCGCGCACAACTGCCCGGTCGGCGGCCCAGGGGCGCGCACAACTGCCCGGTCGGCGTCTCTGAGGCGCGCACAACTGCCCGGTCGGCGGCCCGGAGGCGCGCAGAACTGCCCGGTCGCTACCAGATGCGGACGCGGTCGTCGGGGTCGAGCCAGAGGCCGTCGCCCGGCTGCACCCCGAACGCCTCGTGGAACTCCTCGAGGTTGCGGGCGATGTTGGCCCGGAACTCCGGCGGCGAGTGGGGGTCGGTGGCCAGGAACGTGGTGGCCAGCTCCTGGCGCCGCTTGGTGCGCCAGACGTAGGCCCAGTTGAGGAACAGCCGCTGCACGCCGCTCAGCCCGTCGCGCTCCGGCACCGGCTCGTCGCCGAGGAAGATCCGGTAGGCCTTGAGCGCGATGGTGAGGCCGCCCAGGTCGCCGATGTTCTCGCCGACGGTGAGGGCGCCGTTGACGTGCTCGCCGGGCAGGTCGCGCGGCTCGTAGCCGTCGTACTGGCTGATCAGCGCGCGAGACTTGACCTCGAAGGCGGCCTTGTCCTCGGCGGTCCACCAGTCGTTGAGGTTGCCGTGGCCGTCGTACTGCGCGCCCTGGTCGTCGAAGCCGTGACCGATCTCGTGGCCGATCACCGCCCCGATGCCGCCGTAGTTCTCGGCCGGGTCGGCCTCGGCGTCGAAGAACGGCTTCTGCAGGATGCCGGCGGGGAAGCAGATCTCGTTGGTGCCGGGGTTGTAGTAGGCGTTGACGGTCTGCGGCAGCATGAACCACTCGTCGCGGTCGACGGGGGCGCCGATCTTGCGCAGCTCGCGGTCGGTCTCGTAGGCCGTCGAGGCGAGCACGTTGCCGAGCAGGTCGTCGGCGGAGATCTCCAGGTCGGAGTAGTCGCGCCACTTCTGGGGGTAGCCGATCTTGGGCACGAACGTGTCGAGCTTGTCGTAGGCGCGCTTCTTGGTCTCCTCGGTCATCCAGTCCAGGCCGGAGATCGACTGGCGGTAGGCCTCGAGCAGGTTGGCGACGAGGCCGTCCATCAGCTCCTTGGAGCGCGGCGGGAAGTGGCGGGAGACGTACTCCCGGCCCACGGCCTCGCCCAGCGCACCCTGCACCAGGCCGACGCCGCGCTTCCACCGCGCCCGCAGCTCGGGGGTGCCGGACAGGGTGCGGCCGTAGAAGTCGAAGTTGGTCTCGACGAAGTCGCCCGAGAGGTACGCCGCGGCGGTGCGCAGCGCGCGCACGGTCAGGAACGCCTTCCAGTCCTCGATCTCGGCCTCGCCGAGCACCACCTCGAGGTGCTCGAAGAACGAGGGCTGCCGGACCACGGTCTCGGCGATGGTGGCGCGGTCGCCGCCCAGCGCGGTGATCCACGCGGTGAAGTCGAAGCTGGGCACGGTGGCCTCGAGCTCGGCCAGGGTGCGCAGGTTGTAGGTCTTGAGGACGTCGCGGGTCGCCGCGCGCTCCCAGTGGCCCTGCGCGATGCGGGTCTCCAGGGCGAGCACGCGTGCCGCGGTGGCCTCGGCGTCGGGGCGCTCGGCCAGGGTCAGCAGCCGGCGGAGGTAGGCGACGTACTTGTCGCGGACCTCGGCGTGCTTGTCCTCGCGGTAGTAGCTCTCGTCGGGCAGGCCGATGCCGCCCTGGCCGACCTGCACGAGGTAGCGGTCGGAGTCGCGGTCGTCGGTGTCGACGAAGGAGCCGAACAGCCCGCCGCCACCGCGGCGCTCGAAGGAGCCGAGGAACCGCGCCAGCGAGGCGAGGTCGGTGATCGCCTCGATCTGCCCGAGCAGCGGCACGATCGGGCTGTAGCCGAGCTCGTCGACGCGCTCCTCGTCCATGAAGCTGGCGTAGAGGTCGCCGATCTTGCCCGCCTCCTCGCCCTCGATGCGGCCCTGGGCGCACGCCTCGACGATCTCGCGGACGTGCTCCTCGGCCTGGTCGGCGAGCATCACGAAGGGGCCCCAGGAGGAGCGGTCGTCGGGGATGGCCGCCGAGTCCAGCCAGCGTCCGTTGACGTGGCCGAAGAGGTCGTCCTGCACGCGGATGTCGGGGTCCATGCCCTCGCGGGCGTCGTCGAGGATCGTCACCCGGTCGAATCTACCGGCGCGTGCTGACAGCCGGTGGGGGTCGTGGGCCCCGTTCGCGCTCAGCCGAACCGCCGGCGGTGCTCGGCGCGGGCCGCGGTGTAGGCCTCGACCTGCTCCACGGCGTCCCAGGCGGCCTTGAAGATCCGCGCGCACTCCGCCTTGACGGGGTCCTCAGGACCGCGGGGCAGCTCGGCCCGGCCGTGGGAGCCGCTCTGACCGCGCTTGTCGGCGGGCACCGGGCCGTCGTACTTCGTGCCGCCGGGGTGGTTGGCGTAGCGGCGCGAGCGGGTGAACCCCATCTGGAGGTACTTGCGGGCCATGTCCGCGCCGACGACGTCGCCCGCCTCGAGGTAGGCGTGGAACCGCTCGGTGATCGCCGCCGCGCTCGCGCGGGCCTTCTCGGGCGTGGCGAAGCGCCACAGCGGGAGCAGCTCGTCCTTGTAGGGCTGCACGGTCAGCACGCCCTGCTCGCCCCGCGCGACGCGGTAGGTCTCGGGGTGGGCTCGGGCGTCGACAGGCTCGCTCACGCCACCCCCGTGCCCACCGGGGGCCGGCTCAGCCCTGTGGCAGGTCGAAGACCAGCAGCGTGCTCGAGCAGGTCGCGACGACGGCACCGCTCGCGTCGGTGACCACGCCCTCGGTGAAGCCGACGCGGGAGCCCGCCTTGACCACGGTGCCGACCGCGGTCAGCCGGCCGCTGGTCGCCCGCACCGCCTTGAGGTAGCTGACCTTGATCTCGACCGAGGTGTAGCCCTTCCCGGCCGGCAGGGTGCTGTGCAGCGCGCATCCCGCGACCGAGTCGAGCAGCGTGCACACCAGGCCGCCGTGCACCGCGCCGATGGGGTTGTACGCCGACTCGTCGGGCGTGCACGCGAACTCGACCCGCCCGTGCTCGGCGCTGACCAGCTCCATCTGCACCAGGCTCGAGATCGGGGGCGGCGCGATCCGACCCTCGACCATCGCCTGGAGGTAGTCCAGCCCCGGCAGGCTCAGCCCGGCCGCGGCCGAGCGCATCGGGTCGTGCCAGGTGACGGTGCGGGAGCGGGGCTCGCCCCAGTCGGGGGAGTCGGGCTCTGTCACGGGTTCTCCTCGGTGGTCGTGGTGGTGCGGTCGTGGTCGAGGTCGCGGCCACGCAGCAGCCGAAGGGTCTCGCGGTGGTGGTCCCGCTTGGGGTCGTCGGGGGCGACGGCGTGGGCCCGGCCCCAGGTGAGCAGCGCGCCGAGCACGGGCAGCAGGTCCCGGCCGGACGCGGTGAGGTGGTAGTCGAAGCGGTCGGGGCCGGACTGGTACTGCCGGCGCTCCAGGACGCCCGCCTCGGTCAGCGAACGCAGCCGCGCGGCGACCCGGTCGCGGGGGGCGCCGGTGCCGGCGACGATGCTGGAGAACCGGTGCTCGCCCAGGGCGACCTCGCGGACGACCAGGAGCGACCAGCGCTCGCCGACCAGCTCCAGCGTCGCGGCCACGGGGCAGGGGCGGCCGGGGAGCTCGACCAGCGGGACGGTGCGCATCGCGGGCTCCTGACGGGGGTGTAGGTGCGACGGGTGGCGGTGACGGCGGGTGGAGGCTAGGTTCGGCCCGGTGAGTTCGAATGTCAAACCTACTGCACCCGAGCGGCCGTCCGGCGTACGCCCCGACCGGACGCTGCTGCTCGTCGGGCTCGGGACCGCGCTGGTGCTGGTCACCTACGTGACGCCGATGGCGACGGTGCCGCTGACCGCGGCCGACCTCGGCTCGGGTGCCGGGACGCGCGCCTGGATCCTCAGCTCGATGAGCGTCGGCCTCGCGGCAGGGCTGCTGACCACCGGCGCCCTGGGCGATGCCCGGGGCCGGAAGCGGGTGTACGTCGCCGGGCTGGTCGCGCTGGGTGTCGGGGCGCTGGCCTGCGCGGGCGCACCCTCGGGCGCGGTCCTCGTGGCCGCGCGGATCCTCCAGGGCCTGGGTGGCGCGGCGGTGCTGTCCTGCGGGCTGGCGGTGCTCGCGCACGGCTTCCCCGAGCCCGCGGCCCGGGCCCGGGCGACCGGGGTGTGGGGCGCGAGCGTGGGAGTCGGCATCACCGGCGGTGCGCTGCTCGCGGCCGGGCTCGAGGTCGGCTCGGGCTGGCGCGAGACCTACCTGCTGACCGGCGTCGCGGCGCTGGTGCTGGCCCTGCCCAGCGCGCGGGGGCTGGCCGAGTCCGCAGCCGAGCGGCCGCGGCGGCCCGACCTCGTGGGGGCGGTGCTGCTGGGAGCGGGGCTCACGCTGCTCGTCGCCGGGCTCACCCTGGTCCGCGGCGGGGTGTCGGTCCCGGTGCTGGTGCTCCTCGGGGCTGCGGCGCTCGCCCTGGTCGGGTTCGTCGCGGTGGAGCGGCGCGTGGCGGACCCCATGCTGGAGCTCTCGCTGCTCGGGTCCCCGGGCTTCCTCGGTGCGACCGTGGGCGCCCTGGCCGTGGGGCTCGGGGTGGTCGCGATGACCTCCAACGTGCCGCTGCTCGTGCAGGTCGGCCTCGGCGGCAGCCTGTGGGCGGCGACCTGGCTGGTGGTGGCGTGGTCGGCCACCAGCGTGGCGACCTCGCTGCTGCTGCGGCGGGTCCGGATCCCGCTGGACGGCCCGCGCACCATCGCGGCCGCGCTGGTCGTGGTCGGGGTGGGCCAGCTGCTGGGCGTGGGCCTGGGGGCAGGGTCCTCGGCGTGGCGGCTGCTGCCGTCGATGGTGGTGGCGGGGCTGGCCAGCGGGGTGCTCAACGCCGTGCTGGGTCGTGAGGCGGTGGCCCACGTGCCGCCGGACCGGGCCGCGATGGGCAGCGGCACCAACAACACCGCCCGCTACCTGGGCGCGGCCTGCGGCATCACGGTGTTCTCGGTCCTGGTGCAGCACGCCGGCGGCGGCGCCGGCCCCGCCGCCCTCGTCGACGGGTGGACCGTCGCGGTCCTCGTCTCGACGGGGCTCTCATGGCTGGGAGCGGCCGTCGTCCTGGTGGGCGCGCGACGCGGGGCAACCCAGTAGCAAACCACGGCAGCGGGTCGGCGTACGGCGAACGGCGAAACCGGCGGACAAGTTGCCCACTTGAACTACCTGCCGGTCTAGGCCCATATGGACCATTCAGGAGGCTATGGGCCCGATACACCATTTCAGGGGGTTCAGGAGGTCGGTGATCCGTCAATCTTCTGTCACCGGCCCACGCCACCGTGAGCCACGTTCCTGAGGGGGAAACCAGATGTCCGTCCGCTCCGCACTCCGCAACAAGCGCCTCGTCGCCGCCGCGTCCGTCCCGGTCGCCGTCATCGCCAGCGGTGCGCTGGTCTGGCAGTCGACGTACGCCGCGTTCTCCGACACCACGACCACCCCGACCAGCAACTGGTCGACCGGCACCGTCAAGCTCGCCGACAACGACGCCGACACCGCGCTGTTCAACGCCACCAACCTCAAGCCCGGCGCCACCGGCGCCCGCTGCATCAACGTCACCTCCACCGGGTCGCTGGCCTCGACCGTGAAGCTCTACGGCACCGGCTTCGCCTCGACCAAGAGCCTCGGCGACGTCATCACCCTCAAGGTCGAGGAGGGCACCGGCGCCACCAACGCCGCGTGCGCCGGCTTCACCGCCGACACCGCCCCGGCCGCGACCATCGTCAACGGCTCGCTGTCCTCCTTCGCCTCGGGCAGGACCGACTTCGCCACCGGCGCCGGCACCTGGGCCCCCGCGGGCGGCGCCTCGGCCAACGAGACCAAGAGCTACCGCGTGAGCTACACGCTCAGCGCCGGCGCCACCAACGCCTACCAGGCCGGCACCGCCTCGATCGGCCTCACCTGGGAGGCCCAGAACAGCTGATCCCCGGCTGCTCTGCCCGTCACCGATCTCGGGTCGTACGAAGCGACGTCCAGGAAGCGAACATGAGCGCGATCCACCTCCCTCAGCAGCGACCGGCCTCCGGCCCGGCGTCCGCCTCCGCGGCGCCGGCCGGGGAGCCGGGCTGGTCGAGGGTGCTGCTGGTCGCCGGTTCGCGTGCCGCCCTCGCGGTGGTGCTCTCCCTGGTCGTCTGGTCCGTGCTCCCCGCGGCCCTGGGCTGGTCGCCCCGCGTGATCATGTCCGGCTCGATGGAGCCCCGCATCCACGTCGGGGACGTCGTCGTCGACCGCCCCGTCGACCCCGCGTCGCTGACCGAGGGCCGGATCATCACCGTGACCGACCCCGACCACCCCGAGAAGACCCGGACCCACCGCTTCCAGGAGCGGGACGAGGCCGGCAGGCTCGTCACCCGGGGTGACGCCAACGAGGCGGCCGACTCCACGCCCGTCGACCCCACCGACGTCCTGGGCGTCGCCGCCGTCCGGGTGCCCTCCGTGGGGCTGCCCGTGACCTGGCTGGCCCAGGGCCGGCTCGCCCCCGTCGGCATCGCCGTGACGCTCCTGCTCCTGCTCGGCCTGGCCGCCACGACGCCGCTGCGGCTGTCCGCCGGCGACGCCCCCGAGGGGCCCGAGGACCCCCGAGGGACCCCGAGGACTCCGAGGACTCCGAGGACCGGGACGACACCGACCACACCGACGACCGCGGTCTCGGGACCCTCGACCCTGCCGCCGCCGCGCGACGCCGCGAGCAGATCCGCTCCCGTGCCCCGCGCCGCGGCGCCCGTGTGGCCACCCGGTCGACCGGCGCGGGCCCCGGTCGGCGCGCCCGCCGCCTCGGCGTCGCCGGCGCGCTCGTGGGCGCCGTGCTGGGCTCGCTGACGACCACCGGCACGACGTACGCCGCGTTCTCGCAGCCCACGCCGAACCCCACCAGCAGCTTCGCCGCGGCCGCCACCTTCTCGACCGCCGACTACGCCGCCACGGTGATGGCCGACACGCCGCAGCTGTTCTGGCGGTTCGAGGAGACCAGCGGCACGACCGCGGCCGACTCCAGCGGCACTCCCGCACGCCCCGGCACCGCGAGCCAACCCCTCTGGGGTCAGCCGGGTGCGCTGCTGACCGCGCCGACGACGACGGCCCTGGGCCTGGACGGCGGCTCGGTCACCCAGCAGGGGACGATGGCGGTGGGCGCGACGTACAGCCTGGAGGCCTGGGTGAGCACGACCCAGACCACCGGCGGTCCGCTGCTCACCTTCAACGCGGGCTCCGTCCTGCACCGTGCGCTCTACCTCGGGCGGGACGGCCGGGTGCGCTTCGGCAGCAACAACGCGGCCACGGTCACCAGCGACGTCGCGATCAACGACGGCGAGTGGCACCACGTCGTCTACACCTCGACGACGGCCGGGCTCGCCAACACCCGCGGTCGGCTCTACGTGGACGGCCGGCTGAGCGCCCAGGGCAGCACCGTGATCAGCTCCGCCACCGGGTCGTGGCGGGTCGGCCTGCAGGCCTGGACCGGCACCTGGCCGGGGACCCCCTCGAACAACTACCGCGGCGCGGTCGACGAGGTGACGGTCGACAACGTGCAGCTCACCGACGCGCGGGTGCTGGCGCACTACCAGGCCTCGGGACGCTGAGACTAAAAGTCAGGCTTGACTGTTTGTTGGGGCGCGGGTGAGGATCGCCGCGTGACTGTCACGCGGGTGCCGCAGGAGCAGCGCAGCCGCGCCATGCGCCAGCGCCTGCTCGAGGCCTGCGTCGACTGCCTGGTCGAGCACGGCTGGAGCGGTACGTCGACCACGCTGGTCTCCCAGCGCGCCGGGGTCAGCCGCGGCGCGCAGCTGCACCACTTCCCCACCAAGAGCGACCTCGTGCTCGCCGCGGTGGCCCACCTCAGCGAGGTGCGCGGCGAGGAGCTGCGCCTCGCGGCGGCCGCGCTCCCGGCCGGCACGCGACGCACCCGCGCCGTGCTGGAGATGCTGGCGGCGCACTTCACCTCGCCGGTCTTCTCCGCCGCGCTCGAGCTGTGGGTCGCGGCGCGCACCGACCCCGCGCTGCGTGCCGCCGTCGGCCCGCTCGAGCAGCGGGTCGGGCGCGAGGCCCATCGCATCGCGCTCGACGCCCTCGGGGCCGACGAGTCGCGCCCGGGCGTCCGCGAGCTGGTGCAGGCGACCCTCGACCTGGTCCGCGGCCTCGGCCTCGCCGACACGATCAGCGACGACGCCGCCCGGCGTGCCCGCATCCTCGACCGCTGGGCGCTCGTCCTCGACGCGGCCCTCGCCCCCACCCCCGACGACAGTCCCGACGACGCCCCGGAGGCTCCGTGACCAGCCAGGACGTGCTCGACCAGGTGCTCGGCGACCTCGCCACCGAGGGCAGCGCGCTGGAGGAGCTGGTGGGCCACCTCGACGACGCCGGGTGGCGCACCCCGACCCCGGCTGCCGGCTGGGACGTGGCGACCCAGGTCGCCCACCTGGCCTGGACCGACGAGGTGGCGGTCGCCGCCGCCACCGACAAGGTCGCCTGGGACGCGGTGGTGACGGACGCGATCGGCGACCCCGAGGGGTTCGTCGACGCCGTCGCCCTCGCCGGGGGCCGGGCGCCCGCCGGCGAGCTGCTCGCCCGGTGGCGCGCCTCCCGCGACGCGCTCGCCGTCGCGCTGCGGCAGGTCCCGGCGGGGGAGCGGCTGCCGTGGTTCGGCCCGCCGATGAGCCCCACGTCGATGGCCACCGCACGGTTCATGGAGACCTGGGCGCACTCGCTCGACGTCGCCGACGCGCTGGGCGTCGTACCCGTCCCGACCGACCGGATCCGCCACGTCGCCCACCTCGGGGTCCGCACCCGCGGCTTCGCGTACGCCGCGAACGGGCTCGAGCCGTCCGCTGCCGAGGTGCGCGTCGAGCTGGTCGCCCCGTCGGGGGAGAGCTGGACCTGGGGACCCGAGGACGCCGAACAGCGGGTCACCGGGTCGGCGTACGACTTCTGCCTGCGGGTCACCCAGCGCCGGCACCGCGACGACCTCGACCTGCACGCGACCGGTCCGGACGCCGACCGCTGGCTCGACCTCGCCCAGGCCTTCGCCGGCCCGCCCGGTCCGGGGCGGCCGCCCGGCGACACCGGCCTCCAGGACCCCACGTGACGGGCCCGCTGCGGATCGCCAACTGCAGCGGCTTCTACGGCGACCGGCTCTCGGCGATGCGGGAGGTGCTCGAGGGCGGCGAGCTCGACGTCGTCACCGGCGACTACCTCGCCGAGCTGACCATGCTGATCCTGGGGCGCGACCGGCTGCGGGACGCCGGTCTGGGCTACGCGCGCACCTTCGTGCGCCAGGCCGAGGACTGCCTCGGGCTGGCGCTGGAGCGGGGGGTGCGGATCGTCAGCAACGCCGGCGGCCTCAACCCCGCCGGGCTCGCGGCGCGGCTGCGGGAGGTCGCCGACGCCCAGGGCCTCGCACCGCGGATCGCCTGGGTCGACGGCGACGACCTCCAGCCGCAGGCCGCCGAGCACGGCTGGCACGACGCGCTGACCGCCAACGCCTACCTCGGCGGGTGGGGCGTCGCCCGGGCGCTCGCGGCCGGGGCCGACGTGGTGGTCACCGGCCGCGTCACCGACGCCTCGCTCGTGGTCGGCCCCGCGGCCTGGCACCACGGCTGGGGCCCCGAGGACCCCGACGACCTCGACGCGCTCGCGGGCGCGATGGTCGCGGGCCACGTCCTGGAGTGCGGCACCCAGGCCACGGGCGGCAACTTCTCGGGCTTCCTCGACCTGCCGCGCGACGCCCGGCCGCTCGGCTTCCCGCTCGCCGAGATCGACGCCGACGGGTCGGCCGTGGTCACCAAGCACGCCGGCACCGCGGGCGCCGTCACCGTCGACACGGTCACCGCCCAGCTGCTCTACGAGGTGCAGTCGAGGCGATACCTCGGCCCCGACGTCACCGTCGACCTCGCCTCGGTCGCGCTGGCCCAGGAGGGCCCCGACCGGGTCCGCGTCTCCGGCGTCCGAGGGCTGCGACCGCCCGAGCAGCTGAAGGTCTGCGTCAACGCGCTCGGCGGCTGGCGCAACTCCCTCGAGCTGGTGCTGACCGGGCTCGACCTCGACGAGAAGGAGGCCTGGGTCCGGGCCCAGCTCGAGCCCTCGCTGCGGGCGGCGTCGGTCACCTGGTCGCGCTCGGGCACGCCCGTCGAGGACGCCGAGACCGAGGAGGCGGCCTCGCTGCGGCTGCGCGTCACCGTCCGCGACACCGACCAGGACGTCGTCGGCAAGGCGTTCACCGCGCCCGGCGTCGAGCTCGCGCTGGCCTCCTACCCCGGCTTCACGCTGACTGCCCCGCCCGGCCCGGCCTCGCCCTACGGCGTCTACCGCGCGGCGTACGTCGACCGCGCGGCCGTCACCCACACCGTCCACCTGCCCGACGGGTCGGCGGAGGTGGTGACGGACCCGGTGCTCGAGGGGCGCCCGGCCGTCCCCGACGCTCCGGCCCCCCAGGTCACCGGTGTCGGGGCGGGGGCCAACCGGGCGTCCGGCCCCACCCGCCGCGTCCCCCTGGGCGGGTTCGTCCACGCCCGGTCCGGCGACAAGGGGGGCGACGCCAACGTCGGGCTGTGGGTGCGCGCCGGCGAGCGGCAGGCCGAGCGGGCGGACTGGCTGCTCGCCACCGTCACCCCCGACCTCGTCCGCACGCTGCTGCCCGAGGCGGCCGACCTCGACGTCGAGGTCCACCCGCTGCCCAACCTGCACGGCGTCAACGTGCTGCTGCGCGGGCTGCTGGGCGAGGGCGTCGCCGCGTCCACCCGGTTCGACCCCCAGGCCAAGGCGGTGGGCGAGTGGATCCGCTCGCGCCACGTCGAGATCCCCGAGGAGCTGCTGTGAGCGACCCGACCCCCGGTGGCTGGACCGAGGAGCAGCGCGCGCTGCGCGACGCCACGGCCGACTTCGTGCGCCGCGAGGTGACCCCGCACCTGCAGGACTGGGAGGACGCCGGCGAGATCCCGCGCGAGCTCCACCTGACTGCGGCCGAGGCCGGGCTGCTCGGCGTCGGCTTCCCCGAGGCCGTCGGCGGCCAGGGCGGCACGCTGCTCGACTCGGTGGCGCTCCAGGAGGCGTTCTTCTCGGCGGGCGGGTCCTCGGGGCTCGCCGCGGGGCTCTTCACCGGCGGGATCGCGCTGCCCCACCTCGCCGCCCACGGCACCCCCGACCAGGTCGACGCCTGGGTCCGTCCGACCCTCGCCGGCGAGAAGATCGGCTCGCTCGCGGTCACCGAGCCGGGCGGCGGGTCCGACGTCGCCCGCCTCCGGACCACCGCGGTCCGCGTGTCCGACTCCCGGGGCGACCACTTCGTCGTCAACGGCGCCAAGACCTACATCACCAGCGGGGTGCGCGCCGACTTCGTCACCACCGCGGTCCGCACCGGTGGCCCCGGCCACGGCGGCATCAGCCTGCTCGTGGTGGAGAGGGGCACGCCCGGCTTCACCGTCGACCGGGCGCTGACCAAGATGGGCTGGCACTGCTCCGACACCGCCGAGCTGTCCTACGTCGACGTCCGCGTCCCGGTCGAGAACCTCGTCGGCGAGCAGGACAGCGGCTTCCACCAGATCGCCGAGCAGTTCGTCGTCGAGCGGATCGCGCTGGCGGTGCACGCCTACGGCATCGCCGCCCGGTCGCTGGCGCTCGCCGCGGCGTACGCGAGGCAGCGCGACACCTTCGGCCGCCCGCTCGCCTCGCGGCAGGTCGTCCAGCACCAGCTGGTCGAGATGCACCGGCTGGTCGAGACGGCCCGTGTCTACACCCGCCACGTCGCCGCGCTGCCACGTCGCCGGCGAGGACGTGGTCGCCCAGGCGTGCCTGGCCAAGCAGACGGCCGTCGAGGCCTGCGACCACGTCGTCGACCGGGCCGTGCAGCTGCACGGCGGCGCGGGCTACATGCACGGGACCGAGGTGGAGCGGCACTACCGCGACTCCCGGATCCTGGCCATCGGGGGAGGAGCCACCGAGGTGCTGACCGACCTGACCGCCCGCCTGCTGGGGTACGCCGCATGAGCGCCGAGGTGGTCTCGACAGGCTCGACCGACGAGGGCTCGACCGACGGGGGCTCGACCGACGGGGGCTCGACCGACGGGGTCGAGCCGGTCGGGACCGGCCGCCGGGAGTCGATGCTCGCCAAGGTGGCCGACCTCGAGGCCGAGCAGGCCAAGGCCGTGGCCGGCGGCGGCGAGAAGTACGTCGCGCGCCACCACGCCCGCGGCAAGCTGCTCCCGCGCGAGCGGATCGAGCTGCTGGTCGACCCGGGCAGCGCCTTCCTCGAGCTCAGCCCGCTCGCCGGGTGGGGGTCGGACTTCGCCGTCGGCGCCAGCCTGGTCACGGGCATCGGGGTCGTCGAGGGCGTGGAGTGCCTGATCACCGCCAACGACCCGACCGTCAAGGGCGGGGCGAGCAACCCGTGGACGGTCAAGAAGGGCTTCCGGGCGGCCCAGATCGCCGAGGAGAACGGTCTGCCGACCATCTCGCTCGTCGAGTCCGGCGGTGCCGACCTGCCGACGCAGAAGGAGATCTTCATCCCCGGCGGCCGGGTCTTCCGCGACCTCACCCGCTCCAGCGCCCGCAAGCAGCCGACGATCGCGCTGGTCTTCGGCAACTCCACCGCCGGTGGCGCCTACGTGCCGGGGATGAGCGACTACACCGTGATGGTCAAGGGCCAGGCCAAGGTGTTCCTCGGCGGCCCGCCGCTGGTCAAGATGGCCACCGGCGAGGAGGCCGACGACGAGTCGCTGGGCGGCGCGGAGATGCACGCGCGGACCTCCGGGCTCGCCGACTACCTCGCCACCGACGAGCACGACGCCATCCGGATCGGGCGGCGGATCGTGGCGCGGCTCAACGTCGACCGGGGGGTCTCGACAGGCTCGACCGGCGGGTTCGGCTCGACCGGCGGGCTCGGCTCGACCGGCGGGCTCGGCTCGACCAGCGAGCTCGGCTCGACCGGCGAGGTCGGCTCGACCGGCGAGTTCGGCGGGCCGGCGTACGCCGAGCCGGCGCTGGACCCCGACGACCTGCTCGACCTGATCCCGACCGACCTCAAGGAGCCGTTCGACCCGCGCGAGGTGATCGCCCACCTCGCCGACGGCGTCTCGGAGCGCAACGGGCAGGTGTTCGACGAGTTCAAGCCGCTCTACGGGCCCTCGCTGGTGACGGGCTGGGCGCGGATCCACGGCCGCCAGGTCGGCATCCTCGCCAACGCGCAGGGGGTGCTGTTCAGCCAGGAGGCGCAGAAGGCGACGCAGTTCGTCCAGCTCGCCAACCAGGTCGACTGCCCGCTGCTGTTCCTGCACAACACGACCGGCTACATGGTCGGTGCGGAGTACGAGCAGGGCGGGATCATCAAGCACGGCGCGCAGATGATCAACGCGGTCAGCAACAGCACCGTGCCCCACCTCACGGTGATCCTCGGGGCGTCGTACGGCGCGGGGAACTACGGCATGAACGGCCGCGCCTACGACCCGCGGTTCCTGTTCACCTGGCCCAGCGCCAAGTCGGCGGTGATGGGCCCGGCCCAGCTCGCCGGGGTGATGGAGATCGTCGCGCGGCAGTCCTCGGAGTCGCGGGGCCAGGTCTTCGACGCCGAGGGGTTCGCCGGCGTCAAGGAGCTGGTGGAGGCCCAGATCGAGGAGCAGAGCCTGCCGTACTTCCTCTCCGGGATGCTCTACGACGACGGCGTGATCGACCCGCGCGACACCCGCACCGTCCTCGGCATCTGCCTGTCCGTCATCGCCAACCGCCCGATCGAGGGCACCAGCCGATTCGGGGTGTTCCGGACGTGACCATCCGTCGACTGCTCGTCGCCAACCGCGGCGAGATCGCCCGCCGCGTGTTCGCCACCTGCCGCCGCCTCGGCATCGAGACCGTGGCGGTGCACTCCGACGCCGACGCGGGGCTGCCGTTCGTGCGGGAGGCCGACGTCGCCGTGCGGCTGCCGGGCAACGCGCCCGCCGAGACCTACCTGCGCGCCGACCTGGTGCTGGACGCGGCACGTCGCGCCGGTGCCGACGCGGTCCACCCGGGCTACGGCTTCCTGTCCGAGAACGCCGGCTTCGCCCGGGCCGTGCTGGACGCCGGCCTGACCTGGGTCGGCCCCGCGCCCGCCTCCATCGAGGCGATGGGCTCCAAGATCGAGGCGAAGCAGCTGATGCAGGCCGCCGGGGTGCCGGTCCTGGGCGACCTCGACCCCGCCGCGGTCACCGAGGCCGACCTGCCGGTGCTGGTGAAGGCGTCGGCCGGCGGCGGTGGTCGCGGGATGCGGATCGTGCGACGCCTGGCGGACCTCTCCGACGCCGTGTCGGGCGCCCAGGCCGAGGCGCGGTCGGCCTTCGGCGACGGCACCGTGTTCGTGGAGAGCTACCTCGAGCACGGCCGCCACGTCGAGGTGCAGGTGGTCGGGGACGGCCGCGGTGAGGTGCTGGTGCTGGGCGAGCGCGACTGCTCGGTGCAGCGGCGCCACCAGAAGGTGGTCGAGGAGGCGCCCGCGCCCGGCCTGCCCGACGGCGTACGACGCACCCTGCACGACGCCGCCCGCAGCGCCGCCGAGGCGATCGACTACGTCGGCGCCGGGACCGTGGAGTTCATGGTCGCGGGCGACCGGGTCGCCTTCCTGGAGATGAACACCCGCCTCCAGGTCGAGCACCCCGTCACCGAGGCGGTCTTCGGGGTCGACCTCGTCGAGCTGCAGCTGCAGGTCGCCGAGGGCGGGTCGTGTGTGCCACAGGGCGCTCCAGCGCCCTCTCACCCACACGACTCCGCCGGGCTCGCCCCGGTCGGGCACGCCATCGAGGTCCGCCTGTACGCCGAGGACCCGTCGGCCGACTACCAGCCGCAGAGCGGCCGGCTCGGCAGCTTCGAGGTGCCCGACGTCGACGTCCAGTTCGCCGCCCTGCGCGGACCCGGCCTGCGGCTCGACTCCGGCTTCGAGAGCGGCGACGAGGTCGGCACCCACTACGACG
This sequence comes from uncultured Actinomycetota bacterium, assembly GCA_963740935.1. Classification (GTDB taxonomy): domain Bacteria; phylum Actinomycetota; class Actinomycetes; order Propionibacteriales; family Nocardioidaceae; genus Marmoricola. The sequence goes on from CAVUFX010000001.1 coordinate 111,841, forward strand.
CGATGCTGGCCAAGGTGATCGCCTGGGCGCCGACCCGCGAGCAGGCCGCGCGTCGGCTGGCCGGCGCGCTGCGGCGGGCCCGGCTGCACGGCGTACGCACCAACCGGGACCTGCTGGTCGCGGTGCTCGGCCACGAGGCGTTCCTGGCCGGCGACCTCTCGACCGACTTCCTGACCGAGCACCCCGAGGTGGTGCAGGGCCGCGAGGCCGACCTCGAGCCGCTCGCCCTGGCCGCGGCGGTGATGCTCGCCGAGCGCGACCGCCGCGCGCGGCGCGTCCAGCGGGGCGCGCCGGTGGCCTGGCGCAACGTGGTCTCGCAGCCGCAGCGCACCGTCCTCGAGGCCCCCGACGCGGGCGGGCAGCAGGTGGTGGTCGAGTGGTACGGCGGCCGCGACGGCTACCGCCACGCCACCCGCGACGACCTGGTCGTCGTCAGCGCCTCCCCGGACCTCGTCGTGCTGGAGGTCGCCGGCGTCCGCTCGCAGACGCGCGGACAGAAGTCCCCGGTCGCGACCGCCGGCGAGCGTGAGCTGCTCCTCGACGGCGGACTTGGGTCCGCGCGTCTGCGCGAGGTGCCGCGCTTCGTCGACCCCGCGGACGTCCTCGCGGAGGGGTCGCTGCTGGCGCCGATGCCTGGCACCGTGGTCGGCGTCCCCGTCGCCGAGGGCGCCCAGGTCGCCGCCGGCGACCCCGTCGTGGTCCTGGAGGCCATGAAGATGCAGCACACGATCAAGGCCCCCGTGGACGGGGTCGTCACCGACCTCGTCGGCGCCGGTCGGCAGGTGGCCGCGGGCGACGTGCTCGCGGTCGTGACGGCAGCGCAGGACAGCACACCCGAGAGCGACACCCCCGTGGAGGAGACAGCATGAGCGCGTTCACCGAGTCCGAGGAGCGGCTGGCACTGCGTCGCGAGGTGGCCAGGCTGGCCGCGACGTACGGCCGGGAGTACTTCACCCGCTGTGCCCGCGAGGGGGAGAAGACCACCGACCTGTGGCTGGCCATCGGCAAGGCGGGGTTCCTGGGTGCCAACGTCTCCGAGCAGTACGGCGGCGGGGGCGGCGGCATCGGCGACGTCGCCGCGGTCTGCGAGGAGCTCGCCGCCCAGGGCTGCCCGCTGCTGATGATGGTGGTCAGCCCGGCGATCTGCGGCACCGTGATCGAGCGGTTCGGCACCGAGGAGCAGAAGCACCGCTGGCTGCCCGGCATCTGCGACGGCACCTCGACGATGGCGTTCGCGATCACCGAGCCCGACGCCGGCACCAACACCCACAACATCACCACCACCGGGCGCCGCGACGGCGACGAGTGGGTGCTCAACGGTCGCAAGGTCTGGATCTCGGGCATCGACGAGGCCGACCACGTGCTGGTCGTCGCGCGGGTCGGCGACGACCGCACCGGTCGGGTCAAGCCGGTGCTCTTCGTCGTGCCCACCGATGCGCCCGGCTTCGAGGCGACGGCCATCCCGATGGAGATCGTCAGCCCCGAGAAGCAGTTCCAGGTCTACCTCGACGACGTCCGGCTCCCCGCCGACGCGGTGGTCGGCGACGAGGACGGCGGCCTGGTGCAGCTGTTCGCCGGGCTGAACCCCGAGCGCATCATGGCGGCCTCGTTCTCGACCGGCCTGGCCCGGTTCGCGCTCGACCGCGCTGCGGCGTACGTCAAGGAGCGGGAGGTGTGGGGCACGCCCATCGGCGCCCACCAGGGCATCGCCCACCCGCTCGCGCAGTCCAAGATCGAGATCGAGCTGGCCCGGCTGATGACCCAGAAGGCCGCCGCCCTCTACGACTCCGGCGACGACGCGGGTGCGGGCGAGGCGGCCAACATGGCCAAGTACGCCGCCGCCGAGGCCGCCTGCGACGCCGCCGACCGCGCCGTGCAGTCGCACGGCGGCAACGGCATCACCCAGGAGTACGGCGTCGCCGGCCTGCTCGTCGCCGCCCGGGCCGGCCGGATCGCCCCGGTCAGCCGCGAGATGATCCTCAACTTCGTCGGGACGCACTCGCTCGGGCTGCCGAAGTCGTACTGAGCGGCGGGCCGGCGGCGGGCGCGGGCGCGTCCCCATGTAAATCGGGGTTATGGACGCTCAACACGCCCTGTGCCGGCCCCGGACCGTCCACAACCCGATCGAGGATCACCCCCAGGAGCAGCCATGACCCAGGCCACCACCCTCGTGACGTACGACGTCCAGCAGGCCGTCGCGACCATCACGCTCGACTCGCCCCACAACCGCAACGCGCTCTCGGCGCTGCTGGTCACCCAGCTGCTCGACGCGCTCGAGCGGGCGGCGGCCGACGACGAGGCGAGGATCGTGCTGGTCCGCTCGGCCGACCGGGTGTTCTGCAGCGGCGCCGACCTCAAGGAGGCCGGCGCCGGCGGGATGCAGCAGGGAGCCCGCGCGCTGGTCGCCCTGCAGCGCACGATCGTCGCCCACCCCAAGCCGGTGGTGACCCGCCTCGCGGGGCCGGTCCGTGCCGGCGGGCTGGGCATCGTCGCGGCGAGCGACGTGGTGCTGTGCAGCGACGACGTGACGTTCGCGTTCACCGAGAGCCGGCTGGGTCTGGCGCCGGCGGTCATCTCGCTGACGGTGGTGCCGCGACTGACCAGCCGCGCCGCCGCCGACACGTTCCTGACCGGGCGAACCTTCGACGCGGCGGAGGCGGCCGCGATGGGGCTGGTCACGCGCGCCGTGCCCGCTGCCGAGCTCGACACCGCCGTGGAGCAGGCCTGCGACGACCTCCGTCAGGCCCACCCCCAGGGCCTGCGGGAGACCAAGGCGCTGCTCGCCGGCGACCTGCTGCGGCGCATCGACTCCCAGGCCGAGGAGATGGCGAGCCTGAGCGCGCGGCTGTTCGGCTCCGACGGTGCCCGGGAGGCGATGGCGGCGTTCCTGGATCGCAGGGGCTGAGCTACCACCATGTAGCGCGGTGCTGTTGCTGCCGAGTGCGGCGTACGCGGCTTGTTCAGAATCAATAACTCCGCGTTACATGCGAACCCCCGGACGACACAGCCCGCGTCACCGCCCACCCCGCGTCAGCGACCACCCCGCCGACGACCACCCCGCCGGCGCCAGGGTCCGGTGACGGCGAAGGTCGTCCCGGGCGTGTAGACGTTGAAGAACATCACCCGGCCGTCGGGGGAGAACGAGACGCCGGACAGCTCGCCGGTGTTGCCGGGTGTGGTGGCCTGCCGGTTGCGCGCGAACACGAACGGCTCGCCGGCCGCGGTGGTGCCGAGCATGTAGTTCTCGCCGTCGGAGTCCTCGCAGATCATCAGCCCGCCGTACGGCGAGACGCAGATGTTGTCCGGACACTCGTAGACGTCGTCGGCGTCGGTGCCGACGAAGATGAGCTCCAGGGTGAGCGTGTTGCGCCGGGTGTCGTAGCGCCACACCTGGCCGTCGTGGCTCGCGGTGGAGCCGTCCTCGGGGCGGGCGAAGCTGGAGACGAAGTACGACGAGCTGTCGGCCGCCCCCCACCAGGCGCCCTCGAGCTTCTGCCCGCGGGTGATCGGCTTGGGGTAGTCCTGGGCGCGGGTCGGCGTCGTGGCCGCTGTCGGGTCGGGCACGTCGAGCCACTCGATGCCGCGGAACGTGGTGCCGGCCCTGCGCACCGTGCTGAGGTCCTCCAGCCCGGGCACGTGCAACGCCTGCAGGGTGCCGCCGGCGCGCAGCGAGCCGTAGCCGCCGCGGGGCTTGTGCGGCAGGAACCGGTAGTAGCTGCCGAGCGGGGCGCCGGAGAAGGCGTCCTCGGTCTCGTAGGCGATGCCGGTGCGCGGATCGATCGCGACCGCCTCGTGCATGAAGCGGCCCATGTCGGTCAGTGGCACCGGCCCGGCGTTGCGGCGGTTGTCGTAGGGGTCGACCTCGAAGATCCAGCCGTGGTCCTTGGTGTAGCCGTTGGTGCCGGTGCGGTCCTCGGTCTCCTCGCAGGTCAGCCAGGTGCCCCACGGGGTGATGCCGCCGGAGCAGTTGATGGCGGTGCCGCCGAGGCTGACGTACTCCTCGCGCAGCCTCAGGTCGCTGCCGAGCACGAGGTTGGTGGTGCCGCCGCCGGCACCGGGGTCGTACGTCGTCTCCAGGCCGGCCGTCGGCACCCGGAACTCGGCGTCGGGGTAGACCTCGTGGTTGCGGACCAGGCGGAAGCCGCCGCCGCGACGGTGGGCGAAGCTGCCCATGCCGTCGTGGTTGCTGGGCACCGGGCCGCCGCCGGAGCGCATCGGCCGCCCCTCGCGCGACAGGACGCGGTAGGAGAAGCCTCGGGGCAGGTCGAGGATGCCGCGCGGGTCGCGCACCAGCGGGCCGTAGCCCCGGGTGGGTCCGCGCCGACCGGCGTCGGGCATCGCGGTGTAGAGCGCGTCCGCCCGTCCCGAGAGCCCGATCGCGAGCCCGGCGGATCCGGTGCCGAGCAGCAGTGCGCGGCGGCTGAGCGTCTGGCGGTCCGTCATGGTGCCTCCTCCGAGTAGGACTGTGACGCTAGTCACCCGGACCGACAGTCGTCCATGGCCCCGGTCGGGACGTGGATCCGCGGCTACCCGCGGTGGACGCGCGGGCCGAACACCGGGGCGTCGTACAGCCGGCCGGTGGTGCGGGCGTCGTCGGCCCAGACCCGGCTGCCGGAGGCGGTCACGCTGCCCGCGGAGACGCGCACCCAGGAGGGTCCGCTGAGGCAGGCGCGGGGGACGACGACGCGCACCGTGCCGCCGCTGCCGTAGGCGATCGTGCTGCGCAGCACGCAGCCCTCGGGCCGGCGGTCGACGCCGGTGAGCACCGCCCGGCCCTGCCAGGAGCCGGGAGCGGCGGTGACGGCGAGCTCGCGGCGTACGCCCTCGTCGGTCACCAGCCGGAACCAGTGCCGCTGCCAGGACCCGCTCGCCCGCAGGGTCGCGAACCGCAGCTCGAGGGTGACGGCCCGCCTGCCGTGGACGACCCGGCTCGAGGTGACGTCGCCGTTGGCGCGGTCCGCGTCGACGTGGCCCGGCCGGGCACCGCTCTGGGCGACGACGTCGCTGCGGCTGTCCGGGGACGCGTTGGTGGCGGCGTGGGCGGCGCCGGGGGTCAGCGTGGCCAGCACCGCGGTCAGCAGGGCGCCGAGGACGAGACGGGCACGACGGGACGAGGACACAGCACAGCTCCGGGAGTCCGAGTGGGGGGAGGACGGACGGTCAGCGACGCTAGGGGAGCGAGGCGACAAACCGGGCGGAAATCACGAAGTGGTCTACTTCGGACTGGCCCAGTGCGACTCCCGGCGCGGAGCCGGCGTGAGGCGCCGGCTCCGCGCCCTCGGACTCCTCAGCCGCGCAGGACCCGACGGCCCAGGGTGAGGTCGTCGACGACCGAGCCCCGGCGCGACGCGTCGTCCCCGTAGAGCCGGTCACCCTGCACCACCGCGGTCCCGGCGCCCACGCGCACCCACCGGGGCGAGGACAGGCAGCGACGCGGGACGGTGACCTCCACCAGGTCCTCGGCGTAGGACACCCTGGTGTCCAGGCCACGGCAGGGCCGGGAGCGCCCACCCAGGCGCAGCTCCCGGTCACCCTGCGGCCGGCCGGCCGTGACGACGAGGTCCAGGTTGGCGCGACGGCCCTCGTCGGTGCGGAACGCAAAGCTGTGCATCGTCAGGTCGTCACCCCCGACGGGGGTGAGACCGGCCGCGCGCATCACCAGTCGCACCGTGTGGCGTCGATGGCTGACCCGCAGCGACAGCACGTCGCCGTCGCTGCGGTCCGGTTCGGCGACGTTGGCGGGCTCGGACTCCTCCCCGACCGAGACCACGTCGCCGCGGGCGTCGCGCACGTGGCGGGTCTGGGCCTCGGCGGGGGCAGAGACGGTGGCGAGGCAGGCGGCCGTCGCGATGGCGGCGACCAACAGCCGGATGGACTGGTGCATGGGGCTCTCCTGGGGTGAGGGGCAGCGGCACTGCCGACTGGTCCCACGCTAGGAAGCCGATCGGCCCGCCGGCAGGGTGCGATCCCTCAGCTGGGTGTGAGCCCGGATGCTCAGCTGCGGTGCGGCAGCCAGGCGGCGAGCCGGTCCAGGCCCGTCGCGAGCTCCTCGGTGCCGCCGGCGAAGGACAACCGCACGAACTCGTGCCCGCGGACGGTGTCGAAGTCGAGGCCCGGGGCGGTGGCCACGCCGGTCTCGGCGAGCAGCCGCAGGCACCAGGCGTAGGAGTCGTCGGTGAGGTGGGAGATGTCGGCGTACACGTAGAACGCGCCGTCGGCGGGTGCCAGCCGGTCGATGCCGAGCTGCGGGAGCCGGTCGAGCAGCAGCGCGCGGTTGGTGGCGTAGCGGGCGACGTGGCCGTCGAGCTCGGCGTACGACTCGGGGGTGAAGGCGGCCAGTGCGGCGTACTGCCCCAGTGCCGGCGGGCAGATCGTGAAGTTGCCGGTCAGCACCTCGACCGGGCGGCGCAGGTCCTCGGGCACGAGCATCCAGCCGAGCCGCCAGCCGGTCATCGAGAAGTACTTGCTGAACGACCCGAACACCACGCCCGTGCGCGAGGTCTGCCACGCCGAGCTGGTCGGGACGCCGCCGGTGTCGTAGGTGATGCCGTGGTAGATCTCGTCGCTGACCAGCCGTACGCCGCGCGCCTCGCACCACCGCGCGATCTCCGCCAGCTCCTCGGGCGCGAGCATGGTGCCGGTCGGGTTGGCCGGTGAGGCCACGACCAGCCCCGCGACCGGTCCCTCGACGGCCTCGAGCAGCTCGACGGTCGGCTGGAACCGCGTCTCGGGACCGCACCCGACCTCGACCACCTCGCACCCCAGCGCGAGCAGCACGTTGCGGTAGCAGGCGTAGCCGGGCCGGGCCATCACGACGCGGTCGCCGGGCTCGAAGGAGGCCAGGAAGGCGAGCAGGAAGCCGCCCGAGGACCCGGTCGTGATCACCACGTCGTCGAGGTCGACGTCGATGCCGCTGGTGCGGCGGTGGTGGTCGGCCACGGCCTGCCGCAGCCCCGGGATGCCGGTCGACACGGTGTAGCCGAGCACCTCCGCGTCGAGCAGCCGCTTGGCCTCCTCGCGCACCGCCCGGGGCGCGCCCGTCGAGGGCTGGCCGGCCACGCAGTTGACGAGGTCGCCGTGCGAGAGCTGGCGCCGCTGCGCCGCCGCCAGCAGGTCCATCACGTGGAAGGGCGGCACGTTCGCCCGCGAGGCGACCTGGAGTCGGGTGTCCGGCAGCTGCGTCATCATCGCCATCGTAGGAGGCGTGGGTCGCCCATGTGGTGCGGTGCTGTTGCTGCCGAGTGCGTCGTACGCCCCTTGTTCAGAATCAACAACTCCGCGTTACATGGGGGTCGGGTCGGGTCGGGTCGGGTCCGGGACACGGCCCGGCGGCCCTAGAAGAAGTCGGGGCACCAGGGGTCGCGGTGCCAGGACAGGGCGGTGCTGGTGGCGGCGACCGCGCCGGGGGTGTGCTCGGTGACGCGGCCGACGCGGTGCAGGTCGGTCAGCCGTACGCCGCCCAGGTAGCTCGTCCCGAGCTCGAGGACGCCCAGCGCGAGGTCGGCGGGGTCGTCGGTGCGCTCGACGGTGGTGGTCCCCGCCGGTCCGTCCGTCCGCAGCCGCCAGCGGCCCGCGTTGGCGGGCAGCAGGTCGTCGGCCACCTCGAGCACGACGTCCACGGGTGCGGCGTACGACCGGGCGCGCAGCGCGGCCGCGACGTCGACCACGCGGACGTAGAGCGCGTCGAGGACCTCGGTGCCGACCGCCCGGGCGTCGCGCACCATCAGCCGCAGCGGCTCGTCGGAGGGCGAGTTGCGGGTGCGGAAGGTGCGGGCCAGGTCGAGGTCGAGCAGGTAGCGCCACAGCGTCGCGCGGGCCACCCGGTCCTCGGCCCACAGCTCCGCGATCCGGACCTCGCCGGCGGGCTCGGTGCTGCTGTCGCCCTCCTTGAAGCGGTACGTCGCGAACCCGTCGACCTCGCCGGCCTCGCTCCAGTGGACGACGTGGCGCAGCTCGGTGGCCCCGTTGCGGACGAACGGCTGGTCGAAGAGCGCGAACTCCCAGGAGTGGTCGGCCGGGCGTCCCATCGCCCCGGGACTCTCCCGGCGCAGCCGCTCGTGCAGGGGGCGTACGACGCTCAGCAGCTGCTCGCGCGTGACCTCGTCGACCGACCCGCCGGTCGTCACGGCGGGCAGGTAGTCCAGCGAACGGGTGCGGCCGTGGAGGACCTGCCGCGAGACCGCCGGGCCGTAGCCGAACCGGCCGTAGATCAGCGACTCCGAGGCCCACAGCGCCGCGAGCGGCTCGCCGCGCCGGGCGACGTCCGCGAGCTGGTGGCGCATCATCGCGCTGAGCAGGCCGCGACGGCGGTACGGCGGGTGGACCGTCACCACGGTGACCGCGGCCGTCGGCACCGAGCCGCCGCCCGGGACGGTCAGCTCGCGGGTCAGGGCCCCGCAGGTCGAGACCCAGCGCCCGTCGACGGTGAAGCCGAAGGACCGGTCGTCCTCGAAGACGTCGCGGTCCAGCGCGAGCGTCTCGGGGTGGTGCTCCTCCTGGAAGCCCCGCGAGACCGCGCGGATCCAGTCCTCGAAGGTCGCGCCGGTGACGCGCTCCAGCGTCGGCTCCGCCAGGTGCGGGGCGGGCGGCAGGACGGTCGGCGCGACGGCGGACGGGTCGGGGCTCATGGGTCCATCACAGCGGACGCCCCCGGAGCTGGCCAACCGGGTTTCCGGCGTGGAGCAGCCGGTCGGCCGGACACGCTCGCGCCCCTAGACTGGGCCCACCGCCCCCACGACCGCCGAGGTGCCCACGTGACACTCGACGTCCACGAGCTCGACCGGGTGCTGCTGGTCGGCGCGGGCGTGCTGCTGCTGGCGATCCTCGCCGTGCGGCTCAGCGTGCGGGCGGGCCTGCCCAGCCTGCTGGTCTACCTCGCGATGGGCGTGGTGATGGGCGAGGCGGGGCTCGGGGTGCGCTTCGACGACGCCGAGGTCGCGCACGCGCTCGGCTTCGCCGCGCTGGCCCTGATCCTGGCCGAGGGCGGGCTCACCACGCCGTGGCCGGAGATCCGGCCGGTGATGCGGTTGGGGGTCTCGCTCGCCACCGTCGGGGTGGCGGTGAGCGTGCTGACGATGGCCCTGGTCGGCCACTACCTGCTCGGGCTGAGCTGGGAGCTCGCGGTGCTGCTCGGGGCGGTGACCGCGCCCACCGACGCCGCCGCGGTGTTCTCGGTGCTGCGGCGGCTGCCGCTGCCACGCCGGCTGACCGGTGCGCTCGAGGCCGAGTCGGGGCTCAACGACGCCCCCACGGTCGTGCTGGTCACCCTGGTGAGCGCCGGCGGCGCTGACGGCGGCCACGGCGTGCTGGGCTTCGCCGGCGAGATCGTCTACGAGCTCGGGCTGGGCGTCCTGGGCGGCGCGGTGGTCGGCTTCGGCGGCGCCTGGCTGCTGCGGCGCTCGGCGCTCCCGTCCTCGGGCCTCTACCCGCTGGCGGTGCTCTCCTTCGCGATCCTGGCGTACGCCGGGACGGCGACCCTGCACGGCTCCGGCTTCGCCGCGGTCTACGTCGCGGCGCTCGTCCTCGGCAACGCCGAGCTGCCCCACCGGGCGGCGACCCGCTCGTTCTCCGAGGGCGTGGCCTGGCTGGCCCAGATCGGGCTGTTCGTGATGCTCGGCCTGCTGGCGTCCCCGGGGCGGATCACCCTGGACACGGTGGCGATCGCGGTGCTGGCGCTGCTCGCCCTGACCCTGCTGGCCCGGCCGCTCTCGGTCGCGGTGGCCTCGCTGGCCCAGCCGGTGGGCCTGCGCGAGGGCACCTTCCTGTCCTGGGCCGGGCTGCGCGGCGCGGTGCCGATCGTGCTCACCACGATCCCGCTCGCCGACGCGGTGGACGGGTCGACCCAGCTCTTCGACATCGTCTTCGTGGTGGTGCTGCTCGACACCCTCGTCACCGGCCCGACGCTGCCGTGGGTGGCCCGCTCGCTGCGGCTGGTGCGGCGCAGCGAGCCCCGCGACCTCGACGTCGAGGCGGCCCCGCTGGAGCGGATCGCGGCCGACCTGCTCCAGGTCACCATCTCGCCGCGCTCGCTGCTGCACGGCGTCGAGGTGGGCGAGCTCCGGCTGCCCCCCGGGTCGTCGGTCGCGCTGATCGTCCGCGACGGCCAGACCCTGGTGCCGGAGCGCCGTACCGTCCTGCGCCACGGCGACGACGTCCTCGTCGTCACCCCGCGCGCCGACCGGGAGGCGACCGAGAGGCGGCTCCGCTCGGTCTCGGTGGGCGGTCGCCTCGCGCAGTGGCTCGGCACCCGCCCGCCGAGCTGAGGGCCCGGCAGGCTCAGCCGACGTCGACGCAGCGCTCGACCGGCTGGTCGAGCTTGAGCCGTCGCGGCGCCTGCGGGTCCACCCGGTCGAACCGGTTCCCCACGAGGACGTCGACCCCGGGGCCGAGGTCGTCGGGCACGAGCCGGACGCGGGTGCGGGGGCCGAGCGCGGCGGCGACCAGCTGCGCGGCCGGGTCCTGCGCCTCGGTCGTCCACACGATGGCGCGCTGCACGGTGGCGTCCTCGGGGGCGTTGCCCGCGTTGCCGCCGCGGAAGCCCGCGTCCTCGAGCTTCTGCAGCGAGGTGCCCGCCAGCCCGGACCGCGAGCCCGCGTTGTAGACGCTGACCTGCACGTCCCCGCGGCGCACGAACTCGGTCACCTGCTTCTCGGCGTCGCTGCAGCCGGCGTCCGCGCTGTCGTCGTCGGGCAGCGGTGCCGTGGCCGCCCGCACCCCGAACACGGCCATGCCCGCGAGCACCAGCAGGAGCACCACGAGGGTGGCGGCGGTGGTGAGATGGCGTCGGTCCACGGTGCGTCCCCCAGGTCGGCAGCGGTCAGGCGTGGTCGTCGATGAGGTGGACCCGGGCGTGGAGCACGTGCCGCTGGTGCAGCGCCGCACGCAGGGCGCGGTGCAGCCCGTCCTCGAGGTAGAGGTCGTCGCGCCACTCCACGACGTGGGCGAACAGGTCGCCGAAGAAGGTCGAGTCCTCGTCGAGCAGGGCGGCCAGCTGGAGGGTGTCCTTGGTCGTCACCAGCTCGTCGAGCCGCACCGGGCGGGGCGGCAGCGCGGCCCAGTCTCGCGCGGCCAGCTCGTGGTCGGGGTAGGGCCGCCCCTCGCCCACGCGCTTGAAGATCACGGCGACATCATAGGGACGCGGCGTTCCGGGACCGGTCTACTGTGACCCGCATGAGCCAGGCTCCCGGGGACGCGGACACCATCAGCAGCACCGTCGCGGCGGGCTACGCCTTCACCGGCCCGGCCCTCGAGCTCGGGGGGCTGCTGACCTCGGCGACCGACCTGACCGACGTACGCGTCCGGATCCCGCTGGCCATGCTCAACCGCCACGGCCTGGTCGCCGGGGCCACCGGCACCGGCAAGACCAAGACCCTCCAGCTGCTCGCCGAGCAGCTCTCCGCCGCCGGCGTGCCGGTCTTCGCGGCCGACATCAAGGGCGACCTGTCGGGCCTGTCCGTGCCCGGCGTCGAGAGCCCCAAGGTCGTCGAGCGTGCGGCCTCGGTCGGCCAGCAGTGGCAGGCCACCGGCCACCCGGTGGAGCTCTACGCCATCGGCGGCGAGGGCACCGGCATCCCGCTGCGGGTGACGATGACCGCCTTCGGCCCGGTGCTGCTGTCCAAGGTGCTCGGCCTCAACGACACCCAGGAGTCCTCGCTCGGCCTGGTCTTCCACTACGCCGACCGGGCGGGGCTGCCGCTGCTCGACCTCGCCGACCTGCGCGAGGTGGTCAAGCACCTGACCAGCGACGAGGGCAAGGCCGACCTCAAGGACCTCGGCGGCCTCTCCTCGGCGACCGCGGGCGTGATCCTGCGCGAGCTGATCGCGTTCTCCGACCAGGGCGCCGACGCCTTCTTCGGCGAGCCCGAGTTCGAGTCGGCCGACCTGCTCCGCACCACCGCCGACGGCCGGGGAGTGATCTCGCTGGTCGAGCTGCCGCGCCTGCAGGACCGGCCCGCGATCTTCTCCACCTTCCTGATGTGGCTGCTCGCCGACCTGTTCCACGACCTGCCCGAGGTCGGCGACGTCGAGCAGCCCAAGCTCGTCTTCTTCTTCGACGAGGCGCACCTGCTGTTCAACGACGCCTCCAAGGCGTTCCTGGACTCCATCGCCCAGACCGTCCGGCTGATCCGCTCCAAGGGCGTCGGCGTGTTCTTCGTGACCCAGTCGCCGACCGACGTGCCCGACGCCGTCCTGGCCCAGCTCGGCTCGCGGGTCCAGCACCAGCTCCGCGCGGCGACCCCCAACGACGCCAAGGCGCTCAAGCAGACCGTCGCGACCTACCCGCACTCCGCCTACGACGACCTCGGCCGGGTGATCCTGTCGCTGGGCATCGGCGAGGCGATCGTGACCGTGATGGACGAGCGCGGCGCGCCGACCCCGGTCGCGTGGACCCGGCTGCGGGCCCCGCAGTCGCTGATGGCCCCGGCCGACGCCGCGGCCATGGAGGCCTCCGTGACGGCGTCCCCGCTGCACGCGAAGTACGCCGTGGCCGTCGACCGCGAGTCGGCCCGCGAGATCCTCGCCGGCAAGCTCGAGGCCGGCGCCGAGAAGGCGCGCGCCGAGCAGGAGGCGCCCACGGCCCCGGCCGACACCCCCGAGGACCGGTTGCGCCGCGAGGGCGAGCGCGCCACCCGGCCGCGGTCCGGGTCGCGTCCCCGCGCCCGGCAGGAGAAGACGATGGCCGAGCAGGTGATGGGCTCGACCGCCTTCAAGCAGGTGGTGCGCACCGCCGCCCGCGAGATCGTGCGCGGCATGTTCCGCACCGGTCGTCGCTGACCCGTCGTCCGCGGGGGACCGTGGGCCCGCTGGGTACGTTCGAGGAGTGCTGACCCCGTCGTCCCTCACCCGTGCCGCGCAGCGCCGGCTCGGCCTCGCGCTGCGGTCCCGGGTCGCCGGCGACGACGCCCCCGAGCGGGCCGCCCGGATCTGGGGGGCCGAGGGCGAGCGGTGGTTCACCCCCGAGGACCCGGTGTGGCGCGTCAACGCCGACGCCGCGATGTTCCCCGGTGGCATCGCCGCGCTCCTGCTCCAGTCGCTGCACCCGCTGGCCATGGCGGGGGTCGCCGGGCACAGCGGCTACAAGGGCGACCCGTGGGGCCGGCTGCAGCGCACCAGCCACTACCTCGCCGTCACCACGTTCGGCACGGTCGCCGACGCCGAGCAGTCCATCGCCGTGGTGCGGTCGGTCCACCGCCGGGTGCGGGGCGAGCACGAGGGCGTGCCGTACGCCGCCGACGACCCGCACCTGCTCCGCTGGGTCCACGTCGCCGAGGTGTGGTCCTTCCTCCGCGCCTTCCAGACCTACGCCGCGCAGCCGCTCACCGACGAGGAGGCCGACCTCTACGTCCGGCAGAGCAACATGGCCGCCTCCCGGCTCGGCGCCCGTGACCTCCCGGAGTCGGTGTCCGAGCTCGAGGCCGCTCTGGCCGGCTACCGGCCCGAGCTGCGCATCACCGCCGCCGCCCGCGAGGCCACCCGATTCATGCTGCTCAACCCGCCGGTGCCGGTGCTGGCCCGCCCGGGCTACGCGCTGATCGCCGCCGGCGGCGTCGCGCTGCTGCCGCGCTGGGCGCGTGTCCAGCTCGCCCTGCCCGTCTTCGGCCCCGGCGTCACCGTCGCGGCCGGCGCCGGCAGCCTCTCCACGGCGCTGGTGCGGTGGGGGATGGCCGGCCTGTCCGACCGCGCCCCCGGGGCCGGGCCGCCGGACCGCAGCGAGCACGAGGAGTCCGCATGAGCGCCTGGGGCGGGCTGCGGACCCGGGCGGGGCTGCGCACCCTCGCCGTCACCGGCACGGCCGCGGCGGCGAGCGCGGCGCTCGGCGCGGCCGCGACCACGCCCGACGACCCCTGGTACCGCGCGCTGGCCAAGCCCCCGTGGGACCCGCCGCCGATCGCCTTCGCGCTGGTGTGGACGCCGCTGTACGCCGACATCGCCGCCACCAGCGCCGCCGCCCTCGTCGAGCTCGACGCGCAGGGCCGTCACGAGGACGCCTCGATGCTGCGGCGCACACTTGCGGTCAACCTGGTGCTCAACACCGGCTGGAGCGTGCTGTTCTGGCGCTCGCGCCGCCCGGCGCTCGCGACGGCGTGGTGCGCCGCCCTGGCCGCGCACTCCGGGGTACTGGCCCGCCGGGTGGCCTCGGCCGACGCCTCGCTGGGTGCCGCGCTGGCGCCGTACCCCGCCTGGTGCGCCTTCGCGACCGCGCTCAACGGCTCGATCGCCCGCCGCAACCGCTGATCCACCCGCTCCCGGGTCGTGGGTCCCACGGGGCGCCCTGGCGCCCTCTCAGCCCCACGACCCGCTCAGTGGGCGAGCTTGAGCCCGACCACGCAGCCGACGAGGCCGACGAGCAGCAGCACCCTGACCACCGAGAGCTGCTCCTCGCCGGTCCACATCGCCCAGGCGACGGTGAGCGCGGCGCCGATGCCCACCCACACGGCGTACGACGTCCCGACCGGCAGCGTCCGCATCGCGAACGCCAGGCCGCCCATGCTGGCGACCAGGGCGACGGCGAAGACCACCGACGGGACGAGGCGGGTGAACCCCTCGGTGCGGCCGAGGGCGGTCGCCCAGACGGCCTCGAGGACACCGGAGACGACGAGCACGATCCAGGACACGGGGACTCCTTGCGGCCGTCGGTCGCTGACCGGGTACGGCTCCCTCGTCCGGACGGCCGGGTGCGGCCGTTGCCGCCGAACCTAGCAAACGCCGGGCCGGCCCGAACCGCTCAGGCCGGGTCGGTCCCCGCCCCCGCCAGGCTGTCGCCGGCCGCCGAGGTGCCCTCGTCGCCGTCGTCGTCGAGCGAGCGGCGCAGCGCCTCGCGCAGCGGCACCGAGCGGTAGTCGTCGGGCAGCAGGTCGCGCTTGGCGTCGTCCTCGCCGCACACCAGGTCGTGGGAGAGGCTGTCGACCAGCGAGACCACCGTGGGCCGGTCCATCCGGGTGACGACGGCCACGATGCGCCCGGCGAGCGCCTTCGGCACGAGCGGGACCGTCGCCTGCGGCCGGCGTACGCCGAGGACGTCGGCCATCACGCGCAGCAGCTCGGGGTAGCCCACGACGTCGTCGCCACCCACGTCGTAGTGCCGGTCGCGCGGCTCGCCCTCCAGGGCGCCGGCCACCGCGAGGGTGACCTCCTCGATCGTCACCGGCTGCAGCTGCGAGCGCATCCAGGTCGGGATCGGTGCCACGGGCACGCGGGTGGTCAGCCGCCTCAGGATCTCGAACGACGTCGAGCCGGCGCCGATCACCATCGCGGCGCGCAGCACCGTCGCCGGCACGGCCGAGCCGAGGAAGACCTCCTCGACCTGGAGCCGCGAGCGCAGGTGGTCCGACAGCTCGCCCTCGGGCACCAGCCCGGAGAGGTAGACGACGCGGCCCACGCCGGCCTGCTCGCAGGCGTCGGCGACCAGCTCGGCGGCCTCCCGGTCCTTGGTCAGGAAGTCCTCGGAGTCCAGCGAGTGGATCAGGTAGACGACGGCGTCCATGCCCCGCACGGCCTCGCGGACGAGGTCGGGCTCGGTGATGTCGAAGCGGGTCAGCTCGACGTCGTCGACCCAGGGGAAGTGGTCGGCCGAGCCCTCGCGGCGCACGGCCGCGTGGACCGTGTGGCCGCGCTCGAGCAGGCGCGGGACCAGCCGCGACCCGACGTACCCGGTGGCGCCGGTGACGAGGACCTTCACGCGGCTGCTCCACGCAGTGCCGGGGCGGGGAGCTGCAGCGCCCGGGCGGCGTCGCGCAGCCCGCGCCGGCGGCGCTCGAGCCAGCCGTCGGGCAGCGAGAGCCGCGCCACCTTGTGCCAGGCGGAGGCGAGCTGGGTGGGGAAGGAGCCCGAGTGGTAGCGCAGGCCGTGGCGCTCGAAGACCCCACGCACCCGCGGCGCGATCGCGGCGTAGCGGTTGCTGGGCAGGTCGGGGAACAGGTGGTGCTCGATCTGGTGGGAGAGGTTGCCGCTGAGCAGGTGCAGCGCCGGGCTGCCGGAGATGTTGGCCGAGCCGAGCATCTGGCGCAGGTACCACCGGCCGCGCGTCTCGTCGGGGTCGATGGCCGCCTGCGCGAAGGTCTCGACCCCCTCCGGGAAGTGGCCGCACATGATGATCGAGTGGCTCCACACGTTGCGGGTCAGGTTGGCCGCCGCGTTGGCCGCCATGGTGTGGCGCCACGAGCGGCCCGAGAGCAGCGGCATCAGCAGGTAGTCCTTGGCCGCGTGGCGGCCCACCTTGCGCAGCGTCGCCCGCAGCCGGACCCGCTGGTCGTCGCTGAGGCCGCGGCCCGAGCGGAAGCTGTCGCCGAGCTGGAGGTCGTACGCCGCGATGCCGTACTCGAAGAAGCAGGCGTTGAGGGCGTTCCACAGCGGCTGGGCGAGGTAGCGCGGCCGCCACGGCTGCTCCTCGTCCACGCGCATGATCCCGTAGCCGAGGTCGTCGTCCATCCCGAGGATGTTGGTGTTCACGTGGTGCGAGCCGTTGTGGGAGCGCTTCCACTCCGCCGCGGGGGTGGCGTGGTCCCACTCCCAGGTCGTGGAGTGGATCTTGGGGTCGCGCATCCAGTCCCACTGCCCGTGCAGGACGTTGTGCCCGATCTCCATGTTCTCGAGGATCTTCGACAGGCTCAGCGCGGCGGTCCCGAGCAGCCACACGGGTCGGCGCCGGCTGCCCAGCAGGGCGGCCCGGCCGCCCAGCTCCAGCAGCCGCTGCACCAGGATCACCCGGCGGATGTACGCCGCGTCGGCGGCGCCGCGCGAGGCGAGCACCTCGCGGCGGATGGCGTCGAGCTCCTCGCCGAGGCGCTCGACGTCGGCCTCGGTCAGGTGCTCCACCTGGTTGGGGGTCTTGTGCTCCAGCGCAGTCACGACGTGCTCCTCGGCAGTCCGGTCTCGACAGGCGTCGGGCGGCGACGCGCGACCCAGGGGTTGTACCCGTTGCGCACCGGATCGCTCGCCCCAGGTGCAGACGTGGGCCCGGCAGCCCAGCCGGAGCCGAGCCGCCGGACCCACGAGCGGCGGAGGATAGGGGATTCGAACCCCTGAGGGCGTTAACCCAACCCGCTTTCCAAGCGAGCGCCATAGGCCACTAGGCGAATCCTCCGCCGGAGAGGCTACCGCCCCCGGTTCGCGCGCAGGAAATCGCACCGGTTGGCTGCCCGACCGGCCCCTCGCCTAGACTCCCGGCAACCCCCCGTGCGGCGGTACCTCACTGAACTCCCCCAGGGCCGGAAGGCAGCAAGGGCAGGTGGGCTCTTCCGGGTGCACGGGGGGCCTCTCGCGTCCGGCGGCCGCCGCGGGCCTGTCGGCGCAGGTCGTTAGGGTGACCGGGTGCAGTCCACGCTCGCCCTCTACCGCCGCTACCGGCCGGAGACGTTCGCCGAGGTGATCGGGCAGGACCACGTCACCGAGCCGCTGCGGGCGGCGCTGGCCCACAACCGGGTCAACCACGCCTACCTGTTCTCCGGGCCGCGCGGCTGCGGCAAGACCACGAGCGCCCGGATCCTGGCGCGAGCGCTGAACTGCGAGCGGGCGCCCGTCTCCGACCCGTGCGGCGAGTGCCAGTCGTGCCGTGACCTGGCGCGCGGCGGCCCGGGGTCGATCGACGTGATCGAGATCGACGCCGCGAGCCACGGTGGCGTCGACGACGCCCGCGACCTGCGCGAGCGGGCCTTCTTCGCCCCGGTGAGCAGCCGCTACAAGGTCTACATCATCGACGAGGCGCACATGGTCTCCTCGCAGGGCTTCAACGCCCTGCTCAAGCTGGTCGAGGAGCCCCCGGAGCACCTGAAGTTCATCTTCGCCACGACCGAGCCGGAGAAGGTCATCGCGACGATCCGGTCCCGGACGCACCACTACCCCTTCCGGCTGATCCCGCCGCGGGTGCTCTCGGACCACCTCGCCGAGCTGTGCGCCAAGGAGGGCGTCCGCATCGACGCCGCCGCGCTGCCGCTCGTGGTGCGGGCCGGCGCGGGATCGGCCCGCGACTCGCTGTCGGTGCTCGACCAGCTGCTCGGCGGCGCCGGTCCCGACGGGGTCACCTACGAGGTGGCGACCGGGTTGCTCGGCTACACCCCGGACAACCTGCTCGACGAGGTCGTCGACGCGTTCGCCGCGCAGGACGGCGCCGGTGTCTTCGGCGTCGTGGACAAGGTGATCGAGACCGGCCAGGACCCGCGCCGCTTCACCGAGGACCTGCTGCGCCGGCTGCGCGACCTGGTCATCGTCTCGGCGGTGCCCGAGGCCCACGCGTCGGGGCTGCTCGACGCCCCGGAGGACCAGGCCGAGCGGCTGGTCGCCCAGGCCGCACGCTTCGGCCGCGCCGACCTGGTGCGCGCCGCCGACCTCGTCGCCTCCGGCCTCACCGAGATGCGCGGCGCGACCACGCCGCGGCTGCTGCTCGAGCTGCTGTGCGCCAAGGTGCTGCTCCCGGGCGCCGACCACGCCGAGCTCGGTCTGCTCGCCCGGATGGACCGGCTCGAGCGCCGCCTCGACGTCGCCGGCTCCGGCCCCCTCGACCTCCCCGCCGCGCGCCCCGCCGCCCCCGCCGCGCGGCCCGCCGAGCGGCCCGCCGCCCAGCCCGCGCAGCCGGCCCAGCCGGTGCAGCCCGCGGCCTCCCCACCCACGGCCCGCATCCCCGAGGAGGTCGCGCAGCGACCGTCCCGAGGGGCCGTCCCCGAGCAGCCCGTCCAGCAGGCAGAGCCCGCTCGAGCGGCCTGAGCCGCTAGCGCCGAGCCGGCACCCACGCCCACCCCGGACGCGTCGGCCCCCGGGCAGCTCTCGCTGGCCGACGTACGCCGGTTGTGGCCCGACCTGCTCGAGCAGGTCAAGCGGATGCGGCGCTTCACCTGGATCCTGCTGAGCCAGAACGCCCAGGTCATCGCGGTCGACCAGCGCAGCCTGACCGTCGGCTTCAAGACCGCCGGCGCCCGTGACTCGTTCCTCGGGGGCGGCAGCGAGGAGATCCTGCGCCAGGCCGCCATCGACATGGTCGGGGCCGACTGGAAGATCGAGACGGTCGTGGACTCCGCCACCGACCCGGGCGCCCAGACCGCGATGCGGGTCACCCGGCCGGCCGTGCCCGACGCTCCCGAGCCCCCGTCCGGGCCCGAGCCCCCCGACCCCGGCTCCTCGGGCGCACCACCGGCCCCGGCCGCGCGGCCGGCGGCCAGCGGGGCGGCCCGGGCCCGCATCTCCGCCACCCGCGGCCCCGGCGCCGCGGCGGAGGAGACCGGTCCGCGCAGCGACCCCGACGCCGACGCGCACCGCGACGACCCGTCGGCCGCCGACAACGGCATCGACACCACCGAGCTGCTGGCCCGTGAGCTCGGTGCGACGGTGATCGAGGAGATCCCGCACAGCTGACCCGCACCACCCGTCCGGCAGCACCCGCACCCCGACCCCTGGAGCCACGCCATGACCGACAACCCCTTCGGCAACCTCGACCTCGGCTCGATGCTCGAGCAGGCCCAGCAGATGCAGGCCCAGCTGATGGCTGCGCAGGCCGACCTGGCCGAGCGCACCGTCGAGGGCTCGGTCGGCGGTGTCGTGGTCACCCTGAGCGGCACCGGCGACCTGACCGGCGTGACCATCGGCGCCGACGCCGTCGCGGGCACCGACGCCGAGTCGCTGACCGACCTCGGCGACCTCGTGGTCGCGGCCTACCGTGACGCCAAGAGCCGGGTCGACGAGCTCGCCGCGGACGCGCTCGGCCCGCTGGCCGGTGGCGGCCTCGACCTCGGTGGCGCCCTGGGTGGCGGCCCCGCGGACGGCCCGGAGCCGCGTCGCCCCGGGGGCTTCTAGGTGTACGAAGGCGTCCTGCAGGACCTCATCGACGAGCTCGCCCGGCTGCCCGGCGTGGGTCCCAAGGGGGCGCAGCGGATCGCGTTCCACCTGCTGGCGGCCGAGCCGACCGACGTGCGCCGCCTGGCCGAGACGATGCTGGAGATGAAGGCCAAGGCCATGTTCTGCAGCACGTGCGGCAACGTCTCGCAGGCCGAGCAGTGCCGGATCTGCGCCGACCCCCGGCGCGACCCGACGCTGATCTGCGTGGTCGAGGAGCCCAAGGACGTGGTCGCCATCGAGCGCACCCGCGAGTTCCGCGGCCGCTACCACGTGCTCGGCGGCGCGATCTCGCCGCTGGAGGGCATCGGTCCCGACCAGCTGCGGATCCGCGAGCTGATGGGTCGGCTGGCCGACGGCACGGTGGTCGAGGTCATCCTGGCCACCGACCCCAACATCGAGGGCGACGCCACCGCGGCCTACCTCAGCCGGTTCCTGCGGACCCTCGACTTGCGCGTGACGCGTCTGGCGAGTGGACTGCCGGTGGGCGGTGACCTCGAGTACGCCGACGAGGTGACCCTGGGGCGTGCATTCGCCGGGAGGAGGAACGCAGGTGACTGAGGCCGTGATGTCCCACCAGGAGCGCGAGGAGCTCGCGCAGCAGGTCGCGGACGCCGTGGAGGTCTACCTCCTCGGCCTGCAGGCCATCTCCCGCGGGGAGGCCGCCGGAGCGGCGGTGCCCCTGCTGCTCCTCGAGGTCAGCCAGCTGCTGCTGGCCGGCGCCCGGCTCGGCGTACAGGTCGACTTCGAGACCGTCACCCGCTACCAGCCCGACATCGGGCCGGACCCCGACCTCGACGCGATGCGGCTGCGCCTCGCCGCGGTGCTCGGCGACATCGACACCTACGCGCACAACTTCGAGCCCTACGACCCCGCGACGCTGCCCAGCCAGATCTCCGACGACCTCACCATCATCGCGACCGACGTGGCGGTCGGGCTGCGCCACTTCCGCAACGACGACGCCAGCGAGGCGCTGTGGTGGTGGCAGTACTCCTACCTCGCGTCCTGGGGCACCAGCGCCTGCGGCGTGCTGAGCGCGCTGCACTCCGTGGTCGCCCACGACCGGCTCGACCGCGACATCGAGGGCGAGGTCGAGCTCATCGAGGCCGCCGACGAGCTCGGCGACGTGCTGCCGGGCGGGCTCCAGGGCACGGCGCTGGACGCCGGCACGCCCGGCTCCTGACCGGCCGTAGAATCAGGGGCGGTCCGCCAGGCGGACCGACGTCCCAGCAGCCGAGCCCAGGGGAAACCGTGAGCACTGAGGTGGCCGACCAGGCCGCGACCCGGGGCCTCGTCGTGCAGAAGTACGGCGGGTCCTCCCTCTCCGACGCCGCGGCGGTCAAGCGCGTCGCCCGCCGCATCGTGGAGGCCAAGAAGCAGGGCAACGACGTCGTGGTCGCCGTCTCGGCGATGGGCGACTCGACCGACGACCTGCTCGACCTCGCCAGCAAGGTGAGCCCGGTCCCGCCGGCACGCGAGCTCGACATGCTGCTGACCGCGGGCGAGCGGATCTCGATGGCCGTGGTCGCGATGGCGATCTCCGACCTCGGCTTCACCGCGCGCTCGTTCACCGGCTCGCAGGCCGGCGTGATCACCGACTCGGTGCACGGCAAGGCCAAGATCATCGACGTCACCCCGGGGCGCATCACCGACGCGCTCGCCGACGGGCACATCGTGATCGTGGCGGGCTTCCAGGGCGTCAGCCAGGACACCAAGGAGATCACCACCCTCGGCCGCGGCGGCACCGACACCACGGCCGTCGCCCTCGCGGCGGCGCTGGACGCCGACGTCTGCGAGATCTACACCGACGTCGACGGTGTCTTCACCGCCGACCCCCGGATCGTGCCGTCCGCGCGCAAGCTCGACACCGTCACCTACGAGGAGATGCTCGAGCTCGCCGCCTGCGGGGCCAAGATCCTGCACCTGCGGTGCGTGGAGTACGCCCGCCGCTACGACATCCCGATCCACGTCCGCTCGTCGTTCAGCCAGCTCCACGGCACCGTGGTCTCCGGCAGCATCGACGACCAAGGGTCCCAGGAGGGCACCATGGAGCAAGCCATCATCTCCGGCGTCGCGCACGACCGCAGCGAGGCCAAGATCACCGTGGTCGGCGTGCCCGACAAGGTGGGGGAGGCGGCGCGCATCTTCGACGCGCTCTCGCGGGCGCAGATCAACCTGGACATGATCGTCCAGAACGTCTCGGCGGCCTCCACCAACCTCACCGACATCTCCTTCACGCTGCCGCGCACCGACGGCCAGACCGCGATGCAGGCGCTGCACGCGCTCAAGGGCGCGATCGGGTTCGACTCACTGATCTACGACGACCGGATCGGCAAGGTCTCGCTGATCGGCGCGGGGATGCGCTCGCACCCCGGCGTGACCGCGAAGTTCTTCAACTGCCTGGCCGAGGCCGGGGTCAACATCGGGATGATCTCCACCTCGGAGATCCGGATCTCGGTGATCGTGGACGAGGGCGACGTGGACGCCGCGGTGACCGCGACGCACACCGCCTTCGACCTGGACTCCGACGAGGTCGAGGCCGTGGTCTACGGCGGATCGGGGCGCTGAGGTGGCACGCATCGGGATCGTGGGCGCGACCGGCCAGGTCGGCGTCGCCATGCGACAGATCCTGCTCGAGCGGGGCTTCCCCGCCGAGGAGGTCCGCTTCTTCGCCTCCGCCCGCTCGGCCGGGACGGTGCTGCCGTTCGGGACGCGCGAGGTGACCGTCGAGGACGCCGCCACCGCCGACCCCACCGGGCTCGACATCGCGCTGTTCTCCGCCGGGGCCACCACCTCGCGGGCCCAGGCGCCACGCTTCGCCGAGGCCGGCGTGGTCGTGGTCGACAACTCCTCGGCCTTCCGGATGGACGACGACGTCCCCCTGGTGGTGAGCGAGGTCAACCCCGAGGCGGTCGAGCTGGCCCTCGCGGGCCGCCGCATCATCGCCAACCCCAACTGCACCACGATGGCCGCGATGCCGGTGCTCAAGCCGCTGCACGACGCGGCCGGCCTGACCCGGCTGATCGCCTCGACCTACCAAGCAGTCTCGGGCTCCGGCGTCGCCGGCGTCGAGGAGCTCGCGGGCCAGGTCGCGGCCGCGGGCGAGAAGGCCCGCGAGCTGTCGTACGACGGCTCGGCGGTCGACTTCCCGGCGCCCGACAAGTACCAGCGCACCATCGCCTACAACGTGGTGCCGCTCGCCGGCTCGATCGTGGACGACGGCCTCGACGAGACCGACGAGGAGAAGAAGCTGCGCAACGAGTCGCGCAAGATCCTCGGCCTGCCCGAGCTGCTCGTCTCCGGCATCTGCGTGCGCGTGCCCGTCTTCACCGGCCACTCGCTGGCGATCAACGCCGAGTTCGCGCGGTCGATGCCGGTGGCGCAGGCCCGCGAGATCCTGCGCGACGCCCCCGGGGTGGAGCTCAGCGACATCCCCAACCCGCTCCAGGCGGCCGGCCAGGACCCGTCGTACGTCGGTCGGCTGCGCCACGACCCGGGCGTGCCCGACGAGCGCGGGCTGGCGCTGTTCATCAGCAACGACAACCTGCGCAAGGGCGCTGCCCTCAACACCGTGCAGATCGCGGAGCTGCTCGCCGCGCGCTAGTCGCCGAGGTCGACCACGGTGGTGGCGGCGACGTGCGCGAGCACGAACGTCAGCGCCGTGGCGACCGGCAGCACCACCGCGGCGGCGGTCGAGGTCACCGCGACCGCGGGGAAGAACATCGCCAGCACGACCACGAGGCCGACGCCGACCAGGCTGGTGCCGGCCGGCTGCGCCACGCCGAGCGCGCGCAGCACGGCCGCGCCGAGGAGGACCTCGGCCACGACGACGCCGAGGAGCAGCAGCAGGCCGGGCCCGCCGCCGCAGCTGGAGACGCCGCGGACGGCCTCGCAGCCGCGCAGCGCGAGCCAGGCCAGCACCACGCCCGCCAGCCCGGCGACGGCGCCACCCAGCGCGGCGGCGACCCAGGGGTGGAGGCGGGGCAGGGTGACCGAGGGACGGCGGCGACGCTTCTCGACCGGGGTCCCGTCGTCCGCGGCGGTCGCGCCGCTCTGCTCGGTCTCGGGGCGGGGCGCCGTGAGGACGGTGGTGGTCTCCGCGGCGTACGACATCTCGGGGCCGCGGGCGGGGGCGGGCGTGGCGGCGACCGGCTGGGCGGGGACCGGCTCCGCCGCTGCGGGCTCCTCGCGACGCGGCGGGGGAGCGCTGGGCGGGACCCGCTTGGCCCGGGCGGCCGGACGCAGGCCCGTCGGTGGCTCCGGCGCGGGCGTCGGCTCGGCAGGAGCCTCGGCGGCGGGCTGGGCTGCGGGCTGGGCGGCGGGCTGGGCGACCGGCTCGGAGGCCTGACGCTTCTTCCGCCGCCCGAAGAAGGAGGGGAGCTCGAGGTCGGGCTCGTTGCGCTCGTCGCTGCCTGCACCTGCCATGCGGGCATCGTGCCACGGCGGCCGCCGCGTCGGGGCGACTCCGTGGCTTCCTCTCACCGGCACCGCACGGGTGCCGGTGGGAGGTGCCTCAGGACGTCGGGGGCACGGTGAGGACGGCGGTGACCGGGAAGTGGTCCGAGCCGTCGCTGCCGGGGGCCACGGCGTTCACGGTGAAGCTGGTGGCGCCGCCCGCGCCCTTGGCGAGCACGTAGTCGATCTGGGTGCCGTACTGCGCGTGGGCCACCCCGACCCGGCCGGGGCCGGTCCAGTGCGTGTTGACCCGGCGCTGGGCGTTCTTGGTGTCCACGAAGCCGGCCTTGACGAAGCTCTCCTGCGGCATGTTGCCGTACGGCGCGTGCCCGACGGCGGCGTTGAGGTCACCGGCCAGCACCGTGGGGACCCCGGCGCAGGCCTGACCGACCCGGGTGCCGACGCGGCGCACGGTGCTCGCGGAGCTGTTCAGCTCGGAGAGGATCTGGCGGACCTCCTCGTTGCGGTGGTCGGCCGAGGCGCGGTCGTAGCTGCCGAGGTTGGTCAGCAGGTGGGCGTCGAGCACGCACACCTGGGTACGCCGGTCGGCGGTCGCCCGCAGCCGGGTCCAGGAGACCCAGCGGTCGACGTTGGTGCCGTCGGTGCGACCGGCGATCGGGACGTGGGTGCGCAGCGCGCCGCGGTCGACCTGCTCCCACACCGAGGACTTGAAGAAGATCCGGTTGGCCTGGGTCGAGCGGTACTGGCGCAGGCCGAGCGCCTTGTCCCAGTTGCGGTCGTCGGCGAGCCGCCAGCCGCTGGGGGCCAGGCGGGCCGCGAGGTCGGCGAACTGGCTCTTGCCCGAGTCGACCTTCGAGGCGGAGTTCGAGGCCTCCTGGGTGGCCACGATGGAGGAGCCGAGGGCGTTGATCTGCTGCACCACCCGGGGTGCCCGCACCGACCACGAGGGGGCGCTGGTCGCGGTCGCCGAGAGCACGTTGAACGACGAGACCGCCACCGAGCGGCCCGCGGGCGCGGGGAGCGGGGCCGGCAGCTGGGCGTTGGCGGTCGGCAGCCAGTCCACGGTGCTGGTCGAGGTGGAGCCGGAGAAGCTGCTGTAGGGGCTGACCCGGGTGTAGCCGGAGTTGTGGGCGTAGACCTTCAGCCGCACCACGTTGCCCGAGGCCGAGGAGACCAGCCGGCCCGGGGTCGACATGTCGGCGGCGCTCAGCGTCATCGCGGTCGCCGTGGTGGTGCGCTTGCGGCAGGGCGAGACGCAGTCGTCGGGCGAGGCGGGCAGCTGCGCGTTGGTCGGTGCCCAGGCCAGCGTGTAGGCGGTCGCACCGGAGCGGGCCGGCCAGTCGACGTTCACCTGGTTCGTGCCGCGGACCGTGCGGATCGAGCGGCTGTCGAAGGACGCGACGCGGGCCACGGCGGCGCGGGCGACGGAGGCCGACGTGGCGGCGACCTCGGCGTGGCTGCCGGGGGCGGTGGCGGCGTACGCCGACTCGACGCCGGTGCCGAGCAGGGCGACGCTCAGCAGGGCGGCGGTGAGGGGGGCGGCGGTGCGGGGGGTGCGCAACGTGCTCACGACGACTCCGAGGCGATGGGGGATGGCGACTCATTCATCGTCACACGCATACGCCCAGATGTGTCCAAAACGGACAAGTTGCCTTTTCGGACGATCCGGTCTCGGATGCCCCCCGGCGGCACCTTGCCAGACCTGCCCGAGAAGTACCAGAGGGCGGGGAAAACGCACGATCCCGGCCCTCGCGAGGAGGACCGGGACCGTGGCCAAGCAGCGATGCCCAACGAGTGCTGGCAATCCGACTTCACCCACTACCCGCTCACCGACACCGACGTCCTTCCCCAAGGGCGTCGAGATCATCACCTGGCTCTACGACTGCACCTGCTACGCCCTGCACGTGTCCGCGTACCGGGTGATCACCACCCCGATCGTGAACGCCACGTTCCGCGAAACGCAGCCCAACACGGCATTCCCGCATCGACGCTCACCGACAACGGGATGGTCTACACCGTCCGCCTGGCCGGCTTCGGACGCCGCGGTGGCCGCAACGGGTTCGAGCAGCAGCTGCGCGACTGGCACGTGGTCCAGAAGAACTCACGACCCAACCACCCCACCACCTGCGGCAAGGTGGAGAGATTCCAACAGACGATGAAGAACTGGCTGCACGCCCAGCCTGCCCAGCCCTCGACCATCGACTGAGCTGGACGCCCTGCTCGACCGCTTCCGCCACGAGTACAACCAACACCGCCCGCACCGCTCGCTGCCACACCGAGCCACCCCGGCGACGCTCTACGACACGATGCCCAAAGCCGTCCCCGGACCCAGCCACGACACCGAGACCCACGACCGGATCCGCCACGACACCGTCGACAACTCCGGCACCGTCACCCTGCGCGTCCACGGCCAACTCCGCCACATCGGCATCGGCCGAACCCACAAGCAAACCCACGTCATCCTGCTCATCCAGGACCTCGACGTCACGAGTCGTCAACGCCGTCACCGGAGAACTACTGCGCGAGCTGACCATCGACACCAGCAAGGACTACCAGCCACGAACCCCGAAATGACGAACACCCGAACCCACGTTTCCGTGGGTTCGGGTGTCCGGGATGTCCTGAGACATCACATGCGTCGGGGTGACAGGATTTGAACCTGCGGCCTCGTCGTCCCGAACGACGCGCGCTACCAAGCTGCGCCACACCCCGAAGGCTCGGCGAGTCTATACAGAGCCGGGCCCGCCCACCGAACCGGGTCGCCGGTGGCCCGACGCCGTGCTCAGCGGTCCCGGGCGGTCCACGTCATCAGCGTCGCCTCCGGCCGGCAGCACAGTCGGACGGGGGCGTACGGCGAGGTGCCCGCACCGGCCGAGACGTGCAGCCACGAGCTGCCCACCTGCCCGGGCCGGGAGTCGGCCGGGTGCCGGTGCAGCCCCTTGGCGCGGGCGGGCTCGAGGTCGCAGTTGGTGACGATGGCGCCCTTGAACGGCAGGCAGACCTGCCCGCCGTGGGTGTGGCCGGCGATGGTGACGTCCCAGCCGTCGCGGGCGTACTGGTCGAGGACCCGGAGGTACGGCGCGTGCGCGACCGCCACCCGGACGTCGGCGTCACGGGGGGCGGGCCCGGCGACGGCGGTCAGGTCGTCGTGCTCCAGGTGCGGGTCGTCGACCCCGACGAACGCCAGGTCGAGGTCGCCCACCCGGAGCCGGCCACCGGTGTTGGTCAGGTCGAGCCAGCCGTGGGAGGTGAACGCGTCGCGGAGATCGCCCCAGGGCAGCCGCGGCGTGTGGGTGTTGCGCCGGCCGTCGTCGGGCAGGAGGTACCACAGCGGGTTGCGCGGCGTGGGTGCGAAGTAGTCGTTGGAGCCGGGCACGAAGACCCCGGGCACGTCGAGCAACCGGCCCAGCCCCTCGAGCACCGGCCCGACCGCCTCGGCGTGGGCGAGGTTGTCACCGGTGTTGACCACGAGGTCGGGCTCGAGGTCGGCGAGCGAGGCAAGCCAGCGGCGCTTGCGGCCCTGTGCGGGGGTCAGGTGCAGGTCGCTGACGTGCAGGACCTTGATCGGCCGGTGGCCCGGCGGGAGCAGCGGCACCTCGACCCGGCGTACCACGAAGCTGCGCACCTCGATGCCGGCGGCGTACGCCAGGGTGGCGCCGCCGAGCAGCGCGCCGCCCCCCAGGACGGCGCCGGTCAGGCGCAGCGCCCGGGCCGCGACCGCGGGCTGGACGGGGCCGGAAATCCGGTGCGGCTGCATGCGGACAGGCTGCCACAATGGTCGCCATGACCCTCAAGGAGCGACTGCGCAGCGACCTCACCACCGCCATCAAGGCCCGTGACGAGCTCCGTTCCTCGACGCTGCGGATGGTGCTGACCGCCGTCACCACCGAGGAGGTCGCCGGCAAGGAGCACCGCGAGCTCACCGACGAGGACGTGCTGACCGTGCTCACCCGCGAGGGCAAGAAGCGCCGGGAGGCCGCGGAGGCGTTCGGCGACGCGGGCCGCGAGGAGCAGGCCGCCAAGGAGCGTGCCGAGTCCGCGGTGATCGCGGAGTACCTCCCGCAGCAGCTCGACCAGGCCGAGATCGAGGCCCTGGTGACGCAGACGATCGACGAGCTCGGCGTCCGCGGCGACGGCCCGCGCGCCATCGGCCGGGTGATGGGGGTGCTGACCCCGCGCACGAAGGGCCGCGCCGACGGCGGGGCCGTCGCGGCCGTGGTCAAGGCCCAGCTCACCGCCGGCTGACGCGACCGGGCAGTTGTGCTGAGCCTGGCCACGCCGACCGGGCAGTTGTGCTGAGCCTGGCCACGCCGACCGGGCAGTTGTGCCGAGCCTGGCCACGCCGACCGGGCAGTTGTGCTGACAGCGGTCCGCTGCACGTGCGCACAACTGCCCGCTCGACCACTTCAGCGGGCGCCGAAGTGCCCGCTGAGCGCTCTGCACGTCAGCACAACTGCCCGCTCGACCACTTCAGCGTGCGCAGAAGTGCCCGCTCGGCCTACCGCGTCGGGTAGAGCGTCACCGTGGTGCCGCGCTCGAGCTGGGTGCCGGCCGCTGGCTCGGTCGCGGCGATGGTGCCGCGGCGCCCCTCGCCGTCGCGCGCCTCGCCGAGGGTGACCTGGAGGCCCTGGCCCGACAGTGTCTGCAGGGCACGCTTGGAACGCATCCCGGCGACGTCCTCGACCGGCACGGTGACGGGGGCGTCGTCGAACGAGGGGAAGGTGAAGTCCTCGTAGTCCAGCTGCTCCTGCACCCCGCGCATCGCGTCGGCCCACATCGGGCCGGCCAGCGTCGAGCCGGCGGCCGAGTAGACGTAGCTGCCGCCGACGACCTGGCCGTTGAGGCTGACCCAGTTGCCGTTCTGGTCGGCGCCCGCGATCATCGCGGCCGTCGCCATCGTCGGGGTGTAGCCCGCGAACCACACCGCCATGTTGCCGTTGATCGTGCCGGTCTTGCCGGCCGAGGGGCGGGTCAGCGCCAGGGACTGGCCGAACCCGCCGGGCTCGAGGACGCCGCGCAGGATCTGGTTGACCTGGTCGGCGGTGGACTCCTTCATCACCCGCTGGCAGCGCGAGGGGTAGTTCTTGAAGACCTTGCCGTCGGCGTTGAGCACCTGCGAGACCGGGCGGGCGTCGCAGTGGATGCCGCGGGCGCCGAAGGTGGCGTACGCCGAGGCCATCTCCAGCGGGCTGACGTCGGCGATGCCCAGGGTGAACGAGGGCACCCGCTCGCGGTCGGGGTCGGAGAGGTCGACGCCCATCGCCTTGGCCAGCGCGTAGGGCTCGCACAGGCCGGTGCGGCGCTCGAGCTGGGCGTAGAAGGTGTTGACCGACTCCCGGGTGCCGGTCGTCATGTTCTTGCGGCCGCTGGTGGTGCTGTTGCCGGGCTCCCAGGTGCTGGTGACCGGGTAGGGGCCGTCGCAGTTCATGAACTGGTTCTGCGGGATCGCGATCTTCTCCGGGGACTCGAAGGACGTCGAGGCCGGCAGCCCCTGCTCGAGGGCCGCCGCGAGCACGAACACCTTGAACGTGGAGCCGGCCTGGAAGCCGTTGGAGTCGCCGTACTTGGAGTCCACGACGTAGTTCAGGTAGGTCTGGCCCTTGCCCTTCTCACGGCCCATGGGACGGCTCTGCGAGACGGCCCGCACCTCGCCGGTGCCGGGCTGCACCATCGCCAGGCCGCCGATGGCGGTGTCGGTCGGGTCGACCGCCTCGCGGGTGGCGGCGTCGGCCGAGCGCTGGAAGTCCAGGTCGAGGGTGGTCTTGACGGTGAGGCCGCCGGCGTTCAGCAGCTGGGCGCGGTCCTGCTGGGTCCGGCCCAGGGCCGGGTCCTCGAGCAGGTAGCGGCGCACGTAGTCGCAGAAGAAGGGGGCCGAGGTGCCCAGGCAGCCGTTGCGGGTGCGGGAGACCTTCAGGCCCAGGTTGCGCTCGGTGAGCAGGTCGGCGCGCTCCTGGGGGATGACGTCGAGCTCGGCCATCCGGTCCAGCACCACGTTGCGGCGGGCCTCGGCACGGTCGGGGAAGCGGGTCGGGTCGAAGCCGACGGGGTTCTTCACCAGGCCGGCGAGCGTCGCCGCCTGCCTGATGTTGAGCTTGGCGGCCGGGACCGAGAAGTAGTGGCGGGCCGCGGCCTGGATGCCGTAGGCGCCGTCGCCGAAGTAGGCGAGGTTGAGGTAGCGCTCGAGGATCCAGTCCTTGTCGTAGTTCTCCTCGAACGCGATCGCGTGCCGGAGCTCCTGGACCTTGCGCTGGTAGGTGTTCTCGGTGGCGGCCGCGCGCGCCTCGTCGGTGTCGGCCTGCGTCACCAGCGTCATCTTGGCCATCTGCTGGGTGATCGAGGAGCCGCCCTGGGTGCTGCCGCTCGCGGTCTGGTTGTTCACGAACGCGCGCAGCGTGCCCTTGAGGTCGAGGGCGCCGTGCTCGTAGAAGCGGTAGTCCTCGATGGCCACGATCGCCTCGCGCATGATCGGCGCGACCTGGTCGAGGGTGACGTTGACGCGGTTCTCGTCGTAGAACGTGGCCAGCAGGTCGCCGTCGGAGTCGAGCACGCGGGTGCGCTGCGCGAGCGGCTCGGCCTTGAGCTCGGCCGGCAGGTTGCGCATCGACGCCGAGGTCGCCTTGGCGCCGGCGCCGAGGGCGCCGACGAGCGGGACGGCCAGTCCCGCGGTGAGGACACCGAGGACGACGGAGACGACCACGATGACCCCGAGGTGGGAGACGACCGTGCCGAACGAGACGTGGGGACGGCGTCGTGACATACCACGAGGATACGGGTCGGCGGTGGTGATCCGACCGAGCGGCGCCACCCGCGTAGTCCGAACGGACTAGGGAGAACTGCCCTCTCCGTGTCTGTTTCGATTCTCTAAGTCTCTTTAGTCTGACTCATGGGTGGAAAACGGACGTATCGGGGCGAGCCGTTAAAAAGCCCGGGACTTTGGACTCTGGAGGGAACTATGTCCTGGAACGAGATGTGGGCGAACGTGGCCCTGTGCAAGACGTCGAAGCCTGACGAGCTGTTCGTGCGTGGCGCGGAGCAGCACAAGGCCAAGGTGGTGTGCGGGGCCTGCCCCGTGCGCGCCGAGTGCCTCGCGGAGGCTCTCGACAACGAGATCGAGTGGGGCGTGTGGGGAGGTCTGACCGAGCGCGAGCGGCGTGCACTGCTGCGCAAGCGGCCGAACGTCACCTCGTGGCGGCAGCTGCTCGAGACGGCCAAGACCGAGCACGAGGCCGTCGTGGGCGGCGTCCAGGCAGTCTGAGGTCACGCTGCGGGTCGGGTCGGGGAGGGCTCAACCCGCAGGTGGGTCGGACGCCGGGGGGCGTCCGGGTCGGGTACGGACCTAGGTCTGGTCCGACGTCCGGTCCGAGTCGGTCGACGTCTGGGCTGCCAGCAGGTCGCCGATGCGACGCAGGCCGTCGAGGTCGTGCACGTCGGTCGACAGCGCCGGCAGCACCGCCGTCGGCACGTCCGGGTGCGAGGCGCCGAACCGACCGGTGAGCGCGCGCTCGCGCTCGACCAGCGTCAGCCGGTCGGCGTGCAGCCGCAGCAGCCCGGCCGCCAGGTCGTCGTCGGCCGACGGCTCGTCGCTCGCGCGCACCCGCTCGAGCGCCGCCAGTGCGGCGTGGGTCGTCAGGCCCTCGGCGGGGGCGCTGCTCGCCCGGTTGACCACCAGGCCGGCCAGCGGCATGTCCTCCGAGCGCAGCCGCTCCACGAAGTACGCCGCCTCGCGCAGCGCGTCGGGCTCGGGTGCGGCGACGACGAGGAACGCCGTACGCCGGTCCTGGAGCAGCTCGAAGGTCCGCTGCGCCCGCGCCCGGAACCCTCCGAAGAGGGTGTCGAAGGCCGCGACGAACGCCTTCATGTCCTGGAGGACCTGGGCGCCGATGATCTTGGTGACCGCGTTGGTGACCAGGCCGAAGCCGGCGGTCATCAGCCGCGCCGGGCCGCGCGCCGGCGCGAGCAGCAGCCGCATGAACTTCCCGTCGAGGAAGCTCGAGAGCCGCTCGGGGGCGTCGAGGAAGTCCAGCGCGCTGCGCGAGGGCGGGGTGTCCACCACGATCAGGTCGTGCACGCCCGTGCGTCTCGCCTCGGCGTCGAGCTGCCCGAGCTTCTCCATCGCCATGTACTCCTGCGTCCCGGCGAACGAGCTCGACACCGCGACGTAGAACGGGTTGGCCAGGATCTGGGCGGCCTTCTCGGGGCTGGCCTGGCCCTGCACCACCTCGTCGAAGGTGCGCTTCATGTCGAGCATCATCGCGTCCAGCGAGCCGCCGGCGGCGGTGTCGATGTCCGGCACCGGGCGCGGGGTGTTGTCCAGCGCCTCGATGCCCATCGACTGGGCGAGCCGACGTGCCGGGTCGATGGTCAGCACGACGACCTTGCGGCCGCGTTCGGCGGCCCGCAGCGCCAGCGCCGCCGAGGTGGTGGTCTTGCCGACGCCGCCGGAGCCGCAGCACACGATGATGCTGCGCGAGCGGTCGTCGAGCAGGGCGTCCACGTCGAGCACGCGGGCCGGGTCGTGGGTGGCCACGAGCGGGCCGACCCGGGCGCGGGCCCGGGCGGCGCGGGGTGGCCGCGAGGCGGCGCTCACGCCAGCCCCTGCGCGCACAGCTGCTCGGCCAGCTCGTAGAGCCCGCCGAGGTCCTGCCCGCCGACCCCCGAGGCCAGCCGCGACAGCTCGACCACGGGCACGCCCAGGTCGGCGACCAGGGCGCGCTGGGAGTCCTCGAGGTCGCGCCGCTCGGCGTGCTGGAGGCCCTCGTCGAGCAGGCCGTCCACGAGGTCGTCGGTGACCCGCACCCCGGCGGCGGTCAGCACCGACCCGAGCCGCTCGCGGTCGACCGCGCCGGCGACCAGCGCCGTGCGGTCGTCGGGCCCGAGGTCCTGGGGACGCACCTGGTTGACCACGACGGCGCCGACCGGGAGGCCGGTGGCGCGCAGCTCGGCGATGCCGTCGGCGGTCTCCTGCACGGGCATCTCCTCGAGCACGGTGACGAGGTGGATCACGGTGCGCTCCGAGCGCAGCAGCGTCGTGACGGTGTCGGCCTGGGACTTGATCGGACCGACCTTGGCCAGGCCGGCCAGCTCGTCGTTGACGTTGAGGAACTGCGCGATCCGGCCCGTGGGCGGGGCGTCGAGCACGATCGCGTCGTACGTCCGGGCGCCCCGGTTGCGGCTGTTGCGGTTCGCCGCCTCGTAGACCTTCCCGGTCAGCAGCACGTCGCGCACGCCGGGCGCGATGGTGGTGGCGAACTCGATCACGCCGAAG
The DNA here is from genome assembly GCA_963740935.1 of uncultured Actinomycetota bacterium. Lineage (GTDB taxonomy): Bacteria > Actinomycetota > Actinomycetes > Propionibacteriales > Nocardioidaceae > Marmoricola. The sequence continues at coordinate 145,343 of CAVUFX010000001.1, forward strand.
CGGTCGAGCGCCTTGCCGGCGCGGCCGAGGCGGTAGTACATGTCGAGGTACTCCAACAGGGCCGACTCCGGGTCGATGGCCAGCGCGTAGACCTCGCCCGACCCGGCCTGGGGCCGCACCAGCAACCGCTCCTCGTAGGGCAGCGGGGGTACGTCGAAGAGCTGGGCCACGCCCTGGCGCCCCTCCACCTCGCACAGCAGCACGGTCTTGCCCCGGGACGCGAGAGCCAGGGCGAGGGCCGCGGCCACCGTCGACTTGCCGGTGCCGCCCTTGCCGGAGACGACGTGCAGCTGGACGCCCGCGAAGAGCTCGGGAGCGGGCGGGGGGGTGGGCACGGATCGAGCCTAGAGGGCCGCGGGCCCCGACCGGGGGGAGTGTGCGGGGCCCCACACCGGGCGGCGCCGGGGTGGTCGGTGGCGACATGTGACGCGCGCCATGCCCGTGGCAGGATCGGCCGCGGAGGTGGTCGAGACCATGGACAAGGTGAGTGCGAGCGCGGCGGAGGCCGTGGCGGACATCGGTGACGGTGCGTCGCTGGCGGTGGGCGGCTTCGGGCTGTGCGGCATCCCCTCGGTGCTGATCGCGGCGCTGCTGGAGCAGGGCACGACGGACCTCGAGGCGTTCTCCAACAACGCCGGCGTCGACGACTGGGGCCTCGGCCTGCTGCTGGGGGCGGGACGGATCCGCCGGATGGTCGCCTCCTACGTGGGGGAGAACAAGGAGTTCGCTCGGCAGTACCTCCAGGGCGAGCTCGAGGTCGAGCTCACCCCGCAGGGCACGCTCGCCGAGCGGATGCGCGCCGGCGGCGTCGGCATCCCGGCGTTCTTCACCGCGACCGGTGGCGGCACCCAGGTCGCCGAGGGCGGCCTGCCGTGGCGCTACGACGACCAGGGCAACGTGGTGGTCGCCTCCCCGCCCAAGGAGACCCGCACCTTCGAGACCTCCGACGGTGCGCGCGAGTTCGTGATGGAGGAGGCGCTGGTCGCCGACTTCGGCCTGGTGCGGGCCTGGAAGGGCGACCGCCACGGCAACCTCGTCTACCGCGACTCCGCGCAGAACTTCAACCCGCTCGCCGCGATGTGCGGCCGGATCACCGTCGCCGAGGTCGAGCACCTCGTCGAGCCCGGCGAGCTCGATCCCAACCAGGTCCACACCCCCGGCGTGTTCGTGCACCGGGTCGTGGAGCTGACCCCCGACCAGGCGGCCGAGAAGCGCATCGAGAAGCGCACCGTGCAGCCGTCGTCGGTCGAGCCCGTCGAGACCAAGGAAGGTGCCTGAGATGGCCTGGAGCCGCGAGGAGATGGCCGCCCGGGCGGCCTCGGAGCTGACCGACGGGTCCTACGTCAACCTCGGCATCGGACTGCCGACGCTGGTGCCCAACTACGTCGACGACGACGTCGAGCTGGTGCTGCAGTCGGAGAACGGCATCCTCGGCGTGGGTGCCTACCCGGTCGAGGGCGAGGAGGACGCCGACCTGGTCAACGCGGGCAAGGAGACGGTCACGCTGCGGCGCGGCTCCTCGATCTTCGACTCCGCGCTGTCCTTCGGCATGATCCGCGGCGGCAAGATCGACGCCGCCATCCTGGGCGCGATGCAGGTCTCGGCGGCCGGCGACATCGCCAACTGGATGATCCCCGGCAAGATGGTCAAGGGCATGGGCGGCGCGATGGATCTGGTCCACGGCGCCAAGCGGGTGATCGTGCTGATGGAGCACACCGCCAAGGACGGGTCCTACAAGATCGTCGAGGAGTGCTCGCTTCCCTACACCGGTCGTGGCGTGGTGCAGCGGATCATCACCGACCTCTGCGTCCTCGACGTCACCCCCGACGGGCTCGAGCTGGTCGAGCTGGCCCCCGGCGTGACCGAGGACGAGGTGCGGGAGAAGACCGAGCCGACGCTGCGCTGAGGCGGCGTACGACGGGGGCAGCGGCGCGGTGCCGGGAATGTCTGGGTGGCCGCACCTGTTCTGGAGTAGTCAAACTTTCCACCACTCCGGAGGTCCCGCCCCGTGTCACGTGCATTCGAACCCGTCCGAATCGGCCGCTGGTCGCTGCCCCAGTCCTTCGTGATGGGCCCGCTCACCCGCAACCGTGCGGGTGAGGGCAACGCCCCGACCGAGCTGAACGCGACGTACTACGGCCAGCGCGCCGGCGCCGGGCTGATCATCACCGAGGGCATCGCCCCCAGCCACGTCGGCCAGGGCTACCTGAACGTGCCGGGCCTCTACACCACCGACCAGGTCGCCGGCTGGCGTACCGTCGCCGACGAGGTCCACCGCGGTGGCGGCACGATCGTGGCGCAGCTGATGCACGCCGGCCGGATCGCGCACGCCGACAACAAGGACGGCGTCGACACCGTGGCCCCCAGCGCCGTGCAGGCTCCCGGTGACATGGTCACCGCCGCCGGCCCGAAGCCCCACGACGAGCCGCGCGAGATCGCGACCGACGAGCTCGCCTCCGTCGTCGAGGAGTACGCCGCCGCGGCGCGCCACGCCGTCGACGCCGGTCTGGACGGGGTCGAGGTCCACGCGGCCAACGGCTACCTGCTGCACCAGTTCCTCGACCCGACCGTGAACCTCCGCGAGGACACCCACGGCGGGTCGCCGGAGAACCGTGCGCGCCTCGTCGTCGAGGTCGTGCGTGCCGTCGCCGAGGCGATCGGCGCCGACCGGGTCGGCGTGCGCCTGTCCCCGGGCCACCAGTTCAACGGCATCGGCGAGCAGCCGGGCGAGGACCTCGACGCGACCTACCGCGCGGTCGTCGACGGCATCGCGCCGCTGGGACTGGCCTACCTCTCGCTGCTGGCCAGCCCGCTGGAGCCGATCGAGGGCCTGGTCCGTGACCTCAAGGACCGCTTCGGCGGTCCGGTGCTGCTCAACAGCGGCTTCGGTGACGTCACCAGCCTGGCGTCGGTCGAGGAGATCCTCACGAGCGGCCTCGCCGACGCGGTCGTCGTGGGTCGCCCGTTCCTGGCCAACCCCGACCTGCCGACCCGCTGGGCGAGCGGCGCCGAGCTCAACGAGCCCGACGCGGACACGTTCTACGGCGGCGGCGCCGAGGGCTACACCGACTACCCCACGCTCGAGCGGGCCAGCTGACCCGCAGCTGCTCGTGGAGCAGCGAGGCCCGGGACGCGCTGGTGCGCGTCCCGGGCCTCGTGCGTCTCCGCGGGTCCCGTCAGGGGGTGTGGCGCAGCGCCGTCGAGCGCCCCACCTGCTGGTGGAAGGACATGCCGGGCTCGCGCTGCCAGGACTTCGCGATGTCGCGCTCGTCGCGGCGGTTGGTGTCGTCGAGCACGACCAGGGCGCCCGGGGCGAGCAGGTGGCGCAGCACCGGGAACGCGGGGTAGCGCGCCTGCGGGCCGGTCGGCCGCGGCGGGCCGTCGACGAAGAGCAGGTCGACGCCGGGCAGGTCGGCAGGAAGGCCGGCGACGTCGTACCAGGGCATCGGGTCGCGACCGGGCACGTCGACCTGCGTCAGCGGGGCGTCGATGACCGTGGCCCAGTCCTGGAGGCCGTGGGTGCGCAGGTTGCGGCGGGTGACCTCGGCGAACTCCGGGTCGTGGTCCAGGGAGTAGACGTGGCCGTGGCCGCGCTTGCGGAACGCCGCCGCCGCCCACACCGTCGAGGCGCCCGAGCCGCACTCCAGGATCGTCTCCCGCTCGGGGTCGCCCAGGACGCGGTCGATGATGAACAGGATCGTCGGCGCGGTGGCAGCCCAGTTGGCGCCCAGCGTCGGCATCGGCTGGTCGGTCGGCACGAGGTCGCCGTAGCGGCGTACCAGCTCGGCGTTGAGGTAGGGCTGCGCGTCGAGCTGCTTGCCCAGCGCGGTGATCCGCTGGCCGAGCGACTTCTCGCCCTGGCGCACCGCGGCGAGCACCCGCTGCTGGCCGGCGCCCGGGCGCTGACCGCCCTGCAGCCCGACCACGTGCTGGATGAGGACCTGGAAGGACAGGAAGGCCGCGACCGTGAGGGCGGCGAGGCCCAGGCCGAGCACGGCCAGGCCGGCCTCGGGGCTGACCAGGCTGAGCAGGGCGCCGAGCACGGCGGCCGCCGCGGCGACCACCCAGGCGGCCCGACGGGGCATCTCACGCGACATCAGCGGTGTCCTCTTTCGTCGTCGGCCCGCGCGCGGGTGCGGCCGGGCCCCGAGGAACGTACGTCGCGCCGCCCCCCGATGCCACCCGACAGGCCGCGCCGGCCCCGACCGCAGGGGCCGGGCACCGACCTCGGGCGCTTGTAGGGTCCCCGGTGTGACGAACGACGCGGCCATGATCGAGCGGATCGCCCGGCGCCGGGACGACCTCCACCAGCAGCAGGCCCGGGAGGGACGCACCCGCCACCTCGAGGTGGTCCGGCCCTCGCCCATGGTCGTCCCCGAGCCGCGGGCGCTGCGCCGCGAGCCGCCCCGCTCGCCCGAGGACATGCAGGCCGACTACCTCGAGAAGTTCGACGCCAAGACGCTGTTCTACGACGCCTTCCGGGTCGAGGACGACATCTGGCTGTGCGGCCCCCCGATGCGCAACCTCCGGGGGCCGGTGCGCCGCCGCGGCACCTGGTCGCTGGACGGTCGCGAGGTCGACGCCGACCGGCTCCAGCAGCGCGACTGGGTGCGGACCCAGCGGACCCGCCTGCTCGACCCCGGTCCCGGGCGCGCTCTGGCGCTGGACATGCAGGGCTTCACGATGCACTCGCAGGTCGGCGACGACGGGGCCGGCCTGTTCGCGGGCCGCCACACCGTCACCACCAAGTCCTGCGACAACGACCTGGTGTGGATCACCGACTGGCTGCACTACTACCACGAGGTGCACGGCGTGACCGGCGTCGTGCTCTACGAGAACAACTCCACCCGCTACCGCGCCGAGGACGTCCTCGAGGCGGTCGCCGCGGTGCCCGGCATCGAGGTCGGCATCGTCGTGGACTGGCAGTTCCCGTGGGGGCCCAACGGCGGCCCGCACAAGAAGTGGGACTCCGACTTCAGCCAGTACGCCATGCTCGAGCACGCCCGCCACCGCTACCTGCGGAACGCGGCCGGCGTCGTCAACTGCGACATCGACGAGCTGGTCCTCACCGACGACGGCCGGACCGTCTTCGAGCACGCGGCCGAGGTGCCCAGCGGGGTGCTGCGCTACAGCGGCGTCTTCATCGCCAAGCGCACCGACGTCCCCCTCGACCCCGAGCGGCAGCGCCGCTTCCGCGACTACCACTACCGGATCGGCGGCGACACCACCGCGAAGTGGACGACGATCCCGGCCCACGTCGACCTCGACGCCACCCAGTGGCGGGTCCACAACGTCGCCGGGTGCGAGCCCGACATGGTCGAGGACGTCGTGCACCGGCACTACCAGGGCGTCAACAACGGCTGGAAGTACGACCGCACCGAGACCGTCGCCGACCCCGACGAGCTGGTCCGCGACACCGACATGGAGGCCGTGCTCGACCTCGTCTTCGGCGACCGCTGACGCTGACGGCCGCCGGCTTCCCGGGGCTCAGCCCGGCAGCTGCGCCACGACCGTCGGCCAGGCCTCCGAGGCGGGGTCGACGAGCGCCATGTGGTCCGCGTCGACCTCGGTCAGGCTGATCCAGGGGTGCTGCGCGACCAGCCCCCGGCTCAGCGCGAGCGGCACCGCCTCGTCGGCGGACCCGTGGACCACGCGCACGTCGTACGCCGGACGGCGGGCCAGCAGCACGGCGGGGTCGGCCACCTCGGTCGGCTGCTCGCCGAGCAGCGCGGCCGTCGCACCGTCACCGAGGTCGAGGCGCAGCGCCTCGGCGAGGTCGGCCACCGGGGCCAGGGCGACGACGCCGTCGAGCGGCGCGCCGGTCGCGGCCAGCCACAGCACCAGGTGCCCCCCGGCGGAGTGGCCCATCGCCCAGGTGGGGCCGGACCGGACCCCGATGCGGCCGAGCAGCTCCGGCAGCAGGTCCAGCGCCCGGCGTACGTCGGACCCGGTGGTGGGCCACCCGCCCCCGGCGCCGACGCGGCGGTACTCCGGGGTGGCGACCACCCAGCCCAGGTCGGCCAGGGCGCGGGCCTGCTCCCGGGTGTGGCGGCGGTCGTAGGCGGACCTCCAGAACCCGCCGTGCACCAGCAGCACCGTCCGCGCGGCCTGCCGGGGGAGCCGCCCGCCGGGCAGGTGCACGTCGAGCACGCCGTCGTCGTGCTCGGCCCACCGCAGGGTGGCGTCGGGGAGGGGACCGCTCATGCCGGGCAGCCTAGGAGGGTCCCGCCGGACGCCCTAGGGTGGCGGCATGACCCAGTGGGAATACCTGACGGCGCCGGTGCTGGTCCACTCGACCAAGGCGATCCTCGACAACTTCGGCTCCGACGGTTGGGAGCTGGTGCAGATGGTCCCGGGGATGAACCCCGAGAACCTCGTCGCCTACTTCAAGCGGCCCAAGCCGTGACCGGCGACGCGGCCACCCCCGAGGAGCGGCTCGCCGAGCTCGGCCTGGCCGTGCCCCCGGTGGCGGCGCCGGTCGCGGCGTACGTCCCGGCGGTGCGCAGCGGCTCCCACGTCCACACCTCCGGCCAGCTGCCGATGCGCGAGGGCGAGCTGCTGCGGACCGGCAAGGTCGGCGGCGAGGTCTCCCTGGAGGAGGCCGTGGAGTGCGCCCGGCAGTGCGCGCTGAACGCGCTGGCCGCCGTCCGGGCCGAGGTGGGCGAGCTGTCCGCGGTGCGCCGCGTGGTCAAGGTGGTCGTGTTCGTGGCCTCCACCCCCGACTTCACCGCGCAGCCCAAGGTCGCCAACGGCGTCTCGGAGCTGCTCGGCGAGGTGTTCGGCGAGCAGGGTCGTCACGCCCGCTCCGCGGTCGGCGTCTCGGCGCTGCCGCTCGACGCGCCCGTCGAGGTCGAGCTCCTCGTGGAGGTCTGAGGGGTGTCCCGGGTGCAGCTCCCGGCCGCGTTCGTCGAGAGCGCCCGGGCCTTCACCAGCGGCGAGCGGGAGCCGGTCGAGCCGCGCGACGCGGCCACGGTGGTGCTGCTGCGCGACGGGGCAGCCGGTCCCGAGGTCTACCTGCTGCGGCGGCAGACCTCGATGGCCTTCGCCGGCGGGATGTGCGTCTTCCCCGGCGGCGGCGTCGACCCGCGCGACTTCGACGACCACGACGTGCGCTGGGCCGGCCCCGACGCCGCGACCTGGGCTGCGCGGCTGGGCACCGACGAGGCCACCGCCCGGGCGCTGGTCTGCGCCGCGGTCCGCGAGACCTTCGAGGAGTCCGGGGTGCTGCTCGCCGGCGAGTCCGCCGACACCGTGGTGGCCGACGTGACCGGCGAGGACTGGGAGCGCGACCGGGCCGCCCTGGAGGGCCGCGAGCTGGCCTTCACCGACTTCCTGGAGCGCCGGGGCCTGGTGCTGCGCACCGACCTGCTGGCGCCCTGGCGGGCCTGGCTGACCCCGGAGTTCGAGCCCCGTCGCTACCGCACCTGGTTCTTCGCCGCGGTGCTGCCGGAGGGCCAGCGCACCCGCGACGTGTCCACCGAGTCCGACGCCGTGGCCTGGCTGCCGTCGCTGGAGGCCGTGGCGCAGGCCGACGCGGAGGAGATCCTGATGCTGCCGCCGACCTGGATGACCTGTCTCGAGGTCGGCCAGCACACCGACGCGGCGGGCGTGCTCGCCGCGGGCAGCGACCGCTCGGTCGAGATGTTCATGCCCGAGCTCACCGAGGACGGCGACGACGCGGGTGCCACCCTGACCACGCCGCCCTGGATGCAGGGGCTGCTGGAGCCACGCCCGTGAGCCAGGCCCCCGCCTGGACCGGCGGGTCGTTCGGCGAGCGCGGGCGCTGCGTGCTCGCCCCCAACGCCGACACGATGACCCTCGACGGCACCAACACCTGGGTGCTGCGCGAGCCCGGCGCCCGCCGCTCGGTCGTGATCGACCCGGGGCCGCCCGACGCCGCGCACCTCGACGCGGTCGCCGAGGCCGCCGGCGAGGTCGGGGTCGTGCTGCTGACCCACCACCACCTCGACCACTCCGAGGCGGCCCGCGAGTTCGCCGAGCGGGTCGGGTGCGGCGTGCGCGCGCTCGACCCCGAGTGGCGGCTCGGCTCCGAGGGCCTGGCCGGCGGCGACGTGGTCGACGTCGACGGCCTCGAGGTCCGCGTGGTCGCCACCCCCGGCCACACCGCCGACTCGCTCTCGTTCGTGCTGCCCGCCGAGTCCGCCGTGCTGACCGGTGACACCGTGCTCGGGCGCGGCACCACGGTCGTGGCCCACCCCGACGGCCGGCTCGGTGCCTACCTCGGCTCCCTCGACCGGCTCCACGCCCTCGCCCAGGAGCAGGGCCTGACCCGGATCTGGCCCGGCCACGGCCCGGTCCTCGACGACGCGCTGGGCACGCTGGAGCACTACCGCGCCCACCGGCGCGACCGGCTGGCCCAGGTGGAGGCGGCGACGGCGTCGCTCCGCGAGGAGGCAGCTCGACGAGGAGGCGCTGCCCCGCCGGGTCGTCGAGGTCGTCTACGCCGACGTCGACCCCGTGCTCTGGGGTGCGGCCGAGCTCTCGGTCCGCGCCCAGCTCGCCTACCTGGCCCGCTAGGCGGCGAGGCGGTGCGGACCCGGGTGCGTCCGGCCGCGGTCGGGCTGCTGGTCGTCGTCCTGGTCGTGGCCCTGGCCGTGGCTGCGGTCGCCGTGCTGCGTCCCCGGGACGAGGCGGCGCCGTCGCGCCCCGACGTCACGGCGCGACCGGTGGCCGTCGACCTGACCGTCGCGAGCTTCAACGTGCTCGGCTCCTCCCACACCCGGCCGCGGGGCAACCGCTCGGAGATGGATCCCGCCGACGTGCGGATGGACGGCGTGCTCGCCCTGCTGGAGCGCGAGCGGGTCGACCTGGTCGGGTTCCAGGAGCTGCTGCGCGACCAGCAGCAGCTGTTCACCGAGCGCGCCGCGGGCTGGCAGCTCTGGCCGGGGCCGGCTGGTCCGGGACGCGCCGGTGAGGCGTCGGTCGCGTGGCGCACCGACACCTGGACCCTCGCCCTGGGCGACCTCGTGGACGTCCCCGACGCCGACGGGGCGCCACGGCCCTTCCCCCGGGTGCTGCTGCGCCACCGCGGGAGCGGGATGCTGCTGCGGCTCTCCAACCACCACCACCCGGCCGACACCCGGCGCTACCCGCGCCAGGAGCAGTTCCGCGAGGCGGCCGAGCGCCGGCAGGTCGAGCTCGCCCTCGCCTCGGAGGACGAGGGGCTGCCGCAGCTCGTCGTGGGCGACATGAACGAGCGTGGCGACTACTTCTGCGCGATCACCGGCGCGACGCCGCTGACGACCGGCGCCGGCGGCTCGCACGCGGACGGGCGCTGCCGACCGCCCGCCGAGATGGTGGTCGACTGGGTGTTCGGCAGCCCGGGCCTCACGTGGACGGGGTACGCCGTGCTGCGCGACCCGCTGGTCCGGCGTACGACCGACCACGCCGTGGTGGTGGCCCGGGCGCGCGTCGACCCCGCGGACCACCCCGAGGCCGTCACGGACGACCGGACCGAGCGGGGCTAGCGGGCGCGGCGTCGCATCCGCTCGACGTCGTGGATGACCACCGACCGGGGCTCGAGCCGCAGCCAGCCGCGCGAGGCGAAGTCGGCCAGGGCCTTGTTGACGGTCTCGCGGGAGGCGCCGACCAGCTGCGCCAGCTCCTCCTGCGTGAGCTCGTGGTGCACGTGCACGCCGTCGTCGGCGGTGCGGCCGAAGCGGTCGGCGAGGTCGAGCAGCGCCTTGGCGACGCGGCCGGGGACGTCGGAGAAGACCAGGTCGGCGACCACCTCGTTGGTCTTGCGCAGCCGGCCGGCGAGCTGGGAGAGCAGGCCCAGGGCGACGCCGGGGCGGCCCTCGAGCCAGCGCAGCAGGTCGTCGTGGGACAGCGAGAGGAACGTGGTCTCGGTGACGGCCGTGACGGTCGCCGAGCGCGGGCCGGGGTCGAACAGCGACAGCTCGCCGAACATCTGGCCCGGGCCGAGGATGGCCAGCAGGTTCTCGCGGCCGTCGGAGGACGTGCGACCGAGCTTCACCTTGCCCTCGGTGACGATGTAGAGCTTGTCGCCCGGGTCGCCCTCGTGGAAGAGCACCTCGCCCCGGCGCAGGCGGTTCTCGCCCATGGAGGACCTCAGCGCGGCGGCCGCCTCGTCGTCGAGCGCGCTGAACAGCGGTGCCTGGCGGAGTACGTCGTTGGTCACGCCTCGGGTTCCCTTCCTCGGGGGCACCCCGGGAGCCGGCGGGTGCCACGGATCACAGTCTGTCCCATCCGTCACGGCTTCGCCACGCGACCACACCGTGGGAGGGGCGGCACGGCCGGGCGGCCGCACCCCGGGTGGAGGCCGGGACGGGCGCCGGGAGTGGACGGCCGGGCCCGGTCGAGGTGGTCGCGCCCGTACCCTGGGCCCGTGCCCGCCTCCCCGAGCGCCGCCTCCCCGGCCCCGTCGACCTCGCTGGTCCGGCGGGCCCGCAAGGTCGACCGCGTGCTCGGGGAGACCTACCCCGACGCCCGCTGCGAGCTCGACTTCGACACCCCCTTCGAGCTGCTCGTGGTCACGGTGCTCAGCGCCCAGACCACCGACCGGCGGGTCAACGCGGTGCGGCCGACGCTGTTCGCGGCGTACCCCGACCCCGCGGCGATGGCCGCGGCCCCCCGCGAGGACCTCGAGCGCATCGTCGGGCCGCTGGGCTTCTTCCGCGCCAAGACCGAGTCGCTGCTCAAGCTGTCCGCGGCGCTGGTGGAGGACCACGGCGGCGAGGTCCCGCCCCGCCTCGACGACCTGGTGAAGCTCCCGGGCGTCGGTCGCAAGACCGCCAACGTGGTGCTGGGCAACGCCTTCGACGTCCCCGGCATCACCGTCGACACCCACTTCGGGCGTCTCGTCCGGCGGCTGGGGTGGACCGAGGAGTCCGACCCGGTCAAGGCCGAGCACGCCGTCGGGGCGCTGTTCCCCCGGCGCGACTGGACGATGCTCAGCCACCACCTGATCTGGCACGGGCGTCGGGTCTGCCACGCCAAGAAGCCGGCCTGCGGGGCCTGCCCGGTGGCGCGCTGGTGCCCGTCGTACGGCGCGGGGCCGACCGGAGCCGAGGCCGCGGCCGCGCTCGTCAAGACCCAGGGGCCGGCGTGAGGTCGGCCCGCCGGCTCGGCGTCGCGCTCGCGTCGGCACTGCTGCTCACCGGCTGCGCGAGCGGGACGGGCGGGGCCGGCACGGCCGACGGCGGCGACACCGGCGCCGACCAGCCCACGCTGGTCGGCGAGGCCGGCGGCGAGCTGCCCGACGTACGCCTGGACGCCTTCGGCGGCTCCGGCGAGCCCCTCGACCTCGGCTCGCTGGAGGGGCCGGCCGTGGTCAACCTCTGGGCCAGCTGGTGCGCCCCGTGCCGCGAGGAGCTGCCGTACTACCAGGCGTTCTCGCAGGCCCTGGAGGGCCGCGTGGACGTCGTCGGCATCGACTTCCAGGACACGCAGACCCAGGCGGCCGCCGACCTGGTCGAGGAGGCCGGGGTGACCTACCCGCTCTACTCCGACCCGGAGGGCCTCACCCGCGCCCAGGCGCTGCCGCGGCTGCTGCTCGTGGACGCGGACGGCGAGGTCGCCTGGCAGCAGTACGTCGAGATCGAGTCGGTGCAGCAGCTCGAGGACCTGGTGGCGAAGCACCTCGGGGTGCGGGCGTGACCCTGCCGGGGTGGGTGGAGCCGATCCGCGACGGGGCGCTGACGATCACCGCCGAGGACATCAGCCGGTTCGTGCCGCCCGAGGGCACCCGGACCCGCAAGGGCGCGGTGCTGATGCTGTTCGGCGAGGGACCCGCGGGCCCCGACCTGCTGCTCACCGAGCGGGCGCACACGATGCGCTCCCACCCCGGGCAGGTCTCCTTCCCCGGCGGCTCGATCGACCCCGGTGACGCCTCGCCGACCGCGGCCGCGCTGCGGGAGGCCCAGGAGGAGACCGGGGTCGACCCGGCCGGGGTCGAGGTGCTGGCCGAGCTGCCCGAGCTGTGGCTGCCGCCCAGCAACTTCGCGGTGACCCCGGTGCTGGCGTGGTGGCGCGAGCCCAGCCCGGTCAGCGTGGTCGACCCCGCCGAGGTGCACGCCGTGCTGCGGGTGCCCCTCGAGGAGCTGCTCGACCCCGCCCACCGCGTCACCGTGACCCACCCGATGGGCTACCGCAGCCCGGGCTTCCTGATCGGCGACCACCACGACCTGGTGCTGTGGGGCTTCACCGCCGGCCTGGTCAACAAGCTCTTCGACCACGTGGGGCTCACCCGCGACTGGGACGCGGGCGTCGAGCACCCATTACCGGACTACATGCTCGGCCTGGGCCAAGATTGAGCGCCTGACCCGCACCACCCCGCTCCAGACCGCGTCCGGCCCGCCGCCGGCGTCCCCCGACCCGAGAGCCGAGCCATGAACCTCCTCGACTGGTGCCTGGTCGCGCTGGTGCTCGCCTACGCGCTGTCCGGCTACTGGCAGGGGTTCGTGACCGGGGCCTTCGCCACGGCCGGCCTGGTGCTCGGCGGGTTCGCCGGCATCCTGCTGGCCCCCGAGCTGCTCGGCGACGCCGCGCCCTCGCTGTGGGTCTCGCTCGGCGCGCTGTTCATCGTGCTCGTGCTCGCCTCGATCGGGCAGGCGGTCTTCCAGTGGGTCGGCAGCCGGATCCGCGACCGGATCACCTGGCAGCCGGTGCGCGCGGTCGACGCCCTGGGCGGCTCGCTGCTCAGCGTGGTCGCCGTGCTGATCGTGGCCTGGATGCTCGGCGTCGCGATCAGCGGCTCCCGCCTGCCCGGCATCGGCCCGCAGGTGCGCGACAGCAAGGTCCTGGTCACCGTCAACGACGCGATGCCCGCGCAGGCCCAGCAGGTGCTGCGCTCCTTCGACTCCGTCGTGGGCAACAGCTTCTTCCCGCGCTACCTCGAGCCGTTCGCGCCCGAGCGCATCGTCGAGGTCGCCCCGGCGCGGCCCCGGGTGCTGCGCGACCCCGACGTCCGCGAGGCTGCGCGCAGCGTCTACAAGGTGCGCAGCAGCAACCGCTGCGGCAGCGGCGTCGAGGGCTCGGCCTTCCTCTACGCCCCCGAGCGGCTGATGACCAACGCCCACGTCGTCGCCGGCGTCACCGAGCCCAAGGTCGTCACCGACGGCGGCGAGACCCTCGACGCCACGGTCGTCCACTACGACCCCGACGTCGACGTGGCGGTCCTCGCCGTGCCCGGCCTCGACGGGCCGACCCTGCAGTTCGACCTCGAGGGCGACGAGCGGCAGCCCGGCGCCGTGCTCGGCTACCCCCAGGACGGCCCGTACGACGCCCGCCCGGTCCGGATCCGCGCCGACCAGCGCCTGCGCTCGCCCGACATCTACGGCAACGGCACGGTCGTGCGCGAGGTGTACTCCCTGCGCGGCCTGGTCCGCCCCGGCAACTCCGGCGGCCCGTTCGTCTCCACCGACGGCCGCGTCCTCGGCGTCGTGTTCGCGGCCTCGATCAGCGACAGCGACACCGGCTACGCCCTCACGGCCCGCCAGGTCGGCCGCGCGGCCGCCGTCGGGCTCGACGCCACGGCGCGGGTGTCGAGCGGCAACTGCACGTAGGCGCTCCGCCCGGGCGGCGTACGGGGCGGCGTACGGCTGGACGTCCTTCTCGGCTGCCTGGCGTGTGTTGCATTGCGCGTCAGGTGACTGATTACCCGGACGTCCGGGTAATCAGCGCCCCGCTGCCACGTCAGGGTCGGCTCGAAGCGGGCGCGGGGACGCTGGTGTGGCAGCCGGCCGGCGCAGGTGCGGCGTACGGCTGGACGTCCTTCTCGGCTGCCTGGCGCGTGTTGCAACACGGGTCAAGTGGCTGATTACCCGGACGTCCGGGTAATCAGCAGCGGCTCAGCGCTTGCCCTTCAGCGCGCTGGGGAACTCCTTGGCCTGGCCGATCGCCCGCTCGGGGGCCTTGACCTGCTTGAGCTTCTTCACGCCGACGAAGCCGAGCAGGCCGGCGATCAGCAGGTAGAGGAAGAACACGATCAGGAAGCCCCAGGCGAGGTCGAGCCCGGTGAACGAGATGAAGTGGGCCAGGGCCACCGAGAGCATGATGACCGCGAGCAGGGCGAGGAACGCCGCCGCGACGAACAGGCCGATGCTGATGCCGCCGGCGCGGACCGAGACCTTGAGCTCGGACTTGGCGAGCGCGATCTCCTTCTGGATCAGTCCGGAGACGTCGCGACTGGCGTCGACGACGAGCTTGCCGATGGTGGGTTCCTCGGTGACTGCGGGCTCGCGGTGGGCCATGGGGATGCTGCCTTCGGTTGGGGACGCCGGGGGACTCGGGAACCCTACCGCCACCGGTCCACCCCAGCGCCGCGGTTGGTGCCGGGGTGGGCGCAGTGAGAGAGTGGTGCCACGGGAGGGGAGTATTCCCTCGCGACGCGCTCGTCATCACGGTCAGGACGCACCCTGCCCCGGACGCGTCGGTCAGCCACGCGACACGGCGCGGCGTGGCGGAAGAGACCTCCGGATCATCGCTGCGTCACGCGCAGCCAGAACACCTAAGGTCGTCTCCCTCGTGGTCGTCTCCCCCCTCGTCTGGTGGCTCACGATCGGCATCACCGTCGCGGTGCTGCTGTTCGACATCCTCGTCATCGGCCGCCGTCCGCACGAGCCGTCCAAGCGCGAGGTCGGTGTCGCGCTCGCGGTCTACATCGGGCTCGCGATCGTCTTCGGCATCGGCGTCTGGATCTTCTCCGGGGCCCAGTACGGCACGGAGTTCTTCGCCGGCTGGCTGACCGAGTACTCCCTCTCGGTCGACAACCTGTTCATCTTCTTGATCATCATGGCGAAGTTCGGGGTGCCCAAGGAGCTGCAGCAGAGCGCGTTGCTCGTCGGCATCGTGCTGGCCCTGATCATGCGTGGCATCTTCATCTTCGTCGGCGCCGCGGCGATCGAGCAGTTCAGCTGGGTGTTCTACCTCTTCGGCCTCTTCCTGATCTGGACCGCCACCAAGCTCGCCAAGGAGGGCGCCAGCGACGACGAGGAGGAGTTCGAGGAGAACCGACTCATCAAGTTCGTCGAGAAGCGCTTCCCCGCCACGGCCGAGTGGCACGGCTCGAAGATCCTCACCCGGGAGAACGGCAAGCGCGTCATCACGCCGATGTTCATCGTGATCATCGCGCTCGGCACCACCGACCTGCTGTTCGCGCTCGACTCGATCCCGGCCATCTACGGCCTGACCGAGGAGCCCTTCCTGGTGCTCACGGCCAACATCTTCGCCCTGATGGGCCTGCGGCAGCTCTACTTCCTCATCGGCGGCCTGCTCGAGCGGCTCATCTACCTGTCCTTCGGGTTGGCCTTCCTGCTGTTCTTCATCGGCGTCAAGCTGATCCTGCACGCCATGCACGAGAACGAGCTGCCCTTCATCAACGGCGGCGAGCACATCGAGTGGGCTCCGGAGATCCCGACCCTGGTCTCGCTGGGCGTCATCATCGGCACCCTGGTCATCACGACCGTCCTGAGCCTCGCCAAGACCGGCCTGCCCAGCAAGGACGAGAAGCCGGGCATCAAGAGCTTCTGACACGCGTGGTCCGCACCGGCGTACGTCGGTCGCGGCCGTGGGTGAGCCAGGTCACGGAACAGACCCCGTGGTGACGGCGTTCTGTTGAACGTTCAAACGTCGCGCTACGGAAGAGGCCCCCATGAAGATCCTGATGCTTGTCGGCAGCCTGCGTGCGGGTTCCTGGACCGGCCGGCTCGTCGCCACCGTTCCCGGGCTGCTCCCCGACGGCGTCGAGGCCGAGGTGTACGCCGGTCTGGCCGACCTGCCCCACTACGACCAGGACCTCGACGGTGACGACGTCCCCGCGGCGGTCGTGGCCTTCCGCGAGGCGGTGCTCGACGCGGACGCGCTGGTGGTGGCGACCCCGGAGTACAACGGCTCGATCCCCGGCGTGCTCAAGAACGCGGTCGACTGGGCCTCGCGCCCGCGCGGCGCCGCACCGATCGACGGCCTGCCCGCGGCGGTCCTCTCGGTCAGCCCCTCCCCGCGTGGCGCGCAGTGGGCCCGCGAGGACCTCGTCAAGGTGCTCCGCGTCGCCGGCGCGCAGCCGCTCGAGGACGCCCTCGGCGTCGCGGACGTGCACCGGAGCGTGGTGGACGGCGCGATCGCCGACGCCGACGTCGAGGCTGCCCTGCGGCAGCTCGTCGGTCGTCTCGTCGACGCCGGCCGCGAGCGCGTCGCGGCCTGAGCGTCGGGCCGCCGTATGCCGTCGGTCGCCGCCCCGGGACGTCATACGCCCTGGTCGCAGGAGCGACCAGGGCGCATGACGCACGCAGGTGGGGTCAGTCGTCCGAGGAGCTCTTCATGCCCTTGCCGATCAGGTCCATCACGGTCGAGTCGGCCAGCGTGGTGACGTCGCCGACCTCGCGCTTCTCCGCGACGTCCTTGAGCAGCCGGCGCATGATCTTGCCCGAGCGGGTCTTGGGCAGCTCGGGCACGACCATCACCTGGCGCGGCTTGGCGATGGCCCCGATCTGGGTCTGCACGTGGCTGCGCAGCTCCTGGATCAGCGACTCCGGGGCCTCCTCGCCGTCGGCCAGGGCCGACTCGCGCAGGATCACGAAGGCGCAGACCGCCTGGCCGGTGGTCTCGTCGGCGGCACCCACGACCGCGGCCTCGGCGACCTTGGGGTGCGAGACCAGCGCCGACTCGATCTCGGTGGTCGAGAGCCGGTGGCCGGAGACGTTCATGACGTCGTCGACCCGACCCAGCAGCCAGATGTCGCCGTCGTCGTCCTTCTTGGCGCCGTCGCCGGCGAAGTAGAAGCCGTGGTCGGCGAACCGCGACCAGTAGGTGTCCTTGAACCGCTCGTCGTCGCCCCACAGGGTGCGCAGCATCGAGGGCCAGGGCTCCTTGACGACCAGGAAGCCGCCGGAGCCGTTGGGCACCGACTCGCCCTCCTCGGTGACCACGTCGACGACGATGCCGGGGATCGACGTCATCGCCGAGCCGGGCTTGCCGTGGGTGACGCCGGGCAGGGGGCTGATCATGATCGAGCCGGTCTCGGTCTGCCACCAGGTGTCGACGACCGGGGCGCTGCTCGCACCGATGTTCTCGCGGTACCAGACGTAGGCCTCGGGGTTGATCGACTCGCCCACCGAGCCGAGCAGCCGGATCTTCGACAGGTCGTGCTCGCCCGCGATGTCGCCGCCCCACTTCATGAACGTGCGGATCGCGGTGGGGGCGGTGTAGAAGATCGTGACGCCGTACTTCTCGCAGATCTCCCACCAGCGGCCCTTGGTCGGGGTGTCGGGGGTGCCCTCGTACATCACCGAGGTGGCGCCGTTGGCGAGCGGGCCGTAGACGCCGTAGGAGTGGCCGGTGACCCAGCCGACGTCCGCGGTGCACCAGTAGACGTCCGTCTCCGGCTTGAGGTCGAAGATGCCCCAGTGGGTGTAGGCGCAGCCCACGAGGTAGCCACCGGTGGTGTGCAGGATGCCCTTGGGCTTGCCGGTGGTGCCCGAGGTGTACATGACGTAGAGCGGGTGCTCGGAGTCGAAGAACTCGCAGGCGTGCTCGGTCGACGCGGAGTCGACGGCGTCGTGCCACCACACGTCGCGCTCGTCGTCCCAGGCGACGTCCTCGCCGGTGCGGCGCACGACGAGGACGTGGCGGACCTCGTGGCCGTCGTTGTCCTTCGCCTTCTGCACGGCCTCGTCGACCGCGGGCTTGAGCGAGGACGGGGCGCCGCGGCGGTAGCCGCCGTCGGAGGTGATCACGACCCGGGCGTCGCAGTCGGCGAGCCGACTGGCCAGGGCGTCGGAGGAGAAGCCGCCGAACACCACGGTGTGCGGGGCGCCGAGGCGCGCGCAGGCCAGCATCGCGACCACGGTCTCGGGGATCATCGGCATGTAGATCGCGACCCGGTCGCCGGTCTCGACGCCGAGCTCGACCAGCGCGTTCGCCGCCTTCGAGACCTCGTCCTTGAGGTCGGCATAGGTCAGGTCGCGGGTGTCGTCCTCGGGCTCGCCGACCCAGTGGAAGGCGACCTTGTCGCCGTTGCCGGCCTCGACGTGCCGGTCGACGCAGTTGTACGCCGCGTTGATGCGCCCGCCCACGAACCACTTGGCGAAGGGCGGGTCGTCCCAGTCCAGGACACGGTCCCAGCGCTGGTCCCAGTCGAGGCGCTCGGCCTGCTGCTCCCAGAACCCGAGCCGGTCGGCCTCGGCGTCGGCGTACGCCTGCTCGGTCAGGTTGGCCTCCGCGACCAGCTCGGCGGGCGGCTCGAAGCGGCGCTCCTCGGTGGACAGGTTGGCCAGGGTCTCGTTGGACTCGGTCATGGGTGCTCCTTGTCGTCGACTGCGTGACGCGCCTCACGTACGACGCGAACCTACTCCCGACGCCGGCCGCGGACGACCCCTGACGGGTCGTCCGCGGCCGGGGTGCGGGGTGGTGCTGTGGTGGTGGTTTCACAGGGTCCCCTGTGAAACTTCTGCTTCCCGCGTGGAACTTCGCCCGGGAAGCTGCGGT
Source organism: uncultured Actinomycetota bacterium (assembly GCA_963740935.1). Lineage (GTDB taxonomy): Bacteria > Actinomycetota > Actinomycetes > Propionibacteriales > Nocardioidaceae > Marmoricola. Next base: position 163,808 of record CAVUFX010000001.1, read on the forward strand.
TTCACAGGGGACCCTGTGAAACCGACGCCGGCCGGCCCTAGTGCTGGACCGACGCCTCGGCGCCGGCGCCGGTGAGGGCGCGGACCTCGAGCTCGGTGTAGCGGTCCTCGGCGGCGGGCTCCTTGGAGGTGACCGAGCCGAGGTAGCCGAGCAGGAAGCCCAGCGGGATCGACACGATGCCGGGGTTCTCCAGGGGGAACCACGAGATGTCGATCGAGGCCGGCAGCAGCGACAGGTTGGCCCCGGTCGCGGCGTCGGTCTTGCCGGACATGATCGGGCTGAAGATGACCAGGCCCACCGAGCTGATCAGGCCGCCGTAGATGCTCCACACGGCGCCGCGGGTGTTGAAGCGTCGCCAGAACATGTTGTAGACGATCGCCGGCAGGTTGGCCGAGGCCGCGATCGCGAAGGCGAGCGCCACCAGGAAGGCGATGTTCAGCTTCTGCGCCGGGATGGCCAGGACGATCGCGACCAGGCCGATGCCGCCGGCGGCGATGCGGGCCACCTTCAGCTCCTCCTTCTCGGTGGCCTGCCCCTTGCGGATCACGCTGTTGTAGAGGTCGTGGGCGACGCTGACGCTCGAGGTGAGCGTCAGGCCGGCGACCACCGCGAGGATCGTGGCGAAGGCGACCGCCGCGATCACCGCCAGCAGGATCGCGCCGCCGGTCGAGCCGGCGCCACCACCCACGGTCTCGGCCAGCAGCGGCGAGGCCAGGTTGCCGCCCGAGGCGGTCACCCGCTCCATGTCGGACTCGCCCAGCAGCGCGGCGGCACCGAAGCCCAGCACCAGCGTGAACAGGTAGAACACGCCGATCAGGCCGATCGCCCACAGCACCGACTTGCGGGCGTCCCGCGAGGTCGGGGTGGTGTAGAAGCGGATCAGGATGTGCGGCAGGCCGGCCGTGCCCAGCACCAGGGCGAGGCCCAGGCTGAGGAAGTCGATCTTGCTGGTGGTCGAGACGCCGTACTTCAGGCCGGGCTCGAGGAACGCCGAGCCCTTGCCGCTGTTGCTCGCGGCGGTGCCGAGCAGCTCGGAGAGGTTGAAGCTGAACTGCGCCAGCACCAGGACCACGATCAGCGCGGAGCCCGCCATCAGCAGCACCGCCTTGACGATCTGGACCCAGGTGGTGCCCTTCATGCCGCCGACGGTGACGTAGAAGACCATCAGGATGCCGACCGCGAAGATCGTCACGTTGGTGGCGAACTGGCCGTCGATGCCGAGCAGCAGCGAGACCAGCGCACCCGCGCCGACCATCTGGGCGAGCAGGTAGAAGATCGAGACCACGACGGTCGAGGTCGCGGCCGCGGTGCGGACGGGGCGCTGCTTCATCCGGTACGCCAGCTGGTCGGCCATCGTGTAGCGGCCGGAGTTGCGCAGCACCTCCGCGACGAGGAGCAGGGCCACGAGCCAGGCGACCAGGAAGCCGATCGAGTACAGGAACCCGTCGTACCCCGAGAGCGCGATGGCCCCCGAGATGCCGAGGAACGAGGCGGCCGACATGTAGTCGCCGCCGATCGCGAGACCGTTCTGGAAGCCCGAGAAGTTGCGGCCACCGGCGTAGTAGTCGGCCGCGCCGGAGGTCTGTCGGCTGGCCCAGAAGGTGATGCCGATCGTCAGCGCGACGACGGCGAGGAACAGGGTCGTGGTCAGGACCTGGGTGCTCATGCGCCGGCCTCCCGCTCGTCGGAGCCGCCGCGGCGGCCGCGCTCGTACGCCTCGTTGAGCTGGCGCGCCAGCGGGTCGAGCTTGCGGTTGCTGAACCCGCTGTAGACGTAGGCCAGCAGGAACGTGGTCACGAACTGCAGCAGCCCGAACACCAGGGCCACGTTGATGTTGCCGACCAGCTTGGCGCCCATGAAGTCGGCCGCCCAGTTGCTGAGGACGACGTAGAGCAGGTACCAGACCAGGAAGGCGACGGTCGCGGGGAAGACGAACCCGCGGTAGCGCCGGCGCAGCTCGGTGAACTCGGCCATCTCGTGCAGCCGGTCGTAGACGGGGTCGTGCCGGGCGGCCTGGTCGGAGGACTCCCTCTCGGTCCGGGCGCGGTCGGCGTCGGAGGCGGCGGTCCCCCTGTCAGGGGGTGGGGACGCGGTGTGGCTCATGGGGAGGCACCCTTCTGCGCAGGTGGAGGAACGGGCTGTGATCGTCGTCACGCTCGCACCGCGGGTGGCGAGGGGGCGAGCCCCCGGAGCGGGAGTTCGGCAGGCGGGCGGGCGCGTCGGTGAACGGTCGACGACGTACGACGAACGGTCGGCCGGTCGCGCCGGTCGCGCCGGTCGCCCCGGTCTCAGGGGGGCCTCAGCCCTGCTCGACCCGGACCGCCTCCGGGGTGTGCAGCCGGACCAGGAAGCGCGAGGTGTGGGCCGGGACCTCCGCTCGGGTGAGCCGCGAGACCAGCACCATCGTGCCGAACGCGATCGGCACCGCCCACGCCGCGGGCTGGCCCACCAGCGAGGCCACCCAGCCGCCGGTCCGGTCGGCCAGCAGGTTGTCCACGACCGCGGCGCCGGTGAGCAGCCCGCCGGTCACCAGGCCGGCGAGCGCCCCGCGCGCGGTCAGCCCGCGCCACCAGATGCCGAGCAGCAGCAGCGGGCAGAAGGTCGCGGCCGCCATCGCGAAGGCGAGCCCCACCACGGTGGCCACCCCGACCTCGCGGGTGACCAGCGAGAGCGCGTACGGCACGACCACCGCGGCCACGGCCGAGAGCCGGAAGGCCGTGACCCCCTCGAACCGGCGCGAGGCGACGTCCTGGGTGAGCACGCCCGCCACCGCCACCGTCAGCCCCGACGACGTCGCCAGGAAGGCCGCGAAGGCGCCCGCGGTGAGCAGCGCGGTCAGCAGGTCGCCGCCGAGCCCGCCCACCATCACCCCGGGCAGGGCCAGCACCACCGAGTCGCTGCCCGAGGCGGCGAGCTCGGGGGCGTAGAGCCGGCCGAGCGCGCCGTAGACCGGGGGGAGCACGTAGAACGCGCCGAGCAGCGCCAGCACCGCGAGCGTCGTCTGCCGGGCCGCGCGGCCGTCGGGGTTGGTGTAGTAGCGCACCACCACGTGGGGCAGGCCCATCACGCCGAGGAACGTCGCGACCATGAGGGAGTACGTCGAGTACAGCGGGTGGTCGCCTGCGAAGTCGATCGGGTCGGCCCACGCCAGACCGTCGACGCCGGCGCTGACCAGGCTCGGGTCGGCCGGCGACCGCCCGCCGTCGCCGAGCCACACCAGCACCAGGAAGACCAGCGGGACGAGCAGCGCGGTGAGCTTGAGCCAGTACTGGAAGGCCTGCACGAAGGTGACCGAGCGCATCCCGCCGGCCAGCACGTTGAGCAGCACGACCACGGCCACGGCCAGGCCGCCCGCCCAGGGCGGCAGCCCGGTGGTGGTCTCCAGGGCGACGCCGGCGCCCTGGAACTGCGGCATCAGGTAGAGGAAGCCGATCACCACCACGAGCAGCGCCGAGACCCGGCGTACGCCGCGCGAGTGCAGCCGGGCCTCCGCGAAGTCGGGCAGCGTGTAGGCGCCGGAGCGACGCAGCGGCGCCGCCACCAGGCACAGCAGCACGAGGTAGCCGGCCGTCCACCCGACGGGGTACCAGAGCATCTCGGCGCCGTTGCTGAGCACCAGCCCGGCGATGCCGAGGAAGGACGCGCCGGAGAGGTACTCCCCGCTGATCGCGTAGCCGTTGAGCCCGGGCCGCACCGAGCGGGAGGCCACGAAGAAGTCCGAGGTGGTGCGCGAGAGCCGCAGCCCCCAGCTGCCGATCGCGAGCGTCGCGACGCTCACGAGCAGCACCGCGAGCAGTCCGAGGAGGGTCCCGGTGTCGCCGAGCACGGGTCAGGACCGCTCGACCACACGCGCGAAGGCGCGCTCGTTGCGCTCGGCCAGACGCACGTAGCGCCACGCCAGCAGCACCAGCACCGGGTAGCAGCCGAACGCCAGCAGCCCCCACGAGACCGGCATCCCGAGCAGCTGCGCCCGCGTCAGCCACGGCACCAGGACGAACAGCAGCGGCAGCGCGCCGACGGTGAGGGCGAGCGCGAGCAGGACGCCGAGCCCGAGCCGCAGCTGGGCGCGCAGCAGCGTGCGCAGGTAGATCTCGCCGAGCTCGCTCTGCGCCTCCATCTCCGAGGCCGGGGTCGGGCGCGGGCGCTGCCGGGCCCGGTCGGTGCGGGGGCTGGTGACCCGGACCCGCTCGGGGCGCTCGGGCCGCTCGCTCACGACGGCTCGCCGGGGGTCGCGGCGCCGCGGGAGCGGGTACGCCGGACCAGCAGGTCGCGCAGCTCGCGGGTGTGGCGCCGGCTGACCTGGAGGTCGGTGCCGTCGACCACCACCCAGCAGCGGCCGCCGTCGACGTGCAGCTCCTCGACGAAGGCGGTGTTGACCAGCCGGGAGCGGTGGATCCGCACGAACCCGCCCGCGGCCCAGTCCTGCTCGAGCTGGGAGAGCGGCACCCGCACCAGGTGGCTCTCGCCGTCGACGTGCAGCCGGGCGTAGTCGCCCTCGGCCTCGACGTGGCGGATCCGGGAGACCGGCACGAAGCGGGTGACGCCGCCGCGCTCGACGGGCACCTGCTCCTCGCTCGGCTCCGCGGCGGCGGGCTCGGCCCGCACCGCGGCGACCACGCGTCGTACGGCCTCGGCGAGGCGCTGCTCGCGCACCGGCTTCAGGACGAAGTCGACGGCGTCGAGGTCGAAGGCCTCGACCGCGTGCTCGTCGTGGGCGGTGACGAAGACCGTGGCCGGGGGCGAGCGGAACTGCGCCAGCACCTGGGCGAGGTCGATGCCCGACAGGCCCGGCATCTGCACGTCGAGGAACACCGCGTCGACGTCGAGCTGGCGCAGCAGCCGCAGCGCGTCGGTCGGGGAGTCGGTGGCGTGGACCTCGCCCACGCGGGGGTCGCGGCGCAGCAGGTAGCTGAGCTCGTCGAGCGCGGGCCGCTCGTCGTCGATCACCAGCACCGCCAGCGGCCGGTCCTCGGCCGGGGCGGAGCTCACGGCGCCAGCCCGGGGGCGAACTTGGGCACCCGGACGACCACCCTGGTGCCGGCGCCGGGTGCGGTCTCCACGACGAGACCGTAGTCGTCGCCGAACGTGGTGCGCAGCCTCTCGTCGACGTTGGCGAGTCCCACCGAGTCGCCCGCCGCCTCGCCGGCCAGGACCGCGCGGATCCGCTCCGGGTCCTGCCCGGCGCCGTCGTCCTCGATCGAGATCACGCACTCGCGGTCGGCGTCGCGCGCCACGATCGTGATCACGCCGCCGCTGGCCCGCGACTCCAGGCCGTGCTGCACGGCGTTCTCCACCAGTGGCTGGAGGCACAGGAACGGGATCCTCACGCCCAGCACCTCGGGCGCGACCTGCAGCACCACCCGCAGCCGGTCTCCGAAGCGGGCCTGCTCGAGCAGCAGGTAGCGCTCGATCGAGCGCAGCTCCTCGGTCAGCGTCGTGAACTCGCCGTGCTGGCGGAAGGAGTAGCGGGTGAAGTCGGCGAACTCCAGCAGCAGCTCGCGCGCCCGGTCGGGGTCGGTGCGCACGAAGGAGGCGATCGCCCCGAGCGAGTTGTAGATGAAGTGGGGGCTGATCTGGGCCCGCAGCGCGCGGACCTCGGCGCGGGCGAGCCGGTGGCGCTGCTCGTCGACCTCGGCCAGCTCGAGCTGGCCCGAGACCCAGCTCGCGACCTCCTCGGTGGCGCGCAGCAGGCTGGCCGACGGGGTCTCGGCCAGCGCGACCAGCGCGCCGGCGACCCGGTCGTCGATGACCAGCGGCGTCGCGATGGCGTGCTGCACCAGGCAGCCCTCGGTCTCGCAGCCCAGCTCGGCGCGGCCGGCCACCACGGTGGCGCTGGCCCCGACCGCCCGGGCGGCGAGTGCCCGCGCCTGCGCGGTGTGGTGGGTCGAGAGGCCGTCGTACCCCAGCAGGGTCTCGGTGTCGGCGAGCGCGACCGCGGCCGTGCCGAGCAGCCCGCGCAGGTGGCGCAGCGCCCGGTCGGCGGTCTCGGCGGTCAGCCCCTGCCGCAGCGCGGGGGAGGCCAGCGAGGCGGTGTGCAGGGTGCGGAAGGTCGCGTGGTCGGCGTCGGTGCCGAGCTGGCGGGTGCGCCACCAGCGGCTGCGGAGGCCGTCGAGGACCACGTCGGCTACCGGAAGTCGATCAGCTGCATGCCGGGGTCCTCCGGCGGGCGGCGCTCGGCGGGGGGCGCCTGCGGGCCGTCGAGCCCGGGCGGGTCGACGTCGTGGTCGACGGGGGCGTCGGTGGGCTCCGGTGGCAGGTCCTGGTGGCGGACCACGGCCCGGAAGCAGCGCGTCACCCACGGCAGCTGCATGCCGTCGTGGCCGCGGCCGTAGCCGTCGTACAGGCTCGCGACCTCGGCCAGGGTGCGCTCCCGGTCGCGCTCGGACATCGTCGCGACGTGGGAGACCGAGCGGGCCAGCTCGTCGAGCGAGCGAGCGGTGTGGGTCTGCCAGAAGCGGAACTGCTTCTCCTCCACGAACCCGAAGTAGGGGCTCTCCAGCAGCGCCTGCGTGGGCAGCGCGCCGTCGCGGTCCGAGGCCGGGTCGAGGATCCGCTTGAGCCGGCGTACCCAGGGGATCGAGGTGTCGTAGGTGTTCCACGCCAGCGCCAGCACGCCGCCCGGGCGCAGCACCCGGGCGATCTCGGGCAGGGCGCGCTCGGCGTCGAACCAGTGGAAGGACTGCCCGCACGTCACGACGTCGACCGAGCGGGACCGCACCGGGATCGCCTCGGCCGTGGCGGCGGCGTACGGCACCGGCACCCGGCGGCCGAGCCGCACCAGCATCGGCAGCAGCGGCTCGGTGGCCAGCACGTGGTGGCCGCTGCGGTGCAGCACCTCGGTCAGCTTGCCGGTGCCGGCGCCGAGGTCCACGACGTGCGCACGGCCGCCGCCGGTGAGCCACGTGACCGCCTCGACGGGGTAGGAGGGCCGGGCGCGGTCGTAGGCGTCGGCCACCGGGCCGAACGACGTCGCGGGGCTGGGGGTCGCGGGGCTCATCGAGGGTCGAAGATACCCTCCTGGCCGTGTCCCCAGCTCCCCCGACGTCCACCTCCGGAGCGGGGTCCCCGACCCCGGATCCCCTGGAGTGGCTGACCGGGCTCGAGGGCGTCCCGTCCGGCTTCGCCTCGACCCGCGACGGCATCGACGCGCTGCTGCGCGACCGCGGCCTGCGTCGCAGCACCCCGGAGCAGACCGCGGAGTCGCTGCTGCGGGGCGCGCACGCCAGCGCCGCGCTGGAGGGCTCCAGCGCCACCCTCGACCAGGTGCGCGCGGGCGAGGGCGACGCCACGGCCGAGGCGGCGGTGCGGGTCAGCACCGAGCTGCTCGGGCTCGTCCCCGTGCTCGGGCGGTCGCCGCTCCAGGCGTTCGCCCGGCTGCACGCCCTGACCGGCGCGCCCGACCCGGGACGGCCGGTCTCGCCCGAGGCGGCCGAGCGGCTGCGCTCGCTGGGCACGACGGTGCTGACCACGCGCGTCCCCGCGCTGCTGCTGGCCGCCCTGCTGCACGCCGAGCTCGCCACGGCGGCCCCGTTCTCGGCGCGCAACGGAGTGGTGGCGCGGGCCGCCGAGCGCCTGGTCCTCGTCGCCCGCGGCGTCGACCCGGCCTCTCTGGTGGTGCCCGAGGCGGGCCACCTGGCGCTGCGGGCGGAGTACCAGTCCAACCTGCGCGGCTACGCCACCGGAGGGCGGTCCGGCCTGCACGCCTGGTTGCTGTACGCCGCCGAGGCGCAGGCGCGCGGCGCCGAGAGCAGCCCGCTGCGCGGCTGAGCGCGGACGGTCGTCGGCCGGGCCTCGTTCGTCGGTCGAGCCTGTCGAGACCCCCCTCCGACCGTCGAGCGCCTCGTCGGTCGAGCCTGTCGAGACCCCCCTCCGACCGTCGAGCGCCTCGTCGGTCGAGCCTGTCGAGACCTCGCACCGTCGGGTCGCGCCTCGTCGGTCGAGCCTGTCGAGACCCCCCGGCCGCACAGGCGAGCGGCACCGGGAGTGCGTAGCTGTGTCCTACGCGTTCTCGATGCCGCTCTGACACACGTCGCCTGGCTACCAAGCGTGCATTCACTTAGTTGTGGCCTCCGGGCAGAACCCGGGGGACCGACGCCCTGTAGGAAGGGTAGATCGCCGCGTGGGTACCGACGCCGTGTGTGGTCCTGTGGAGTTGTTCCTCCTTTGTACGCCGGGGTGAGGGGCATCACAAGGGTTGACTTCCCGGCGGGGGAGGAGTTCCCAGGTCAGGGCCGGATCAGGGCCGGATCGCGGCGCCTCAGGCCTGCCGGCGGCGTACGCCGAGCCAGGTGAGCACCCCGACGGAGACCACGGCGGCGACCCCGACGGCGGCGGCGGTCTGCCGCACCGGCGGGAACCGCACCCGGCTGCGCAGCGCGACCGGCTTGTCGAAGACCAGGACCGGCCAGCCGCGCCGGTGCGCGAGCCGCCGCAGCTCGCGGTCGGGGTTGACGGCGAACGGGTGGCCCACGGCGCTCAGCATCGGCTCGTCGGTGATCGAGTCGCTGTAGGCGTGGCAGCGCTGCAGGTCGTAGCCGCGCTCCTCGGCCAGCCGACGCACGGCGACGGCCTTGTTCTCGCCGTAGGCGTAGAAGGTGATGCCGCCGGTGTAGCGCCCGTCGGCGACCTCCATCCGGGTGGCGACGACGTGGTCGGCGCCGAGCATCGCGCCGATCGGCTCGACCACCTCGGAGCCGCTGGTGGAGACGATGATGACGTCGTGGCCGGCCTCGTGGTGCTCGGCGATCAGGCGCACCGCCTCGGCGTACACCAGGGGGTCGACGATGTTGTGCAGCGCGTCGGCGACGATCTCCTGCACCGTCTGCACGTCCCAGCCGGTGCTCAGCCGGCTCATGAACTGTCGCAGCCGCTCCATCTGGTCGTGGTCGGCGCCGAGCACGAGGTAGCTGAACTGGGCGTACGCCGAGCGCAGCACCGCCCCGCGGCTGATCAGCCCGCCCGCCTGGAACTCCCGGCTGAAGGCGAGCGTGCTCGACTTGGCGATGATCGTCTTGTCGAGGTCGAAGAAGGCGGCCGTGGGCCGACCTGTGCTCATGGGCCCGAGTCTAGGTCGACATCCCTTTCGTCCCGGTCCGTTCGGCCCACTTCGCCTCCACAGGGCGTCGACGGGCACCCGCGGTCCCCAGGCCGGCGTACGACCGCCCGCGGAGCGGCCGGGGACCCGACGCTGGCGGCATGGACTCCCCGGACCCGCCCCTGCTGCCCGACCCCCGCGACGCCACCCACGTCGGCTCCCACGACGGCTCCCACGACGGCGCCGACGGCCCGGGTGGCGGCCCGCTGCTGCTCTCGGCCGACCCGCTGCTCGTCGCCGACGTCCAGCGCCTCGCCGCGGCGGCCGGGGTGGTGCCGCAGGTGGTGCACGACTCGGTGCAGGCGCTGCGGGCGTGGAGCGCGGCGTCGGTGGTGCTGGTGGGCGCCGACTGCGCCGAGGGGCTGGCCGGTTGCCGGCCGTCGCGCCGGCCGCGGGTGCACCTGCTGGCACGGGGGACGGTCGACGACGTCGCGTTCCGGCACGCCCTGGCGCTGGGGGCCGAGTCGGTCAGCGAGCTGCCGGCCTCGCAGACCTGGCTGGTCGAGATGCTCACCGACGTGGGGGACGGCGGCGGCGTGCCGGGCGTGACCGTGGGGGTGGTCGGCGGCAGCGGCGGGGCCGGGGCCACCGTGCTGGCAGCCGCGATCGCCCGGGCCGCGGCCGAGCTGGGACCGACCCTGCTGGTCGACGCCGACCCGCTGGGGGCGGGGCTGGACCGGGTGCTCGGTCTCGACGGCGCCGACGGCATCCGGTGGGACGCGCTGCACCGCACCACCGGACGCCTCAGCACCCGGTCGCTGCGCGAGGCGCTGCCGCGCGCCGGTGACCTCTCGGTGCTGACCTGGCCGCCCGACCGGGGCGGCAGCCTGCAGGCGTTCGCGGTGCGCGAGGTGCTCAGCGCGGGCCGCCGCGGGTTCGCCACCGTCGTGGTCGACCTGCCCCGCCACCCCGACCCGGTGGCCGAGGAGGCCACCGTGCGGTGCGACCACGTCGTCGTGGTCTCGCGACTGACCGTGCCCGCCGTGAGCGCCGCCTCCCGGGTGGCGGCCCGGCTGCCCGCGCCGCTGCCGCGGCGCCACCTGGTGACGCGGGGCGGCAGCGGCGGGGTCACGCCGGAGGCCGCGGCCCGGTTGCTGCGGCTGCCGCTGCTGGCCGCGATGTCGGACCAGCGCGGGCTCGACGAGGCCATCGACCTCGGGGCCGGGCCCGGCCGGGCCGCGCGCGGGGTCCTGGTGAGGACCGCCCGCAGCGTGGTGCGCTCGCTGCTGCTCGACCCGGCCGGCCGCGTCGATCCGGGCCGTGCGGTCGCGTGAGGCCCTCGTGACCGACCTGACCCGGGCCGGCGGGTGGCGGCGTGACGGCGGCCCGGTCGCGGGGGCGGGCCCGGTGGCCGCCGAGCTGCTGGACGGCGTGCGCGAGCGGCTGGCGCGCGACGCCGCGACGCTCACGCCGCAGGTGGTGGCCCGGGCGCTGCGCGAGCAGGGGCACCCGGTCGGCGACGCGACCGTGCTGGCCGTGCACGACGCGCTCCAGCGCGACGTCGTCGGGGCCGGACCGCTGGAGCCGCTGCTGCGGCTCGAGGGGGTGACCGACGTGCTCGTCAACGGCCCCGGCGCGGTGTACGTCGACCGCGGCCGCGGCCTGGAGCTGACCGGGGTGGGCTTCCCCGACGACCAGGCCGTGCGCCGCCTCGCGCAGCGCCTCGCCGCCACCGCCGGGCGTCGGCTCGACGACGCCTCGCCGCACGTCGACCTCCGGCTGCCCGACGGCACCCGCTTCCACGCCGTCCTGGCCCCGCTCGCCCGGCCGGGCACGACGCTGTCGCTGCGCGTGCCCCGCTCGACGGTGTTCACCCTCGACGAGCTGGTGGGCGCGGGCGCGGTGCCGGAGGCGGGGGCCGAGCTGCTCGCCCAGGTCGTACGCCGCCGGCTGGCCTTCCTGGTCTCCGGCGGCACCGGCTCGGGCAAGACCACCCTGCTCAACGCCCTGCTCTCGGTGGTCGACCCGGGGGAGCGGCTGGTGCTCGTCGAGGACGCCGCCGAGCTGCGTCCGGCGCACGACCACGTGGTCGCGCTCGAGGCCCGCCCGCCCAACATCGAGGGGGCCGGCGAGGTCACGCTGCGCACCCTGGTCCGCCAGGCGCTGCGGATGCGCCCGGACCGGCTCGTGGTCGGGGAGGTGCGCGGCGCGGAGGTCGTGGACATGCTGGCGGCGATGAACACCGGCCACGAGGGCGGGTGCGCGACGCTGCACGCCAACTCGGCCACCGACGTGCCGAGCCGCGTCGAGGCCCTCGCCCTGGCGGCCGGCCTGTCGCGCGAGGCCACGCACAGCCAGCTGCGCTCGGCGGTCGACGTCGTGGTGCACCTCGGTCGTGGCCGCGACGGCCGGCGTCGGGTGCGCGAGCTCGGTGTGGTCCGCGAGGGCGAGCGCGGCGTCGAGGTGGCGGTCGGGGTGGCCTTCGCCGACGACGGCCGGCTGCTACCCGGCCCGGGCCTGGACCGGCTCACCGCCCTGGTCGAGCCGTGACCGCCTGGGCCCCGGGCGCGACGTCGTGGCCGGGGGTGGCGGCTGCGGTCGCGCTCACGGTGGCGGCGGTGGCGCTGGCGCACCCTGCACGGGTGCCGGTCGGGGGCCGCCGCCCGGTCCCCGGTGGGGTCGCCGTCCGGCTGCTGGTGCCCGCGGTCGCCCTGGTGGCCGCGGCCGCCTGGGTGTGGCTCGGACCGCGCCGGCTGCTGCTCCTCGGGCTCGGCCTCGCGGTGGCGGGCGCGGTGGCCGCGTCCGTGCGTCGCGGGCGGCGCCGGGCGGTGGCCGAGCACCGCCGGGGCGAGGTGCTCGGGGTCTGCGAGGCGATGGCGGCCGACCTGGCCGCCGGTCAGCCGCCGGTTCTGGCCCTCGACCGCGCGGCGGAGGAGTGGCCCGAGCTGGCCCCGGTGGCGGTCGCCGCCCGGGTGGACGCGGACGTGCCGGACGCGCTGCGTGCGGTGGCCCGCCTGCCCGGGGCGGGTGAGCTGCGCTCCGTGGCGGCCGCCTGGCAGGTCGCGCACGAGACCGGCTCGGGGCTGGCGCCCGCGATCGCGCTGGCCGCGACGGCGGCGCGGTCGCGGCGACGTACGACGCGCCTCGTGGCCGCCGAGCTCGCCGGTGCCCGCGCGACCGCGCGGACCCTCGCGGTGCTGCCCGTCCTGGTGGCCCTGCTGGCGATCGGCGTCGGCACCGACCCGGTCGGCTTCCTGCTCGGCACGACACCCGGCGCGGTCTGCCTCACGGCCGGCCTGGCGCTCAGCTGGTCGGGCCTGACGTGGCTGGAGCGCATCGGCGACCGGGTGCTGCGGTGAGCGCCCCGGCGGCGTACGGCGCGGCGCTGCTCGTGGCGGCGGCCGTGGTGCTGCTGGGACGTCCGCCCGCGCTCGGGCTGCCGCCCGCCGACGTCGCGCCCGGACCGGCGGACGAGCGCGCCCTGCTCGCGCGGCTGCGGCTGCCGCTGACGGGCCTGGTGGCGCTGGGCGCCTGGGCGGTGCTGGGCGGGGTGGTGGGGACGGTCGCCGCGCCCGTGGCCGCGCTGGTGGCCTGGCGCGTGCTGGGCCGGGTCGAGGACCCGGGCCAGGCTCGTCGGCGCGAGCGGCTCGAGGTGGAGCTGCCGACGGGCGTGGACCTGCTGGCCTCCTGCCTCGACGCCGGCGCGGCACCCGAGGCCGCCCTGCTCACCGTCGGACGCGCCCTCGGCGGTCCGGTCGAGGCCGAGCTGCTGGCGGTGCACGCCCGGCTCGAGCTCGGCGTCGACCCCGCGACGGTGTGGCGCGACCTGGCCCGGCACCCGCAGCTCGGCCCGCTCGGCCGCACCGTGGCGCGCGCCCACGACAGCGGCGCCTCGGTGGCCACGGCCGTGCGCGGCCTGGCGGCCGAGCTGCGGGAGCGGGCGGAGGCCGACGTCGAGGCACGGGCCCGCAGCATCGAGGTCAAGGCGGCCGCACCGCTCGGTCTGTGCCTGCTGCCGGCGTTCGTGCTGCTCGGGATCGTGCCCCTCGTGGCCGGCGCCTTCGCCTCGCTCGCGGTGCTGCGGTAGCCACCTCGCACCCACAGGGCGTCTCGGCAGGCCGGTTGTCCACCGATCCGCCCGGGCCCCTCGCGGACGGCTCCGGACCCGAGCAGCCTCCTCGCTGTCAACCAAGCAGCCCGGGATCCCAAGGCCCGGGCCGACGTCAGGAGAACGCCATGAAGAACGCATCCCTCGCCCCCGTCGGTGACGAGGCCACCGCCGACCTCCCGGTCCGGGCCGCGCAGCGGCGGGGGGAGGACGGCGCGACCACCGCCGAGTACGCCACGGTCACCGGGGCCGGAGTCGGCTTCGGCGCGCTGCTCTACAAGTTCCTGACCAGCGACGCGGGCCAGGAGCTGCTCCAGACCATCTTCCGCGGCATCGGCAGCCTGCTGCCGTTCTAGGGCCCGCCCCGACGACCGGCGGGGCGGGTCGGGCTGCCCGCCCCGCTGGTCTCCACCTCACCCACCGACCGAGGAGCTCCCCGTGGACCCCGACACCACCCCGACGACCTCCACCGTCGCCGGCCGTCGCGCCGACGAGAGCGGTGCCGTGACCGCCGAGGCAGCGATGGCGCTGCCGGTCCTGGTGCTGTTCACGCTCGCGATGGCCTGGCTGGTCTCACTGGGCGTCACCCAGGTGCGGGCCCTCGACGCCGCGCGGGAGGTGGCGCGTGCCGCGGCGCGGTCCGACTCCCCGGTCGACGCGGTGGCGCTCGGCCGGCGGGTCGCGCCGGCCGGCAGCCGGATCAGCGTCGACGTCGACGCCGAGCTGGTCGTCGTCCGGGTCTCCGCCCCGGTGCGGGCACCGGGCGGCCTGTTCGGCGCGCTCGGGGCGCACACCGTGCAGGCGCGGGCGGTCGCGGCGACGGAACCGACCTCGTGAGGGCCCGGCGCGACGAGCGCGGCGCGGCGGTCGTGGTCGCCACGGCGCTCCTCGGCGTGCTGGTCACCGTCACCCTGGCGGCGGTCGGCGTGACCTCGGTGGTGCTGACGCACCGCGCCGCCCAGTCGGCCGCCGACCTCGCCTCGCTCGCCGCCGCCGGCGCGGTGCAGGACGGTCGCGACGCGTGCGGTGCTGCGCGCCGGGTCGCCGGACGCAACCACGCCCGGGTGACGGCGTGCCGGGTGGAGGGCTTCGTGGTGACGGTGGAGACCGTGGCCCGGACCGGTGAGCTGCCGGGCGGTGCGCTGGAGCTGCGCGCCCGGGCGCGCGCCGGGCCGGTGGGCCAGCTGCGCTAGCCCGTGTGGACGGCCGGGCGGGGCTCCGGCACCCGAGGCGGGTCGGCCGGGGCGCCGGCGAGCAGCAGGTCGAGCAGCACGACCGCGCCGGCCTTGTCGAGGGGGTTGTTCTGGTTGCCGCACTTCGGCGACTGCACGCAGGAGGGACAGCCCTCCGCGCAGCTGCACGACGCGATCGCCTCGCGGGTGGCCCGCAGCCAGCGGGCCGCCGCGGCGTACCCCCGCTCGGCGAAGCCGGCGCCGCCCGGGTGCCCGTCGTGGACGAAGACGGTGAGCATCCCGGTGTCGGGGTGCAGCGCGGTGGAGACGCCCCCGATGTCCCAGCGGTCGCAGGTCGCGAACAGCGGGAGCAGGCCGATCGAGGCGTGCTCGGCCGCGTGCGCCGCGCCCGGGAGGTCGCGCTCGTCGACGCCGCACTCCGCGAGCACGGCAGCCGGCAGCGTCCACCAGACCGCGGTGGTCTGCAGGGTGCGCTCGGGCAGGTCGAGCGGCTCCTCGGCGACGACCTCGCCCGAGGGCACCCGGCGCTTGAGGAACGAGACGACCTGGTGGGTGACCCGCACGTCGCCCAGGGTGAGCCGGGCCGGGCCCCAGGAGGTCGACTCCCGCTCGCCGAGCACCTCGATGTCGGTGACCTCGCGCGCCGAGGTCGTGTGGTCGGGGTCGTCGCGGTGCAGCTGCGCGACCGACTCCTCGAGGTCGAGCTCGGAGACGACCCAGGTCTCGCCCTGGTGCAGGTAGACCGCACCGGGGTGGACGGTGCCGTGGGAGGCGGCGTGGTCGACGGTGCCCAGCACCCGACCGGTCACCTCCTCGACCAGCCGGACGGCCGGGCCGCCGGTGGAGCGGATGTCGGCGAGGTCGCAGGCGCGGCTGCGGTCGGTCCAGAACCAGCCGTGGGGCCGGCGGCGCAGCAGCCCGCCGGCGGTGAGCGCGTCCACCGCCGCCCGGGCCCCGGGGCCGAACATCGACAGGTCCTCGTGGCGCAGCGGCGACTCGGCCGCGGCAGCACACAGGTGGGGGCCCAGCACGTAGGGGTTGTCGGGGTCGAAGACACAGGCCTCGACGGGGGTGCCGAGGAGGGCCTCCGGGTGGTGCACGAGGTAGGTGTCGAGCGGGTCGTCGCGGGCGACCATCACCCCGAGCGCGTCGGTCGCGGACCGTCCGGCGCGGCCGACCTGCTGCCACAGCGCGGCGCGGGTGCCGGGGAAGCCGGCGAGCAGCACGGCGTCGAGCCCGCTGATGTCGATGCCGAGCTCGAGGGCGTTGGTGGCCGCGAGGCCGGTCAGCCGGCCGTCGCGCAGCGCGTCCTCCAGCGCCCGCCGCTCCTCGGGCAGGTAGCCGCCGCGGTAGGCCGCGACCTGGTCGACGAGCGTGGGGTCGACCTCGGCGAGCTGGCGGCGCGCCGAGAGCGCGACCGTCTCGACACCGCGGCGCGACCGCACGAAGGCCAGCGTGCGCACCCGGTCGACCACCAGGTCGGTGAGCAGGTCGGCCACCTCGCTGGCGGCGGAGCGGCGTACGGGGGCGCCGTTCTCGCCCACGCCCGGGACGAACGGCGGCTCCCACAGCGCGATCGCGGTGCGGCCCCGCGGCGAGCCGTCGTCGGTGACCGCGGTGACGTCGAGCCCGGTCAGCCGGCGGGCCGACACCTCGGGCTCGGCGACCGTGGCCGAGGCCAGCACGAAGGTGGGGTCGGCGCCGTGCAGCGCCGCCACCCGACGCAGCCGCCGCAGCACCTGCGCCACGTGGGCGCCGAACACGCCGCGGTAGTGGTGGCACTCGTCGACGACCACGTAGCGCAGCGAGCCCCAGAACCGCGACCACCGCTCGTGGGTGGGCAGCATCGAGCGGTGCAGCATGTCGGGGTTGGTCAGGACGTACTCCGCGTGGTCGCGGGTCCACTCGCGCAGCTCGGGCGTGGAGTCGCCGTCGTGGGTGGAGGCGCGCAGGTCCGGCAGGCCGAGGCGGCGTACGGCGGCCAGCTGGTCCTGCGCCAGCGCCTTGGTCGGCGAGAGGTAGAGCACCGCCGCTCCCCGCTGGCCCTTGGGCCCGCGCGAGGACTCGACGGCGTCGAGCGCCGGCAGCAGGTAGCCCAGCGACTTGCCCGAGGCGGTGCCGGTGGAGAGCACGACGTGGCTGCCGTGGTGGGCGAGGTCGGCGGCCCGGCGCTGGTGGGTCCAGGGCAGCTCCACCCCGCGAGCGACGAGCGCGCCCCGGACGTCGGGGTGCAGCCACTCCGGCCACGGGGCGTGACGCGCGGCGCGCGCCTCGAGGACCTCGAGGTGGGTCAGGCCGTCCTCACGTCCCGGCGCACCGGCCAGGCGTGCCACGAGCTGCTCGACGTCGAGGACCTGCACCCGCACAGTCTGTCAGCGGCCTCGGACAGGTTCCCGGCGGACGGGGCGCGGGGCGTGGTTCAATGACATTCGTCGACCGGTACGCACAAGGGCGAGGGCCGCTAGGACTCGTTCGGAGGTGGGATTCGTGGATCTTTCGCTGCAGACACGTGAGGCGGCTGACCGCACCATCGTCGCCGTCGGCGGTGAGATCGACGTCTACACCGCCCCCAAGCTCCGCGACAAGATCACCGAGCTGGTCGGCGAGGGCCACCACCACCTGGTCATCGACATGGAGGGCGTCGACTTCCTCGACTCCACCGGGCTCGGCGTGCTGGTCGGCGGCCTGAAGAAGGTCCGCGCCCACGACGGGTCGATGGCCCTGATCTGCTCCCAGGACCGGCTGCTGAAGATCTTCCGGATCACCGGCCTGGCCAAGGTCTTCACCATCCACGACTCCGAGGAGCAGGCGCTCAGCGCCTGACCCGACCCGCCCCAGGACGTCGCCGGGACGCCCCGCGACCCCCGTGGTCCGGGGCGTCCGGCACGTCCGGAGGGCCGACACACCGAGCGCGTGTCACAGGTCACAGCGCTGTGACTCCTGACACGTAGACTCCGCCGCGGTCACCTTCCCACCACCTCAAGCCGAGGAGCGACATGGAGCAGAACAACGTCGTCGAGCTCTCCGGCGGCAACCTCGTGCTGGTCGTCCTGGTCCTCCTGATCGCGCTCGGCGCGCTCGGCATGGCCGTGGTCTTCCGCAAGGAGGTTCTCGCTGCCGGTGAGGGCACCGACAACATGAAGAACATCGCGCACGCCGTGCAGGAGGGTGCCAACGCCTACCTGCAGCGCCAGTTCAGGACCCTGGGCATCTTCGCCGCCGTGGCGTTCGTGTTCCTGCTGGCCCTGCCGGCCGACGACATCGGCGTACGCATCGGGCGGTCGTTCTTCTTCCTCGTCGGGGCGGGCTTCTCCGCCGCGATCGGCTACCTCGGCATGTCGCTGGCGGTGCAGGCCAACCTGCGCGTCGCCGCGGCCGCCAACACCGTCGGGCGCGACCCGGCGATGAAGATCGGCTTCCGCACCGGCGCCTTCGTGGGCATGGCGACCGTCGGGCTCGGCCTGCTCGGGGCCGCCGCGGTGGTGCTGATCTTCCGCGACTCCGCCCCCGAGGTCCTCGAGGGCTTCGGCTTCGGCGCGGCGCTGCTCGCCATGTTCATGCGGGTCGGCGGCGGCATCTTCACCAAGGCCGCCGACGTCGGCGCCGACCTGGTCGGCAAGGTCGAGAACAACATCCCCGAGGACGACCCCCGCAACGCCGCCACCATCGCCGACAACGTCGGCGACAACGTGGGTGACTGCGCCGGCATGGCCGCCGACCTCTTCGAGTCGTACGCCGTGACGCTGGTCGCCGCCCTGATCCTGGGCTCGCAGGCGTTCGGCAACGACGGTCTGGTCTTCCCGCTGGTCGTGCCCGCCATCGGCGCGCTGACCGCCATCCTCGGCGTCTACATCACCAAGCCGCGCCCGGGCGAGAACGGCCTGACCACCATCAACCGGGCCTTCTACATCTCCGCAGCCGTCGGGGCCGTCGCCTCGGTGCTGGCCGCCTTCCTCTACCTGCCGGGCAGCTTCGCCGGGTTCGAGAACGTCGGCGGCGTCGACATGGCGACCGCCACCGGCGACCCCCGGGTCATCGCCTCGGTGGCCGTGGTCATCGGCATCGTCATGGCCGCCGGCATCCTGGCACTGACCGGCTACTACACCGGCACCGAGTACGGCCCGGTCAAGGGCGTCGGCGACAGCTCGTTGACCGGCGCCGCGACCGTCATCCTCTCCGGACTCTCGGTCGGCTTCGAGTCGGCGGTCTACACCACGCTGGTCATCGGCGCCGCGGTCTTCGGCGCGTTCCTGCTGGGC
Source organism: uncultured Actinomycetota bacterium (assembly GCA_963740935.1). Lineage (GTDB taxonomy): Bacteria > Actinomycetota > Actinomycetes > Propionibacteriales > Nocardioidaceae > Marmoricola. Next base: position 182,402 of record CAVUFX010000001.1, read on the forward strand.
GGCGCGACCGTCACGGTCTCGCTGTTCGCGGTCGCGCTGGCCGGCTGCGGCCTGCTCACCACCGTCGGCGTCATCGTCGCGATGGACACCTTCGGCCCGGTCTCCGACAACGCCCAGGGCATCGCGGAGATGTCCGGCGACGTCAGCCCGGAGGGCGCGCAGATCCTCACCGAGCTCGACGCGGTCGGCAACACCACCAAGGCCATCACCAAGGGCATCGCGATCGCCACCGCGGTGCTCGCGGCGACCGCGCTGTTCGGCTCCTACTCGACCTCGGTGATCGAGGCCCTCGCCGAGGCGTCCCCGACCCGCGACGAGCTCTCGCGGCTGACCTTCGAGGTCTTCAACCCGGGCGTGCTGGTCGGCGTCCTGCTCGGTGCGGCCGTGGTGTTCATGTTCTCCGGCCTCGCCATCAACGCCGTCGCCCGCGCGGCCGGCGCCGTGGTCTACGAGGTGCGCCGCCAGTTCCGCGACATCCCCGGGATCATGGAGGGCACCGGCCGTCCGGAGTACGGCAAGGTCGTCGACATCGTCACCCGCGACTCCCTGCGCGAGCTGGTGGCGCCGGGTGTGCTGGCCGTGCTGTCCCCGATCGCGGTCGGCTTCGGCCTCGGCGTCGGCGCCCTGGCGGGCTTCCTGGCCGGCGCGATCGGCACCGGCACCCTGATGGCGGTCTTCCTGGCCAACTCCGGTGGGGCCTGGGACAACGCCAAGAAGCTGGTCGAGGACGGCCACCACGGCGGCAAGGGCTCGGCCTCGCACGAGGCGACGATCATCGGCGACACCGTCGGTGACCCGTTCAAGGACACCGCCGGCCCGGCCATCAACCCGCTGATCAAGGTGATGAACCTGGTCTCGCTGCTGATCGCCGGCGCGGTCGTGTCGCTGAGCGTGGGCGAGGACCAGAACGACGTGCTGCGGATCCTCATCGCCCTCGTCGCGCTGGCCCTGATCGTGGTCGTCGTGGTGATCTCGAAGCGACGGGGCAACGTGATGACCGACGACGCCCCGGCCCAGCGGCAGACCACCGCCTGAGCCGAGCGGGCACTTCTGCTGCCCGCCAGACCCCTGACCGGGCAGTTGTGCAGGTTTTTACCTGCGCAGCTGCCCGGTCGGCGTCGTACGGCTGCGCAGAAGTGCCCGGTCGGCGGATAGCGTGCCGGGCGTGGCTGAGCTGAGGGGCGGGACGACGCATCTGGACGGCGCGGCTGCGGACGGCGCTGGGTGAGGCCGGGTTCACCTACGACGGGGTCGCCGAGGCGCTCGGGCCGGTGGCTCACGCCGCGCTGTCGCGCAACGAGACGGTGCCGGGGCTCCGGGCCACCCGCGGCGGCAGCCCGCGCGAGACCCTGACGCGGCTGTGGCTGCTGCAGGCGCCCGTCGGGGTGGCCGAGGTCGAGGCGGCGCTGCCCGACCTGCTCGACCCGCTGTGCGCGGCCGGCCTGCTCGAGCGCTCGGTCGCCGAGGTGCGGGCGCGGGTCGACGTACGGCCCTACGCCACCGAGGACCTCGACCTGTGGATCGCCAGCGACCTCACGCCGGGCCTGGACGGCCGGCCCTCGCACGTCAGCGGCGACCACGTGCTCGGCATCTCCTCGGCGGCGACCTCGCTGGCCCAGCTGACGGTGCGCGAGCCGGTGGGCCGCGCGCTCGACCTCGGCACCGGCTGCGGGGTCCAGGCGCTGCACCTCGCCGCCCACGCCGGTCACGTCGTCGCCACCGACGTCAACGCCCGGGCGCTGTGGCTGACCCGGGTCAACGCCGAGCTCAACGGCATCGGCTCGGTCGAGACCCGGTCCGGGTCGTTCTTCGAGCCGGTCGCGGGCGAGCGGTTCGACCTCGTCGCCACCAACCCGCCGTTCGTGATCTCCCCGGCGACCGGCGAGCGCCTGGTCTACCGCGACTCCGGGCTGCCCGGCGACCAGGTCGTCGAGCACATCGTCCGGGGCCTGCCGGGGCTGCTGGCCGAGGGCGGCACCGGCCAGGTGCTGGCCAACTGGATGATCCTGGGCGACCGGTCGTGGGACGAGCGGCTCGCCTCCTGGCTGCCCGACGGGTCCGGGCCGGACGCCTGCGACGCCTGGGTGCTCCAGCGCGAGGTGGTCGACCTGCCGTCGTACGTCGAGCTGTGGCTCAAGGACGCCGGCCTGCACCCCTCGACGGGGCGGACCGACGCCGCGTCGTACGCCGAGCGCTACGACACCTGGCTGTCGTGGTTCGCCGACCAGGGGGCCACCGGCGTCGGCTTCGGCTGGATCAACCTGCGCGCCGGCGGTGCGGGCGAGCACCACCTCGAGGAGTGGCCCTACGACGTGGAGCAGCCGATCGGTGCCGAGGTCGGCGACCGGTTCGCGCGGCTGGCCGCGCTGCGCTCGCTGGACGACGCCGCGCTGCTCGCCGCCCGGCCGGTCACCCGCCTCGACGTGCGCCAGGAGACCTACGGCGCGCCGGGCGCCGAGGACCCCGAGGAGATCGTGGTCCGCCAGCAGCGGCTGCTGCGCCGGGCCCGCCAGGTCGACACCGTCGAGGCGGCGCTGGTCGGCGCCTGCGACGGCGAGCTCAGCGTCGGCCAGGTGCTCGGGGCGCTCGCGCAGCTGCTGGACCGCGACGAGTCCGAGCTGCGGTCGGCGTACCTGCCGGTGGTGCGCGAGCTGGTCACCGACGGTCACCTGACGCTGTAGGCGTCCCGTCATGCGGCGTGGTGGTCGACGCCGGAAGTGGACCACCGGTAGACCAGTCGGCGGGCCGTCGCCGGGCCGGCCCCCGTAGGGGGCCCGCCGCGAGGCCGGACGGCTGCGCGTCGGCCGGGTTTGCCGGGCCGTTGCGGCGAGGCGTTACGGTGACGCCGCATCCCCCTTGCACATCGACGCACCACCAGTGAAGGACGAGAAACCCAGACGTGGCACACAAGCTCGTGATCGTGGAGTCGCCGGCCAAGGCCCGCACCATCGAGGGATACCTCGGGCGGGGCTACAAGGTCGAGTCCTCCATCGGCCACATCCGCGACCTCCCCCAGAGCGCCGCCGACATCCCGGCGAAGCTCAAGGGGGAGCCCTGGGCGCGCCTCGGCGTCGACGTCGACCACGACTTCGCGCCGGTCTACGTCGTCTCCCGCGACAAGAAGTCGCACATGACCAAGCTCAAGGGCCTGCTCAAGGACGCCGACGAGCTCTTCCTCGCCACCGACGAGGACCGCGAGGGCGAGGCCATCGCGTGGCACCTGCTCGACGAGCTCAAGCCCAAGGTGCCCGTACGCCGGATGGTGTTCCACGAGATCACGCCCGCCGCGATCAACGCGGCCGTGGCGAACCCCCGCGAGATCGACATGGACCTCGTCGAGGCCCAGGAGGCCCGGCGCATCCTCGACCGGCTCTACGGCTACGAGGTCAGCCCCGTGCTGTGGCGCAAGGTCATGTCCGGCCTGTCCGCCGGCCGGGTGCAGTCCGTGGCGACCCGTCTGGTGGTCGACAAGGAGCGCGAGCGGATGGCGTTCCGCGTCGCGTCGTACTGGGACCTCGAGGGCACCTTCGACGCCGGCTCCGCCCACGAGCAGCGGATGTTCCCCGCCCGGCTGCACTCCGTGGACGGCACCCGCGTCGCCCGCGGCTCCGACTTCGGCCAGGACGGCCAGCTCAAGGCCGGTGCCGCCAGCGGCGCCAAGGCCGTGGTCCACCTGGAGAAGACCCGCGCCGAGGCGCTGGCCGACGCGCTCGTCGACACCGAGTTCGCGGTCCGCTCGCGCGAGTCCAAGCCCTACACGCGCAAGCCCTACGCGCCGTTCCGCACCACCACGCTCCAGCAGGAGGCCAGCCGCAAGATGGGCTACGGCGCCTCGCGCACCATGTCCATCGCGCAGCGGCTGTACGAGAACGGCCACATCACCTACATGCGCACCGACTCCACCACGCTCTCGGAGACGGCGATCAACGCGGCCCGCAACCAGGCCCGCGAGCTGTACGGCGCGGAGTACCTCCCCGACAGCCCCCGGACCTACACCTCGAAGGTCAAGAACGCCCAGGAGGCGCACGAGGCGATCCGGCCCGCCGGCGACTCCTTCCGCACCCCCGCGCAGAGCGGCCTGACCGGCGACGAGTTCCGGCTCTACGAGCTGATCTGGATGCGCACCATCGCCTCGCAGATGCGCGACGCGCAGGGCCAGTCGGTGACCATCCGGCTCGGCGGCGCCGCGGCCACCGGCGAGGACGTGGTGTTCTCGGCCAGCGGTCGCGTGCTCACCTTCCACGGCTTCCTCAAGGCCTACGTCGAGGGCAGCGACGACGGCGGCGCGACCGACGACCAGGAGACGCGGCTGCCCAACGTCTCCGAGGGCGACCGCGTCACCGCCGCGCAGCTGCGCGCCGAGGGCCACGCCACCAAGCCGCCCGCGCGCTACACCGAGGCGACCCTGGTCAAGGAGCTCGAGGAGCGCGAGATCGGCCGCCCCTCGACGTACGCCTCGATCATCGGCACGATCCTCAACCGCGGCTACGTCTACAAGAAGGGCACCGCGCTGGTCCCGGCGTGGCTGGCGTTCTCGGTGATCCGGCTGCTCGAGGAGCACTTCACCCGGCTGGTGTCCTACGAGTTCACCGCCCAGATGGAGAGCGTGCTCGACGACGTCGCCGGCGGTCGCCGCGACCGCAACGACGAGCTCGGCACCTTCTACTTCGGCAGTGACGAGGTCGAGGGCCTGCAGAAGCTGGTCAACGAGCTCGGCGACATCGACGCCAAGGAGCTGGCCACCTTCCCGATCGGCGGCCCGGACAGCGGCGTGCAGCTGCGCGTGGGCAAGTACGGCCCCTACCTCGAGGGCCCCGGCGACGACGGCACCGCCTTCGCGACCAAGGCCAACGTGCCCGACGACCTGCCGCCCGACGAGCTCACCATGGCCAAGGCCGAGGAGCTGCTCGCCAACCCGGCCGGCGAGGAGACGGTGCTCGGCGAGCACCCCGAGACCGGCCTCACCGTGGTCGCGAAGAACGGCCGCTACGGCCCGTTCGTGACCGAGCTGCTGCCCGACGACGCTCCCAAGAACGCCAAGCCGCGCACCGGCTCGCTGTTCAAGGACATGTCCCTGGAGACCATCGACCTCGGCCAGGCGGTCAAGCTGCTCTCGCTCCCGCGCGTGGTCGGTGTCGACGACGACGGCGAGACGATCACGGCGCAGAACGGCCGCTACGGGCCCTACCTCAAGCGCGGCACCGACTCGCGGTCGCTGGCCACCGAGGAGCAGCTGTTCGACATCACGCTGACCGAGGCGCTGGAGATCTACGCCCAGCCCAAGCAGCGGGGTCGGGCCGCCGCGGCGCCGCCGCTCAAGGAGCTCGGCAACGACCCCGTCTCGGGCCAGCCGATGGTGGTCAAGGCGGGCCGCTTCGGCGAGTACGTCACCGACGGCGAGTACAACGCCACGCTGCGCAAGGACGACTCCGTCGCGGAGCTGACCGCCGAGCGCGCGGCCGAGCTGCTCGCCGAGCGCCGGGCCAAGGGTCCGGCGAAGAAGGCGGCCAAGCGGGGCGCGAAGAAGGCGCCCGCCAAGAAGACCACGGCCAAGAAGACGACGGCGAAGAAGGCGCCCGCCAAGAAGACGACCAAGGCTGCCGCGAAGAAGTCCTGACGGGCGGCTCGGTCGGCGTACGTCGGCGGCGTGGTTGTGTGGCGGGCGGGTGGGCGCGTCGTACGGCATGTAAATCGGGGTTATGGACGCTCCACACGGGTTCTGCCGGCCCCGAAGCGTCCACAAGCCTGTCCAGGACGGGGCGTACGACGGACCGCGGCTCGCAGCCCCCTGCAGCCTTCTCGGGCCTACGTCGGTCCACTGCCGCGGGGTTGTGGACGGTTCGGGGCCGGAACAGCCCGTGTTCTGCGTCCATAACCCCGATTTACATGGGCGCCCGCGCCCGCCCGCGCCCGCCCGCGCACCCCCCGGCGAAGACGTCAGGGCGCCTCACGGGGCGAGGCCTGCTTGATGCTGCCGACGACGATCGTCTCCTCGCCGCAGGGGTCGTTGCGGACCGTGACGACGTGGTCGCGCGGGTCGTCGGGGTCGACGCAGCCGGTGATGGGCTGGCCGGGCGACCAGTTGCGCTCGTTGACGAAGCGCTCGGCGCCGTACCACTGGCCGGCCACCTCGTAGGCGTAGTCGAACCGGTAGCCGCTGTCGCTGCCCGTGCCCACGTCGCGAGGATCGATCACGGTGAGCTCGACGCGGTCGGTCAGTGCGCTCTGGTCCTCGCCCTGGGTGATCACGAAGGCCGTGATGCCGAAGAACGCCGCCACGGCGACCACGACGACGACCACGGCGCAGCCGACCGCCTTCACGCGGGCATGCTCCAGGCGAGGACCCGGACGCTCTCGGTGATCCGGTCGGCGAGCTCGCGGCCCGCCTCGGTGTCGGGCACCACGACGCGGATCACGTGCATGTGCTCGCCCTCGGTCGAGACCAGCACGCGGTGGCGCACCTGCGCGCCGTGGGTCTCACCGGTCACGTCGCTGGCCGCCGCTCCGAGCGAGCCGTCGACCAGCGTCGGGACCGACCGCACCGTGCGCTCGACCGGGGCGGGGGCCAGGCCCTCGAGCACCTGGTCGACCTCCCAGCCCAGGTGGTGGCGTACGCCGGTCGGCGTGCCGAGCCTGGTCTCGCGGACGGCCACGGAGAGGCTGTAGAGCTCCTCGCCGTCGCCGGTCCACTGCCACAGGTGGCCGTGGGTCGCGACGAGGTGCCGGGTCATCTCCTCGGGGGCGAGGAGCGAGACCGGACCGATGTCGGCCCGGATCAGGGCGGTGGTCATCCCTCAGCCTCCTTGGTTGACGGGCAGCTGCCCGGGGTCGACCCGGATGACCTCGGTGCGGCCGGCCTCGCGGAACCAGATCTGGGTCGCGGTCTGGCCGGTGGCGCCGAACTTCACCTCGGCTTCGGCGATCTTCACGTCGAACTCGTGCTCCTCGGAGGCGTAGGTCTCGTTCACGGTCTGCCGGACCACCAGCTGGCCGTTGTCGAGCGCGAGGTCCTTGGCCCGGTCGAGGTCGCCGTTGCTCAGCGCCGCCTTGATGTCGTCGATGGCCGGGTTGTCCTTGTCGACGGTCAGCTCGACGTCGACGCCCGCCCCGGTGCTGGTGCCGGCGGGCATGGAGATGCCGAGCTTGTCGTTGGCGGCGGAGGCGCTCATCTCGCCGCTCAGCTTGAGCTGCTCGAAGTCGCCGTCGCTGGAGATGTTGACCTCGCCGGCCAGCTTCGCGGCGGCGTTGTAGCCGGAGCTCTCGCCGCCGAGCTCGGCCTCGGCCGACGCCTCGAGCTTGAGGCCGTACTGCTCCTTGACCCAGTCGTAGTAGCCCTCGGCGCGACCCTCGACCGCGCCCCTGGCCCACGGCTGGTCGAACTCCATCTCACCGGAGGCGTAGACGCCGGTGCGGAAGCTGTCGATGTCCTGGTCCATGACGTAGTCGGCGACGTTCTGGGCGACCTTGGCGGGCACCTGGCCCGTGATGGCGTCCCCGAACCCGACGTCGAAGGCCGCGTCGTCGAGGCCGTCGAGGAACGCCTGCGCCTCCTCGGCCGAGCCGAACTTCAGCTCGAGGTCGGTGGTGGCGCCACCGCCCACGTCGGCCTCGGCGCCGCCGACCTCGATCTCGCGGCCCAGGCCCGCCTCGAGGTGCAGCGCCATCACGACGGTGCCGTCGGCCATCACCTTGTAGTCGGCCTGCGCCTTGCCCTCGATCTCCCAGGTCGCGAGCTCGGCCTCGACCTCGAGGTAGGCCGAGATGGTGTGGATGGTGACGTCGTCGCCGAGCAGCTCCGCCAGCTGCTCGGGGGTCAGGTCGTCCATCGAGGTCGGCGTCTGGTTGACCGCGTCGCCGAGGGTGCCGGTGCCGCCCTCGGTCTTGCCGTCCACGGCGGAGGCCAGCGCCTTCTGGAGGTCGAGGTCGGCCTCCTGGGCGGCCTCGAGCGCGGCGTCGATGTCGTCGGCGATGTCGTTGACCGCGGTCATCATGTGGCCGCGCTCCACGACGTCGGTGTAGGTCGCCGGGTCCTTGACGACGCCGGTGGCCTTGTCGACCTCGAAGCCCTTGGCCGCGGCCGCGCCGAGGGCGGCCTCGAGGGCCTGCTGGGCGGCGGTGATGCGCGACTGGGCGTCGTCGAGGTTGACGGTGACGTCGGAGACCTCGGCGGCCATGTCGAGCAGCCGGAGCCGCAGGTCCTCGTGCTCGGTGCGGGCCTTGCCCGCCGAGCCGGCCACCCAGGTCGGCGGCGGCTGGGAGCCGTCGATCTCGTCCTGGAGGTCGACCAGCTTCTTGCGCTTGCCCGACAGCGTGTCGGCGATCTCCCCGAGCTTCTCGGGCTTCCACTGCTGCAGGTCGCTGATGCTCACCACGTCGGCCGCCTACAGCGTCTCGCCGGTGCGGTGCATCAGGATCCGCAGCTTCTGGTCGGAGCGGTAGTCGCTCGCGTCGTACGCCGCGGCGCTGGTCCTCATGCGCTCGCCCTGGGCGTCGGCGTCGTCCTTCCAGCCGGAGAACCGCTTCTGCCAGGTCGACGCCAGCGTGCCGGCGGCGCCGGAGCTCTGGCTGCCGGGCAGCGCGCCGCTGACCCCGCCGATGTCGCCGCTCGGGTCGGCGCCCTTGACGCCGGCGCCTGCTGCCTCGATCTGCTCGCCGGCCGCCCTGATGTCGGCGGCGACCGCCTCGAACCCGCTCATGCCCTACATCCCCCCGATGGTGTGCTGCTCCGACGGTAGGCGAGTCCAGGACCCCCCACCACCGGTTCGCCCGACTCTGCCCGGCCCCCGGGCAGCCAAACCCCCGGTGTCCTGCCGTCGGAGCGTGCCCGTGCCCGCGGTCGTCTCCGGCTGGACCCGGATCGGGCCACGGCCAGCCTCAGGGCTGACGGTGCTCCCGCCTAGGGTGGGGGCGTGCAGGACTTCCCCGGGGCGTACGCCGAGACCGGGCTCTTCGTGTGCTTCGAGGGGGGCGAGGGGGCCGGCAAGTCGACCCAGTCGCAGCTGCTGCTGCGGCGGCTGGAGGCGCTCGGCCGGACCGTGCTGCTGACCCGCGAGCCCGGCGGCACCCCCGTCGGCGCCGAGGTCCGCCGCATCGTGCTCGACCCCGCGACCGGCGCGCTCGCCGACCGCACCGAGGCGCTGCTGTACGCCGCCGACAAGGCCGAGCACGTCGAGTCCGTCGTGCTCCCGGCGCTGGCGCGCGGCGAGGTGGTGGTGACCGACCGCTACGTCGACTCCACGCTCGCCTACCAGGGCGCCGGCCGCTCGCTCGACGCCGGGGAGCTCGAGCAGGTCGCGCGCTGGGCCACCGGCGACCTGCGCCCCCACCTGACGGTGCTCCTCGACCTCGAGCCCAGCCGCGGCCTGGTGCGGTTCACCGACCGCGACCGCATCGAGGGCGAGTCGCTGGAGTTCCACGAGCGGGTCCGCGCGGCGTTCGTGGCGCTGGCGCAGGCCGACCCCGACCACTACCTGGTGCTCGACGCCCGGGCCGAGGTCGACGAGGTCGCCGCGTCGGTGTGGTCGCGCGTCGAGGGGATGCTCGGATGAGCGACGTCTGGAGCGGTCTGGTGGGCCAGCAGCCCGTGATCGAGCGGCTGCAGCGCGCGGTGGCCGGCGACATGACCCACGCCTGGCTCTTCACCGGCCCTCCCGGCTCCGGCCGGTCCAACGCGGCGCTGGCGTTCGCAGCCGGGCTGCAGTGCGAGCAGGGCGGCTGCGGGCAGTGCAGCAGCTGCCACCAGGTGTCGGTCGGGTCCCACCCCGACGTGCGGCTCACCCGCACCGAGAAGCTCTCGATCGGCGTCGACGAGGTGCGCGAGCTGGTGCGCACCTCGGCGCTCGCGCCCGCGGGTCGTCGCTGGCAGGTGATGGTCGTCGAGGACGCCGACCGGCTCACCGACCAGGCCGCCAACGCGCTGCTCAAGGCGATCGAGGAGCCGACCGAGCGCACCGTGTGGCTGCTGTGCGCGCCCACGGTCGAGGACGTCCTGCCGACGATCCGCTCGCGCACCCGCCTGATCGTGCTCGCCACGCCCTCGGTCGACGACGTGACCGACTTCCTGGTGCGCCACGACGGCCTGGCGGTCGAGCCCGCGTCGTACGCCGCCCGCGCCTCGCAGGGCCACATCGGTCGCGCCCGCGCCCTGGCCCGCGACGAGGACACCCGTCGTCGTCGGCGCGAGGTGGTGGCCGTGCCCGGCAGGCTGCGGAGCCTCGGCGCCTGCATGGCCGCCGCGGCCGACCTGCACGACCTCGCCAAGGAGGAGGCCGACGCGCTCACCACCGAGCACGACCGGCGTGAGAAGACCGAGCTCGACCGGTCCTACGGCGTGGTCGAGCGCGGTCGCCGGCCGCGGGAGTACGCCCCCGCCCTGCGCGACCTGGAGAAGGCGCAGAAGACGCGGGCCAAGCGGCGTGTCCTCGACGTCGTCGACCGCGGCCTGATGGACCTCGTCTCGGTCTACCGCGACGTGCTCACCCTCCAGCTCGGCGCCGCCACCGACCTGGTCAACGAGGAGCTGCGCGGCGAGGTGGTGGCGCTCGCCCGGGCCTCGACGCCCGAGCTCAGCCTGCAGCGCATCGAGGCGATCTTCGGCGCCCGCGAGCAGATGCTGGAGTTCAACGTGCCCCCGCTGCTGGCGCTGGAGTCGATGACGGTCGCGCTGCAGCACCGCGCCCCGGCCTGAGGGGCCGCCTGGGCCCCGCCCCTAGGGTGGCGCCATGGCCTTCCCGCCCCCGCCGCAGCAAGCCCCGCCGCCGCCCGGGAGCGGGGCCTCCCCGAGGACGGGGTGGAGCACCCGCGCGATCGTGCTGACCGTGGTCGGGGCCCTGGTCGCGGCGTTCGTCGTCGTCGGCCTCGCGGGCTTCGCGACCTACCGGGTGGTGCGCGACGACGACGCGACCGGGGCCGCTCCGAGCGTGACCCCGCCGCCCGCACCGGGGTCCGAGGCGCCCGAGCCCGAGGTGCCGGCCGGTCTGCAGAAGTTCTACGACCAGGAGCTCGACTGGTCCGACTGCGGTGACGACGAGTGCGCGCGGCTCACGGTGCCGCTGGACTACGCCGAGCCCGACGGCGAGACGATCGAGGTGGCGCTGCTCCGCGTCCCGGCGGGCAAGCCGGACGAGCGGGTCGGCCAGCTCGTGGTCAACCCGGGCGGCCCCGGCGGCTCCGGGGTCGAGTACGCCTCCGGTGGCGCGGCGGTCTTCGGGTCCACGCTCTCGGCGTACTTCGACATCGTGGGGTTCGACCCGCGCGGCGTCGGCTCCAGCACCGCGCTGGAGTGCGCCACCGCCGCGCAGACCGACGAGTTCCTCGCCTCCGACCCGGACCCCGACACTCCGGCCGAGGTGCAGCGCAACGACCGCCTGACCCAGGAGTACGGCGAGGGCTGCCTCGAGCGCAGCGGCGACCTGGCCCGGCACGTGTCCACCGTCGAGGTCGCCCGGGACGTCGACGTGCTGCGCGGCGCGCTGGGGGAGCGGCAGTTGGACTGGTTCGGCGCCTCGTACGGCACGACCATCGGGGCGACGTACGCCGAGCTGTTCCCCGGCAACGTGCGCCGGATGGTGCTCGACGGCGCCGTCGCGCAGAACATCCCCGAGGACCAGGCCGCCGTCGACCAGGCGCGGGGCTTCCAGACCGCGCTCGACGCCTACCTGCGCGACTGCCTGGAGAAGGGCTGCTTCCTCGGTGACGACCTCGGCGAGGCGCAACGCCGGCTCAGCGTGTTCCTCGAGGACGTCGACCGCGAGCCGCTGCCGACCGGCCAGCAGGGCCGACCGCTGACCGAGGGACTCGCCATCTACGGCATCTTCCTGCCGCTCTACGTGCAGACCTACTGGCCGCTGCTGACCGAGGCGCTGCGCCTGGCGATCCAGGACGGCGACGGCTCGCAGCTGCTGATCCTCTCCGACCAGTACACCCAGCGCACCCCCGACGGCTACCAGGGCAACCAGACCGAGGCGCTGTACGCCGTCAACTGCGCCGACAGCTCGGAGTCGGTCCCGCTCTCGCAGGTGCCCTCGCGCTTCGGTGAGTTCGAGGCCGTCGCGCCGGTGTTCGCCCGGATCTTCGCCTACGGCCTGGCGACCTGCGAGAGCTGGCCGATCGAGCCGGAGGAGGAGCGGCCCGAGATCCGGGGCGAGGGCGCGGCCCCGATCCTGGTGGTGGGTACGACGCGCGACCCGGCCACGCCGTACCGCTGGGCCGAGGAGCTCTCGCAGGAGCTCGAGTCCGGCGTGCTGCTCAGCCGCGACGGCGACGGCCACACCGCCTTCCAGCAGGGCAACGCGTGCATCGACACGGCGATCGAGGCCTACCTCGTCGCTGGCGAGGTGCCCGAGGACGGTCGCTCCTGCTGACGTCGCGACGCCCCTGACCCGGTTTGGCGACGTCCCTGCCCGCGCCCCTATACTCGTCCGGCGTGCCCGGCTGATCGGCCGGGCACTGCGCCGCCTTAGCTCAGTCGGTAGAGCGTCTCACTCGTAATGAGAAGGTCGTCGGTTCGATTCCGACAGGCGGCTCCACGTCAGGTCGCTGACCTGCACCTTCGCCCTTCGTGGGAGGCGGGTTCGAGGCACGTTCGGGCCCAAGTCCCAACAAAGTCACACTAAAGTCCCAGCGAACGGGACGCGGCTTCGTCGTTGTACTTGTGACCGAGAACGGGATCTACCGTGAGTGGCGGTGCCAGGGTGGCGCCGTTGTCGTACGGCTGGGGGCTCGATGGGCTGGGTCGTTCTCATCGTGGTCATGGTGGGTGTGATTGCACTTGTCCGCCTCGGTCGATCATCGTCCGCGAGCACCGGGGCGCCCGAGCAGCCCGGCGCGCGTGATCGACCACTTACGCAGGCCACTCGCCCGGGACCGGTGCCCGCTCGTCCGCCCGCGACGACCAGCCCGCGCGCGCGACACATCTCGCGCCCGGCGTCGCCCGTGCCGTCAAGAGGGCCGGCGCGTGACCCCATGCCCTTCGCCGTGGCCGGGGTGCGCGGACCCATGTTCAGCTACGCGGGACCCGTAGGCCCTGGGACCGGCTACGTCCACGACGGGCCGTACGCCGTGGTCGACGTCCAGACCACGGGTCTCCGTCCTGGGCGGGGTGACCGTGTTGTCGAGATCGCCGTTGCCCGGGTTGATGCGGGCGGGCGCATCGAGGACGAGTTCGCCACCCTGATCAACCCTGGGCGAGACACCGGCCCGGAGTTCCTGCACGGCATCGGCAACGCCGACGTGCAGCGGGCGCCAACGTTCGCCCAGGTGGTCCCGGAGCTGCTGCAGCGGCTCCACGGAGCCGTGCTGGTCGCCCACAACGCGCCCTTCGAAGAAGCCTTCCTCCATCACGAGCTGCGCCGAGCGGGAGTCACCGACCTGCGACTGCCCGCGCTCTGCACGCTGTGGATCGGCCGTCAGACCTTCGAGACGCCGAACTACAAGCTCGGCACCCTCGCGCGCCACGCCGAGGTGCCACTGCCCGACAAGCACGTTGCCCTCGGTCATGCCCGCGCGGTTGCCGCCCTGTTGCCGACGATGCTTGGCCGCTACGGGCGCCCATTGGGCTACGGGTGCGACCCGCACCAGCACTCGGTCGCGACACCGGCACCGCCGGCTCGGCTCGTCACTCGTGCCGTGGCCTTGAGGAAGGGCGCGGACGGCTACATGAGCTCACTGCTCACCCGGCTGCCCATGACGGCGAACGAGGCCGACGGCGCATTCGTCGAGGTCTATCTCGAGGCACTGTCTGAGGTGCTGGCGGACGGCAAGATCGTGGCGGACGAGGCCAAGCAGTTGGCTCAGCTCGCTGGCGCGGCAGGCCTAGGACGCTCGCAGATCGCCGCCCTCAACGAACGGTTCCTCGAATCGATGCGGGAGGTCGCTCTGGCTGACGGGGTGCTCGAAGCGACCGAGCTGCGGCAGCTCAATGCTTCGGCGAAGGCCCTGGGAGTAAGCGACTACTTCGACGACCTCGTGGCTGCGCCTGGCAGTTCTGGCAAATCCGGCCCGGCTGATCGGGCACCTTCAGTAAGCGTGCCGGGCGACCTGAAGCCTCAGCGTGCACGACGATGCGGGCACTGCCGCCAAGGAGGCCATTACCGCTCGACGTGTCCCGAGTTGTCGTAGGCGCTGGCGCATGGGGGGCCTAGGCGGATGAATGACGCGGGTCGCGTCACGCACTCAACGCGGCAGATCCGGACGCTTCGAGGTGGTCATGGCACTCGACCAGCCCGACGCGCCGCCATCCGACGACGGTCCCTTGGGTGCAGCTGGCGGCCGATTCGTCGGCTGGGAGGGGGCTTTCTTGCGTTCCCGTGCCACGCGGTGTTCCAGGTGCGCGCTCCCGGCCTAACGGTGCTCTACCTGTGGATGAACCTGTGGAGAACTGCGGCGGCCTGTGGAGAACCCGCGGCAGGCTGTGGACGAAACGCTGGACAATAGTGGACTACCACGGCGTACGCCGCCAACGACACGCCGGTGGAGGGTGTGAGACACGTTTTCGTCCGGCCCCAACGGCATGATGGTCACCGTGGGCTACCGCCCGCCGGAGCTAGACACAAGTCTGGCCCCGAAGTAGGTCGCAACTCCGAGGCCAGCCGTGCTCGTTTGGGAAGACGAACCACGAAGGTAACCCCTCCGTGGGTGGCAGGTCGAGTAGGCGCGGCCATGAAGAGTCGAAGGAGACTCTGATGGCTAGCAGCAAGAACAACCTCCGTCCCGGTGATCGCACCCCCGTGTCCGGTCAGTACCCCGTCGTTGGCCCCCGTGGGGGCAGCACGGGCCGGGAGGTCACCTCGGTGGAGGGTCGACCCCTGCCGCCCACCACCAAGCCGGGCCAGTCCTACGGCAAGCCCGACGTGACCCGCCACAAGAAGTAGTGGTTGCGGCACCCCGGGAGCGCGCCTCTCGGGGTGCCCGCATCCCCACAAGGAGATGCCCGGCATGGGTGTCATGAGTCGACGCTCGCCTGGGTTCGAGGAGACCGCTTGCCTACCGAGGAACCAACCCCGTCGTCTGCGGACGCTGGGACCGAACTGTCGCACGCCACGGCGTCCTTACGTCGCGCCGGGCGTGAACGCATGCAGGTGAAGAAGGTGCTGGACTCGGCAATCTCACCGGCCATGGAGCAGATGCGGCAGGTGATCGACCGCAACGCCAGCTTGATGGCCGCATCGGTGACCTCACCGGCCATGGAGCAGATGCGGCAGGTGATCGACCGCAACGCCAGCTTGATGGCCGCATCGGTGACCTCACCCGCCATGGAGCAGATGCGCCGTCAGATGGATCAGCACTCAAGTTTGATGGCAACGGTGACCTCACCCGCTATGGAGCAGATGCGCCGACAGGCGGAGCGGATGTCGACGAATCTCGTGTCGCAGCTTCGGTTGGTTGCCGAACAGCAGAATCAGACCGCGGGCACGCCCACCACCTCGGTGTTGCCCGCGCAGCCCACCGACTGGTGGTTGCAAGTGGAGGTCCTGGCCGATGTCGTCGCCGCACTGACCTTCTTGTGGCTTTTCACGTTTTGTCTTTCTGAGATGAACCGGACCACGGAACCGATGCAAGTTCCGGACCTGATGCAGACCCTCCAGACCATCACTTGGTGCCTTGGTGCCTTGGTGCAGGTGCGCTTGTACGCAGGGAGATCAAGAAGCGAGGTTAGGAGTGGTGGGGGGTCCTCGTGAGGCAGGCGGATCGAGGCGACAACCACCCGCGCCGCACGCAGTGGCCAAGACCGCGGTGCGGCGCCGCCACCGCCTCCCTCGCCGTGGCATCAGCGGACGTCGGTGCGCGTCCGACAGGCGGCTACTAGACGATTCCGTCAGGGCCGGTGTCTGGCCAGACTCGGTCCAGGTGTCCGGCGGGAAGCTCTCCATGCGGCTGCCCACCTGCTGAACTGGTGTGGCTCGCTACCGGTCTGCGTCCCGCCGGACACCGTGACGAGGCTGGCTCGCTACCGGTCTGCGTCCCGCCGGACACCGTGACGAGGCGTGGCTCAAGAAGGGACTGCCCTGCTCGTAGTAGCAATGCCCACCTCGCCGTCCACATTGGGTCGAGCACAGGCGGGAGCAGCACATGGAGCAGGTCATCATCGGGGTCGATCCCCACAAGCTGTCGGCCACGATCGAGGTCGTCGACCACAGCGAGCAGCTGCTCGGCTCGGGGCGGTTCACGACCGACCGGGCCGGCTATTCAGCGATGCGCAAGTACGCCACGTCTTGGCCCGAGCGGGTCTGGGCGGTCGAGGGCAGCAACGGCGCCGGCCGACCGCTGGCGCAACGACTGCTCGAAGACGGCGAGCAGGTCGTCGACGTCCCAGCCAAGCTCGCGGCCCGGGTGCGGCTGTTCGACACCGGCCACAACCGCAAGACCGACGCCCACGACGCGCACGCAGTCGCCGCGGTCGCGGTCCGCACCAAGACCCTGAGGGTGCTGCAGCACGACGGGGAGCTCGAGGCGCTGCGGATGCTCACCGACCGCCGCGAAGCCCTCACCCGACGCAGGGTCCAGACCGTCGACCGACTTCAAGCCCTGCTCGCAGAACTGCTGCCTGGCCAGGCGAAACGCGACATCACCACCGGCCAGGCTAAGACGATGCTGGCCAGCGTCCGGCCCCGCGACATCGCGGGCAAGACCCGCCGTCGCATCGCTGCCGAGGAGCTGGCCGAACTGGTCGCGGTCGAGGCCAAGATCAAGAAGGCCACCGCCGAGCTGAAGGCGATCGTGATCGCCCGAAGCTCACATCTGATGGACCTTCCCGGCGTCGGACCCGTCGTCGCTGCCCGTGTCTTGGCCGACGTCGGTGACGTAGCCCGCTTCGCGGACCGCAACCGGTTTGCGTCCTGGACCGGCACCGCCCCGCTCGACGCCTCGTCTGGGGAGCAGAACCGGCACCGGCTCTCCCGTGCCGGGAACCGACGGATGAACCACATGATCCATATTGCCGCGATCAGCCAGATCCGCCTCGACACCGACGGCCGCGCCTACTACCGACGCAAACGAGCCGAGGGCAAGAAGCCCCTCGAGGCGATCCGATGCCTCAAGCGCAGGATCTCCGACGCCATCTACCGCCAGCTCCTCGACGACGCCCAGGACAACGCCGCACGGGACCCTGGCGCGGGCCCGGGAGGGCACTGCGGGGCGACTCTTCAATCCAGCGCGGCCGACCTGTCCCCGCACGTCGACACTTCGGATCAGCCACTTCCCGGACCCGCGCCGAGGACGCTACGCCGGACCGGTTGACAACAGAAGGGAGCCGGTATGACGCTTGTGCACGTGTCGACGAGGGATTGGCTCGCGGAGAGGAACGCGCGCGACTGCGCGACCGCGGCCGGTGATGGATTGGCGCTGGCTTGGATGAAGGCCACCTCCAGCGACGCCTGGCGGGGTCACGACGATATTCAGGCCTCCCAGTTCTTGGTCGATGCGTTCGATGACCCGAGTGTTCGGGACCCCCTTGGTGCGCCAGTACCTGCACATCCAGTCAGCCGAGCATGCTCGATACCTTGCCCTGCGAACTGAGGCCAAGCGGCATCTGGCCGCGGCATCAGCGATTCGAGTCCCCGGTCAGGGAGGGCAGCGTCGGCCTTCGCTCAACCGGCTCGCGATCGACATGATCGGATTGTGGGCAGATGATGAGGCGGGTGGAACGCCAGCGTGGACGCAGCGGGCTGAATGGCTCAAGGTCTAGTACTCCCGTATGGGCGCGAAGGCGTGCGTAGCTGATGTGGCGGCGCTCATAGGAGTAGTAACAGGGGCCGAGGTCGTTGCCGACGATTGGGTCGCCCAGGGGTGGACCGAACAGGCGCGGCGCGTCGAGCAGCCGTCGTCGTGGCGCAGACCTTGGCGAGTGATCGCGCAGGCACGCCCCGTTGTATTGCGAGACACCATGGTATTGCTGCGGGGATGGGTGACTTTACGGCTGACGCACAGGTGAGTCAGATCATGACGTTGCTTCGCAAGCCGAACCTCACGCGGAGGCGCCCTCGCGGGAGCGGTCGAGTGCAACGGCACCCGACACGGACATCGACGTCGTCGGGCGGCAGCCGAATTGGCACCTTCTCAGCGACGCATATCCGTCCCCTTGAGGAGACGCTTCACTTGTGCGTGGGGGTATCCCGAAAGTGACCGGCTAGACAGGGGGCCTCGCGTAGTGGCTAGACCGGTTGTCAAGAGCGCGTCTTGCACCCTGGACAAGGCTGACATCCGGGTGTAGCAAGGAGATGCAGAGGGACCACTGGTCCTCGCGAGCTGGTTTGGAAGACGGCCGTGCAACTTCGGGCTAACAGCGGCATCCGGGCTCCGATGGCAGTGGCGTCAGAGATTGAATGCGCATCCACCGTCGGCGATGGAGGGACATCATGCCGAACTATTCCCGTGACAAGAATGCTGAGCCGGATGAACTCGAAGCAACCCACCGGATCCTAGGCACTGTTCAGAAGCAGATTGCCAGTTACAGGTTGTCGCTGCAGAAGGTGAAGAACCTCAAGCAGGAATGCGACGATGACGAAGAGTTGAATAAGCGAGTTAGGTCCAGCCCCGACGAATTCGCCACGGTGCTATTCGAGCGTGGCGTCTCTGCTCCGATGGCGATCGCCATGGCCGCGGAGGACTTCCAGGCACCCAACTTTGGCGGCAGTCTTGGCTTGTGGACCTGGGATTGTTGCTGCTCCGGTTGCTGCGTGACCAGTTGCATTGGCACCAACATCACGAACCTGGCCGACGAACGACGCAATCCCGTTCCATTCGAGGTCCTGATCGGACGCGAGGTTGCAGCGCCCACCAAGGCTGCCGGCCGACAAGGTAAGTGACGCGCCACCACCGGAGTCCTTCATGTCTGGCAATTTCGAAGACTCGCAGGCTGGCGCGACAATAGGTGTCGCCTCCCTTCGGGAGGCCGAGTCACGCGCCAGTCGGCAGTTCATCGCTGACCAGTTCACGACGATGTCCTCCCGACACGATCCAGAGAACATCATCACGTTGCAGGTCCTCCTCGACTATGCGCAAGAAGCCGCGCAGTATGCGAAGGGAGGGGACCTCGTTGACGCTCGGCGACGGCTTGCGGCCGTCGAT
Organism: uncultured Actinomycetota bacterium; assembly: GCA_963740935.1. Lineage (GTDB taxonomy): Bacteria > Actinomycetota > Actinomycetes > Propionibacteriales > Nocardioidaceae > Marmoricola. The sequence goes on from CAVUFX010000001.1 coordinate 201,467, forward strand.
GGGATCGAGCTTCCAGACAACAGAGAGGTTCGCGCTGCGCGCGAGCTCTCCTCGCTTCCGGTCCACGCGCTCGTGCATTGGAAGGAGGGCGACAGCGAGGTTGCGATCTACGACCTTACCCGCGCGCTGGACGCAGGGCGCTTGCTGGCGGAACAGTTCGGCCATAGCTATCTCACCGTCAAGCTGATCCATCTCGCATCGAACGTCGCCAGAGTGGACCTGTCATGCGGACGCTTCCGTGAGGCCCTCGAACAGGTCGGCGACTTGCGCGCTGTCATCGACGGGGATGCTGCGAAATGGCGGTACGGGGCGGCCGGCATGCTCCGAGTCCCCTTGGAAGGGGCCGAGTACAGCATCATCCACATGCAGCTTGAGGGCACCACGGCGCTCGCGAAGCACCAACAGTCATAGCGGGCCGACGTGTCGCAGGCAATGAACGACCCGATACAGCAGACCATCGCCTCCGCCCGCGCCGAAGGCCTGTTTGCGGGTTGGGACACCGGCCGCCTCGAGGGTTCGGCGACGTTCTGGACTGAATACCGACCGAGTGGACATATTCTTCCCGAAGTCGGACTAAAGCTCCACGTCTCGGCGAGCGTCGCTAGCGCGGGCGACGTGCTCCAACGCTGCGTGCCCGTGCTTGTCAGGCAGAGGGTCCCTTTTAAACACGCCTCCACCCTGCACGAGCTCGCGTTTCTTTCGAGCGGCCGAGGCGGCATCACCCAGGTCGGCAAGTTCCTAACCGCCTACCCTGCGAACGCGACGGCCGCCGCAGAACTCGCCGCAGAGCTGCATCTCGCCACCCATGGTCTCGCCGGTCCGCAGATCCGATCAGAGCAGCGCTACACCGACACGAGCCTCGTACATATTCGCTACGGGGGCTTCACGAGTCGGCGCCTCCAGCTACTCACGGGGCGGATTGTTCCCGCGAGAGTGACGGCCACGGGAGGGATTGAAGCTGACGACAGGGCCGCACCCGGCCCCGCGCCGGCGGACGGCGTTCTTGCTGACGGCGCAAGCGAGGACGGCGCGTCCGCTAGCCACCTGCTAGCGAACCGGTACGTGAGGGTTCAGCAGCTGCACGCGTCGCCGAAGGGCGTGACGTCCATTGCCATTGACACCCGAGAACGCGGCGACTTCCTTGTCGTCGTAAAGGAGGCGTACGCATACGTGATGGAGGCGAGCGACGGACTCGACGCCCGGGCGCGCCTGCGTCAGGAAGCGCAATGCCTGGAGCGCCTCGCCGACACGGGCGCCGTGCCTCGGCTTCGCAACTACTGGGAGACTACTGATGCCGCCTACCTCGTCTACGATTTCGTCGACGGGGAGCCGCTCGGAAGCGTCCTCAATAGTCTCGCGGCAGCAGGCACACGCCCGACGACGCACGTCCTGGCGAAGTGGGTCGACCAACTGTGCAGCGTGGTGTCGTCCATTCATCGAGAAGGCTTCGTCATCGGAGACCTCAAACCCGCGAACGTGATCATGACCGAGACCGGCTTCATACTTATCGATCTTGAGCTGGGCGGCCAGCTCGACGAAGCACTCGTCGGTGGCATGGGTACCCGCGGGTACGTGTCGCTGCAGCAGGCTGACAGCGTAGGGTCCCGAACCCAGCAGGACGACATTTTCGCGCTTGGCGCGACCATGCTCGCTATGGCGACGACCGTCGACTGCGCCATGCTTCCAGCCCCCGCCGATGTCGCCGCGCTGGAGCGATCCCGTGACTCGTCGAGCCCGCTCTATCCCCTCATCGAGCGATGCCTGACCGACAACCCGGCCGACCGACCTCGCGATGCGACGGCAGTCGCCGGCATCCTTATCGCCTCCCTTCATGAGTGGTCCCCGAGCACCGGGCTGGCACCAAGGCGCGAACCCGCAGACTTTCTCGACGCGGCCACCGACGTGGGCGAGCTCCTTATCGCGTCGGCGCAGTACGACGGCAAGGGCACCGCGTGGGTGTCGCCGCATCCGATCGTCGGAGGCATCGCAGGCCGGGACCTCTACGCGGGTTCCTCTGGCACTGCGCTCTTCCTGCTCCAGCTTCATCGCGCGACCGGAGAAGACGACTACCTGCGTGCGGTCGTGTCCTGCGCGAACTGGCTAGACACGACCGTGCCGTTCGCTCCACGCCAGGGAGACATGCCGGGCCTTTACTTCGGCGTCTGCGGTCCGGGTCTGCTTTTCCTGCGTCTCCACCAGACGATCGGGGACGAGAGGTGGCTGCGACGCGCCGTGAGGGTGAGCGATGAAGCGGCATCGATGCGCGCACACTCGCCGGATCTCCTCGTGGGAGCGGCGGGCACGGGTCTCTACAACCTGGCCTTGTGGAAGGCGACACGCAATGACACATTCCTGGCACGTGCCCTTGATCATGCGCATCAGTTAATTAATACGGCTGCCGAAGGCGATGCGGATTGGGTTATTCCCGCGGGCCATGAATCGCTGAGCGGCAACGCGTACCTCGGTTTCGCGCACGGGTCTGCGGGAATCGGGTTCTTCCTTGCCGAGTGTGCCATGACGACCGGCTCTGACGCCGTCCGCGAGACCGTGCGACGAGTTGCCGATCGGACCCTGACGGACGGGGTCGTCTGCCTTATCGACGGGAGCGGGCTCACGTGGGGTGCTCGAACGAATGAGGCGCCTTCGAATTTTAGCGGGTGGTGCCACGGTGCGCCAGGAATCGGGCGTTTCCTTGCCAAAGCCTACGAAGCGACCGGCGTGGACAGGTACCTCGACGGCGCCCTTGCCGCCGGACGGGCCACGGCGGCGCGCACCTGGCACGGCACGACGCAGTGCCACGGACTCGCCGGCAACGCCGACATCCTCATAGACCTATGGCAGCTGACTGGGGACGACACCATCTTGCAGAACGCACGCTGTCTCGGTGAAAGCCTCATGCTGTTCCGGATCAACGACGGGTGGCCATCTGAGGAGCTCTCAACCGTCTGCCCGGATCTGATGGTCGGTCAGGCCGGTGTCGGCGCAGCCTTTCTCAGGCTTGCGTGTCCGGAACTGCCGCACGTGGTTGGGTGCTGAAGGATCAGATTCACCTATTCGTGCGGCAGTGCCGATGTCAGCTCGATGCGGCGACGTCCAGCACCCACCAGGTTGGGCGAACGGGGTTGTGTCGGCGACGAAGATGGTCCTCCGGTTCTGCTCGGCCTGCCGACGCCGCAGACTCGAGTCGTACCGCCTCGTGGTCTGCTGCACGAACGGGTGACAGTTTCGGTTAGGCCGCCTGGGCCGCGGCTGGAGTCATGATCAGCTCGTATTCGACCGGGGTCAACCGCCCGAGAGCGGCCTGTCTACGGCGCCGGTGGTAGGTCCTCTCGATCCACCTGACGATCGCGATCCTCAGCTCTTCACGGGTGCGCCAGGGGTGGCGGTCGAGGACGTTCTTCTGCAGCAGCGAGAAGAAGCTCTCCATGGCTGCGTTGTCCCCGGCCGCGCCGACGCGACCCATCGAGCCGACCATGTCGTGCCGGTTCAGCGCGTGGACGAACTTGCGACTACGAAATTGCGATCCTCGGTCGGTGTGCAGGACACAACCAGCCACATTGCCGCGGCGCGCGACGGCGTGGTTCAGCGCAGCGACGGCAAGCCGGGACTTCATCCGTGAGTCGATCGAATAGCCGACGATGCGGTTGGAGTAGACGTCCTTGATCGCGCAGACGTAGAGCTTGCCCTCCCCGGTCCAGTGCTCGGTGATGTCGGCCAACCACAGCTCGTTCGGCGCGGTTGCGGTGAACTCGTGGCGGACCCTGCCCTTGTGATCAACCACGGCGCAGCGGTCGTCGTGCACCGGCGGGCCTGGCTTCTTCCCGTTCTTGCCGCGCTTCTTCCCGAACGCCGACCACCAACCGAGGTCCGAGCAGATCCGCCACGCGGTCCGTTCCGCCATCGGCTCACCCGCGACGCGGGCCTCATCGAGGAGAAACCGGTAGCCGAACTCGGGGTCGTCGCGGTGGGCGTCGAACAACGCGTTCGCCCGGTAGGCCGCAGTGAGCTCGGCGTCGGTGACCGGGTTCGCGAGCCAGCGGTAGTAGGGCTGGCGTGCGATCTTGAGCACCCGGCACGTCACCGCGACGGGGATCCCATCGGCGGCCAGCTCGCGGACGAGCGGGTACATCATTTTCCCGGCAGGTTGGCCTGCGAGAGATAGGCCGCGGCCCGGCGCAGGACCTCGTTCTCTTGCTCGAGGAGCCTGATCCGCTTGTTCGCATCACGCAGCGCGTCGGACTCGACAGCCGCTCGGCCGGCTGCGGATGGGTGGGCAGAATTCTTGTCATCGATCGTGACCCAGCGCTTCAGGCACGACGGCGAGATGCCGAAGTCCTTCGCGACCTGGGCCAGCGACGCATCAGAGTCCCGATAGACCCGGATCACGTCCTCGCGGAACTCTCGGGGGAACGCCTTCGGCATGGTGCACATCCTTCCAGCGCCGACACACATCGACGCAGATCAGATGTCACCTATCCGTGCAGCAGACCCGAGCGTGTCGACGAACGAGCCAGGCAGTTCACGAAGTAGATCGGGGCTCGCCTGGGGCAGGTGTTCCTCGAGCATGCGGGCAGGGTCGATACTGGGGTCCACGGTCGTCGTGGTGTCCTTCTCCGAGTCGGTTTTCGCAGATCACTCGAAGGATCACCCGATGGCCGTCGCCTGCTTGGACGACACGCTCACCGGGAGCCGTACACCACTCTGCTGCCTGGACTCCAGTGCCGGGACTGCGTTCGCCGCAGCGATGCACTGCGGCGTCACTTCGGCGTTTGATCAGGAGCGTGGTCCGGTCGACCCAGCGACGGCGGCGGCTGCCGCGGCGACGGGGGTGGAACCGTCCACGACCTCGACGATGACCCGGCGCAGAGCGGGCTCGTGGAGGGCGGCGTCGATGAAGGCGGCGACGTTGTCACGGCGGACGCGTCCGTAGTCGACCGCCAGACCCGCGGTGACGTTGCCGTCGCCGTCGGCGTCGTCGAGTAGCCCGGGTCGCACGATGATCCAGTCCAGGTCGGTGTTGACCAGGTGGATGTCGGCTGCCTTCTTCACCCGCATGTAGTGCTCGAAGCCCTCACCGAGGTCTCCGCCGCGCTCGGACTCGGGGAAGGCTGAGACCAGGACGAACTGCTCGACGCCGGCGCGCTCGGCGGCGGCGGCGGCCTTCTCCAGCCCCAGGCCATCGATCTGAGTGGTCTGCTCCGCGCCCGCGCCGTGGGCGCCGGCCGAGAAGACGACGGCGTCGTGACCGGCCATCTTGGCCGCCAGGTCCTCCGCGGACGCTGCCACGAGGTCGCCCAGGGTTGCCGTGGCGCCTGTGTCGTTGATGGCTGCTGCCTGCTCGGGACGGCGGTGCATCCCAGTCACCTGGTCGCCGCGGGCGACGAGGAGGCGGGAGAGTCGGGTGCCGATGCCGCCCCCGGCGCCGATCTGGAAGACGTTCATGGTGTGCCTTTCGTGGTCATGAGTAGAGGGCCACTGTCCGGACGAAGTCGACAGGGGCCGTGGTGTTGTTGCTGTAGGTGTAGGGACGGTCACTGCGCAGCCGAGCTGACCCGCCTTCTGCTACGACGACGCGGAGGTCGTCGGCGGTCAGGGTGAGGGACCCCGACAGAACGAGGAACAGCTCCTCGGACCGAGCGGGGTCCGGTTGCCCGCGGTAGGTGTCACCTGGGGAGAGGTGCCACAGCCAGAGATCAGCGGTGCGCTGATCGGTCGCCGCGAGGAGGTGGGCGGTGCTGCCCGCATCGCTGGTCCAGATGAGGGTGTGGCTCTGTGCGTCGTGGACCTCGATGGGCACCAGGGAGGTCGGGTCCTCCAGCAGCGCGGTGAACTCGGTGCCCAGCAGACGAGCGATCCGGGTCACGGTCACCAGGCTGGGATTGGCCTGGCCGAGCTCGATCTGAGTCATGAGGCGGCGACTGATGCCGGCACGCTCAGCAAGCTGCTGCACGGTCTCGGACCGACTCTTGCGCAGATCTCTGATGCGGGTGCCGACGTGGCGCAGGAAGGCGCCGTCGAGCTCACCCGTGCGGGTCAGGTCGGCCCCGTCGCCGTTCGCGTCACCGGCCATCGTGGCGCCTAGGCCGCGAACAATTGGTCGAGGTCGCGGAACGCCTTGAACTCCAACGCGTTGCCCGACGGGTCGAGGAAGAACATCGTCCACTGCTCGCCGGGCTCGCCCTGGAACCGGACGTAGGGGGCGATGACGAACGAGGTGCCAGCCTCGGTCAGGCGTGCTGCGAGCTCCTGGAACCGGTCGATGGTCAGGACCAGACCGAAGTGCGGTACGGGCACGTCGTGACCGTCCACAGGGTTGGTGCCAGCCACAGCGTTGACGTGCCCGTCGACCTGATGGGTCACGACCTGGTGCCCGTCGACGTTCCAGTCGGTCCATCGGTCGGCGCTGCGCCCCTGGCCGAAGCCCAACACGCCGCCGTAGAAGTTGCGGGCAGCGTTGATGTCGTGGACCGGCAGCGCGAGGTGGAAGGGGGGGAGTGGAGTAGTCATGTGAGCACTTTACTGCGCACTAAGTGAGAAGACAATTTGCCGCTGTGTGTCTCTTTCCAAGGAGGACGGTCAGCCAAGCCGCGATCAACCCGCCGCCGCTACGTCGGGGCCTTGCGGCGGTCGTCGGCCAGCAGGCTGGCGGCGACATCAGCGGCGTACGCGGCCGTAGCGCCCGTGTCGATGTCGAGTGGTCAGGGGCGGGTCGGCCAACCGGATCGCAGGAGAGTCGGTCGCGGCGACCCTGGCCATGTCCGCGGGCGCGCGCATCCGAGTGTGCGCAGGCCGGCCAGCACGGCCCGTGCGGCGACGTCGTCGTGGGCGCACACCCCCGCGACGGCTGGGCTCAGCTTCCGCCACGCCTCGATCGAGACGGCTGCGCCGTTCGGGTCCGCGGATACTGCGAGGGCGAGGGCGAGGGCGAGGGCGACGGGGCCGGGATGCCGACGGCGAGGTATGCGCGTTCGCCCCCCGGAGGGTTCCTCTCGGCCGCTGGTCCCAACAAACTTCCAACAAAGTCCCAACAAACGATGCGTCCTGGCGGGTGCGGGTGCGGGTGCGGGTGCGTGGCGATGCGTAGGAGTTCAGGAGTGAAAGTGCAGTTCAAACCTCCGGGACATCGCGTTCCAGGCGCGGATCAGGCGCGACACTCGTCATGAGAAGGTCTCGGTTCGATTCCGACATCCGGCTCCCACCCAGGCCTCGAGTCAGGCGTCGCGACGTCGCGACGTCGCGACCGCTCCGTCACCGCCCGCAACCACACCGCGGGCCCCGCGTCCCGGCCAGACGGATTCACCCCGTGGGCTGCGCGTCCCCGAGGGCGGCGATCATCCGCCCACGCCTGGTCCTGTCCGTCTGGCCATGGCTATTCCTGACTAGGACCGGATAGTCCCTCTGGGTGGAAAAGAGGTAGACATGGGTCTGGTGCGTTGCCGCTGGGTCGATGAAGACTGCCTGGTGCGGCCGTCCCCTCCTGGGGCGGCTCGAGTGCGGGGTCATCCGCGGACGTACTGAGGGAGACTCGTGCCAGGTGTCGCGGTGAGCGTCGCGTACGGGTCGGAGACCCGGATGCGCTCTGCCGTGCTCGATGCCGCGTCTCTCCTTCTCCTGCTCGTCCTCGCTCTCGCCTGGTCCGGTGGCAACCTCGTGCTCGCGTTCGCGAGCGGTGGCGGACACGGCCCGGAACACCTCGTCGCGAGCAGCGCGCCCGCCCAGCCGGTCGGGCCGGAGGCCTCCCTCGGCGGCGGTCAGCTCGCCGGTGCCGTCTCGCAGGCGAAGGCCGAGTGGCTCGCCGTGAGGCCCGCGGCCGACCTCTCCTCGATCTCGTTCGCGATCGCCGACCTCCCCGGGCTCACGCTCGGTGCGCAGGGCGGCAGCAGCGTGACGATCGACGCCGATGCCGCCGGGTGGGGGTGGCAGGCCATGGACCTGACCACCGTGGTCCGCCACGAGATCGGTCACGTCCTGGGTTTGGGCCACGGCGGCGGGCTGATGAGCTCATCGCTGGCGCCGGGTGCCTCGCACGGCGTGAGCACGGAGTACGCCGAGCCGGCAGCCGTGGTCACACCGCCGGCTGATGCCGCGCCCTCGACCCCGGAGACCCCGGAGACCCCGGAGACCTCGGACAGCACCGGGTCGACCGGGACAGCCGATGCGCCGGCACCGGGCTCCGGCACGAGTGACGGGTCCAGCGAGACCGGCCCCGCGACCGGTTCCGTGGAGTCGGCGAGTGGGGCAGAGCCCGAGCCGCAGCCCGTCGTGCCGATGCCGATGCCGGAGCCGGTGAGCGTCCCCGGCACGGCGGGGCTCTCGACCGTCGGCCTCGGCAGCACCAGCCTCTCCACCGACTCGCTCGGCTTCCTCGACCAGCCCGTGACGATGATCGCGGAGACGACGACGTTCGGGATCCTGGCGACCGGGACGACGGCCGGTGACAACGTCATCACCGTCGTGCCGACCGGCGGTGGCACCTACAGCATCCAGGTCGACGGGGTCGAGATCGGCACGGTGTCCGACGGCGAGACCTTCATCGTCGACGGCCTCGACGGCGCCGACGTCCTCGTCGGTCCCGACGTCGCCAGCATCTGGAGGATCACCGGCGTCAACGCGGGCACCCTCGAGCTCACAGGTGGCGCGACGATCGAGTTCACCGACGTCGAGGGCCTGACCGGCGCCGCGACGGCCGCGGACGAGTTCCGCTTCGAGGAGCACGCGGGCCTCGGGGGAGCGGTGGACGACGGAGACGGACAGCTGACCGTCACCGTCGCCGGCTTCGTGCGCGTCGTCGGCGACTACGGCTTCGAGCGTGAGGACTACTCCGCGACCGTCAGTGGCGGCAGCACCGTCGCCGCCAGCCTGCTGAAGCTCGGGGGCACCTCGGGGTCCGGCTTCGTCGGTGTCGAGGTGCTCGGCGCCTCCATCGGCATCTCGGGTCCCCTGAGCGGCTTCCTCCTGGCGATCATCACGGCCGACCAGCAGGCGTGGCACGCCTTCACGGGCACCATGACGACCCCGACCATCGGGGGCGTGGGAGACCTGGACCTCGACATGCACCTGAAGACCATGTCGGTCTCGGTGAACGCGTCGTCCGAGGACGACTCCTGGCTCGACCTCTCGGCGGACCCGATCGACAGCGACGACAGCCCCGTCTCCCTCGCGTTCGGCAGCGAGCTCCTCTCCGCCACCGTCCCGGTCCTCCTCGACCTCGGCGGGTTCATCTTCGTCAACGGCGACGTCACCCTCACCAAGGGCGGGCCCACCTCGGTCGACATCAGCACCGGACTCGGCACCACCCCGCCGTCGCTCATCCCCTCCGGCCTCAAGGACGCCACCGAGGTGCCCGTCGTGGCCGAGGACCCGACGGACGGCAGCCTGGGCCGCAGTGACGACTACGCGACCCTGTGGAACCTCCAGGTGTCCTCGTTGCAGTTCGCCTTCACCGCCGCCAACGCGTTCGTCGGCGACGGGTTCGGCTGGAACCCCGCCACCGACGCCGACGGGATCCTGAGCAAGGCCGAGGTCGGGGCGAACGCGGTCGGTGTCTTCGCCGGCGGCATCAGCCTCGTCATGGTCCTGCTCACCCCCCTCGGCGGCATGCCGCTCACCCAGCGCTTCCTCACGGTCAAGGGCAAGGTCGGCTCCCTCGGGCTCGTGGGCCTCGACGGTGTGTTCACCCTCGACGTCGACGAGCTCGAGCTCGACGTCAACCGCGGCCCGACGCTGGCCACCGGTGCCGGCATGGCCGTGGTGGACTGGGTGTCGTCCTTCCCGGACCCCGATCTCTCCGACGACCCCGTGGACCCGTACGACGAGGACCCCACCCCGGCCGGGTACCACCCCTTCATCGGTGGACCCAGCCCGCCGGCCATCGTCCTCGATGCCACCAGCTCGGCCTTCGGGATCTCCGCCACCCGCGCGGTGGTCACGATCGGAAGCTTCGTCCACATCGGGGCACGGTTCTCCCTCCAGCAGGGCAGGACCGAGTACCTCGACATCAACCTCGACAACGTCCTGAACCCCGGTGCCTTCGGTCCCTTGACCGCCTCGGACACCGACCCCGGCGGCTCGACCCTGGGGCGCGACACCGACACCACCACGATCTGGAACCTCCCGGTCAAGACCCTCCTCATCGGCCTCTCCGACGCCAGTGTCTTCATCGGGCACAACCCCGGCGGGTTCGACCCCGACGCGGACGTGCCCCTGGCCGAGTCCGACCTCGACGCCGACGCCGTCGGCTTCCTGGCCTCGGGTCTCACCCTCGGACTCGTCGTGGCCTCGCCGGTCCGCACCGCCTTCAGCGGCGCCAACCTGCTCCCCGTCTTCGTCGCCCTTCGCGCAGACCTGGCCCTCCTGACCCCGATCGGTCTCCCCGAGGAGTTCGTGCTCCGCTTCGAGGGTGTCCTGCTCGAGGTCAACCGCGGCGGGATGGTCCTCGGCGGGGGACTGGACTCGAGCGCCAGCGTCGACTGGGCCGCTTCGTTCCCCGGTGACACCCCCGGGTTGGTCATCCCGGCCGGCCGCGCCGACGACAGCAGCGGCACCACCGTGCTCATCGACTACTCCGCCCCGCTGCTGCGCATCTCCGCCACCCGCGTGGTGCTGGCGATCTCGGACTTCGTCTACATCACCGGCGGCTTCTCCTTCGAGACCGGGACCGGGCTCGACGTCGACATCGACACGGCGGGCGTGACCGGCGGAGGCGCGCTCGCCGGTCTGATCAACGGCCCCGGGGGTGCCCAGGCGACCGACCCGGAGGACGGCTCGCTCGGCGCGACCGCCAACGCGAGCACCATCTGGAACGTGCCGGTCACCACGACGATGATCGGGATCTCCGGCGGATCGGTGTTCATCGGCTACAACCCCGACCTGCAGGGCGCGAGCGGGACGTCGTTCGACACCGGCGACGATGCGATCCTCGACGAGGACGACCTGTCCGACGATGCAGTCGGGTTCCTGGCCAACGACATCGACCTCGCTCTGGTGTTCGCGAGCGTGGAGCGCGACCGGACCGAGCCGGGGCTGTCCCGGCTGCCGAGCAGGTTCTGGTCGCTCAAGGCCAGCATCGCCCTGCTCGTGCCGGTCGGCATGCCCGAGGAGTTCGTGCTGCGGTTCGAGGGCGTCGACCTCGCCATCAACCGCGGGGGGACGGTGGCTGGGGTCGCGACCTCGGCCGCCTGGATCAACTGGGCGAAGTCCTTCCCGGGCACCGACGACGACGCCGACCCGCCGGCGGGACTGCGCGTCGTGACCTCGCCCACCGACGCGGTCTACGTCGACTTCGAGGACCCGATCCTCGGCATCTCGGCGACCCGCGTGGTGCTGGCGATCTCCGACTTCATCTACATCTCGGGTGGGTTCGCCTTCGAGAAGGGTGCCCGTCACCTGGTCGACCTCGACACCGCGAAGCTCGGCAGCGCGGCGGGAACAACCCTCGCGACCAGCATCAACGGCCCCTCTGGCGCCCAGTCCAGCGCGCCGGTCGACGGCTCCCTCGGCTCGACGGCCACCGCGACGACGATCTGGAACGTGCCGGTCTCCACCACGACGTTCGGCATCTCCAACGGCTCGATCTTCGTGGGCTACAACCCCGACCTGCAGGGCGAGAGCGGCACGTCGTTCGACACCGGTGACGACGTGATCCTCGACGAGGACGACCTCGGCGCCGGCGCTGCGGGATTCCTGGCCAACAACATCGACGTCGGGCTGGTGTTCGCCCACCTCGAGAAGCCCACCGGCAAGCTGACCTCGCTGCCCACCAAGGTGTGGGCGCTCAAGGCCAGCATCGGTCTGTTGACGCCGGTCGGTCTGCCCGACGAGCTCGAGCTCCGCTTCGAGCAGGTCGTGCTCACCATCAACAAGGCGGGCGCCATCACCGGCACCCCGGGCGCCACGACCTGGATCAACTGGCTCAGCAGCTTCCCCCCCGGCGCTGGCGACGTCCCCCCGGCCGGGCTCCCCGTGGGGACCGGCACCGGCAACGACCCGGTCTACATCGACTTCGAGGACCCGATCCTCGGCATCTCGGCCACCCGTGTGGTGCTGGCGATCTCCGACTTCGTCTACATCTCGGGCGGCTTCGCCTTCGAGAAGGGCGCCCGCCACCTGGTCGCCCTCGACACCGCGGGCCTCGGGAGCGGACTGGCGTCGCCCGGAGGCATCCTCGCGGGGCTCATCAACAAGGCCGACGGTGACCAGGAGAGCGCTCCGGGCAACGGGTCTCTCGGGGCCACCTCCAACGCCACCACGATCTGGAACGTGCCGATCTCGACGACCACGTTCGGCATCTCCAACGGCTCGATCTTCATCGGCTACAACCCCAACCTCCAGGGCACCGGCGGCACGTCGTTCGACCCGGGTGCGGACGGCATCCTCCAGGAGTCCGAGCTCGGCGAGGGCGCGATCGGGTTCCTGGCCAGCGACATCGACCTGGGACTGGTCTTCGCCTACCTCGAGAAGGACACGGCCAAGCCGTGGATGACCCAGCTCCCCGACAAGCTGTGGGCGCTCAAGGGCAGCGTCGACCTGTTGAAGCCGGTCGGGCTCCCCTCGGAGTTCGTGCTCGAGTTCGTCGGCGTGGTCCTCTCCATCAACAAGGCGGGTGCGCTCACCACGTCAGCGGGCGCCGAGACCTGGATCAACTGGGCCAGCAGCTTCCCCGAGGTCGAGGGTGACGACGCGACGCCCGCCGGCCTGGCTGTGCCCACCGGGACCGGCAACGACCCGGTGCACGTCGACTTCGAGGACCCGATCGTCGGGATCTCCGCGACGCGGGTGACGATCGCGATCTCCGACTTCGTCTTCATCACCGGTGGGTTCGCCTTCGAGAAGGGCGGCCGGATCAACGCCGACATCCGCACCTCCGGCCTCGGCGTCGCCGGCCCCGTCCTCGGCAATCTGGTCAACGGCGCGCCTGCTGGACCGGCCACAGACCCGGGCGGCGACAGCCCCAGCGCGACGACGACCGGGTCCACCCTGTGGAACGTGCCGGTCGTGACCACCCTGATCGGCGTCTCGCACGCCTCGGTCTTCATCGGCTACAACCCGAACCTGCCGGACACCGAGGGCACGTCCTTCGACACCGGCGACGACGGCATCCTGGACGAGGACGACCTGTCACGCGACGCGATCGGTCTGCTGGCCAACGACATCACGGTCGGCATCGTGCTGGCCAAGGTGGAGCCCATCACCACGGCGACGTGGGACGACCAGCTGCCCTCGTTCTTCGCCGTCAAGGCGACCATCGGCCTGCTCACCCCGGTCGGGCTGCCCGACGACCTGGTGTTCCGGTTCGAGGACGCCGAGCTGACCCTCAACCGTGGTGGCAAGGTCAACAACGCCGTCAACACCTACGCCTGGATCGACTGGGCTGCGAGCCTCCCCGACCCCGACGGTGACGGCCCGCTCCGGGCTGGCCTCGCGGTGCCGACCGGGCAGGGCAACGACCCGGTCTGGATCGACTTCGAGGACCCGATCATCGGTGTGTCCGCGGGCCGCGTGGTCATCTCCATCTACGGCTTCGTGCACATCTCCGGTGGGTTCGCCTTCGAGAAGGGTGGCCAGGAGACCGTCACCATCAACACCGGTCTGAACCTCGCCAACCCCGCCGACCTGGGCTCCTGCGGCATCATCGCGACCGCGGCCGAGGCGGCGGCGCTGGCTGAGGAGGGCGTCGAGCTGATCGACGACTGCCAGACGCTCACCGGCGTCACGATCGAGACGATCAAGGTCGGCGTCTACAACGCCAGCGTCTTCATCGGCTACAACCCCAGCCCGGTCTGTGCCGACGACGCCGAGACCTGCCCGGTGTTCGACACCGGTGACGACGGCGTGCTGCAGGCCACCGAGCTCGACCCGTCCGCCATCGGCTTCCTCGGCAGCGGCATCAACCTCGGCTTCGTCTTCGGCACCCTGGTCCGCGGCACGTTCACCCAGGCGCTCGGGGCCAAGGCCCCGTCGTTCTACGCGATCAAGGCGCGCGTCGACGACCTGCGTCTCATCGGAGTCCCCGGCATCACCCTGAACGCCCGGGGCGCGACGGTCGAGGTCAATGCCGGCTCGAAGTGGACCGGCGGTGGCGGCATCAACTCGCCACCTGCGATCGACTGGACCAGCCTCGACAGCGGCGCTGGTCTCGAGGTCCCCACAGGTGGGGACAACCCGCCGGTCCTCCTCGACTTCGAGGGCTTCCTCATCGGCGGTGGCGCCAACCAGTTCACGCTCCAGATCTCCGAGTTCATCCACCTCGCCGGCAGCTTCTACTTCGAGTACGGCGCCAGGCGGACCATGCCGCTCACCGACGGCATCGTCAGCACCGACCTCCTCCAGGACATCGGCATCCCGGGCCTCGGTGAGTTCATCGGCGGCGCCGACAAGGAGCTGCAGTTCCTCACCATCGGCGCGCAGGACGTCCACGCGTTCGTGGGCCTCGGCGGCCCCTACTGGATCGACGCCAACGGCAACGGTGTCATCGACCGTGACGCAGACGGCCAGATCACCGACGCCGAGACCAATGGCGACGCCGTCGGCCTGGTCCTCGACGACGTCGACTTCGCCCTGGCGATGATGACGCCGACCAACCAGCTGGACCCGATCCGCTACATCTCACTCCAGGCCGCTGCGGCGAAGGTCGCGCTGGTCGGCATCGAGGGCCTGGTCCTCTCCGGTGAGGGCCTCGAGGTCGAGCTCAACATCTCCACCCCGCTGCTCTACGGCCTCCCCGTGCTGCCCGTCGTCGACTTCGGTGCCTACGCCGAGGCCAACGACGACGAACCGTTCACCGTCAAGGTGGGCGCTCCGGCGGAGCTCGGCGGCGACCCGATCGTGGTGCCGTTCACCTACGACACCCCGGTGATCCGCGCGGTCGCTGCCGACATCAACCTCGACGTCTTCGGCGTCCTGGCCCTGCGCGGCAGCATCGCCTTCGAGCTCGGCCGCACGGCCGACGTGACGCTCGCCGACGGCACCCTGGTGACCGGCGTGACGACCATGACCATCGGGGGAGCCAACCTCCTCGGGTTCGTCGGCATCGACGGACCCTCCTGGCAGACCGACGCCGACGGCGACGTGATCTGGGTCGACGAGGACGGCAAGGCGTGCACGCCCAGTGCGACGGTCGACTGCGAGATCGTGCGCAACCCCGACGCGATCGGCCTGTCGATCGAGGACCTCGACATCGGCATCTTCGTCGGGCTGAAGGCCGACCCGGACGCCCCGGCGGTCTACGTCGCGGCCGACGTGCGCGTCGACGCCTTCGGGCTCGTCGGTCTGCCGGACGGCTTCACGCTTGCCGGGACCCTCGCCATCGCGCTCAACCTGGGCCTGATGGTGAGCGGCGCGTCGAGCTCGCTGTCGGCGATCAACTTCAAGGACAGCTTCCACCACGACCCGGACGGCGAGCAGGGCGAGGCCCCGGACGAGGCCTGCACCTCCGAGTGGGGCGACGAGGACCCCGACTGTGACGACCTGTCCGGCCTGGCCGTCCCCACGGGCAACGACGAGAACCCGGTCGTCCTCGAGTTCGAGAAGACCTTCGTCAGCGTGCAGGTCACCGGCACCCTGACCCTCGGCCAGTACCTGGTCGCCAACGGTGTGTTCTTCCTCGACATCAGCGACGAGGGCCTCAGCATGCTGGTCCTGGCCGACCTGCGCCTCGGCCCGGACATCACCGCCGCCGTCCCGCTCTTCAAGCTCGGCGCCGTCGGCGTGGTCCTCATCGACGAGCGCGGCATCGCTGTCGACCTCAACGTCGAGATGACCGTCAACGCTCCCGACCTCGGCCTGCAGCTGGCCGCCGAGGCCCGCTTGATCATGAACACCACGGGCGTCGACATGAGCCTGGAGATCCCCGACACCCTGTGGGGCTTCTTCCAGGACCTCGCGGCCGGAACGAGCCCGACGGGCGGAACCGTGAGTCCCGCCCTGCTCAACGGCCCGGGCTCGATGACCGGTGAGTTCCTCACCCGGCTCCGGGAGTGTGGAGCCGTCGACGGCGATGCCGACGACGACCGCTGCTACGTCATCTCCGGCAACGCGCCCCGACTGATCAGCGGCTCCAACGTCGACGAGGGCACGATCAACGGACTGCTCGGCAATGCGGGGACGATCACGCTCTCCTCGACCCCCGGCGCCTACCTCACGGTCGTGCTCACCGGCAAGCTGACGATCGTCGGGTTCGCCGACGCCTACGGCCTCGTCGCGCTCTCGGTCCGCCCCGGCGCCTTCGAGATGGTGGTCTCGGTCAGGTTCCAGCTGGGCGCGAGCCAGAACACCTCGCTCAACGTCAACGCCGAGGGCGTCCTGGGCCTGTACGCGGACGGCGTCCTCCTGAAGGTCGACGTCGCCCTCCAGGCCAACCTGCTGTCGCTGTTCGACCTCAACGTCTCCGGCCAGCTCGAGATCGACACCACGGTCAACGACGGCACCCCGCGTGACGCCTACTTCCACCTCAACCTCACCGGCAGCGTCAAGGTGCTGAAGCTGATCACGCTCAACGGCAGCCTCGACATCGCCGTGTCGAACAACAACTGGGCAGTGCAGGCCAGCCTGGGCGCCAGGTTCGGCCCGCTGTCGATGTCCGCGAGCGGGTTCATCCTGTCGACCGGCACGTTCAGCTTCGACCTCGGCGGCAGCATCGACCTCACCATCGCCGGCACGGGCATCAAGGGCTACCTGAACGCGCACGCCTCGTTCTGCCACCACGCTGCCGGGTTGACGTCGGGGGACAACACCTGCAAGGACGAGAAGGACCCCACCAAGGTCGGGTTCGGCACGAGCGGCGGCGCGCGCAACTTCCGGATCTCCTTGACGGGCGGGGTGGACGTCAAGCTCTTCGGGATCACGCTCGCAGGCGCGGAGATCAGCTTCTACGGTGAGGCGAACCTCGGCGGTCGGATCACCCTCAAGGCCAAGTTCTCCGTGAAGATCCTGTTCGTCAGGAAGTCCGTGACCATCACGATCGCGGACTTCTGGATGCCGGTGCAGCTGGTCAACGGCGATGCCCCTCCGCCGAAGCTCGCCACCCTGCAGTCCGGCGGCGTGCTGCGGCTCAACGTCGGCGCGTTCGCCACCCAGCGCGGGGTCTCCCAGACCGAGACGATCGAGGAGTACGTCGTGCGTCGCGAGGGCACGGAGATCGTGATCTCCGCCTTCGGCTACGAGGAGCGGTTCAGCAACGTCACCAGGATCGAGGGTGACTTCGGCAGCGGCGACGACGCGTTCATCGCCTTCAACGAGCTGAACATCCCGGTCGTCCTGCACGGCGGCGCCGGCAACGACTTCCTCGCCTTCTCCAGCACCACCGCCAGCTGTGCCACCAGTGGCAACCAGGCCACCCTGTACGGCGGCGACGGGAACGACGACCTCCGCGGCGGCGTGTGCAAGGACTACCTCGACGGCGGGACCGGCAACGACTACCTCGACGGCGGGGCCGGCGCCGACACGATGATCGGTGCCGACGGCGACGACACCTTCTTCGGCTACATCACCGAGGTGATGAACGAGACGACGGCGGCCGGGGCGGGCACCGACACCTTCGAGCTGGTCGGCACCCCGGGTGCGGACACGCTCACGGTCGGCGTGCACGCCGGCGGAGTCCGGATCGGCTACGGATCGGGAAACCTCGACCTGAGCCAGTTCGAGAACCTCACGCTGCGCACGCAGGGTGGCGACACCGTGACGCTGAGCGGCGCCCTGAGGACCGTAGGCATCCAGAACGTCAGCATCGGCTTCGGCATGACCCACCTGGCGCCGAACGAGGCCACGGTCTGCGACGCCACCGAGGCCGCGACGACCCCCAAGCCGGCTGACTGCACCGACACGGTCACGGTCCTCGGCGGCTCGGACACGGTCACGGTCAACCTGACGGACACCGCCGACGTCCTGACCGTCACGGGCAGCATGGCAGCCCCGCTCGCGGTCCTCTCCCGAGGTACCGGAGCGCTGCAGGTCGCGGACGACACCAGCGTGACGCAGGACCTGATCCCCACCACCGTCATGACGTGGCAGGACAACTACACCCTGACGCTCAGCGGCTCCAGCCTCGCCGCCGGTGAACGTGACCAGCTCAACGTCAACACCCTCGGTGGTGAGGACCTGCTGCGCCTGACCAGCCTGCAGGTCGCGAGCCTCTTCGACCTCGGCAGTGGCGACGACGTCGTGAAGGTCGGCAGCCGGGCCGCGGGCGCCCACACCACGGGCACGCTCGACGCGGTCGCTGCGCCGCTCGACATCAGCGGCGGCGCCGGCACCGACTCCCTCGACGTCGACGACAGCGGCGACACGGCCGACAACACCGGCTCCCTCACGAGCGAGCTGCTCGGCGGCCTCGGGCTGCACGGCGAAGGCATCGGCTACCTCGGCATCGAGACCCTGGGCATCCGCCTCGGCAGCGGCGCGGACTCGTTCACCATCGTCTCCACGTCCTCGACCACGACCACGACCCTGCGCGCCGGGAACGGTGGCGACACGATCCTGGTCGAGTCCGTGTCCGGTGCCACCTTCGTGCACGGCGACGCCGGTGCGGACACCATCCGGATCCGGTCGGTCTCGGCCCCGCTCGAGGTCTACGGCGGCACCGAGAACGACAGCTTCCGGGTCGGCAGCCTGGCGCCGACCCTGGGCGGGGTGCTGGACCTGATCGCGGCGTACGTCAAGGTCAGCGGCGGCGCCGGCACCGACGTCCTCGACGTCGACGACAGCGGTGACACCACCGGCGACATCGGCTACCTGACCAAGGACCGCCTGGCCGGGCTCGGCATGACGATCGACGGCGGCCACACCGCCGCCAAGCCCGCCTGGTCGATCACCGTCGTCAACGCGGCAGACGGTCACTTCCGCATCACCATCGGTGGTCGTACCACCGCTGCCATCGCCTTCGACGCCAAGGCCAAGGTCGTGCAGGACGCGATCAACGCGGCCCTCGGCGGCAGCTTCGTCACGGTCACGCGCTCACCGGTGACCCGCGGCCACGGCATCACCTACCTGATCCGCTGGGTCGGGGCGTTCACCGGCGCACCACCTGCGGCGAGCGTGGACGGTTCCGGCCTCGTGGCCGTGTCCGGCACCACCTCGAGCGCCACGCTCGCGACCATGACCAGCGGCTACATCGACCACGACACCTTCGAGACCCTCTGCCTCGGCCTCGGCTCCGGTGACGACCTGCTCGACGTCGACTCCACGCAGACCGGCCCCTCCGGCCTCACCTCCGTGGACTCCGGCGCAGGCGACGACGTCCTCACCGTCGAGACGACCTCCGGCCCCACCCTGGTCCAGGGCGGCGCCGGCGCCGACAGCATCTCGGTCAACGCGATCCTCGACCCGCCCGGCACCCCCAACGGCCTGGCCGGTGGCACGACCCGCACTGCCGCGAACGCGCTGACCCTCGTCGGCGGCGCCGGCTCGGACACCTACACGATCTCCGTGTGGAGCGCCGGGAGCTCGCGCATCGTCGTCGCCGACGGGAGCGACGACGGGGCGAGCAACGCCCTGTTCGTGAACGGCACCGAGTCAGCTGACGTGTTCCTGCTCCGCTCCGGCGTGGTCGCCGCGCTCAACGGTCCCCTGACCGGCACCACCGGCATCCAGAAGAGCTTCTCCGGCGCCGAGCTGATCACCTACGACAACAAGATCAACGCCGGGCTGGCCGTGAACGGCCTCGCCGGCAACGACGTGTTCGCCCTGGACGACAACTCGACCAGCACCGTGATCAACGGCGGGGCCGGTGACGACAGCTTCTACGTCGGCCAGATGTACGGCGACACGGTCACCTTCGACCGCGAGTTCGGCGCCGTGCTGACCAACACGACGCGCGGCCAGCTGACCAACGGCGTCAGCCACGCCACCACCATCAACGGGGGCACCGGCAACGACCTGTTCAGCATCCTGCGCAACCGGGCCGCGCTCCAGCTCAACGGCGAGGGCGGCGACGACACCTTCGTGATCCGCACCTTCCTCCTCGAGAGCAACCCCGGCGGCCCTGACAGCGACGCGGTCTCCAACGTCAGCGCCGGGTCCGGTGCCGACCTCGTCTCCTACGTCATGAACGCCCCGGTCGCGGTGGACGGTGGCGACGGCTTCGACACCCTGGTCCTGATCGGCACCGAGGCCGACGACGTCTTCGTGATCAGCAAGGACGGGCTGTGGGGCGCCGGCCGCTACGTCTCCTTCGTCGGCATCGAGAAGGTCGACGTCGACGGAGCCGAGGGCGACGACCTCTTCATCGTGGTCTCGACCAGCCCGACCGTGCAGACGCGCATCTTCGGCGGCCTCGGCAGCGACACCATCCTGGTCGGCTCCGCGGCGCCGATCGCGGTCGCCGACGACCTGCAGGGCCACAGCGGCATCATCGAGCACAGTGTCGAGAGCACCCTCGGCAACTGGGCGGGCATCCCCGTCGACGGTGTCGGCGCGGAGATCACCGACGACGACACCCCGGCCGTGGTCATCACCCCCACCGGCGGCGGCACCGTCGTCCGGGAGGCCGGCTGCAACGCGCTCGCGCTCACGCTCGGCGCCTGCGACAGCTACCAGGTGCGTCTCACCAGGACGCCGACCGGGACCGTGCGCATCACCGTCTCCGCGCCGCTCCTGTCGCCCGACGACGAGGACGCCCGGATCCGGACCGTCCTGGTGTCCTTCGACGGGATCACCTGGGCCTCGTCGGCCACCGCGACCTTCGACTCCACGACCATGGAACGCACCGTCTACGTCAAGGCGATCAACGACCTGGCCGAGGAGAGCGACCGGTTCGTGGTCCTCCAGCACCTCGTGGTGCAGAGCACCGGCGACCGCGAGTACGACGGTCTGGTCCTGCCGAACGCCGTCGTACGCCTCATCGACGACGACCGGCCGGCGGTCACCGTGGTGGCCGGCAGGCCCGTCCGTGTCGCCGAGGGCGGAGCCACCTCGACGTACACCCTCGACCTGGCCAAGGCTCCCGCCTCCCCGGTGACGGTGCGCGTGAGCGCCGGACCGCAGACCCGGGTGAGCCTGGACGGCAGGAGCTGGAGCACCTACGTCGACGTGACCTTCTCGGCCGCCGACGTGTCGGTGACGATCCACGTCCTGGGACTCGACGACAGCACGGTCGAGGGGTCGGCGTACGACGCGATCACCCACACCGTGCTGATCGGTGACGGCGCGGGCTACGCCACCGGCCTCGCCATCGCTCCGGTCAGCGTGCTGGTCGACGACAACGACACCCCGACCGTCCGGGTGATCGAGACCGACGGCGGGACCCACGTGGTCGAGGCCGGGGACACCGACAGCTACCAGGTCGTGCTCGGCTCCAACCCTTGCGCCGGGGCGACGGGCACCTGCACCGTCACGGTCAGGGCCACGGCGAAGCCGACCGGCACCCGCAACGGCACCACGATCCGCAACGAGGTCCAGGTCGAGGTCAGCATCGACGGCGGCGCCACCTGGCACACCAGCGTGGCCCTCGCCTTCGACGCCTCGAACTGGGACGTCGCCCGCACCGTGCTGGTGCGCGCCAGGAACGATGACTACGTCGACGGCAGCGACTACCAGGCGTTCGCGCCGACCTCGATCAGCCGGATCAACCAGATCCAGGGCCCGCTGTCGGTCTTCGGTGGCGAGAACCCGAACGCCGCCTACACGATCCCGCCGCCGTACATGCTCCCCGGCGAGAGCTCGCAGGAGCTGGTGACCACGCCGAACCCGGCGTTCGACGTCGTCGAGTCCAAGCAGGTCGACACGCTCGTCCTGGACAACGGCAACGGCGTCGCTGCCGAGACCGGCACGTCGACGTACGACCCCACCGCCGTGGTCGACGGCATCACCGGGATCGGCACGGTGACCGGGCTCGGACTGGGTGGGGACCGGGTGATCGGCGGCAAGACGATCGCCGGCGGCGTGACGTACGGCGCCCTCGAGCGCCTGGTGATCAACCTCGGCAAGGGTGTCGACAGGTTCACCGTGCTCAGCACCCACACCGGCCGCACCGAGCTCACCGGCGGCGCCGGGAACGACGTCTTCACGGTGAGGACGACCAGTGGCTTCCTCCGGATCGACGGTGACACCGGCAACGACGCGTTCGTGATCGGCAACGCCGGCCTCCTCGACGACCTGGGCACGCTGCTCGTGCTGGCCGGCGGCGACGGCACGGACACCGCCACCCTGGACGACAGCGCGGAGACCGACGACCAGCTCGGCACGATCACGCCCGAGACGGTGACCGGCCTGGACATGGTCGCCGACGGCGGGCTGGACAAGATCTACTCGGTGACCGTCCGCGGCACCGGCACCTTCACGATCACCCTCGCCGGCTTCGGGACCATCACCCTCAGCAAGACGGCCACGGCCGACCAGGTCCGCGCTGCGCTGCAGGCTCTGCTGTTCCCCGACGCCAGCTCCTGCGGACTGCCGGCCGGGACGGTCGGCCAGAGCACCGCGGCGCAGGACAGCCGCTGCGCCCGGAGCGTCTACGTCTTCCGCGACGGCAACACGTTCCTCATCGGCTTCACCGGCGAGCACGCCGGCGCAGCCGGCCCGGCCCTGACCTCGTCCATGACGGACCTGGTCCGCAACGACGGCGTGAGCTACCACACCCTCGAGAACCTCACGCTGAACCTCGGCTCCGGCAACGACGGCGTCAACGTCCGCGGCACGACCGCACGCACCAGGGTCGACACCGGCGCCGGTGACGACCTGGTCTTCGTGTCCGACTCGGCCAACCTCGGCAACGTGGCCACCGTGCTCGACGCCGTCGACCTCAGCCGCCTGCTCGCCGCGTTGAACGCCGCCGCGACCACCCGGGACGTCCAGGCGCTCTTCGCCGCACTGCTGCACGGCACCCTGACCACGGACGACCTCACCTACACCGGCTCGCTGGACCTGGTCCAGGGCGCCCTGGACATCGACACGGGCGCCGGGAGCAACACGCTGGCGGTCAGCGACCGCGGCGACAAGGACAAGGACGGCGCCTTCGTCATCACGGGGAGCTCGATCAGCGGGCTCGCGCCGGCCACGATCGGCTACACGAGCACCGGTGGAGACCTCGCGGGCCAGGGCGCCTGGACCCGGCGCGCCGACTCCGGCCTCTTCGGTCACGGCATCTCGATCTTCCTCGGCTACGGCGGCAACACCGGTCGGATCGACTCCGTCCGCGGCGGTGCGCTGAGCGCCACGCCGTACGGCGCCACCATCACCTCCGTCCACACCGGCGAGGGCGACGACACCGTCACGATCACGGCGAACGCCCCGACGAGCGGGCCGGCCAGGTTGCTGGTGCTCGGACAGGGCGGCAACGACTCGATCCTGGCCGCTGCGTCCGCCACCCAGCCGCTGGTGCTCATCGGTGGCGAGGGAACGGACACGCTCGGCGGCGGCGCGGGCGACGACCTGGTCTTCGGCGACACCGGCCGCGTCTACTACCTCCGGCCGTCGGGCGTCACCGCGGCGTACCCGATCGTCCTGGGTGGCGCCCCGGTCACGGGGCACCTGCTCAACCCGCGTACGGGCGTCGCCGTCCCCGGTGACGGCGCCTTCCTGACCGTCGACGTGCTCCGCACCGCCGAGACCGGCGTCGGCGGCAACGACACCCTGCACGGCCGTGCGGGCAACGACATCCTGCTGGGCGGCAAGGGCGCGGACACCGCCAACGGCAACGAGGGCAACGACCTCGTCCTCGGCGACTTCGGCTGGGTCGGCGCGCTCGGCTCCACGACGTTCGTCGACACCGCTCAGCTGCCGCTGTCGATGGCGAGGCACCCGTTCGCGTTCGTGTCCGTCGACACGACCGACACCCACGGCGGCAACGACAACCTGTCGGGCGACGCGGGTGCCGACATCATCCTCGGCCAGCAGGGCGCGGACACGATCCGCGGTGCCGACGGGGACGACGACATCATCGGCGGCCACAACATCGCCGGCGGGAGCGACAGCGGGGACTTCATCGACGCAGGCGCCGGCAACGACGTGGTCGTGGGCGACAACGGCGAGGTCCTCCGCACGGGCACGACGCTCAGCTCCCTCGTCCGGGTGCTCGTCGGGACGCGGCTCTACCTGCTCGACCCGGTGACCCAGACCTACTACACCGGCTCCAGCGTCACCGGCGCCTCGCAGCTCGACCCGGGCGCGGCCGAGGTCCGCACCATCACGATCCTCGACCACGCCACCGGCACGCTCCCGGGTCTCTACGGCGGCGACGTGGTCGACGCCGGGGCCGGCAACGACCTGGTCTTCGGCCAGCTGGGCAACGACGTCCTCAACGGCGGCGAGGGGGCGGACTACCTCGAGGGCAACGGCGGCAGCGACACCATGTACGGCGGGCTCGGCCAGGACGACCTGATCGGCGGCAGCTCCGACCTCTTCGGCCTGACCACCAGGGACCAGCGACCCGACGGCTCGGACACGATCTACGGCGGCACCGGCGCAGGCCTCCCGCTCACCCGCAACCACGGTGGCGACGGCTCCGCATCCGCAGACGCGGACGTGCTGGTCGGCGACAACGGCAACATCTACAAGGTCGTCGGCAGCAACGGCCAGTTCCTCTCCTTCACCTACGCGGCCCAGGTGGTCCCGCGGGTCGTGCAGCACCTCGACTACAGCCCGACCGGCGAGGTCGGCACCTACTGGCTGACGACGACCGACCGCGCGAAGCCGGTCAAGGTGAGCGGCACCGGGACCAACATCGGCGGCGCGGACTTCCTGCACGGCGAGAACGGCAACGACGTCATCCACGGCATGGCCGGCGACGACGCGATCTGGGGCGAGGCCGGCGACGACGACCTGTACGGCCAGGCCGGCGAGGACTGGATCTCCGGAGGCGCCGGCACGGACGGCCTCGTCGGCGACGACGGGCTGCTCCTGACCAGCCGCAACGGCTCCACCGAGCCCCTCAACCAGGTGGACACCCCGACCGTCCAGCGCACCGTGACCAGCAACGGTCCGCACCACAACGTGGTGATCGACGTGAGGGGCACGCTGGTCAAGGTCGCCGACCTCGAGCCGTTCTACGTCGGCTACAACGACGTCATGTACGGCGGTCTCGGCAGCGACTTCGCCCACGGCGGCGAGGGTGACGACGCGATCTCCGGAGGCGAGGCGCTCGCGGCGTACTACACCATCGACCCGCTGGCGACCCTGGCGCTGTACTACCTCGACGACAACCCGCTGCAGTTCGGCTACTCGGACCCCGAGGAGTTCCGCTACTACGACGAGAACAACCCGATGCGCCTGGTCACCGTGTGCAAGGCCGGCGGCACCGCCTGCCTTCCGTTCCTGACCACGGCGGACGCCACCGGCGACGACGGCAACGACGCCCTGTTCGGCGACGGCGGCTCGGACTGGATCTCCGGTGGCACCGGCACCGACCACCTCTTCGGCGGCTGGGGCAACGACCTCCTCGACGTCGACGACGACAAGACGACGACCAACGGGTCGAACAGCAAGCCGGACACGGACACCAACGCCGACTACGCCTTCGGTGGCGCCGGTCGCGACGTGCTGATCGCCAACACCAAGAGCGACCGCCTGATCGACTGGATCGGCGAGTTCAACTCCTACCTCGTGCCGTTCAACCAGTTCGGCGCCTCGACGGTCTGGCGCGCATCGTCCCCGGCGGTCCGGCAGTTCCTCTACGACCTGTCCAGGGCTGACGGGGCCGACCAGACCCGTGCACCGCTCGGGGCCCGCAACGGTGAGCCGTACGGCGAGCTGGGACTGACCAGCTCCGAGGACGCGGAGTGGGGCGCCCAGCACGGAGCGCCGGGGGACCCGCAGCCCGGCAACGGCGGCACGTTCGACGACGCCCTCGCGACCGCCGGGACCTCGACCTACAGCGGCACCTCGACCACCACGGCCTTCAGCCCCAGCACGACGCCGCTGGCGTCGGCGAGCGTGGTGCGCGGCACGAAGTCGGCGAACCTCACCGTCACCTTGTCGACGAGACCCACCACGACGTACCGGATCCTGGTGCGGACCGCCGACCTGGAGGGGCAGCTCACCACGCTGGGCACCATCTCCATCGCTCCGAAGACGACGACCGGGTCGATCTCGTTCTCCTACGCCTACTACAACGGGATGACGTACGAGATGCTGTGGATGCCGTCGACCAACCCCGCCGATCACGACCTGGTCCTGGTGCTCAGGCAGGTAGCCTGACGCGGTGTGGTCACGCCGGTGGACGAAGTACGTGACCGCGCTGGTGCTGTTCATGATGGTGATCCCCGGGGTCGTCCTGGTGACCGGCACGCTGAGCCGGGGGCAGGAGGACGACGCGCGGTCCGAGGACGCGCGGGAGACTGATTGTTCGAGCTCCGTCGTGCGGCTCGTCACGGCGCTCGGCGCCTTCACCGAGCAGTTCGACGGACTGAGCGCCACCGGCGCCGCCGAGGTCCCCCCGATGCCGTCCATGCGGCAGCTGCGCACGGAGGCGGCCGCCTTCGACGAGCAGCTGGCGCGGTCGGACTGCGGGGAGGCCGAGGCACGCACGGCGATCGAGAAGTGGCGGCAGGCGGACGGTGCGACCGGTCCGCTGGCAACAGCGGTGCGGGCAGCGTTGGCGGCCAACGTCCTCGACGTGGTGGAGGGGTCCGACGTGCCCGTCCGTCACGAGCTGGCAGCAGGCGAGGACCTCGCGACCGTCCTCTCCCGGATGCCGTCCGGAGCGACGGTGGTGCTGCCCGTGGGTCGTTTCACCCTGGACAGCACCGTGGCCTTCGTCCAGGACATCACGATCCAGGGCGCCGGTCGCGGTCGCACCACGATCACGTCCCGGGCCCAGGGAGCCGGCCTCGTGCTCGCCTCGCAGGTCGCCCTACGGATGTCTGGGGTGCGGGTGGAGCACCGCGGGGGCGGCACTGCCTCGGTCCTGCTCCTCCGAGCCGGCACCGCGACGCTCCAGGACGTCGAGGTCGCAGGCGCGACCCGCAACGGTCCGGCCGCGCGCGGAGCGCAGGCCGTCCTCTCCGGCGGCAGCGGGATCGTGCTCGCCGGGGGAGAGCGGCTGAGCATGCGCGCCTCGACGTCGTCACGCAACGCCGTGGCCGGGCTGCTCGTGGCCAGCGGCACGCCCGAGGTGAGGGACAGCGGCTTCCGTGGCAACGACGTCTGCGGCGTCTGCTACGTGGGAAGAGCCTCCGGCCGGCTCCGCGACAGCGTCCTGGTGGGCAACGGTGCCGGGGTGCTGCTCGGCGATCGCAGTGCGCCCGCGGTGGTGGACAACCGCATCGAGGGGAACCGGGAGGCGGGGCTCGTCGTCCAGGGCGCCTCGCGTCCCCGCCTGGGCCGCAACACGGTCAAGGGCAACGGGGGCATCGGTGTCGCGGTGTACGGGGCGGCCTCGCCACGTGTGATCGCCAACACCGTCAGTGGCCACAGGCAGGCGGGGATCCTGGTCGACGTGACCGCCCGGGCCACGCCCCGCCTGCGTGGGAACGAGCTGCGTGCCAACGGGTCCGCAGGGGTCGTGTTCATGGGTCGGTCGGTCGGCACGGCCGAGGACAACACCTGCTCGGGAGCGAAGTTCGGCCTGGTCCTCGACGGCTCGGCCGCGCCCGTCCTCGGCCGCAACGACTGTGCGCTCCAGGACCAGCGCAGTCCGTAACCGGAGTCCATGGACGATCGTCGCCACGTGGCCCCGACCGGGACGGTTCTGCACTACCCTGGGCCGGTGACGAGCCACCTCGATCGAAACCTTCTCGCGCGCACGACGTTGCGCTGCCTCGCGCTCGTCCTCGCGCTCGCGGCTCCGCTCGTCCCGGCCGTCACCGGACCGGCTGCGGCCGCCCCGATCTTCGCGTCGGCCACGACTGCCTACACCACGGCCTCGGATCCGGTCTACGACCAGCGCTTCAAGATCGTGGGGCAGGTGTTCCTGCTCCTCGGGGACTCCCCGACGCCGATGCCCAACCAGCGGGTGACCCTGGAGCAGCGTGCGAGCTCCAGCGCCGCGTGGTCGGTCGTGGCCGAGGCGACCACGACCGAGACCACCTTGCCCAACGGCGAGAAGCACATCATGTACACCTTCGACCGGGTGGCCTACCGCACTGCCAGCTTCCGGGTCCGGTACGCCGGGTCCTCGGACTCCGAGGCGATCGGTGGGTCGGTCTCCGACGACGGGGCCGCCGTCCCCGTGCCGGTGCGGGTGCACCGCCAGATGCCGATCCGGCTCTCCCAGCCGCGACCCTCCGAGATCTACATGTCGGGGACCGCGCGCCCGCTCTACGCCCGCCAGCGGGTCGCGGTGCTTCGGAAGACCTGCTCGACCTGTGCGTGGAGGGCCTACGCCCGACCCCTGACCGACGCCAACGGCCGTTACCGGGTCAGGCTGTACGCACCGCGGAGCGGCTCCTACTACTACCTCGCCCGCACTCCCGCCTCGAACGGCTTCGCGCTCTCCGACTCCCAGCAGGCGAGGATCCGAGCCCGCTGATCGAGGGCGGTCGTCACGCCGTCGTGGCGGGGCTGCTCCGGGACGAGCCGTGTGGACCACCCGGTAGACCACCCCAGCAGGGAATGGCCCCGTCATGCCCGTTCCTGTGCGAGCAGTTCTTCCTGTTCCACCTGCGCTCGATGACGTCCCACCGCGGCGTCACCACGGGCGGGACCTACCGGATCGCTAGCTGCGAGGTGGACGTCCTCGACAGCACCCTGGTCCAGATGACGGCCGACGACGCCACCGTGAGTCGGGGCAAGACCTGCCCGGTCTGACCGACGCACCAGCCCAGGCGCTGCGGTCACGTACGCCGGACCGTCCCGTGACGGGGAGGTACGTTCTCGCCCATCCCGGTCTGGGCGCCTCACCCACGGGCCTCGGCCCAGGTCGGCTGGCACCATGGGGACGTGACCCGTAGGAACGACACCGGCCGGAAGTCTGCTTCTCCAGCCCTGGGGGCTGCGGGCCTTGCCCTGGGGATGGCCTTGGTGCTGGGCGGCTGCGGCGCGGACGCGTCCGACTCCGAGACCGGCGCCCGCAGCGCACCACCCGGTACCTCCGCCAGCGCATCCGCGGACGTCGATCCAGACACGGAGAACGCCGCTCACCCCGACGTCCTCGCCGCCGTGCTCACAGACGACGGAGACGGAGCCTGGTCGCTCGAGGTGACGCTCAGCTCGGAGTACGACAGCCCCGAGCGGTACGCCGACGGCTGGCGCGTGCTGGACGCGGACGGCGAGGTGCTCGGCGAGCACACGCTGACCCACGATCACGCCGACGAGCAGCCGGTGACTCGCACCCAGAGCGGTCTCGAGATCCCCGACGGCGTCGACGTCGTCACGGTCGAGGGTGGGGACACCGAGAACGGCTACGGCGGTGCGACGCTCGAGGTGGAGGTCCCGCGCTAGCGGTGCGCCGCAGTTGTGCGTCGTACGACCCGCTCCGCGCCGCGTCGGGCACCCCAGACCCCGGTGACCATCGCTGCAACGACGACGAGCGAGGAGAGGTTCAGCTGTGCGACTCCGGACAGTCCGTGGCCGAGGTTGCAACCTCCGGCGATCCAGCCCCCGGCACCCAGGAGGAGGCCGCCGGTCGCGAGCTGGACGTAGCGGACCGGCTCCTCACCGCGGAGCCAGAACCCGCCGGCGGTGCCCGACGACAGGCTTCCGCCCGCGACGATGCCGAGCAGGAAGGTGATCAACCAGTAGTTCGGCGAGCCGCCGGCGATGCTGGTGACGGCACCGACAGAGCTGGGGCCGAAGCTGCTGCCGCCCAACGCCGCCAGCGCCCAGCCACTGGTGATCGCGACGCCCAGACCCACACCGATCCGCCCCCAACCCCACGACCAGTCGTGGACCGGTGTCTCGCTGCCGGGTCGGAGCCGCAGGGCGATGACGACGACGAGGAGGAGCAGGACGGCGACGACCAGACGTGGCACCCCGAGCAGGCCGGGGACCGTGGCACCGTCGCCACCGGCAAGCACCGTGGGGCCGGGCACGGTGAGGAGGCGGGCGACCAGCTCACCCACGGCCCATCCGGCCAGTCCGACCAGGGCGCCCAGCATCCCTGAGCCGAGCTTGTAGAACAGCCCGGACACGCAGGACCTCGCCACCACCATGCCGATGCCGATGACGAGCCCGCCCACCACGTTCGCGACCGGCCGGAAGGCGAGACCCTGGTTCAGGCCGCCGGTGCCTGGAACGAGGAACAGCACGCCGAGCCCCACCGCGGCGAGACTCACGCCCAGCAACCACCCTCGGGCCAGGAGGAACCGACCGTCCAGGGAGCTGCGGATCGCCGAGTGGAAGCACAGCTGCCCGCGCTGCAGGACGTAGCCCATGACGATGCCGGCCACGGCTCCGGTGAGCATCGCCATGATCACTGGCGCCACCAGACTTCCCGGGTGATGGTCGTGACCAACATGTCTGCTCCGGTTCGTGGTGCGGGTGAGGGCGAGATCGCCCGCAGGGTGTGACGCAGTCGGCAGAGACGTCACTGCGATCGTCGGGGCGTCGATCAGTGTGCAGCATGACCGAAGCTCGCGAGCATGATGTCGCCGCGGCGCTGATCCCGGCGAGTCCGGAGACGGTCGAGCACGTCAGTCCGACCGGTGTCGAGGTCAGGTGTCGATGCGAGGTCGCCGAGGCCCTTGCGGCTGCTCGTGGCTCGCCCGGCGAGCCATGTCTAGAACAGGTCGTGGCCAGGCGGACTAGCCTTCCGACTGGTGTGCCACCGAGCGCGCCGAGAAATCGACGAACGTCGGGGTACGCATGCCGCATCACGCACAGGACCTGGGCGGGCTGGTTCCCGATGTCGAGAGTCAGCTCCACCGATGGCCCCAGACAGGACCGCCAGCTGAGCACCGCGTGTCTGACGCGGAGCTGCTTCGACGCTGCAAGCGAGCCGACGACCAGGCCTGGGACATCCTCGTACGGCGATACGAAGGCTTGGTCTTCGGCGTGGCCGTGCAGTGCCAGCTGACGCGCGAGGAAGCCGCAGACATCACGCAGACCACTTTCATGGCGCTGCTTGACTCCATCGACACGTTGCGCGAACGCGAGCGGCTCCCGGGGTGGCTGTGTACCGTCGCGCGGCGATCGGCCTGGCGGGCAAAGCGCCGAGGGATGCGCGAGAAGGGTCTCCCCGGTCACGTGGTCCCGGACATCGGCGACCAGATCGTCGATCCCATCGCGGACTGGGAGCAGGCGGCCTGGTTGCACGAAGCCCTGCAGCGGCTCCCACAACCCTGCCGCGACCTCATCGTTGCCCTGTACTTCGACCCCATGAACCCTTCTTACCGTGCGGTGGCCGACCGCACAGGACGAGCCATCGGGACGATCGGACCGATGCGCGCGCGCTGTCTCGCGCGGCTGCGCACGATCATGAGCGACGGTACGCAGGCATGAACAAGACCGACGACGATCGCCCGAACCTCAAGGAGCTCATCGACTGGATGGAGGGCAGGCTCGCCCCCGCGACCAGTGCTCGGGTGGCCGAGGCCGTAGCAGCGGCCGGCGCCGACTCCCGAACGGCCCGCACGGTCGAGTGGTTGCGCGGGTTTGTGGAGCTGGCTCGATCGGCACCCGTGTACGACGTACCTCCCATAGTCCGCCAAAACCTCCGACAACACTTCCAACACCGGACCCAGGCCCGCGGCCATGGGCGGCGTTCGCCTTCCGAGCAGGACGCCGTGCTGATCTTCGACAGCAGACGGGAGCTCGCACCTAGCGGTGTCCGCGGTGTCGCAGACGTGGGTGAGACCTGGCACCTGGCGTTCACGACCGAGCATGCCGACGTGATGGTCGACGTACGGCGCATCAGCGACGACCTCGTGCGACTGGACGGCCAGGTGCTGCTGTCCGAGACTGCCGCGGGTGGCCCGGTCTTCGAGGCCGAGATCGTCGGCGACGACGTGCGCGAGCGAACGGTGGACGGCGACGAGCTCGGTCGGTTCCGGCTGTCCTCGGTACCTGACACCGCGACCGAGCTGCGTATGTCGAACGGCGCCACATCGATCACCGCCCTCCTGGACCTGCGCGAGGGCGGATGAGCGCGGAGGCCGAGCCGGTAGATGTCTCCGAGCTGCTCGTGACACCTCGTCTCGAGGCCCAGCTCTCGTTGCTCGGACGACTCGGCCTGGCGAACGAGCGGGGTATCGGTCGGGTCCTTGAGCGTGCCGCCGAGCTGGTGCACGACGACCCCGCCGCAGCCGAGAACTTGTGCAGCCTGTGCGATGCGGCCGCCGGGCGGTCCGCCCTGCTGCACCTCAGGGCTCGTGCGCGCTACCTGCGCGCACGCGTGCTGGCCGAGCGCGGCGAGCTGGAGTCCGGGCTCGCCCTGATCGAGCAGGCACGTCAGCTGTGGTCGAGCCTCGGACTGCACCTGGAGGCGCTGCGCAGCGCCCTTGGCCGGATGCAGATCCTCGACGATCTCGGTCGCCACGCGGATGCGGTCGCGGTGGGTGAGAGGACGCTCGCGGGCCTGGCCGCGCTGCCACGCGGCGAGGCCGTCGACCTGGACGACGAGAACGCTGATCGCCTTCGCTGGTTGCAGGCTGCGATCCAGGAGAACCTCGGGGTGGCGTACGGCTTCCTGGGTGAGCACGAGCTGGCCCTGAAGTCCTACCGCGAGTCCGAGGGCATCTACCGCGTCCTCGGCATGGACGACGAGACGGCTCGTCCGTTGGCCAACCGTGGCATCGAGCTGCTCGCGCTCGGGCGCGGCCGCGAGGCGCTCGCAGTGCTGCGCTCCGCAGCCCAGGTCTTCGAGAGCTCCGGCGACCGGTTGTGGGCGGCAAAGTGCCAGGGCCACGTTGCCCAGGCCCATCAACAGGTCGGCGAGCTGCTCTCCGCGCTGGAAGTCCTGGAGCCCGCACGGACGATCATGGAGGACCTCGGCGCTGGGACCGAGGCGGTCCGGCTCCAGCTCGCGGCGGCAGACCTCTACCTTTCCATCGGTCTGACCCAGGAAGCAGCTCACGAAGCCGCAGCTGCCGCCTCGAGCGCCGAGATGGTCGGGATGATGCACGACACCGCCGATGCGACCTTCCTCCTCGCGGTGGCCACGCTCGAGTCCGGGGAGCTGCACCAGGTCGGTGACCAGCTGCAGAGGGCGCTCGAGCTCTTCGAGCAGGTCGGCGACAGGCACCAGCACGCCAGGGCCGCGCTCGCCCAGGCAGAGCTGCTGCGGCGCCAGGGCCGGTCGGACGAGGCCCTCACCATGGCTGACGCCGCGGCGGTGACCCTGCGTGATGGTGGGTGGTTCGTGGCGCTGTTCTCCGCCGAGCTCTGGCTCGCGGACGCTGTCGTCGACCCTGTTCAGGCGGGGGCTCACCTGGACGAGGCTGGCCGTCTGCTCGAGGAGCTGCGCCTGCCTCCGCTGCGCGTCGACTACGTGGTGCGGCGCGCCCGGCAGCTGCGGTCACAGGGTCGGCGCGAAGAGGCGGTGGACATGCTCCACGAGGCGGTCGAACAGGTGGACACCCTCGTCGGGAGCCCGTCCGACCACGGCTTGCGCCGGGCCTTGTTCAGCCATCGGCTGGCCGCCTACGACGAGCTGGTGGACCTGCTCGTGGAACGCAACGGTCCTGGTGACGTCGATGCGGCGTTGCGGCTCAGCGACCGGGCCAAGGCCAGGACCCTCCTGGACCTGATCGACGGCCCCCTCGGGTCTCGCGTCGACGCACGCAGTACCGCCTCGACCCGCGATGTCGAGGAGGAGGCCCTTCACGTGGACCTCAACGCCCTGTACGGCGAGCTGATGTCAGCGGCGGACCCAGGTCGCCTCAGTTCGCTGCGTCGCCGCGCCGACGAGCTCGAGCGGACGATCCAAGCGCGACGGGTGCGGACCGTCTCCAGGAACGCCACCGCTGCCGGGAAGAGCTCCACGTCGCGCGCGACCTGGCCGAACTGGCTGCTCACCTACCACGTGGTCGGAGACGACGTGATCGGGTTCGTGTCCGACCATGGTGCGACCCGGTCGGTCCGGCTGCCCGGGACGATGCCGCTGGTACGCGCCGAGCTCGACGGTCTCGCGGCACAGTGGAGCCGGTTCCGTGTGGGCTCGGGTCTGACGGGGCGGACCGAGGCGGCCCTGCGCCAGACAACCCAGGACGTCCTGCACACCCTGCACCGGGTGCTGGTCGAACCGTTGGTCGGAGGTCTCGGGGGTCCTGATGGCAGCCCACTGGTCGTGGTCCCGCCCCGGTCGCTCCTCGAGGTTCCCTTCCACGCGCTGCACGACGGCTCCCGCCCCCTGCTGGATCGCTGGTCCATCACGGTGGCGCCGACCGCAGCCGGAGCCATCGAAGGGGCGCCGCGACCGACGAGCGCGTGCGCACTCGTCCTGGCCGTGCCCGACGATCGCGCACCATCGGTGGAGGCTGAAGCGCAGGCCGTCGCGCGTCTGCTCCCAGGTGCGAGGGTGCTGATGGGCGAGTCCGCAACCACGTCGCAGCTCTTCGACGCTGCCCCGACAGCCGACCTCATCCACATCGCGTGTCACGGCCTGTACCGCTCGGGCAATCCACTGTTCTCCTCGCTGCGGCTGGGTGACCGCTGGATGACCGCGACCACGATCCTCGAGCTGGACCTTCGCGGCGCGCTCGTCGTGCTGAGCGCATGCGAGTCAGGTCGGCAGGGAGGGGTGACGGCCGAGCCTGTCGGTCTCGCCTGGGCCTTCCTCGCCGCGGGTGCATCAGGAGTGGTGGTCAGCCAGTGGGTGGTCGACGACGAGAGCACCACCGGGTTGATGACGGCGTTCCACCGCGAGCTGGTCGGTGGTGCGGGTCCTGCCGCCGCGCTTCGCCACGCACAGATCCTCACTGCGGCGTCCCACCCGCATCCCTACTACTGGGCACCCTTCAGCTACGTCGCGTCACCCGCGGCACTTCGATCGGAGATCCGATGAGGACGAGAAGACCGGTAAGGCCGGCACTGACGGTACTGGCGCTGCGGCTGACGGCCATGAGCGTGCTGCTGATCAGCCTGCTCACACCTGTGGGTGCGCGGGCCGCCAGCTGTCCCCCCGGAAGCAGGGCACTGGCGGTGGTCAAGGTCGCCCAGCCGGGCAGAGCCGGGATCGCGCACCTGACCTCCTCCTATCCGGTGCAGGTCTCGAATCCGTTGGTGCCGTCCCGCGGGATCTGGGAGCTCGTCTCGACCGATCCCACGTCCTGCGGCACCAAGGACTCGGCTCGTAAGCTGGCGGACCGGATCAAGAAGGACCCCGCGGTGGTCTACGCCGACGCGAGCCACCTGACCGCTATCTCAGACCGACGGTTCCACGCGTGGCCCTCGGGTCCGCCGACGGGTGCCGGCCAGGATCCCCGGACCTGGCGCGAACAGCCCGTGGTCAGTGCCCTTCGGCTCGCTGAGGTACACGGGCAGTCTCGGGGATCGGGAGCGGTCGTCGCAGTGCTGGACACCGGAGCTGCGGACTCCCATCCTGCGCTCGCCGGCGCACTGGTCCCCGGATGGGATTACGTGGACGACGATGGGGGCCCCGTGGAACGACGCAACGGCAAGGACGACGACGGCGACGGTCACGTCGACGAGTCCTTCGGCCATGGGACGTTCGTCAGCGGCATCGTGACGCTGGTCGCTCCCGGAGCGAAGGTCATGCCCCTACGGGTGCTGGACAGCGACGGTGAGGGCAACACGTTCGTAGTGGCACAAGCGATCGACGATGCTGTGCAGGCAGGTGCGGACGTGATCAGCATGAGTTTCGGTGGCCCGGACAAGCCGGACTCGCACGTACTCGACGACGCCGTCAAACGTGCGGAGAAGGCGGGTGCGGTCGTGGTGGCCGCTGCCGGCAACGCGGGGACCACGACCCAGCAGTACCCGGCCGCCGGTGACGACGTGGTCAGCGTGGGTGCTCTCACCTCGGACCGCACCCGCCTCGCCGACTTCTCCAACTCCGGCGGCTGGGTGGACGTCGCCGCGCCGGGCGAGCACGTAGCTGGGCCCGTGCCCGGAGGCGGCTACGCGTGGTGGAGTGGCACCTCCATCGCGACGCCGTTCGTCGCAGCTCAGCTGGCTCTGCTCGCGTCCGAACGCAACGACGATGAAGCCCACCAGTTGGCGGACGCGGTGCGGCACACCGCCACACGTCTCAATCCCAAGGGTTACGCCAAGGTCAACGCGATCGACATCCTCCGGAGCCTCACAGGCGACTGAAGGGGCCGGCGGCTGAGTTGTCGTTGCCTGGCGCGGACTAGTCCGCGCCGGGCAACGACAGGGGGGGCGAGGAACAACTCCTGCTCGGGTGCATCAACCACTCGAGCCGGCCGACACCGCACCCACGCGATAACGCCCCCGCGGCGTGAGCGCCAGTCTTGTCGTGTCTGCGAGGCCCCCCCAACCTGATGGCGTACCGACTCACGGGGGCGGTCGCAGTGACCCTCTCCATCCGGCGAAAGAGGAGAAGCAGATGTCGCGTTCCGGTCTGGTCAAGGCTGTCAAGCCCGCCAAGTGTGGTGGCGGTGGTGGCTCCAAGTCGAGCAAGTCACGCAAGTCGAGCAAGTCGCACAAGTCGAGCAAGTCGAGCAAGTCGCACGGTGGCCACGGGGGGGGCTGCGGGTGCGGTTGCGGCGGCGGCTACTGACGCCGTAGGACACCTCCTGTCATGGGGAGATCAGCTCGTAGACCCCAAGCGGGGCCGTCGCACCGACGGCCCCGCTTCGGGCGCGCCCGCTCGTTCCTGGCGACGCCCCGACGACGGCTTCTGGGTCTCCTCGACACGACCGACTCGTCCCAGGAGGTCGTGCTCACCTCCCCCGCCTTGGCGCTTCGTGAGGTCTGGCACCGGTTCTGGCCGGACGCGCGCCCCCTGCGCGGGCCGCTGGTTCTCAGCACGGTGCTCGGGGTGGTGCTGTCGGCGATCACAGTGGTCGAGATCGGTCTGTTCAAGTACGTCGTCGACGACGTGCTCGTCCCGGCTGATCTGGGGCCGCTGGTGTGGATCGGTTCCTGCTACGTCGGTCTGGCCGTCCTCTCCGGGGTCGTGTCCGGCGCGAACTCCTACCTGTCGACCTGGCTCAGCCACACCTTCCTCACCCACCTGCGGACGCGGGTCTTCTCGCACGTGCTGTCCCTGCCGCAAGAGGTGCACGACCGTCGGCGACTCGGCGATTCCATGCTGCGCATCACCAGTGATGCGACCAGCGTGGAGAGCTTCGTGATCGGGTCAGTCCGCTCGGGTGTCACCACCGTGCTGACGGCAGGGTTCTACCTCGCGGCGCTGGTCCTCCTCGATGTGCAGCTCGCCCTCGCCTCGCTGGTGATCGTGCCGATCTTCTGGTTCGTGGCGCAGAGGTTCGCGCGCCTGATCAAGGTGACGGCCCGGGAACAGCGTCGCCGGGGCGGTTCGCTGTCGGCCATCACAGAGGAGCACCTCGGCAACGCCGGACTGGTGCAGACGTTCAACAGGCAGGACGACGCAACCGACCAGTTCCGACAGCAGAACTTCGGCATCCGCTCCGCCTCCTTGGCGGCCGTGCGCGTCCGCTCGGTGTTCGCTCCTGTCGTGGACATGGCCGAGCTGGTCGGGGTGCTCGCCGTCATCGTGCTGGGCGCACACTCGCTCGCCTCGGGACGGTTGACGCTCGGCGGCCTGATGGCCTTCTTGACCCTGATGGTGCAGCTCTACAGGCCGATGCGCACCCTGGGGTCGCTGTACCCCAGCCTGCTCACCGACGCCGCTGGTTGCGAGCGGATCGCCGAGCTGCTCGACGAGGAACCGCCCGTGGAACGCACCGGTGCCGCCGCGCTGTGCGCCGGCAGTCGGGTGGTGTCGCTGAACCGCGTCAGCGTGACCTACCCCGGTGCGACTCGGACGGCCCTCTCCGATGTCACCTTGCGCCTGGAGCCCGGGATCGTCATCGCCATCGTCGGTCCCAGTGGGGCTGGGAAGTCCACGCTGGTCAAGCTGTTGCTCAGGGCCGTCGACCCGACCTCGGGTGCCGTCTTGGTCGGCGGCCAGGATCTGCGCGACGTCACCCTGCACTCGTTGCGGGAGCACGTTGCCCTCGTACCCCAGGAAGTGGCCCTGCTGGACGCCTCGGTGCGCGACAACATCGCCTACGCGCGCCACGGCGCGACGACCGCTGAGGTCGAGCGCGCCGCCCGGGAGGCGTCCGCGGACGAGTTCATCCGCGCACTCCCGCTCGGCTTCGACACCCCAGTCGGTCAGCGGGCCCGCACGCTCTCCGGGGGCCAGCGGCAGCGTCTGTCGCTGGCGAGGGCATTCCTCAAGGACAGTCCGCTGCTGCTCCTCGACGAGCCCACCAGCGGGCTCGACCCGGAGGCCGCCAGACGAGTCCTCCAACCACTGAGGGGCGGTGGCGCGGCGGCCCGGACGACCATCATCGTCACCCACGACCCGGTAGCAGTGGAAATGGCCGACCGCGTGATCACCCTCGACGCAGGACGCGTCGTCTCCGACGTCGTCGTGATGCCCGCCGACCGGCGAAGGATCGAGAGCGCATGATCGAGCACAGCACTCGTGTGGGACCACCACTGGCGGCACCGGGGACTCAGCTGCTCCCGGGCTACGAGGTGGTGAGCCATCTGCGACGGGGAAGCCGCCTCGACGTCTACGACGCCTGGAGCACCAGCCGCGAAGCCCGCTGCGTGGTCAAGCTGGTCCGGCCCGACCGAATCCGGGAGCCGCACACCACTCTGTTCCTACGTCGTGAGGGAAATCTGCTTCTCGAGCTCTCCCATCCCCATCTCGTACGGGTCTACGAGGTGGTCGAGGAGCCACAACTGGCTGTCGTCATGGAGACTCTCACCGGAGCCACGCTCGAGAACATCATCGAGCAGCGCGGAATCCTGGCGGTCACGGACGTTGCTCTTCTCGGCCTGCAGCTTGCCTCGGCGCTGCGGTACCTACATCTGCACGGATGCGTGCACGGTGACGTGACCAGTGGCAACGTCGTGCTGGAGGGCGGAACCACGAAGCTGATCGACCTGAGTCTCGCCGGCGAGCCGGGGCCCCTCACGCCGGGAACCGGAACGCGGGGATACCAGGCGCCGGAGCAGGTCGCGGGTGGCGACCAGACACAGGCGACCGACGTGTTCGGGCTCGGAGCCGTTCTGCTCGAGGCGCTGACCGGTCACACCTACAACGACCCTCCCCGGGGATGGCCGCGAGCCCGGGAGAAGGTGCTGAGCCGGGGGCCACGTGCCCGCGATCGCCACCAGGTCCAGCAGGTCATCGGTGGCTGCCTGGCCCATCTCCCCGGAGATCGGCCGACCCTGGCGGAGGTGACCGACGTGCTCGGGTCGCTCGTTCAGGTGAAGGCGGTCTGAGCTCGGGCTGGCACGGCGGCCAAGGACCGGGCGAGTCCCTCCCCATCAGTGATGCACGAGAGGTTGCCTTCCCAGCGCCCCGCGCCCAGTCGGGTGGACCACCGGGTAGACCACTCGCTACTAATCAACCCGATATGTCCGTTTCTGTGCGAGCATCCTGCCTGTTCGGAAATCGCCCGAGGACGTCCCGACCCGGCGTCACCACCCCTCCACGTCTCGCACAGACCAGCTGGGAGTTGCCCATGATCCGCCTCGAGTCCCCGCCCACCGCGGTCGTCGCGCCGTCGACGACCGCGTCGTTGGCGACCCGGGTGCACCGCGACCTCGAGGTGGGCCGGTACGACCACGTCCCGCAGGGCGCGCCGTGGCTGTACGACATCGCGGTCGAGGCCGCTCGCGTGGCGGGGGTCGCGGCAGCCGCCGTCAACCTGATGAAGTCCACGACGCAGCGCACCGTCGCGGGGGTGGGGCTCGAGCCCGCGCTGCACGCCCGCCAGCACTCCATGTGCGGGGCGATCATCGACGAGGGCCGGGCCGTGCACGTCGCCGACGTGTCGGCCGACGAGCGGTGGGCCCACAACCCGTTCGTCGACGGCCGGTGGGCCAGCATCCGGTTCTACGGGGCCCACCCGCTCCTCAGCGCCTCCGGCCTGGCTGTCGGCACGCTGTGCGTGTTCGACGACCAGCCCCGCGAGCTCCTCGCGTCGCAGGTCGCCGAGCTCGACGACCTGGCCGCGCAGGTGGTCGCCGAGCTCGAGCGGAGCAGGTTGGCCTCGCTCAAGGCCGGAATGCACCGGTGGGTCACCAGCTTCGCCCGCGGCTGACAGACCCACCCCGGGGGCCGGCTACCGCCCGCGCCCACCGCTTCGACCGCTCTGGCGGGGGGGAACCGGTCGTGGCGCCGCGGCCGGCCACGGCCTACCGTCGCGGCATGTGCCGCCTCGGAGTGCTCCTGGTCGTCGTTCCCCTGCTGGCCGCCTGCGGGTCGTCCGGGGAGCCCGCCGCCGACCGCACGGCGAGCGCCTCGCCGTCGCCGACGGTCACCCCGGACGCGCGCTACGCCACCGTGGAGGAGCTCAAGGACGCGGCGGTCGCGGCCGGCTACGAGTGCGCGCAGTGGACGCAGACCGACGCGGTGCAGCTCGCGTCGTCGTCAGGCAGCTGCTCCGACGACGACCTGTTCTCGGTGTACGCCGGGAGCGGCGAGCGTGACGACCAGCGGGAGTCCGACGCCGCCCTGCTGGAGGGCCTGGAGGAGTTCCCGCCGCCCGAGCTGGTCGGCGAGAACTGGATCATCCGCACCCCCGAGGCCGACCGGCTCCAGGCCGCCCTCGGTGGTGAGCTCACCGGGGGCTGAGCGCCCCGGTCGGCCGCCGACCGAGCAGCACCTGGCCCGCGCCGAGCAGCAGGAGCGCAAGGCCGGCGGCGGCCAGCCGCGACGACGGCCCGCCGGTGTCCGGGAGCGTCGTCGTCGGGCTCCCGGCCACGGCTGGAGCGGCCTGGGCCGGGGTGACGACGGTGCCCCCGGAGCCCGCCGTGCCCCCGTCGCCCGAGCTGTCGCCGGTCCGGGGCGTCGGGCCCGCCCCGTTGCCGGTGCCCGGTCCGCCGGTGCCCGGGTCGGTGCCCGGTCCGCCGGTGCCCGGTCCGCCGGTGCCGGGGCCGCCGGTATCCAGGTCCGGGCCCGAGCCCGGGACGCCGGCCAGGGTCGGCAGCGTCAGGCTCTGGTCGGGCAGCGGCCGGGTCGGTGACGCGCCGGCGGCGGTGGAGATGCCCACGGCGACCGGGGCGGTGCCGCCGCGGTAGTTGGGCGAGGCGCCGGCGACCAGCAGCCGGATCGCGTGGCCCGGGGCGAACCGGTGCGCGAACGCGGGCATCGTGACCGTGAACGGCCGGGTCACGTCGGGCACCCGGACCGGGGCCGCGAGGTTGCGGACGACCGTCGCGGTGCCGTCGGGGGCGACGTCGGCGACCTTGAGGTGGAGCACCAGCTTGCCGGCGTCGGTCCCCTGCGTCACCGCGGCGGTGGGGGCCTCGACCTGGAGCCGCACCTGCGGCGACCCGACGACGTCGACCTGCCGGGTCAGCACGTCGGTGTCGTACCGCGCGAACGTGCCCGGGGCCTCGCGCAGCGGCTCGGCCTCCTCGGGCTGCTCGAAGAAGGTGCTGATCACGTCGAGGTCCTCGCCGTTCGAGGCGGGGCCGGGAGGTGCCACGAAGCGCTCCACGCCGGCGGTGACGTCGGCAGGGTCGGTGACCAGGGCACCGCCGGTCAGGGTGCTCGTCGGCGTGCTGGAGAGGTGGTACGTCGAGGACGACCCGACCGGGTAGGACGGGGCCTTCGCGTAGGCCTTCTTCGCGTCGCCGGAGTAGTCGACCCAGTCACGGAAGTAGGCGAACTCCGGCCCGGTGGAGACCTCGGTGCGGCCCTGGAGGTGGTGCTCGAACCAGTCGAGGATCCGCCGGGTGACGTACTGGTCTGCCGGGTCCGGGTCGGCGAAGTCGATCTCGCCCTCGGCGGGGTCGCCGGAGTGGCCGTACTCGGTCCACGCCATCTTCACCGGCGTGCCCTGCGCCTTGAGCGCGGCGTACGTCGCGACCGCCTCGTTGAGGTTGAACAGGGTGTCGGCCTGGCCCTGGAGGAGCAGCGTCGGGACCCGTACGTCGTCCTGGTAGCTCGCCACCGAGACGCGGCGCAGCTCGGCCACGCTGGCGTCGTCCAGCACGCCGGTGGTGGCCCCGGTGACCAGGGTCGGGCAGACGAAGTCGGCGAAGTTGGGGCAGCGGGTCCGGATCGGGTCGGGCTGCTGGTTGGTCACGTCACCGGTGAGCCCGATGGCGGAGAAGCCGAGCGCCCAGTTGGTCTTCACCGAGCCGGGGGTGCGGGTGCTGACCCCGGGACGCTCCTGGCCCGGCAGCGCCACCTGGTCGGTGTTGTTCGGCCCGAGGGAGTAGCTGAGGTCGTTCCAGGTGATCAGCGGGACGATCGTGTCCAGCTTGGAGGTGGTCGCGGCGGCGGCGTACTGCACCTGGCCGCCGTAGGACCCGCCGACCATGCCGACCCGCGGGTCACCGGGGCCGTCGAGCCGCACCGCGTCGAGCGGGGCGACCGGCCGGGTGTGGGCCGCGTCCTCGAAGGCGATGCCGTCCGCGCCGCCGAGGTAGTCGACCAGCTGCGCGGCCGCCTGTCCGTCGTGCTCGCGGTCGTCGAGGGTGATCTCGCAGCTCGACCCGCCGAAGCCCAGCCCGGAGTAGCTCAGCGCGACGTAGCCGCGCGAGGCGAACATTCCGCTCAGCCCCGCCTGGTCGGCCTTGCTGCCGCCGAACCCGTTGGTGGTGAGCACCGCCGGCATCCGCTGCTGCGCCGAGGCGTCGGCCGGGACGTAGAGGTCACCGACGACGTCACAGGTCTGCCGGTCGTCCTGCGGGCCCACCGTGACCTCGAAGTGCAGCGTGGTGACGGAGTACGCCGGGTCGGCGGCCGCGGCGGGGGAGCCGAGCCCCGCACCGCCGGCCAGGGCGGTGAGGGTGACGAGGCCGACGAGCGTGAACGGGGCGGTGCGGCGGGAGCGGGGCACGGGGGTCCTTTCGACGTGACCTCCACCTCAACGACGCGGTCGCCCCCGAGGTCACGTGGGCCGCTCAGCCCGCCGGCGGCGGCGGGGGCCGGAAGCCGGCCCGGCCGCTGGTGCCGGCGGAGCGGAGCGCGGCCCGGCCCACCGCCTGCGCCGAGCGCGTCAGCGCCGTGGGCGGGGCGCCGGAGATCGACGGCGGCATCACCACGACCGGGCAGCTGGCGGCGTACACGATCCGGTGCGCGAGCAGCGGCGCCATCGACGGCGACCGCGGAGCATCGATGACCAGCAGGTCGGCCCCGGCCGCCTCGGCGACCAGCCCGCGGCGCTTGCCCCCGCGCACGACGCGCAGCTCGGCCTCGTGGTCCTCGCCGAGCACCGCGACCACGTCGCGCCGCAGCCCGTCGAGCTCCTGGGCGTGCAGCTGCGCGGGGTCCGGTGGGACCCGGGAGGAGGTGCCGGCGGGCCCGGCGGGGACGTTCGGCACCCGGTAGACGCGCACCGCCACGAGCCGACCCCCGTTGGCCTGCGCCTGGGCGCGGGCCCATGCCAGGGCGGTGGGGGAGCCCGAGGTGGCGCTCACGCCCACCACGACGGTGTACGGCGGATCGGTCCGGTCCTCGACCGGGTCGGACTGCGTCATGGTCGTCCTCTCCTCGTGCCCACCTGCTGCTCAGACCGGCAGCAGGGTCTTCTGGTTGCCGTGCTCGTCGAACTCGGTCAGCGGCGGAGCGATCTCCTCCAGCGACTTGCCCTCCGCGTCGACGCCCCACACCGCGGCGACGAGCGCCCCGAACAGCATCACGCCGGTGGCGAGCAGGTAGCCCCAGAACATCGGGGTGCGGTCGCTGCCGTCGCCGATCAGGGCGCCGTACAGCACCGGGCCGAGGGCGCCGAAGAGCTGGGCGATGCAGAAGAAGTAGGAGATGGCCTGGCCGCGCACCTCCTGCGGGAAGGTCTCCGAGACGGTGAGGTAGCCGGCCGAGGCCCCGGCGGAGGCGAAGAAGAACGCGACGCACCAGAACGCCGTGTGGGTGACCGCGGTGAGCGCGTCGGCCTGGAACAGGAAGGCCGAGATGCCCAGCACGACGCCGCTGCCGGCGTAGCAGCCGCCGATCATCTTGCGGCGGCCCACGGTGTCGAACAGCGGTCCGAGCAGCAGCGGACCGAGCAGGTTGCCGATCGCGAACGGGAAGAAGAACAGCGCGGCCTGCGAGGCGCTCAGGTCGTAGAAGTTCTTCAGCACCAGCGCGTAGGTGAAGAAGATGGCGTTGTAGAGGAAGCTCTGCGTGATCATCAGCGACAGCCCGAGCACGGTGCGGGTGGGGTAGAGCTTGAAGAAGACGTAGCTCAGCTGCTTGCCCGTGAGCCCCTTGCCCTCCTTGATCCAGCGGGCCTCGGAGTCGTCGTGGTGGGGGAGCTCCTGGCCGTGGTCGCGCACCGACTGCTCGATGCCGGAGACGATCTGCTCCGCCTCGTCGGCGCGACCGTGCGTGAGCATCCAGCGCGGGCTCTCCGGGATGTGGCGGCGCAGGTAGATGATCGCCAGGCCCAGGACCGGGCCGATGAAGAAGGCGATCCGCCACCCGATGTTCTCGGCGAACCGGTCGGTGTCGAGCAGGAACGAGCTGGCCAGCGCACCCAGGGCGGCACCGAACCAGTAGGTGCCGTTGATCGCGAGGTCGACGCGGCCGCGGTGCTTGCCGGGGATCAGCTCGTCGATCGCGGAGTTGACCGCGGAGTACTCACCGCCGATGCCCATGCCGGAGATGAAGCGGCAGACCAGGAACAGCTCCATGGTCGGGGCGAGACCGGCCAGGGCGGCACCGACCAGGTAGACCGCGAGGGTCAGCGTGAACATCTTCTTGCGGCCCATGGTGTCGGTCATCCGGCCGAAGAGCAG
Source organism: uncultured Actinomycetota bacterium (assembly GCA_963740935.1). GTDB lineage: Bacteria > Actinomycetota > Actinomycetes > Propionibacteriales > Nocardioidaceae > Marmoricola. The sequence goes on from CAVUFX010000001.1 coordinate 246,155, forward strand.
TGCGCCGACCACCTCGCCGAGGAGGTAGACCGTGCCGGCGAGGCCGACGTCGGCCGCGCTCATGCTGAGCGACTTCTCGAAGCCGCCGGCGGCCACGATCTGCACCTCGAGCCCGTCGAGGATCCAGGCCGTGCCGAGGCCGAACACGACCATCCAGTGGAACCTCGACCACGGCATGTCGTGCATGCGGGCCGGGATCAGGCTGCGGATCGGCCGGTCCTGCGCGGTGGTGGGGCTGGAGCTGGACATGCGACCTCCTGTGATCGGGCTCACTGGAACTACCCGCTGAGCGGTCGTCACTAACGCCTCTTCACGCACGAGCTCCGGGCGACGCCTGGTCTGGTCCACGGCCCCGGTCGGGGGTGCCGTCCGGCGCGGTCCCTTGACTCCTGGTGCGGCACGCAAGATGTTGCCGGAGGCAAGGTGCGGCCGCGCGTGGCCGACCGGCCTCCGCAGGTGCTCGGCCCACCTGCTCGACCCCAGAGGTGAGTGAGCAATGGCGGAGCGCAAGCGGACGGCGGGGGACTCGGGCTACACCGAGGACGACCGCCACCAGGACACCCAGGTCCTGCACGGCATGGGCTACGCCCAGGAGCTCGAGCGGCGGATGAGCAAGTTCTCCAACTTCGCCATCTCGTTCTCGATCATCTGCATCCTCTCGGGCGGCATCAACTCCCTCGGCCAGGCCACCGCCGGGGCGGGCGGGGCCGCGATCGGCATCGGCTGGCCGGTCGGCGTGCTGCTCTCGGGGGTGTTCGCGCTGGGGCTGGCGCAGATCTCCTCGGCGTACCCGACGGCGGGCGGGCTCTACCACTGGGGCTCGATCCTGGGCAACCGCTTCACCGGCTGGCTCTCGGCCTGGCTCAACCTGCTCGGCCTGGTCACCGTGCTCGGCGCGATCAACGTCGGCACCTACTACTTCGTCTTCGGTGCCTTCGGCGACCGGCTGGGCCTGGAGGACAACACCACCACCCGGGTCATCTTCATGGCGCTGATCACCGGCGTCCAGGCGCTGATCAACCACTTCGGCATCGGCCTGACCGCGAGGCTGACCGACATCTCGGGCTACCTCATCTTCGCCACGGCGATCGCGCTGACCATCGTCTGCCTGGTGGCGGCCGACGGCCTCGAGATCAGCCGGCTGTGGACCTTCAACGACTACACCGGCAGCAGCGAGGGCGCGTCGCTGGTGTGGCCCAACTCGGTCGGCGTCGGGATGGCGTTCCTGCTCGGCCTGCTGCTGCCCGTCTACACGATCACGGGGTACGACGCGTCGGCGCACACCTCCGAGGAGACCGTCAAGGCCGCCCACAACGTGCCCGCGGGCATGGTGTCCTCGGTCTTCTGGTCGGGCCTCGCCGGCTGGATCATGCTGTGCGCCTTCGTGCTGATGCTCCCCGACATGGACGACGCCGCGGCCCAGGGCTTCAACGTCTTCTTCTGGGCGATGGGCGAGCAGGTCGGCGCCGTCGTCCGCGACGTGCTCTACGTGCTCATCTTCGTGTGCCAGTTCCTGTGCGGCCTGGCCACCGTCACCAGCGTCTCGCGGATGCTGTTCGCCTTCTCGCGCGACGACGGCATCCCGGGCGTCTCCAAGGCGCTGGCCAAGGTCAGCCCCAAGCGCCGGACCCCCATCGCCTCGATCTGGACGGCCGCCGTGCTGGCCGTGCTGTTCGTGTGGTTCACCTCCGCCATCACGATCGCCGGCACCCCGGCGTACTCCATCGTGGTGTCCTGCACGGTGATCTTCCTGTTCCTCTCCTTCACGCTGCCGATCGCGCTCGGCCTGGTCGCCATCGGCGGGGAGAAGTGGCCCCACATGGGTCCGTGGAACATGGGCATCGGCGCCTACAAGGTCGTCGCCGTGCTGGCGGTGCTGGCGATGGCGCTGCTGCTGTTCATCGGCGTGCAGCCGCCGAACGACTACGCGCTGCCGATCACGGTCGGCTTCGTCGTGCTCGCCCTGGTGATCTGGGTGCTCTTCGAGCGCCGCCGCTTCCAGGGCCCGCCGACCGGCGACATCATCGAGGCGCGCGAGGCGGCCATCCGGGCGGCCGAGGAAGCGGTCGGGGAGAAGTCGTGAGCCCCGCCTGGACCCGACCCGGGCGCTTCGTCGACCGCGTCGCCCTCGTCTCGGGCGGCGCGGGGGGTGCCGGGGCCGCTGCGGTGCGGCAGCTGGCCGCCGAGGGCGCCCACGTGATCGTGGTCGACCGCCAGGAGGACCTGGGCCTGGCGCTCGTCGAGGAGGTCCGCGCGGCCGGTGGCACGGCCCACTTCGCCCGGGCCGACGTGAGCCGGCCCGACGAGGTCCGGGCCGCGGTGGCCGACGGCACGGCCGCGCTCGGCGCCCCCACGCTGCTGTTCAACCACGCGGGCACGTTGGTCGTGAAGCCGTTCCTGGAGACCACCCAGGAGGACTACGACTTCCTGATGGACGTCAACGTGCGCTCCATGTTCGTGATGACGCAGGCGGTCCTCCCGGGCATGCTCGAGGCCGGTGGCGGCGCGATCGTGTGCACGTCCTCGATCTCGGCGGTGGCCGCCACCCCCGCCGAGGTGCTGTACGACGTCACCAAGGGAGCCGTCCACCAGCTGGCCCGCGCCGTCGGCGTGGAGTTCCGCGACCGGGGGGTGCGCTGCAACGCGGTCTGCCCCGGCTTCATCGACACCCCGCACGGCCGGCGCGAGGTGGTCGAGCTGACCGCCGCCGGCGTCGACGTCTCGGACGAGGCGATCGCCGCGCAGCAGGGCCGGATGTGCACCCCCGAGGAGGTCGCCACCGCGGCGCTGTTCCTGCTCAGCGACGACGCGTCGTTCGTCAACGGGGCGCAGCTGTTCGTCGACAACGGCTTCACCGCCGTCTGAGGCGCGCCCGCGGCCGTGCCCAGCGGTCCGTCACGATGGGGGCGTGACAGTGGGGGGCCGACGGGTCGACGGGCTCCTGGCCGCCGCGATCGGGCTGCGGGCGGCCTACGGGCTGGCGATGCTGCCGCTCATCCCGCTGCTGATCGTCTCCCACCCGGTGCTGCTCACCCTGCTCAGCGGGTCGACCGTGGCCGAGGTCGCCGTCGGGGCGCAGGTGCGGCTGGGCACGGTCTCCTGGCCGGTCGCCGTCCTGGCCGGGGTGCCGGTGTGGGTCCTCACCGACTGGCTCTACTGGGCCGCCGGACGCCGCTGGGGCGACCTCGCGCTGCGCCGGCTCAGCCGCCGCGGCCGGGGCGACCCGGCGAAGGCCGAGCGCCGCGTCGAGCGGGCCGAGCGGGCGGCGTACCGCTTCGGGCCCGCGGGGGCCGTGCTCGCGCCGTTCCTGCCGCTGCCCGGACCCCTGGTGTACGCCGCGACCGGCACCGCCGGGATGCGGCTGCCCGTCTTCCTGGCGCTCGACCTGCTCGGCCGGCTGCTGTCCTCGCTGCTGGTGGTCACGCTCGGCTTCACCGTCGGGCGGCAGGCGGCCGAGCTGCTCGAGCTGGGACGGCAGTACGCCCTGGTCACGACCCTGGTCCTCGTCGCGGTGGTGGTCGCGGTCCACGTCGTACGACGTCGGCGGGCCTGAGGGCCGGCTGCGTCGGAGCGCGTCGCTACAGTCCGCTCGTGCAGACCTACCGTGACCACGACGCCGTCGGACTCGCCGCCCTGGTGCGGGCGGGGGAGACCACCCCCGAGGAGCTGCTCGCCGCGGCCCGCGCCCGTGCCGCGGAGGTGAACCCGCGGATCAACGCGATCGTCCGCGACGTCGACCCGCCGACCCCGCAGGGTCCCGAGCCCGACGGCGGCCGGCCCTTCGCCGGGGTGCCGTTCCTGCTCAAGGACCTCCACCAGGACCTCGCCGGGATCCCCACCAGCGGCGGCAGCCGGGCGCTCGCGCGGGTGCCCGCGGCCGAGACCGCCGAGGTGGTGCGCCGCTGGGTCGAGGCCGGCCTCGTCGTGTTCGGCAGGACCAACAGCCCGGAGTTCGGGGCCAAGGGCGTCACCGAGCCGCACCTGTACGGACCCACCCGCAACCCCTGGGACACCGACCACACGCCGGGCGGCTCCTCGGGCGGCTCGGCCGCGGCGGTCGCGGCCGGCATCGTGCCGTGCGCGGCCGCCAGCGACGGCGGTGGCTCGATCCGGATCCCCGCCTCGGCGTGCGGGCTGTTCGGCCTCAAGACGAGCCGCGGGCTGCTGCCCTCGGGCCCCGTGTCCGGCGAGCCCCTCGGCGGCACCGCCACCGACGGCGTGGTCTCGCGCAGCGTCCGGGACAGCGCGGCGATGCTCGACGTGCTCGCCGGTCCGACCGACGTCTCGGCGTACCTCCCCGGAGGCCTGCCCACCGACGGCTTCGCCGCCGAGGTCGGTCGCGACGTCGGCCGGCTGCGGATCGGCGTCACCACGGCGAGCAGCATCGCGGGCGAGCCGCACCCCGAGGCCGCGGCCGCCGTACGACGGGCCGCCGACCTGCTCACCGACCTCGGCCACGACGTGGTCGAGGTGGCGATGCCGGTCGACGACGCCCAGCTGGCGCGCGACTTCCTCACCACCTGGTTCGTCCACTGCGCGGTCTCGCTCGAGCAGGCCCGCGAGGCCGGCGGGGCCGGCGAGGACGCCTTCGAGCCCGACACCCGGGTGATGGCGGCCCTGGGTCGGGCGACCAGCGCGACCGACTACGTCCGGGCGGTGGAGAGCCGGCACACCCACGTCCGCCGGCTCGCCGCCTTCCACGCCGACCACGACCTGCTGCTGACCCCGACGACCGCGACGCCGCCGCCCCGCGTCGGCGCCTTCGACCTGCCGGCGCCGCTGGTGATGGCCCAGCGGGCGCTGCTGACCGCCCGCGCCGGCGGCCTGCTGCGGTTCACCCCGCTGGTCGAGCAGATGATCGACGACAACCTCGGCTGGGTGCCCTACACCCAGCTGGCGAACCTCACCGGCCGTCCGGCGATGAGCGTGCCGCTGCACTGGACCCCCGAGGGCCTGCCGATCGGGGCCCAGCTCGTGGGCCGGCTCGGCGCCGACGGCCTGCTGCTGCGGCTGGCCGCCCAGCTCGAGGCGGCCGCGCCCTGGTGGGACCGGCGGCCGGCCCTGTGAGCGGCCAGGTGAGAGGCGCTGTGGGAGGTCCAGCAGCAGGCCCCGTGACGGGCGCCGCGTCCGTGGCTCCCCGAGCGGCACGCTGATGGCCCTGGTCGACCGTGAGGCAGGGCTCGTCCTCACCGCCGCGCCGGGCACGGGGAGCACCGCGCTGCGCGAGGCCTTCCTGACGCGACCGTCCGTGCGCGAGGTGCCCGCGGGCGAGGCCGAGGCCCGGGTCGCGCGCGACGCCGGCGTCGACGCCAAGCACGGCACCGTGACCGGGCTGGTGGGCTGCGGCCTGCTCCCGGCCGACCACGGGCTGCGGGTCGTCTCGACGACGCGCAACCCCTTCGACTTCTACGTCGCGGAGTACGAGCGCACCCGCACCCGCTGGGTCCACGAGCTGCGCGACCCCGGGTCCTGGGTGCACACCACGCCGGGCGTCCTGGACGGCATCGTCGCCGCGGTCACGCTCGACTTCCCCGACTGGCTCGCCCGGGCGGTGGGCGACCCCCAGGGGGCACGCCGGATCAACCGCGGCCACGTGGAGGAGGCCGACGTGGTGCTGCGGATGGAGCACCTCGAGGACGACGTGCGCCGGCTGCTCGACCTCGACCTGGCGGTGCCCGCCACCAACGTGACCGAGCGCGAGCGCGCCTACTGGCGCTCCTACACCGTGGCGGGGCGTCGCCTCGTCGAGCGCACCCACGCCGCCGACCTCGACCGGTTCGGCTACGTGTTCTGAGCCGGGCCCGGCTGGGTACGGACGGCGGGTGACCGCCGATCTCGTGTACGTCGTGGCGGGTGGCGCGCTGCTGCTGGCCGTCGTCCTGCCCCAGCTGCTGCGCCACTGGGCGATCTCCGCCCCGATGGTGCTGGTCGCCGTGGGGATGCTGATCGGGCTCACGCCGCTGCCCGACGGGCTCCCGCTGGACCCCCAGGAGAACCGCGCCACCATCCAGCACGTCGCGGAGCTGACCGTGCTGATCGCACTGATGGGGGTCGGGCTGGCCATCGACCGGCCGCTGAACCTGGTGCGGCGCTCCTCGTGGGGCGGCTGGTCGCCGACCTGGCGGCTGCTCGTGGTCGCGATGCCGCTGACGGTGGGCGCCGTGGCGCTGCTGGGGTGGTGGGTCGCCGGGCTGGCGCCCGCGGTGGCGCTGCTCCTCGGCGCCGTGCTCTCGCCGACCGACCCGGTGCTCGCCTCCGACGTGCAGGTGGCGGGACCGCGCACGGGCGAGGACCACGAGGTCGAGGACGACGACGAGGTGCGCTTCGGCCTGACCTCCGAGGCGGGCCTCAACGACGGCCTGGCCTTCCCGTTCGTCTACGCCGCGATCCTGCTGGCCACCGAGGGGGCCGTCTCCGGCTGGGCGCTGAAGTGGGTCGGGCTCTACCTCGTCGGCAAGGTGGTCATCGGCGTGGTGGTCGGGCTGGTCGTGGGCTGGCTCCTGGCCAAGGTGGCGTTCCGCAGTCGGCCCACGACCGACGCGCCGAGCGTGGCCGAGCGGGGGGAGTCGCTGCTCGCGCTGGCCGCCCTGGTCTCGGCGTACGGCCTGGGGGAGGTGGCGGGCGGCTACGGCTTCCTCTCGGTCTTCGTGTGCGCCATGACGCTGCGCTCGGCCGAGCGCGGCCACGACTACCACAAGGCGATGCACGAGGTCGTCGAGCGGCTGGAGCGGCTGTTCACGCTGTTCGTGCTGCTGGTCCTCGGCATCGCGCTGACGCGCGGGCTGCTCGCCACGCTGGACTGGCGTGGTGTCCTGGTCGGGGTCGCGCTGGTGCTGGTGGTGCGGCCGCTGGCCGGCTACGTCGCGCTCGCGCCGTGGGCCCGCGCCCCGGGCGAGGTGGGCGGCATGACCGGCCCGGAGCGGTGGGCGGTGTCCTTCTTCGGCGTCCGCGGCGTCGGGTCCGTGTTCTACCTGGCGTACGCCGCCGGCGAGTCCTCCGAGCTGGGCGCGGACTGGCTCTGGTCGACGGTCGGCTTCACGATCGTGCTCTCGGTGATGCTCCACGGCGTGCTGGCCACCCCGGTGATGAAGCGGCTCGACCTCGCGCGCGGGCACTCCGACGGGGACCTCGGCAGCGGCCCGGACCGGTCGACCTCACCCCTCGCTTCCTGACCGATCGGTCCGTAGCCTCGCGGGCACGCCACCCGCGGCCACGAGGAGCGAGCATGGAGGACCTGAGTCCCCGACCGGGCGACCTGGAGCCGATCGAGACGGCCTCGGTCGACGAGCTGCGGGCGCTGCAGACCGAGCGGCTGCTCGCCACGGTGCGGCACGCCTACGAGCACGTCGCGCACTACCGGGCGGCCTTCGACGCGGCCGGGATCCACCCCGACGACGTGACGGGGCTCGACGACCTGGCGCGGCTGCCGTTCACCGGCAAGGCCGACCTGCGGGAGAACTACCCGTTCGGGATGTTCGCGGTGCCGCGCGAGCAGGTGGTGCGCCTGCACGCCTCCTCGGGCACGACCGGGCAAGCCGACCGTCGTGGGCTACACCCGGGACGACGTCGAGACCTGGGCCACCGTGGTGGCGCGCAGCATCCGCGCCGCCGGCGGCCGGGCGGGCCACGTGCTGCACAACGCCTACGGCTACGGCCTGTTCACCGGCGGGCTGGGGGCGCACTACGGCGCCGAGAAGCTCGGCTGCACGGTGGTGCCGGTCAGCGGTGGGATGACCGAGCGGCAGGTGCAGCTGATCCAGGACTTCGCTCCCGACATCATCATGGTGACCCCGTCGTACATGCTCTCGGTGATCGACGAGATGGAGCGCCAGGGCATCGACCCGCGCTCGACCTCGCTCAAGGTCGGCATCTTCGGCGCCGAGCCGTGGACCAACGACATGCGCCGCGAGGTCGAGGGCCGCCTCGACATGCACGCGGTCGACATCTACGGGCTCTCGGAGGTGATCGGTCCCGGTGTCGCGAGCGAGTGCGTGGAGACCAAGGACGGGCTGCACGTGTGGGAGGACCACTTCTACCCCGAGGTGATCGACCCGGTCACCGGGGACGTGCTGCCCGACGGCGAGGAGGGCGAGCTGGTGCTGACCTCGCTGACCAAGCAGGCGATGCCGGTGATCCGCTACCGGACCCGCGACCTGACCCGGCTGCTGCCGGGCACCGCGCGCACCATGCGGCGGATGGAGAAGATCACCGGCCGCACCGACGACATGATCATCCTGCGCGGGGTCAACCTGTTCCCCACGCAGATCGAGGAGCTCATCCTCAGCAGCACCGCCGAGCTCTCGCCGCACTTCCAGTGCGTGCTCGAGCGCGAGGGCCACCTCGACTCGATGACCGTCGTGGTGGAGCGGCGCGAGGCCTCCGACGCGCAGGCGGCCCAGGACGCCGGGGCGCAGCTGCGGCACCTGGTGAAGAGCTCGATCGGGGTCACGGTCGGGGTGCACGTCGTCGACCCCGGCGCGGTCGAGCGCTCGGTCGGCAAGATGAAGCGCATCGTCGACGCCCGGCCGCCACGGTGACCCGGTTTACTGACCGACCGGTCAGGAATACACTCGCAGGAGTCCCCGCCTGGAGGTCCGCATGAGCACCACCGCACCCGACGAGACCGCGCTCGTCCAGCAGTTCGAGCAGGTCATCGCCCGCCACGACCGGATCGAGCCGCGGGACTGGATGCCGGAGAAGTACCGCGCCACCCTGGTGCGCCAGATCGCCCAGCACGCGCACTCCGAGATCATCGGGATGCAGCCCGAGGGCAACTGGATCACCCGCGCCCCCTCGCTGCGGCGCAAGGCGATCCTGCTGGCCAAGGTGCAGGACGAGGCCGGCCACGGGCTCTACCTCTACTCCGCGGCCGAGACGCTGGGCGTCTCCCGCCAGGAGCTGACCGAGATGCTGATCGCCGGCCGGCAGAAGTACTCCTCGATCTTCAACTACCCCACGCTGTCGTACGCCGACGTCGGCACCATCGGCTGGTTGGTGGACGGGGCGGCGATCGCCAACCAGGTGCCGCTGTGCCGCACGTCGTACGGCCCCTACGGGCGCTCGATGATCCGGATCTGCAAGGAGGAGTCCTTCCACCAGCGCCAGGGCTACGAGCTGCTGATGACGATGATGGCCGGCACCGACGCCCAGCGCGCGATGGTGCAGGAGTCGGTGGACCGGTTCTGGTGGCCGGCGCTGATGATGTTCGGCCCGCCCGACGACGACTCGCCCAACACCGCGCAGTCGATGGCGTGGGGGATCAAGCGCGACACCAACGACGAGCTGCGCCAGAAGTTCGTCGACATGTCGGTCCCGCAGGCCGAGCGGCTCGGCGTCACGCTGCCCGACACCGCGCTGGCCTGGAACGAGGAGCGCGGCCACCACGACTTCGGCCAGCCCGACTGGGAGGAGTTCTACGCCGTGGTGAAGGGCTCCGGCCCGTGCAACGCCCAGCGGATCGCCCACCGCCGGCGCGCCCACGAGGAGGGCGCCTGGGTCCGCGACGCCGCCACCGCGTTCGCGGCGCGCTCGTCGGTCGAGCCCTCGTCGGTCGACCCCTCGTCGGTCGAGCCCTCGTCGGTCGAGCCTGTCGAGACCCCCGGGCGCTCGTCGGTCGAGCCCTCGTCGGTCGAGCCCGTCGAGACCCCCGGGGCCCACGCATGACCGGCCACGGCGAGGACTTCGCGGCCGACGGCGGCCACGGCGCCGTACCGCTGGAGGGCGTGCCGACCGCGCTGGGGGAGACCCCGCGGGGCGAGTGGCCGCTCTACGAGGTGTTCGTGCGGGGCAAGCGCGGCCTCAACCACGTGCACGTCGGGTCGCTGCACGCCGCCGACGACGAGATGGCGCTGCGGCACGCCCGCGACGTCTACACCCGCCGCAACGAGGGCGTCAGCATCTGGGCGGTCCGCGCCGACCGGATCGCGGCGTCCAGCCCCGACGAGAAGGACCCGCTGTTCGCCCCGGCCGGCGACAAGGTCTACCGGCACCCGACGTTCTACGCCATCCCCGACGACGTCCCCCACATGTGAGCGGGGGGCCACGATGAGCGACAGCCACGACCACGACAGCGTGTACGACGGCCTGGTGGGCCACGACGCGCCCGGCGACGACGCCCAGTGGGCCTTCGGCACCTCCTTCGAGGACCCCCTGGCCGGCGTCGACACGACCGTCCCCGACGGGGTGGACGCGGGCGCCCTCGCGGCGTACTGCCTGATGCTCGGCGACGACGCGCTCGTGCTCTCCCACCGGCTCTCCCAGTGGGCCAGCAACGCCCCCGACCTCGAGGAGGACATCGCGCTGTCCAACGTCGCGCTCGACCTGCTCGGCCAGGCCCGGCTGCTGCTGGCCCGCGCGGCGGCGGCCGACCCCGGCCTGGTGCCCGCCCTGCCCGAGGGGTCGCCGGTCCCGGCCGAGGACGCGCTGGCGTTCTTCCGCGACGAGCCGCAGTTCCGCAACGTGCGGCTGGTCGAGCCCGACAACGGCGACTTCGCGGTCACCATCGTGCGGCTGCTGGTGTTCGCGACGCACCGGCTGGCGCTGCTCGAGCGGCTGGCCGCGAGCCGCGACCAGGTGCTCTCGGCGATCGCGGTCAAGGGCGTCAAGGAGCTGACCTACCACCGCGACTACGCCGGCCGGTGGTTCCTCACCCTGGCGCGGGGCACCGAGGAGTCGCGTCGCCGGCTGCTGGCCGGGCTGGCGGTCGTCTGGCCGCTGCGCGCCGAGCTGTGCTGGACCCACCCCGTCGAGCGCGCCGTGGCCGAGCAGGGCGTCGGCGTCGACCCGGCGACCGTGGCCGACGAGGTCGACGTGGTGCTCGAGCAGGTGCTCTCGGTCAGCGGGGTCGAGCGGCCGCAGCTGCCGCCGACCGGCACCGTGGCCGGCGGCGCCGGTCGCGACGGTCGCCACACCGAGGCGATGGGTCGGCTGCTCGCCGAGATGCAGGTGGTCGCCCGCGCCCACCCGACGGGCCGCTGGTGAGCGTGTCCGTGACCGCGACTCGGTCACGGACCCTCGACGGGCTCAGGACGGCCGGTCGACCTCGCGAGCTCGGTCACGGACCCGGAGATGCCGATGCTGACCCTGGCCGACCTCGGGGTGCTGCGCGACGTGGCCGTCGAGGACGACGGGCGGGTGGTCGTGACCATCACCCCGACGTACTCCGGCTGCCCGGCCATGGCCACGATGCGCGACGACCTCGTGCACGTGCTGCACGACCACGGGCACGTGGACGTCGAGGTGCGCGTCAGCCTGCACCCCGCGTGGTCCAGCGACTGGATCACCGAGCGCGGTCGGCAGGCGCTGCGCGACCACGGCCTGTCGGCCCCCGGCCCGGCGCCACGCCACGACGGGCCGGTCCCGCTGACGCTGCTGCCCGTGCCCCGTCACCTGACCTGCCCGCGCTGCGGGTCCGCGAAGGTCGACCTGACCTCGGAGTTCGGCCCGACGGCGTGCAAGGCGATGTACCGCTGCACGGCCTGCGCCGAGCCCTTCGAGCACGTCAAGGAGATCTGAGATGACCTCGACCGGGGCGCGGCTCCGCGGGCAGTTCCACGAGCTGCGCGTGGCGGCCGTCGAGCACCTGACCGACGACGCGGCGGCGATCACCTTCGACGTGCCCGAGGAGCTGCGCGCGGCGTACGACTTCGAGGCGGGGCAGTCGCTGACGCTGCGCCGCACCGTCGACGGCCAGGAGCACCGCCGGTCCTACTCGATCTGCGCCCCGGCCGGTCAGCGTCCCCGCGTCGGCGTCCGCGAGATCCCCGACGGGCTGTTCTCGACCTGGCTGGTGCGCGAGCTGCGCGTCGGCGACACCGTCGAGGTGCAGACGCCCACCGGCAGCTTCCGCGCCGACCCCGCCACGCCCGGCCGGCACCTGTGCATCGCCGCCGGCTCGGGGATCACGCCGATGCTCTCGATCGCCGGCTCGGTGCTGGCGCACCCGGAGAGCCGGGTGACGCTGCTGTACGGCAACCGCACCACCTCCTCGGTGATGTTCGCCGAGGAGCTGGCGGACCTGAAGAACCGTCACGGCGCGCAGCTCGACCTCGTCCACGTGCTCTCCCGCGAGCCCCGCGACGTCGAGCTGTTCTCGGGACGTCTCGACGCCGACCGGCTGCGCACCCTGCTCACCGTGCTGGTGCCCGTCGACGGGCTCGACCACGTCTGGCTGTGCGGCCCGTTCGGGCTCGTCGCCGACGCGCGGACCGTGCTCGACGAGCTCGGCGTGCCCGCCGACCGGGTGCACGTCGAGCTCTTCCACGTCGACGAGCCGCCGCCCGAGCTGGTGCGGCCGGAGGCCGTCGTCGAGGGCGAGACCAGCGAGGTCACCGTCGTGCTCGACGGCCGCTCGACGACCGCGCCGATGAGCACGGGCAGCAGCGTGCTCGACGGCGCGGCCGCCACCCGCAACGACCTGCCCTTCGCGTGCAAGGGCGGCGTCTGCGGCACCTGCCGCGCCCGCGTCACCGCGGGCGAGGTCGACCTGCGGCGCAACTACGCGCTGGACGACGACGAGGTCGAGCGCGGGTTCGTGCTGACCTGCCAGTCCTACCCGCTCGGCGACGCGGTCACCGTCGACTTCGACGCGTGAGCCCGCGGTGAGGCCCGACCCCGACGAGGTCGCCCGGCTCGGCGTCGAGGAGATGTGGCGCGGCGACGCCGGGGGAGCAGCACCCGGCCCGATGGGTACGACGGGGGCGTGACCTCCTCGACGAGCGCGTCCCGGACCGCGGCGACCGACCTCCCGGACGCCGACCACGCCCACGCCCCCCGGCCCCACCTGTGGCTGCGCGAGGGCCTGACCGGGCTGGAGCTGGCCCACACCGCGGTCTCGCGCCGCTTCCTGGCGGGGCTCCCGAGCGGCGACGGCCACCCGGTGCTGGTGCTGCCCGGGTTCCTGGCGGGCGCGAGCTCGACCAACGTCCTGCGCTCGTTCCTGCGCACCAAGGGCTACCGCGTCTACGACTGGGGCCAGGGCCGCAACATGGGCGTCCGCCCGGGCCTGCGCGGTCGCCTGGCCGAGCGGCTCGACCACGTCACCGACCGCACCGGGGAGCCGATGAGCATCGTGGGCTGGAGCGCCGGGGGCATCTACGCCCGCGAGATCGCCCGGGAGAACCCCGACCGCGTCCGCTCGGTGATCACGATGGGCACCCCGATGCGCGGCAACCTGCGGGCGACGTCGGCGTGGCCGGCGTACACGCTGCTCAACCGGGGCCGCAACGCCGTCGACCTCACCCCCGCGGTGCTGGGCAGCCGGGCGGCGCCGCTGAGCGTGCCGACCACCTGCATCTACAGCCGCTACGACGGCATCGTGGCCTGGGAGCTGTGCACCAGCCTGCCCGCGCCGACGACGGAGAACGTCGAGGTGCGCTCCACCCACCTCGGCTTCGGCCACCACCGCGCGACGCTGGCGGTCGTCGCCGACCGGCTCGCCCAGCCCGTCGGTGCCTGGCAGCCCTACCGGGGCTGAGCGCCGAGCCGGTCGAGGACCTCGGCGACCGTCGCCCGGGCGGTGCGGCCGACCCCGATCAGGGTGGCCGAGGCGGGGCCGGTCCAGTCGCCGTACCCGACCAGGTGCACGCGGTGGTCGCGCTCGGCCCGGGTGCCCGAGGTGCCCCCGACCGGCACCCGGCCACGGGCGTCGCGCAGCCGCAGCGGGGCCAGGTGCCGCAGCGCCGGCCGGAAGCCGGTGCACCACACCACGGCGTCCACGGCCAGGGTGCTGCCGTCGGCCCACGCCACCCCGTCGCGGGTGAGGCGGTCGAACATCGGGCGGGCGTGCATCGCGCCGCGGTCGCGGGCGGCGCGGACCTCGGGCACGACGACGACGTCGCCCAGGCTGCCGGGTGGGTCGGGGCGCCGGCCCCGGGGCCCGCTGCCCCGTCCGCCCGGGCGCGGACGCGCGCCGTGGCAGCGTCGAAGAGCGCCCGCCCGTCGACGTCGTCGGGCAGGAAGCGCGGGGGTCGCGACGTCACCCAGGTGGTGCGCACGCCCGTCCCCCGGGCGGAGAGCTGGGCCAGGACCTGCGCCGCGGAGTTGCCGCCGCCGACGACCAGGACGTGGAGCCCGGCGAGCTGCTCCGGGGAGCGGTAGTCGGCGGCGTGCAGCTGCCGGCCGGCGTACTCCTCGGCGCCGGGGTAGTGCGGCCGGAACGGCCGGTCCCAGGTCCCGGTCGCCGACACCACCGCTCGCGCCGTCACCTCCAGCCCGGGCGCGCGGACCACGAGCGCGCCCTCCGGGTCGGCGTCGGCCGCGACCACCTCGCCCACCCGGTGGGGGCGCAGCGGGGCGAGGCCGTACCGCTGCTCGTACGCCGTGAGGTAGTCGACGACGTGCTCACGCGGTGGGAACCCCTCCGACCCGCCCACCGGCATCATCCGGCCGGGCAGCGAGGAGTACGCCGCGGGCGAGAACAGCCGCAGGTCGTCCCACATCCGCGGCCACGCGCCGCCCGGTCGCTCGCCGGCGTCGACGAGGACGAAGTCCTCCCGGGGCACCAGCCCGACCCGCTGGAGGTGGTAGCCGACGGCGAGTCCTGCCTGGCCGGCCCCCACGACCGCCACGGCGACGTCGAGGCGGTCCGGTGCGTCGCCCACCCGGCCAGGCTAGCCGCCGTCGCGCGGGGTCGGTGGCAATGATCCATCGACACGTGTCAATATAGGCCGGTGTCGAACTCCTGCACCCCTCCGGACGACCTCGCCGACCTCGCCGACCTCGACGCCCTGGCGTGCTGCTCCCCGCTGGCGCGCGAGCCGCTGGGCGCCGAGGCCGCGGCCCAGGTGGTGCCGATGCTGAAGGCGGTCGCGGACCCGGCCCGGCTGCGACTGCTCTCGCTGGTCCTCTCGCACGAGGGTGCCGAGGCCTGTGTCTGCGACCTGCTGCCCCACTTCGCGCTGTCGCAGCCGACCATCAGCCACCACCTCAAGGTGCTGCACGACGCCGGCCTGCTGGACCGCGAGAAGCGCGGGACCTGGGTGTTCTACCGGGCCCGTCCCGCGGCCGTCGCGGCCCTGGCCCAGCTGTTCGTCCCGGTCCCCGCCACCACGGGCGCGACCGCATGAGCGACACCGTGCACGAGGCGCCACGACCGGGCGCACCGGAGGCCGACGTCCTCCACCGGCTCCCGACGCTCGACCGGTTCCTGCCGGTGTGGATCGGCGTCGCGATGGCCGTCGGCCTGCTGCTGGGCCGCCTGGTGCCGGGCCTGGACGACGCGCTCGCCGCGGTCGAGGTGGGCTCGGTCTCGCTGCCGATCGCGCTCGGCCTGCTCGTGATGATGTACCCCGTCCTGGCCAAGGTGAGGTACGACGAGGTCGGGCACGTCACCCGCGACACCCGGCTGCTCGCAACCTCGATCCTGCTCAACTGGGTGCTGGGTCCGGCGCTGATGTTCGCGCTGGCGTGGCTGCTGCTGCCGGACCTGCCGGAGTACCGCACCGGCCTGATCATCGTCGGCCTCGCCCGCTGCATCGCGATGGTGCTGATCTGGAACGACCTGGCCTGCGGCGACCGCGAGGCCGCCGCCGTCCTGGTCGCGGTCAACGCGGTGTTCCAGGTCGTCGCCTTCGCCGTCCTCGGCTGGTTCTACCTCCAGGTGCTGCCCGGCTGGCTCGGCCTGGAGCAGGCCGCGCTCGACGTCTCGGTCTGGGGCATCGCGGCCTCGGTGCTGGTGTTCCTCGGCGTCCCGCTGCTGGCCGGCTACCTGACCCGCACGCTCGGCGAGCGGGCCCGGGGTCGCGACTGGTACGAGTCGAGGTTCCTGCCCAGGATCGGGCCGGCGGCGCTGTACGGGCTGCTCTTCACCATCGTCGTCCTGTTCGCGCTGCAGGGCGGCACCATCACCAGCGAGCCGCTCGACGTCGCCCGGATCGCGCTGCCGCTGCTCGTCTACTTCGCGCTGATGTGGGGCGGCTCGATGCTGCTGACCAGGGCGCTCGGGTTCGACTACCCGCGCGCGACCGCGGTCTCCTTCACCGCGGCCGGCAACAACTTCGAGCTCGCCATCGCCGTGGCGATCGGTGTCTTCGGCGTCACCTCGGGCCAGGCCCTCGCCGGGGTCGTCGGCCCGCTGATCGAGGTCCCGGCCCTGGTCGCGCTCGTCCACGTCAGCCTGTGGGCGCGGCGCTTCTTCCCCGGGGCGGTGGCCCGGTGAGCGGGGTGCCCCAGGTCGTCTTCGCCTGCGTCCGCAACGGTGGCCGCTCGGTGATCAGCCGGGTGCTCGCCGAGCACTACGCCGGGGGGCGGGTGGTCGCGCTCTCGGCCGGGACCCAGCCGGGCGAGCACATCCACCCCGAGGTCGCCGAGGTGCTCGAGCGGCTCGGGCTCGACACCTCCGCCGAGCGGCCCGAGCTGCTGACCCGCGAGACGGTCGCGGCCAGCACCGTGGCGATCACCCTCGGCTGCGGCGAGGAGTGCCCCTACGTCCCCGGGGTGCGCTACGTCGACTGGCCGGTCGCCGACCCGGGCGGCCAGGACGAGGCCGGTGTGCGCGCCGTGGTCGCCGACCTCGACACCCGCGTCCGCGGCCTGCTCGTGGAGCTGGTGCCCGACCTCGCGCTGCCGCCCTCGGTGCTGACGGGCGGCTAGGCGAGGTCCACCTGGGTACGTCGGGCCCATGCGCATCTTCTTCACCGGCGGCAGCGGCAAGGCCGGCCGGCACGTGGCCCCCTACCTCGCCGAGCAGGGCCACCAGGTCACCAACGCCGACCTCGTCCCGCTCGGCCACCCCGACGTGGCCGACCTCCGGGTCGACCTGACCGACGCGGGGCAGACGTGGTCGGCGCTGGCCGGCCTCGCGACCTTCGAGGAGCTCGAGCACACCGAGGACCTGCGCTACGACGCGGTGGTCCACTTCGCGGCCGTGCCGCGGATCCTGCTCGCCTCCGACGCCACGACGTACGCCGCCAACGTGCTCAGCACCTACCACCTGCTCGAGGCCGCCACCCGGCTCGGGATCCCCAAGATCGTCTTCGCCTCCTCCGAGACCACCTACGGCGTCTGCTTCGCCCGCGGCGAGCGCAAGCCGCTCCACGTGCCGGTCGACGAGGAGCACCCGACCGTGCCCGAGGACGCCTACGCGATGTCCAAGGTCGCGGGCGAGGTGACCGCACGCTCGTTCCAGCAGCGCACCGGCACCGACGTCTACGGGCTGCGGATCAACAACGTCATCGAGCCCCACGAGTACGCCGAGATGTTCCCGGCGTTCCTCGCCGACCCGGCGACCCGGCGTCGCAACCTGTTCGCCTACATCGACGCCCGCGACCTCGGGCAGGCGGTGCAGCGCTGCCTGGAGACCGACGGCCTCGGCTACCAGGTGTTCAACGTCGCCAACGCCGACATGTCGGTCGCCGCGACGACCGAGCAGGTGCGCGAGCAGTTCTACGACGGGGTCGAGGTGCGGCGCGAGATGGGTCGCGACGAGACCTTCTACGCGATCGACAAGGCCCGCGAGCTGCTCGGCTTCGAGCCGCAGCACTCCTGGCGCGACGTGCTCGACGACCCGGGGGCGGGTCCGGCCTAGCCGGGACTCAGGACGGGGGAGCGATCCCCTGGCGGTGCTGCTCGATCACGTCGGCGGCGAGCTTGGAGAGCTTGACGTTCATCTGCTGGGACAGCCGCGAGAGCACCCCGAACGCCTCGGCGTCGGTGAGGTCGTGGGTCTGCATCAGCAGGCCGAGGGCGGTGCCGATGGTGCGGTTGCTCTGCAGGCCGTCGCGCAGGGTGCTGGCCTCCTCGCCGCGCTGCGCGGCGACGACGGCGACCGAGGCGAAGGCGGCCAGGACGGCCGCCTGGGCCATCGACTCCTCGCCGAGCGCGCCGGGACGGCTGCTGAACAGGTTGAGCGCGCCGAGCCGGTCCGAGCCGGTGCGGAGCCGGAAGCCGCCCATGCCGCGCACCGGCGTCCTCTCGACCAGCCGGGCGGCCAGCTCGGGCCAGCGGTTGGGGGCGGTGAGGTCGGAGCACAGGTGCAGGTCGGGCTCGTCGGGCCGCATCACGTCCAGGCACGGGCCGTCGCCGAGCTCGAGCTCGATGGCGTCGCCGTGGCGGGCGACGTCGTCGGACGAGGCGGCGGTGCGGCCCCGGCCGTCGGTGACCACCATGAGCGAGGCGTGGTCGCAGCCGTCGACGACCTCGACCGCGCCGCGGCACAGCAGCGCGTAGGTCTCGGCCACGGAGGCGGCCCGGCTGACCGCCTCGGCCAGCTGGGAGAACGAGTCGACCAGCTCGGGTGGGTAGTCGACGGTCACACGCAGGTCCTCTCGCACGGCCACCCCGGGCGAGGCTGACGCCGGAATCCTGTCACACGCCCGGGGCGCCGGCCGGTCGACGTGTGAGGACCGCCTCGACGGGGCACTCGGGGGGTGGGCACAGAACGAGGTCTCGGACCTCGTCCCGGTTCCATGACGCCCTCCGCCGTGAAGCAGTCCGCCGCGGAGGGCGTCACCGGGCCGCGACGCGCTGGGTCTCCCACCGCGTGGGCAGCGCCGCCCAGCCCCGCAGGATGCGGGTCGGCCGACGCCGGGCGCCGGGCTCGAGCACCAGGTCGGGGAAGCGCTCGAAGACGGCGCGCAGCCCGACCTCGCCCTCCATCCGGGCCAGCGCCGCCCCCAGGCAGTAGTGGCGGCCCGAGGAGAACGACACGTGGTCGCCCGCGTTGGCCCGGGCCACGTCGAAGCGGTCGGGGTCCTCGAAGACCTCGGGGTCGCGGTTGGCCCCGGCGAGCAGGGTCGTCACCACCGCGCCGCGCGGGAGCGAGGTCCCCGCGATCTCGGTGTCGCGCACGACCGTGCGACCGGTCAGCAGCACCGGCGGGTCGTGCCGCAGCACCTCGTCGACGGCGTTCGACCACAGTCCGGGGTCCGACTGCAGGACCGCCAGCTGGTCGGGGTGCTCGTGCAGCAGCCAGATGCCGTTGCCGAGCAGGTTGACGGTGGTCTCGAACCCCGCGGCCAGCACCAGCCCGGCCGTCGCCTCGAGCTCCGCGTCGTCGAGCCCGCGGCCCTCGTCGTCGCGCGCGGTGACCAGCTGGCTGAGCAGGTCGGTGCCGGGCGAGCGGCGTACGGCCTCGAGGTGGGTGTGCAGCCAGGTCTCGAACTCGCCCAGCGAGGCCTCGACCTCGCGGAAGCGACGCCACCCCAGGCCCAGGTCGAGGCTGGGGGCGGCGCCCTCGCCGAAGCGCAGCACCCGGTCGCGGTCGGACTCGGGGACGCCGAGGACCTCGGCGATCACGGTGACCGGCAGCAGCGCGCAGTAGCGCTCGACGAGGTCGACGGGGCGGCCCGCCCGGACGTCGGCCTCGAGGTCGTCGAGCAGCTCGGTCGCGATCTGCTCGGTGCGCGTCCGCAGCTGCTGCACGGCGCGGGCGCTGAACACGCGGGTGACGAGCCTGCGGTAGCGGGTGTGGTCGGGCGGCTCGGTGACCAGCAGCGACGGCGGGGTCAGCGGCCCGATCGGAGCGCGACGCCCGGCCCAGGTCGACAGCCGGCCGAGCGGCCCCGGCGCGGAGCCGATGTCGACCCCGGCGCGGACGTCGTTGCTGGTGAGCACCTCGCGGACCGTGGGCAGCGAGGCGGTGACATAGGCGAACTTCGAGCGGTGCAGCGGCCCGTCGGCGCGCACCTCGTCGAAGAGGTCCAGCGGGGCGGCGTCGCTGGAGGCCGTGGCCTCGATCAGCCGGCCGTGGAGGTCGCCACGCTTGGCCGACCCGCGGATCGCCCATCGGGGCAGCGCGTGGCCGAGGCCCCAGCGCAGCGCGGAGGCGACCTGTCCCTCGAGGTGTGACCGTGCGCCCATGACCCGCTCCCTGTCGGTGGCCCAGTCGATACCGACCGGTATCCGATACCTTCCGGTATCGTCCGGGTCGTGTCAACCGTGACCCCGGACACCTCGCGCCCCGCCTCCGAGCGTCGTCGGCCCCCGCGCGAGGAGGTACGCCGCGCGCTGCTCGACGCCGCCGCGCAGGTCTTCGCGCGCCAGGGCGTCGACGGGGCCAGCGTCGGCGACGTGGCCGCCGCGGCCGGCTTCACCAAGGGGGCGGTGTACTCCAACTTCGGCAGCAAGGACGACCTGGTCGCGGCGCTGGTCGAGGACCGGGTCTCGGCGTACCTCGAGCTCGGCCTGGCCGCCGTCAGCGACACCGACGCCTCGCTGGGTGACAAGGCGCGGGCGCTCGGCGACCGCCTCACCCGGGCCGCCGACGAGCAGCGCGACTGGCAGCTGCTCTTCCTCGAGCTGTGGCAGCGCGCGGTGCGCAGCGGCACCGTCGACGGCGCGTTCGCCCAGCGTCGCCGCGAGCTGCACGCCGCCGTGACCGACGCCGTCGCGGCCCACCTCGACGAGGCGGGCGTGGCCCCGCCGCTGCCGCCCGCCGAGCTGGCGACGCTGCTGATCGCGCTGTCCAACGGGCTGGCGCTGGAGCGGCAGGTCGACCCCGCCCACGTGCCCGACGACCTCTTCGGCCGGGTGCTGGCGCTGGTGGTCGGGTCGCCCGAAGTCATTTGAAGTTTCAAGCGAATTGCTAGGATGAGGCCATGGACCAACCGCGGTGGCTCGACGACGAGCAGCAGGCCGCCTGGCGCGCGTACCTGTTCGCGACCCAGGCGATGCAGTCCTCCCTCGACCGCCAGCTGACCCAGGCCGCCGGGATGCCGCACAGCGTCTACCTGGTGCTGGCGATGCTCAGCGAGGCGCCGGACCGCACCCTGTCGATGGGCGTGCTGGCGGAGATGGTCCGGTCCTCGCCCAGCCGCCTCTCCCACGCCGTGGCCAAGCTGGAGTCGCAGGGCTGGGTCACCCGGGCCCGCCGCCCCGACAACGCCCGCGTCGTGGTCGCGACGCTGACCGACGCCGGGTTCGCCCGCGTCGAGGAGGTCGCCCCCCTCCACGTCGAGCAGGTCCGCCAGGTGTTCTTCGACCGGCTCAGCGAGGAGCAGGTGCGCCAGCTGCGCGAGATCTTCGAGGCGGTGGGCGGCCCGCTGGCCGACGAGACCCCCTGCCCGCCCCCGGACTGCGACTAGTCCCCGCGGGCCGGCGGCCGTGCCCGCTCAGGTGAGCAGCCGGAGCAGCGCGGTGACCGCGACCGCCACCACGAAGACGACCAGCACGCCCTGGCGCAGCAGCAGCGCCGCCACCGCGGCCGCCATCCCGGCCAGCGTCCGCCAGTCGGCGCCGTAGCGGCCCCCGTCGTCGAGCAGCTCCACCACGACCAGCGCCGCGAGCATCGCGACGGGCAGCAGGCCGGCGACCCGGCGTACGACGGGGTGGTCGAGGACCGCGGCCGGCAGCGCCACCCCGGCCAGCTTGAGCAGGTAGCAGCCCAGCGCGGCGACGACCACGCCCACCCACAGCGCGGTCACGACGCGGCCTCGTCGCCGACGGGCCGGGACGGTCGCGCCAGGCCGAGCACGAGGGCGACCGCGGCCGCCGCGACGACGGGGACGCCGGGCGGTGCGACCGGGATCAGCAGCAGCGCGACGCCGGCGCCCAGCACCGCGGTCACCGGCGCGGTCCGCTCGCGCAGCTGGGGCCAGAGCAGCGCGAGGAAGACCGCCGGCGCGGCGACGTCGAGGCCGAGCGCCTCCGCGTCGACGCCCCGGCCGAGCAGCGCGCCCAGCAGGGTGCCGAGGTTCCACAGCGCGCAGAGCAGCACCCCGGTCGCCCAGAACGCGCGGCGGCCCGCTGCCGGGTCGCGCTCGGCCACGGCCATCGCGGTGGTCTCGTCGATGACCAGGTGGGCGGTGAGCGGGCGTCGTACGCCGCGCGGCCGGACCAGCCGGCTGACCGGGATGCCGTAGAAGGCGTTGCGCACCCCCAGCAGCAGCGCCGCCGAGACCGCCGCCGCGGCGGTGCCCCCGGCGGCGACCACGCCGACGAAGGCGAACTGCGAGGCGCCGGTGAACATCACCAGGCTGAGCAGCATCGTCTGGCCCAGGTCGACGCCCGAGCCGGTGGCCACGGCGCCGAAGGTCGCGCCGAAGGCACCGGCGTACAGCGCGATCCCGACGGCGGCCCGGTCGATGCGACGCCGGTCGGCGGGGGTGACGGACACGCGCACAGCCTCTCAAGGCGGACGTCGCCGGTAGCGTTCGGTGCGTGGCGGGGATGGTGAGGGCGGCCGACGACGCCCAGCGGAAGATCCCGGGGCTCGGCTTCCCCCTCGCGGTGGTCTACAAGTACTTCGACGACCAGGGTCCCTACCTGGCCGCGATCATCACCTACTACACCTTCGTCGCGGTGTTCCCGCTGCTGCTGCTCGGCACCTCGATCCTGGGCTTCGTGCTGCAGGGCGACCCGTCGCTGCGGCAGGCGGCGCTGGACTCGACGCTGCGGCAGTTCCCGATCGTCGGCGACCAGCTCGGCCGGCCCGAGGGCCTGCAGGGCTCGGTGACCGCCGTCGTGACCAGTGGCCTGATCGCGCTCTACGGCTCGCTGGGGCTGGGCACCGCGATCCAGAACGCCATGAACGTGGCCTGGTCGGTGCCGCGCAACAGCCGGCCCAACCCGTTCCTGCTGCGGCTCAAGAGCCTGTTCCTGCTGCTCGTCGCCGGCATGGCGGTGCTGGCCATCACCGCGGTCTCGGTGCTCGGCCAGCAGCTGCTCAGCGACGCCGGGATCCCGATGAGCCGGGTGCTCGTCTCGGTCGCCACCGTCGCGCTCATCGGCGGCATCCTCACGGTGCTGTTCCGGCTGGCCACCGCGCGCGAGCACCCCTGGTACTACGCCGCCCCGGGCGGGTTCTTCGTCGCCGTGCTCTGGCAGCTGCTCCAGGTGCTGTCCACGGCGTACGTCGACCGGGTGCTGGTCGAGACCTCCTCGATGAACCAGACCTTCGGCCTGGTCCTCGGCCTGATCGGCCTGATCTTCCTGGCCGCGGTCATCGCGGTGCTCGGCATGGAGCTCAACGTCGTGCTGGTGCGGCGGCTGTGGCCCCGCGCGCTGCTGACGCCCTTCACCGACTCCGTCGAGCTCACCGACGCCGACCGCAAGGCCTACACCAGCTACGCCCGCGCCCAGCGCCACAAGGGCTTCGAGCAGGTCGACGTGGTCTTCGGCGAGCCCCCGGGCGTGATCGGCTCCGACGCCGACGACCACGACGACCCCGACCCCACCCCCGACCGGCCCTCCGACCGCACCTCCTCGTAGGCCCCCCGCGGCACGCAGACGCGCGGACACAAGTTCCGATCGCGGCCCGTCTCGCCCGGTTCGTCCCGGTCCGGCGCCGGGTCGTCAGGACTTGTGTCCGCGCGTCTACGGGGTCCGGGGCGCGGTGGCGGGTCCGGGGCGCGGCGGCGGGTCAGGCGGGGGCGGGGCCGGACGAGGCGCGGACGACGAGCTGGGTGGGCAGCACGCGGACGGGGGCGTCCTCGCCGGTGGGCGGGGCGCCGGGGCGGGTGAGGGCGGCGAGGGCCTCGACCGCGCGGGTGCCGGCCTCGGTGGTGCGCTCGGCGAGCGTGGTCAGCGGCGGGTGGCAGAAGTCGGCGCCGAAGACGTCGTCGAAGCCGACCACGCTCAGCTGCTCCGGGACGCGTACGCCGCGCTCGGCCAGCCGCTGGAGCACGCCGATCGCCAGCACGTCGTTGTGGGCGACGACCGCGGTGGCGCGGGTGGTCAGCACGGCGTCGGCGGCGGCCGGGCCGGACGCGGTCGTGGGGGTCCACGGCCCGAAGCGGGTCGCCTCGAGGCCGTGCTCGGCGGCGGCGGCGCGCAGCCCGGCCCAGCGACGCGCACCCGACCACGACTCCGCGGGACCGCCGAGGAACACGAACGACCGGTGCCCGTGGGAGGCCAGGTGCGCCACGATCTGGCGGGTGCCGGCGGCGAAGTCCGCGACCACGCTGGTCAGGCCGGGTGAGGTCCGGTTGACCAGCACGATCCGGTTCAGCTCGCTGACCCGCTGCAGCGCGTCGTCGGGCATCCGCGAGGCGGTCAGCACGAAGCCGTCCACGGCCGGCCCCAGCCGCCTGACCAGGCGTTCCTCGTGGGTGGGGTTCTCCTGGGCGTCCCCGATCACCAGCGTCAGCCGGGCCTCGGCCGCGGCCCGCTCGGCGCCCTTGACGACCCCGGAGAAGTAGGGGTTGGTGATGTCGGGGACCACCAGGGCGACGGTGCTGGTGCGGCCCGACTCCAGGGCCTGCGCCATCGGGTTGGGGGCGTAGCCGAGCCGCTCGGCGACCGCGAGCACGTGCTCGCGGGTGCGGTGGTTGACGCGCCCCGGGTCGGTGAACGCGCGGGAGACCGTGGAGGGCGCCACGCCCGCAGCCTCGGCGACCGAGGTGATGGTGGCGCGGCGGCGCGGGGCGGGCACGGAGCCATGCTGGCATGGAAGTGGCAAATTTTGGCAAACGATTGCCATGTGATGGAGGGCACACCTACGTTCGCCCGGACCGCGAGGAGCGAGACCTCGGGCCAGGAGAGCAGTCGGCGACGCCGACGGAGAGGCACCACCATGAGCACCACCGACACCGCCGCCGTGGGACACCACGACGAGTCCCGCCGTACGCCGCGCCGCGCGGCGCTGGCCGCCTGGAGCGGCAGCGCGCTGGAGTACTACGACCTGGCGATCTACGGCACCGCCGCCGCCCTGGTCTTCCCCCAGATCTTCTTCCCCGAGGGCAACGACTCGGCCGCCACGATCGCGGCCTTCGCGACCTTCGGCGTCGCCTACGTCGCCCGCCCGTTCGGCTCCTTCCTGATGGGCCACATCGGCGACCGGCTCGGCCGCAAGACGATCCTGATCGGCACGCTGCTGCTGATGGGCGTCTCGACGTTCCTGATCGGCTGCCTGCCGACGTACTCCCAGATCGGGCTGTGGGCCCCGGCGCTGCTGGTGCTGCTGCGGCTGCTCCAGGGCCTCTCGGCCGCGGGCGAGCAGGCCGGCGCCAACTCGATGTCCTTCGAGCACGCCCCCGACGACCGTCGCGGCTTCTTCACCAGCTGGACGCTGAGCGGCACCCAGGGCGGCCAGGTCCTGGCGCCCGCGATCTTCCTGCCGCTGGCCGCGGTGCTGCCCGAGGACGCGCTGCTCAGCTGGGGCTGGCGGGTGCCGTTCTGGCTCAGCGCCGTCATCGTGGTGCTGGGCTTCGTGATCCGGGCCCGGCTCGACGAGACCCCCGCCTTCCAGGACGAGGCGGCCGACGGCGAGCCCAGGCGCGCGCCGCTCAAGGAGCTGTTCGCCGACCACTCGCCGGCCGTGCTGCGCGTCTTCTTCGCCGCGTTCATCGCGATGGTCAACACCATGTTCCAGGTGTTCGCGCTCAACTTCGCGACCTCGGAGGACTACGGCATCGGCTTCGACTCCTCCTTCATGCTCTGGCTGGCGATCGTGGCCAACCTGGTCGCCATCGCGGTGATCCCGTTCTGGGCGACGCTCTCGGACAAGGTCGGCCGCAAGCCGGTGTTCCTGACCGGCCTGGTCGGCAGCGCGGTGCTGGTCACGGCGTTCCTCGGCGCGATCCGGGCCGGCAACGAGCCGCTGACCTTCGTGCTGGGCGTGGCGCTGGCCGGCGTCGTCTACTCGATGCCCAACGCGGTGTGGCCGGCCACCTACGCGGAGTACTTCCCCACCAGCGTCCGCCTGTCCGGCATGGCGATCGGCACCCAGTTCGGGTTCGCGCTGGCCGGCTTCACCCCGACCATCGCCGGCGCGCTGATGGCCGGCGAGGCCGACAACTGGTGGCGCGTGGCGGCCTTCGCCGTCGGGGCGTGCGTGATCTCCGCCGTCGCGGTGCTGAGCGGGCCGGGCAGGACGCACACCGTGCCGACGCACCTGGTCGGCGTCCGCGAGGCCCGCACCGCGGTCCCGGCCGCATGACGCGGGGGTCGTTCGCGCTGGGCCTGGTCGGGGGCGGCATCGCCCGCTCGCTGACCCCGGCCATGCAGGAGCGCGAGGGGCGCGAGCAGGGCCTGGCGCTGACCTACCGGCTCGTCGACGCCGAGCAGCACGGCTTCGGCGTCACGGACCTGGCCGAGGTGCTGACCTGGGCCGAGCGGTTCGGCCTCGACGGGCTCAACGTGACCCACCCCTTCAAGCAGGCCGTGGTGCCGCTGCTCGACGACCTCTCGGAGGCCGCGGCCGACCTCGGGGCGGTCAACACCGTGGTGCTGCGCGAGGGGCGGCGGGTCGGCCACAACACCGACACCACCGGGTACGCCGCGGCGCTGGCGGCCGGCCTGCCCGGCGTACCCCGGGAGCGGGTGGTGATGCTCGGCGCCGGTGGCGCCGGGGTCGCCGTCGGCTACGGGCTGCTCGCCGAGGGCGTCGCGCGGCTCGGCGTCCACGACGTCGACGCGGACCGGGCGCACGCGTGCGTCGTACGGCTGGCCAAGCGGTTCGGCGACGACGCCGTCGAGGTCGTCGCCGACCTGCCCGCGGCCCTCGCCGCGGCGGACGGGCTGGTCAACGCCACCCCGGTCGGGATGCACGGCCACGCGGGCCTGCCGGTCCCCGAGGCGCTGGTGCGCGCGGGCCTGTGGGTCTCCGACGTCGTCTACTTCCCGCTGGAGACCGAGCTGGTCGCGCTGGCCCGCTCGCGCGGCTGCCAGGTGCTGCCGGGCGGCGCGATGGCGGTGCAGCAGGCCGTCGGCGCGTTCGAGCTGTTCACCGGTCGCGCCGCCGACGCCGACCGGATGCACCGGCACTTCCGGGAGCTGACCGCCTGATGCGCACCGGCGTGGCCACGCTGTCGCTGAGCGGCCGGCTGGTGGACAAGCTGGAGGCGGCGGCCGCGGCCGGGTTCGACGGCGTCGAGGTGTTCGACAACGACCTGATCGGGTGCCCGCTCGCACCGAGCGAGGTGGCCCGGGTCGCGGCCGACCTGGGCCTGACGATCGACCTCTTCCAACCGGTCCGCGACGCGGCCGGGGTCGCCCCGGACGCCTGGCCCGCGACGCGGCGCCGGGTGCTGGCCAAGCTCGACGTGGCCCGCGAGCTGGGTGCGCCCGTGGTGCTGCTGTGCTCCCACGTCGGCGAGGCCTCGGTCGAGGACCCCGACGTCACCGCCGCGCAGCTCGCCGAGCTCGGCGACGCGGCGGCCGAGCGCGGGCTGGTCCTGGCCTACGAGGCGCTCGCGTGGGGACGTCACGTCTCCCGGCTGGCCCAGGCCTGGGACGTCGTACGCCGGGCCGGCCACCCGGCCGTCACCCTGGCCGTCGACACCTTCCACGTCCTCGCCCGCGGCGACGGCCCCGAGGCGCTGGCCGGCGTGCCGGGGGAGCGGATCGGCTTCCTCCAGGTCGCCGACGCGCCGCTGAAGCAGATGGACGTCCTGGAGTGGAGCCGCCACTTCCGCTGCTTCCCCGGCCAGGGGATGCTCGACGTCACCGGCGTCGTGGCCGCCACCCTGGAGGCGGGCTACCGCGGGCCGGTCTCGCTGGAGGTGTTCAGCGACGTGGTGCGCGAGTCCGACCAGCGGGTCACCGCGCGCGACGCCTACCGCTCGCTGGTGTTCCTGGGCGACGAGCTGTCCCACCGGCTGACCGGCGCGGCCGCGTCGCTGGTGCAGCCGGCGCCTCCCGCCCCCGAGCGGGTCGACCTCGCCTTCCTCGAGGTGGCCGACCCGGGTCGCGACCCCGACCTGGAGGCGCTGCTGCGCGGGCTCGGCTTCGCGCCGGCCGGTCGGCACCGCAGCAAGCCGGTCACCTGGTGGCGCCACGGCGCGGCCCACGTGGTGGTCAACCAGACCCCCGGCGCCGACCCGCGCTCGCACGCCGTCGGGCTCGCCACGCCCCGCGTCGACGCCGTCGCGGCCCGTGCCGAGGCGCTGCTCTGGCCCGAGGTCGACCGCACCCGCGGTGCCGGTGAGGCGCTGCTGCCCGGCATCACCACCCCGGGCGAGACCCACCTGTTCCTCTCCGCCGGCCCGGGGGCGCCCGACCACTGGCAGGACGACTTCGTGCCCGACCCGGCCGCGGCGCCCGCCGGTGGCGGCTGGACCGGCCTCGACCACGTCGGGCTCGCCGTGCCGCCCCGACGGCTCGACGAGGAGATCGGCTTCCTGCGCACCGTGCTGGGCCTGGCGGCGGCCCCGGTCGAGGAGTTCTGGGAGCCGCAGGGCCGGCTGCGCAGCCGGGCCCTGGAGCCCGCGCACGGCGACGCGCGGATCGTGGTCAACGTGGCCGACGGCCCGGCGTCCGGGTCCACCGTGCCCGCCGGGGCGGGCGTCACCCAGGTGGCGTTCGGCTGCACCGACCTGCTCGCCGAGGTGCGGGCGCTGCGGCAGCGCGGCGTACGCCTGATGCAGGTGCCCGACAACTACTACGTCGACCTCGCTGCCCGCACCGGCCTGGATCCCGGACGCGTCGCCGAGCTGCGCGAGCACCAGGTCCTCTGCGACCGGGTGGGCGACGGGGGCACCGAGCTGCTGCACGTCTACACCGACGTGCTCGCCACCGGGTTCTACGTCGAGCTGCTGGAGCGCCGGGGCGGGTACGCCGGGTACGGCAGCGCGAACACGCAGGTCAGGCTGGCCGTGCAACGCGGCCCGTCGTGAGCATCCACTACCCGTGCTGGCCCGAATTCACCTGATAAGTCCGGTTCCCCGGGCTGCGGAGCGAACTTTCTGGTCGGTCCCGTCGCGCGCACCCGTCCCCCGACCTACCCTGGCAGCATGACCGCGATCTGGGAGTCCCCCGCCCTGGGCGGGATCCCCCTGGACCCGCGGGTCATGGCCGAGGACGTCGCCGCCGACCTGGGAATGCTGTCGGGCTCGGTGATCGAGGTCGTGCGGCTCCACCTGGAGGCCCTCGACAGCGCACTGTCGCTCGGGGTCCCCGAGCTGCTGGCCGACCAGCTGCGCTGGCAGACCGTCCGGCTGGAGAGCGCCGGTGCCCCCTTCGGTCCCGAGGACGTCGACAAGGCGGTCCGCGAGGCGCTCGGGCCCCACCTGACCCCGCAGCAGCTGAGGCAGGTCGAGGAGCTGCAGAACAGCGCCGCCGTCCTCGGTGCCAGCGGCTCCCACGCCGACTCGCTCGTCGGGCTGCCGCCGGGCCCGGCCCACGACTACCTCCGCGCCGCCCTGGCCGGCCACCGCGACGAGGCCATCGCCGTGGTCCGCGAGGCCATGACGTCCGAGGCCAGCGTCGCCGACATCATGCTCGGCATCCTGCAGCCGGCGCAGGTCGAGCTCGGCCGCCTCTGGGAGGCCGGTGAGATCTCGATCGCCCACGAGCACTACACCACCGCCATCACCCAGCTGGCGCTGTCGCTGCTCTACCCGCGGCTGCTGCTCAACCGCACCCTGCTGGGCAGGAGCATCGTCGCGACCAGCGTCGGCTCGGAGGCCCACGAGGTCGGGATCCGGATGATCTCCGACCTCATGGAGCAGGCCGGCTGGCGCACCGCCTACCTGGGGGCGGACGTCCCCCACGCCGACGTCGTCGAGCGGGTCGCGCAGCACCGCGCCGACGTGCTGGCCGTCTCGGCCACGATGGCGGGCCACATCCGCGGGGTGCGCGAGCTGATCACGATGCTGCGCGCCGACCCGCGCTGTGCCGGGGTCCGCGTCCTCGTCGGCGGCCGACCGTTCACGATCAACCCCCAGCTGGCCGGGCTCGTCGGCGCCGACGGATGGGCCCCCGGGGCCACCGAGGCGCTCGAGACCTGCCGGGCATGGACGGAGGACAGGACCCGTGCCCGTTGAGGAGCCCGGGCACGAGCTGCTCCTGAGGGAGCTGGGTCGCATCAACAGCGAGCTGGCCGCCCAGCGGCGCCTCAGCGCGATGACCGTGCACGACCTCGGCAACCCCGCGCAGGTGATCATGGGGCTGAGCGAGCTCCTTCTCGACCACCCCACGCTCGACCCGTTCGTGCGCAGGCGCGTGGAGCAGCTGCACCGGTCCGCGCTCACGATGGCGTCGCTGGTCTCCGACCTCAACCACGGCTTCTCGCTCGACGACCAGCACCACCTCGACGTGCAGCGCGTCGACCTCGTCGAGCTGGTGACCTCGCTGGTCGAGCGGCAGCGGGTGCTGGCCGGCGCCAAGGACATGGAGCTGCTGCTGCTGGTCGACCAGCCCCGTGACGCCGGCTGCTGGGTCGACGGCGACCCGGTCAAGATCGAGCGCGCCCTCGGCAACCTGCTGGGCAACGCGATCAAGTTCTCCCCGCCCCGCAGCACCGTCTCGGTGGCGCTGGACCGCGGCCTGGACAACGCCAAGATCTCGGTGCACGACGAGGGTCCGGGCATCAGCCCCGCCGGCCTGCTGCGCATCTTCGAGGTGTTCCACCGCGAGGTGGGCACCAGCGACGTCCCCGGCCTCGGGCTGGGGCTGTTCATCGCCAAGCAGATCGCCGAGAGCCACGGCGGCTCGGTCGACGCCCGCTCCGAGCCGGGCCGCGGGTCCACCTTCCTGCTCCAGATCCCGCTGGCCGTCGAGGCCTACGCCGACCTTGCCTGAGGGCGGCGACCGGCCCGACCTCCCCAGCACCGGACGTGGCGCCTGGGCCGAGCCGGGCGTCGAGCAGGTCGCGCCCGGGGTGCACCGGATGCCGCTCCCGCTGCCCCTGGACGGGCTGCGCGCGGTCAACGTCTACGTCGTCGAGGGCGACGACGGGCTGACGCTGGTCGACGGGGGCTGGGCGATCCCGGAGTCGCGGAGCGTCTTCGAGGACGGCCTGCGCAGCCTGGGGCACACGCCGCGCGACGTACGCCGGTTCCTGGTGACGCACGTGCACCGCGACCACTACACCCAGGCGCGGGTGCTCGGCCACGAGCTGGGCTGCCCGGTGACGCTGGGCTCGGGCGAGCGCCACAACCTCGACCGGCTGCACGCCGACGCGGCCGCGGGCGACAGCCGGGACGGCACCGCCGCCCGGCTGCGCACCGCCGGCGCCGCCCACCTCCGCGACGCCTGGCTGGCGATGGCCCCGCGGCGCCCCGACGCCCTGGCCGGGTACGCCGCCCCGGACACCTGGCTCGAGCACGACCAGGACCTCGACGTCGCCGGCCGCCGGCTGCGGGCGGTCTCCACCCCCGGCCACACCCGCGGGCACTACGTCTTCGCCGACGAGGCCGCCTCGCTGCTGTTCGCCGGCGACCACGTGCTCTCCACGATCACGCCCTCGATCGGGTTCGAGCCGGCGTACGTCCGCCAGCCGCTGCGCGACTACCTCGGCTCGTTGGCCAAGGTGCTGACGCTGCCCGACCTGACGCTGCTGCCCGCCCACGGGCCCGTGACGGGGTCCTCGCACGCCCGGGTGGGCGAGCTGCTCGCGCACCACGACGTCCGGCTCGCGCAGTCGCTCGAGGCGGTGCGCGGCGGCGCCCGCACCGCGTGGGAGGTCGCGTGCGCGCTGCCGTGGACGAGGCGGGAGCGGCGGATCGAGGAGCTGGGGCCCTTCGACCAGGGCCTCGCGGCCTTCGAGACGCTCGCACACCTCGAGCTGCTGGCGCTGCGGGCCGACCTCGCCCGCAGCGACGGGGAGGTCGTGGAGTTCGCGCTGCCCACCCGCGGCTAGGGTGGGGGAGTCCGACAGGGGAGCGCCGGGGGCCACGAGCCGGAGGCGCTGAGAGTGCGGGAGAGCCGCAGACCCTCGAACCTGCTCCGGTTAGTACCGGCGAAGGAAGTCGAAGGAGACTCCCGATGCATCCTCGCGTGCGTTCCCTGTCCACCGTTCTCACCGTCGGCGCCCTCGGCGCCGCCCTGGCCGCCTGCGGCTCGTCCGACCCGGGCCCGTCGGGCTCCTCGGGAGACGCCGACACCCTGACCGTGGTCACCCACGACAGCTGGTCGGTGCCCGAGGAGGTGCTCGCCGACTTCACCGAGCAGAGCGGCATCACGGTCGAGGTGCAGCCGCAGGGCGACGCCGGCCAGCTGACCAACAAGCTCGTGCTGACCAAGGACTCCCCGCTGGCCGACGGCGTCTACGGCATCGACAACACCTTCGGGTCGCGCGCCGTCGACGAGGGCGTGCTCGCGGCGTACGACGCGGACCTGCCGGCCTCGGCCGAGCAGTTCCGGCTCCCCGGCGGCGAGGACCGGCTGACCCCCGTCGACTACAGCGACGTGTGCGTCAACGTCGACACGGCGTGGTTCGAGGAGCAGGGACAGCAGCCCCCGACCGACCTCGACGACCTGGTCGACCCGGCGTACGAGGACCTCTTCGTCACCCCGGGCGCCACCACCTCCTCGCCGGGCCTGGCCTTCCTGCTGACCACCGTGGCGGCCAAGGGCGAGGACTGGCCCGACTACTGGCGGGCGCTGGTCGACAACGGCGCCAGGGTGACCTCGGGCTGGTCGGACGCCTACGAGGTCGACTTCACCGCCGGCGGCGGCGACGGCGACCGCCCGATCGTGCTGTCCTACTCCTCCTCGCCGCCGTTCACGGTGCCCGAGGGCGGCACCGAGCCGACCACCGCGGCGCTGCTCGACACCTGCTTCCGCCAGGTGGAGTACGCCGGGGTGCTGGCCGGCGCCGAGAACCCCGAGGGCATGCAGGAGTTCATCGACTTCATGCTCGGCCGGGAGTTCCAGGAGGCGCTGCCCGACAACATGTACGTCTACCCCGTCGACGCCGACGTCGCCCTCCCGCAGGCGTGGGAGGAGTTCGCCCCGGCGGCGGAGCAGCCGTACGCCGTGGACCCGGCCGACCTCGACGCCGACCGCGAGAAGTGGCTGCGCGAGTGGCGCGACATCGTCACGCAGTAGCCACGGCCGCGCTGGCGGCGCTCCCGCTGGCGGCCCTCGCGCTGTTCTTCGTCTACCCGGTCGCCGGGATGGTGGCGCGCGGGTTCGTGCCCGACGGCCGGTTCGAGCCCGGTGCCGTGCTCGAGGTGCTGACCCGGTCGCGGGTGCACCGGGTGCTGTGGTTCACGCTGTGGTCGGCCGCGGCCGGGACGCTGCTGTCGCTGCTGCTCGGCCTGCCCACGGCGTACGCCCTGCACCGGCTGCGGTTCCCCGGACGTGACCTGCTGCGCGCCGTGGTCGTGGTGCCGTTCGTGCTGCCGACCGTGGTCGTCGGCGTCGCGTTCCGGCAGCTGATCGCACCCTCGGGGCCGCTGGGCGGGCTCGGCCTGGACGGCAGCGCGGTGGCGATCGTGGCCGCGCTGGCGTTCTTCAACGTCAGCGTGGTGGTGCGGACCGTCGGCACCTTCTGGGAGTCGCTGGACCCCCGCCGCGAGGAGGCCGCCGCCGCGCTGGGGGCGAGCCCGTGGCAGGTGCTGCGCACCGTGACCCTGCCCGCGCTGCGCCCCGGAATCGTCTCGGCGGCGAGCGTGGTGTTCCTGTTCTGCTCCACGGCCT
This sequence comes from uncultured Actinomycetota bacterium, assembly GCA_963740935.1. Taxonomy (GTDB): domain Bacteria; phylum Actinomycetota; class Actinomycetes; order Propionibacteriales; family Nocardioidaceae; genus Marmoricola. The sequence goes on from CAVUFX010000001.1 coordinate 279,395, forward strand.
TCGGGGTGGTGCTGACGCTCGGCGGGCTGCGCTACGCCAACGTCGAGACCGAGATCTACCTGCTCACCACCCAGGAGCTCGACCTCACCGCCGCCGCCGCGCTGTCGGTCCTCCAGCTGCTCGTGGTCACCGCCCTGCTCGTGCTGGCCGCCCGGGCCCGCCGTGCCCCGCCGCTGGTGCGCACCGCCCGGCCGCTGCCGCGCCCGCGGTGGGGCCACGCGCCGGTGCTGCTCTGGACCGCGCTCACCCTGGTGCTGCTGCTCGCACCGCTCGTCTCGCTGGTCGCGGCCTCGCTGCGCCGCGGGGAGGACTGGGGGCTGGCCAACTACCGCGCGCTCGGCACCACCGGCGCCGACAACGCGCTGCTGGTGCCGGTGACCGAGGCGCTGGTGACCTCCCTGGAGGTCGCGCTGCTCGCGGCCGTGCTGGCGCTGGCGCTGGGGTCCGTGGTGGCCTTCCTGGTCTCCCGCCCGGGCGGCGGCCGGCCGCGGCAGCTGCTCGACGGCGTCTTCATGCTGCCGCTCGGCGTCTCGGCCGTGACGGTGGGCTTCGGCTTCCTGGTCACCCTCGACCGGCCGCCGCTGGACCTGCGCAGCTCCTCGCTGCTGATCCCGGTGGCGCAGGCGATGGTGGCGCTCCCGCTGGTGGTGCGCACGGTCGCGCCGGTGCTCCGCTCGGTCGACGACCGGCAGCGGCAGGCCGCCGCGTCGCTGGGCGCCGGGCCGCTGCGGGTGCTGGCCACCGTCGACCTGCCCGCGGCCTGGCGGGCGCTGCTCGCCGCGGCCGGGTTCGGCTTCGCGGTCTCGCTGGGCGAGTTCGGCGCGACCAGCTTCCTGGCCCGCGACGACGACCCGACCCTGCCGGTGGTGATCTACCGGCTGATCGGACGGCCCGGCGCGGAGAACTTCGGCATGGCGATGGCCGCCTCCGTCGTGCTCGCCGCGACCACCACCGCGGTGATGCTCGCGGTGCAGCGGCTGCGCGGCGGGTCGGTGGGAGCGCTGTGAGCGGGGGCGCCGCCGGGCTGCGCGTCGAGGGGCTGACGGTCCGCTTCGAGGGCACCGCGGTCGTCGACGACGTCGACCTGACGCTGGCGCCGGGGTCGGTGCTCGCCGTCCTCGGGCCCTCGGGCTGCGGCAAGTCGACGCTGCTGCGCACCGTCGCGGGCCTGGAGCGTCCCGCGTCCGGACGGGTGCTGCTCGACGGCGACGACCTGGCCCGGACACCGACCCACCGGCGCGGCTTCGCGCTGATGTTCCAGGACGGCCAGCTCTTCGAGCACCTCGACGTCGGCGGCAACGTCGCCTACCCGCTGCGGCTGCGGCGCACCGGCCGGGCGGAGCGACGCCGCCGGGTGGCCGAGCTCCTCGGGCTGGTCGGCCTCGAGGGGTACGCCGACCGGCTGCCCGCCACCCTCAGCGGCGGCGAGCGGCAGCGGGTCGCGCTGGCCCGGGCGCTGGCCGTGGAGCCGCGGCTGCTGCTGCTCGACGAGCCGCTCAGCGCGCTCGACCGGGGGCTGCGCGAGCGGCTGGCCGGCGACCTCCACGACATCCTGCGCGCCGCGGGCGTCACCGCGGTGCTGGTCACCCACGACCAGGAGGAGGCGTTCGCGGTCGCCGACACGATGGCGGTGATGCGCGCCGGCCGGCTGGTCCAGCAGGGCAGCCTCGCCGACGTCTGGGCGCACCCGGTCGACGGCTGGACCGCCCGCTTCCTGGGGTACGCCGAGGTGCTCGACGGTGACCGGGCGCGGGTGTTCCGGCGGCTGGTCGCCCCGGCCGCGGACTGGGAGGCGGTCGCGCTGCGGCGGTCCGCGCTGCGGCTCGACCCGGCCGGCTCGTTGCAGGCGACCGTCGAGGAGGCCCGGCTGACCCCGGAGCTGGTGCGGCTGCGCCTCGACGTCGACGGGCTGGGGGTGCTCCCCGGCGTGGCGGGCCCGGGCTCCGTCGTACGCGTGGGGGAGCGGGTGCGGGTCAGCCTCGACCCGGCCCGGACCGCACCGCTGCCCGGACGCGCCTAGACTGCGCTGTTGTGAGGCGCGCGTACACCACCATGATCGCCATCGCGGTGGTCATGGGCCTGCTGGCGTACTTCACCGGGCAGGCGCTCGGGCTCCCGATGCGCGACCCCGACGGCTTCCTCGGCCCCGCCTGGGTGCGGGCGCCGATGCTGGTGCTCGGCGCGTTCGTGGCCGACATCGTGCCGCGCACGCTGTGGCGCTCGCGGTTCCGGCCGAGGGAGTTCCGCCACGAGGCGCGGCTGCTGATCCGCGAGCACTGGACGCGCGAGCGGATCCAGGTCGTGGTGCTCGGGGTGATCTGCTTCTACGTCACCTACGTGAGCTACCGCAACCTGAAGAACTTCCTGCCGTTCGTGCGCGACACCGGCGCCCAGCCGGGCGACTACCAGCTGCACCGTCTCGACCAGGCGCTGTTCCTCGGCAACGACCTCGCCGTGCTGCTCCACGACGCGCTGGGCACCGGCGTGACCGCGCAGGTGCTGTCGTGGGTCTACCTGATCTTCCTGCCGATCGTGCCGATCTCGGTGACCATCTGGGTGGTCTGGTCGCGCAACGTCAGCTTCGGCTACTGGTACGTCACCTCGCAGTGCATCTGCTGGACCCTCGGTACCGCCAGCTACTACATGGTCCCCACGCTCGGCCCGAACTTCGCCTTCCCGTGGCTCTACTTCGACCTCGACACCACGGGGGTGACGGCGCTCCAGGAGGCGCTCTACTACGGCCGCGACGACGTGCTGTCGGGGGTCTCCGACGGGGTCCAGTCGATCGCCGGCTTCGCCTCGCTGCACGTCGGCGTCACGCTGCTGATGGCCCTGGTCGCGCAGTACACCGTGCGCCACCGCCCGATCCGGATCGTGATGTGGGTCTACATGGCGATCACGGTGCTCGCCACGACGTACTTCGGCTGGCACTACATCGCCGACGACATCTTCGGCGCGCTGATCGCCTTCACGTCCTTCTACCTCGGCGGCCTCGCCACCGGCCAGAAGTTCGACGAGCACGGCCGGCACTCCCACCCCACCACCACGACCTCCAACGTCCCCGTGGAGTCCGACGCGCGCTAGCTGCCGCGCGCCGTACCGCGCCGCGCCGCGGCGCGCCGTACCGCATGTAACGCGGAGTTATGGCATCTGAACAAGGGTTGTGCGGGCGTTTTGTCCTGTGTAACACCGCGTTACATGGCGTACGCCGCCGCAGACGCCCACGCCCGCGCCCACCCGCGCCCGCGCCGCCTCACTCCGCGGACCCACCCGACCCGGCCCCGCCCACCCGAATCACACCGGTGTGACCCACGGGCCCTCGGGTCCACGTTGTCAAGCCGACACGCGAGTTACACCTGTGTTCTTCTGTGATTGATGTTCCCAATGTGACTCCTGGGACCTAGCCTCGTCGAGTCTCGTGCCGTGGGGAAGCGGCGCGAGACCCCCGACGAAAGGCACCGCGTGCTGTCCGCACGAGCCACCCGACGCTCCACCGCCACCACCCGCACCGCGACGTACGCCGCTGCGGGCGGCGTGATCGGCGCCCTCGTGCTCGGGCTGGTGCCGGCGGCCGGTGCCTCGCCCGCGCCGCTGCGCCCGGACGCCCCGGGCCCGGTCCCGACCCGGGCCGACGTCGACCGCGCGGAGGCCGCCGTGCTCACCGGTCGGGCCGCCGTCGCCGACATCGAGGCCGCGATGCTCGCCGCCGGCGCACGGCTGCAGCAGGCCGAGGTCGAGGCCCAGCAGGCGGCGGAGGCCTACAACGGCGCCCGCTGGCAGCTCGAGCAGGCCCGGGCCGCGTCGGAGCGGGCCGAGACCCGCGAGCAGGCCGCCCGCCGCGACGTCGCGGACCAGCGGATCGGCATCGTCGCGCTGGTCACCGACAGCTACCAGAACGGCACCGAGCTCGGCACCGCCACCGCGCTGCTCGGCGACGAGGGCCCGGCGGGACTGATGAACCGCGCCGCCGTGGTGCAGAGCGCCGGTGAGTCGATGGACGCCCGCTACCAGGAGTTCCGGCGTACGTCGGCCCGCGCCGACCGCGCCACCGACCGCGCCGACGCCGCCGAGGAGCAGCAGCAGCAGCTCGCCGACGAGGCCGCCACGCTCGCCGCCGGCGCCGCCACGGCCGCCGCCGCGGCCTCGGGGGCCGCGGCCCGGACCGCGGCGGAGCAGCAGCGGCTGGTCCGCTCGCTGGCGCAGGCCCAGGGCGTCTCGGTCGCCCTCGCCGGGCAGCGTCGCGACGCCCTCGAGCAGCGCAGCCGCGCCAAGGCCGCCGCGGCCGCCCGCAGGGCCGCCGCGACGTCGACCGCCACCCCCGCCGCCACGGCAGCCGCGCCGGCCGCGGACCCGGCGCCGGCACCCCGTCCCGACCCGGCCCCGGCGCCCCGTCCCGCCCCGGCTCCGGTACCCGCGCCCGACCCGGCACCGGCGCCCGCCCCCGCGCCCGCCCCCGAGCCGGCTCCCGAGCCGGCCCCCGCCCCGAGCGGCTCCGCCGTCCAGCGTGCGATCGCGTACGCCGCGGCGCAGGTCGGCAAGCCCTACCAGTGGGGCGCCGAGGGGCCGTCGTCCTTCGACTGCTCCGGCCTGACGATGCGGGCCTGGGAGCGCGGCGGGATCTCGCTGCCGCACTACTCGGTGGCGCAGTACCACGCGAGCACCCCGGTCCCGATCTCGCAGGCCCGGCCCGGCGACCTGCTCTTCTGGAGCAGCAACGGCAGCCCGAGCGGCATCCACCACGTCGCGCTCTACCTGGGCGGCGGTCGCCTGATCGAGGCGCCGCGCACCGGCGTACCCGTCCGCTACAGCACGCTGTCGTACTGGTACCCCACCTTCGCTGCCCGCCCCTGACCGACGGGCGCACCGGGGTCGCGACGGGCTCGGCCGGGGACGGGGGAGCGCCCCCGCCCACCCGGTGAACGACTGTGCTCCGTTCCACACCCGATCGGGGTGGGATTCGGGCACAGTGGAGGCATGGCCGACACCGCGTCCCTCACCGTCGACGTCCCCGCCCTGACCTCCCTGCTGGACGGTCGCTACGCCGAGGTCCGCAACCTCGTGCGCACGAACCTCGCGGAGTCCGCCGGGGTCGTGCAGGACCAGGTCGAGATGACCGACACCGACTTCCGCGAGCGCGTCCTCGAGGTCATCAAGCACATGGCCCAGACCGGGGCGACCGGGCTCGGCTTCCCCACCGAGCACGGCGGCGGCGGGGACGTCGGCGCCTCGATCGCGGCGTTCGAGACGCTCGCCTTCGGCGACCTGTCGGTGCTGGTCAAGGCGGGCGTGCAGTTCGGGCTCTTCGGCGGCGCGGTGCTCCAGCTCGGGACCGAGCGGCACCACGACGCCTACCTGCGCGACCTGATCAACGCCGACCTGGTCGGCTGCTTCGCGATGACCGAGTCGGGCCACGGGTCCAACGTGCAGCACCTCGGCACCGTCGCGACGTACGACGTGGCGACCCGCGAGTTCGTCATCACCACCACCACCGAGTCGGCCCGCAAGGACTACATCGGCAACGCCGCCGCCCACGCCTCGCACGCCGCGGTGTTCGCGGTGCTCGAGATCGGTGGCGAGTCCCAGGGCGTCCACGCCTTCGTGGTGCCGATCCGCGGCGAGGACGGCGAGGCGCTGCCCGGCGTGCGCATCGGCGACGACGGGCCCAAGATGGGCCTGCGCGGCGTCGACAACGGCCGGCTCTGGTTCGACGGCGTTCGCGTCCCGCGGGAGAACCTGCTCAACCGGTACGCCGACGTCAGCGAGGCCGGCGTCTACAGCTCCGACATCGAGAACCCCGACCGCCGGTTCTTCACGATGCTCGGCACGCTCGTGCAGGGCCGGGTCAGCGTCGGCGGCGCGGGCATCTCGGCCAGCAAGGTCGCGATCACGATCGCGGTGAAGTACGCCCTCAAGCGCCGCCAGTTCGGCGCCCCGGGCACCGACGAGGAGGAGCTGCTCCTCGACTACGGCCTGCACCAGCGCCGGCTGCTGCCGCGGCTCGCGAAGAGCTACGCGCTGCACTTCGCCCAGGAGGTCCTGGTCGAGCAGCTGCACACCGCCACCAACGACCCCGACTACCCCGAGCGCGACCGCCGGGCGCTGGAGTCCCGCGCCGCCGGCACCAAGGCGCTCGGCACCTGGCACGCCACCGACACCATCCAGGAGGGCCGCGAGGCCTGCGGCGGCGCGGGCTACCTGGCGGTCAACCGGTTCGCGGCGCTCAAGGCCGACACCGACGTGTTCACCACCTTCGAGGGCGACAACCACGTGTTGCTCCAGCTCGTGGCCAAGGGCCTGCTGACCGACTACAGCACCAACTTCGAGGAGCTCGACCAGTTCGGGGTGGCCCGGTTCGTGGCCGACCTCGCGGTCGAGACCGTGATGGAGCGGACCGCGGTCCACAAGATCCTGGAGCGGCTGCGCGACGTGCTGCCCTCCTCCGACGACGGCCAGGACGAGTCCACCCTGCTCGACGCCGACTACCAGCTCGCGATGCTGCGGTGGCGCGAGGAGCACGTGCTCTCGGGGGTGGCCCGCCGCCTCAAGCGCGGCATCGACGGCGGCACCGACCCCGTCCAGGTGTTCAGCCAGGTCCAGGACCACGTCATCCACGCGGCGCGCTGCCACATGGAGCGGCTGGTGCTCGAGGCGTTCACCGAGAAGCTCGAGGCGCACCCGGACGACCCCAACGCCGAGACCCTCACCGCGGTGCGCGACCTGTTCGGGCTCAGCACCATCGAGGCCGACCGCGCCTGGTGGATGGAGCACGGCCGCCTTTCCAGCGCGCGCAGCAAGTCGATCACCCGCGAGGTCAACCTGCTCTGCCGCCGGCTGCGGCCGGTCGCCGACGAGCTGGTCGACGGGTTCGGCGTACCCGTGGAGATGATCCGGGCGGAGATGCTCGAGCAGGGCTACTGATGTCGGCCCTGCGGCGCCTCGTGGACCGCGTGCCGGGCGTCGGGGGCTGGGACGAGGACCCGCTGTGGGGCTCGGTCTACGACTGGAGCGTCGAGCACCCCGCCGCGGGCGGGCTGCTGTGGCGGCTCGGGATCGGCAGCGACCTCGGGCTGCTGTACGCCGCGGCCGGCGAGACCGGTCGGCTGCCCGCCGGCTCGGTGGTGCTCGACGTGCCCAGCGGCGGCGGGGTCGCGCTGCGGGGGCTGCGGCCCGGCCAGGGCGTGCGGTACGTCGCCGTCGACATCTCGCAGCGGATGCTCGACCGCACCACCGCCTCCGCCCACCGGCTCGGCGTGGCGGACCAGCTCGAGACCGTGGTCGCCGACGTCGCGGACCTGCCGTTCGCGGCCGGGTACGTCGACCACGTCGTCTCGCTGACCGGCCTGCACTGCTTCCCCGACCCGCGCGGCGCCGTGCACGAGCTGGCCCGGGTGCTGCGCCCGGGCGGGGTGCTCACCGGCAGCGCGCTGCTGAACGACTCGGGCCTGCGGTTCGAGGGCGTGCGCCGGGCCGGTCGCGTGGCGGGCGTGCTCGGTCCCGGCGTCACCCGGACCGACGTACGCCGCTGGCTCGCCGCGGACGGCTTCGAGCAGGTGACCGTGCGCCTGTCCGGTGCGATCGGCTACTTCCGCGGCGTCCGGACGGGCGGGGCCTGAGGCCCCGCCCCGCTCAGCCGTCGGTGTCGCGACCCGCGGAGGGGGTGCCGTCGCCCTTGACGCCGGCCTCGTGCGGGTCGTCCTCGAACCGCTTGAAGGACGCGACGACCTCGGCCTCGGCCTCGTGGCGGCCGGTCCACTCGGCACCCTCGACGGACTTGCCGGGCTCGAGGTCCTTGTAGACCTCGAAGAAGTGCTGGATCTCGAGGCGGTCGAACTTCGAGACGTGGTTGATGTCGCGCAGGTGCTCCAGGCGCGGGTCCGTCGCGGGGACGCACAGCACCTTGTCGTCGCCGCCGGCCTCGTCGGTCATCCGGAACATGCCGATGGCGCGGCACTTGATCAGGCAGCCCGGGAACGTCGGCTCCTGCAGGATCACCAGGGCGTCCAGCGGGTCGCCGTCCAGGCCCAGGGTGTTCTCGATGTAGCCGTAGTCGGCGGGGTACTGCGTGGAGGTGAACAGCGTGCGGTCCAGGCGGATCCGCCCGCTCTCGTGGTCCACCTCGTACTTGTTGCGCTGACCCTTGGGGATCTCCACGAGCACGTCGAACTCCACGGCACTTCCTTCTCTGCTGGCCTACGGGGCGCCCCGGCCGGACGCGCCGGGCTAGTGTCGCGCACATCCTGCTGGTCCGCACCTCGAGGAGGCACCCCGCCCATGGGGCGTGAGCGACGCCACAGCCATCCCGTGCTGCGCCACCTCGCCGAGCTGACCGTGCTCGTGCTGCTCGCCGCGGCGGTCGTCAGCTACCGCTACGACCTCGGCGAGCGGTGGTTCGGCTGGGGTCCCGTGGACCCGGCCACCGAGCCCGCGGCCGTGCTGCCCCCCGAGGGCCTGCGGCTGCCGGCGTCCCGGGTGGCCCCCCGCGTGGCCGCGACCGGCGAGCACGTGGACGTCGACCCGGCGAAGGTCTCGGCGGCCGTCGCCCCGCTGCTGCAGCGCCGCGTCCTCGGTCCCCACTTCGCGGTGCTGGTGACCGACCTGGCCACCGGCGAGGAGGTCTACCGCGCCGGCGCCCGCAGCGTCGTGCCCGCCTCCACGACCAAGCTGCTCACCTCGGTCGCGGCCCTGGACTCCCTCGGCGGCACCAGCCGCTTCACCACCTCCACGCGCTGGCAGCCGCAGGCGGGCCGGCTCGTGCTGGTCGGCGGCGGCGACCCGTTCCTCGCCTCGACACCGAGCAGGGACGACGACACCTACCCCCGGCGCGCCGACCTGCAGACGCTGGCGGAGCGCTCCGCCGAGGCGCTGCGCGCCGAGGGCGTACGCCGGGTCCGGCTCGGCTACGACGACAGCCTGTTCACCGGGCCGGGCGTCAACCCCACCTGGGAGCCGGGCTACCTCGACGACATCACCTCCCCGATCAGCGCGCTGTGGGCCGACCAGGCCCAGGACCCCGACGGCTTCGGCTTCGTCGCCGACCCCGCCGCCGACGCGGCCCGGGTCTTCGCCGGCTCGCTGCGCCGGGCCGGCGTCCAGGTGCGCGGCCCGGTCGCGCGGACGCCCGCCCCGGCGGACACGGCGACCACCGACCCGCCGCCCACGCTGGCCTCGGTGCGCAGCGCGACCGTCGGCGAGGTCGTCGAGCGCACGCTCGCGGTCAGCGACAACCAGGCCGCCGACGTGCTCGCCCACCACGTCGGCCTGGCCGAGTCGGGGCGGGGGTCGTTCGAGGGCGGGGCGGCCGGCGTCCTCGCGGTCGTCGAGCGGCTCGGCGTACCCGTGACGGGGGGCCGGCTGCTCGACGGCAGCGGCCTCTCCCGCGCGAACCGGCTGAGCCCCGACACCCTGGCCGGGGTGCTGCGGCTGGTGGTGGATCAGGACCGGCCCGAGCTGCGGCAGGTGCTGACCGGGCTGCCGGTCGCGGGCTTCACCGGCTCGCTGGCGCTGCGGTTCGACGAGGGCCCGCAGGCCGCCCGGGGGCGGGTGCGGGCCAAGACCGGGACCCTCACCGGCGTGCACGGACTGGCCGGGGTCGCCGACGACCCGAGCGGGGGCCGGATGGCGTTCGTGGTCGTCACCGACCGGGCACCGGCCGACGGCGAGCTCGACGCGCGGGTGCGCGTGGACCGGATCGCGGCCGCGCTGGGTGCGTGCAGGTGCGGCGTAGGGTCGGCGTCATGAGCGATGGCCCCTCGACCGGTGCCCGGATGGTCGACTGGGACCTCGCGGTCCGCGTGGGCTCGCGCCTGGTCGGCGAGGGACCCCGGGTCTCCCGCCGCGAGGCCGCCGACGCCGTCGCCGAGCTGCGTGCCGGTGCCGACCGGTCCACCGGCCTGGTCCGTGAGTTCACCGGGCTGCAGGCCACCGAGCGCACCGCCCCGGTCCTCGTCGTCGACCGGCCGGGCTGGATCCAGGCCAACGCCGACGGCTTCGCGACCATCATGGCGCCGCTGCTGGACAAGCTGACCGAGAAGAAGGGAGCGCCCGGCGGGCTCGCCCAGGCGATCGGCTCCCGCGTGACCGGGGTCGAGCTCGGCACGATGCTCGGCTTCCTCGGCTCCAAGGTGCTCGGCCAGTTCGACCCGTTCCACGACCGGCCCGGCGAGCAGGGCCGGCTGCTGCTGGTGGCCCCCAACATCGTCCACGTCGAGCGCGAGCTCGGCGTCGACCCCCACGACTTCCGGCTCTGGGTCTGCCTGCACGAGGAGACCCACCGGGTGCAGTTCACCGCGGTGCCGTGGATGACCGACCACCTGCAGTCGCTGATGGGCGAGATCCTCTCCTCGGTGCAGACCGACCCCGCCGAGCTGGTCGGCGACCTGGTCCGCAAGCTGGGCGGCCGGTCCGACGGCGGCGCCGGCGGGAAGTCCGACGGCAGCCTGCTCGACCTGTTCGCCAGCCCCGAGCAGAAGGCCGTCATCGACCGGGTGACCGGTGTGATGAGCCTGCTCGAGGGCCACGCCGACGTGGTCATGGACGGCGTCGGCCCCGGCGTCATCCCCTCGGTCGCGCAGATCCGCCGCAAGTTCACCGAGCGCCGCAAGGGCGTCGGCGCCCTCGACAGGCTGCTGCGGCGGCTGCTCGGGCTCGACCAGAAGATGGCGCAGTACCGCGACGGCGCGGTGTTCGTCCGGGCGGCGGTCGACAAGGTCGGCATGGAGGGCTTCAACGCCGTCTGGGCCGAGCCCGACCACCTGCCGAGCAAGGCCGAGATCCTCGACCCCGCGCTGTGGGTCGCCCGCGTCCACGGCTAGGCCGACCCGCGTGGCTCCCCAGCACCCCGCCGTCGCCGCGGTGCGCCTCGGCGTACGCCGTGCGCTGGCGGACCTCGACCCGGGCTCGACCGTGCTCGTCGCCTGCAGCGGCGGCGCCGACTCGCTCGCCCTGGCCGCGGCCACCGTCGCCGAGGCGCGCGCCGCGTCGCTGCGGGTCGTCGGCGCGACCGTCGACCACGGCCTCCAGGACGGCTCGGCGGAGCAGGCGGCCCGGGTGGTGCAGCAGCTGGCCGAACTCGGCGTCGACGAGACCGTGGCCGCGCGGGTCGTGGTCTCCGCCGAGGGGACGGGCCCGGAGGCGGCGGCGCGCGAGGCGCGGTACGGCGTGCTCGGCGAGATGGCCCGGCACTTCTCGGCCGCGGCCGTGCTGCTCGGCCACACCCTCGACGACCAGGCCGAGACCGTCCTCCTCGGCCTGACCCGCGGGGCCGGGGCCCGCTCGCTGGCCGGGATGCGGCGCTCCTTCGAGGTCTTCCGCCGGCCGCTGCTCGACGTCACCCGGGTGCAGACCGAGACCGCGTGCGTCGTGCTCGGCCTCGAGCCGTGGACCGACCCCCACAACGCCGACGACCGCTTCACCCGCGTGCGCGTCCGCACCCGGGTGCTGCCGCTGCTCGAGGAGGAGCTCGGCCCCGGTGTCGCCGCCACGCTGGCCCGCACCGCCGACCAGCTGCGCCGCGACACGGCGTACCTCGACCAGGTGACCGACGCCGCCCTCGCCACCGCCACCGTCGCCACCGGCCTGTCCGTCGCGGTGCTCGCCGACCTCCACGAGGCGGTCCGCCTCCGGGTGCTGCGCGCCGCCGCGCTTGGCCGCCGGCGCCCTCCCCGCCGAGCTGTCCTCGGCCCACCTCGACGACCTCGACCGCCTCGTCACCGCCTGGCACGGCCAGAAGTGGGTCGACCTCCCCGGCCACCTCCGCGCCTCTCGCGCTGGCGGGGTGGTGCGGTTCGTCGGGGGCGGCTGACCGATTACCCGGACGTCCGGGTAATCGGTCACTGGACGCGTGTTGCAACACCCGCCCAGTGGTCGAGAAGGACGTCGGGTGTGACGGGTGGGATGTCGGCGGACCAGTTGTCCACAGGTACGCCGGTCGCGGGATGCGCGAGCTCGACGCAGGGCCCAGGGTCGGGTGATGCACCCAGGACTCGAGCGGGCCACCGATGCCCACGGCCTGCTGATGAGGTCAGCAGCCCTCGCCAGCGGATGTGACGACCGTGACCTGCGAGCCGGGGTGCGTTCCGGGGAGCTGGTCCGGATCCGCGCCGGCACCTACGCGTGGGCACCGATGTGGAGGGCTCTGGAGCCCCGTGACCGGCATGCCCTGCTCGCGCGGGGCGTCCTCCTCAAGGCCGGTACCGAGATGGCGGTGTCCCACATCAGCGCGGTCGTGCTGCACGGAGGTCCCCTCTGGGAGCTGCCGCTCGCGGCGGTGCACGTCACCCGGGTCGACCGTCACGGCGGCCGCACCGCTGCCGGGGTGGTGCAGCACCGCGGGGCCCTGGCGGACGGCGAGGTGGTCGACCACGACGGGATGGCGGTGACCAGTGCCACCCGCACGGCCATGGACCTGGTGATGCTCCTGGGTCTCGAACGGTCCCTGCCGGTGCTGGACGACTTCCTCGCGAGGAGGCTGACGACGCGTACGGCGCTCGAGGCCTGCCGGAGGCGCATGAACTCGTGGCCGGGAACCCTCGTCTCGGACCTGGCGGTCCGGTTGTGCGACGGGCGTCGCGAGTCGGTCGGCGAGTCGCGCACCGCGCTGTGCCTGTTCCGCGGCGGCGTCCCGCGACCCCAGCTCCAGTGGCCCGTCCACGACGAGCACGGTCGCGAGATCGCCCGGCTCGACTTCGCCTGGCCGGAGGCCCGCGTGTGGGTCGAGTTCGACGGCAAGGAGAAGTACCTCCGGCACCGCCGTGCCGGCGAGAGCGTGGTCGACGCCGTGCTGCGCGAGAAGCGCCGGGAAGAACGCATCTCCCGGATCACCGGCTGGCGGTGCATCCGGCTGACCTGGTCGGACCTGTACCGCTCCGAGGCGACCGCGGCGTACGTCCTGCAGGTGCTCCGTGGCGGGCCCGTCCACCACCTGCAGCCGTCCGCCTGACGTCCTTTCCAGCGTCCTGACCCCTGTTGCAACAGACGTCAGGCCACTGGTTACCCGGACGTCCGGGTAATCAGCGGACCCAACCCCTCAGACAGCGGCGGCGAGCAGGCGCAACGTGGCCTCACGGGTGGGAGAAGAGGTGGGGTCGGTGCCGGCGAAGGCGCCGGCGACCGGGTGGATCATCACCTCGTCGACGTCGTACGCCGTGGCGAGCTCGCGGACCTGCTTGGCGGCGTCCTCCGGCGTGCCGACGACCCAGCGCTGGAGCATCGACTCGGCGAGCGAGCGGTGTGCCTCGGGCAGCGGGTCGGCCTCGGCCTCCTCGACGGTGCGCTGCGCGGTGAGCTGGCCGCCGGTGCGCAGCGCGACCATCGCGTGCAGGTTGGGCAGCACCAGCCGCTGCGCCTCCTCGGTGGTCTCGGCCACGACGGCGTTGACGGTGAGGAAGGTGCGGGGGCGGTCCAGCTGCTCGGAGGGCCGGAACTGCGAGCGGTACAGGTCGAGCGCCTCCGCGGTGCCGTGGCCGGAGAAGTGGTGGGCGAAGACGTAGGGCATCCCGCGGTCGGCCGCGAGCCGCGCCGAGTAGTCCGAGGACCCGAGCAGCCACACCGGCGGGACCGAGGTCGCGACCGGCGTCGCGGAGAGCGGGTGCGAGCGGCCCTGGACCTGCAGGCCGACGCCGCCGGGGCTCATCATGGCGATCACGTTGTCGACGTACGACGGGAAGCGCGCGACGGCGTCGTCCTCGACCCCACCGGCGCCGTGGCGCAGCGCCCACGAGGTGACGGGGTCCGAGCCGGGGGCCCGACCGATGCCGAGGTCGATGCGCCCGGGGAAGGCGGCCTCGAGCAGCGCGAACTGCTCGGCCACCACGAGCGGGGCGTGGTTGGGCAGCATCACGCCGCCGGAGCCGACCCGGATGCGTGAGGTGGCGGCGGCCAGCAGGGCGATCATCACCGGCGGGTTGGTCGCGGCCACGGCCGGCATGTTGTGGTGCTCGGCCACCCAGTAGCGGGTGTACCCGGCCTCGTCGGCCACCTGCACCAGGCCGCGGGCGGCGGCGACGGCGTCGGCGGTCGACTGGTCGGAGCGCACGGGCACGAGGTCGAGGACGGAGAGCTGCATGCAGGTCCCAACGACCCGACGACGACCGGCATTCCGGTGACCGCCCTCCCGTGGGAGGGTGGCTCCATGGACGCAGCCGACCTCGAGGGCGATCTGGTCAACATCCTGTTCACCGAGGAGGAGATCCAGCGCCGCCTCGGTGAGATGGCCCGCCAGATCGAGCAGGACTACGAGGGCCAGGACCTGCTGATCGTCGGCGTGCTGCGCGGCGCGGTGATGGTGATGGCCGACATGGCACGCTCCTTCAACCGCCACCTCGAGATGGACTGGATGGCGGTCTCGTCGTACGGCTCGGGCACCAAGTCCTCGGGCGTGGTGCGCATCCTCAAGGACCTCGACACCGACATCACCGGCCGCCACGTGCTGATCGTCGACGAGATCATCGACACCGGCCTCACGCTGAGCTGGCTCACCGCCAACCTGGCCTCCCGCAGCGCCGCCTCGGTCGAGATCTGCACGCTGCTGCGCAAGCCCGAGGCCCTCACGATGCAGGTCGACGTGAAGTACGTCGGCTGGGACATCCCCAACGAGTTCGTGGTCGGCTACGGCCTGGACTACCACGAGCGCTACCGCAACCTGCGCGACATCGGGACCCTGGCGCCGCACGTCTACTCCTGAGACCCGGACCGGGTGACGGACGGCCGCGTGCCACGTCCCGTCGTGGGAGGTTTGCCGACCTGAGAGGATTGCGCGGTGAAGCGATACGTGCGCAGCCCGTGGCTCTGGATCCCCATCGCGGTGGTCGGAGTCCTGCTGGCCCTCCAGTACCTCGTGCCCAACGGTGGCTACACCGAGGTCAAGACCTCCACCATGGTCTCGCGGATCACCGACGGCGACGTCAAGGAGATCACCTTCGTCGACGGCGGCGACCAGCAGCTGCGCGCCACCATGGACAACGGTGACAAGGAGATGGCCACCTGGGTGGCCGGCCAGCAGCAGCGCCTCGTGCGCCTGGTGCAGGAGCAGGTCTCCGAGGGCACCATCGAGGACTACAACGTCGAGAACCCGCAGCCGAGCATCCTCGGCTCGCTGTTCTCGCTGCTGCTGCCGTTCGCGCTGATCATCCTGCTGTTCCTGTTCCTGATGAACCAGGTCCAGGGCGGGGGCGGTCGCGGCGTGATGCAGTTCGCCAAGTCCAAGGCCAAGCTGATCAGCAAGGACATGCCCAAGACGACGTTCGCCGACGTCGCGGGCTGCCAGGAGGCCATCGAGGAGCTCGGCGAGATCAAGGAGTTCCTCCAGGAGCCCGCGAAGTTCCAGGCGGTCGGCGCCAAGATCCCCAAGGGCGTGCTGCTCTACGGCCAGCCCGGCACCGGCAAGACGCTGCTGGCCCGTGCGGTCGCCGGCGAGGCGGGCGTGCCGTTCTACTCCATCTCCGGCTCGGACTTCGTCGAGATGTTCGTCGGCGTCGGCGCCTCCCGGGTGCGCGACCTGTTCGAGCAGGCCAAGGAGAACGCCCCGGCCATCGTCTTCATCGACGAGATCGACGCCGTGGGCCGTCACCGCGGCGCCGGCATGGGTGGCGGTCACGACGAGCGCGAGCAGACCCTCAACCAGCTCCTGGTGGAGATGGACGGCTTCGACGTCCGCGCCTCGGTCATCCTCATCGCCGCCACCAACCGGCCCGACATCCTCGACCCGGCGCTGCTGCGCCCGGGCCGCTTCGACCGCCAGATCGCCGTGGACGCGCCCGACCTGGCCGGCCGAGAGCAGATCCTCAAGGTCCACGCCCGCGGCAAGCCGATGGCCACCGACGTCGACCTGCGCTCGGTCGCGCGTCGTACGCCGGGCTTCTCCGGCGCCGACCTGGCCAACGTGCTCAACGAGGCCGCGCTGCTGACCGCCCGCGAGGGCAAGGTGCAGATCTTCAAGGAGGCGCTGGACGAGGCCATCGACCGCGTCATCGCCGGCCCGCAGAAGCGCACCCGCCTGATGAGCGAGAAGGAGAAGCTCATCACCGCCTACCACGAGGGCGGCCACGCCCTCGTCGCCGCGGCGCTGCCCGGCACCGACCCGGTGCACAAGATCACGATCCTGCCGCGCGGCCGGGCGCTGGGCTACACGATGGTGCTGCCCGACGAGGACAAGTACTCCCAGACCCGCTCGGAGATGCTCGACAAGCTCGCCTACATGCTGGGCGGCCGGGCGGCCGAGGAGATGGTCTTCCACGACCCGACCACGGGCGCCGGCAACGACATCGAGAAGGCCACCTCGCTGGCCCGCGCGATGGTCACCCAGTACGGCATGACCGAGCGGCTCGGCGCCATCAAGCTCGGCGACAGCCAGGGCGAGCCGTTCCTGGGCCGCGACATGGGCCACAGCCGCAACTACTCCGAGGACGTCGCCGCGGTCGTGGACGACGAGACCAAGCGGCTGCTCGCCACGGCCCACCAGGAGGCCTTCGACATCCTCGAGGAGAACCGCGACGTCCTCGACGCGCTGGTGCTGGAGCTGATGGAGAAGGAGACCCTCGACAAGGAGCAGGTCGCGAAGGTCTTCGAGCCGCTGCGCCGCCGCCCGGTCCGGCCCGCCTGGACCGGCTCGGCCACCCGCAACCCCTCGGAGATCCCCCCGGTGGAGATCCCCGAGCGGATCCGCCGTGCTGCGGCCGAGGGCGCGATCGCCCGCGACCAGGAGGCGCAGGGTGCCGTCGTGCTCACGCCCCCCGGTGCCGGCGGCGACACCCACGGCGATGCCACCCCGGGGTCCTCGACCCCCACCCCGCCCGGACCGGGAACGGTCTGACCCCGGTGGGCATCGACCCCGTCGGTGAGGGGCAGGGGGCGGTCGCGCCCGTCGACCACGACCGCGCCGCAGCGGCCGTGCGCGAGCTGCTCATCGCCGTGGGGGAGGACCCCGACCGCGAGGGGCTGCGCGACACCCCCGCCCGGGTGGCACGGGCGTACGCCGAGCTGACCGTCGGCCTGCACCAGCGTCCCGAGGACGTGCTCACCACCACCTTCGACATCGGCCACGACGAGATGGTGCTGGTCCGCGACATCGAGCTGTGGTCGATGTGCGAGCACCACCTGGTGCCGTTCACCGGGGTCGCCCACGTGGGCTACATCCCCAGCGTGGACGGCAAGATCACCGGCCTGTCCAAGCTGGCCCGGCTGGTCGACGTCTTCGCCAGGCGCCCGCAGGTGCAGGAGCGGCTGACCACCCAGGTGGCCGACGCGCTGGTGCGGATCCTGGAGCCCCGCGGCGTGATCGTGGTGATCGAGGCCGAGCACCTGTGCATGACGATGCGCGGCGTCCGCAAGGCCGGCGCCCGCACGCTGACCTCCGCGGTGCGCGGGATGATGCACCAGCCGGCCACGCGGGCCGAGGCCATGTCGCTGATCCTGGCCGCCCGCTGAGCAGCGGCGGCACCCGGTGAGCGTGGTACGGCTGGACCGCGGGTCGTGGGAGCACGGCCTGCCCCGCCTCGACCGCCCGCTGGTGATGGGGATCGTCAACGTCACCCCCGACTCGTTCTCCGACGGCGGCGAGCACGCCACCACCGAGACCGCGGTGCTGCACGGCCTGCGGCTGCACGCCGACGGGGCCGACGTGCTCGACGTCGGCGGCGAGTCGACCCGGCCCGGCGCGACCCGGCCGCTGGTCGCCGAGGAGCTCGACCGGGTGGTGCCGGTCATCGCGGCGCTCGCCGAGCGGGGGGTCGCGGTCTCGGTCGACACGATGCGCCACGAGGTGGCGGCCGCGGCGCTCGACGCCGGTGCGGTCCTGGTCAACGACGTGTCCGGCGGTCTGGCCGACCCGCAGGTGCTGCGGGTGGTGGCCGAGCGCCGGGCGGCGTACGTCGCGATGCACTGGCGGGCGCACGCCACCGAGATGCAGCGCCACGCCCACTACGACGACGTGGTCGCCGAGGTCGCGGCCGAGCTGGGGGCCCGGTTCGACGCGGCCGTCACCGCCGGCGTCGACCCCGACCGGCTCGTCCTCGACCCGGGGCTGGGCTTCGCCAAGACCGCCGAGCACAACTGGGAGCTGCTGGCCCGGCTGCCCGAGCTGTCCCGGCTCGGCGTGCCGCTGCTGGTCGGCTCCTCGCGCAAGTCCTTCCTCGGCTCCCTGCTCGCCGGGCCGGACGGCCACCCCCGCCCCGTCGAGGACCGCGAGGACGCCAACGTCGCCCTCACCACCATCGCCGCCACCCAGGGCGTGTGGGGGGTCCGGGTGCACCAGGTGCGCGGCAGCCTGGACGCGATCCGGGTGGTGCAGAGGTGGTCCGGAGCCGCCGGTAGGGTCGACGGACCATGACGTCCCCCCTGACCCGGCCCGTCGCGACGGTCCGGGAGCCCCGCGCCGACCGGCTGGCGGTGCTCGGGCTCAGCTTCCGCGGCTTCCACGGCGTGCTCGAGCACGAGCGTCGCGACGGCCAGGACTTCGTCGTCGACCTCGCGCTCAGCCTGGACACCCGGGCGGCGGCGCGCAGCGACGACTTGCAGGACACCGTCGACTACGGGAGTCTCGTCGAGGACGTGCGCGCCGTGGTGGAGGGCGATCCCGTCGACCTGATCGAGACCCTCGCGCAGCGCGTCGCGGACGTCTGCCTGGCGCAGCCGTCCGTCACCGAGGTGGAAGTCACCGTGCACAAGCCCCATGCCCCGATCCAGGCGACGTTCCAGGACGTCGCCCTGACCATCAACCGGAGCCCCGAGTGAGCGAGTCACCCAACCCCAACATCATCGACGCCGACAGCATCACCGGCGAGATGCACCCGATCCGCCGCGGCGTGATCTCCATCGGGTCCAACCTCGGCGAGCGCCGGGTCAACCTCCAGGGGGCCGTCGACGCACTCGCCGACACCCCCGAGGTGTGGGTCACCGAGGTCTCCGGCGTCTACGAGACCGCCCCCGTCGACGCCCCCGAGGGCTCCCGCGAGTTCCTCAACGCGGTGCTGCTCTTCGACACCACGCTCTCGGCCCGCACCCTGCTGGAGCGGGCGCTGGCCGTCGAGGCGGCGTACGGTCGCGAGCGCTCCGGCGTGGCCAACGAGCCCCGCACCCTCGACGTCGACCTCGTGGTCCTCGGCGACCGCCGGGCCGACGAGCCCGACCTGCAGCTGCCCCACCCCCGCGCCGCCGAGCGCGCGTTCGTGCTGGTGCCGTGGCTCGACGCTGGAGCCCGACGCCGAGATCCCCGGTGTCGGCCCGGTGGCCGAGCTGGTCGAGAAGACCGGCCGCGACGGCGTACGCCTGCGCGAGGACATCGAGCTCGAGGTCCACTGAGCCGTGCCGGACTCGCCCGGACGACCCCGGGGCCCCGCCGGCCCCGGCGCCCCGGGTGACCCGCGGCGGCCCGAGCGGGAGCCGGGCACCGTCGGCACCACCGGGCCCGCGCCGCTGGTCGCGCTCGGCGTGGTCGGGCTGGTCCTGGGCTGGTCGCTGCGCCTGGCCGCGCTGCGCCTGGGGTACGCCGAGCCGGACGTCACCACCACCTCGCTGACGCTGCTCGTCTTCGTCGCGGCCATCCTGGCGGGCTCGGCCCGGCTCACCCGGCGCGCCGTACGCCGGGACCGGACCGCGCTGGCGCACCACGCGGCGGTCAACCGGCTGGTGCTGGGCAAGGCCTGTGCGCTGGTCGGCGCGCTGCTCCTCGGGGGGTACGCCGGGTACGCCGTCGCCCAGCTCGGGGTCGGTGACCCGGCCGCCTTCACCCGGCTCTGGCGCTCCGGCCTGGGGATGCTCGCCGCCGGTGCCGTGCTCGCCTCGGCGCTGCTCCTGGAGCACGCGTGTCGCGTCCCGGGGGAGCCCGACTAGCGCCCTACGCTGCCGACATGGCTCCCCGGCGCCCCCGCAGGCGCGTCCAGCACGGCACCCGACCCGCCGGCCGGCGCCGCCAGCGCAGCGTCCGGGTGAGCGTCGCCGTCTCGCTGCTGGGCACCGCCACCGTGCTGGTGCTGCTGAGCCTGCCGACCCGCTCGGTGCTGTGGCTGAGCCTGGCCTCGGTCGCCAGCCTGGTGCTGTCGTGGGCCGCGCTGCGGATGGTGTGGACCGAGGTGCTCCAGTCGCGCCGCGAGAACGCCGCCGACCGCGCCGCGGCCGCCCGCGCCTACCGGCAGCTGTTCACCGTCCGTGCCGCGGAGCACGCGGAGTTCACGACCGCGATGACCGAGCGGCTGGCCGAGGCCCGGCTCTGCGCCCGCGAGCTGGAGGGCCTGCTGGCCCAGCAGCAGGGCCGCACCGCCCGCGCCGAGTCCGTCGCCGCCCGGCGCGAGGCCGAGCAGCAGGCCCACCTCGAGGTGCTGGGGCTCCGCGTCGCCGAGCTCGAGGCCGAGCTCGCCGCCGGGCCCACCGTCGCGGCGGCGCTCCCCGAGGGGTCCGGGGTCGACGCCGAGGAGCTCGCCTCCTGGCAGACCCGCAGCGCCGACTCGGTCGTCGAGCTCGCCGCGTGGGAGCAGAGCCTCCGCGACACGATGCGCGCCGCGGCGGGCCGCTCCCGGCGCCAGCAGGCCTGAACCCGACCCCGCGCCGACGTCCCCTCGACCGACGGCCGCCCCACGAGCCGTGACGGCTGCAGCTCAGACGGGCAGCCGGGCCGCGGGCACCAGCGCGGAGAGGCCGCCGACCAGCTCCTCGGCGAGCAGCAGGTCCGAGGTGAGGTCGCGGTCGGCGGTGTCGGCGACGCCGCCGTCCTGCTCGTCCAGCCAGGCCATCGCCCGTGCCAGCGCGGGCGGGTGGGAGTCCTGCATCCGCAGGCAGCGCAGCGAGGCCACCAGCTCGGCGGCGATGACGGCGCGGAACCGCGAGACCGCGTCCAGCGCCTGCCGGGCCGCCAGCGTGGCGAAGCTGGCGTCCTCCTCGACCCCGCGCGAGAGCGTCACCACCTGGGTGCCGGCGGGGGTCGCCAGCGCGCGCAGCTCGGCCAGCGCCGAGGCCGCGGAGTACTCCACGATCATCACGCCCGAGGCCGCCGGGGTGCCGTCGCCGAGGAACGGGTGCAGCCCGGTGTACGCCGGCTCGGCCAGCATCGTCAGCCGCGCCAGGCTCAGCTGGGCCGCCTGGGCCAGGGCGAGCACGAGCGCGTCGAGCGACTGCACGAGGTACGCCGCGTGGAAGCCGCCGTGGTGGGCCACGCCGTGGGTCGCGGAGACGATCGGGTTCTCCGAGGGCGCGTTGGCCATCGCGGTGACCACGGTCTCGGCGAACGCCAGTCGGTCCATCAGGGCGCCGTGGACCTGCGGCAGGGTCCGAAGCCCGAACGGGTCCTGGATCCGGCTCGGGGTGGCGTCGAGGTCCATCAGCTCGCGCACCGTGCGGCAGACCCACTGGGCGCCCGGGAACGGCGTGGCCGCCTCGACGGCCGGGCTGAAGGCCTCGGGGTTGCCCCGCACCGCGGCGAGGTCCATCGCGGCCACCACCAGCGAGGAGCGGGCCAGCCGGTCGAGGTCGGCGACCGCCAGCGCCGCGTCGGCCAGGACGGCGGCGTTGCTGGACATGAAGGTCAGGGCGTCGCCGGGGCCGAAGTGGGCGGTCCGGGGCGCGGGCGGGGTGCTGCGCACCTCGCCGGCCAGCACCAGCGCGGTGGTGGCGAGGGCCGCCAGGTCGGCGGTGCCGACGCTGCCGCCCTCGCGCACCGGTGGCAGCGCGTCCGCGGCGATCATCTCGGCCAGCGCGTCCAGGACCTCGGGACCGATGCCGTTGCCGTCGGCCGCCAGCTGGTTGAGCCGGATCGTCAGCATCGCCCGGACCCGGCTGGTCGAGCGGCGGTCGCCGGAGCTGGTGGCGTGGGAGCGCAGCAGCCGCAGCGACTGGGCGTCGGGGTCCGGCACCACCACGTCGCGGTTGGCCCCGACCCCGGTGGAGCGGCCGTAGACCGGGCGGGTGGCGGCCACCTCCTCGGCGTACGCGCAGGAGCGGGCGACCCGGTCGCGGGCCGCGGGATCCAGCCGCACCGGGTCGGTACGCCGGGCCGCCGCGACGACGTCCGCCAACGTCAGGTGCTCCCCGTCGACGAGCGGCACGACGACCTCCCTCCCGCGCGGGGTCGACCCCGGGCGCTGCTCCGTGACCCCGGCTCGGCACGCCGGCGGCCCCCGCCATCGTCCTCCTGTCGTCCGGTCTGCGGGCGCTCCCCACCGCCGCCGGACGGCGTGTCCTAGCGTGGAGGGGCGATTCTGCACTGGGGCTGTGTGGAATGCTCGACAGCGAAGCCCGGCCGCCGGCCGGGCCCGGACCGTCCGCGGAGGACTCCTGAGATGATCCGGTTCGACCGAGCGACCAAGAAGTATCCCGACGGCACCGTCGCGGTGGACGAGCTCGAGCTCGAGGCCCCGACGGGCCAGATCACCGTCCTCGTCGGGCCCTCGGGCTGTGGCAAGACCACGTCGCTGCGGATGGTCAACCGGATGATCGAGCCCACCTCGGGCACCATCTGGCTCGACGACACCGACACGGCGAGCATGCCGGCCCACGAGCTGCGCCGGAAGATCGGCTACGTCATCCAGCACGCCGGGCTGTTCCCGCACCGCACCATCGTCGACAACGTCGCGACCGTGCCGTACCTGCTGGGCACCGGCAAGCGCGAGGCCCGCTCGCGGGCGATGGAGCTGCTCGAGCGGGTGGGGCTGGACCCCGCCTTCGCCAAGCGCTACCCCGCGCAGCTCTCCGGCGGCCAGCAGCAGCGCGTCGGCGTCGCCCGCGCGCTCGCGGCCGACCCGCCGGTGATGCTCATGGACGAGCCGTTCAGCGCGGTCGACCCGGTGGTGCGCGACCAGCTCCAGGACGAGTTCCTGCGGCTCCAGGAGGAGCTGGGCAAGACGATCGTGTTCGTCACCCACGACATCGACGAGGCGATCAAGCTCGGCGACCGCGTCGCGGTGCTCCGGGTCGGCGGCACCCTCGCCCAGGTGGCCACGCCCGAGGAGCTGCTCTCGCGCCCGGTCGACGCCTTCGTCGCCGGGTTCGTGGGTCGCGACCGCGGCTACCGAGCGCTGGGCTTCACCGAGTCGGGCGCGCTGCCGGCCCGTGAGGAGCCCTGCGTCGGTCTCGGCGAGGCCGTGCCCGCGGGGCGCGACCTGGTGCTCGTCGTCGACGCCGAGCGTCGGCCGCAGGGCTGGCTCGACCCGACCCGCGCCACCGGCACCGTCGAGGAGTCCGACCTGCTGCGCGGCGGCACGCTGGCCACCCAGGGCGGCACCCTGCGCGCCGCCCTCGACGCCTGCCTGTCCTCGCCCTCGCGTCGCGGCGTGGTCGTGGACGCCGACGGCCGGCTGCTCGGCTCGCTGACCTCGCGCGAGGTGCTCGACCTGATCGAGCCCGACCGGGACCCGGCGTGAGCTCCGCCCTCGCGGCGTACGCCGTGCCGCACGTCGCCCACGTGGTGGAGGCGGCGAGCTCCTCGCCGTGGGCGTTCTTCTCCTACTTCCTCGACAACCGCGCCCGCACCCTGGACTGGCTCTGGGCCCACACCTGGCTCTCGGTGGTGCCGGTCGTGGTCGGGCTGCTGCTCGCGCTGCCGCTGGGGTGGCTCTCGCGCCGCTACGGCTTCCTCTACCCGCCGATGATGTCGATCACCGGCGTGCTCTACACGGTGCCCTCGATCGCGCTGTTCGTGCTGATCCCGCCGCTGCTCGGGCTCGACCCGCTCTCGCCGCTCCAGGTGCCGATCGCACTGAGCCTCTACTCCACCGCGCTGCTCGTGCGGGTCGTCGCCGACGGCCTCGCGGCGGTGCCGCAGGAGACCATCCAGGCGGCCACCGCGGTCGGGTTCCGGCCGGTCAACCGGTTCTTCAAGGTCGAGCTGCCGATCGCCGTACCCGTCATCACCGCGGGCCTGCGGGTCGCGATCGTGGCCAACGTCAGCATCGTCGCGGTCGCCGGCACCATCGGGATGACCAACCTCGGGCTGCTCTTCGACGAGGGCTTCAAGCTCTCCGTCGACACGCCGTACTACCCGCCGATCGTGCTCGGCATCGTGCTCTGCGTGCTGCTCGCCCTCGTGCTCGACGCGGTGGTGCTGGTCCTCGACCGGGCGCTGACCCCCTGGCGACGGGCGGTCCGACGATGATCGGCGACGTCCTCGGCTGGCTGACCGACCCGGCCCACTGGCGCAGCACCAACTTCGACACCGGCATCTGGGACCAGCTGCTGGCCCACGTCGGGTTCAGCTCGATCGCGCTGGCGATCGCGCTCGTGCTCGGGCTGCCGCTCGGGCTCTGGATCGGCCACACCGGCCGGGCGACCTGGCTGGTCACCGTGGTCAACGCGGTGCGCGCGCTGCCGACCGTCGGCGTGCTGGTGCTGCTGGTCGTGGTGATCGCGCCCAACTTCTACGGCCGCACCAACGCGGGCTACCTCATCCCCACCGAGATCGTGCTGGTGCTGCTGGCGGTGCCGCCGATCCTGTCCAACGCCTACGCCGGGGTGCAGAACGTCCCGCCGGCCGTGCGCGACGCGGCGTTCGGGATGGGCATGACCGGCCGCCAGGTGCTGGCCCGCGTCGAGCTGCCCAACGCGCTGCCGCTGATCTTCTCCGGCTTCCGCTCCGCCGCCCTCCAGGTGATCGCGACCGCGACCATCGCCTCCTACGTCACCCTCGGCGGGCTGGGCCGGTTCATCTACGACGGGCTGGCACAGCAGGACTACCCCCAGATGATCAGCGGCGGCCTGCTCGTCGCCGCGCTGGCCCTGACCACCGACCTGCTGCTCGGCCTCGTGCAGCGCTACACCGTCTCCCGCGGCCTCACCGGCCGGCTGCCGCGCGCCGGGCGCGTGCGCACCGAGGGAGCCGACTCCCGCTCCGCCGTACTCACCGAGGAGCTGGCGGCGCAGGACGCCCGCTAGCGGCGTACGCCGACCCCACCCGCCCCCCGACGCCATCCCCCCGACCGCACCGCCAGCACGACCGCACCGTCACCCCACACCACTGCAGGAGATCCCCATGAAGAACACGCTCGTCGCCATCGCCTCGGCGGCCACGCTCAGCCTCGTCGTCGCCGGCTGCGGCTCGGACTCGGGCTCCTCGGGCTCCGGCTCGGAGTCCTCCGGCGGCGGCACCATCGCCGAGAACATGGTCTTCGGCGGCCCGCCCGAGTTCAAGACCCGCGCCGACGGCATCCCCGGCATCGAGGAGACCTACGGCGTCACCTTCGGCAAGTACACCGTCACCGACGTCGGTGGTCCGGTGACCGTCAACGCGCTCAAGCGCGGCCAGATCGACGCCGCCGACCTGTTCACCACCGACCCGGCGATCGAGGCCAACGACTTCGTCATCCTCGAGGACCCCGAGAGCAACTTCGCGGCGCAGAACATCGTGCCGATCATGAACAAGGACAAGGCCACCGAGGGCGTCCGGGAGGTGCTCGACGGAGTCTCGGAGAAGCTCACCACCGAGGGCATCGGCGAGCTGATCGGCCAGGTGGCCAACGACAAGGAGAAGCCCGAGGACGTCGCCGAGGCGTGGCTGGCCGACCAGGACCTCGACGGCAGCGGCGACACCGCCTCCGGCGAGTCGATCACCGTCGGCTCGGCCAACTTCACCGAGAACGTCATCCTGGCCGAGATCTACGCCCAGGCCCTCGAGGCCCAGGGTGCCGAGGTGTCGACCAAGCTCAACATCGGCAGCCGCGAGAAGTACTACCCGGCGCTCGAGCAGGGCTCGCTCGACCTGTTCCCGGAGTACACCGGCGCGACCCTGAGCTACCTCGACAAGGACGCCGAGGCCAGCAGCCCCGAGGACGTCGCCGCGGCCCTCGAGGACGCCCTGCCCGAGAACCTCGTCGCGCTGACCTACTCCGAGGCCCAGGACAACGACGCCGTCGTGGTCACCAAGGAGACGGCCGAGAAGTTCGACCTGAAGACGATCGCCGACCTGGCCAAGAGCGCCGGCTGATCACCCCGGTCGCCGCTCCCGGCGGTGCGGCAGGATGCGGGACATGAGTCCCGGGACCACCCTGCCGCGCCGCTGGCCCGGCCGGGTGCGACGGCGCGGGGTCACGGCCCGACGCGTCCTGCGGGCCGCCCACCCCGACGTCTCGGTCGTGGTGGTCCTCGACGGCGAGGTCGGTCCGGCCCGGCGCGCCCTCGAGGCCGCGCGGGCCCAGACCCACGCCCGGGTCGAGGTGCTGGCCGTGGCGGCCGACGAGCGGCTGCTCGCCCTCGCGCGGGGGGCGGCGGCGTACGACGGCCGCGTGCACGTCGTCGAGGCGCCGGGGTGCGACCGGGCCCGCGCCCGGGCCTTCGGGGCCGTCGCCGCGCGGGGACCCTGGCTGCTGCACGTCGCCCCGGGGCAGGTGCTGCGCCGCGAGGCCGTCGAGCGGCTGCTCGCCGGGCGGGCGCAGGGGCCGCACGACGCCGGGGTGGTGCTCGGCGGGCTGGGCGGGGCCGACCCGGACGACTCCTGGGCGCGTACGCCGCTGCTCGGCCGGCTGCTCGTGGAGCAGGAGCGCTGGGCACGCGCGCTCGACGACGGCGAGCCGGCCGGCCAGACCGCCGCCACCGGGATGCTCGCGCTGGGCCACGTCCACGTCGGGGCCGTGGTGGTCGACGACGTCCGGGATCGGCCGGCGTGGTGGAGCAGCAGCCGGGACCCGTTCGCGGAGCTCTCGGCCCGGGTCGCCCAGGACCGCGCCTCGCTCGCCG
Source organism: uncultured Actinomycetota bacterium (assembly GCA_963740935.1). Taxonomy (GTDB): domain Bacteria; phylum Actinomycetota; class Actinomycetes; order Propionibacteriales; family Nocardioidaceae; genus Marmoricola. Next base: position 306,041 of record CAVUFX010000001.1, read on the forward strand.
TGCTCGAGCACGGCGACCAGCTCCGCGAGCGCCGGGCACGTGCGGCGGGGGCGCTGACGGCCGACCTGCCGACCGTCCTGGCCGGCGCCGAGCTGCTCGACGACGAGGGCTGGCGGCTGCTGCACGCCCACGCCGCCGAGCTGCTCTCCCTCGCCGACCCGGGGGCGGTGCCGGTCACCGTGCGGGCCGCGGCCTGGCTGGCCGCCCAGGACCGGCGCGAGGACCTGGTCGCCCACGTGGCGGCCCGCCGCGCCGCCGGCGGCCACCTGGCCACCGAGGTGGTCGACGGGCGGGTGCTGGCGCTGCTGCCGGAGGCGGGTCCGCTGCCCCAGGAGGTCCGCGAGCTCACGGCCGCCGAGTCGGGCGTCGCCGCCCGCGTCGTCGGCCGGCGGGTCGCTGGGTCCGAGCTCGTCGTCGACCTCCAGGTCGGGCTGCGCCGGGTCGACGAGCGCGCGCCCGTCGTACGGCTGGAGGCGGTGGGGGCCGGCGGCGTGACGCTCGGCGACCTGCCGGTCGTGCTGTCGGGCGACCCCGCGGTGACCACCTGGCTGGCCGAGGCCCACCAGTCCCACGACACCGGCGCGGTCCGCACCCGGCTGCCGCTCGCGGCGCTGGGGGAGGGCGACTGGGAGCTCCGGGTCGAGGTGGCCGACCGGGGCGTGACCCGGTCCGGGACGGCGGAGGGCTCGGTGTCCGCCCGGGGCGCCGCGACCGCGGCTGCCGCACCGGCGCCGTCCGCGCGCGAGCAGCAGCGACTCCAGGACGCCTGGGCCGCGTCCACCGACGACCCCGACCCGCGGCTGCTCCTCGCCGTGCCCACCCGCGCCGGGCTGACCTCCGACGCCGAGGTGCTGGCCGCCCGCTGGACCGACCACGCCGGCCCGGGTGCCCGCGTGCTCGTCACCGTCGACGACCTCGACCGGCCCGTGCCCGCCGGGGCGGAGCCGGTGCTGCGCCGCAGCCCGGAGTGGTACGCCGCCCTGGCCCGCGCCGGCTGGGTGGTCACCGACCACGACGACGTCCTCGGCACCACCGACACCGCAGCCGGGGTCACCGGTGACGGCTGGTGGGCTCCACGCGCCGGCCAGCGCGTCGTACGCACCACGACGGGCGGGCCCGGCCCCGCTCGCGGGCTGGCCCGCTGGCGTCGGCTGGGCCTGGTGCCCTCCCACGTCGAGCAGCTGCTCGACCGCACCTCGCGGCGCTGGACCGACGCGCTGGCGCCGGTGCCGGAGCTGGTGCGGCACGTCGTGGAGGACTGGGCGTACGACGGCCCGGTGCTCGCCCTCGGCCAGCCCCGCACCGACCCGCTGCTCGCCCCCGACGCCGCCGCGCGCCGCGACCGGGTCCGCGCCTCGCTGGGGCTCGACGCCGACGACACCGCCGTGCTGTGGGCCGCGACCTGCCGCGACGACGTCACCGGCACCTGCCTCACGGCCGCCGGCGGCCCGGGACCCGACGCCGCCCGCGTGGCCGACCTGCTCGGGCCCGGCCACGCGCTGCTGCGGATGCACCCGCACTGCGGCAGCCACGACCCGGCCCGCGGCGCCGCCCGGGTGCTCGACGTCGGCGACCGCGCCGTCACCGACCTCGTGCTCGCGGCCGACGCGGCCGTGCTGGACTTCTCGCCGCTGCGCCACGACCTCGCGGTGGCCGGCCGCCCGGTCGTGGTGTGGGTGCCCGACCTGGCCGACCACGTCGACCGGCGGGGCGAGCTGTTCGACCTGCCGGCCTCGACCGCCGGCCCGGCCCCCGCGACGACCGAGGCGGTCGTCGGGTCGCTGGCCGACGTACCCGCCCTGCGCGAGCGCTGGGGGTCGCGCCGCCAGGAGCTGGTCGGCTACTTCGCCGGTCTCGACGACGGCGGCGCCGCCGACCGGGTCCTCACCACCCTCCTCGCCCCCTAGCCGACCGGGCACTTCTGCAGAGCCCAGGACCGCCGACCGGGCAGTTGTGCTGGGCCCAGGACCGCCGAGCGGGCAGTTGTGCTGGGCCCAGGACCGCCGAGCGGGCAGTTGTGCTGGGCCCAGGACCGCCGACCGGGCAGTTGTGCTCAGCCCAGGATCGCCGACCGGGCACTTCCGCTGGTGGGCACCCGCACGAGTGCCCGGTGGGCGCGCCACGGTTGCGCACAACTGCCCGGTCAGCGGGTGTTGGTTGCGCACAAGTGCCCGGTGGGCGCGCCACGGTTGCGCACAACTGCCCGGTCAGCGGGTGTTGGTTGCGCACAACTGCCCGGTGGGCGCGCCACAGTGCGCACAACTGCCCGGTCGGCGGGTTGAGACTCAGCAGAAGTGCCCGGTCGGCTACTGGAAGACGGCTGCGACGACCCGGCTCGCGGCGTGGCCGTCGTCCCAGGGGGCGAAGCGGGCGCGGAAGGCGGCGCGGGCCGAGGCGTACGCCGCGTCGGCGGCCGGCCCGGCCCGCAGGTGGGCGAGCAGCGCGTCCTGGTCGGCGAGGAGGGGGCCGGGGGCGACCTCGTCGAGGTCGAGGTAGAAGCCGCGCAGCCGGTCGCGGTAGTCGGCGAGGTCGGGCACCAGCAGCAGCACCGGCCGGTCGAGCACGGAGTAGTCGAACATCACCGAGGAGTAGTCGGTGACGAGCGCGTCGCTGGCCAGGTAGAGGTCGTTGATGTCGGGGTAGAGCGTCACGTCGAGGACGCGCGGGGTGCCGTGACCGGCCACGGCGCCGGTGCGGGAGGTGTTGGCGTGACCGCGCACGAGCACGACCGTGTCGGGCAGCGCCTCGGTCACCTCGACGGGGTCGAGGTAGAGCACCTTGGAGTGGCTCTTCGTCGTCCTCGCGCTCTCGCGCCAGGTCGGGGCGTAGAGCAGCACCCGCTGGTCGTCGGCGATCCCCAGCGCCCGGCGTACGCCGCTCCGGGTCGCCGCCGCGGACGGCCCCACCAGGGCGTCGTTGCGCGGGTAGCCCGACTCCAGCACGGGGCCGGCGTACCCGAACGCGCGCGGCAGCACCTCCGAGCAGAACGGGCTCGGGGAGACCAGCTGCGACCACGCCTGCGCCTCGTAGGCCATCACGCGCAGGTAGGTGGTGGAGAAGTAGCGCTTGTCGGCGACGTCGTCGGCGATCTTCTTCAGCGGCGTGCCGTGCCAGGTCTGGAGGTACACCTGGCCCTCGGCCCTCTGGAAGAAGTGGGGGAAGTGCGCGTTGTTGACGAGGTACGCCGCACCGCCGAGCAGCTCGTACCACTCGGTGCTGAACCGCACCACCGCCCGGGTCCCCTCCGGCGGTCGCACCGACCGGTCGACCACCGACCAGGCGAGGTCGAGGCCGAGCCCCGAGCGCGCCAGCTCGCCGGCGATCGCGGCGGGGGAGTCGCCGCCGCTGCTGCCGCCGAAGCTCTCGAGCAGGACGCTGCGCTGCCGGGGGCCGCTGCGCGCCGCGGCGTACACCTCGCGCTGGAGGCGCTGCTGCTGCCGCTCGGGCCACTCGTCCACCGAGAGCGCCTCGGAGGTGATCCTGAGGTCGCCGTGCTGGTCCATGCCGAGCAGCAGGTGCTGGCCGGCGGCGTGCAGCCGGCGGGGGAACCCGGCGCGCAGCGAGGCGCCGCCGACGACCAGCCCGGGGCCCGGCCCGGTGAGCACGAGGTCGTACTCGTCCTGGGGCAGCGGGGCCGCGCCGTGGCCCCAGGGGTCCTGGGTCAGCGGTACGACGAGCTCGAACCCGCCCTCGGGCAGCGGCTCGGAGGGGGTGCCGGAGGCGCGCTGGCCGCGCAGCGCGAGCCGACGACCCGCCGCACCCAGCACGGTGCCGCGGACGACGAGGTGGTCGCCGTCGGTGTCGAGGGCCGCGACCGCCACGGCCGGTCGGGGGTCGTCGAGCACGACGCCCTGGCCCCCTGCGCGGCGCAGCGCCGCCCCGCGGCCGGGCAGGCCGACGGCGGCGGGCTCGTCGCCCCACAGCACGGGCACGGTGCGGCCCGACGCGTGCCGGGTGCGCAGCGTGCCCCGGGCGTCCGGGTCGACCGGGACCACGAACCTGCCGTCGGCGGAGGCGGGCCCGGCCGCGGCCAGCTCGCGGTCGTCGACGAGCACGTGGGTGACCGGGTCAGCGGTCGAGGTCAGCTCGAGCAGCAGCCGGCCGTCCTCCACCCGGTGGCCCGAGGTCCACGACCCGGTGTCCTGCACCAGCAGGCGCAGCCCGGTGTCGACGACGCCGGCGAGCCGCACCAGCCGCCCGCCCGCCCGCCGCGCGGGCCGGGTGCCGGCGCTGCCCTGGAACTGCACGGCGGTGATGCCGGTCTGGCGCTCGTGCCCGCGCTGGCGCTGCACGAAGACCAGGTCGAGGCCGACCTGGCCGGGCGGGGCGACCCGCGCCAGCCGGGCGGCGTCGAGGCGGGCCTCGTAGCCGCTGGCCGACATGTCGGCGTGGCCGAGCAGCGAGAGGTCGTCGGCGACCCGGTCGGTACGGCGGGTGACGGGCACGTCGAGCAGGTCCTGGCCCGCGTGGCGCACCACGACGCGGAGCTCGTGCTCGGCGGGGTCGCCCGGCAGCGGCACCAGGAACGCCGAGCCGCGCAGCACCATCGTCTCGCCCTCCCACGCGGTCGCGGTCAGGCGTACGACGGGCCGCACGTCCACCTCGTGCACGCGCAGCAGCCAGCCGGGGAGCTCCTCCTCGGTGTGCGTGAAGGGGGGCGCGTAGTGACGGACCCCGTCGACGTCGCGGGTCGGCAGGCCGCCGGTCTCCCGCTCGTACCAGGCACGCAGCTCCTGGCCGAGGTCCAGGCGGCCGTGGCTCAACGCCCACGACTGGGCGCGGTTGCGGAAGCTGACCTGGTGCCACAGGTCGGGCGGCACCTCGTCGCGGAGCGCGGTCAGTCGGGCCTGCAGCATCGCGACGTACGCCGGGTCGGCGGTCAGCGACGCGAGCAGGTAGTTGGGCAGGTCGTACTCGAGGAGCTTGACGTACCACCGGGTCCGCACGACCGGCGGCGCGGACCTGAGCAGCTCCGCGCAGCCCTGCTGGGTCGCCAGCCGGTCGGTCAGGTCGAGGATCGAGGACTTCTGCTGGGTGATCGAGCTGCCGTCGAGGCGGGTGCGCCACAGGTAGACCTGCTGCCGGCGCACGTCGAAGGAGGCCGCGCCGAGGTAGGCACGGGTGATCGGGATCTGGTCCTCGTAGCGCATCCCCTCCACGAAGCTGAGCTCGTGGCGGTCCCAGAAGCTGCGGCGGAAGACCTTGTTCCAGGCGGTGATGTCGAGCAGCAGGTCGGGCTCGTCGGCGATGGTGATGCCGGTGCGGTCCTCGCGCATGGTGCGCGTCACCCAGTGGGGCTTGAGCTGCTCCTGCTCGTCGCCGCGGGCGAAGGCCCCGGTGGCGAAGTCCGAGCCGCTGGAGAGCAGCGAGCCGACGAGCGACTCGTAGGCGCCGGGGAGCACCAGGTCGTCGGAGTCGAGGAAGGCCAGGAACTCACCGGTCGCGTGGCGGGTGCCGGCGTTGCGGGCCGCGCCCAGGCCGGCGTTGGCCTGTGTCACGACCCGCACCCGCGGGTCGCGGGCGGCGCGCTCGTGCACCACCGCCATCGAGCCGTCCTGCGAGCCGTCGTCGACGACGACCACCTCGAGGTCGGTCAGCGACTGGGCCAGCACGCTGTCCAGCGCGGCCCCGACCCACTCGCGCACGTTGTAGACGGGCATGACGACGCTGAGCAGCGGACCGCTGCGGCCCCGGACGCGGACGCGCAGCCGGCGTGCGGTGCGGACCCCGACCCGCCGCGCCTTGCGGGGCGCCCGGCGCAGCCGCGTCGCGGCGGCCTCGAGCTGCGCCCGACGGCGACTGGTGGGGGACATGCGGGCCCTCTCCTGGGACATCGGTGGCCGTCGTGCGCCAGCAAGGCTAGCCGTCCCGCGCCAGGTGCCGCGTATAGAGTCCGCGGCATGTTCTCGCGACTGCGGCGACCGTCGCGGACGGTGGACCCCGGCCCGAGCACCCCGCTGCTGAGCGTGGTGGTCCCGGTCCACGGCACCGAGGCCTACGTCGAGGAGTGCCTCGCGAGCATCGCCGCGCAGCCGGTCTCGGACCACGAGGTCGTGGTGGTCGACGACGGCTCGCCCGACCGCGCCGCCGACCTCGTACGCCGCTGCGCGCGGCGCGACCCCCGGGTCCGGCTGGTCCAGCAGGACAACGCCGGGCTCGGTGCCGCCCGCAACGCCGGCGTGGCCACGGCCCGCGGCCGCTACCTCGCCTTCGTCGACAGCGACGACGTGCTGCCGCCCGACGCCTGGGGCCCGATGCTGGCCTCGCTGGAGGCGTCGGGGTCCGACTTCGCGGTCGGCCGCGCCGAGCGCGACGACGGCACCCGCCGCTGGGCCACCCCGCTGATGCAGCGCAACCACGCGACCGCGCTCACCGCGACCGACGTCGCGCGCTCGCCGCTGCTGCTCGCCGACGTGTTCGCCTGGAACAAGCTCTTCCGCCGCGACTTCTGGGACGCCCACGACCTCGCCTTCCCGGTCGGGGTGCGCTACGAGGACCAGCCGGCCCTGACCGCCGCCTTCCTGGCCGCGCGGTCCTTCGACGTGCTCACCGAGACCGTCTACCGGTGGCGGGTGCGCGAGGACGGCTCCTCGATCTCGCAGCAGCGGCACCGCGTCGCCGACCTCCGAGACCGGCTGCAGACCAAGCGCGAGAGCCTGCAGCAGGTCCGCGACGGCGCGGGAGCCACCGTGCTCGAGGTGTTCTGCGCCGACGTGCTGCCGGTGGACATGTGGGAGTACTTCCGCGCCGCCCCCGAGGCCGGCGAGGAGTTCTGGCGGCTGCTCGTCGACGGCGTCCGCGAGCTGTGGCACGACGGCACGCTGCCCTTCGCCGCGACCCGGGTCCCGCCGCAGCAGCGGCTGATGGGCTGGTTCGTGGAGCAGGACCGCCCCGAGGGGCTGCGCGAGTGCCTGGCCTGGGTCGACGCCCACCGGCCGCTGCCGCTCGTCGACGGCGTGCTCCAGCACCCCTGGCGCGACGAGCCCGGCATGCCGACGCTGCGGCAGGTGCCCGCATGACGAGCGCCCGCACCTCCGCGCCGCCCGCGAGCCCCGCCGGTCCGACCTCGCCGACCGGTCCCGCCCACCCGCCGACCGCGGTGCGCCCCGAGATCCAGGGCCTGCGCGCCGTCGCGGTGATGCTGGTGCTGCTCTACCACCTGTGGCCGGGCCGGTTGCGTGGCGGCTACGTCGGGGTCGACGTCTTCTTCGTCATCTCCGGCTTCCTGATCACCGGCAACCTGCTGCGCGAGACCGAGCGTCACGGCCGGGTCCGGCTCGCCGACTTCTGGGCGCGCCGGGCGCGGCGGCTGCTGCCGGCGGCGTTCCTGGTGCTGGTCGCCACCGGGCTCGGCGTGCTGGCGTGGGTGCCGGAGCTGCGCTGGCAGCAGTTCTTCAAGGAGATCGGCGCCGCGGGCCTCTACGTCGAGAACTGGTCGCTGGCCCGCGACTCCATCGACTACCTCGCCTCGAGCAACGCCCCGTCGCCGGTGCAGCACTACTGGACGCTCTCGGCGGAGGAGCAGTTCTACCTGGTCTGGCCGCTGCTGGTCGTGCTCGGGCTGATGCTGGCCCGGCTGACCGGCCGCCGGCGTACGACGTCGGTCACGGTGGTGCTCGCGCTGGCCGCGGCCGCCTCGCTGGCCTACAGCCTGTGGCAGACCGAGACCAACCCGGCGGTGGCGTACTTCTCCACGCTGACCCGGGCCTGGGAGTTCGCCGCCGGTGCGCTGCTGGCGTGCGCGGGCGGGCGCAGCCTGGCCGGGCGGTGGCCGCGGCTGGCGGCCGCGGTGTCCGGCGCCGGCCTGCTGGTGGTCCTGGTGTGCTCGCTCACCTTCACCGACTCCACGCCGATGCCCGGGGTCGCCGCGGTCGTCGTGGTCGCCGGCGCGGTCGCGGTGCTCCTGGCCGGCGACGCCGCCCCGGCGTGGTCGCCGACCCGGCTGCTCACCTGGCGCCCGGCGACCTGGCTGGGCGACATCTCCTACTCGATGTACCTGTGGCACTGGCCGCTGCTCGTGCTGCTGCCCTACGTCCTGGAGCGCCCGCCCGGCCTGCTGGCCCGGGTCGGCGTGCTCGTCGCCACGATCCTGCTGGCCTGGGCCACCAAGGTGCTCGTGGAGGACCCCGTACGCCGCACCCGGTGGCTCGGCCTGCAGCTGCCGGGCCGGGCGCTGGTCGCCACCGTGACCACGGCCGCCGTGCTGGTCGCGCTGTGCGCGGTGCCGTGGTGGAACGTCGAGCAGGACACCCGCCGCTCGGCCGAGCTGGCGCGCAACCTGGTCTCCGACGCGCCCCGCTGCTTCGGCGCCCAGTCGATGGACCCCCGGGCCGAGGACTGCCCCAACCCCGACCTCGCCGAGAGCCTGGTGCCCTCGGTGACGGCCGTGTCCGAGGACTACGCCGACTACCCGGCCTGCGAGGAGCGGCTGCGGCAGCGTCCGCTGCGTCCGTGCGAGTTCGGGCCCACCGAGGACGACGCGGTGCCGCACGTCGCGGTCATCGGCGACTCGCACGCCCGGGCGATGATGCCGGCGCTGGAGCGCCTCGCCGACCAGGGCCTGCTCGCCATCGACTTCTACAGCGCGGGCGGCTGCGTGTGGGCGATCGGCGACCCGCTGATCCGGACCGCCGAGATCAAGGACGTCTGCGTCAGCCTCAAGGCCTCGATGCAGCCGCTGCTGGAGCGGACGGCGAGCAAGTACGACTTCGTGGTCACGACCGGGTGGACCAACAAGACCAACCCGCCGGTGGCCCGGCCCGTCGACGCCATGGTCGCGGCCTGGAAGCCGATCGCCGACCAGGGCGTGCCGATCGTGGCGGTCCGCGACAACCCGGCGGCGGGCGACGGCGAGTCGGCCAACCCCAACACCTGCCTGGCCGAGGTCTCCGTGGCCGAGGCCAACGCGGCCTGCGGGCTGACCCGCGAGCGCAACCTCGACCGGTTCCGCGACCCGTTCGCGCTGGCCGTCGACCGCACGCCCGGCGCCCGGCTGGTCGACCTCAGCGACTTCTACTGCGACGGCGACACCTGCCCGGTGGTGATCGGCGGGGTCAACGTCTACCGCGACAACAGCCACGTCAGCGTCACCTACGCCCGCACCATGGCGCCGTACTACTACCGCGCCCTGGTCGACGCGGGCGTGCTGCGCGCGCGCTGACCGGGCTCGGGGGTGTGAGCCGCGTCATGCGGCGTTCCCGTATCGGCCGCCGCGGGTGCGGCGTACATTCGACAGTGCTCCTGCGACATCCGAAGTAGTCCGGTACCCCTGGTGGACTGGAACGAAAGGCGATGATCACCGATGGCCCGAATCGGGGTTGTCGGCGCCGGCCGTGTCGGCGCCGTCCTGTCCGCTGCGCTGCGCGCCGCCGGCCACGAGGTCGTGGCGGCTGCGGGCCAGTCACCCGCGACGCTGCAACGAGCCGCCGACCTGCTGCCCGGCGTGCCGGTGGCCAAGCCCACCGACGTGGCGCGCTCGTGCGACCTGCTGCTGCTGACGGTCCCCGACGACATGCTCGAGAACGTCGCGACCACGCTCGTCGGCGCGGGCGCGATCCGTGCGGGCCAGCTGGTGGTCCACACCTCGGGCCGCCACGGGCTCGCGGTGCTGCACGCCGCGACGGGCGTCGGCGCGCGCCCGGTGGCGCTGCACCCCGCGATGACCTTCACCGGCACCGCCGTCGACCTCGACCGGCTGGCCGGCTGCGTCTTCGGCGTCACCGCCGGCGACGGCGAGCGAGCCGTGGTCGAGGGGCTGGTCGCCGACCTGCGCGGCGTGGCGATGTGGGTGCCCGAGGACAAGCGCACGCTCTACCACGCCGGGCTCGCCCACGGCGCCAACCACCTGGTGACCCTGGTCAGCCAGGCGATGGACCTGCTCGCGGCGTCCGGCGCCGAGGACCCGGCCGCGACGCTGCGCCCGCTGCTGACCGCGGCGCTGGACAACGCGCTCGCCTCGGGCGACGCCGCCCTGACCGGCCCGATCGTGCGCGGCGACGTGCGCACGGTGCGCGACCACCTGGCCGAGATCACCACCACCGCCCCGGCGACGGTCCCCTCCTACGTCGCGATGGCCCGGGCCACCGTGGAGCGCGCGATGCGCGACGGACGGCTGCTGCCGATCCGCGCGCACGCCGTGGTGCGGGTGCTCGACGCCGCGCTGGCCCGGGTCGAGGGCACGCCGCAGCACCACCCGGTCCGGTGACCGGCCCCTCCTCCCCGCGGCTCGTCGGGTCCGGGGACGAGCTCCGCGACGCGCTGGCGGCGTACGCCGGTCGCACGGCGCTGGTGCCCACCATGGGGGCGCTGCACGCCGGCCACGCCGCGCTGATGGCCCACGCCCGGGCGGTCGTGGGCCCGGACGCGCCGCTGGTGGTGTCGGTGTTCGTCAACCCGATGCAGTTCGCGCCCGGCGAGGACCTCGACCGCTACCCGCGGACGCTCGACGACGACCTCGCGCTGTGCGCCGACCACGGCGTCGACCTGGTGCTCGCCCCGGCGGTCGAGGAGGTCTACCCGGGCGGGGAGCCCGAGGTGACCGTCGCGCCCGGGCCGCTCGGTGCCGAGCTGGAGGGGGCGTCGCGGCCCACCCACTTCCGCGGCGTGCTGACGGTGGTGGCCAAGCTGTTCGGCCTGGCGCGGCCCGACGTCGCCGTCCTCGGCGAGAAGGACTACCAGCAGCTCGCCCTGGTGCGCCGGATGGCGGCCGACCTGTGCCTGGGCGTCGAGGTGCTGGGCGCCCCGACCGTGCGCGAGCCCGACGGCCTGGCGCTCTCGAGCCGCAACCGCTTCCTGAGCACCGAGCAGCGGCAGCACGCGGTGGCGCTCTCCCGCGCGCTGCGGGCCGGTGCCGCCGCCGGCCCCGACGGGGCCGATGCCGCGCTCGGCGCCGCCCACGCGGTCCTCGACGGCTCCCCGGGCGTCGACGTCGACTACCTCGCGCTCCGCGACCCCGACCTCGGCCCCGCGCCCGCGGCCGGCCCGGCGCGGCTGCTGGTCGCGGCGCGGCTGGGCGCCACCCGGCTGATCGACAACGCCGGCCTCGAGCTCGGCGGCCCGGCGGGGGCCCGGTAGCCCGTGCTGCTCTGCGCCGACATCGGCAACTCCCACACCGTCCTCGGGCTGCTCGAGGAGGGCGCCGAGGGGGGCCCGGGCGAGCACGAGGTGCTCGACCACTGGCGCGTGGCGACCGACGAGCGCCGCACCGCCGACGAGTGGGCGGTGCTGGTCGGCGGGCTGCTGCGCGAGAGCACGGTGGGCGACCGGGTCACCGGGGTGGCGGTCTGCGCCACGGTCCCGGCCGTGCTGCACGAGTGGCGCGAGATGCTGACCCGCCACTGGGGCACGGTCCCGTCGGTGATCGTCGAGGCGGGGGTGCGCACCGGCGTGCCCGTGCTGATGGACAACCCGCGCGAGGTCGGTGCCGACCGCGTGGTCAACGCGCTGGCCGCCGCCCGGATGTACGACGGCCCGGCGGTGGTCGTCGACTTCGGCACCGCGACCACCTTCGACGTGGTCACCGAGCGCGGGGAGTACGTCGGCGGCGCGATCGCCCCCGGCATCGACATCTCGCTGGAGGCGCTCGGCCGTCGTGGCGCCCAGCTGCGCAAGGTGGAGCTGCTCCGGCCCCGCTCGGTGATCGCGAAGAACACCGTCGAGGCGCTGCAGTCGGGCATGGTCCACGGGTTCGCCAGCCTGGTCGACGGGATCGTCGAGCGGATGGTCGCCGAGCTCGGCGTACCCCCGGAGTCGGTGAACGTCGTCGCCACCGGCGGTCTGGCGCCCGTCGTGGTGGCGGAGTGCCGCACGCTGACCGACCACCAGCCCTGGCTGACCCTGCTCGGCCTCGCGCTCGTCTTCGAGCGCAACCGCCCGCGCTGACCCGGCCCGGGGTCAGTGGGCGGCGGCCTTCTTCTTCCTCGGCACCACGTGCATCACGGCGACCACGACGGCGCCGACGGCGAGGCCGAGCAGCGCGGAGAAGAAGGTGTTGGTCAGCCAGGCCAGGGCGCCCTCGATCGCGGGCAGCAGCGAGGCGACGGCCTCCTCGGCGTGGTGCACCAGGTCGTACGGCGCGTGCCAGCCCAGCTCGTCGATGCCGACCAGCAGGATGTGCCCGCCGACCCACAGCATCGCCACGATGCCGACGGCGGCCAGGCCGCGCAGCAGCCAGGGCATCCCCTTGACCAGGCCGCGGCCGAGCCGCTGCACGGCGGGGGAGTCGCGTCGCGCGAGGTGGAGCCCGACGTCGTCCATCTTCACGATGATCGCGACCACGCCGTAGACCAGGGCGGTGATGGCGACGGCCACGACCGCCAGGATGACCGCGCGGGAGACGAAGGCCTCGTCGGAGACCTCGTTGAGCGAGATGACCATGATCTCGGCGGACAGGATGAAGTCGGTGCGCACCGCCCCGGCCACGACGGCGTCCTCCTGGTCCTGGCCCTGCGAGCTGGCCGGGACCGCCTCGGCCTCGTGGCCGGAGAACTTCTCCCACAGCTTCTCGGCGCCCTCGTAGCACAGGTAGGTGCCGCCGACCATGAGGATCGGGGTGAGCAGCCACGGCAGGAACTGGCTGAGCAGGAGCGCCGCCGGGAGGATGAAGAGCAGCTTGTTGCGCAGCGAGCCCTTGGCGATCCGGGCGATGATCGAGAGCTCGCGCTTGGGGTCGAGGCCCTGCACGTAGCGCGGGGTGACGGCGGCGTCGTCGACGATGACGCCGGCGGCCTTGGTGCTGGCCCGGCCCGCGGCCGCGCTGACGTCGTCGACCGAGGCGGCGGCGAGCCGCGTGAGTGCCGCGACGTCGTCGAGCAGGGCGGCGAGGCCGGCGCTCACCGGGTGCTCCGGGGGGCGTGCGCCGCACGGGCGAGGAGGCGGGTCATGGGTCCAAGCCTAGGGGCTCGCCCGCCCGAGGTGGGGGCCTCGAGGTCTTCTACGCTTGCGCGCATGAGCGACGCCGCCGCCCCGACACCCTCACCGGCCCCGGGGCCCGCCACCGACGACCTGCCCGAGCAGCTGCAGGTGCGCCGGGAGAAGCGGCAGCGGCTGCTCGACTCCGGCCGGGCGGCGTACCCCACCTCGGTCGAGCGCACCCACACCGTGCGCGAGCTGCGCGCCACCTGGGACCCCCGGCTCGAGGCCGGCGAGCTCGAGCCCGACACCCACACCGGCGAGCAGGTCGCGATCGCCGGTCGCGTGATCTTCCAGCGCAACACCGGCAAGCTCTGCTTCGCCCGGCTGCGCGAGGGCGACGGCACCGAGATCCAGGTGATGCTGAGCCTGGCCGAGGTCGGCGCGGAGTCGCTGGCCGAGTTCAAGCAGCTCGTCGACATCGGCGACCTGCTGGCGGTGCGCGGCGAGGTGGTCACCAGCCGCCGCGGCGAGCTCAGCGTCGCCGCCACGACGTGGGAGATCGCCGCCAAGACGCTGCGCCCGCTGCCCAACGAGCACCGGCCGCTCTCCGACGAGGCCCGGATCCGGCTGCGCTACGTCGACATGATGATCCGGCCCGAGGCCCGCGAGATGGTGCGCACCAAGGCGACCGTGCTCAAGAGCCTGCGGCGCACCCTCGACGAGCGCGGCTACACCGAGGTCGAGACCCCGATCCTGCAGCTGACCAACGGCGGCGCCGCGGCCCGTCCGTTCCGCACCCACCTCAACGCGCTCGACCAGGACATGCTGCTGCGGATCGCGCTCGAGCTCGACCTCAAGCGCGCCATGATCGGCGGCGTCGACCGCGTCTACGAGATCGGGCGCACCTTCCGCAACGAGGGCCTCGACTCCACCCACGCGGCCGAGTTCTCGATGCTGGAGGCCTACGAGGCCTACGGCGACCAGTTCACGATGATGGAGCTCGTCCGGGCGCTGGTGGTCGACGCCGCTCGCGCGGTCGGTCGCACCGTGGTGCCCGGCCGCGACGGCTCCGAGATCGACCTCGAGGCCGAGTGGCGCCAGGCCTCGATCCTCGACCTGGTGAGCGAGGCGGTCGAGGAGCAGATCACCGTCGAGACCTCACCAGGACACCTCCGCGAGCTCGCCGCGCGGCACGACGTCGAGCTGCAGCCGACCTGGGGTCACGCCGAGATCGTGGTCGAGCTCTACGAGCAGCTCGTCGAGGACCACCTGATCAACCCGACGTTCGTGATGGACTACCCCGAGGCGGTCAAGCCGCTCGCGAAGGCGCACCGGAGCAAGGCCGGCATCAACGAGGCGTGGGACCTGATCATCAACGGCGTCGAGCTCGCCCCGGCGTACACCGAGCTCAACGACCCCGTCGTCCAGCGCGAGCGGCTCGAGGCGCAGTCCCGCCTCGCGGCCGCCGGCGACCCCGAGGCGATGGAGCTCGACGAGGTGTTCCTCAAGGCCATGGAGCACGGCATGCCGCCCGCCGGCGGGATGGGGATGGGCGTCGACCGGCTGGTCATGCTGCTCACCGGAGCGGGAATTCGCGAGACCATTCTTTTTCCCCTGCTGCGGCCCGAGTAGCGCCTGATTTTCTCGCCATGTGGTCTGTTAGTGTCTCTTTTTGGAAATAGCCGGGAAATACCGCGGCACCAGAAGGTGGGAAATCATGGCGCAGAAGGTCAACATCGTGCTCGTCGACGACATCGACGAGACCGAGGCCGACGAGACGGTCTCGTTCGGGCTCGACGGCAAGGAGTACGCCATCGACCTGAACACCGACAACGCGACCAAGCTCCGCGAGGCCCTCGCGCCGTACGTCGCGCACGCCCGCCCGGTCAGCGGCCGCGGCGGTCGGCGCAGCACCGGCGGCTCCGCCCGCGCCGCGTCGCAGAGCGGCCCCGCCCCCGCCGAGATCCGCGCCTGGGCCCGCGAGAACGGCTTCGACGTCCCCGAGCGGGGCCGGGTCTCCGCCGAGGTCCGCGACGCGTACGCCGCTGCGCACTGACGCGCCCGGGCCGTCCCGAGGTGCCCGCCCCTACCCTGGCGCCATGAGCGCCGAGCGGACCGTCTTCGACCCCACCGACGCCGACGTCAACGCCTACAAGCTGCTGAGCTCGCTGGTCGTCCCGCGGGCGATCGCCTGGGTGTCCACGTGCGACGCGCAGGGCCGGGGCAACCTGGCGCCGCACTCCTTCTTCACCGTCGCCAGCGGCCGGCCCCCGGTCGTGCTGTTCAGCTCGCTGGGCCACAAGGACACGGTCGCCAACATCGAGGCGACCGGTGAGTTCGTGGTGAGCCTGACCTCGGAGGAGCTGGCCGACCAGGTCAACGCGAGCAGCGCGCCGTTCGAGCACGGGGACGACGAGGCGCGGCTGCTCGGCATCGCCACCGAGCCCTCCGAGACGGTGCGGCCCGAGCGGGTCGCGGCCTCCCCGGCCTCCATCGAGTGCCGCCTCGAGCGGATCGTCGAGGTCGGCCACGCCTTCGTCGTGTTCGGGCTGGTCACGGCCCTGACGGTGCGCACCGACGCGCTGGAGGACGGCGTCCACCCGGCCATCGAGCACCTCCGTCCGGTCTCACGGCTGGGTCGCGACGAGTGGGGCCGGCCGCCGGAGGTGTTCCGCCTCACCCGGCCGGAGAAGCCCGAGGACGTGCTCTGAGCGAGCCGACCGACCGCGCGCCGGCGCTGCCGGGGCGGCCGGTGATGGACCAGGTCTGGGGCGACCTGCTCTTCCTGCACTGGCGGGTCGACCCCGCCCGGGTGGCGCGCTGGATGCCGCCCGGTGCGCGCCCGGACGTCCACGACGGCGCCACCTGGGTGGGCCTGATCGGCTTCGAGATGCGGCGCGCCGGCTTCGGCTCCGGCCATCCGGTGCCCTACCTGGGTGACTTCGCCGAGATCAACGTGCGGCTCTACTCCACCGACGACCAGGGACGCCGCGGCGTGGTGTTCCGGTCGCTGGAGACCGAGCGGCTGGCGCTGGTGGCGGCCACCAACCCGGTCGGCGTGAACTACCGCTGGGCGCGGATCCGGATGGAGCGCTCCGCCGAGGGCACCGGCCGGATCGGCTACGCCTCGTCACGTCGTACGCCGCCCGCGCGCGGCGCCACCACCGCCTTCGCGGCCCGGACCACCGACGAGGTGGTCACCGACCCGCTGGCGGTCTTCCTCACGGCCCGCTTCGGGATGCACCACCGGATCGGCTCCCGGCCGCTGTGGGTGCCCAACACCCACGTGCCGTGGCCGCTGCGCCGCGCCGAGCTGCTGCACTGCCGCGACGGCCTGGTCGCCGCCGCCGGCCTGCCCGGGATCGCCGACGCCCCGCCGGAGTCCGTGCTCTGGTCGCCGGGGGTGCGCACCCAGTTCGGCCGGCCCCAGGTCGGGCCCCGCCGCTGAGTCCCGGACGCGGTCCTGTTCGCTGACAGCGATAACCGGCTCACCCCGGAACACGTAGGCTGGGGGAAGGGTTGAACCGGCCGTGCGGGTCGCACTGGTCGACCCTGCAGAGTCCCGAGGAGATAGCGCATGTTCGAGCGGTTCACCGACCGAGCCCGACGAGTCGTCGTGCTGGCCCAGGAAGAGGCCCGCATGCTCTCGCACAACTACATCGGCACCGAGCACATCCTGCTCGGCCTGATCCACGAGGGTGACGGCATCGCCGCCAAGGCCCTGGAGAGCCTGGGGGTCTCCCTGGAGGCCGTGCGCGCCCAGGTCGAGGAGATCATCGGCCAGGGCCAGCAGGCCCCCAGCGGCCACATCCCCTTCACCCCGCGCGCCAAGAAGGTGCTGGAGCTGTCCCTGCGCGAGGCGCTGCAGCTCGGCCACAACTACATCGGCACCGAGCACATCCTGCTCGGCCTGATCCGTGAGGGCGAGGGCGTCGCCGCCCAGGTGCTCCACAAGCTCGGCGCCGACCTCAACCGCGTCCGCCAGCAGGTCATCCAGCTGCTGTCGGGCTACCAGGGCAAGGAGCAGCAGACCGCGGGCACCGCGCCCGAGGCCGCTCCGTCCTCGTCGCTGGTGCTCGACCAGT
The DNA here is from genome assembly GCA_963740935.1 of uncultured Actinomycetota bacterium. Taxonomy (GTDB): domain Bacteria; phylum Actinomycetota; class Actinomycetes; order Propionibacteriales; family Nocardioidaceae; genus Marmoricola. The sequence continues at coordinate 322,978 of CAVUFX010000001.1, forward strand.
TCGGTCGCAACCTCACGCAGGCGGCCAAGGAGGGCAAGCTCGACCCGGTCATCGGTCGCTCGCAGGAGATCGAGCGGGTCATGCAGATCCTGTCGCGCCGCACGAAGAACAACCCGGTGCTCATCGGCGAGCCCGGCGTCGGCAAGACCACGATCGTCGAGGGCCTGGCCCAGGACATCGTGCGCGGCGACGTCCCGGAGACGCTCAAGGACAAGCAGATCTACACCCTCGACCTCGGCGCCCTGGTCGCCGGGTCGCGCTACCGCGGTGACTTCGAGGAGCGCCTGAAGAAGGTGCTCAAGGAGATCCGCACCCGCGGCGACATCGTGCTGTTCATCGACGAGATCCACACCCTCGTCGGGGCCGGCGCGGCCGAGGGCGCGATCGACGCCGCCAGCATCCTCAAGCCGATGCTGGCCCGTGGTGAGCTCCAGACCATCGGTGCCACCACGCTCGACGAGTACCGCAAGCACCTCGAGAAGGACGCCGCGCTCGAGCGCCGCTTCCAGCCGATCCAGGTCAACGAGCCCTCGATCGCGCACACCATCGAGATGCTCAAGGGCCTGCGCGACCGCTACGAGGCGCACCACCGGGTCACCATCACCGACGAGGCCCTGGTCTCGGCGGCGACGCTGGCCGACCGCTACATCTCCGACCGGTTCCTGCCCGACAAGGCGATCGACCTGATCGACGAGGCGGGCTCGCGGTTGCGCATCCGCCGGATGACCGCGCCGCCGGACCTGCGCGAGTTCGACGACAAGATCGCCGAGGTGCGCAAGCGCAAGGAGGGGGCGATCGACGGGCAGGACTTCGAGGCCGCCGCCCGCCTGCGCGACGAGGAGAAGCAGCTCATCCTGGCCAAGGGCGAGCGTGAGAAGCAGTGGCGCGCCGGCGACATGGACGTCGTGGCCGAGGTCGACGAGGAGCTCATCGCCGAGGTCCTCGCCGTCGCGACCGGCATCCCGATCGTCAAGCTCTCCGAGGAGGAGTCCTCGCGGCTGCTCAAGATGGAGGACGAGCTGCACAAGCGGGTCATCGGCCAGGACGAGGCCGTCAAGGCGCTCAGCCGGGCGATCCGGCGTACGCGTGCCGGCCTGAAGGACCCCAAGCGCCCCGGCGGCTCGTTCATCTTCGCCGGGCCCTCGGGCGTCGGCAAGACGTGGCTGTCCAAGACGCTGGCGGAGTTCCTGTTCGGCGACGAGGACTCGCTGATCCAGCTCGACATGTCGGAGTTCAGCGAGAAGCACACGGTCTCGCGGCTCTTCGGCTCGCCCCCCGGCTACGTCGGCTACGAGGAGGGCGGCCAGCTGACCGAGAAGGTGCGGCGCAAGCCGTTCTCGGTGGTCCTCTTCGACGAGGTCGAGAAGGCCCACCCGGACATCTTCAACAGCCTGCTGCAGATCCTGGAGGAGGGTCGCCTGACCGACTCCCAGGGTCGGGTCGTCGACTTCAAGAACACCGTCATCATCATGACGACCAACCTCGGCACCCGCGACATCTCCAAGGGCGTCAGCCTCGGCTTCAACCAGTCGGGCGACGAGGGCACCTACGAGCGGATGAAGAACAAGGTCAAGGAGGAGCTCAAGCAGCACTTCCGTCCCGAGTTCCTCAACCGGGTCGACGAGATCATCGTCTTCCCGCCGCTGACCAAGGACCAGATCATCGCGATGGTCGACAACATGGTCGCCTCGGTGGAGCTGCGGATGAAGGACCGCGACATGTCGCTGGAGCTCACCCAGCCCGCCAAGGACCTGCTCGCCACCCGCGGGTTCGACCCGGTGCTGGGCGCGCGGCCGCTGCGTCGCACGATCCAGCGCGAGATCGAGGACGTGCTCGCCGAGAAGATGCTGTTCGGCGAGGTCGGCCCCGGCCAGATCGTGCTGGTCGGCGTCGAGGGCGAGGGGGAGGGCGCGGTGTTCACCTTCCAGGGCAACCAGAAGACCGAGCTCCCGGACTCCGTGCCGCTCGAGCCGGTCGGTGGCCCCGACGACAGCGACGGCCCCGTCGACATCACCAAGGGCGAGCCGCTGGGCGACTGACCCGGCTCGCTCCCGCAGCACCCCGACACCCCGCAGGCCCCGCCTGCGGGGTGTCGTGCGTCCGCGAGCGAGTCAGCCCGGCAGGGCGTACCGCCCCTCGGTCCTCACGACGAGCCCGTCGGTCAGCAGGCTGGCCAGCGCGCGCTCGCGCTGGACCGGCTCGGGCCAGGCCTCGGCCAGACGGTCGGGGGAGACCGAGCCGGGGGCGTCGCGCAGCACCGCCATCAGCCGACCGCGCACCTGGCGGTCCGTGCCGGCCCAGGCCTGGCCACGCCGCGGCGGTCCGTCGTACGCCGGCCGGCCGGCCGCCACCCAGGCGCACCGCTCCTGCACCGGACACTCCCCGCAGCGCGGCGACGCGGCCGTGCAGACCAGGGCGCCGAGCTCCATCAGCGCGATCGCCCAGGTGGCCGCCACGTCCTCGTCGGGCAACAGCGAAACGGCGCGGTCGCGCTCGGCCCGGGTCAGCGAGGGGCCGGGGTGCTCGACGCCGCCGACGGCGCGAGCCAGGACGCGCCGGACGTTGGTGTCCAGCACGGCGTACCGCTGACCGAAGCCGAAGGAGGCGATCGCGCTGGCGGTGTAGTCGCCGACCCCCGGCAGCGCCAGCAGGTCGTCGTAGGAGTCGGGCACCTGGCCGCCGTGGCGCTCCACGACCGTCACGGCAGCCGCGTGCAGGCGCAGCGCGCGGCGCGGGTAGCCCAGCCGGCCCCAGGCCCGGACCGCCTCGCCCACGGGCGCCTCGGCCAGGTCGGCCGGGGTGGGCCAGCGCTCCACCCAGGCCTCGAAGACCGGCAGCACGCGGGCGACCGGGGTCTGCTGGAGCATGAGCTCGCTGACCATCACGCGCCACGGCGACGCCCCGGGGCCGCGCCAGGGCAGCTCACGGGCGTGCGCGGCGTACCACTCCAGCAGGGGTCGGTGCAGCTCGCTCATCACCGCCGATCCTCGCACCCACCGACGCGAGGCACGGTCGGGCCCGGTCGCTGCTCGGCCCCCCGGCGTTGCTCCCCCGACCGGGGCCGCTCGCTCGGTAGCGTGCTCGGCATGGCTGCCGCTCGTCGACCTCGCGGACGGCTGCCCCGGCGTGTCTACCTGGTGCGCCGCCTCCTCGTCGTCACGGTGACGCTCGCCGTCGTCCTGGGCCTGGTCCAGCTGGTCCGCAGCCTCGGCCCCGACGACGCCCCGGCCGAGCGGGCCGCCACCAGCAGCGCCCGCACCCGCGCGGTGCCCCGGGCGCAGCCGACCTACGGCCCCGTGGCCGTCGAGGGACTGACCCGCAAGCAGCGCAAGCAGGCCGTGCTGGCCGCCCCGAGCGGCGAGTGCCGGCCCGACGAGATCAGCGTGCTGCCGGTGGTCGACAAGGCGGAGGGTGGCGGCCGGATCACGATCCGCCTCGACCTCCAGGGCACCCAGCCTGCCTGCACCTTCGAGGTCTCCAGCGAGACCGTCGTGGTCAAGGTCGCGACCGAGGACGGGCAGCGCTTCTGGTCGACCCAGGACTGCGGCAAGGGCGTGCCCACCTCCGACGTCGTGGTCCGCAGTGCCCAGCCCACCTCGGTCCAGGTGACCTGGAGCGGGCGGGCCTCGGACGCGGAGTGCACCGACGAGCCCGCCTGGGCGCTGCCCGGGTTCTACGAGGTGTACGCCGCGGCCGCCGGGTCGTCGCCGACCAACGTCTCCTTCGAGGTCACCAGGCCCTCGGTGCGCTACGTCACCGAGACGCCCAGCCCCACGTCCGGCCCCACCGCCTCGGCGACCCCGTCGCGCAAGCCCGCGGCGAAGCCGCAGCCCTCGGCCAGCCCGACCCGCTGAGCGGCGCCGGTCGGCTCAGACGTAGCGCTCGAGGATGCTGGACTCCGCCAGCCGCGACAGGCCCTCGCGCACGCTGCGGGCGCGCAGCTCGCCGACGCCCTCGACCGCCTGGAGGTCCTCGACGCCGGCCGAGAGCAGCTTCTGCAGCGTGCCGAAGTGCTCGACCAGGCGGTCGACGACGGTGGCGGGCAGCCGCGGCACCTTGGCCAGCAGCCGGTGCCCGCGCGGGGTGACGGCGCCGTCGAGGTGCTCGCCCTGTCCCAGGCCCAGGGCCCGGGCCACGCAGGAGATGTCGACGAGGTCGGCCGGGGACAGTCCCTGGAGCTCGGCGAGGACCTCCTCGACCGAGTGCGTACGCCGGCCGCCGGCCTGGTAGTCGCGCACCACCAGCGCGCGCTCGGCGTCGACCCCGGTCACCAGCTCCTCGAGCTGGAGCGAGAGCAGCCGACCGTCGGTGCCGAGCTCGTTGACGTAGTCGTCGATCTCGCGGGCGATCCGGCTGACCATCTCGAGCCGCTGGGCCACCACCGCGACGTCGCGGACGGTGACGAGGTCCTCGATCTCCAGCGCCGACAGCGTCGAGGAGACCTCGTCGAGCCGCGTCTTGTAGCGCTCCAGGGTGGCCAGCGCCTGGTTGGCGCGGGCCAGGATGGAGCCGGAGTCCTCGAGGACGTAGCGGATGTGACCGACGTAGATGGCGATGATCTGCATCGACTGCGACACCGAGATCACGGGGGCGCCGGTCTGCTTGGCCACCCGGTCGGCGGTGCGGTGCCGGGTGCCGGTCTCCTCGGAGGGGATGGTGTGGTCGGGCATCAGGTGCACGTTGCAGCGGTGGATCCGGCTGATGTCGCCGTCGACCACGATCGCGCCGTCCATCTTGGCCAGCTCGCGCAGCGCGGTGGGGGAGAAGGGCACGTCGAGGGTGAACCCGCCGGTGAGGATGCCCTCGACCTCCCTGTCGTGACCGAGCACGATCAGCGCGCCGGTGCGACCGCGCAGGATCCGCTCGAGGCCGTCGCGCAGCGAGGTGCCGGGGGCGATCACGGCGAGCGTGGCCCGCAGCCGAGCGGCGTCGTCCGGTCGTTCGGGACGGTCGGAGGCAGCCACGGGGCGTGAGTCTAGTGCAGCGTGAACGGCCGACCGGCGTCCCCGCGGGACGAGGGGTCCTCACGCTGCAGGCCGAGCAGGTCGAGCGCCCGGCGGACGTGGTCGACCTCGACCACCCGGAGCCCGTCGAGCACCTTGCTCTGCCCGGCGGTGGCGGGGGACTCGGCGGGCATGAACGCCTGGCGGAACCCCATCCGGCCTGCCTCGGCGAGCCGGGCGCCGAGGTCGCGGACCCGACGCAGCTCGCCGGACAGGCCGAGCTCCCCGATGGCCACGATGTCGCGGCCCAGCGGGCGCCCCAGGTAGGCCGAGACGATCGCCAGCGCGATCGCGGCGTCGTTGCTGGGCTCGGTCAGCCGCGCGCCGCCGACGCTGGAGACGAACACGTCGTGGGCGTGCAGCCGGATCCCGGCGTGCTGCTGGAGCACCGCGAGGATCAGCGCCACCCGGGCGTTGTCGACGCCGGAGCAGGTGCGGCGGGGCCGCTCGTTGGGGCTGTGGGTGACCAGCGCCTGCACCTCGCTCAGCAGCGGCCGCCGGCCCTCCATGCTCACCGCCACGCAGGTGCCGGGCACGGGGCCGTGACGGGCGTCGAGGAACAGCCCGGTGGGGTCGGTGATGGCCACGATGCCGGTGGCGGAGAGGTCGAAGCAGCCGACCTCGTCGACCGGGCCGTAGCGGTTCTTGACCGCGCGCACCATCCGCAGCCGGCTGGTCCGCTCGCCCTCGAACTGGAGCACGACGTCGACGAGGTGCTCCAGGACGCGGGGTCCCGCGATGCTGCCGTCCTTGGTGACGTGGCCGATGATCACCAGCGTGATGTTGCGGAGCTTGGCCATCCGGATCAGTGCGGCCGAGACCTCCTTGACCTGGGTGACCCCGCCCGGGACGCCGTCGACGTCGCCGGCGCTGATGGTCTGCACCGAGTCGATCACCAGCAGGGTCGGCTTGACCTCCTCGACGTGGCCCAGGACGGCGCCGAGGTCGGTCTCGGCGGCCAGGAACAGCTCGGGGAAGATGCCGCCGGTGCGGTCGGCGCGCATCCGCACCTGGGCGGCCGACTCCTCACCGGTGACGTAGAGGACGCGGTGCCGCAGTCGCGCGGTCTGCGCGGCGACCTCCAGCAGCAGCGTGGACTTGCCGACGCCGGGCTCGCCCGCGAGCAGGATCGCGGCGCCGGGCACCAGCCCGCCGCCCAGCACCCGGTCGAGCTCGGGCACGCCGCTGCTGCGGGACTGCGAGTCCTCGATCGGGACCTCGCCGATGGGGCGGGCCGGGGCGGTCACGGGGCCGGCCTGCACCCGGCTGCGCGGAGCCGAGCGCTCCACCACCGTGCCCCAGGCCTGGCACTCGCCGCAGCGCCCGACCCACTTGCCGGTCTCCCAGCCGCAGTCCGAGCACCGGTAGGCGACCTTGGGGGCGCGTCCGGAGGTCCGCGACGAGGAGGAGGAGGACGAGCCGGAGGTGGGGGAGGCCATGGCGGCACGCTAGGTCATGGCACCGACAGTCCCCGGGAACCACGGTCGGCCGGTGGGGGTGCCTGGTGGGAGGGCCGGTGGGAGGGCAGGGGCGAGCCCGGCCGTGTCGTACGGTTGGATCGATCCAGACCCGCCCAGGAGACCGATGAGCCAGCCCACCGAGCGACGCGTGCCGCGCACCGAGGTGCGCACCCGCCCTGCCGGCCCGCCCACGCTGGCGACGGTGGCCGACGAGGCCGGGGTCTCGCGCCAGACCGTCTCCAACGCGCTCAACAACCCCGACCTGCTGCGCCCGGAGACCCTCGAGCGGGTGCAGGAGGTCATCGAGCGGCTCGGCTACTCGCCCAACCGTGCGGCCCGCCAGCTGCGCACCCGCACCTCCCACCTGGTGGGACTGCGCTTCGAGCCCGCGCAGGAGAACACCAGCAACGCGCTGATGGACCGTTTCCTGCACAGCCTGGTCGCCGCCGCGTCGCGCACCGGCCACCACGTGCTGCTGTTCTCCGGCGACCCCGCCGACCCGCTCGACGGCTACGACGACCTGCTGCGCTCGACCGCGGTCGACGCCTTCGTGGTCACCGACACCTATGCCGGGACCCCGCAGGCGGCCTTCCTCCAGGAGCGCGACGCCCCGTTCGTCACCTTCGGCCGGCCCTGGGAGGAGCCTGACGCCGACCACGCCTGGGTCGACGTCGACGGTGCCGCCGGTGCCCGCGCGGCCACCCGCCACCTGCTCGAGCAGGGCCACCGCCGGATCGCCTGGCTCGGCTGGGAGCGCTCCTCGCGGATCGGCCAGGACCGCCGCAGCGGCTGGGAGCAGGCGCTGCGCGAGGCGGGCCTGGACCCCACCGGTCTCGGGGTGCGGCTGACCGACAACCTCGACGCGGCCCGGATGGCCACCCACCACGTGCTCGACGACCCGGCGCTGAGCGGCGTGACCGCGTTCGTGTGCGCCAGCGACACCCTGGGGGTCGGCGTGCTGCACGCGCTGGCCGAGCGCGGCCTCCAGCCCGGCGCCGACGTCGGGGTGGTCGGCTTCGACGACTCCGCCGCCGCGCAGGTCACCTGGCCCGGGCTCAGCTCGGTGCGCCAGCCGCTGGAGGACGTGGCCGTGGCGCTGGTCCACACCCTGCTCGACGTGCTGGCCCACCGCCCGGTCGCGGAGCCGCACCGGATGCTCGAGCCCACCCTGGTCGTACGCCGCTCCAGCCGGCGCGACTGGCGGCCCTGACCGTCACGACAGCCCCGGGCCGCCTGCGCCTCTAGAAGGTCCGCGAGAACACGTTGACGGCGTAGTCGACGACCGTGCCCGTGTGGCCGGCCAGCACCTCGTCGGCCAGGGCGGGGGCGAGCTCGATGCGCACCACCGCCTCGAGGTCCTCGCGGGAGCCGAAGGTCCACGCCGTGCCGACCGGGTGTCGCGCCCATCCCTGGGACGCCCAGAAGTCCTCGACCTCGCGCGGGTCGACCGTCGGGTAGCCGCGCCGGAACCAGGCACCCCACGTGGAGCGGGTGGCGTCGTTGTCGACGACGAAGGCACGACCGCCGGGACGCACCACCCGGTCGAGCTCGGTCAGGCCGGGCTCGCAGCCGGGGCCCAGGAAGTAGGCCCAGCGGGCGTGCACCACGTCGACGGAGCGGTCCGCGAGCGGCAGGTCGGTGGCCGACCCGTGCAGCACGGTGACGCCGGGCAGCCGCCGGGTGCGGCGCCGGGCGACGGCCGCGAGGCCGGAGTGGGGCTCGACGCCCACGACCGAGCGCGCCGACCCGGCGAGCAGGGGGAGGTGGAAGCCGGTGCCGCAGCCGACGTCGAGGACGTCGCTGCCGGCCCAGCCGCCCAGCCGCTGCATCGTGGCGAGCACGGCGCCGGCGTGGTCGAAGGCGCGGTTCTCCACCTCGTACACGTCCGGGTGGTGCCAGATGTTGGGGCTGGGGACCGCTCCGGGAGCCAGGTCGGGCTCGGTCACGCTCGTGACCTAGAGGCGCACGAGGCCGTTCGGGGTCTGGAACTTGGCCGCGGTGATGCCGGGGGTGCCGTGGGGGGCGACCCAGTCGACCTTGACGGCCTCCAGCGGCTGGTCCACGGACTGGCCCAGCCACTCCGAGACGCGCGCGGGGTCGCCGGCGATCTCGAGGCACTCCAGCGAGACCGCGCCGGAGGCGCCGGCGCTGGGGTGGTCGGCCGAGGCGATGTCCCACTCGATGAAGAACGGCAGCTGGGGGTCGGCCTGGAGCCCCTTGACGCCGAGCTGGCGCCAGAGCAGCTCGGTGCCGTCGGGCCGGTGCCGGTTGCCCTTGACCGACTCGCGGCCCAGGCGCTGCTCGTGGGGGGCGATGTCGTCGACGGCCACCACCCAGCCGAGCCAGCCGCCACCGAGCTGGGAGCGAGCGCGCACGGCCTGGCCGAACGGCGCCTTGTCCGAGGCCGGGTGGTCCAGGACCTCGACGACCTCGAGGTAGGTGTCCTGCGTGAGCGGCAGGATCGCGTTGCGGGTGCCGAACCGGGGGTGGATGCCACCGGTGCGGAACTCCTCGCCGAGCAGGTCCCCGAGGCGTTCGGTCGTGCCTGCGAGGCCACCCGGGCCGGCTGCGAAGACGATGTGATCGAGACGCATGGTTGATTCTGACCCGGCTCCGCGGGACCGGGGACACCGGGGGTCCCCGTGTCCCGGGGGTCGCACCGATCTGGCGGGAGACCGCCAGGGTGGCGCGGCTCAGCGGCGCGGGTCGGCCGGGTGCAGCGCGAGCGCCGAGCGGGAGCGCAGGTGCCGCTCGCAGGCGGCCGCCAGGACGTCGTACGCCGGCTGCCCCATCAGCGTGACCAGCTCGACCGCGTTGGAGAGGTAGACCGGCTCCGCGCCGACGTGGGCCTCGGTGTTGCCCGAGCAGTACCAGTCGAGGTCGTGGCCGCCGGCGCCCCAGCCGCGGCGGTCGTACTCCTCGATGCCGACCTCCAGGTAGGTGGTGCCGTCGGGCCGCTCCACGTCGCGGTAGGTGCGGCGGATCGGCAGCTGCCAGCACACGTCGGGCTTGGTCTCGACGAAGTGGACGTCGCGGTCCAGGGCGAGGCCGTGCAGCGCGCAGCCGTAGCCCGCCGCGGAGCCGCGCGGGTTGTGGAAGATGCAGGCGCCGTCGACGACCCGGGTCTTGCGGGCGCCGTCGTCGTCGGTCTCGACCCAGCCCTTGCGGGTCACCCGGCCGCGCTTGTCCAGCGCCCGGTCGCGGTGGTGCCAGCGGCTGTCGTCGAGCTGGTCGACCCACGCCTTGACGCGGGCCTCGTCGTCCTCGTCGGAGAAGTGCGCCCCGAGGGTGCAGCAGCCGGCGTCGGGGGCGGTGTCGTAGATGCCCTGGCAGCCCTCGCCGAAGATGCAGGTCCAGCTCGACGTCAGCCAGGTGAGGTCGCAGCGGAACACCTGGTCCGCGTCGGCGGGGTCCTCGAACTCGAGCCACGCTCGCGGGAACACCAGGTCGACCTCGGGCACCGGACCAGCCTAGGCCCCCGTGGGCGGGACGCCCCCGGCGCGCCGGGCGCCCCGGTAGCCTCGGGGCATGCGCCTGGGTGTGCTCGACATCGGCTCCAACACGGGCCACCTCCTCGTGGTCGACGCCTACCGCGGCGCCGCCCCGCTGCCCGCCTCCTCGGTCAAGGAGCCGCTCCGCCTGGCCGAGCACCTCGCCGACGACGGCACCATCACCACCGCCGGGGTGGACGCGCTGACGGCGTTCGTCGGCCGGGCGCTGGAGCTGGCCGAGGACAAGGGCTGCCAGCAGGTGTTCTCCTTCGCCACCTCCGCGATCCGCGAGGCCGGCAACGGCGAGGAGGTGCTCGCGCACGTGCAGCAGCGCACCGGCGTCGAGATCGTCGTGCTCCCGGGCGCCGACGAGGCCCGGCTGACCTTCCTCGCCGTGCGTCGCTGGTTCGGCTGGTCCTCGGGCCGGCTCGCGGTCTTCGACATCGGGGGCGGCTCGCTCGAGGTCGCGGGCGGCGACAGCGAGGTGCCCGACGTCGCCTGGAGCCTGCCGCTGGGGGCCGGTCGGCTGGCCCGGCAGCACCTCGCCGACGGCCACCTCGACGCGGACGCCGCCCGTGCGCTGCGCCGCCGGATCCGCACCGAGGTCGCGCAGGACGCCGGCTCGCTGCTGCGCGGCGGGGCGCCCGACCACGCGGTGGCGACGTCGAAGACGTTCCGCTCGCTGGCCCGGATCTGCGGGGCGGCCCCGTCCAGCGAGGGCCAGTTCGTACGCCGGATCCTGCCGGCCGCCGAGCTCGCGGGCTGGGTGCCCAAGCTGCTGACCATGGAGGTCGCCGAGATCGCCCACCTGCCCGGGGTCTCGCCCAGCCGCGCCCACCAGCTGGTCGCCGGGGCCCTGGTCGCCGAGGCGGTGATGGACGTCTTCGACCTCGAGGAGCTGGAGATCTGCCCCTGGGCGCTGCGCGAGGGCGTCATCCTCGACCGCCTCGACTCGCTCGCGTCGGCGGGCTGACCCGCCCGTGCCCCTCTTCGGACTCTCCACGGCGTCGGTCTACCCCGAGCCGACCGCGCACGCCTTCGACTACGCCGAGCGGCTCGGCTACGACGCCGTCGAGGTGATGGTCAGCATCGACGTGGTCAGCCAGGACACCGACCGCATCCTCGCGCTGCGCGACCAGAGCGGCGTCCCGGTCTGCGCCGTGCACGCGCCCTGCCTGCTGATCACGCAGCGGGTGTGGGGCACCGACCCGTGGGTCAAGCTCGAGCGCAGCGCCGAGATGGCCGCGGCGCTGGACGCCGACGTGGTGGTGGTGCACCCGCCGTTCCGCTGGCAGCGCGACTACGCGGCCGGGTTCGTCGAGGGCGTCGCCGAGCTGGAGCGACGCACCGGCATCGCGTTCGCGGTCGAGAACATGTATCCCTGGCGCGCCACCTCCCGGCGCGAGCTCAAGGTCTACCAACCCGGCTGGGACCCCTCCGAGGAGTCCTACGCCCACACCACCCTCGACCTCTCGCACGCGGCGACCGCGCAGTCCGACCCGCTGGCCATGGCGCAGCGGCTCGGCGACCGGCTCCGCCACGTCCACATGACCGACGGCAGCGGCTCGCCCAAGGACGAGCACCTGGTGCCCGGTCGCGGGGCGATGCCCACGGGCCCGCTGCTGGAGCACCTCGCGGGCCGCGGCTTCGAGGGTCACGTGGTGGCCGAGATCAACACCCGCAAGGCCGACGACCCCGAGGAGCGCGAGTCCGACCTGCTCGAGACGCTGGCCTACACGCGGCTGCACTTCGCCGCGCCCGAGACCAGCCGGGGCGAGGCCGCCGAGCACTGACGCGGTGCCCGTGGTGTGACTAGGGTCACGTCATGAAGAAGCTGATCAACGAGGTCGGGGACGTCGTCCCGGAGATGCTCGAGGGCCTGGTCGCCGGCGACCCCGGGCTGGTGCTGCTCGACGGCCAGACCGTGGTGGTGCGCCGTGACCACGCGGACCTCGCCCGCGACGGCGCGGTGGCGATCGTCTCGGGCGGCGGGGCGGGCCACGAGCCCGCGCACGGCGGGTACGTCGGGCCGGGGATGCTCACCGGGGCGGTCGTGGGCGAGGTGTTCACCTCGCCCTCCACCGACGCGGTGCTCGCCGCGCTGCGCACGGTCGGCGGCGCGCCGGGGGTGCTGCTGGTGGTGAAGAACTACACCGGCGACCGGCTCAACTTCGGCCTCGCCGCCGAGATCGCCCGCACCGAGGGCCTCGACGTGGAGATGGTCGTGGTGGGCGACGACGTCGCGCTCGCGGCCGAGGGCGACCACGCGGGCCGGCGCGGCATCGCCGGCACCGTGCTGGTGCACAAGGCAGCCGGCGCCGCGGCCGCGCGGGGCGACGACCTCGCCGGGGTCCGCGACGTCGCGCAGCGGGTCGCCGACGGCGTCCGGTCGATGGGGGTGTCGCTCGGTGCGTGCACCGTGCCCGCCGTGGGTCGGCCCGGCTTCGAGCTGGCCGAGGACGAGGTCGAGTGGGGCCTGGGCATCCACGGCGAGGCCGGGGTCGAGCGGGGCGCGCTGGTCGGGGCGGACGCGGTGGCAGAGCGGCTGGTCGGTGCGGTCGCCGACGACGCCGGGCTGGCCGAGGGCGACCGGGTGGTGCTGCTCGTCAACGACCTCGGCACCACGCCGCCCAGCGAGCTCGACGTGGTGGCCCGCGGTGCCCTGGCGGTGCTGCGCTCGCGCGGCGTACGCGTGGAGCGGCTGTGGTCCGGCGCCTTCCTCACCGCCCTGGACATGCCCGGCTGCTCGGTGTCGGTGCTGCCGGTCGACGACGACCTGCTGGACCTGCTCGACGCGCCGTCGGAGACCTCGGCGTGGCCGGCGGCGCACCGCGGCCGGGTCACCCCGGCCGGGGAGGAGCGGGTGCCGGCACCGCAGGTGGAGGGTGAGGAGGCCGCGGCGGGCTCGGCGGGGGCGACCTCGGCCGACGGGCCCGTGCGCCGCGCCCTGGAGGCGGCCTGCGCCGCGCTCCGCGAGGCCGAGCCCGAGCTGACCCGGATGGACAGCGAGGTGGGCGACGGCGACCTCGGCACCGGCCTGGCCCGCGGTGCTACCGCGGTCGAGCAGGAGGTCGGCGGCTACCCGGGCGACGCGGCCGGTGCGCTGCGGGGCGCCTCGGCCACGCTGCGCCGCGCGATCGGCGGCACCTCCGGACCGCTCTACGCGATCCTGCTGCTCCGCGCCGCCGCCGAGCTCGACGAGCAGGGCGGGGCGGGTGAGGACCCCCGTGCCTGGGCCCGGGCGCTGCGGGCGGGGGCCGACGGCATCCGCGAGGTGGGCGGCGCCGAGGTCGGCGACCGCACCATGCTCGACGCCCTGGTGCCGCTCGCGGACACCCTGGCCGCCGCCCTCGACGACGGCGCCGACCCGACCGACGCCCTCGCCCGGGCCGTCGAGGCAGCCCGCGAGGGCACCGCCGGCACCGCCGACCGGGTCGCCCGCGTCGGTCGGTCCAGCTACCTCGGCGAGCGGGTCCGCGGCACCCCCGACCCCGGGGCGCACGCCGTGGTGGTCTGGGCCGAGGCGGTGCAGCGCTCGCTCGGCTGAGCCGGGCCGGTGCCGCGCCCGCTCAGGTCCAGGGCAGCGAGCGCCGGTGGTCCCAGTACGCCGGGGCCGGCTCGGCCAGCCCGGACGCCGCCTCCGCGCCGGCGGCGACGACCTCGGCCGGGAGGTCGCGGGCGGCGAGGTTGGCGTGCAGCTGGGCGGTCGTGCTCGCCCCGGTCAGCACCACGTCGGCCCACGGCTGCCGCAGCGCGACCGCCAGCGCGAGCGCGTCGGCGGTGGTGCCGAGGCGCCGCGCCGCGGCCGCCAGCGGGCTGCCCGGTCCGGCCAGCCGGCCGTTGGCCATCGCCTCCTTGACCACGACCGACCAGCCGGCGTCGTGCGCCTGCGCCAGGGCGGGACCGGCCGATGGCTCCAGCGGGTTCCACGTCGCCTGGACGGTCGAGAAGGGCGGGTCCGGCAGGGCCAGCAGCCGGCGCAGCACCTCGGCCTGCTCGGGCCCGGAGGTGGACAGCCCGACCCGGACGCCCCCGGACGCCAGCTCGCGGAGCCGGTCGTGCAGGGCGCGGTCCTCCAGCGCCGGGCTGTCGAGGGTGAGGCTGTGCACCAGGTAGAGGTCGGGCGGGCCGCCGAGCGCGGCGAGCGTCTCGGGCCACTGCCGGTCCAGCGTGGCGACGGCGTGGTCCTTGGTCTCGTGCTCGGTCGCGCCGGGACGGAAGCCGGCGACGTAGGTGTAGCCCCACTTGGAGCCGACCCGCACCTCCTCCCGGCGTCCGGGGGTCCGCGCCAGCCAGTCGCCCAGGAACTGCTCGGCCGCCCCGTAGGAGCGGGCGGCGTCGTAGTGCCGGACGCCGGCGTCCCAGGCCGCGTCGAGGACGGCCAGCGCGTGCTCGCGCAGCCGGGCCACGTCGTACCGCTCGCCGCCGGTCGGGCCCACCGACCCGTCGAGGTCGTCGCCGTGGCCGAGGTTGAGGTACTCCGGGCGGCCCAGCGACGCGGTGCCCAGTCCGAGGTGCATGCGCGCCATCGTGCCAGCCCCGCGATGGGGTGCCTGAGCCCTGCGGGGTTACCGTGACCGCACGTCGTCGAGGGGGGAAGTCCTGTGCTCCGTCAGTTGCTCCTGCTGCTCGCCCGCAGCCCTGCGGTGAAGGGCCTGGTCACGCGCGTGCCCGTCAGCAGCGCGATCGTGACGCGCTACGTGCCGGGCGAGGCCACCGAGCAGGCCGTCGCCGCCACCACCGAGCTGGCCGAGGACGGGCTCCAGGTCACGCTGGACTTCCTCGGCGAGGACACCCTCGACGAGGCGCAGGCCGAGTCGACGGTGCAGGCCTACCTCGAGCTGCTGGAGGCGCTGGGCCGCGCGGGCCTGGCCCGGCACGCCGAGGTCAGCGTGAAGCTCTCCGCGGTCGGCCAGGCGCTGCCCGACGTCGGGCACGCGGCTCTCCACCGACAACGCGCGCCGGATCTGCGCCGCCGCCCACCAGCTCGGCACGACGGTGACCCTCGACATGGAGGACCACACCACCACCGACCGCACGCTGGCGACGCTGCGCGAGCTGCGGCGCGACTACCCCGAGACCGGCGCGGTGCTGCAGGCCTACCTGCACCGCACCGAGGCCGACTGCCGCGACCTCGCCCACGAGGGCAGCCGGGTGCGGCTGTGCAAGGGCGCCTACAACGAGCCCGAGACGGTGGCCTTCACCGAGCGCCACGAGGTCGACCGCTCCTACGTGCGCTGCCTGAAGGTGCTGATGGCGGGCTCGGGCTACCCGATGGTGGCCACGCACGACCCGCGGATGGTCAAGATCGCCTCGGCGCTGGCCACCCGCAACGGCCGGATGCCCGGCACCTACGAGTTCCAGATGCTCTACGGCATCCGCGCCGAGGAGCAGAAGCGGCTGGCGCGCGCGGGGGAGCAGGTCCGCGTCTACCTGCCGTACGGCGACGAGTGGTACGGCTACCTGATGCGCCGTCTGGCCGAGCGCCCGGCCAACCTGACCTTCTTCCTGCGCTCGCTGGTGTCGCAGAAGTGAGCGCGGGGGGCACCGAGGAGCCGACCGGCTCGGCCCTGTCGTCGGGCACCACGGCGGTCATCGGCGCCGGCGTGATGGGCGAGACGCTGATCTCCGGGCTGGTCCGGGGCGGGCACGACCCGGCCTCGCTGCTCGTCGTGGAGAAGCGGGTCGACCGCGCGGCGGTCCTCTCCGAGCGGTACGGCGTCCGCGTGGTCGACGACCTGGCCGCGGTGGCCGTGGCCGACACCGTCGCCCTGGTCGTCAAGCCCCAGGACATGTCCGAGGTGCTGGCCGAGGTCCACGACCACGTCGCCCCCGGCCAGCTGGTGGTCAGCCTGGCCGCCGGCATCACCACCGCCTTCATCGAGGCGCGGCTGCGTCCCGGGGTCGCGGTGGTGCGCGTCATGCCGAACACCCCGGCCCTGGTCGACGAGGGGATGGCGGCGATCTCGCCGGGCAGCCACTGCGACGTCGAGCACCTGGCCCGCGCCGAGGCGATGCTGGCCGTCACCGGCAAGGTGCTGCGGGTGCCGGAGAAGCAGCAGGACGCGGTGACGGCGATCTCCGGGTCCGGGCCGGCGTACCTCTTCTTCGTGGTCGAGTCGATGATCGAGGCCGGCGTCCACCTCGGGCTGCCGCGCAGCACCGCCACCGAGCTGGTCGTGCAGACCGTCGTCGGCTCGGCCAAGCTGCTGCGCGAGACCGGCGAGCACCCGACCGTGCTGCGCGAGCAGGTCACCTCGCCCGGCGGCACCACCGCCGCGGCGATCCGCGAGCTCGAGGACCACAAGGTCCGGGCCGCGTTCATCACCGCGATGGAGGCGGCGCGCAACCGCTCCGTCGACCTCGCCCGCAGCGAGGAGTGAGCCGACCGCGTCGCCCTCCGTCCGACGAGTAGCGTCCGGTCCCATGGACGAGCCGCGCTGCCGCGCCTGCCTGGTGTACGACGAGTCGCTCACCGCCTACGACTTCGGACCCGAGCACCCGATGAACCCCGTCCGGGTCGACCTGACCGTCGACCTCGCCCGGCACGCCGGCGTGCTCGAGGGCCTCACCGTGGTCGCGGCGCCCGACGCCACCGAGGACGACCTCGTCACCGTCCACGACCCGGCGATGATCGAGGCGGTGATGCGCGCCAGCGCGGACCCCGCCAGCACCGACCTGGCCCGCGGGCTGGGCGGCGACGACAACCCGACCTTCGCGCGGATGCACGAGGCGGCCCGCCACGTCGTGGGGGCGAGCGTGGAGGCGGCCCGGCAGGTGTGGACCGGGCAGGTCGACCACGCCGCCAACATCGCCGGCGGGCTGCACCACGCGATGCCCGACCGGGTGAGCGGCTTCTGCGTCTACAACGACGTCGCGGTCGCGATCCGCTGGCTGCTCGACCACGGCGCCGAGCGGGTGGCCTACGTCGACGTCGACGTCCACCACGGCGACGGCGTCGAGCGGATCTTCTGGGACGACCCCCGGGTGCTGACCGTCTCCCTGCACGAGACCGGCCAGATGCTGTTCCCGGGCACCGGCTTCCCCGGCGACTCCGGCGGGCCCGACGCGGTCGGCACGGCCGTCAACCTCGCGCTGCCCCCGGGCACCTCCGACGCCGGCTGGCTGCGGGCCTTCCACGCCGTGGTGCCGCCGCTGCTGCGCGAGTTCGGTCCCGACGTGCTGGTGACCCAGCAGGGCTGCGACAGCCACCGCGACGACCCGCTGGCCCACCTCGCGCTCAGCGTCGACGGGCAGCGGGCGAGCTACCTCGCGCTGCACGAGCTGGCCCACGAGACGGCGGGCGGGAAGTGGGTCGCGCTCGGCGGCGGCGGGTACGCCGTCGTGGACGTGGTGCCCCGGGCCTGGACGCACCTGCTCGGCGTGGTCGGGGGCCGCCCGCTGGACGCCGACCTGCCCACCCCCGAGGCCTGGCGCGCGGGGGTGCTCGAGCGGCTCGGCGTACGCGCTCCCTCACGGATGACCGACGGGCGCTCCGCGGCGTACAAGGACTGGAGCGAGGGCTTCGACCCCGACACCTGGCTCGACCGGGCGGTGCAGGCGACCCGCGACGCGACCTTCCCCGAGCACGGCCTGGACCCGATGCACTAGCCCACGCGGGCTGCCGTGGGGAGGACCCCGCCGGTGGATGCAAGTCGACACGCCGAAGTCTCACTGGTCACTTGCACGATTTTGTGGCACAGGGGTCACACGAGCCCTATATTTCTCACAGCACGTGGGGTCGTCGTGGGACAGCCGGGGAGCGTGCAACAGAAAGCTTGGTGCAGCATGCCGACCAACAAGCCAGGAGACATCTCCGAGGTGAAGTTCCTGACGGTGGCCGAGGTCGCCGCCCTGATGCGGGTCTCGAAGATGACCGTCTACCGCCTCGTGCACAACGGCGACCTGCCGGCGGTCCGCGTGGGCCGCTCGTTCCGCGTCAGCGAGGACGACGTCGACGAGTACCTCCGGTCGAGCTTCTACAACGCCGGCTGACCCGCCGCCGACCCGGCGCCGACCCGGGACCGACCCCTGCCCGTCCGCCCTCCGGTGCGATTGGGAGGGGCCGGGGGTCGACGGCTAGGCTGTGGCTTCTGCGCCGACGGGGTTCCGTCGACGCGTCCGTTCCAGCCTCAACGAATAGGTCCGACGTGGGTTCTGTCATCAAGAAGCGCCGCAAGCGCATGGCGAAGAAGAAGCACCGCAAGCTGCTGAAGAAGACGCGCGTGCAGCGTCGTCGTCTGGGCAAGTAAGGACCTAGCCCCGACCATGGGCCACGTCGTCCTCGTCACCGGCGTCGCCGGCGACCTCGGGCGCCGCTTCGCGGCGCAGCTGTCCGGGTCGCCGGGGATCGACCGCGTCGTCGCGGTCGACGTGCTGCCGCCCCGGGGAGACCTGGGATCGGCGGACTTCGTGCGCGCCGACATCCGCAACCCGGTCATCGCCAAGGTGATCGTGCGCGAGCGGGTCGACACGGTGGTCCACGCGAGCGTGGCGGCGACCCCGGCCGCGGCCGGGGGACGCTCCTCGACCAAGGAGCTCAACGTCATCGGCACGATGCAGCTCCTGGCGGCCTGCCAGCAGGCGCCCGACGTGGCCAAGCTGGTGCTGAAGTCCAACGCGGCCTTCTACGGCGCCTCGCACCGCGACCCCGCCAAGTTCACCGAGGGCATGACCGCCAAGCGGCTGCCCGGCGGCGGCTTCGCCAAGGACGTCAACGAGGTCGAGTCCTACACCCGCGGCTTCGCGCGTCGCCGCCCCGACGTCAAGGTCACCACGCTGCGCCTGGCCAACGTCATCGGGCCGCGCATCACGACCGCGATGTCGGGCTACTTCCGGCTGCCGGTGATCCCGACCGTGCTCGGCCACAACCCGCGGCTGCAGCTGCTCCACGAGCAGGACGCGCTCGACGTGCTCGAGCACGCGACGCTCAGCGAGGTGGCGGGCACCTACAACGTCGCCGGCGACGGCGTGCTCACCCTGGCCCAGGCCGTACGCCGCCTCGGCCGGCCCTCGGTCCCGCTCCCCGGCTTCGCGGTGCCCTCCTTCGGGTCCGCGATCCGCCAGACCAAGGTCGCGGACTTCTCGCCCGAGCAGGTCGCGTTCCTGACCTACGGCCGCGGCATGGACACCACCCGGATGCGCACCATGCTCGGCTTCGAGCCGCGCTACACCACCGCCGAGGCGCTGGAGGACTTCGCCGCCTCGCTCACCCCCGGGCTGCTGGGCCCCGACCGGGTCCGCGCCGCCGAGCAGGCCCTCGCCGGCGCGATGCACGCCGTGGGCCACCGCGGCGAGCAGCCGACGGCGGAGCCCCCCTCGCTCGTCGGACGGGAGCACCACGATGGGTGACGCCGAGATCATCCCGATCGGCACCCGCGGCCGTCCCGGTCGCGGCAACGGCGGCGAGCGCCCCTCGGCGGGCAGCCGCGGCCTGGCCGCGCGCACCCCGCGTCCCCGCGACCCCGAGCCCGGCCCGGTCGACGAGCCCGTCGCCGGCGCCCCGGTCGAGCCGACTCCTCCCCGGCCCACCCGGGAGCCGGCCCCGGCGCCCTCACCGCCCGCCGACCGCACCCCCGCACGCACCGAGCACCGCCTCCCCGGGCCCGCCGTCGCCCCGCGCGAGTGGCTGGCGGCGCTGACCCGCACCGCCCAGGAGATGTTCGGCGAGAGCTGGGAGCCGCGGCTGGCGCAGTTCCTGGCCGTGCTGCGACGTCGCCTCACCGGCGAGTTCGTGGTCGACGACTTCGGCTTCGACGCCGAGTTCACCGACCAGTTCCTGCTCGCTGCGCTGCGCCCGCTCGCGCAGAAGTGGTTCCGCATCGAGGTCATCGGCGCCGACAACATCCCCGAGGTCGGCGGCGCCCTGGTGGTGTCCAACCACTCCGGCACGGTGCCGGTCGACGGCATGATGACCGCGGTCACCGTCTTCGACCACACCGGACGCCACCTCCGTCCGCTCGGGGCCGACCTCGTCTTCAAGCTGCCGCTCGTGGGCGACCTCGCCCGACGCGGCGGCGCCACGCTGGCCTGCAACGAGGACGCCGAGCGGATGCTCAGCGGGGGCGAGCTCGTCGGCGTCTGGCCCGAGGGCTTCAAGGGCATCGGCAAGCCGTTCAGCGAGCGCTACAAGCTGCAGCGGTTCGGCCGCGGCGGCTTCGTGTCGGCGGCCATCCGCACCGGGGTGCCCATCATCCCGACGTCGGTGGTCGGGGCCGAGGAGATCTACCCGCTCGTGGGCAACGTGCCCTCCCTGGCGCGGCTGCTCGGCGTGCCCTACCTGCCGATCACGCCGCTGTTCCCGCTGCTCGGTCCGCTGGGACTGATCCCGCTGCCCTCGAAGTGGCTGATCGAGTTCGGCGAGCCGATCCGCACCGACGAGTACGACGCCGGCGCGGCCGACGACCCGATGCTGGTCTTCAACGTCACCGACCAGGTCCGCGAGTCGATCCAGCAGACGCTCTACACGCTGCTGATGAAGCGGCGCTCGGTCTTCTCCTGAGGCCGCCCCGCCGCAGCAGCGGGCGGGTCAGGGCAGCAGGCCGCCGGTGACGCCCGAGACGGTGTCGTCGAGGTCCTCGACAAGGTCGTCGGTGACCTCGTCGAGCGGGGTGCCGGTGCGGGGGAGCGTGCTGCGCACCGTGCCGGTGACGTCGCGGACGGTGCCGGTGATGCCGTCGACCAGGTCGCGGACCGGGCGGTCGGAGAGCAGCGGCGTGGTGGCGTCGGTGTCGGTGGTGAGCGTGCTGGTCACCGGGCCGTGCTCCTCGACCTGGGCGGGAGGCACGCTCTCGCGCAGCTCCTCGGCCGCACCGAGGTCGCCGGCGCTCTGCTCGGCCCGCTCCCGCAGGTCGCGCAGCTGGTCGAGCTCGAGCTCCTGCAGCGCCTCGCGGTCGAGCCGGGCCTGGGCGACCGGGCGGGCCAGCAGGGCGTCGACGGTCGCGCCGCCGGCACCGGCCGCGACCGCGACCGGGGTCACCAGCTCGGGGGCGTCGCTGCAGCCCGCGCACAGGCCCCGGGCCTGCTCGTCGAGGTCGGCCAGGGTGTCGGCGGCGTCGGTGAGCGCGACGGCGACGAGCGGGACGGCGTCCGCCGACATCGCGTCGAGGTCGGCCATCTGCGCGGCCGCGAACTCGCGGACGGCCGCGACGTCCTGGTAGCGCTGGTCCGCGTCGTACGCCGTGAACAGGTGCTGCGACCCGGCGGCGGCCGACTCGCGGAAGGACTGCAGGGCGCCGGTCACCAGCCGCTCGTCGGCGCCGCGCGACTGCAGCTCCTGGGCCTCCTCGAGCCGGGTGGCGGCGTGGGAGAGCTCGGAGCGGCCCTTCTGCGCCGCGCCGAGGCTGAGCGAGGTGCCGACCTGCTCGGTGCCGCGCTTGACGGGGTAGAGCGGGTCGCCGGGGAGGGCGCCGCTCGAGGCGGCCGCGACGCCGGCGGAGCCGCCGACGATGACGAGGGAGGCGGCCACGGCGCCGACGCGGCGCCGGCCCTGGCCGGCGGGTCTCAGGACCCGCACCGTGGCGGTGCGGTCGGGCACCAGGTCGGTCTCGGCGGCGGCCATCAGCCGGGCGCGGAGGTCGGCGCTGAACCCGGCGCGCGGCTCGACCGCGGGGTGCGAGGTGAGCAGGTCGACGGTGCGGACCAGGCGGGCGTGGCGGGCGGCCTCCTCGGCCGTGGCGTCGCCGTCGAGGACGCGCTGCAGCTCCTCGGCGGTGCCTCGGGGCGAGGAGAGGGGGCTCATGCGGATCGTCCTGAACTGCCGGTGGTCGCGTCCGGGCCACGGGTCGGGCCCGGGCGCGGCGTACATCCTGTCGAGGCCCACAACGACGGCACGAGCGGCGAAGTTATGGCGGTGGACAAGTTACCGCCCGGCAACATCCACCCCTCGGACAGTCGGACATTCCGGGCGGTCACGACGGGTCGCAGGACGGGCTTCACCGGAGGTCCTCGGGGAGCGCCTTGGCGAGGTTGCGGACCCCGCGGAGCTGCAGCTGCTTGACCGCTCCCGCGCTGCGGCCGAGGACCTCGGCGGTCTCGGCGATCGAGAGGCCCTGGAGGAAGCGCATCACCAGGCAGTCGCGCTGCTCGGTGGGCAGCGCTCCGAGCGCGGCCATCAGCGCCTCGTTGGTCAGCGAGGTCAGCACGGCGCTCTCGGGCCCCTCGGCGGTGCTGTCCAGGGTGCCGAGGTCCTCGGTGGTGTGCTCGAGGCGGGTGCGGCCGGCCTTGTAGTGGTCGGTGGTCAGGTTGCGCGCGATGGTCGTCAGCCAGGCGCCGAAGTCCTTGCCCTGCCAGCGGAAGGTGCTCATCGCCCGCAGCGCGCGGAAGAAGGTGTCGGAGGTGAGGTCCTCCGCGAGCTGGACCGATCCCACCCGGTAGTAGAGGAAGCGGAACACCCCGGAGTGGTAGTGGTCGTAGAGCTGGCCGAAGGCCTCGGCGTCGCCGCCGCGGGCGAGCTCCACGAGCGCGATCAGCCGGGTCTGCTCGGCCTCGTCCTCGGCCGAGGACGCCGCCTGGTCGGCGTCGCCGTGCTCCCCCTGGTCGCCGCGGGGCCCGGGACCACCGCTCCCGCCACCGTGGCCGCCGGCGGCGTACGACGGCACGCCCGCCTGGGCCAGGAGCACCTCGGCGACGGCGTGGCGGAGCGCGTCGAGTCCGCGACGGACGTCGTCTCGCTGCATGGCACGCTCCCACCGGCGTGACGCCGGTCTCCCTAGGTCGACCAGTTGGCGAGACTACGCGCCCGGTGGACACCTGTGAACCGGATCCGGGTCCCCGATCCGGCGGACCTACAGCACGCGGCGTCGCAGCGCGTTGCCCGCGGCCGCGGTGCCGGCCACCGCGCCCGCGACGGCGGCGGTGAAGACGCCGGCCCGGGCGGCCTTGCGCGCGGTGCGGTAGTCGCGGACGCGCCAGCCGTGGGCCCGGGCGTGGTCGCGCAGCCGGTTGTCGGGGTTGATGGCGCAGGGGTCGCCGACGAGGTTGAGCAGCGGCAGGTCGTTGTAGGAGTCGGAGTACGCCGAGCAGCGGGCCAGGTCGAGCCCGAAGCGGTCGGCCAGCTCGCTGACCGCGACCGCCTTGGCCGAGCCGTGCAGCATCTCCCCGACCAACGCGCCGGTGTAGACGCCGTCGACGTGCTCCGCGACGGTGCCCAGCGCCCCGGTGAGGCCGAGCCGGCGGGCGATGATGGTGGCGATCTCGATCGGGGCCGCGGTCACCAGCCAGACGCGCTGGCCCTGGTCGAGGTGGAGCTGGGCCAGGGCGCGGGTGCCGGGCCAGATCCGGTGGGCCATCCGCTCGTCGAAGATCTCCTCGCCGAGCGCCTCGAGCTCCTCGGTGGTGTGCCCGGCGATGAACGAGAGCGCGGAGGCGCGGGCGTCGGCCACGTGCTCGGGGTCCTCGACGCCGACGACGCGGAAGTAGGCCTGCTTCCAGGCCGCGCCGAGGATGTCGCGCGTGGTGAAGAACTCGCGGCGGTGCAGGCCCCGGGCCAGGTGGAAGATCGAGGCGCCCTGCATCACGGTGTTGTCGACGTCGAAGAACGCGGCCGAGGTCACGTCGGCCTCGACGCTCAGCGCGCTCTCCACCTCCGCGATCGCGGCGGCGGCCTCGCCGGCCAGCTGCGAGCGGCGCTGCAGGTTGAGCGGGCGAGGTGGCGCCTTCCGCGAGGGTCGCGCGGGCCGCTTCTCGCCGGAGCGGCCGGGCGGCGGAGGGGTCACGCGGCACAGCCTAGGGGCAGTGCGCCGTGTGGGAGACTCCTGCGATGGAGTCCAACGTCGCCGACCTCCTGACGCGGGCGTGCGTCGAGGAACCCGGGAAGACGGCGCTCTCCGAGGCGGCCACGGGACGCAGCGTGACCTGGGCCGGGCTCGACGACCTCGTGCAGCGGGTGGTCCAGGGACTGGCCGACGCGGGCATGGTCGCGGGCTACCGCGTGATGATCGCCGCGGGCAACAGCATCGAGTTCGTCGCGGCGTACCTCGGGGTGCTGCGCGCCGGCATGGTCGCCGTCCCCGTCAACCCGCGCAGCGTCACCGGTGAGCTGGTGCGGGTCCTGGTCGACTCCGGCACCCGCATGGTGGTCGCCGACGCCCACACCGTCACCACCGTGCGTGCCGCGGTGCAGGGGCTCGGCGAGGCGATGGTCGACGCCGGCCTCGAGCCCTCGACCCGGCCCCGGATCGTCACCGTCGGCACCACGCTCGAGCCGGGGGAGCGGGGCTGGGAGCAGCTGGTCTCGCGCAGCGGCCGCGCCACCCCGGTGCGTCCCGACCCCGAGGGC
Source organism: uncultured Actinomycetota bacterium (assembly GCA_963740935.1). Classification (GTDB taxonomy): domain Bacteria; phylum Actinomycetota; class Actinomycetes; order Propionibacteriales; family Nocardioidaceae; genus Marmoricola. The sequence goes on from CAVUFX010000001.1 coordinate 347,210, forward strand.
CTCGCGGTGCTGCTCTACACCAGCGGCACCTCCGGGAGGCCCCGCGCCGCGATGCTGTCCCACCGGGCGCTGCTGGCCAACGTCGAGCAGGTCGCGGTCGCCGAGCCGCCGATGATCACCGGTCGCGACGTCGTCCTGGGGGTGCTGCCGCTCTACCACGTCTACGGCCTCAACGCCGTGCTCGGCCAGGTGATGCGACGGCACGCCCGCCTGGTGCTCCTCGACGCCTTCGACGCCGAGGGCGCGCTGGACCTGATCGAGGACGAGGCGGTCTCGGTGGTCCCGGTCGCCCCGCCCGTGTTCCCCGCGTTGATGGGGGTGCCCGGCCTGGAGGACCGGCTCGGTCCGGTGCGGCTGATGCTGAGCGGCTCGGCGCCGCTGGCCCCCGAGGTCACCGACGCCTTCACCGAGCGCACCGGCGTCGAGGTCCACCAGGGCTACGGCCTGACCGAGGCGGCGCCCGTCGTCACCACGACCCTCGGCCAGCCGCTGCGCCCGCGCTCGGTGGGCCGGCCGCTCGCCGGCATCGAGGTCCGCCTGGTCGACGAGGCGGGCCGCACCCCCGAGCGTGAGGACGCCGGCCAGATCGAGCTGCGCGGGGACAACCTGTTCTCCGGCTACTGGCCCGACGGCGCGGGTGGTCCCGACGCCGACGGCTGGTGGGCCACCGGCGACGTCGGCTACCTCGACGCCGACGGTCACCTCTACCTCGTCGACCGGGTCAAGGACCTCGTCATCGTCTCGGGCTTCAACGTCTTCCCGGTCGAGGTCGAGGAGGTCGTCGGCGAGCTGGCCGAGGTCGACCGGGTCGCCGTGGTCGGGGTGCCCGACGAGGCCACCGGCGAGGCCGTCGTGGCCTACGTGGTGCCGTCGGGGTCGCGCCTGTCGGCCGAGGAGCTCGAGGACGTCGTACGCCGCCACTGCGCCGACCGGTTGGCCCGCTTCAAGCAGCCGAGCGTGGTCGAGGTCGTCGACCAGCTGCCCTACACCGCCACCGGCAAGGTGCAGAAGGGTCGGCTCCGCGCCGAGGCCCGCCGTCGCGACCCGGGGCTGCTGCGGTGACGGCGCGCGTCACGCTCTACACCCGCGTCGGCTGCCACCTGTGCGAGCAGGCGCGCGAGGTGGTCGCGCAGGTGTGCGCGGACCTCGGCGAGTCCTTCGACGAGGTCGACGTGGACTCCTCCGCCGAGCTCCAGGAGGCCTACACCGAGCAGGTGCCGGTGACCCTGGTCGACGGCCGCCGGCACGACTTCTGGCGGGTCGACGAGGCCCGGCTGCGGGCCGCCCTCGCCCGGCCCGCGACCTGAGGCGACCACCCCTTCCGGCCTGGTCAGCGGCCCGGACCCTGGGACGGGCCCCCGGTGGAGGTGAGCATTGTCACCTGTGCTAGCCCTGGGCCGTCGCTGGTTTGTTCGCGAGTTCACAAACTCCTAGAGTGGCGGAGGCCCTCCAGTCCAGGAGGGTGCTCCGACCGGTCTGGAGAGTGTCCCCGCGTGAGTGCGACCAGGATCCCCGAGGCGACGGTGGCCCGTCTCCCGGTCTACCTCCGGGCGCTCAACGCGATGAGCGAGGCCGGCACCGGCACCTGCTCGAGCCTGGAGCTCGCCACCGCGGCCGGCGTCAACAGCGCCAAGCTGCGCAAGGACCTCTCCCACCTCGGCTCCTACGGCACCCGCGGGGTCGGCTACGACGTCGACTACCTGCGCTACCAGATCTCCCGCGAGATCGGCCTGACCCAGGACTGGCCCGTGGTCGTGGTCGGCATCGGCAACCTCGGGCACGCCCTGGCCAACTACTCCGGCTTCTCCTCGCGCGGCTTCCGCACCGTCGCGCTGCTCGACGCCGACGGCTCCCGCCAGGGCGAGGTGGTCGCGGGGCTGGAGATCCGCTCCTTCGACGACCTCGACCAGGTCGTGGCCGAGCACGGCGTCGGGATCGGCGTCATCGCCACCCCGGCCGTCGCGGCCCAGGCCGTCGCCGACCGGATGGTCGCCGTCGGCATCCGCAGCATCCTCAACTTCGCCCCGACGATCCTCGCCCTCCCCGAGGGCGTGGACGTACGCCGGGTCGACCTCTCCAGCGAGCTCCAGATCCTCGCCTACCACGAGCAGCGCAAGGCCGCCGCGCCCGCGATCGTGGTCGAGCAGGTCGCCCGCACCGCGGGGGGCCGGGCATGAGCGTCCTCGTGGTGGGCCTGTCCCACAAGACCGCGCCGGTCGCCGTGCTCGAGCAGGTGGCCCTCGACGGCGGCGGCGTGCAGAAGCTGATCCGCGAGGTCAGCGACGTCGAGCACGTCATGGAGGCCACGGTCATCTCGACGTGCAACCGCACCGAGGTGTACGCCGACGTCGACCGTTTCCACGGCAGCGTCGAGGCGATCTCGCGGATGCTCGGCGAGCGCACCGGCCGGCCCGCCGAGGAGATGCTCGAGCACCTCTACGTGCACTACGACGACGGCGCCGTCAGCCACCTGTTCCACGTGGCGGCCGGGCTCGACTCGATGGTCCTCGGCGAGAGCCAGATCCTGGGCCAGACCCGGGAGGCGCTGCGCGTGGGCCAGGAGGTCGGCACCGTCGGCCCGGCCCTCAACGTGCTGTTCCAGCAGGCGCTGCGCGTCGGCAAGCGCTCCCACGCCGAGACCGACATCGACCGGGTCGCGCCGAGCCTGGTGACCGCCGCGCTCGAGCGCGCCAGCGACCACGTCGGCCCGATCGCCGGCAAGCGGGTGCTGGTCGTCGGTGCCGGCTCGATGGCCGGCCTCACCGTCGCCACCGTCACCCGCGCGGGTGCCGGGGCGGTGACCGTGGCCAACCGCTCGCCCGAGGGCGCCGCCCGCCTCGCCCGGCAGTACGACGCCACGGCGATCTCGCTGGCCGACCTCGGCGCCTGGACCGCCCCCGTCGACATCGTGGTCTCCTGCACCGGCGCCGCCGGCCAGGTGCTCTCCGCCGCCGCCGTGGCCGCCCGCCGCACCGACCCGACCCGGCCGCTGGCCGTCGTCGACCTGGCGCTGCCGCGCGACGTCGACCCGGCGGTGGCCGACCTGCCCGGCGTACGCCTGGTCGCGCTGGACACGCTCGCCGCCGAGCTCGAGGAGTCCCCGGGCGGGGCCGACGTGGGCGGCGTGCGCGACATCGTCAGCCAGGAGCTGGCCGCCTTCCTCACCGCCCGTCGCAGCCAGAGCGTGACCCCGACCGTGGTCGCGCTGCGCACCATGGCCACCGGCGTGCTGGAGAGCGAGCTCGCCCGCCTCGCGCACCGGCTGCCCGACCTCGACGACGCCACCCGCACCGAGGTCGAGCGCACCCTGCGCCGGCTGGTGGAGAAGCTGCTCCACCACCCGACCGTGCGGGTCAAGGAGCTGGCCAACGAGTCCGGTGCCGTGTCGTACGCCGCGGCGCTGGCCGAGCTGTTCGCGCTCGACCCCGAAGCCGTCGTGGCCGTCACCCGGGCGGAGGTGGAGCGACCGTGACCGGCACCGCCACCACCCCCGACGAGCGGCCCACCCGCGTGGTCCGCATCGGCACCCGCGCCTCGGCGCTGGCGCGCACCCAGAGCGGCCTGGTCGCCGACCGCCTCACCGAGGTGACCGGCCTGGCCACCGAGCTGGTGCACATCCGCACCCACGGCGACGTCTCCTCCGAGCCGCTCGCCCAGATGGGCGGCACCGGCGTCTTCGTCAGCGCGCTGCGCGAGGCACTGCTGCGCGGCGACGTCGACCTGGCCGTGCACTCCCTCAAGGACCTGCCCACCGCACCGCCCGAGGGCATCGCGCTGGCCGCCGTGCCGGTCCGCGAGGACCCGCGCGACGTGGTGGTCGCCCGCGACGGCCTCACCCTCGGCGAGCTGCCGCAGGGCGCGACCGTCGGCACCGGCGCCCCGCGCCGAGTCGCCCAGATCGCCGCGCTCGGCCTCGGCGTCGACCTCGTCGGCGTCCGCGGCAACGTCGACACCCGCATCGGCAAGGTGCACTCCGGCGAGCTCGACGCGGTCGTGCTGGCCCGGGCGGGCCTGGCCCGGCTGGGCCGCGTCGCGGAGGCCACCGAGGTCCTCGACCCGATCCAGGTCCTCCCGGCCCCCGGCCAGGGAGCCCTGGCCGTGGAGTGCCGCGCCGACGACGACCTGGTCGCCGCGGTGGCCGGGGCGCTCGACGACCCCCTGTCGCGGGCCTGCGTGACGGCCGAGCGCGTGCTGCTCGCCGAGCTCGAGGCGGGGTGCTCGGCGCCGGTCGGCGCCCTGGCCGAAGTTGCCATGGGGGACTCCGGTGACGAACTGTGGGTCCGTGCGGTCGCACTGTCCCCCGACGGGACGCTGTCGGTGCGCCGCTCGGCCTCGGGGTCGCTCGACGACCCGGAGGGTCTCGGTCGGTCCCTGGCCGCCGAGATGCTGGCCGACGGCGCCGCCGACCTGATCGCACCCGAGACCTGACGCAGCACCGCACCACCGCAGTACCCGCACCCGCACCACCGCACCTGGACGCAGTCACCGAAGCAGCAAGAAGGCGATAGTGAGCAAGCAGAACACCACCAGCACCCGCGACGCAGCGACGGGCGCCGGCACGGCGTCGGCAGGACGGCCCACCCGGTGGGTCTCCTTCGTCGGCAGCGGCCCCGGCGACCCCGGGCTGCTGACCGTGCGCGCCGTCGAGCTGCTGCGCGACGCCGAGGTCGTCGTCACCGAGGTCCCCGACCACCAGGCCCTGGTGCGCTCGGTCCTCGCGCTGCCCACCCCGGTCGAGGGCGAGGTCGAGGGCGAGCTCCCCGGCCCGCTGTTCGTCGACGGGGGCTTCGGCGAGGACGGCCAGCCGCTGACGCACGCCGCCCGGGCCAAGGTCGTGGTCAAGCACGCCAAGTCCGGCCGGCGCGTGGTCCGGCTGATGGCCGGCGACCCCTTCCTCTACGCCTCCGGTCCCGAGGAGGCGCTGGCCTGCACCAAGGCCGGCGTCGGCTTCGAGATCGTCCCCGGCGTCTCCTCGGTCAGCGCCGTCCCGGCGTACGCCGGCATCCCGCTGACCACCAAGAACCACCGCGAGGTGGCCGTGGTGGCCTGCGGCGACGCCAAGATCGACTGGGCGTCGTACGCCGCGCACCCGACGCTGGTGCTGCTCTCCGCCGTCGGGGCCATCGGCCAGGTCGCGGCCGAGCTGGTCGCCGCCGGCCGTCCCGGCGACACCCCGGTCTCGATGACCCGCACCGGCACCCTCACCACCCAGGAGACGATCGTCTCCACGCTGGACGAGATCGCCGCCGACGCCCACGCCGCCGGCATGACGCCTCCCGCGGTCACCGTGGTGGGCCCGGTCGTCGACCTGCGCCAGACGCTGTCGTGGTTCGAGACCAAGCCGCTGTTCGGCTGGCGCGTGCTCGTGCCCCGCACCAAGGAGCAGGCCGGTGGCCTGTCCGCACGGCTGCGCGGCTACGGCGCGACGCCCGAGGAGGTCCCGACCATCTCGGTCGAGCCGCCCCGCAACCCGCTGCAGATGGACAAGGCCGTGCGCGGCCTCGTCGAGGGCCGCTACGAGTGGATCGCGTTCACCTCGGTCAACGCGGTGCGCGCGGTGCGCGAGAAGTTCGAGGAGTACGGCCTCGACGCGCGCGCCTTCTCCGGCCTGAAGATCGCGGCCGTCGGCGACAAGACCGCCGCCGCGCTGCGCGACTGGGGCCTCAACGCCGACCTCGTGCCCTCCGGCGAGCAGTCCGCCCGCGGCCTGCTCGACGACTGGCCGCCGTACGACGACCTGCTGGACCCGATCAACCGCGTCTTCCTGCCCCGGGCCGACATCGCCACGGAGACCCTGGTCGCCGGGCTGATCGACCTCGGCTGGGAGGTCGACGACGTGACGGCCTACCGCACCGTGCGGGCGGCCCCGCCGCCGGCGCCGGTGCGCGAGGCGATCAAGTCGGGCAAGTTCGACGCGGTCGTGTTCACCTCGTCCTCGACGGTGCGCAACCTGGTCGGCATCGCCGGCAAGCCGCACACCTCGACGATCATCGGCGTGATCGGTCCCGCCACGGCCAAGACGGCCGAGGAGCACGGGCTGCGCGTCGACGTGATGGCCTCCGAGCCGTCGGTCGAGGAGCTGGTGGACTCGCTGGCCGACTTCGGCGGGGCGCGCCGCGAGGCGCTGCTCGACCAGGGCCAGCCGGTGACCAAGCCGTCCGACCGTCGCCCGGCCACCCGCCGCAAGGCGAGCTCGAAGTAGTCGTGGCCGGGTTCCCCGAGGTCCGGCCGCGCCGGCTGCGGCGTACCCCTGCGCTGCGACGGATGGTGGCGGAGACCTCGCTGCGGCCCGCGCAGCTGGTGCTGCCGATGTTCGTCGGCGAGGGCCTCAGCGAGCCGCGCGAGATCGCCAGCATGCCCGGCGTCGTGCAGCACACCCGGGAGTCCCTCAAGCGGGCGGCGGCCGAAGCGGTGGCCTCCGGCCTGGGCGGCGTGATGCTGTTCGGCCTGCCCGAGACCAAGGACGCCACCGGCTCGGCCGGCATCGACCCCGCCGGCATCCTCAACCTCGCCATCACCGACGTGGTGGCCGAGGTGGGTGACGGGCTCAGCGTGATGTCCGACCTGTGCCTCGACGAGTTCACCGACCACGGCCACTGCGGGGTGCTCGACCCCGACGGCCGGGTCGACAACGACCGCACCCTGGAGCTGTACGCCGAGATGGCGCTCGCCCAGGCCGCGGCCGGCGTCGACCTCGTCGCCCCCAGCGGGATGATGGACGGCCAGGTCGGGGTCGTGCGCCGGGCGCTGGACGCCGAGGAGCACGCCGGCGTCGGCATCCTGGCGTACTCCGCGAAGTACGCCTCCGCCTTCTACGGTCCCTTCCGCGAGGCCGTGAACTCCTCGTTGGTCGGCGACCGCCGCACCTACCAGCAGGACCCGGCCAACCGGCTCGAGGGCGTGCGCGAGGTGCGCCTCGACATCGAGGAGGGCGCCGACATCGTCATGGTCAAGCCCGCCCTGGCCTACCTCGACGTGCTGCACGCCGTCCGCGAGGCCGTCGAGGTCCCGGTCGCGGCGTACAACGTCTCGGGCGAGTACGCCATGGTCGAGGCGGCCGCCCAGCGCGGCTGGATCGACCGCGACGCCGCGATGATGGAGACCCTCACCGCGATCCGTCGCGCCGGCGCGGACGTCATCCTGAGCTACTGGGCGCTCGACGCCGTACGCCTGCTCGACGCCTGACCCTCCACGGCACACGTCCACCGGTCGAGCGCACGTCGTCCACCGGTCGAGCGCACGTGTCCACCGGTCGAGCGCACGTCATTCGTCGGTCGAGCGCACGTCATTCGTCGGTCGAGCCTGTCGAGACCCGGGTGGGTCGAGCGGCCCTCGTTCGTCGGTCGAGCCTGTCGAGACCCAGCGCGGGTCAGCGGTCGGCCGGGTCGGGTGGTCGCCGGCCGAACGTCCGGGTGCGGTAGGTGTGGCCGGTGGGGCTGGTCCACTCGTAGGCCCCGTCCGGGAGGCGTCGGTATCGCCAGCGGGTGAAGGTCTTGCCGCGGTGGTGGGTGCGACACAGCGGGGCAAGGTTGGAGAGGCGTGTCTGGCCCGGTGGCCCGCCGTCCGCGCCGCTGACGTAGGGCTGGGTGTGGTCCAGGTCGGTGTGGCGGGAGTCGCGGCGGCAGCCGGGGAACACGCAGGTCGCGTCGCGCAGGACCGCGGCCTCGCGCATCGACGGCGGCGGGTCGTGGGCGTCGACCGCGCGTTCGGCTGCGGTCGGGTCGTCGCCCGTCCCGGGGATGGTGAGCACCGGGCGGATGCGAAGGGCGCCGTCGCGGCCGGTGACGTGGCGGGCCCAGTCGGTGAGCAGCCGGGTGGTGACGGCGCCGAGTCGCTCGACGGTGGCGGCACCGGCGCAGCCTGCAGGCCCGCGAGCGCCGGTCGGGTCGGTGGCGAGGTCGGTGGCGAGGTCGGCGGGGGTGACGTGGACGACGAGCTCGACCGACCCGGTCGGATGGTCGGGCAGGGTGGTGGTGTCGCCGGTGAGGAGGTCCAGCGCGGTCTGGGGTGAGGCGAGGAGTCCGGCGGCGCGGGCACGGCGGACGTCGAGGGTGTCGGTGTCGCCGAGGTGTCCGAGGGTGGTGGCGAGGCCCGTGACGGTGCGGTCGAGCGCGAGGGCGTCGGGGGTGTCGAGGGTCATCAGCACGTCGGTGGTGGCCGGTCGGGTGCCGTGGCGGAGCCAGACGCCGCGGTGGGTGAGCTGGTGGCGTTCTTCCTCGACCGCTCGGTCGGGGTCGTGGTAGAGCCGGGCCTCGTCGACGAGGGCGCGGGCATCGACCCGGTCGATCCTGCCGGGCACCGCGCAGATCAGCCGGTCGGCGTGGTCAGCGGCTGCAGCGGTGAGGTCGCGGGTCTCGGCGGCGATCCGGCGGGCCCGCCACGGGGCGAGACGCCCGGCTCGGAGCAGCGCCCACAGCCGGGGGAGTCGGCAGGTGAGGTCGAGGGCGTCGGCGATGAGGTGGCGGGCGGCGTCGTGGGTCAGGCCGAGGGCGGCAGAGAGCTCGAGGGGCGCGAGGTCGGCGACCTCGGGGGTGCCGGGGCCGGCCAGGGGTGCGGTGGTCTCGGCGTACAGGCCGGCCTGGTCCCAGGTCGCTGCGGTGCCACCCGCGGGCACGGGGTGCAGGTGGGCCCACTCGGCGGCCAGCTGCAGGACCCGGACCTCCGCGGCGAGCGCGGTCGCGCGGGCCTCGCGGACCTGGTCGATGACCCGTCGTGCCGCGGTGCCGGGGACCGGGGGTGCGGTCAGCCCGGGACGGGTGGCGGGGGTGCGGGACATGGCCTCAGTCTAGTCGCGACCACCGACACTATCGATGACGTGTTCGAATCTGTGGGTAACTTGATCGGGTCGGGGTGGGGTCTCGACAGGCTCGACCGGCGGAGACTGCGCGTGGTCGGGGTGTGGGGTCTCGACAGGCTCGACCGGCGGAGACTGCGCGTGGTCGGGGCGTGGGGTCTCGACAGGCTCGACCGGCTCGACCGGCGGATGCGCAGCGGGCGCGAGCTCGGCTCGACCGGCGGGGTGGCCCAACCTCGTGTCCAGGAACGACGAAGCCCCCGGCCGGTGGCCGGGGGCTTCGTGGTCGGGCTTGGTCTGCCAGTGCACGTTGGTCGAGCGGCGAGGCACTGCAGGCGTTCACTGCGGTCAGTTCGACGCTGGCGCCCCCTGCTCAGGCACTTCACTGGGTGGCAGTGGAGCAGGTGGGCGCCACGGGGTCGGGAGCCGTGTGCCGCCACCACCGGTACCGCCGCCGCCGCTGCCACCGCCACACCGACGCACCCTTGACGCCGTCGGTCACCTTCTTGACCGTCCCGGTCACGGGGTCACTGCTGCCGCCGCTGGTCGTCGTCCCGTCGCCGCCGCCCGGCACCAGGTCGCCGTCGGAGGTGGTGCCGCCATCGGGGGATCCACCGGTGAAGCCGTTGCCGCCCGAGCCCTGCGCGGCCCGCTCACGACGGACCTGCGCGGCGCGGGCCTTGGCCTTGCGCTCGCGGGCGACCTGGTAGGACTTCTCGATCGAGGCGGTGTAGCTGGAGTTGCTCGACGCGATCGACGAGCCGCCCTGGGCGCCCGAGGGGACGGCCGTGTAGTCGCCGGAGGAGTAGGCCTCCATGATCCGCAGCACCAGGTCGACGTACTCGCGGCTGTGGTTGTAGCGGAACACCGCCGCCTCCTGGCCCGCGCGCTCGGACAGGTCGTCCTTGCCGGAGCAGAGGTAGACCGCGGTGGCCAGGGAGGAGTCGTCGATGTCCTGGGGGTTGCGGTCGCCGTCGCCGTCGGCGTCGACCTTGACGACCTGCCAGGTCGAGGGGATGAACTGCATCGCCCCGACGGCGCGGTCGAAGACGCTGTCCCTGTCGAGCTGGCCGCCGTCGGTGTCGTTGATGGCCTGGGTGCCGTTCTTGCCGTTCAGCGCGATGCCGTAGATGCCGGGCTTGCTCACGCCCTCGTCGTCGAGGCGGTTGCCGTTGTAGCGGCCGTGGTCGGACTCGACGCGGCCGATGGCGGCGACGATCTCCCACGGCAGGTTGCAGGACTTGTCGGCCGCACCGATGATCTGCCCCGAGCGCTGGTACGCCGAGAGGGCGGGTGCCGGGATGCCGTTGCTCGACGCGCCGGAGACGACCGAGTCGGCGGAGCCCTCGGGGACGGCCGGGGCGATGACGCCGGCGACCGGGACGCTGGCGGGGGCCTCGATGGCGTCGGCGGGGACGCTGGTGCCGTCGGGGAGCGCGGCCGCCTGCGTGGTCTGGTCGGCGGTGGCGCTCGAGGTGACCAGGCTCCCGGTCCACACGGCGGACAACAGCGCCAGCGGCACCAAGGTGATGGCCTTGCTGCGGCGTGACAACGACCTCGACGACATCTGTGTGCTCTCTCCCCTGGTGGATCCTGCGGCGCCAACCTCCCGAGCGGCCCGGTAGTGCATCAACGAGACTTCCCTCACGTGGTCACGGACAAACCCGGGGTGTGAGCGAGGCCACAGTCGTGCACCGACCTGCCCGACCCTAGGCGCAAACCCCGCAGTCGTGCGCCGAAGTCGGCCAACGTCTCAGCCCTCCGGGCTCCTCCGGGCCACCTCGAGGCGTCGTGCGGGCCCCGGAGGACCGCCCGCGGGTTCGGCTGCGTGAGGGCCGTCGGGGAGAATGGGGACGTGCCCGAGACATCGACGTCCTCGCCGTCCCCCGCGGACACCCGCACGCCCCTGCCCACCGATGCCTCGGCGTCGTGGTTCGAGCGGGCGCACCGGGTCACCCCCGGCGGCGTGAACTCCCCGGTCCGCGCGTTCAACGCGGTCGGTGGCACGCCCCGGTTCATGGCCTCGGGCCGGGGGGCCTGGCTGACCGACGTGGACGGCAACGACTACGTCGACCTGATCTGCTCCTGGGGCCCGCTGCTGCTGGGTCACGCCCACCCCGAGGTGCAGGCCCGCGTGGCCGAGGCGGTGGCCCGCGGCACGTCGTACGGCACCCCGTCGCGCAGCGAGGTCGAGCTCGCCGAGGAGATCGTCGCCCGCACGCCCGTGGAGCAGGTCCGCCTGGTCTCCTCGGGCACCGAGGCCACCATGTCGGCGATCCGGCTGGCGCGCGGGTTCACCGGCCGCGACGTGATCGTGAAGTTCGCCGGCTGCTACCACGGCCACGTCGACTCGCTGCTGGCCGAGGCCGGTTCGGGCCTGATCACCCACGCCGTCGCCGGTACGCCGGGCGTGCCGGCCGCCTCGGTCGAGGCGACCGTGGTGCTGCCCTACAACGACCGTGCGGCCGTCGAGGCGCTGTTCGCCGAGCGGGGCGCCGAGATCGCCTGCCTGGTCACCGAGGCCTCCCCGGGCAACATGGGCGTGGTGCCGCCCGAGCCGGGGTTCAACGAGTTCCTGGCGCGGACCTGCGCCCGCCACGGCGCACTGTTCGTCTCCGACGAGGTGATGACCGGCTTCCGCGTCTCCCGGCAGGGCCAGTGGGGCCTGGACGGGGCGCACGAGGGCTGGGCGCCCGACCTGATGACCTTCGGCAAGGTGATGGGCGGCGGCTTCCCCGCCGCGGCCTTCGGCGGCCGGGCCGAGGTGATGGGCATGCTCTCCCCGCAGGGCCCCGTCTACCAGGCCGGGACGCTGTCGGGGAACCCCGTCGCGACCACCGCCGGGCTCACCACGCTGCGGCTCGCGACCGACGAGGTGTACGCCCACGTCGACGCCGCGGCGGCGACGCTGTCGGCGGCTGCGGGGGAGGCGCTGACCGCGGCCGGCGTACCCCACCTGGTGCAGCACGACGGCAGCATGTTCTCGGTGTTCTTCGCCCCGACGGTCGACCGCGTCGTCGACTACGCCGGGGCCGCCACTCAGGACACGACCGTGTTCCGAGCGTTCTTCCACGCCATGCTGGAGCAGGGGGTCTACCTCCCGCCCAGCGCGTTCGAGGCCTGGTTCCTCTCCGCCGCCCACGACGACCGTGCCCTCCAGCACGTCGTCGACGCCCTGCCCGGTGCCGCGCGCGCGGCCGCCCGAGCCCACGAAGGAGCCCCCGAGTGAAGACGACCGTCCACCTGCTGCGCCACGGCGAGGTCCACAACCCCCGGGGCATCCTCTACGGCCGCAGCCCCGGCTACCACCTCTCCGAGCTCGGCCGCACCATGGCCGAGCGGGTCGCCGAGCGGATCGGTCACCGCGACATCACCGTGATCGTCTCCTCCCCGCTGGAGCGCGCGCAGGAGACCGCCTCCCCGCTGGCCGCCGCCCGCGGCCTGGAGGTGCGGCTCGACGAGCGGGTGCTGGAGTCCAGCAGCCTGTTCGAGGGCAAGCCGTTCCGGTTCCGCAAGTCGGTGCTGCGCAGCCCCGGCATGTGGCGCCACATGTGGAACCCGTTCCGACCCTCCTGGGGCGAGCCGTACGCCGAGATCGTGGCCCGGGTGTGGCCCGCGGTCCTCGACGCCCGCAAGGAGGCCGAGGGCCACGAGGCCGTCGTGGTCTCCCACCAGCTGCCGATCTGGATCACCCGGCTCTCGGCCGAGGGACGCTCCTTCCTGCACGACCCGCGCAAGCGGCACTGCACCCTGGCCAGCCTGACCTCCTTCACCTTCGAGGACGAGCGGCTGGTCTCGATCGGCTACTCCGAGCCGGCCGGCGACCTGATCCCGGTGGCCGACCGCCACAAGGCGTTCTCCTCCGGCGGGGTCGAGGCCGACCAGAACGAGATCGGCGGAGCCGGCTGAGATGACCCACCGCCCCCGCGTGCTCGTGTCCGTGGTCGCGCCGCTCCTGGCGGCGGCCGCGGTCCTGAGCGGCTGCACGGGCGCGGGGGCCCCCGAGACCGGCGACAAGGGCTTCGTCGGCGGCGACGGCATCATCACCCGCCTGGAACCCGGCGGGCGCGAGCAGCCCGGTGCCGTCGAGGGCGAGACCCTCGAGGGCGAGCCGGTCTCGCTCGCCGACTACGAGGGCCAGGTCGTGGTGCTCAACGTCTGGGGCTCGTGGTGCGGCCCCTGCCGCAAGGAGGCGCCCGTCCTCGGTGAGGCCGCGCGCGAGCTGGCGGAGCAGGACGTCGCCTTCGTGGGCATCAACACCCGCGACGCGAGCCAGGACCAGGGGCTGGCCTTCCAGCGCCGCTACGACGTGCCGTACCCCTCGCTGTTCGACCCCTCCGGACGCAGCCTGCTGGCCTTCAGCGGCACCCTGAACCCCAGCGCCATCCCCAGCACCGTGGTGCTGGACGAGCAGGGACGGGTCGCGGCCAGCATCCTCGGCGAGGTCCCGAGCCGGCGTACCCTCGTCGACCTCGTGGAGGACGTCCGAGGATGACCCCGCTCGCTCTGGGTGACTGGTTCCAGGACCAGGCGCTGTCGGGCTCGCTGCTGCTGGCGGTCCCGGTCGCCATGGTCGCCGGCCTGGTCTCGTTCTTCTCGCCCTGCGTGGTGCCGCTGCTGCCGGGCTACCTGTCGTACGCCACCGGGCTCTCCGGCGCCGACCTCGCCGACGGCCGCCGTGGCCGGATGCTGAGCGGGTCGCTGCTGTTCGTGCTCGGCTTCTCGCTGGTCTTCGTGTCCTTCGGGGCGCTGTTCGGCGGCCTGGGCGACCTGCTGTTCGACTACCAGCGCCCCATCACCATCGTCCTGGGCTCCTTCACCGTGCTGCTGGGCCTGGTCTTCCTCGGCGTGGTGCCGCTGTTCCAGCGCGACGTGCGGGTGCACCGGGTGCCGGCGGTCGGCCTGGCCGCCGCCCCGCTGCTCGGCGTGCTGTTCGGGCTGGGCTGGACGCCCTGCATCGGGCCCACGCTGCTCGCCGTGCTGACCCTGGCCAACCAGGAGGCCACCGCCACCCGCGGGGCGCTGCTGACGCTGTTCTACTGCTTCGGCCTCGGGGTGCCCTTCATCCTGGCCGCGCTGGCCTACCGCCGGATGCTCGGCACCGTCGGCTGGGTGCGCCGCCACCAGCGCCTCGTCACCTCCATCGGCGGCGTGATGCTCGTCGTGGTCGGGCTGCTGCTCGTCACCGGCTGGTGGGGCGAGCTGGTCGGCTGGATCCGCACCTGGTTCTTCCCCGGCTTCACGGCGGGCGTGTGATGGCCGCGACCACCACCGAGCGCCCCACCGGCCCGCCCGCCGAGCCCCCGGGCCCGGCCTCGCTCTCACCGCTCGAGCTGGCCCGCTGGTCCTGGCGCCAGCTGACCTCGATGCGCACCGCGCTGATCCTGCTGTTCCTGCTCGCGCTCGCCGCCATCCCCGGCTCGGTGGTGCCGCAGACGGCCGTGGACTCGGTGCGCGCCTCGCGCTGGATGGAGGAGCACCCGCGGCTGACGCCGGTCTACGAGCGGCTCGGGCTGTTCTCGGTCTACGACTCGGTGTGGTTCTCCGCGATCTACATCCTGCTCGTGGTCTCGCTGGTGGGCTGCATCGTCCCGCGGCTGCGGGTCTACTGGCGCGGCGTACGGGCCGAGCCGCCGCAGGTCCCGCGCCGCCTGGACCGGCTGCCCGAGCACCGCACCATCGAGACCGACGCCGAGCCCGACGCGGTCCTCCAGGCCGCCCGCGCCGCGCTGCGCTCCCGGCGCTACCGGGTGCGCGTCGACGCCCCCGACGGGGCGGCCGCCGGCGCGGTGCGCGCCGAGCGGGGCAAGCTGCGCGAGGGCGGCAACCTGGTCTTCCACCTCTCGATCCTGGTCGTGCTGGTCGGCTTCGCCGCCGGCTCGCTGCTCGGCTTCAAGGGCGGCGCGATCGTGGTGACCGGCGACGGCTTCGCCAACACGCTGAGCCAGTACGACGACTTCGAGGCCGGCTCGTTCTTCGACATCGGCGACCTGGAGCCCTTCGACTTCACCGTCGACGGCTTCGAGGTGAAGTTCCTCGAGGAGGGCCGCCAGGCCGGCATGGCGCAGCAGTTCGAGGCCGACGTGACCTACCGGAGCGCGCCGGGCGCCGAGCAGCAGCAGCGCGAGGTCGCGGTCAACCACCCGCTCTCGATCGACGACACCGACGTGTTCCTGATCGGCCACGGCTACGCGCCCAACATCACGGTGCGCAACACCGACGGCTCGATCGCCTACTCCGGCCCGGTGGTCTTCCTGCCCGAGGACACCACCTTCCGGTCCTTCGGCGTGGTCAAGGTGCCCGACGCCGAGCAGGCGGGCGGGGGCACGGCGCAGCTCGGGCTCGAGGGCGAGTTCTACCCGACGTACGGCTTCACCGACGAGAGCGGACCGTTCTCGGCCTTCCCCGACTCCAAGAACCCCGCGATCTCGATGCTCGCCTGGACCGGCGACCTCGGGCTGGACGCGGGCGGCTCGCAGTCGGTGTACGCCCTCGACAAGGACGGGCTCGACCCGCTGCTGAGGTCCGACGGCCAGCCGGTGCGCCTCGACCTGGCCCTGGGCCGCACCGCCGAGCTGCCCGACGGCATGGGCACCGTCACCTTCGACGGCCTCAGCCGGTTCGTGAAGCTGCAGGTCAGCCACACGCCCGGCCAGGCGACCGCGCTCACCGGCGTGATCCTCGCCCTGCTCGGGCTGCTGGCCTCGCTGTTCGTCCGGCCGCGACGGATCTGGGTCCGGGCGCGTCGTGAGGGCGGACGTACGCTGGTGGAGGTGGCCGGCCTGGACCGCAGCGCCGGGGGCGACCTGTCCGGCGAGATCGACGCGCTGACCGCGCGGCTCCGTCCGGCGGAGCCCGACACCCCTGGCCCGAACCGACCCTCCGAGGAGCCGACGTGACGCACGAGCAGTTCGAGGTGCTGAGCAACCAGGCCGTGGCCGCGTGCGCCGCGGCGTACTTCCTGGCCTTCCTCGCCCACCTCGGGCAGTGGGCCGCCGCGCGCCGCGCCGCCCCCGCCGAGGCCGAGGTGGCCCAGCACGCGACCGCGTCGGTCGGCGGCGGGACCTCGGTGGCCGAGCGCCCGGTGGCCGCGACGTCGGCCGACGACGAGCCGGAGCGGATGCAGCTGCTGGGCCGCGTCGGGGTCGCGGTGACCGTCGTGGCCGCCGCCGTGCACCTGCTCGCCGTGGTCACCCGCGGCCTGGCCGCGGACCCGGTGCGGGTGCCCTGGGGCAACATGTACGAGTTCACGCTGACCGGCACCTTCTTCGTGGTGCTGGGCTACCTGCTGCTCTACAAGCGGTTCGGGCTCTCCTGGCTGTCCCCGGTCGTCACCGGCTTCGTGCTGGTGATCCTCATGGTCGACGTGCTGGCGCTCTACGAGCCGGTCGTGCCGCTCCAGGACTCGCTGCAGTCGCCGTGGCTGGTGATCCACGTCGTCGCCGCCGTCATCGCCACCGCCGCCTTCACCATCGGCGGCATGTGCTCGGTGCTCTACCTGGTCAAGTCGCGCTGGGAGCAGCGCACCGACGCGGCCGGGCGCGCCCGCGGCGGCTACCTCGCGCGGCTCCCCGAGCTGGCCGTGCTCGACCGGGTCGCCTACCGCACCCACGCCTTCGGCTTCCCGATCTGGACCTTCGCCGCGCTCATCACCGGCCCGATCTGGGCGCACTACGCCTGGGGTCGCTACTGGGGCTGGGACCCCAAGGAGGTGTGGGCCTTCATCACCTGGGTGGTGTACGCCGCCTACCTCCACGCCCGCGCTACGTCGGGCTGGAAGGGCAGCTCGGCCGCGATCATCGCGCTGGTCGGCCTGGCCACGCTGTGGTTCAACTTCGTGGGCATCAACTTCTTCTTCGGCAGCGGCAGCCAGCACTCCTACGCCGCCCCCGAGCCCACCGCGGTCGTGCTGCGCCTCGACGGCTAGCGCCCGGGTCGTGAGTGCCACCGGGCGCCCTGGCGCTCGTTGACCCTCACGACTGTTCGTACGACGGGCCGGCTAGGCGTTCTCGTCGGTCTGCTCGCCCTCGGCGCTGGAGCCGTCGGTGGGCTCCTCGGGGCGGGGGGCCGGCGGGGGCTCGGTGGGCTTCTTGCGCTGGTCGTGACGACGCTTGCGGTCGAGCTCGCGCAAGAAGTCCTCGTCGTCGTCGGGGCCCTGGGGCCGCCGGGGGGCGGGACGCCCGCCGCTGCCGTCGCCGGGCCCGCTCGCCTGCCGACGCCGGTCGAGCACCCAGAAGAAGGCCCAGACCAGCGCCCCCAGGAGCACCAGGAACAACGCGACGCGCAGCATGCGTCCAGGGTAGATGGTGGCCGGTAGGCGGCCCCGTGGTCCGGTCTCCTACCCTCGTGGGGTGAGGGAGTTCGCCGTCTACACCGCGCTGCGGCTGGGCCTGTTCGTCGTCTGCTACGCCGTGCTGGGCGGTCTCTACCTGCTGCTGTTCGGCAGCCAGGGCGTCGTGCTGTGGCCGTTCCTGCTGGCCGTGGTGGTGTCCTCGGTGCTCTCGGTCACGCTGCTGCGGCGGCAGCGGGAGGCGTTCGCGCTGCGGGTGCAGCAGCGCGCCGACCGGGCCGCGGCGCGGTTCGAGGAGCGGCGCTCGCGCGAGGACGTCGACTAGGGCGTCGGGCTCAGCGGCCGCGGCGCTTGAGCTGCCGGTTGATCCGGGTCTCGGACTGGCCCAGGATCTTGGCCAGCAGCGTGACGCGGTTGACGTAGGCCAGCGCGCAGGCACCGACGATGACGAGCAGGATCAGGAACCACATGCGCCCAGTGTGACAGCCGGGCTCAGGTCAGCACGCCGATGGTGACGCCGGCGAGGATGCCCGCGGCGTACAGCAGCTCGGCCTGGCCGGTCTGCTGGAGCACCGGGACCAGCGCCGGCCCGGTCGCGCGGTCGCCGAGGACCGTGGTGACGGCCCGGACGGCCGGGGGCGCGGCGACCAGGGCGAGCAGGACCCACCACGTCGTGGTCAGCGCGACGCCGACCAGCGCCACCACGGCGGCGTCGACGAGCAGGCCGTAGAGGTGGCGGGTGCGGTCCTCGCCCAGCACCACCGCGAGGGTGCGCTTGCCGGCGACGGTGTCGGTCGGGATGTCACGCAGGTTGTTGGCCACCAGGATCGCGCAGGCGAAGGCGCCGACGCCGGTGCCGGCCCAGAGCGCGGCGAGGTGGAACGCCTCGGTCTGGACGTACGCCGTGCCGATCACCGCGACCAGCCCGAAGAACACGAACACCATGACCTCGCCCAGGCCGAGGTAGCCGTAGGGCCGCGCGCCGCCGGTGTAGTACCAGGCCGCCAGGATGCACAGCGCGCCGACGCCGACCAGCCACCAGCTCGTGGTGGCGGCGAGGACCAGGCCGACCGCTCCCGCCGCTGCCAGCGAGCCGAGCGCGGCGAGCTTGACCGCCCGCGGGCTCGCGGCGCCGCTGCCGACCAGCCGCATCGGCCCGACCCGGTCGGTGTCGGTGCCGCGGATGCCGTCGGAGTAGTCGTTGGCGTAGTTGACGCCGACCTGGAGCAGCAGCGAGACGGTCAGCGCGAGCAGCGCCTTCCACCACACCGCGCCGTCCTCCCCCAGGGCGACGGCGGTGCCGGCGAGGACCGGCGCGACCGCCGCGGGGAGCGTCCGGGGGCGGGCACCGGCGATCCACTGGGCGGGGGTGGCCATGCGCGGATCATGCCAGGCGGGAGGTACGCCGCCCGCGGCCGGCCGCCGCCCGGCTAGCGTGGTCCGGTGCCCCGTGCGACGCCCAGCCCGACCGACAGCCTGCGCCCGGTCTCGGGCTCGGCCGACGGCGTCCTGGCGCTGCTGCGGGAGTGGGACGCGGCGACCGACCCCGCGCCGCTCGTCGTGGCGACCAGCGGGTCCACCGGTCGGCCCAAGCGCGTGGTGCTCTCGCGCGACGCGGTGCGCGCCTCGGCGCTGGCCACCCAGGAGCGGCTCGGCGGTCCCGGCCAGTGGGTGCTCGGGCTGCCACCGACCTACGTCGCGGGCGTCCAGGTGCTCTACCGCAGCGTGCTGGCCGGCACCGAGCCGGTGCGCCACGACGGCGACTGGCAGGAGACGGCCGCCCGGGTCCACGGGCGCGGCTACGTCTCGCTCGTGCCGACCCAGCTGGTGCGGCTGCTGCGCGGATCTTCGAGCCGGGCCGGCACCGGGCCGGCCCTCGACGCGCTCACCCGGTTCGACGCCGTGCTCGTCGGCGGTGGCCCGCTCGACCCGCGGGTGCGCGCGGAGGCCGAGCGGCGCGGCCTGCGCGTGGTGCAGACCTACGGCATGAGCGAGACCTGCGGCGGCTGCGTGTACGACGGCCGCCCGCTCGACGGCGTGCAGGTGCGGGTCCGCGACGGTGAGGTGCAGCTGCGCGGACCGGTGCTCTTCGACGGCTACGAGGACGAGCCCGAGCGGACCGCCGCGGCGCTCGACGACGGCTGGTTCCGCACCGACGACCTCGGCGAGCTCGACGCGGACGGCCGGCTGCGGGTGCTGGGCCGCGCCGACGACGTCGTCATCAGCGGTGGCGTCAAGGTGCCGGCGCGGGCGGTCGCGACCATGGTCGCCGCCGGCGCCGCGGTGGTCGAGGCCGAGGTCGTGGGCGTGCCCGACGCCGAGTGGGGCGAGCTGGTCACGGCCGTGGTCGAGGCCCGCGACCCGATCACGCTGGCCGGGGTGCGCGACCTCGTCGAGCCGCGCGCCTGGGCCCCGCGCCGCCTCGTGGTGGTGGCCGAGCTGCCGCGCCTGGCCAACGGCAAGCCCGACCGGCTCGCGGTCCGCGCGCTCGCCGCCCGGGAGGTGGCCGGTCGTGGCTGAGGTGTTCTCGGTCCCGCTGACCACCCGCTTCCGCGGCATCACCGTGCGCGAGGGCGTGCTGCTGCGCGGGGCGGCCGGGTGGGGGGAGTTCAGCCCCTTCCTGGAGTACGACGACCCGACCGCCGCCCCCTGGCTGGCCTGCGCCCGCGAGGCCGCCGACGTCGGCTGGCCGGCGCCGGTGCGCGACCGGGTGCCCGTCAACGTCACGGTGCCGGCGTGCGGCCCCGAGCAGGCGCACGCGATCGTGCTCGCCGGCGGCTGTCGCACCGCCAAGGTCAAGGTGGCCGAGCGCGGCCAGGACCCCGGCGAGGACGAGGCACGGCTGGAGGCGGTCCGCGACGCCCTCGACGCCGGCGGCCCCGGCGGGCTGGTGCGCATCGACGCCAACGGCGCCTGGGACCTCGAGGAGGCGGTCCGCCGCATCCCCGTGCTGGCCCGTGCCGCCGGCGGCCTGGAGTACGCCGAGCAGCCGGTCGCCTCCGTCGAGGACCTCGCCGCCTGCCGTCGCCGGGTCGCGGTGCCGGTCGCGGCCGACGAGTCGATCCGCCGGGCCGCCGACCCCTACCGGGTGCGCGACCTCGAGGCGGCCGACGTCGCCGTGCTCAAGGTGCAGCCGCTCGGCGGCGTGCGCGCCTGCCTGCGGATCGCCGAGGACATCGCGATGCCGGTCGTGGTCTCCAGCGCGGTGGAGTCGGGCGTCGGCATCGCCGCCGGGGTGGCCCTGGCCGCCGCGCTGCCCGAGCTGCACCACGCCTGCGGGCTCGCGACCGTGCAGCTGCTGACCGGCGACGTGCTCGCCGAGCCGCTGCTGCCGGTGGACGGGTCGCTGCCGGTCGGGCCGGTCGAGGTCGACCCCGACCGCCTCGCCGCGCTGGCCGCGCCCCCCGACCGCGTCCGCCACTGGCAGGACCGGCTCGGCCGCGTCGCCGCGCTGCTGGACGGGGATGCGTCGTGAGCGCCGCCCCCGCCGAGGTGCTGGCCACCTGGCTGGTCGACGCGCTGGTGTCCCGGGGCGCCGTCGAGGCGGTGCTGTGCCCCGGCTCGCGCAACGCCCCGCTGGCGTTCGCGCTGGCCGCGGACCCCCGGCTGCGGCTGCACACCCGGGTCGACGAGCGCACCGCCGGCTTCCTCGCGCTGGGGCTCGCCAAGGCCTCGCGGCGACCGGTCCCGGTCGTGACCACCTCGGGCACCGCGGCGGCCAACCTGCACCCGGCCGTGCTGGAGGCCGCGCACGCCGGCGTCCCGCTCGTCGCCGTCACCGCCGACCGGCCCGCCCGGCTGCGCGGCACCGGCGCCAACCAGACGACCGACCAGGTGCGGCTCTACGGCGACGCCGCGTCGTTCCTCGACCTGGCGGCGCCCGACGACGACGCCCTGGCCGCGGCGCTCGCCGAGGTCGTCGCCGCCGGCGCCCCCGGCCGCGGCGGACCCGCCCACCTCAACGTGCAGCTCGACGACCCGCTGGTGCCGGCCGTGCTGAGCGACCGCACCCCCGAGCCGGTCGCCGAGCCGCCCCGGCCCCACCCCTGGCGCCGCGACGCCGAGCCGGTCGAGCTGCCGCTCGGGCCCCGCACCGTGGTGGTCGCGGGCGACGACGCGGGCCCGCCCGCGCGGATCCTCGCCCAGGACGCCGGCTGGCCGCTGCTCGCCGAGCCCAGCAGCGGCTCGCGCACCGGCACCCACCCGGTCCGCACCTACCGGCTGCTGCTCGGCACCTCGCTCGGCGCGCGCGTCGAGCGCGTCGTGGTGCACGGCCACCCCACGCTGTCGCGCCCGGTCGCGCGGCTGCTCGCCCGTCCGGACGTCGAGGTGGTCTCGGTGCCCGCCGGCGGTCGCTGGGCGGCGCGGCCCTTCCCCGTGTCCGCCGAGCACGCCGCGGTCCGGGCGGAGCCCGACGACCCGGCGTGGCTGGAGGAGTGGCGGGCGGCCGACCGCGCGCTGTCGGCGCGGGTCGACGAGCTGGTCGCCTCGCAGCCCCGGCTCACGGCGTACGACGTCGCCGCGGCCGTCGACGCCGCCAACCCGCCCGGCGGGCTGCTGGTCGTCGGCGCGAGCAACCCGGTCCGCGACCTCGACCTGATGGCCGGCGCGCACCCCGTGGGGGAGCGCCGGATGGTCCTCGCCAACCGCGGCCTCGCCGGCATCGACGGCACCCTGTCCACCGCGATCGGCGCTGCCCTGGGCCGGCCCCGCAGCACCCGCGCCACGGCGTACGTCGGCGACGTGACGTTCCTGCACGACCTGACCGGCCTGGTCCTCGGCCCCGACGAGCCGCGCCCCGACCTGACGATCGTGGTGCCCAACGACGACGGCGGCTCGATCTTCGCCACCCTCGAGCAGGGCGGCCCGGCGTACGCCGACCGCTTCGAGCGCCTCTTCGCCACCCCCCACGGCGTCGACCTCGCCGCGCGTGTGCGCGGCGACCCGCACCCCCCACTGGCGGGTCGAGAGCCGCGCCGAGCTCGAGCACGCCCTGGCCAGCCCGGCCGGGGGCATCGAGGTGGTCGAGGCCCGCGTCGACCGCCGTGACCGCCGCGCCACGGACGAGGCGATCCGGGCCCTGGCCCAGGAGCGGGACTGACCCGGTCGCGCTCGCGCGGAATGTTCCGGACCCTCGGGGTGGTTGGGGTCCCGAACCGTAGAGGAGTCTGTCCAGGTGCACACCGTCGTCCTGCTCGTGGGCATCGTGACCGTCGTGGTCGTGGTGGCCGCCGCCTGCTCCAAGCTCGACCTGCCGTCCCCGCTCGTGCTGATCGTCGTGGGCGTGGCCGGTTCCTACCTCCCCTTCGTGCCCGACGTGACGCTCCAGCCCGAGGTGGTGCTGTTCGGGCTGCTGCCACCCCTGCTGTACGCCGCTGCGCTGCAGACGAGCCTGGTCGACTTCAACGCCAACCGACGGCCGATCCTGCTGCTGTCGGTCGGGCTGGTCATCCTCACCACGTTCGGGGTGGGCGCGGTCGTGCACGCGCTGCTGCCGGGCGTGGGCTGGGCCGCGGCGCTCGCCATCGGCGCGGTGGTCGCGCCGCCCGACGCGGTGGCCGCGACCTCGATCGGTCGCCGGATCGGGCTGCCCCGTCGGGTGGTGACCATCCTGGAGGGCGAGTCGCTGCTCAACGACGCCACCGCCCTGGTCGCCCTCAACACCGCGATCGCCGCGATCGTGTCCTGGAGGGTCGTCGGCGCCGACTTCGCGATCGCCGCCTTCGGCGGCGTGGCCGTGGGCCTGGTCTTCTACGTCGTGATCGGCTTCGCCCGCAAGCACGTCAGGGAGACGACCCTCGACACCGCCCTGGGCCTGCTGACGCCGTTCGCGGCCTTCGTGGCGGCCGAGGAGATCGGCATCCGCACCTCCGAGGACCACGTCGCCCACCCCTCGGGCGTGGTCGCCGTCGTGGTGGCCGGGCTGCTGCTCGGCCACCGCTCGCCGGTGCTCCAGAACGCCCAGTCGCGGATCGCCGAGCGGCTCAACTGGCGCAGCATCCAGTTCCTGCTCGAGAGCGCGGTGTTCCTGCTGATCGGCCTGCAGGCGCGCGACATCATCAGCAACGCCTTCAGCACCGAGTCCAGCACCGCCCGGATCCTGGTGCTCTGCGTCGCCACCCTGGTCAGCGTCGTGGTGATCCGGATGGCGTGGGTGTTCTTCGCCCGCTACGCGCTGGTGCGGCCCGGTCCCGACGGCAGCGGCACGGTGCCGCCCTGGACCTACACGTTCCTGCTCGGGTGGGCCGGCATGCGCGGCGTGGTGACCCTCGCGGCGGCGTTCATCATCCCGCCGGAGACGCCCTACCGCGACGTGCTGCTGCTCATCGCCTTCTTCGTCACCGCCGGCACGCTGCTGCTCCAGGGCGCCTCGCTGCCCTGGGTGGCGCGCCGGCTGCGGGTGCCCTCGCCCGACCCCGCCGCCGACGCCCTGCTGCGGGCCAACCTGCTGCACCAGGCCTCGCAGTCCGGGCTCGGCCGCCTCGACGAGCTGGCCGGCGACGACCCGCACGACGTCGCCGCCACCATCCGCGACCGGGTGCGCCGCCGCGACTTCGCCGCCTGGGAGCGGGTCGGCCCGCAGGGGGCGGAGAACCCCAGCGAGACCTACAACCGCTGGCGCCGGGAGATGATCGACGTCGAGCGCGGCCGGGTGCTCGAGGTCCGCAGCACCGGGACGGTGCCGCACGAGGTGATCGACGAGGTGCTGTCGATGCTCGACGTGGAGGAGTCGATGCTCGACCACAGCAGCGCGGAGCGCGAGCGCGTCCGCGGCGCCACGGCCCACGCCTTCGAGGGCGACTGCGACCACCTGCGGCAGGTCCGCCCGCCCGTCGAGCCCGACAGCCCGGGGGAGTGCACCGACTGCCGGCGCGAGGGCACCACCTGGGTGCACCTGCGGATGTGCGTCCGGTGCGGCCACATCGCCTGCTGCGACTCCTCGCCGCAGCGCCACGCCAGCGTCCACCACGAGCACACCGGCCACGAGGTGATGCGCTCCGCCGAGCCCGGCGAGGACTGGCGCTGGTGCTTCGTCGACCAGGTGACGGGCTGACCGGCACGCCCCTACGGTGGCCCTCATGAGGATCACCAAGCTCGGCCACGCCTGCGTCCGCCTCGAGGTCGACGGTGCCGTCGTCGTCGTCGACCCGGGAGCCTTCACCCCCGAGGCCGACGCCACCGACGGCGCCACCGCGGTGCTGCTGACCCACGAGCACCCCGACCACTGGACGGTGGACCACCTGCGCCGCTCCGACGCCCCGATCCACACCATCCGGGCGGTCGCCGACGCCGTCGCGGCCGCCGCCCCCGACCTCGTCGAGCGGCTGCACGTCGTCGAGCCCGGCCAGCAGCTCGACGTCGGCGTCCCGGTCACCGTCGTCGGCGAGAAGCACGCCGTGATCCACCCCGAGCTGCCGCACTTCGACAACAGCGGCTTCCTGGTCGACGTCGCCGGCACCACCGTGTTCCACCCCGGCGACGCGCTGACCGTGCCCGAGGTGCGCCCCGACGTGCTGCTGCTGCCGGTCAGCGCCCCCTGGCTCAAGGCCTCGGAGTGCATCGACTACGCCCGCGAGGTCGGCGCGCCCCGCAACGTGGCGCTGCACGACGCGGTGTACAGCGACGTCGGCCACCAGGTCCTCGGCGGCATGCTCGAGCGCTTCCTCGGCGCCCGGGAGCAGGGCTACGCGCGGCTCACGCCGGGCACCGACGTGCCCCTGGACGGCTGAGCGCGGGTCCGACCGGCAGGATGGCCCCGTGATCGACTGGGTGCGGGAGCGTTCGCTGTGGGAGCTGGTGTGGCTCGCCCTGCTGCTGCTCGTCGTGCTGACGGTCGTCTCCGCGTTCCTCACCCGGGCGCTCGTGCGCCGCGGCATGCGCGCGCCGTTCGTGATCCGGTTCTTCAACCGGCTCCAGGAGCGGGCCGTCGACGTGGTCAAGCGGCCCATCACCGTCGCCGTGCTCGACGAGGTCGCCGACGTGATCCAGACCGGGCACTACACCCGGAACATCTCCGCCGCGCTGGTCGAGAACCACGACGCGCTGATCGCCCTGGTCTCGGAGAAGGTGCGCAACGACCCGTCCTCCCGGGTGGTGGGCCGGCTCCCCGGCTACGACGCGATCGTGGGCCAGGTCAGCGAGACCACGCTGCGGGTGCTGATCGAGATGCTCGGCGACCCCCGGATGGACGAGCTGGTCTCGGACCTGCTGCGCAACAACCTCGAGCAGATCAAGATCGCCGTGCGGGAGCGGCAGAACGAGGCGGTGCCCGGCCACACGCCGCCCGACCCGGTCCCGCCGCACCTGCGCCACATCTCGCCGATGACGGGCCCGGTCGTCGACCCGCCGCGCCGGTCGGCGTACGACCGCCGCGGGCGCTAGGCCCTCGGGTCCGAGCAGCTCAGGCGGGTGCGGATCCCAGCGCGTCGCGGACCGGCAGGAACTTCGCCTGCGCCTCGGCCAGCTCGGCTGCCGGGTCGGAGCCGGCGACGACGCCGCAGCCGGCGAACAGCCGCACGGTGGCGGGGTCCGCGGGGTCGACCTGGCCCGAGCGCAGCGCGATGCCGAACTCGCCGTCGCCGTGGGCGTCCATCCAGCCGACCGGGGCGGCGTAGCGGCCGCGGTCCATGCCCTCGATCTCCTCGATCAGGTCGACCGCGACCTTGGTGGGCGTGCCTCCCACCGCAGCGGAGGGGTGCAGCGCCGCCGCGAGGTCGAGCACGCTCGCGCCGGCCGCGCCCGCCGACTCGTGGTGGTCGTGGACCACGCCGGTGACGTCGGTGGCCAGGTGCATCACGTTGGGCAGGTGCAGCACGAACGGCACCTCGGGGACGTTGGTCGAGGAGCAGTACGGCGAGAGCGACTCGGCGACCGAGCGGACGGCGTACTCGTGCTCCTCGAGGTCCTTGCTCGACCGCGCCAGCTGGCCGGCGAGGCCGGCGTCACGGGCGTCGTCACCGGTACGCCGGATCGTGCCGGCCAGCACCCGCGAGGTGACCAGGCCGCGCTCGCGGCGCAGCAGCAGCTCGGGGGTGGCACCGAAGAGGCCCTCGACGTGGAAGGTCCAGCACATCGCGTAGTCGTCGGCCAGGCGGTGCAGTGGCCAGCGGACGTCGAGCGGCGCGGCGGCGGTCGCGAGCAGGTCGCGGGCGAGCACGACCTTCTCGAGGTCGCCGTCGCCGATCCGTGCGACGGCGTCGGCCACGACGGTCTCCCAGGCGGCACCGCTCATGGCGCCGTCGGCGAAGGTCACCCCGCGGGGCGGCGCCGGCCGCTCGACGACGGCGAGCCCGGGCAGCGCCGGCGCCTCGCCGGCGCCGGTGACGGTGAGCCAGGCGCGGCCCTCGCGACGGCCCACGAGCACCTCGGGCACGACCAGCAGGCTGTCGCCCGGGTCGTCGGCGAAGCCGAAGCTGCCCAGCGCGACCAGGCCCGTCCCGGGCACCCCGACCTCGTCGGCGACCTCGGCCGCGCTCGCGGTCTCGCGCCACCAGTCCGAGGCGTCCGCGAACCGGTCGGGCCCCGTCGTGCGGCACCGCGCGGCGACGCCCCAGGCGACCAGGCCGTCGCCGCGGCGCAGCCACGCCAGCGGCTCGACGCCCTCGGGCAGCAGGTCGAGCAGGTCGGCGGGGAGCGCGGTGGGGAGCAGCTCGACGGTCCGCGTCACCAGTGGCCGACCGCTGGGGGTCGACGACGTGGACGGGCTGCTCACACCCCGAATCTACGGGAGCCCCGCACACCGGCCGCCGGAGACCCCGCGTCGTCCGACCGCCTCAGGACCAGTAGACGACGACCTTGTCGCCCACGACGACCTGGTCGAAGAGCCAGGTGATGCCCGGCAGGTCGCGGACGTTGACGCACCCGTGGGAGGCACCGGCGTAGCCGCGGGCGGCGAAGTCGGCCGAGTAGTGGATCGCCTGGCCACCGGAGAAGAACATCGCGAACGGCATCGGGGTGTCGTAGAGGGAGGAGACGTGGTCGCGCGACGTGCTGTCCACCGCGAACTGGCCCTCGCGGGTCGGGGTGTACGACGACCCGAAGCGGACCGCGACGGTCTTGCGCACCGTCCCGTCGACCACCCACCGCAGCGTGCTGCTCGACTTGTCCACGCACAGGGCGCGCCCGGTCCGGCACCGCGGGTCGAGCGGCGCCGAGGTGTCGGCGTCGCCGGGGAAGCGGTTGGCGAGCTCGTCGGTGGTGGGCTCGCGCGTCATGGCCGCGAGGCGGTCGCGGGTGCGCTGGTCGACGTACCCCGTGACGGCGATGCCTCGCTTGGCCTGGAACCCGCGCACGGCGGTCTCGGTCGCGGTGCCGTAGTCGTCGGTCACGTCGCCGACGAACCACGCCACCTGGCGCAGCCGGGACTGCAGCTCGCGCACCTCGGCGCCGGCGTCGCCCGGGCCGAGCAGCTCCGGTCCGGGTGCCGGCACCTGGCGGGGCCGCTCGGCGGGCAGCGGCGCGCGGGCGCCGTGCGCGCGCTGCCCGGCTGCCCCGGCCGGCCTGGCGGACCCAGCAGGCCTGGCCGCGGGGACCGAGGTGGTGGACGGCTCCGCCGCTGCGGGGGAGGCCACGTCGCGGTCGGCGCCGCCGAGCAGGCCCCCACGCGTCACCGCCCAGCCGGCGGCGGTGGTGACGACCACGACGACGAGCAGCATGGCGAGGCCCGCCAGCCCGGCGCGCACCCGACCCTCACGTCCACGAGACATGCGACCCATCCTCGCCCGTCGCGGGCCCGGTCGTCGACGGACGCACCGGGGGGCACCCGGGATCGTGCCGCGGTCGCGGGGCCTAGGGTTCCAGGGTGACCCGCGCGAGCCTGGCCAAGCGACCTGCCGAGGTGCAGGCGATGTTCGACGACGTGGCCCAGCGCTACGACCTGACCAACGACGTGCTGTCGCTGGGCCAGGACCGCCGCTGGCGGCACGCGGTCGTGCGGGCCGTCGACCCGCAGCCGGGGGAGCGGGTGCTCGACCTCGCGGCCGGCACCGGCACCTCCTCGCAGCCGTTCCGCGACCTCGGCGCCGAGGTGGTCCCGTGCGACTTCTCGGTCGGGATGCTCCAGGTGGGCAAGCGGGCCCGGCCCGCGCTGCCCTTCACGGCCGGCGACGCCACCCGGCTGCCCTTCGCCGACGACAGCTTCGACGCGGTGACGATCTCCTTCGGGCTGCGCAACGTCGTCGACCCCGACGCCGGGCTGCGCGAGATGCTGCGGGTCACCCGACCCGGCGGCCGGCTGGTGGTGTGCGAGTTCTCCAGCCCGACCAACGCGGCCTTCCGCAGCGTCTACCTCAACTACCTGATGCGGGCGCTGCCTCCGATCGCGCGCGGCGTCTCGTCGAGCCCCGACGCCTACGTCTACCTCGCCGAGTCCATCCGCGAGTGGCCCGACCAGCCCGCCCTGGCGGCCCGGCTGGCCGCCGCCGGCTGGGCCGCGCCGCAGTGGCGCAACCTGTCGGGCGGGATCGTCGCGCTGCACCGCGCGACCGCCTAGCGCCTCGTAATTAGGCAAGCCCGCCGTGCGTTAAATCCGCTGGTCAGCGGCTTGTCAGACCCGTCTGCCAGGGTGGTGGGGCAGGTTCGCCAACTGTGACCTGGGCCTCTATGCTGGGCCGTCGTCGGAGTTCGTGAAGAACTTCACAATTGCACCAACGCTGATGATCGAGCCGGTCCGAGGAGGATCATGGAGCTCTACACGCCCGTGCTGGCGCTCGCGGCCCTGGCCGCCGGCTTCGCCATCTTCTCGATCGCGGTCAGCGCCTTCACGGGTCCGGCACGCGCCAACCGCGCCAAGCTGGACTCCTACGAGTGCGGCATCGAGCCGACCCCGCAGCCCGTCGGCGGCGGTCGGTTCCCGGTGCGGTACTACATCACCGCGATGATGTTCATCATCTTCGACATCGAGATCGTCTTCCTCTACCCCATCGCCGTGGCCTTCGACCAGATGGCGTTGTTCGGCCTGATCGAGATGGTGCTGTTCATCATCCCGGTCTTCGTCGCCTACACCTACGTGTGGAAGCGCGGCGGGCTGGAGTGGGACTAGTGGTCCTCCTGGGACCGGTTTGGGTTGTGAGTCATGGGACTTGAGGAGAAGCTCCCCAGCGGAGTGCTGCTGACCACCGTCGAGGGGGTCGCGGGCTACATGCGCAAGGCCTCGTTCTGGCCGGCGACGTTCGGCCTGGCCTGCTGCGCCATCGAGATGATGACCAGCGGCGGGCCGAAGTACGACCTCGCGCGCTTCGGCATGGAGGTCTTCCGGGCCAGCCCGCGCCAGGCCGACCTGATGATCGTGGCCGGCCGGGTGAGCCAGAAGATGGCCCCGGTGCTGCGCCAGATCTACGACCAGATGGCCGAGCCCAAGTGGGTCCTCGCCATGGGCGTGTGCGCCAGCTCCGGCGGCATGTTCAACAACTACGCGATCGTGCAGGGCGTCGACCACGTCGTCCCCGTCGACATGTACCTCCCCGGCTGCCCGCCGCGGCCCGAGATGCTGATCGACGCGATCCTCAAGCTGCACGACCAGGTGCAGGCCACCAAGCTCGGTCCAAACCGCCTCGCCGAGATCGAGGAGCAGGAGACCGCCGGGCTCAACGCGCTGCCGACCGGTCAGCTGAAGGGCCTGATGAGGTGAGCGAGGAGACGTCACCGGGGACCAACCCCGAGACCCGTGCCCAGGCCGGCACCGAGGTCGACAGCACCGACCGGATGCCGGAGAACGTCCCCGACGGGTCCGGCGAGCAGGTCGGGCGCCGCGAGGGCATGTTCGGCGTGCGCGGCACCGGTGACACCTCCGGCTACGGCGGCCTGAACCGCGCGGTGCAGATGCCGGGGAGCACCCCGCCGCCCTACGGCGGCTGGATGGACGACGTCGCGGCCGCCCTGGCCGAGGCGGCCCGCTCCGCGGGCGTGGAGGACGCCGTCGAGCGCGTCGTGGTCCACCGCGGCGAGATCACCTTCTTCGTGCGGCGCGAGCACCTGCGCGCCCTGGCCGCCCGGCTGCGCGACGACGAGGCGCTGCGCTTCGAGCTCTGCTCGGGCGTCAGCGGCGTGCACTACCCCGACGACCGCGGCCGCGAGCTGCACGTCGTCTACCACCTGCTGTCGATGACCCACAACCGCCGCGTGCGGGTCGAGGTCACGGCACCGGACGCCGATCCCCACGTGCCGAGCGTGGTGGCGACGTACCCGACGGCCGACTGGCACGAGCGCGAGGTCTTCGACTTCTTCGGCGTGGTCTTCGACGGCCACCCGGCGCTGACGCGCATCCAGATGCCGGACGACTGGCCGGGCCACCCCCAGCGCAAGGACTACCCCCTGGGCGGCATCCCGGTCGAGTACAAGGGCGGGTCCGTCCCCCCGCCCGACCAGCGGAGGAGCTACAACTGATGGCCACCACCGACCCCTACGCCGCGACCGAGTCCGAGACCAGCCAGGGACGCGTCTTCACCGTCACCGGCCAGGACTGGGACTCCATCACCGCCGGCCTCGACGACGAGCACGACAACAAGGTCGTGGTCAACATGGGCCCGCAGCACCCCTCGACCCACGGGGTGCTCCGCCTGATCCTCGAGCTCGAGGGCGAGACGGTCACCGAGGCCCGCTGCGGCATCGGCTACCTGCACACCGGCATCGAGAAGAACATGGAGTACCGCTCCTGGGTGCAGGGCGTCACCTTCTGCACCCGGATGGACTACCTCTCCCCGTTCTACAACGAGATGACCTACTGCCTGGGCGTGGAGCGGCTGCTCGACATCGAGGCCGACATCCCCGAGAAGGCCCAGGTCATGCGGGTGCTCCTGATGGAGCTCAACCGCATCTCCTCCCACCTGGTGGCGATCGCCACCGGCGGCATGGAGATCGGCGCGCTGACCGTGATGACGATCGGCTTCCGCGAGCGCGAGCTGGTCCTCGACCTGTTCGAGCTGATCACCGGCCTGCGGATGAACCACGCGTTCATCCGCCCCGGCGGCGTCGCCCAGGACATGCCGGCCGGCAGCATCGACGCGATCCGCGACTTCGTCGCGCTGATGAAGAAGCGCCTCCCGGAGTACGCCGCCCTCTGCAACGCCAACCCGATCTTCAAGGCCCGCCTGGTCGGCGTCGGGCACCTCGACCTCGCCGGGTGCCTGGCGCTGGGCATGACCGGTCCGGTGCTGCGCTCGACCGGCTACCCCTGGGACCTGCGCAAGAGCCAGCCCTACTCCGGCTACGAGGACTACGACTTCGACGTGCCGACCCGCGACTCGATGGACGCCTACGGGCGCTTCCGGATCCGCGTGGACGAGATGTGGGAGTCGCTGAAGATCGTCGAGCAGGCCACCAACCGGCTCGCCGACCTCGAGGGCGCCCCGGTCATGGTCGGCGACAAGAAGATCGCCTGGCCCAGCCAGCTGGCCATCGGCAGCGACGGCATGGGCAACAGCCTCGACCACATCAAGCACATCATGGGCGAGTCCATGGAGGCGCTGATCCACCACTTCAAGCTGGTGACCGAGGGGTTCCGCGTGCCGGCCGGCCAGGCCTACGTGCCGGTGGAGTCCCCGCGCGGCGAGCTCGGCGCGCACATCGTCTCCGACGGTGGCACCCGCCCCTTCCGGGCGCACTTCCGCGACCCGTCCTTCGTCAACCTGCAGGCGACCTCGGTGATGAGCGAGGGCGGCCAGGTGGCCGACGTCATCGTCGCCATCGCCTCGATCGACCCCGTCATGGGGGGAGTGGACCGATGAGCGAGACCAGCGACCGGATCCCCGGCGCCGACGACGACACCACCGCCGGCGCGGTCTCCACCACGCAGGTGACCGCGGACCGGCTCGACCCGGCGACCTACGCCGAGCTCGAGCTGGTCGCCGCGCGCTACCCGCAGGCCCGCTCGGGCCTGCTGCCGATGCTGCACCTGGTGCAGAGCGTCGAGGGCCAGGTGACCTCGCGCGGCATCGAGGCGTGCGCGGAGATCCTCGGCATCAGCGCCGCCGAGGTCAGCGGCGTCGCGACCTTCTACACGATGTACAAGCGCCGCCCCGTCGGCGACTTCCACGTCGGGGTCTGCACCAACACGCTGTGCGCGGTCATGGGCGGCGACCTCATCTTCGAGCGGCTCAAGGACCACCTCGACCTCGGCAACGACGAGACCACGCCGGCCGAGGACGGCCGGCGCTCGATCACCCTCGAGCACATCGAGTGCAACGCCGCGTGCGACTACGCGCCGGTGATGACGGTCAACTGGGAGTTCATGGACAACATGACCCCGGAGTCGGCCACCACGCTCGTCGACGACCTGCGCTCCGGCGTGGAGGTCACCTCGACGCGCGGACCCCGCGTGGTGACCTGGCGCGAGGCCGAGCGCGTCCTGGCCGGGTTCCCCGACGACCTCGCCGACGAGGGCCCCTCCGCGGGGCCCGCCTCGCTGCTGGGTCGCGAGATCGCCCGCGAGCGCGGCTGGACCGCGCCGAGCGTGGCGCAGGCGGCCCAGGCCGCCGACGCCAAGGACCAGGGAGCCGACACGGCCGAGGGCGAGACCACCGCCGACAAGGCGGGCGGTGCCCCCGAGTCCAAGGAGACCGAGTCGCAGGCGGCCGTCGCCGAGTCCGGCGCCGACGCCAAGCACGAGGACAACCCGCGCAACACCGGAGAGGGCGACACGTGAGCACCCCGATCGACACGCTGACCCCGGTCCTGACCGACAACTGGGGTGCCGAGCGCTCCTGGACCCTGGAGGCCTACGAGGCCCAGGGCGGCTACCGCGCGCTGGCCAAGGCGCTGGCCATGGAGCCGACCGCCGTGGTCGAGACCGTGAAGGCCTCCAACCTGCGCGGCCGTGGCGGCGCGGGCTTCCCGACCGGCATGAAGTGGGGCTTCATCCCGCAGGACAACCCCAACCCGAAGTACCTCGTGGTCAACGCCGACGAGTCCGAGCCGGGGACCTGCAAGGACACCCCGCTGATGATGGCCAGCCCGCACACGCTGGTCGAGGGCGTCATCATCAGCGCCTACGCCATCCGGGCCAGCCACGCCTTCATCTACGTCCGCGGCGAGATCCTCCACGTCATCCGGCGGCTCCAGCGCGCGGTCCAGGAGGCCTACCTCGCCGGCCACCTCGGCACCGACATCGGGGGCTCGGGCTACGACCTCGAGCTGGTCGTCCACGCGGGCGCCGGCGCCTACATCTGCGGCGAGGAGACGGCGCTGCTCGACTCCCTCGAGGGCCGGCGCGGTCAACCGCGGCTGCGCCCGCCGTTCCCGGCGGTCGCGGGCCTCTACGCCAGCCCGACCGTCATCAACAACGTCGAGTCGATCGCCTCGGTCCCCAGCATCATCGACCGGGGCGCGGAGTGGTTCGCCTCGATGGGCACCGAGAAGTCCAAGGGCTACGGCATCTTCTCGCTGTCGGGCCACGTCACCAACCCCGGCCAGTTCGAGGCCCCGCTCGGCATCACGCTGCGCGAGCTGATCGACCTCGCCGGCGGGATGCGCCAGGGCCACGAGCTGAAGTTCTGGACCCCCGGTGGCTCCTCCACGCCGCTGCTCACCGCCGAGCACCTCGACGTGCCGCTGGACTTCGAGGGGGTCGCCGGCGTCGGCTCGATGCTCGGCACCCGCGCGCTCCAGCTCTTCGACGAGACCACCTGCGTGGTCCGCGCGGTGCTGCGGTGGACGGAGTTCTACAAGCACGAGTCGTGCGGCAAGTGCACGCCGTGCCGCGAGGGCACCTGGTGGCTGGTGCAGACGCTGGCCGACCTCGAGCAGGGCAAGGGCTCGGAGTCCGACCTCGACCTGCTCGACGACGTCTGCGACAACATCCTGGGCCGCTCGTTCTGCGCGCTCGGCGACGGCGCCACCAGCCCCATCACCTCCTCGGTCCAGCACTTCCGCGAGGAGTACCTCGCACACCTGACCCACGGCGGGTGCCCGTTCGACCGCGAGGCCTCGACCGTCTTCGCCCGCGAGGGAGCCCACGCATGACGACCACCCCGGAGAGGTCCAAGGAGACCTCGACAGGCTCGGCCACCGGAGCGGTGCAGCGCTCCGACGAGGTCACCGTGACCATCGACGGCGTCGAGGTGTCGGTGCCCAAGAACACCCTGGTGATCCGGGCCGCCGAGCAGATCGGCGTCCAGATCCCGCGCTTCTGCGACCACCCGCTGCTCGCGCCGGTCGGCGCCTGCCGCCAGTGCCTGGTCGACGTGCCCGACGGGGGCAACGGCCGGCCGATCCCCAAGCCACAGGCCTCCTGCACGCTCACGGTCGCCGACGGCATGGTCGTCAACACCCAGGCCACCTCGCCCGTCGCCGACAAGGCGCAGCAGGGCGTGATGGAGCTGCTGCTCATCAACCACCCGCTCGACTGCCCCGTCTGCGACAAGGGCGGCGAGTGCCCGCTCCAGAACCAGGCCATGAGCAACGGCCGCGGGGAGACCCGGTTCACCGCCGAGAAGCGGCTCTACCCCAAGCCGATCAACATCTCCGCGCAGGTGCTGCTCGACCGCGAGCGCTGCGTGCTGTGCGCCCGGTGCACCCGGTTCTCCGAGCAGATCGCGGGCGACCCGTTCATCGCGCTCGTCGAGCGGGGCGCGCTCCAGCAGGTCGGCATCTACGAGAAGGAGCCCTTCGAGAGCTACTTCTCCGGCAACACGATCCAGATCTGCCCGGTCGGCGCGCTGACGTCCTCGGCGTACCGCTTCCGCTCGCGGCCCTTCGACCTCGTCTCCACCCCGTCGGTGGCCGAGCACGACGCCTGCGGCTCTGCGATCCGCGTCGACCACCGCCGCGGCAAGGTGATGCGTCGCCTGGCCGGCGACGACCCGCAGGTCAACGAGGAGTGGATCACCGACAAGGACCGCTTCGGCTTCACCTGGACCCGCCAGGACGACCGGCTGCGCCACCCGATGGTGCGCGACGCCGAGACCGGCGAGCTGCGGGCCGCGAGCTGGCCCGAGGCCTTCGTGGTCGCCGCGCGCGGCCTCGACGCCGCCCGCGAGGCCGGCGGGGTCGGCGTGCTGACCGGTGGGCGGCTGACCGCCGAGGACGCCTACGCGTACGCCAAGTTCGCGCGCGTCGCGCTGGGCACCAACGACGTCGACTTCCGCGCTCGCGTCCAGAGCGCCGAGGAGGCGGAGTTCCTCGCCGCCCACGTCGTGCTGACGGGCCCCGGGTCGGGCGCCGTGACGTACGCCGACCTCGAGACCGCCCGCTCGGTGCTGCTCGTCGGCTTCGAGCCCGAGGACGAGGCCGGCACCGTGTTCCTGCGGCTGCGCAAGGCCGTCCGCGGCGGGATCGGCGCCAAGGTCTGGTCGGTCGCGCCGTTCACCTCGCGCGGCCTGCACAAGCTGGCCGGCACCCTGATCCCCACCCGTCCCGGCGACGAGGTGCAGGTGCTCGAGGGGCTGGCCCACCGGGCCGACGTGCCCGTCGACGCCGGCTCGCTGATCCTGGTCGGCGAGCGGCTCGCCGCCGTCCCCGGTGCCCTGGCCGCGGTCTCCACCCTGGCGCGCACCACCGGTGCCCGGCTGGCGTGGGTGCCGCGTCGTGCGGGCGACCGCGGCGCCGTCGAGGTCGGCGCGCTGCCGACCCTGCTGCCCGGTGGCCGGCCCGTGGCCGACGCCGCGGCGCGCGTCGACCTGGCCGCCGCCTGGGGCGTCGAGGGACTGCCCGAGACCCCGGGGCGCGACACCGACGCGATCGTCACCGCCGCCGCCGCGGGCGAGCTCGGCGGGCTGGTCGTCGGTGGGGTCGATCCCGCCGACCTGCCCGACCCCGAGCTGGCCCGGGCCGCGCTCGCGCGCGCCTCGTTCGTGGTCTCCCTCGAGGTCCGCGAGTCCGACGTCACCCGCGCGGCCGACGTCGTCCTGCCCGTGGCGCCGCCGACCGACAAGGCCGGCACCTACGTCAACTGGGAGGGGCGGCTGCGCCACTTCGACACGGTGCTGCACAACCCCTCCTCGCTGCCCGACGTGCGCGTCCTGGCCGGGATCGCCGAGGAGCTCGGCACCCCGCTGGGCCTGCGGACGCCCGCGCAGGCGTGGGAGGAGATGGGGCAGCTCGGCCCCTGGGACGGCGAGCGCCCGACGGGTGTCACCGCGCCCGCGCGCGGCGCCGCGGCGACCCACCCGGCCGACTTCGACGGCTCCCTGGTGCTGGCCTCCTGGAAGCAGCAGCTCGACGACGGCCGTCTCCAGGACGGTGACGAGCCGATGCGCGCCACCGCCCGCAAGCCGTCGGTCCTGGTCGGCGCCGCGACCCTGGCGGCGCTCGGGGCCCGGGTGGGCGAGCGGGTCGTGCTCACCGGTCCGCTCGGCTCCGTCGAGCTCCCGATCGGCCTGGCCGACCTCGCCGAGGGCACCGTCTGGGCACCCGCCAGCGCGCCGGGCCTCTCGGTCCGCCACCTGGTGGGTCCGGCCGGCAGCCCGGTCTCGCTGACCGTGGGGGCCCTGCCGGGCGGGGCCTCCCTC
This sequence comes from uncultured Actinomycetota bacterium, assembly GCA_963740935.1. Taxonomy (GTDB): domain Bacteria; phylum Actinomycetota; class Actinomycetes; order Propionibacteriales; family Nocardioidaceae; genus Marmoricola. Next base: position 383,736 of record CAVUFX010000001.1, read on the forward strand.
ACCACCACCGGAGGCCACCAGTGAGTGCCATCCTCCCCGCCCTGCTCCCGGTCGGGCTCCCCGTGCCGCTGGCCGATGCCGGCCTCGAGGCGTTCGGCAAGGACCCGATCTGGCTGGTGCTGCTCAAGGCCGTGCTGATCTTCGTCGTCCTGGTGCTGCTCACGCTGTTCAACATCTGGTGGGAGCGCCGGGTCGTGGCCCGGATGCAGCACCGCATCGGCCCCAACCGGCACGGTCCCTTCGGCCTGCTGCAGAGCCTGGCCGACGGCGTGAAGCTGGCGCTGAAGGAGGACATCATCCCGAAGGCGGCCGACAAGCTGGTCTTCGTGATCGCGCCGGTGATCGCGGTGATCCCCGCCTTCGTCACCTTCGCGGTGATCCCGTTCGGTCCCGTGGTGGACGTCCCCTTCACCGACATCACCACCCCGCTCCAGCTCACCGACATGCCGGTCGCGGTCATCTTCGTGATGGCGATCGCCTCGATCGGCATCTACGGCATCGTGCTGGGCGGCTGGTCCAGCGGCTCGACGTACTCCCTGCTGGGCGGGCTGCGCTCGAGCGCGCAGATGATCTCCTACGAGGTCGCGATGGGCCTGGCGCTGGTCGCGGTGTTCCTGCACGCCGGGTCGATGTCGACCTCGCAGATCGTCGCGGCGCAGAGCGACGTGTGGTTCGTGTTCACGCTGATCCCCTCGTTCGTGATCTACGTGATCGCGATGGTGGGGGAGACCAACCGGGCGCCCTTCGACCTCCCCGAGGCCGAGGGCGAGCTGGTCGGCGGCTTCCACACCGAGTACAGCTCGCTGAAGTTCGCGCTGTTCTTCCTCGCCGAGTACATCAACATGGCGACCGTCTCGGCCCTGGCCACGACGCTGTTCCTCGGCGGCTGGCGCGCCCCCTTCGGGATCGCGCAGGTCTGGGAGGGAGCCAACGAGGGCTACTGGCCCTTCATCTGGTTCATGGGCAAGACCCTGGCCTTCATCTTCATGTTCATCTGGCTGCGCGGCTCGCTGCCGCGGCTGCGCTACGACCAGTTCATGGCGTTCGGGTGGAAGGTCCTCATCCCGGTCTCGATCGTGTGGATCGTGGCGGTCGCCGCGATCCGGGTGGTCGACCTCCAGGGCGGCTTCGACCGTCGCTGGCTGATCGGCGCCGCCGTGGTGCTCGCGCTGCTCGTCGTCGTGCTGATGTTCATCCCCGAGCGCAAGGAGGCCGAGCCGGTGGCCGACGAGGAGCCGTTCGACGCCTTCGCCGGCGGCTACCCGGTGCCGCCGATGCCGGAGACCACCGTGGGGAGCCGCACCGGCTCCACCACCGACGCAGGAGGCACGCGCTGATGGCGACGCTCAAGGAGCAGCTCTGGGACCCGGTCGCCGGGTTCGGGGTCACCTTCCGGACCATGTTCCGCAAGGTGGTCACCGAGCAGTACCCCGAGCAGAAGGAGCCCACGGCGCCCCGGTTCCACGGGCGCCACCAGCTCAACCGCTGGCCCGACGGGCTGGAGAAGTGCATCGGCTGCGAGCTGTGCGCCTGGGCCTGCCCGGCGGACGCGATCTACGTCGAGGGTGCCTCCAACGACGACGGCGCGGGGGACGGCTCCGGCCGGTTCTCGCCCGGCGAGCGCTACGGCCGCGTCTACCAGATCAACTACCTGCGCTGCATCCTGTGCGGGCTGTGCATCGAGGCCTGCCCGACCCGGGCGCTGACGATGACCAACGAGTACGAGCTGGCCGACAACAACCGCGCCGACCTCATCTACGAGAAGAGCGACCTGCTCGCGCCGCTGCTGCCCGGCATGGAGCAGCCGCCGCACGCGATGAAGCTCGGCGCCGACGAGGGCGACTACTACCGCGGCACGCTGCGGCGTCAGGACGCTCCCGAGGAGACGCCGGGAGGGACGCAGCCGTGATCGCCTTCTGGATCCTGGCCCCGGTCATGGTGGTCTGCGCCCTGGGCCTGCTGTTCGCCCGCAAGGCGGTGCACTGCGCCCTGCTGCTGGCGGTCGTGATGATCAGCCTCGCGGTGCTGTACGCCGTCCAGGACGCGCCGTTCCTGTTCGCCATCCAGATCATCGTCTACACCGGCGCGATCCTGATGCTGTTCCTGTTCGTGCTGATGCTCGTCGGCGTCGACTCCTCGGACTCGGTGGTGGAGACCATCCGCGGCCAGCGCGTCCTGGCCGCGATCGTGGGCCTGCTGTTCGGCGTCACCCTCGTGGTCGGCATCGCCCAGGTCAGCGTGGGCACGGTGGTCGGCCTCGACGAGGCCAACGCCGAGGGCAACGTCATCGGCATCGCGCAGGTGCTGTTCACCAAGTACGTCTTCGCCTTCGAGGTCACCTCCGCGCTGCTCATCACCGCTGCGCTCGGCGCGATGGTGCTGGCCCACCGCGAACGCCTGACCCCCAAGCTGGGCCAGGCGGGGACCGCGGCCCAGCGGATGCGCGACTACGCCGAGCACGGCAAGCACCTCGGCCCGCTGCCCTCGCCGGGCGTCTTCGCCCGCCACAACGCGGTCGACACCCCGGCGCTGCTGCCCGACGGCTCGGTCGAGGAGTCCTCGATCTCCCGTGTGCTCGCCGCCCGCGGCTCGGTCAACAACGCCCCCGGCAGCGCCCGTCAGGTGCAGCGGCTCGGCGGCGGCGACCAGGACGTGCCCGAGCGCGACGACTCCGGGACGGCGGGCCGATGAGCGTCACCCCCTTCATCGTGCTCAGCGCGATCCTGTTCACCATCGGTGCGGTCGGCGTGCTCACCCGGCGCAACGCGATCGTGGTGTTCATGTGCGTGGAGCTGATGCTCAACGCCAGCAACCTCGCACTGATCACCTTCGCCAAGGCCAACGGCAACCTCGACGGGCAGATCGCGGCGTTCTTCGTCATGGTCGTGGCCGCCGCCGAGGTCGTGGTCGGGCTCGCGATCATCATGACCATCTTCCGCACGCGTCGCTCCGCCTCGGTCGACGACGCCAGCCTGCTGAAGTACTAAGGGGCACTCCACGTGATCTCAACTGCGATCGACGTCCTCGCCGCGGAGGGTGGACACAGCATCCCGCTGGTCGAGCCCACCTCGGCCGGGTCGCTGGCGCTCCCGCTCGTGCTCGTGATCGCGCTGCCCGCCCTGGGCGCCGCGATCCTGCTGCTCGGCGGGCGGCGTACCGACCCCTGGGGCCACCTGCTCGGCACCGCGACCGTCACCGGCTCGTTCGTGTGCTCGCTGTGGCTCTTCCTCGGCCTGCTCGGCCGGGGCGAGGAGGAGCGTCAGCTGGGGCTGGACCTGTGGACCTGGTTCGCCACCGGCCAGTGGGAGGTCGAGCTGGGCCTGCTCTACGACCCCCTGTCGGCGCTGTTCCTGCTGCTGATCACCGGCGTCGGCGCCCTGATCCACGTGTACTCGATCGGCTACATGGAGCACGACCCGCGGCGTCGCCGGTTCTTCGCCTACCTCAACCTCTTCGTCGCGGCGATGCTGGTGCTGGTGCTGTCCTCGGACTACGTCGGGGTGTTCCTCGGCTGGGAGGGCGTCGGGCTCGCGTCGTACCTGCTGATCGGGTTCTGGCAGCACAAGCCCAGCGCCGCGGCCGCCTCCAAGAAGGCCTTCGTGATCAACCGTGTCGGTGACATCGGGCTCTCGCTCGGCGTCGGCCTGATGCTGGTCACCTTCGGCACCACCTCCTTCGACCGGGTCTCCGAGCTCACCAGCGGGGCCTCGACGGGCGTGATGACCGCCATCGGCCTGCTGCTCCTGCTCGCCGCCTGCGGCAAGTCGGCGCAGTTCCCGCTGCAGTCCTGGCTGCTCGACGCGATGGAGGGCCCGACCCCGGTCTCGGCCCTGATCCACGCCGCGACCATGGTGACCGCGGGCGTCTACCTGATCGTGCGCTCGCAGTTCGTCTTCGAGTACTCCGACGCCGCCCGCCTCGCGGTCGCGATCATCGGCACGATCACGCTCCTGATGGGTGCCTGGATCGGGTGCGCCAAGGACGACATCAAGAAGACGCTGGCCGGCTCGACGATGAGCCAGATCGGCTACATGGTGCTGGCCTCGGGCCTGGGGGTCGCGGGCTACGCCTTCGCGATCTTCCACCTGCTGACCCACGGCGCCTTCAAGGCCAACATGTTCCTCGGCGCCGGCTCGGTGATGCACGGCACGGACGACGACGTCGACATGCGGCACTACGGCGCCCTGCAGAAGGCCATGCCGGTCACCTTCCTGACCTTCGCGATGGGCTACCTCGCGATCATCGGGTTCCCCGGCTTCTCCGGCTTCTGGTCCAAGGACAAGATCATCGAGACCGCGCTCGCGGAGAGCCCGGTCCTCGGGGTGTGCGCGCTGCTGGGCGCCGGCGTCACCGGCTTCTACATGACCCGGCTGATGCTGATGACGTTCTTCGGCAAGCAGCGCTGGGAGCCCGGCGTGCACCCGCACGAGTCACCCAAGGTGATGACGTTCCCGCTCGTCGCGCTCGCGGCGCTCTCGGTGCTGGGCGGCCTGCTGCTCCTCAACGACTGGATCGTCTCCTTCCTGGCGCCGGTCACCGGCGAGGCCGAGGAGCACCACCTGCCGGTCCCGCCGATCGTGATCAGCGCGCTCGTGGTCCTCGTCGTCGCCCTCGGCGTCGCGCTGGCCTTCGTGCTCTTCGGTCGACGTGACGTGCCCCGCGAGGCACCGCGCAACGTCTCGGTCTTCACCCGCGCCGGGCGCAACGAGCTCTACGGCAACCAGGTCAACGACACCCTGGTCGTCGGTCCCGGCAAGCAGCTGACCGCCGGGCTCGCCACCTTCGACCGCACCGTGGTCGACGGGGGAGCGATGGGCACGGCCGCCTCCATCGGCGGTCTGTCCCAGGTGCTGCGTCGCGCCCAGAACGGCTTCGTGCGCTCCTACGCGCTCTCCCTGCTCGGCGGGGCCGCCCTCGTCCTGCTCGCACTCGTGGTGGTGAACCTCGCATGACTCTCCCGTGGCTGACCATCCTGCTGCTGCTGCCGATCCTCGGGTCGGTCGTCGTGGCACTGCTGCCCGGACGGCTGGGCGGCTCCCTGCCCAAGCTCGTCGCGCTCGGCTTCTCGGTGCTGACCCTGGTGCTCGCCATCGGCGTCGCCGTGGCCTACCAGCCCGGCACCGGCCTCCAGTTCTCCGAGGAGGTCACCTGGATCGAGCTGTTCGGCGCCCACTACGCCCTCGGCCTCGACGGCATCGGCCTGACGCTGGTGCTGCTGACGGTGATCCTCACCCCGATCGTGATGCTGGCCTCGTGGGAGGACGGCGAGGCCGGGCGCTGGGGCGCCAAGGGCCTGTTCGCCTGGATGCTGGCGCTCGAGGGCCTCTCGGTCGGCGTGTTCGCCGCCACCGACGTGTTCCTGTTCTACGTCTTCTTCGAGGCCACGCTGATCCCGGTCTACTTCATGGTGGCCGGCTACGGCGGCCCCCGACGGGTCCAGGCCGCGGTCAAGTTCCTGCTCTACTCGCTGCTCGGCGGGCTCGTGATGCTGGCCTCGGTCATCGGCCTCTACGTGGTGTCCGCGGACAGCGAGGGCGGGCCGACGTACCTCATCAGCGAGCTCGCGCAGCTCGACATCGGCACCACCGCCGGACGCTGGATGTTCGTCGGGTTCTTCATCGCCTTCGCGATCAAGGCGCCGATGTTCCCGGTCCACACCTGGCTGCCCGACACCACCGAGCAGGCCACCCCGGGCACCTCGGTGCTGCTGGTCAGCGTGCTCGACAAGATCGGCACCTTCGGGATGATCCGGTTCTGCCTGGAGATCTTCCCCGAGGCCTCGCGCTGGGCCACGCCCGTGGTGATCGTGCTGGCGGTGGTCTCGATCCTGTACGGCGCCCTGATGGCGATCGGCTCGCAGAACATCTCGCGGCTGATCGCCTACACCTCGGTCTCGCACTTCGGCTTCATCGTGCTGGGCATCTTCGTGATGAACAGCCAGGGCCTCGCGGGCGCCAACCTCTACATGTTCAACCACGGCCTCTCCACGGCCGCGCTCTTCCTCGTCACCGGCTACCTGATCTCGCGTCGCGGCTCGGCCCGGATCGAGGACTTCGGCGGCGTCGAGAAGGTCGCACCGGTGCTGGCCGGGCTGATGCTCGTGGCGGGGCTGTCCTCGCTCGCGCTGCCCGGGCTGTCGCCGTTCGTCTCGGAGCTGCTCGTGATGGTCGGCGCGTTCGTCTACTCCCCGTGGGTGGCCGGCTTCGCGGTGCTCGGCATCGTGCTGGCCGCGATCTACGTGCTCTGGCTCTACCAGCGCACCATGACCGGCCCGGTCCACGCCGGCGTCGCCGGCATGCGTGACCTGAGCCTGCGCGAGATCGGGGCGCTGGCCCCGCTGGTGGCGCTGATCGTGGCGCTCGGCTTCTACCCGCAGCCGCTGCTCGACGTCATCAACCCTGCCGTCGACCACACCCTGTCCCAGGTCGAGAAGTCCGACCCGCAACCCACCGTCACGGAAGGGAAGGCCAGCGAGTGAACGGCTTCGACGCCCCGAAGATCGAGTACTTCACCGTCTCGCCGATCCTGATCGTCCTCGGCGTGGCCGTGCTCGGCGTCCTGATCGAGGCCTTCGCCCCTCGCAAGCTGCGCTACCCGCTCCAGGTGGTGACCGCGCTCGCCGGCCTGGTGGCCGCGTTCGCGACCTCGGTCGTGGTGTTCGGCCGGCTCAACCCGTTCAGCGGCGAGGTCAAGGTCGGCACCGTCGTGGCCGAGGGCGCCCTGGCCGCCGACGGCCCCGCGGTCTTCTGCTGGCTGCTCGTCCTGGTCCTCGGCGCGCTGAGCGTGCTGCTGTTCGCCGAGCGTCGCCTGGAGTCCGGCGTGGTCGGCTTCGCCGGCCAGGCCGCCGCGCTGCCCGGCACCGAGGCCGAGCGCGAGGCCGCGACCAGCGGCCTGGAGCACACCGAGGTGTTCCCGCTCATCATGTTCGCCATCGGGGGCATGCTGCTGTTCCCGGCGTCCAACGACCTGCTCACCATGTTCGTCGCGCTCGAGGTGCTCTCGCTGCCCCTCTACCTGCTCTGCGGCCTGGCCCGCCGGCGCCGGCTGCTGAGCCAGGAGGCGGCGCTGAAGTACTTCCTGCTCGGCGCCTTCAGCTCCGGCTTCTTCGTCTACGGCATCGCGCTGGTCTACGGGTACGCCGGGTCGATGGGCTTCGCCCAGATCGCCGCGGCCGTCCAGGCCGACGGCGGCGAGCGCGGCCTGCTGCTGGCGGGCATCGCGCTGATCTCGGTCGGCCTGCTGTTCAAGGTCGGCGCTGCGCCGTTCCACACCTGGACGCCCGACGTCTACCAGGGCGCCCCGACCGCGGTGACGGCCTTCATGGCCGCGGCCACCAAGGTCGCCGCCTTCGGTGCGCTGCTGCGGCTGTTCTACGTCGCCTTCGGTGCCAACCGCACCGACTGGACCCCGATGATCTGGGCCGTGGCCATCCTCACGATGGTGGTCGGCTCCGTGCTCGCGATCTCCCAGACCGACATCAAGCGGATGCTGGCCTACTCCTCGATCGCCCACGCCGGCTTCATCCTGACCGGGTTCCTCGGCATCCGCTCGCTCGACGAGGTCCCCACCGGCAGCCTGACCGGCGTCAGCGCGGTGCTGTTCTACCTCACGACGTACGGCTTCACCACGCTCGCGGCGTTCGCCATCGTCACCCTGGTGCGCGACGGCGGCGGCGAGGCCACCCACCTCGCGCGCTGGCAGGGCCTGGGCAAGGAGTCGCCGCTCGTGGCGGGTGCCTTCGCCTTCCTGCTGCTGGCCATGGCCGGCATCCCGCTGACCAGCGGCTTCACCGGCAAGTGGGCCGTCTTCGCGGCCGCGCTGCAGGTCGGCGCCTGGCCGGTCGTGGTGGTCGCGGTGCTGATGTCGGCCGTCGCGGCGTACTTCTACGTGCGGGTGATCGTGCTGATGTTCTTCTCCGAGCCGGTCGGCGACGGCCCGAGCGTCACCACGCCCAGCGTGATGACCTCGGTGGTCATCGGGTTCGGCACCCTGGCCACCCTGGTGCTCGGCATCGTGCCCGGCGCCCTGATCGACGTCCTTGGCCGCGTGGGAGTATTCATCAGGTGAGCGCACCCCTCGCCCTGCCCATCCTCGACCCCGCGCTCGAGGCGCGGCTACGCCGTCGGATGGACGAGGTGGAGGAGGCGCTGGCCTACCACGTGACCAGCGAGGCGGCCTTCGTCACCGAGGCCGCGCGCCACCTCATGGAGGCCGGCGGCAAGCGGTTCCGGCCGCTGCTGGTGCTGCTGACCGCCGAGGCCGGCGACCGCCCCGACGACCCGGGCGTGATCACCTCGGCGTGCGTGGTGGAGCTGACCCACCTCGCCTCGCTCTACCACGACGACGTCATGGACGAGGCCGACCTGCGCCGCGGTGCCGCCTCGGCCAACGCCCGCTGGGACAACCACGTCGCGATCCTCACCGGCGACTTCCTGTTCTCCAAGTCCAGCGAGCTGACCGCCGAGCTGGGCGCCGACGCCGTGCGGATCCAGGCCCAGACCTTCACCTCGCTGGTCGAGGGCCAGATCCTGGAGACCCTCGGCCCGCTCGACGGGGCCGACCCGCTCGAGCACCACCTGCGCACCGTGGCCGGCAAGACCGGGTCGCTCATCGCCACGTCCGCCCGCTACGGCGCGCGCTTCTCCGGCACCCCCCGCGACGTCGAGGACGCGCTGCACGAGTACGGCGCCAAGGTCGGCGTCGCGTTCCAGCTCTCCGACGACATCCTCGACATCGCCTCCGACACCGAGGAGTCCGGCAAGACACCGGGCACCGACCTGCGCGAGGGCGTGCCGACGCTCCCGGTGCTGATCGCCCGCCGCTCCACCGACCCCGCCGACGCCCGCCTCGTCGAGCTGCTCGGCTCCGACCTCTCGGCGGACGAGCCCCACGCCGAGGCGCTGGCCCTGCTCCGCGCCCACCCGGCCCTGGCCGAGGCGCGCGCCTACGTCACCGGCCTCGCCACCGAGGCCAAGGCGCTGCTCAAGGTCCTCCCCGAGGGCCCCGTCCGCACCGCCCTCGAGGCGTTCGCCGACGTCGTCGCCACCCGCACCGCTTGAGCGGCGTACGTCGCTGGTCGGGGGGTGCGGTTTCACAGGGTCCCCTGTGAAACCGTCGCTTCCCGGCGAGAACTTCACCCGGGAAGCAGCAGCTTCGCGGGGGGAGTGAGACGTCCTCGGCGTACGACGGGCCCGCGCGGCCCGGCTGGTGGCGGGATCTGCGCGCGGCTGCGCGAGATCCACCACGCTCGAGGGTGCCTGGCCGATAGCCTCCGATCGCCGCGCACCATCGGGTGGTGCGCCCACGAGAGGAACCGCGCATGTCCTACAACCAGCCCCCCTCCGGCGGAGGCTACGACTCCGCGCCGCCCCCGCCGCCCGGTGGCGGGTACGGCGCTCCGGGTGGCTACGGCACCCCGCCGCCCAACTACCTCGTCTGGTCGATCCTGACGACCCTGTTCTGCTGCCTCCCGCTGGGCATCGTGTCGATCGTGTTCGCCGCGCAGGTCAACAGCAAGTGGTCGGCCGGCGACGTCGCCGGTGCCCAGGAGTCCTCGGCGAAGGCGAAGAAGTTCGCCATCTGGTCGGCCATCGCCGGCGTCGTCGTGGGCCTGCTCTACGTCGTGGTCATCATCGGCCTCGGCGTGGCCGGCTCCAGCTCCGGCGACCTGAGCACCTACTAGCAGGTCGGTCCTCCAGGTGACACGCACCGTGCTCGACCCGGCCCCCGCCTCGTCGTCCCATGCCCCGGGGCGACGGGGCGGGGTGCTGGCCGTCGTCGGGGTGGCGGCGGCCGGCCTGGCCGTCGGCGTGCTGCTGGCCACGGTCGACCCGAACGAGCCGGGCCACTACCCGACGTGTCCCTTCCTCGCCACGACGGGGCTGTACTGCCCCGGCTGCGGCGCCCTGCGCGCCACCCACGACCTGCTCCACGGCGACGTCGGCGGGGCACTGGCCCGCAACCCGTTGGCGGTCCTGGCGGCGCCGTACCTGCTCGTCGCGTTCGTCACCTGGGCCCTGCGCCGGCTCGGCCGGCCCGCGCCCCGCTCCACCAGCCTGCCCCCGTGGGCGATCTGGTCCCTGCTCGCCCTGGTCCTCGTCTTCGGGGTGCTGCGCAACCTGCCGGGGTTCGGCTTCCTGTCGCCGGCGTAGGTGGGGGTCTGTCGTCTCCGACGCCCGTGTCGGTTTCACAGGGGACCCTGTGAAACCGTCGCTCCCCGGTGAGAACTTCGCCCGGGAAGCGACAGCAACGCACGGGAAGCAGCTCACCTCGGGCCCTCCGCCGCGAGCATCCGGCGCGTCCTCGCCGCCATGCGCTCCGCGTGGCTGAGGTCGTCCCAGGTGTAGCGGATCATCCGGCACCCGGTGACCTCACGGATCGCGTCCTCCCGCACCTTCTCGCTGAGCACGGCGTCGGCCGTCGTCTGACCCGGACGCAGCAGCCGGATGTACTTCTGGACCCCGTCGAACTCGCCCAGCAGCCCGAGACGTGGCCACGCAAGGTCGCAGATCCCGATGATCTGGCCGTCCTCGTCACGGACGACGTACTGCAGCTGCGGCTCGGGGATGCCGTGTGCGAAGAAGACCATCCGAGCCCGACTCTCACCGACCGAATGAGCTCCCTCGCGTGCGACCCGCACGACGACCTGGAGCGACCGGGAGAACGGGTGCCCGGCGCGGCGCAGGTAGGCGCGTCCCACGGCATCGGGGTCGCCGAGCCCGCGGTGGTACAGGGAGTCGACGATGACCACCCCGCGCTCGACATCGTGCAGCGAAGCCGCCTCGAGCGCGGCGCGGACGGGCGTCACGACGAGCCCGGGACCGAGCTCGAGGACGTCCTCCGGGGTCGACGTGCCCTCGTGGTAGACGACGTCGTGGGTGTGCCTGCCGCTCTCGCCGTCCAGCCGGGTGACGTGCACCCGGCTGAGGTCCACGTCCCACAGGCTCAGCCCGTGCTCGGCCGCGGCGCTGGTGTGGCTGAGCATGACGCGGTCACCGTGGGTCAGCAGCACCGCTCGGCCACGGACCCGGAAGCGGCCGACCTCGTCCAGGGCGGCCCACGCCCGCGCCGGGACGTAGGCGCCGTGACGGACACGCACCAGCCTCCCGGCACGCACACCTCGGGTCAGGTCGACGTCGCGGTAGCCGGCCTCGAGTGCTTCACGTCGCAGGAACAGGCCGTGGGGTCGGAGGGTGAAGAGGATGTTCACGCCGAGCAGCCTGGGCGCCGCGGCGTACGTCGCGCCTGGGCGGGAGCGCGCCTGGGGACAGAGCCGTCGTCAGATCCGGCTGTGGAGGCTCAGCAGCTCCCCTGAGCGGGCTGCTTCCCGGAGGGAGCTGACACTTCCCGGTGTGGACTTCGACCGGGGAGCTGCGGTTTCACAGGGGACCCTGTGAAACCGCAGCTCCGGACGCAGCCCCGGACCGGACCGCCCGAGGTGATCAGTCGCGGTACGTCACCACGACGGCCGGGCGGGGGAAGCTGTTGGTGCCGGGCCAGGTGGACGAGGGGTTCTCGAAGGTGGCGCCGTCGGTCTCGCCGGGGTGCTGGACGGCGATGAAGACCGACTGGCCGTCGTCGGTGATCAGCGGGCCGCAGGTCTCGGCGCCCTTGGGGACGGTGAGGAACTGCTGGACCCGGCCCCGCTGGGAGCCGCTGACGGGCACCCGGAAGAGGCCGTCGTGGGAGCCGAGCTGGGCGCCGTCGGTGGAGATCCACAGGTTGCCGACGCTGTCGAAGGCGACGTTGTCGGGGCAGCTGATCGGGCTGACCTGCTGCTTGGGGTAGCCCGCGAAGTAGGTCTCCGGGGCGTCGGGGTCGCCGCACACCAGCATCAGGTCCCAGCCGAAGGTGGTGGCGCTGTGGTCGCCGCGGGCCGGGCTGATCTCCAGCACGTAGCCGTTGCGGTTGCCCGACCTGGTCTCCAGCGGAGCGCCGAGGGCCGGGCGGGTGCGGCTCTGCGCCAGCGGGTTCGCCTCGTCGGTGGGGTACGACGTGCCGCGGTTGCTGTTGTTGGTCAGCGCGCAGTACACCTTGCCGTTGACGGGGTTGGGCTCGATGTCCTCGGGCCGGTCCATCTTGGTGGGGCTGACCGTGTCGGCGGCCAGGCGGGTGTCGATGAGCACGTCGGCCACGCTCATGCCGGGCACGAACGACCTCGTGTCGGAGGTCAGCGGGATCCACTCGCCGGTGCCGTCGTAGACGCCGTCGCCGGTGCCGTCGCCGGTGAAGCGGGCGACGTACAGCGTGCCCTCGGTCAGCAGCTGCAGGTTGCGGCGGCGGGCGGCGCCGCCCCGGCGCCTGTCGAACGTACGACGCGACACGAACTTGTAGATGTAGTCGCCGCGCTCGTCGTCGCCCATGTACGCCACCGCGCGGCCGTTGCGCGCGATCGCGATGTTGGCGCCCTCGTGCTTGAACCGGCCGAGCATCGTCTGCTTGCGGGGGGTCGAGCGCGGCTCGTAGGGGTCGACCTCGACGATCCAGCCGAAGCGGAACGCCTCGTGGGGCTCCTGGCTCAGGTCGAAGCGGGGGTCGACCTCGCTCCAGCCGCGCGAGCCGGAGCCGTTGAGGCCGTAGCGCGCGTAGGACCTCGTGTAGCGGGCGTCGAGGTCCCCGGACCTGTCGAAGTAGCCGTTGAAGTTCTCCTCGCCCGAGAGCACCGTGCCCCAGGGGGTGGTGCCGCCGGCGCAGTTGCCGAAGGTGCCCAGCACGGTGCGCCCGCGCGGGTCGGCAGCGGTGCGCAGCCGCGGGTCGCCCGCGGCGGGACCGGCGAGCGCGAACTTCGAGGTGCCGGTGATGCGGCGGTTGTGGTGGGCGTTGCCCGGCCGCACCTGGGTCCAGGACCCGCGCTTGCCGCCGCGCTGGATGCCGACGACCGACATGCCGTGCGACTGGATGGCGATCCGCTTGATGGTGGCGGAGTCGTAGCGGCCGGTGGGGAACATCAGGTTCTCGTCGGTGTACTCGTGGTTGGCCACGAGCAGCGCCCGGTTGCGGCTGCGCGGCAGCACGCCGACGTAGTCGTTGTTGTAGCCGAACTGCAGCGCCGCGGACTCGGGCGTCTGCCGGTCCACGTCGAACGCGGGGGAGCGCTTGAAGAGCCGGTCGCCCCACTTGACCACGACGTCGGAGCGGTAGCCCTGGGGCACCGTCACCCGGTCGTTGGTGTTGGGTGCGACGGGCGTGAAGGCGGCGGTCGCGACCCCGCCGCCGCGGCGGGCGGCGACGGGGGCGGCCCCACCGACGGCGGGGACCGTGGTCGCCGCGGCCGGGCCGGCGTTGACGCCGGCGACGGCGAGGGCGCCCAGGCCGACGCCCGCGGCCTTGAGGACCGAGCGGCGCTGGAGCGCCCGCGCGGCGACCTCGTGGAACTCGGGGTTGTCGCTGGTGTTCGGCATCGGCTTGAAGCAGGCGTCGGCGCAGCGGTAGTGGCAGGTCGCTGCGCTGCGGGACCCGTGCGGGCCCTCGGTCAGGAGCGGGAGCAGCTGGTGCAGGGTCATCGGTTCTCCGAGTACGACGTGGGGTGGACCCTCCCAGCCAACCGAGCCGACACGGACCCCCGGTGACTCCCAGGTGAACGCTGGCGGTCCGGCGCAGACCTAGACCGCGGCGGCCTCGGCCGACATCCGCAGCTGCTCGCGCCGGTGGTTGAGGGTCTCGACCGTGAACACCACGAGGGCGACCCACACCAGGCCGAAGCCGACCCACTTCACCGGGGTCATGTCCTCGCCGAACACGACCAGCCCGAGCGCGAACTGCAGGGTCGGGGCGAGGTACTGGAGCAGCCCGATGGTCGTCATGGAGACGCGGGTGGCCGCGGCGCCGAAGCAGATCAGCGGCACCGCCGTGATCAGCCCGGTGGAGACCAGCAGCGCGCCGTGGCCGATGCCCTCGGTGCCGAAGGTCGACCGCCCGGCGACGCCGAGCCACACCAGGTAGCCCAGGGCCAGCGGCACCAGCACCACGGTCTCGAAGGTGAGGCTCTCCACGGCGCCGACGTCGGCCTTCTTCTTCATCAGCCCGTAGGTGCCGAACGACCCGGCGAGCAGCACCGCGATCCACGGCGGGTGGCCGTAGTCGACGGTCAGCACCACCACCGCCAGCGCGGCCAGCGCGATCGCGGCCCACTGCACCGGCCGCAGCCGCTCGCCGAGGACCACCACCCCGAGCAGCACGGTGACGAGCGGGTTGATGAAGTAGCCGAGCGAGACCTCGACGACGCGGCCGGCGTTGACGCCGTAGATGAAGCCGCCCCAGTTGAAGGCGATCACGACCGCGGCGGCGGTGAGCAGCAGCAGCACCCGGCGGTCGCGCAGGATCGCGCGCAGCTGCGGCACCCGGCGCAGCGCCAGGGTCAGGGCCACCATCGTGACCAGCGACCAGCACACCCGGTGGGCGAGGATCTCGACCGCGCCCGCGGGCTCGAGCAGGGTCCAGTAGAGCGGGAACAGCCCCCACATGGCGTACGCCGCGACCCCCAGGAGGAAGCCCTGCTGCGCGGCGGTCCGGGGCTCACGGGTGCGCGACACGTCACTACCGTACGCCGCGGACGCTCCTGACAGACAGCAGGGCGTCGCGCGTCCTAGGGTGGCCGGCATGGGCACCTACGTCGTCGAGCGCAGCATCCTGGTCCACGCCCCGGTCGCCCGGGTGCACGAGCGGGTCCAGGACTTCCACCAGTGGGTGACCTGGTCGCCCTGGGAGGGCCTGGACCCCGAGCTCGACCGCGTCTACAGCGGGCCCGACTCCGGGGTGGGCGCCCGCTACGCCTGGTCGGGCAACCGGAAGGCGGGTCGCGGCAGCATGCGCATCACGGGCGCCTCGCCGGAGCAGGTCGAGGTGCTGCTGGAGTTCCTCAAGCCGTTCCGCTCCACCGCGGAGGTGAGCTTCGCGATGGCGCCGAGCGAGGCGGGCACCGAGGTGACCTGGCGGATGCAGGGTGAGCAGACCGGCCTGATGGGCGTCGTGGGCCGCGTCGTGCCGATGGACCGGCTGATCGGCCCGGACCTCGAGAAGGGACTGGCCCGGCTCAAGGCCGTCGCGGAGGAGACCGCCTGAGCCCGGTGGGGCTCAGACGACCGTCCAGGTGTCGCCGCCGCTGATCAGCGAGGCCAGCGCCGCGTGCTGGTCGTCCTGGCCGTCCGAGGCGGTGCGCAGCTGGGCGCGCGCCTGGTCGTCGTACGTCGCCCGGTCGACCTGGCGGAAGATGCCGATCGGCGACTGGTGCAGCACCCCCGCGTCGGTGAGGCGCGACAGCGCGAACGCCGTCGTCGGGTCGTCGAGGTGGGCGTCGTGGACCAGCAGCTCGCTGTCGGCCACGTCGGCGGTGTCGACCACCTCGACGCCGCCGGTGCGGGCGCGGACCAGGCCCTTGCTGCCGTCGGTGCCGAACCGGATCGGCTCGCCCTGGACGAGCGGGATGATCGCGTCGGCCTTGGTGTCGGGGTTCTTGATCGCGTCGAACGCGCCGTCGTTGAAGATCGGGCAGTTCTGGTAGATCTCCACCAGCGCCGTGCCGCGGTGCGCGGCGGCCGCGCTGAGCACGGAGGTGAGGTGCTTGCGGTCGGAGTCGATGGTGCGCGCCACGAAGGTCGCCTCGGCGCCGAGCGCCAGCGAGACCGGGTTGAAGGGGTGGTCGACCGAGCCGGCCGGGGTCGACTTGGTGACCTTGCCGGGCTCGGAGGTGGGGGAGTACTGGCCCTTGGTCAGGCCGTAGATCCGGTTGTTGAACAGCAGGATCTTGAGGTTGACGTTGCGGCGCATCGCGTGGATCAGGTGGTTGCCGCCGATCGAGAGCGCGTCGCCGTCACCGGTCACGACCCACACCGACAGGTCCTCGCGCTGGGTGGCGATGCCCGAGGCGATCGCCGGCGCCCGGCCGTGGATGGAGTGCATCCCGTAGGTGTCGAGGTAGTAGGGGAAGCGCGAGGAGCAGCCGATGCCGGAGACGAACACGATGTTCTCGCGGCGCAGGCCGAGGTCGGGCAGGAAGGACTGCACGGCCTTGAGCACCGCGTAGTCGCCGCAGCCGGGGCACCAGCGGACCTCCTGGTCGGAGGTGAAGTCCTTGCCGGTCAGCTTGTCGTCGCTGGTGGGGACGCCCTGCAGGCCGGGGAAGGGGAGCTCGGCGGTGGTCATCGGTTCTCCTTGGTCGTCTCGACGAGGTCGGTGATCGCCTCGGCCAGCTCGGCGGCCTTGAGCGGCAGCCCGCGGACCTGGTTGTAGCCGACCGCGTCGACGAGGTACTTGGCACGGACCAGCAGCGAGAGCTGGCCGAGGTTCATCTCCGGGACCAGCACGGTGTCGTAGCGCGACAGGATCTCGCCGAGGTCCTTCGGGAACGGGTTGAGGTGGCGCAGGTGCACCTGGGCGACGTCGTGGCCGGCCTTGCGGACCCGGCGGCAGGCGGCGCCGATGGGGCCGTACGTCGAGCCCCAGCCGAGCACCAGCACGCGGGCCCGGCCCGAGGGGTCGTCGACCTGCAGCGGCGGCAGCGAGTCGGCGATGCGGTCGACCTTGGCCTGGCGGATCCGGACCATGTAGTCGTGGTTGCCCGGGTCGTAGGCGATGTTGCCGTGGCCGTCGCCCTTCTCGAGGCCGCCGATGCGGTGCTCGAGGCCCGCGGTGCCGGGGATGGCCCACGGCCGGGCCAGGGTCTCCTCGTCGCGCAGGTAGGGCCAGAAGTCGGCCGTGGTCTCGCCGTCCTTGCTCGTCGTCTCGTGGTTGGGCCCGGTCGCGAAGGCCGGGTCGATGACCGGCAGGTCGGCGACCTCGGGGATCCGCCACGGCTCGGAGCCGTTGGCGAGCATGCCGTCGGAGAGCAGCATCACCGGGGTGCGGTAGGTGACGGCGATCCGGACGGCCTCGACCGCGGCGTCGAAGCAGTCGCCGGGCGACTGCGGGGCCACGATCGGCACGGGCGACTCGCCGTTGCGGCCGAACATCGCCTGCAGCAGGTCGGCCTGCTCGGTCTTGGTGGGCAGGCCGGTCGAGGGGCCACCGCGCTGCACGTCGATGACCACGAGCGGCAGCTCGGTCATCACGGCCAGGCCGACGGTCTCCGACTTCAGCGCGACACCCGGTCCCGAGGTGCTGGTGACGCCCAGCGAGCCCGCGAACGAGGCACCCAGGGCGGCGCCGATGCCGGCGATCTCGTCCTCGGCCTGGAAGGTCGTCACGCCGAACCGCTTGTGCTTGCTCAGCTCGTGGAGGATGTCGGAGGCCGGGGTGATCGGGTAGGTGCCCAGGAAGACCGGGAGGCCCGAGGCGACGCCGCCGGCCACCACGCCGTACGCCAGGGCGAGGTTGCCCGTGATGTTGCGGTAGGTGCCGGCCTGCATCGGGGCCGGCTTGATCTCGTACTGCACCGCGAAGGACTCGGTGGTCTCGCCGAAGAAGTAGCCGGACTTGAAGGCGGTCACGTTGGCGTCGCGGATCGCGGGCACCTTGGCGAAGCGGCGCTCGAGGAAGGCGACGGTGGTCTCGGTCGGGCGGCCGTACATCCACGACAGCAGGCCGAGGGCGTACATGTTCTTGGCGCGGCTCGCGTCCTTGCGGGACAGGCCGAACTCCTTGACCGCCTCGACCGTCATGCCGGTGAGGTCGAGGACGTTGACCCCGAAGTCGACCAGCGAGTCGTCCTCGAGCGGGTTCGCGGCGTACCCCGCCTTGGTCAGGTTGCGGCCGGTGAAGTCGTGGCTGTCCACGATGATCGTGGTGCCGGGCTTCATGTCGCCGAGGTTGGCCTTGAGGGCCGCGGGGTTCATCGCCACCAGCACGTCGGGGGAGTCGCCCGGCGTGAGGATGTCGTGGTCGGCGAAGTGGACCTGGAACGACGAGACGCCGGGGAGCGTGCCCTGGGGGGCCCGGATCTCGGCGGGGAAGTTCGGCAGCGTCTGGAGGTCGTTGCCGAACGCCGCCGACTCCTGGGTGAACCGGTCACCCGTCAGCTGCATGCCGTCACCGGAGTCGCCCGCGAACCGGATGATCACCCGGTCGAGCTGCTTGACCTGCTTGGCCACGTCGATCCTTCGTCTTGTCGGACTGGGTCCCGGCGCTCCTGGAGGCGCGGACCACTCGTTCGGCGCCGCGAGGCGCACGGCCTCCCACGATAGTCCGGCGTGTCGCAGGAACCGATCCGTCCCAGCGGAGAAGACGCCGGATCGGCGTGATGCCTGTCACGACGCGGCGGGGCGCGCTGCGGGGACGTCGGGCCGTGCCCGCGCCGGTGGCCGGCCGATCCCGCTAGCGTCGGGCGCATGACGACTCCCGAACCCGCCCGCCAGAGCCTCGAGGGCGCCTCCGCCGAGCTGCTGCGGCTGCACCACGACCCGACCCTGCTCACCGTGGTCAACGTCTGGGACGCGATCAGCGCGACGGTGGTGGCCGACACGCCGGGCACCAGTGCGCTGGCCACCGCCAGCCACTCGATCGCGGCCTCGCTGGGCTACGAGGACGGCGAGCGGATCCCGGTCGAGGAGATGATCGCGGCCGTGGGTCGCATCACCGCCGCCACGACGCTGCCCGTCTCCGCCGACCTCGAGGGCGGGTACGGCGACGCCGCCGAGACCGTGCGCCGGGCGATCGGCGTCGGCGTGGTCGGGGCGAACATCGAGGACCAGCTCAAGCCGGTCGCCGAGGCGGCGGCCCAGGTCACCGCGATCATGGACGCCGCCCTCGCCGAGGGCGTGCCGGACTTCGTGCTCAACGCCCGCACCGACGCCTTCGTCAAGGCCGGCGACCGCGACCCCGCCGAGGTCCTCGCGGACGCGGTGGAGCGAGGCCGCGCCTACCTCGACGCCGGTGCCCCCGTCGTGTTCGTGCCCGGCAAGCTCGACGAGGCCCAGGTGACCACGCTGGTCGAGGCCTTCGGCCCGCAGCGGCTCACCCTGATCGGCGTGCCCGGCACCCCGCCGCTGGCCCGGCTCGAGGAGCTCGGCGTCGCGCGCGTCTCCTACGGCCCGCTCTCGCAGCGGGTGGCGCTCACCGCGCTGCAGCGCCTCGTCGAGGACGTGCTGTCCGGGGGCGGCGTGCCCGAGGACACCCGGCCGCTGAACTGACGACCCGACCGCTCGCCGCCGCCGCGCCACCCGTCCGACCGGGCGTGGTGCGGCGGGGGTGGGGGCGGGTACACATGGAGGCATGTCTGCCTACACGAGCCGCAACCCCGCCACCGGCGAGACCCTCCAGGAGTTCCCCGAGCTGGACGCCGCCGGCGTCGAGGACGCCCTGGCGCGCAGCCACGCGGCGTACTCCACCTGGCGCAGCACCTCGCCCGCCGAGCGCACCGAGGTCCTCGGCGCGGTCGCCGCGGCGTACGACGAGCGCGAGCAGGAGCTCGCCGAGCTGATCGCCCTCGAGATGGGCAAGCCCGTGCGCCAGGCGGTGGGCGAGGTCAAGCTGTCCGCCGCGATCTACCGGTGGTACGCCGAGCACGGCCCCGCGCTGCTCGAGGACGAGGTCCTCGACGTCCCGGGTGCCGAGACGTCGCTGGTCCGCACGCTGCCGATCGGGCCGCTGCTCGGGATCATGCCGTGGAACTTCCCCTACTACCAGGTGGCCCGGTTCGCGGCGCCCAACCTGATGCTGGGCAACACCATCGTGCTCAAGCACGCCCCGAGCTGCCCGCAGTCGGCGCTGCTGATGGAGGAGATCTTCGCCGGCTCCGGCCTGGTGCAGGACGCCTACGTCAACGTCTTCGCCACCAACGACCAGATCGCCGAGATGATCGCCGACCCGCGGATCCAGGCCGTCTCGCTGACCGGCAGCGAGCGTGCCGGCGCGGCCGTGGCCGAGATCGCCGGCCGCAACCTGAAGAAGGTCGTGCTCGAGCTCGGCGGCTCGGACGCGTTCATCGTGCTCGACTCCGAGGACCTCGACGCCACCGTGAAGTCCGCGACCCGCGGCCGGATGAGCAACACCGGCCAGGCCTGCAACGCCGCCAAGCGCTTCGTGGTCGCCGACGACCTCTACGAGGAGTTCACCGAGAAGCTCACCGCCTCGTTCGCCGCGATGAGCCCCGGCGACCCGCTGGACCCCACGACCGCCATCGGGCCGCTGTCCTCGCAGCAGGCGGCCGACACCCTCGCCGCCCAGGTCGACCGGGCCGTCGAGCAGGGCGCGACCGTGCTCACCGGCGGCCACCGGGTCGACGGCGCCGGCGCCTTCTTCGAGCCCACCCTGCTCGCCGGCGTGACGCCGGACATGGACGCCTACCGCGAGGAGCTGTTCGGCCCCGTGGGCGTCGTCTACCGGGTCGGCTCGGTCGACGAGGCCGTCGAGCTGACCAACTCGTCCTCCTTCGGGCTCAGCGGCTCGGTCTGGAGCAGCGACACCGAGCTCGCCCAGCAGACCGCCGACCGGCTCGAGGTCGGCATGGCCTTCGTCAACGAGCACGGCACCACCATGCCGGGCCTGCCCTTCGGTGGCGTCAAGCGCTCCGGCTTCGGCCGCGAGCTCGGCCCCTGGGGCATGGCGGAGTTCGCCAACAAGAAGCTCGTCCGGGTGTCGTCGGCGAGGTAGGCAGGTGGGGGCGGGCAGTTTCACCGGCTAGCCGGTGAAACTGCCCGCCGGACCGGACATGTCGGGCGCCGACGGGCAGTTTCACCTGTCCAACGCCCGATTCGTCCGTACGCCGCCCCGCGGGACGACGACCTCGCTGCTCAGCTCCAGACGCGGCGTACGACGCAGGTGACCGCGAACGGGTCCTCGCCGCGGTGGGTGGCCAGCACGCCGGCGCCCGCGGGCGAGTGCGCGTAGACCACCCGCACCGGGGTGCCGTCGCCGCCGGCCCAGTGGTGCCACGCCGCGGCGAACGCGTCGGCGGTACGGCGGTGGGCGGCGAGCACGGACGGCACGGTGTGCCAGACCTCGCCGTCGGGCTGCTGGCGGCCGCGCGAGCGCAGCCCGCGCCTGAACCCCTCGAGGCCGGCGGGGGCCGAGGTCACGCGCCGGGGCACGACGTAGCGCGGCGAGGCCATCGGGGAGACGACCTCCTCGAACGCGGTCGCGAACCGCGCGGAGACCTCCTCGTCGACCCCGGCGAGGGCGTACGACGTGGTGCCGTCAGGTGCGACCTGGACCCGGAGCGCGTCGGAGCCCACGGGGGAGAGGTCGGCGCGCTGCAGCCCGTCGGCCACCGCGGCCGCGACGTGGCCCAGGCCCACGCGGTGCGCGGAGGCGCCCCGCAGGGTGGCGCGGCCGAGCACCGCCACGGCGGCGACGGCGGCGGCGCCGAGCAGCAGCACGGCGAGGACGACCAGGGCCGCGACCGGCAGCCCGAGGAGGGCGAGCAGGAACACCAGCACGACCGCCACCACGGGGGGTACGACGGCCAGCCGGGCGCCGGGACGCTCGCGCGACCGGTCGGTCCAGGAGGTGAGCCCGACGGTGCCGCTGCGCGCCTCGTCGGCGGGAGCGGCGCCGGTGCCGGTGCGGCGCACGCGGACGACGTGCCCCACCGTGTCGGCGACCTCGCCGCGGGCCCGCCACTGCGCGCGGATCGTGTCGCGGTCCTCGGCCCGGCGCAGCATCCGTGCGTCGATCGCGTCGTGCTGCTCGGCCGGCGGCGGGTGGAACTCGCTGAACGCGGAGTCGACGCCGGCGACGCCGTCGACGACCTCGCCCTGCTCGTCGACGGTGAAGTAGCCGCGGTGCTTGCGGCCGAAGCGGTCCCAGTCGCCCGCCCCGGCGACGTGGCCGTCGTAGGTGCACACCACCGACCAGACCAGCGCCACCTTGGCGGGGTCGGCCGGGTCGGTGCGCAGCGCCCGGCCGCGGGTCTGGACGACGGCGGTCGGGGTGGTGGCGGTGGTGAGGTCCACCAGCGCGGTGACGCACGGGGCGTCCCAGCCCTCGCCGAGCAGACCGCGGGTGCCGATCAGGCACTGGGTGCCGCCCTCGGTGAACCACCGGGTCAGGTGGCCGACCCAGGCGCCGCTGGTCCAGCGTCCGACGAGGACGGCGACGCCGTCGGCGTCCTCGACGCGCAGGCCGCCGGCCAGCATCGGGTGGGTGTGCCGCAGCCACTCGACCAGCTCGGCCAGGGTGGCGTGCGACGCGGCGACCGTGCGGCCGGTCACCAGCACCGGCCGCAGCGCGGCGGCGTCGCGGTGCCGGAGCAACGAGGTCAGCACGCCCAGCGCGGAGCCGGCGGGCTCGGGGGCGGCCGGGTCCTGCTCACCGGGGCCGTCGGCGAGCCGGCGGCGGGTGGTCGCGGTCGCGCGCTCGTGGTCGCACAGGACCAGGACGCGGGTGCGGTCGCCGAGGTCGCGCGCCTCCGCGGCCGCGATGCCGGCGACGGCGGCCTCCTTGGCGCGCGAGCGGGCGGTGACCCGGTCGACGGTGCCGCGTCCGGTGCGTACGCCGCGGCGCGTCCAGGCGTAGCCGATCGCCGGCAGCGTGCGGCGCACGGCCTCCAGCACGTCGCGGTCGCCGGCGGAGTCGGGGCCCTCGGCCTCGGCCCGGGGCTGGATGCAGCCGCGCAGCCAGTCGTCGAGCAGCAGCCGCCAGTCCTCGGCGCCCGGGTCCTCGCGGTGGCGCTCGTGCAGCACCGCGCCGGGCGGGAGCGCGACCAGCTCGGCGCGGGCCAGCCGGAGCACGGCGTCGGCGAGCGCGGGCTCGCGGACCGACTGCTCGGCCCAGGTGGTGGCAGGCCCGTCGGCGTCCGCGTCGCCGTCACCGGGGAAGCGCTGCTCGACCCAGGCGGGGAACGCCGTCGAGCCGAACCCGGGCGCGAACAGGTCGCTGGTCAGCTCGGCGAAGCGCGTCGACTGCTCGGCCAGCCAGGCCGCCTCCTCCGGCGTCGGCTCGACCAGCCAGGCCAGCTCGGCGTACGGCGCGAGGGTGCCCGCCGCGACCAGCGCCGGGATGCTCGCCTCGTAGAGCACCGGCCCGAACAGCTCGGCGGTCAGGTCGACCTGCGCCCGCGTCATCGCGCCGGGCGGGGTGGCGGTCAGCCCCAGGACGACGGCCTCGGGCAGCTGGTCGAGCACCTCGCGGAGCAGCTCGCCCCACACCTCGAGCAGGTGGTGGCACTCGTCGAGCACGAGCAGCATCGGACCGGCCTCGCGCATCGTCTCGACCAGCTCGCGCCCGTTCGGGTGCAGCCGGTCGAGGTGGCTGGAGGCGTCGGCCTCCCGCTCGCCGTCGCCGTCCCCGTCGTCCAGACCGACCGGGTCCTCGGTCGCTCGCTCGCCCTCGTCGAAGACGGCCAGCGACTGGTAGGTCAGCGAGGTCAGGCTGCTGCGCAGGTCGCGGCGGTTGCCGGCCGGCGGGCCGTCGTACGACTCCCAGGTGTGCGCCCACTGCGCCGTGATCGCGGTGTTGGGCGAGAGCACGAGCGTGCGCAGGCCCAGCAGCCGCGCCACCTCGGTGCCGACCAGGGTCTTGCCGGCGCCGGGCGGCATGGTCACCCACCAGCGGCGGCTGCCGGCCTCGGAGGCGCGACGGACCGCCTCGAGCGCCTCGACCTGGTGCGGGCGGAGCGGGACGGGCACGCTGAGTCCGTCGTACGACGGGACGGGGGGAAGCAGGAGATCTCCTCGGACGGCCGGCGAGACGCCGGGGGATCGTCTAGCGGTAGTTGGTGAACTGCACCGGGAAGTCGTAGTCCTGGGACTTCACCAGCTGCTGGACCGCCTGCAGGTCGTCGCGCTTCTTGCTGCTCACGCGCAGCTCGTCGCCCTGGACCTGCACCTTGACGCCCTTGGGGCCCTCGTCGCGGATCAGCTTGCCGACCTTCTTGGCGTCCTCGGAGGTGATGCCCTCCTTGAGCGCGACCGAGATCTTGGACTCACGGCCGGACTGGCGGGGCTCCTCGGCGTCGAGGATCTTCAGCGACTGCTGCCGCTTGACCAGCTTGTCGCGGAACACGTCGAGCACCGCCGAGGCGCGGTCGTCGGCGTTGGCGGAGATCTCCACCCCGTTGTCCCCGGCGCGCTTGATGGTGGCGCCGGTGCCCTTGAAGTCGAAGCGCTGGGAGATCTCCCGCTCCGCCTGGTTGATCGCGTTGTCGATCTCCTGCTGGTCGAGCTTGCTGACGATGTCGAACGACGAGTCGGCCATGTCCTCGACTACCTCCATCCGATTTTTCGTTCTGGGTCGGGGCTGCGCTAGTGTCGCTCCCGCTGCGGGCCACCCTACGTGGTCCAGACGCATGGCAGGTTGTCCGAGCGGCCAATGGAAACGGACTGTAAATCCGTCGACTTATGTCTACGCAGGTTCGAATCCTGCACCTGCCACCACCAGCACGACACCGGAGCCCGTAGGTCCCTGACCTGCGGGTTTCGCTGTCCCGGCACGCGGTCGGGTCAGCCGGCGAGACGCTCCCGGGCGCGCTCGCCGCGCTGGGCGACCGGCGCCGTCCCACCCAGCGAGGCCAGGCCGAAGTCGGCCGTCCCGACGTAGACCGACTCGTGCCCGCCGGCACGCACGACGTAGGTCTCGTGCCAGATGGTGACGGCGCCCGGCGCCCTCGCGGCGTACCCGTGGAAGGCCCTCCACGCCGGCCGGTGCTCCAGGCCGGGGTCGGCGGCGTAGCGGTAGAGCTGCTCGGCGCTGCGCCAGTACTGCAGGACGGTGGGGTGGCCGCCGTCGAGCAGGTAGCGCGCCCCGAGGAAGCCGAGGTGCTCGGCCTCGCCGCGCCCGGGACAGTCCGCTGCTCGGTGCCCTGACCCGCGCCGTCGCCGACGCCCGCGCGGCCGGCGTACCGCTGGGTGCGGCGGCCTTCCGGGCGTACGCCGAGGCGGCCCGTCGGATCGCGGCCGTCGACGTCGAGGTCGCCACCGGGGCCGCGTCGCCCGCCGCGGCGCTGCACACGGTGGTGGTGGGCACGGTGATGCTCGACCCGCTGGTCGCGACGCTGCGCCGGTTGGCGCAGGAGGTGGAGAGCGGTCGGGTGCTCGAGACCTGAGCCGGGCCCGGCGGGGTCAGTCGGGGTCAGTCGGGGTCAGTCGCGCCAGAACAGGTGGTGCACGACACCGCCGCTGCCCGGGACGACGTCGCGGTGGTAGCGGTCGAGCAGGTCGTCGGGCGAGTCCCACAGCCGGGAACCGGCACCGAGCTCGACGGGCGCGACGGCGACGTGCAGGGTGTCGACGAGGCCGGCGTCGAGGAACTGGCGCACCGTCTCCGCGCCGCCGCCGAGGCGCACGTCGCGGCCGTCGGCGGCCGCGAGCGCGGCCTCGAGCACCGTGGCCGGGTCGCCGCCGACGAAGTGGAAGGTGGTGTCGGAGAGCGTGAACGACGGCCGCGGGTGGTGGGTCATCACGAAGACCGGGGTGCGGAACGGCGGCTCGTCGCCCCACCAGCCCTGCCACGCGAGGTCGGTCCAGGGTCCGCGCTGCGGGCCGAACTTGTTGCGGCCCATGATCTCGGCGCCGACGTCGCGGTGGAACTCGCGGACCAGGTAGTCCTCCAGCCCACGGCTGCCGCCCGGCTCGGTCCGACCGGGCCAGCTCGCCGTCGGGAGGGCCCAGCCCACCAGGGTCGTGGGGTCGGCGTGGCCGAAGGGCCGCTCCAGGCTCTGGCCCTCGCCGGCGGCGTACCCGTCGCTCGACACCCCGAAGTTGTGCACCCGCACCAGCTGCGTCATCCCTGCACGGTAGGCCCTCCCGCGGGGTTCCGCCGCGGCTCGCCGAACGCCATGCTTTGCGGGTGCGCGCGCTCCGGTACTCCCTCAACGTCAGTCTCGACGGCTGCGTCGACCACGCGGCCTTCGGTGGCGGCGAGGCGCTCCACCGCCACGCCGCGGAGAACCTCGCGCGGGTCGACGGGCTGCTGTTCGGGCGGGTCACCTACCAGCTGATGGAGGAGGCCTTCCGTGCCGAGGCCGAGTCCGGGACGTCGCGCGACCCCTTCGTGGCGAGCCTGCACGCGACGCGCAAGCACGTCGTCTCGACGACGCTGGGGAGCGTGGACTGGAACGCCGAGCTGGTGCACGGCGACCTCGGAGCGGCGGTGACACGGCTCAAGGAGCAGCCTGGCCGGGGGCTGCTCGTCGGCGGCGTGCAGCTGGGGCTGGAGCTGGCCGCGCTGGGGCTCGTCGACGAGTACGAGCTGGTCGTCCACCCGGTGGTCGTCGGCCACGGTCCCACGCTGCTGGCGGGGCTGTCGGCCGCGCTCGACCTGCGGCTCGTGGACAGCGAGGACCTCGGCGAGGGGATCGTGGCGCGCCGGTACGAGCCCCGGCGCTAGCGCTCAGTCCAGGCAGAACTCGTTGCCCTCGACGTCCTGCATCACCAGGCACGACTCGTCCTCGTCGTCCGCCGGCAGCAGCCGCACCCGGGTCGCGCCGAGGGCCTCCAGCCGCGCGCCCTCGGCCTCGAGCGCGGCCAGGCGCTCCTCGCCGACCAGGCCCGGGCCGATCCGCACGTCGAGGTGCACCCGGTTCTTCACGACCTTGCCCTCGGGCACCCGCTGGAAGAACAGCCGCGGACCGGTGCCGTCGGGGTCGGTGCAGGCGGCCCAGTGCGGCTCGGCGTCCGGCGCCGCGTCGTACCCGAGCACCTGCGCCCAGAACCCGGCGAGCCGCCCGGGCTCCGCGCAGTCGAAGGTGACCTGGACCTGGCGAGCCGTCGTCATCGGGCCACCCTAGGAAGCCGGCGCGCGGGCCGCCACCGGAGCCACGCTCAGGGCGCGGTGGCCGTGCCGAGGTAGCCGAAGGTCCAGGGCGTCCGAGGGCCGGGGAGGTACGCCGCCCGCACCGGGCCCAGCCGCAGCCCGGACGCCGTGACCAGCGCCGGCACGTCGCGGCTGAGGTGGCACCCGCCGGCCACGCGGCGCTGCACCGGGTCGAGCCGCCGCTGCCACCGGGCGACGCCCGCCGTGGGGGCGAGGCCGTGCTCGAGGAAGGCGAGGCTGCCGCCGGGCCGCAGCACGCGGCGTACCTCCGCCAGCGCGAGCACCGGGTCGGCGATGGTGCAGAGCGTGAAGGTGCACAGCACGTGGTCGTACGACGCGTCGGCGACGTCGAGCCGCTGCCCGTCGAGCCCCACCCGCTCGACCGGCACGTCGTGGCGCGCCCGCCGCCGCTCGGAGAGCGCCCAGCCGCGGTCCGACGGCTCGACCGCGTCCACCCGGGTGACCGTCGCGGGCAGGTGGCGCAGGTTGAGCCCGCCGCCGAAGCCGAGCTCGAGCACGGTGCCCGCGAGCCCGGCGCAGGCCTCGGCGCGCACCTCCCCGATCTCGCGACCCTTCAGGGCGCGGTCCACCAGCCCCGGCACGACACGGTCCTCCCACCAGCCCATGGCGACCATGATGCGCCGTGGGCTTCCGCACCGCACTCGGCTGGGGGACGCTGCTGGCATGGCGTACGACGTGGAGCTGGCCGACCGGATCCGGGACGTGCTCGAGACGACCGACGAGCTCGACGTGCCGAGCGAGGTCGTGGAGAAGCAGATGTTCGGCGGGCTGGGGTTCCTGGTCGGCGGCCACATGGCCGTGGCGGCCGGCTCGCAGGGCGACCTGATGATGCGCGTCGACCCCGCCCGGGCGCCCGAGCTGCTCACCCGGCGGCACGTCGAGCCGATGGTGATGGCGGGCAGGGCGGCGCAGGGCTGGCTGCGCGTGGCCCCCGAGGGCTGCCTCGAGCTCGCCGACCTGCGGCAGTGGGTGGACGTCGGCCTGGAGCGGGTCCGGCAGCTCCCGCCGAAGGGGTAGTACCCGCCGACGTGGGGCGCCCCAGACGCCATGTAAATCGGGGTTATGGACGCTCATCAGAGGCTGTGCCGCCCTGAAACCGTCCACAGCCCCGCGGTAGATGCGCCGGGAGACGTCGTACGCCGGACCGCGCCGAGGCTCGTCCCCGTCTCGTCTACCGCGGGGCTGTGGACGCTCACGGGCCGGCAGGACCCGTGTTGAGCGTCCATAACCCCGATTTACAAGCGCCGCCGGGGCCGACAAGCGCCGCCGGGCCGACAAGCGCCGCCGGGCCGACGGCGCCGCCGGGGCCGACACGACGCCACCCACCTACAGCAGCACCACGAACGCCACCAGCCCGGCGACGACGACCAGGGTGCGCAGCACCCGGTCGGGCAGGCGGCGACCGACGAAGGAGCCGGCGTACCCGCCCACGACCGACCCGGCGGCCAGCAGCAGGATCACCTGCCAGTCGAGCGGGGCGAGGACCAGGAAGATCGCCGTCGCGACCAGGTTGCCGGCCGTCACGGCCAGCGTCTTGAGGGCGTTGACGAAGCGCAGCTCGATGTCGAGGCCGAAGCCGAGGACGGCCATCATCATCACCCCGGAGCCGGCGCCGAAGTAGCCGCCGTACACGCCGGTCAGCGTGGCGAAGGCCGTGGTGACGGGCGACATCGTGACGCGGTCGGCCGCGCCGACGCCGCGGCGGGCGCGGACCCGGGCGGAGACCCACGGCTGGACCCCGACCAGCGCCGCGGTCATCAGCACCAGCCACGGCACCACCGCCTCGAAGACCCCGGGCGGCAGCGCCAGCAGCAGGAACGCGCCCGCCACGGCGCCGACGGCGCAGGTGCCGAGGACCGCGACGGCGACCCGCGGGTGGGCGCGCAGCTCGCTGCGGTAGCCGAACGACCCGCTGAGCCCGCCCGGGAGCAGCCCGACGGTGTTCGAGGCGTTGGCGGTGACGGGCGGGACGCCGAGGCCGACCAGCACCGGGAAGCTGACGAGCGAGGCGACGCCGACGGTCGAGGTCAGCACGCCTGCGGCCAGGCCGGCGCCGAGGACGACCAGCACCTCCAGCGGGCTCACCCGGAGGAGGGGCCGCGCAGCAGGGCGACGTCGCTGACCATCGCGACGTGGTCGTGCATCGCGGCCGCGGCGGCCGCCGGGTCGCCGGCGCGGATGGCCTCGGCCACGGCCCGGTGCCCGGCGAGCGAGGCCCGCGGCCGGTCGGGCTGCGAGAGGGACTCCAGCCGGGTCTCGCGGATCAGCTCGGAGATCTCCTCCATCAGCCGCGCCAGCAGCAGCGAGTGCGCGGCGGCCGTGACGGCGCCGTGGAACTGCTCGTCGCCCTGCACGCCCCGCCCCCCGGCCTCGACGTCCTCGGCCATGCCGAGCCAGGGCCGCGTCGATGCGCGACA
Organism: uncultured Actinomycetota bacterium; assembly: GCA_963740935.1. Taxonomy (GTDB): domain Bacteria; phylum Actinomycetota; class Actinomycetes; order Propionibacteriales; family Nocardioidaceae; genus Marmoricola. The sequence continues at coordinate 412,796 of CAVUFX010000001.1, forward strand.
GGTCCTCCTCGGTACGCCGCTCCGCGGCCAGCGCCGCGAGCTTGGTCTCCAGGGCGTCGCGGGTGTCGATGATCTCGGGCAGCCGGTCGGCGTGGGCGCGGATCGCCTCCACGATCCGGGCGGGGCCGGCCGCGTCGATCAGGCCGGTCCGCGTCACCACGGTGCCGTCGCCGTGACGCACGGCCACGACCCCGACCACCTCCAGTGCCACCAGGGCCTGGCTCAGGGTGGCGCGGCTGACCCCGAGCCGGGTGGCCAGCTCGCGCTCCGGCGGGATCCGGTCGCCGGGGCCGAGCCCGTTGTCGGCGATCCACGCGGTGATCTGCTCGGCGACCTGCTCGTAGAGCCGGCTGCGGTTCAGCCGGCCCGGGAAGTCAGGAGGACGCTCGGTCATGCCGCGATCGTATTGACAACTGGCTCATTGGGCTATTGGCTAGGCCACTGATCCAGTACGTGACCCGGCTCACACGGGCACGACGGCAACGTAAAGGTGGTCGGTCGATGGGACCGGAATGGGTGGCGATCCTCGCCCTGGTAGCACTGTTCGTGATCGGCACGCTGCTGCCGATCAACATGGGGGCGCTGGCGTACGTCGCGGCCTGGCTGGTCGGCATGTACGCCCTCGACCTCGACGAGAAGACGATCCTCGGCGGGGTCAGCGGTGACCTGATCCTGACGCTGATCGGGGTGACTTACCTCTTCGCGATCGCGAGGAACAACGGCACCGTCGACCTGATCGTGCGCAGCGCCGTGAAGGCCGTCGGCGGCCGGGTGGCCCTCATCCCGTGGGTGATGTTCTTCGTGACCGCGCTGCTCACCGCCATCGGTGCCGCGAGCCCCGCGGCGTGCGCGATCATCGGCCCGATCGCGCTCGGCTTCGCCGGGCGCTACCGGATCAGCCCGCTGATGATGGGCATGATGGTCGTCCACGGCGCCCAGGCCGGAGGCTTCTCGCCGATCAGCATCTACGGCACCATCACCAACTCGGTGATGGCCGACGCCGGCCTGCCCTCCAGCGAGATCGCGGTCTTCCTGGTCAGCCTGGTCGTCAACTTCCTGCTGGCCCTGGTGCTCTTCGTCGCCCTCGGTGGCCGCTCGCTGGTGAGCCGGCGGCTCGACCCCGAGGACCCCGACACCCTGTCCGAGGACCTGCACCGTGGTGGCGCCGCCATCCCGCAGCGCGGCTACGGCACGTCGACCGCGACCGGCACGAAGACCGCCAACCCCGGCGTACGCCACGACCAGGTGCTGACCCTCGTCGCCTTCGTCGCGGTGGCCGTGATCGCGCTCGCGTTCGAGAAGAACATCGGCTTCGTCGCCATCACCGCCGCGGTCATCCTCAACATGCTGGCGCCGAACCAGCACAAGGACGCGGTCAAGCAGATCGCCTGGCCGACCGTGCTCCTCGTGGCCGGCGTCAGCACCTACGCCACCATCCTGACCACCGCCAAGGCGCCGGAGTTCGTCGGCAACTACGCGGCCGGGCTGGGCGCCATCGCCATCGGCGCGCTGATCCTCTGCTACGTCGGCGGCGTGGTGTCGGCCTTCGCCTCCTCGACCGCGCTGCTGCCGGTGATCATCCCGATCGCGGTGCCGCTGATCTCCGAGGGCGGCATCAACGCGGCCCTGTTCGTCGCGGCGCTCGCGGTGTCCTCCACGATCGTGGACGTGAGCCCCTTCTCGACCAACGGTGCGCTGATGCTGGCCAACCGTCCCGACACCGTCGAGGAGCCGGTCTACTACAAGCAGATCCTGACGTACGGCGTGCTGGTGACCCTGATCGGCCCGCTGCTCGTGTGGGCGGCCCTCGTGCTGCCGGGATGGTGATCCCGTGACCAGCGACCCCTCCGCCGGACCCCTCTCCGACGTCCTCGTCGTCGACCTGTCCCGGGCCCTGGCCGGCCCGCAGGCCACGATGATGCTGGGCGACCTCGGTGCCCGCGTCGTCAAGGTCGAGGCCCCCGGCCACGGCGACGACACCCGGGGCTGGGGCCCGCCCTTCGTGGGACCCGAGGACGACCGGCAGTCGACGTACTTCCTCTCGGCCAACCGCAACAAGGAGTCGATCACCCTCGACCTCAAGGCCGAGGCCGACCGCGACGTGCTGCTCCGGCTCGTCGACCGCGCCGACGTGCTGGTGGAGAACTTCCGCACCGGCGTGCTCGACCGGCTCGGGCTCGGCTTCGAGCTGCTCCAGCAGCGCAACCCGCGGCTCGTCGTGCTCTCGGTCACCGGCTTCGGTCACGACGGCCCCGAGGGTGGGCGCGCCGGCTACGACCAGATCGCCCAGGGCGAGGCGGGCCTGATGTCGTTCACCGGCTCCGGCCCCGACGACCCGCAGCGCGTCGGCGTCCCGATCTCCGACCTGCTCGCGGGCATGTACGGCGCGTACGGCGTCCTCGCCGCCCTCCACGAGCGGGACCGCACCGGCGTCGGGACGGTGGTGCGCACCTCGCTGCTCGCCGCCACCGTCGGCGTCCACGCCTTCCAGGGCACCAAGTGGACCGTGGCCGGCGAGGTGGGTCGGGCCCAGGGCAACCACCACCCCTCGATCACGCCCTACGGCCTGTTCCACTGCCGCGACGGCGCGGTGCAGATCTCGGTGGGCAGCGAGGGACTGTGGAAGCGGTTCTGCGCCGGCTTCGAGGTCGACCCCGCCACGCCGGGCCTGGCCAGCAACGCCGAGCGCGTCGGCGCCCGCGAGCGCGTGGTCGAGCTGGTCGAGGGCGTGTTCGCCGACTGGGACGCCGAGCCGCTGCTCGCCCGGCTGGCCGAGATCGGCGTGCCCGCCGGCAAGGTCCGCACCGTCGACGAGGTCTACGACTGGGACCAGACCCGCAGCCAGGGCCTGCTGGTCGACGTCGAGCACGCCGTGCTCGGCCGGGTCCAGCTCCCCGGCCCGCCGCTGCGGTTCTTCGCCGGCGACGGCGCCGAGGTCACCCGCACGCAGCACACGGCGCCGCCCACGCTCGACGAGCACGGCGCGTCGGTGCGCCGGTGGCTGGAGGAGGAGGGGTGACCCGGCGCTGGGGCGTGCACGACCTGGTCGCGCTGGTGCTCGACCCCGACTCGTTCGCGAGCTGGGACGAGCCGGTCGACATCTCGGGCCACCCCGCGGCGTACCGCGCCGAGCTCGAGGCGGCCGCCGAGAAGGCCGGCACCGACGAGTCGGTCGTCACCGGTCGCGGCCTGGTCCGCGGGCGGCCGGTCGCGGTCGTGGTCAACGAGTTCCGCTTCCTCGGCGGCTCCATCGGCATGGCCGCGGCGCGTCGCATCGTGGCCGCCGTGCGTCGCGCCACGGCCGAGGGCCTCCCGCTGCTGGCCACCACCGCGTCGGGCGGCACCCGGATGCAGGAGGGCACCCCCGCCTTCTGGCAGATGGCCGAGATCTCGCGCGCCGTGATGGACCACCGCGCCGCGGGGCTGCCCTACCTGGTCCACCTGCGGCACCCCACGACCGGCGGCGTCTTCGCCTCGTGGGGCTCGCTGGGCCACGTCACCGTCGCCGAGCCGGGCGCGCTGGTCGGCTTCCTGGGCCCCAAGGTCTACGAGGCGCTCAACGGCACCGCCTTCCCCGACGGGGTGCAGCGCGCCGAGAACCTCGCCGCCCACGGCGTCATCGACGCGGTGGTGGCCACCGAGGACCTGCCCGAGCTGGTCGACCGCACCCTCGCGGTGCTCGTCGACCCGCCCGTCGCCCCCGCGCTCGAGCTCCGGCACGGCGTCGCCGCCCCCGTCCCGGTGTGGGACTCGGTGCTGCTGACGCGTTCCGAGGAGCGGCTCGGCGTACGCGAGCTGACCCGGTACGCCGCCACCGACACCCTGGCGCTGGGCGGCACCCAGATGGGGGAGCGCGACGCCTCGGTGATCGTGGCGCTGACCCGGCTCGACGGCCGGCCGTGCGTGCTGGTCGGCCAGGACCGGCTCCGCCAGACCGCGACCACCCCGCTCGGGCCGGCCGCGCTGCGCGAGGCGCGGCGCGGCATGGCGCTGGCCGAGGAGCTGCGGCTGCCGCTCGTCACGGTCGTCGACACCCCCGGCGCCGAGCTGTCGCGGGCCGCCGAGGAGGGCGCCGTGGCCGGTGAGATCGCCCGCTGCATCGCCACCCTGACGACGCTGACCGTCCCGACGGTGTCGGTGGTCCTCGGCCAGGGCTGCGGCGGCGGCGCGCTCGCGCTGCTGCCCGCCCGCACGGTGGTGGCGACCAGCAACGCCTGGCTCTCCCCGTTGCCGCCCGAGGGCGCGAGCGTGATCCGCCACGGCGACGTCGACCACGCCGCGGAGATGGCGCAGGCCCAGGGGGTCGACGCCGCCTCGCTGCTCGCGGCGGGCATCGTCCACCACGTCGTGCCCGAGCGTCCCGAGGACGGCCACGCCTCGCTGGCCCGTGCGGTCGCCGCCGTGGTCTCCCGGGCCCTCGCCGAGGCCTGAGCGCTCCGCTCACCCCGCCCGCCGATCGCCCGATGCGGGCGATCCGGGCGGGTTGCCCTAGACTGGTCCCACTAGGACCGTCCACCCGCTTCGGTCCTGACGCGTGTCGCAGCCTGACTCCCGCTCCTCGGAGCGCACGGGCTCCACGCCGACCGTTGCCCCGGACCGACCTGGTCCCAGCGGCTTGTTGCGGGGACCACCACCAGTCTCTGAGAGCGATACCTCCTTGTCTTCCTTCCCAGGCCTCGGCCTGCCCACGTCCCTGTCCGACGCGCTCGCCGCGGGCGGCATCACCGAACCCACCCCGATCCAGGCGGCCACGCTGCCCGACTCGCTGAAGGGCCGCGACGTCCTCGGTCGCGGTCGCACCGGCTCGGGCAAGACCCTTGCGTTCCTGCTGCCGATGGTGACCCGCCTGGCCGCCTCCGGCCGTCGTCGTACGCCGCGCAAGCCGCGCGCCCTGATCCTCGCCCCGACCCGCGAGCTGGTCTCGCAGATCGACGAGGCGCTGGCCCCGCTGGCCGCCCTGCAGGGGCTCAACACCCGCACCGTCTTCGGCGGCGTCGGCCAGAACCCCCAGGTCCGCGCGCTGCGTGACGGCGTCGACGTCCTCGTCGCCTGCCCCGGCCGGCTCGAGGACCTCATCCAGCAGGGCTTCGCCGACCTCTCGCAGGTCGAGATCACGATCATCGACGAGGCCGACCACATGGCCGACCTCGGCTTCCTGCCGGCCGTGCGCCGGCTGCTCGACGCCACCCCCCGCGGCGGTCAGCGGATGCTGTTCTCGGCGACGCTCGACAACGCCGTCGGCGTGCTGGTCAAGCGCTTCCTCGTCGACCCCGCGGTCCACGAGGCCGACTCCGCGCAGTCGCCGGTCTCCCAGATGGACCACCACGTCCTGCACCTGCCGCGCGAGCAGCGGGTGCCGGTGCTGGTCGACCTCACCTCGGCGCCGGGCCGCACCGTGGTCTTCACCCGCACCAAGCACGGCGCGAAGGCGCTCGCCCGCCAGCTCAACTCGCGCGGCGTGCCCGCGGTCGAGCTCCACGGCAACCTCGCCCAGAACGCCCGCACCCGCAACATGGAGGCGTTCCACTCCGGCCGCGCCACCACGCTGGTCGCGACCGACATCGCCGCCCGCGGCATCCACGTCGACGACGTCACCCTCGTCGTCCACGCCGACCCGCCGGCCGAGCACAAGGCCTACCTGCACCGCTCGGGCCGCACCGCCCGCGCCGGTGCCGCCGGCACCGTGGTCACGCTGATGACCGACGCGCAGGTGCGCGACGTCCGCGACCTCACCCGCGCGGCCGGCATCAAGCCCACCATCACCAAGATCCCCGGCCCGGCCCACGCGCTGCTGCGCGACCTCGCCCCCGGCGAGCGGACCCTCGTGGAGGGCGGCCTCGTCGAGGAGCGTCCCCAGGTGCGTCAGGGCTCCGGCCAGGGCGACGGCGGCGGCTCCCGTCCGCAGGGCGCCGGCGGCGGACGCCGTCGTCGCAGCGGCGGTCGCTCCGGTGGCCCCGGCGGTTCCGGTGGCTCCGGCGGCTCGACCGCCAAGGGCGGCCCCCGTCGAGGCGGCGGCCAGGGCGGTCAGGGCGGCTCCGCGGGCACCCGTTCGGGCGGCGGCGGTCGCGGCCGTCGTACCGGTGCCCCTGCCGCCTCGGGCGGCTCGCACAGTGCCGCGGACTTCAGCCGCGGTCGCGCCCGCTGACCCCACGGCACCACCCGATCCACGCGCAGCCCCGGCCCCACGGCCGGGGCTGTCGCCGTGGGTGCTGGAATAGCCGGGAGCCCCGGCCGGTTGCGGCGGGCACCCACCACCTGCCTCCCGGAGGACCCCGTGAACCTGCGCAACCTGCCCACCCGTCTCGCCGTCGGCGCGTTCGTCCTGCACTCCGGGATCGAGAAGTGGAGCGGCGACGAGGGCACCGCCCAGGCGCTGCACGGCATGGCGTCGGGCACCTACCCGGTGCTCAAGGACCTCAGGCCGACGACCTTCCTCTCCACCCTCTCAGCGACCGAGATGGCCGTGGGTGCCGCGCTGCTCGCGCCCGTGGTCTCGCCGACGGTGGCCGGTGCCGCGCTGACCGGCTTCTCCGGCGGCCTGATGGGGCTCTACTGGAACACCCCCGGCCTGCGCAAGCCGGGCACCCCGTGGCCGACCCAGGACGGCCTCGGCGTCAGCAAGGACGTCTGGATGCTGGGCGTCGGCGTCGGCCTGCTGCTCGACGGCCTGACCCGCGGCGCCAAGCGGACGGCCAAGAAGGCCCTGCCCGGCAGCTAGTCCCGGCCGGGCCGCGGCAGGTTCTCGACGTCGAGGACCGGCAGCTCCTCGGCCGGCTCGTAGCCCCACAGCTGCGCCAGGAACGACAGCTCGAGCTCCGCGGCCCGGACGATCGACTCCGGGTCGCGGAAGCCGTGCCCCTCGCCGGCGAACTCGACCAGCGCGACCGGCAGCTGCTTCTCCCGCAGTCCCCGCGCCATCGCCTGCGCCTGGGACGGCGGCACCACCTTGTCCTCCAGGCCCTGGAGGAGCAGCAGCGGCGCGGTGATGCCGTCGACGTGGTGCAGCGGCGAGCGCTCCTCGTAGGTCTCCCGTGCGGCCGGCCACGGCCCGATCAGGCCGTCGAGGTAGCGCGACTCGAACTTGTGGGTCTCCTGCGCCAGCAGCGAGGGGTCGGAGACGCCGAACAGGCTGACGCCGGCCGAGAAGGTGTCGTGGAAGGCGAGCGCGGCGAGGACGACGTACCCGCCCGCGGAGCCGCCCCGCACGCCCAGCCGGCGACCGTCGACGACCCCGGTCTCGGCGAGGTGCCGGGCCCCGGCGACGACGTCCTCGACGTCCGCGACGCCCCACCGCCCGCGCAGCCGCTCGCGGTAGGCGCGGCCGTAGCCGGTCGACCCGGCGTAGTCGACGTCGAGCACCGCGATGCCGCGGCTGGTGAAGAAGGTGTACGCCGCCCGCGGGACGGTCGTGGCGGCCGAGGTGGGACCGCCGTGGGCGACCACGACCAGGGGCGGCAGCTCGCCCTGGGGGCCGGTGACCTCGGGGTGCGTGGGACGGTGCAGGAAGCCGTACGCCTCGGCGCCGCCCGAGCCGGTCCAGCTGACCGGCTCCGCGCGGGCGACGTACGCCGCGTCGGGCACCGTGCCGCGCACGGCGACGACCTCGAGCGAGGCGGTGTCCCCGTCGACGTGCACGGTGACGGCGGCCCAGCCGACGTCGGGCAGCCCGGCGTCGACGACGAGACCGCCCGCGTGGGTGGCCAGCCCGGAGGCGGCCACCAGCGGCAGGTCGAGGTCGACCGTCGTCGGGGCACCGGCCCCGGGCCCGATCCCGGGCTCGATCTCGGGGTCGACGACGGCGAGGCGCGTGGTCCCGCCGCCGTGGCGTACGCCGACCAGGCGCCCGTCGGGCAGCAGCGCGAGGGTGCGCACCCGCAGGTTCCAGCCCGGCAGCCCCCACTCGCTGCCGGTCTCCGCGAGCGCCCGGGGCGTGGCCGCCGGGTCGGTGGCGTCGACCAGGTGCGGGACCGCGAAGCCGTCGTGCTCGGCCAGGAAGGCCAGCCGGTCCGCGTCGACCCAGACCGGCTCCACGGCGGTGCGACCCTCGCCGCCGGCCACCACCCGCGCCAGGCCCGGCTCGCCGGCCTCGTCGAGGTCGGCCACCAGCACGGACGCGGCGTCCCACGGCATCGCGGGGTGCGACCACTGCACCCAGGCCAGCCGACGGCCGTCGGGGGAGAGCACCGGGTCGGAGACGAAGTCGGGGCGCGCGGGGTCGCCCGCGTCGTCGGCGTCGGGACGCGGCAGCGCCCGGCGCCGGCCGGCGACGACCACCTCGCCGAAGCCCGGCTCGTCGGCGTCGGGCTCCAGCGGCAGCCGCACCAGCTCGTTGAGCGGCTCGGCGTCGGCGTCGCGGTGGTCCTCGCGGACCACGAGCACGACGCCGCGGACCAGGTCGACCAGCGGCGCGCCCCAGCGCACGGCCGCGCCCTCGGTCGCGCCGGTGAGCGGACGGGGTGTCCCGTCCAGGCGCCACAGCCGCTGGGTCGTGAAGTCGACGGCCACGACCACGCCGCCGGCGACGGCGTACGCCCCGCCGCCGTACTCGTGCACGCGCGAGCGCACCGACATCCACTCGGGGGAGACCTCCGTGACCGCGCCGGACGCGTCCCGGCGGTGCAGCACGACCCGCGACCCGCTGTCGGCGGTGGTCGCCAGCCAGTAGACGTCGTCGCCGTCGGCGCGGGGCTCGGCCGCCACGCCGCCCCCCGCGACCAGGTCGCGGGCCGAGACGGGGGAGGGCCAGGAGCCGTGGGGCAGCACGTCGGAGGTCATCCCCCCATCGTGCTCGCGCCCGGGCACGCGGGTGGACGCGGGTGGCAGGCTGGGGCCATGCAGGTCCTGGAACCCCGTGACGTGCCGCTGGGCGGGCTGCGGTCGATGACCGTGCGGCGCACGCTGCCGCAGCGGCAGCGCAGCCTGATCGGCGCGTGGTGCTTCGTCGACCACTACGGCCCCGACGAGGTCGACGCCTCCGGCGGCATGGTGGTCCCGCCCCACCCGCACACCGGCCTGCAGACCGTCAGCTGGCTGTTCACCGGCGAGATCGAGCACCGCGACTCCGCCGGGCACCACGCCGTCGTGCGGCCGGGCGAGGTCAACCTGATGACCGCCGGGCGCGGCATCAGCCACAGCGAGTACTCCACCCCCGGCACCACCACGCTGCACGGCGCCCAGCTGTGGCTGGCGCTGCCCGACGGCCGCCGCGAGACCGACCCCGCCTTCGAGCACCACGCCCCCGAGCCGGTCTCGGGCGAGGGCTGGGAGGCGCGGGTGTTCCTCGGGTCGCTGCTCGGCTCGACCTCGCCGGTCACGACGCACACCCCGCTGCTGGGCGCCGAGCTGCTGCTCGACGCCGGGGCCCGCGTCGAGGTCCCCGTCGACCCGGCGCACGAGCTGGGCCTGCTCGTGGACTCCGGCGCCCTGCTCGTCGACGACGAGCCGCTCGGGAAGGACGAGCTGGGGTACGTCGAGCCCGGCTCGACCACGCTCGTGCTGGTGGCGCAGGAGCCGACCCGGCTGCTGCTCCTGGGCGGCGAGCCGTTCGGCGAGAAGATCGTGATGTGGTGGAACTTCATCGGCCGCGACCACGACGAGGTGGTCGCCCACCGCGCCGCCTGGGAGGCCCGGCTCGAGGCCGGTGACACCTCGCGGTTCGAGCTCCCGGCCCACGACCCGCTCGCCCCGCTGCACGCCCCGCCGCTGCCCGGCGTACGCCTCAGGACGCGCGGACCCTGAGGTCCCTCGCGGTGCGCCCGCCCCCGGCCTAGGCTCGGCGGGTGACCACCGCCGCGACCCCGTCCCCGTCCCGCTCGCTCTCCGACCTCGTCGCCGACGGCGTCGTGCTCGTCGACGGGGGGATGGGCACCCTGCTCCAGGACATGGGGCTCGACGACGGCGGCTCCGGCGAGCTGTGGAACCTCGACCGCCCCGACGCCGTCCGCGACGCGCACCGGGCGTACGCCGAGGCCGGCGCCCGCGTGCTGACGACCAACACCTTCGGCGGCACCCGCCCGCGCCTGGAGATGCACGGCCTGGCCGACCGCGTCCACGAGGTCAACGAGGCCGGCGCCCGGCTGGCCCGCAAGGAGGCCGACCGCGTCGGCGCCCTGGTGGCCGGCGACCTCGGCCCCACCGGCGAGCTGATGGCGCCGCTGGGCACGCTCGAGCCCGCCGACGTCCAGGAGCTCTTCGCCGCCCAGCTGCGCGGCCTGGTGGCCGGCGGCATCGACCTGGTGCTGATCGAGACGATGAGCGACGCGGCCGAGGCCGAGGCCGCCCTGGCCGCGGCCCGCGAGGTCGCCCCCGAGCTGCCGGTGGTCGTCACGTTCAGCTTCGACACCAACCTGCACACGATGATGGGCCTCGACCCGGCCGACGCCGTACGCCGCCTGGCCGCCGCCGGCGCGGACGCCGTCGGCGCCAACTGCGGCCGCGGCCCGGAGGAGATGACCAAGATCGCCGCCGCGATGGTCGCGGCCCGACCCGACGGGCTGCTGCTGATCGCCCAGTCCAACGCCGGGCTGCCCCAGGTCGTCGGGGACCACTTCGAGTACGACGCCACCCCCGCCGACATGGCCGCCCACGCCGTCGCGCTGCGCGACGCCGGCATCGACCTCGTGGGCGCCTGCTGCGGCTCGACCCCCGCGCACCTCGCCGCGATGTCCGACGCGCTGCGGTGACCGCTCCGGTCCTCGACGGCACCACGCCGGGGGAGGACGGCGTACGCCGCTGCCCGTGGGCCGCCGCGCCCGGCACGATGCGCGACTACCACGACACCGAGTGGGGCCTGCCGGTCACCGACGAGCGCGGGCTGTTCGAGCGGCTCTCGCTGGAGGGGTTCCAGGCGGGCCTGTCGTGGTCGACGATCCTGAACAAGCGCGAGCGGTTCCGCGAGGTCTTCCACGGCTTCGACGTCGACCGGGTCGCCGCGATGGGCCCCGACGACGTCGAGCGGCTGCTGGGCGACACCGGCATCGTGCGCAACCGCGCCAAGGTCGAGGCCACGCTGCGCAACGCCCGCGCCACGGTCGCGCTGCGCGAGCACGAGGGCCTGGTGGCGCTGGTGTCCGGCTTCGCCCCGGCCGCCGACCCCGAGCCCCGGGTCAGCAGCGAGGTGCCGACCACCTCACCGGGGTCCGCGGCGCTGTCGAAGGAGCTGCGCCGGCGTGGCTTCGGCTTCGTCGGGCCCACCACGATGCACGCCCTGATGGAGGCCACCGGCCTCGTCGACACCCACCTGGTCGGCTGCCACCGGCGCGGCTGCGCCCGCTGAGGCGACTCAGCCCGGGTCCGCCACGTGCCGGCCCCCGGCGACGGGGGGCGCGCCCGCGTCAGTGTCGGCCTCCGCCCGGTGGGCGGCCGCGGCACCCTCCGCCCGGGCGGCGGCGCTGGCCGAGGTGCTGCGCAGCTCGACCGCGGGCAGCAGGTTGAGGATCAGGAAGGCCAGCAGCATCACGATGCCGCCGCCGAGCAGCACCAGGCTCATCGAGTCGGCGAACCCGACCTGGAACGGGTGCGCCACGACGTCGCTCATCCGGCTGATCACCGAGGAGTCGTCCTGCACCGACGCGAGCACCCCGCCCCCACCGCCACCGAGCGCGTCGAGGACCTGCCCGTCGACGGCAGTCTGCGGGATCGAGCCGTCGGCGGCCGCTCGCCGCAGCTCGGGCCCGGCGGAGGTCAGCGCGGTGCGGATGTTCTCGCCGAGCGTGCTGAACAGCAGCGAGAGGAAGATCGCGACGCCCAGCGTGCCGCCGAGCTGGCGGAAGAAGGTCGCGGAGCTGGTGGCGACGCCGATCTCGCGGGGCGGCACGGCGTTCTGGACGATGATCGTCAGCGGCTGCATGCACTGGCCCAGGCCGAGGCCGAGGAACACCATCCCGCCCATCACCCACAGCAGGTCGGTGTCCGCGGAGACGAACGAGAGCGCGATCATCGACACCCCGGCCATCCCCGACCCGATGATCGGGAAGATCCGGATGCTGCCGGTGCGCGAGGTGATCTGACCGGTCACGATGCCGGCGCTCATCATGCCCATCACCATCGGCAGCATCATCAGGCCGGCCCTGGTGGGGGAGGCGCCGTGGACGATCTGCATGTACTGCGGCAGCACCGTGATCGCGCCGAACATCGCCGCGCCCACGATGACGCTCGCCCCGATCACGACGGCGGCGGCGCGCAGCCGGAAGATCCGCAGCGGGATCAGGGCGTCGTCGCCCATCCGACGCTCGGCGAGCACGAAGGCCGCCACGCCCAGCGCCCCGACGACGTACGCCGCCAGCGAGCGCCCCGAGCCCCAGCCCCACTCCCGGCCCTGCTCGGCCACGGTCAGCAGCGGCACGAGCGCGACCACGAGCGAGGTGGCGCCCATCCAGTCGATCCGCGCCTCGCGCCGCACGTGGTGCAGGTGCAGGTTGCGGGTCACCACGAACAGCGCCGCGATCCCGATCGGCACGTTGATCAGGAACACCCAGCGCCAGCCGGTCACGCCCAGGATCGAGTCCTGGCCCGCGAACAGCCCGCCCGCGACCGGTCCCAGCACGCTCGAGGTGGCGAAGACGGCCATGAAGTAGCCGGTGTACTTCGCCCGCTCCCGCGGGCTGACGATGTCGCCGATGATCGCGAGCACCAGCGTGAACAGGCCACCGGCGCCGAGCCCCTGCACGGCGCGGAGCGCCGCGAGGTTCCACATCGAGGTGGCGAACGAGCAGGCCGCCGAGCCGATGATGAACAGCGTGATCGCGAACAGGAACAGCTTCTTGCGGCCGTAGAGGTCGCCGAGCTTGCCGTAGATCGGCGTCGTGATCGTCGAGGTGATCAGGTACGCCGTGGTGACCCAGGCCTGCGCGGACAGTCCCTGGAGGTCGTCGGCGATGGTCCGGATCGAGGTGCTGACGATGGACTGGTCGAGCGCGGCCAGGAACATCCCGAGCAGCAGCCCCGAGAGGATGGTGAGGACCTGCGCGTGGGTGTAGTCGCCCTGCTCCTCGTCGGCGGGCGGGGCGACCCCGCCCGGGCCGGCGCTCGCGGCGCGGGATGAGGTGGCGGTCACGAGGCACGCTCCTGCGAGGGTGGGACGACGGTCGCGACCGCGCGGATCGACGGCCCCGACCAGGATAGTTGCGCGCGGCAAGGACCGGTGTGTCGGGGACCGCGTCGGACACCCACCGGGGGGCCGGGCGTGCGCCTAGGCTGCAGGTCATGCCTCCGACGCCCGCGAGCGCCCCTGACGAAGCCGTGCACGCGTTCGGCGACGACGCCCTGGGCGACCACGACGCCGTCGGGCTGGTCGAGGAGCTGCGGTCCGGTCGGGTCTCGCGCCGGGAGCTGGTGCAGGCGGCCGTGGAGCGCACCCGCCGGCTCGACCCCCTGGTCGGTGGGCTCGCGGCCGAGCGCTTCGACGCGGCGACCGCGGAGTCGACCGAGGGCCACGCCGGCTACTTCGCCGGCGTCCCGTCGTTCGTCAAGGACAACAGCGACGTGCTCGGCCTGCCGACCCAGCACGGCACCCGCGCCTTCGTGGCCGCGCCGGCGGTCGCCGACGGCGACGTGGCCCGGGTGTTCGGGCTGCTGGGGCTGACGGTGCTGGGCAAGACCCGGCTCTCGGAGTACGGCCTCTCCGCCAGCGCCGAGCCCGTCGGCGAGCCGCCCGTGCGCTCGCCCTGGCACCTCGGGCACACCGCGGGCGCCTCGTCCTCGGGCTCCGCTGCCTTCGTGGCCGGCGGCGCGGTGCCGCTGGCCCACGCCAACGACGGCGGCGGCTCGATCCGGATCCCGGCCGCGGTCAACGGCCTGGTCGGCCTCAAGCCCACCCGCGGCCGGGTGCCCTCGGACCGGATGAACCGCGAGATGCCGGTCAAGATCGTGGCCGACGGCGTCGTCAGCCGCAGCGTGCGCGACACCGCGGCCTTCCTGCGCGAGGCCGAGCGGGCCTACCACGACCCGGGCCTCCCGCCCGTGGGCGACGTGACCCGCCCGGGCCGCAAGCGGCTCCGCGTCGCGCTGGTCACCCAGACCCTGACCGGCGCCCCGGTGTCGCCCGAGGTGGTCGCGGCGACCGAGGCGGCGGGCCGGCTGCTGGAGTCGCTGGGCCACCACGTCGAGCCGACCTCGCTGCCGGTCCCGGCCTCGCTCGCGGAGGACTTCCTCGACTACTGGGCCTTCCTCGCGCTGGCGATCAGCGCCGGCGGCCGACGCACCTGGGGGCGCGGCTACGACCGGGCCCGCAACGACGCCCTGACCCGCGGCCTCGCCGCGCGCGGCCGGTCCCGGCTGCTGCGGGTGCCGCCCGCGATCGTGCGGCTGCAGCGCTCGCACCGCCACACCGCGCGCCTGTACGCCGACCACGACGTGATGCTCTGCCCGACCGTGGCCGGCACGACCCCCGAGATCGGCTGGCTCAGCCCCGCGCAGCCCTACCAGACCGTGATCGAGCGGCTCCTCGACTGGGTCGCCTTCACCCCGGTGCAGAACGTCACCGGCGACCCGGCGGTCTCGCTGCCGCTCGCGACCTCGGCCGCCGGCCTGCCGATCGGGGTGCAGCTCTCCGCCGCCCGTGGCCGCGACCGGCGGCTGCTCGAGCTGGCCTACGAGCTCGAGGCCGCCCAGCCGTTCGCCCGCGTCCAGGACTGAGCCCCGGGCGCGACCTCAGGCCGTCACGAACGCCCCGTCGTCGAGGGTCGGCACCAGGCCGGAGGCGTCGAGCTCCAGGGCGACCTCGACGTCCGCCCCGAAGCCCGTGGCGGACAGCTCGAGGCCGCTCGCGCACCCGCGCACCCGCGCGTCGAGGTCGTCGCGCGCCTCGTCGTACGCCGCCACCGCGGCGCGGGCGTCGGCGTCCAGCACGGCGCCGGCGGCCGCGGCCGCCGCCAGCACCGCGCCCGCCCCCAGGAGGTCCTCCAGCGCGGGCCGCAGGCCCCCGTCGGCCCAGCGCTCGCCCGCGGCGACCACCGCGCCCGGCTCCTCGGCCGCGGCCAGCCAGCGTCCGGCCGCGCGGGCGTTGCGCAGGCAGCCCACCGCGACCGCGACCTCCTCCTCGTCGAGGGCGGCGCAGATGGTGGAGCCGTTGGGCGAGGGCAGCACCAGCCGGTGCAGGCCGCTGGCGAGCCGGAGGCTGACCGGGGAGAGGCTGACCTCGCCCGGGCCGGCCTGGTGGCGTCCGCGGGCCAGCGTGGCGCCGTGGCTCAGGGCGTGCGCCGCGGCGGAGGACGTCCACGCGTGGGGGAGCACCTCGACCCCGAGGTCGGCGGCCACGGTGACCGTCGTGCTGAAGCTCAGCACGTCGACCACCACGACCGTCCCGACGCCGGCGGTGGCCGCGTGCTCGGCCCCGTGCACGCCCCAGACCAGGGTCGTCGCGCCTGCTGCGGTCACGGTCCCTCCCCCTCGGTGCCGGTCGGACCAGGTGTCCCGGGGCCCGGTGCGGCCCGATTTCATCTATCGCCTCGGGCCTGTGTATTCTGCTCGTCGGCCCGAGAGGTCGTGCCCCTTTAGCTCAGTCGGCAGAGCGTCTCCATGGTAAGGAGAAGGTCTACGGTTCGATTCCGTAAAGGGGCTCTGGGAATGACCGCGGGGACGCGGTGGTTGCCCGGGGCGGGGTAGCTCAGCTGGTTAGAGCGCACGACTCATAATCGTGAGGTCGCGGGATCGAGTCCCGCCCCCGCTACTCACTCGTCATTCGAAGCAACAACGCAGGGAAGAAGGCACGCGCGTGGCCAGCAAGAGCTCCGACGTCCGCCCCAAGATCACCTTGGCGTGCGTGGACTGCAAGGAACGCAACTACATCACCAAGAAGAACCGTCGCAACGACCCCGATCGCATGGAGCTGAAGAAGTTCTGCCCGCGTTGCCGCACCCACACCGCTCACCGCGAGACCCGCTGAGCCCCAGGCTCCGCGGGCTCACCGAGCTCGACGCCGCAAGCGGCCCCGGCCTCGCCGGGGCCGCTTGTCGCGTCTGCGGCACCCCACCGCACTAGCCTTGCGAGCGATGACCGTGACCGAACCCACCAGCGCCGTGGCCGTGCCCCGGCTGGCCGACCTGACGACCGTGCGCCTCGGCGGTCCGGCGACCGAGCTCGTCGTGGCCACCACCGAGGCCGACATCGTCGACGCGGTCCGTGACGCCGACGAGGCCGGCACCCCGGTGCTGGTCGTGGGCGGCGGCAGCAACCTGGTGGTGGCCGACGAGGGGTACGCCGGCCGCGTGGTCCTCGTGCGCACCCGCGGCGTCGACGCCGAGGCCGACCTGTGCGGCGGCGCCTTCGTCGAGGTCGCCGCGGGCGAGCCGTGGGACGACCTCGTCGCCACCTCGGTCGAGCGCCGCTGGATCGGCCTGGAGGCTCTCTCGGGCATCCCCGGGACCACCGGCGCCACCCCGATCCAGAACGTCGGCGCCTACGGCCAGGAGGTCAGCCAGACGGTCGCCCGGGTCCGCACCTGGGACCGCCGGCGGGGCGCCGTGCGCACCTTCGCCGCGGCCGACTGCGGCTTCGGCTACCGCACCTCGCGCTTGAAGTCCGAGCCCGGCCGCTTCGTGGTGCTGGCGGTGACCTTCCAGCTCGGCCTGGGCGACCACGGCTCCCCGGTGCAGTACGCCGAGCTGGCCCGCGCCCTCGACGTGGAGCCCGGCCGCCGGGCGCCCTCGGCCCGGGTCCGCGAGGCCGTGCTGGCGCTGCGGCGCGGCAAGGCGATGGTGCTGGACGCCGACGACCACGACACCTGGAGCACGGGCTCGTTCTTCACCAACCCGATGGTCGACCCGGCGGTGCTGCCCGAGGGCGCCCCCTCGTGGCCGGCGGACGGCTCCCGGGTCAAGACCAGCGCCGCCTGGCTGATCGAGCACGCCGGCTTCCACAAGGGCCACGGCAACGACCGGGCCCGGCTCTCCAGCCGCCACACGTTGGCCCTGACCAACCGGGGCGGGGCCACCACCGCCGACCTGCTGGCGCTCGCGCGCGAGGTCCGCGACGGCGTGCAGGAGCGGTTCGGGATCACCCTGGTCAACGAGCCCGTGCTGGTCGGCTGCGAGCTCTAGCCGGCGCGACGCTCAGACGTCGCCGTACTCGTAGGTCGAGCTGGTCTCGCCCGCGTTGATCGCGAAGACGATGAAGGCGACGAGGGCCACGATCCCGAGCACGAGCAGGACGGTGCCGACCACGCCCATGATGTAGCCCGCCTTGGCCTGGCCCTCGCCCCCGAAGCGGCCGCCGGAGGACCGGATCGTCCGCAGGCTGCTGCGGCCGAGGAACCACGCGACCGGGGAGACGACGAGCCCGAGGCCGCACAGGATCGGGATGCTCGCCAGGCCGACGATGCCGAGCACCATCGCGGTGGTCGCCTGGCCGTGGTGGGGCGCGGTGCTGCCGTACGGCGAGCCGGGGCCGTAGCCCGGCGCGGGCGCGCCGTAGCCCCCGGCCTGCTGGTCCTGGCCGTAGGGCTGCTGCGCCGTAGCCCGGCTGCTGCCCGTACGCCGGCTGCTGGCCGTAGGACGGCTGGTCGTAGGACTGCTGCGGGGCCGCACCCCACTGGTCCACGGGCCGCTGGCCGGGCTCCTCGGCCGGCCGGTAGCCGTAGGGCTGGGTGTGCTCGACGTCCTGGGCCGCGTCGTCGGACTGCTCGTCGCGACGCGGCTCCTCCCCGGGATAGCTGCTGCTCATGGACTCATCCTCCCAGCCAGGCGTCGATGTCGCCCAGCCAACCCGCCTTCTGCGCGTCCGGCGCCGCGCTGGCGCGGACCGACCCGCGGGCCAGCTCGGCGAGCTGGGCGTCGGTGAGCTCGTGGGCGGCGCGCATCGTGGCGTACTGACCGGCCAGGCGGGACCCGAACAGCAGCGGGTCGTCGGCGCCCAGCGCGACCGTGGCCCCGGCGGCGAGCAGCTCGGGCAGCGGCACCGACGTGGGGTCGCTGTAGACGCCGAGCGCCACGTTGGAGACCGGGCACACCTCGAGCGCCACGCCCCGCTCGACGATGCGCTCCAGCAGCCGGGGGTCCTCCACGGAGCGGATGCCGTGCCCGAGGCGGTCGGCGCGCAGGTCCTCGAGGCAGGTGCGGGCCGACGGGGCGCCGAGCAGCTCGCCGCCGTGGGGGACCAGCAGCAGGCCCGCGCGCTCGGCGATGGCGAAGGCGGGCGCGAAGTCCTGGGTGCGGCCCCGCCGCTCGTCGTTGGACAGGCCGAAGCCGACGACGCCGCGACCGGCGTACTGCGCGGCGAGGCGGGCCAGGGTGCGCGCGTCGAGCGGGTGGCGGGTGCGGTTGGCGGCGATCACCACCGCCATCCCGATCCCCGCCTCGCGCGAGGCGACCGCGACGGCGTCGAGCACGAGGTCGGTGAAGGCGGTGATGCCGCCGAAGCGGGCGGCGTACCCGCTGGGGTCGACCTGGATCTCCAGCCACACCCCGCCGTCGCGGGCGTCGTCCTCCGCGGCCTCGCGGACCAGCCGGCGCACGTCGTCCTCGGTGCGCAGCACCGAGCGCGCCACGTCGTAGAGCCGCTGGAAGCGGAACCAGCCCTTCTCGTCGGCCGCGGAGAGCTGCGGCGGCCAGTCCTCGACCAGGGCGTCGGGCAGGTGCAGCCCGTCGCGCTCGGCCAGCTCCAGGAGCGTGGCGTGCCGCATCGACCCGGTGAAGTGGAGGTGGAGATGGGCCTTCGGAAGCTGTTCCAGCTTCCTCAGGGCGGGCTCTCGGGCTCCGCCCTCGTCATGGTCACCGCGGTCCGCCACCCGACGTCCTAGCCCCGGTCGGCGGCGAGCTTCTCGGCGGCGGCGAGGCGCACGCAGGTGGCCACGGCCTCCATCGCCGCGGTGACGTCGGCCGGCTGCGGGAAGGTCGGGGCGAGGCGGATGTTGCGGTCGCGCGGGTCGTGGCTGCCCGGGAAGGCCGAGCCGGCCGGGGTCAGCGCGACGCCGGCCTCCTTGGCCAGCGCGATCACCCGGGTGGCGGTGCCGTCGAGGACGTCGAGGCTGACGAAGTAGCCGCCCGCCGGGCGGGTCCAGGTCGCGACCCCGAGACCGCCGAGCTGCTCCTCGAGCACCCGGTCCACCTCGGCGAACTTCGGCGCGATGATCTCGCGGTGGCGCACCATGTGGTCGCGCACGCCCTGCGCCGAGCCGAAGAACTGCACGTGGCGCAGCTGGTTGACCTTGTCGGGGCCGATCGAGCCCTGGCCCAGGTGGCCGAGGTACCACTGCACCGTCTCGACCGAGCCGCCGAGGAAGGCCACGCCGGCACCGGCGTAGGTGATCTTGGAGGTCGAGGCGAACACGATCGGTCGGTGCGGGTTCCCCGCCGCGGCGGCCAGCGAGACGATGTCGGCGGTCTTCGCGTCCTCGGGCGTGAGGTGGTGCAGCGCGTAGGCGTTGTCCCAGAGGATCTTGAAGTCCGGCGCCGCGGTCGGCATCGAGGCCAGCCGCTCGGCGACCTCCTGGGTCACCACCGAGCCGGTCGGGTTGGCGTACGTCGGCACCAGCCACATGCCCTTGATGCTCGGGTCGGAGGCCGCCAACCGGGCGACCTCCTCGACGTCGGGGCCGTCCTCGCCCATCTCGACCGTGACGGTCCCGATGCCGAGCCACTCGAGCAGCGTGAAGTGCCGGTCGTAGCCGGGGACCGGGCAGATGAAGGTGATCCTCTCCTCGCGGCCCCAGGGGCGCTCGGAGTCCACGGCGCCGTGCAGCACCAGGTCGACCAGCACCTCGCGCATCATCACCAGGCTGGCATTGCCGCCCGCGACCAGCTGGGCGGGCTCCAGGCCCAGCAGCTCGGCGAACATCTCGCGCAGCTCGGTCAGGCCCGCCAGGCCGCCGTAGTTGCGGGTGTCGACGCCGTCGCGGTCGGTAAAGCCGTCCGGCAGGTCGAGCAGCCGGTCCGCGAGCGCGAGCTGTGCCGGGGCCGGCTTGCCGCGGGTGAGGTCGAGGGTGAGGCCGGCGGCGCGGAGGGCGTCGTACGCCTCCTGCTCGCGGGTCAGGAAGGCGTCGACCTCCTCGGCGGGGCGCTGGGCGAGGGGGAGGGGCTGGCTGTCCTGGGCGGTCACGGGACCATGTTCCCAGAGGGACCGCGCAGGGTCGGCGCCCGGACGGTGTCCCTGCCTCACCCCGGGGCCCTCCGGCGCCCTCGCGGGTGCGCGCCGGCCACCGGTTCGACTTGTCCAGGCCGCCCCCGTAGACTCCGTGACTGGTGAATCCGGCCAAGGCTCGACCATGCCCGGAGATCGCCGTAGGGCACTAGCTCAACTGGCAGAGCATCGGTCTCCAAAACCGAAGGTTGGGGGTTCAAGTCCCTCGTGCCCTGCGAGACCCCTCGGAAGCCTCGGGGGATCCCCAACGCAGACCAGGTCGGCGACCGGAATGAGGAAGCACGTGACGGAGAAGGCAGTCCGCTCGGAGAAGGACTCTCGCGAGCGCACCGGCCCGCTCACGTTCTACCGCCAGGTGGTCGCCGAGCTCCGCAAGGTGGTGTGGCCGACCCAGCAGCAGCTGGTGACCTACTTCCTCGTGGTCCTGGTCTTCGTGCTCGTGATGATCGCGTACGTCTCCCTGCTCGACGTCGCGTTCGGCAAGGCCGTCTTCGCCCTGTTCGGTGACTAGCCCGCCCGCGGGTGCCCGACCAGCAGCCGCCCGGGGAGCCGGGCAGCCGAGGACCACAGTGAGCAGGACCTGACCCAGATGACGGAGTGATCGTGTCGCAGCGTGAAGACGAGCAGCCCACCGAGGCCGGCTCGACCGGGACCGAAGCGGTGGAGGTGGCCGAGCAGGCCGTCCTGACCGACCCCGAGACCGGCCAGACCACCGAGGTCGTCTCCCCTCCCGAGGAGGAGGTCGTCGACCCCGACTCGCCCGTGGACGAGGCCGTGGAGGTCGAGGCGGGCTCCGAGGAGCTCCCCGACGTCGACGCCGCCCCCGCGGACCCGCTCGAGGAGTTCCGCCAGGCGCTGCGGGAGAAGGAGGGCGACTGGTTCGTCGTCCACACCTACTCCGGCATGGAGAACCGGGTGAAGGCCAACCTCGAGAACCGCATCACCTCGCTCAACATGGAGTTCTACATCCACGAGGTCGTGGTGCCGACCGAGGAGGTGGCCGAGATCAAGAACGGCCAGCGCAAGATGGTCAAGCGCACCGTCCTCCCCGGCTACGTCCTCGTCCGCATGGACCTCACCGACGAGTCCTGGGCCGCGGTGCGGCACACCCCGTCGGTGACCGGCTTCGTCGGCCACAGCCACCAGCCGGTGCCGCTGAGCCTGCAGGAGGTCGAGAACATGCTGGCCCCCGCGATCGCCGCGCAGGCCGCCGCGGCCGCCCCGGCCGAGTCCGCCTCCGGTGGCGGGTCGTCGAGCAGCACCCCGCGCCAGCAGGTCGCCGTCGCGGACTTCGACGTCTCCGACTCCGTGATGGTGGTCGACGGGCCGTTCGCCACGCTCCACGCGACCATCACCGAGATCAACGCCGAGGCCCAGCGGGTCAAGGCGCTGGTCGAGATCTTCGGCCGGGAGACCCCGGTCGAGCTCAGCTTCACCCAGATCCAGCGCGTCTGAGCGATCGGACCGCACTGAAGCCGGTCCGGCGCCAGCCGGACGGGCACGAAACACACCTGTGGCAGGGGCCGTCGGCCCCGTCATGACCACGAGAGAGAGAAGAGAGCAATGCCCCCCAAGAAGAAGATCGCTGCCCTCGTCAAGGTGCAGCTCAACGCCGGTGCCGCGACGCCGGCCCCGCCCGTCGGCACCGCCCTGGGCCCGCACGGCGTGAACATCATGGAGTTCTGCAAGGCCTACAACGCCCAGACCGAGCCCATGCGCGGCAACGTCATCCCCGTCGAGATCACCATCTACGAGGACCGTTCCTTCACCTTCATCACCAAGACCCCGCCGGCCGCGGAGCTGATCAAGAAGGCCGCCGGCGTCGCGAAGGGCTCGGGCGTCCCGCAGAAGGACAAGGTCGGCAAGCTGTCGAAGGACCAGGTGCGCGAGATCGCGACCACCAAGCTCCCCGACCTCAACGCCAACGACCTCGACGCGGCCGTCAAGATCGTCGAGGGCACCGCCCGCTCGATGGGCATCGTCACCGAGTGACCGACCCGTCGGCGTACCGGGGGAGACCCCACCGCGCCGGCACCACCGTGGCAGAGCCGCGCTGGCTCATCGCGACCACACTTCCAAGAAACTGAGGAATCACCATGCAGCGCAGCAAGACCTACCGCGCGGTGGCGGAGACGTTCGACCAGGACGAGCTCCACGCCCCGCTGACCGCCATCAAGATCGCCAAGGGCGGTGCCAAGAAGAAGTTCGACGAGACCCTCGACGTGGCCATGCGCCTCGGCGTGGACCCGCGCAAGGCCGACCAGATGGTCCGCGGCACCGTCAACCTCCCGCACGGCACCGGCAAGACCGCCAAGGTCCTCGTGTTCGCCAACGGCGACAAGGCCGAGGCCGCCCGTGAGGCCGGCGCCGACGTCGTCGGCGGTGACGAGCTGATCGAGAAGGTCAACGGCGGCTGGCTCGACTTCGACGCCGTCGTCGCGACCCCCGACATGATGGGCAAGGTCGGCCGTCTCGGCCGCGTCCTCGGCCCCCGCGGCCTGATGCCCAACCCCAAGACCGGCACCGTGACGCCCGACGTCGCCAAGGCCGTCTCGGACATCAAGGGCGGCAAGATCGAGTTCCGCGTCGACCGTCACGCCAACCTGCACTTCATCATCGGCAAGGCGTCGTTCTCCGAGGCCCAGCTGGCCGAGAACTACGCCGCCGCCCTCGAGGAGGTGCTGCGGCTCAAGCCCGCCAGCTCCAAGGGTCGCTACATCCGCAAGGTCACGGTCTCCACGACCATGGGCCCCGGGGTGCAGGTCGACCCCAACCGCACCCGCAACGTCGCCTCGGAGGACGAGGCCTGAGGCGCTCTGCCCCCGCACGCACGTAGTGCACCCGCCGAGGCGGTCATCCTGACAGGATGGCCGCCTCGGTCGTTCCCACCGTCGTCGACCGCTCCTCTCGGAAGGTGCCCCATGCGTCGTACGTCCCTGCTCCGTCTCGCCGTCGTCCCGCTCGTCAGCCTGGTGGTCCTCACCGGGTGCGGCTCCTCCGAGGAGGACTCCGCGTCCGGGGACTCCTCGTCCTCGGGGTCGAGCAGCTCCGAGGAGAGCGCGGGCACCGAGAGCACCGAGAGCACCGTGGCCGCCGAACCGCTGACCAAGGCCGACTTCGGTGACCGCATCTACGCCGCCTTCCAGGAGGCCGGCACCCTGAAGTTCGAGATCGAGCAGTCCGGCGCCGCGTCGTCGACGGGCTCGGGCGAGGCCGACCTCAGCGGCGAGGAGGTCGCCTCCCGGGTGACGCAGGAGGTCCAGGGCGCGGGCACGGTCGACGCGGTCGTGCTCGACGGCCTGTTCTACGTCAAGTCGGCCCAGCTCAGCGGCGAGAAGTGGCTCAAGATCGACCCGAAGGCCAAGGACGGCCTCGGCGCCCTGGTCGGGTCGCTCGGCGGCAACAGCGACCCCGCCAAGCTGCTCCAGGTCATGAACCAGGCCTCCGAGGTCACCGCCGAGGGCCAGGAGGAGGTGGGCGGCGTCGAGACCACCAAGTACCACGTCGTGCTGCCGCGCAAGGCCTTCGCCGCGACCCTGGGCGCCAACCCGCAGATCACGCAGATGCTGCCCGAGCAGGTCGAGTTCGACATGTGGGTCGACGGCGACGACCTGGTCCGCAAGCAGGCATCCGAGCTCACCGTGGCCGGGCAGGAGACCGCCAGCACGATCACCTACAGCGGTTTCGGGGAGCCCGTGCAGATCGAGGCCCCGCCGGCCTCGCAGACCACCACCAAGGCCCCCGGCCTCGGCGGCTGACCCCCGCTCCACCGGCACCGCCCGCGCTCCACGACCGGCCCGCCCGGTGCGCACCGATTTGGTGGCGCACCGGGCGAGCCCGTACTGTTCCCACCTGTAGCCGAAGACCGTCGGTCGGCCGCTCCACGGAGCGGTCCGAAGGGCCCGCACGCGGGCGACCTGCGCAGGTGACACCGAGTGGCTCGCGATCTCGCGACGTACGCCCTGTGCACCTGCACGGGGCGTCCTTTCGTTCGTGGCCCTCCTCCGTCGGTCCCGGCTGCGGGACGCTGGTCAATCCGACCGGCCTCCCTGCACGCACCAGTGCACCGACGTTGGAAGGAGACCCATGGCGCGGCCAGACAAGGCAGCAGCCGTCGCGGAGATCGTCGACGCGTTCAACGACTCCACGGGCGCTGTGCTGACCGAGTACCGCGGGCTCACCGTGAAGCAGCTGCAGGACCTGCGGCGAGTTCTCGGCGAGAACGCCCACTACGCCGTGGTCAAGAACACGCTGACCAAGATCGCTGCCAAGGAGGCAGGTGTCGACGGTGTCGACGCCCTGCTCACCGGCCCGACCGCCATCGCCTTCATCAACGGCGACCTGGTCGAAGCGGCCAAGGGTCTGCGTGACTTTGCCAAGGCCAACCCCGCCCTCGTCATCAAGGGCGGGTACGTCGACGGTTCCTCGATGGAGGCCTCCGAGATCGCCAAGCTGGCCGATCTGGAGTCCCGCGAGGTCCTGCTGGGCAAGATGGCGGGCGCCATGCTCGCCAGCCTCAGCCAGGCCGTCTACCTCCTCAACGCCCCCGTCGCGCAGGTGGCCCGGCTCGCCGGTGCCCTGCAGGCGAAGGCCGAGGAGGACCCCACGATCCTCAAGGGTGGCGCCGGCACGCCGGCCGCCCCGGCCGAGGACACCGCAGCGGAGGAGGCCCCCGCGGCCGAGCCTGCTGCAGCCGACGAGGCGCCCGCCTCCGAGGACACCACCGAGGCCACCGAGAGCACCGAGGCCTGACATCCCCGTCCGCGGCACGCCGCGGGCACCACTGAAAGGAACGCCACCATGGCGAAGCTCAGCACCGACGAGCTGCTCGACGCTTTCAAGGAGATGACCCTCCTGGAGCTCAGCGAGTTCGTGAAGCAGTTCGAGGACACCTTCGGCGTCACCGCCGCCGCCCCCGTCGTCGCGGCCGCCCCCGGCGCCGGCGCCGGTGCCGGCGCTGCCGAGGCCGTCGAGGAGCAGGACGAGTTCGACGTCGTCCTCGAGGGTGCCGGCGAGAAGAAGATCAACGTCATCAAGGAGGTGCGCGCGCTCACGAGCCTGGGTCTGAAGGAGGCCAAGGACCTCGTCGAGTCCGCCCCCAAGGCCGTCCTCGAGAAGGTCAACAAGGAGACGGCCGAGAAGGCGAAGGAGTCCCTCGAGGGCGCCGGCGCCTCGGTCTCCCTCAAGTGAGCCGTCCCGGTCGTCGCTGACGACCGGGAGCCCACCTGCACCACCCGTCGCCACGGCGACCACGACACCCCGGACCGTCATGGTCCGGGGTGTTCGTCGTCTCCTGGGGGACCGCAGTGGCGGCCGAGGTGCGGGGACCCGCCGATCGGTGTACACATGGTCACCGGATCGTCTGTCTCGTTTTGAGACGAGTGGTCCATCTGCAGGACGCCCCCCGACATGCTGCCGTAACTTAGCCCCGGGCTACTCGTTGGTACGCGGGAGCAGGGGGGTTGCTGGACGCGTACGTCGACCACGATGCCGCAACGTCGTGGGACCGCACCGCAACGAGACAGGGAGAGGGAGATCGCATGGGCGTCGAGATCGAGATCAAGGACCTGACCAAGAGCTTCGGCAGCCAGCTCATCTGGGGCGACGTCACCCTCACCGTCCCCGCGGGCGAGATCTGCGTGATGCTCGGCCCCTCCGGCACCGGCAAGTCCGTGCTGCTCAAGACCATCATCGGCCTGCTCAAGCCCGACCGGGGCAGCGTGGTCATCGAGGGCGTCGACATCGCCTCGTGCCCCGAGAAGGACCTCTACGAGATCCGCAAGCTCTTCGGCGTGCTGTTCCAGGACGGCGCGATGTTCGGCTCGATGAACCTCTACGACAACATCGCCTTCCCGCTGCGCGAGCACACCAAGAAGTCCGAGTCCGAGATCCGCCAGATCGTGATGGAGAAGCTCGACCTCACCGGTCTCCTCGGCACCGAGACCAAGCTGCCCGGCGAGATCTCCGGCGGCATGCGCAAGCGCGCCGGCCTGGCCCGCGCCCTGGTGCTCGACCCCGAGATCGTCCTCTTCGACGAGCCCGACTCGGGCCTCGACCCGGTCCGCACCTCGTTCCTCAACCAGCTGATCGTCGACCTCAACGCCCAGATCGACGCGACGTTCCTGATCGTCACCCACGACATCAACACCGCCCGCACGGTCCCCGACAACATCGGGCTGCTCTACCACAAGCACCTGGCCATGTTCGGTCCGCGCGAGATGCTGCTGTCCTCGGAGGAGCCGGTCGTGCGCCAGTTCCTCAACGCCCAGGTCGTCGGCCCCATCGGCATGTCCGAGGAGAAGGACGCCGACGAGCTGGAGGCGGAGAAGGACATGGACCTGCCGTCGCTGCCCCCGATCCCGATGCAGCTCGAGCCCTCGAACGGCCAGCCGCGCCGCAGCCAGCGCGAGCCCGGTGCGTGGTGCAAGGAGAACGGCGTGACCCCTCCGCCCGGCTCCTTCGAGGAGAACATGTCCATGACGACGGGCGGCTGAGGCGCCGATGGCATCCCTCACCGCGAGCCGCGTCCTGAAGCCGGTCGGCGCGTCAGGCAAGCTCTTCGCCTTCGCCCTCGACACCTTCCGGCAGCTCTTCCGTCGTCCCTTCCAGACCCGGGAGTTCATCCAGCAGGCCTGGTTCCTCGCCTCGGTCACGATCGTGCCGACCGCCCTGGTCGCCATCCCCTTCGGCGCCGTGATCGCGCTCCAGGTGGGTGGCCTGATCAAGCAGTTCGGTGCGCAGTCGTTCACGGGATCCGCCTCGGTCCTCGCGGTGGTGCAGCAGGCGGCACCGATCGCCACTGCGCTGCTGATCGCGGGTGCGGGCGGCAGCGCCATCGCCGCCGACCTCGGCGCTCGCAAGATCCGCGAGGAGCTCGACGCCATGATGGTGCTGGGCATCGACCCGATCCAGCGGCTCGTGGTGCCGCGGGTGCTCGCCTGCATGATGGTCGCCGTCTTCCTCAACGGCATGGTCAGCGTCGTGGGCGTCGCCGGTGGCTACGTCTTCAACGTCGGCCTCCAGGGCGGTACGCCAGGCGCCTACCTCGCCAGCTTCACCGCGCTAGCCCAGCTCCCCGACCTGTGGGTCGGCCTCGTCAAGGCACTGATCTTCGGGATGCTCGCCGCGGTCGTGGCGGCCTACAAGGGCGTCAACGCCGGTGGTGGCCCGAAGGGGGTGGGCGATGCGGTGAACGAGTCGGTGGTCATCACCTTCGTGCTGCTGTTCATCGTCAACTTCGTCGTCAGTGCGATCTACCTCCAGATCGTCCCACCGAAGACGGGCTGAGGCGATGGTCAACGTCAAGGACGTGTACACCAAGCCGCTCGGCGCGGTCGACCGGATGGGCGAGGAGCTCGCCTTCTACCTGCGCGCGCTCGCGGTCACGCCGCGGTCGGTCAAGCGCTACCCCAAGGAGATCCTCCGGCTGCTCGCCGAGGTCACCCTGGGGTCGGGGGCTCTGGCCGTCATCGGCGGCACCGTCGGGGTCATCCTGGCGATGACGTTCTTCACCGGCGCCCAGGTCGGGCTCTCCGGCTACGCGGCCCTGGACCAGATCGGCACCGCGCCGTTCGCCGGGTTCGTCTCGGCGTACTTCAACACCCGCGAGATCGCACCGCTGGTCGCCGGCATCGCCCTCGCGGCGACGGTGGGCTGCGGCTTCACCGCCCAGCTCGGCGCGATGCGGATCTCCGAGGAGGTCGACGCCCTCGAGGTGATGGCGATCCCCTCGATGCCGTTCCTGGTCACCACCCGCATCGTGGCCGGTCTCGTCGCGATCGTGCCGCTGTACGTCGTGGGGCTGATGTCGTCCTACCTGGCCACCCGGCTGACGGTGACGCAGTTCTACGGGCAGAGCCCGGGCACCTACGACCACTACTTCAACCTGTTCCTGCCACCGGGCGACGTGCTCTGGTCGTTCGGCAAGGTGCTGGTGTTCTCGGTCGTGGTGATCCTGATCCACTGCTACCACGGCTACACCGCCGGTGGGGGGCCCGCGGGCGTGGGTGTCGCCGTGGGCCGCGCGGTCCGGACCTCCATCGTGGCCATCAACGTGATCGACCTGTTCCTGTCCATGGCGATCTGGGGATCTGCCACGACCGTGAGACTGGCGGGGTGAGGGCATGAGCAAGTACCTGATGAACCACCGGTTGCTGGGCGTCGTCTTCATCGGCCTGCTCGTGTTCTCGGTGTGGCTGGTGAGCGCGATCTTCGGGCAGAAGTTCACCGACTTCGACCGGGTCGGCCTGACCACCAGCAGCGCGGGCCTCAACCTGCCCGAGAAGGCCGACGTCAAGATCCGCGGCGTCATCGTGGGCCAGGTGATGAGCGCGGAGTCCCAGGGCGACGGCGCCGAGCTCGAGCTCGGCATCAAGCCCGACTCCATCGGCCAGATCCCCGAGAACGTGAGCGCGGCGATCCTGCCCAAGACGCTGTTCGGCGAGAAGTACGTCGACCTCACCGTGCCGCAGCAGCCGTCCTCCCGGCCCCTCCAGGCGGGGGACTCGATCAAGCAGACCGACCTCCCGGTCGAGGTGGAGAAGGTGCTCAACGACCTCTACCCGCTGCTCCGTACGGTGCAGCCGGCCGAGCTCAACTACACGCTCAACGCCCTGGCAGAGGCCCTCGAGGGGCGGGGCGACAAGCTCGGCGAGGGCTTCGTGACCCTCGACGGCTACCTGAAGCGGATGAACCCCGAGCTGCCCGCCCTGCTCGACGACCTGCGGCTGCTCGCCCAGGTCACCGACACCTACGCCGACGTGTTCCCGCAGCTCGCCGACACCCTGCGCAACACCACGAAGACCGGCAACACGCTGGTCTCGAAGGAGCAGAAGCTGAACGCGTTCCTGGTGGACCTGACGTCGTTCTCCGACACCACGACCGGGTTCCTCAACGACAACGGCAACAACCTGATCCGGTTGAGCCAGCTCAGCGAGCCCATCGTCGCCCTGCTGGCGCGCTACTCCCCGTCCTTCCCGTGCCTGCTCGAGGGCATCGTGAAGCAGGCGCCGCGACTTGCCTCGACGTTCCGCGGCTTCATCTTCCACATCGACCTCATCCCGCTCGAGAAGCAGCCCGAGGGCTACGACGGGAGCGACACCCCGGTGTACGGCGCCTCCAACGCTCCCAACTGCGCCGGGCTGCCCAACCCGCCGGTGCCCTACCCGAAGTTCCCCAACATCGACGACGGCGTGGACGGCATCAACAAGGGCGGCCAGCGCACCACCCCCGGCTTCGCGACCGACAGCACCGCACCGACGACGGCAGCTGCGGCCTCGCGGGTCGGCCAGCCGGCCCGCTCGCGGATGAGCGTGGGCCCCTCCGGCACGCCGTCGCAGAAGGCGCTGATCAACTCGCTCATCGCCCCCTCACTGGGGACGCCGATCGACGAGATGTCCGACGTGTCCACGCTGCTGTTCGCCCCGGCCTTCGCCGGCACCGAGGTGAGCGTGCGATGAGCATCCTGGACAAGAAGACCAGCAGCGACCTGGTCAAGCTCCTCATCTTCATCCTCGTCACCTCGCTGGCGACCGGCGTCCTGGTGGTGCTGATCGGCAACTTCACCTTCGAGGCCAGCCGCAACTACAAGGCGGTCTTCTCCGACGCCACCGGCGTGGTCAAGGGCGACGACATCCGCATCGCCGGCGTCAAGGTCGGCAGCGTCAAGGAGGTCGAGGTCGTCGACCGGGAGCGGGCGCAGGTGACCTTCAGCGTGGCCAAGAGCTCCACGGTCACGCAGTCCTCCACGGCGCGGATCCGCTACCGCAACCTGGTCGGCCAGCGCTACATCGCGCTGACCCAGGGGGTGGGGGAGCTGGACCCGCTGACCGAGGACGCCACCATCCCGATGGACCGCACCGAGCCGGCCCTGGACCTGACGGTGCTCTTCAACGGCTTCAAGCCTCTCTTCGCTGCGCTCTCGCCCACCGACATCAACAAGCTCTCGGCCGAGGTGATCGAGGTCTTCCAGGGCGAGGGCGGCAACCTGACGGCGCTGCTGCAGAGCACGGCGTCGCTGACCAACACCCTCGCCGACCGCGACGAGGTGATCGGGCAGGTCATCGACAACCTCAACTCGGTCCTGGCGACGCTCGCCGGCCGTGACCGCGAGCTGAACCGCCTGATCACCGACTTCCAGAGGTTGATGGCCGGGTTGGTCAAGGACCGCGAGGCGATCCTGGGTTCGCTGGACTCGGTCTCGGTGCTGTCGGAGGAGACCTCTGACCTCGTGGTCGGGATCCGGCCCTCGCTGGTGCGCGACGTCAAGGGCCTGCGAAAGGTCGCGGGCAACCTCAACAAGGGCAGGGCCGAGCTCGATCGCGCCATGCAGGTGCTCCCGATCAAGCTGACCAAGATCGGTCGCACGGCCGTCAACGGCTCGTTCTTCAACTTCTACCTGTGTCAGTTCCAGGGCAACCTGAGCGCTGGGGGTCAGAAGATCGCGACGATCAAGTACGAGACGAGCGAGATCGACGTGGACGAGAGGTGCAGGCTCGGATGAGCGTTCCTTTCCGTGAGAGAAACCCGGTCGTCATCGGTGCGATCAGCATCGCTGTCCTCGCTGCGCTGTTGCTGGCAGCGTTCCGGGCCGGCGACCTGCCCCTGATCGGCGGCGGCAACTCCTACAAGGCCGCCTTCTCCGAGGCCAGCGGCCTCAAGGCCAACGACGAGGTCCGCATCGCCGGCGTCCGCGTCGGCAAGGTCGACGCCGTGGAGCTCGCCGGCGACAAGGTCGAGGTCAGCTTCAAGGTCGACACCCCGTCCAAGTTCGGCGACCAGACCGGAGCCCAGATCAAGGTCAAGACGCTCCTGGGCGACATGTACCTCGCGCTGCTCCCGGCGGGTTCGGGCCAGCTCGAGGAGGACACCACCATCCCGCGAGAGCGCACCAAGTCGGCGTTCGACGTGGTCTCGGCCTTCGAGGGACTGGCCGACAAGGCGGCCAAGATCGACGTCGACCAGCTCGGGGAGTCCTTCGACGTCCTCGCCGACGCCACCCAGGACACTCCCGAGGGGTTCCAGGGCACGCTGCGCGGGCTCTCCCGCCTGTCCCAGACGGTGGCGAGCCGTGACGAGCAGATCGGCGAGCTGCTCCAGAACCTCGACACCGTCTCCGGCACGCTGGCAGACCGCGACGAGGACATCGTCGAGCTGATGAAGAACAGCGACATCCTGCTGCGAGCGCTGGTCGCCCGACGCGAGGCGGTCCACACGTTGCTCGTCTCGACCGACAGGCTGGCGCGCGAGCTGACCACGCTGGTCCGCCAGACCCGCGCCGACCTCAAGCCGGCGCTCGACAACTTGCAGGGCGTGGTCAACGTCCTGATCAAGAACCAGAACAACCTCGACGAGAGCCTGCGGCTGATGGCGCCCTTCTACCGCATCTTCACCAACGTGCTCGGCAACGGACCCTGGTTCGACACCTTCATCGCCAACCTGCCGCCAACGCCTTCTGTTGGCCTGACCGGTACCGGGGGCAACTGATGAGGGCCCTGGGCAAGCTGAACCCGATCGTCGCAGTGATCCTGGTCGTGGCCCTGGTGGCTGCCGCCCTGGCGCTGTTCTGGCCCAGCTCGGACAAGCGCACGGTCACCGCCGACTTCCCACGCACCGTCTCGCTCTACGAGGGGTCGGACGTCCGCATCCTCGGTGTCGCCGTGGGGCAGGTCGACAAGGTGACGCCGGTCGGTGAGGCGGTGCGCGTCACGATGCAGTACGACGCCACGTACAAGCTCCCCGCCGACGCCAAGGCGCTCGTCGTGGCGCCGTCCATCGTGGGCGACCGCTACGTGCAGCTCACCCCGGCGTACACCGGCGGCGACCAGCTGCCCGACGACGCCAAGCTGGGCCTGGACCGCACCGCCACGCCGCTCGAGCTCGACGAGATCTTCTCCAGCCTCAACGACCTCAACATCGCGCTCGGCCCCGAGCAGAGCAACCGTCCCCGTGACGGCGGGGTCGGTCCGCTGACCCGCCTGCTGGACTCCACCGCCCGCAACCTCGGCGGCCAGGGCGTCGAGTTCAACAAGACGCTGAAGAACGTCGGCGAGCTGACCCAGACGCTGTCCGACAACAAGGACGAGCTCTTCGGCTCGCTGGCGCAGGTGCAGGACTTCACCAGCACCCTGGCACGCAACGACCAGACGGTGCGCCAGTTCAACGACTCACTGGCCAGCGGCGCCAACGTCCTGGCCGACGAGCGGCAGGAGCTGGCCGCCGTGCTCAGGAGCCTCGGCATCGCGATGGCCGAGGTCCGGACCTTCATCCGGGAGAACAAGGGCGCACTCTCCGGCAACATCCGGGGTCTGAACCGGATCACCAAGACGCTGGTGAAGCGCCGCTCCGCTCTCGACGAGACGCTCCGCTACGCCCCGGGTGCGCTGAACAACCTGTTCCTGGCCGGCAACACCGACGCGGGCACGCTCGACACCCGGGACAACGTGGGAGAGATCTTCAAGCTGCTGGAGGAGGATCCCCTGACGGCCATCTGCACCCTCGCCGGCGCCGGTGAGGGGAACCAGGCCGCGTGCGATGCCGCCGAGAAGATATTGGCTCCCGTGGCGGCGGGCGCGCCCCGTCCCGGCGCGTTCGCGGGTGACCCCGCGGTCGCCCCTCGAGTCGTCGAGCCCATCGACCGCTCGCTCGGCGGGCTGATGGAGGTGCAGCGATGAGAGCCCCGAAGGGATGGAGCCAGCTGGTGGGCTCGCTGGTCGTCGGCGGTCTCGTGCTCTCCGGATGCTCGGTGTACGACGCGCCGCTTCCCGGGGGACCCGACACCGGCGACAGCCCGATCGAGGTGACCGCTCGCTTCCGGGACGTGCTCGACCTGGTGCCTCAGTCCCTGGTGAAGATCGACGACGTGTCGGTCGGCAAGGTGACGAAGGTCGACCTCAAGGGCTACGTGGCCGAGGTGACCCTCCGACTGCCCGACGACGTCAAGCTGCCGGACAACGCGCGGGCGCAGATCCGGCAGACCAGCCTGCTCGGTGAGAAGTTCGTCTCCCTCGCCCCGCCAGAGGCGCCGAGCGACGACCGGCTCTCGGACGGCGACGTCATCGGGCTGGACCGCACCGGCCGCAACCCCGAGCTCGAGGAGGTCTTCAGCGCGCTCGCGCTGCTGCTCAACGGTGGCGGCGTGGGGCAGCTCAAGACCATCGTCTCGGAGCTCAACAACGCCTTCGAGGGCCGCGAGGACGAGGTGCGCTCGGTGTTGAGCCAGCTGCGCTCCTTCACCGGACAGCTCGACGAGCGCAAGGCTGACATCGTGGCCGCGATCGAGAACACCAACCGCCTCGCCGTCGCGGCGCGCAAGCAGACCGGCGTCATCGAGGCCGCGTTGGACGACGTGCCGGGCGCGCTGCGCTCGCTGGACCGGCAGCGCAACGACCTCGTCAAGCTGCTCAAGGCGCTCAACCGGCTCTCCGACGTCGGGGTCCGGGTCATCCGGGCGTCCAAGGAGTCCACGATCAACACGCTGCGTGACCTCGGCCCCGTCCTGGACAACCTGGCGGCCGCGGGCCAGAACCTGCCGAAGTCCTTCCAGGTCTTCCTGACGTACCCGTTCATCGACGAGGCGGTGGGCCGCGACCCGCAGGTGGCCCGCAACCTGCACATGGGCGACTACACCAACCTGTCCGTGGATCTCGACCTCGATCTCGGCGACCTGCCGGCGTTGCCGATCGACGCGGTGTGCGAGACGGCGGCAGACGCGGCAGTGGCGATCCGGCAGACTCGCGCGAGGTTCAACGCTGCGCTCAAGGCGGCCACCGAGGAGACGATCCGACCGCTTCTTCGACGAGTCCCTGCCACGATCCTGCCGCGTGGGCAGATCGAGGGCGAGGTCGATCGCATCCGTGCCGAGGTCACCGAGAGA
This sequence comes from uncultured Actinomycetota bacterium, assembly GCA_963740935.1. Classification (GTDB taxonomy): domain Bacteria; phylum Actinomycetota; class Actinomycetes; order Propionibacteriales; family Nocardioidaceae; genus Marmoricola. The sequence goes on from CAVUFX010000001.1 coordinate 446,742, forward strand.
CTCCTCGACGACCTGCTCAGCGGCGTGGAGGAGACGTGCAAGGCGTTGACACGAGCCGACGTGAGGGGAGCGATCGCCGAGGTGCTCAAGGGCGCGCAGATCCTGGATGATCTGGGCATCCTGAGTCCCCAGCAGCTCGAGCAGCTGATTGCAGGAACCCTGAAGGGAGTCACCGGGCAGCTGCCCGGTGGTCTTGCCGGCAGCGGGGGCACCGGCACCTCGAGCGGTCCCAGCCTGGGTGGGGTGCTGGGGGGAGCACCCCGCGTCGCACCTGGCGAAGCCTTCCGCAGTGACGATCCGCAGCAGATCGACCCGTTCGGGTTGGCCCGTCTCGGGTTCGACCCCGGGGTCGGCACCCTGCTGCTCCAGGGGGTGGCGAGGCGATGATCACCGCACGCACCAAGCGCCAGCTGCTCGTCTTCCTGATCATCACGGTGGTCGGGGTGACCTACGTCGGCGCGCGCTACGCCCGTCTCGACCGGTTGTTCTACGACTCCTCCTACAGCGTCACCGCACACCTCAAGGAGTCCGGCGGCATCTTCACCGATGCCGAGGTCACCTACCGCGGCGTGCAGGTCGGCCGCGTCGAGGAGCTCAAGCTCACCGACGAGGGTGTCGACGTGGTGCTCTCCATCGAGAAGGACCACGACGACATCCCGGCCGACAGCCTCGCGCTGGTCGGCAACAAGTCGGCCGTGGGGGAGCAGTACGTCGAGCTCCAGCCGCAGAGCAACGAGAAGCCCTACCTGGAGGAGAGCTCGGAGATCGACGTCGACAAGACGTCGGTGCCGGTCTCCACCACCGAGATCCTGACCAACCTCGACAACCTGGTGCAGTCGGTGCCGCAGTCCGACCTGCGCACCGTGGTGGCGGAGTCCGGTGCGGCCTTCCAGGGTGCGGGTCCGGACCTGGCTCGGATCATCGACACCTCGACGGAGTTCATCGACACCGCCAACGCCAACTTCGAGACGACCCAGAAGCTGATCCGGGACGGTCGAGTGGTGCTGCAGGGCCAGATCGACAAGGAGTCGGCGATCCGCAGCTTCGCCCGCGACCTGTCGCTGTTCACCGGCACCGTCGCCGACTCCGACCGCGACCTGCGCCGGCTCATCGACGAGGGCTCGGCCACCGCCAACGAGCTGCGCACCTTCCTGGAGCGCAACCGGGTCGACCTCGGTGAGCTGATCAGCCAGCTGGTCACCACCAACGAGGTCGTGGTCAAGCGCCTCGACGGCATCCGTCAGATCCTGGTGATCTACCCCTACGTCGTCGCGGGCGGCTACACGGTCGCGGCCAAGCAGGACGACGGCAACTACAACGCCCGCTTCGGGCTGATCCTGAACCAGGAGAGCCCGACCTGCAGCGCCGGCTACCTCCCCAAGCGCGAGCCGAGCGATCTCGAGGACCGGCCGCTGCCCGAGGACGTCGGCTGCCGCGAGGGCGGCACCAACCTCCGCGGTGCCGAGAAGACCCCGAACAACCGCACCGGCACCGCCTACCGCTCACCGGTGGCGACGTACGATGCCGAGACCGGCGGCGTGACCTGGTCCGACCCGGCCACCGAGGGTCGGGTCGCCTACGACGGCGGTGCAGCCGAGCTCTTCGGCGACGACTCGTGGAAGTGGACGCTGCTCCAGCCGTCGCTGCCCGACGACCAGGAGTAGACCGTGCCCGACTCTGACCCCGGCGAGACCACCGGTCCCGCCCCGGACGCCGCTGCCCGCCCGCCGGCGCGCTGGCGGGTCGCGCTGACCGCGGTCCTCGGCACCATGCTGGTGCTCGGCCTCGTGGCGGCCGGCTACCTCACCTACCGGCTGAGCCACCCCACGACCGAGCCGTTCCGGCCCACCGCCGGCTCGGCGGTCGTGCAGGACGCCGACCGTCGCGACGCCCTCGACGTGGCCGAGCAGTTCGCGCTGCGGATGGACACCGTCGACGGCAAGGACTTCGACGGCTACGTCAAGGGCATCAACCAGCTGCTCACCACCAAGGCCCGGACCGAGAACGTCAAGACCTTCGACGCGATGAAGCAGTCGTACGCCGCGGCCGAGGTCAAGGGGCAGGGCAAGGTCCTCCAGCGCGGCGTCGCCGACATCGACGCCGACTCCGCCACGGTGCTCGTCGCCCACGACGCCGACGTGACCACCACCCAGGGCGACATCGAGCACCACTACCGCTGGTCCGTCGAGCTGGTGAAGGTCGACGGCTCGTGGCGCGTCGACGACTTCACCCCCGTCAACTAGGAGGCCCGGTGACGACCTCCGCACCCGGCCCCGGTGCCGGCACCAGCCCCACCTGGTACGACGTCCTCGGCGTCGACCGCGACGCCTCCCCGGAGGCGGTGAAGCAGGCCTGGCGCTCGGCGACCGACAAGTTCGAGCCGGGCACCGGCGCCGGCCAGTTCCGGATGTTCAACGAGGCCGCCGACGTGCTGCTCGACCCCCAGCGCCGGGCGGCGTACGACGCGACGCTCGACGGCGCCCCGGCGGAGAGCACCACCGCGCCCGCGCCGCCCGCCCCGCCGGCTCCGGAGCCCGCGGAGGCTGCGGCGGCGACGGGACCGCAGCGGACCCGCCGCAGCCCCGGCTTCCTGGCCCGCCCCGCCCGCAGCACCGCGGTGCTCGTCGTGCTGGCGCTGCTCGCCGTGGCGGCCGTGACCGCGGCCGTGCTCCTGGGGCTGCGCGTGCAGGACGCCGCCGTCGCCCAGGACGCCCGCGCCGAGGCGCCGGCCGCCGCCGAGCGGCGGCCGCCGCGATGCTGTCCTACGACTACCGGACGCTGCCCGAGGACCGGCAGCGCGCCTCGCGCTACCTCACCGGCGGCTTCAAGGGCCAGTACCTCGAGAACTTCGCGCTCCTGGAGGAGCAGGCCGACGGCACCGACGGAGCAGCCGTGCAGAGCAAGGCCGTGGTGGAGGCCAGCGTCGAGGGCTCGGGCGTGGTCGACGTCAGCTCCACGGGCCGCACCGTGCGGGTGCTGGTGTTCGTCAACCAGGTCTCGGAGAAGCAGGGCGCGGACCCGCAGATCTTCCAGAACCGGGTGCAGATGACGATGCAGGACGTCGGCGGCCGCTGGCTGGTCAGCAACCTGAGGAGCTACTGAGGCACCGCGGTTCCGACCGGCCCCGGTCCACACCCCGGGCGGGGAATGCTCCCGTTCCGGCACCGACGGGGTAGCTGTCCGCACCGCGTCGCGCGAGCGTCGTGGGGGACGGGTCCCGAGCCACGTGCGAGGGCACCCGAGGTTGAGGGCGCCTTGGTCAGTGTTGTAGCCTGACTCTTTGCGCCCTCCCTCAAATGCTTCCTGCCTGCCCGGTGGCCGGTTCGTGGGGGGACTCGGCGCCGAAACCATTCGTGAGCCCGGAAGGACCCCTCTTGGCCGCCAAGCGCACCAAGACCACCATCAAGACCCCCCGCCGCATCTCCTTCGCCAAGATCTCCGAGCCCCTCGAGGTTCCGCAGCTCCTCGCACTCCAGACCGACAGCTTCGACTGGCTGATCGGCAACGAGAAGTGGGAGCAGCAGGTCGCCGAGCGACAGGCCGCCGGCGAGGAGGTCTCCGAGAAGTCGGGCCTGCACGAGATCTTCGAGGAGATCTCCCCGATCGAGGACTTCTCCGAGACGATGTCGCTCTCGTTCGAGAACCCCGTCTTCCTCGACCCGAAGTACACCGAGGAGGAGTGCAAGGAGAAGGACTTCACCTACTCCCGCCCCCTCTACGTCTCCGCCGAGTTCACCAACGGCGAGACCGGTGAGATCAAGGGCCAGACCGTCTTCATGGGCGACTTCCCGATGATGACCCGCAAGGGCACCTTCATCATCAACGGCACCGAGCGTGTCGTCGTCTCGCAGCTCGTGCGCTCGCCCGGTGTCTACTTCGAGCGCTCGGCCGACAAGACCTCGGACAAGGACATCTTCACCTCCAAGGTGATCCCGTCGCGCGGTGCGTGGCTGGAGTTCGAGATCGACAAGCGCGACCTGGTCGGCGTACGCCTCGACCGCAAGCGCAAGCAGAACGTCACCGTCCTCCTCAAGGCTCTCGGCTGGACCAACGAGAAGATCCGCGAGGAGTTCGGCGAGTACGAGTCGATGATGCTGACCCTCGAGAAGGACCACACCGAGGGCCAGGACGACGCGCTGCTCGACATCTACCGCAAGCTGCGCCCGGGCGAGCCGCCCACGCGTGAGGCTGCGCAGACGCTGCTGCAGAACTACTACTTCAACCCCAAGCGCTACGACCTGGCCAAGGTCGGTCGCTACAAGATCAACAAGAAGCTGGGCACGCACGAGGCCTTCGACCAGCAGACGCTGACCATCGACGACATCGTCGCGACGATCCGCTACATCGTCGAGCTGCACGCCGAGAAGGACAACCTCGTCGACGCGCAGAACAACGAGGTCAAGAACCTCAACGGCGACTCGGTCGAGGTCCGCAAGGACGACATCGACCACTTCGGCAACCGTCGCATGCGCACGGTCGGCGAGCTGATCCAGAACCAGCTCCGCACGGGCCTGGCCCGCATGGAGCGCGTGGTCCGCGAGCGGATGACGACCCAGGACGTCGAGGCCATCACGCCGCAGTCCCTGATCAACATCCGCCCCGTGGTCGCGGCGCTGAAGGAGTTCTTCGGCACCTCGCAGCTCTCGCAGTTCATGGACCAGACCAACCCGATCGCCGGTCTGACCCACAAGCGTCGTCTCTCCGCGCTCGGCCCGGGCGGCATCTCCCGCGACCGCGCGCAGATGGACGTCCGCGACGTGCACCCCTCGCACTACGGCCGCATGTGCCCGATCGAGACCCCGGAGGGCCCGAACATCGGCCTGATCGGGTCGCTGGCCTCCTACGGCCGGATCAACCCGTTCGGGTTCATCGAGACGCCCTACCGGGTCGTCAAGAACGGCAGCGTCACCGACGAGATCCACCACCTCACGGCCGACGAGGAGGAGTCCAAGGTCATCGCGCAGGCGAACGCCCGCCTCGACGACGACGACAACTTCATCGACGACCGCGTCCTGGTGCGCACCCGTGGCGGCGAGGCCGCCGACATCCCGCGCGACGAGGTCGAGTACATGGACGTCTCGCCGCGCCAGATGGTGTCGGTCGCGACCGCGCTGATCCCGTTCCTCGAGCACGACGACGCCAACCGTGCGCTCATGGGCGCCAACATGCAGCGTCAGGCGGTGCCGCTGATCAGGAGCGACGCCCCGCTCGTGGGCACCGGCATGGAGTTCCGTGCCGCCGTCGACGCGGGTGACGTGGTCACCTCCGACGTCGCCGGTGTCGTCACCAGCGTCTCGGCCGACGAGGTCGTGATCATGACCGACGAGGGCGGCGACAAGCACTACCGCCTGCTCAAGTTCACCCGCTCCAACCAGGGCACCTGCATCAACCAGCGTCCCCTGGTCTCCGAGGGCGAGCGCGTCGAGGTCGGTTCGCCGATCGCCGACGGTCCGTGCACCGACGAGGGCGAGATGGCGCTGGGCACCAACCTGCTCGTCGCCTTCATGCCGTGGCAGGGTCACAACTACGAGGACGCGATCATCCTCTCCCAGCGTCTGGTGCAGGAGGACGTCCTCACCTCGATCCACATCGAGGAGCACGAGGTCGACGCCCGCGACACCAAGCTGGGCCCCGAGGAGATCACCCGGGACATCCCGAACGTCTCCGACGACGTGCTGGCCGACCTCGACGAGCGCGGCATCATCCGCGTCGGCGCGGAGGTCACCACCGGTGACATCCTCGTCGGCAAGGTGACCCCCAAGGGCGAGACCGAGCTGACCCCCGAGGAGCGCCTGCTCCGCGCGATCTTCGGTGAGAAGGCGCGCGAGGTGCGCGACACCTCGATGAAGGTCCCGCACGGCGAGTCCGGCACGGTCATCGGCGTCCGCGAGTTCAACCGCGAGGACGGCGACGAGCTGCCCCCGGGCGTGAACCAGCTGGTCCGCGTCTACGTCGCCCAGAAGCGCAAGATCTCCGTGGGTGACAAGCTCGCCGGCCGTCACGGCAACAAGGGCGTCATCGCCAAGATCCTGCCGATCGAGGACATGCCGTTCGCCGAGGACGGCACCCCCGTCGACGTGATCCTGAACCCGCTGGGCGTCCCGCGCCGGATGAACATCGGCCAGATCCTCGAGCTCCACCTGGGCTGGCTGGCCAAGCAGGGCTGGGACCTCAACCTCCACGAGGACAAGGCCGACGCCGACTGGAAGCAGCGCCTGATCAAGATCCACGCCGACACCAACGACCCGGACGTCAACGTGGCGACCCCGGTCTTCGACGGTGCGCGCGAGGACGAGATCGTCGGCCTGCTGGGCTCCTCGATCCCCAACCGCGACGGTGTCCGCATCGTCGGGGAGAACGGCAAGGCGAACCTGTTCGACGGTCGTTCCGGAGAGCCGTTCCCCGAGCCGGTGGCGATGGGCTACATGTACATCCTCAAGCTCCACCACCTGGTCGACGACAAGATCCACGCGCGTTCGACCGGCCCCTACTCGATGATCACGCAGCAGCCCCTGGGCGGTAAGGCCCAGTTCGGTGGCCAGCGGTTCGGCGAGATGGAGGTCTGGGCGATGGAGGCGTACGGCGCCGCCTACGCCCTGCAGGAGCTGCTCACCATCAAGTCCGACGACGTGCCTGGTCGCGTCAAGGTCTACGAAGCGATCGTGAAGGGCGAGAACATCCCCGACTCCGGCATCCCCGAGTCGTTCAAGGTGCTCGTCAAGGAGATGCAGTCGCTCTGCCTCAACGTCGAGGTGCTGTCCCAGGACGGCACCGCGATCGAGATGCGCGACGCGGAGGAAGACGTCTTCCGTGCCGCCGAGGAGCTGGGCATCGACCTGTCCCGACGCGAGCCCAGCTCGGTCGAAGAGGTCTGAGGCACCGGAGGCAGCACGCCGTGACGGCGTGCTGCCTCCGCCCCGGACCCCCACCACGATCCATTTGAACTCTCAGAACGAGGGAAAGCAGCCACTGTGCTCGACGTAAATTTCTTCGACCAGCTCAAGATCGGCCTGGCCACCGCGGACGAGATCCGCGCGTGGAGCCACGGCGAGGTCAAGAAGCCGGAAACCATCAACTACCGCACGCTCAAGCCCGAGCGTGACGGACTCTTCTGCGAGAAGATCTTCGGTCCCACCCGGGACTGGGAGTGCTACTGCGGCAAGTACAAGCGCGTGCGCTTCAAGGGCATCATCTGCGAGCGCTGCGGCGTCGAGGTGACCCGCTCCAAGGTGCGCCGCGAGCGCATGGGCCACATCGAGCTGGCCGCCCCGGTCACCCACATCTGGTACTTCAAGGGTGTCCCCAGCCGGCTCGGCTACCTGCTCGACCTGGCGCCGAAGGACCTCGAGAAGGTCATCTACTTCGCCGCCTACATGATCACCAAGGTCGACGAGGACGCCCGTCACCGCGACCTGTCCGACCTCGAGGGCAAGATCGGCCTCCAGCGCAAGAGCCTGGAGAACCGCCGCGACGTCTCGATCGAGGAGCGCGCGCACAAGCTCGAGGCCGACCTCGCCTCCCTCGAGGAGGAGGGCGCCAAGGCCGACGCCAAGCGCAAGGTCAAGGACGGTGCCGAGCGTGAGATGGCGGCGGTCCGCAAGCGCTCCGACGCCGAGCTCGCTCGTCTCGAGGAGGTGTGGAACACCTTCAAGAACCTCAAGGTCCAGGACCTCATGGGCGACGAGATGCTCTACCGCGAGATGAAGAACTGGTTCGGCAAGTACTTCGAGGGCCACATGGGCGCCACGGCGATCCAGAAGCGCCTCGAGACCTTCGACATCGCCGCCGAGGTCGAGAGCCTGCGCGACACCATCGCCAACGGCAAGGGCCAGAAGAAGGTCCGCGCGCTCAAGCGCCTCAAGGTCGTCGACGCGTTCCGCAAGACCGGCAACTCGCCCATGGGCATGGTCCTCGACGCCGTCCCGGTCATCCCCCCGGACCTGCGCCCGATGGTGCAGCTCGACGGTGGCCGCTTCGCGACCTCGGACCTGAACGACCTGTACCGCCGCGTGATCAACCGGAACAACCGGCTCAAGCGGCTGCTGGACCTCGGCGCCCCCGAGATCATCGTCAACAACGAGAAGCGGATGCTCCAGGAGGCCGTCGACTCGCTGTTCGACAACGGCCGTCGTGGACGCCCCGTGACGGGCCCGGGCAACCGGCCCCTGAAGTCGCTGTCCGACATGCTCAAGGGCAAGCAGGGGCGCTTCCGCCAGAACCTGCTCGGCAAGCGCGTCGACTACTCCGGCCGTTCGGTCATCGTCTCGGGCCCGCAGCTCAAGCTGCACCAGTGCGGTCTGCCGAAGTACATGGCGATCGAGCTGTTCAAGCCCTTCGTGATGAAGCGGCTGGTCGACCTCTCCCACGCGCAGAACATCAAGTCCGCCAAGCGGATGGTCGAGCGCGCCGTGCGTCCCGAGGTCTGGGACGTGCTGGAGGAGGTCATCGCCGAGCACCCGGTGCTGCTGAACCGTGCACCCACGCTGCACCGCCTCGGCATCCAGGCCTTCGAGCCGCAGCTGATCGAGGGCAAGGCCATCCAGATCCACCCGCTCGTCTGCTCGGCCTTCAACGCCGACTTCGACGGTGACCAGATGGCCGTGCACCTGCCGCTCTCCGCGGAGGCGCAGGCCGAGGCCCGCATCCTGATGCTGTCGACGAACAACATCCTGAAGCCGTCGGACGGTCGCCCCGTGACCATGCCGACCCAGGACATGATCATCGGCATCTTCTTCCTCACCCGCGCGGACGAGGGAGCGGTCGGCGAGGGTCGTGCGTTCTCCTCGATCGGCGAGGCCGTGATGGCGCTGGACAAGGGCGAGATCAAGCTCCAGTCCAAGGTCAAGATCCGCCTCACCGGTGTCGTGCCCCCGGCCGGGACCACCCTGCCCGAGGGCTGGGAGCAGGGTCAGCCGATCACGCTCGACACGACCCTGGGTCGCGCGCTGTTCAACGAGACGCTGCCGTGGAACTACGAGTACGTCGAGTTCGGCGTCGGCAAGCGCGAGCTGGGCCGGATCGTGAACAACCTGGCCGAGCGCTACACCAAGGTCGAGGTGGCCAACAGCCTCGACGCCCTGAAGGACGCCGGCTTCGTGTGGGCGACCTACTCGGGCGTCACGGTCTCGATCGAGGACGTGGTGACCCCGGCCAACAAGCCGGAGATCCTCGCCAAGTACGACGCCAAGGCCGCCAAGGTCCAGTCGCAGGCCGAGCTCGGCCTGATCACCGACGACGAGCGTCGCCAGGAGCTCATCGAGATCTGGACCCAGGCCTCGAACGAGGTCGCCAAGGCCATGGAGGCCAACTTCGACAAGAAGAACCCGATCTACATGATGGTGGACTCGGGTGCCTCCGGAAACATGATGCAGATGCGTCAGGTGGCGGCCATGCGTGGTCTGGTGGCCAACCCCAAGGGCGACATCATCCCGCGTCCGATCAAGGCGAACTTCCGTGAGGGCCTGTCGGTCCTGGAGTACTTCATCTCCACCCACGGTGCCCGCAAGGGTCTCGCCGACACCGCGCTGCGCACGGCCGACTCGGGCTACCTGACCCGTCGTCTGGTCGACGTCTCGCAGGACGTCATCATCCGTGAGGACGACTGCGGCACCGAGCGCGGCATGCCCAAGGTCATCGGGGTCCGCCTCGACGACGGCGTCGTGGTCAAGGACGACAACGCCGAGACCTCGGCGTACGCCCGTGCGGCTGCGGTCGACATCGTCCACCCCGAGACCGGTGCGGTGCTCGCCGCTGCCGGTGAGGACCTGGGCGACGTCAAGATCGAGGAGCTGGTCGCGGCCGGCATCATCGAGGTCAAGGTCCGCTCCGTGCTGACCTGCGACGCCAAGACCGGCACCTGCGCCAAGTGCTACGGCCGTTCGCTGGCCACCGGCAAGCTGGTCGACATCGGTGAGGCGGTCGGCATCATCGCCGCGCAGTCCATCGGTGAGCCCGGCACGCAGCTGACCATGCGCACCTTCCACACCGGTGGTGTGGCCTCCGCGGACGACATCACGCAGGGCCTGCCCCGCGTGGTCGAGCTCTTCGAGGCCCGCCAGCCCAAGGGCAAGGCCCCGATCTCGGAGTCCGCCGGTCGGATCGAGATCGAGGACACCGACAAGTCCCGCAAGGTGCTCGTCACCCCCGACGACGGTTCCGAGGTCCAGGAGTACCCCGTCAGCAAGCGCTCGCGCCTGCTGGTGGCTGACGGCGACCACATCGAGGTCGGCGAGCAGATCACCCAGGGCACGCCCGACCCGCAGGAGGTGCTGCGCATCCTCGGCGTCCGCAAGGCCCAGGAGCACCTGGTGGCCGAGGTCCAGCAGGTCTACCGCAGCCAGGGCGTGGCGATCCACGACAAGCACATCGAGATCATCGTGCGGCAGATGCTGCGCCGCGTCACGGTGATCGAGTCCGGCGACACCAAGCTGCTCCCGTCCGACCTCGTCGACCGGGTGCGCTACGAGGAGGAGAACCGCCGCGCGGTCTCCGAGGGTGCCAAGCCCGCCTCGGGTCGTCCGGTGCTGATGGGCATCACCAAGGCCTCGCTCGCGACCGAGTCGTGGCTCTCGGCGGCCTCCTTCCAGGAGACCACCCGGGTGCTCACCGACGCTGCCATCAACGGCAAGTCGGACTCGCTGCTGGGTCTGAAGGAGAACGTGATCATCGGCAAGCTGATCCCGGCGGGCACCGGCCTCGAGCGGTACCGCAACATCCGGGTGGAGCCGACCGAGGAGGCGCGCGCCGCGGCGTACGCCGTCACGGGCTACGACAACTACGGAGACGACTACTTCGGCTCGGCGCCAGTGGTCAGACCGTGGCTCTGGACGACTTCGACTTCGGGTCCTACCAGAACTGATCGACGACCAGAGCAGCACGCACCACCCGCACGGCCCCCGGCACGCGCCGGGGGCCGTGCGTGCGTTCCGCCGGCGTCGCCTCGACCCGGTCCCCGCGAGCCCGCGCCCGTCACCCCTGACCAGGGGCTTGCCAGAATGAGCCAGGTGAGCCACGACGCCTGTCCCGCCCCGCACCGACGTGCTCGTCGTGGGGGCCGGCCCCGCGGGGTCGGCGGCCGCCGCCTGGGCCGCGCGCGCCGGGCTGGACGTCGTCCTCGTCGACGCGGCGGTCTTCCCGCGCGACAAGACCTGCGGCGACGGTCTGACCCCGCGCGCGATCGGCGAGCTCGAGCGGCTCGGCCTCGGCGACTGGGTGCGCTCGCACACCGTCAACCACGGGCTGCGCGCCCACGGCTTCGGCCAGACGCTGCTGCTGCCGTGGCCGGGCGGCACGCTGCCGGCGTACGGCTCGGCCGTGGCCCGCACCGAGCTCGACGACCACCTGCGCACCGCGGCGATCAAGGCGGGCGCGCACGGCATCGACGGTCTCCGCGCGGTCGACGTACGCCGTGACGGCGACCGGGTCACCGGCGTCGTCCTCGAGGCGCCCGCGGCCGAGGGCGAGGAGACGGTCGAGATCGCGCTGCGACCGCCTGATCGTCGCCGACGGGGTGCGCTCGCCGCTGGGCAAGGTGCTGGGCCGCGAGTGGCACCGCGACACCGTCGTACGGCGTGGCCGCGCGCTCCTACGTCGACTCCGAGCGCAGCGACGACCCCTGGATCTCCAGCCACCTCGAGCTGCGCGACGAGAGGGCGACATCCTGTCCGGCTACGGCTGGATCTTCCCGCTGGGCGACGGCGCAGATCAACATCGGCGTCGGCACGCTGGCCACCGACAAGCGCCCGGCCAAGGTGGCGCTGCGCCCGCTGATGCAGTTCTACGCCGACGAGCGCCGCGAGGAGTTCGGCCTCTCCGGCGACCTGCGGATCCCGACGTCGGCGCTGCTGCCGATGGGCGGAGCCGTCTCGAACGTCGCCGGGCCCAACTGGGCGCTGGTCGGCGACGCCGCCGCGTGCGTCAACCCGCTCAACGGCGAGGGCATCGACTACGGGCTCGAGGGGGGTCGGCTGGTCGTCGACCTGCTGACTCGAGGGCGCCGACCTGTCGCAGGCGTGGCCCGCGCTGCTGCGCGAGCACTACGGCGAGTCGTTCTCGATCGCCCGTCGGCTCGCCGGCCTGGTCACCGTGCCGCGGCTGCTGCCGGCCCTCGGCCCCGCCGGGATGCGCTCGGACTGGCTGATGACGCTGGCGCTGCGCTGGATGGGCAACCTGGTCACCGACGAGGACAGCGACCGCGCCGCCCGGGTGTGGCGCTGGGCGGGCCGGCGGTCGGTGGCCTCGACGACCGCGCCCCGTTCAGCTGAGGCCCGGGGGTGGCCGAACGGGCGTACCGCCTCGTCAACGGGCTGGGCCGCGTCGCCCTCCGGGGGCTGCGCGTCGACGTGCGCTGGACCGGCGTCGAGCACGTGCCGCGGACCGGACCGGCGCTGCTGGCCGCCAACCACGTGTCCTTCCCGGACTTCCTGTTCGTGGAGAAGGCGGCGGTCGAGCGCGGCCGGTTCGTGCGGTTCATGACCCGCCACGACGTGTGGGACGTGCCGGGTGCCGGCTGGTGGATGGACCGGATGGGCCACGTGCCGGTGGACCGGCAGGCGCCGGTGCACGCCTACCTGCGGGCCCGGGGGCTGTTGCGCAGCGGCGAGGCGGTGTGCGGGTTCCCCGAGGCGGGCATCTCCTACTCCTACACGGTGCGGCCGCTGATGCGCGGGCTGGTCGCGCTGGCCCGCGAGACCGGCGTGCCCGTGGTCCCGGTGGGGATCTGGGGCACGCAGCGCATCATCTCCGTCGGCGACCCCGCGCCGCCGATGGACTGGTCGCGCGGCCGCCGGGTGGACCTGGCCTTCGGCGCCCCGCTCGAGGTGCGGCCCGAGGACGACGTCATCGCCCGGACCCACGACCTCGGGCACGCGCTGACCGGCCTGCTGGAGGGGCTGCAGCAGCTGCCGCACCACCGGCCCGAGCCGGGCCGGCCGGCGGTCTGGTACCCGCCCACCTCGGTGGCGACGCCCCCACCGACAGCGCGCGGTGCACCTCGACGAGGTGCCGTTCAAGGCCGTCAGGCCGAGCTGGGGGCCCGATCTCGACGCCTACGACGTGCCCGCTGCCACGACCCCACCGGGTCCACCAGCAGGTTGAGCCGGCTCGAGACCGGCGCCCAGGCGAGCAGCACCGCCAGCGCCACGGCGACCACGGTGGTGAGCACCAGCGAGAGCGGCCAGTGCTCGGCGGCCCAGCCCTTGTAGCCCAGGAACTCCGCGCCCAGCACCACGAAGCCGTGGTAGAGGTACACCACGAGCGTGGCCCCGCCGAGCGCGGAGAACCACGTCCGCGTCCGCGGCACCACCGCGAAGAACGCGAAGGCGCCCACCAGGCCGCCGAGCAGCATCCACATCCGGATCACCAGCGCCCGCACGTCGTCCGGGTCGAGGGCGTCGTAGCGGGTGCGGTAGTAGAACCACTCGGTCTCGAGCAGGCCGCCGACCCAGCGGGCGGCCACCGCCAGCAGCACCAGCACCGCGATGCCGTACCAGCGGGCGCGACGCGTGCGCAGCAGGTTCCAGTGGCCCTCGTGCATCTTCAGGCCGAGGACGAAGAAGGGCAGCAGCCCGAGGATGCGGGCGTTGTCGAGGAGGTCGGTGGCGACCAGGCCGGCCGCGAGGCTGATCGCCGTGGCCACGACCACCTTGCCGGGCAGCCGCGTGAGCACCGGGGTGAGCAGCCGCCAGAAGAACAGCGCGGAGAGGTACCACATCGGCCAGTGCGGGTTGGCCCAGATGCGCTCGAACTCGACGCCGCCGAGCTCGTGGCGGAACCAGACGAGCAACCCCTCGAAGAGCAGGTACGGCACGGCCACGGTGGTCACCAGCGACCACAGCCGGGCCCGGGTGTACTCGAAGGACCGCGACAGGTAGCCGGTGACGATCACGAACGCCGGGATGTGCCAGGCGTAGAGGAAGTGGTAGAGCCAGCCGTCGTAGAGCTTCGTCGTGCTGCTGCCCGCGTCGCCCCCGAACAGGGGGAGCAGGGTCCACGCGTGGCCCACCACCACCAGCACGACGAGCAGCATCTTGGCGTTGTCGAACCAGGGGTCGCGCCGCGTGGTCGCGGCGGGTCGAGCGGGCCGGGACTGGGGCGCGGATCCGGCATCGTGCACGCGCCGACGGTACCGGTTTCATGAGGGTCGCTTCGCCTTGTCTAGACTCCGCACGTGTCCGACCTCTCGGCCCGCGGCCCTGCCCCGGTGCAGCGGCAGCGCGTCGCGGCGTACGCCGTGGTGGTGCGGGACGGCGACGTGCTGCTGTCCCGGCTCGCGCCGTACCTCGCCCCCACCGAGCGCTGGACCCTCCCCGGCGGGGGCATCGACTTCGGCGAGCACCCCCGCGACGCGGTGGTGCGCGAGGTGCACGAGGAGACCGGCCTCGACGTGACCGTCTCGGAGGGCGCGCTGATCGACTCCGCGCTGCGGTCCCTGAAGGACCCGGGCGAGCCGGCGGCCGACCTGCACTCCGTGCGGATCGTCTACGAGGGCTGGGTGGCGCCCGACGCCCCCGAGCCCCGCGTGGTCGAGGTCGACGGCTCCACCGTCGACGCCCGCTGGCACCCGGTGGTCGACGTGCTGTCGGGGGCCGTCGCCACCGTGCCGATGGTGCGGTGGGCGCTGGCCCAGCACCGGGCGGTACGCCGGCAGCGGCTCGCGGCGTACGCCCTGGTGGTGCGCGACGGCGCGGTGCTGCTCACCCGCAACTCGTCCGCGCGGCCCCCGGCCCGGCACCTGGACGCTGCCCGGCGGTGGCGTCGAGCACGGCGAGTCCCCGGGCGACGCGGTGGTCCGCGAGGTCGCCGAGGAGACCGGGCTGGCGGCCACGACCGGGCGGCTGCTCGGCGTCGGCCACGAGCACTTCACCGGCACCGCGCCCTCGGGCCGCGAGGAGGACTTCCACGGCGTGCACGTGCTCTTCGAGGCCACCGCGGCGGGGGACCCGGCGGTGCGCGACGCCGACGGGACCACCGACGCCGCGGCGTGGGTGGCCCTGGACCGGCTCGCCGACGGGTCGCTCGCGGTGTCGCCGCTCGTGCACGAGGCGCTGGCGCTGCGCTGAGCCCGCGGCCCTCGTCGCGGGGGTCGCGCGTGGGTAGGTTGGCCGGCATGAGCGCTGAGTCGGTCTTCACCTACGGAGCACCCGGTCTGAAGTTCGGCGAGGGGGCGTCCGACGAGATCGGCTACGACCTCTCCCTGCTCGACGTACGCCGGGTGCTGGTCGTCACCGACCCCGGCGTCGCCGCCACCGGGCACCCGCAGCGGGTGGCCGAGCAGATGGCGCAGTTCGGCATCGAGGCGGCGGTCTTCGACGGCGTCCACGTCGAGCCGACCGACGCCAGCCTCGAGGAGGCGATCGCGCACGCCCGGGCCACCGGGCCCTGGGACGCCTTCGTCGCCGTGGGCGGCGGCTCCGCCATCGACACCGCCAAGGCCGTCAACCTGCTCACCACCAACGACGGCGAGCTGATGGACTACGTCAACGCGCCGGTGGGCGGGGGGCGGGCACCGGCCACGCCGCTCAAGCCCCTGGTGGCGGTCCCGACCACGACCGGCACCGGCGCCGAGTCGACCACGATCTGCGTCCTCGACGTGCTGGCCCAGCACGTCAAGACCGGCATCAGCCACCCGCGGCTGCGGCCCACGCTGGCCGTCGTCGACCCGGCCCTGACGCGCACCCAGCCCGCGGGCGTCACCTCGGCCTCGGGCATGGACATCCTGTGCCACGCGCTGGAGAGCTACACCGCGCGCGACTACCGCTCCTTCGACCGCAAGCAGCCCGACCAGCGGGTGCCCTACTGCGGGGCCAACCCGATGTCGGACATGTGGGCGGAGAAGGCGATGTCGCTGCTCTCGGGCTCCTTCCGCACCGCCGTGCTGCACGGCGAGGACGACGAGGCCCGCCACCAGATGGCGCTCGCGGCCACCTTCGCCGGCATCGGCTTCGGCAACGCCGGGGTGCACATCCCGCACGCCAACGCCTACCCGGTCGCCGGCCGGGTCAAGGACTTCCGCCCCGAGGGCTACCCCCAGGACGAGGCGATGGTGCCGCACGGCATGGCCGTCTCGCTGACCGCGCCCGCGGCGTTCCGCTGGACCTTCGAGGCCTCGCCCGAGCGGCACCTGCGGGCCGCCGAGCTGCTGGCCCCCGGCCACTCCCACGACCGCGGTCCGGAGGCGCTGCCGTCGGTGCTCGCCGACCTGATGCGCGACATCACCATCCCCAACGGCCTCGGCGCGGTCGGCTACGACGAGGGCGACGTCGACGGCCTCGTCGAGGGCACGCTCAAGCAGCAGCGGCTGCTCGCCACCGCTCCCCGCGAGGTCACCGAGGACGACGCGGCCGCGATCCTGCGGGGGTCCCTCGAGATCTGGTGACCCCGCGGCCGGGCGGGGTCGGCGTGGCCCCGGGTGAGAAGATCGGGCACGTGCCGACCAGCGACCTCCTCCTCGCGCTGCAGGCCGCCGGGGTCGGCGACGCCGACGACTCCGCGCTGACCCGCTCGCTCTACGCCAGCGACGCCGGCCTCTACCGGATCCCGCCGCGGGTGGTCGTCCGCCCCCGCCACACCGACGAGGTCGTGGCCACGTTGGCGGTCGCGCGGGAGCACGGCGTACCCCTGACGATGCGCGGGGCCGGCACCTCGATCGCCGGCAACGCGATCGGGGCCGGCATCGTGCTCGACACCGCCCGCCACCTCGACCGCGTGCTCGGCATCGACCGCGAGGCCGGGGTGGCCCACGTGCAGCCCGGCACCGTCCACGCCACGCTGCAGCGCCAGGCGCTGCCGCTCGGGCTGCGGTTCGGGCCCGACCCCTCGACCCACACCCGGTGCACCATCGGCGGGATGATCGGCAACAACGCCTGCGGCTCCCGCGCGCTCGGCTACGGCCGCACGGTCGACAACGTCGAGGGTCTCACCGTGCTGCTGGCCGACGGGAGCGTCGTACGGGCGGACGCGGCGGGGGGCGCGCCTGCGGCCCTCACCGACCTCGTCGACGCCCAGCTCGGCACCGTGCGCACCGAGTTCGGCCGCTTCGGCCGCCAGGTGTCCGGCTACTCGATGGAGCACCTGCTGCCCGAGCGCGGCCGGCGCTTCGACCGCTTCCTGGCCGGCACCGAGGGCACCCTCGGCGTGGTCCTGGACGCGCACGTCCGGCTGGTGCGCGACGCGCCGCACCGGGCGCTCGCCGTCCTGGCGTACGCCGACATGGCCGAGGCCGCCGACGCCGTGCCCGCGCTGCTCGAGCACGACCTGGTCGCCTGCGAGGGGCTGGGGGAGCGGATCGTCGCCATGGTGACCGGCCACCCCGAGCTGCCGGTGGGCGGCGGCTGGCTGTTCGCCGAGGTGGTCGGGGAGTCGGTCGCCGAGGTCGAGGCCGCGGCGACCGCCGTCGCCCGGACCGCCGGGGTGCCGTTCCGCGTCGTCAGCGACGTCGCCGAGCAGGCCGCGCTGTGGCGGATCCGCGAGGACGGCGCCGGGCTGGCCGCGCGCTCGCTCGCGCGTCCGGCCCAGGCGGGCTGGGAGGACGCCGCCGTGCCCCCCGCGAAGCTCGGCGCCTACCTGCGCGACTTCGAGGCGCTGCTGCGCGAGTGCCGCCTCGACGGGGTGCCCTACGGCCACTTCGGCGACGGCTGCGTGCACGTGCGGATCGACTTCGAGCTCGAGGACGCCGGCGGCCGCGAGCGCTACCGCGGCTTCGTGGAGCAGGCCGCCGACCTGGTGGCGGGCTACGGCGGCTCGATGTCGGGGGAGCACGGCGACGGTCGCGCCCGCTCCGAGCTGCTGCCGCGGATGTACTCCCCGCAGGCGATGGCGATGATGGAGCAGGCCAAGCGGGTCCTCGACCCCGACGGCCTGCTCAACCCCGGGGTGCTCGTCGACCCCGCCCCCTTCGACGCCGACCTCCGGCTGGCCCAGCCGCTCCCCGGCCTGCGGACCACGCTCCGGCTGACCCACGACGGCGGGTCGCTGACCGACGCCGTCCACCGCTGCACCGGCGTCGGCAAGTGCGTCGCGGACACGGCCGGCGGCGGCGTGATGTGCCCGTCGTACGTCGCGACCCGGGAGGAGAAGGACTCCACCCGGGGCCGCGCCCACGTGCTCCAGGACGTCGTCAACGGCACCCTCGACGTGCGCAGCGAGGCCGTCGCCGACGCGCTCGACCTGTGCCTGTCGTGCAAGGGCTGCGCCCGCGACTGCCCCACCGGTGTCGACATGGCGACGTACAAGTCCGAGGTGCTGAGCCAGAAGTACGCCGGCCGGCTCCGCCCGCGCTCGCACTACGCGCTCGGCCAGCTGCCCCGCTGGGCCCGGATGACGCCGCCCCGGGTGGCCAACACGGTGCTGCGCAGCCGGCTGGTCGCCCGCGTCGCCAAGGCCGCGGCCGGGGTCGACCAGCGCCGGTCGCTGCCGTCGTTCTCCGAGCAGCCGCTCCGCGCGCCGTCCCGGGGGCGCCGCACCGCCGGTGCCGCGGACGTCGTCGACCCGACCGTCGACGTCTGGATCTGGGCCGACTCCTTCACCGACCGCTTCGCCGCCGACACCGGCCGCGCCGCGATCGAGCTGCTCGCCTCGATGGGGCTGCGTGCCGAGGTGGTCCCGGAGCCGGCGTGCTGCGGGTTGACCTGGGTCACCACCGGCCAGCTCACCGCCGCCCGGCGCATCGTGGCCGGAGCCGTCGCGACCCTGCACCGCTACGTCGCCTCGGGCGCCCCGGTGGTCGGCCTGGAGCCCAGCTGCCTGGCCGCGATGCGCGAGGACGCCGCCCAGCTCGTCGACGACCCCCGGGTCGCCGAGGTCGCCGGTGGCCTCCGGTCGCTCGCCGAGCTGCTGGCCTCGCTGGTCGCCGAGGGGCGCTGGACGCCGCCCGACCTGACCGGCGTCGAGGTCGTCGCGCAGCCGCACTGCCACCACCACGCCGTGATCGGGTGGGCCACCGACGCCGCGCTGCTGGCGCAGACCGGCGCGACCGTCACCCGGGTCGGCGGCTGCTGCGGACTGGCCGGCAACTTCGGCGTCGAGGTCGGGCACTACGAGACCAGCGTCGCCGTGGCCGAGCACGACCTGCTGCCCGCCGTACGCGCCGCGGGGCCCGACGCCGTGGTGCTCGCCGACGGCTTCTCCTGCCGCACCCAGCTCGACGACCTCGCCGGCCGCCCCGCCCTCCACCTCGCCGAGCTGCTGCTGCGCGGCACGCCCCGCCGATCCGAGGGATAGTCCGAGACGTTCGGCACCGTTCAGGAGGCCTGAGGGGTGCCGAACGTCTCGGACTACCGCGTCAGCTGCGCAGCCGCTCGACGGCCGACATCACGTGGTAGACCGCGATGGCGGCGACGGTGCCGAGGGCGATGCCGTTGAGGCTGATGTCGCCGGAGGTGAAGGTGTAGTTGGCGATGCCGACGACCAGGGCGGTGGCGGCGGTGAACTGGTTGACCGGGCGGGAGAAGTCGACCCGGTTGTCGATCCAGATCTTCACGCCGATCACGCCGATCAGGCCGTAGAGCGCGGTGGTGACGCCGCCCAGGACGCCGGGCGGGACGGTGTTGACGACGGCGCCGACCTTGGGCAGGAAGCCCAGCGCGACCGCGAAGCCGCCGGCCACCCAGTACGCCGCGGTGGAGTACACCTTGGTGGCGGCCATGACCCCGATGTTCTCGCCGTACGTCGTGGTGCCGGACCCGCCGCCCAGGCCCGCCACCGTGGTGGCCAGGCCGTCGGCGAACAGCGCCCGGCCGGTCTCGGCGTTGAGCTCGGGGTCGGCGAGGTGGGCGACGCTGCGCACGTGGCCGACGTTCTCGGCGACCAGCACCAGCACGACGGGCAGGAAGGCCGGCAGCACCGACCAGGCCACGGTGGGGGAGCCGAAGTCGGGCAGCCCGATCCACGCGGCCTCGCGGACCGGGGCGAAGTCGACCTGCCCGGCGAGGACGGCCGCGACGTAGCCGACGACGACGCCGAAGAAGATCGACAGCCGCGCCACGAGCCCGCGGAAGGCGACGGTCCAGAGCAGCACCGCGGCCAGGGTCAGCACCGCGACCCAGGGCGCCTGCACGAAGTTGTCGCGGGCCGCCGGGGCCAGGTTGAGGCCGATCAGCGCCACGATCGCGCCGGCGACGACCGGCGGCATCAGCACGTCGATCCAGCCGGTGCCGGTGACGGTGACCAGCAGCCCGACCAGGGCCAGGACCACGCCGACCACGACGATGCCGAACAGCGCCGCGCCCTGGCCGCCCGACGCGGTGGCCGCGCCGATGGGGGCGAGGAAGGCGAAGGAGGAGCCGAGGTAGCTCGGCAGCCGGTTGCGGGTCACCAGCAGGAACAGGATGGTGCCGACGCCGGAGAAGAACAGCGTGGTGGTGGGCGGGAAGCCGGTCAGCACCGGCACCAGGAACGTCGCGCCGAACATCGCCACCACGTGCTGCAGGCCGAGCCCGATCGTGGCCGGCCACGCCAGCCGCTCGTCGGGTCGGACGATCTCGCCCTCGGTGATGGTGGTGCC
This sequence comes from uncultured Actinomycetota bacterium, assembly GCA_963740935.1. Lineage (GTDB taxonomy): Bacteria > Actinomycetota > Actinomycetes > Propionibacteriales > Nocardioidaceae > Marmoricola. Next base: position 467,242 of record CAVUFX010000001.1, read on the forward strand.
GTCGCCGTGGAGCTTCCAGGTCAGTGCCATGGGCGGCACTCTGGCGCATCGGTGTGACGGCCGCGTGACGAGGGTCCGCGGCAGTACGCCGGCCCGCCCGGACGGCTCGTTTTGACCCGCACCGGGCCGCCCGGTAATCTCATCCCTTGTGTCTGGTAGCGCCAGGCCTGTCTGCGTGCCCTGAATCCAGCGCGACGCGACACCGCACCACCACGAGCAAGACCATCGTGCCCGGCAGAGCGCCGTGCACTGAGAGCAGACAAGAGAGGGAACCACCAGGTGCCCACGATCAACCAGCTGGTCCGCAAGGGCCGACAGGACAAGGTGTCCAAGAACAAGACGCCTGCCCTGAAGGGTTCGCCCCAGCGACGCGGTGTCTGCACCCGCGTCTACACCACCACCCCGAAGAAGCCGAACTCTGCTCTCCGCAAGGTCGCCCGCGTGCGCCTGTCGAGCGGCATCGAGGTCACGGCGTACATCCCGGGCGTGGGCCACAACCTCCAGGAGCACTCCATCGTGCTCGTCCGCGGCGGCCGGGTGAAGGACCTTCCCGGCGTCCGCTACAAGATCATCCGCGGCTCGCTCGACACCCAGGGCGTGAAGAACCGCAAGCAGGCCCGCAGCCGCTACGGCGCGAAGAAGGAGAAGAGCTAATGCCCCGCAAGGGTCCCGCCCCGAAGCGGCCTGTCGTCACCGACCCGGTCTACGGCTCGCAGCTGGTCTCCCAGCTGGTCTCCAAGGTGCTGCTCGACGGCAAGAAGCAGGTCGCCCAGCGCATCGTCTACGGCGCCCTCGAGGGCACCCGCGAGAAGACCGGCACCGACCCGGTCGTCACGCTCAAGCGCGCGCTCGACAACGTCAAGCCGGCCATCGAGGTCAAGTCCCGCCGCGTCGGCGGTGCGACCTACCAGGTGCCGATCGAGGTCAAGCCCAACCGCAGCACCACGCTGGCGCTGCGCTGGCTCGTCGGCTACTCGGCCGCCCGTCGCGAGAAGACGATGTCCGAGCGCCTGATGAACGAGATCCTCGACGCCTCCAACGGCCTCGGTGCCGCTGTGAAGAAGCGTGAGGACACCCACAAGATGGCCGAGTCCAACAAGGCCTTCGCGCACTACCGCTGGTGATCTCCCGGTACGCCGCCGCGACCTGCGGCGGCGTGCCGATCACCTAACACCCGACAACCGAGGGGATCGAAGACCTACCGTGGCCGTCGACATCACCACCGACCTCAACCAGGTCCGCAACATCGGCATCATGGCGCACATCGACGCCGGCAAGACCACCACCACCGAGCGCATCCTCTTCTACACCGGTGTGACCTACAAGATCGGTGAGGTCCACGAGGGTGCGGCCACGATGGACTGGATGGAGCAGGAGCAGGAGCGTGGCATCACCATCACCTCCGCTGCGACCACCTGCTGGTGGAAGAACCACCAGATCAACATCATCGACACCCCCGGGCACGTCGACTTCACCGCCGAGGTCGAGCGCTCGCTGCGCGTCCTCGACGGCGCGGTCGCGGTCTTCGACGGTGTCGCGGGTGTCGAGCCCCAGACCATGACCGTGTGGCGCCAGGCCAACAAGTACTCCGTCCCGCGGATGTGCTTCGTCAACAAGCTCGACCGCACCGGCGCGGACTTCTTCCGCTGCGTGGACATGATGGTCGAGCGCCTGAACTCCACCCCGCTCGTGCTCCAGCTGCCCATCGGCGCGGAGTCCGACTTCCTCGGTGTCGTCGACCTGGTCGGCATGCGTGCCCTGACCTGGCGCGGCGAGACCAAGATGGGCGAGGACTACGAGATCGAGGAGATCCCCGCGGAGCTGGCCGACCAGGCCGCCGAGTACCGCGAGAAGCTGCTCGAGACGCTGGCCGACGCCGACGACGCGATCATGGAGAAGTTCCTCGACGAGGGCGAGTTCTCCGTCGAGGAGCTCGAGGCCGCGATCCGTCGCGCCACGCTCGCCGACAAGATCAACCCCGTGCTGTGCGGCACCGCGTTCAAGAACAAGGGCGTCCAGCCCCTGCTCGACGCCGTGGTCAAGTTCCTGCCCTCGCCGCTCGACATCGACGGCATCCAGGGTCACTCGGTCAAGGACGAGGACGAGGTCATCGTCCGGCAGCCCAGCGACGACGAGCCGTTCGCCGGCCTGGCGTACAAGATCGCGACCGACCCGCACCTGGGCAAGCTGATCTACGTGCGCGTCTACTCCGGCAAGCTCGTCGCCGGCTCGACCGTGGTCAACTCGGTCAACGGCCGCAAGGAGCGGATCGGCAAGGTCTACCAGATGCACGCGAACAAGCGTGAGGAGATCGCCTCGGTCGGCGCCGGCCAGATCGTGGCCGTCATGGGCCTCAAGGACACCAAGACCGGCCACACGCTCAGCGACCCGGCCCACCAGGTGATCCTGGAGTCGATGACCTTCCCGGCCCCCGTGATCGAGGTGGCCATCGAGCCCAAGACCAAGGGCGACCAGGAGAAGCTCGGCACCGCGATCCAGCGCCTGTCCGACGAGGACCCCACGTTCACCGTCAAGGCGGACGAGGAGACCGGCCAGACCATCATCGCCGGCATGGGCGAGCTGCACCTGGAGATCCTGGTCGACCGCATGAAGCGCGAGTTCCGCGTCGAGGCGACCGTCGGCAAGCCGCAGGTGGCCTACCGCGAGACGATCCGCAAGAAGGTCGAGAAGCACGGCTACACCCACAAGAAGCAGACCGGTGGGTCCGGCCAGTTCGCCAAGGTGCAGATCAGCCTGGAGCCGAACACCGACCCCGAGACCGGTCTCGGTGCGGGCTACGAGTTCGTCAACAACGTCTCCGGCGGTCGCGTCCCCAAGGAGTACATCCCCTCGGTGGACCAGGGCGGCCAGGACGCCATGGAGTTCGGCGTGCTCGCCGGCTACCCCATGGTCGACGTGAAGTTCACGCTCGAGGACGGCGCCTACCACGACGTCGACTCCTCCGAGCTGGCCTTCAAGATCGCCGGCAACCAGGCCTTCAAGGAGGCCGCCCGCATGGCCAGGCCGGTCCTGCTGGAGCCGATGTTCGCGGTCGAGGTCGTCACCCCGGAGTCCTTCATGGGCGACGTGATCGGCGACATCAACTCGCGTCGCGGCCAGGTCCGCGCGATGTCGGAGCGCTCGGGCGACCGCGTGGTCGACGCCCTCGTGCCGCTGTCGGAGATGTTCGGGTACGTTGGTGACCTGCGGTCGAAGACCTCCGGCCAGGCGTCGTACTCGATGGAGTTCGACTCCTACGCCGAGGTTCCCCAGAACGTCGCCGACGAGATCGTCAAGAAGGTCCGCGGCGAGTGAGTCGCGCGACCTCGGCACCACCCCCGTATTCCACCCACGAGTCAAGTAACAACAACAGGAGGAGCCCCCGTGGCTAAGGCGAAGTTCGAGCGGACCAAGCCGCACGTCAACATCGGAACCATCGGTCACATCGACCACGGCAAGACGACGTTGACCGCAGCGATCACCAAGGTCCTGCACAACAAGTACCCCGACCTGAACGCAGCCTCGGCCTTCGACGAGATCGACAAGGCCCCCGAGGAGCGTCAGCGCGGCATCACCATCTCGATCGCGCACGTCGAGTACCAGACCGAGAACCGGCACTACGCGCACGTCGACTGCCCGGGTCACGCGGACTACATCAAGAACATGATCACCGGTGCCGCGCAGATGGACGGCGCGATCCTGGTCGTGGCCGCCACCGACGGTCCGATGCCGCAGACCCGCGAGCACGTGCTGCTCGCCCGCCAGGTCGGCGTCCCCGCCCTGGTCGTCGCGCTGAACAAGTGCGACATGGTCGACGACGAGGAGCTCATCGAGCTCGTCGAGATGGAGGTGCGCGAGCTCCTCTCCGAGTACGAGTACGACGGCGACGACATCCCTGTCGTCCAGGTCGCTGCCTTCCCGGCGCTCCAGGGCGACGAGAAGTGGGGCGAGTCGATCCTCAAGCTCATGGACGCGGTGGACGAGCACATCCCGCAGCCCGTGCGTGAGACCGAGAAGCCCTTCCTCATGCCCGTCGAGGACGTCTTCACGATCACCGGTCGTGGCACCGTCATCACCGGTCGCATCGAGCGCGGCATCGTCAAGGTCAACGAGACCGTCGACATCATCGGCATCCGCGAGGGCAAGCAGTCCTCGACGGTCACCGGCATCGAGATGTTCCGCAAGCTGCTCGACACCGGCGAGGCCGGCGAGAACGTCGGGCTGCTGCTCCGCGGCACCAAGCGCGAGGACGTCGAGCGCGGCATGGTCGTGATCAAGCCCGGCACGACCACCCCGCACACCAACTTCGAGGCCTCGGTCTACATCCTCTCGAAGGAGGAGGGCGGGCGTCACACGCCGTTCTTCAACAACTACCGTCCGCAGTTCTACTTCCGGACCACGGACGTGACCGGCGTGGTGACCCTCCCCGAGGGTCGCGAGATGGTCATGCCCGGCGACAACACCGACATGTCGGTCGAGCTGATCCAGCCGATCGCCATGGAGGACGGCCTCCGCTTCGCGATCCGCGAGGGTGGCCGCACCGTCGGCGCCGGTCGGGTCACCAAGATCACCAAGTAGCTCCGACGGGCTCAGCCCGACGGACCTAGCAAGACCTGCTCCACCGAAGGCCCCGGACCTGCTGGTCCGGGGCCTTCGTGCGTCCAGGGCGGTTGTCGGTGGGGGCGGCTAGCGTCGCGGCCATGACACTGACGATCGGCATGGTGACCGTGGACACCCGCGACGCACAGCGGCTGGGTGGCTGGTGGGCGGAGCAGCTGGGGTCCGAGATCGCGCAGGACCACGACGGCTGGTTCGTCGTGGTGCCGGCGGGCCCGGTGCTGCTGGCCTTCCAGAAGGTCGAGGACCCCACCCCGGGAAAGAACCGGCTTCACCTCGACCTGACGGCCCCCGACCTCGACGCCGAGGTCGACCGGCTCGTGGCCGGCGGCGCGACGCTGGTCGGGCGACGGGGTGAGGAGGGCTTCTTCTGGGCCACCCTGAGCGACCCCGACGGCAACGAGTTCGACGTCGCCTCGCAGGCCGAGGCCGCGGCCTCCTACTGAGGCGGCTCCCGCCTCAGCCCAGCAGTGCCGCGACCGCCTCGCCGAACACCGCGGTGTGCCGGTCCACGTCCGCCGCGGTGTGCGCCGGGCTGAACAGCGCCATGTTGTGGAAGGGCGTCAGCAGCACGCCGCGGTTGAGCGACCACAGGTGCAGGAAGCCCTCGAGGTCCTCGTCGACGGCCGCGGCCGCGGCGGCGCCGTCGCGCGGGGGCGGGCAGAACCAGTACTCCGCCCGGCACCCCAGCCGCTGCACGTGCCAGGGCAGCCCGTGCTGCTCGATCACCCCGGCCACCCCGGTGGCGAACCGCTCGGCCAGGGGCACCGCCACCGCGAAGTCCTCCGCGCGCAGGCAGGTCGAGAGCGTGGCCCGCACCGCCGCGAGGCTCAGCGCGTTGCCGGTCAGGGTGCCGCCGACCCCGGCCACGTCGATCTCGTGGCCCAGCATCGGGCCGGTGAGCCGGTCGGCGACCGCCGCCGAGAGCCCGTACGCCGCGACCGGCACCCCGCCCCCGATCGGCTTGCCGACGACGAGCAGGTCGGGCTCGAGGCCCCACGCGGCCGTGGCCCCACCGGGACCGGCGCACAGCGTGTGGGTCTCGTCCACGACGAGCAGGACGTCGTGGCGCCGGGTCACCTCACGGACCCCCGCGAGGTAGCCGTCCTCGGGCAGCACGATGCCGATGTTGGTCAGCGCCGGCTCCATCAGCAGGCACGCGACGTCGCCCTGGGCCAACCGCCGGTCGAGCGCGTCGAGGTCGTTGAACGGCACCACCGCGGTGGTCTGCGCGACGTCGACCTGCGGACCCAGGGCGCCGGGCCGGGGCACCACCCGGTCGCCGTCGAGCACGGCCAGGGTCTCGTCGACGGTGCCGTGGTAGCACCAGTCCATCACCGCGACGCGGGGTCGGCCGGTGAGGTGGCGGGCGAAGCGCAGCACGAAGCGGTTGGCGTCGGTCGCCGACAGCGCCAGCTGCCACCGGGGGAGGCCGAAGCGACGCGCCAGCTCCTGTCCCACCCAGGCGGCGTCGACCGAGGGCAGCATCGTGGTGATGCCGCGGGCCGCCTGGGCCGCGACGGCCTCGGCCACCTGGGGCAGCGCGTGGCCGGTCATCGCGCCGGTGTCGCCGAGGCAGAGGTCGACGTACTCCAGCCCGTCGACGTCGACGAGCCGGGCGCCGCTGGCGGAGTCGCAGAAGACCGGGAAGGCGCCGGGCCAGCGCGTCATCCACGGCATCGGCACCCCGGCGAGCAGGGAGCCCGACGCCTCCGCGGCGAGCGCGGCGGAGCGCGGGTGCAGCTCGGCGAAGCGGCGCTCCTCGACGGCACGCAGCTCGGCCAGACGGGCACGGTCGACGACGGGCGCGCTCATGGCCGCAATCTAGGGCCCTCGCCCGGCCGGCGCACCGGGAGGCGAGAATGTCCGCCGTGAACCCGACCGACCGCGCGCAGCTGCCCCCGGCACGGCCGCACCAGAAGTACACCGAGGACGGCCAGCGGATGCGCGAGGTGCTGACCTACGCGCGCCGCGGCAGCCGCTTCACCCCCTCGCAGCAGGAGTCGTGGGACGCCCACCACCAGGCGTGGGTGGTGCCGGACGAGCGGGTCGACCGACCGGGCCTGGACTGGGACGAGCTGTTCGGACGGTCGGCCCCGCGGATCGTGGAGATCGGCTCGGGTGTCGGGGAGGCCACCGCCGCGCTGGCGGCCGCCCGACCGGCGTACGACGTGGTGGCGCTGGAGGTCTGGCGCCCGGGCGTCGCCCACACCCTGGGCCTGCTCGCCGAGGCCGGGGCCGACAACGTGCGGCTGCTCTCGGTCGACGCGGTGTGGTGCCTGGAGCACCTCTTCGCGCCCGGGTCGCTCAGCGAGCTGTGGACCTTCTTCCCCGACCCGTGGCCCAAGAAGCGGCACCACAAGCGCCGGCTGGTGACGTCGGAGTTCGCCGCGCTCGTGGGCAGCCGGCTGGTGCCGGGCGGTGCCTGGCGGCTGGCCACCGACTGGTCGGAGTACGCCGAGCAGATGCGGGCCGTCCTGGACGCGACCCCGGGCCTCACCGGCGGACCGGTCGAGCGGTGGGCGGACCGGCCGGTGACCAAGTTCGAGCGCAAGGGCGTCGAGGCCGGCCGCCCGATCACCGACCTGCGCTACGTCCGCGACGCGACCGCCTGACGCCGACCGGCGCCGGTCCGCGGCCTACTGCGGGCGGTCGTGGCCCGGCGAGGGCCGGGGCTGCCAGACCAGGCCGGCCGCGGTGAGCGCGTGCTGGACCCGCATCCGCTCGGCCTCCCGGTCGAGGCCGTAGAGCGGCAGCAGGAGCAGGCTGCTGGAGATGCCCAGCGCGGTCGCGGCGGCCACGAGCCGCTCGTCGTAGGCCAGCTGGACGCCCTGCTGCTTGGCCATCCGCGTGCCCGGACGGGGGTGGTGCACGTCCGGGTGCAGCCGGCGCAGGTCTGCGGCGAGGCGCTCGAGCGGGGGACCGGACGGCGCCTCGGGGGGCGCGCGGTGCGGCAGCCGGGGGACCAGCACCTCCACGCACCACGCCCACGCGCGGGGCAGGCGGCCCAGGGCGAGGAGCAGCACGACGGGGACCATCGAGATCCCCACCACCTGCAGCAAGCCCACCAGGACGGCGCGGTCCATCTCTCGACGCTAGGTGGGCGGTCGCGCCAGGACAAGGCAGCGGCGCGGCTGGTCTCGCCCCGTGGCGGGATCCCGGTGCTCCGCGACCGTCCTCCACCCCGCGCGACCCGGTCGCCGACGCCTAGGATCCGGGCGTGTCCACCACCCCTGCCCGCCGGACCGACGCCGCTCCGGTGCTCGGGTCGTCGCGGGCCTGGTGGGTGGCCCTGGCCACGATGGCCGCGCTGGTGGCGACGGCCGGCTTCCGCAGCTCCACCGGCGCGCTGCTGGAGCCGCTCGAGGCGGAGTTCGGCTGGTCGCGCACCACCACGTCGGGCGCGGTCACCCTCAACCTGGTCGTCTACGGGCTGACGGCACCCTTCGCCGCGGCACTGATGGAGCGCTTCGGCGTACGCCGCGTGGCCGCCGGCGGGCTGCTGCTCGTCGCCGCCGGCTCCGGCCTGACGCTGGTGATGACGCAGGCGTGGCAGCTGTGGCTGCTGTGGGGCATCCCGGTCGGCGTCGGCACCGGCTCGATGGCGCTGGTCTTCGGCGCGGTGGTGGCCAACCGGTGGTTCGTGGCGCGACGGGGGCTGGTCACGGGGCTGTTCTCCGCGGCCTCGTCGGCGGGCCAGCTGGTCTTCCTGCCGACCATCGCCCGGCTGGCCGCCGAGCCCGGGTGGCGCTGGGCCGCCGGGCTGGTCGCCGCGGCAGCGCTGCTGCTGGTCCCGGTGGTCGCGCTGGTGCTGCGCGACCGGCCCTCCGACGTCGGCCAGCTGCCCCACGGCGCGCCCGCGTCGTACGTCGACCCGCCGCTGGTCCGCGACGGGCCGGGCGCGGCCCGCACCACGCTGCTCACGCTGCGCCAGGTGAGCCGGAGCCGGGTGTTCTGGGCGCTGTTCGCCAGCTTCTGGATCTGCGGCTGGTCGACCAACGGGCTGGTGGGCACCCACTTCATCCCGGCCGCCCACGACCACGGCATGCCGGCCACCACCTCGGCGTCCCTGCTGGCCCTGATCGGGGTCTTCGACATCGTGGGGACGATCGCCTCGGGCTGGCTGACCGACCGGGTGGACCCCCGGCTGCTGCTGGTCGTCTACTACTCGCTGCGCGGGCTGTCGCTGCTCGTGGTGCCCTCGCTGCTCGGGCCCGAGGTGGTGCCGAGCCTGTTCCTGTTCGTGGTGTTCTACGGCCTCGACTGGGTCGCGACGGTGCCGCCGACGGTGGCGCTGTGCCGCACCCACTTCGGGCTGGAGCGCTCCGGCGTCGTGTTCGGCTGGGTGTTCGCCTCGCACATGGTCGGCGCGGGCGTCGCCGCGACGTACGCCGGCTGGGTGCGGGAGGCGACCGGCGACTACCAGGGCGCCTGGCTGACCGCCGGCGGGCTGTGCCTGGCCGCCGCGGTCTGGTGCGCGACGATCCCGCGGGGCCCGCGCGAGCCGGTCGAGCCGGCGACGGCGGGGCCCGAGGACACCGCCCAGCTCTAGCCGCGTCGGGCGAGCCGCTGGCGCTGGGCCACCTCGGCGCGCAACCGACGCTCGTCGCGCGCGCGGCGCTCGGCGCTGACCGCGGCCAGGAACGCCGCGGGCGGCGTGCCCGGCGGTGGCGGCGGCGCCACGTGGCGCGAGACCTCCGAGGCGGTCCGGAGCAGCAGCCGCTCGTGGGCCCGGGGGTCGAGGGTCTCCCCCCGGCCGAGCAGCCGCTGGACGGTGAGGGCGAGCCCGTCGGGCAGCGGGCCGATGTCGGCGCGGGCGGCCCACGCCGCGAGCGGGGGCGGCATCGCGACCGGCCAGGGCAGCCGGAGCGCGAACCGGTCGCGCACCACGTAGGTGCCGGCCACCAGGTCGCCGAGCCGCTTGCCCTGGCGGCTCAGCAGCGCCGTCACCAGCGCGGGCACCCCGGCCAGGACCCACACCTCGGCGACGCCGACCAGGCTCCGCACGAAGCAGTGGTGGAACGACGGGGGACCGGCGTCGTCACGCACCGTGCGCAGCCCCATCACCAGCTTGCCCAGCGAGCGTCCGGAGGTGGCCGTCTCCACCACGGCCGGCACCAGCACCAGCGCGGCGGCCGTGACCACGACCGACCCGGCCGCGGCGAGCGCGTCGTCGGGGGCGGTGAACGCCACGACGACGAGCCCGACGACCAGCAGCAGGCCCTGGGCCAGCAGGTCGACCAGGCCCGAGAGCAGGCGTACGCCGAGCGAGGCCGCCGGCAGGTCGAGGGCGACCGCCTCGCCGGTGACGAGCAGGTCGCGGGCGCCCCAGGCGCCGTCGTCCCCGTCCTCGGAGCCCCAGGAGGGTGCGGCGTCGTCCACCGGACCAGGGTAGGGCGCCCTACCCTGGCCCGGTGGACATCGACGCCTTCGTGGGGGTGCACCAGCCGACCTGGCAGCGCCTGGACGAGCTCAGCCGGCGGCGTCCGCGCACCGGGGCCGAGGCCGACGAGCTGGTCGGGCTCTACCAGGAGGTCGCCACCCACCTGAGCGCGATCCGCTCCGGTGCGCCCGACCCGCAGGTCGTGGCCTACCTCAGCGGCCTCCTCGCCCGGGCCCGGGTGCGGGCGGGCGGCACCCGCACCGCGTCGTGGTCCGGCGTGGCCGACTTCTTCTGGCGACGGTTCCCGGCGGCGCTCTACCGCACCCGCCGGTGGTGGATGACCACGATGCTGGCCAGCTACGCGATCGCCTCGCTGATGGTGTGGTGGCTGCTGCGCAACCCCCAGGTCGAGCAGTCGCTGCTCGAGCCCGACCAGGTCCGCCAGCTGGTGCAGAGCGACTTCGAGAGCTACTACTCCGAGTCGGCCGCGGGCAGCTTCTCCGCGCAGGTGTGGACCAACAACGCCTGGGTGGCCGCCCTGTGCATCGCGTTCGGCGTGCTCGGGCTGCCGGTGCTGTGGGTGCTGCTCCAGAACCTGCTCAACCTGGCGGTGGTCGCCTCGCTGATGATCCGCTACGACCGGGCCGGGCTGTTCTTCGGCCTGATCACGCCGCACGGCCTGCTCGAGCTCACCGCCGTGTTCGTGGCGGCCGGGGTCGGGCTGCGGCTGTTCTGGTCGTGGGTGGTGCCCGGTGACCGCACCCGCGGCCAGTCGCTGGCCGCGGAGGGCCGCAGCGCCGGCGGGGTCGCCCTCGGCCTGGTGGTGGTGCTGCTCGTCTCGGGGATCATCGAGGGGTTCGTGACGCCGTCGGGGCTGCCCACCTGGGCGCGCGTCGGCATCGGCGTGGTGGCCGAGGCGCTGTTCCTGGCGTACGTCTGGGTGCTCGGGCGGCGCGCGGTCCGTGCCGGCCACACCGGCGACGTCGACGCCTCGCTCCTGGAGGACCGGGTCGCGACCGCGGGCTGAGCGCCGGGGGCTCAGAGCCGGCCGCGGGCCTTGAGGTCGAGGTAGTGGTCGGCCAGCCGCACCGCGAGCTGGTCGGCGTCCACGTCGAGGACGTCCACGCCGAGCGTGGAGAGCAGCCGGCCGGTGCGCTCCCGGCCGGTCGAGGCCTGCTCGGCGGCAGCGGCGGCGTACGTCGAGGCGGTGTCGTGGCGGGTGCGCGCGAGCCGGTCGATCTCGGGGTCGCGCACCGAGGCCACCACCACCCGGTGACGGGCGACCAGCGGGCCGACCAGGGGGAGCAGGCCGTTCTCGACCGCCGCCGGCTCCAGCGGGGTCAGCAGCACCACCAGGGAGCGCTGCCGGGTCAGGCCGTCCACCGCACCGACCAGCCGCCGCCAGTCGGTCTCGGCGAGCACGGGGTGCAGGCCGGCCATCGCCTCCTGCACCTGGTCGACGACCTGGGCGTGACCACCGCGGATCCGGGAGCGCACCGCGAGGTCGCCCGCGACGAAGTGGACGCGGTCGCCCGCCCGGCCGGCGAGGGTGCCGAGCAGCAGGGCGGCGTCCATGGCGGCGTCCAGGCGCGGCACGTCGTCCACCCGGCCGGCCGAGGTGCGGCCGGTGTCGAGCACCAGCACCACCCGCCGGTCCCGCTCGGGCTGCCAGGTGCGCACCACCACCGAGCGGCTGCGGGCGCTCGCCCGCCAGTCGACGCTGCGCACGTCGTCGCCCAGGACGTACTCGCGCAGCGAGTCGAACTCCGTGCCCTGGCCCCGGACCCGCACCGAGGCGCGGCCGTCGAGCTCGCGCAGCCGCGCCAGCCGGCCGGGCAGGTGCCGCAGCGAGGGGAACGCGGGCAGCGCCCGCACCGTCCCGGGCACCCGGCGGGTGCGCTGGCGGGCAGCCAGCCGCAGCGGCCCGAGCGAGCGGACCGTGACCCGGTCGGCGTGCAGGTCGCCGCGTCGCACCGGGCGCAGGTCGGTGGTGAGCGTCGCGGTGGCACCCGCCGCGAGCGCCAGCGGGTGGCGTACGCCGGTCGCGCCCGCCGACGGCTGCCAGGCGTCGCGCAGCGCCCCGCGGAAGGCGCGGCGGCCGGGGTGGGTGACCACGAGGGTGGTCGAGGTGGGGTCGCCGACCCGCACCCGCGTCGAGGGCCGGCGCACGACCTCCAGGGCCGCGGGCCGCGGGGCGAGCAGCAGGTCGAGACCGACCAGCAGCAGCGTCGCCAGCAGCCACAGCCACGCCGTGCTCGCCGCCGGTCGCAGCAGCACGACCGGCAGCCCGAGCAGCAGCAGCGCCGGGACCCGCCAGGTGAGGGCCACGACCTAGCGGGGGACCGGCACGGAGGCGATGGCGGTGTCGAGGACCTGGTCGACGGCGACGCCGTCGAGCTCGGCCTCGGGGCGCAGCGCCAGCCGGTGGGCGAGGGTGGCGTGGGCCAGCGCCTGGACGTCGTCGGGGGTGACGAAGTCGCGGCCGGTCAGGAACGCCCAGGCACGGCTGGCCCGCAGCAGCGCGGTCGCGCCGCGGGGGCTGACCCCCAGCGACAGCGACGGCGACTCGCGGGTGGCGCGCGCGAGGTCGACGATGTAGGCCCCGACCTCCTCGCCGACCCGCACCGTCCGCGCGGCGGCGATGCCGGCCCGCACGTGGGCCGCCCCGGCCACCGGTCGTACGCCGGCCGCGGCGACGTCCTGGGGGTCGAACCCGTCGGCGTGGCGGCGCAGGATCGCGACCTCCTGGGCGCGGTCGGGCAGCGGCAGCTGGAGCTTGAGCAGGAACCGGTCGAGCTGGGCCTCGGGCAGCGGGTAGGTGCCCTCGTACTCGACGGGGTTCTGCGTCGCGGCGACCAGGAACGGGCTGGGCAGCCTGCGGGTGACGCCGTCGGAGGAGACCTGGCCCTCCTCCATCGCCTCCAGCAGCGCCGACTGCGTCTTGGGCGGGGTCCGGTTGATCTCGTCGGCCAGGAGCAGGTGGGTGAACACCGGGCCCTCGCGGAAGCGCAGCTCGCCGGCCCCGCCGCCCTCGATCACCATCGAGCCGGTGAGGTCGCCGGGCATCAGGTCGGGGGTGAACTGCACCCGCTTGGTGCCCACGTCGAGCGATGCCGCGAGGCTGCGGACGAGCAGCGTCTTGGCCACGCCGGGGACGCCCTCCAGCAGCACGTGGCCGCGGGCCAGCAGCGCGACCAGCAGGCCGGAGACGGCGGCGTCCTGGCCGACGACCGCCTTGGCGACCTCGCGGCGCACGGCGCCGAGGGCGTCGTGGGCCTGGGCCGCGTCGACGGCGTCGGCGGGGTCGGTGGGATCGGTCGGGTCGGTCTGGGTGGTCATGCTCGGTGCACCTCGTCCTCCAGGTCGTTCAGGCGCCGGCCGAGGTCGACCAGCGTGGTGTCGTCGGTGGGGGCGGCCGGGCGCAGCAGCGCGGCCACCTCGTGCGGGGGGCGTCCGGTGCGCGTGGACACGGCGGCCACCAGGGCCTCCAGCGGGGCGTCGCCGGGCAGCCGGAGCCGGGCATGCAGCCGGCGACGGGTGGCGGTCACCAGGGCGGTCGCGGCGTGGCCCCGGTCGCCCGCGCGGCGGTAGAGGCGGCCGCGGCTGTGGGTCGACTCCGCGGCCCGCACCACCACGGGGAGCGGCTCGGTCGCCAGCGGGCCGAAGCGGCGTCCACGCCACAGCACCAGGGCCAGGGTGGCGGCGCCCAGCAGCAGCAGCGACGGCCACACCGCAGGAGGCAGCAGTGCCCCGACCGAGGTGCCCTCGTCGACGGGCGCGTCGGCGAGGTCGGGGACGTACCAGACCAGCCGGTCGCCCTGGCCGAGCAGGCGCATCCCCAGGGCGGCGGCGCCGGCCCGGGTGACGTGCTCGTTGGACAGCGAGGACCCGGAGGCCAGGCCCCAGGTGCTCTCGTCGCGGACGAGCGCCACGGTCCCGGCGTCGCCGAAGCAGCCCGGTGCCCGCAGGCCCAGCCCGCCGCGCACCCGCAGCACGAGGCCGTCGGCGAGCGGCTCCCGGCACGCGGCCGGGCGGGTGCCGCCCAGCGGCCCGGTCGCGACGTCCAGCCGTGCGGCGACGGCGCCGGCCTGCCCGGCGTACACCAGCGCGGTGGCGGGGGCGGCGTGCTCCTCCAGGCGCTGCTGGGTCGAGGGCACGAGGTCCTCGGGCGTGGTCACCACGACGGTGTCGCGTGCGGTCACGGACCGCTCGAGGAGGGCCTCCTGGCCCCGCACCACGGTGACCTCGACGCCCTCGTCCTCCAGGACCCGTGCGAGCGCCTGGGCGCCCTCGGGACCGGGGTTGCGGGGGTCCAGGGGCGTCCCGGTGGCCGCGCCGTCGCGGCCGACGACCGTGACCACCACGAGGACGACCAGCACCAGCGCGCCCAGCAGCCAGGGCGCGCGCGAGCGGCGGGTGGAGGTCCGGCCGTCGGGGGCCAGCGCGGCGGTCGCGCTCACCGAGGCACCGCGCCCGCCGGGCTCGTCGGGTCCGCGGCCGTCGGGTCCCGCGGCGTCGTCGCCGCGACCCGGGCCTCGAGCTCCAGCGCCGCGCGCGCGACCTCCGCGTCGGCGTGCCGGTCGCCGTAGCGGACCTCGTCGAAGGCGCGGCCCAGGCCGAGCAGGGCCTGCCGCTCGTCGGGGAGCCCGCGTCCGGCCGCCGCGACGAGCTCGTGGACGGTCACCCCGGCCCGCTCCGCGAGCACGCCACGGTCGAAGGCGCCGGACGCCAGGGCCCGCACCGACTCCACGACGACGTCGTCCCACCGTGCCCCGTCGTACGCCGCCCGGGCTGCCGCGCGGTGCTCCGCGGCCCCGAGGCGGGCCTCGCCGAACACCGCGTCGGCGGGGGCCACCCGCCCGGTGCCGCGGCGGAGCCGGGACAGCGCGAGCGCCGCGAGGCCCAGGAGGACCAGCAGCACCACGAGCGAGACAGCCGTCCCGAGACCGCCGCTCCCGACGGCGACGCTGCCGACCAGGTCCTGGAACCATCCGAGGACCCGCTCGAGCAGCGGCTCGCGGTAGTCCGACCGGGACAGCTCGCGCTCCAGGAGCCGCCGGGCCTCGTCGGGTCCGGGGTCCAGCAGCAGCCGGGCCGGGGACAGCGGCGTCACCGTCGCAGCGACTCGTCGAGCAGCGTGATGTCGAGCCCCTCCTTGCGGAAGCGCTGGTCGACGTACTGCAGCCCGGTGACCGCGGCGGTGAACGGGCCGACCAGGGCCCCGGTGAGGATCGAACCGACGTTGGCCGCCAGCAGCAGTCCCGGCAGCGCCCAGGCCGGCGGCAGCACCAGCGCCAGGACCGCGCCCACGACCGAGAACGGGATCGCCACGACCTGGCCCACCACCCCGGCGATCAGCCCGGCCAGCAGCGCGATGCCCAGCAGCCGCCAGAACTGGCCACGGCTCAGCGCCCCGGAACGGCGCAGGGCGGCCACCACCCCCAGCTCCTCGAGCACCAGCGCCGGAGCGGCGAGCAGCACGAACCGGGTCCAGACCCAGACGGTCGCCGCCAGGACGACGAGGAACAGCACGACCCCCAGCGCCACGCCCAGCGCGACGCTGCCGGTCGCCGCCCAGGCGAGCAGCCCCAGCCCGACGGGCAGCGCCAGGGCCAGCACCGAGGCCAGGCCGGCCAGCAGGGTCAGGCCGACCAGAGCCGGCAGCCGGCCGCGCGTGCGCCGCCAGGCCTCGCCCGCCCGCATCGGGCGGCCCACGACCGCGGCGCCCACGACGCGCACGATCAGCCCCGCGATGACGACCGAGGCGAGGCTGCTGAAGACGGTGCTGGCCAGGAGCAGGCCGTAGTAGGCGGCTCCGCTGCTGCCGCTCGTGGGGTCCTGCGAGCCCAGCAGGTCGAAGGAGGAGGCCCCGGTCACCCCGACCAGCACCGAGGCGAGCACCGGCAGCAGCATGAACAGCGCCGAGACCAGCAGCGCCAGCCCGATCGTGGCCCGGGGGTTGCGCTGGATGGTCTGGATCGCGCCGCCGAGGAGGTCGCCGAGCGTCAGCGGCCGCAGCGGCACCACCCCGGGGCGTGCCACGGGCGGACCCCAGGGGGCTCCGGGCGCGCCCCGCGGCGGGCCTGGGGGAGGTGCCCCCGCGCCCGGGGGAGGGTACGAGGCAGCAGGCGGCGGCCCCTGGGCGTAGGGCTCGTGCGTCATCTGGCTTCCCCCCGGATCGGCCGTGCAGCGGTCGGAGCGGGTCACGACCTCGTGCGACATCCTGCCAGGAGGCGTCGAGAGCGCCCCCGATTTGGCGCACCGCGGGGGTCTCTGCCAAGATAGTCCGGTTGCTCCAGCGAGTTCGCCGGGGCGCGGACTTTGACTTCTGAACAGGTTCTCCTGAGCCGTCCTTCGACGGTGTTCGTGGTCGTGCGTCCGCGCCGCACCAGGAGATCTCGTTCAGCCCGGCCCCCCGGGCTTCACCGGAAGACATCGACCCGCACTGCGACTGGCATGGTCGCGCGTTCTGGAAAGCGCGCGACACGCCCGACCGCGGGGGTCGGAGGAAACCGGTGCGGACACAGGGCGGACCACCTCACCGAGGAGGGTCCGAGACCATCGCAGGACTACGAAGCGAAGGACGTCGTTTGATGGCGGGACAGAAGATCCGCATCAGGCTCAAGGCCTATGACCACGAGGTGATCGACACCTCGGCGCGGAAGATCGTCGACACGGTGACCCGGACGGGCGCGAAGGTGGCCGGCCCCGTGCCGCTGCCGACGGAGAAGAACGTCTACTGCGTCATCCGCTCGCCCCACAAGTACAAGGACTCCCGCGAGCACTTCGAGATGCGCACCCACAAGCGCCTCATCGACATCATTGACCCCACGCCGAAGACGGTCGACTCGCTGATGCGACTCGACCTGCCTGCCGGCGTCGACATCGAGATCAAGCTCTGAGGTCGTCATCATGGCTAGCACTTTCGAACGCAACCTGAAGGGTCTGCTGGGCACCAAGCTCGGCATGACCCAGGCATGGGACGAGAACAACCGCATCGTCCCCCTCACCGTCATCGCGGCCGGGACCAACGTGGTCACCCAGGTCCGCACGCCCGAGAAGGACGGCTACAACGCCGTCCAGATCGGCTTCGGCGAGATCGAGGGCCGCAAGGTGGGCAAGCCCGCCTCCGGCCACTTCGACAAGGCCGGGGTCACGCCCCGTCGCCACGTCGCCGAGATCCGCACCAGCGACGCCACCAGCTACGAGGTCGGCCAGGAGCTGTCCCCGGAGCTGTTCGCCGCCGGGCAGGCCGTGGACGTCACCGCGACCAGCAAGGGCAAGGGCTTCGCCGGCACGATGAAGCGCCACGGCTTCTCCGGCGTCGGCGCCTCGCACGGTGCGCACCGCAACCACCGCAAGCCCGGCTCGATCGGCGCCTGCGCCACCCCGGGCCGCGTCTTCCGCGGCACCCGGATGTCGGGCCGGATGGGCACCGACACCGTCACCACCCAGAACGTCACCGTGCACGCGGTCGACGTGGAGAAGGGCCTGATCCTGATCCAGGGTGCCGTCCCCGGCCCCAAGGGCGGGCTCGTCCTGATCCGCTCGGCCGCGAAGAAGAACCAGGAGGCCGGAGCATGAGCACCGTCAACGTCGACCTCCCCGCCGAGATCTTCGGCGTCGAGACCAACGTGCCGCTGATCCACCAGGTCGTGGTGGCCCAGCAGGCCGCCGCCCGCCAGGGCACGCACGCCACCAAGACCCGCGGCGAGGTCCGCGGCGGTGGCCGCAAGCCCTACAAGCAGAAGGGCACCGGCCGCGCCCGTCAGGGCTCGACCCGCGCGCCCCAGTTCGCCGGCGGTGGCGTCGTCCACGGCCCGCAGCCGCGTGACTACGACCAGCGCACCCCCAAGAAGATGAAGGCCGCCGCCCTGCGCGGTGCCCTCTCCGACCGGGCCCGCGCCGGCCGCATCCACGTGGTCGACCAGCTGGTCGAGGGCTCCGTGCCCACGACCAAGGCCGCGGTCAAGGCGCTCAAGGAGCTCTCGGACCGCCGGCGTCAGCTGGTCGTCCTCGAGCGCGACGACGCCGTCACCTGGCTCTCGCTGCGCAACGTGGCGTCGGTCCACCTGATCGCCGTCGACCAGCTCAACACCTACGACGTGCTGCTCTCCGACGACGTCGTCTTCTCCCGGGGCGCCTACGACGCGTTCGTCAGCGGTGCCGCCGCTGCGAGCTCGCGCCGGGCCACCGTGGTCGAGGCGCCGGCCCACGACGAGCAGACCGCGGCGACCGACGAGGAGGCCACCCCGTGAGCACCCTGCACAAGGACCACCGCGACGTCCTGATCGCGCCCGTGGTGAGCGAGAAGAGCTACAACCTCCTCGACGCCAACAAGTACACCTTCCTGGTGCGCCCGGACGCCAACAAGACCGAGATCAAGGTCGCGGTCGAGAAGGTCTTCGACGTCAAGGTGACCTCGGTCAACACGCTGAACCGCCCCGGCAAGACGCGCCGCACGCGCAACGGCCTGGGCAAGCGCAAGGACACCAAGCGCGCCATCGTCAGCCTGGCCGCGGGTCACCGCATCGACATCTTCACCGGCCCGGTCGGCTGACCGGGACGAGGAGCTGAGGAACTCACATGGCTATCCGCAAGTACAAGCCGACCACCCCGGGCCGTCGTGGCTCGTCGGTCGCTGACTTCGTCGAGATCACGCGCACCACGCCCGAGAAGTCGCTGACCCGGCCGCTGCCCAAGAAGGGCGGCCGCAACAACCAGGGCCGGATCACCACCCGGCACCAGGGTGGCGGTCACAAGCGCGCCTACCGCGTCATCGACTTCCGTCGCTACGACAAGGACGGCGTGCCCGCCGTGGTCGCGCACATCGAGTACGACCCCAACCGCACCGCGCGCATCGCGCTGCTGCACTACGCCGACGGCGAGAAGCGCTACATCGTCGCGCCGGTCGGCATCGTGCAGGGCACGCGCCTGGAGGCCGGCGTCGGGTCGGACATCAAGCCCGGCAACAACCTGCCGCTGCGCAACATCCCCGTCGGCACCACGATCCACTGCGTCGAGCTCCGGCCCGGCGGCGGTGCCAAGATCGCCCGGTCCGCCGGCAACAGCGCACAGCTCGTCGCCAAGGAGGGCTCGCGCGCCCAGCTGCGCATGCCCTCGGGCGAGATGCGCTACGTCGACGTCCGCTGCCGCGCCACCATCGGCGAGGTCGGCAACGCCGAGCAGTCCAACATCAACTGGGGCAAGGCCGGCCGGATGCGCTGGAAGGGCAGGCGCCCGACCGTCCGCGGTGTCGTGATGAACCCCGTCGACCACCCGCACGGTGGTGGCGAGGGCAAGACCTCCGGTGGTCGCCACCCGGTCTCGCCCTGGGGCAAGCCCGAGGGCCGCACGCGCAAGCGCAAGGCCAGCGATGCCCTCATCGTCCGTCGCCGCCGCTCCGGCAAGAACAAGCGCTGAGTAGGGAAGAAACCAGATGCCTCGCAGCCTGAAGAAGGGCCCGTTCGTCGACGACCACCTGATCACCAAGGTGGACAAGCAGAACGACGCCGGGACCCACAACGTGATCAAGACGTGGTCGCGTCGCTCGATGATCGTGCCGGCCATGATCGGCCACACGCTCGCCGTGCACGACGGACGCAAGCACGTCCCGGTGTTCGTGACCGACTCGATGGTGGGGCACAAGCTCGGCGAGTTCGCGCCGACCCGCACCTACCGCGGCCACGTCAAGGACGACCGGAAGAGCCGTCGCCGCTGATCGCGGCGACCAAGGAGAGATGACTGCAATGAGCGTAGGAGAGCGTAGGCGCAGCAGCGCCCGCCGTGACTCGCTGCTCGGTGACAACCCGGGCGCGTTCGCGAGTGCACGCTTCGTCCGGATCACGCCGATGAAGGCGCGGCGCGTCGTGGACATGGTCCGCGGCCTGCCCGTCGACGACGCCCTGGCACTGCTGCAGTTCGCGCCGCAGGCAGCCAGCGAGACGGTCTACAAGGTGCTCGAGTCGGCGGTGGCCAACGCCACCACGACCGAGGACCTCGACCGTGGGGCGCTCGTCGTCAGCAAGGCGACGGTCGACGAGGGTCCGACGATGAAGCGGTGGCGGCCGCGTGCGCAGGGCCGGGCTACCCGGATCAACAAGCGCACCAGCCACATCACCCTCGTCGTGGAGCCCCGCGTCGAGACCCCCAGCACTGCCAAGAAGGGACGGAAGGCCTGATGGGTCAGAAGATCAACCCGAACGGGTTCCGCCTCGGCATCTCCACCGACCACAAGAGCCGGTGGTACGCCGACAAGCTCTACAAGGCCTACGTGGGCGAGGACGTCGCCATCCGGCGCCTGCTGTCCAAGGGCATGGAGCGCGCCGGCATCTCCAAGGTCGAGATCGAGCGCACCCGTGACCGGGTCCGCGTCGACATCCACACCGCCCGCCCCGGCATCGTCATCGGTCGCCGCGGCGCCGAGGCCGACCGCCTGCGCGGCGAGCTCGAGAAGCTCACCGGCAAGCAGGTGCAGCTGAACATCCTCGAGGTCAAGAGCCCCGAGGTCGACGCTCAGCTGGTCGCGCAGGGCGTGGCCGAGCAGCTCGCCGGCCGCGTGCAGTTCCGTCGTGCGATGAAGAAGGCCATGCAGACCGCGATGCGCTCGGGTGCCAAGGGCATCCGCATCCAGTGCTCGGGCCGCCTCAACGGCGCGGAGATGTCGCGCTCGGAGTTCTACCGCGAGGGTCGCGTACCGCTGCACACCCTGCGTGCGGACATCGACTACGGCTTCTACGAGGCCAAGACCACCTTCGGCCGCATCGGCGTGAAGGTCTGGATCTACAAGGGCGAGGTGGCTGCGACGCGCGCCGAGCGCGAGGCCCAGGCCGCCGCCCGTGCGGGCGCTCCCGGTCGTGGCCGCGGTCCCGCCCGCGGTGGCGAGCGGCCGACCCGCGGCACCCGCGGCGACCGTCCCGCCCGCAGCGACCGTGCCGACGCCCCCGCGGAGGCCACGGCTGCCCCGACCGAGGCGACCGCCTCGGCCGGCACGACCAGCAACGGGGAGGCCTGACCATGTTGATGCCTCGCAGGGTCAAGCACCGCAAGCAGCACCACCCCAAGCGGACCGGTGCCGCCAAGGGCGGCACGAAGCTCGCCTTCGGCGACTTCGGCATCCAGGCGGTGGAGTCGCACTACGTGACCAACCGCCAGATCGAGTCCGCCCGTATCGCGATGACCCGTCACATCAAGCGTGGCGGCAAGGTGTGGATCAACATCTACCCCGACCGCCCGCTGACCAAGAAGCCCGCCGAGACCCGCATGGGTTCGGGCAAGGGCTCGCCGGAGTGGTGGGTCGCCAACGTCAAGCCCGGTCGCGTCATGTTCGAGCTGTCCGGAGTCTCCGAGGACGTCGCCCGCGAGGCGATGCGCCGCGCGATCCACAAGCTCCCCATGAAGTGCCGGTTCATCACGCGTGAAGCAGGTGATTTCTGATGGCTACCGCACACGAACTCGACGACCTCAACGCCGTCGACCTCGAGGGCAAGCTGCGCGAGGCCAAGGAAGAGCTGTTCAACCTGCGCTTCCAGGCCGCCACCGGCCAGCTCGAGAGCCACGGCCGCCTGCGTGCGGTCAAGAAGGACATCGCCCGGATCTACACCGTGGTGCGCGAGCGCGAGCTCGGCATCCGGTCGGCTCCGGCGCAGGAGAAGGATGGTGCTGCATGAGCAACGACGTGAGCCCCGCGGGGCAGCGCACGGCGCGCAAGGTCCGTGAGGGCCTGGTCGTCAGCGACAAGATGGAGAAGACGGTGGTCGTCTCCGTGGAGGACCGCGTCAAGCACGCGCTCTACGGCAAGGTCCTGCGTCGCTCGACCAAGCTCAAGGCGCACGACGAGGCCAACTCGTGTGGCGTCGGTGACCGCGTGCTGATCATGGAGACCCGCCCCCTCAGCGCCACCAAGCGCTGGCGCGTGGTGGAGATCCTCGAGAAGGCGAAGTAGGAGACAACCCATGATCCAGCAGGAGTCGCGACTCAAGGTCGCCGACAACACGGGTGCCAAGCAGATCCTGTGCATCCGCGTGCTCGGCGGTTCGGGTCGACGCTACGCCGGCATCGGCGACGTCATCGTCGCCACCGTCAAGGACGCGATCCCGGGCGGCAACGTCAAGAAGGGCGACGTCGTCAAGGCCGTCATCGTCCGCACCGTCAAGGAGCGCCGTCGTCCCGACGGTTCCTACATCCGCTTCGACGAGAACGCCGCGGTGATCCTCAAGGCCGACGGCGAGCCGCGCGGTACGCGCATCTTCGGCCCCGTGGGCCGCGAGCTGCGTGACAAGCGGTTCATGAGGATCGTCTCGCTGGCGCCGGAGGTGCTCTGAGATGAGCGTCAAGATCAAGAAGGGCGACACCGTCAAGGTGATCGCCGGCAAGGACAAGGGCGCCGAGGGCAAGGTCATCGAGGTGCTGCGTGAGCAGGGCCGCGTGATCGTCGAGGGTGTCAACCGCATCAAGCGGCACACCAAGGCAGCCCAGCAGGGTGGCACCGGTGGCGGCATCATCACCGCCGAGGCCCCCATCCACGTCTCCAACGTGATGCTGGTCGACGGCGGGGGAGTCACCCGCCTCGGCTCCAAGCGCGTGGACGTGGAGAAGCGCCGCGGCGACGGTTCGACGTACGCCGCCCAGCGCAGCGTGCGCATCTCGCGCAAGTCGGGAGACGAGATCTGATGAGTGAGCAGATGACCGAGATCAACCAGGACCAGTCGGCCGAGCAGGCCCCGGGTCCGCGGATGAAGGCCCGCTACCGCGAGGAGGTCCTCCCCGCGATGCGTGAGCAGTTCGGCTACGCCAACGTCATGCAGGTGCCCGGGCTGACCAAGATCGTGGTCAACATGGGTGTGGGCGAGGCAGCTCGCGACTCCAAGCTGATCGACGGTGCGGTCAAGGACCTCACCGCGATCACCGGCCAGAAGCCGCAGGTCACCAAGGCCCGCAAGTCCATCGCCCAGTTCAAGCTGCGCGAGGGGATGCCGATCGGCGCCCACGTGACGCTGCGCGGCGACCGGATGTGGGAGTTCCTCGACCGCCTGCTGGCGCTCGCGCTGCCCCGCATCCGTGACTTCCGCGGTCTCTCGGACCGCCACTTCGACGGCCGTGGCAACTACACCTTCGGCCTGACCGAGCAGGTCATGTTCCACGAGATCGACCAGGACAAGATCGACCGGTCGCGCGGCATGGACATCACCGTGGTCACCACCGCGACCAACGACGACGAGGGCCGGGCGCTGCTGCGCAAGCTCGGCTTCCCGTTCAAGGAAGGCAACTGACATGGCGAAGACTGGACTGAAGGTCAAGGCCGCTCGCAAGCCCAAGTTCGCGGTCCGCGGCTACACCCGCTGCCAGCGCTGCGGTCGCCCCAAGGCGGTCTACCGCAAGTTCGGCCTGTGCCGGATCTGCCTGCGGGAGATGGCCCACCGCGGCGAGCTCCCCGGCGTGACCAAGAGCTCCTGGTAACCACCACCCACGACGATCGCTCCAGGTCGCACCCGAGATGCGGGTGCGAAACCGGAGTGGAGAAAGGGCCGATCCGGCCATGACGATGACTGACCCCATCGCAGACATGCTCACCCGTCTGCGCAACGCCAACCAGGCGTTCCACGACTCCGTCTCGATGCCCCACAGCAAGCTCAAGCAGGGCGTCGCGGAGATCCTCAAGCAGGAGGGCTACATCACCTCCTTCGCCGTCAGCGACGACGAGGGGGTGGTCGGCAAGACGCTGGAGATCCAGCTCAAGTTCGGTCGCAACCGCGAGCGCTCGATCGCCGGCGTCCGGCGCATCAGCAAGCCCGGTCTGCGCGTGTACGCCAAGAGCACCGGCCTGCCCAAGGTCCTCGGTGGTCTCGGCATCGCGATCATCTCGACCAGCCAGGGCCTGCTGACCGACCGTCAGGCCAACAGCAAGGGCGTGGGTGGGGAAGTCCTCGCCTACGTCTGGTGACCAGGAAGCTGAGGTAGAAGCAATGTCCCGCATCGGCAAGCTGCCCGTCCCGGTCCCCTCCGGCGTCGACGTGCAGGTCCAGTCCAACACCATCACGGTCAAGGGGCCCAAGGGCACCCTGAGCCACGTCGTGGTGGACCCCCTCACCATCGAGCAGTCCGACGGCGTGCTGGAGATCAAGCGCCCCGACGACCAGCGCCAGAGCCGCGCCCTGCACGGCCTGACCCGCACGCTCGTCAACAACATGGTCGTCGGCGTGACCGACGGCTACGAGAAGAAGCTCGAGATCGTGGGCGTCGGCTACCGGGTCCTGTCCAAGGGCCCCACGCAGCTGGAGTTCCAGCTCGGCTACTCGCACCCGATCACGTTCAACGCCCCGGACGGCATCACCTTCAGCGTCGAGGGCCCCACGCGTCTCGGCGTGCAGGGCATCGACAAGCAGCTCGTCGGTGAGGTCGCCGCCAACATCCGCAAGCTGCGCAAGCCCGAGCCCTACAAGGGCAAGGGCGTCCGGTACGCCGGCGAGCAGGTCCGCCGCAAGGTCGGAAAGGCTGGTAAGTGACATGGCCATCTCGTTGAAGGCTGGCAAGCACTCCTCGGCCCGGCTGGCGTCGCGCACGCGTCGCCAGATCCGTGGTCGCAAGAAGATCAGCGGCACCGCCGAGCGTCCGCGCCTCGTCGTGACCCGTTCGAGCAAGCACATCACCGTGCAGGTCGTCGACGACCTGGTGGGCAAGACCCTTGCCTCCGCGTCGACGATGGAGGCCGACGTACGCACCCTCGAGGGCGACAAGACCGCCAAGGCCCGCAAGGTGGGTGCGCTCGTCGCCGAGCGCGCCACGACGGCCGGTGTCCAGGGCGTGGTCTTCGACCGCGCCGGCAACAAGTACCACGGTCGCGTCGCGGCCCTGGCCGACGGCGCCCGCGAGGGCGGGCTGACGTTCTGATGGCGAGCGGTGCAGACATGACATTCAAGGGAGTTATCTGATGAGCGGATCCCAGCAGCGCGGACAGCGCGCCGGTGGCGGCCGCGGCGGCCGCGACGGTGGTCGCGGTGGCCAGCAGGAGAAGAGCCAGTACATCGAGCGCGTCGTCGCGATCAACCGCGTCGCCAAGGTCGTCAAGGGTGGTCGTCGCTTCAGCTTCACCGCCCTGGTGATCGTCGGTGACGGCGACGGCATGGTCGGCGTGGGCTACGGCAAGGCCAAGGAGGTGCCCGCGGCGATCGCCAAGGGTGTCGAGGAGGCGAAGAAGCACTTCTTCCGCGTCCCCCGCGTCCAGGGCACCATCCCCCACCCCGTCCAGGGTGAGAAGGCTGCCGGCGTCGTGCTCCTGCGTCCCGCCGCTCCCGGTACCGGTGTGATCGCCGGCGGCCCGGTGCGCGCGGTGCTCGAGTGCGCCGGCATCCACGACGTGCTCAGCAAGTCGCTCGGCTCCTCCAACCAGATCAACATCGTGCACGCCACGGTGGAGGCGCTGCGCTCCCTCGAGGAGCCCGAGGCCGTGGCCGCACGTCGCGGTCTGCGCGTCGAGGACGTCGCCCCGGCCGCGCTGCTGCGCGCCAAGGCCGAGGTCCCGGAGGGCGTCAGCCAGGAGGTGGCTTCCTGATGGCGAGCCTGAAGGTCGAGCAGAAGAAGTCCACCATCGGCTGCAAGAAGAACCAGCGCGACACCATGCGCTCGCTGGGTCTGAAGCGGATCGGTGACGTGGTCGTCAAGGAGGACCGCCCGGAGTTCCGGGGCATGGTCCACACCGTCCGTCACCTGGTGACGGTCGAGGAGGTTGACTGACATGCCGCTCAAGCTGCACCACCTGCGCCCCGCTCCCGGGGCCAAGACCGCCAAGACCCGTGTGGGTCGCGGTGAGGCCTCCAAGGGCAAGACCGCCGGTCGCGGCACCAAGGGCACCAAGGCCCGCTACCAGGTGCCGGCCGGCTTCGAGGGCGGCCAGATGCCCCTGCACATGCGGCTGCCCAAGCTGCGCGGGTTCAAGAACCCGTTCAAGGTCGAGTTCCAGGTCGTGAACCTGGACCGGATCAACGCCCTCTACCCCGACGGCGGCGACGTCACCGTCACCGACCTGGTGGCCAAGGGCGCGGTCCGCAAGGGCCAGCCGGTCAAGGTGCTCGGCCAGGGCGACATCTCCGTCGCCGTGTCCGTCACCGCCGACAAGTTCTCGGCCTCGGCCAAGGAGAAGATCGCGGCTGCCGGTGGCAGCGCGACCGAGCTCTGAGCACCATCAGATGAACCTGTCGCAGGGCAGGACGGCTCCATCCGGCTCCGACCGGTTGCTCGCCGTCCTGCCCTGTTAGGCTTCCGAGGTTCGTGGACCCGACCTGCTCCGTGCCGGTCGCACCAGAGGAGAGGGCACGTTGCTAGGCGCATTCGTCAACGCTTTCCGCACGCCGGACCTGCGCAAGAAGCTGCTGTTCGTGCTGTTCATCGTCGCGATCTTCCGGCTCGGCTCGCAGATCCCGGCACCGGGGGTCAACGTCCCCAACGTGCAGGAGTGCTTCGCCGCCACCGAGGACAGCGGGGTCTACGGGCTCATCAACCTGTTCTCCGGCGGCGCGCTGCTCCAGCTGACCATCTTCGCCCTCGGCGTGATGCCCTACATCACCGCCAGCATCATCCTCCAGCTGCTCGTCGTGGTGATCCCACGGCTCGAGGCGCTGAAGAAGGAGGGCCAGTCCGGCCAGGCGAAGATCACGCAGTACACCCGCTACCTCACGCTGGCGCTCTCGGTGCTGCAGGCCACCGGCATCGTGGCCCTGGCCCGCGCCGGCAACCTGCTGCCCAACTGCAACCGCGAGCTGCTCTACGAGAACTCCGCGACGGTGGCCGCGCTCATGGTCGTCACGATGACCGCGGGCACCGCGATCATCATGTGGTTCGGCGAGCTGATCACCGAGCGCGGCGTCGGCAACGGCATGTCGATCCTGATCTTCACCCAGGTCGTCGCGACCTTCCCCGGTGCCCTCTGGGGCGTGCAGCAGGCGCAGGGCCCCTGGGTCTTCGGCGCGGTGATGCTGATCGGTCTCGTCGTGATGGCGGCCGTGGTCTTCATCGAGCAGGCGCAGCGCCGGATCCCGGTGCAGTACGCCCGTCGCATGGTCGGCCGCAAGATGTTCGGCGGCTCCTCGACGTACGTGCCGCTGAAGGTCAACCAGGCCGGCATCATCCCGGTCATCTTCGCCTCGAGCCTGCTCTACCTGCCGGCCATGGCCGTGCAGTTCAACCAGAGCTCCGACGCCGCCTGGGTGCGGTGGGTCTCGACCTACTTCGTGCGCGGTGACCACCCGCTCTACATGATCACCTACTTCCTGCTGATCATCTTCTTCACCTACTTCTACGTCGCGATCAACTTCAACCCCCAAGAGGTCGCGGACAACATGAAGAAGTACGGAGGCTTCATCCCCGGGATCCGGGCGGGCAAGCCGACCGAGGAGTACCTCTCCTATGTCCTGTCCCGCATCACGCTGCCCGGCGCGCTCTACCTGGGCCTGATCTCGTTGATCCCGTTGATCGCCCTGGTGTGGGTCAACGCCAACCAGAACTTCCCCTTCGGTGGCACCTCGCTGCTGATCATGGTCGGGGTGGCCCTCGACACGGTGAAGCAGATCGAGAGCCAGCTCCAGCAGCGCAACTACGAAGGATTCCTCCGTTAATGCGAATGATCTTCATGGGCCCTCCCGGAGCCGGCAAGGGGACCCAGGCCAAGCTGGTCGCCGACAAGTACGGCATCCCTGCCATCTCGACCGGTGACATCTTCCGCGCCAACGTCTCCCGGGGCACCGAGCTCGGCCGCAAGGCGCAGCAGTTCATGGACGCGGGGGAGTACGTCCCCGACGAGGTCACCAACCTGATGGTGCGCCACCGCATCGACGAGGACGACGCGCAGCCCGGGTTCCTGCTCGACGGCTACCCGCGCACCCTCGCCCAGGTCGAGGAGCTCGACGGGATGATCCGGCACACCGGCCACGAGCTCGACGCCGTGGTGGTGCTGACCGTCGACGCCGAGGAGCTGGTGCAGCGGCTGCTGCAGCGCGCGGAGACCGACGGTCGCTCCGACGACACCGAGGACGTCGTACGCCGGCGCCAGGAGGTGTACACCGAGCAGACCGAGCCGCTCATCGACGTCTACCGCGACCGCGGCCTGCTCGTCGAGGTCGACGGCATGGGTCCGGTCGAGGAGGTCACCGCTCGCATCTTCGGGGCGCTCCAGGACGTGCGCGAGAGCTAGGCCCGATGGGACTGCGGGACCGCGGGGTCGAGATCAAGACCCCCGACCAGATCGCGAAGATGCGCGTCGCCGGCCTGCTGGTCGGCCGCACCCTCGAGGTGCTGCGCGAGGCCGTGCGGCCCGGGGTGAGCACCGGTGACCTCGACCGGATCGCCGAGCAGCACATCCGCGACGGCGGCGGCACGCCCTCGTTCCTGGGCTACGGCGACCCGCCGTTCCCCGCGAGCATCTGCGCCTCGGTCAACGACCAGGTGGTCCACGGCATCCCCGGCGACCGGGTGCTCGCCGAGGGCGACGTCATCTCCATCGACTGCGGCGCGATCGTCGAGGGCTGGCACGGCGACGCGGCCATCACGGTGGCCGTCGGCGAGGTCGCCCCGGACGTCCGCGAGCTGATGCGGGTGACCGAGGAGGCGATGTGGGCCGGCTTCGCCGCCGCCCGGCTCGGCGGCCGGGTCACCGACATCTCCCACGCCGTCGAGCAGCACGTCCGCTCCCAGGCCCACCCCACCGGGGGCAGCTGGGGGATCCTCGAGGACTTCACCGGCCACGGCATCGGCACCGCGATGCACCAGCCGCCCAACGTGCCCAACTACGGCCGGGCCGGCCGCGGGCCCCGCCTGGAGCGGGGCCTCGCGCTCGCGGTCGAGCCGATGGTGACGCTGGGCAGCAAGCACGCCGTGCTCGACGACGACGAGTGGACGGTGCTCTCGGCCGACGGCAGCTGGGCCGCGCACTCCGAGCACACCTTCACCCTGACCCCCGACGGCGCCTGGATCCTCACCGCGGTGGACGGCGGTCGGGAGCGGCTGGCCCGGCTCGGCGTCCCGTACGGCGGGGACTGACCGCAGCGTGCTGCCCTTCCTCCTGCTCTCGATCCGGGCGGAGCCGGAGGCCGCCGACGACGAGTACGCCACGTTCCTGCGGTTCACCGGTCTCGACGAGCCCGACCTGCCGCGGGTCAACCTGCACGCCGAGGACCTGCCCGACCTCGACCTCGACGCCTGGTCGGGGATCGTCCTCGGCGGGGGACCGTGGAACGCCTCGGAGCCCGAGGAGCGCAAGTCGCCGCAGCAGCGCCGCGCCGAGGTCCAGCTGGCGCGGCTGCTCGACGAGGTGGTCGCGCGCGACCTGCCCTTCCTCGGCGCCTGCTTCGGCATCGGGACCCTGGGGGTGCACCAGGGCGGGGTGGTGGGACGCGACCACCCGGAGGCGGTGGGCCCGCTCCACGTCACGCTGACCGAGGAGGGTCTGGCCGACCCGCTGCTCGCCGGGCTGCCGCGCGAGTTCGCGGCGTACGGCGGGCACAAGGAGTCGCTCGCGGTGCTCCCGCCCGGGGCGGTGCGGCTCGCCACGTCGGCGGCCTGCCCGGTGCAGGCCTTCCGGGTGGGCCGGCACGTGTACGCCACCCAGTTCCACCCCGAGCTCGACCTCGCCGGGGTCTGCACCCGGATCGAGGTGTACAAGGACGCCGGCTACTTCCCGCCCGACCAGGCCGAGACGCTCAAGGAGCTCTCGCGCGGGGTCGTGGTGGAGCACCCGACCCGGATCCTGGGCAACTTCGTGGCCCTCCACGCCCGGTGAACCGGTGCACACCGATTAACGCCGGCGGGGGGTTTTCACCTAGACTCTCTCCTTGGCCCAACGTGGGCTCGTCTCGTGGTGCCTCACGGCTGCCCGGACTCGCGCAGGTCCTCCTTCGTCGGAGGTCGTGCAGCGTGCCCGGGGGGAGGTCCAGGAGACGGCTTCACGAGGTCCACCCGAGCGCCGCAGGGCGCCCGGGAGGTTCCCGGGCCGACGGTAGACAACGGACGAGCAGATTGCGGAGGACATGCCGAAGAAAGAAGGCGTGATCGAGATGGAGGGCTCCGTCGTGGAGGCCCTCCCCAATGCCATGTTCCGGGTGGAGCTCTCCAACGGACACAAGGTGCTCGCCCACATCAGCGGCAAGATGCGCCAGCACTACATCCGGATCCTCCCCGAGGACCGGGTCGTGGTGGAGCTCTCGCCGTACGACCTCACGCGGGGTCGCATCGTCTACCGCTACAAGTAACCGCCAGCCGACCCAGGAAGGGCTGACATGAAGGTCAACCCGAGCGTCAAGCCGATCTGTGACAAGTGCAAGGTGATCCGTCGCCACGGCCGCGTCATGGTGATCTGCTCCAACCCTCGCCACAAGCAGCGCCAGGGCTGAGCCCGGGTCCCGGCACGCTCCGCCGTCGGGACCAGCTCGAGCAGCAGCACAACTGAAGACACCACCTACGTGATCGCTAGGGGGCCTCGCGCCCCCGACCACCTCCGGAACGGATGGCCGGAGCCCGACGCAAGCTGCGGGACGCGACACGACCAGACCACCGTGACCCCGAAAGGACACCGCCAGCACATGGCACGCCTCGTTGGTGTCGATCTCCCCCGTGACAAGCGGATCGAGATCGCACTCACCTACATCTTCGGCATCGGCCGAACCCGTTCCCAGCAGGTCCTCGCGGCCACGGGGGTGGACCCCAACGCGCGGGTGCACACCCTGGGCGACGACGAGCTGGTGAAGCTCCGCGACGAGATCGAGTCGCAGTTCAAGATCGAGGGCGACCTCCGTCGTGAGGTGCAGGCCGACATCCGTCGCAAGATCGAGATCGGCAGCTACCAGGGCCGCCGCCACCGCATGGGCCTGCCCGTGCGCGGTCAGCGCACCAAGACCAACGCGCGCACCCGCAAGGGCCCCAAGCGCACCGTGGCCGGCAAGAAGAAGGCCAAGTAGGCCTTCGGCCTGCCGCCGGTCCCTGACCTCCGGTCGGACCCGGTCCCGAGCTATCACCAGACTTTTCGAGGAGTACAGCAATGCCCCCCAAGAGCCGCACCGCGGCCGGCGCCAAGAAGGTGCGCCGCAAGGAGAAGAAGAACGTCGCTCAGGGCGAAGCCCACATCAAGAGCACGTTCAACAACACGATCGTCACGATCACCGACCCCAGCGGCGCGGTGATCTCGTGGGCCTCTGCCGGCACCGTCGGCTTCAAGGGCTCGCGCAAGTCCACCCCGTTCGCCGCCCAGATGGCCGCCGAGGCCGCCGGGCGCCGGGCGATGGACCACGGCATGAAGAAGATCGACGTCTTCGTCAAGGGCCCGGGCTCGGGCCGCGAGACCGCGATCCGCTCGCTGGGTGCGATCGGCCTCGAGGTCGGCACCATCCAGGACGTCACCCCCACCCCGCACAACGGCTGCCGCCCGCCCAAGCGCCGGCGCGTCTGACCCGAGACAGAACAGGAGACTTACGACCATGGCTCGTTACACAGGCCCCATGACCAAGAAGTCGCGCCGTCTCGGTGTCGACCTCGTCGGTGAGGACAAGGCGTTCGAGAAGCGCCCCTACGCCCCCGGGCAGCACGGCCGGACCCGCATCAAGGAGTCCGAGTACCGCAACCAGCTCCAGGAGAAGCAGAAGGCCCGCTTCACCTACGGCGTGATGGAGAAGCAGTTCCACCGCTACTACGAGGAGGCGGCCCGTCGTACCGGCAAGACCGGTGACAACCTGCTGCAGCTCCTCGAGTGCCGCCTCGACAACGTGGTCTACCGCGCCGGGTTCGCCCGCACGCGTCGCCACGCCCGCCAGCTGGTCGTCCACGGCCACTTCCGGGTCAACGGCAAGAAGGTCGACATCCCCTCCTACCAGGTCGACGCCCACGACATCATCGACGTGCGCGAGAAGAGCCTGGAGATGACGCCCTTCATCGTCGCCCGCGAGACCCACGGCGACCGGATCGTCCCGGCGTGGCTCGAGGCCATCCCGTCGCGGATGCGCGTCCTCGTGCACTCCCGCCCCGTGCGTGCGCAGATCGAGCTGCCCGTCCAGGAGCAGCTCATCGTCGAGTTCTACTCGAAGAAGTAATCACCACCCCTCCCCGGTACACCACGCATGTTCGAGCCCGTCAAATAGCGGGTGGGCTCGGAAAGGAAACCAACAGTGCTCATCGCTCAGCGCCCGACCCTGTCGGAAGAGGTCGTCGACGACACCCGTTCGCGGTTCGTCATCGAGCCCCTCGAGCCCGGCTTCGGCTACACGCTCGGCAACTCCCTGCGGCGCACGCTGCTCTCGTCGATCCCCGGTGCCTCGGTCACGAGCATCAAGGTCGACACCGCACTCCACGAGTTCTCCACCGTGGAGGGCGTCAAGGAGGACGTCACCGAGATCATCCTCAACCTCAAGGCCCTCGTGGTCTCCAGCGAGCACGACGAGCCGGTGGCCATGGTGCTGCGCAAGACCGGCTCGGGCGTCGTGACCGCTGCGGACATCGAGGTGCCCGCCGGCGTGGAGGTCCACAACACCGACCTCAAGATCGCCACGCTCAACGCCAAGGGCAAGATCGAGATGGAGCTGATCGTCGAGCGCGGTCGCGGCTACGTCTCCTCGGCCCAGAACAAGGGTGCCGACAACGAGATCGGCCGGCTCCCGGTCGACTCGATCTACAGCCCCGTGCTGAAGGTGACCTACAAGGTCGAGGCCACCCGCGTCGAGCAGCGCACCGACTTCGACAAGCTGGTCATCGACGTCGAGACCAAGCCGTCGATCTCGCCCCGTGACGCCATCGCGTCCGCGGGCAAGACGCTGGTCGAGCTCTTCGGCCTGGCCCGGGAGCTCAACGTCGAGGCCGAGGGCATCGACATCGGCCCGTCGCCCGTCGACGAGCAGCTGGCGCAGGACCTGGCGCTGCCGGTGGAGGACCTCAACCTCACCGTCCGCTCCTACAACTGCCTCAAGCGCGAGGGCATCCACACCGTGGGCGAGCTCATCTCGCGCTCGGAGCAGGACCTGCTCGACATCCGCAACTTCGGTGCGAAGTCGATCGACGAGGTCAAGGCCAAGCTGGTCGAGATGGGCCTGTCCCTCAAGGACAGCGCGCCCGGCTTCGACCCGGCGACCGCCCTGGCGGCGTACGACGACGACGACGACTCGTTCGTGGAGGACGAGCAGTACTGATCCCCGCGGGCGCCCGGTGCGCCCGTGTCCGAAACCCCCTGCTCGAGTACCTGACACGGCTCGGGAGAGAAAAGAGATCCAGACATGCCCAAGCCCAAGAAGGGTGCCCGCCTCGGCGGCAGCCCGGCCCACCAGCGCCTGATCCTGCGCAACCTGGCCACCTCGCTGTTCCAGCACGGTGCCGTCACGACCACCGAGGCCAAGGCCCGCGCGCTGCGGCCCTACGCCGAGAAGCTCATCACCAAGGCACGCAAGGGCGACCTGCACAACCGCCGCCTGGTGATGCGCGAGCTGTACACCAGCGTCGACCAGCGTCAGCTGGAGGAGGACGGCGTGCTGGCGGTCAACCAGTTCCCCCAGCACCGCCTGTTCACCGAGATCGCTCCCGGTTTCGGCGACCGTCCCGGTGGCTACACCCGGATCACCAAGATCGGCCCCCGCAAGGGCGACAACGCCCCGATGGCCGTGATCGCCCTGGTGACCGAGCCCTACACCCCCTCGGCTCCCCGCAAGGAGACCGCTGCCGCCACCACCGCGGCGCCGGCGACCGAGGCCGACGCGGCCGAGGAGACCACCGGGTCCACCTCCGGTGACGACGTCGTCGCCGAGGCCACCGAGGGTGGCGTGGCCGGCACGTACGCCGGTTCGCACGCTCCCCTCGAGGACGAGCAGGAGGCCCCCGAGGGCTTCCCGATCAAGGGCAACGAGGACTCGAAGAAGTACCACGAGCCGCTGAGCCCGGCGTACGCCCAGACCATCGCCGAGGTCTGGTTCGACTCCGTCGAGTCGGCCGAGGCCGCGGGCTTCACCGCCCCCGGTGGTCAGGACTGACCGCACCACCGCACGCGTGCAGGCCCGTCACCCCCTGGGGTGGCGGGCCTTCGTGCTGCCCGGGGCCGGCTCAGTCGTCGAGGAAGGCGTGCAGCACCTCGGCCTCGGCGAGCATCCGCCGGGCGCGGCGCAGGTCGCCGGAGTCGGTGTAGCGGGCCGCGGCGCGCTCGCGCAGCTCGGCCTCGGCCGCGACGATGCCGACGACCTCGAGGTCGCTGAGCTCCTGGGGGGCGGGCTCGCCGGACCGGGCACGCGGGGCGCTGCGGCCCTGGACGGCCTCCGCGGTGGCGAGCACGGACAGGGTGGAGCGCAGCGCGATCGCCGTGGTGTGGTCCTGGTCCTTGGTCGCCCGTGCCAGTGCCACCACCAGCCGGCGGCGCAGGGCCCGGGTCGTCGTGTCCCCCTGCATCTGTCGACGGTACCCGTGGTGACGCGCACCACCTAGGGATTTTCGCCACCCGTGACCCGGGTGGCGTCTCGGATCCGTGGCGTGACGTCCAGGCGCAGCACCCGGCCGACGAGGTCCACCAGCGGGCCCAGGAGCACCACCACCGCGACCGTGCCCACGCCGACGGTGCCGCCGAGCAGCCACCCCACCACCGCGCTCGCGCCCTGGGCGAGGCTGTAGCTCCAGCGGAACGGCACCGGCGGGTCCCAGGCCAGCGCCGCGCTCTCGATCGGCCCGGCGCCGAGCCGACCGGCCAGGTAGGCCGCGATCCCCAGCGCGAGCACCGGGAGCGCGACGACCAGCAGCACCCCCCGGCCGGCGTACGACGCGGGCGTCGCCACCACCGGCAGCAGCACCGAGACGACCAGCCCGACGACCACGACCTGCACCACCGTGCCGACCCCCGGCAGCAGTCGACGGCTGGCGGCCAGCAGCAGGAAGCCCACGCTCACGATCAGGTTGGCCACGACGAAGGGCAGCCCGCTGGCCCGGGAGAGCCCGTTGACCAGGGTGGAGAAGCCGTCGGAGCCGAGGTCGGCGGCCAGCAGCAGGGCGACCCCGACGCCGAGGACGACGCATCCCGAGACGAGCAGCAGCAGCCGTCGTACCAGGGTCACGCGGGTGAGCATCCCAGACGACCGCGGTCCGGGCGCGAGGGTAGGTTGGCGCGGTGCGGCTGCGCCTCGACCTCGCCTACGACGGATCCGGCTTCCACGGGTGGGCGCGCCAGCCGGGCCTGCGGACCGTGCAGGGCGACCTCGAGCAGGCGCTCGCCACCGTGCTGCGCGTGGACGCCGTGGAGGTGACCGTCGCGGGCCGCACCGACACCGGGGTGCACGCCCGCGGCCAGGTGGTGCACGTCGACCTCGACGACGCCGTGCTGGCCGCGTCGCCCGGACGGCGGGGCGACCCGCCGACCGAGGCGCTGCTGCGGCGGCTCGGCGGCGTGCTCGACCGCGACGTGCAGGTGCGGGCGGTCACCGAGGCGCCGGCGGGGTTCGACGCGAGGTTCTCGGCGGTGTGGCGGCGCTACGCCTACCGGGTGGCCGACCGGGTCACCCTCGTCGACCCGCTCGTGCGGGGGCACGTCCTGTCCTGGCCCCGCCCCCTCGACGTCGACGCGATGAACGAGGCGTCGGCGCGGCTGCTCGGCGAGCACGACTTCGCGGCCTTCTGCCGCAGGCGGGAGGGGGCCACGACGATCCGCACGCTGCTGGAGCTCACCTGGTCGCGCCACGAGCACGGTCCGGAGCGGGGCGCGGTCGAGGCGACCGTCCGCGCCGACGCGTTCTGCCACAGCATGGTGCGGGCGCTGGTCGGGTGCCTGCTCGCCGTCGGCGACGGTCGGCGTCCGCCGGCGTGGGCGGCCGAGGTGCTGGCCGCACGGCGGCGCGACCCGGCGGTGACCGTGGCGCGGGCGCACGGCCTGACGCTGGAGGAGGTCCGCTACCCGCCCGACGCCGAGCTCGCCGCGCGGGCGCGCACCTCGCGCGCCGTCAGGACGCTGCCCGGGGAGTGACCCGGACCAGGCGCGTCGCCTCGACCTCGTAGCGACTGGCCCGTCCGGCCGCCCCGGCGAAGAACCGGCGCCGCAGCGCGCCCTCCACCCGGACGCCGTCCCCCGGCGCGAGCCGCTCGGCGGTGCGCTGGGTCCGGCGGCGCCAGCACGCCACGTCGACGACGTCGACGGTGCGGCGGGTGCTGCCGCGGACCGGGGTCCGGTCGACCACGACGCGCAGCGTGACCAGCCGGTCGCCGCTGGGGAGGTCACGCCCCTCGGCCGCGGCGCTGACCCGGCCGACGAGCAGGACCTCGTTGCGGTGGGCGCCGGGATCGACGGCGGTCTCGGCGTCGGTCCCGGTGTCGGTCTCGGGGATGGCGTCGTCGCCGGGGGAGCCGGTCGGGGGCGCGGGCGGGGTGGCGGTGCTCATGGCGCCAGGGTGGCCCGGGCGCCGGACGTCGGCGAGCGGTCGGCGAGGGCTGTGGAAAGGTGGGTCGCCGGTGGCGGCTGTGGACGACGGGTCCGGCGCGCCGCGGCGTACGACGAGAGGGACGGCGTGACCGAGGAGCACTACTTCACCGCAGACCCGAGCACTCCCTTCACCCGGGTGCCGGTGCGCGCGGACGTCTGGGGCCACTGGCTGGAGCTGACCACGGGCTCGGGCGTGTTCGCGCGCGGCCGCCTCGACGTCGGCACCGGCGTGCTGCTGCGCGAGACCGCCCCGCCGCTGCAGGCGCGCGAGGTGCTCGACCTCGGCTGCGGCTACGGCGTGATCGGGCTGGCGGTGGCCGTGGCGGTGCCGGAGGCGCGGGTCACGGCCGTGGACGTCAACGAGCGGGCGCTGCTGCTGGCGCGGGAGAACGCCGAGCGGCTCGGGGTGGCCGACCGCTTCCGCGCCGTGCGGCCCGACGAGGTCGAGCCCGACCTGCGCTTCGACGAGATCTGGTCCAACCCGCCGATCCGCGTCGGCAAGGACGCGCTGCACGAGCTGCTGCTGCAGTGGCTGCCCCGGCTGGGCCCGGAGGGTCGCGCCGTGATGGTGGTCGGCAAGAACCTCGGCGCCGACTCGCTGACCCGCTGGCTGGGGGAGCAGGGCTTCCCGACCACGAGGTCGGCCAGCGCCAAGGGCTTCCGCGTGCTGGAGTCGCGCGCGGGCTGAGGCCGCCGGACGCACGACGACGGGGCCCGACCGGAGCGAGCCCGGTCAGCCCCCGGAGACGGCCTTGCGCACCTCGTTGGCGCACAGCGCCAGGAACGCCAGCGCGCACACCACCATGGCCGCGTTGGAGTGCAGCTTGTTGCGCCACTCCTTGGGCGTCCGGTCGCTGTTGAGCAGCCACAGCAGGGTGACGGCGAGGAACGGCATGAAGAACGCCCCGAGCACGCCGTACGCCAGGATCAGCCAGACCGGCTTGCCCAGGAACAGCATCACCATCGGCGGGAAGGTCAGCCACAGCACGTAGGCGCGGTACCAGGTGCCGCCGGCGCGACGGGCCGGGTCGTCGGCGCCGAGGCCGCGCACGTGGCCCACGAAGTCGGCGAACATCAGGCTGACGCCGTTCCACACGCCCACCAGCGAGGACATCGCGGCGGCCCAGAAGCCGACCAGGAACACCGTGCCGGCCACCGTGCCGTAGCGGTCGGCCAGCACCTCGGAGAGGTCGAGCAGGCCCTGGTCACCGGTGCTGACGGCGATGCCGGCGGAGTAGAGCAGCTCCGCGCCGACGATCAGCGTGGCGACCACGAACAGCCCGGTCACGGCGTACGCCACAGCGTTGTCGATGCGCATCACCCGCATGTGGCGCGGGGTGATCCAGCCCTTCTCCCGCAGCCAGTAGCCGTACGCCGCCAGCGTGATCGTGCCGCCGACGCCGCCGGCGAGGCTGAGCACGTAGACCAGGCCGCCGTCGGGGACCAGCGGCACCAGGCCGGTCAGGACCTCGCCCAGGTTGGGCAGCGTCAGCGCGGCCGCGCCGACCATGGTCACGAACATCAGCAGCACGAGGAAGCCCAGGACCTTCTCGAACAACCCGTAGCGCCCGCCCCAGACCAGGGCCAGGCCGATGAGCCCCGAGACGATGCCCCAGGCGGTCACCGAGAACACCGGGAACACCGAGTGCAGCGGGAGACCGGTGCCGGCCATCGCGGCG
This sequence comes from uncultured Actinomycetota bacterium, assembly GCA_963740935.1. GTDB lineage: Bacteria > Actinomycetota > Actinomycetes > Propionibacteriales > Nocardioidaceae > Marmoricola. The sequence continues at coordinate 505,328 of CAVUFX010000001.1, forward strand.
GCGCCGTACACGAAGCCCCAGACCACGATGTAGGGCCCGAAGTACCACGAGGTCCAGGCGCCCAGGCTCGACCAGCCCTCGTAGATCGTCTTGCCCGTCGCCAGGCTCCAGCGGCCGGCGCCCTCGACGAGCACGATCTTCATCAGGCAGCCCAGCACCGCGCACCACAGCAGCGCGTAGCCGTACTTGCTGCCCGCCACCAGCGTCGCCACCAGGTCGGCGGCCCCGACCCCGGTGGCGGCCACCACCAGGCCGGGCCCGATCAGCTTCCAGCGGGGCGGGGAGTCGGTCTGGTCGGGCCGGGTCTGCTGCGACATGCGCTCCACCCCATCACGGCGCGGGGGTGGGGCGCACCCCGCTCACGGCATGAGGCGTGCCCTTCGACAGGCTCAGGGGCCGAACTCGGCTCGGGGACGAACTCGGCTCGTCGGTCGAGCCTGGCTCGTCGGTCGGCCCGGCTCGTCGGTCGAGCCTGCTCTCGTCGGTCGAGCCTGTCGAGACCCCTCAGGTGAACGCGTTGATGCCCGTCTCGGCGCGGCCGATCAGCAGCTTCTGGATCTGGCTGGTGCCTTCGTAGAGGGTCATGACGCGGGCGTCGCGGAGGTACTTCGCGGCGGGGTACTCGTCGATGTAGCCCGAGCCGCCGTAGACCTGGATGGCGTGGTTGGCGGCGCGGACGGCGGCCTCGGAGGCGTACAGCTTGGCCTTGGAGGCGGCGACGCCGAACTTCTCGCCCCGGTCGCACAGGTCGGCGGCCCGCCAGACCAGGAGTCGCGCGGCGTCGGCGTCGAGCGAGATGTCGGCGATCATGTCCTGCACCAGCTGGAAGCTGCCGATCGGCCGCCCGAACTGGGTGCGGCTCTTCGCGTAGTCCACGGCCGTCTCCAGGCAGCCCTGCACGATGCCGACGCAGCCGGCGGCCACCGCGATCCGGCCCTTGTCGAGCGAGGACATCGCGATCTTGAAGCCCTGGCCCTCCTCGCCGAGCATCGCCGAGGCGGGCACGCGCACGTCGGTGAGGAAGAGCTCGGCGGTGGCCTGGCCGCGCAGCCCGAGCTTGCCCTTGATCTCGCGGGCCTCGAAGCCCTCGCTGTCGGTGGGCACGATGAACGCCGAGATGCCGCGCGGGCCCTCGCCACCGGTGCGCGCGAAGACCAGCGCGATGTCGGCCCAGGTGCCGTTGGTGATGAACAGCTTCTGGCCGCTGATGACCCAGTCGTCGCCGTCGCGGCGCGCCTTGGAGGTCAGGTTGCCGGCGTCGGAGCCGATGTCGGGCTCGGTCAGCCCGAAGCAGCCGAGGATCTCGGCGGTGGCGAGGCGGGGGAGGTACTCCTGCTTCTGCTCCTCGGTGCCGAAGTACAGGATCGACTTGCCGACCAGGCCGCTGGAGACCGAGACGATGCCGCGCAGGGCGGAGTCGGCGCGGCCGAGCTCCTCCATGCCGATCGCGTAGGTGACGTAGTCGCCGCCGACCCCGCCGTACTCCTCGGGGATGGTCAGGCCGAAGAACCCCAGCTCGGCCATCTTGGGCACGATCGCCAGGTCGACGGCCTCGCGGCGGTCCCACTCGACGCGGTGGGGGACCGCCTCCTTCTCGAGGAACTCGCGGGCGATCTCGCGGAAGCTGCTCTGCTCGTCGGTGAGGCTGAGGTCCATGCCGGTCACACTACGACCGGCCCCTGCGACGCGTCCGCGGGTCGGATCGGGCCGGCCTCAGACGCCGCCGGTGAGCGTCACGCCGCCGTCGAGCACGACCGTCTGGCCGGTCGTCCACGACTACTCCGCGCTGAGCAGGAAGGCGACCGTGGCGGCGACGTCCTCGGGCGTCCCCAGCCGCTTCAGGGGGTACGCCGCGGCGACCTCCTCCTCGCGGCCCTCGTCGAGCGCGGTCGCGAACCGGGTCTTGACCACGGCGGGGCGACCGCGTTGACGCGGACCGTCGGGCCGAGATCGACGGCGAGTGGGGGGTCTCGACAGGCTCGACCGGCGAGTGGGGGGCTCGACCAGCGGGCGGGGGCGGGGTCTCGACAGGCTCGACCGACGAGTGGGGGCTCGACCGGCGGGGCGGGGTCTCCTCGCTCCCTGAGCCTGTCGAAGGGAAACCCGGGTGACACCGTCGCGCGGCACCGGGGAGAATCCGGGCCGTGGGTCATGTCGAGGTCGCCGGGGTGCGCTACGAGCTGCCCGACGGGCGGGTGCTGCTCGACGAGGTGTCGTTCCGGGTGGCCGACGGGGCCAAGGTCGCGCTCGTGGGGGCCAACGGCGCCGGCAAGACGACGCTGCTGCGGATCGTCACCGGCGAGCTGGTGCCGCACGCGGGGGCGGTGACGCGCAGCGGCGGGCTGGGCGTGATGCGGCAGATGGTGGGTCGCGACGCCGAGACCGTGGCCGAGCTGCTGCTGTCGGTGGCCCCGCAGCGGGTCCGCGACGCGGCCGCGGCCGTCGACCGGCTCGAGCTGCGGCTGATGGAGGCCGACGACGAGGCCACCCAGATGGCGTACGCCGGGGCGCTGGCCGAGTTCGCCGACGCCGGGGGCTACGACATCGAGGTCGTCTGGGACAGCTGCTGCACCACCGCCCTGGGGGTGGGCTTCGACCGGGCGAAGTACCGCGACCTCGCCACGCTCAGCGGCGGCGAGCAGAAGCGGCTGGTCCTGGAGTACCTCCTCGCCGGCCCCGACCAGGTGCTGCTGCTCGACGAGCCCGACAACTTCCTCGACGTGCCGGGCAAGGTGTGGCTGGAGCGCCGGATCCGCGAGTCGGGCAAGACGATCCTGTTCATCAGCCACGACCGCGAGCTGCTCGCCAACACCGCGACCCGGGTGGTGACCGTCGAGCTCGGGGCTGCCGGCAACTCGGCGTGGACGCACCCGGGCGACTTCGCGTCCTACCACCAGGCGCGGCGCGACCGGTTCGCGCGCTTCGAGGAGCTCAAGCGACGCTGGGACGAGGAGCACGCCAAGCTCAGGGCGCTGGTGCTGCGCTACCGGGTGAAGGCGGAGTTCAACGACGGGCTGGCCTCGCAGTACAAGGCCGCCCAGACCCGGCTGCGCAAGTTCGAGGAGGCGGGCCCGCCCACCGGGCAGCCGCGGGAGCAGCAGGTCTCGATGCGGCTGACCGGCGGCCGGACCGGCAAGCGCGCGGTGGTCTGCGAGCAGCTGGAGCTGTCGGGGCTGATGCGGCCCTTCGACCTCGAGGTCTGGTACGGCGAGCGGGTGGCCGTGCTGGGCTCGAACGGCTCCGGCAAGTCGCACTTCCTCCGGCTGCTCGCCGCGGGCGGCTCGGACCCCGACGTCGAGCACCGGCCCGTGGGCGACGCGCCGCCGGAGCCGGTGCACCACACCGGGAGGGCCCGGCTCGGCGCCCGGGTGCGGCCCGGGTGGTTCGTGCAGACCCACGCCCACCCCGAGCTGCGGGGACGCACCCTGGTCGACGTGCTGCACCGCGGCGAGACCGGCCCGAACGGGCTGGGACGCGCCGGCATGCCGCGCGAGCCCGCCTCCCGCGCGCTGGACCGCTACGAGCTCGCCCACGCCGCCGACCAGACCTTCGACTCGCTCTCGGGCGGCCAGCAGGCGCGGTTCCAGATCCTGCTGCTCGAGCTGTCCGGGGCGACCCTGCTGCTGCTCGACGAGCCGACCGACAACCTCGACGTGGAGTCCGCGGAGGCGCTGGAGGAGGGCCTGGAGCGGTTCGAGGGCACGGTCGTCGCGGTGACGCACGACCGCTGGTTCGCGCGCGGCTTCGACCGGTTCCTGGTCTACGGCGCGGACGGCGAGGTCTACGAGTCCGACGGCCCGGTCTGGGACGAGGGGCGGGTCAGCCGCGCCCGGTGAGCCACCTAGGCTCGACGCCGTGGACGAGGAGCGGGGACGGCGGCCGGGCGTCGTCGTACCGGCTCCGCTGCTGGTCCTCGGCGGCGTGCTCTCGGTGCAGTTCGGCGGCGCGCTGGCCGCGACGCTGGTGCCCGAGATCGGGGCCGGCGGCTCGGTGCTGCTGCGCATCGGCATCTCGGCGGCGATCCTGGCACTGCTCGTGCGCCCGCGGCTGCGGGGCCACTCGCGTCGCGACTGGGCGACGGTGGTGGCGTTCGGCCTCGCGCTCGGGCTGATGAACTGGAGCTTCTACGGCTCGCTCGCCCACCTGCCGCTGGGCGTCGCGGTGACGGTGGAGTTCATGGGTCCGCTGCTGCTGACCACCGTGCTCTCGCGCCGGCTGGTGGACTTCGTGGCCGTCGGGGCGGCCGCCGCCGGGGTGGTGCTGATCTCGGAGGCGCTCACCGTGCCGTACGCCGAGCTCAGCCTGGTCGGGCTGCTGCTGGCCGCGACCGCGGGCGTGTTCTGGGCGGCGTACGTCCTGCTCAGCAGTCGCACGGGTGCGGCGTTCCCGCGGCTCGACGGGCTCGCGATCGCGCTGCTGGTCTCGCTCGTGGTGGTCGTGCCCGCGGGCGTGCCCAGCCTGGGGGAGTGGACGCCGCGGCACCTGCTCATGGGTCTCGGCCTGGCGGTGCTGTCCTCGCTGCTGCCGTACTCGCTGGAGCTGCTCGCGCTGCGCCGCCTGGCGGCACCGGTGTTCGGCATCCTGCTCTCGCTCGAGCCCGCGGTCGCCGCCGTGGCCGGCCTGCTGGTGCTCGACCAGCGGCTGGCCACGCTCCAGGTCGTCGGGCTGCTGCTCGTGGTCGCCGCGTCGGTGATCGTGCTCGGCCTGGGCGCCCGGCGCACCCCGGCGACGGTGGCGGAGGCCGAGCTCAGCCCGCGAAGCTGAGGTCGCGCCCGACCAGCACCAGCCGCAGCCCGTCCGCGGTCGCCGAGAGCGACTCCGGCCGCACGTCGTACGGCAGCCCGTCGACCGGCAGGTCGACGTCGAAGGCCGCCTGCACCACCGCGACGACGGCCGCGGGCAGCGATCCCTCGGCGGCGGCGTCGACGAACCGCACCGCGCCCTCGGTGAGCCGCGGTCGCACCACGACCTCGGGGGTGAAGACCTGCCCCGCCACCGTGACCTCGCGGCCGCCACGCACCCGGCCGTCGCCGGCGTAGGTCACCTCGAGCTCGGTCAGCCGCGCGAGCTCCGCGTAGGAGATGGTCGCCACCGCCCGGCCCCGGGCCGCGGCGACGCGGGTGAGGTCGCGGTCGGTGGTGACGTCGGTGAAGGTGGCGCGGATCCGCGCCAGCCGCAGCTCGCCCCCGTCGCGACGCACCACGACGTCCTCGCTGGTCACGCGGACCTCGTCGAGGCGCCGCGCGAGGGCCTGGGTCAGGAACGGGAAGCCGGCGATGTCGACGTCGGGGTCGGCCTCGAGCTCCTGGGTGGCCACCAGGCGGGCAGCCACCTCGCGCTCGGCGTACCAGTCGGCGCCGCGGTCGACGCCCACGGCGAGCAGGGCCAGGACGAGCAGGGTCCAGAGCAGCGTGCGCACCCACCCAGCCTCGCAGGCGGGGTGGCAGGTGGGTGGTGGGACCTCGCGCCGTTGTCCGCACGTGTGAGGTGTGTCACCCTCACCCCACCCGAGCCCGAGGAGACCCCCCGCGATGACCGCCACCGAGACCGCGCCGCCAGCCGAGACGCTGCCCGACCCGAGGTTCCTGGACGACCGGTTGACCCACTGGGCGACCACGACGCCGGACGCCGAGGCGTTCAGCTACCTCGGCCGCACCTGGACGTGGGCGGAGTGGGACGAGCGGGTACGCCGCCTGGCCGGCGCGCTCAGGTCGCTGGGGGTGGGGCGTGGCGACGTCGTGTCCTTCCTGGACAAGAACCACCCGGCCTGCGTCGAGCTCACCATGGCCGCGGCCTCCCTCGGCGCCGCCAACGCGATCATCAACTTCCGGCTCGCGGGCGACGAGATCGACTACGCCGTCAACGACTCCGGCGCCACGGTCCTGCTCGTCGGCAGCGAGCTGCTGCCCACCATCTCGCGGATCCGCGACCGGCTCGTCCACGTCCGAGAGGTCGTCGAGCTGACGCCCGAGGGCGGCGAGGGCGACCAGTACGAGGCGCTGCTGGCCCGCTCCACCCCGGTCGGCCGCGACCCCGAGGTGACGCCCGAGGACGTGTGCCTGGTGATGTACAGCTCGGGCACGACGGGCCGTCCCAAGGGCGTGATGCTGACCCAGGCCAACATGGTCGCCCACACGCTGGCCGCGCACGACGGCTGGGGCTTCGACCCCGGCGACAAGAACATGGTCTCGATGCCGCTGTTCCACGTCGGCGGCTCGTCGTACGTCCTGTTCAGCATCCACGACGGCGTGCCCAGCGTGATGACGCGCGACCCCGACGGGGCCTCGCTGGCCGGCGCGATCATGCAGGGCGCCAACCGCACCTTCCTGGTGCCGGCCGTGCTCGCCCAGGTGCTGCAGTCGGGTCCCGAGGCGGTCGGGCTGTTCGGGCAGCTCAAGACCTACTGCTACGGCGCCGCCCCGATGCCGCTGCCGCTGCTGCGCGCCGCGATCGAGGCCTGGCCCGACACCGACTTCATCCAGGTGTACGGGCTGACCGAGCTGTGCGGCGTCATCACCCACCTGATGCCGCCCGAGCACCGCGACCCCGAGAACCCCCACCGCCTGGTCAGCGCCGGCCAGGTGCTGCCGGGCGCCGAGGTGCGGGTCGTCGACCCCGCCACGCTGGAGGACCTGCCCGTCGGCGAGCACGGCGAGCTGTGGTTCCGCAGCCCCCAGGTCATGAAGGGCTACCTCAACCAGCCCGAGGCCACGGCCGAGGTGATCACCGAGGACGGCTGGTTCCGCACCGGCGACATGGGCAAGGTGGACGCGGACGGCTACGTCTACGTCGAGGACCGGCTCAAGGACATGATCATCTCGGGCGGCGAGAACATCTACAGCCCCGAGATCGAGCGGGTGCTCGCCGAGCACCCGGCGGTCGCCGAGGTCGCGATCATCGGGGTGCCCGACGACCGGTGGGGCGAGGCGGTCAAGGCCGTGGTCTCGCTCAAGCCCGGCTCGACGGCGACACCCGAGGAGCTGATCGAGTTCTGCCGGGAGCACCTCGCCACCTACAAGGCGCCGAAGTCCGTCGACGTCCTCGAGGCGCTGCCCCGCAACCCCACCGGCAAGATCCTCAAGCGCAGCCTCCGGGCGCCGTACTGGGAGGGCCGGGACCGGCAGGTGTGATCGTCGGTCGAGCCTGTCGCCGGTCGAGCCTGTCGCCGGTCGAGCCTGTCGCCGGTCGAGCCTGTCGAGACCACGGCCGAAACTTTCCTCGAGACGATGTCGAAAGCCGGGCCCGCCGTTCGACGTACGTCCGAGAAGCACGGCCCCACCACACCAGGAGTGATCTGAGATGCCGCGTTACATGGGATTCGTCCGGATGGAAGAAAACATCGGCACGCCGCCGCAGTCGCTGTTCGAGGCGATGGACGCGCACATCGGCGAGCGCGCCGCCAACGGGGTCTTCCTCGACGGGGGCGGGCTCTACGGCACCGAGGACGCCGTGAACTTCGTCGTGCGCCAGGGCGAGGTCAGCCGCGTCGACGGGCCGTACGCCGAGGCCAAGGAGGTCGTCGGCGGCTGGGCGATCATGGAGTACGCCACCGACGAGGAGGCCGTCGCCGACCAGCGCGAGTTCGCCGAGCTGCACGCGAAGCACTGGCCCGAGGTGACCGTGGTCGCGACCCTGCGCCGGATCTCCGACGGCCCGGACGCGCCGACGGAGTGACCCGCTCGCGGCGCCGGGCTCCTAGTCTGGCGCCGTGGCGGAGGCGACCGGGACCGACGACCCCACGGGCGCGATCGTCGCCGCGTGGCGGGCCGAGTCGGCCCGCCTCGTCGGCGCGCTCACCCGGATGACCCGCGACGTCGCGCTCGCCGAGGACCTCGCGCAGGACGCGCTCGTGGCCGCGCTCGAGCAGTGGCCCGCCACCGGCGTGCCCGACAACGCCGCCGCGTGGCTGATGACGACCGCGAAGCGTCGCGCCGTCGACCACGTCCGCAGGGCCGACACCCTGCGCCGCAAGGTCACCGAGCTCGGGCACGCGACGGCAGGGGAGGAGACGGTGATGCCCGATCTCGAGAGCCAGGTCGACCACATCGAGGACGACGTCCTGCGGCTGGTGTTCCTGTCCTGCCACCCCTCGCTCACACCCGAGTCGCGGGCCGCGCTGACGCTGCGGCTGGTGGGCGGGCTGAGCACCGCGGAGATCGCTCGGGCGTTCCTGGCCTCCGAGGCCACGGTCGGCCAGCGCATCTCGCGGGCGAAGCGGACGCTCGTCGACGCTCGTGCCGACTTCGAGCTGCCCACGGGGGCCGAGCGCACCGCCCGTCTCGACGACGTGATGGCCGTGGTCTACCTGATCTTCAACGAGGGCTACTCCGCCACCGCCGGTGCGGACTGGACCCGCCCCGACCTCGCGCACGAGGCGACGCGCCTGGCGCGGATGCTGGTCACTCTCGCCCCCGACGAGCCCGAGGTGCTGGGGCTGCAGGCCCTGCTCGAGCTGCAGGGCTCGCGGCTGGCGGCCCGCGTCGACGAGCAGGGGCGGCCGGTGCTGCTGGAGGACCAGGACCGGTCCCGCTGGGACGCCGTGCAGGTACGCCGCGGCCTCGGCGTCCTCTCGCAGGCCGAGCGGCTCGCCGCCCGTGGCGTCCCGGTCGGGACGTACTTCCTGCAGGCTTCGATCGCCGCCGAGCACGCCCGCGCCGCCCGCCCGGAGGACACCCGGTGGCGCCGGATCGCAGGGCTGTACGACGTGCTGGCCGGCGCCGCTCCCGGCCCGGTCGTCGAGGTCAACCGGGCCGTCGCCCACGGCCGCGCGTTCGGCCCCTCTGCCGGGCTGGCCGTGCTGGACGCCGTCGACCGGGCCGCGCTCGGTGGCTCCCCGATGATCCCGAGCGTCCGCGGCGACCTGCTCGAGCGGGCGGGCCTCCACGTCGAGGCCGCGGCGGCCTTCGCCGAGGCTGCCTCACACACCTCGAACGACGGCGAGCGGGCGCTCCTGCAGCGACGTGCCGAGGAGAACCGCCGGGGCTGATGCGTCACCCAGCCGCGCGGCGTACCTCGGCGGCGACCTCGCCGAGCTCTCCCCGCCACGGCGCCCCGTGCCCCGGCAGCACCCACGACGCCTCCAGCCCGCCGAGCCGCCCCAGCGAGTCGAGCGCGAGGCGGGGGTCGTCGGTGAACGGGGCGGGCTGGAGCCCACGTCGCCCGGTGAGCACGTGCTTGGTGGTGAGGGCGTCGCCGACCATGACGGCGTCGGCCACCGGGACGTGGACCGCGACGCTGCCGGGGGAGTGTCCGGGGATGCTGACGATGCGCGGTTCGCCCGGCAGGTCGAGGGTCTGGCCGTCACGCACCTCGACCACCTCGGAGAGGTACTCGTTGCGCCAGGCCTGCTTGCGCACGGCGTACGCCGCGAACCCGGCCAGCGCGACCGGCCGCACCGGCCCCATCGGCGTCTTGGGCTTGTCGCCGCCCTGGGCGCGGCCGGCGTCGTCGACGTGCACGAAGACGGGCACGCCGTGCTCGCGCCGCAGCCGCTCGGCGAACCCGATGTGGTCGGCGTCGCCGTGGGTCAGGACGACCCCGCGCACCTCGTCGAGGCTGCGTCCCAGCACCTCCAGCTCGCGGACGAGGTCGGCCCAGTGGCCGGGCAGCCCGGCGTCGACGACGGTCACGCCCTCCTCGGTGGTGACCAGGTAGACGGCGACGGTGTCGTTGCCGATCCGGTGCAGGTGGGGGCTGAGCTCCATGGCGTGCTCCTCGGGTGTGGTAGACAATGGCTACGGTAATTAGCCATCAAGGCTAATGTCAATAGCCTTGTGAGGAGCAGCCGTGCCGGCACCCGAACGCACGTCGCTGGCCGAGGTCGTCGCCGCCGGCAGCGACCTCCTCGAGGAGCTCGGCCCCACCGGTCTGACCATGCAGGCGGTCGCGTCGCGCGTCGGCGTACGCGCCCCCTCGCTCTACAAGCGGGTCCGCGACCGCGAGGAGCTGCTGCGTCTGGTGGCCACCGCCGCGGGGGAGGACGCCGGGGCCCGCCTGGCCGGCACGGACGGCACCCTTCCGGCCCTGGCCCGCGCCTACCGCTCCTTCGGCCACGACCGCCCCGAGGCCTTCCGCCTGCTCCTCACCTCCCGCCCCGACCCGGGTACGCCGCAGCGCATCGCCGAGCCGGTGCTCCTCGCCGTCGAGAAGCTCGTCGGCTCGGACCGGACGCTCGAGGCGGCCCGGTTCGTCACCGCCTGGGTGACTGGCTTCGTCAGCATGGAGCTGGCCGGGGCGTTCCGGCTGGGTGGGGATCTCGAGGAGGCGTGGGACTTCGGGCTCGATCGGTTGGTCTTCGCGCTTGCGGTTGAGCGGTGAGAAAGCTGCGCGTCAAAGGCGGCGGAATGGGCGTCTTCCGCATGAGCGGATCGCGGCATGTGAGGACGTTCGCCAGTCCGTAAATCCGAGCCAGACGGGCAGGGAAGCGCCTGGATGGGGCGCTGGAACGTCGTGGAGGAAGGGGACCAGCGTGCCGTCCTGGGGTCACCCCGTCACGTTGTCGACGCAGGAAGCGCATTAGTAAGCGCGAATGGTGCGAACGAGGGCCTGGAGGGCGCTCACCTTCTGCTGTTCGATCTCAACTGGGTCCGACGACTTCGACGGGTTGCTCTCGAGTCTGCTTGAGAACGTGATTCGGGTGCAGGAAGTAGGAGTCCTCATCTGGTCATCATCAGGTCCCTGGTAGGCCACGGTCACCGTTACTGCATCCAACCTGTCGTGCCCAGCCCGGATTACATTGCTTGCCGTCCAACCCGGAGCCCAAGTCGTGAGCGGGCTGGCATATCGCTGAAAGATCCACTTCCACATGTCCGCGTCGGGGAGCTGGTCGACGTCAGTGGGAGGGGCGGGATCGAAGGTCACCGTGACGTTCTTGGCAACGGACTGCCCGAGATTCTTTAGTACGAGCAGCGTTGTGCCCTTCGACAGGAGTTCAGGGCGTAATTCAGCGACGATGGCTGGCCGCGTCCTTGCCCGACTGTCGTCCCGCGTCGCGTCCAGGGTGCGCCGCGCGATGACAGCCGTGACGACGATGGCAACGGCCATCGCGGCAGTTCCTAGTGCGGTCACGGCTCCTGCAATGGATCCGAAAGCGATCCAGTCGGTCTCTGTCATGCCACGTGGGTATCACCTGCCTCCGACACTTCTGGCCCCGTGCCATTGGTGACAGCTCGGGGCGTGGGAGTGGCAACCGGTCCGTGCATCCTCGACTGTTGAAGTCGCCAGCGCACACGGGTGACATATGGTGCGTCCGTGTCGACGGGGACAGACGCGGGACGCCCACTGCCGCTGCTGGGTTCTTATGCAGCGAAGCGCTGCGTGCGACGGACGCACAACACGTTCGACCCTTCCGTGCCTGACCCGCCTCCTTTGCCGCAGGCTGCAGTTGCGGATGGTCGAGGGCCGGGACTTCGAGGACGAGGTCATCGTCCCGCGCTGGTAGGCCATGAGTTCGGTGCGTGTCCATCGCCTACGGCGACCACTGGCCGACAAGCAGCGCCGCATCGACGAGACGGAAGCGGCGATGGAGGCCCGTGCGCTGGTCATCATCGGAGGCCAGTTGCCGGACGACACCGCTGGCGGGCGTACAGGCTCACCCGACGTGCTGATCCGGGTCACCTCAGACGAGAAGGGCCCGGTACCTGCCTGTCGAGATCAAGAACCACACGACGTTGAAGCGCGGGAAGGGGGCGCGTGGGTAATGCGTTCGATGACCCGATTCACGATGGGGCGGTCCGTGCGTCGGGCCTTCCGGCGTGGGGAGGTCGGCTGGTCGACATGACTTCGCATCGGGCGAGGACGCGATGCAGTTGGCGCACTACACGCGCATGCTGCAGGCAATGGACCGTCATCCCGAACACGTTCTGTTGGGTGGGGTCATCGGCACTTCGGACTTCACGGAGGTGACCGGGGAGCGGTACGGAATCGTCTGGTACGACCTCGAAGACAATTGGAAAGGACGTGGTCGTCGTCGGCTGAGAGCGGCTCCGTCAAGCGGTCGGTGCTCGATGTCTACGACCACGAGTTCGCGTTCCGGTCGAGGGTCGCGCAGGCGGCACGCGACGGTGAGGAGTTGGTGCGCCCGTTCGGGAAGGCCGAGTGCGTTGAGTGCCCGTTCGAGGAGTGGTGCCGCGAGTACTGTGGGCGAGAACGACGCCTCGTTCGCCATCACTGCGGGTCGGTTGACCGACAGGGAGTGGCGCTACCTGTACGAGCAAGGGCTAGGCACAGTGGACGCCCTCGCTGCGGCGACCCCGACCGGCCCGCTGCAGCCGGTTTCCGAGGTGGCCGCCAACCTGCCGGCCCGGAAGCGGCTCTCCAACGTGGTCCGCCGAGCCCGCATGCAGCCGCGACGACGTGCCTTGGAGCGCACCACCTCTGACGACATCGTCGTGCCCGACAGCAGACGTGGAGATCGACTTCGACGTGGAGTGGCACCCGGCAGACGGGCACGTCTACCAATGGGGTGCACGGGTCCGGTACGGCAGCGACGAAGCGACGGCAACCTACGAGCACGGTGCTGTCGTTCGACGTGCTCGACGACGCCAGCGCTACGACTGGCTCAGGGCTTCTTCGAGTGGATGGAAGGCTTCGTCGCCGAGCACGAGGCGGCAGGCCGAACCGTCGGCATCTACCACTGGACGACCCCAGAGACCCGGCAAGACGAAGATGCTGGGCGGCGAACGCGCCGAGCGGCTCTTCGAAGGCCGGTTCACCGACCTCAAAGGTTCATGGACCAGAGGTTCTTCGCCCGCGACGGGTTCTCGCTCAAGGTGGTCGCGCCACTGTTCGGGTTCGAGTGGCGCGCCGCCGACGCCGGCGGCACGAGTCCGTCCTCAAGGTCGAGCAGGCCCGCGACGCCACCGACCCGAGGCGCAGCAGGCGGCGCGAGACGTGGCTACTGACCTACAACGAAGACGACTGCGCGGCGCAGGCAGCCATCCGAGACGGACTCCGGCAACGCCGGGGCTCACCGCACACGGAAGACCCGCCGTCCCCGCACCTGTCCATGCCGATATCGATTCCGACTTGCTCGCGCCTCAGCCGTGATCTGCCCAACCCGTGACCCAGGCTACAACCGGGTCGACCCCGCGCAGAGCCAACGCTCGGGCGTCTGCGCGCCCACGGGTTTACTGCCGGTTGTCGAGTGAGCATCACCCAGAAGGGGAGTGATGACCGCCGCTATGGCAATGTCGTGGAATGAAATCCGCGAAAACGCCATTCGTTTCGTAGCGGAGTGGCGCGGCGAAACTCAAGAGAATGCCGAAGCCCAGTCATTCTGGAACGACTGGTTCGCGATGCTCGGCATCGTCCGCCGCCGGTACGTCCAATACGAACACAGGCCACCCGACTCTCCACCGGCGGACGTGGCCGGATCGACGCTCTTGGGAGGGTCAAGTCGCTGTGGAGCACAAGTCGGCGGGCAAGTCTCTCGCTGACGCCGAAACGCAAGCGCTGGACTACCTCGACTCCCTCACCAACGTCCAGCAACCCCGTTTGGTGATCACCAGCGACTTCGCGACCTTTCGAGTCTTGGACCTGGAACTAAACGAGTCAGTCGAGTTCCCACTGGAGGAGCTGCCCGACAACATTGAGCGGTTCGGGTTCCTCGCTGGATACGAGTCGCGCACTTTCAAGCCCGAAGACAAGGTCAGCATCCAAGCCGCCGAGATGATGGGCGGGCTCTACGACGCCCTAGAAGACACCGGGTATGGCGGACACGACCTCAAGGTGTTCCTTGTGCGCCTCATGTTCATGCTGTTCGCCGACGACACCGGCGTATGGGACAAGGGCCTGTTCGAGGAGTTCCTCGAGACCCGCACCAGCGAAGACGGGTCCGACGTAGGGCCGCTCATCGAGCGGCTCTTCCGAGTCCTCGAAACCGCCGGAACCCCGCAACACGAACCTCGACGAGATGCTCGCCCGGTTCCCGTACGTCAACGGCGGACTGTTCCACGAACGCATCGACATCCCCGACTTCGACCGAGCACTGCGCGACAGCTGCTTGCCTGCTCGCCTTCGACTGGTCAGCCATCAGCCCCGCCATCTTCGGGTCCATGTTCCAGTCCGTTATGGACGCCGATGTGCGGCGAGCACTCGGAGCGCACTACACCAGCGAAGCCAACATCATGAAGGTGCTGCAGCCGCTGTTCCTCGACGAACTGCGCGCCGAGTTCGAAGCCTCCAAGCAGTCGGTGCGCCGCCTCGAAGCGCTGCGGACCAAACTGGGAACGCTGACCTTCTTCGACCCGGCCGCCGGGTGCGGCAACTTCCTCGTCATCGCCTACCGCGAGATCCGCTCCCTGGAGTTCGACATCCTCGTACGGCTGAGCGAACTGCGCGGCGACGGACAGCAGCACCTCGACATCGACGCGATCAGCCAGATGTCGAACGTCAACGTCGACCAGTTCTACGGCATCGAGATCGAGGAGTTCCCCGCCCGAATCGCCGAGACCGCCATCTACCTGGTCGACCACCTCGAGAACATGAAGTTGTCGAAGCAGTTCGGGCAATACTTCGCGCGCATCCCCCTCCGGGCAGCGGCGCACATCCACATCGGCAACGCCCTCACCATCGACTGGAACACGGTCCTGCCCGCCGCCGACTGCACCTACCTGCTCGGCAACCCACCGTTCGTCGGGGCGCTGCTCCTCAACAAGGAACAGACCCTCGACCGGACCAACACCTTCGCCGCGATCCCCGAAGCCAAGGACCTCCGCGCTGGCCGACTCGACTACGTCATGTGCTGGTATGCCAAGGCCTGCACCTACCTCCGCGGCACCACAGGCCGCGCCGCGTTCGTGTCCACCAACTCCATCACCCAAGGCGAACAGGCCCGCAGCCTCGCCCCGCTCCTCATGCGGCTGGGCTACGAAATCGACTTCGCTCACCGCACATTCCAGTGGTCCAGCGAGGCTCGCGGCAAGGCCGTTGTGCATGTCGTGATCATCGGGTTCTCCCACGGGGGGCAGCGCGCCAAGAAGCAACTGTTCGACTACCCCGACATCCGCCGGAGCCGGTCGTCACGGACGCCAAGCACATCAACGCATGGCTGGTGGACGCCGCCGACGTCCCTCATCGCAAAGCGGTCCACCCCACTCATCCCCGGGTTGCCGGTGATGACGGTGGGGAGCCAACCCACCGACGGGGGACACCTCATCATCACCGCGGCCGACTACGCCGAAGCCATGAGCGATCCAATTGCCGCCAAGTATGTACGCCGGCTCATCGGTGCCGACGACATGCTCAACGGCAGGCAACGTTGGTGTCTCTGGCTGACCGACGCCCCGCCCGAAGACCTTCGCCGTTCGCCGTTCTTGAAGAAGCGGA
Organism: uncultured Actinomycetota bacterium; assembly: GCA_963740935.1. Taxonomy (GTDB): domain Bacteria; phylum Actinomycetota; class Actinomycetes; order Propionibacteriales; family Nocardioidaceae; genus Marmoricola. The sequence goes on from CAVUFX010000001.1 coordinate 520,655, forward strand.
TCGAAGAGGTGGCCGGCTTCAAGCGGGCGAAGTCGCCGACCGAGGCGTTCCGCAGATGCCCGCCGCACCTGTTCACCCACCGAAAGCAGCCCACCACCGACTGGATCGCGATCCCGCGGCACTCGTCGGAGCACCGTCGCATCATCCCGATGGACATCCACCCTGCCGAAGAGATCGCCCACAACTCGCTGATGATGATCAAGGGAGCCGACCTCTGGGTGTTCGCGCTCCTCCAGTCCGGCATGTACACGACGTGGAACCGAAACGTGGACGGTCGCATCAAGTCCGACCTCCGGATCAGCGCCGACATCTCCTACAACGCCTACCCGTTCCCCGACCTCAACGACAACGCCAAGACTCGCCTCACCAACGGCGGCTCAGGCGGTGCTCGACGCCCGCGCCGCCCACCCCACCTCGACCCTGGCTGACCTCTACGACCGGGCTGCCACCCCCTTGACTCGTCGAGCCCACGACGCCCTCGACCGGGTCGTGGACGGGCTCTACGGGTTCCGGAAGGTGCCGACCG
>CAVUFX010000002.1:0-12080 GCA_963740935.1 uncultured Actinomycetota bacterium
CCAACACCCGCGGCCGCACCGCCGCCCGCGCCCGCCGCGCCTGAGGCAACCTCACCCCCACGCCCGAGGGACGATCAGTTCGTCGGGCGTGGGCCGTCCTCAGGCGGCGGCGCAGGTCGGGCATGTCCGAACTGATCGTCGCTCGGGCGTCAGCAGCGCCGAGACCACCGCCCTGACGTGGTCCTGGCCGAACATCGCGTGGCGCCAGGCGAAGCGCAGCACCCGGTGGTCCTCGGCGACGAAGCCGTTGTAGCGCTCCATGTCGCGGGCCAACGAGGCGCTGTCGGCGTGGAACTCGAACGAGTCGGCCTCCACGACGATGCGTCGCTGCCGGTCGACGAGATCGGCCCGACCGACGGAGCCGACCCAGACCTGCGGCTCGAAGCAGGCGCCCGGAACCTCGAGCAGCACCGCGCGCAGCACGGACTCGAAGGGGTTCGCTGCGAGCGGACTGGCCAGCTCGAGCACCCGGAACGCGCGACTGCGACCCGTCCGGGGCGACCTCTGGCAGGCGAGCAGCAGATCGGTGCGCGGCACGCCGTCCCGCAGGGCGCTGTCCGCCACCGCGAGGGCCGCGTCGAAGGGGAGGTGCCGGGCACAGTCCAGGACCGTGCGGACGGGCTCGGTCACCCCGGCGGCGAGCTCGGCCCGCGACACCTCGGCCCACCGCAGCTCCACCCCGGCCCTGCGGCCGCCCACGTTGCGACCGCGCGGCACCACCACCTGGGGGACCTCCGGCGGCAGCTTCACCGGCCAGCCGTGGGCCAGCGCCGCCGACAGCAGTGACGAGGCGCCACCCAGCCGGGCCGCAGCGGCTGCGTGCGCGTCGCAGTCCGGCAGTCGGTAGTGACCTCGGGCGTCCCGCACGATCGCACCGCGTCGGACGGCTCCACGGAGCTCGTGACGCGGCGCGGCCCGGAGGAGCGCCGACGTCGGAGCCACCCCACCGCAGCGCACCAGGGCCTCGACCACGTCCACGCCGCCACCCCACGTCAGGGCGGGCGTCGTCGCAACCGGCCCTCCACAGGCCGCCCCACGCCCCCGGGCTACTCCCCCAGGACGATGGTGGCGAGCTGGCGCAGCTCGTGGGTCAGGTGGGTCTCGGGCACCTGGCAGCCCTCGGGGCCGCAGCGGAAGTCGTAGACGAAGCGGTCGGGCTGCGGCGGCGGGCTGGTGACGGCGCGGAAGTCGATCCGCTCCACCAGCGAGCGCACCTCCGGGGCGCGCGGGTCGTCGGAGTCCAGGTCCACCTCGCCCTGGCGCACCACCCCCGCCACCCCTCCCGTACGCCGGACGGCGACCGTCTGCGCCGCGGCGGTCGGCGTGGTCCCCGGGCCGGTCGCCTCGCCCGGCACGACCCCGACCTCGCGCCAGGCCGCCTCGACGTCGCCGGCCCGGTCGCCGGCGGCCGCCACCGTGGCGGCGGCGAAGGTGCCGAAGTCGGAGGTGGCCGGTACGCCGGAGGTGAGGGCGGCGTACCAGATCCGGCCGGCTCCCTGCCACGACTCGCCCCCGATGGCGCGGGCCGCGAGCACGAACGCGCGGTTGGGGATGCCGCTGTTGAGGTGGACGCCGCCGTTGTCGTCCTGGGTGTCGAGGTAGTCGGCCATCGAGCCGACCTGGGGGTCCTTGCCGATCCGCGGGTCGTCGTACGCCGTGCCGGGCTCGACCATCGAGCGCAGCGCCCGGCCCTGCACGTCGGGCTTGAAGATGCCCTCGCCGATCAGCCAGTCGGCCGACGCGGCGTCCTGGCCGAGGAAGCGCTGCTTCATGCAGGCGCCGAAGACGTCCGACATCGACTCGTTGAGCGCGCCGGACTGGCCCTGGTAGACGAGGTTGGCGGTGTACTGGGTGACCGCGTGGGCCAGCTCGTGGCCGAGCACGTCGATCGGCTTGGTGAACCGCTCGAAGACGGTGCCGTCGCCGTCGCCGAAGACCAGCTGGTTGCCGTCCCAGAACGCGTTGTCGTAGTCGCGCTCGTAGTGGACGGTCGCCACCACCGTCGCTCCGGCGTCGTCGTAGGAGTCGCGGCCGTAGTCGGCGAACAGCCGCAGCGTCTCGGTCAGCCCGACCGCGGCCTCGTCGACGGCCGCGTCGCCCGACTCCGGCTGGTCGGGGGTCCGGGTCAGCGTGCCGGGGAGCTCGGTGCCGTTCTGGGCGTCGTAGATCTCCCAGTCGTCGTCCTGCGACAGCGCGGTCGAGACCGGACCCGCCGCGGGGTGGTCCTCGACGCGGCGGCCGCGCAGGGACCGGTCGATCTCCCGGGTACGCCGGACCAGCCCGGCGACGTGGTCGTCGTCGGCCTGGTCCGCGAGACGCTCGAGCAGGTAGGCGGGGATGAAGTGGCAGCGCACCGGTCCAAGGTCACCCATCCCGGGCGCCCGCACAAGGGCTCCTGCTCAGTCGACCGGCACAGCCCCGAGCACCGCGGCGAACCGCCCCACCGCGTCGGCGGTGGCGGCCTCGGCGGCGGCCGAGAACGAGCCCATGTCGACGAACCCGTGGATCATGCCGTCGTAGCGCTGGACCTCGACGGCGACGCCGGCGCCGGCGAGCGCGGCGGCGTACGCCTCGCCCTCGTCGCGCAGCGGGTCCAGCTCGGCGGTCACCACGACCGCGGGCGGGAGCCCGGTCAGCGAGCCGCGGATCGGCGAGAAGCGGGGGTCCTCGGGGTCCGTGGGCGCGTAGTGCTCCATGAACCACAGCATCGTCGAGAGGTCGAGGAAGTAGCCCTCGCCGTTCTCGGTGCGCGAGGGGTAGTCGCCGCCCCCGTCGGTCGCGGGGTAGATCAGCAGCTGGGCCGCCAGGCCGGGGACCTCCTGGGTGACCACGGCCGCCAGGTTGCCGCCGGCGCTGTCGCCGGCGACCGCGAGCCGGCCGTCGCCACCGAGCTCCTCGGTCCGCGCCTGCAGGTCCCGGGTGGCGGCCAGGGCGTCCTCGACGCCGGCCGGGAACGGGTGCTCGGGCGCGAGCCGGTAGTCGACCGAGACCACGACGGCGCCGGCGTCGCGGCAGATCCGCCGGGCCAGGTTGTCGTGGGTGTCGAGGTCACCGATCACGAAGCCGCCGCCGTGGAACAGCGCCACGACCGGCCACGGCCCCTCGGTCTCGGGGCGGTAGACGCGGGCCGGGCGGGGACCGTCGCCGCCGGCGACCTCGAGGTCCGCCACGGACGCCACCGGGACGACGTCCTCGGGCTTGCGGAAGTCCACGGCCAGGGTGCGGAACGCGGCGCGGGCGGTCAGGGGGTCGGACTGGTGCATCGGCGTGCCGTCCGCGACGAGCGCGAGGAGGCCGGCGAGCTGGTGGTCGACAGGCATGCCCGCCAGTGTGCCGAACCGACCCAGCGGGCCGCCGGCGGGCTAGCGCCGGGTGACCGAGACCAGCGCGGGGCGTACGTCGAGCACGTAGACCAGCGCCGCGACGATCCCCACGATGCCGAGCAGGCCGAACACCGACGGGAACACCAGGGCCGCACCGACGGCGAGGCCGAGGATCAGCAGCCAGGCCGGCTTGGTGAGCTTGCCGGTGGCGACGTAGGCCTCGGCGGGACGCAGCAGCGCGTCGACGAAGGCCCACAGCTTGAGCGCGAGCAGGGCGAGCACGGAGACCGAGGTGACCATGTCCTGGAAGGCGAAGATGCTGCTCACCTGCCCAGGATAGGGGGCGGACCGCAACCGGGGTGGGACGGCAGCAGACCCCCGGGGAAACCCCGGGGGCCTGCCGGCTCGCGCACCTGGCGAAGGGAGGGATCACCAGGGGGCGAGCTGCCCGTCGCCCGTCGGCGACGGGTGCTCAGCTCACGCGGACGCGGAGTCCGCGGTCTTCGCGGCGCTGCTCTGGGCGGAGGCAGCGGTCTTCTGGGTGGAGGCAGCGGCCTTCTGCGTGGACGCGGCGGTCTTCTCCGCGGCCTGGGCGGTCTTCTGCGTGGTCTTCGCAGCAGCCTTGGCCGGCGCCTTCTTGGCGGCGGTCGTGGCGGCGCTGCTCTTCTTGGCCGCGGTCTTCTTGGCCGAGGAGGCGGTGTCGCCGGCCTTCTTGGCGGTCGACCTCGTGGTCGGGGCGTTGGCGCCGGCCTTCTTCGCGGCCTTGGTCGCGGGGGCCTTCGTGCCCGGGGTCTGCTTGGCCTGGGCGGTCTTGGCCCGCTCGCGGCGCACGACGGTGGAGGAGCCGGGCGCGTCACGCAGCGCGGTGACGGCCTTGTAGCCGTCCTTGCGCACGGCGGCGACGAGCTTCTCGCCACGCTCGACGAGCTCGGCGTAGGTCTTGGTCAGCTCGGCGATGGCCTCGTCGATCTGGGCCTGGACCTTGCCGGGCAGCGCGCGGGCGTCCTTCTGGAGCTCGGCGACGCGGGCCTCGAAGCGACCCTGCGCCTCGCGCACGTCGTCGGTCAGCTCCTCGACGCGGGCGTTGACGACGCCGACGGCCTGGTCCTGCAGGGCCTTGGGGTCGCGCTCGACCTTGGAGACGCGGCTCTGGGCGTCGGCAGCGACGCCGCGGGCGATCTCGTAGGCGACCTCGGTGGCGCCGGCGACGGCGTACAGGGGCTTGACGGCCTCGGTGGCGAGAGCGTTGATCGGGTTCTTAGCCATGTGCTTCTCCTTCGGTTGGCTGGTGGCCGGGGTCGGTGGTGACCACGGCGGCTGGGGGGTCCTCGAGCACGGGGACGGTCGGGGCGGCCGAAGCCGACCGGAACGCCTGGTAGACGTCGAGCAGCGACTGCTTGTGCCGCTCGTCGAGCTCCGGGTCGCCGAGGATGGCGAGCTCCACCGACCTGGCCGTGCTCGCGTCCGGGCTGACGATGCCGGCCTGGACGTAGAGCTGCTCGGCGGAGATGCGCAGCGCCTTGGCGAGCTGCTGGAGCACCTCGGCCGAGGGACGACGCAGACCACGCTCGATCTGGCTCAGGTACGGGTTGGAGACCCCGGTCTGCTCGGCCAGCTGGCGCAGCGACAGCTGCGCCGAGACCCGCTGCTCGCGGAGGTAGTCCCCCAACGACTCGACGGTCTTGCCGACCTTGCTCTTGGACATGCCTCCACCATGCTTGCAGCTGCTAGCAAAAGCAAACCCACAGCAGGTGAACGCAGTCACATTCACCTGCAGACACGAGGGATTCCTCGTGCTAGCAGTGCTAGCACCCGCCTTCGGCGGTCGAGCCCGCGAGGTCGGGCTACGCCAGCACCGCCCGGACCTCGCCCACGGGACGGCCGCCGCCGAGCAGCTCCACCCGGCCGGTACGCCGCACCGCGTCACCGTCGACCCCGGGCTCGTCGCACACCCCGTGCCGCTCGAGCAGGGCCGCCATCAGCACCGGCCGCGCCCGCGCGCCCCCGTCGTCGGTCTTGGTCGCGAAGGCCCGGCCGTCGGGCAGCGCCACCACGTAGCAGGACTCCGCGCCCGCCTTGCCGATCGCGCCGGGCACCGCCTCGAGCAGGGTGCGCTCGTCGCGGGTACTGCCGGAGACGTACGCCGGGTGCGCCCGGATCGCGGCGGCGATGCGACCGGCCGGGGTGCCCTCGGGCGCGGTGGCGATCCGGGCGAACGCGCGGGCCAGCCCGGTCAGCGAGGTGGAGAGCAGCGGCGCGCCGCAGCCGTCGACCGCCGTCACGGCGACCTCCTCGCCGGTGGTCGCGGCGAAGGTGCGGGCCAGCTGCTGCTGGAGCGGGTGGTCGACGTCGAGGTAGGTCTGCGTCGGCCAGCCGTTGGCGACGCAGGTGGCGAGCATCGCGGCGTGCTTGCCCGAGCAGTTCATCTGCACGCTCGCGCGCTCGCCCCCGTCGCGGAGCAGCTGCTCGCGGGCCGCGTCGTCGAGCGGGAAGTCGGGCGGGGTCTGCAGGTCGGCCTCGGACAGGCCCGCGCCGGCGAGGATGCGGCGTACGCCCTCGAGGTGGAAGGGCTCGCCGGAGTGCGAGGCGCACGCCAGCGCCAGCAGCTCGCCGTCGAGGTCCAGGCCCGCCTCGAGCATCCCCAGCGCCTGCACCGGCTTGTTGCAGCTGCGCGGCAGCATCGGGCCGGTGACGTCGCCCGCCGAGGCGACCACCTCGCCGGCCGCGTCGAGCACCACCCAGGAGCCCCGGTGGTGGCCCTCGGTGAACCCCGAGCGGACGATCTCGGCGACGACGACGGGGGCGGACGCAGGGGCGGGGACGGGAGCCGGTGAGTCGGACATGGACGCGACGCTACCCAGGGTGGCGCTCTGGCACGATGGCCCGGTGCCCGTCCCCCAGCACTGCCCCTCCCCGCGCGAGCTGGACGACCTCGAGGTCCTGCTGAGCGGCGCCCTGGCCCCCCGCACCTCCTTCGACGACGAGGTCGCCCTCGACCTCCCCGCCGACCTCGCGGCCGTGGTCGAGGCGGGCGAGGAGGTCGAGCTGGTCGACCCGGAGGGCCTGCCGCTGGCCCGCTACTCCCGCGCGGGGCTGCGACCGCTGGCGCGGGCGGCGTACGGTCCCTTCCGGCGGCTCCAGGCCCCGCCGACCCAGGTCCGCGAGCTCCACCCCGACGCCCTCACCGTCCCCGTCACCGCTCCGCTCACGGTCCCCGACCTCGACCTCGTGGCCGCGCGGGCCGGCGACCGCGAGGTGGTGCTGCTGGCGCTGTCCGGGACCGGCACCCCGCAGGGCGTCAGCCCGGTCGGTCTGGTGCGGGCGACGCTGGCGGCCGCCCGGCTGCTGGTCGCCGCCGGGACGACGGCCCACGTGGTCGTCGTACCCCTGGCCGCGCGCGGTGACGCCGAGCTCGACCACCGGCTCGGGCACGACGTCGTCACGGCGTACGCCGCGGGCGAGGTGCTCGCGCTGCCCGGCACCGAGCCGGCCGACGACGCGTGGCCCGCCGAGGTCGCCGCCGTCGTCGCGCAGGACCAGCCCGACGACGAGCACGTCGGCGTCGTGGTGCTGTTCACCGGCCTCTCCGGCAGCGGCAAGTCGACGCTGGCCCGGGCGCTGCACGACCTGGTGCTGGAGGACGGCCGGCGCACGGTCACGAGCCTCGACGGGGACGTCGTACGCCGCCACCTGAGCAAGGGCCTCGGCTTCTCCCGCGAGGACCGCGAGACCAACATCGCCCGGATCGGCTGGGTCGCGGCCGAGGTCGCCCGTCACCGCGGCGTGGCGCTGGCCTCCCCCATCGCGCCGTTCGACGCCACCCGCCAGCAGGTGCGGGCCATGGTCGAGGACGCCGGCGGCGAGCTGGTCCTGGTCCACGTCGCGACCCCGCTGGAGGAGTGCGAGCGCCGCGACCGCAAGGGCCTGTACGCCCGGGCCCGCCGCGGCGAGATCCCCGACTTCACCGGCATCTCCAGCCCCTACGAGGAGCCGCAGGACGCCGACGTCGTCCTCGACACCACCGGCCGCTCCATCGAGGACTGCCTGGCCGAGGTCGTCGACGCGCTGCCCTTCCACGTCACCTCGTCGGTCGAGCCCCCGTCGGTCGAGCCCCCGTCGCCGGTCGAGCCTGTCGAGACCCCGTCGCCGGTCGAGCCCCGTTCGCCGGTCGAGCCTGTCGAGACCCCCTGATGACCGACCTCCTCACCCTCTCCGCGCTGTCGGTCCTGCTCGTCAGCTTCGGCGTCGGCATCGTGGTCGGGCTGACCGGGATGGGCGGCGGGGCGCTGATGACCCCGGCGCTGATCTTCCTGGGGGTCAACCCGACCGCGGCCGTGGCCAACGACCTCGTCGCCGCCAGCATCAACAAGTCGGTCGGCGCCTCGGTGCACTGGCGCCGCGGCTCCCCCGACCTCCGGCTGGCCGGGATGCTGATGATCGGCTCGGTGCCGTTCGCCTTCGCCGGCGGCTTCATCGTCAAGAGCGTGGGCGCCGCGGAGGACCAGCAGGAGTTCCTCACCACGGCGATCGGCTGCGCGCTGCTGTTCACGGCCGCGACGTACGCCCTGCGGATGTACCTCCAGCTGCGCCACGTCACCGGGGGCAACCTGCTCAGCGAGGAGCAGCCGCGCGTCCGCGCGGTCCCGACCCTCCTCGTCGGCGCCATCGGCGGGTTGCTCGTCGGCATCACCTCGGTCGGCTCGGGCTCGCTGATCATGGTCGCCCTGCTGCTGATCTACCCGACCCTGTCGGCCGTGCGCCTGGTCGGCACCGACCTGGTGCAGGCCGTGCCGCTCGTCCTGGCCGCCGCGGTCGGCCACGTGGTCACCGAGGGCGTCACGTGGGCGGTCCTGGTGCCGCTCGTCCTCGGCGGCACCCCGGGCACCTTCCTCGGCGCCCGGATGGCCGCGTGGGTGACCCAGTCGGTCATCCGCCGCGGCATCGTGATCGTGCTGTCGCTGACCGGGCTCAAGATGCTCGGCGTGCCGCCGGAGTGGGTCGGCATCATCGGCGCCGGGCTGCTGCTCCTCGGCCCGCTGGCCTGGGGCTTCGTCCGGACCCGTCACGGTCTGACCGCGTTCGACAACGACTCCACCGCGTGGCGGGTCACCGCGTCCGACGGCCCGCGCCGCGAGGAGTCCCCACGCGACGCGACGCCGTAGCCGAGCTCAGGCGTACCCCAGGACCTCGGGCCGTCGCTCCGCCCAGGCCAGCGCCGAGGCGATGCCGTCCTCGAGGCCGAGGTCCGACCTCCAGCCGGTGAGCTCTCGGATGCGCTCCACCCGGGCGTACGCCCCGATGGCGTCGCCCACCCGGGGCGGCGCCTCGACGACCGGGACCGGGCGGCCGAAGACCCGCTCGAAGGCTGCCACCAGCTCGCGCACGGTGACGCCCTCGCCCGTCCCGACGTTGAGCGCGATGAAGCCGTCAGGCGCCGTCGACAGCACGTCGTCGAAGCGCTCGACCGCTGCCACGTGGGCGCGGGCGAGGTCCCACACGTGGACGTAGTCCCGCAGGCCGGTGCCGTCCCGCGTCGGCAGGTCGACCCCCGTGATGCGGAAGGCGTCCTGCTGACCGAGGGCGGCCCGCACCAGCTGGCCGAGCACGTGCGAGGGCTCCCGCACGTGGACGCCCGAGCGCAGCTCGGGGTCGGACCCGATCGGGTTGAAGTAGCGGAGGGCGAGTGCCCGCAGCCTGCCGGCGGCCGCGAGATCCTCCATCACCATCTCCATGACCATCTTGGTCCGTGCGTACGGCGAGGCGGGGGCGAGTGGCGAGGACTCGACGACCGTGAAGTCGTCGGTGGGGGCGTAGATGGAGGCGGACGAGGAGAACACCACGTCCGGCCTGCCCAGCTCGGCGAGGGTGTCGAACAGGGTCAGGGACTTGGCGACGTTGTCGCGGTAGTAGTCGTAGGGCTGGGCCACCGACTCCGGCACCACGATGCGCGCCGCCATGTGCACCGTCACGGCGATGTCGGGGTGCTCGTCGAAGACACGCTCGACCAGCGCCCGGTCCGCGATGTCACCCTCGAAGAAGAACCGCCCGGCGGCGAACTGACGCTGCCCCGTCAGGAGGGAGTCCAGGATCACCGGCGTGTGACCGGCCTGCTCCAGGGCACTCGCCGTCGTCGACCCGATGTAGCCCGCGCCGCCGGTGATGAGAACCTTCATCGGGGAACCCTAGTCGCGCGCGAGACGACGGGGCGGCCACGGGCCTCCGATACCCCCCAGGGCCTTGATACGTCACCCAGCAGCGCCCGAATGGTCCGAAATGGACTGAGGACTAGACCGGCATGGTGTCTCACCGCACACGACATGGTGGGTTCGGTCGTCCACTCCTAGGGTAGGAGTCCGGCTAAGCATCTCGGGCCGACCATTCAAATCGGGGGATTTGTACGTCATGACTGTGCAACTGGTTCACAGTTCTCACGCACGACCCGGGATTCACACGGCCTCAGGTACGTCCCCGTCGTCGCGATCGGACTGGACCTCGTCCTCATCACGTTCAGCGTCTTCGTCGCCGTCCTCGGCCGCGAGAGCGTCTCCCTCCCCGGACCGGCCCCCAGCGCCGACGTGACGTCGACCCTGGAGGTCGCTGGTCCGCTGATGATGTTCGGCTGGGTCGCCCTGCTGTTCCTCATGGGCGCCTACCGGCACCAGGTGTTCGGCGCCGGTCTCGACGAGTACAAGCGCATCATCAACGGCTCCCTCGTGGCCGCCGCCGCCGTCACCTCGGTGTGCTACCTCGCGAACTTCCCCCTGTCGCGAGTGTTCTTCCTGCTGTGTTTCCTCGTCGGCGTCCCCGTGCTCGTGACCGGCCGCCTCCTGCTCCGCCGCAGCCTTCAACGAGCCCGCACCCGCGGCGCCCTGCAGCACCGCGTCCTGATCGCCGGCACCGAGGGCCACGTCGATGAGATCGCGTCGGTCCTGGCACGTGAGTCCTGGCTCGGCTACCGCGTCATCGGTGCACTCACGCCCACCGCGACCGCTGATCGCAACGCGACGGCCTCCGGCGTGCCGCTCGTGGGGCACTCCCGCTCACTCGCCGAGGTCGCCATCGAGGCGGATGTCGACGTGGTCTTCCTCGCCGGTGGTGCCTTCGACACCTCCGCCGACATGCGTCGCCTGGCCTGGGACCTCGAGCACGAGGACATCCAGGTGGTCATCGCCCCGAGCGTCACCGACGTCGCCGCCGAGCGCGTCAGCATCCGGCCGGTCGGTGGCATGCCGCTGATCCACCTCGAGAAGCCTCGGTCCCGCGAGGCGGTGCGCCGCATGAAGCGCACCTTCGACGTCCTCGGCGCGCTGGCCCTCATCTTGGCGTTCTCGCCGGTCTTCGCCTTCGCCGCGTTCCGGGTCTGGCGCCACGACCGTGGCCCCGTGCTGTTCCGCCAGTCCCGCGTGGGCCTCGACGGCGACACCTTCTCCTGCCTGAAGTTCCGCACCATGACGACCAATGCCGAGGAGCTGCTCGCCCGGCTGCATGCGGAGGCGGGCTACGAGGGTGGCCTGTTCAAGCTCGAGGACGACCCCGCATCACCAAGCCCGGTCAGTGGCTGCGTCGGTTCTCCGTGGACGAGTGCCCCAGCTGTTCAACGTGCTGCTCGGCCACATGAGCCTGGTCGGCCCGCGCCCCCCGCTCGCACACGAGGTCGCGCAGTACGACGACGACGTGGCCCGGCGCCTGCGCGTCCGCCCCGGCATGACCGGCCTGTGGCAGGTCTCCGGCCGCTCCGACCTGTCGTGGTCCGAGGCCATCCGCCTGGACCTCTACTACGTCGACAACTGGTCGATGGGCATCGGACCGCACGATCTTGTTCCGCACCTTCAGCGCCGTCTTCCGTTCGCGCGGCGCCTACTAGAAGATGATGCGCAGTCGCCTCCGACCTGGGGCCGACTACTTCTTCCGGCGCCGAGCGAGCTCCAGACGCAACCGGCGTGGGATCCGCCCAAGCCGGTCGCTGTTCTCGAGGTGCCAGGCACGCCCCTGCAACACAGCGCGCCACGGTTGTGGGCTGGCCTGGGCGGACCCGGCGCGCCACGAGTTGACCCGTCTGAGCCCGCCCGTCGCCCCGCCAGAGCTGCCTCACGACCTGCTTGCTCCGGAGCTGCTCGGCCAGGGGCGCGTAGGGGAGCCAGATCTCCTCCTGCCACGGGAACGCCCCCCACACCTCCGCCTCGTGCGGGTGGGATGAACCAGAAGGTCCGAAGCAGCTCGAGCACCGGCGCCGCCACGTCCACGTGTGCTGTGTCAGCGGGAAGCATCTCAGCTACCAGCTCGGCGGTGCGCGCCGCGACCCCGTGCACCGTCCCCAGCCCCCATGCGAGCACCGGGCCGTTGACCTCGGACTCCAGCACCGGCTCCCACCGCCCCCCGGTCTGCCGGTAGTCGAGGGTCCGACCGGTCGAACTCGCGCACAGCGTCTCCCCCAATGTGTACGCCGGAGCGGAGCCGCTCGAGGACCCGCGGATGAAGGGGGCTCATCGAACAATCGCGGCACCGGCAGGTCTCGCCACGACGTGCATCGTCCGCCGTCGTACCGAGCAGACCGATGTAGAAGTGGTGCAGGCGCGGCCCGTTCATCGATCGCACAGGTGGTCGACGGCGAAGGCCGCAGAGCTCCTCAACCCGCATCCACGAGGGCGCTCGGTACGCCGTCGGCCAGGCCCTCCTGTCGGAGGTAGCCGATACTGCGATCTGCCATCGCACCCTCGTCGGCGGACCTCGGTGACCAGGGGCTCGCTCTGCGGCGCC
>CAVUFX010000003.1:0-170520 GCA_963740935.1 uncultured Actinomycetota bacterium
ATTGTCAGGGCGGTGTGACGGCTAGCGGCGGTCGGAGCCAGTCGTTGGAACGGACTCGGGGAACTCTTTCAAAGAACGTCCCGAATGTCCCGACTCCGCATCGAACCGTCCGGGGGCTCGGGTTCGCCGCACACTAGGGCCCACGCGCGGGTCGACCTTCGTTGCGCACGTGTTGGTGCGTCGATCACGCGAGGCTCCCAGGCGTTGTCGTGCCCCGTTTCCGGAGTCCTGTAGCGGTTCAAGAGGCTTCCGCTCGTGATGCATACCCGGCGAAGCGCGGGTACGGCCGTGTTCATCAGCGCAGGTTCGTCCTGGGCGGCCGTTCTCCGGCTCCAACCTGCATCCCTGATATGCGGGCAAGCACGGGCCCGCACTCGCTGCAGGAGACTGCGGGTGTTCAAGGACTGGTCCGTGAGTCTGCCCGGAGCGCGGGACCCGCGCTTTGTCGGTCGTCTACGGCAGGATGGACTTCATGCTTCCCGGTGACTCTGCTGCGCTGCGAAAGGCGCGAGGGGCGTTCTTCACCCCCCAGCCGGTGGCGCGATTCATCGCCGACTGGGCCGTCAACTCAGCAGACGACGCGATCCTTGAACCTTCGTGCGGCGAGGCGATCTTCCTCCACGAGGCCGGCCGTAGTGGTCGCCACCGAGGTGCGCTCGATGGAGTGGAGCTGCACCCTCCCTCGGCTGCCGAGAGCGAGCGGACGCTTCGCGCCGAAGGCATCCAGGCGACGATCCGATCGGGCGACTTCTTCGACTGCGCACCCGACGGCTCGTACGACGCTGTTATCGGAAATCCGCCCTATGTCCGCTACCAGGACTTCAGCGGCGAAGCGCGCCTCAAGGCCCGAGAAGCTGCGCTCCGAGCTGGGGTTTCGCTCACCGGGCTGGCGTCGTCTTGGGCCGCCTTCACCGTTCACTCGGCCTTGTTCCTGAAGGAAGGCGGTCGCCTCGGACTCGTACTGCCGGCCGAGTTGTTGACCGTCAACTACGCCGCCGACGTTCGCCGCTTCCTGATGCAGCACTTCCGGTCGGTTGGCCTCGTCCTGTTCGTTGATCGTGTCTTTCCTGGCGTTCAGGAAGAGGTCGTGCTCCTGCTTGCCGATGGCTTCGACCCATCCGGAACCAAGGGCACGGACCACTGCGACATCTTTCAAGTTCAGGACGCGGCTGCTCTTTCTGAGTTCGCGATGGGGCGCAAGTGGAAGCCTTCCTCGCCCAGCGCCAAGTGGAGCGGACTCATGCTCTCGGCCGCCGCGGACTCGGCGTACATCGCTGCGACCACCTCATCGGCTTCTCCGAGCTTCAGAGCATGGGGTGACACGACACTCGGCATGGTGACGGGCAACAACAAGTATTTCGCCCTCTCCCCCGCCCGCGTTGAAGAGCTGGGCTTGGTGCCGAGCGACGTGATCAGACTGAGTCCGCCGGGCTCAAGACACCTCCGTGGGCTTTCGTTCACCCACGCCGATCTCATTCGGCACTGGGTGACAGCGGAGCAGCCACCTGGCTGTTCCGCCCAGCAGAGGATCCGTCCGCCGCCGCCAGGAAGTACATCGCGGCAGGCGAGGCGGCCGGCGTGCACCTCGCCTACAAGTGCAGGGTCCGCAACCCGTGGTGGCGCGTTCCCTATCTCCGGCCGGCTGATCTATTCCTGACCTACATGAACGCAGACACGCCACGGATCACCACCAACAGGGCCGAGCGCACCATCTGAATTCGGTCCACGGAATTTCCTGCGACTCCGAGCACCGCAAGCACCGGGGCTGCAACTGCTTCCGCTTGCTTCCCTCAACTCGATAACTCTTCTTGGCGCAGAGACTGTCGGTCGCGCCTACGGCGGCGGCATGCTGAAGCTCGAGCCGCGCGAAGCAGACGTCCTCCCCGTTCCGTCAGGAGAACTCGTCAGTGAGCACCGAACCGAACTGCTCGCCCTGCGCCGTCCAGTATCCGATCACTTGCGCGGAGGACGGCTACTGGAAGCGGTTCGCCTGGTTGACGAGGTTCTGCTGGTCGGGGGACTTGGCCTCGGAGGTCGTGAGATCGATGCGGTGCGCGAGGCCCGCGAGGAGATGACCGCGCGGCGTGCGGCACGTGGCAAAGAGGTTGCTCCGCGTGGCTGAGCGAACGCTGAAGTCGCAGGCTTGGGCTCTGTTCGACCAGGTCGTTGCCGAAGCGCCGATGCGGGACGTCAATCCATGGGTCTCCGTCGACGACGGTGTCGAATACCAGCCGGACTACGACACGCTCTCCCGGCTGCTTGGCGTTCCGGTCTTTCTTGGGGCGCTTTCCCAGTCCGGCGTGCCTGCTCTCGCCCTCGATGTTTGGACGGCCTACGAATTGCGCCGTGCAGGCTTCCACCCTGACCGGGTGTGGCCGCGGGCCGAGGCACCGCGCGTGCTCCCATACGACGTCGCCGCGCTAGTCGAGAGTCTCCCCAGGGAGCTGCGAAGTTCCGTTCAGCAAAGACTCGACAAGGGATTCAGCGGCGGCACAGCGAGCGCCAGCGCAAACTTGCTCGGGAAGAACTACGTCAAGCAGGTCGACGTCGTGATGAGTGCCTGGCAGACGGGTCCCGAACTGATGATTTCGACGAAGCGGATGGACTCGTCCTTCGGCAAGAACGCGGCCAACCGCGTCGAGGAGTCGTACGGCGATGCCAAGAACCTCAGCCTGCGGCATCCCCAAGCCGCACTCGGATTCATGTACTCCCTTCGTTCGACCGCGTTCACGGAGGAAGCAGATATTGCGGCGTGGCTTCTCGACCTGTTGGCCAAGTTGGGTAGGGAGGATGACGCTTACGACGCTGTTGGCCTGATAGTTCCCGAGTGGAGCACCCCTGTGCCGCCGGAGGACGACGGTGGGGCCACCGAAGATGCAGCGCCGATCGAGATCGAACCGCCCGCCGCCCCTGATGGGCCTGGTTCCGAACGGGTTCCCGAGGTACACATCGGCGTAGGAGTCGATCCCCACCGTGACCCTTCGCCACGACCTGATCCCCGACGAACTGTCCCCTGCTCGGTTTTTCGAGATCATGGCGGGCACTGTTCTGAACAACAGCCCGATCAACATGCATATCGAGGCGCGCGCCAAGCGACGGAACACCCGGCTCGCTAGCATAAGTTGAGCGTAACCGGCGGGAATCATGTCCAAGCCGGAAGGGCCGAGAAACCGGCGACGCTCGCGCGGGGCTGGGATTGCCCACTAAGCGGTAGCCGTTGCTCACTTACATCGAGCCACTTCACGCTGGTCCTTGCCGCAAATTGCGACGGAGCTTAAGTAGCTGGCGATTTGCTTGCCGTTCCCTCGGGTGGGCAGCATCTTAAATTTGTCGTAGGATCAGCAAATCTGAATTGTGGGACTTCAACACGGGAGGGCTGTTGCCGACTTGGCGCATTGCGTTCATGGCGTATCGATGTAACTCAAAAGGGGTTACTTGATCGAGTGCGTCGACCGCCGAGCCATCGAGTCCAGCGACAATGGAATCAGTATAGTGGCTGGAGAACTGGTCCGCATACGATTCACGGTGTGCTTGAGAACTAGCCAGAATGGTCACGTTGGGCCTCATGATCGACAACGACAGATGATCGCTAAGCCCAACACTAGACGCCGAACCAGAAAAGCAGCAGTCAAGAACAACCGTCAGGGATTCGAACCGTTCCTGATTTGCGCGGTGCATAAGTACATCAAATGCGACGCCGGAGTCGAACGTGCCCTGGGCGTGCGCAAGTGCGAGTTGAAGACCATATTTGGTTACGTTGCCATGACCGCTGAAGTAGAAAACGAGATCGCACCCGTCGGAATTCTCCAACAGCAAGTCAAACTCGATCAGGAGGTCTTCCGCACTAAGCGATCTTGAAGAGTCAGAGATCCGCACCGTCACTTCGAAGTTCGGGGAGCCGTCTCCGTGGGACTCCAGGACGCGCTCCATTTCACTCGCGTCCTTCAGGCATCCAGGAAGGGGGTCCCAGTCTTCGTAGTGCCCGACCCCGACGACGAGTGCTCGCCGATCACTCATACGGCCCGATCCCTCTTCGCGAGCCGCCATTCCTTCGTGAGCTCAGCAGACATCTCAAGCAACGACCGCTGCCGCTTGAACTCAACCCTGAAGTCGTCTTCTTCCCCCCGTGCTCTTGAAGCGTCATGACGCGCGAGCAGGAAGTTCACCACGGACTGCGCTACTGGATCCAGCGACGCAAGAGTGGTTTCAGCGTCGCCAGCCGGTGGCGCCGGGTGTAGCAGAAGCTGAATATAGTCATCGTCAAATCTCATGATTTGCCCACACAGATACATGCAGGTCAGAGCCGTCAATAACCACGCTCGTTGCATACCGGTAGGGAACTGGTCGCGCTTCGAGTCCAGCACGCCCCGCAGGGTGCTAAGCAGTATCAGTTGCTCCGCCGACCGTTCCGGGCCATAGATCTGCTGAAAGATTTCAGGTTCAAAGAGCGAAGTCCGTTTTACGGCCAACCAGGGCCGCTCCAGATAGATCGCGCATATCCACTGCGCAGCGTCATCATTCCGGATCGTCTTCTCGACAGGGATTCGGCTGGAGTCCGGCCGCGTATCCAGAACGTAACCCCTCGCAGCCAACTCCTGAGCCAATTTGACTTGCGAGGCGTCTAGGGCGCGGAGGTTTCGCCCACTTACAGGGTTTTGCGTATTACTGCGAACCGCAATTTGTCTCGCGAGACTGTCATCATCACCTATTTCGACGAATTTGACGAGGATTTGCAAGTTCGCACCGATCTTGTCCCGGTTTTCGCGTAGGGCGATTACGGATTGAGCTCCGTTGACCACCGAGACGTTGACGATTTCTAGGTGGGAGGGATATGCGCGGACCTCGTGACAGATCACCGTCAGCCCGTTATGAAAAGCAATGAAGTCATCTTGGTTGCGATCTGCAAGAGCCTGGTTGAGAGATTGTCGAACCCGCGTCGTCCCGCCAAGACTGAACCTGACGTTGAGATCGAACAGACGGCGGCTGTCGATGCCTGGCCAATCGGCCAACTCCGCGCCCAGCACGGGGGCGACAAACACGCGCCTGGAGCTGGCCCTGGTCGTCGTCAACCTCTGGTCTTCAGTGACGTTGATCCTCAAGACAGTAGGCAAGAGCCCGGGCTCGCGCTGCGCCGCGGCTATTCCGGCCATTCGGTTCGCGTCCCACAGGTCCAGGTGCGGAGTGGAGGTTGGCTCTCGATGCCATGCCTCAGGAGAGACGGCCGCCACCTTCCACACAAACTGTTCCGCCGACTTCCGCGCACGCAGCAGTTCGTTCTTTATGCGACTCCCGCCTTCGGCTTCGAACAGGGCCGATTCGAGGCCTTGCGGATCCCCCGCGGCCATCTCAGCAAGTGCGACGGCACCGGACAGCTCACTCTCGCGTGAACTGCCGTCACCGATCCAGACGAGGACGACATGTTCGACGACGTCCCCTAGCAAGTGATGAGTTAGCCCGTCCACCCACGCATCCGTTGCGGGCAATTGCACCTGCATCCTGTTGGAGAAGACGGCTTCGTAGCTGTCCAACTCCTCTTGCTCGTACACGGAGCGGACTAGCCAGAGCAACATCTGCGCTCGTTCGTCGGACTCGCCGTCGACGATTGCTATCTCATCGAGCTGTTGGCGCCATAGATGGGATGGGACCTGTGTCATGTCAGCCTCGTCTCGGGGAACAGTCCGCATTGGAGAGTACTGGTTCGCCAGCGGCAGGTCCTGTCGCCGCGAGGCTTACTGACCTCAACCGCCGGACCGGCAACAATTGCGACCGTCGTCCCAAGGAACAGTTCCTTCGACGAACGGGCTCGGCCCAGAAGGTGTGGGCCCGGCTCGGGGTATCGGCCAGCGGCTGTGGCTCGGATTGTGTCGGGCGAGAATCAACCGACTCGGCAACGAACGCCGACCTCGAAGCGACAGCGGATATCGCGACCGTCTCGCAGCGGACAGTAGGCCTCGATTGCGAGCAACGACAATATCGCCACGATGTACGACGATTGACGAGCGCTGAAATCCTGCGGCCTAGTTCGCACCAATGGCATGTGAACCGAGCGGCACGCATGCTACGAAGGTCCGTAGATCGGTCCGCCCTCTGGGCGGGCCGAACGTCATTTCAAGGCTAGTTGACGACGAGTGACGGCGGTGAGGCGACGGGTGCATGGCGGGGTGAAGTTCTACCGCGGCTCGGCCGGTGCCGCGCGCTCCTACGTGGAGGCCGACCGGTCGCGGGTCGACGACTACTACCTCGCCGAGGGCACCGGGGTCGCGGAGCGGTACGTCGCCTCGGTCGACATCGAGGGAGGTGCACCGACCTGCATCGGCGCGAGCGCTGGGGCCATGGACGGTGACGCCTACGAGCGGTGGGTCGGCGGATACGACCTCGCTTACCGGAGAGCCGAAGGGCCGGCTGCGCAAGGACGCCAACGCGCTGCGGTTCGTCGAGGTCGTCGTCAACGGCCCGAAGACCTGGTCGCTGGCCGCGACGCTGCATCCCGGAGATCGCCGCGGCGTACGACGCGGCGCAGGACCGTGCCGCGACAGAGATCATCGGGTGGCTGGCCGAGCACGCGACCACCCGGGTCGGGTCCACGAGGTCGGCAGGTGCAGGTCCCGGTCGAGCAGCTCGAGGCGGCGGTGGTGCGGCACTACACCTCCCGGGCCGGGGACCCGCACCGTCATCTGCACCTGCAGGTCAACGCCCGGGTGTTCGCCGCCGGTCGGTGGCGGGGGCTGCACTCGGTGGGTGTGGTGGACAGCATCGAGGCGATCAACGGGATCGGCCACGCCGCCGTCATGTGCGACCCGGGGTTCCGGCGATGCGCTCGCCGCGCACGGCTACAGCCTCGACCCCGAGACCGGCGAGGTCGCTCCAGCTCGCCCCGTACGTCGGGGCGTTCAGCGCACGGGCATCGCAGATCACCCGCAACATCGACCGCTACGAGGCCGCCTGGCGTGCCGAGCACCCCGACGAGGAACCCGGCCCGCGACTACGTCGCGGCTGGGACCGGCGCGCGTGGGCGCAGGCGCGACCCGACAAGGTCGTCCCGACCGACGGCGCCCAGCTCGCCGGCCGGTGGCGCGAAGAGCTGGCCGACCTGGGATTCACCCCACCGCTCCGCGCCGCTGGACATGGCGCGCGTCTGGGGACGGCGATCGGTCGGATCAACCGCGATGCGGTGATCGACCTGGTCCTCACCCGGTTGGGCGCCCGGCGGTCTGCATGGAATGGCGCCGACATCCGCGGCGAGGTCGAGCGGATCATCGCCGCCGTCGACGTCGTCACCCCGGCACCGGTACGCCGCGAGCTGGTCGAGGACCTGACCAGCCGCACCATCGAGTCGTGCGTACCGCTGCTGGCCCGCGACGACGTCCCCGGACATGTCCGGGTCCTGACCTCCCGCAACGTCCTCGATGTCGAGGCCGACCTGGTCGACCGCCTCGCGGCCCGCGCCGAGCACCCGACAGTCGCGCGAGTGGGTGGGCCCGATGGCCGCGCGGCAGTGGGGCCTGGACGACGCGCAACGAGCAGGTCGCCGGCGCCCTGGCCGGCACCGGGAAGCTGTTGGTGATCGAGGGCGCGGCCGGCGCCGGCAAGACCACCACCCTCGCCGCGGCACGTGACGCTGCTCGACATGCAGTCGCGGCGACTGGTCGTCGTGACCCCCACCCTGAAGGCCGCACGGGTCGCTCGAGACCAGGTCGGCGCCGACGCGTTCTCGGCGGCCTGGCTGATCCATCAGCACGGCTACCGGTGGGACGACGACGGCCGCTGGACCCGCGAACCCGTCGGTCGCGAGCACGTCGACGCCAGGGCCCGGCTGCTGCCCGGAGACGTGCTGCTGGTCGATGAGGCCGGGATGCTCGACCAGGACACCGCCAGGGCGTTGCTCACCATCGCCGACGAAGCCGGGGCCCGGGTCGCGTTCGTCGGCGACCGGCATCAGCTCCCGGCCGTCGGCCGTGGCGGCGTCCTGGATCACGCCGCCCGCTGGGCACCACCCGAAGCGCGTCTGACGTTGGAGAACGTCCACCGGTTCACCGACCCGACTACGCCGACCTGACCCTCCTCATGAGGCGCTGGTGTGCGCAGTGGTGAGGTCTTCGACGCCCTCGTCGACCGGGGTCAGATCGTCGTGCACTCCACCGACGTCGAACGCCTCGCTCGCCCTCACCACCTGTCATTGCAGCGGACGGGTCTGATCGTCGCGGACACCCGCGAACAAGTCGCCGCCCTGAACGCCGCCATCCGCGACCACCGGCTCACCATCACGTGACCCCACCACCGTCGCTCACCACCGCCGCCGGCGAGCAGGTAGGGATCGGGGACCGGATCGCCACCCGCCACAACGACCGCGCCCTCGGGGTCGCGAACCGCGACACCTGGACCGTCAGCCGGCCTCTCCGGCGACGGGGCCCTGACCGTGACCGGTCGCAACGGCGACCGGGTCCTGCCCGCGAGCTACGTGCGCGAGCATGTCGAGCTCGCCTACGCCACCACCGTGCACGGCGCTCAGGGCGAGACCGTCGACCAGGCCCACCTGCTCGTCGGCGAGACCACCGGCGCCGCCGCGGCGTACGTCGGCATGACCCGCGGCCGCCACCGCAACACCGCCCACGTGGTCGCCGAGAGCCTCAACGACGCACGCGCGCAGTGGATCGATGTCTTCAACCGCTACCGGGCCGACCTCGGCCCCCGCCACGCCGCCCAGACCGCTGCCGAAGACATCGACCGCTACGGCCCCCAGCTCCCAGCCAAGGCGGTCCGCCGGCGCCGTCAACCCGAACCCGCCATCGTCCGCAACCCACCGGGACGACCTCTACGCCCGACCTGCCCGTCGCTCGCCGGGGATCGGCTTCTGACATGCGTTGACGAGTTCACACGAGGGCGTCCATGCGGGCTCCTCAGTGCGCCTGTTCACCACGGGGACAGTTGCCGACGCACGAGGAAGAGCACGGACATCGGACCACCGACATCACCCCGCGCGTCCCCATCGCCTCGTCGTACGAGCACTGACGAGAGGCCACATCGGTGATCCTGAGCGACTGGCCTCGACCTAGGTGACCGAGAGGACACCTCCCGACGAGCGAAGAGGACAAGCACATGGACCCGATCCAGATCCCCCACGACTGGGACGACCGAGGCCTGATCACCTTCGAGGAGTTCTGCGACCTCATCCGCACCCCACAACGCACCGTGCGTGACTGGCGCAGACGAGGCGTCGGCCCCCGGTGGGCACGCTTCAACGGCTGCGGACGCCTCTACATCACCGTCGCCGAAGCCCGCCGCTTCCTCACCTCCGCGGCACCCACGCACACGCGAGGGAGCGGACCAATGGCTGAGAAGACCCTGCCGGCCTACCTCAGCCTCGACGAGGCCGCCGAGGTCATGTCCCTGTCGGTCAAGACCATCCGCCGCCGCATCGCCGACGGCACCATCCCCGCCTACCAGTGCGGCCGACGCCCCATCCGCATCCGCCTCGACGAGCTCGAAGCCGCGCTCCGCCGCATCCCCTCGGCCCGGTGGTGAGCGTGACGCAAGAGGATCGGGCGCGGCACGGGAGCATGCTGACGCCCAATCCGTAGCGCCCGTTGACCGCAACTTGCTCGAGTGCGGAGGACGCGACGGGACCATCCAGCCGTCAGCGCATCGGCTCGAGGAGGCAAGATCGGCCGAGGTTCGCCGAGATAGCGTCGCAGTCATGACGTTGAACCATGTGCGCCGCGGGACTGGCACCCCCTTGTTGCTGGTGCACGGTCTAGGCGCTGGGTGGCAATCCTGGTCCCCGATCATCGCCGAACTGGCCGAGAGCCGTGAGGTAGTCGCCATCGACCTGCCAGGTTTCGGCGAGACGGCGCCGCTGACCGGCGAGGTCTCGATCGCCACCCTGACCGACTCCGTTGCGGACTTCATTCGCGAACAAGGCTTGGACGGGGTCTCGACCGTCGGCCAGTCGATGGGCGGCCGAATCGTCCTCGAACTCGCGCGGCGAGGCGTCGGCGGCGACACCGTCGCGTTGGACCCGGGCGGCTTCTGGAGCGACCGCGAGCTCGCCGTCTTCAGCGCCACGCTGCGGCCGTCGATCGCTTTGGTACGGGCGCTGCGAGGCAGGCTGCCAGCATTACTTGGGAGCCCTGCGGGAAGAACTCTGCTGCTGGCGCAGCTGTCGGCGCGGCCCTGGGCGCTCTCCCGCGAGACCGTGTTGCCAGACGTACGCGGGCTTGCCGACTCTCCGGCGACTGGCGCTGCGTTGGACGCCTTGACCAAGGGGCCCAAGCAACAGGGAGCGCCAAAGGGCACAGTGCCCGGCCGGGTCACGATCGGTTGGGGTCGTCGCGACCTAGTGACAGTCCCGCGGCAGGCCGGGCGTGCTGCAAAATTGTTCCCGGACGCGGTGCTGCACTGGTTCGAGCGATGCGGTCATTTCCCGCAGTGGGACGCACCGCACGAAGCGACCCGACTGATCCTCGACTGCACCGATTGAGACTTCCGTCGGTCTGTTGACGTCCGTCCCGGTCGCCGTCGGCGGAACCTCATGCGCCCTTGACGCTCAGCATCACCATGGGGGTCCCGCTAGCCACGTCCGCAATCATCCTTGGGACCAGGGCGTCCCCCGTGACGCCCTGAACTGCGCTGGGTCCCTGGCCGCGCCCGATAGCGGCGGTAGGACTCAGGCTGGCCCCGTACATGAGGGTGCCGACGCTGGGCGACCGCGGCATGTCTGGCGGTCCACCCGCCAGGTCGTAGCAGCACAACGCCGGGGTGACGGCCCGTCGGTCCTCGGTATGGCTTGTCCGTGGTCCCCAAGCTCGGCTGCGGATAGTCGGACCGGGCGATATCGACAGGATCAGTCCTTCACTCGGGTGCCTCGGGCAGAGAGCCGACGACCCAGCTCACGGTCGCGCTCGAGGCGGGAGTGCTGGTAGCGCATGGCCATGCTCGGTGTGGAGTGGCCGAGCCGATGCATGAGCTCGGCCAGGCTCGCGCCCTCTTCGCCGGCCCAGCTCGCACCGGTGTGCCGGAGGTCGTGCAGGTCGAGATCGGAGCGACCGGCGACTCGCCTCGCCTCACGCCACCCGAAGCCCGCCCTGATCACGTCACCCTGAGCGTCGAGCACGGCCGCCCGACCATTGAGTGTCGCCTCAGGCAGCTGTGCCCGAGGATCTCGGCGCGAGGGGAAGAGCAGTCCATCGGATCCGGGAGCCGCGAAACGAGTCAGGTGGTCCTCGACGGTCGACAGGAGGAACTCGGGGATCGAGACTGAGCGGACTCCAGCCTCGGTCTTCGGGGCGCCGACCACGTTTGCGGTGAGCAGGCCAGAAGCCGGATCAGCCACCCGGGCGCGGACGACACCGCGGCTGATGTTCACCCAACCCAACGGTTCACCGGCCCCGTCGGTACCGAGCACGAGGTCGCCGCGTCGGAGCTCTCGAAGCTCCCCAGAACGCAGTGCGCACCACGTGGCAAGCAGGAGGAGCAGACGGAGCCGTTCGGGCATGGCCTCGACCATGGCGCCCAGCTCATCGAGGCTTGCCGGCCGCAAGTTCTTCCGGCCGTGCCGAGCGCCAGCCCCGCGCAGCTGTGCCGGGTTCTTGCTCAGCAGCTCGTCCTCGTCGACCGCCGTGTTGAGGATCGTGCGAATCGGTCGTGTAGGCGTGCGCCTTCGCTGCCGGTCCAGCCGTCAGACCCTCGTGCCACTCCCGAACCGACGCCCGGGTGATCTCGTCGAGCGGAGTGTCGCCGAAGGTCGGATAGACATGGACCCGAAGACTGGACAGGTACTTGTCCCGAGTCGATGGCCGCAGCGGTTCCCCACGGCTGTTGCGGCGGTTGTGGATCCACCGTTCTGCATACGTCTCGAACGTCGGCAGTCGCCTCGCCTCCTCCTCCCTGCGCGCTTCCTCGAGTCGCACCTTCGGCGCCTTCCACACCTCGGGCTCGACGAGCAGCCGCCGCTCGGAGTGCAGCCAGGCCTCTGCATCGATGCGAGAGGAGAACGTGACCGGCGCGGCCACCAGGTCGCCCGACGGTCCCGCGTAACGCGCTTGGAAGCTCCCGCTGGGCAGCCGTCGGATGCTGCCGAAGCCCCGCTTCTCGGTCCGCCGTGCCATCAGAATCGCCGCCATTTCGTGCCATCTACGTGCCAGATGACACGAGTTTCGTGCCATCTACGTGCCATATCGAAGGCTACATCTGGCACGGCGTGACCACCGACATCCGACAGGCCACCTGTATCGTCGCAGGTCAGAGGCCTAAAGAGTCCAAATCTGGCCGCTTCTGGCCAAGTGACGGAGGGACGGTCACGGAACTTTCAAATCCCTCCGCCACCGCTGCTGTCGCGAGGCCCGGGTCCCCGGCTCACCCACACGACCCTGGTCAGTGGGCTGCGCCGAGCTCCACGAGCAGCACCCCGGCGGCGATCAGGGCGATGCCGCCCACCATGACGCGGGTCAGCGGCTCGTCGAAGAGCAGCCGGGAGGCGACGGCGGTCAGGGCGACACCGCTGGCCGCCCAGACGCCGTACACCACGCCGAGCGGCAGGCCGGCGTCGAGCGCGAGGGTGAGCAGGACGAAGGCGACGACGTAGCCGACCGCGACCGCGGCGTACCACCGCCGCTGCCCGGTCGCGGCCGCCCGCAGCGCGAGGGTGCCGAGCACCTCGGCGAGGGTCGCGCCGACCACGAACCACCAGGGGCTCATGCCACGCCTCCGTCCACCGACGTACGACGCCGCAGCGCGGCCTGCGAGCCGCCCTCGACGAGCACCACGCCGGCGATGATCAGGGCGAGGCCGACGAGCATCACCGCGGTCAGCGGCTCCCCGAAGATGAGAGCCGAGAGCAGGGCGGTGGAGGCGACGCCCAGCGCGCCCCAGATGCCGTACGCCACCCCGAGCCCCATGCCGCGCCGCAGCACCGCCGCGAGCAGCACGAGCGAGCTGAGGTAGCCGACCGCCACCACGACGTACAGCGCCGGACGGTCGAGCGCGGCCTTGAGCGCGAGCGAGGCGGTCACCTCGGTGGCGATCGCGGCGACCAGCAGCAGCCAGGTCCTCACGCCGCCTCCCCGAGCAGCCCGAGGGCGAGGTCGAGCAGCGCGTCGCGGTCGGCGGCCGGGACCGGGAGTACGCCGGAGGCGTCGGCGAACCAGCAGCCGTCGGCGAGCAGCCGGGCGGCCTGGCAGCGAGCGCGCCGCCCCGGCGGGAGGTCGGCGGGCACGGCGACCCACACCGCGAGCCGCTCGGCCCAGCGCTCGGCCATCCGCTGCCGCAGCCGGGGGTCCGCGAGCATCACGAGGTCGGCGGGGTCGTGGTCGTGGGTGATCGACCAGCGGACGTACGCCGCGAGCCGGGCGTGCGCGTCCGCCTCGCCGTCCGCCCCGCCGTCCGCCTCGCCGTCCCCGCCGCGCCCGTCGTGCACCAGCGCCGAGAGGTCGCGCTCGTAGCGGTCGACGACGTGGTCGACCAGGGCGGCGACCAGCGCCTCCTTGGTCGGGAAGTGGTACATCAGCCCCGGCTTGCTGACCCCGGCCGCCCGGGCGGCGGAGTCGAGCGAGAGCGCCGCGTCCTCGCGGAGCAGGCCGAGAGCGGCCTCGAGGACGGCGATGCGCTGGGAGGGTCGGTGGGCAGGCTGGGGCACCTACTTACTGTACCGACCGGTTGGTCAATAAACGAACCCGCGCGATCGGAGCAACACCGTCCCCGGGCGTGGGGCGGTGTTCCATGCTCGCCGGATGGACGACGGACTCGCCGCCGCCCACCCCCGGCTGCAGCTGACGCTGTCGCACGTCTGGCCCTCGGGCCCTGGTGACGATCGGCGACGCCGAGCAGCCGGTGCTGGTGCCCGACCCGTACGCCGCGGGCTGACGCGCCCCGTCGGCTCAGCCGAGCAGCTGCTCCATCTCGCCGATCTCCGCGCGCTGGATGCGCTCGACCTCGCGGGCGAGGTCGAGCGCGGCGTCGTACCGGCCGTCGGCCTGCTCGGCTCGGGCCATCTCGACGGCCCCGCGATGGTGCGCGACCATCAGCCGTAGCCAGAGCCGGTCGAACGCGGCGCCGTCGGTGGTGTCGAGCTGCTCCATCTCCGCCTCGGACATCATCCCCTCCATCCCGTCCATCCCCGGCATGGCGCCTGCGCCGCCGGAGGTGTCGGGCACGTCCTCGCCCCACTCCTCGAGCCAGTCGGTCATGGTCTCGATCTCGGGGTCCTGGGCGGCGCGGATCTCCTCGGCCAGGCGGCGTACGTCGGGGTCACGGCTGGTGTCGAGGGCCTGGTCGGCCATCTCCACCGCCTGGGCGTGGTGCGGGACCATCTGCTGGGCGAAGCGGACGTCCGCCTCGGCGTGGTCTGCGCCGCCGCAGGCGGTGAGCAGCAGCAGGGATGCTGCGGCGAGCGTCGTGGTCAGGGTGTGCTGGGGCATGGGAGTTCCTCCGGTCGGTGGGTGCTGGGCAGGGGTCGCGCCCGACCGGGTGAGCGGTCGGGTCGCGGGCTGCTCAGCAGCGCAGGACGCAGAGGCGGGACAGGTCGGGGGGGTCGGGGTCGCGTGCGGGCGACGCCAGGGGTCGCAGCAGCGTGGGCGACCGGGGCAGGAGCGGCGGGCCCCCGGTCCGGCGCAGCGCGAGCAGCGCGACGAGGCCGAGCAGCAGCACGGCCAGGCAGAGCCCGGCACCGGCGGCGGGATCGTCCGCGGGCGCGAGCGGTTGCGCCGGGGCGAGGAGGTCGCCGACCACCACCGGGGCGGTGTGCTGCGCGGGGCCGTGGGCGGCCGCGGGTGCGGCCGCGCCTCGGTGACCGGCAGTGCCGTGGCCGGCGAGTCCGTGCATCGCGAGCAGGCCCAGGAGCGCGAGCAGCAGCAGCGCCGCGCGGGCCCCTGCGTGCGTCGTCCTGCTCACGCCACCGAGGCTAGCCCGCTGGGTCGCTTGGCGGTCCGGAGCAGGATCGGGGCATGCGCAAGGAGCGACGACGCGAGGAGCCGGGGCCCGGCCAGGAATCGGTGTGGGACTACCCGCGGCCGCCGGCGCTGGTGCGTTCGGACCGCCGGGTCGTCGTACGCCGCGACGGGCAGCCGGTCGTCGACAGCACGCGCGCCTTCCGGGTGCTGGAGACCAGCCACCCGCCGACCTGGTACGTCGACCCGGCCGACGTGGCCGAGGGGGTGCTGACCCCGTCGCGGGCGCGCTCGACCTGGTGCGAGTGGAAGGGCGCGGCGACGTACTGGGACGTGCTGGGCCTGGAGGCGGTCGCGTGGTCCTACGAGGACCCGACGCCGGGCTTCGCCGACCTCCGCGGGTTCGTGACCTTCTACCCCTCGCGCCTGGAGTGCCTCGTCGACGACGAGCGGGTGCGGCCCCAGGAGGGCGGCTTCTACGGCGGCTGGGTGACCGACGACGTCGTCGGCCCCTTCAAGGGCGCGCCGGGCACGCTCGGCTGGTAGCCCGGACCGGCGTCAGTGGCGCTCCTCCAGGCCGACCGCCTCGCGCAGCCGCCGGGTCGCCTGCTGCAGCTCGGGGTCGTTCGCGGCCGAGGAGTCCATCAGCGCGGCCAGGGCCTCGGCCAGCACGTTGAGCTTCTCCTGCGCGGCCTCCTCGGAGCGCCGGCCGGCGTTCTCCAGCAGCACCAGCAGCAGCAGCGACACCACGCTGGCCACGGTGTGGATGGCGACCTGCCACTCCTTGAGGTTCGGCCACAGCGGGGCGCTCGCGCCCCAGGCGAGGACCACCACCAGGCACACCACGAAGAACGGCGCGCGGCTCACCTGGCGGTAGGTGGCCTCGACGAACTTCTCGAACGCCGAGCGGCCGTCGGAGCTGTGGCGGTCCGACGCCGCGTCGTTGCGATCCATGTCGGCAGGCTAGGGCCCCCGCCCCCCTGCCGGGCGCGGATCGCCGGTGGGATCATCGGCCGGTGAACCCCCTCCAGCGCGTGAAGGCGCTCGCCATCATCCAGGCCGGCGGTGCCGGCGGCCGCATGGACGTGCTCACCGCCGAGCGCGCCAAGCCGGCCCTGCCCTTCGCGGGGTCCTACCAGCTGCTCGACTTCCCGCTGTCCAACCTCGTCAACTCCGGCGTCGACGACGTGTGGCTCTCGGTGTCCTACCAGGCCGAGTCGCTGGAGGAGCAGGTGCGCAACGGCCGTCCCTGGGACCTCGACCGCACCCGCGGCGGGCTGCGGCTGCTGATGCCGCGCGAGGGCAACGGCTCGCTCGACGAGGAGGGGTTCGCGCAGGGCAACGCCGACGAGCTGTACCGGCTGCGCGACGACCTGCGCCGCGCCGCCCCCGACGTGGTGCTGGTGATGAGCGCCGACCACGTCTACCGCTTCGACCTCGGCGAGCTGGTCGCCACGCACCTGGCGAAGGAGGCCGAGCTGACGATGCTGGTCACCGACCTCGCCGAGGTGTACGCCGAGGACCCGTCCGACCACGCGGTGGTGCAGAGCAACCGGCTCGGCCGGGTCACCGACGTCGCCTACAAGCCCGAGGATCCCGACGGGTCGGTCGTGGCGTGCGAGGTGTTCGCCTACGCCCCCGACGTGCTCGTCGAGGTGCTCGAGGAGCTCCACCACGAGCTCTCCCAGGCCGACTCCGACCGGCCTGCGGGCGACTCCGGCCTCGGCGACTTCGGCGACCTGCTGGTGCCGCGGCTCGTCGAGCGGGGCAAGGTCTACGCCCACCGCCTCGAGGGCTACTGGCGCGACCTGGGCCAGCCGCACCACTACCTCAACGCCCACCTCGAGCTGCTCGGGGGCGACACCGGGCTGTTCGACCCGGCCTGGCCGGTGCTCACCCAGCACCCCGAGCGCACGCCCGCCTTCGTGGCCTCCGGAGCCGTGGTCTCCGACAGCATGCTGAGCGCGGGCAGCCGCGTGCAGGGCACCGTCACCCGGAGCGTGATCGGCCCCGACGTGGTCGTCGAGCACGGCGCCGAGGTGGTCGAGTGCGTGGTGTCGGCCCGCTCGGTCATCCGATCCGGCGCCCGGGTGCTGCGGACCGTGGTCGACACCGCCTGCGACATCGGCCCCGGCGCGACCGTGGGCAGTGCCGACACCGCCCTCGACGACCCGGACGCCATCACCATCCTGGGACGCGACGTGGTCGTGGGTGCCGACGTCGCCCCGGGCACCCGGGTGCCCCCGGGCGGCGTCGTCTGAGCCTCGCCGGTCAGCGCCAGGCGCCGCGGGTGTGCTCTGCTCGAGGTCCCAGCCGCCGCCGGACCGGGCGCTAGCGTGCGGGCATGCCCGACACCGCTCCCGGAGCCCGGTCCTTCCCCTTCGGCAGCTCGCCGCTCGGCGAGGTCACCCGGCTGGTGGTCGGCAGCGCGCCCGGCCCGGTGCTGGAGCTGCTCGACCTCGGCGCCACGGTCCACCGGCTGTGGGTGACCGGCGGTGACGGCGTACGACGCGACGTGGTGCTCAGCCACCCCGACCCCGCGTCGCTGCTCGCCTCCACGTCCTACCTCGGCGGCACCATCGGTCGCTACGCCAACCGGATCGCCCACGGACGCTTCGACCTCGACGGGCGCACCGTGCAGCTCGGCACCAACGACCGCGGCCACCTCGTGCACTCGGGCCCCGCGGGCTTCGACGTGCGGCTGTGGAGCGTCGAGGAGCAGGGCGACGACCACGTCGTGCTCACCCTGACCAGCCCGGACGGCGACCAGGGGTTCCCGGGCGAGCTGCGGGTCCGCGCCCGGTTCGCCGTGACCGCGGACGCGGTCGAGCTGGAGCTCTCGGCCACGACCGACGCCCCCACGCCCGTCTGCCTGACCAGCCACGCCTACCTCAACCTCGACGGCGAGGGGTCCGGCACGATCGACGGCCAGTGGCTGGCGGTCGCCGGCGCGGCGTACGTCGAGGTCGACGCCACCGGCATCCCCGTGCCCGGGCCGCCCGCGCCCGTCGAGGGCACCCCCTTCGACCTGCGCGAACCACGCCGGCTCGGCGGCGTCGTACGCCTGGCGCACCCGCAGCTCGACGACGCGGGCGGCATCGACCACCACTACGTGCTCGACCCCGGTGAGGGCGTGCGGCCCGTGGCGTGGCTGACCTCGCCCGCGACCCGCACCCGGCTGGTGCTCTCCACCGACCAGCCCGGCCTCCAGGTCTACACCGGCAACGGCCTCGACGGCTCCGAGCCGTCCTCGGCCGGCGGCTGGCACCGCCAGGGCGACGGCCTCGCCCTGGAGCCGCAGGTCGTCCCCGACACCCCCAACCGTCCCGACCTCGGCGACGCCACGCTGCGCCCGGGGGAGACCTACCGCTCGACCGTCCGGTGGGCGTTCGAGCCGCTCGAGGGGCAGGGGCAGGGGCAGGGGCAGGGGCACGCCCCGTCGCCCATGTAACGCGGAGTTGTTGATTCTGAACAAGGGGCGTACGGCGCACTCGGGCACCACAACCCCGCACCAGAGGTACGCCGCTCAGCCGAGCCGCTCGGTGACGCCGACGTGGTCGAGGCGCGGGATGGTCGTGCCCGACACCGTGCCGGACGGGGTGACCAGGAGCGCCGCGTCTGTAACCATGACGACATGTCGGACATCTACGTGCCGCCCGAGCGGTTGCGCGCGTTCGCGGGGGAGTGCCGTGAGGCCGCGGACGCGCTGAGCCGCATCGACGGCGGGTCGATCGGCAGCGGCGTGAGCGGCGACCTGCCCTCGACGCGCACCGCAGACGCCGTGGCGACGGCCGGCCCCGACGTGGAGGCGGCCCTCGAGGTCCTCGCGCAGCGGCTGCGCGAGATGGCGGACGTCGCCGACGGCACCCAGGACGACTACGAGGCCACCGAGGACGACATCGTCACCGGCTTCGGCGCGATGAGCCGGTGACGCGATGACCCACACCCTGTCCTCGGTACGCCGCTGGCGGCCGGCCGGGCTCACGGCCGCGGCCGACGCGGTCGGTGACCGCACCCAGGAGCTGAGCAGCCAGCTGCGCCGCCAGGAGCGCAGCCTCGAGGAGCTGGTGGCCGAGTGGGAGGGACGCACCGCGCGCGCGGCGGAGGCCCGGGTGCGCACCGAGCTCGGGTTCGGCCGCCGGCTGCGGGCCCGCCTCGAGGACGTCGAGGAGGCGGTCCGCGACGGTGTCCCGCGGCTGCAGTCCGCGCGCAGCACCCTGCTCGCCAAGGTCGACGCCGCGGTGGCCGACGGGTTCGCCGTCGCCGACGACTGGATGGTCACCGACTCGCGCACCGTGCCCGCGGACGAGGTGGACGCCCGCCAGGCGGAGCTCGACGGCCACGTCGAGGCGATCAGCGCCGCGCTGAGCACGCTGTCGACCGAGGACGCCCAGGTGGCGCACGCGATCGACAGCGCCCTCGACGAGCTGCGGGCGACCAGCGCCGACGTGGACGCCGGGCTGGAGTACTCCCCGCCCACGACGACCAGCGGGATGAGCCAGCAGCAGGTCCGGGAGCTGCTCGCCTCGGCGGAGTTCCTGCGCTGGATGCAGGCCCACCCGGACGCGGCCAAGCAGCTGCTCGACGGGGCGGTGGACTCCGGCACGCTGTCCGCGCAGGACCCGGCGTACCGCGAGCTCCTCTCGACCTACTGGCAGGACGAGGCGCTGGAGGCCGCGGGCATCGACGGCGACGCGTGGGACCCCTCCCAGGGTGCCTCGGCCAACAGCGAGACGATCACCTCGGTCTACGACTACTACGGCCAGCTCTTCCTGGACCACCCCGAGCTGCAGTGGGCGGGCATGGCCAACCTGATCGGACCCAGCTTCGCGGCCGGCTTCTACGACCTCGACATGATCCGTGACGTCGCGCAGCAGGTGGACGGCGCGCTGCCGTCGATCCCGAACGCCCCCGGCTCCTGGGACGACGACGCCCGGGAGATGCTCGAGACGCTCCGCGACCTGCCCGACTCCGAGGTCCAGTTCTACGAGGAGAGGCTGCTGTCGATGCAGCAGGAGATCTTCCTCGACCAGGCCTCGATGCACGAGGCCTACCTGCTCGGCGGCACCGAGGAGACCGACCGGATGCAGGCCGCCGGCCTGATGGACCTCGACACCGGGTCGGCGTGGCACGACATCGCCAGCGGCGACCCCGACCGCGTCACCGAGGGCAACGTGCAGCTGCTGCACCGCGAGCAGTGGGACGTCATCGCCGACGACTACGACGAGATGCGGTCCCGGCCGGGGACCGGCGAGGCGATGACCTGGATGACCACGGTCGTGGGGGCGCCGTCGATCCCCGGGGCGCAGGGGTACGCCGACGTCTTCCCGGCGGTCATCGACCTCCAGACCCCCGGCAACCTCGGACCCTTCCCGCTGCCGCAGGCCGACCTCGGTGACGTCGTCACGCCACTGCCCGACGGCAACGTCGCCGACCGCTACGACCGGTGGGACCTCATCACCCAGGACACGCTGCCGGCCTACCAGGACCTGCTCGCGAACGACCCCGACCGCCTGCGCGAGCTGGTGGGCAGCGACTTCGACGGGCGCGTCGACGACTACCGGCTGCTCGAGCGGACGCCCGGCATCCTCCACGACCTCGCCACCGACTGGCAGTACCGCCGATGACCCGGGCGTCGCGGCGGGCCGCTGCTGCCGGCCTGACCCTCGGGCTCGTCCTCGGCGCGAGCGGCTGCGGCACGTCGCAGAGCCCCGAACCCGAACCAGGAGGCCAGAGCCCCATGAGCAGCTCCCAGCTGGACGCGGCAGGCGTCGCGCAGATCAAGGAGTCGGGACGGGCACGCTTCGACCTGCGCGACCTCGAGCTCACCCCGGCCGAGGTCGGGATCCGCGAGGACAGGATGGGCCCCGTCGTCGGCCGTCCGGGCGACGACCCGGTCGAGCTCACCCTCGTCGGGCCCGACGGGGAGGAGACGGTCTCGACCTCGACCTTCGGCGCGACCTTCCTCACCACCGGGCGGGCCGCCACCAACATCACGTGGTTCGAGTCCTACGACACCGAGGACGAGGCCCTCGCGGCCCTCGACGCAGCCGTCGACCGCTGGGGCCTGCCGCGCCAGGCGGTCGCCAGCTGGCGCGAGGCCCTCGCGCTCGGCGGCGAGCAGGAGGTCAGCCTGCCGCCCGGGGTCTCCCCGAGCGGCTTCGTCACCCAGGTGACGGTCCGCGGCGAGCAGGGCGCCGGCCAGACCCACCAGTGGGCGGTGCTGCTGGACCCCCGCTACTACGAGCCGGACGCGCTGGCGGAGATCCGTCGCACCGGGACGCTGCCGAAGGGCCGCTGAGGCTGACGCAGGCCCTGTCGGACCCGTCCTGTAGGAACGAACCCGGGCCGGACGGGGAGCCGGTCCACCTGACGCAGTGGAGGACGACGTGGAGAAGCGCACGCTGGGACGCACCGGACGGGAGGTGTCGGTCGTCGGGCTCGGCACCTGGCAGCTCGGCGCCGACTGGGGCGAGGTCAGCGAGGCCGACGCCCGCGAGGTGCTGGAGACCTCGGCCGCCGAGGGCGTGACCTTCTACGACACCGCCGACGTCTACGGCGACGGCCGCAGCGAGACGGTCGTGGGCCGCTTCCTGGCCGACCACGCCGGCGAGGGCTTCACCGTCGCGACCAAGATGGGGCGGCGCGAGGAGCAGCTGCCCGAGAACTACTCGGCCGCCAACTTCCGGCAGTGGATCGACCGGTCGCGCCGCAACCTCGGCGTCGACACGGTCGACCTGGTGCAGCTGCACTGCCCGCCCACCGCCACGGTCGAGGCCGACGCGACGTACGACGCGCTCGACGCCCTGGTCGAGGACGGCTCGATCGCGGCGTACGGCCTGAGCGTGGAGACCGTCGACCAGGCGCTGGCGGCGATCGCGCGCCCCCACGTCGCCAGCATCCAGATCATCCTCAACGCGCTGCGGCTCAAGCCGCTCGAGCGGGTGCTGCCCGCGGCGCTGGAGGCCGGCGTCGGCATCATCGCCCGGGTGCCGCTGGCCTCGGGCCTGCTGTCGGGGAAGTACGACGAGCACACCACCTTCGCCGCCGACGACCACCGCAGCTACAACCGCGACGGCAGCGCCTTCGACGTCGGCGAGACCTTCTCCGGCGTGCCGTACGACGTGGGCCTGGCCGCCGCCGCGGACTTCGGTGCGCTCGTGCGCGAGCTGCCCGGCGACGTCACCTCCGCCCAGGCCGCGATCGCCTGGATCTGGCAGCAGCCCGGCGTCAGCACCGTCATCCCGGGGGCCCGCAACAGCGAGCAGGCCCGCGCCAACGCGGCCGCCGGCGGCGTCGCCCCGCTGGGCGAGGCGTTCCTGGCCGGGGTGCGCGACCTGTACGACGCCCGGGTGCGCGAGCTGGTGCACGACCGCTGGTGAGCCACCGTCGAGCCACCGGGGAGGTGCCCTGGCACGATGACACGGTGACCTCCCCGTGGTTCGAGTCCCCGGCCGACGCCGAGAAGCGGCTGGGGGCGGTCGGCTACCTCGCGGACACCGCCACGGCCACCACCACCTACCTCGCCGGGGCGCTCGAGAAGCCGCTGCTGGTCGAGGGGCCGGCGGGCGTCGGCAAGACCGAGCTGGCCAAGGCGGTGGCCCGCGCGACGGGCGCCGGGCTGGTGCGGCTGCAGTGCTACGAGGGCCTCGACGAGGCCCGCGCGCTCTACGAGTGGAACTACAAGAAGCAGCTGCTGCGCATCCAGGCCGCGGGCGACCAGGCGTGGGACGAGACCCACGACGACATCTTCACCGACGAGTTCCTGCTGACCCGGCCGCTGCTGACCGCGATCCGCCGCGAGGAGCCGACCGTGCTGCTCGTCGACGAGGTCGACAAGACCGACGTCGAGGTCGAGGGACTGCTGCTCGAGGTCCTCAGCGACTTCCAGGTCACCATCCCCGAGCTCGGCACCGTCGAGGCGGTACGCCGCCCGCTGGTCGTGCTGACCTCCAACGCCACCCGCGAGCTGTCCGAGGCGATCAAGCGCCGCTGCCTGTTCCTGCACATCGACTACCCCGACAGCGAGCGGGAGCGCGAGATCGTGCTCTCCCAGGTGCCCGAGGTCACCGACGTGCTCGCCGGCCAGCTGGTCGAGGTCGTCTCCCGGCTGCGCGCGCTCGACCTGCGCAAGGCGCCGTCGATCGCCGAGAGCGTCGACTGGGCCCGCACCCTGGTCGCGCTCGGCACCGACACCCTCGACCAGGCCGCGATCGCGCAGACGCTCGGGGTCGTGCTCAAGCACCACTCCGACCACGAGCGGGCGCTCAAGGAGCTCACGCTGCGCACCCGATGACCCTCCTCGACCGCCACCTCGCCTTCCTCCGGGCGCTGCGCGACGCCGGCCTCCCGGTGGCGCTGTCCGAGGGGCTCGACGCCGTGCGCGCGATCGAGGTGCTCGGGCTGCACGAGCGGGAGACGCTGCGGGCGGCGTACTCCGCGACGCTGCTCACCCGGCAGTCCCACCGCCCCTCCTTCGACCAGGTGTTCGACCTCTACTGGCCGGCGCTGGTGGGGGACGGCTTCGACCCCACGTCGGGGTACTCCGAGACGTTCGGCACCGTCGAGGGGGGTCCACAGGGTGCCGAACGTCTCGGACTACCCGACGCCGCCGACCTGCCACCCGACACCCCCCTCGACGACGGCCCCCAGGCGCTGGCCGACCTCCGCGAGGCGCTGGCGACCGCGATGGCGATGGGTGACCCCGCCGCGCTGGAGGCCCTGGCCCGGGAGGCGGTGCAGCGGTTCGGCCGGATCCGCGGCCGGGGCCCGGGCGAGCAGCGCTGGTCGGCGTACAACGTGGGCAACCGGGTCTCGCCCGGCGAGCTCGTCGCCCGCGCCCTGGCCGGGCTCGGCATGGACGACCCCGACGAGGACCCGTCGCTGCGCCGCCTGGTCGAGGCCCAGGCGCGCCGGTTCGAGGACCTCGTGGAGACCGACGTACGCCGCCGCGCGGCCGAGGTCCGCGGGCCGCAGCACGTCGCCCGCCACACCGTGCGCCAGGCCGTGGAGCAGATCGACTTCGGCTCGGCCCGACGCGCCGACCTCGAGCTGATGCGCCGCGAGATCCAGCCGCTGGCCCGGCGGCTCGCGACCCGTCTCAACCGCGAGCAGCACAGCCGGCAGCGCGGCCCGCTGGACTTCCGGCGCACCGTCCGGGCCTCGATGGGCAGCGGCGGCGTACCCCTGGAGACCCACCACCGGCCCCGCCGTCCCGGCCGCCCCGACCTCGTCGTGCTGTGCGACGTCAGCGGCTCGGTGGCCGGCTTCGCCGGGTTCACGCTGATGCTGGTCTTCGCGCTGCGCGAGCAGTTCAACCGGGTGCGGGCGTTCACCTTCGTCGACGAGGTGCACGAGGTGACCGACCGCTTCGTGCCCGGCGCCGACCCGGCCACCACGCTGGCCGAGCTGGCGGCCAGCGCCCGGCACGCGAGCCTGTGGGGCCGCACCAGCTACGGCCGGGCGTTCACCCGCTTCGCCGAGGAGCACCCCGACGCGCTCACGCCGCGCACCAACCTGCTGGTGCTCGGCGACGCCCGCTCCAACCACGGCGACCTCGCGCTGCCGGTGTTCCGCGACCTGGTCCACGCCGCGCGGCGCACCTGGTGGCTCAACCCCGAGCACGTCCGCAACTGGGACACCGGCGACTCGGCGGCGAGCGACTACGCCCGGATCGCGCCCATGGTCGAGTGCCGCAACCTCACCCAGCTCGGCGAGTTCGTGCACGACCTCGCCTGAGGCGTCCCGAACCTCGGCCCGACGGCCACGCGCGGCACCCTGCCCGAGTAGTGTGGTCGCTTCCCCCAGCACGATCCGGCCGATGGAGGCTCCGCGTTGAACAGTGACGTGGCCGCGCGCGAAGTGGCGCACGAGCAGGCGTACGTCGACACCGTCTACGCCCAGCTCGAGAAGGCCGCCACCTCGGCCCAGGAGCTGGCCAAGGAGGGTCTCGAGCGCGGTCGGATCGGCAACGAGGGCGGCCTGGTCGAGCGCGACGCGATGGTCTACCAGGCGGCCCGCCGGATGGCCACGCTCGACGCCGCCCACGAGGGCCTGGTCTTCGGCCGCCTCGACCTGCGGCCCGAGCGTGACTCGCCCCCGCGCTACATCGGCCGCATCGGGCTGCGCGACGACGACTACGACACGCTGCTCATCGACTGGCGCGCCCCGGCCGCCGCGGTGTTCTACCAGGCCACGCAGCACGACCCCCAGGGCGTCGTACGCCGCCGGATCCTGCGCTCGCGCGGGGTCACCGTGCTCGGCGTCGAGGACGACCTGCTGGACGCCGAGGCCGAGACCGACCTCGAGATCGTCGGCGAGGGCGCCCTGCTCGCCCAGCTGTCCCGGGCCCGCGACCGGTCGATGCACTCGATCGTCGCGACCATCCAGGCCGAGCAGGACCGGGCCATCCGCGCGCCGCAGAAGGGCGTGGTGTCGATCTCCGGCGGCCCCGGCACCGGCAAGACGGTCGTGGCGCTGCACCGCGCGGCGTACCTCCTCTACGCCGACCGGCGCCGCTACGAGCGCGGCGGCGTGCTCGTGGTGGGCCCCTCGGGCGTGTTCATGCGCTACATCGAGCGGGTGCTGCCCTCGCTCGGCGAGACCGCGGTGGCGCTGCGCTCGCTCGGCGAGGTCGTCGACGGCGTGAAGGCCTCGCGGCGCGACGACCCGGCGGTGGCGGAGGTCAAGGGGTCCGCGGCGATGGCCGAGGTGCTCCGGCGTACGGCGCGCCAGGCGGTGCCCGACGCCCCCACCGAGTACCGCGTGTTCTACCGCGACGACAACCTCGTCCTCGGCCGCCGCGAGCTCGGCGCGCTGCGCCGCCAGCTGCTCTCGATGGGCCACCGCAACCGCTCCACCACCAAGGTCGCCTCGACGCTGGTCGACGCGCTGTGGCGCCAGGTGCGCTCCGAGCGCGGCCGCGAGCGGACCAAGGAGGACTTCTCCGAGGAGCTGCGCACCCGCGACGACTTCCTGGAGTTCGCCGCCGCCTGGTGGCCGGTGCTCGACGCCCCGACGGTGCTGGGCTGGCTGCGCGACCCCGAGCTGCTCGGCCGGGTCGGCGAGGGCGTGCTCGACGACGAGGCCGTGCGCGTGCTGGCCAAGTCGTGGGGCGAGACGCTCAGCACCGACGACGTCGCGCTGCTCGACGAGCTGCGCTACCTGCTCGGCGACCCGCCGCTGGTCAACACCGGCTCGGTCGACGACGAGTGGCTCAGCGCCGAGGACTCCTCCCTGGTCGAGGTCACCACCGCCTCCGACCGGGAGTACGCCGGCCCGCGCGGCTGGACCCCGCCCACCCACCGCGTCGAGGACGACGGCTTCGCCCACGTGCTCGTCGACGAGGCGCAGGACCTCACCCCGATGCAGTGGCGGATGCTCGGTCGCCGCGGCCGCAGCGCCACCTGGACGATCGTCGGCGACGCCGCGCAGTCGTCGTGGCCGGTGCCCGAGGAGGCCCGCCGCGCCCGCGCCGAGGCGCTCGGCGACAAGCCGGTCCACGAGTTCCACCTCTCGACCAACTACCGCAACTCCTCGGAGATCTACGACTTCGCCGCGGCGTACGCCGAGCGGGTGGGCCTCGACGCCGACCTGCCCGACGCCGTCCGCTCGACCGGGGTCGCCCCGGCCGAGCACGTGGTCGACGACCTCGAGGCGGCCGTGCGCGAGCACCTGAGCGAGCTCGCGGGCTCGCTCGAGGGCACCGTCGGGATCGTGGTGCCGGTCGCCCGGCTCGGCGAGGTCTCCCGCTGGGTCGCCTCGTGGCCCGAGGTCGCCGACGAGACCGGCTCGGCCGAGTCGCGGATCGTGGTGCTGCCCGGCCTGGACACCAAGGGCCTGGAGTTCGACGGCATCGTCGTCGTAGCGCCGCAGGAGATCGAGGACGAGGCCCCCACGGGCCGCGCCACCCTCTACGTCGTCTACACCCGCGCCACCCAGCGGATGGTCACCCTCTCCACCCCCTGACGCCGACCGGGCAGCTGTGCGCAGCCAGGATCCGCCGACCGGGCAGTTGTGCGCAGCCAGGATCCGCCGACCGGGCAGTTGTGCTGGTGCCCGCCAGCAGAACTGCCCGCTCGGCGCCCCGGGACCGCGCACGAGTGCCCGCTCGGCGGCCCTGGACTCGGCAGAAGTGCCCGGTCGGCGTGCGGGTAGCGTTCCGCCCATGTCTGCCCCGCTCGACGCCCGGTCCGCTCTCGAGGAGCTGATGGGCCACGAGGCGTGGGCGGTGGTGCGGCTGCGGGACTCCCCGACCGTCACCCTCGTCGGCGGTCCGGTGAGCCACCTGGAGACGCTGCGCGACGTCCCGCTCGAGGAGGGCGTGCCCGACCCGGGGCGTCGCTTCGACCGGCTGGTCGCGGTGCCGTTCCGGCAGGTCGCCGAGCGCGGCTTCGTGGCCCACGACGACGGGGCGCCGCTGGCCGTGGTGGACATCGCGACCGAGCGCGAGGTGCCGCTGGAGGAGCTGCTGGCCACGCTGCCCGACGTCGACCTGGCGTACGACGACACCGGGGGCTTCGAGACCAGCGACGACGAGTACGCCGACGTCGTCGAGCAGATCATCCGCGAGGAGATCGGCCGCGGCGAGGGCGCCAACCTGGTCGTCGGCCGCCACTACCGGGCCAAGCTCCGGGACTGGGACGCCCAGCAGGCGCTGGGCGTGCTGAAGCGGCTGCTCACCCGCGAGCGCGGCGCCTACTGGACCTACTGCTTCTGGACCGGCGAGCGGTTCCTGCTCGGCGCCTCCCCCGAGCGGCACGTCAGCGTGCACGGCGGCGACGTGCGGATGAACCCCATCTCGGGCACCTTCCGGCTCGGCGGCCACCAGCCGGCCGAGCTGAAGCCCCGGCTGCTGGACTTCCTGGCCGACGAGAAGGAGATCTTCGAGCTCTTCATGGTCGTCGACGAGGAGCTGAAGATGATGTGCGAGATCTGCCACGAGGGCGGGCAGGTCCTCGGGCCGTTCCTCAAGCCGATGACGCACCTCGTGCACACCGAGTACCTCCTCGCCGGCCGCACCCGCTCCGACGTGCGCGACGTGCTGCGCGACACGATGTTCGCCGCCACCGTCACCGGCGCCCCGGTCGAGAACGCCTGCCGGCTGATCCACCGCTACGAGTCCGAGGGCCGCGGCTACTACGCCGGCGCGCTGGCGCTGATCGGTCGCGACGAGCAGGGCGCCCCGACCGCCGACAGCCCGATCGTGATCCGCACCGCCGACGTCAGCGCCGACGGCCACCTCAAGGTCACCGCGGGCGCGACCCTGGTCCGCGACTCCGACCCGCACTACGAGGTCGCCGAGACGCTCGCCAAGGCCGGCGGCATCCTCTCGGCCTTCGGGCTCGCTCCCGGCGCCACCGCCGCCCCCGCCGACGTGGCCGACCTGATCGCCGACGAGGACGTGCTCATCGCCCTCGGGTCGCGCAACCAGCGGCTCGCGAAGTTCTGGCTCACCGACCAGTCCGGCGCCGACGCCGCCCCGTCGCTGGCGGGCAAGAAGATCGCGATCCTCCACGGCGAGGACGACTTCGTGAACATGCTGGCGCACGTGTTCTCCGTGCTCGGCATGGACTCGACCGTGATCCGGCACGAGGAGTACGCCGCGGGCGCGTTCGCCGGTGCCGACCTCGTCGTCGTCGGTCCCGGCCCGGGTGACCCGCGGGAGCACGACCACCCCAAGATCGCGGCGTACCGCCTCGCCGTGCAGGACCTCCTCGACGCCGAGCAGCCGTTCCTCGCGGTGTGCCTGGGCCACCAGGTGCTGTGCGACGTGCTCGGCCTCGACCTCGGCTTCAAGGACATCGTCTTCCAGGGCACGCAGTCGCGCGTGGAGATCGACGGACGCACCGAGCCGGTCGGGTTCTACAACACCTTCGTGGCCCGCGCGGCAGGCGAGCTGCCGGCCGGCGTACGCGTGCAGGTCGACGGGCCGACCGGCGACGTCCACCAGGTCGAGGGCCCGCACTTCCGCGGCGTGCAGTTCCACGCCGAGTCGATCCTCACCGAGAACGGCTTCGCGCTGCTGCGCCGGCTGCTGCTGGACCTGCTCGACGGCTGACCCGGACCGCCTGCGTACTCCGGAGCCTCTGCCACCAGCAGCCCACCCCACCCACGCCGACGGCCCCGCCAGGGGGGAGGAACGCCCGAGCTCTCGGGTTCTCGGGCGTTCCACCGCCGTGGCGGGGCCGTGCGCGGGGGTCAGGAGGCAGGGGTGCCGGCGTCCGAGCCCAGGTCGGCCTGGGTGGTGGCCGTCTCGCCGTCCCGGACGTAGGTGATGGTGACGTCGTCGCCGGGGCGGTGGCCGCGGATGGTGGCCACCAGCGACTCGGAGCCGTCGATGACCTCGTCGTCGACCTTGGTGATCACGTCGCCGTCGCGCAGCCCGGCCGCGTCGGCGGCGCCGCCGCTCTCCACCTCGCTGACCAGCGCGCCCTGGCTGGGCTGGCCCTGCCGGGAGCCCTGGGTGTCGCCGACCGAGAGGCCGAGGCGGGCGTGGGTCGGGGTGTCGCCGTCGAGGATCTGGTTGACGATCGGCAGCACCTCGTCCATCGGGATCGCGAAGCCGAGGCCGATCGAGCCGCCCTGGCCGCCGCTGAGGCTGCTGCTGCTCGCGGTGCGGATCGAGGAGTTGATGCCGACCACGCGGCCCGACAGGTCGACGAGCGGGCCACCGGAGTTGCCGGGGTTGATGGCCGCGTCGGTCTGGATCGCGGGGTAGGTCGTCGACTGGCCCTGCTGCGAGGTCTCGTCGGTGCCGACCGAGACGGGGCGGTTGAGCGCCGAGACGATGCCCGCGGTGACGGTCGCGTTGAGGCCGAACGGCGAGCCGATGGCGACCACGGACTGGCCGACGGAGAGGTCGCCCGACTTGCCGATGGCGGCCGGGGTGAGGTCGGTGGCGCCCTCGGCCTTGATGACCGCGATGTCGACGAGCGGGTCGGTGCCCACGACGGTGGCCTCCAGCGTGGTGCCGTCGTTGAGGCTGACCGAGATGTCGCTGCCCTCACCGGCGCCGGCGACCACGTGGTTGTTGGTGAGGATCTCGCCGTCCTCGCTCAGCACGATGCCCGAGCCGGAGCCGGCGCCCTGCGAGGTGCTCACGTTCACCTTGACGACCGAGGGGAGCACGGCGGAGGAGACCTTCTCCACGGTGCCGTCCTCGACGACCGCGGTCTTGGTCGCCTCGACGCCGCCGCCCGTGGTCGATCCGGTCGAGCCCTCGTCGGTGACCAGGTCGTACAGCGCGGCACCGCCGACACCCGCGCCGCCGCCGACCAGCAGCGCCCCGACGAGCACGGCCGCCGCGAACTTGCGGCCGCGAGCCCGCGGCGGGACCGAGGCCGGCGCGGGGGAGGAATAGGGGTCCTGCGGGTAGGAGCCCTGCCAGATCGGCGGCTCCTGGTAGCCCTGCGGACCGGGCTGCGCGGGGGGCGTGCCCTGGGGCTGGTACGGCGGGATCGGGCGGGTGTGCTCGTCGCCCGGACCCTGGGCAGAGGTGTGCTCGGTCATGGACCCAGTCTGCGAGGCCTCCCTGAGAGCGCGCTTGGAACCCCCTACGACCGCGCCAAGACCTCGGGTGGTGCCATCGTGCCGGGGACGCTGAACCAGAACGCCGCCCCGCCGTCGGGTCCGGTGCCGGCCGTGACGTTGCCGCCGTGGCGGTCCGCGACGGCCTGGACGATGGACAGGCCGAGGCCCGAGCCGGGCATGGTGCGCGACTCGGCCGAGCGGTAGAAGCGCTCGAAGACGTGCGGCAGGTCGGTGGGGGCGATGCCGGGGCCCTGGTCGGCGACCATCACCGTGCCCTCGCGCAGCTCGACGCTGACGGTCCCGCCGGGCGGGCTCCACTTGGCGGCGTTGTCGAGCAGGTTGGTCAGGGCACGCTCCAGCGCGGCGGCGTCGCCGGTGACCCACCAGGGCTCGGTGCGGACGTCGAAGGCGACCGTGGTGGTGCGGCGGCGCACGCGCGTGACGGCCTGGCCGACGACCGCGGCCAGCTCGACCGGCTCGACCGCGGGGATGGCCGGGTCCTCGCGCGCCAGCTCGGTGAGGTCGCCGATCAGGGTGGTCATCTCCGAGATCTGGGCGCGTACGTCGGCCAGCAGCTCGGCGCGCGACTCCGCCGACAGGTGGGTCGAGGCGTCGGCCTGGGCGAGCAGGTCGAGGTTCGTGCGCAGCGAGGTCAGCGGGGTGCGCAGCTCGTGGCCGGCGTCGGCGACCAGCTGGCGCTGCCGGGTCTGGGAGGCCGAGAGCGCGGTCAGCATCGAGTTGAACGCCACGGCCAGCCGGGCGACCTCGTCGTTGCCCTCGATCCGGATCGGGTTCAGCCGCTCGGTGCGGGCGATCTGCTCGACGGCGGTGGTGAGGCGGCGTACGGGCCGCAGGCCGTTGCGCGCCACCGCCCAGCCGGCCAGCCCGGCGGTGACCATGCCGGCGATGCCGAACAGCAGCATCACCAGGCCGAGCCGGTCGAGCATCCGGTCGGTCGGCTCCAGCGACTGGGCCAGGATCAGGGACTCGCCCGGCTGCGCGGGCACCGAGACCACGCGGTAGCGCTCGGACTCGATCAGCACGGTGCGCGCCGACCACGGGCGCTCGCCCATCGCGACGTCGGCCTCGGGTCCGTAGATCCGGGTCGAGGCCTGGATCGACCCGTTGGTGCCGCGCATGTTGCCGGTGGTGGCGTTGAGGAACAGGATCTTCACGTCGGCGGCACCCAGCGCCCACGCCGGCACCGACTGGCGCTGCAGCTCCTCGAGGGTGTCGGTGTGCGCGGCCTGGGCGGCGCGGGAGCGCAGCGACTCGTCGAGGCTGGACAGGCTCTGCATCCGCACCGTGGCGTACGCCGCGAACGCGACGCCGGTGACCGCGAGGCCCACCGCGATCGTGGTGAGCAGCGTGACCCGGCCGGCCAGGGAGCGCCGGTAGCGCAGCGGGACCAGGAAGCTCATCGCACCCTCACGGGGCCTCGCGCAGCACGTAGCCGACGCCGCGCACGGTGTGCAGCAGCCGCTGCTCGCCCTCGGCCTCGGTCTTGCGGCGCAGGTAGCCGACGTAGACCTCGAGGCTGTTGGCGGTGGTGGGGAAGTCGAACCCCCACACCTCCTCGAGGATGAACGAGCGCT
Organism: uncultured Actinomycetota bacterium; assembly: GCA_963740935.1. Classification (GTDB taxonomy): domain Bacteria; phylum Actinomycetota; class Actinomycetes; order Propionibacteriales; family Nocardioidaceae; genus Marmoricola. The sequence goes on from CAVUFX010000003.1 coordinate 32,006, forward strand.
CCAGGACGCGGCGCGGGCGGCGCAGGAACAGCTCGAGCAGGGAGAACTCGGTGCGGGTCAGCTCGATGAGCCGGTGGCCGCGGCGTACCTCCCGGGAGGCGAGGTCCATGCTCAGGTCGGAGAACGCCAGCGTCTCGTCGGCCTCGCCCTCGGCGGGGGTGACCCGGCGCAGCAGCGCCCGCAGCCGGGCCAGCAGCTCCTCGAGCGCGAACGGCTTGGCGAGGTAGTCGTCGGCCCCGGCGTCGAGCCCCTCGACCCGGTCGCCCACGGCGTCGCGGGCGGTGAGCACCAGGATCGGCACGCTGTTGCCGACCTTGCGCAGCGCACGGGTGGTCTCCAGGCCGTCGAGGCGCGGCATCATCACGTCCATCACGACGGCGTCGGGGTTGTAGCCGCTGATGCCGGCGAGCGCCTCGGCCCCGTCGGAGGCGGTGGAGACCCGGTAGCCGTTGAACTCCAACGAGCGCCGCAGCGACTCCCGCACCGCCCGGTCGTCCTCGACGACGAGCACGTGCTGGCGGGAGGCAGCGCTGTCCGGTGTCACCGCACCAGGGTGCCACCGTGGCCTGAGTGCTCGCTGAGACGTGCGGTGGGTGGGGTTGGCGAGGGGGGTGGCGAGGGGGTGGCGAGGGGGTGTTGGTTTCACAGGGTCCCCTGTGAAACCAACACTTCCCGGTCGATGTTCTGCACGGGAAGCAGCAGTTTCACTAGGTCCCCTGTGAAACCACCGAGCGCCACCCGCCCACAGTCAGCCAGGCGGGCCGGCGTCGCGGCCCAGGTGGGCGAGCAGCCGGGCGGAGGCCGAGGCGTCGGGGGGCGTCACGGCCGGCCCGAAGCGGGTGCCGCGCTCGCCGTCGGGGACCACGTGGCGGGCGACCGGCAGCAGCCGGGCGGCGAGGTCCTCCGGCGGCCGCCGCGAGGAGCCGAGCGTGGCGGCGACGTCCCAGCCGTGCACCGTCACCTCGAGCGCGCCGACCAGCGCGAGGGTGTCGCGGTCGAGCGCCAGCACGTCCACCTCGACCGGGCCGCCGCCGGGCAGCGCCTGCCAGCGGGCGCGCATCTCGCAGGCGCGGCGTACCACCCGCTCGACCAGCACCGCGGGGTCGCGGCTGCCCGGGGGCCGCCCGGCGGCGAGCGCTACCCGGCCCAGGGCCGCCTCGGCGAGCGCCGCGAGGGAGTCCTCCATGTGGGTCAGCAGGTCGGCGAGGTCCCACCCCGCGCACGGGGTCGGCAGCGCGCCGTCGGCGGCGCGGGCGGCCTGGAGGCAGTCGTGGGTCCACACCACCGACGCGTCGAGCACCGCCAGCGCCGGTGACCGGCGCGGCGGGGAGCTGGTGGTCACGACCTCAGTCGGCGGCGTACGACGCGGGCAGCGACGACGGCAGCCCGAAGGTCTCGAACAGCCCGTCCTCGAAGAACGCGACGACGTGCCGCACCCGACCGCCGACCAGCTGCAGCACCTGCAGCTGGAACGGCCGGAAGTCGCCCGCGGGGGTGCGCATGTAGAGCCCGAACGCCGGCTGCCCGTTGGCCGAGGTGCGCAGCATCGGCATGTCGTGCGCCCCGCCGGGGCAGTTGTGGTCGATGAGGTCGGCGATGGTGCGGGCGCCGCGGTACCAGCCGGTGAAGGGCGGCATCTCCCACACCGCGTCCGCGGCCAGCATCGTCACCAGCGCGTTGACGTCCTTGGCCCAGAACGCCTGCACGTAGCGATCGAGCATCTGCTCGTGCTCGGGGGTCAGCGTGTCCTCGACGGTGCCCTCGCTGAGCTGCTTCTCGGCGAGCTGGGCGTGGGCCCGCTGCAGCGCGCTGTTGACCGCGGCGACGGTGGTGTCGAGCGCCCCGGCTGTCTCCTTGGCGCTCCAGCGCAGCACGTCGCGCAGCACCAGCACCGCCCGCTGGCGGGGCGGCAGGTGCTGGAGGGCGGCCACGAACGCGAGCCGGATCGCGTCGCGGTTGCCGACCACCTCGGCCGGGTCGATGTTGGCGACGTCGACCATCACGTCGGGCATCGGCTGCAGCCACGGCACCTCGTCGGCGCTGACCAGCTCGTCACGGGCCTGCGAGTCGGGCATCCCCAGCCCGGTCGGCAGCGGCCGGCGGCCCCGGCTCTCCAGGTTGGTCAGGCACACGTTGGTCGCGATCCGGTAGAGCCAGGTGCGGACCGAGGACCGGCCCTCGAAGTCGTCGAAGGCCTTCCAGGCGCGCAGGTAGGTCTCCTGGACCATGTCCTCCGCGTCGTAGACCGACCCGGTCATCCGGTAGCAGTGCGCGGTGAGCTCCCGGCGGTAGCGGTCGGCCACCTCGGGGAAGTCGGCCGCCGGCACGCGGTCGTGGAGCTGGGTCATGGGTCCTCCTCCAGGGGGTCCAACTGTAGGCACGGAAACAGACCGTGCGGCACCCCCGGACTCATCGGTCGGGGGAGGGTGGGGCGGCTCGGTCGGGCGCGCCGGGCGGCGTACGGGCGGCGTGGCGGGTCTGCGTACGACATGTAACGCGGTGTTGTTGTTGCTGAGTGCGGCGTGCGGGCCTTGTTCAGAATCAATAACTCCGCGTTACATGCGGGACGGCCCGCGACGGCCCGCCACGGCCCGCCCGCCACGGCCCGGCACCGCCCGCGCCGGTCTACTCCGCGCGCAGCCGGCGCTCGACCTCGTCGGTCATGGACTCCTCCGCCTCCTGGAGGTGGGCGGCCAGCTCGGCCGCGGCCGCCTCGGTGTCGCCGGCCTCGAGCAGGTCCAGCAGGTGGCTGTGGGAGTGGACCTGCTCGGCGGCGTTGCCGCGGGCGCGGTCCACCTCGGCGAGCGCCAGCCGCACCTCGGCGTGCAGGCCGTCGACGAAGGCGAGCAGCCGGGCCGACCCCGCCAGGCCGGCCAGGGCCCGGTGGATCCGCAGGTGGGCGGCGACGAACTCCGCGGTCGTGCAGTCGCTGCCGCGCAGGTCGGAGTAGCCGGCCAGCGCGTCGCGCAGCTCCTGCCGCTCGGCCTCGGCGGCCTCGGGCCAGCGGCGTACGCCGGCGCTCTCCACCACCGCCCGCGCCCGGCACACGTCGGCCACCTGGGCGCTGTCCAGGCGCCGCACCTGGGTGCCGCGGTTGGGCAGCCGGTCGGCCAGCCCCTCGGCCACCAGCACGCCCAGGGCCTCGCGGACCGTCGAGCGGGAGACCCCGAGGGCGTCGGCGAGCGCGACCTCGCGCAGCGGCGTACCGGGCTCGAGCTCGCCCTCGAACAGCGAGCGGCGCAGCTCCTCGGCGACGCGTTCGACCGTCGTCATCGGCTCGATGCTCAGCCCGGCGAAGGGGCTGGACGCGGCGCGATCGCGCGGGGTGGCCGACATGGGAGTCGATTCTCCGGCAGTTCTTTGGCGAAAGACACCCCGGTGGGTCACACTGGGCCGAGATTGTCCGACAATCCGGCAATCGTGAGGCGCGTCACGTCGCGTCCACGACGCCCCGCACCGCCGAGGAGGCCCCCATGAGCACGCAGTCCGCCGAGACCCTGCCCGTCCCGACGACCCAGGCGCTCGCCTGGGGCCACCGCTACCTGGCGGTCACCCCCGACCACTTCCGCATCGACTACGCGATCAACCCCTTCATGCACCTCGACGACCAGCCCGACCCGGTCCGCACCCGCGAGCAGTGGGCCGCCATGGTGGCGGCGATCGAGGCCGCGGGCGCGACCGTCGAGGTGCTCGGCCAGCTCGCCGAGGCCCCCGACATGGTCTACGCGATGAACCTCGGCCTGGCCCTCGAGCGCGAGGACGGCTCGCCCCACGTCGTGCTCTCCCACATGCGCTACCCCGAGCGCCGGATGGAGACCGCGGCCGCCGAGCGCTGGTTCGCCGACCACGGCGCGACCGTGCAGCGCACCGGCCGCGACGGCGTCGGCGCCCACCTCGAGGCCGGCGACGCCTTCGCCTGGCGCGGCGAGCTGGTGGTCGGCTTCGGTCCGCGCACCGAGGAGCTGGCGCTCAAGCACCTCGCAGGAGACCTCGGCATCGCGGTCCGGGGTGTGAGGATCGTGCACCCGGGGATGTACCACCTGGACCTCGGCTTCTGCCCCCTCGACGAGACCCGCGCGATGGTCTGCCCGGCCGCCTTCGACGAGGCCTCGGCCGCCGCGCTGCTCGACCTCGTGCCCGAGGCGCTGGTGCTGAGCGAGGCGGAGGCGATGACGTTCTGCGCCAACTCGGTGGTGGTGGGCCGCACCGTGGTGATGCCCGCCTGCCCCGACCGGGTGCGCGCGCAGCTGGAGGCGTGGGGCTTCGAGGTCGTCGTCGTGGACGTCGGCGAGCTGCTCAAGGGCGGCGGGGCGGTGCGCTGCCTGACCAGCCCCCTCGACGTACGCCTGGGGCGCGACCTGCTGCCGGTCCCCGGCGGGCTGCGTCACGCTGCCGTCCTAGAGTCCTCGGGGTGAGCACCCCCCACGACACGGCACCCTCCCCCCGCGCGACGATCGCCGCCATCCCGGCGTACGTCGCCGGCAAGCCGCCCGCGCCGCGACCCGGCCGGCAGGTGTTCAAGCTGTCCTCCAACGAGAACCCCTACCCGCCGCTGCCCGGCGTGGTCGAGGCCGCCGAGGCGGCCGTGGCCCGGATGAACCGCTACCCCGACATGGGCAACACCGCGCTGTACGCCGCCCTCTCGGAGAAGCTGGGAGTGGCCCCCGAGCAGCTCGCCGCGGGCACCGGCTCGGTGGCGGTGCTCTACCACCTGCTCCAGGCGTTCTGCGAGCCCGGCGACGAGGTCGTCCACGCCTGGCGCTCCTTCGAGGCCTACCCGATCGCGATCTCGGCCAACGGCGCCACCTCGGTCCGCGTCCCGGTCACCGCGACCGGGCGCCACGACCTCGCGGCGATGGCGGACGCCGTCACCGACCGCACCCGCGTCGTGCTCGTGTGCACCCCCAACAACCCCACCGGCACGGCCGTCAGCGACGCCGAGCTGCGCGACTTCGTGGACCGCGTGCCCGCGCGGGTGCTGGTCGTGGTCGACGAGGCCTACCGCGAGTTCGTCCGCGACGACGACCCCGTCGACGCCCTGGCCCTGGCCGCCGAGCACGCCAACGTCGCGGTGATGCGCACCTTCGCCAAGGCCTACGGGCTGGCCGGCTTCCGGGTCGGCTACCTCGTCGCGCACCCGGAGGTCGCGGCAGCCGTGCGCGCCTGCGCCCTCCCGTTCGGCGTCTCCAGCGTCGCGCAGGCCGCCGCCGTGGCCTCGCTCGACGCCGAGGAGGCGCTGCTCGCGCGCGTCGACTCGCTCGTGGCCGAGCGCGACCGGGTCCTCGACACCCTCGTCCGGCAGGGCTGGGAGGTGCCCGAGGCCCAGGGCAACTTCGTCTGGCTGCCGCTGGGCGACCGCGCGCTGGAGTTCGCCGCGGCGGCCGAGCAGGCCGGCATCTCGGTGCGGCCCTTCGCCGGCGACGGCGTCCGCGTCAGCATCGGCGAGCCCGAGGGCAACGACGTGTTCCTCGAGGTGGCGGCCGCCTGGAGCGCCGGGGTCCCCGTCCCGGAGTAGTCCTCGGCCCTCCCGGGACGGTTGAAGGTTCTCCCATCCGGGAACATGGGGGCATGGCAGACGAGACCGGCGGCAGCTACGTCGAGCAGGGCAAGTCCTTCGACCGCGACATGAACTACATCCCGGACCGGATCGTGCGCGAGCCCGCCGAGGGGTGCCGACCCGCCGCAGTGGCCGGTCGAGCCCGGTCGCTACCGGCTGGTGGCCGCCAAGGCGTGCCCGTGGGCCAACCGCGCCATCATCGTGCGCCAGCTGCTCGGCCTCGAGGACGTCATCTCGCTCGGGCTGTGCGGGCCCACCCACGACCCCCGCAGCTGGACCTTCGACCTCGACGAGGGCGGCGTCGACCCGGTGCTGGGCATCGAGCGGCTCCAGCAGGCGTACTTCGCCCGCTACCCCGACTACCCGCGCGGCATCACCGTGCCGGCGATCGTGGACGAGCCGACCGGCCAGGTCGTCACCAACGACTTCCCGTGGATCACCCACGACCTGTTCTTCGAGTGGAAGGACCACCACCGCGACGGCGCGCCCGACCTGTGGCCCCACCACCTCCGCGAGGAGATGGAGGAGGTGATGGAGCGGGTGTTCACCGAGGTCAACAACGGCGTCTACCGCTGCGGCTTCGCCGGCTCCCAGGAGGCGTACGACGAGGCCTACGACCGGCTGTGGACGGCGATGGACTGGCTGGAGGACCGGCTGGCCGACCGGCGCTACCTGATGGGGGCGACGATCACCGAGGCCGACGTACGACTCTTCACGACGCTGGCCCGCTTCGACGCGGTCTACCACGGCCACTTCAAGTGCAACCGCCAGAAGCTCACCGAGCTGCCGCACCTGTGGGGCTACGCGCGTGACCTCTACCAGCAGCCCGGCTTCGGCGAGAACACCGACTTCGAGCAGATCAAGGCGCACTACTACGTCGTGCACGAGGACGTGAACCCCAGCCAGGTCGTCCCGAAGGGCCCCGACGAGTCGGTGTGGCTCACCCCGCACGACCGCGACCGGTTGGGCTGACCGGAGGGCTACCCCTCGTCGTCGTCCCACCCCTCCTCGTCGTACGCCGGGGAGGTGACCCGCTCGCCGCCCCCGAGGACGGCCCGGGTCATCGCGTTGCGGGTGTCGAGCAGCTCCTCGAGGGCTGCCTCGAGCTGGTCGGCGCCCACCCGCAGCGGGGCGGTGTCGTCGGGGGTGGCCTCGGCCGCGACCAGCGCGGCCCGACGCAGCAGCTCCTTGAGGAACGACGCGGTGACGCCCTCGGTGCGGTCGAGGACCTCGGCGAGCCGCGAGGTGTCCACCTCGAGCCCGCCCCGGTAGAGCTCGAACAGCCGGGCGCGCTCGTCGACGTCGGGCAGCCGGAGCTCGACGGCCTGGTCGACGCGGCCCGGACGCGCGGCGAGCGCGGGCTCGAGCAGGTCGGCCCGGTTGGTGGTGAGCAGGAAGACCACGTCGGCGTCCTCGCTGAGCCCGTCCATCTGGTTGAGCAGCTCGAACAGCAGCGGGTGCTGGCCGGGGTGCATGCCGCGGTCCTCGGCGATGAGGTCGACGTCCTCGACCACGATCATCGAGGGCTGGAGCGAGCGGGCGACCGAGCAGGCGGTGCTGATCATGCTCAGCGAGCCGCCGGTCAGCTGCACCACGGTCACCCCGTCCAGCTCGCTGACGAGGTGCCGGACGGTGTGGGTCTTGCCGACGCCGGGCGGGCCGTAGAGCAGCAGGCCCCGCTTGAGGTGCTGGCGCGCGGCGAGCAGCCGCTCGCGGTGGGCGGCGACGCCGAGCACCTGGCGTCGCAGCACCTCCAGCGACTCGCGCGGCAGGATCACCTCGGCGTCGCTGACGTGGGGGCGGGGCTGGAAGCTCAGCGCCGCGCCCCGCTCGCCGAACATGTCGCCGTCGAAGGAGACCAGCTGGCCGCGGTAGACGTTGTGCACGAGCGCGAGCCGGCGGATCTCGGTGGCCGCGTCGGCGGCCGCGTCGGGGTCGTCGGCGACGGCGTGCAGCTGGACCGTGCCGCGGCCGTAGTCGTCGGAGGCCGCCAGGAGCAGCAGCGCGATGCGGGCGTCGCCGTCGCGGACGAGGTAGATGCCGGCGCCGACGGCACGCGTGACCTGACCATCAGGACCGCTGGGCAGCGTCACCCAGGAGACCGTGCCGGGTCGGACGTCCCAGTGCTGGTCGGGTTCCTCGAGCAGCTCGGCGAGGCCGAACTGCTGGTGCCGGTGGCCGTTGATCCCGACCAGCTCGTGGCTGCGCCCGGGTCCGCCCAGCCACGCGTCCAGACCGAGCTGGACGTTGACCATCTCGTAGCCCGGCCACGACTCCTCGGTGACCTGGAGGTCGTCGGTCGTGGGCCCGAGGTGCTCGCGCAGCAGCCGGTCGAAGGTCGGCCGGTCGTGCGCCCGGGCCGCCCCGACGATGCCGCGCTGTCCGCGGCGTACGAGCTTGCCGACGTCGGAGAGCCGCAGCCGACCGTCGTCGTCCGGCGAGGTCGCCAGGACCTGGGTGGTGCGGCGCTCCCTGGCCCCGGGTGGCGGTGCGTCGTCGTCGTCCCACGTCATCGTCCAGCCACCGTCCACGTGCGCCCCCCTCGGTCCGAGGGGCTCACCCTAGGGAGCCGGGGACCTCGTGCCTAGCCCTGCTCGACCTCGCTCCTGAGCTTCAGCACGGTGGTGCCGTCCTCCTGCTCGATGACGTACGCCGGGTCGTCGTCGGAGCCGTTGCGCGTGATCTCGCTGCCCTTGGACGTCCGGGTGACCTTGTCGTGGTGGACCTCGGTGACCGTGCCCTCGGCCTCGTTCGCGCCCCACTTCCAGGTGACGGTGGTGCCCTTGCGGATGCTCATGGGTGCTGTCCTCTCGTGGTGGCGTCCCGCTCGGCGGCCCGCTTGAGCTCGACCAGCGTCCCGGCGATGCCACGGCGGTTGCGCTCGGGGAAGCCGGCCAGCTCGACGAGCAGCCGGGGCAGGAGCCCGTAGCGGCTGTAGTCGAACGACTCGGTCACGTGGGTACCCCGCGCGGTGGGTTCCAGCACGTAGCGCCAGCGGTGGCCGCCGAAGTGCCGCCAGGCGATCCGGCGGTCCTCCTCGAGCTCGACCACGGTGTTGCGGATCTTGTACGGCAGCCCGAACATCCGCATGTCCATGCCGAACTGCGCTCCCTTGGTGAGCCGGTCGGGGCCGGAGACCGAGCCCCGCAGCGAGCCGGACCCGTCGATGCGCTGGTGCTGGCGGGGGTCGGCCAGGATCGCGAAGACGACGGCCGGGGGCGCGTCCACCTCGACGAAGTCGCTGACGACGCGCGGGTGGGGATCGTCCTGGCCGGTCGGGGAGGTCATGCGGCGAGTCAAGCAGCACTACCGTGGCCCGCGATGACGCAGCGGCCCGACGACCTCCAGGACACCCCCGCCCCGGCGGCGGCCGGGACCGAGGGACGGCTGCCGCTGCTGCCGGCGGCGGCGTTCGTGCTGATCTGGTCCTCGGGCTACATCATCGGCCCCTACGGCGTCGAGGCGATGGACCCGCTGATGCTGGTCGCCGTCCGCTTCCTGCTCGCCTCGGTGATCGCGTGGGCGCTGGCCCGGGCGCTGCGCGGACCGCTCCGGGTGCCGCGGGCCGACCTGCTCCGGATGGCCGGCACCGGCCTGGTGCTCAACGGCGTCCAGTTCGCGGCGATGTACCTCGCCTTCGAGCGCGGTCTCGGCGCCACCCTCGGCGCGCTGCTCCACTCGCTCAGCCCCGTGCTCACCGCGGTGCTGGCCGCCGCCCTGCTGCACGAGCGGCTGCGGCGGGTGCAGGTGCTCGGCTTCGTGGTCGGGGTCGCCGGGGTGCTGCTGGTGCTCGGCCCCGACCTCGACCAGGCGGGCGGCCCGGTCGCGGTGGCCTGGGCCGTGCTCAGCGTCCTCGGGCTCAGCCTCGGCACCCTCGGCCAGCGCTGGATCGGCAGCGCCCCCGACCCGCTGTGGTCGGCCACGATCCAGTTCGGCGTGTGCGGCCCGCCGCTGCTGGCGCTGGCGCTGGCCGTCGAGGGCACCGACGTGGTCCGCGACCCGGTCGACGCGGCGATCGCGGTGCTGCTGCTGGCCGTCGTGAACTCCATCGTCGGGCTCGGCCTGCTGGGCGTGCTGGTGCGCGCGCGGGGCGCGGGCGCCGCGGCCAGCGTCTTCTTCGTGATGCCGCCCGTGACGGCGGTGATGGCGTGGCTGGTGCTGGGCGAGACGCTCGGGCCCCGCGAGCTGGTGGGTCTGGTGGTGACCATCGCCGCGGTGGCGGCGGCGACCCGCGGCGGCCGTGCCACGCCGGTTCCGTAGCGCCGCCCGAGCGCGTCGCCCGCCTCGCACCCGTCCCAGGGGGCATCGTGGGGCCTGGGCGAGCTCCGTCGCCCCGAGGACGTCGCAGGAGGAACCATGGTCAGCTTCGGACGCAGGCACGAGCCCGTCGACGGGGAGCGCGAGCACGGCCACGAGCCGGGCGCGCGCGAGGGCGACGTCGTACGCCGCGACGACGCGCACGCGCGCGAGAAGTTCGGCGGCGCCAACCTCGGCGCCGCGTTCTTCGGGTGGATGGTCGCCGTCGGCATGACGGTGCTGCTCACCGGCATCCTCGCCGCCGCCGCGACCGCCGTCGGCTACTCGGGCACCCTCACCCAGACCGACGCCGAGAACAACGCCGAGACCATCGGTCTCGGGGCGGCGATCGCGCTGCTCGTGGTGCTGCTGGTCGCCTACTACTCGGGCGGCTACGTCGCGGGCCGGATGTCGCGCTTCGACGGCGGCCGCCAGGGCCTGCTCGTCTGGGTGATCGCGCTGGTCGTCACCGTCGCCGCGGCTGCGCTCGCCGCCGTCGCGGGCGACCAGTACAACGTGCTCGACCGGGTCGACGTGCCGCGCATCGGCATGCCGAGCGCCGGTGACCTCACCACCGCCGGCATCGTCGTCGGCATCGCCGTCCTGCTCGGCACCCTGCTGGCCGCGATGGCCGGCGGCAAGGTCGGGCAGCGCTACCACCGCCGCGTCGACCGCGCCGGCGAGCGCGTCGTCTGAGCCCCACCGCACCGTCCCCGCGGCCGCCGTCCCCACCCGGGACGGCGGCCGCGTCACGTCCCGGACGGTCGGCGCGGCCGGTTGGCGACCGCGACCGGGGGCGCGGTAGGTTGACGCTCCCCTGTGGTCCCGGTCACACCCGTCCCACCACGACGACCGTCCGGAGCCCCGGGGGACCCGCACTGTTGCGTCGTACGCCGGGCCACCCCCGGCACCCGGCGACCACGGCGCCGGACCGGTGATCCCGGCCCCGGCTCAACCCAGACAGGAGTGACGTGTGAGCCAGTCCCGTGAGGCCTTCGGCCCCGATCTCGTCGAGGTGTTCGGCCCCTCGCAGCGCGACGGCGGCCCCGACCTGGTGCAGCTGCTGACCCCCGAGGGGGAGCGCACCCACCACCCCGAGTTCGACCTCGACTTCTCCGGCGACCAGCTCCGCGGCTTCTACCGCGACATGGTGCTCACCCGGCGCATCGACACCGAGGCCACCGCCCTCCAGCGCCACGGCGAGCTCGGCATCTGGGCGCAGCTGCTGGGCCAGGAGGCCGCGCAGATCGGCGCGGGCCGCGCGCTGCGCCCGCAGGACTACGTCTTCCCGACCTACCGCGAGCACGGCGTCGCCTGGTGCCGCGGGGTCGACCCCCTCGACCTGCTCGGCCTGTTCCGCGGCGTCGACCACGGCGCCTGGGACCCGCGCGAGAACAACTTCGGGCTCTACACGATCGTCATCGGCGCCCAGGCGCTGCACGCCACCGGCTACGCGATGGGCATCCAGCGCGACGGCGCCGTCGGCACCGGCGACCCCGACCGCGACGCCGCCGTGGTCGCCCACTTCGGCGACGGCGCGTCCTCGCAGGGCGACGTCAACGAGGCGTTCATCTTCGCCGCGTCCTACAACGCCCCGGTCGTGTTCTTCTGCCAGAACAACCAGTGGGCGATCTCGGAGCCCATCGAGCGCCAGTCGCGGATCCCGCTCTACCAGCGCGCCCTCGGCTTCGGCTTCCCCGGCGTCCGCGTCGACGGCAACGACGTGCTCGCGACGTACGCCGTGACGCAGGCCGCCCTGCAGCGGGCCCGCGAGGGCAGCGGGCCGACCCTGGTCGAGGCCTACACCTACCGGATGGGCGCCCACACCACGACCGACGACCCCACCCGCTACCGGCTCTCCGACGACGTCGAGCACTGGAAGCTCAAGGACCCGATCGCGCGCCTGGAGGTCTACCTGCGCCGCAACGGCCTGGTCGACGACGGCTTCGTGGCCGACCTCAAGGACGAGGCCGACGCGCTCGGCCACCGGCTCCGCGAGGGCTGCAAGGCGCTGGCCGACCCGGAGGCGCTCGACCTGTTCGCCCACGTCTACGCCGAGGAGACCGAGGAGGTGCGCCGCCAGCGGGAGGGCTACGCGGCCTACCTCGAGACGTTCACGTCGTCGGTCGAGCCTGATGAGCGAGACCAGGCCGGACTGAGAAGGATCACGCTGGCCAAGGGCCTCAACGCCGGGCTGCGCAAGGCCATGGAGGACGACCCCAAGGTCCTGATCATGGGCGAGGACGTCGGCAAGCTGGGCGGCGTCTTCCGGATCACCGACGGCCTCCAGAAGGACTTCGGCGAGGACCGGGTCATCGACTCCCCGCTCGCCGAGTCCGGCATCGTCGGCACGGCGGTCGGCCTGGCGCTGCGCGGCTACCGGCCGGTGGTGGAGATCCAGTTCGACGGGTTCGTCTACCCGGCGTACGACCAGATCGTGTGCCAGGTCGCGAAGATGCACTACCGCTCCAAGGGCCGCTCCCCGATGCCGATGGTGATCCGGATCCCCTTCGGCGGCGGCATCGGCGCGGTCGAGCACCACTCCGAGAGCCCCGAGGCGCAGTTCGCGCACACGCCGGGCCTCAAGGTCGTGGCCTGCTCCAACCCCGTCGACGGCTACTGGATGATCCAGCAGGCGATCGCCAGCGACGACCCGGTGATCTTCCTGGAGCCCAAGCGGCAGTACCACGCCGACAAGGCCGAGCTCGACGAGAGCGTCGCCCCCGAGCCGCTGTTCACCAGCCGGGTGGTGCGGCGCGGCACCGACGCGACCGTGGTGGCCTACGGACCCACCGTGAAGACCGCGATGGCCGCCGCCGAGGCCGCGGCCGCCGACGGCACCTCGCTGGAGGTCATCGACCTGCGGACGCTCTCGCCGCTCGACATGGGTCCGGTCCTGGAGTCGGTACGCCGCACCGGCCGGCTGGTCGTGTGCCACGAGGCCCACGTCAACCTCGGCATGGGGGCCGAGGTCGCCGCCCGGGTGACCGAGGAGTGCTTCTACTCGCTCGAGGCGCCGGTGCTGCGGGTGGGCGGGTTCGACACGCCGTACCCCGCCTCCCGCATCGAGGAGGACTTCCTGCCCGACCTCGACCGGCTGCTCGACGCCGTCGACCGCTCCCTGGCCTTCTGAGGAGGACCGCGTGTCCGAGTTCAAGCTGCCCGACGTCGGCGAGGGCCTGACCGAGGCCGAGATCGTCTCCTGGCGGGTCAAGGAGGGCGACACCGTCGCCATCAACGACGTCGTCGTGGAGATCGAGACCGCCAAGTCGCTGGTCGAGCTGCCCTCGCCGTTCGAGGGCACCGTCACCGCGCTGCTCGTCGCCGAGGGCGAGATGGTGCCGGTCGGCACCCCGATCATCGCGATCGGCGACCCGGCGGCGGCCGGGTCGTCGGTCGAGCCCGCGTCGTCGGGTCGGCCTGCCGGCGTCGGGTCGGCCCGCGTCGGGTCGGTCGAGCCTGTCGAGACCCCGCCCGTCCCGGTCTCCGACATGGTCATCGACCTGTCCAACCCCGCCGCCAGCGGTGGCGGCGAGGGCGAGAGCCTGGTCGGCCGCAACAAGGCCGACCGGGGGCCGGTGCGCCGCCCGCGCCGCGGCTCCGCGTCGCCCGCCACCGAGTCGGCGGCGGCGACCCAGATGCAGGTGCAGGGCGCCTTCTCCCAGGGGGGCGCGCAGTCGCAGGACGTCGTCGAGTCCGACGAGCCGTCCGTGCCTGCGCGCGAGGCGCCCGCACCTGCGCAGGCCCACGCCTTCGTGCCGCGGGAGGCGCTGACCGGCGAGCGGGCCCGGGTCCTGGCCAAGCCCCCGGTGCGCAAGCTGGCCCGCGACCTCGGCGTCGACCTGACCTCGCTGAGCGGCTCCGGCCGCGACGGCACGGTCACCCGCGAGGACGTCGAGCAGGCGGGCCGGTCGTCGGCCGGGTCGTCCACCGCGTCGCCGACCGTCCGGACGTCATACGAGACGGCTGCCGGGGCGACCACCTCGCACGACGTCCCGGGGCTGCGCGAGCGCCGCGAGCCGATCAAGGGCGTCCGCAAGATGATGGGCCAGGCGATGGTCGACTCCGCCTTCTCGGCGCCGCACGTCACCGAGTGGGTCACCGTCGACGTCACCCGCACCACCGAGCTGGTGGAACGGCTCACGGCCCACCGCGACTTCCGCGACGTCAGGGTCAGCCCGCTGCTGGTGCTGGCCAAGGCGGCGCTGCTGGCCGTGCGTCGTACGCCGGAGATCAACTCGACCTGGGACGAGCAGGCCCAGGAGGTCGTCTACAAGTCCTACGTCAACCTCGGCATCGCCGCCGCCACCCCGCGCGGACTGGTCGTGCCCAACGTCAAGGACGCCGACCGGCTCACCCTGCGCGAGCTCGCCGACGCCCTGGCCGCGCTGACCGCGACCGCCCGCGAGGGCCGCACCCAGCCCGCCGAGATGAGCGGCGGCAGCTTCACGATCACCAACGTCGGCGTCTTCGGCGTCGACGCGGGCACGCCGATCATCAACCCCGGCGAGTCGGCGATCCTGTGCTTCGGGGCGACCCGCAGGCAGCCGTGGGTGGTCGGTACGGGTGCCGAGGAGCGCCTGGAGATCCGCGACGTCTGCACGCTGGCGCTGTCCTTCGACCACCGCCACGTCGACGGTCAGATGGGCTCGCGCTTCCTGGCCGACGTCGCCGCGATCATGGAGGACCCGGCGACGGCGCTGCTGTTCTGACGCGCTGATTACCCGGCCGTCCGGGTAATCAGCCGCCGTTGCCACACCAGGGTCGTGACCACCTCGCGCACACAGCCGTGGTGTAGCACCGGGTCGTCCACAGATCCGCCCTGGCGCCGTACGCCGGGGCGCGGCTCGGCGAGCCTGTCGAGGTGCACGAACCCTTCCGACCCCGGTGCCCCCGACCCCGCGACCTGGTGGTGCCCGTGCCCGTCGATCCGGCGGGGATGGCCGGTCCCACGGCGGGCCGGGCTCGCGGGCCGGGGTGGCGCCGTACCAGTCCCGGCCTCTACGTGCCGGAGGGCACCGGCCGACAGGTCGAGCAGCTGATCCTCGAGCAGGCCCAGCGCCTGCCACCCGACGGTGCGGTCGGCGGGTGGGCCTCGCTGCGGCTGCACGGCATGGCCTACCTCCCCGCGCCCGACCTCTCCGTGCCGCTCGTCGTGCCACCGCCGCGGCGGCTCCGGACGCTGCCCGGTGGCGTGGTGCGCCGGGAGGCACTGCGGCCGCGGGAGGTCGTGCAGCGTCAGGGGATCCCGTGCGTCGAGCCCGTGCGCGCCGCCGTCGACGAGGCCGCCCGGGCACCCGACCTGCGCGCCGCCGTCATCCTCCTCGACATGGTCCTGGCCGCGGGTGTCACCACGAGGGAGGCGTTGGCGGCGTACGTCGCGGGCTCACGCCGCCCCGGCACCTGGCAGGCACGGATCGCGCTGCACCACGCCGACGGCCGCAGCCTCAGCCCGGCGGAGAGCTGGCTGCGCACGGTGTGGCTGTTCGACGCCGGCCTGCCCCGGCCGCTGTGCAACTGGCCGGTCCTCGACCTCGACGGCCGGTACGTCGGCAAGGCCGACCTGCTGTGTCCCGGCCTGGCGACCCGCGGGGAGTACGACGGCGCCGAGCACCGACGAGCCGACCGCAGGGCCATCGACCTCGACCGTGACGACCGCTTCGCCGCGGTCGGGCTGGAGGGCTTCACCGTGGTCGGCCGCGACCGTCGCGACGTCGGCAAGGTCGTGGCCCGGATGCACGCCACCGTCGAGCGAGCCCGTACGTCGGGTCGCGCCCGCACCTGGCGGCTGGCCACCGACCCGGGGCCGCCGTGAGGGCCGCTGATTACCCGGACGTCCGGGTAATCAGCGCCCGTTGCTACACCAGCGTCGTCGTACGGCGCCCCGCCCAGCCCTCGTGTGGCACTCGCGGCAGTTTCACCGGCTAGCCGGTGAAACTGCCCCCCGTCGCCACACCACCGCCGCCCACCACCCCACCCGCGGACCCTGGTGTGGCAGCGGCGGGACGGGGCCCGCCTACTGGTCGATCGTGTGCCAGTCGTCGAGCAGCTCCTGCTCCTCGGCGCGGGTCATGCCGGTGACGGTGACGCGGCCCTGCTCGGAGCGCAGCCAGGTCAGGGTGTCGGCGGCGGTCTCGGCGACCGGGCGGGTGCGCAGGCCGGCGTCGAAGGCCTCGCTGACGTCGTGGCTGAGCATCCCGGCCATCTCCTGGGGCAGCCACAGCGGCAGCGAGCGGGGCCCCGACCAGGGCTGCACGTGGTGGCGGCGCAGGAACGCCGGGGCGGCCCAGAACAGGGTGGCGCGGGCGCCGGGGCCGTGGCGCTCGACGCCCTGCTGCACCGCCTCGAGCACCTCGCCCAGCGCGGTGACGCGGCCGGTGGCGTCCAGGACGCCCTCGCGGCGCTGCTCGGCGGCGTCGACGAGGAAGGCCGCGAGGTCGCGCACGTCGATCAGCTGCACGTCGCGCTCGGGGTGGTCGGGGGCGAGCACGTCACCGCCCTCGGCGAGCCGCTCGGGCCAGTAGCCGAACCGGCCCGAGGGGTCGCCCGGGCCGACGATGAGTCCGGGGCGCACCACCAGCGAGGTGGTGGCCCGGTGCTGCACCAGCTGCTCGCAGGCCACCTTGGCGCCGCCGTACGCCTCGGGGGTGTCCTGGTCGACGTCCTCGGCGACGGGGTCGAGCAGCGGCAGCGTGGCCGGGGTGCCGTGCAGGGTGCGGTGGTCGGCGTACACGCTGATCGTGGACACGAAGACCCAGTGCGGCACCCGGTCGGCGAGGTGGTCGAGCGCGTCGCGGACCCAGCCGGGCGACCGCGCCACGTCGACCACGGCGTCCCAGGTGTCCTCGCCCAGCACCGACCAGTCGG
Source organism: uncultured Actinomycetota bacterium (assembly GCA_963740935.1). Taxonomy (GTDB): domain Bacteria; phylum Actinomycetota; class Actinomycetes; order Propionibacteriales; family Nocardioidaceae; genus Marmoricola. Next base: position 48,726 of record CAVUFX010000003.1, read on the forward strand.
GCTCCGCACGGTCGAGCGGGACCAGGGTGGCGCCCTCGGGCACCGACCCCGAGTGACCGCGGGCCACGCAGGTGACCTCGTGGCCGCGCGCCACCGCGTCCGCCGCCACGGCGCGCGACAAGAACAGCGTCCCTCCCAGGACCAGCAGCTTCATCGTCCCAACCTTCCTGGTCGGCGCTCCGGGAGCAAGTCCGACCTACGCGTCCAGCCGCTTGACCAGCATCGACACCCGGTGCCCGCCGGACTCCCGCTGCCCGACCTCGACGTACCCGCGGGCCCGGTGGAAGGCCAGCGACGGCTCGTTGGGCGGGTCGAGGTTGACCTCCAGCGCCAGCAGCGGCCGACCGCAGCCGGCCTCGACGTCGTCGTAGAGCAGGCTCGCCAGCCCGCGGCGACGGAAGTCCTCGTGCACCACGACGCGGTCGAGGTAGGCCAGGTCGGGGTAGCGCTCGGCGAACCAGGCGAAGTTCTCCCCGTCGTACGCCGACCCGCGGACGTAGGTGAGCACGAACCCCGCGAACGCCCCGTCGACGTCGAGCACCAGCGCCCGGTCGGCCCACGCCACCAGCTCGGCCAGCCGCGGCCCGTCGAGCGGGGAGGTGAGGTCGACGTGGCGCTCGTTGAGCGCGAGCACGTCGGCGTGGTCGGCGGGCAGCAGGTCGCGCAGCCGGGCGGTCACGAGAGGTACGCCACGCCGGTCGCGGCCTCGGCCAGCTCCCACAGCCGTGCCCGGACCTCGCGGTCGCGAGCGCGCTGCGGCGGGTTGACGATCCGCGCGGCGCCGTTGAGGGCCAGCGGTCCGCCGGGGCCCACGACGGTCGAGCCCGGCAGGTCGGCGGTGGCCGCCATCAGCGCGGGCCAGGGCGCCAGCTCGCTGCGCTGCTCGACCGCCCCGAGGGCGGCGCGCAGGATGCCCGGACCGCGGCGGGCCCGCTGGGTCAGCGCCTGGCCCTGACCGCCCTCGCCGAGCACGCCCGAGGCGTCCAGGCCGGCGACGGCGGCGAGGCTGTCCAGGGTCGGTACGCCGTGCTCGCGGGCGCGCCGGTCGAGCTCCAGGGCGAACATCAGCCCGGCCAGCGCGGCCTCGGCCGGTGCCGCCCAGGCCGTACGCCGCCGCAGCGCGTCGCCGTCCGGGTCGGACCGTCCCGCGGGGTCGGCCGGCACGTCGCGCGCCAGCCGGTGCGCGGGCGAGACCACCGTGACGACCCGGGCCCGGGTCGAGCGACGCAGCCGGGGCAGCAGCAGGCCGGTCAGCGCGAACGGCCCGAGGAACCGGGCGGTCAGCGCGGGGTCGAGGTCGTCCTCGGACCGGGCGACGCCGCGGTCGCGGCGGCCCTCGTCGAGCACCAGCAGGTCGAGCGGGAGCTCGGGCCCGTCGGGACCGGTGAGCACCGCCGTCGCCGCGTCGCGGACCGAGTCGAGGTCGGCGGGGTCGAGCCGCACCGGGACCGGTCGCACCGCCCCCTCGGCGTCGAGGCTGCGGACGAGGTCGGCGAGGGCGTCGAGGTCGCGGTCGGCCACGGTCACGGTGGCGCCGTGCCGGGCCAGGGTCAGCGCGACCTCGCGGCCGGTGCCGTGCGCCGCCCCGGTCACCAGCGCCCGGGTGCCGGTCAGGTCGGGCACGTCGTCGGGGGTCCAGTCGTCGCCGCGCGGGCTCACGGGGTCACCGCCAGGGAGGCCAGCAGCCGGGTGCCGAGCTCGTGGTCGCCCTCGATGCGGGGGCGGGTGCGCTCGGGCCCGCGGCGGCCCGCACCGAGCACGACGAGGTCCTCGGCGGCGAGCGCGACCGTGGTGGTGGCGGGTCCGTCGTCGGACGACCGGGCCGCCCGGCCGTCGTCGCCGATCGCGATCGTCCAGGTGCGCCCGGCGTCGGGCACCACCAGTCGCACGGTGCTGCCGGGCGGCGGGGCGACGCGCTTGCCGACGACCATCGGCAGCGAGGAGCCCAGGACGTCGAGGGTGTGGGCGGCGGCGGGGGAGTCGTAGCCGCCGGGACGGCCGACGGCGCGGCGTACGTCCTGGTCGTGCAGCCAGACGTCGAAGGGCCGGTTGCGCAGCAGCAGCCCGTGGGACCAGCCGGCGCCGCCCGGGGCCCGGGGCGCGGGGGCCTCGGCGTCCACGGGCGGGTCCGCGACCAGCGCGGCGTGCCGCGTGGCGACCGCCTGCTCGAGCTCGTCGGCCAGGTCGGCCAGCGACCGGTCGCGCCGGGCGAGCACGCCCTGCTCGGTGTAGCGCCCCATCGACCCGCGCACGTGCGCGGACGGCGGGACCTCGACGGTGTCCTCCGGGGCGCCGGCCAGCACCGCCTCGAGGTGGGTGGTGTGGGCGACGTTGGCGTGCACGTCCCACCCGGGCAGGTCGGTGGGCAGGCGTGCCTGGTCCTCGTCGAGGTCGCGCACCAGGACGAGGAAGTCGGCGCAGGCCTGCTGCCAGGTCTCGACCAGGCGCCACAGCGCGGGATCGGGGGACGGCGGGGAGGACGGTGGCATGGGGGTCAAGATACGCAGCCGGTCGCGGTCGGGACGCACGTCGGCCCGCCCACCCCGAGGGGCGGACGGGCCGCGGCGTGCCGGGTGCTCAGTAGCGCCGGTCGTCGAGACGACGCTCCTCGACCCGGGTGGTGGTGCGGCTGCGCTGGGCGTTCATCACCAGCGCGAGCACGATGGCCAGCGCGCCGACGACGATGAAGATCCAGCCGAGCGTGTTGGTGTCGATGACGTCGTTGACGGCGTCGATCTGCACGACGTCGAACGCCAGGATCAGGCCGATCAGCAGCAGGACGACTCCGAGTCCGATTCCCATGACGTGCTCCTTCGTGTGGGTCGCGGGCCGGGACGGCCGCACGGGGCTCTAGCAGTGTGCCCCACGCGGGACCGGTCATGCGCGGAAGCGACGAACCCGGCCCCGCGTGGCGAGGGGCCGGGTCCGGGTGGTGCGGGGCGGTGTCTAGAAGGCGGCCTCGTCGAGGTCCATCAGCGCCAGGTCGGTGCCCTCGGCGATCGCCAGCTCGGAGCTGGTCCTCGGCAGGTTGTGCTGCGCGAAGAACTGCGCCGCCGCGACCTTGCCCTCGTAGAACGCCTTGTCCTTGGCCGAGACCTCGCCACCCAGCTTCTGCAGCGCCACGTCGGCGCCCTTGAGCAGCAGCCAGGCGCAGACCACGTCGCCGAGCACCATCAGCAGCCGGGAGGTGTTGAGCCCGACCTTGTAGATGTTGCGGACGTCGCCGCCCTCGGCCGACTCGTCGGCGCTCATCAGGGTGGTGATCATCAGCCCGACCAGGGCCTGCGCGTCCTGCAGCGACTGCGCCAGCAGCGCCCGCTCGTTCTTGAGCCGGCCGTTGCCCGCCTCGCTCGTCAGGAAGGCCTCGATCTCGCCGGCCAGGTGACCCAGCGCCTGCGCCTGGTCCTTGACGATCTTGCGGAAGAAGAAGTCCTGGCCCTGGATGGCGGTGGTGCCCTCGTAGAGGGTGTCGATCTTGGCGTCCCGGACGTACTGCTCGATGGGGTACTCCTGCAGGAAGCCCGACCCGCCGAAGGTCTGCAGCGACTCGGTGCCCAGCAGCGTCCACGAGCGCTCGGAGCCGTAGCCCTTCACGATCGGCAGCAGCAGGTCGTTGACCCGCATCGCCAGCTCGTCGGTCTCGCCGCGGTGCTCGGCCATCTGGACCCGGTCCTGCCAGGAGGCGGTGTAGAGCACCAGCGAGCGCATCGCCTCGGAGAAGGACTTCTGCACCATCAGCGAGCGGCGTACGTCGGGGTGGTGGGTGATCGTGACGCGCGGGGCCGTCTTGTCGGCCGCCCGGGTCAGGTCGGCGCCCTGGACGCGGGTCTTGGCGAACTCCAGCGCGTTGAGGTAGCCGGTCGAGAGCGTCGCGATGGCCTTGGAGCCGACCATCATCCGGGCGTTCTCGATGACCTGGAACATCTGCGCGATGCCGTTGTGCACCTCGCCCAGCAGGTAGCCGCGGGCCGGCTCGCCGCCACCGACCGACGGGTCGCCGAAGGTGACCTCGCAGGTGTTGGAGACCTTGATGCCCATCTTGTGCTCGACGTTGGTGACGTAGACGCCGTTGCGCTCGCCGGTCAGCTCGCCGGTCTCCACGTCGAAGTGGGTCTTCGGCACGATGAACAGGCTCAGGCCCTTGGTGCCCGGGCCGCCGACGCCCTCGACGCCCGCGGGGCGGGCCAGCACGAGGTGGATGATGTTCTCGGTCAGGTCGCTCTCGGCCGAGGTGATGAAGCGCTTGACCCCGGTGATGTTCCAGGTGCCGTCCTCGTTGGGGGTGGCCTTGGCGCGGCCGGCGCCCACGTCGGAGCCGGCGTCGGGCTCGGTCAGCACCATCGTGGTGTGCCAGTGGCGGTCCACGATGTGCTGGGCGATCTGCTTGTCGCGGTCGTTGCCGTTGCGGTGCACGATGCCCGCGAAGGCCGGGCCGGCGCCGTACATCCAGATCGGGGCGTTGGCGCCGAGCACCATCTCGCCCAGGGCCCAGACCAGGCTCGCGGGGGCGGGGGTGCCGCCGAGCTCCTCGCAGAGCTGCAGCCGCCAGTACTCCGCGTCGCGCCAGGTCTCGTAGCTCTTCTTGAAGCTCGCCGGCACCGGGGCGGTGTGGGTCGCGGGGTCGAAGACGGGCGGGTTGCGGTCGCTGTCCTCGTAGGAGGCGGCGAGGTCCTCGCGTGCCATCCGCTCGACCTCGCCGAGGATCGACCGGGCGGTCTCGCCGTCGATCGCCTCGAACGGCCCCTGTCCCAGGACCTCGTCCCGGCCGAGCACCTCGAAGAGGTTGAACTCGATGTCGCGCATGTTGGTCTTGTAGTGGCTCATGACCCCACCCATCTCGTCTCGGAGCCCGCGGGGCGGGCTTGCTACCGCTGAGTTCTACCAGCCGGTAACTTAGTATCCTGCCTCAGGAGCGTCGGCGCAAGCGCATCGCCCGAATCCGGTCGCCCGCCCGTACGCCGCGCCCCGCGACGTCGAGGGCCCAAGACGACCTTGTCGATCAGGTCGGGTAAGCCGACCGATCTGCCAGACTTGCGCCATGCGCGTCTCCGCCAAGGCCGACTACGCCCTCCGGGCACTCATCGAGATCGCCAACCGTGACGACGGGCGGCCGGTGAGCGCGGAGGAGCTCGGGCGACTCCAGGAGATCCCCCACGGCTTCCTGCAGGCGATCCTGGCCGACATGCGTCGCGCCGGCATCGTGGTCAGCCAGCGCGGCCAGTCCGGCGGCTGGCGCCTCGCCGCCCGTCCCGCCGACGTCACCATCGCCGACGTCATCCGCGCCGTCGACGGCCCGCTGGTCAGCGTCTACGGGCTGCGCCCCGAGGCGGTGCAGTACAACGAGTCGGCCCAGATCCTCCAGCACGCCTGGATCGCCGCCCGCAGCGCGCTGCGCGAGGTGTTCGAGAACGTCACCATCGAGGGGCTCGCCACGCGCACGCTGCCGCCCGAGGTCGCGGCGCGCACCACCGACGAGGACGCCTGGCAGCCGCACTGAGTCTCCACGACCCGGCCGCCGGGAGTTCACCGCCCGGTCGCGTCGGCGCGCCAGGCTCGGCGCCATGGCACGACGACGGTTGGTCTGGCACCTCGGGCTTCCGCAGGCGGCACGTCCCGTGGTCCCCGCGACGCTCGAGCACCACGCCGAGGCGCTCGGCGAGGCCGGCGTACGCGTGGTCGCCTCCCGCGAGGAGGCCGACCTCGCCACGCACGAGCTGCTGCGCACCCACCGCGACGCGGGCCTCGCCCGCCGCGACGTCGAGGGTCGCTGGGCGCGCACCTGCGACCGCGTCTGGGAGCACCGCGGCACCAGCGTGGTCTCGACCCCCGACCTCGGGGCCGCCGACAAGGACCAGCTGCGGCTCGCGCTCGACCCGCTGATCGGGGTCGAGGTGCACCTCGTGCTGACCCTCGACGCGTTCTCGGCCCAGCTGTACGGCGCCTGGCTGGCCGAGCTGCGACGCGGCTCGGGGACCGGCTGGGAGAAGTACGCCGCCCGCGTGCTCGACCACGCCACCGGCGGCACGCGCGAGCACCGGCAGGGCGAGGACTACTGGGCCGGGCACGAGCTCGGCTCGCTGGTCGCACGCTGGGCCTGGACGCTGCACCACGACCGGGTCCACGTCGTCGCCGACCGGGACCCCGCCCGCCAGTGGGCCGGGGTGCTGCGCCACCTCCGGCTCCCCGACGAGACCGCCGCGGGGCTCGGGGTCCGCGTCCCGGCGTACGCCGACCCGGCCGGCGTCGCGGTGCTGCGACGGGTCAACCGCCAGCTCGACGCCCCCCTGGCCCGGGCGAGCACCGGGCTCGTCGTACCCCTGGAGACGCGGGACGCCGAGGCGGCCGCGATGCCGACCGTGGCGACCGACGCGCTGGCCCCGCTGGTGGAGCGCTGGCGCGCCACGCTGGAGGCGGGCGGGTACGACCTCCGGGGCGACCTCGTCGGGCTGCTCGACGCGGGCGAGCCCACCTCGCTGCCCGGCGCCCGCGACCAGCTCGGCGTCGCCGTCGACGCCCTCGGCGACGCGCTGGCCGACAACAGCGCGCTGCGCACCCGCGTCACCGACCTCGAGGCCGACGTCGCCCGCCTCGACCGCAAGCGCCGGAAGTGGAAGCGCCGCGCGGCGGAGGTCGGCGCGGGCGGCTAGCAGCGCCGCCGCCCGGACCTCAGCCCAGGGCGCCGAGCCGGGCGGAGAGCCACTGCACGAGGGGGCGCAGCCGGCGCCAGTCGGCGCGGACCCGGTCGAGCAGCTCGGGGGTGTGGACGAACGGCTCGAAGCCGTAGCTGCGGCCGACGAAGAGCGACTTGTGGCGCAGCAGGTCGATGCGCGGGTGGTCGGCGCTCCAGCCGCGCGGGGTGGTCTTGAGCCTCTCGCCGCCGACCTCGAAGCCGGCGGCGGTCAGCGTGCGCAGGATCCGCTCCAGCTCGAGGCCGGAGTGCTCGGTGTCGATGGCCGTGCGGATCCGGGCCAGGTCGGGGCCGCCCGCGCTGTAGAACCCGGCGCCGACGCGGACGCCGGGGGCGGCCACCTGGACGTACCAGCCGGTCGCCGGGGCGGCGGTGACGATCGCCCCCTGGTGCTCCTTGTAGGGCGTCTTGTCCTGGGAGAACCGGACGTCGCGGTAGGGCCGGTAGACCTTGGCCGGACCGAACTCCGGGGCCAGCGCCTCGGTCAGCGCGACCATCGGCGCGCGGACGTGGTCGGCGTACGCCTGCTTGTGCGCCTCCCAGAACGACCGGGTGTTGTCGAGCTCGAGGTCGTCGTAGAAGTCGAGCGCCGCGGGCGGGAACCCCGCGAAGGGGTCGGGGGGCGAGGAGGACATGGAGCGGATGACGAGACTCGAACTCGCGACATCGACCTTGGGAAGGTCGCGCTCTACCAACTGAGCTACATCCGCGGGGCCTTGCGGCACCGGAGGAGAGGTTACCCGACCCGGCTGCCCGGGGGGACCACCGGTGCGAGCGTCGGGCGGCGGGGGGACAGGCCGTCGCCCGAGGACCGACCGGTGAGCCGGCGGTGCACCCAGGGGAGCAGGAACTCGCGGGTCCAGGCGACGTCGGCGTGCAGCTGCGCGCGCCGCGACAGCGCAGGCGCCGCGACGAACGGCTCGGGCGGCAGGTCCCCGTGGGGCACGTCGAGCGCGGCCAGGACCGCCCGGGCGACGGCGTCGTGCCCGCGGGCGTTGAGGTGCATCCGGTCGGTGTCCATCAGCTCGCCGACCGGCTGGTCGCGCATCCGCCACAGGTCGACGAGGTCGGTGCCGTGGCGGTCGCTGATCTCCCGCACGTGCTCGTTGAACACCGCCATCCGGCCGCGCAGCGCGCCGTAGAGGCCGGACCCGCCCGGGTCCCAGGTGGTGAAGACGACCACGCGGGCGCCGGTGCCGGTCAGCCGGCCCACGCCCGCGTCGTACGCCGCGGCGAGGGCGTCGAGGTCGACCCGAGGTCGCAGCACGTCGTTGGCGCCGGCATGGATCGTCACCAGGTCGGGCGCCAGGGCCAGGGCGGGCTCGAGCTGCTCGGCCAGGATCGGCAGCAGCTTGCGGCCGCGGATCGCCAGGTTGGCGTACCCCAGCTCGTGACCGGCCTCGCGGGCCTGGTCCGCGAGCACCTCGGCGACCCGGTCGGCCCAGCCGCGCAGGCCGTGCGGCCGGTCGGGGGCGGGGTCGCCGACGCCCTCGGTGAAGGAGTCGCCGAGGGCGACGTAGCGCTGGAACGCCATGGTCGTGCGGCCGCTCAGATCTCGGTGCGGTGGAAGTTGGCGAACGACTTCGACGGCGTCGGGCCGCGCTGGCCCTGGTAGCGCGAGCCGTACTTGGCCGAGCCGTAGGGGTGCTCGGCGGGCGAGGAGAGCCGGAAGAAGCACAGCTGGCCGATCTTCATGCCCGGGTAGAGCTTGATCGGCAGCGTCGCGACGTTGGCGAGCTCGAGCGTGACGTGACCGCTGAAGCCGGGGTCGACGAAGCCGGCGGTGGCGTGGGTGAGCAGCCCGAGCCGGCCCAGCGAGGACTTGCCCTCGACGCGGGCAGCGACGTCGTCGGGCAGCGAGACGGTCTCGTAGGTCGACCCGAGCACGAACTCGCCCGGGTGCAGGATGAACGGCTCGTCGCCCTCGGCCACGACCTCGCGGGTCAGGTCGGACTGGTCGGCCGCCGGGTCGATGTGCGGGTAGCGGTGGTTCTCGAAGACCCGGAAGAAGCGGTCGAGCCGGAAGTCGATGCTCGACGGCTGGATCATCGCGGCGTCGTACGGGTCGAGGGCGATCCGTCCGAGGTCGATCTCGCGGAGGATGTCGCGGTCGGAGAGCAGCACGGGCGCCAACCTAGCCCAGCGCGGCCGGAGGTCCCCCTTGCGTCGATGGCAGGCGGGGAGGTTAGGGTGACCTAAGTAAGCCAAGCCTTACCAAACCTGTCCCCCATCTTCCCCGAAGGACACCCTGATGAAGCGACTGCGGCACCTCGCCCTGGCCGCCGGTCTCGGAGCGCTCGCCCTCAGCGGCTGCTCGACCGGCTCGACCGAGTCCGGCGGCGACGCCGCGACCTCCACGACGACGGCCGACGCCGACGCCTACCCCGTCACCATCGAGCACGCGCTCGGCGAGACCACGATCGAGGAGGAGCCCACCCGCGTGGCGACCCTCGGCTGGGCCGACCAGGACGTCGCCGTCTCGCTGGGGGTCGTGCCGGTGGGCGCCACCAAGCTGACCTGGGGCGGCAACGAGGCCGGCAGCTCGGAGTGGTTCGACGCGGCCGTCGAGGAGCTCGGCGGCGAGGCGCCGGTGCGCTACGACGACGCCGACGGCGCCCCGATCGACGAGGTCGCCCGGCTGCGCCCCGACCTGATCCTGGCCACCAACTCCGGCATCACCGAGCAGGAGTACGCCAAGCTCAGCAAGATCGCGCCGGTGGTGGCCTACCCCGAGGCGCCCTGGACCACCCCGTGGCAGAGCTCGCTGGAGACCGTCGGCCAGGCGCTGGGCCGCACCGACGAGGCCGCGGAGGTCGCCGCGGAGGCCGAGCAGCAGATCGAGGCGGCCAAGGAGGAGAACCCCGACCTCGAGGGCGCCTCGATGATCTTCGGCTACCTCGCCACCACCGACCTCTCCACGATCGGCGTCTACGCCCCGCAGGACCCGCGGGTCTCCTTCATGCACGACCTCGGTCTGGTCGACGCACCTGCGGTCGAGGAGGCGGTCGAGCCCGGCGAGTTCTACGGCACCGTCTCGGCCGAGAAGGCGCCCGAGCTGGAGTCCGACGTGTTCCTGACCTGGGCCGAGACGCCCGAGGACATGGCGACGTTCGCCGAGGACGAGCTGGTCGGCACGGTGCCGGCGATCGCCGGCGGCCACGCCTACGCCGAGGCCGACAAGCAGGTCGCGATGGCGGTCACCAACCCCACGCCGCTCTCGATCCCGTTCGTCATCGAGAACTTCGTGCCCGAGGTCAGCAAGGCCGTCCGGGGCTCGTGAGCACCGCCACCACCGCACCCGTCACCCCCGCCGAGCGCCCCGGGCGCCCGGAGGGGGTGCGGCGCGCGTCCCCGGGCGCCGCCGTCGTGGTGCTGGCGGTGGCCCTGCTCGTGGTCGCGGTCGCCTCGGTGCTGCTCGGCGCCCGGTGGATCGCGCCGACCTCGCTGCTCGACCCCGCCAGCCCCACCCACCAGATCGCCGCGGTCCGGCTCGACCGCACCCTGCTCGGCCTGGCCGTCGGCGGTGCGCTCGGCCTCGTCGGCGCACTGATGCAGGGCCTGACCCGCAACCCGCTCGCCGACCCGGGCGTGCTCGGCGTCAACGCCGGCGCCTCGCTGGCGATGGTCGTCGCGATCTCGGTGATGGGCATCTCCGACCTGCGGGTCCACGTCTGGTGGGCCTTCGCCGGCGCCGCGGTCGCGATGGTGCTCGTGCACGCGATCGCCTCGGTCGGCCGCGACGGGGCCACCCCGGTCAAGGTCGCCATCGCCGGCGCCGCGCTGACCGCCGCCGTCACCAGCTGGGTCTCCGGCCTGCTCCTGGTCGACCGCAAGACCGTCGAGTCGTTCCGGCTCTGGCAGGTCGGCACCGTCGCCGGTCGCGGCGACGACGTGCTGGTGGTCGGGCTGCCGTTCCTCGCCGTGGGCGTCGTGCTCGGCCTGGCTTGCGCCCGGACCCTCAACGCCCTGGCCCTGGGCGACGACCTCGCCCGCGGCCTGGGCCGCCACGTCGTGCGCGACCGGCTCGTGGTCGGGGTGGCCACGGTGCTGCTCGCGGGGGCCGCGGTCGCGCTGGCCGGGCCGATCGCGTTCGTCGGCCTGATCGTGCCGCACGGCGTACGCGCCCTCGTCGGTCCCGACTACCGACTGGTGCTCCCGCTGAGCCTGGGCTTCGGTGCGGTGCTGGTCGTCGCCGCCGACACCGTGGGCCGCCTGGTGCTGCCGCCCGGCGAGGTCCAGGTCGGCATCATGAGCGCGGTCGTGGGCGTCCCCGTCTTCCTGCACCTCGTGCGCCGCGGCCGGATCGGTGCGCTGTGAGCGCCGTGCTGAGCCCCCGTGCGGCCGCCCCCGCCGCGACCGGCCCCACGACCGACGCCGCCCGCGCGGTGGTGCGCCGGGCCCGCCGCCGGCCGCAGCGGCGTACCCGCCTGGTCGTCGCGCTCCTCACCGCGCTCCTGGTGACCGTCTTCCTGGTCCGCATCACCCTCGGCGACTTCGTCGTGACGCTGCCCGACGTGGTGCGCATCCTCAGCGGCACCGAGATCCCCGGCGCGTCGTACATCCTGATGGAGAGCAAGCTGCCGCGCGCCGTCCTCGGCGTCCTCGTCGGCGGGGCCTTCGGCGTCGGCGGCGCGATCTTCCAGACCACGCTGCGCAACCCGCTGGCCAGTCCCGACGTCGTGGGCGTGAGCGTCGGCGCGAGCGCGGCGGCGGTCTTCGCCATCGTCGTGCTCGACGAGCGGGGCTGGTGGCTCGCGGCCGCCGCGGTGCTCGGCGCGGTCGGCGTCTCGGTCGGGGTGCGGCTGCTCGTCGGCCCGCACGCCGGCACCCGGCTCGTGCTGGTCGGGGTGGCGCTGAGCGCCGGGCTGTTCTCGGTCGTGCAGTACCTCTTCACCCGCGCCGACGAGTGGGACACCCAGATCGTGCTGCAGTGGCTGATCGGCAGCCTCAACCGCGTCGACTGGCCGACCCTCCGGGTGCTCGCCGTGCTGCTCGTGCTGGTGGTGCCGGTGCTGGTGGTGCTCTCCCGGTCGGCCCGGGTCTCCGAGCTCGGCGACGACACGGCCGCCGGGCTCGGCGTACCCCCGCGACGCTCGGACCTGCTGCTCCTCGTCGCGGTGCTGCTGGTCGGCATCGGCGTGGCCGCCGCCGGTCCGATCTCGTTCGTGGCCTTCCTCGCCGGCCCCATCGCCCGGGCGCTCGACGGCGGCCGCACCACGCTGCTCGGGGCGGCGCTGGTCGGCGCGATCATCGTGGTGGCGGCCGACCACGTCGCGGCGTACGCCGTGCCGGACGTGAACTTCCCCGTCGGCGTCGTCACCGGCGCCGTCGGCGCCCCGTTCCTGCTGTGGCTGCTGGCCACCGGCCGCACCTCCCGGAGGACCTGATGGACGCCCTGCCCGACCTCGCGCCCGACCTCGCGCCCGGCCGTCCCACGGGCGGTCGGCTGCGCACCGAGCACGTGACGCTGGGGTACGGCGACCGCGCGGTCGTCCGCGATCTCACCACCGCCGTCCCCGACGGCCAGGTGAGCGTCGTCGTCGGCGCCAACGCCTGCGGCAAGTCGACGCTGCTGCGCGGCATGGCCCGGCTGCTGCGGCCCTCCGGCGGCGCGGTGCTGCTCGACGGCCAGGCGATCGCCTCGCTGCCCTCGCGCCAGGTCGCCCGCACCCTGGGCCTGCTGCCGCAGGACCCCGTCACGCCCGAGGGCGTCAGCGTCGTCGACCTGGTCGGTCGCGGCCGGCACCCCCACCAGGGGGCGCTGCGCCGCTGGTCCTCGGCCGACGAGGAGGCCGTCGCGGAGGCGCTGCGGCTGACCGACACCCTCGACCTCGCCGAGCGGCTCGTCGACGAGCTCTCCGGCGGCCAGCGCCAGCGGGTGTGGATCGCGATGGCGCTCGCCCAGCAGACCGAGCTGCTGCTGCTCGACGAGCCCACGACGTACCTCGACGTCGCCCACCAGGTCGAGGTCCTCGACCTGCTCGCCGACCTCAACGAGACCCGCGGCACCACGATCGTGATGGTGCTGCACGACCTCAACCTCGCGGCGAGGTACGCCGACCACCTCGTGGCCATGCGCGACGGTCGCATCGTCGCCGCCGGGCCGCCCGCCGCGGTCATCACCGAGTCGTGCGTCAGCGAGGTCTTCGGCATGGGCTGCCGAGTCGTCGAGGACCCCGTCACCGGCACCCCGATGGTCGTCCCGCTGGGACGTGCCGCCCGTCACCGGACCCGGGAGGTCCCCGCATGAGCACCACGCCCGCCGCCGCGACCACCACCCCCACCACCACCGAGGAGGCGCTCGCGCTGCCGATGGTGCTCACCGAGGTCGAGGCCGTCGAGGTCACCCGGCTCTCCCCGACGTTCGTCCGGGTCGTCTTCGCCGGCGACCAGCTCGCCGAGATGGGCGTCGACGGACCGTGGCTCGACCAGCGGATCAAGCTGGTGCTGCCCGAGGAGCACGGCACGGTGCCCTCGGTCGAGGGCGTCGGGCCGGACTGGTACGCCGACTGGCGCGCCCTCCCGCCCGAGCGGCGCGGCCACCTGCGGACCTACACGGTGCGCGAGCTCGAGGGGTACGGCGCGGACACCCGCCTCGTCGTCGACTTCGTCGTCCACGAGGACGGCCTTGCCGGGCCGGGCGCCGGCTGGGCGCTGCGGGCCCGGCCGGGAGACCGGATCGTGCTGCTCGCCCCGCGCCGCGGCGTACCGTTCGGCGGCATCGAGTTCACCCCCGGCGACGCCGGCTCGCTGCTGCTCGTCGGCGACGAGACCGCCGTCCCCGCCGTCGCCGGCATCCTCGCCGGCCTCGGCTGCGGCGTCTCGGGCACGGCGTTCCTCGAGGTGCCCGACGCCCTCGACATCCAGGACCTGCCCGCCCCCACCGGGGTGGAGGTGCGCTGGCTGGTCCGCGGCCACCGCGACGTCGGCAGCAGGCTGGTGCCGGCGGTCCGCGAGTGCCTCGGCCTGCCCGCGTCGGCCCCGGGCACCGAGCCGACGGACGAGGTCGACCCCGACCTGTGGGAGACGCCCGCCTTCTCCAGCTCCGGCGAGGAGGTCGCCGGCGCCGCCCGCAACCCCACCTCGGAGGCCCTCGACGGCGTCTTCGCCTGGATCGCCGGCGAGTCCACCATGGTCACCCGCCTGCGCCGCGCGCTCGTCCACGAGGTCGGCGTGCACCGCCGCCAGGTCGCCTTCATGGGCTACTGGCGGCGGGGGGTGGCGATGCGGTCGTAGGGGGGTGGGCGGTGGGCGGTTTCACCGGTTAGCCGGTGAAACTGCCCGTCGTACCGGGCAATCCGGGCACTCGCGGGCAGTTTTGCCTGACGAGGTGGCTCCAACGCCGGCGGAGTGCAGGTTCGCTCGGGTGCCGAACGTCAGCCACGGGACACGCCAGGTCCGGGCGTACGACGTTCCGCCCCCGACCACAGAGCGGTGCCCCCGCTGCCAGCAGGTGACAGGGGAGCACCGCGCCGAGGTCGTACGCCGGGCCGGCTGGACTACAGGTCGAAGAGCGACCCTGCCTCGTGGATGTCCGCGTCGGTCTTCGGCTGGTGCTGCTCGCCGGACCCGGTCGGCTTCGTCGCGGCGGGCTGCTCGTCCGCGACCGACCCCTCCGACTCCTCCGACTCCGTCACCGACTCGGGCGACTCGGGCGACTCGGGCGACTCGGGCGACTCCTCCGACTCGGCCGACTTCCCCGACTCCGTCACCGACTCCTCCGACTCCGTCACCGACTCCTCGACCCGAGCCGTCGCGGACGCCTCCGTGTCGGCTGCGTCGGTCGACCCGGTGGGGTGCTCGCCGGCCGCCTCGACCGGGTTCTCCTCCTGCGACCGCCTCGGCGGTGTCGGTGGTGACCTCGGGGGCGTGGTCGTCGGTGGAGGTGGCCGCCGACGACGTGGTCGTCGCCGCGCCGCCACCCGCCAGCTTCGCCTTGATGTCGCGCAGCGAGGTCAGCGGCTGGTCCGCCGGTGCCTCCGAGGACGTTGCGGTCGCCGGGGGCGACGCCTCGGCCGGGGGCGCGGAGGCCGCGACCGGGGCAGCCGGGGCCGAGGTGGGCAGGTCGAACATCGACCGCCCCTTGGCGTACTTGCCGCCCAGACCGCCCTCGCCGCCCGACGGCGCCGAGGCAACCGGGGCAGCAGCAGGTGCGACGGCCGCGGGCTCGGCGGCCGGCTCGGTCGCCGCGGGCTCCGGGGTGGAGGTGACCTCGTCGGCGGAGGCCGGGGTGTCCGACTCCTCCACGACCGTCTCCTGGGCGTCCGCGGCCTCGTCCTGACCGGCCGCTGCCTGGGCAGGCACCTCGCTCGCCGGCGCGGCGGAGCTGCCCGACACGGTCTCCTCCTCGGGCTCGGCCAGGTCGAACAGCGACCCGCCCTCGGGGATCTCGCTGGCCGGGGTGAGGGCGGTGCGCGAGCCCGACGGCGCGGCGGCCGGTGTGGCGGTCGTCGGCGCGGTGTCGGTCGGCGTGGAGGTGTCGGCGTCGTCCTGGCTGCGGTCGGTGGGGCCGTCGGTGGTCGAGTCACCGGCGGGGTCCTCACCCGCCGGCTCGTCGCCCGCCGGCTCGGTGGTGGTCTCGGCGGGAGCGGGCGCTGCGGCGGTGACCTGCTCCTCCTCGGGCTCGGCCAGGTCGAACAGCGACCCGCCCTCGGGGATCTCGCTGGCCGGGGTGACGGCCGTGCCCGACGACGCAGACGCGGTCGCCGGTGCAGCCGTGGTCTCGGCGGGAGCGGGCGCTGCGGCGGTGACCTGCTCCTCCTCGGGCTCGGCCAGGTCGAACAGCGACCCGCCCTCGGGGACCTCGCTGGCCGGGGTGACGCCCGAGCCCGACGACGCAGACGCCGTGGCCGGCGCGGCCGTGGTCTCGGCCGGAGCGGGTGCGGTGGTAGCGGCCTGCTCCTCCTCGGGCTCACCGAGGTCGAACAGCGACCCCCCGCCCGAGGACGAGCCCGACGACGACGCGCCCGACCCCCCGCCCGACGACGACGCGCCCGACCCCCCGCCCGACGACGACGCGCCCGACGACGCGCCCGAACCGGACGCCGACGAGGGCGACGACGACGACGTGCCCGACGAGTCCTCCACGTCGAACAGCGAGCTGCTGGCCGCCGCGGAGGCCGTGCCACCACCGGTGGAGGCGGGCTCGGCGTCCTTCATGTCGGGCTCGTCGAACAGCGACGACCCGCCGGAGGCCTTGGCCAGCGGCCCGGCGTCCTCGGTGGCGGTGACGGTGTCCTCGGTCTGGGTGGCGTCACCGGCGGACGGCTCGGCGTGGGTGTCCTCCTCGACGGCCGCCTCCTGCTCACGGGTGAGCGTGGCCGTCCCACCACCAGCACCACCACCAGCCGCGGCAGCGGCCGGTGCGGCGGTGGCCGCGGCCTTGCGCGGCGCGGGGGAGTCGCCCTTGATCGAGGCGAGCAGCATCTGCGCGACGTCGAGGACCTCGACCTCCTCGCGGGCCTCGCCCTTGGACTGCTGGTTGGTGAGCCCGTCGGAGAGCATCACGCGGCAGAACGGGCAGCCGACCGCGATCTGGTCGGCGCCGGTCTCCACGGCCTCCTTGGTGCGGTTGAGGTTGATCCGCTCACCGGTGTTCTCCTCCATCCACATCCGGGCACCACCGGCGCCGCAGCAGAACGACCGCTCGGAGTTGCGGGGCATCTCGACGAGGTTCGCGTCGGGGATGACCTGGAGCAGCTCGCGCGGCGGGGAGTAGACGCCGTTGTGACGACCGATGTAGCAGGGGTCGTGGTAGGTCACCTGGCGCTTGTCGGCGGTGCCGTTGGAGGCCACCGGGACCAGCTTCTTCTCGCGCACCAGGCGGTTGAGCAGCTGGGTGTGGTGCACGACCTCGAGCTCGACGCCGAACGCGGCGTACTCGTTCTTGAGGGTGTTGAAGCAGTGCGCGCAGGTGGAGACGACCTTCTTGGCCTTCGCGTCCTTCAGCGTCTCGGCGTTCTGTGCGGCCAGGCCCTGGAAGACGAACTCGTTGCCGGCGCGGCGGGCCGGGTCACCGGTGCAGGTCTCGCCGTTGCCGAGCACCGCGAAGTCGACGCCGGCCATGTCGAGCAGCTCGGCCACGGCGCGGGTGGTCTTCTTGGCGCGGTCCTCGTAGGCGCCGGCGCAGCCGACCCAGAACAGCCAGTCGACCTCGTCCAGCGACTCGACGTCCTCGCCCACGACCTTCACCTCGAAGGGCAGGTCCTTGGCCCAGTCGAGGCGGGCCTTGGGCGACATGTTCCAGGGGTTGCCCTTGTTCTCCAGGCCCTTGAAGAGCCCGTTGAGCTCGGCGGGGAAGTTGGACTCCACCAGCACCTGGTAGCGGCGCATGTCGACGATGTGGTCGACGTGCTCGATGTCGACGGGGCACTGCTGCACGCAGGCGCCGCACGAGGTGCAGTTCCACAGCACCTCGGGGTCGATCACGGCGGCGCCGCTGTCGGGCATGTAGAACCAGTCGTCGCCGGTGTCGCCGACCAGCGGTCGCTCCGCCTCCAGAGCGAGCTTGGTGTCGCCCTCGAGCAGCGCGGCGCGGTCGCCCTCGGCGGCCTGGACGTACGGCGCCTTGGCGTACGCGTGGTCGCGCAGCGCGGTGATGAGCAGCTTGGGCGACAGCGGCTTGTCGGTGTTCCAGGCCGGGCACTGGCTCTGGCAGCGGCCGCACTCGGTGCAGGTGGAGAAGTCCAGGAGGCCCTTCCAGGTGAAGTCCTCCACGGCGCCGACGCCGAGCTTGGTGTCCTCGTCCATCTCCTCGAGGTCCTCGAAGTCGATGGTCTTGCCACCCGAGGTCATCGGGGCCAGGCCGCCGAGCGCGGTGCGACCGGTGGCGTCGCGCTTGAAGTAGATGTTGAAGAACGCCAGGAAGCGGTGCCAGGCGACGCCCATCGTGGGCTGCAGCGAGATCACGATCATCCAGGTGAAGGAGATCAGGATCTTGAGCATCGCGACCAGGTAGATCAGGTTGGCCAGGGTGCCCTCGGACAGGCCGGAGAAGGCCTCGCCGATCGGGAACGACAGCGGGAAGTGGAAGGCCGAGGCGTACTCCGGGTCCTCCTTGGTCGCGAGGGCGTACTCCAGGCCGCGCAGCACCACGATGCACAGGCCGACGCCGAGGATGACCATCTCCACGAAGTAGCCCTGCCACATCGTGGAGCCCCAGAAGCGACCCTTCGGGCCGCGGACGCGCTCCTTCGGGCGGGTGGCGCGGTAGTAGATGAAGGCCACGATGGCCACCACCATCACCAGCGTGAACAGCTCGCTGGCCCACTCGAAGAGGAAGAAGTGGCCGAGGAACGGGATGTGGAAGCCGGGGTCGAAGAGCTGGCCGAAGGCGGTCACCAGCGTGAAGAACAGCAGCCCGAAGCCGGTCATGATGAACCAGTGGCCCGCACCCACCCAGTGCCACTGGAGCATCCGGGTGTGGCCCAGCGACTCCGTGAGCAGGGTCAGGCTGCGCCCGACGGGGTTGTCCGTACGCCGGGCCGGCTGGCCGATCCTGATCGTGGCGACGATCTGGCGGATCGCCCTGACGAACAGCGCGATGCCGACGAGGGCGATCCCGATCGAGACGACCTGGGCGAACAGCTGCATGGGGACTCCCGTTCGTAGGGCACGACCAGCCGAGACGTCCGGCTGGCGCGAGCCTAGTGCCCGCGACGATGCCTCCGGGCCGTGTGTGAGAAAGGCTACGCGGCGGTAACTTGCCGGTCCTCCCGACCCGGGGCCCCGGGCGAGCTGCGAGGCGTTCCGCGGCCTCGGTCAGCCGGGGGCGGGGGCGTCCTCGCGGGGGACCAGGACGGTGGCGGTGGCCGGGCCGAGGGCGGCCAGGCCGAAGGCCGCGGCGTACCCCCAGTGGGTGATGGTGAGGCCCGCGACGGGGGCGACGGCGGCGGCGGCGAGGTACTGGGCGGTGTTCTGCACGCCCAGGGCGCGGCCCGACCAGAACGGGCCGGCGTGCTCGGCGACGCTGGTGAAGGCCAGGCCGTTGTCGGCGACCGTCACCGTCGAGGCGACGAAGAGGAGCACCACCGCGACGCCGGTGGGCTCGGTCAGCGCGAGCAGGGCCATCGTCGCGCCGGCGGCCACCGCGACCCAGCGCAGCGGGCGCACCCTCGAGCCGACCACGTCGGAGAGGTGGCCGACCGCGATCCGTCCCAGCGCCCCGACGACGTGGGTGGCCGCGACCAGCGCCCCGGCCGCGCCGGGGCTCCAGCCGCGGGAGTCGACCAGCCAGGTCAGCGCGTAGGTCCACACCAGGAACTGCGGGACCACGAGCAGCACCGAGACGCCGTGGACCCGGGCCAGGAAGGAGCCGGTGCGGTAGGGGTTCGCCGCGAGCGCCGTCGTACGCCGGGGCCGGGGCGGGTCGAGCACCACCACGGCCACGACGACCAGCGCGAGCAGCGTGCTCGCCACCGGGACCGCCGCCGCGGTGGCGACCCCGGCCCGGTCGGCCGTCACCGCCATCGTGGCGGCGGCGAACGCGACGCCCAGCGGCTGGGCCATCTGCCGCACCCCCATGGCCAGCCCGCGCCGCTCGGGCGGGAACCAGCCCACCACCACCCGGCCGCTGGCCGCGTTGGTGCTCGCGGCGGCGGCACCCACCAGCAGCAGGGCGGTGCCGAGCAGCAGCAGGTCCTGCGGCCCGGGCGGCGACCAGGCCGGCGGCGGTGGTGCCGGCCAGGCCGAGCAGCAGCACCCGGCGCTCGCCCCAGCGGTCGACGAGCAGCCCCCAGCCGAACAGGGTGAGCATGGTGCCGGCGATCGGCAGCGCCGCCAGGGTGCCCGCCGCGGCCAGGCCGAGGCCGCGCTCGTCGCGCCAGGCCGGGATCAGGAACGCCCAGCCGTTGGTGGCGACCGAGGCGCCCGCCTGGGCAGCGACGCTGGCGGCGAGCATCGCCCACCGCCGACGGGTGCCCACGGTGGCGGGGTCGACGACGGCTCGGGCGGGGCTCACCGCCCCACGCTAGGTCGCCTCGGTGGTCCGTCCGACGGGGTGTCCAGATCCGCCGATGCGGCGGGTCAGCCACCCCGCGGTGTGCTGGGCGGCGCGGGCGAGCGCGGCCTCGTCGACGCCGGCGTCCTCCGGCCAGGTGACCGCGACCCCGGCCACCGGGTGGGCGTTGTGGTCGAGCACCGCGACCGCGACCGAGGCGAAGCCCGGGGTGACCTCGCCGTGCTCGGCGGCCCAGCCGCGCTGACGGGTCTCGCTGAGCAGGCTGCGCAGCGCACCGAGCGACTGCGGGCCGGCCCCGTGCCGGTCCACGAACGCCTCCCGGCCGGGGTAGAGCGCCCGCACCTGCGGCGGGGGCAGCGCCGCCAGCACCGCCCGGCCGCTCGCGGTGAGGTGCGCGGGCAGGCGTACGCCGACGTCGCTGACCAGCGGCGGCCGGCCCGGCGCCCGCTCCTCCAGCACGTAGAGCACGTCGCGGCCGTGCAGCACGGCGAGGTGGGCGCTCTGGCCGGTGACGTCGACCAGCGCGGCGAGCTGGCGGCGGGCCAGCCGCTGCAGCGGCGCCTGCCGGGCGTACCCGCTGCCGACCTCGAACGCCGCGACCCCGAGGCCGTAGCGGTGCTCCTCGGGCAGGTGCACCACGAAGCCCTCGTCGATCATGGTGTTGACCAGGTGGTACGCCGTGGAGCGCGGCAGCCCGACCTCCGCGGCGAGCCGGTCGAGCGTGACGGGGTCGGGCTGGCCCGCGAGGAACCGCAGCACGCGCAGCGCGCGGGTGGCCGCCGGCACCTGGCTCATGTCGCGCCGCCCTCAGTAGTCGCGGAAGTAGCGCTCGAGGTCGGCGGCGACCCCGGGGCAGGTGACGTTGTGGTCGCGGGACTCCTGGAGCCACTGGCCCAGCACGGCCGGGCCGCCCTGGATCTGGCTCTCCGGGCCGCAGCGGCGCAGCGCCTCGGCGCGCGAGGTCTCCCCGGCCGCGCGCCACTCCGGCAGGCCGAGCTCGAGGTCGCCGACCACGCCCGCCCACAGCGCGGCCGTGGAGTAGACGCCGATGCGGTAGCCCGCGTCGGTCCAGCCCCGGGCAGCGCCGCGCACCACCTGGGCGTTGGCCGCGGGGTCGCTGCTCCAGTCGAAGGCGGGCACCGGCTCGACGTCGAGCCACACGAACGGCGTGTCGAGCCCGGCGCGGCGCATCACCGCGAGGCTGTAGCGCGCCTGGGCGTGGCCGAGGTTGGCCAGCCGGCCCGAGGCGGTGCCGGCGTCGAAGGGTCCGGTGCGGCCGTGGCGGGCCAGGGTGTCGCCGTACGGACCGCTGAGCACGACGTACGCCGAGGTCAGCAGCCCGCGCCGCTTCGCCCACGCCACCTGGTCGGCCAGGCACGGGTTGGGGGTGAAGGAGGGGCCGTTGGTCAGCCCGATGACGACGTACTCCGCCTCGGGCAGCGGCAGCGGCAGCCCCAGCGTGCGTCGCTCGGGGATGCCCATCCCCTCGGGACACTGCGGCCAGCTGATGTCGCCGCCCAGCACCGGGCCGCGGCGCGCGCGGCGCTCGGCCCGCCGCCGGGCCTGGTCGCGGGCGCCCTGCTCGAGCCCCTCCGGCACCTCGACCGACGGGGGTGCCGACGGGGGTGCCGACGCGGAGGGGGTGGGCGAGGTCGACGTCGGGGCCGGCGACCCCGACGCGGCGGGGGTCGGGCTCGCCGAGGTCTCGCGGCGGGACTCGGGCTGGAGCGGCGCCTCGCAGCCGGCGCCCAGCAGCACCACGGCGGCGAGCAGGGCCAGCCGGGTGCGGGTGGAGCGGTGCGGCACGGGCCGACCTCCTCGGGTGTCCCCGGCATGGTGGCACGCCGCGCCGACGGTGTCGCCGGTTCGCGCCAGGTCTCGGATCCGAGACGCGGCCGGGACCCAGCACCTGCCGCCCGCGGCCCGGCGGACGTTGACTGGACCCATGACCGCCGCCCCGCCCACGAGCGCCACCGACCGGCCCGCCGCACCTGTCGTCCCCGTCGTCGAGGTCGGCCCGGGGCCGCTGTCGCCGGCCGACGTGCTGGCCGTCGCGCGCCACGGCGCCCCGGTCCGGCTCACCGACGCGGCGCTGGTCGGCATCGACCGGGCCCGGGCCACCGTGGACGAGCTGGCCGCGTCGCCGACGCCGGTCTACGGCGTCTCGACCGGGTTCGGCGCGCTCGCCACCCGGCACATCCCGACCGAGAAGCGGGCGCAGCTGCAGCGCTCGCTGGTCCGCTCGCACGCCGCCGGGTCCGGTCCGGAGGTCGAGCGCGAGGTGGTCCGGGCGCTGGTGCTGCTGCGGCTCTCCACGCTGGCGACCGGCCGGACCGGCGTACGACGGGAGACGGCGCAGCTGATGGCCGCGATGCTCGACGCCGGGATCACGCCGGTCGTCCACGAGCACGGCTCGCTGGGCTGCTCCGGCGACCTCGCGCCGCTCTCGCACTGCGCGCTGGCCCTGATCGGGGAGGGCGAGGTCCGCGACGCCGACGGTGTCCTGCGACCCGCCGCCGAGGCGCTGGCCGCCGCGGGCCTGGCTCCGGTCGAGCTGGCCGCCAAGGAGGGCCTGGCGCTGATCAACGGCACCGACGGCATGCTGGGGATGCTGGTGATGGCGCTGGCCGACCTCGAGGTGCTGCTGCGCACCGCCGACGTCGCCGCCGCGATGTCGGTCGAGGGCCAGCTCGGCACCGACCGCGTCTTCGCCGCCGAGCTCCAGGCGCTGCGCCCCCACCCCGGCCAGGCCGCGTCGGCGGCCAACCTGCGGGCGCTGCTGGCCGACTCCGGCGTGGTCGCCTCCCACCGCGGCCCCGACTGCACCCGGGTCCAGGACGCCTACTCGCTGCGCTGCTCGCCGCAGGTGCACGGCGCCGCCCGCGACACCCTCGCGCACTGCGCGGTGGTCGCCGACCGCGAGCTGGCCAGCGCCGTCGACAACCCGGTGGTGGTCGGCGACCGCGTCGAGTCCAACGGCAACTTCCACGGGGCGCCGGTCGCCTACGTGCTCGACTTCGCCGCGATCGTGGCCGCCGACGTCGCCTCGATCAGCGAGCGGCGTACCGACCGCTTCCTGGACCGGGCCCGCAACCACGGCCTGCCGCCGTTCCTGGCCCACGACCCGGGCGTCGACAGCGGGCTGATGATCGCGCAGTACACCCAGGCCGGCATCGTCTCGGAGATGAAGCGGCTCGCCGCCCCCGCGAGCGTCGACTCGATCCCGTCCTCGGCGATGCAGGAGGACCACGTCTCGATGGGGTGGTCGGGTGCCCGCAAGCTGCGCCGCGCCGTCGACGGCCTCACCCGGGTGCTCGCCGTCGAGGTGATGACCGCCGCCCGCGCGCTCGACCTGCGCCGGCCGCTCGCGCCCTCGCCCGCCACCGGGGCGGTCGTCGACCTGCTCCGGGCCCACGGCGTCCACGGCCCCGGCCCGGACCGCCACCTGTCCCCCGAGATCGAGGCCTGTGTCGATCTCGTCCGCAGCGGGGCCGTCCTGGCCGCCGCGACCGCCGTGATCGGAGAGATGCAGTGACCGAGAACCCCCGCCTGCCCATCCACGCCGCCACCGGGACCGCGCTCACCGCCCGGTCCTGGCAGACCGAGGCGCCGCTGCGGATGCTGATGAACAACCTCGACCCCGCCAACGCCGAACGTCCGGAGGACCTGGTCGTCTACGGCGGCACCGGCAGGGCCGCCCGGTCGTGGGAGGCGTACGACGCCCTGGTGCGCACCCTGCGCGACCTGCGCGACGACGAGACGATGCTGGTGCAGAGCGGCAAGCCGGTCGGCGTGATGCGCACCCACGAGTGGGCCCCGCGCGTGCTGATCGCCAACTCCAACCTGGTGGGCGACTGGGCCAACTGGGAGGAGTTCCGCCGGCTCGAGGACCTCGGCCTGACGATGTACGGCCAGATGACGGCCGGGTCGTGGATCTACATCGGCACCCAGGGCATCCTCCAGGGCACCTTCGAGACGTTCGCCGCCGTCGCCGAGAAGCTGCACCGCCAGGGGAGCCTGTCGAGCCCCACCCTGGCCGGCACCATCACGCTGACCGCCGGGCTCGGCGGCATGGGCGGCGCGCAGCCGCTCGCGGTCACGATGAACGACGGCGTCGCGATCTGCGTCGACGTCGACGACACCCGGATCAAGCGGCGCATCGAGCACCGCTACCTCGACGTGCAGGCCGACTCGGTGGAGCACGCCCTCGAGCTGGCGGTCGAGGCCCGCGACGCCCGCAGGCCGCTGAGCATCGGGGTGCTCGGCAACGCCGCCGAGGTGTTCCCGCACCTGCTCGCGACCGGGGCCCCGATCGACGTGGTCACCGACCAGACCTCCGCGCACGACCCGCTGTCCTACCTGCCCGTCGGCGTGCCCTTCGAGGACTGGCACGACGCCGCCCGGCGCGACCCCGACGGCTTCACCAAGGACGCCCGGGCCGCGATGGCCGCGCACGTGCGGGCGATGGTGGAGTTCCAGGACGCCGGCGCCGAGGTGTTCGACTACGGCAACTCGATCCGCGACGAGGCACGCAAGGGCGGCTACGACCGGGCCTTCGAGTTCCCCGGCTTCGTCCCGGCGTACATCCGGCCGCTGTTCTGCGAGGGCAAGGGCCCGTTCCGCTGGGCAGCGCTGTCCGGCGACCCGGCGGACATCGCCGCCACCGACCGCGCCGTCCTCGAGCTGTTCCCGGCCGAGGAGAAGCCGGAGTACGCCCGCCTCCACAAGTGGATCGAGATGGCCGGCGAGCGCGTCTCCTTCCAGGGCCTGCCGGCCCGGATCTGCTGGCTGGGGTACGGCGAGCGCCACCGCGCCGGCCTGAAGTTCAACGAGATGGTCGCCAGCGGCGAGCTGAAGGCGCCCGTGGTGATCGGTCGCGACCACCTCGACGCCGGGTCGGTCGCCTCGCCGTACCGCGAGACCGAGGCGATGCTCGACGGCTCCGACGCGATCGCCGACTGGGCGCTGCTCAACGCGCTGGTCAACACCGCCTCGGGCGCCACCTGGGTCTCGATCCACCACGGCGGCGGGGTCGGCATGGGCCGCTCCATCCACGCGGGCCAGGTCTGCGTCGCCGACGGCACCGAGCTGGCCGCGCAGAAGCTCGAGCGGGTGCTGACCAACGACCCGGGGATGGGCGTGATCCGCCACGTCGACGCGGGCTACGACCGTGCCGACGAGGTCGCCCGCGAGCGCGGCGTACGGGTGCCGATGACCGAGGGCTGACTCGGCTGCTCAGGCCGAGGGTCGGGCGAACCAGACCGTGCGCCTGGTCCAGATCCCCGGGCCGAGGCGCTCGCCGGAGCACACCACGATCGCCACCCGCGCCGGTCCGTCCTGGTCGTAGTAGCGGTAGAAGTTGGCGTCGGCCGAGACCTCGAGGCGCTCGGTGACGCGGTAGCAGAGCCGGCGGTCGCCGTCGGAGAGCACCAGCCGGCCACCCTCGCGCAGGCCGTCGAGCAGCCGGTTGCCGAGCGCCGACCCGTCGGGGAAGGTGTGCGCGTTGAGCAGCACGTTGCCCCGGCGGTCGCCGGGCTGCACGTCCTGCACGCGGTCGTAGGCGAACTGCTGCTTGCCGGTGCTGTCGGTCGACGGCGTGCCCGGGACGTCCACGCGGACGCGGGCCGGGAACACCACGCCGGCGCCGCGGTCGACGCCGGGAACGTCGACGCGGGTGGGCTCGAAGGGTCGCGCGGTGGTGGGGCAGGGGCGTGGGGCCAGGGTGCTGCCCGCGGTCATCGGCTGGGCCTCGGGCGTGGTCGGTGCCAGCTGCACGACCTCGGTCTCCACCGGGCCCGGCGTGCGGAGCGCGACGACGAGGATCCCGGCGGCCACCAGGGCGAGCAGCACGACGAGCGCCAGGCTCACCTGCCGCGTCCGCCGGGACGCAGGCGCGCGGTTCACGGCGTCACCGGGTGCTCACCGGCGTCGCCACCGGCGTCGCGGACGCTCCTGGCGGCGGTCGTCGCCCTGGGCGGCCCGCACGGCGGCGGCGTTGGCGCGGACGCGCGCGTCGCGGCGCTCGGCCCAGCGGCGTACCTCC
The DNA here is from genome assembly GCA_963740935.1 of uncultured Actinomycetota bacterium. GTDB lineage: Bacteria > Actinomycetota > Actinomycetes > Propionibacteriales > Nocardioidaceae > Marmoricola. Next base: position 74,415 of record CAVUFX010000003.1, read on the forward strand.
ACGTCGGGGTCGCGGGTGGGCGTCACCACCGGCGGCCCGCCCTGGAGCTGGCGCCGGGCGGCGACCACCCGGCGGTTGAAGCCCTCGACGACGTCGCGCACCCGCTGCTCGGCGGTCTCGCGGTCGAGCACGGCGTCGAGCTCGCCGTCCTCCTTGCGCAGCTGCAGCGCCTCGGGCAGCACGCCGGTGATCTGCTCGCGCTCGATCAGCTTCTTCAGCCACCAGTCACGGTCACCGGGCGAGCCGAGGTCGGTCAGCGGCTTGCCCTGCCCGGGGAGGTCGTCGAACTCGCCGCGCTCCATCGCCCGCTGGATCTGCAGGTCGACCCACCGGGCCTGGTGCTGGATGCGCTGGCTGGCCGCCGAACGGCCGGTGCGCGCGTCCTGCTGCTGCGCGGTGCGGCCGTAGCGCTGGTCGCGCTCGGCCTCGTTGCTCGGGGCGTCGTCCATGAGGGGTCTCCGGGACGGGGACGGGTCGCAGCCAGCGTACGTCGCGACGCACAGCCGCGGGCCCACCTGTGCAGGGTGGGGTCGGTCGCGGGTCCTAGCATCTCCGGGTGCCCGCCGACCTCTCGATGACCGTGCTGGCGCTGCTGGTCCTGGCCGGTCTCGCCGCCGGCTTCGTCGACGCGGTCGTGGGCGGCGGCGGGCTGATCCAGCTCCCGGCCCTGCTGGTGGGCCTGCCCGGCGCCAGCCCGCTCCAGGTGCTGGCGACCAACAAGCTCGGCTCGGTGTTCTCGACCTCGGCCAGCAGCGTGACCTACGCCCGACGGGTGCGGCCCGACCCGCGCACCTTCGTGCCGCTGATGGCCACGGCGTTCCTGGGCTCGGTGCTCGGGGCGCTGGTCGCGAGCCGGCTGCCGCGGGAGGCGTTCGTGCCGATCGTGCTGGTGGCGCTGGTCCTGGTCGGCGGCTACGTGCTGTTCCGGCCCGCGATGGGGCAGGTCACCTCGCTGCGGTTCGCCGGCCGCCACCACACCGCCGCCGCGATGGGCACCGGCGTGGTGGTCGGGTTCTACGACGGCGTGCTCGGACCGGGCACGGGCAGCTTCTTCGTGATCTCGCTGGTGGCGCTGCTGGGCTACGACTTCCTCCAGGCCTCGGCCAAGGCCAAGATCGCCAACTGGGCCACCAACGTCGCGGCGCTGGTGGTCTTCGTCCCGCAGGGCGCCGTGCTGTGGCAGGTCGGCCTCCTGATCGGCCTGGGCAACCTCGTCGGGGCGTACGTCGGGGCGCGGACGGCCGTCTCCCGCGGGACCGGCTTCGTGCGGGTCTTCTTCCTCCTCGTCGTCTCCGGGTTCGTCGTGCGGCTCGGCGGCGAGGTGCTCGGCTGGTGGGGCTGAGCCGGCCGGCCCTCAGTCCGCGAACGCGTCGCGGGGCACGACCAGCAGGCTGAGCGCCGCGACCAGCGCGGTCCCCGAGCAGATCGCCCAGACGGTGAGGTAGCCCGACAGCGGGGCGGCCCCGACCTCCGCGCCCTCCAGCGAGCCGGTCGCGGCCAGCGCGATCGCGAACAGCGCGGAGGCGATCGCGCCGCCGATGGTCTTGGTGGTGTTGGTCATGCCGGTGACGAAGCCGGTCCGGTCGGGCGGGGCGGCGGCCGCCGCGGCCGCGGGCAGGGCGGCGACCAGGACGCCCGACCCGAGGCCGGCGACGCCCAGGTTGACCAGCGTCTGCGTGGTGGTGTCGTGCAGCGGCAGGAACAGCCCGTAGCCCAGGGCCACGAGCAGGCAGGCGGCCAGCATCGCCCCGCGGGTGGTCAGCAGCCGGGCCGCGAGCGGGAGCGCCAGGGCGCCGAGGAGCAGCGAGACGACGTACACCCCGATCAGGGTCGACACGAAGCCCGCCGAGGCGCCGAGGCCGTAGCCGGTCACCGCGGGGTCGGTGCGTGCGAAGGTCGAGAGCGGGATCTGCGCGCCCAGCACGGAGACGCCGAACAGGAACGCCGTCAGCTGCACCGGCCACTGCGCCGGCGTCGCCAGCAGGCGTACGTCGATCAGCGGCTCCGCCGTGCGCGACTCGACCCGGACGAACGGCCACGCCACCGCCGCGCCGAGGAGCAGCGCCAGCCAGGGCAGCACCGACCCGGGCCCGACCACCCGGACGAGCACGAGCCCCGCCATGACCAGGCTGATCAGCAGCGTCACCAGGCCGAGGCCCGGCAGGTCGACGCGGCCGGTCGCCACCGGCGGGGTGGGCGCGATGCCCCACCAGACCACCGCGAAGCAGACCGTCACCGCCAGGGCCGGCAGCGCCAGCAGGCCGGTCATGCCGAGCGAGCCCACCAGCGCGCCGCTGGTCAGGGCGCCGGCGATGACACCGAGCTCCAGCGCCGCCACCAGCAGCGCCGCCCCGCGCCGGGTCAGCCGGCCCTGCGCCCCGCTGCCGGCGGTGCGCCGGTGGATGATCGCGATCTCGAGCGGCAGCCACACCACGTAGCAGCCCTGGAGCGCCCAGGCGACGAGGAAGGTCGTGAAGTCCGGCGCCAGGGCCACGCCCCAGGACGCCGCCGCGGTGACGCCGGTGGAGAGCAGCAGCACCTGGCGGTGACCCCACAGGTCGCCGAGCCGGGCCAGCAGCGGCACCACCAGGGCCGAGACGACCAGCTGCGCGGCCTCGAACCAGTTGACGTCGGCGTCGCGGATGTCGAGGTGACGGGCGATGTCGCTGAAGATCGGCGTGTAGTAGCCCTGGAGGACGCCGCTGGCGATCTCGACGCAGACCAGGAAGCCGACGACGGCCACCAGGCCGGGGACGACCGGGGCGCCGGTGGCGGGGCTGCGGGTGGGGGCGGCGCTCACGGCAGCCCCTCGAGCAGCCGGGCGTACCAGGCGACCCCGGCCAGCCAGTCCGCGACGCCGACGTGCTCGTCGTAGGAGTGGATGCTCTCGCGCTGGGCCCTGGTCATCCGGAACGGCGTGAAGCGGTAGACGCGGGGGCAGATCGCGGTGAAGAAGCGGCTGTCGGTGGCGGCCATCATCACGTACGGCGTGGGCACCGCGTCGGGGAACTCCGCGGCGATCGTGGCCGCCAGCAGCTCGAAGGCCGGGTCGTCGACGGGGGAGACCGGGGAGGGCTCCCCGGCGTCGAGGGTGGTGATGGTGATCGAGTCGTCGGCGACCGCGCGGCGTACGTGCTCGGTCGCCGAGGCCACGGTGTCGCCGACCAGGATCCGCAGGTTGACCGCCGCGGTGGCCCGGGAGGCGATCACGTTGTGGGCGGGCGAGCCCGAGAGCTGGGTCACCGCCATCGTCGTGCGCACCAGCGCCGCGGGCTCGGGGCCGGCGGCCAGCAGCGCCCGGGTCACGAGCCGGTCGAGCCGACCCGCGGCGGCGAACAGCGGCCGGAGCGGCAGCGGGGCGTGGGGGGCGATCCGGCGGAACAGCTCCGCGGTCGGCGCCGGCAGCCGGGGCGGGAACGGCCGGTGCTCCAGGCGTACGACGGCCCGGGCGATCCGCGCCGTCGGACCCCCGCGCGCCGGGGTGGAGGAGTGGCCGCCGCGGCCCTCGGCGACCAGCTCGAGCGTGGTGGTGCCCTTCTCCGACACCCCGACCACCCCGAGCGGGGGCTCGACGCCGGGGAACGCCTGGTGGGCGACGGCGCCGCCCTCGTCGAGGACGAACCACGGCGAGACCCCGCGCCCGCGCAGCTCCGCGACCGCGGCCGCGGCGTCCGCGCCGGAGACCTCCTCGCGGGCGCCGAACGACAGCCACACCTCGCGCGAGGGCACGAACCCCGTGGCCAGCAGCCGCTCGACCGCGACGCAGATCGCCACCAGCGACCCCTTGTCGTCGAGCGTGCCGCGTCCCCACACCGCACCGTCGTGGACCTCGGCGCCGAAGGGCGGGTGCTGCCAGGGGGCCGTGGGGTCGACCGGCACGACGTCGAGGTGGGCCATCAGCACCACGGGGTCGTCGGAGCCGCGGCCGGGCCAGCGCAGCAGCAGCGAGTGGTCGCGCACCCGGGTGACCTCGAGGTGGGCGTGCAGCAGCGGGAACTCCTCGGCCAGCGCGGCGAGGAAGGAGGCGAAGACCTCGGCGTCGACCTCGGCCTCGACCGGTGAGGACACGGTCGGGATCCGCACGAGGCGGCGCAGCTTCTCGACGTCGGCGTCCACGCCGTGAGGCTAGGGCATCGCCGGCCCCGCAGGACGCGGCGCCGGCACAGCGGGTCCGGACGTGCCGGAGGCCCCGATCCGGGTGGATCGGGGCCTCCGGAGCCGTGGGCCAACGGTGCGCCGTGGGGCTTCGCCGTCCCGGGTCGTCACCCGGTGCGGTGTCACTGAGCCGTGGAGCTGTGCCGTGCTGTGCCGTGCTGTGCAAGTGGTGCGTGGTGCGGTCGGACGCTAGAAGACGCGCCGCTTGGTGCCACCGATCGGCACCAGGTTGAGCACCAGTCCGACCACGATCAAGATGATGCCGATCGTGGTGAGGATGGACTGGGGCAGCACCAGACCGATGATGAGCAGGATCAAACCCAGGACGACCATGTCCCGACTCCCTTCGTGACGGATCCCCCCGTCGACCGGCGTGTACCCCGTACCTGACGAGTCCAAACCACAGGGATGTCGTCTCGGATCCGAGACGCCGCGCGCCGGTGCCTGCTGGCGGGTCCGGGGCCGATCCGCTGGACTGGTCCGGTGAGCCCGCGCCCCGTCCCGACCCGCCCGGCCTCAGCCGGTGGGACCCCAGCGACCGCGGTGGACGACCTGCTCGAGCGGGCGTCGCGCCCGGCGGGCGGGGGACCCCGACGCACCCCCGGTGGCGGGGTGGCCGAGCGTGACGGCGCCGACGGGGTCGTGGTCCGCGGGGATGCCGAACGTGGTCCGCAGCGCCTCGACGCGGTCGGCGGGGACGCCGAACAGGCAGGCGCCGAGGCCCTCGTCCACGGCGGTCTGGAGGATCAGCAGCGCGGCCATGGCGGCGTCGGTGTGCCAGTAGGGCACCGGCCAGCGGGCCTCGTCGCGGTCGGTCCAGCCCTTGTCCGGCTCGGCGTACCGCTCGAGGTACGCCGCCCGGCTCGAGCACGGCACCACCACGACCGGCGCCCGCATCATGCCGCGCAGCCAGCGGCCGGGGGCGTCGACGTCGTCGCTGGTGGCCCGCCAGTACGCCGCCACGTCGGCCGGGGTGTCGAGCACCAGGAAGCCCCAGCCCTGGCTGAAGCCGGCGCTGGGCGCCCGGGTGGCGTGCTCCAGCGCCCGGTCGACGACCGCGGGGTCGACCGGCTCGTCGGCGTAGCTGCGCACCATCCGGCGTCGGCGCACCACCTCGCGGAACTCCACGGGCCCCAGCATGGCTGAGGACCTCGAGCAGATGTGGCGCGACCTCGCGCCGGTCGGCCGCTCGGCCGCCAGCGGCGGCTACTTCCGGCAGCCGTTCACCGCCGCCGAGGGCGAGCTGCGGGCGTGGTTCGCCGAGCAGGCCGCCGCCCGCGGGCTCGCGGTCGAGGTCGACGGCAACGGGACGCTGCTCGCGACCTGGGGCACGGGCGAGGACGCCGTGCTCGTCGGCAGCCACCTCGACTCGGTGCTGGACGGCGGGGCGTACGACGGCCCGCTGGGCGTGGTCTCGGCGTTCGCCGCCCTCGACCGGCTGCGCGAGCGGGGCGTGGTCCCGACCCGGCCGGTCGTCGTGGCCGCGTTCGCCGAGGAGGAGGGGTCCCGCTTCGGGGTGGCCTGCCTCGGCTCGCGGCTCGCGACCGGCGCGACCACCCCCGAGGCCGCGCGCGAGCTGCGCGACCGCAGCGGCACGCCGCTCCTGGACGCCATGGCGGCCGCCGGGCTCGAGCCGCGCCCCGGCCCGGCGGACTGGCTGTCGCGGGTCGGGTGCTTCGTCGAGCTCCACGTCGAGCAGGGCCGCGACCTGGTGCACCGCGACGCCGCGGTCGGGCTGGCGAGCGAGATCTGGCCGCACGGGCGCTGGCGCTTCGACTTCGCCGGCGAGGCCAACCACGCCGGAGCCACGCGGATGCAGGACCGGCGCGACCCGATGCTGTCGTACGCCGCGACCGCCCTGGCTGCCGCCGACGCCGCCGGCACCACCGGCCCGCGGGCCACCTTCGGCCGGCTCGACGTCGCGCCCAACGGCACCAACGCGGTGCCCTCGCGGGTCACCGCCTGGCTGGACGCCCGGGCGGGGTCCGACGCCGCGCTGGCCGACCTGGTCGCCGAGATCGGCCGGGCCGGTGCGGCGCGCGCGACCGGCGACGGCACCGCCCTGACGGTGACCCCCGAGTCGGTCTCCGGCGCGGTCCGCTTCGACGCCCCGCTGACCGACCGCCTGGCGCGCGTGCTGCGTCCCTGGGGCGGGCCCGGCGCGGTGCCGGTCGTGCCCTCGCTGGCCGGCCACGACGCCGGCGTCCTGGCCGCAGCCGGCGTCCCCACCGCGATGCTCCTCGTGCGCAACCCGACCGGCGTCTCGCACGCCCCGGCCGAGCACGCCGAGCTCGCCGACTGCCTCGCCGGCGTCGACGCGCTGGCCGCCGTCCTCGAGGAGCTGGTCGCGTGACGGCGTACCTCCTCGAGCACGCGCTGCTCCCGGACGGCGTGGCCTCCGGCGTACGCCTGGAGGTGGTCGACGGCGTGATCACCGGGGTGCTGGACGGCCTTTCCAGTCACTCGACGGGCGTTGCAACAGACGTCGAGTCACTGATTACCCGGACGTCCGGGGAATCAGCAGCCCCCATCCACCTCCCCGGGCTCACCATCCCCGGCCTGGCGAACTGCCACAGCCACGCCTTCCACCGGGCGCTGCGGGGCCGGACGCAGGCCGAGCGGGGCACGTTCTGGACCTGGCGCGAGCAGATGTACGCCGTGGCGGCCGACCTCACCCCCGACTCCTACTTCGAGCTCGCCCGGGAGACGTACGCCGAGATGCGGGCCGTCGGCATCACCGCGGTCGGGGAGTTCCACTACCTGCACCACCAGCCCGACGGGACGCCGTACGCCGACCCCAACGAGATGGGCCGCGCCCTGCTCGCGGCGGCCGACGACGCGGGCCTCCGGATCCGGCTGCTGGACGCCTGCTACCTCGCCGCGGGGTTCGGCCGCCCGCCGGAGGGGGTGCAGCGGCGCTACAGCGACGGCGACGCCCACGCCTGGGCCGAGCGGGTGGCCTCCCTGGACGACGAGCGGGTCGGGGTGGCGATCCACTCGGTGCGCGCGGTGCCGCCCGACCAGCTGGCGGCCGTGGTCGAGGCCGCCGCCGGCCGCCCGCTGCACGTGCACCTCTCCGAGCAGGTCGCCGAGAACGACGCCTGCCTCGCCGCCACCGGACGCACCCCCACCCAGCTGCTCGCCGACGCGGGCGCGCTGGGGCCGCTGACCACGGCGGTCCACGCCACCCACCTCACCGACGACGACGTCCGGCTGCTGGGGGAGAGCGGCACCCGCGTCTGCTTCTGCCCCACCACCGAGCGCGACCTCGCCGACGGGGTGGGCCCGTCGCGGCGGCTGCACGACGCCGGGGCGGTGCTGACGCTGGGCTCGGACAGCCACGCGGTGATCGACCCGTTCGAGGAGATGCGGGCCGTCGAGCTCGACGAGCGGCTGGTCTCGCAGCAGCGCGGCCACTGGGCGGCCACCGAGCTGCTCGCCGCGGCCACGGTCGACGGCCACGCGAGCCTGGGGTTCGACGACGCCGGAGCGATCGCGGTCGGCCGGCGCGCCGACCTGGTCACCGTCGACCTCGGCACCGTCCGCACCCGCGGCTGCGGCGCGACGCCCGAGACGCTGGTCTTCGCGGCCGGCGGCGCCGACGTACGACCGTTCCCGGAGGAGTCGTGAGTGCCACCGGGCGCCAGGGCGCCCTCTCACCCACACGACTCCGCGAGGAGAGGGCCCGATGAGCTCCGTCCTGCTGACCGGCATCGCCGAGCTGGTGACCAACGACCCCCGCCACGACGGCACCCCGAGCGGCGTGCTCGCGGACGCCGCCGTGGTCGTCGAGGCGGGCCGGGTGTCGTGGGTCGGGCGCCGGCACGAGGCGCCCGCCGCCGACGACGTCCGCGACCTGGGCGGCCGGGCGGTGGTGCCGGGCTTCGTGGACTCCCACTCCCACCTGGTCTTCGCGGGCGACCGGTCGGCAGAGTTCGCGGCCCGCATGGCCGGGACGCCGTACGACGGGGGCGGCATCCGCACCACGGTCGCGGCCACCCGTGCGGCGCCCGACGAGGTGCTCGAGGCCAACCTGGCCCGCCACCTCGCCGAGATGCGGCGGCAGGGCACCACCACCGTCGAGGTCAAGAGCGGCTACGGCCTCAGCGTCCACGACGAGGCGCGCTCGCTCGCCATCGCCCGTCGCTGGACCGAGGAGACGACCTTCCTCGGCGCCCACGTCGTCCCCGCGGAGCACGCCGACGACCCGGCGGGCTACGTCGACCTGGTCACCGGCCCGATGCTGACCGCGGCCGCGCCGCACGCCCGCTGGATCGACGTGTTCTGCGAGCGGGGCGCCTTCGACGTCGACCAGGCGCGGGCCGTCCTGGCCGCAGGAGAGCAGGCGGGGCTGCGCGGCCGGCTGCACGCCAACCAGCTGGGTCCGGGTCCCGGCGTACGCCTGGCCTGCGAGCTGGGCCTCGCCGCCGTCGACCACTGCACCTTCCTCGACGCCGCCGACACCGAGGCGCTCGCCGCGAGCGGGACCGTGGCGACGCTGCTGCCCGGCGTGGAGTTCAGCACCCGGTCGCCCTACCCGGACGCGCGCGGGCTCGTGGACGCCGGCGTGACGGTGGCCCTGGCCAGCGACTGCAACCCCGGCTCGTCGTACACCTCCTCGATGGCGCTGTGCATCGCGCTGGCCGTCCGGGAGATGCGGCTCACCCCGGCGGAGGCGCTCTGGGCGGCCACGGCCGGCGGCGCCCGCGCGCTGGACCGCGACGACGTCGGGGTGCTCGCACCGGGGCGACGGGCCCACCTCACCGTCCTCGACGCCCCCTCCCACGTGCACCTCGCCTACCGCCCGGGCGTGCCCCTCGTCGCGGAGGTCCTCGGCTGAGGGCCGGCACGGTTCAAGTCCGCAGGATCGGGCACCCGTGACTACGGCGCACCGCAGCGCCGACCACCCACCACGGAGGCGCAGATGACCGAGAGCAACCAGCCGATCGGCGACGACGACATCACCACGACCCCGACCGCCGGCTCCACCGGCAGCCCGGCCGACGCGGACGCCAGCGACGGCGGCTCGCACGGTCCCGCGGACTCCCCCGGCAGCGACACCGCCGCGCACGACGGCACCGACGGCGAGGGCAGCGACGGCTCCTCCCACGGCCCGGCCGACGCCCCCGGCAGCGACACCGCCGCGCACGACGGCACCGACGGCGACTCCTCGGACAGCGACTCCTCCGACAGCGGCGACGCCGACGCGACGGACGCCTGATCCCCACGTTGGACGCGCTCGACCTGCTCAGCGGTGACGCCCAGGCCTTCGTCGAGAAGGTCTGGGCGTCCCGCGTCCACGTGCACCACACCGACCCGGCCCTGCTGGTCGACGTGCTGTCCCTCGCCGACGTCGACCAGCTGCTGACCGGCACCGCGATCCGGACGCCGGCCGTCCGGGTCGCCCAGGACGGCGCGGTGCTGCCGGCCTCGGCCTTCACCCGGGGCGGCTCCACGATCGCCGGGCAGCCGCTGACCGGTCTCGTCGACGCCCGCAAGGTGCTCGACCTGTTCGACGGCGGCGCCACCGTCGTGCTCCAGGGCCTGCACCGCTACTGGCCCCCGCTGACCCGGCTCGTCGCCGAGCTCGAGGTCGCGCTGGGCCACCCCTGCCAGGCCAACGCCTACCTGACGCCGCCCGGCTCGCAGGGCTTCGCGGTGCACAGCGACAGCCACGACGTGTTCGTGTTCCAGACCCACGGCTCCAAGCAGTGGGAGGTCCACCCCGCCCCGCTCGAGGAGCACGAGGAGCCCCGCGCGGTGCTGCTCGAGCCCGGCGTGAGCATGTACCTCCCCACCGGCACCCCGCACGCCGCACGCGCCCAGGACACCGTCTCGCTGCACGTGACGATCGGCATCAACCAGCTCACCTGGCGCACCCTGGTCGACCGCGCCGTGCGCCAGGCCGGGGCCACGCTCGACCTCGACACGCACCTGCCTGCCGCCCACCTGACCCGCACCGACGTGGTCGCCTCGGGGCTGGCCCACCGCCTCGAGGGCCTCGCCGCCGCGCTCCGCGACGTCGACGCCGCCGAGGTCACGGCCGCGCAGGTCGACGCGTTCCTCCAGCAGCGCACCAGCCCGCTGGGCGGCAGCCTGCTCGACCGCACGCAGCTGGCCGAGCTGGCCGGCGACACCCCGCTGCGCCGCCGCCCGGGCCGCCCCTGCGTCCTCCGGGCCGACGGCGAGCAGCTGCACCTGCTGCTCGGCGACCGTCGGGTCAGCGTGCCGATCCGGATCCGGGCGGCCGTGGAGCAGCTGCGCGACACCCCCGAGCTGGTGCCCGACGACCTCGACCTGGACCCCGCGAGCGCACTCGTCCTGTGCCGCCGACTGGTCCGCGAGGGCCTGCTGGAGGTACGACGCTGACCACGCCGTTCCGGTGCGCGGCGGCCGCCCTCGACCGCGGCGACGACCCGGCGGGCAGCGCCACCCACGTCGCCGCCTTCCTGCTGGTCGAGCACCACGGTCCCTGGGGCACGGCGGTGCTGCGCGACAGCCGGCTCGACGCCGACGTGCGGCAGCACCTGTCCGGGGTGGGGGCGGTCCGGGTGCTGCTGGCCCGGCGCCACCACCGGGCGCACCGCGGCTCGACGTACGCCGTGCACCTCTGCTTCCCGCACACGCAGCGGCTGCTGCGCCGCGAGGTCGCCGACCACCGCGAGCTGCTCGACCTCGACGTGGCGGCCCTCGCCCGCGGCGAGGAGCCGGCGGGGTGGCAGGCCGACCCCGGGCCCGCTGTACGGCGTGTGCACCCACGGCCGCCACGACGCCTGCTGCGCCGAGCGCGGGCGCCCCGTCGCCGCCGCGCTGACCGCTGCGCGTCCCGAGCAGACCTGGGAGGTCTCCCACGTCGGCGGCGACCGGTTCGCGGCCAACCTGCTGGTGCTGCCGCAGGGCCTCTACTACGGCCAGGTCACCGCGGCCGGGGCCCCGACGCTGGCGGCGCTCCACGAGGCGGGTCGCCTCGACCTCGACCACCTCCGGGGCAGGTCCAGCCGGCCGATGCACGTGCAGCACGCCGAGGTCGCGCTGCGTCGTCACCTCGACGAGGACCGCGAGGACGCGCTGCGCGTGGTGCGCCGCGACGGCGCGCTGACCGAGTTCGCCCACGGTGACGACACCTGGGCGGTCCGGGTCGAGCGGGGCTCCGGCGGCGAGCCGGCGCAGCTGACCTGCGGCGCGGTCGCGCCCAGCCGGCTGCCGTCCTTCGAGGTCTCCCTCACCCGCGCCTGAGCCGGTCCGAGGGACGACGCGCGGGAGCCCGGTGGGCGGTTGAGGTTTCCACGACCGGGGCACGGGTACGTGTCGCTCACCACACAGGAGGTGTGCATGGCTGGTCCAGCCTTTCTCGAGAAGAAGAACACCGTCGCCCGCCCGGGCTACAGCAAGTGGCTCATCCCCCCGGCGGCGCTGTGCGTCCACCTGTCGATCGGGCAGGTGTACGCCTTCTCGGTCTTCAAGACCTCGCTGGTCCAGCGCTTCGAGAGCTCGCAGACGGCGGTGGCGTGGATCTTCTCGATCGCCATCGTGATGCTCGGGCTCTCCGCCGCGGTGCTCGGCACCTGGGTCGAGCGCAACGGGCCGCGCAAGGCCATGGTCGCCGCGGCCGCGTGCTGGGGCACCGGCTTCCTGGTCGGCTCGGCCGGCATCGCGATCGGCAGCCTGCCGCTGCTCTACCTCGGGTACGGCGTGATCGGTGGCATCGGCCTGGGCATCGGCTACATCTCGCCGGTCTCGACGCTGATCAAGTGGTTCCCCGACAAGCCGGGCCTGGCGACCGGCATGGCGATCATGGGCTTCGGCGGCGGTGCGCTCATCGCCTCGCCGCTGTCCACCAAGCTGCTCGGCATCTACGACCCCGCCTTCGACCCGGCCAACAGCGGCAACGGCGCCAGCGCGTCCGCGCTCTCGGCGACGTTCCTGACCCTCGGCCTGGTCTACCTCGTGTTCATGCTGATCGGCGCGGCGCTGATCCGGCTGCCCGAGGGCTTCGGCGACGACGCCACCGCGGCCCACCAGCCCGGACGCGGAGGTGCGCTGGTGCGGGCCAAGGCCGCCATCCGCACGCCGCAGTTCGCGCTGCTGTGGGTGGTGCTGTTCTGCAACGTCACTGCCGGCATCGGCATCCTCGAGCAGGCCGCGCCGATGATCCAGGACTTCTTCCGCGACGGCGAGGACTCCAGCGTCTCGGCCGCGGAGGCTGCCGGGTTCGTGGGCATGCTCAGCCTGGCCAACATGGCCGGTCGGTTCATCTGGTCCAGCGCCTCGGACCGGTTCGGCCGCAAGCCGATCTACACGATGTACCTCGGCGTGGGGCTGGTCCTCTACATCCTGCTCGCGACCTTCGGGCAGACCTCGCCGGCGGTGTTCGTGGTGCTGGCGCTGCTGATCATCAGCTACTACGGCGGCGGCTTCGCGACCGTCCCGGCGTACCTCAAGGACCTGTTCGGCACCCTCGAGGTCGGCGCCATCCACGGCCGGCTGCTCACCGCGTGGGCCGCTGCCGGCGTGGTCGGGCCGCTCATCGTCAACGGCTTCCTCGACGCGGCCGGCGAGCCCGGCAGCCTCGTGGCCGAGGACTACCACCCGGCGCTGATCACCATGGTGATCGTGCTCGGGATCGGCTTCGTGGCCAACCTGCTGGTCAAGCCCGTGGCCGAGAAGCACTTCGACTCCGAGGCGGTCCGCACGCACGACGGCCGCGACACCACCGACCCCGCGGGCGAGCCCGCCCCCACAGGAGGCACCCGATGAGCACCCACCAGGACGAGGCCCGCGCGACGGGCAGCGACCGCCCCACCAGCGCGCTGCTCGTGACGCTGGCCTGGCTGCTGGTCTCGGTGCCGCTGGCCTACGGGCTCTGGCAGACCCTGGTCAAGGCCGCGGCGCTGCTCGGCTGACCGGGCCCGGCGGCCCCGGACCGTGGGGGACGGCCGGGAGAGCCACCGGGCCCGGCGTCCGGTGCGGTGGGGCAGGGGGACAGCACCCCACCGGCCTCCCAGTGTGGCGCGCCGTGGGCGTGAGCACCTGAGCGATGCGCGCCAATCCGTCCTGGTGCGGATGCACCAACCGCCGGCCCGCGCCCGGTTCAGCGCCCGGTGCGGCGGCCGGTTCAGCGATCGGGGAGCAGTCCCTCGCGCACCGCGATCGAGAGCGCCTCGAGCTTGGAGTGGGCGCCGAGCTTGGCCGAGAGGTTGGCGATGTGGTTGCGCACGGTGTGCACGCTGACCACCAGCTCGGCGGCGATCGCCGCGTTGGTCAGGCCGCCGGCGAGCAGCCCGAGCACCTCGCGCTCGCGCTCGGTGAGCTCCTGGTGCTGACGTGTGGAGCCGCGTGCGAGCCGGGGCAGCAGCCGCGCCAGCATCTCCGGGCTGATCAGCGCCTCGCCCGACGCCGCGGCCCGGACCGCGCTGGTGACCTCGTCGAGGCTGCGGGTCTTGGAGACGAACCCCGAGGCGCCCGCCTCGATGGCGGCGATGAGGACGTGGTCGGCCGCGCTGGCGGTGAGCACCACGACCTGCACCTCGGGCCGCACCGCTCGCAGCTCGGGGATGGCGGCGACCCCGTCGCCGTCGGGGAGCCGGTGGTCCAGGAGCAGCACGTCGGGGCGGGTGCTGCGCAGCAGCGTGCGCGCCTCGGCCAGGGTGCCGGCCACGCCCACGGTGGTCAGGTCGGGCTCGGCGTCGAGCACCTGACCCAGGCTCGTCGCGAGCACGGCGTGGTCGTCGACGACGAGCACCCGGACCCGGGTCGCCCCCGTGCCGGTGGACGTCGCCCTCAGGCTCGTCCTCGTGCTGGTGCTCGACCACGGCCCCTCCCCCGGGAGTCGCGACGGGCGGCCGGGACGACGCTGCCGACGCGAGACTGACACCAAGGTACTAGACCGCATGGCCCCCTCACGGGTTTCCCCGGATCGGCCTGCCCGGCACCATGTGCCTCGACCCGGAGGAGGGAGACCACGTGCGCGCCACCCGAGTGCTCGTCGCCGACGACGACGAGCTGTTCCGCAACGCGCTCGTCGACGTCCTGGGGGCGGACCCGCGCTTCGAGGTGGTCGCGAGCCGGGCGTCGGGCGTGGGCATCGTCGAGGCCGTCCTGGCGAGCGCCGCCGAGCTGGTGCTGGTCGACGTCCAGATGCCCGGGGGAGGCGCCGTCGCCGCCCGGGCACTGCGCACCGCGACGGCCCGGGGAGAGCTGGACCCCGTGCGCGTGGTCGCCCTCTCGGCGCACGCCTCGACCCCCACGGTCGTCGGCCTGCTCCGCGAGGGCGCGACCGGCTACCTCGTCAAGGGCGAGCCCGCGGCCGACCTGCCGGACCTGCTGCACCGCTGCGCCGCCGGCCAGGTGGTCCTCGGTGCGCCGACCGCGGCCGCCGCGCTGCGCCAGCTCGCCGAGGGCGGCTGACCCGCCCGTAGGCAGGCCCACCGGCAGCGTGCCTAGGCTGGCGCGGTGAAGCTCGAACGCAAGCACGCCCTGGTCCTGCTCGCCGTCGCGGTCTGGAACGTCGTCACCTACGCGCAGTTCACCAAGGCGCTGGTGCAGACCGAGGAGGACCGGCCGACGGGCTACTTCGTGGCGCACGGGGTGCTGATCGTGGTCAACCTGCTGATCGCCGTCGTGCTCGGCCGCTGGGGCCTGCAGGCGCTGCGCGCGCAACGCTCCGGTCGCTGACCGCGGCGCGGACCGTCGCCCGGACACGGCGCGGTCACGATTCGGCAACGCGCCCCAGGTGGTGCTTGACCCCCACCGGGGGCAGGACCAAGGTGAGGCGACCGCGCCGTCCGACGTGGTCCGGACCTGGTCCGTGACGGCCGAGGAGGTTCGCCCTGAGCACGCTCGAGGAGCCCGGCCACACCATGGCCCCGGAGGCGGTCGTCGCCGGCGAGAGCAGCATCGAGGGGCGCTCACTCAGCCAGATCGCCTGGGGTCGGCTGCGTCAGGACAAGGTGGCGCTGACCGGCGCCGCGTTCATCGTCTTCCTCGTGCTCGTCGCGCTGCTGGCGCCGCTCATCGTCAAGGTGACCGGCGGCCCGCCCAACGAGTTCCACGAGGAGCTCCTCGACATGAACTTCGGCGGCATCCCGATCGGCTCCTTCGGCGGCATGAGCTGGGCCCACCCGATGGGCGTGGAGACGGTCAACGGCCGCGACATCTTCAGCCGGGTCCTCTACGGGGCCCGGATCTCGCTGCTGATCGCCATCCTGGCCACCGTCGTCTCGGTCGTCATCGGCACCACGGTCGGCATCGTCGCCGGCTTCTTCGGCGGCTGGGTGGACGCGATCCTCTCGCGCGTGATGGACGTCTTCCTGGCGTTCCCGCTGCTGGTCTTCGCGATCGCGCTCTCGGGCGTCTTCCCCAACGAGGCGTTCGGCCTCAAGGGCCTCCCGCTGCGACTGGCGCTGCTGGTGTTCGTGATCGGCTTCTTCAACTGGCCCTACATCGGCCGGATCGTGCGGGGGCAGACGATCTCGCTGCGCGAGCGGGAGTACGTCGAGGCCGCCCGCAGCCTGGGAGCGCGACGTCCCTACATCCTGTTCACCGAGCTGCTGCCCAACCTGCTGGCACCGATCCTGGTCTACGCGACCCTGATCATCCCCACCAACATCCTCTTCGAGGCGGCGCTGTCCTTCCTGGGCGTCGGCGTCCCGCCGCCCACCGCGAGCTGGGGCGGGATGCTCGCGGACGCCGTCAACTTCTACACCGTCCCGCACTTCATGTTCTGGCCCGGACTGGCGATCTTCCTGACCGTCCTGGCGTTCAACCTCTTCGGTGACGGGCTGCGAGACGCCTTCGACCCCAAGAGCAGTCGGTGACCGGGGTGGCCGACACCCCGACCGTGCCGACGACGCACCAGCCCGCGACCCTCGCACCTGCCGGGGCCGGAGGACAGAGAGGTAGGAACCATGCGCACGATGCGTAAGAGAGGTGCCGCGGCCCTGGTCGCGGTGGCCGCGCTGGGCCTCAGCGCCTGCGGCTCCGGCGGCGGTGGCGGCGGCAGCAGTGCCGGCGAGCCCGACCTGGACAACGGCGGCCTGGGCAAGGTCGTGGCCGAGTCCGACGAGAAGGGCGGCACGCTCACCTTCGGCCTCGCCGGCGAGTGGGGCGACACCGTCGACCCGGGCGAGACCTACTACGGCTACTCCTGGGACATGCTGCGCAACTACGCGCGCACCCTGGTGATGTTCAAGACCGAGCCGGGCAAGGCCGGGCTCGAGCTGACGCCCGACCTCGCCACCGACCTGGGCACGTCCAGCAACGGCGGCAAGACCTGGACCTACACGCTGCGTGACGGCGTGAAGATGGAGGACGGCTCGGAGATCACCAGCGCCGACGTCAAGCACGCGGTGCTGCGCTCGACCGACAAGGAGACCTTCCCCAACGGGCCGGCGTACTTCGAGGCGATGCTCGACCTGCCCGAGGGCTACCAGGGCCCCTACAAGTCCAAGAACGCCGACACCGACCGGGCCATCGAGACCCCGGACGACAAGACGATCGTGTTCAACCTCAAGGAGCCGTTCGCCGGGTTCGACTACCTGGCCCAGCTGCCCCAGACGGCCCCCGTGCCGGAGGACAAGGACACCGGCGCGAAGTACAAGTCGCACCCGCTCTCCTCGGGTCCCTACATGTTCGACGGCAACTACGACCCCAGCAGCGGGTTCACGCTCAAGCGCAACCCGGAGTGGAGCGCCGAGAGCGACCCCAACCGCAAGGCGCTGCCCGACGAGATGGTCGTCAAGACCGGCCTCGAGGCCAACGACCTCGACAACCAGCTGATCGCCGGCACGATCGACGTCGACATCGCCGGCACCGGGGTCCAGGCCGCGGCGCTGCCCAAGGTGCTCCAGCAGGCCGACCTGCGCGAGCGGGCGGACAACCCGCTCAACGCCCGGCTCTGGTACACCTCGATCAACCCGACGGTGAAGCCGCTGGACAACCTCGACTGCCGCAAGGCCGTGATGTACGCCATGAGCCCGAAGTCCTACCAGAACGCCTACGGCGGCGAGTTCGCCGGCGGCGAGATCGCCACCACCCTGATGCCCCCGCAGATCCCGGGCTACAAGGAGTTCGACCTCTACGGCCAGAAGGACAACCCCGACGGCCAGCCCGACAAGGCCGAGGAGTCCCTCCAGGCCTGTGGCTCCGAGGGCTTCGAGACCAACATCGCCTACCGGGCCGAGCGTCCGAAGGAGAAGGCCACGGCCGAGGCGTTCCAGCAGTCGCTGGAGAAGGTCGGCATCACCGCGACCCCGCGTCCGCTGCCCGAGGGTGACTACTTCTCCGGCACCTGCGGCCTGCCGTCGTACGTCGTGAAGAACAACATCGGCATGTGCGTCAACGGCTGGGGTGCGGACTGGCCCGACGGCTACGGCTTCCTGTCGCAGATCGTCGACGGTCGCGTGATCCGCGAGACCGGTGGCTCCTCGAACACCTCCGTCCGGATCCCCGAGGTCCAGGACATGCTCGACGAGGCGATCGTGGAGCAGGACGAGGACACCCGCAACGAGATGTGGGGCGCGATCGACGAGCGCGTCATGGAGGAGGCGGTCATCTACCCGGGCGTCTACGCCAAGGCCGTCCTGCTGCGTGGCAAGAACGTCAGCAACGTGTTCGTCAACGAGTCGTTCGGCTACTACGACTACACCGCCATGGGCGTCAAGTAGCCGACCTGCTCCACCCCGCGTCACGCTCATGCGAAAGCAGGTGAAGGCGTAGGTGCCGCCCGGCCGGGTCCACCACGGACCCGGCCGGTGCGGTCACCGTGCCGACGTCAGTGATCAGCTACATCATCCGGCGACTCATCGCCGCGGTCGGGCTCGTGATCATCGTCTCGATGATCACCTTCGCGATCTTCTACCTGATGCCCCGCCTCGCCGGGGCCTCTCCGGAGACGCTGGCGACCCGCTACGTCGGCCGTGCCGCCACGGCCGACACCGTGCAGCTGACCACCGAGCGGCTCGGCTTCTACGACCCGATCCCGGTGCAGTACCTCAACTGGCTGCGCGGCGTCGTGTTCGGCACCACCATCGACACCGGGGTCGCGCAGGTGAACTGCCCGGCCCCCTGCCTGGGCTACTCCTTCCGCAACCAGGACCCCGTCACCCCCGAGATCGTCAAGCGGCTCCCCGTCTCCTTCAGCCTCGCCATCGGCGCGGCCGTCCTGTGGCTGGTCATGGGCCTGACCATCGGGGTCATCTCCGCGCTCAAGCGCGGCTCCTTCTTCGACCGGGCGGCGATGACCGTCGCGCTGGCCGGCGTCTCCATGCCGATCTTCTGGACCGGCCTGATCTCGCTGTCGGTGTTCAGCTACCAGCTCGGCTGGACGCCACCGGGGGCGACGTACACCCCGTTCACCGAGAACCCCCTCCAGTGGGCCTACGGCCTGCTGCTGCCGTGGATCACCCTGGCGCTGCTGTTCTCCGCCCAGTACGCCCGGCTCACCCGCGCCGGCATGCTGGAGACGATGAGCGAGGACTACATCCGCACCGCGCGCGCCAAGGGCCTGCGTGAGCGGACCGTGGTCACCAAGCACGGCCTGCGGGCCGCGCTGACCCCGATCGTGACCATCTTCGGCCTCGACTTCGGCCTGCTCATCGGCAGTGCCGTGCTCACCGAGACCGTGTTCGGCCTGCCCGGCCTGGGCCAGCTCGCCATCGACGGCACCAAGCGCAACGACCTGCCGCAGGTGCTCGGCGTGGTGCTGCTCATCGCCGTGTTCGTGGCCGTGGCCAACCTGGTCGTCGACCTGCTCTACGCCGTCATCGACCCGAGGGTGCGCACCCGATGAACCCGACGCTGACCGACCCCACCCCGGCCCCCACGGGCACCGGCGGGGTGCCCTACCTGCAGGTCGACGACCTGCGGGTGCACTTCGAGACCGACGACGGCCTGGTCAAGTCCGTCGACGGGCTGTCGTACTCCGTGGAGCGCGGCCGGACCCTGGGCATCGTGGGCGAGTCCGGCTCGGGGAAGTCGGTCTCGAGCATGGCCGTGATGGGGCTGCACACCAGCCGCTCGGCCCGCATCAGCGGCTCGATCCGGCTCGACGGCCAGGAGCTCGTCGGCGCCCCGCAGGACGACGTACGCCGGCTGCGCGGCCAGAAGATGGCGATGATCTTCCAGGACCCGCTCTCGGCGATGCACCCCTTCTACACGGTCGGCAACCAGATCATCGAGGCCTACCGGATCCACAACAAGGTCTCCAAGAAGGCCGCCCGCGCGCACGCCATCGACATGCTCGACCGGGTCGGCATCCCCGAGCCGCGCAGCCGCGTCGACGCCTACCCGCACCAGTTCTCCGGCGGCATGCGGCAGCGCGCCATGATCGCGATGGCGCTCTCCTGCGACCCCAGCCTGCTGATCGCCGACGAGCCCACCACCGCGCTCGACGTCACCGTGCAGGCGCAGATCCTCGACCTGATCCGCGACCTCCAGCAGGAGTTCGACTCCGCGGTCGTGATCATCACCCACGACCTCGGGGTGGTCGCCGAGCTCGCCGACGACATCGTGGTGATGTACGCCGGCCGCGGCATCGAGCAGGGCTCCGCGGAGGCGATCTTCAACGCCCCCGAGCACCCCTACACCTGGGGCCTGCTCGGCTCGATGCCCCGCTTCGACCGGCCGCCGACCGAACGGCTGCTGCCGATCAAGGGCACCCCGCCGAGCCTGATCCGGGTGCCACCGGGCTGCGCCTTCCACCCGCGGTGCGAGTTCTCCGACCGGGTGCGCGGCGACGCGTGCTTCACCGAGCGCCCCGACCTGCTGCCCGCCGGCTCCGGTGCCGGCGCCCACGTCGGGCACGGCGCCGCCTGCCACCTGCCCACCGCCGAGCGCCAGCAGATCTGGGCGCAGGAGATCTCCCCGAGGCTCGCCTGATGACGACTCCGACCACAGACCGGGCCACCGACCGGGCCACCGACGGCGCCACCGACGGGTCCACCCCCGGGGCTGCGGGCGGCGACGTGCTGCTCTCCGTCGAGGGACTGGTCAAGCACTTCCCGATCAAGGGCGGCTTCCTGCAGCGCGGCAGCACCGCGGTGCAGGCCGTCGACGGCGTCGACTTCACCGTCAACCGTGGCGAGACGTTCTCCATCGTGGGCGAGTCCGGCTGCGGCAAGAGCACCACCGCCCGGCTGGTGACCCGGCTGCTGGAGCCGACCGGCGGCACCGTCCGCTTCGACGGGCAGGACATCACCCACCTCAAGGAGGGGCGGATGCGCCCGCTGCGGCGGGACATCCAGATGATCTTCCAGGACCCGTACTCCTCGCTGAACCCCCGCCACACCGTCGGCAAGATCGTCGGGGCGCCGTTCCGGCTCCAGGGCGTCGACCCCGAGGGCGGCCGCAAGCAGGCGGTGCAGGAGCTGCTCGAGCTCGTCGGGCTGAGCCCCGAGCACTACAACCGCTACCCGCACGAGTTCTCCGGCGGCCAGCGCCAGCGCATCGGCATCGCCCGCACGCTCGCGCTCAAGCCCCGGCTGATCGTGGCCGACGAGCCGGTCTCGGCGCTCGACGTCTCGATCCAGGCCCAGGTGGTCAACCTGCTCGAGGACCTCCAGGAGGAGCTCGGGCTGACCTACGTGATGATCGCCCACGACCTCTCCGTCGTACGCCACGTCTCGGACCGGGTGGCGGTGATGTACCTCGGCAAGATCGTCGAGGTGGCCGACCGCGACGACCTCTACGACCGCCCGCACCACCCCTACACGGTGGCGATGCTCTCGGCCGTCCCGGTGCCGGACACCACACGTCGTCAGAACCGCGAGCGGATCCGGCTCGAGGGCGACGTGCCCAGCCCGATCAACCCGCCTCCGGCCTGCCGGTTCCACACCCGCTGCTGGAAGGCCCAGGAGGTCTGCCGCACCGAGGAGCCGCCGCTGGTGCCGCTCGGCAAGCCCTCGCACCAGGTCGCGTGCCACTTCCCGGAGAACGTCGACGCCCCGGCGGCGTCGACCGCAGCGACCCCGGTCGCCCCCTAGCCCGGCAGCCCCGGGCGTGACCTCGGTACGCTCGTCGCGCCCGACCGCGCACCGGCCCTCGGCCGGTCGCTGACCCCCGAGACCGCCCCCGAGACCGCCCTGGAGGCCCCCGATGGACCAGGACGACCGTGACGACGAGGACGAGCGCTCCGAGCAGGTGCGCGGAGCGCTGGTGAAGGGCCTCGTCGCCCTGCTGGCCGTCGCCGTCGTGATCGCGCTGGGCACGGTGCTGCTGGTGCGCACGCTCGGCCTCGACGAGGGCGAGTCGGGCGACACCGTCGGCTCGGCCACCGAGCCGAGCGACCCGCTGCCCTCCACCGCGCTGCCCGTCCCGGGGGAGGAGTCGACGAGCGCCTCACCCAGCGCCTCGCCGTCGAGGTCGGGGTCCGCCGACGGCATCGCGCTCTCGGTGAGCCCGCCCTCGGTCGGCCCGATGCAGCGGATCAACCTGACCGGCACCTACCGGGGCGGCGACAACGCCCGCCTGGAGGTGCAGCGCCAGGAGAACGGCGCCTGGACCAACTTCGGTGTCGACGCCGGGGTCACCGCCGGCACCTTCCAGACCTACGTGATGAGCGGCCGCACGGGCGAGAACCTGTTCCGCGTCTTCGACCCGGCCGCCCGCAAGGGCAGCAACGCCGTCACGGTGACGATCGGCTGAGCCACCCGGACGTGCCGCAGGGCCGGTCCCCCCATGAGGGAGACCGGCCCTGCGGCGTACGACGGCTGCCGACTCAGTCGGGGATGTAGTCGAACTCGTCGGGGTTGGGGCCGGTGCGGCCCTTCTCGCCCTGGTCGAGCGCGGTGATCGCCGCGACCTGCTCCTCGTCGAGCTCGAAGTCGAAGATGGCGAAGTTCTCGGCCATCCGCTCCGGCGAGGAGGACTTGGGGAAGATGATGTCGCCGCGCTGCACGTGCCAGCGCAGGGTCACCTGGGCGGGGGTGCGGCCGACCTTCTCGGCGATGGCCGCGATCGTCTCGTCCTGGAGCACGCCGCCCTGCGCGATCGGCGACCAGGCCTCGACCAGGATGCCGGCGTCGTGGCTGGCGGCCCGGGCGGCCTCGTTGCCGAGGTAGGGGTGGACCTCGATCTGGTTGACCGCGGGCACCACGCCGGTCTCCTGGGCCAGCCGCTCGAGGTGGGCGGGCTGGAAGTTGGAGACGCCGATGGAGCGCGCCCGGCCCTGCTCCTGGAACTCGATCAGCGTCTTCCAGGTGGAGACGAAGTCGCCGTCGTAGCGGGTGGGCAGCGGCCAGTGGATCAGGAACAGGTCGACGTGGTCGCTGCCGAGGGCGGCGAGGGTCTCGTCGAAGGACTTCCGGGCGACGTCGGGCTCGTGGAAGCCGTTGTTGAGCTTGCTGGTCACGAAGACGTCGTCACGGGACAGGTCGGAGGCGGCCAGCGCCTCGCCGACGCCCTTCTCGTTGCCGTACATCTGCGCGGTGTCGATGTGTCGGTAGCCGGCGTCCAGGGCCAGGCCGGTGATCCGCGCGGTGTCCTCCGGCGGGACCTGGAACACCCCGAAGCCGAGCTGCGGGATGGAGTTGCCGTCGTTCAGGGTCAGGTTCGGGACAGTTGCCATGTCCGTTGCAATACCCCGGGCCCGGTCCTCTATTCCGCGACCCGGTGCTCCCGGACGTCTCCGGACCGGCTCCGGGAGGCTCCCGCGCCTAGGAACCGGCCTCCCTGGCGTCGCGCCAGGTGCGCTCGAAGGGCAGCCGCCACAGGTGGGGGGTGATCAGCTGGTGGATCCGGTTGGGACCCCAGGAGCCCTGCGCGTAGGGCCGCACCGGCGGCGGGTTGTCGAGCAGCGGCTGGGAGAGCTCCCAGAGGCGCTCGATGCCCTCGGCGCTGGTGAACAGCGTGCGGTCGCCGCGGGCGGCGTCGTAGATCAGCCGCTCGTAGGCCTCGAGCACCTCGCCCGCCCAGCCGGTCTCGTGCATCGCGAACTGCATCGAGAGCTTGTCGAGCTTCATGCCCGGGCCGGGACGCTTGCCGTAGAAGGACAGCGACATCTTCGACTGGTCGGCGAGGTCGAAGGTGAGGTGGTCGGGGCCGTTGTCGCCGACGCCCGAGCCCGCGGGGAACATCGAGCGGGGCGGCTCGCGGAAGGCGATCGAGATGATGCGCGCCCCCTCGGCCAGCCGCTTGCCGGTGCGCAGGTAGAACGGCACTCCCGCCCAGCGCCAGTTGTCGACGTAGCACTTGAGCGCGATGAAGGTCTCGGTCTCGGAGTCGTGGCGGACGCCGTCGATGTCGCGGTAGCCGACGTACTGGCCGCGGACCACGTCGGTGGGCTCGATGGGGAGCATCGAGCGGAAGACCTTGTTCTTCTCCTCCGAGATCGCGAACGGCTCCAGCGCGGTCGGCGGCTCCATCGCGGTGAACGCCATCACCTGGAACAGGTGGGTGACGACCATGTCGCGGTAGGCGCCGGTCGACTCGTAGAAGTCGGCGCGCTGGGCCAGGCCGAGGTCCTCGGGGACGTCGATCTGCACGTGGTCGATGTTGTTGCGGTGCCAGATCGGCTCGAAGAGACCGTTGGCGAAGCGGAAGGCCAGGATGTTCTGCGCCGCCTCCTTGCCCAGGAAGTGGTCGATGCGGAAGATCTGCTCCTCGTCGAAGACCTCGTGGAGCTGGCCGTTGAGCTTCCTGGCCGACTCCAGGTCGGTGCCGAACGGCTTCTCCATCACGATCCGGCTGCGCTCGACCAGCCCCGCGTCCTTGAGCTGGTGCACGACCGGGAGCGCGGCCTTGGGCGGCACGCTCAGGTAGTGCAGCCGGCGCGGCTGCGCGTCGGCGGGGAAGCGCGACTCGGCCTCGCCGACCACCTCGGCCAGCTGGGCGGGGCCGCCGGCGCCGGGCGCCCAGTGCAGCCGCTTGGCGAACTCGTCCCAGCCGGGCGGGTCGGCCCCCTCCCCGCCGTACTCCGCGATGGCCACCCGGGTGAAGTCGACGAACGAGTCGCGGTCGTGGTCCTCCAGCGAGGTGCCCACGACCTGCACCTCGGGCAGCAGGCCCGACTGGAACAGGTGGAGCAACCCGGGCAGCAGCTTGCGCTGGGCCAGGTCACCGGTGGCACCGAAGAGGACGACGGTCGTGGGGGTGGGCATGGGTCCAGCATTCTCCGCCGGAGCCCGGATGCAAAGCATGCCGCCCGCTCCGCCTGGTGGTGAGCGTCACCGCGACGCGCCCCACGACGTCTCCCGGGCGGGAACAAGACCCGGTGGCGCGAGGTTGGGTCAGGTGTCTAGAGTTGAGCGAGCAGGACTCAACTTGCTTGACACGGCACCGGCAGCGAGATCGTCGGGAGCCACCGGGCCCCCGGGGTCCGGCCCCACGAACCCCCACACGCAAGGAGCACAGACATGGCACGAGCGGTCGGCATCGACCTGGGCACGACGAACTCCGTCGTCGCCGTACTCGAGGGTGGCGAACCCACCGTCATCGCCAACGCGGAGGGCGCCCGCACGACCCCGTCGGTCGTCGCCTTCGCCAAGTCCGGAGAGGTCCTGGTCGGCGAGGTCGCCAAGCGCCAGGCCGTCACCAACGTCGACCGCACGATCCGCTCGGTCAAGCGCCACATGGGCACCGACTGGAAGCAGAAGATCGACGACAAGGACTTCACCCCGCAGCAGATCAGCGCCTTCGTGCTGCAGAAGCTCAAGCGCGACGCGGAGGCCTACCTCGGCGAGACCGTCACCGACGCGGTGATCACGGTCCCGGCGTACTTCTCCGACGCGCAGCGCCAGGCCACCAAGGAGGCCGGCGAGATCGCGGGCCTCAACGTGAGCCGCATCGTCAACGAGCCCACCGCGGCCGCCCTGGCCTACGGCCTCGACAAGGGCGACGCCGACCAGACGATCCTGGTCTTCGACCTCGGTGGCGGCACCTTCGACGTCTCGCTGCTGGAGATCGGCGAGGGCGTCGTGGAGGTCAAGGCCACCAGCGGTGACAACCACCTCGGTGGCGACGACTGGGACCAGAAGGTCGTCGACTGGATGGTCAAGAAGTTCCAGTCCGGCAACGGC
Organism: uncultured Actinomycetota bacterium; assembly: GCA_963740935.1. Taxonomy (GTDB): domain Bacteria; phylum Actinomycetota; class Actinomycetes; order Propionibacteriales; family Nocardioidaceae; genus Marmoricola. The sequence goes on from CAVUFX010000003.1 coordinate 99,581, forward strand.
GTCGACCTGAGCAAGGACAAGATCGCGCTGCAGCGGCTCCAGGAGTCCGCGGAGAAGGCCAAGATCGAGCTGTCCTCCTCCAGCGAGACCACGATCCACCTGCCCTACATCACCCACGGCGAGTCCGGCCCGCTGCACTTCGAGGAGAAGCTGACCCGCAGCGAGTTCCAGAAGCTCACCGCGGACCTGCTCGAGCGCACCAAGACGCCCTTCCAGAACGTCCTCAAGGACGGTGGCGTCGACGTGAGCAAGATCGACCACGTCGTGCTCGTCGGCGGCTCCACCCGGATGCCGGCCGTCACCGAGGTCGTCAAGAGCCTGCTCGGCGGCAAGGAGCCCAACAAGGGCGTCAACCCCGACGAGGTCGTCGCGGTCGGTGCGGCCCTCCAGGCCGGCGTGCTCAAGGGCGAGGTCAAGGACGTGCTGCTCCTCGACGTCACGCCGCTGAGCCTCGGCATCGAGACCAAGGGCGGGGTGATGACCAAGCTCATCGAGCGCAACACCACCATCCCCACCAAGCGGTCGGAGATCTTCACCACCGCCGACGACAACCAGCCCTCGGTCGAGATCAAGGTCGCGCAGGGCGAGCGCCAGATGTGGGCGCAGAACCAGCCGCTCGGCAACTTCGAGCTGACCGGTCTGCCCCCGGCACCGCGCAACGTGCCCAAGATCGAGGTCACCTTCGACATCGACGCCAACGGCATCGTGCACGTCTCGGCGAAGGACCAGGGCACCGGCAAGGAGCAGTCCATGACGATCTCCGGCGGCAGCGCGCTGTCGAAGGACGACATCGACCGGATGGTGCGCGACGCCGAGCAGTACGCCGAGGAGGACGCCAAGCGTCGCGAGGCGGTCGACGCCCGCAACCAGGCCGACTCGCTCGTCTACTCGACCGAGAAGTTCCTCGACGAGAACGACGAGAAGCTGCCCGAGGAGGTCAAGACCGAGGTGCGTTCGGACCTCGACGACCTCAAGAAGCTGCTCGAGGCCGACGACACCGACAAGGACGCCTTCAACGCCGCGATCGCCAAGCTCGGCGAGTCCAGCCAGAAGATGGGGGCGGCGATGTACGAGGCCTCCGCCGCCGAGGGCGCGGCTGCCGACGGCCAGGCCGGTGCGACCGACGACGGCGCCACGACCGAGGGTGACGACGACGTCGTCGACGCCGAGATCGTCGACGACGAGCCCAAGCAGGAGGACAAGTGACCTCACCCGACGACCGTCCGCTGGACGACGTCGGGGACCCGGCCGCCGACCCGGCGGCCGGGCAGGCCGCGAGCGACGCCGGGCAGCCCGACCAGCCGGCCGTCGACGGCGACCCCGTCGAGTCGCGCGACCCCGCCGAGGGTCGTGCGGGTGACCCGGGCGATGCCGGCGGCCCGGGCGACCTCGGCGACCCCGACGACCTGGCTGCCTCCGACGAGCTGGTGCTGGCGCAGACCGCGCTGGCCGAGCGCACGCTCGACCTCCAGCGGCTCCAGGCGGAGTTCCTGAACTACAAGCGGCGCGTCGAGCGCGACCGCGACCTGGTCCGGGAGAACGCCGTGTTCACGGTGCTCAGCGGCCTGCTGCCCGTGCTCGACGACATCGACCGGGCCCGCGAGCACGGCGAGGTCGAGGGCGGCTTCAAGGCGGTCGCCGACTCGCTCGACCGCACCGTGACCGGCTTGGGCCTGACCAAGTTCGGCGCGAAGGGCGACGAGTTCGACCCGACGCTGCACGAGGCGCTGATGCACGGCTCCAGCGCCGAGGTGGACACCACCCGCGTCGACGTGGTGGCCCAGGCGGGCTACCGCATCGGCGACCGGGTGGTGCGCGCCGCCAAGGTGACGGTCCTCGGGCCCGAGGACTGAGGTGTCGGCCACCGGGACGGCCTCCCGGTGGCCGACACTGCTCGCACCGCACGCACACGACGCACGAGAGGAGGGGTGACCCGTGGCGAACCACGCCGACTGGGCGAGCAAGGACTTCTACCAGGTCCTCGGGGTGCCCAAGGACGCCGACCAGGCGACGGTGAAGAAGGCCTACCGCAAGCTCGCGCGCCAGCACCACCCCGACTCCAAGCCCGGCGACAAGGCCGCGGAGGACCGCTTCAAGCAGGTCGCCGAGGCCTACGACGTCGTGGGTGACGCCGAGCGCCGCAAGGAGTACGACGAGCTGCGGTCCGCCGTGGGCTCGGGCGGCTTCGGTGGCTTCCCCGGCGGCTTCGGGGGCGGCTTCGGCGGTGGACGCACCACCGCCGGCGGCCCGGGTGGCCCCGGCGGCCAGGGCTTCGACGTCTCCGACCTGTTCGGCGACCTGTTCCGCCAGGGCGGCGCCGGCGGGGGCGGCGGCTTCGGCGGCGGCACCCGGACCACGCGCGCCCGGCGCGGCTCCGACGTCGAGACCGAGACCTCCATCGACTTCGCCGACGCCGTCGACGGCACCACCATCACGATGCGGCTGCGCTCCGACGCGCCGTGCCCGACCTGCTCGGGCACCGGCGGCAAGCCCGGCACGCGGCCCCACGTCTGCAGCACCTGCGAGGGCGCGGGCGTGGTCGTCAACAGCGTCGGGGGAGCGTTCTCGATGAACGAGACCTGCCCCGAGTGCCACGGGCGCCAGCTCGTCTACGACGACCCGTGCCCGACCTGCCAGGGCTCCGGTCGCGGCATGTCCGACCGGACCGTGTCGGCCCGGATCCCCGCCGGGGTCAAGGACGGCCAGAGGATCCGGCTCAAGGGCAAGGGCGCGGCCGGCGAGCAGGGCGGCCCCGCCGGCGACCTGCTGGTCACCGTCCGGGTCCGTCCCCACGCGCTGTTCGGGCGCAGGGGCGACAACCTCACGCTCACGGTCCCCGTCGCCTTCGACGAGGCCGTGCTCGGCGCCGAGATCAAGGTCCCGACGCTCGGTGGCTCCCCGGTCACGCTGCGGCTGCCCGCGGGCACGCCCAACGGCCGGGTGTTCCGGGTGCGCGGCCGGGGCGTGGCCCGCAAGGACGGCGCCCGCGGCGACCTGCTGGTCACCGCCGAGGTGGAGGTGCCGAGCGAGCTCGACGAGGCCGGCCGGGCCGCTGTCACGGCGTACCGCGAGGCCCGCGGCGGCCACGACCCCCGCGCCTCGCTCGACCAGGGGAGGGTGTGACGTGCCCGCCCGTCCCCGCCGCCCGCAGGTGCCCGGCCCGACGGTGCCCGTCTACGTCATCAGCGTCGCCGCGGAGCTGACCGGGCTGCACCCGCAGACGCTGCGGCAGTACGACCGGGCCGGCCTGGTCTCCCCGGGCCGCACCGGCGGCGGCGGTCGCCGCTACTCGCTGCGCGACATCGAGCTGCTCCGCGAGGTGGCCGAGCTGACCGCCACCGGCATCGGCCTGGAGGGCGTACGCCGGATCCTCGAGCTCGAGCACCAGGTGGCCGCGCTGCGCGCCCGCAACGCCGAGCTGCGGGGTCAGGTCGGCGAGCTCCAGTCGGCGCTCCAGACCACCCTCGACACGCTGCGGGGCCACCGCCCCAACCTGCCGGCACTGCGCCCCCCGGGCACGATCACGCCCTGGCGCTGACGCGCCGGTCGGCGGGGCCGCCCCCGGTCGGTGGTCGGTCGGTGGCCGGTCGGTGGTCGGTCTCGTCGTCCCGGTGACCTCCGTGCCCGGTTGTCGTTAACCTCGGCGACACACGACGTGCCCGACGGGTCCGTCCACAGCGACGAGGAGACCCGAGCCGGTGGAGATCGACTGGTTCTTCCAGCAGGCCGACTGGGTCCACGTGCTGACGATCCCGGTCTTCACCGGGGTGATCGGGTTCCTGATCAACTGGTCCGGGCTGTGGATGCTGTTCTCGCCGGTCCGGTTCCACGGCATCACCGTGCCGGGCATGCGCCAGCTCTCGCGGGCGCTGCCCCGCAAGATCCAGGAGGTGCCGGGCATCCTGCAGGGCGGGCTGGGCTGGCAGGGCATCGTCCCGGCGCGGGCCGCCAAGATGGGCAGCATCGCGGTCGACAAGGCCATCGCCAAGCTCGGGACGCCGGCGGAGTTCTACCAGCAGCTCGAGCCCGACCAGATCGCCGAGCACATCGTCAAGGTCTTCGAGCCCGACCTGCCGCAGATGATCGAGCAGATCATGCGGCGCGAGCACCCGACGCTGTGGCGCGACCTGCCGCGGCCGGCCCGCGAGGCCGTCGTACGCCGGGTCCAGGCGCAGCTGCCGGTGGTCGTGCACACCGTGACCGACGAGATCGGCGAGCACATCGACCAGCTGCTCGACCCGAAGATCATGGTGATCAACCACTTCCAGCGCAACCCCGCGCTGGTGGTCCGGATCTTCCGCGACTTCGGCCAGCGCGAGCTCAACCTGATGGTGGCCTTCGGGTTCGTCTTCGGCTTCGGGCTCGGCGTCCCGGTCGCGGTGCTCGACCACTGGTTCGCGCAGTGGTGGCTGCTGCCGGTGCTCGGCGTGCTCGTCGGCTGGATCACCAACGCGCTCGGCATGTGGCTGATCTTCGAGCCGCCGGAGCCGCGCCGGATCCTGGGCGTCAAGGTGCACGGGCTGTTCCTGCGTCGCCAGGACCAGGCGGCCGAGGTGTACGCCCGGATCATCGCCGACGACGTCATCACGCTGGAGAACATCGGCGACTTCCTGCTCGACGGGCCCCGCGGCGACCGCACCCGCCAGATGCTCGCCTCGGCGATGCGGCCCGCCATCGACAACGCCGCGGGGCCGGTGCGCGGCGCCGTCCGGGTCGCGGTCGGGCCGCGGCAGTTCGACAACATCCGCGACGCGATGGCGCTCGAGGCCGTCGACCGCACCATCAAGCCGTTCAAGGACCCGGAGTTCAGCCGGCGCCAGGCCGACAAGATCAACGCCCTGGTCGCGCAGCGCACCAAGGAGCTCCCGCCGCGCGACTTCGTGGAGATGATGCGCTCGGCGATCAAGGAGGACGAGTGGATGCTCTACGCCCACGGGGCGATCATGGGCTTCGCGGGTGGTCTCCTCCACCTCGCGCTGTTCGGGGTGGGAGGGCCGAAGTGAGCACGTCGATGGGACCCCCGCGCGACCCGCGCGACCCGCGTGACCCGCGCGACCCGCGCCGCTCGCGGCAGCCGGTGCTGCGCGAGGCCACCGAGGCGCTGCCGGGCGTGGCCCGGATCGCCGCGACCGCGGCCGCCCGCTCCACCGTCTGGTCGATCGGCGCCGGGCTGCGCTCGGGGCGGGCGCTGGTGCGGGCCGTCACCGACCCCGACACGGCCGGCGAGCTGGTCCAGGGCGTCGCCCACGACGTGGCCGAGGCCTCCCGCACCGTCGGCGACGTCGCCCGGGCGGTGTCGTCGGGGGTGCCGGTCACCCGGGCGCTGCGCGACGCCACCGCCTCGCTCGCCGAGGTGGTGATGGCCGACGTCACCGCGCGCGACCCCGAGCCCGCACCGGAGCGGTCGCTGCGCGAGCGCGGCGAGGACCTCCTCGAGCGCTCCCGCGACGTGTGGGGCACCGAGGAGGTGCACCCGGCGTACGGCCGCATCCTGGACGACCTCGCCCCCGACGAGGCCCGGATCCTGCTGCTGCTCCTGCGCGCCGGCCCGCAGCCCTCGGTCGACATCCGCACCGGTGGCCCGGTCGGCATGGTGAGCAGCGCGCTGGTCGCCCCCGGCATGTCGATGATCGGCGCCCAGGCGGGCTGCCGCTACCCCGACGAGGTGCCGGCGTACCTCAACAACCTGTTCCGGCTCGGGCTGATCTGGTTCAGCCGCGAGCAGCTCGAGGACCCGATGGAGTACCAGGTCGTCGAGGCGCAGCCCGACGTGCTCGCCGCGATGCACTCGGTGCGGTTCGCCAAGGTGGTCCGGCGCAGCATCCACCTGACCCCGTTCGGCACCGGCTTCTGCACCGCCTGCCTGGTCGACCCGACCGAGCGGACCTCGCTGCCCAGCCACGGGATCCCCCAGGACTGAGCCCCTCCCGCACCACTAGAGTTGAGGGGAACAGACTCAACTCTGGGGTCGTTGCACCGGTGCGTCCCACCGTCACGGATGGGGCCCGTGAGCCTTCGGGAAGGAGAACGAAGTGGATGCGTCGAAGCTGACCTCGCGCAGCGTGGAGGTCGTCAACGCCGCCGGCACGCTGGCGGTCACCGAGGGGCACCCGCAGCTCGAGCCGACCCACCTCGCCGCGGCGCTGCTGCGCCAGGACCGCGGGGTGGCGCCGTCGCTGCTGGGCAAGGCCGGGGTGGATGCGGGAGCCGTCGGCCGCGCGGTCGACCAGGCCCTCGCCGGACTGCCCCGCGCCTCCGGCTCGACGGTCTCGAACCCCTCGCCCTCGGCCGGCCTGACCCGGGTGCTCGCCCGGGCGCTGGAGCTGAGCACCGAGATGGGCGACGACTACGTCGCCACCGAGCACCTGCTGCTCTCCCTCGTCGTCGTCGACACCCCCCTGCGGGGCGTGCTCCGGGGCGCCGGCGTGACCGAGGACGCGCTCCGCACCGCGATCACCGCGGTGCGCGGCGGGCGCCGGGTCACCAGCCCGGAGGCCGAGGCGACGTACGAGGCGCTGGAGAAGTACGCCGTGGACCTCACCGCCCGCGCGGAGGAGGGCCGCCTCGACCCCGTGATCGGCCGCGACTCCGAGATCCGCCGGCTGGTCCAGGTGCTGTCGCGCCGTACCAAGAACAACCCGGTGCTGATCGGCGAGCCCGGCGTCGGCAAGACCGCCGTCGTCGAGGGCCTGGCCCAGCGCGTGGTCGCGGGTGACGTGCCCGACTCGCTCAAGGGCCGTCGCGTGCTCTCGCTCGACCTCGCGGCGATGGTCGCGGGCGCGAAGTACCGCGGCGAGTTCGAGGAGCGCCTCAAGGCCGTGCTCGAGGAGATCAAGTCCTCCGACGGCCAGGTGATCACCTTCATCGACGAGCTGCACACCGTCGTCGGCGCGGGCGCCAGCGGCGACTCCGCGATGGACGCGGGCAACATGCTCAAGCCGATGCTGGCGCGCGGCGAGCTGCGGCTGATCGGCGCGACGACGCTCGACGAGTACCGCGAGCGCATCGAGAAGGACCCCGCGCTCGAGCGCCGCTTCCAGCAGGTCTTCGTGGGCGAGCCGAGCGTGACGGACACCGTCGCGATCCTGCGCGGCCTGCAGGAGAAGTACGAGGCCCACCACGGGGTCAAGATCACCGACGCCGCCCTGGTGGCCGCCGCGGTGCTCTCCGACCGCTACATCACCGGCCGGCAGCTGCCCGACAAGGCGATCGACCTCGTCGACGAGTCCGCGTCACGGCTGCGGATGGAGATCGAGAGCTCGCCCGTCGAGATCGACCAGCTCCGCCGCGCCGTGGACCGGATGCGCATGGAGGAGCTGGCGCTCGACCGCGAGACCGACGACGCCTCGCGCGACCGGCTGGAGCGGCTGCGCGCCGACCTCGCCGACCGCCAGGAGGAGCTGCGCGGCCTCGAGACCCGCTGGGAGGCCGAGAAGGCCGCCCTGGAGGGCTCGGGCGAGCTGCGCAAGCAGATCGACGAGCTCCGGGTCGAGGCCGAGCGGCTGCAGCGCGCCGGCGACCTCGGGGCCGCCTCCGAGGTCCTCTACGGCCGGATCCCGCTGCTGGAGAAGCAGATCGAGGAGGCCGACCGCGCCGAGGTGCCGGCCGAGGACCGGATGGTCGGCGAGGAGGTCGGGCCCCAGGAGGTCGCCGACGTCGTCGAGGCCTGGACCGGCATCCCCACCGGACGGCTGCTCGAGGGCGAGACCGCCAAGCTGCTGCGGATGGAGGACATCGTCGGCGAGCGCCTGGTCGGTCAGCGCGCCGCGGTGACGGCCGTGTCCGACGCCGTACGACGCAGCCGGGCCGGCATCGCCGACCCCGACCGCCCCACCGGCTCGTTCCTGTTCCTGGGTCCCACCGGCGTCGGCAAGACCGAGCTGGCCAAGTCGCTCGCGGACTTCCTCTTCGACGACGAGCGCGCGATCGTGCGCATCGACATGAGCGAGTACTCCGAGAAGCACTCGGTCTCCCGGCTCGTCGGCGCCCCTCCGGGCTACGTCGGCTACGACGAGGGCGGCCAGCTGACCGAGGCGGTGCGGCGCCGGCCCTACTCGGTGGTCCTGCTCGACGAGGTCGAGAAGGCCCACCCCGAGGTGTTCGACATCCTGCTCCAGGTGCTCGACGACGGCCGGCTGACCGACGGCCAGGGCCGCACCGTCGACTTCCGCAACACGCTGCTGATCCTGACGAGCAACCTCGGCTCGGCGTACCTCGTGGACCCGACGCTGGACCAGGAGAAGAAGCACGACGCGGTGATGGCCGTGGTGCGGCAGGCCTTCAAGCCGGAGTTCCTCAACCGGCTCGACGAGGTCGTGCTGTTCGACGCGCTCGGTCGCGCGGAGCTGGCCCACATCGTCGACCTGCAGCTGCGGGCGCTGGACGCCCGGCTGGCGCCCCGCCGGATCACGGTGGGCGTCACCGACGCGGCCCGGGCCTGGCTCACCGAGCACGGCTACGACCCGGCGTACGGCGCCCGGCCGCTGCGCCGCCTGGTGCAGACGGCCATCGGCGACCCCCTCGCCCGCCTGCTCATCAGCGGCGAGGTCGGCGACGGCCAGCACGTCACGGTCGACGTCGGCGCCGACGGGCTGGTGCTCGCCGCCGGCTGAGGGCGGGGGCCGCGGCGGCGCGCGGCGGGCGGCGGCGCGCGGCGGGCGGCGGCGGCCATGTAAATCGGGGTTATGGACGCTCCACACGGGTCCTGCCGCCCCGAAAGCGTCCACAACCCTCGCCAGGACGCCGTCGTACGCCGCTCGGCTGGCGGGCCGCACCCACCGCGGCCCGCAGCCTCGGCTGCGAGGGTCGGACCTCGACTACCGCGGGGCTGTGGACGGTTCGAGGCCGGAACAGCCCGTGTTGAGCGTCCATAACCCCGATTTACAAGCGAGCCCCGACCCGCGAGCCGCGAGCCGCGACCTGCGAGCCGCGGCCGGCGAGCCCCGGCCCGCTCAGCCCGCCCGGGCGGCGGCGGGGGTGCCGGGGGTGGGCCACCAGCGCCAGACGGCCGCGGACCAGGCGAGCGTCCAGGCCTGGCTGGCGACCCAGTAGACCAGCAGCGCCACCGGTACGACGCCGCCGGCGAGCAGCAGGCCGACGGCCGAGACCAGCGGCAGCACCCGCTGGGTGGTGCCCATCGCCTCGGCGAGCTCCGAGCGGGTGCCCTCGGGGGTGACCAGGGCCGGGGTGTTCTGCCGGACGAAGACGCGCTGGGTGACGTAGGACAGCAGCGCAGCGGTGCCCGCCAGGCCGGCCACGACGGCGAGGTGGCCGACGCCCTCGCCGAGGTAGCCCGTCGAGGCCAGGGACACCCCGGCCAGCGTGGCGTCGCGGAAGGACGCGACGAGCGGGGCGTCCAGCAGGCCGGTCGGTACGCCGCCGGCCGCGTCGCGCACCACGTGGTAGAGCCCGATCCAGACGGGGACCTGGAGCAGCAGCGGCAGGCAGCCCATCCGGGAGACGCCGTGCTCGGCGCCGATCCGCCGGCGCTCGGCCATCTGCTCGCGCAGGCTGTCGGGGTCGGTGCGGCCCTCGAACCGTGCGGCCAGCTGCTGCAGGTGCGGACGGGCGCGGGCGTGGGCGTGGGCGAGGCGGACGCCGTGGACGGCGAGCGGCAGCACGCACAGGCGCACCACCACCACGACCAGCGTCAGGCAGAGGACCCAGGTGGGTCCGGCGGTGGGGTCGGCGCCGAGGCCGCGGAGCCCGGCGTGGGCTCCGGCCAGGACGGCGGCGACGGCGTGCGTGAACGGGTCGAGCAGGGACATGCGGGGACTCCTCCGAGCGTGGGGACGGGACCGGTCGGCCTCGCACCCCGGAGGGGGGCGAGGCTCAGCCGGCCCCGGGAGCCCGCGGGCGGCGGGGGTGGTGGACGGGGTCGTGCACCCGACCGCGCAGCGTCGCCCAGGCGTCGTACGCCGAGCGCGGGGTGACGGCCCCCTGGAGCGTCACCGGGAGCAGGGCGCGACGCCCGGCCAGCAGGCCGCTCAGCGCCACGGCGAGCGCCGCGACGGCGGCCGGGGCCACCTCGGAGGGGGCCGGGGCGGCGAGCGCCACGAGCAGCGCGAGGCAGGTCAGCAGGGCGACGACCACGCCGCCGGTCCGTCCTCCTCGTCGATCCACGGGACCGAGCCTACGACGTCCGCGGCCGGTCGGGGCGCCTCGAAGCCGCGCCTGTGGACGGGCGCACCGGTGGCAGCAGCCGAGCGCTTGGCAAGATGGCCCCATGGCCGACTCCAGCACGACCGCCCGACCCCGCCAGGTCACGACCGCGGCGGGGGTCGTGATCGGCGGGTCGCTGTTCCTGCTCGTCTCGGTCTTCGACACCGTGACCCGGTTGCGCTCGGTCGACACCCGCGAGCAGGTCACCGAGGCGCTGTCCTCGCCGGCCGGGGAGGGCCTCGGCCTCAGCGTCGGCCAGGCGCTCGACCTGATGCGCGTCGGCCTCACCGTCACGGCCGTCTGCGCCGCCGTCGCGATGGTCGCGGGCATCTTCGTGCTCCAGAAGCACCGCGGCGCCCGGATCGCGCTCACCGTCGCCTCGGTGCCGCTGCTGCTGACCGCGCCGTTGACCGGCGGCCTGCTCGGCGCGCTCGTCGTCGCCGCGACCGCGGTGATCTGGTCGGGCCCCGGACGTGACTGGTACGCCGGCCGGCCGGTCCGCGCGTCCTCCTGGGGCGGCCCGGGCTCGGGCGGGGGCGGCTCGGAGGCCCGTCGCGACCGCGGCACCCCGGGCGAGCAGGACGAGCGCGACCGCTCCCGCTCGGTCGACCGCCCCGGGGCCCCCGGGGCCGGCCCGCCGCCCGCGAACGGCGACCACCCGGGCAGCGGCCGCCAGGCCGGCTCGACCGCCGTGGCCACGCTGCCCAAGGTCGCCCCCGACGGCAGCACCGGCAGCGACGCCCAGCCGCCCGCGACCCAGGGCTTCGGCTCGGCCCTCACCGAGCAGACCCCGCCGGCCTGGCTGCCCCGGCAGGACGGCGCCACGGGCAGGACCCGCGCGGTGCCGGCCCCGGTCGGGATCGCCTGCCTGGTCACCTGGATCTTCTCCGGCATGGTCGCCGTGCTCTACACCGTCGTGACGGTCGTGCTGATCGCGACGCCCGACGCCGTGCTCGACCCGCTGCGCGAGTCGCCGCAGTGGCAGCAGGCGCTGCGCGACTCCCAGGTCCCGGCCGAGACCGTCGAGCGGGTGCTGCTGCCCTCGATGGTGATCGTGCTGGTGCTCTCGATCGTGTGGGCGCTCGCCGCCTGCGTGCTCGCCCTGCTGGTGCGTCGGGGCCACGGCTGGGCCCGCTGGACGCTCGTGGTCAGCGCCGGGGCGACGTTCCTGCTCGCCATCGCGGCGTTCCCGGTCGGGCTGGTCGTCCAGCTCGCCGCGGCCGTCGTGATCGGGCTGCTGTTCCACGCCGAGTCGCGCGACTGGTTCGCCCGCCGCAGCCTGGAGCGGCAGTCCGGCCAGTCCGGCCAGTCCGGCCCGTCCGGCCCGGGCGGCCAGGGTGGCCAGGGCGGCCCGCCGCCCCCGACCGGGGCGCAGCGCCCCGGCCCCTGGTGAGCCTCAGGCCTGCAACCGCCCGGCGCGGAGCCGCCGCAGCCCCTCGTCGATGACGTCGCGCTCCTTGCAGAACGCCCACCGCACCAGGTGGCGACCCTCGGCCGACCCCGCCTCGTAGAAGGCCTGCGAGGGGATCGCGACCACGCCCGCCCGCTCGGGCAGCGCCAGGCAGAACGCCGTGCCGTCCTCCCAGCCCAGCGAGGAGACGTCGGTGGTCGTGAAGTAGGTGCCCTGCGGCACGTGCACGTCCAGCCCGAGGTCGGCCAGCCCCGCGCAGAGGTGGTCGCGCTTGGCCGCGAGGTCGTCGCGCAGCGCACGGTGGAAGCCCTCCTCGTGGTCCAGGGCGTGGGCGACGGCGGGCTGGAACGGCGCGCCGGAGGAGTACGACAGCCAGTTCTTCGCCCCCTCGACGGCGGCCACCAGCTCGGCCGGCCCGCTGGCCCAGCCGATCTTCCAGCCGGTCAGCGAGAACGTCTTGCCCGAGCTGGAGATCGACACGGTCCGCTCGAACATGCCCGGCAGGGTGGCGATCGGCACGTGGCGGTGGTCGTCGAAGACCAGGTGCTCGTAGACCTCGTCGGTGACGACCAGCAGGTCGTGACGCCGGGCCACGTCGGCCACGCCCTCGAGCTCCGCGGTCGACATCACGTGGCCGGTCGGGTTGTGCGGGGTGTTGAGCAGCAGCAGCGTGGTCCGGGGCGTCACCGCCGCCTCCAGCTCGGCGGCGTCGAGGCGGTAGTCGGGCGCGCGCAGGGTCACGGGCCGTCGTACGCCGCCGGCGAACTGCACCATCGCGCGGTAGCTGTCGTAGTACGGCTCGCAGACCAGCACCTCGTCGCCCGGGTCGACCAGGCCGAGGACCGCCGCAGCGACGGCCTCGGTCGCGCCCGTCGTCACGACCACCTGGTCGGGGGTCAGCTCGATGCCGTAGTGACGCCGCTGGTGCCGCACCACGGCCTCGACGAGGTCGGGGGAGCCGTGGCCGGGCGGGTACTGGTTGCGGCCGGCCCGCATCGCGTCGTACGCCACCTCGAGCACCGCGGCGGGCCCGGAGACGTCGGGGAACCCCTGCCCGAGGTTGACCGAGCCGGTGCGCACCGCGAGCGCGGACATCTCCGCGAAGATCGTCGAGCCGACGCCGTCGAGGCGGCGGGCGGTCCGGGGGGAGGGGCCGGGGGAGGACGCGTTCACCCGTCCGAACCTAGTCCGCCGGGCTCGGGTTCGGCCGAACCGGCGGGCCCGGCTGGGTGCAGCCGTCATGATGGCGCCATGTCGAAGGCCTCCCGGCGCACCGCCGAGCCCCCTCCCGCGGGTCGTCGGGTCGGTCGCCCCGGCGTCGTGCGCCGCGTCACCACCTGGCTGGGCGTCGCGATGATGCTCGCGGGCGTGGTGCTGCTGGGCTACGTCGGCTGGCAGTTCTGGGGCACCAACTGGACCTCGCAGCGGGCCCAGAAGGAGGTCACCTCGACGCTGCGCACGCAGTGGGAGGGCGGCGGCGAGAAGCTGCGGCCGGCGTACGTCCCGAAGGGTCGGGCCTCGGCGCTGATCCGGATCCCGGCGTTCGGCGACGACTACGTGGTGCCGGTGCTCGAGGGCACGACCGACGAGGTGCTCGCCAAGGGCTTCGGCCACTTCGACGACACCGCCGACCCGGGAGAGAGGGGCAACTACGCCCTGGCCGCCCACCGCGTCACCCACGGCGAGCCGCTGCGCCGGATGCCCGAGCTGCGGCCCGGCGACCGGGTGCTGGTCGAGACCGTCGACGCGACCTACACCTACCGCCTCGACACCGACCCTCGCGCGCTGGTGATCCCCTTCACCGGCGTCTGGGTGCTCGACCAGGTGCCGAGGAACCCCGAGGCCGGCGGCGCCCAGCCGAAGCAGGAGAAGGGGCAGCGGCTGATCACGCTGACCACCTGCTCGGAGCTGTTCCACACCGACGACCGGATGATCTCCTTCGGGCACCTGGTGAAGACCGAGCCCAAGACCGGCGCGTGACCCGGGCCCGGCCGCCGGGCCTGTAACCTCCTGCACCATGCCCGCCGCCCCGGACCCCGACCTCGCGCGCGACGTCGACACCGCCTGCCGGCTCACCGGCGAGTTCACGCTCCGCTCCGGGCAGGTCGCCACGGAGTACTTCGACAAGTACCTCTTCGAGGCCCAGCCCGCCCTGCTCGCCCGGGTCGTGGAGCAGATGCGGCCGCTGCTGCCCGAGGGCACCGAGCTGCTCGGCGGGCTCGAGCTCGGCGGGGTGCCGATCGCCACCGTGCTCTCGGCCCGCACCTCGCTGCCGGCGCTGTTCGTGCGCAAGGAGGCCAAGCGCTACGGCACCTGCAAGCTGGCCGAGGGCCCCGACGTGGCCGGTCGCCGCGTCACCCTGGTCGAGGACGTCATCACCACCGGCGGCGCCGTGCGCGACGCCACCAGGGCGCTGCGCGAGGCCGGGGCGGTCGTGGAGACCGTGGTGTGCGCCATCGACCGCAGCCCCGCGGGCGAGGACCCGCTGGCCGACGTCGGCCTCGAGGTGCGCGCCGTGCTGACCAAGGCCCAGCTCGACGCGGTCCACGGGTGAGCGCGCTGGCCTCGCTCGTCGTCCCCGCGGCCGCGAGCGGCAGCGAGGACCTCGGCGGTCTGGCCGGCTTCGCGGTCGACCTGATGGAGAAGCTGGGCGGTCCCGGGGCCGGGCTGGCAGTCGCGCTGGAGAACCTGTTCCCGCCGATCCCCAGCGAGATCATCCTGCCGTTCGCCGGCTTCGCGGCCAGCCGGGGCGACTTCACCCTCGCCGGCGCCATCTTCTGGACCACGCTCGGCTCGCTGGTCGGCGCCTGGGCCATGTACGGCATCGGCGCCGGCCTCGGTCGCCGCCGGATGTACGCCGTGTGGGCCACGCGTCCCGCTCGTGAAGACCGAGGACCTCGAGAAGACCGAGGCCTGGTTCGCCCGGCACGGCGGCAAGGCGGTCTTCTTCGGCCGGATGGTGCCGATCTTCCGCAGCCTGATCTCGGTGCCGGCCGGCCTGGAGCGGATGTCCTTCGGCCTGTTCACGCTCTACACCGTGCTCGGCAGCCTGGTCTGGAACACCGTGTTCGTGATGGCGGGCTACCTGCTGGGCGAGCAGTGGGACACCGTCGGCCCCTACGTCGGCACCTTCCAGAACGTCGTCATCGCCCTCGTGGTCGCCGCGATCGGCTTCTTCGTGGTGACCCGCGTGCGCAGCCTGCGCGCCGACAGGCGCGCGGGCGGCCCGGCGGCGTGAGCGAGCCCCGGGACGCCGGGAGCCCGGCCGGCGAGGAGCCGCGGGCGCCGTACGACCCGATGCCGCACGGTCCCGCCGAGGTCGGCGTCGGCCCCTGGGAGGGCCCGTGGCCCGAGGGGCCGCAGTGGGACCCCGAGCTGCTGCGCGACGGCGACCGGCGCAACGTCGTCGACCGCTACCGCTACTGGCGGCTGGAGGCGGTCGTCGCCGACCTCGACACCCGGCGCCACGACTTCCACGTGGCGATCGAGAACTGGCAGCACGACTTCAACATCGGCACCGTCGTCCGCACCGCCAACGCGTTCCTGGCCCGCGAGGTCCACGTCGTGGGCAACCGGCGCTGGAACCGGCGGGGCGCGATGGTCACCGACCGCTACCAGCACGTGCGCCACCACGCGGACGTGCCGGCCCTGGCGGCGTACCTCCACGAGCGCGGGGTCGCGCTGATGGGCGTGGACAACCTGCCCGGCTCGCGCCACCTCGAGACCTGGGAGGTGCCCCGCGAGGTGTGCTTCCTGTTCGGGCAGGAGGGCCCGGGGCTGTCCGCGGGTGCCCGGGAGGCCTGCGACGGCACCTTCTCCATCGCCCAGTTCGGCTCCACCCGGTCGATCAACGCCTCCGCCGCGGCCGCGGTGGCGATGCACGCCTGGATCGTGCGGCACGCCGACCTCGACGCCGCCTGGCGGGGCTGAGGTGCGCCCGCTCCGGTGGACCTGGCTGCCGCGCCGGCTGGCTGCGCTCGACCCGGTCGCCGACTCCGACGAGGTGATGCGGCTGCTGGCCGAGCACCAGCTCGACGACACCATCGTCGCGATGACGCTGCTGGTCACCACCGCCCAGACCGCGCTGCCGCCGCACGCCTCGGCCACCCTGCTCGGCACCGGCAAGCTGCTCCACCGCGGCGAGCAGCGCCACACCGACGGCCGCGACTTCCTGGTCACGTGGTTCGTCCACGGCGCCCGCTCCCCGGAGACGGCCGCGTCGGTGGAGCGGCTCAACCGCTACCACCTCGGCCTGGCGCGGCGCTTCCCCGGCGCGTTCGGCGACAACGACGACTACGTCTACACGCTGTGCGCGATCGGCGCCTTCGTGCCGCGGATGCGCGAGACCCTCGGCCTGCCGCCGCAGCCCGCGCACCTCGACGTCGCCTGGCACCGCTTCCTGGCCGACCTCGCGTCGCTGTTCCGCGGCGAGCACGGCCCGGTCACCGGCTTCCCCGAGGACATGGCCGGGATGCGGCGCGTGGTCGAGGAGTTCGAGGCCCGGCCGTGGCCGCGCACCGAGGACGGCCGGGTGCTGGTCGCGGGCATGGTGCAGCAGTTCTGCGACCGCTACTTCCCGCGGCCGGTGCAGTGGTTCGGCCGGGCGCAGGTGCTGCTGCTGATGCCGCCGCGGGTGCGCGAGGTCCACGGCCAGGGCGACCCGCGGCCCGTGCCGGCGGCGCTGGTGCGGTGGGCGATGCGGCTGGTGATCCGCGCCCAGGAGACCTGGTGGCCGACCCGGCGTACGCCCCTCTCGGTGCGGCTCGCCTCGCCCCGCGTCCGGGCCGCCCACGCCCGCCGCGCCGCGCGGATGGAGCGCGTCCACGCCCGCCGGCTGCGCCGCGGCGAGCTCCCCCCGCCGCCCGTGCGACCGCACGGGTAGGTGGGACGGGCCCCGTTCGCGTCGTGCCTGTCGAGACCCACGCGTAGCCTTCGCCCGGAGCACGCGCCGCGGCGCGCCCGACCGCGCCGACCCACTAGAGGTGGCGGGAACCCGGCCCCCGACATGTACCCAGCCGTCACGCCCGCTGGCACCCTGCCGTCCCCGCTGTCGAGGAGCCCCGCCGATGCCCATCGCCACCCCCGAGAAGTACGCCGAGATGCTCGACACCGCCAAGTCGCAGGAGTTCGCGTTCCCGGCCATCAACGTCTCCTCGTCGCAGACCCTCAACGCCGCGCTGGCCGGGTTCGCCGAGGCGGGTGCCGACGGGATCATCCAGATCTCGACCGGCGGCGCGGAGTACCTCTCCGGCCCCACCGTCAAGGACATGGTCACCGGGTCGGTCGCCTTCGCGGCGTACGCCCGGGAGGTCGCGAAGCAGTACCCCGTCAACATCGCGCTGCACACCGACCACTGCCCCCAGGACAAGCTCGACGGCTTCGTCCGGCCGCTGCTCGCGCTCTCCGCCGAGCGGGTCAAGGGCGGCCAGGAGCCGCTGTTCCAGAGCCACATGTGGGACGGCTCGGCGGTGCCGCTCGAGGAGAACCTGCAGATCGCCCAGGAGCTCCACGAGGCCTGCCAGGCGGCCCGCATCGTGCTCGAGATCGAGGTCGGCGTGGTCGGCGGCGAGGAGGACGGCGTCGACAACGAGATCAACGACAAGCTCTACTCCACCCCCGAGGACGCCATCGCGACCGCGAAGGCGCTCGGCCACGGCGACCGCGGCTACTTCATGACCGCGCTGACCTTCGGCAACGTCCACGGCGTCTACAAGCCCGGCAACGTCAAGCTCCGCCCGTCGGTGCTCAAGGACGCCCAGGACGCGGTCGTGCAGGAGTACGGCCTCGACGCCGGCTCCAAGCCCTTCCACCTCGTCTTCCACGGCGGCTCCGGCTCCACCCCCGAGGAGATCGCCGAGGCGCTGTCGTACGGCGTGGTGAAGATGAACGTCGACACCGACACCCAGTACGCCTTCACCCGGCCGGTCGCGGCCCACATGTTCGGCAACTACGACGGCGTGCTGAAGATCGACGGCGAGGTCGGCAACAAGAAGCAGTACGACCCCCGCGCCTGGGGCAAGGCCGGCGAGGCCGGCATGGCCGCCCGCGTGGTCGAGGCCTGCGAGCACCTCCGCGCCTCGGGCCGCTCGATCGGCTGACGGGGCGTCGGTGGGCGCCCACCGAAGCCCCCGCCCCCGCCGCCTCCCACGCCGTCTCCCACGCCGCCTCCCATGTAACGCGGAGTTATTGATTCTGAACAAGGGGCGCACGGCGCACTCGGGCACCACAGCGGCGCGGTAGATGGGCCGGTACGACGCGCCGCCGGTCGGCGTACCGCACCGTCGTCCACAGGCTGCGACGACCCGCTTGAGGCTCCGACCCGGCCGCACCAGGGTGGAGCCATGCGTCCCGTGCTCCGAGCCCTCGCCGCCAAGCAGGGTGGCGTCGTCAGCCGGCGGCAGTGCCTCGCGGCGGGGTGCACCGAGGTCGAGCTGCGCGGCCTGACCGCGGTGCACGGGCCGTGGGTGACGGTGCGCCGCGGGGTGTACGCCGAGCGCGAGCTGTGGGAGGCGGCGACCGGGTACGACGACCGGGCCCGGCTGCACGACCGCGCCGTGCACCTGATGACGCAGACCGAGCACGTGATGAGCCACGACTCGGCCGCCCGGGCGCTGCGGCTGCCGCTGCTGCAGCCGCTCCACGACCTCAGCCACCTGACACGGCCCGGGGTCGGGGGGAGCCGCACCGAGCGCGGCGTCAAGCACCACCTCACGCGGCTGCCGCTCGGGGACACCGAGGTGGTCGACGACGTCGAGGTCACGGGGCCGGCCCGCACCGGCGTCGACCTGGCGCGCGAGCACGGCCTGGCCGCCGGGGTGGTGGCCCTCGACGCGGTGCTGGCGCGCGGCGTGCCGCGGCGGGCGCTCGAGCTCGAGACCACGGTGATGTGGTGCTGGCCCGGCGTGCGCACCGCGCGGGACGCGGTCGCGCTGGCGGACGGCGGTGCGGAGTCGCCGGGCGAGTCCCTGACCCGGTTGCTGCTGGTCGAGCTGGGGCTGGGGCCGGTGGACACGCAGTTCCCGGTGAGCGTGGGCGGCCGCGTGTACTGGGCCGACCTCCGCGTGGGGTGCCACCTCGTGGAGTTCGACGGCCGGGTCAAGGTCCGGTCGGTGGGCGACGGGGGCGTCGCGTCGCGGTCCGCCGAGGACGTGCTCTGGGAGGAGCGGCGGCGCCAGACCGCGATCTGCGGCGAGGGCCTCGGCATGTCGCGGGTCGAGTGGGCCGACCTGTTCGGCAGCCGTCGCGTGGCGACCGGCCGGCGGATCCTCGCCGAGCACGCCGTCACCCGGGAGCGGTTCGGTGACCGGCTGCCCGAGCACCTGGCCGAGCGGGCCGCGCTGGTCCGGCGTACGACGCCGCGTCGCCGGAGCGCCTGACCACCCACCTGGTGCGGTGCTGTGGTGCCCGAGTGCGTGGTGCACGCCTTGTTCAGAATCAATAACTCCGCGTTACATGGGGCCGGGCCGCTGGGCCGCCGGGCCGCTGAGGCTGGGCCCCGCCCACCCGCCTTCAGCGGACGTTCAGGGGGAGCGACGAGGATGGGCGGGTCCCAGGCCCCCGGAGGTGCGCATGCGTGTGCTCGTCGTCGACGACGAGGTGCGGTTGGCGCGCTCGATCGAGGTGGGGCTGGAGGCCGAGGGGTTCGCCGTCGACCTCGCCCACGACGGGACCGACGGGCTGTGGCTGGCCCGCGAGCACCCGTACGACGCGATCGTGCTCGACCTGATGCTGCCCGGCATCAACGGCTACCAGGTCTGCGCGACGCTGCGCCGCGAGGGGATCTGGACCCCGGTGGTGATGCTGACGGCCAAGGACGGCGAGTGGGACCAGGTCGAGGGGCTCGACACCGGGGCCGACGACTACCTCACCAAGCCGTTCTCGTTCCCGGTGCTGGTGGCCCGGCTGCGCGCCGTCTCGCGGCGCGGCGCGCCCGAGCGCCCCACCCTGCTCGAGGTCGGTGACCTGCGGCTCGACCCGGCCGCGCGCCGGGCGTGGCGTGGCGAGACCGAGCTGGAGCTGACCGCGCGGGAGTTCTCGCTGCTGGCGTTCCTGGTGCGGCACGCGGGCGACGTGGTCTCCAAGCGCCAGATCCTGGAGGCGGTGTGGGACGTCGACTTCGACGGCGACCCCAACATCGTCGAGGTCTACGTGCGCCACCTGCGCAACAAGATCGACCGACCGTTCGGGCGCGAGGCGATCCGGACCCTCCGCGGCGCCGGCTACCGGCTGACGAGCGACGGTGGCTGAGCGCGGGGCCCGCGGGCTGGGCCGCGCCTCCGTCCGGGTCCGTACGACGCTCGCGGCCGTGCTCGTCGTCGCGATCGCGCTGCTCGTCGGCGGGGTCGCGCTGGTGGTGCTGGTGCGCGGGGCGCTGGTCGACGGGCTCGAGTCGGCGGCGGAGCAGCGCGCGGACACGCTGGCCGCCCAGGTCCGCTCGACCGAGACCCCGGCGGCCGGCGAGCCGGACAGCCCGGGCAGCCCGGGCAGCCCGGACAGCCCGGGCAGCCCGGACAACGAGGACGGACGGGGCGGGGACGCCGACGAGGACCTCGAGGACGAGGTCTGGCAGGTGCTGGACGGCGAGGGCCGGGTGGTCGGCTCCTCGCAGCCGCTCACGCGACCACTGCCGGCGCGCGACGCCGACGCGGTGCGGCTGCCCGGCGGCGACGCGCCGTACCTCCTGGTCACCGAGAGCGCCGGCGACTACCGCGTCGTGGTCGCGGTCAGCCGCGAGGAGGTCGAGGACTCCGTCGCCGCGCTGGTGCCGCTGCTGCTGGTCGGGCTGCCCGCGCTGCTGCTCCTCGTGGGCGGCACCACCTGGGTCGTGGTCACCCGGGCGCTGCGGCCGGTCGAGCGGATCCGCAGCGAGGTCGAGCAGATCACCGGCGACCGGCTCGACCGCCGCGTGCCCGAGCCGCCGTCCCGCGACGAGGTCCACCGCCTCGCCCGCACCATGAACGGCATGCTCGGTCGGCTCCAGGACGCGCAGGAGCGGCAGCGCCAGTTCGTCGGCGACGCCTCCCACGAGCTGCGCTCCCCGCTGGCCGGCATCCGGCAGACCGCCGAGGTCGCGCGCGCCCACCCGGGCGCCATGCCCGAGGGCGAGCTGGCGGACGCGGTGCTGGAGGAGTCGCTGCGGATGCAACGGCTCGTCGAGCAGCTGCTGCTGCTCACCCGCGCCGACGAGGGCGCGGTCGCCGCCCAGCGCCGCGAGGTCGACCTCGACGACCTGGTGCTGACCGAGGCCCGACGCGTACGCCGCACCGGGCTCGACGTCGACGGCTCCGGCATCGCCACCGCCCGCGTCCGCGGCGACGAGACCGCCCTGGCCCAGGTGGTGCGCAACCTCGTCGACAACGCCGCCCGCCACGCGACCTCGCGGATCGGCCTCGGCGTGCACGAGGCCGACGGCCGCGCCGAGGTGGTCGTCGACGACGACGGCGCCGGGATCGCACCGGCCGACCGCGAGCGGGTCTTCGAGCGCTTCGTGCGGCTCGACGAGTCGCGCGCCCGCGACGCCGGCGGCAGCGGCCTGGGCCTGGCCATCGTGCGGGAGATCGTGGGCGCCCACGGCGGCAGCGTCGAGATCGGCAGCTCCCCGTGGGGCGGGGCCCGGGTCACGGTCCGGATCCCCGGCGCCGTCGGCTGAAGGCGCGTTCAGGGAGGTTCAGGCTGGGTTCAGCGACGGTGTCGCACGGTGGTCCCGTCACCCCGACACCCCACCGAGAGGAACCCCCATGAGCTCCCGCACCCTGCGCCGCAAGCGCGTCCTGGTCCCCGCCGTCGCCGTCGTGGCGCTCGGCGTCGGCGGCACCGTCTGGGCCACCACCGCCAGCGCCGACCAGGTCGGCGGCAACGAGCGCGACCGCGTCTCGGCCGCCGCCCTCCGCGCCGTGGGCGAGGGCCGCGTCACCAGCGTCGAGACCAGCGACGACCGCGGCGAGGCCTACGAGGTCGAGGTCACCCGCACCGACGGCACCGAGGTCGACGTCGTCCTCGACGAGGGCCTGGCCGTGGTCGGCCGCGAGGACGACCGCACCGACGGCGACGACGACCGGGACGCCCGGGACGACCGACCCCTGGGCGCCACCGAGCGCGAGCAGGCCACGACCGCGGCGGAGCGGGCGGTCGGCGGCGGCACCGTCACCGACGTCGAGGCCGGCGACGACCGCGGCACGGCGTACGACGTCGAGGTGCGCGCCACCGACGGCACCGAGTGGGACGTCGACCTGAACGACGCCTTCGAGGTCGTCGGCAAGCAGCAGGACCGCTGACCCGTCCCGCCACCGAGGCCCACCCACCCTGCGGGGCGGGTGGGCCTCGGCGTGCGTGGGACGATCGGGCCATGACCCTTGGACGTGACCTGATGGCCGGCCCCCCGCCCACCGAGCTGCCGCAGGACCCCGCGGCCGCCGAGCTCGGGTCCGGTGCCCCCGCCGCCGACGTGGTGCGCCGCCACCCCGAGTCGCCGCTGGCCTGGGCGACCCTCGCCGAGGCCGCGCTGGCCGACGAGGCGACCGACGACGTCACGGCGTACGCCTATGCCCGGGTGGGCTACCACCGCAGCCTCGACGCGCTGCGCCGCAACGGCTGGAAGGGCCACGGCCCGGTGCCGTGGTCGCACGAGCCCAACCGCGGCTTCCTGCGGGCGCTCGCCGCGCTGACCACCGCGGCCGGCCGGATCGGCGAGGACCACGAGCAGCAGCGCTGCGCCGACTTCCTGCGCGACTCCAGCCCCGAGGCCGCCGACCAGCTGCTCTGAGCCGGCTCAGGCGGGCGGCACGACCATGGAGTACGCCGCCCGCTCGAGGTGCCACGAGCGGCGCCGCTCGGGTCCGTTGATCTCGCCGTCGGCGGAGAGGTAGAAGTCCTCGCCGCTGATCGTGACCTGCGTGGCCCGGGCGGTCAGCACGTCGTCGCGCTCCTGGTGCCGGCCCCGCACCAGCTCGGCGACGTAGGTGAACCGCTCCAGCAGACCCGTCGCCAGCGAGACCATCACGTCGAGGCGACCGTCCTCGGGGTCGGCGTCGGGCGTGAGCTCGGTGCCGCCGCCGACGCTGGTGCCGTTGCCGATCGCGACCATGAGCGTGGGGCGGTCGACGTCGACGAGGATCTCGCCGTCGACCTCGATGCGCAGCCGGACGTACGGCGGCTGGAACGCCGCCAGCGCCGCCCCGATCGGGTAGCCGAGGATCCCGATGCCGAACGGGCCGAGCCGCTTCTTCCAGCGGGCGCCGCGGCGGCTGGCCTGGGCGCTGGCCCCGGCGTGCACGTTGTTGACCACGACGCCGCCGAGCTCGTCGACGATCACGTCCATCGGCGCGGACCTCGCCGTGCAGCAGCGCCTGCGCCGCCGCGCGGGGGTCCAGCGGCAGGTCGAGCGAGCGGGCGAAGTCGTTGCCGGTGCCCAGGGGGAGCAGCCCCAGGGTGCGGCGGCCGAGCTCGCCGCGCTTGTAGAGGGCCTGGACGACCGCGTGCAGGCTCCCGTCGCCGCCGGCGACCACGATGCGGCGGCACCCGGCGCGGTGCAGGACCCCGTCGAGCTCGCCGGGGTTGGCGGTGCGGGCCACCTCGACGTCGGCCTCGGCGCGCAGCACCTCCAGGGCCTGCTCGAGGGCGTCGCGCTCACCGCCGCCGGCCTCGGCGTTGGCGATCACCAGAAGGGGGTCCACGCGCGAACCCTAGCCCCGGGCGGCTGATCCGGCCCCGGGTTCCGGTCGACCTCCGCGCGCAGCGGGGCGCCGGAGGTCCGGTGGTAGCGTGGCCGCGCACTGAGCCCGGTCGGGGACCGGGCTCGATGCGTGCCAGGGCCCGATCGGGCCGGTCGACACCCGCTGATGGAGGGGTGCACACACATGCCCGCGATCGTCGTGCTCGGAGCCCAGTGGGGCGACGAGGGCAAAGGCAAGGCCACCGACCTGCTGACCACCGAGGACAGCATCGACTTCTGCGTCCGCACGAGCGGCGGCCACAACGCCGGCCACACCATCGTGGTCGACGGCCAGAAGTTCGCCACCCACCTGCTGCCCAGCGGCATCCTCACCACCGACTGCACCTCGGTCATCGCCAACGGCGTGGTGGTCTCGCCCGAGGCGCTGTTCCGCGAGCTCGACGCGCTGCTCGAGCGCGACGTGGCGATCGGCGAGCTGGTGATCAGCTCCAACGCGCACGTGATCGCCTCCTACCACTCCACGATCGACAAGGTCACCGAGCGGTTCCTGGGCAAGAACAAGATCGGCACCACCGGGCGGGGCATCGGCCCGGCGTACGCCGACAAGATCAACCGGGTCGGCATCCGCGTGGCCGACCTGTTCGACGAGACGATCCTGGCCGAGAAGGTCGAGGCCGCGCTCGAGGTCAAGAACCACCTGCTCACCAAGGTCTACAACCGCCGCGCGATCAGCGTGGAGGAGGTCCTCGAGGACCTGCTGTCGTACGCCGACCGGATGCAGCCGATGGTCCAGGACACCTCGCTGCTGCTCAACCGCGCGCTCGACGAGGGCCGCACCGTGCTGTTCGAGGGCGCCCAGGCGACCATGCTCGACGTCGACCACGGCACCTACCCGTTCGTGACCAGCAGCAGCCCGGTCGCCGGCGGCGTCAGCACCGGCTCGGGCGTCGGACCGACCCGCATCGACCGCGTCATCGGGGTCATCAAGGCCTACACGACCCGCGTCGGCTCCGGCCCGTTCCCCACCGAGCTCTTCGACGCCGACGGCGAGAAGCTGTGGCGCGTGGGCGGCGAGGTCGGCGTCTCGACCGGCCGCGACCGCCGCTGCGGCTGGTACGACGCCGTGGTGGCGCGCTACTCCGTGCGGGTCAACGGCCTGACCGAGCTGTTCATGACCAAGCTCGACGTCCTCTCCTCGTGGGAGCGGGTGCCGGTGTGCGTGGCCTACGACGTCGACGGTGTCCGCCACGACGAGATGCCGCTGACCCAGAGCGAGTTCCACCGGGCGACGCCGGTCTACGAGTACCTCGACGGCTGGGCCGACGACATCTCGGGCTGCCGCCGGTTCGAGGACCTCCCGGAGAACGCCCGGCGCTACGTCGCCGCGCTCGAGGAGATGTCGGGGGCGAAGTTCTGGGCCGTCGGCGTCGGTCCCGGTCGCGAGCAGACGGTCGTCGTCAACGGCTGAGCCCGGGCCCGGTCCACCGGGCCGGCACGCCGCCACCGCGACCGTCCCGCGCCGGTAGGGTGCTCCCACGTGAAGACCCTCGTCATCGGCACCGGCGGACGTGAGCACGCCCTGGCCCTCGCGCTGTCGCGCGACCCGGGGGCGGGGGAGGTCCACGCGGCGCCCGGCAACCCCGGCATCGCCGACGTCGCGACGCTCCACGACGTCGACCCGCTCGACGGCGGGGCGGTCGCCGACCTGGCCGAGCGACTGGGCGTCGACCTGGTCGTCGTGGGTCCCGAGGCGCCGCTGGTCGCGGGCGTCGCCGACGTCGTCCGCGAGCGCGGCATCGCGGTCTTCGGGCCGTCCGGCGCCGCGGCGCGGATCGAGGGCTCCAAGGCCTTCGCCAAGGAGGTGATGGCCGCCGCCGACGTGCCCACCGCCCTGGCGCGGGTGTGCACCACCCCGGAGCAGGTCGCCGCCGCGCTCGACGCGTTCGGGGCGCCGTACGTCGTCAAGGACGACGGCCTCGCCGCCGGCAAGGGCGTCGTGGTCACCGAGGACCGCCAGGCCGCGCTCGACCACGCCGCGGGGTGTGAGCAGGTGCTGGTCGAGGAGTTCCTCGACGGTCCCGAGGTCTCGCTGTTCGCGATCACCGACGGCACCACCGTCTACCCGCTCCAGCCCGCCCAGGACTTCAAGCGGCTCGGCGACGACGACGCCGGCCCCAACACCGGCGGCATGGGCGCCTACACCCCGCTGCCGTGGGCCCCGGCCGGCCTCGTCGACGAGGTGCTGGCGCGGGTGCTGCAGCCCACCGTCGACCACCTCGCCGCGAGCGGCACCCCCTTCTCCGGGCTGCTGTACGCCGGCCTGGCGCTCACCTCCCGCGGCGTGCGCGTCGTGGAGTTCAACGCCCGCTTCGGGGACCCCGAGACCCAGGCGCTGCTGCGGCTGCTCGACTCCCCGCTGGGCCCGCTGCTGCGCGCGGCCGCCGAGGGCACCCTGGCCGACGTCGAGCCGCCTCGCTGGAGGTCCGGCGCGGCCGTGGCCGTGGTGATGGCCGGTCGCGGCTACCCCGGGTCGTCGAGCCGGGGCGACCGGATCACCGGCACCGGCGCGCTGGACGCCGACCCCGACGTGGACGTCGTCCACGCCGGCACCGCGCTGGAGGGCGACCACCTGGTCACCGCCGGCGGCCGGGTGCTCGCGGTCACCGCCGTCGGCTCCGACCTGGCCGACGCCCGGTCACGGGCCTACCGGGGCGTCGCCGCGGTCGAGTTCGACGGTGCGCAGTGGCGTACCGACATCGCAGCCCGGGCCGCGCGCGCGACCCAGGAGGAGCAGGCATGAGCGTCCCCAACGTGCTGGCCACCCGCTACGCCGGGGCGGACCTCGCCGAGATCTGGTCGCCGGAGCACAAGGTGGTGCTGGAGCGGCAGCTGTGGATCGCGGTGCTCCGGGCCCAGCGCGACCTCGGCGTCGACGTGCCCGACGGGGTGGTCGAGGACTACGAGGCCGTCGTCGACCGGGTCGACCTCGCCGCCATCGCCGCCCGCGAGCGGGTCACCCGCCACGACGTCAAGGCGCGCATCGAGGAGTTCTGCGCGCTCGCCGGCCACGAGCACGTCCACAAGGGCATGACCTCGCGCGACCTGACCGAGAACGTCGAGCAGCTCCAGGTGCGCTCCTCCCTCGAGCTGGTGCGTCGCCGGGTCGTCGCGACGCTGGCCCGGCTGGGCCGGCTGGCCTCCGAGCACGCCACGCTCGTCGTGGCCGGGCGCTCGCACAACGTCGCCGCGCAGGCGACCACGCTCGGCAAGCGGTTCGCCACCGTCGCCGACGAGCTGCTCGTCGGCCTCGAGCGGCTCGACGACCTGCTGGGCCGCTACCCGCTGCGGGGCATCAAGGGCCCGATGGGCACCTCCCAGGACATGCTCGACCTGCTCGACGGGTCCACCGCCGACCTCGCCGACCTCGAGCAGCGGGTCGCCACGCACCTCGGCTTCGAGCGCACCCTGACCAGCGTCGGCCAGGTCTACCCGCGCTCGCTCGACCTCGACGTCGTCAGTGCGCTGGCGCAGCTGGTCTCGGGCCCTCCAACCTGGCGACCACGATCCGGCTGATGGCCGGCCTGGAGCTGGTCACCGAGGGCTTCAAGGAGGGCCAGGTCGGGTCGTCGGCGATGCCGCACAAGATGAACAGCCGCTCCTGCGAGCGCGTCAACGGCCTCGCCGTCGTGCTGCGCGGCCACCTGTCGATGGTCGGCGAGCTCGCGGGCGACCAGTGGAACGAGGGCGACGTCTCCGACTCCGTCGTACGCCGGGTGGCGCTGCCCGACGCCTTCTTCGCCACCGACGGGCTGTTCCAGACCTTCCTGACCGTGCTCGACGAGTTCGGCGTCTTCCCCGCGGTGGTGCAGCGCGAGCTCGACCGCTACCTGCCGTTCCTGACCACCACCAAGGTCCTGATGGCCGCGGTCCGGGCCGGCGTGGGTCGCGAGGAGGCCCACGAGGCGATCAAGGAGCACGCCGTCGGCGTCGCGCTGGAGATGCGTCAGGGCCTGGCGGTCAACGACCTGTTCGAGCGGCTCGGCGACGACCCACGGCTCGGTCTCGACCGCGACCGGATCGCCGGTCTCGTGGCCGACCCGGTCGAGTTCACCGGGGCCGCGCGCGACCAGGTCGCCGAGGTCGTACGACGGATCGAGGCCGTCGTGGCCGGCGACCCCGACGCCGCGGCGTACGTCCCGGGCGCGATCCTCTAGGTCCTCGGAGGCCCTGCTCCGGGGTTCCCGGACCAAGGTCACGATGCAGTCACGGGGGCTGGCGGCCCTCGCTCGGGCGCACGTAGGTTCAGCGAGTTGTGTCCCCGCGGGCGAGATCCGTCGGCGAGGAGTCCCCTTCTCGAGGAGTTCCATGAGCCTGTCCCGTCCTGCCCGTGGCCTGGCCGCGGTGACGGCCGCGGTCACCACCGCAGCCCTGATCGCGACCAGCACCGCCGGCGTCGCCGAGGCGAAGAAGCCCAACGTCAACCAGGCCTCCAAGCAGTTCCAGAAGTCCGTGACCGTCAAGGGCGTGCAGCAGCACCTCGCCGCCTTCCAGCAGATCGCCGACGACAACGGTGGCACCCGCGCCAGCGGCACGCCGGGCTACCAGGCCTCGCGCGACTACGTGGTCAAGAAGCTGCGCTCGGCGGGCTACAAGCCGACCGTGAAGGCCTTCGACTTCGCCTACTTCGAGGAGACCGCCCCCGGGACGCTCGCTCGGATCTCCCCGGCCCCGCGCCCCTTCGCGATCGACGACGAGTTCGACGTCATGGACTACTCCGGCAGCGGGACCGCGCAGGCCGCGGTCACCGTCGTGGACACCGAGCTGGCCCGCACCGAGACCTCGACCAGCGGCTGCGAGAGCGCCGACTTCGCCGGCTTCACGCGCGGCAACATCGCGCTGCTGCAGCGCGGCACCTGCCCGTTCGCGGTCAAGGCGGCCAACGCGGAGGCCGCCGGTGCCAGCGCGGCGCTGGTCTTCAACCGCGGCACCACCGACGAGGCCGGCACCGTCGCCGGCACCCTCGGCGAGCCCGGCATCGGCATCCCGGTCCTGGGCCTGAGCTACGCCGCCGGCGTCGAGCTCGCCGAGGCCGGCACCGTCGCCCGCGTGAGCGCCGCCACCGTCAGCGAGATCCGCAGGACCTACAACGTCTTCGCGGAGACCACCAGGGGCGACGCCGGCCGCGTCGTCATGGCCGGCGCGCACCTCGACTCCGTGCCCGAGGGACCCGGCATCAACGACAACGGCTCGGGCTCCGGCACGATCCTCGAGGTCGCCGAGCAGCTCGCCAAGCAGAAGAACCTGAAGAAGAAGGTCCGCTTCGCCTGGTGGGGTGCCGAGGAGCTCGGCCTGCTGGGTGCCTACGACTACGTCGACGGGCTCGTCGAGGACAACCCGGAGGCGCTCGAGGACATCGAGGCCTACCTCAACTTCGACATGGTCGGCTCGCCGAACTTCGTGCGCTTCGTCTACGACGGCGACAACTCGCTCGGCACCGGCGTCGACGGCCCCGAGGGCTCGGCGCAGATCGAGGACCTGTTCGTGAACTACTTCAAGAGCCGCAAGCTCGCCACCGAGCCCACCGCGTTCGACGGCCGCAGCGACTACGGGCCGTTCATCGAGAACGGCGTCGCCGCGGGCGGTCTGTTCACCGGCGCGGAGGACATCAAGACCGCGCGTGAGGCCCGCATCTACGGCGGCAAGGCCGGCGTGGCGTACGACGAGTGCTACCACCAGGCCTGCGACGACATCGACAACATCAGCGTCCAGGCGCTGGACCAGATGTCCGACGCCGTGGCGCACTCGGTCTACACGCTCGCCAAGAGCGGCAAGTCCATCAACAGCCAGGGCAAGGTCGCGAAGGGCAACCTCCGCACCGCCAAGGCCGGCGGCAAGGCCGAGGCGCACGGACACGCCCTGCGCTGAGCCCGACCCGCAGCACCCGCAGCACCGACCGACCCGAGGGGCCGTCTCCGACCGGAGGCGGCCCCTCGGCCGTGCCCGACACAGATTCCACTCATTTCCGCGTTTCCTATCAAAGCGGACATTACGGCCCTAGGCTCGTGCTCACGAAGGGCCGCCGGGGTCCGGGTTCACGGAGGGGAACACACATGAACATCAAGTCTCGAGGCATCAAGGGCGCCCTGCTCGCCGTCACCGTCGCGCTGGCGGTCTCCGCCGTGCCCGCTGCCGGTGGTGCGGCCGACGCCGGTCCCAAGCAGGGCAACCGCGCCATCCTGAAGGCGATCCTCTGACCCACCCAGGACCCAGCTGAACGCGGGGGCGTGCCGGACGTCGGCACGCCCCTGCGTCGCGTCCAGGGGTCCCCGTAGGCTGGTGCGGTGGACAACATCCCGCCCGCGCCGGAGATCGAGGGCGCCACCCACCTGCACTCCGGCAAGGTCCGCGACCTCTACCGGCTCGACGACGGCGGGCTGCTGATGGTGGCCAGCGACCGGATCTCGGCCTACGACCACGTGCTCGCGACCACCATCCCCGACAAGGGCGAGATCCTCACCCGGATGTCGCTGTGGTGGTTCGACCAGCTCGCCGACCTCGTGCCGCACCACGTGCTCTCCACCGACGTGCCCGAGTCCGTCAAGGGCCGCGCGGTGGTGTGCGAGGAGCTGGCGATGTACCCCGTGGAGTGCGTCGCCCGCGGCTACCTCACCGGCTCCGGGCTCGTCGACTACCGCGCCACCGGGACGCTGTGCGGGCTCCAGCTGCCGCCGGGCCTCACCGAGTCCAGCCGCCTGCCCGAGCCGCTGTTCACCCCCGCCACCAAGGCGGCGCTGGGGGACCACGACGAGAACGTCTCCTTCGAGGCCGTCGCGGGCGACATCGGGGCACCCGCCGCCGACGAGCTGCGCGACCTCACGCTGCGGGTCTACGACCGCGCGGAGTCGCTGGCCCGCGAGCGCGGCATCATCCTGGCCGACACCAAGCTCGAGTTCGGCACCCGCCTGGACGCCGAGCGGGGCGAGCCCGGCACCATCGTGCTCGCCGACGAGGTGCTCACCCCCGACTCCAGCCGCTACTGGCCGGCCGACGACTGGGAGCCCGGTCGGGTGCAGGCCTCCTTCGACAAGCAGGTCGTGCGCAACTGGCTGACCTCGGAGGAGAGCGGCTGGGACCGCAACACCGGGGAGGGTCCGCCGCCGCTGCCGCCCGAGGTGGTCGAGCGCACCCGCGCCCGCTACGTCGAGGCCTTCGAGCGGCTGACGGGGGAGCGGTTCTGATGCCGACCACGACCCTGACCTACGACGTCGCCGCCGACGTCGCCCTGGCCTACCTCAGCGACCCGGTGAACCGTCCCGAGTGGCAGTCCTCGTTGCGCCGCGTCGAGGTGCTCGACGCCGGCCCGGCGCGGGTCGGCCAGCGCTGGCTCGACCACACCGCCGTCGGCCTGGTGGCCGACATGACGACGACCGCGCTGACCTCCGACACCTGGGCCGAGTCGGGCACCTGGCGCGGCATCACCGCCGACCTGACGCTGCGCGTGGAGCCCCACGGCGCGGGCTGCCTGGTGCACGCCGAGTTCGCCGTGCACGGCCGGGGCCCGTGGGCGCTGGTCGGCGCCGCCGCCGGACCGGTGGGCCTGCCCGCGGTCCGCGCCGACCTGGCCAAGGCCGGTCGCCTGCTCTCCGAGCGGCACCACCCGTGATCCGGGTGCTGCTGCTCGCCCTGGCCGGCCTCATGGTCGCCGTCGGGGTGCTGTGGACGCTCCAGGGCCTGGGCTACCTCGAGGGCAGCCCGATGACCGGGGTCCGCTTCTGGTCGCTGGTCGGGCCGGTGCTCGCCGGGTTCGGCGTGGCGCTCGGCATCGTCGCCCGGCGTCGAGGCTGAGGCCCCGCCCTCACAGCTCGCTGTCGCGCCAGGCCACCTGCACCACGTCGACCCCGCGGTCGCGGGTGACGAGCTGGCCGCGACCCGCGATCGCCTTGCGGGGCTTGGTGGTGCCGATGAGCGCACCCTCCTGCGGGTCGCCCGAGAGCAGCAGGCCGGGCATGGCCAGCTCGCGCAGCGACTGGATGACGGGCTCGTACATCGCCCGGGCCGCGCCGCCGGAGCGGCGGGCCACCACGAGGTGCAGGCCCACGTCGCGCGCCTGGCCCAGCACGCGGCACCAGCGGCGCGAGCGGCGAGCTCGACCCGGTGACGACCAGGTCGTAGTCGTCGACCACCACGAACACCTCGGCGCCGGTCCACCAGGAGCGGTCGCGCAGCTGCTGCGGCGTGACGTCGCTGCCCGGCAGCCGGGTCTGGAGGTACGCCGCGAGCTCCTTCATCACCGGGTCGGCCTGGCTGGCGTTGGTGAGGTACTCGACCTGGTACTCCTCGGGCACCTCGCCCAGCAGCGAGCGCCGGTAGTCCACGGTGAACACCTGCGCCTCGGCGGAGGTGCGGGTGCGCATCACCTCGTGCAGGTAGGTGCGCAGCAGCGCGCTCTTGCCCGAGCGGGAGTCGCCGAAGACCAGCAGGTGCGGCTCGCTGTCGACGTCGAGGCCGACGGGGGCGAGGTCCTTCTCGTCGATGGCGAGGTAGACCCGCGTGTCCCCGGTGCCCGAGCGCCGCTCGGCCTGGACCAGCACGTCGGCCAGCTCGATCCGCTCGGGGAGCAGCCGCAGCTTGGGCCCGGTCTGGCCCTTCCAGGCCTTGCGGGTGCGCTCGACGAGGTCCTCCACGCCGCGACCGACGCTGCGCGCGTCGGAGGTGTCGTCGACGCGGGGCAGCGCGGCGAGGAAGTGCAGCTTGCTGCCCCAGCGCTGCACGATGCCGCGGCCGGGGCGACCGGTCGGCACGAGCTGGGCGACCTTGCGGTCGATCTCGGAGTCGAGCGGGTCGCCGAGCCGCAGCTCGAAGCGGTTGCCGAACAGGTCGCGGATCGCCGCGCGGTAGTCGGCCCACCGGCTGGCGGAGGTGACCACGTGCAGGCCGAAGGTGAGTCCGCGCTGCGCCAGCACCTGGATCTGCATCTCGAGGTCGTCGAAGTCCGAGCGCAGCGTGCTCCAGCCGTCGACGACCAGGAAGACGTCGCCGTACCCGTCGTCGGCGGTGCCGTCGGCGCGGCGCTGGCGGTAGGTCTCGATGGAGTCGATGCCCTGCTGGCGGAAGTACTTCTCGCGCTTGTCCACGATCCCGGTGACCTCGGCGAACGTACGCCGCACCACGTCGGGCTCGGAACGGGTCGCGACACCCGCGACGTGCGGGGCGTGGACCATCGGCGCGAAGGTGCCGCCGCCGAAGTCGAGGATGTAGAACTGCGACTCCTGCGGCGTCGTGGTCAGCGTGACGCTGGCGACCACGGTGCGCAGCAGGGTGCTCTTGCCCGACCGGGGCCCGCCGACCACGGCGATGTGTCCGCCCGCGCCGGAGAGGTCGGCCTCGAGCACGTCGCGCCGCTGCTCGCGAGGGCGGTCGACGATGCCGAGCGGCACCACCAGGCCGCCGCGCGAGCGCCAGCCGGGGGAGTGCAGCCCGTGCTCCTCGGACTCGGTCAGGTCGCCCATCAGCTGGTCGAGGGTGTCGGGCACGTCGAGCGGCGGCAGCCACACCTGGTGCGCGTCGGGGCCCTGGCCGACCATCAGGTCGACGGCGATGTCGAGGACCGAGCGGGTGTCGGTGGCCGGCACCGCCGGGACCGGCCCGGCCTCCTGGTGCTCGTCGGCCTCCACCCGGGGCGGGAGGACGTGGGCGGTGGTGAAGGGCAGGATCGTGGTCGTGGTGCCGCCGGAGCTGCGCCCGCGGCGGCTGCGGCGCGGCGGGGGCCCCGAGACGTAGGAGGCCTTGAAGCGCAGCAGCGTGGACTGGTCGGGCTTGAGGTAGCCCAGGCCCGGGACGGGCGGCAGCTCGTAGGCGTCGGGGACGCCGAGCACCGCGCGCGACTCGGAGCCGGAGAAGGTGCGCAGCCCCACGCGGTAGGACAGGTGGCTCTCCAGGCCTCGCAGGCGGCCCTCCTCGAGGCGCTGCGAGGCGAGCAGGAGGTGCAGCCCGAGCGAGCGCCCGAGACGGCCGATCGCCACGAACAGCTCGATGAAGTCGGGCTTGGCCGAGAGCATCTCGGAGAACTCGTCGACGCAGATGAACAGGCTCGGCAGCGGCTCGAGGTCGGCGCCGTCGGCGCGGGCCTTCTCGTAGTCGCGCACCGAGGCGTAGTTGCCCGCCTCGCGCAGCTTCTCCTGGCGGCGCACCATCTCGCCCGACAGGGCGTCCTGCATGCGGTCGACGAGGGTGAGCTCGCCCTCGAGGTTGGTGATGACCGCGGAGACGTGGGGTGCCTCGGAGAGCCCGGCGAAGGTCGCGCCGCCCTTGAAGTCGACGAGCACCATGTTGAGCGTCTCGCTGGAGTGGGTGGCGAGCAGGCCCAGCACCAGGGTGCGCAGGAACTCCGACTTGCCCGAGCCGGTCGCGCCGATCACCAGGCCGTGGGGTCCCATGCCCTGCTGGGCGGACTCCTTGATGTCGAGGTGGATCGGGCTGCCGGCCTCGCCGACGCCGATCGGGACGCGCAGCCGGTCGCGGGCCGGGCGGTGGGCCCACGCCTTGGCGAGGTCGAGGTCGTGGACGTCGCCCAGGCCGAGCAGGTCGAGCAGCTCGGGGGTCGCGGCGCTGGGGTCCTCGCGGACCGGCCCGTCGTGCAGCTCCAGGGGGGCGAGCCGGCGGGCGTACGCCTCGGCCGTGGCCTCGTCCATCTGGTCGCCGGCGGCCTTGGTGGGCGCCTCGCGCAGCCGCAGCGCGGTCATCGGCACCCGGCCGTCGGGCAGCAGCGCGGACTCGAGGTTCAGGCGCAGCCGGGTGGGGTCCTCCAGGTCGCCCCACGAGGCGGGCAGGTCCAGGACGGTGATGCCCTCCAGGCCCTCCTCGGGGAGCAGGGTGTTGCCGGGGGGCAGCGAGCCGCCGTCGACGACCAGCAGCAGGTGCGGCAGGGAGTCGCGGCCCTCGCCGGAGAAGCGGGGCCGGTCGCGCAGCTCGGGGGGCAGCATCGAGAACACGTCCTCGAGGGAGTCGCTGACCATCCGGCTGCGGCCCAGCGCGTCGTTCTGCTCGGGGCTGTGGGCGTGGGGCAGCCACTTCACCCAGTCCCAGGCGGGCAGGTTGGCGCTCGAGGCGAGCACCGCCACCAGCAGGTCCTGCGGGGCGTGGGCGGCGGTGGCCGACGCGACCAGGGCGCGGGCCAGCGCGCGGACCTGCTCGGCGTCGCCGGTCAGCTCCACCCGGCTGAAGGCACCGAGCCGCAGCGCCGCCGGGAGGTCGGGCTGCACCCGGTGGACCGCGATCAGGCGGTGCAGCGCGGAGGCCGACACGGGGTCGAGCTGGTCGATGGGGGCCGACTCCGGCGGCACCAGCTCCAGCGCGAGGGCCTGCGAGGTCACCCCGAAGCGGACCTGGAGGAACTCCGGGTCGTCCTTGCCGCGCTCCCACAGCCGGGAGCGCTCCTCGGCGACGGCCGGGAGCGCGGCGGGCTCGGGGAAGCGCCAGGTCAGGCTGCGGCGCTGCTGGTCGGCGGCGTCGCGCACCTGGGTGCGGATGCCGGCGAGGTAGCGGAGGTACTCGCGGCGGCCGCCGGAGACCTTGTTGTTGCGCTGCTTGCGCTGCCGGTCGATCTGCACGAAGACGAAGCCGAGCGTCGCGACCAGGAACATGCCCGACGCGATGTAGCGGGTGGGGCCGGCCTGGCCGGCCGCGACGAACACGATCGCGCCGACGCTGCCCAGCATCGGCAGCGCCATCATCAGCGCCCCGCTGGCGCCCTCGTGGGGCTCCAGCTCGGGCGGCGGCTCGAGGTGCAACGTGCCGCGCGGCATCTGCGGGACGTCGAGCGATCGATCGGATCCCAAGGTGGCGGTCACGGCACTAACCCCTACGCGTCGTGAGGTCGTCGGCGGGACGGGGTGACGACTTCGGCGTACGCAACTGCCCCCGTGGGGCATGATGATAGGTGCCTGATCGAGCCCCCACGGGCGAACATCCGCATCGGCCGTCGCGTGACGGAGCACACGGCACGAGAGCCCACGAGAGCCCACGGGGGGTCGCATGAGCACGCAGCCACCGGCGCAGCCGGCAGCGCTGCCCGGGTCGGCGCCGACCGAGGCTCCCCCGGTGCGTCCCACCCACGGCGCCGACACCGCGCTGCGGCTGAGCATCGTGGGGGACGCCGGCCGGCTCGACGTCGCGGTCCCGATGTGGCTCGACGTCGCCGCCCTCGCCCAGGAGTACGCCGACTCGGTCGGCCTCGCCACCGTCCCGCGGCTGAGCCGGGCCGGCGGCCGCGCGCTCGACCCGGCCGCCACCCTCGAGGAGGTCCTCGAGCAGGGCGACCTGCTCGTGGCGGCGACCGAGCCGGCGCGGGCCGACGGCGCCGGGTCCGACGACGAGCCGCCGCCGCCCGGCGTACGCCGTGCCACGGGTCGGGCCGCCGCCGCGCTGCTCGTGCTGGCGGGCGTGACCGGGTTCGCCGCCGCCGCGGTGGGCGCCGGGCTCGCGTTCGCGGCCGACGCGCCCTTCTGGGTGCGTCCCGTGTCCGCCACCGTCCTGCTGGTCGGAGCGCTGCTGGTGGCCGCACCCCGCCGCGAGGCGGACGAGGTCGAGCCCGAGGCGGCCGCCGGCGACCTCGACCCGCGCACCGGCGCGCCGCGGGTGCGGCAGGACGACTGGTCGTTCCTCGCCGGGCCCGGCCTGGCCGGCGCCGCCGGCTTCGTGGCGGCCGCCACCCCGGACACCGGCGGGCTGCTGCTGGCGCTCGCGGTGGGGGGCCTGGCGGCCCTGGTCGTGGCCGCCCTCGCCCGCACCGGCCTCGAGGGGGCCGACGAGCACCTCGCCCGGCTGTGGCTGGTCACCGGCGGCATCGTGTGCGTCACCGCGGTGGTGTGGCTGCTGCTGGGCGCGAGCCCGCTGGCGCTGGCCGCGACGGCGTTCGCCGGGACGGTCGTGGCCACCCGGGTGCTGCCCGCCCTCGCCGTGGACGTCGACGACGACGTGCTGCTCGACCTCGACCGGCTGGCGGTCACCGCCTGGTCGGCGCGCGAGCAGCCGCGCAGCGGGCGCCGGCGCCACCAGGTGCGGCCGCGGATGGTGCGGGAGGTGGCGCGGCGCAGCCAGCGCACCGTCGGCACCGGCGTGGTGGTCAGCGCGGTCGGCGCGGCGGTGACCGGACCCTTCGTGGTCCTCGGGCTGGGGGGCGATCCCACCCCCTGGGCGCGCTGGGGCGGGGTGGCGCTGGTGCTGCTCGGCGCCGCGTCACTGGCCCTGGTGAGCCGCAGCTTCCGGTCCCTCGGCCTGCGGACCCTGATCGGCCTCACCGCCGCGTGGCTGGTGGCGCTGACCGGCGCGGCCGTCGCGGGCGACCTCGGCACCAGCGCGCTCTGGTACGCCTTCGCGGCGGCGCTCGTCGTCGCGCCGGCCGTGCTCCTCGCCGCGGTCCGTCTCGGCGACGGGTGGCGCTCGGTCTGGTGGGCGCGCGTCGGGGAGGTCCTGGAGACCATGACGGGCGTCCTCGTGCTCGCCCTGGTGCCGCTGGCATCGGGCCTGTTCGACCTCGTCCGGACCACCGTCGGCTGACAAGCCCTCCCGACTCCGAGACCGTTCAACAATCCGGACAAGTCGGATGCCCGCCATCGTGGACCGATTGCACCAATCTGGTTTGACCGGGGTCGAGCGGGGTTATCTTCGCTGTGATCCGTTCCACCGTGCTCCATCGGGGGGTGCGCAGCATTCGGGGCCGGGAAGGGCTCGGAAACCCGGAGGGACGAACGAAAGGGGGCTGGCTGACATGGCCGGCGAGGTAACCAAGCAGGATCAGTCACTCAACCGCGGGGCCCAGATGGTGGCGTCCGCGAAGGGTGACCTCGACCAGCAGCTGACCGGGCTGCGGGGCAAGCTCTCCAGCATCGGCGCCCAGTGGCGCGGCTCCGGGTCGTCGGCGTTCCAGCAGACGATGCAGCGCTGGGACGAGAGCGCCCGCAAGATCACCTCGGCGCTCGACGAGTTCGAGGCCAACCTGAAGTCCTCGGAGCAGACCTACAACGCCAGCGACGAGCAGCAGTCCTCCACCTTCAGCAAGCTGTCCGGCCGTCTCGGCTGACCCAGACCAAGAACACAGGAGCAGGGACATGAATGCAGGAGAGCTCAAGGTCAACTTCGGCGGGCTGGAGACGGCCGCCGCCGACATCATGGGATCGGCGAACCAGATCGAGGGTCGTCTCGACACCCTCGAGTCCGAGCTGGCGCCGCTGCGCGCCGACTGGACCGGTTCGGCGTCGGAGTCCTACCAGGCCGCGAAGGCCAAGTGGGACGCCGGCATGGCCGACATGAAGCAGCTGCTCGCCGACATCGGCGGCGCGGTGACGCAGTCCAACAGCGACTACCAGTCCACCGAGAGCGCCAACGCCTCTCGCTGGGGCTGAGCAGCACCACAGCACCACCTCGGGTGGGTCGGGCGCCACGGGCGCTCGGCCCATCCGGCAGCCACACCGGGGACGCACCAGCACGACCAGGGGGTAGCGCGATGCGCGAGCAGCACGTGACGGCAGGAGCAGCAGCATGAGCGGCGAGATCAACATCCTGATCGAGGAGATCGAGGCGATCGCGCAGCAGACGCGGGGCTTCATCGCCACCGACGCCCAGCAGGGGGCCGGCGAGTTCGCCAGCGCCACCCTCGACGCCGGCGCCTTCGCGGGCATCCCCCCGGGCCTGGCCTTCCACGCCCAGCAGGCCAACGCCCACGAGGTGTACACCGAGATCATCAACGGGGTCGTGGCCGACCTCGAGGCGTTCGGTGCGGCCCTCGCCGCCAACGCCGCCAACCACCGCGCGGTCGACGAGTCCAACGCCGACACCATGACCGCGATGGAGGCCCGCCGCGCCGACGAGCAGGCGGCCTCGAACGCGATGGACCAGGTCAACCAGCAGTACGCCGGCGCCGATCCCGGCCTGGAGTCGCAGGAGGTCTACGAGGACAACGTCGACCCCGACGCCGTCGCGGAGGCCGCGGCGACGACGCCCCAGGACTCCGGGACGCAGACCGCTCCGGCCGAGGCCGCGACGGGAGGGGGCGAGAGCCCCAGGGGAGGCGCCGAGGCTGCTGCACCGACCGGCCCCGGCTCCCCGTCCACGGACTCCGGCGCCTTCGGCAGATGACCAGCCACCGCCGGCGATCGCTCGGCGCTGCCGCGGGAGCGGTCCTGCTCGGCTCGGTCGCCCTCGCCCCGGCATCGGCCGCCACCGGTCCCGTCGCCGCCGACGACCGGAAGTCCCTGCCGGGCGTGTGGTGGTACGACGCGATGAGGCTCGACGAGGTGCACGCCGAGGCGACCGGCGAGGGCGTCAAGGTGGCCGTCATCGACGACCACCTCGACCCGACGATCCCCGAGCTGCGCGGCGCCAGGATCAGCCGCGGCACCACGTGCCAGTACGACCAGAAGATGCCCTACCTGACCGGTCTGCCGGCCTCCCACGGCACCGCCATGGTGACCGCCATCGTCGGACAGGGAGCGGGTGGCAAGGGCATCCTGGGCGTGGCGCCCGACGCCGAGGTCCGGTTCTGGTCCTACGACGAGAAGCTGGACAACCCCGGCAACGAGTGCGACGCCACCCTGATCGCCAACCAGGTCGACAAGGCGGTCGCGTGGGGCGCCGACGTGATCAGCATGTCGCTGGGCGTGGGAGCCGGCCTCGACGACGCGGTCGGGCGCGCCATCGACGCCGGCGCCGTGGTCGTCGCCTCCAGCGGCCAGGTGCCCGACGGGGTCCCGCGGGGCGAGCAGCCGATCGAGCTGCCCGCCGGCATCCCCGGGGTCGTGGCCGTCGTCGCCGGCAACGCCCAGGGCAAGGTCTGGTCGCAGAACCCGATGGGCCGGCAGTCCGAGGGCTCCAAGCTCAACGACTGGCTCGGCCTGGTCGCGCCCGGCGTCGAGACGCCGCTGGGCGGGTTCCGCTCCGGCAGCGACCTCTGGCAGACCGCGGCGCCCCGCACCGGCACCTCGGGTGCCACCGCCATCGCGGCCGGCGCCTTCGCGGTGCTGAAGTCGCGCTGGCCCGAGGCCACCGGCAACCAGCTCGTGCAGGCGGCGCTGCACGCCGCCGGCGGCCGGGACAGCGACGGGGAGCTCGGCTACGACAAGGTGCAGGGCTACGGCACGTTCAGCCTGGTCAAGACGCTCGAACAGGACCCCACCGGCTGGCCCGACGAGAACCCGCTCCGGCTGCCGCCCGGCGAGGCGATCGAGACCTTCCCCGCGAGCACGTACACCCGGCCCGGCGACGACGCGAGCGAGCCGGCGGCCCAGGACGACGGCGGGTCCGCCACCACGGACGCGTCCACCGCCGACGACGACGCGGCCGCCTCCGACGACGGCTCGCTGCCCGGCTGGGCGCTGCCCGCCGGGGGCGTCGTCCTCGTCGGTCTGGCCGTCGGGGCGGTGCTGCTCCGTCGCCGGTCGACGGGCACCGACCGCCCCGACGCGACGTCCTCCGGGGACGAGCAGACCACCGACACGACGTACGACCACACCGCACCGAGGGGGAG
Organism: uncultured Actinomycetota bacterium; assembly: GCA_963740935.1. Lineage (GTDB taxonomy): Bacteria > Actinomycetota > Actinomycetes > Propionibacteriales > Nocardioidaceae > Marmoricola. The sequence goes on from CAVUFX010000003.1 coordinate 139,346, forward strand.
CTGACATGGGGCCCAAGGAAGCCGCACTGATGAAGGCGCTGGAGGCCGAGCCCGCAGCCATGCGTCGCCAGGCCCGGGCCTGGGAGAAGGCCGCCGAGGACCTGCGCACCGTCTCCGAGCGGCTGCGTGCCAAGAAGACCCAGCTCCAGGGTGCCTGGCCGGCCGGCGAGGACGGCGAGGCCGCGACGGCGGCCTTCGAGTCCCTGGCCACCCACGTCGACGGGTACGCCACGAAGATGGACCAGGGCGCGTCCGCCTACCGCACCGCGGCCCAGACGGTGACGGAGGCGCGCTCGAACTACCACGCGCTGCCGACCCCGCCCCCCGGCAGCTCCGCGCTGCCCGAGGGGGCGACGCCGACGCAGGTCGACCACGCCGACCAGGCCAACGCAGCCGGCAAGGCCGAGCGCGAGGCCAAGGCCGCGCAGTACCTCGAGACCATGAACGACGGCTTCCGCAGCGCCAAGGCGGAGATGAAGACGGCCGCCCCCTTCGACGAGGGCATCGACGACGTCGACGACGACAGCCGGGACGACACCTACTCGGGCGACAACGGGGGCTCCTACTCCTCGCCCGGCACGGGTGGCACCGGGCCCTACTCGACGAGCACCAGCGGCACCTTCGCCGGCCAGGCCGTGGGGATCTCGATGCTCGGCGGTCGGCCGGTCCTCGGCGGTACCGTCCGCAACCCCGGCAGCCAGGGCGTCGGCCAGGACGGCGCGACCGCCGACGGGCTCGTCGGGGGCTCCGTGCCCGGCGTGGACGGCGGCTCGGGCGGCGACGGTGCCACGACGGGCGGCTCGGTCTCGGGCGGCAGCGCCGGTCTCGGTGGCAGCTCCGGCGGCGCCATGGGTGCCGGCGGAGCCGCAGCCCTCCTCGGTGGCGGCAAGGGACTGCTGGGCCGGATGGGCGGCGCCAGCGCCGGTGTCGGCAAGCCCGGCGGCGCGGCGGGCGCGACCGGTCGCACTGCCGGTGCTGCGGCGTCGGCCAGGGGCGGCACTGCTGCGACCCGGGGCGGCGCCATCGGTGGTCGCTCGGCCAGCCCCTCGCAGGGCGTGCTGGGCGGTCGCAGCAGCGGCGCGGCCGGCGGCGGCAGCCAGGGCGGTGCCCGGGGTGCCACGGCCGGGCAGGGAGCCAGCGCCCGGGGTGGCGCGGCCGGCCAGGGAGGCAGCGCTCGGGGTGGCGCGGCCGGGCAGGGAGCGGGCGCCCGGGGTGGCGCCGCCGGTGGGCAGGCCGGAGGTCGCAGCGCCGGTGCCGCGGGTCGGACCGGCGGCGGCATGCAGGCCGGTGGACGCAGCGCCACCGGCGGGAGCGCCGCCAGGGCGGGCTCGAGCGGTGCCGCCTCCGGTGGTCGCCCCGGCGCCGCAGGCAGTGCTGCGAAGGCGACGCCGGGGACCACCGGTGCCGCCGCGCGCGGCACCGGCACCGGACCCGGCACGACCGGCCAGGGCGCGCGGGGTGCGCAGTCGGGTCGCGACGAGAAGGCCGAGAAGCGCACCGCCATGGTCATGGCCGAGGACTGGCTCGACGACGACGACGTCGCTCCCGAGGTGCTCCAGTAGGCGGATCCACGTCAGGGGCCTCTCACTTTGGGGCTTCCGGTGAGCCCCGTCCGTTTGTGCCGATATCGTCAGCACGTCCCGACGCCCCGGCGCGACCAGCCCGTCGCGCCGGAGTCGGGGACGTCCAGTCCGTCACCACCGGGGGTGCTCCATGACGCAGGTCGCCGTGACCGAGGGCGGTGTGGCCGGGGGTGGGCTGCTGCGCGTCACCGTCGTGGTCGGCGAGCGTCGTCACGACCTCGCGCTGCCCGGCCAGCTCTCGGTCGCCGAGCTCGTGCCCGAGCTGGCCCGCAGCCTCAACCTGCTCGACGCCGAGACGGTGTACGCCGGCTACGACCTCGTCGCCGCCGACGGCCGCCGCCTGGAGAGCGACCTGGGCCTGTTCGCCCAGGGCGTCGATCCCGGCAGCGTGCTGACCCTGACGGCGGGGGTCGACCAGCCCGCGCCGCGGGTCTACGACGACGTCGTCGAGGCGATGGCCGACGCGGTCGAGGCCGACATGCGTCCCTGGGACCCGGCGACCGGACGGCGTACCGCCCTCGGGGCCGCCGCGCTCGTCCTCGGTCTCGGTGCGCTCGCGCTGGGCCTGCAGCGTCCCGACGTCGTCGCGGGGGCCGCCGCCGGGGTCTCCGGGCTGGTGCTCGTCGTGGCCGCCGTGGTCCTCGCGCGCGTCCGTGCGGAGCACGAGACGGCCGTGATGCTGTCCTGGGCCGGTGTCGTGTTCGCCGCCGTCGGCGGCGTCACCGCCGCACCGGCCGGACCGGTCCTCGGGCTGCCTGCCGCAGTCGGTGCCGGCGCGGCCCTGGCCGTGAGCCTGGTGGCGGTGTTCGGCCTCACCGAGCAGCGTGCCGCCCTCGTGCCCGCCGCGGCCGTCAGCGCCGGGCTCGGCATCGCCAACGGCATCGTGGCCGCGACCACCCTCGACCCGGAGGCGGTGCACACCGTCCTCCTGGTCGTCGTGGTGATCGCCGGCAGTGCCGTGCCGTGGGTCGCGCTGTCGGCCACCACCACCCGCGTGCCACAGGCCCAGGACCACTCCCAGCTGACCGCGGAGGCGTTCCCCGTCGACGCGGTCGCCGTACGCCGGGACGCGCGGATCGGCCACGACGTCCTGCTCGCCGTCACCGCGACCGTCGGGCTGCTGCTCGTGCTGACCGCGCCGATGGCGGTCTCGCTCGGCGTCACCGGCACCTTCGTCGCGGTGTGCGCCTGCGTGGTGCTGCTGCTGCGCACCCGTCAGTACCGCGTGGGTCCCGAGGTCGTGACCGGCCTCGGCTGCGCCGTGGCCGGCTTCGCCTCGACGTGCGTCGGCATCGTGCTCTTCCAGCGGTCCTGGCTGCCGGTGCTCGCGGTCGTGCTGGCCGTCACCGCGGTGGTCCTGCTCGTCACCACGCTGGTGCCGCGTCCCGCCTCCGTGCGCTGGGGCCGGCTGGGCGACGTGGCCGAGCTGACGGCGCTGGTGGCGATGATCCCGCTGGTCGTGGTGGCGATCGGCGTGGTCGCGGCGGTCACCTCGTGAGCCGCCGTCCCCGCCGGCGTCCCACGCCCGGGTCCGTCGGGTCGACGTAGTCCGGGCGCCCGCCTACTGTTCGTCACGCTTTGCACTCTGCACCGCACCACACATCGGGGGAGAACCACACATGACCGACCGATCCATTCGGGCCGCCGCGCCCGCCCGCCGACCGCGCCGGACCGGGCGCCGGGTCCACCAGTCCCTGGCCGTGACCATGATGGTCGTCGGCCTGGTCGTGGGGGCGTTCGCCGCTCCCTCCGTCGCTGTCGAGGGCGAGGCGGGCGGCACGGTCGTCGCCGCCCAGGTCTCCGAGGCGGCTCCGACGGCGTCTGCTCTGGAGGACGTCCTCGACCCGCCCGGCGACAACCCCGGCAACGGCGGGGAGACCCCGGGCGGCGGTGGCGTTTCCGAGTTGCCCGGTGACGACTGCGAGCTCCCCGAGGTCGACTCCGACTTGGCGACCCCCGGGTGTCAGCCAGTTGTCGACACCCCTGACCCCGAGTGCCCTGACGGGGACGAGAACGGGGAGCTCCCGGGTTGCGAGCCGATCGACGAGGAATGCCCGACCGGCACCGCGGACAACGGCAACGGCATCTGTGTTCCTGACAACGGCGGTGGTGACGGTGACGGCGAGACCCCGCCCCCGCCCGGTGGCGGCAACGGCGGTGGCAACGGCAACGGCAACGGCGGCGGCAACGGCAACGGCGGTGGCGGCAACGGCGGTGGCGGCACGGCGGTGGCGGCGCCGGCGGCGGCACGACCGGTGGCGACACCGGCAACGGCAGCCTCGGCACCACCCTGGGCCAGGCCGAGGGCAGCGTCCCCGGCGCCGCGGCCGCGGCTCCGGTGGCGGCGTGCAGCGACGCGGTGATCTGCCAGTCGGCCCCGGCCCCGGCCACCACCTCGACCTCGGCGACCTCGGGCCTGCCCGAGACCGGCGCGGCCGAGAACAGCCGCCAGCTGCTCGTCCTGGGCTTCGGCCTCCTGGCCGCCGGCGGCCTGCTGCTCAAGCCCGGTCGTCGCGGACGTCACCGTCTCGCCGGCGTCGAGGCCTGACCCGCACCAGCACCGACCGCGTGGTGGCGCCGGGACGCAGACGTCCCGGCGCCGCCCGCGGCGCACCACACCGACGGACGAGCAGGGCGAGGGGAGGGCGGGGACGCCGTGTCGAGCAAGCGTGACCTGGTGGAGGCCCACGGCTACAACCGTCGCCGGCTCGTCACCGCCTTCGTCAGCGGCGCGCCCGGCGGCCGCGAGGTCGAGCCGGTCCGCTACGGCCGCACCATCATCGGTGGCATCGTGCTCGCCGTCATGGTCGTCGCCGGGGCCGCGGTCAGCGGCTTCCTGCAGAAGCCCCCGCCCAAGGACTGGGACCAGGCCGGCCTGGTCATCGGCAAGGACAGCGGCTCCCGCTTCTACGCCTTCGAGGGCACGCTCTACCCGATCATCAACATCACCTCCGCCCGGCTGCTGCTGGAGGAGGGCACCAAGCCGGTCACCATCGGTGACGACGTGATCGCCGGCAAGAAGCCCGGGGCCACCATCGGCATCGCCGGTGCGCCCGAGGTGCTGCCCACGCCGGGAGGTCTCGTCGACACCGGCTGGACGGCGTGCACCAACTCCGGTGGCGGCATCAAGGTGAGCCTGACCGGCGAGCCCATGTCCCGCCCGGCCCAGGACGCGGCCCTGCTCGTCGAGAGCGAGGGCACGCGCTTCCTGCTCGCCGGCGAGCGCCGCTTCCCCGTGGCGGACGGCAACGAGGGTCAGCTGGTGCTGCGCTCGCTCGGGCTCGACGGCGTGGAGCCGGTGGAGGTCTCGGGCCTCTGGCTGGACCTGATGCCCGAGGGCACGCCGCTGCCCGGGCCGCAGCTCGGCGGCGAGGGTCGGCGCGTGGACACCGGCGTCCCGGGCCTCAACGAGGCCGGCACGCCGGTCGAGGTCGACGGCCGCACCTTCGTGCTCAGCGCGGAGGGCACGCTGCTGGAGACCACCGAGTTCGCCGACCTCGTCTACAGCGCGCGACGCCAGCCCGTGGAGAAGCAGTTCGCCGAGGTCCAGGACCTCGACACCCGTCCCGGGGACGACGCCTACCCGCAGGACTGGCCGACCGGCGCGGTCACGCCGTACGAGACCCCCACCGCCCCCTGCGTCCGGATGGACTCGGGCGAGGACGAGGCCCCGGTGGTGCAGCTCGCCGACACCACCTCCGACGAGGCGCTTCCGACGACCAGCGACCTCGAGCGCAACGTGGCGCTGCGCGCCGGTGCGGTGGTGCGCGGCGTCTCGGCCAACGTCCTCGACGCGGGTCCGGTCTACCTCGTCGACGGCACCGGCACCAGCTACGCCGTCGGGCAGAACTCCGACGGCGCCGGGCTGCGCTCGCTGGGGTACGCCGACTACGCGCCGCGCCCCGTGCCGGCCTCCTGGATGGACCTGTTCGCCCCCGGCCCCCAGCTGAGCGCGACCGCGGCCGCCAAGCGGCCGGTCGCCTCGGACCAGTCGTGAGCCCCGCGCCGCGCCGTACCCGGGTCCGCTCGCTGCTGGCCGCCGCCCTGGTGACCACGCTGGCGCCGCTCGCGGTGCTCGCGACGCCGTCGCCGGCGTCCGCGGCCGAGTGCGAGATCGGCAAGACGCAGTACTTCCCGGGTGCCTCGCCGGTGCTCAAGCGGCTCGGCGTCGGCCAGGCCTGGGGCCTGGCCACCGGTCGTGGCGTCACGGTCGCGGTGGTGGACTCCGGCGTCAACGACGACAACGCGCACTTCCCCGACGGCGTGGTGCTGCCGGGCACCTCGTTCGTGGCGGGCGATCCCGACCCGACGGGCCGCACCGACGTCCTGGGGCACGGCACGGCCGTGGCCGGGATCATCGCGGCGCGGGCGCTGCCCGAGGAGCGGTCCGGGCTGATCGGTGCCGCGCCCAGCGTCCAGATCCTCCCCGTGCGCGTCTTCACGCGCGACACCGACCTCCAGCCCGGCGACACCCCGCTGACCGGTGCCGCCATCGCGCGGGGCATCCGCTGGGCCGTCGAGAACGGCGCCGACGTCATCAACGTCTCGCTGAGCGCACCGAGCACCAACACCTCGCTGGGCGAGATCAAGTCGGCCCTCGCGCTGGCGGAGCGCCGCGACGTGGTGGTGGTGGCCTCCTCCGGCGACTCCGACGGCACCCCGCGCACCGAGCAGCGGTTCCCGGCCGCCGGGCGCGGCGTCATCGGGGTGGCGGCGACCGGTGCCGACGGCGCGGTGGACGACTACTCCGTGCACGGCGAGCACGTCGACGTGGCCGCCCCGGGCGCCAACGTCCTGGTCGCCTTCCACGCCAACGGCGACTGCCAGACCAACGAGGTGGCGCTGACCAGCTGGGCGGCGCCGTTCGTCTCCGCGCTCGCGGCACAGCTCAAGGAGCGGTACCCCAAGGAGACGGCGGCGCAGATCTCCTACCGGATCCTCTCCACCGCCCAGCGCCCCGTCGCCGCCCAGCGCGACGACCAGCAGGGCTGGGGCTCGATCCGGCCCTACGAGGCGCTCACCGCCACCCTGGACACTCGCCGTCCGGGGCCGGCGGCTCCCGGGGAGCAGCAGGCCGAGGCCGTCGCCAGCGAGCCCACCGGCGCCCAGGCGATGGAGGTCGGCACCGACCCGCTGGCGCCGGCACGGCGCGAGGTGCTGTGGTGGCTGATCGGCGGCGGCGGGCTGGCGGCGCTGGCCCTGGTGCTGCGTCCGCTGGTCACCCGGTCCCGTCGCGACTGATCACGCCGACCGCGGTGCCCTGACAAGGTCCGCGATGCCCTGAGGAGCTCGTTCTGCGACCGTCTCGGGGGTTCGGACAGCGTGTACAGCATTCGAACGCGTGCTCGATACTGTCGGTGGTCGGGACTAGCATGAGTCCATGGCCAGCACCTCCACCTCGACCACCACCGCGGCCGCCGTGCGTGTGGTCGCGGAGGTCCGGGCCACCCGTGCCGCGGTGGTGGCAGGAGAGGTGCGGGTGCTGGAGCTGGCTGCGGAGTGGGCGCGGTTGCACCCCGTCCCCGAGGACGGATGGGCCGCGACGTGGGACCAGCACGGCCTGTACGCCGAGTCCACCGCCCCGCTGGCCGGTCCCGGCACGCCGAGCGTGGCGGAGTTCGCGCCGCTGGAGCTCTCCGCTGCCCTGGAGATCACCCATGACGCGGCCCGGTCGCTGATCGCCGATGCCCTGGACCTGACCTGCCGGCTCCCGCGGCTCTGGGGTCTGTTGCGGGAGGGTCGGGTGGAGCCGTGGCGGGCACGTCGGGTCGCCGCGGAGACGCGTGACCTCACCGTGGAGGCGGCGGCGTACGCCGACCGGTTGGTGTGCGCGGTGCCGGACAAGCTCCACCGGGTCGACGCACGCGCCCTGATCGACGAGGCCCGGTTGTTCCACGACCCGGACCGCGCGTCCGAGGAAGAGCGCCACCAGCTCGCCCACCGCGGGGTGTGGCTGCGCCGCGGCACCCGGCCGGCGACCACCGACGTGTGGATGACGATGGACACCCCCGACGCGCTGGCGTTCGACCGCACGGTGGCCGACGTCGCCTGCACGCTGGGCCGGTTGGGTGACACCGACCCCCTCGACGTGCGCCGCGCCCGTGCGGCCGGGCTGCTGGCCTCACCCCAGACCGCGCTCGACCTGATCACCGGCCACGGCACCGACCTGACCGAGGTCACCGGCCGGGGACGGGGGTCGGTCGATCTCGTCGTGCACGTCACCCCGGAGCACCTCGCCCCCACCGCCACCCTCGGCTCGGAGGGTGCCGCGACGGTCGAGCGGCTGGGAGCGGTGACGACCGGGCTGGTGGCTGACTGGGTGCGGCGTACGACCGGACGCGACGGCGCGATCCGCATCCGCCCCGTCCTCACCGTCCCGACCACCGATCCCACGACACGCCGCGCAGTCGAGCGAGCCGTCGATGCCCACGACCCGCCCCCGGCGATGCGTGAGGCCGTGGTGCTGCGCGACGCGACCTGCGTGTTCCCCGGTTGCCGCCACGACTCCCGACGCGGGGACCTGGACCACATCGAGGCCTATCTCCCTCTCGGTCGGGGCGGAGCCACGAGACAGACGCGCCCCTCCAACCTGGCGCCGCTGTGCCGGACCCACCACCGGGCCAAGACCCTCACCGCCTGGTGCTACCGACGGCTGCCCGACGGGACCTACGACTGGACCAGCCCGACGGGGCAGCGCTACCGCACCCGCGGGCACCCCCGCCGACCACCCGATCCACCAGGGCGCCCGCACCGGTCCTGACCCGCCCTCCCGGGACCCCGACCTGCTGGACCGGCCGGGGCCACAGGCGCGCCCGGGTGGGGCGGGGGAGGCGGCCGGTCGCCGATAGACTGACGTGGCTGTACGTCCACCCCCTGCTGAAGGATGCGCCCCGTGGCCCGAGTCGTCGTCGACGTGATGCCCAAGCCCGAGATCCTCGATCCCCAGGGCAAGGCGGTGCAGGGGGCGCTGCCCCGGCTCGGCTTCAGCGGCGTGGTCGACGTACGCCAGGGCAAGCGGTTCGAGCTCGAGCTCGACGGCGAGGCCAGCGAGGCGGTGCTCGCCGAGGTGCACCAGATGGCGCAGACGCTGCTGTCCAACCCGGTGATCGAGGACTACGACGTGCGGGTGCTTCCGTGAGGGTCGGCGTCGTGACGTTCCCGGGCTCGCTCGACGACGTCGACGCGCAGCGCGCGGTACGCATCGCCGGCGCCGAGCCGGTCGCGCTCTGGCACGGCGACCACGATCTCGCCGGGGTCGACGCGGTCGTGCTGCCGGGCGGGTTCTCCTACGGCGACTACCTGCGTGCGGGCGCGATCGCCCGGTTCGCGCCGGTGATGACCGAGGTCGTCGACGCGGCGCGGGGCGGGATGCCGGTGCTCGGCATCTGCAACGGCTTCCAGATCCTGTGCGAGTCGCACCTCCTGCCGGGGGCGCTGATCCGCAACGACCACCGCAAGTTCGGGTGCCTCGACCAGCGGGTCGTCGTCGAGAACGCCGCCACCGCCTGGACCGGCGCCTACGAGGCGGGCCAGGAGCTGACCATCGTGCTCAAGAACGGCGAGGGGTCCTTCGTGGCCGACGAGCGGACGCTCGACGCGCTCGAGGCCGAGGGTCGCGTCGTGGCGCGCTACGTCGGGGAGAACCCCAACGGGTCGCAGCGCGGCATCGCCGGCGTCACCAACGAGGCGGGCAACGTCGTCGGGCTGATGCCCCACCCCGAGCACGCCGTCGAGGACCTCACCGGTCCCGGCACCGACGGGCTCGGCTTCTTCACCAGCGTCCTCGGAGCGTTGGCGGCGCGGTAGCCCTGGCTCGCGGGCGGTCTGGCGACTGGCTGGCCTGGCGGCCGGCCGGTCGTCACGGTTGGGTGCCCGGCGTACGTCGCTTCCCGGGGGTTCCTGCTGGTTCCCGGGCGAAGTTCTGGCCGGGAGGCTGCGGTTTCACAGGGGACCCTGTGAAACCACCAGCCGCCGGTGCCAGACGACCGGCCTAGAGCCGGCCCTTCTCCATCGCGGCCCAGGTGCTGCCCCAGACGACCTTGGTGACCCCGACGCCGACGGCGCGCTGGTAGCTGCCGACGGCGGCCGCGGTGCGGGCGTCGTACCGCCCCGTCACGCTCAGCCCGGCGCCGGTGGCGGCGTTGAGGGCGCGCTGCACCCGGATCACGTCGACCCCGGTCGCGCCGCTGCGCAGCGTCCGGCGGCTGTTGCCGGTGACGTGGAGGCTGACCCAGTCGTTGCGGCTGGCCCAGGTGCGCACCGGGTGCGCGACGCGACGCTGGAAGGCGTTCAGCGCGGTCGTCGTGGGGGTGTTCCAGCTGCCGGTCACGGCGTACGGGTAGAGGCGGCGCTGCTTGAGCAGGCACTGCAGCGCGACCAGGTGGTCGGTGCGCCACGGCCCGGTCCTGGCGTACGCCGGGAGGCTGATCGTCGCGGGGGAGCACCTCGCGTCCGACAGGTCGGTGCCGGTGTAGCGCGGGGCCGGGCCCACCGGGACCGGCTCCGGCGACGGGGCCGGTGCGGGGGCCGGTGCCGGGACCGGTGCGGGCGCCGGCGCGGTGGCGCCGGGCAGCTGCGGGGTGCGCAGGTCGAGGTAGTTGCGGTCGATGTTGATGCGGACGCCGCCCCAGGTCTCGTCGTGGCCGCCCTGGAACTGCTTGGCACGGCCGCCGTTGCTCCACCCGGTGCTGCGGACGTACGCCGAGGAGGTGTTCGCCCGGCCGTCCCAGTCGGCGATCCAGATCTGGTCGGGCATCGCGATGGGGTTGCCCGAGCGGACCCGGGCGTCGTCGAGCAGCTTGATGCCGGAGGCGGCGCTGGAGTAGAAGCCGGAGGCGTAGCCGAGCCGGTGCAGCTCACGGGTCCAGGCGTCCATGAACCACAGCGCCGACTGCGTGCAGGCGGTCGAGGCGCTCGTGTTGAAGGCCTCGAGGTCGTAGAAGATCGTGCTGCGCCTGACGATGCCGAGGGTGGTGGCGCGGGCGACGGCGCTGCGGGCCTCGGCGCTGCCCTGCGAGCGGGCGGCGGCGTACGTGCCGGAGGTGCTGGGGTTGATGGTCGGGTCGATGCTCCGCCCGTAGCGCGGGTAGCGGCTCGAGCAGGACGCCTGCGGACCGAGGGTGATGGGCATCAGGTGCCAGCCGTCGGCGAGCTGGTTGCGCACCCAGGTCGGCGTCAGGTTGGTCTGGCGCTGGCAGGCCCGCGAGGCGCCGGAGATGTAGATGCCGGCGGCGCGGAAGGGCGACGCCCGGCGCCAGGCTTGCATCGCCGACTCGCGCGGCGCCTCGCACTGGTCGAACCCCAGGCCGGTGTAGTCACCGGGCGTCACCGGGTTCGCGGCGTACGACGGAGCGGGCGTCATCGCCAGCACGCCACCCGCGAGCGCGCCGACGAGCAGTCCGGCGCCGGTCCGGCGGGCCCAGCCACGCCACCGTGAGGCGGTGTTACGGCCGGTCGCGGAGGGGCCGAGCAGACGCATGAGTATCTCCAAGAATGTCGGGTTTCGGCGCCACCCTAATCACATTCTTCCCAGGCGTAACATTTATCCGGCTAATTACAGGAATGTGATTAGCGTGGCATCAAGGAGCGGTCCGGACCTGGATCTCCTCGCCGAGCCGGGCGCCCCCGAGCAGCGCGAGACCGTCGCCGGACCAGAAGCTGCCGGGGTCGTAGTAGTTGGTCGGCCGGTCCGGGTCGAGCAGGCCCATGGCGGTGTAGGTGCGGGCCACGACCTCGGCGCAGTACGTCGTCTCCAGCCCCGCGTCGTGGTGGACCCGCCCCCGCGCCCAACGTCCGGCCAGCGCGGCCGTCGCCGGGAACGGCGTGCCGTCCAGCTGCGAGATCGTCCGCAGCACGGCGTCCTCCTGGGCCCGGGTGACCGGCGCGTCGAGCTGGCGCAGCCAGGCCCGCTGTGCGTAGCGGCCGCACCACTGCTCCACGGCCTCGCGCAGGTCGTGCAGCTGCACCCCGCGGTGGTGGCTGCCGGTCCACACGTCGCGCAGCCCCTTGCCGAGCTCGGCGTGCCACATCAGCGGGGGCATGTCGTCGAGCACGACGGCCATGCCGACGTGGTTGACCGGCGCGTTGGTCAGCACCCGGATCGCCTGGTCGGCGGCCGAGCGCCCCCGGAACAGCCACAGGTCCCCGGTCCGGGTGAGGTCGACGGCGTCGTCCAGACTGAGGCCGGTCGCGGTGTCCATCGAGGAGGTCTCCCGTGAAGTTCTCGTGGTGGAAGCTGCTGGGGCTGGCGGGCGTCGGCGGCGTGGCCGCGACCGGCGCCATCATCGCGCGCGACCGGCGCCAGCGCGCGCAGCTCACGCCGGACGACGTACGGGCCCGCCTGCACCAGCGACTGGTCGAGGCCGAGGGGGACGACGTCGGCGACGGACCGGCGACGGAGCAGGGGTCCCGACGCCGGTAGGTTGACGCCGTGCCCGAGACGACCTCGACCGAGCCCGACCGCCCGACCGACCCCGGTCTCGACACGGTGGCGGTGGCCGCGGGTGACCCCGACCGGGACCAGCCCTGGTCCGCGCTCGGCCTGACGGCCGACGAGTACGCCCGGATCCGCGAGATCCTCGGCCGCCGCCCGACCAGCTCCGAGCTGGCGATGTACTCCGTGATGTGGAGCGAGCACTGCTCCTACAAGTCCTCCAAGGTGCACCTCAAGCAGTTCTCGGAGATCCCGCAGGAGACCCGCGCCGGCAGGATGCTGGCCGGCATCGGCGAGAACGCCGGCGTCATCGACATCGGCCAGGGGTACGCCGTCACCTTCAAGGTCGAGAGCCACAACCACCCGTCGTACGTCGAGCCGCACCAGGGCGCCGCCACCGGCGTCGGCGGCATCGTGCGCGACATCCTCGCCATGGGCGCCCGCCCGGTCGCGGTGATGGACCCGCTGCGCTTCGGCCCGCTGCACGAGCCCGACACCCACCGGGTGCTGCCCGGGATCGTGTCGGGCGTGGGTGGCTACGGCAACTGCCTCGGCCTGCCCAACATCGGCGGCGAGGCCGTCTTCGACCCCTCCTACCTCGGCAACCCGCTCGTCAACGCGCTCTGCGTCGGCGTGCTGCGCCACGAGGACCTCCACCTCGCCAGGGCGACGGGCGCCGGCAACCAGGTGATCCTGTACGGCGCCCGCACCGGCGGCGACGGCATCGGTGGCGCCTCCATCCTGGCCTCGGAGACCTTCGACGCGACCAAGCCCTCCAAGCGGCCCGCGGTGCAGGTCGGTGACCCCTTCATGGAGAAGCTGCTCATCGAGTGCACCCTCGAGCTCTTCGCCGCCGGCGTGGTCGCCGGCATCCAGGACTTCGGCGCGGCCGGCATCTCGTGCGCCACCAGCGAGCTCGCGGCCGCCGGTGACGGCGGCATGCACGTCGAGCTCGACCTGGTGCCGCTGCGCGACTCCTCGCTGGCCCCCGAGGAGATCCTGATGAGCGAGAGCCAGGAGAGGATGATGGCCGTCGTCGAGCCCGACGACGTCGCGCGCTTCCTCGAGATCTGTGCGAGGTGGGACGTCGAGGCCACGGTCATCGGCGAGGTGACCGGCGAGGGTCGCCTGGTCATCGACTGGCACGGCGAGACCGTCGTCGACGTCGACCCGCGCACCGTCGCCCACGAGGGCCCGGTCTACGAGCGGCCCTACGCCCGCCCCGACTCCCAGGACGTGCTCCAGGCCGACGGCGCCGAGCTGCTGCCGCGACCGAGCACGCCCGAGGAGCTGCGCGAGACGCTGCTGCGGCTGGTGGCCAGCCCCAACCTGTGCGACAAGTCGTGGATCACCGACCAGTACGACCGCTACGTGCGCGGCAACACCGTGCTCTCCCAGCCCAGCGACAGCGGCATGGTGCGCATCGACGACGAGACCGGCCTGGGGGTGGCGCTCTCGACCGACTGCAACGGCCGCTTCGCGCGCCTCGACCCGTACGCCGGGGCGCAGCTGGCGCTCGCGGAGAGCTACCGCAACGTCTCGACGGGCGGGGCGACGCCGGTGGCGATCTCGGACTGCCTCAACTTCGGCTCGCCCGAGGACCCGGCCGTGATGTGGCAGCTGGCCGAGGCCTGCCGGGGGCTCAAGGACGCCTGCCTCGAGCTGGGCGTGCCCGTGACCGGCGGCAACGTCAGCCTCTACAACCAGACCGGCGACACCGCGATCCTGCCGACCCCGGTGGTCGCGGTGCTGGGCGTCATCGACGACGTCGCCCGGCGTACGCCCACCGGCTTCGGCCGCGCCGGCGACCGGGTGCTGCTGCTGGGCGAGACCCGCGAGGAGCTCTCCGGCTCGGAGTGGGCGCACGTGGTCCACGAGCACCTCGGCGGGCTGCCGCCGCGCGTCGACCTGGCGGCCGAGCGGGCGCTGAGCGAGGTCCTGGTCGGCTCCGCCGCGCTGCTGACCTCGGCCCACGACGTCTCCGACGGCGGCCTCGCACAGACCCTCGTGGAGTCCTCGCTGCGCCACCACGTCGGCGTCGAGGTGTCGCTCGACGGCGTCCACGACGACGTGTTCGTCGCGCTGTTCGCCGAGTCGGCCGCCCGCGCGGTCGTCACGGTGGCGCCCGAGGACGAGGCGGCGTTCCTCGCCGCCGCCGGCGAGGCCGGCGTCCCGGTGACCGCCCTCGGCACCACCGGCGGCTCGTCGGTGTCGGTGGCCGGCGGGTTCGACGTACCCCTCGAGGAGCTGCACCGGGCCTGGGTCGCGACGCTGCCGCTCGCCCTGGGCTGAACCCGCCACGGGGGTTCCTGCCCCGGGGCGTGGGTCCGTCCGTCACAGTGGTGGGGCGAACAGCGCGCGCCGTCCGAGGCCGTGACCGTCGCCCCAGCTCAGGAGGACACCATCACCACGCGCGCACTCGCCACGATCCCGGGCATCGTCCTGGCCCTCGCCCTGACCGCCTGCGGCGGGTCCTCCGACGACGGGGGCTCGGCCTCCGGGTCGTCCTCGGAGTCGGCCTCGCCGGAGCCGGAGGAGGCCACCGGCGCCGACTACGCCGCGCTGTTCACCGCGCTGACCGAGCAGCAGGGCAAGGTCGACCAGCCGGGCTCCGCCGAGGAGTTCAACGCGCAGGCGGACTTCCCGGAGGGCGTCTCGGTCGCCGAGTTCGACCCCCAGGCCCAGACCATCTGCATCCAGGACGAGGGCAAGGACATCTCCGGCACCTTCACCGGGGCCGGTGACGTCGGCGTCGTGCTCTCCGACGGCGTCTGCGGCCAGGGCGAGGAGGTCTCCAAGCTGGTCCCCGACCCCGAGAACCAGGACGACGTCAAGGTCGAGGGCGACACATCGATCGGCCAGCCGGTCGCCGACGTGTTCGCCCAGCAGGGCGGCTCCTGACCCACGGCGTACGACGGCCCCGGGACCACGTGGTCCCGGGGCCGTTCGTGTGCTGCGTGCTGCCGGGCCTCAGAACGAGGCGAGGCGGGTGCGCAGCTGCTGCGAGGGCTTCTGCTGCTCACCCTGCTGGGCGCCCATCACGATCAGCGTGCCGGTGATCGCGGGGATCGCCCACTGCGTGATCTTGAGCTGGCGCTGGGCGGCCTTGAGGCCCTCCGAGGCGCCGGCGTGGGGCTCGGTGGCACCCACGGCGCCCTGCTGCTGCTCCTGCTCGACCTTGCGGCCCAGCGCGCCGGACCACGCGGTCAGGCCGGCGGCGACCACGGTCAGGCCGAGCTTGACCAGCGTGTTGTTGGCCGCCTCGTCCTGCTGGCGGACGCGGTTGCTGTTGGAGGCGATCAGGCCGGCGCCGCCGATGGCGTGCACGCCGATGGCGGCGGCCGCGACCGGCGACCAGCGCTTCCAGCCCAGCGAGGAGAGCCGGGTGCGCTCCTGCGGGTCGTGCGCCTCGGCGGTGGCGCCGTTGAGGCCGACGGCGCCCATGAGGGAGCCTCCGAACCAGGTGGCGAGGCCGAGGTCGTGCATGCTGCGGATGAGGGTGTCGCGCTCGGACATGGGTGTCCTTCCGGTGGGGGACGGGCCGGCGTGGGTGCGGCGGCCGATGAGGAGACGTACCCACGACCGAGGGGGCTCACCGCCCCCCTACGGGTGGTCCGCGCGGCTGGCTAGCCTGGACCGGTGCCGCCACGACTCCGACCCGCCGCCGCCGAGGAGGTGCGGGACGCGCTCGCCCGGCACCGCGGCGGGGAGCGGCTCCGGGTCGACCTCAAGCTGCTGGTCAAGCACTACCTGGCGGTGCTC
Organism: uncultured Actinomycetota bacterium; assembly: GCA_963740935.1. Taxonomy (GTDB): domain Bacteria; phylum Actinomycetota; class Actinomycetes; order Propionibacteriales; family Nocardioidaceae; genus Marmoricola. Next base: position 155,123 of record CAVUFX010000003.1, read on the forward strand.
TCCGAACGGGCGCCGGGCGCCTCGGTGGAGGTGCGGGTCCCGCCGTACGCCGCCGCGCAGGTCATCCCCGGCGTGCGCCACACCCGCGGCACCCCGCCCGCCGTGGTCGAGCTCGACGCGGAGACCTGGATCGCGCTGGCCACCGCCGCGCTGAGCTGGTCCGAGGCGCTGGGTCAGGGGCGGGTGCGCGCCTCGGGGGAGCGGGCCGACCTCACGGCGTACCTGCCGCTGGGCTGAGGGGTCTCGACGGGCTCGACCGGCGGTGCGCCGAGGGTCTCGACAGGCTCGACGGACGGGGCTCCTAGGGTGGCGGGCATGGACATCGAGGAGCTGCGTTCCCGGGTGCAGGCCGAGCTGCCGCGCCTGCGGTCGGACCTGGAGGACCTGGTCCGGATCGAGTCGGTCAGCGCCGACCCCGCCCGCGCGGCGGAGGTGCAGCGCTGTGCCGAGGCGGTGGCCGCGCTGTTCCGCGCCGAGGGGTTCGAGGACACCGCGATCGTCAGCGCCCGCGAGGACGGCGGGGCGCCGGCCGTGATCGCGCGCAAGCCCGCGCCCGCCGGCCGTCCGACGGTGCTGCTCTACGCCCACCACGACGTGCAGCCCGAGAACGACCACGCCGAGTGGACCTCGCCCCCGTTCGAGCCCACCGAGCGCGACGGCCGGCTCTTCGCCCGCGGCTCGGCCGACGACAAGGCCGGGATCGTGGCCCACCTGGCCGCCGTCCGCGCGCTGGGCGACGACCTCGGCGTCGGGGTGACGGTCTTCGTCGAGGGCGAGGAGGAGGTCGGCAGCGACACCCTGCCCGACCTGCTGCGCGAGCACGCCGACGCGCTGCGCGCCGACGTGATCGTGATCGCCGACAGCGGCAACTGGGACATCGGCGTACCGGCCCTGACCACCAGCCTGCGAGGCCTGGTGCGGGTCGACGTGACCGTGCGCACCCTGACCCACGCGGTGCACTCCGGCATGTGGGGCGGGGTCGTGCCCGACGCGCTGATGGCGCTGACCCGGCTGCTGGCGAGCCTGCACGACGACGCCGGCTCGGTCGCCGTCGACGGCCTCGCCGGCGGCCCCGCGGCCGACGTCGACTACCCCGTCGACCGGCTGCGCGCGGAGTCCGGCGCCAACCCCGGTGTCGAGCTGATCGGCACCGGGTCGGCCGTGGAGCGCCTGTGGACCCGGCCCGCCCTCACCGTCACCGGGATCGACGCCCCGCGGGTCGACGGCGCCAGCAACACCCTGACCCCGGTCGCGCGGGCCAAGATCTCGCTGCGGGTCGCCCCCGGCGACACCGCTGCCAACGCGCTGGCCTGCCTGACCCGCCACCTCGAGACGCACGTGCCCTGGGGCGCCGAGCTGGGCATCGACCTCGTCGACACCGGCGAGGCGACGAGCATCGAGGCCACGGGTCCGGCGTACGACGCCGCGCGCCGCGCCTTCACCGAGGCCTGGGACGGCACCGAGCCGGTCGACATGGGCGTGGGCGGCTCGATCCCGTTCATCGCCGAGTTCCTGGAGTCCTTCCCCGACGCGAGCGTGCTCGTGACCGGGGTCGAGGACCCCGACACCCGCGCGCACGGCATCGACGAGGGGCTGCACCTCGCCGAGTTCGCGCGGGTCTGCCTGGCCGAGACCCGGTTGCTCGACCTGCTCGCGGTGGAACGCCCCGCCGCAGCCGCTCCGGCCGACTAGGGTCGGCCTGGCTGGTGCCCGCGCCGTCAGGAGACGCGGGCTGCTCCCGGGAGGTGGTCGTGGTGCGAGCCGACGACGCCGACCACCGGTCGGTGGGCCTGTCGGGCCTGTCGGGCACCGCGGGCCCGCGGGCCCGGCGCACGGCGCTCGGCACCACCGCCCTCGCGCTCGGTGGCCTGGCCGCCGTGCTGGCGCCCGACACCCTCGGGGTGGCCGTCGCCGCGCAGCTGCTCGGCGTGGCGCTCTGCCTGCCCGCCGCGGTGCTGTGCGCCCGCGCCGCGCGGCTGACACGGTCCCGCTGGTCGGTGGCCTGGCGGCTGCTGTCGGTCGCGACCGGGCTGTGGGCCGCGGGCAACCTGGTCACGGTCGTCTCGGTGACCTTCCCGAACCGCGGCATCAACGCCGGGATCTACCCGCTCCAGGGCACCGCGATGCTGCTGGTGCTGGCCGCGCTGCTGGTGCTGCCCCGCCCCCGGTGGACCCGCGGCCAGGCGGCCCGCGCGTGGCTCGACGTGGCCGTGCTCGTCGCCGGGGTCGGGCTGCTCGGGTCGGTCGTGCTCGCGGACGGACCGGTCGCGCGGGCCGCCGGCGTCGAGCAGTTCTTCGCGCTGGCCTACCCGGCGGCCGCCCTGGCGATGGTCGGGCTGGCGTACGGGCTGAGCCGGCGCCACGTCTACCCGCCCCGCCCCGAGCTGTTCCTGCTCTCCGCGTCGTTCGTCGCGTGGCTCGCGGGCGCCGCGGCGTACACCCTGACCCCGGACGCGTACGTCGCCCCGGCGCGGGTGTCCTGGGCGGTCGGGGTCGGGACCGTGCTGCTGGCCCTGTCCGCGGCGCGGGTGGTGGGACGTCGTGCCGACGACACCGAGGTCGGCTCGCGGATCTCCCGCGTCGTGCTGGCGGCGCCCGAGGCGGTGGTCGTCGTGGCCGCGGTCACCGGCATCGTCACCGGTCTCGACGGCTGGGCGCAGCGGGTGCTCGCCGCCCTGGTCGCGATCGCCGTCGTCACCCGGCACGTGGTGGTGACCTCCGACGCCCGCCGCTTCCACTGGCGCCTCGAGCGCGAGGTCGCCGACCGCACGGCCGACCTCCGCGACTGGACCGAGCGGTACGCCGGGATCCTCGACACCGTCGGCGACGGCATCGTCAGCACCGACCCGCAGGGGCGCATCACCTTCGCCAACGCCTCGGCCTGCGCGCTGCTGGGCCGGACCCCGGCGGGCCTGGTGGGGCGCGAGGCCTGCGAGGTGCTGTGCACGGTCCCGCAGCACGACTGCCCCTTCGAGGCGGCGCTGCAGGGGGTCGTCGTCGCGGGTGTCGACGCCGAGCTGCGCCACCGGGACGGCGCCGTGGTGCCGGTCGAGCTGCACGCCTCGCCGCAGCCCCTCGGCGGGACGGTGGTGATCGCCTTCCGCGACGTCTCCGCCCGGCTGGCCGTGGAGCAGGTGAAGCGGCAGTTCGTCTCGACGGTGAGCCACGAGCTGCGCACCCCGCTCACCTCGGTGCGCGGGGTGCTGGAGATGTTCGTCGACGGCGACGCCGGGGAGCTCAGCCCGGCCGGCCACAGCCTCGTCGCCAACGCGAGCCGCGGCGTGGAGCGCCTGAGCCGCCTGGTGGACGACATCATCGACGCCGAGAAGCTCGCGACCGGCGAGTTCAACCTGCACCGGACGCGGATCCCGCTCGCACGGGTCCTGCACGACACCGTGACCGCGCTGGAGCCGCTGGCCTCGGGGGCCGAGGTGCGCATCGAGGTCGGCGAGGTGGGGCCGACGCAGGTGTGGGGCGACTCCGACCGCATCGAGCAGGCGCTGGTCAACCTGATCGGCAACGCGGTGAAGTTCTCGCCGCGCGGGGAGGTGGTCGAGGTCGGTGTGGAGGCCGGGGACGACGCGGTGCTCGTCAGCGTCCGCGACCACGGGCCGGGCGTGCCCCCCGAGGAGCTCGAGCACGTCTTCGAGCGCTTCCACCAGGTGACCTCGGGCGTCACCACCGACCGGGGCGGCACCGGCCTGGGGCTCACCATCACCCGCTCCATCGTGCAGCAGCACGGCGGCCGGATCTGGCTGGAGAGCACCCTGGGCGAGGGCGCGCTGTTCCGGTTCACGCTGCCCGTCGCCCCGCCCGCGCACCCCGCGGTGGCCGGGCTGCCCGGCGCTGCCCGCGCGGCGGGCGGGCCCGCTGCCCCCGGCGACGTCGGCGGTCCTCGCTAGCCTGGTGCGGTGCCGCTGACCACCGACGCCGTCCTGACGCTCATCCAGCAGGTGGCGGCCGAGGTGGTGACGCCGCGCTTCCGCTCGCTCTCGGAGTCCCAGATCGACGAGAAGAACCCGGGCGACCTGGTGACCGTGGCCGACCGCGAGGCCGAGGAGCTGCTCACCGCCGCCCTGCTGGACGCCTACCCCGACGCGGTCGTGCTGGGCGAGGAGGCCCACGCCGGCGACGAGGGCCTGCTGGGCCGCTTCCGCGCAGCCGACCACGGCTTCACCGTCGACCCGGTCGACGGCACCAAGAACTTCGTCGACGGCTCGCCCGACCACGCCGTGATGGTCTCCGAGGTCGTCGACGGCGAGGCGGTCCGAGGCTGGATCTGGCAGCCCGAGCACGAGGTCGCCTGGGTGGCCGAGCGCGGTGCCGGCGTACGCCGCAACGGCGTGGAGGTCGTGCGCGCGCCTGCCGGGCCCCAGCCGCAGGGGGCCACCTCGATCTGGTCGCGACGCGGCCGGCAGCCGGTGGGCCTGCCGCCGCTGCGGGGGTCGTGGGTCTGCTGCGGGATCGACTACCCCCGCCTGCTCGAGGGCGAGGCCGACTACGTGCTCTACGGCCACACCAACGCCTGGGACCACCTGCCCGGCTCCCTGATGGTCCGCGAGGCCGGGGGAGCGGTCTCCCACCGCGACGGCAGCGACTACACCGCCCGCTCGGAGTCGCCCGGGCTCGTCGTCGCCGCCGACGCCGCGACGCTGCGCCTGGTCCTCGCGGCGTGCGAGGGGATCTGGCCGCGGACCCGGTCCTAGCCGCCGCCCCGGCGCCCGACTCCTCGCCGTGTCACGCGACCCCCTCCCCGGGCCGTACACTCGGCCGCGTGGCCAGCCCCTCCAGCCGTCCCGGTGACGGCCGTCTGACTCACGACCTCGACCCAAACGAACGCGGACCGCAGGACGCCTGCGGCGTGTTCGGCGTCTGGGCTCCGGGCGAGGACGTCGCCAAGCTGACCTACTTCGGTCTCTACGCGCTGCAGCACCGCGGGCAGGAGTCGGCCGGCATCGCGGTCAGCAACAGCCGCCAGATCCTGGTCTACAAGGACATGGGCCTGGTCTCGCAGGTGTTCGACGAGTCGACCCTCGAGGCGCTCAAGGGGCACCTCGCCGTCGGTCACTCGCGCTACTCCACGACCGGCGCCAGCACCTGGCACAACGCGCAGCCGACCTTCCGGCCCACCGAGCACGGCTCGATCGCGCTGGCCCACAACGGCAACCTGACCAACACCCGCGACCTCCAGGAGCTGGTCGACGCGCTGCCCGGCGACCGCGGCGAGCTCGACCTGGGCTCGCGCAAGCTCGAGGTGACGACCAACGACACCTCGCTGGTCACCGCGCTGCTGGCGTACCACCCCGACACCAGCCTGGAGGAGCGGGCGGCCGAGCTGCTGCCGCTCATCAAGGGTGCCTACTCGTTCGTCTGGATGGACGAGGGCACGCTGTACGCCGCCCGCGACCCGCAGGGCATCCGGCCCCTGGTGCTGGGCCGGCTCGAGCGCGGCTGGGTGGTCGCCTCCGAGACCGCCGCGCTGGACATCGTCGGCGCCTCCTACATCCGCGAGATCGAGCCCGGCGAGATGGTCGCCGTCGACGAGCAGGGCCTGCGCACCCGTCGCTTCGCCGAGGCCGCACCCAAGGGCTGCCTGTTCGAGTTCGTCTACCTCGCCCGCCCCGACACCCTGATCTCGGGCCAGCGCATCCACAGCGTGCGCGTCGAGATCGGCCGCCGGCTGGCCGAGGACTTCCCGGCCGACGCCGACCTGGTGATCCCGGTCCCCGAGTCCGGCACCCCCGCCGCCATCGGGTACGCCGAGGCCAGCGGCATCCCCTACGGCACCGGCCTGGTCAAGAACTCCTACGTCGGCCGCACCTTCATCCAGCCCAGCCAGACCATCCGCCAGCTCGGCATCCGGCTCAAGCTGAACCCGCTGCGCGACGTCATCGAGGGCAAGCGGCTCGTGGTCGTCGACGACTCGATCGTGCGCGGCAACACCCAGCGCGCCCTGGTGCGGATGCTGCGCGAGGCCGGTGCCCGCGAGGTGCACGTCCGCATCGCCAGCCCGCCGGTGAAGTGGCCGTGCTTCTACGGCATCGACTTCGCCACCCGCGCGGAGCTGATCGCCAACGGCCTCACCGCGGCCGAGATCTGCTCCTCCATCGGGGCCGACTCGCTGGGCTACATCGAGCTCGACCGGCTCGTCGAGGCCACCACCGTGCCCAAGGACGACCTGTGCCGCGCCTGCTTCGACGGGGTCTACCCGGTCAAGCTGCCGGAGCCGGAGAACCTCGGCAAGCACCTGCTCGAGATGGCCCCCCTGCTCGACGCCGACGGGTTGGCGACCTCGCTGACCGGGGGCGGGGCTCCCGACGCCCTGCGGCGCCCGTGAGCGCCGGGACCGGGTCCGCGGGCGGCGCGACCTACGAGTCGGCCGGGGTCTCGATCGAGGCCGGCGACCGGGCCGTGGAGCTGATGAAGGTCTGGGTCGAGCAGGCCCGCCGCCCCGAGATGATCGGCGGGATCGGCGGCTTCGCCGGGCTCTTCGACGCCAGTGCGCTCAAGGCCTACGACCGGCCGCTGCTCGCCAGCTCCGCCGACGGCGTCGGCACCAAGGTGGCCATCGCGCAGGCCCTGGACAAGCACGACACCATCGGCTTCGACCTGGTCGGGATGCTCGTCGACGACCTGGTCGTGTGCGGGGCCGAGCCGCTGTTCCTCACCGACTACATCGCCACCGGCCGGGTCGTGCCCGAGCGGATCGCCGCGATCGTCAAGGGCATCGCCGAGGCCTGCGTCGCGGCCAACTGCGCGCTCATCGGCGGCGAGACCGCCGAGCACCCCGGTCTGCTCGGTCCCGACGAGTACGACGTCGCGGGCTCCACCACCGGCGTGGTCGAGGCCTCCCAGCTGCTCGGCCCGGGCCGGGTCCGGCCCGGTGACGCCGTGGTCGCGATGGCCTCCAGCGGGCTGCACGCCAACGGCTACTCCCTGGTGCGCCACGTGCTGCTCGCCGAGGGCGGCCGCTCCCTGGACGAGCACGTCGACGACCTCGGCCGCACCCTGGGCGAGGAGCTGCTCGAGCCCACCCGGATCTACGCCAAGGCCTGCCTCGACCTGGCCCGTGACACCGAGACCCACGCGATGTCGCACATCACCGGCGGCGGGCTCGCGGCCAACCTGGAGCGGGTCCTGCCGGTGGAGCTCAGTGCCACCCTCGACCGCACCACGTGGGCGCTGCCCCCGGTCTTCGAGCTGGTCTCGCGCACCGGCGGCGTCGCCCGCGAGGACCTCGAGCGCACCCTGAACTGCGGCGTCGGGATGGTCTCGTTGACCGCGCCCGAGGACGCCGACCGGGCCGTCTCGCTGCTCGCCGGCCACGGCATCGAGGCCTGGGTCGCCGGCACCGTGGCGTACGCCGAGGACCAGGACGGTGGCCGGGTCCGGTTGCGCGGCGACCACCGCTGAGCCCCCGTCACCACCTGGTCACGGCCCCGCGCGGGGCCCCGGCACGGCTCCGGTCGGCCGCACCCGCGGACCGGTGGGTCGGTCGCGGCCTGCCCGATGTGCGCGAGTGACCATCGGGCGGCTAGGGTTGTCCCCACGAACAGTTGACTCCGACCGGCAGCCGTCGAGCGCCGGCCAAACGTGCGAGGGGGCCACCCATGGGGCGCGGCCGTGCAAAGGCGAAGCAGACCAAGGTTGCTCGCGATCTGAAGTACCGCACTCACGAGACGGACTTCGCGTCGCTGGCGCAGGAGCTCCACGGGAGTGACTCGGCCCCGGCCGAGAACACCGAGCGTGTCGATGACTCCGACGAGTACGACAAGTGGGCCGACTACTCCGGCCCCTCCTCGCGCGACTGAACCGTCCCCTGACGGACCCGTCCGGCGCCCTCGTGGCGGCCGGCGGCGCGGCGTACGCTGGCGTCGTGGTATCCGGGGGTATGTCCGGCTTGGTGTGAATGCACCATAAGGGCCGGTGCGCAAGCGTGGATCTCTTCCGGTCTAGACGGCGTTCGGCGTTTTGGTGGGCTTTCCGAGAATCCGGACATATCAGGTTTCGGTACCTCCGCCCGGGTGGCATGCTTCCGGAAGAGCAAGTCGCTCGACACAAGCCGTAAGGGGAGCGCCGTGGTAACGCGACCGACCGAGACTGAATCCCTCCTCACGCCCGCTGAGGTGGCCGCCATGTTCCGCGTGGATCCGAAGACGGTGACGCGCTGGGCGAAGGCGGGCAAGCTGTCCGCCATCCGCACGCTGGGCGGCCACCGCCGCTACCGCGAGTCCGAGGTGAACGAGCTCCTGGGCGGCACCATCCCCGCCCAGCGCGCTGCACGCGACTGACCTCGCGCCCACGCGCGGTGCGCTCACACCGCGCGCGTCGAGGCTGACCGAGGCTCCTCACCCACCGGTGAGGAGCCTCGAGCGCTGTCCGGACCCTCCGAGCCACGGCTCGTCGAGCCGGTCCCGCCCCCGCGGTGAACCGCTCAGGCCACGCGGCGGCCGTCGTACGACGCAGCCGTGCTCGCCCGCGGCACCACGACGTGGACCGCGTTGCGCTCGACGCGGAAGTCCACCGGGGTGGCGAGCGCGACCTCGCCGTCGAGGTTGACCGGCTGCGGCGTCGAGGTGTGCACCCGCACCCGGCGGGTCAGCAGGTGGTGGACGCGGTCGTGCTCGACGAAGCTGCCGTCCTTGAGCAGCCGCGCGATCGAGACGTGGTCGCGCAGCCGGCCACGGGTGATGGCGTAGAGGTCGAGGGTGTGGTCGTCGACCGAGGCGCTGGGCGAGACCGCGTTGCCGCCGCCGTAGTGGCGGCCGTTGCCGACCGCGACCTGGAGCAGGTCGTCGAGCTCCAGCTCGGGGTGGTCGCCGTCGGGGAACTCCAGGCGCACCGAGAACGGCCGGTGGTGGCGGTACGCCGAGAGCGTGGCCACCGGGTAGGCCAGCGGCCCCAGCCGGCGCTTGAGCCGCGGGCTGAGCCGCTCGGTCACGCCGATCGAGAGCCCGGTCGAGGCGACGTTGAGGAAGGGTCGTGCCACCGCGGCGGTGCCCGGGCCGAACGCACGGGCGCGACCGAGGTCGACGTCGACGACCTTGCCGGTGCTCAGCGTGCGCACCGCCTCGTCGAGGCGGCTCGGGATCTGGCAGGTGCGGGCGAAGTCGTTGGCGGTGCCGAGCGGCAGCACCCCCAGGGTGACCTCGGTGCCGGCCACCTTGCCCGCGGCGGCGCTCAGGGTGCCGTCGCCGCCGCCCACGACCAGCAGGTCGGGGCGGGTGTCGAGGGCGGCGTCCAGGACGGCGTCCAGCGCGCTGCCCACCGGCACGGCGTCGAGCCGGGCGTGACCCAGGCCCGCGTCGTCGAGCAGGCGGCGTACCTCCTCGACGGCCTCGGCGCCGCGCCGGGACGCGGTGTTGAGCACCACGCAGACGCGGTCGTGGGAGGGGTCGAGAACCATGCTGCCCACCGTAGGCCGGGGGCGTGAGGACGCCGTGTGAGCGACCTGATGCGAACCTGAGGACCCGGCGCGGAGCTCAGGCGGCGCGCTCGCGCCGGTCCCAGAGGCGTACGCCGCGGCGCGCGGCCGGGGCGGGACGACCGGTCTGCCGGGCCTGTTCGGCCTGCTGGGCCTGCTCGACCCGGAGCATCTCCTCCAGCGCCCGGTGGGCGGCGACGCGGCCGTCGGCGAGGTGCTCGCGGGTCATCGAGAAGTCGGTCATCCGGACACCGCGGTCCGGCGTGGTCATCCGGTGCACGCTGACCGACGGGCCGAGGTCGGGGGTGGCGCCGACCCGGATGGCGACGCCGAGGCTGGCGACGAGCACGTCGATCGGCGTACGGCCGCGGGGGAGGCGGGCCGGCACGCTCGCGTCGAGCACGAACACCCGCGTGGGGGCCAGGTCGGCCGCACCCGCGACCGGGACGTTGTCGGCGACGCCGCCGTCGACGTGCAGGCCGGGGTGGCCGCAGCTCGCCGGCAGGTCGACCGGAGCGAACACGGCCGGGACGGCGGCGGAGGCGAGCAGCAGCTGGGCCAGGTCGCCGTGTCGGTGGTAGACCGCCCCGTCGCCGCCGAGCGGCGTGGTGACGACCCGCACCGGGACGGGCAGGTCCTCGAGCCGGTCGACCGGACGCCAGTCCTCGATCAGCCGGGCGAGCGCCGCCGAGGAGAACAGGTAGGGCCGCTGCCGCACCAGGTGACCGACGCGGGTCAGGGTGCCGCCGGGGAAGATGTCACGGGTGGTCAGCTGGAGCCACTTGCCACGCAGGTCGCGGACCCGGTCGTGGTCGGGCCGGGCGGCGAGGAAGGCGGCGTTCAGCGCGCCCACCGAGGTCCCGACGAGGGCGTGGGGCACGATCCCGGCGTCGAGGAGCACCTCGAGCATCCCGACCTGGACCGCGCCGCGCGAGGCCCCGCCGGAGAGCACGAAGACGTTGCGGTGCTCGTCCCCGGAGGGAGGCACCGCCGCGTGGATGTCGCCGTTCGCGCTCATCGCCCCTCCAGGTGGTGGTGCGACCGCCCGGTGGCCGCGTCCGGGGCCTGCCGTTTCGCGGACCCGTCTCCATGGTGGCGTCTCCTATGTCCGTTTTGGAGGGAAACCCAAGATTTGCCCACCCGCCGACCGGGCACTTCCGCCCACCCCAGCACCGCCGACCGGGCACTTCTGCTCACCCCAGGACCGCCGACCGGGCAGTTCTGCTCACCCCAGGACCGCCGACCGGGCACGTGCTCGGGGCATCCTGGGGACATGCGTGCGGTGGAGGTGCTGGTGACGGGCAAGGTGCAGGGCGTGTCGTTCCGGGCGTACGCCGCCCGCGAGGCCGAGCGGCTCGGGGTCGCCGGCTGGGTCCGCAACCGCAGCGACGGCACCGTGCACGCGCTCGTCGAGGGCGAGGAGGGGCCGGTCGACGACATGCTCACGTGGCTGCGTCGCGGGTCGCCCAGCGCCCGGGTGCACCACCTCGCCACCGTCGACACCGATCCCGCCGACCTGGTCGGCTTCACCGTCGAGGACTAGCAGTGCCGGTGGACCGACCCCTCTCGCCGCGGCTGCCCGGCGTACGGCGTGGTTGGGTCGGGGGGTGGACGATCCCCTGGTGCAGCAGCGGCAGCTCGTCGAGCGGGCGCGTGACGCCCACCTGCGGTGGCTGACCGACGCGCTCGAGGTCGACCTGGTGCTCGACGTGGGGGCCAACCGGGGGCAGTTCGCGCGCAGCCTGCGCGAGGGCGGGTACGCCGGCCGGCTGGTCTCCTTCGAGCCCGCCGCCGGACCGCGCGCCCGGCTCGAGGCGCTCGCGTCGGCGGATCCCGGCTGGGAGGTGCGGCCGTGGGCGTTGGGCGAGTCCGAGGGCGAGGCGGTGCTGCACGCGGTCGACGAGGAGACCGAGCTCGGGTCGCTGCGGCCCAGCTCGGAGTTCGGCCGGGCCTGGAAGGACGTGATGTCGCGGACGCGCGAGGAGCGGGTCGTCGTACGCCGCCTCGACGCCGCCTGGGACGAGCTGGCGGGCGAGGCCACCCGGGTGCTGCTCAAGCTCGACACCCAGGGCTTCGACCTGGCCGCCTTCCGTGGTGCGGGACGGTTGGTGCGCGCGGGCGGGCCGGTGGTGGCGCTGCTCTCGGAGGTCGCGAACCTGGCGATCTACGACGACGTGCCGCCGATGGCCGAGCACCTCGCGGAGTACGCCGGGGCCGGCTGGTCCCTCGCCGGGCTCTACCCGGTCTCCTTCGAGCGGGCCTCGCTGCGCGTGATCGAGCACGACGCCGTGCTGGTGCGCACCCCGGAGCCGTCGCCGGACGCCTGAGGGCTCAGTCCTGGGGGAACCCGCTGTCCAGGCACAGCACGTTGTCCTCGCTGTCGCGGAACCACGCGGCGTACCCCATCCCCTCGGTGTACGACACGTCGCCGTCCCACTCCATGCCCGGGGCGTCGAAGTGCTCGAACTGCACGCCCCGGGCCGCCAGCTCGCGCGCGGCGGCGGGGACGTCGTCGACGTGCCACTGCGCGATCGTGTGGCCCGCACGGCCGGCGTGCTCGGTCCGGTAGACGGTGAACACCGAGCCGCCCGCGGTCCGGTAGAGCAGCACGATGCCGTCCATCTCCCGGGTCGGGGTGAGGCCGAGCTTGTCGGCGTAGAAGGCGCGAGCCCGGTCGAGGTCCGCGGCGGGGATGTTGGCGGTGACTTCTGCGTGGTCGAGCACGGGTCTCTCCTGCGGTGGGGAGGCGCCGTCGGGACCCGGACCGTGACGCCGCCTCGGCGGTCGTGGCCACCCGACTCTCCGCCTGCCGGCCCCGTGCCACAAGGCCCGCCGCGGGTGCGGGATAGACCGGGCCCCGGACGCACGGAACCCGCCGGTCAGCGGACTGACCGGCGGGCTCCGTCGGTGGTGGGCAGGGGCGGGGTCGAACCGCCGACCTTCCACTTTTCAGGCGGACGCTCGTACCAGCTGAGCTACCTGCCCTCACCAGGCTCCCCGGCGTGCCGGAGGAACCGAGACGGAACTGTACCGGACACCGCGGGCACCCCCGAAACCGTGTCCCCGACGGGCACCCGTTCGGCTCCCGGACGGCTCCCGGGGCCTCAGCGCGAGGGCCACCAGCCCCGTGCCCGCTCGTGGGCGAGCGCCGCGCGGGCCGCGTTGGCGCCGGGGGCGCCGTGGACGCCGCCGCCGGGGTGCGCCGAGGCGGAGGCGAGGAAGAGGCCGGGCACGCCGGCCTCGGCGCGCCCCAGACCGGGGACCGGCCGCAGCACCAGCTCCTGGGAGATCCGCGAGGTGCCGCCGTTGAGGGCGCCCCCGACGAGGTTGGCGTCACGCGCCTCGAGCTCGTGGGGCCCGAGCACGCGGCGCGCCAGCACGGTGCTGCCGAAGCCGGGGGCGAGCCGCTCGAGCCGCGCCTGGATCCGGTCGCCGAAGCGCTCCAGGTCGTCGTGGTCCCACCGCCCGCTGATCTCCCCGGCGGCGTCGCTGCGGTGCTGGGCGGGCTGCGGCACGTGGGTGTAGGCCCACAGCGACTCGGTGCCCGCGGGAGAGCGGGTGGGGTCGCTGGTGGTCATCTGGCCGGTCAGCAGGAACGGGTCGGCAGGTACGACGCCCGCGGCGACCTGTTCGGTGGCCTCCACCATCTGCGCGACGCTGTCGGCCACGTGGACGGTGCCGGGGGCCGCCTCGGGGGTGGTGGCCCACGGGACGGGGGCGGAGAGCGCCCAGTCGACCTTGACCGTCGAGGGGTCGAGCTCGAAGTGCTTCATCCCCCAGCGGACCCGGCGCGGGACGTCGTCGGGGCGCAGCAGGTCGGCGTACAGGTGCGGCGCGACGACGGAGGCCACCACGGCCCGGGTCGCGTCGTACGTCGTCCCGCCGGCCGTGCGGACCACGCGGGCCCGACCGTCGCGCAGCTCGATCCCGGTGACGGGGGTGGCGAGCTCGATGCGGCCACCCTTCTTCTCCAGCCGGCGGGCGAGGGCGGCGGTGAGCGCCCCGGCGCCGCCGACGGGCACCGGGAAGCCGTGGACCTGCCCGGTCATGGTCAGCATCAGCGCGAAGACGCCCGAGCCGGTGCCGGTGAGCGGCAGGTCGGCGTGCCCGGCGTTGCCCGCGAGCAGGGTGCGGGGGGCGCGGCCGCCGAAGCGGCTCTCGCCCAGGCCCGTCACCGAGCGCAGCAGGTCGGTGAGCAACCGGGCGCCGCCCGGCCCCGGCAGCGCGGCCAGGCCGCGCAGCCCCGAGCGCACGGGCGGGAACGGGCTGAGCAGGCCGGCGACGATGTGGGGGCCGACGCGGTCCCACTCCGAGCACAGCCGCAGCCACGCCTCGCCGTCGCCGGGGTGCTGGGCGTCGAAGCGGGCGGCGGTGGCCTCACGGTCCCGGGTCTGCAGCGCCCACTCGCCGTCAGGGAAGAGGTGGCCGAGCACGGCCGGGGCGTGGGCCCACTGCAGGCCGTGGTCCTCCAGGTCCAGCGAGCGCATCACCGGGGAGGCGGCCGAGAGCGGGTAGAACGCGCTGAAGGTGTCCTGCACGAACGCCGGGTGCAGCTCGCGGTCGCTGCGCACGGCGCCGCCCAGGGTGTCCTGGGCCTCGAGCACGACGACCGACCAGCCGGCGTCGACGAGGAGGTTGGCGGCGACCAGGCCGTTGGGGCCGGCGCCGACGACGACGGCGTCGTAGGTCACCGGCGCTCCGCCAGGTAGGCCAGGCGACGCAGGGTCTCGGTGTTGCGCCAGGCGATGCCGGGGTCGGCGACCACGCGCGGCACCAGCGCCCCGGGGCCGCTGACGGCCTCCTCGTCGATGGTCACGTGGGTGCTGCTCCCCTCGGGGGCCAGCGTGAGCGTCACGCGCGCCTCGCCCATCGGCCAGCCGCGCGCGGTCAGCACGAGCCGGCGGCCCGGCTCGCAGTCCACGACGACGGTGGTGTCGTCGAGCAGCATCGGCCAGGAGCCCACGGAGTGGTGCAGCCGGGTGCCCTCGGCGGGCCAGGCGTCGTCGACCTCCCGCATCCGCGAGGCGCCCACCACCCACACCGGGTAGAGCCAGCCGTCGGCCAGCACCTCCCAGACCTTCTCGGGGGACACGGTGATCGTGCGTTCGACGGTAGCCATGCCTGCGACGTACCCGATGCGGGTCGGGCGACGCGGGTCCGGAGACGCCACGAGGGCGAGGTCGTGATGACCTCGCCCTCGTGGTGGTGGCGACCCCGACGGGACTCGAACCCGCGGCCTCCGCCGTGACAGGGCGGCGCGCTAACCAACTGCGCTACGGGGCCTCGCTCGACTTCGTTTTGCGAAGCCACGGAATGCTAACGCACGACCACGGCCAGCCTGAAATCGGCACCCCCAACGGGATTCGAACCCGTGCTACCGCCGTGAAAGGGCGGGGTCCTGGGCCACTAGACGATGGGGGCCCGCCGCCCCGGAGGACGACGCGCAGCAGTCTAGGGCGCAGGTGGGGTCAGGCGTAGCCGAGGTCGTGCAGCGCCGCGTCGTCGATGCCGAAGTGGTGCGCGATCTCGTGCACGACCGTGATCCGCACCTCCTCGACCAGCTCCTCGGGCGACTCGCACATCCGGGTCAGCGGGCCGCGGAAGACCAGGATCCGGTCGGGCTGGGCGAAGGTGTAGCTGGTGTCGCGCTCGGTCAGCGGGATGCCGTCGTACAGGCCCAGCAGCTCCGGCTCCTCGGCCGGCGGCTCGTCCTCGACGAGCACCACGACGTTGTCCATCAGGGCGGCCAGCTCGGGGGGTACGCCGTCCAGCGCCTCGCCCACCAGCTCCTCGAACTCGGTCTCGGTGGTCTCCAGCATGCGCCCAGTGTGTCCGTGCCCGGGTAGTCCGAGACGAAAGGCACCACGATCGGTCTCGATCGGGTGCCATTCGTCTCGGACTATCCGGCCCGGCGGTGCGTACGACGTCTCCCGCAGGATCAGGCCGCGGCGACCGCCTCGGCGGGCTCCCGGGT
>CAVUFX010000004.1:0-167484 GCA_963740935.1 uncultured Actinomycetota bacterium
CCCACATCCTCTTCATCGCGGGCGGCATCGGCATCACGCCGATCCTGGCGATGGTGCGCGCCGCCGAGGCCATGGACGCGTCCTGGCAACTCCTCTACGGCGGGCGGTCCCGCGGGTCGATGGCCTACCTCGACGAGCTCGAGCAGTACGGCGACCGAGTACAGGTCGTGCCGCAGGACACGGACGGGGTCCCGGACCTGGCCGGCGCGGTCGCCAGCCTGCCCGAGGGGTCGAGCGTCTACTGCTGCGGACCGCCCGGCCTGCTCGAGGCCGTCACCAGCGCGTGCGCGGCACTTCCCGACGGCAGGCTGCGACTGGAACGCTTCGTCGCAGAGACGCCCTCCGCACCGGTCCGCAGCACCTCGTTCGAGCTCGAGATCCGGTCGTCAGGGACGGTCGTGCAGGTCGACCCGGACTCGTCCGTGGCCGACACCCTCGCCGCAGCCGGATTCCCCGTGCTCACCTCGTGCCGGCAGGGCATCTGCGGAACCTGCGAGACCGGTGTGCTCGCCGGCGACATCGACCACCGCGACTCCCTGCTCTCGGACGAGGAGCGCAGGCGCGGCGACTCGATGTTCGTCTGCGTCTCGCGCGCCAGCAGCGACCGCCTCGTCCTCGACCTCTGATCCGCCGCCACCCCAGGGAGACCCCATGCCCACCATCATCCCGATGCGACCGTCTGCCCCAGTCCTCACCGACGACCCGTTCGGCCCCGAGGTGCTCACTGATCCGCTGCCCTTCCACGAGCGGCTGCGCGAGGTCGGCCGCGTCGCCTACCTCCCCGAGTACGACCTGTTCGCCATGGGTCGCTACGACGACGTGCATGCCAGCCTGACGGACTGGCAGACGTTCCAGTCGGCAGCGGGGGTCGGGCTGTCCAATTTCCGCAAGGAGAAGCCCTGGCGACCGCCCAGCCTGCTCCTCGAGGCTGACCCTCCGCACCACGACGCCCCCCGCACCGTCCTCGAGGAGATCCTGAGCCCGCGCCGGCTCCGACACCTGCGGGAGCAGTGGTACGCCGACGGTGAAACACTCGTCGACGAGATCCTGGCTCGTCGTGAACTCGACGGAGCGCACGACATCGCCGACGTCTTCCCGCTCCGCGTCTTCCCTGACGCGGTCGGCGTGCGTGTGGACGGGCGGGAGAACCTCCTCCCCTACGGCGACCACACGTTCAACTCCTTCGGTCCGGCGAACGCCCTGGTCCAGAAGGGCCAGGAACACATCGGGGCGACCTCTGCCTGGATTGCAGCGCAGTGCAGTCGCGAGGCACTGGCCGACGTCGGCTTCGGAGCAGACATCTGGGCAGCCGCCGACCGCGGCGAGATCACCCACGAGATGGCGCCCCTGATCGTCCGGTCACTGCTCACCGCTGGCGTCGACACCACCGTCCACGGCCTGAGCGCCGTCATCCACGCCTTCGTCGCCCAACCCGACCAGTGGGACCGGCTGCGCGCCCAGCCCGCCCTCGCGCGTGTGGCGTTCGACGAGGCCGTCCGCCTCGAATCCCCCGTGCAGACCTTCTTCCGCACCACCACGCGAGATGTCGACATCGACGGTGTCGTCATTCCCGACGGCTCCAAGGTGCTCCTGGTGCTCGCAGCCGCCAACCGCGATCCGCGCCGTTGGGCGGACCCGGGTCGCTTCGACCTCTCCCGCGACCCTTCGGGGCACGTCGGGTTCGGCATGGGCATCCACCAGTGCGTCGGGCAGCACGTCGCCCGCCTCGAAGCCGAGGCCGTCCTCACCGCGATGGCACGCAGGATTCGGCGGATCGAGCCGGCCGGGCCCGCCCTACGACACCACAACAACACGCTCCGTGGGTGGAAGTCGGTCCCGATCCGCATCACCGCAACCTGACGTCGAGCTCAGGGCCAGCCCGACAGCCCGTCAGCACGTCCGTGTTCGCTGCGACCGCTGGCAGCAGATCCCGCACACACATGCTCGGCAAAGTCGCGAGCGACCACCCCCTGCAGCACCGTCGTCGGATCTCGCTCGCAGATCTCGAAGGCTCGGCATTCGTCACCCTTCCCGTCAAAGGTGCCACGCGCGTGGGACCGACTGCTACTCATGGCCCAGGCCGCACAGGTTCGACCCAGCTATGAGCAGGAGGCCAACCAGTTCGTCACTCTACTGGCCCTCGTGGCGGCCGGCCTCGGCGTCGCGATTGTGCCCGAGTCCGTACGGACATTGCGCCACGAGGGCGTGCACTACGCCCGCCTGCGCGACACCGAAGCTTGGTCAGAAATCACCTCCGCCCTACGCGCCAACGAGCGCCAACCTGTAGCGCTCGACATCCATGAACTGCTGCGCACGAGCAGCGGCAGCCGCTGATTCAGCTCCGACTGCAAGCTCGACCTCTGGGTCATTGGCCGAGAGGTCAGCCTCACATTCGCCCAAAAGCGTCTAAAGCTCGCGGCAACACGTGCTCATGCTGCTGACATCTTGCTGACATCGACTGCTAGGGAAGCCAAAGACCCTTCCCGGACAACTCCGAAAAGGGCCTCTGACCTGCGATCTTGTATTTGTAGCGGGGGCAGGATTTGAACCTGCGACCTCTGGGTTATGAGCCCAGCGAGCTACCGAGCTGCTCCACCCCGCGTCGGTACGTCAGACACTACCGGCGCCGCGGCCCCCCGGCCAAATCGGGGCGGGACCCCACCCCGTGACGGTGGTCACGCGCGGTCGGGGTCAGCCGACGAGCAGCACGAGGAGGAGGACGAGCAGGCCCAGCGCGAGCAGCGGGGCCAGGACCGCGATGGCGACACCCTGGACGACAGAGGCGCCGAGGGCGCCCCGGCCGCGCTCGGGCGGCGGCTGCATGCGGAGGGTCGCCTCGTCCCCGGGCTCAGGGTCCTCGGGCACCTCGACGGTGTCCTCGTCATCGGGCTCGTCGGATCCCTCGAGACCGTCGGTCTGCTCGACGTCGGGCTGGTCGTCGGGCTGGTCTGGAGGCGGTGGTCCCGCGGCGGGGGCGGCGGCCGGCTCGAGCTCGACCACCCGGACGACGAGGTCGCCGGCAGCGCCGCCGCCGACGCCGGGAGCGCCGTACCCCTCGAAGACGTGACGACCCACCTCGCTCACCACGCCGACGGCCTCCCCGGTGACGTGGTCGACCACGGTCGCGCCGGCCTGGAGGTCCTCGCGGTAGAAGAAGTGGGTCTGCTCGATGTCGTAGCCGCGGCGCGGGGTCCGCGTCGTACGGCGGGCGGCGGTCTCGTCCACGGGACGCTCCTCTCGCGGGTCGGTGCCCCCAGGGTGCCCCACCGGGCCTGGTGGGCGCGATCCCCGCCACAACGGCCCCGTGGTCCGCCGGCGCCACCTAGGCTGTGCCCGCGCCACGACCCACCCCCGCGCAGCACCCTGGAAGGAGCCGGACCGTGACTGCCTCGACGTCCGGTTACGGCTCCGTGCTCCTCGGCAACCCCGGCCAGAGCCGGCGGCGGCTGCGGATCCGGGTGCAGGTGCTGCTCACGGTGCTCCTGGTCAGCACCAACGTCATCGGTGCCGGCATCGTGTTCGTGCTCTCCGCACTGGTCATCCCCAGCCCGGCCGCCAACCGCGGCACCGTGCTGTCGCTGGCCGTCGGGGTGCCGGTCTACGTCGGCATCGCGGTCGTCGTGGGAGCCGCCTGGGGCACCGCCGGGGCGCTGCGGTCGCTGCGCTGGGCCACGCGCGAGGACGAGCCGAGCGACGAGCAGCGGGTCGAGGCGCTCGGCGTCCCGTGGTTCCTGACCAAGGTGCAGGCCACGCTGTGGGCCTTCGCCACCGTGCTGTTCACCGTGATGGCCGTCGCGGTCCAGCCCGAGCGCGCCCTGACCACGGCGTTCACGGTCGGCATCGCCTCCGCGGTGGTGACGACGATCGCGTACCTGTTCTCGGAGTTCGCGCTGCGCCCGATCGCGGCCCGGGCGTTGTCGGGCGAGACCCGCATCAAGGTCCGGCGGGTCGGCGTACGACGTCGGATGCTGCTGTTCTGGGGCCTCGGCACCGCCGCCCCCGTCGTGGGGCTGGTCGCGGTCGCGATCTTCACCCTCACCCTGCGCGAGGGCGAGGTCACGCTGACCCGGCTCGCGGTCGTGATCCTGGCGCTCGGCAGCGTCGTGCTGGTCTTCGGTGCGCTCGTCACCTGGCTCAACGCCCGTGCCGTCGTCGCACCGATCCTCTCGGTGCGCAACGCGATGCAGCGCGTCGAGGAGGGCGTGCTCGACACCGAGGTGGAGGTGTACGACGGCACCGAGCTCGGCCAGCTCCAGGCGGGGTTCAACCAGATGGTGAGCGGGCTGCGGGACCGCGAGCACCTGCGCGACCTCTTCGGCCGCCACGTCGGCCGTGACGTCGCCGAGGCGGCGTCGCGCGGCGAGGTCGAGCTGGGCGGCGAGACCCGCGAGGTCTCGGTGCTCTTCGTCGACGTCGTCGGCTCCACCACGCTGGCCACCGAACGCCACCCGACCGAGGTCGTCGACCTGCTCAACCAGTTCTTCGCGGTCGTGGTGGAGGAGGTCGACCAGCGGGGCGGCTTCGTCAACAAGTTCATCGGCGACGCCGCGCTCGCCGTCTTCGGCGCCCCCGTCGAGCTCGACGACCACGCCGGCCGGGCCCTCGCGGCGGGCCGCGCGATGGCCGCCCGCCTCGCCGCCGAGGTCCCCGACCTCGCTGCCGGCATCGGCATCGCGACCGGTGAGGCCGTCGCCGGCAACGTCGGCGACGAGAGCAGGTTCGAGTACACCGTCATCGGCGACGCCGTGAACGCCGCCGCCCGCCTCACCGAGCTCGCCAAGGACGTCGACGGCCGGCTGCTGGTCGCGATGGCCTCGGTCGAGTGCGCGGGCGACGACGAGGCCCGCCACTGGCGCGAGCAGGACACCGTCACCCTGCGCGGCCGCTCGTCGGCGACCACCTGCGCCGTACCCGTCGACTGAGGGCGGTTCGCGGGGCGGTCTGCGGCGGGGTGCGGCGGGCTGCGGCGGTTCCCCATGTAACGCGGAGTTATGGCACCTGAACAAGGCGCGTACGCCGCACTCGGGCGCCACAGCTCCGCACCAGAGCGTGAGGCGACATACGGAACCAGTCGGACGCCGGCGATCAGGCAAAACTGCCCGCCGGCGTCCGCTTCGTCCCGGTCCGGCGGGCAGTTTCACCGGCTAACCGGTGAAACTGCCCCGAGCGACCCGCCACCTACCCCTGTGAGCTCAACGCCCGCTCCACGAGCGCCTTGGCCTCGTCGACGGCGGCGGCGTAGCCCTGGAGGTCGCCGTCGGCGAGCGCCCGGTCGGCCTCGGCGAACTTGGCGTCGGCCTGCTGGAGCAGCTCGAGCGCGTCCTGCGGGAGCGGGTCGCCGGAGCCGCCGCCGCCGCCGCTCTCCTCACCGGACCCGCTGCCCTCGTCGGGCGTGGGCGCGGGGGTGTCGGTGCCGGCGTCGCCGCCGCCGCTCTCGATGACGTTCTCGAGCGCCTCGGACAGCGTCGCGCCGATGCCGACCTGCTCGCCGAAGGAGGCGACCACGAACCGCAGCAGCGGGTAGGTGCCGTCGCCGCCGGTGCGCTCGGTGTAGAGCGGCTGCACGTAGAGCAGGCCGCCGCCGACCGGGAGGGTCAGCAGGTTGCCGTACTGCACGTTGGCGTCGGCCTGGATGAACGGTCGCAGCGCGGCCGCCACCTTGGTGTCGTTGCTGAAGTTGTTCGCGATCTGCTGCGGGCCGGGCACCTGGGTCCCGGGCAGCCGCAGGATCTGGAACTTGCCGTAGGTCTCGGGGTCCGAGGCGTCGGCGCCCACGGCCATGAACGAGGCGAGGTTCTGCCGGTTGCGCGGCACGTAGGTCGAGGTCAGCGAGAAGATCGGGTCGTCGGCGCCGGGAGCCGCCACCGAGAGCCGGTACGCCGGCTGCTTGCGCGAGGAGCGCGAGTCACCCGGGTCGGTGGGGACGACCCACTCGTCGCTGCCCTCGTAGAAGGTGCGGGGCTCCAGGACGTGGTAGCGGGCGAGCATCTCGCGCTGCACCTTGAACAGGTCCTCGGGGTAGCGCATGTGGTCGAGCACCTCGTCGGGGATGTCCGACTTGGGCTTCACGACGCCCGGGAAGGCCTTCTCCCACGTCTGCAGGATCGGGTCCGACTCGTCCCACTCGTAGAGCGTGACGGTGCCGTCGTAGGCGTCCACGGTGGCCTTGACCGCGTTGCGCATGTAGTTGACCTGGTCGGTCGGCAGCGTGGCGTACTGCGAGCGCGGGTTGATCGAGTCGGAGGTCATCTCCTCCAGCGACCGCTTCTGCGCCTGCGGGAACTTGTCGCTGGTGGTGTAGCCGTCGAGCAGCCACACCATCTTGCCGTCCACCACGGCCGGCAGCGCGTCGCGGTCGACGGTCAGCCACGGGGCGACCTTCTGCACCCGCTCGCGCGGCGAGCGGTCGTAGAGGATCTTGCTGTTCTCGTTGACGCGGCCCGAGAGCAGGATGTTGGCGTCGCCGAACTTGGTGGCGTAGAGCAGCTTGTTGAACACGTTGCCGACCGCGACACCGTCCTGGCCGGCGTACGTCGTGGAGGTGGACCCGGCCGGGGAGTCGCCGTCGCTGGTCGGCACGTCGAGCTCGACGTCGTTGCCGCCGTCGGACTTGCCGACGATGGAGTACGTCGGGCTCTGCTCGCCGAAGTAGATCTGCGCGCGGTACTCGCCGTCGGGCTGCGACTCGCTGATCGCGCCGTTGGGCGGCAGGTTCTCCTCGGCCCACACCGGCTCGCCGCCGGTCGCGGCCGGCTCGTCCTCGGCGTTGCGCTGGTTGCCGAAGGCGCCGATCAGGCCGTAGCCGTGGGTGTAGACGGTCTTCTCGTTGGACCAGTTCTTCTGGCTCTCGGGGATGCCGGCGAGGTTCATCTCGCGGGCAGCGACCACCACGTCGCGGGTGGTGCCCTCGATCTCGTAGCGGTCGACGTCGAGGACGTCGGGCACCGTGTAGTAGCCGCGCACCTGCTGGAGCTGCTCGAAGGTCTGCGAGACCAGCTGCGGGTCGACGAGCCGCACGCCCTCGGTCGTGGCGGCGCTGTCGGCGAGCTCGGACTGCGAGAGCTCGGTCGACGCGGCGTACGACGTGGAGCGGCTGTCGGCGATCCCGAAGGCGTTGCGGGTGGCCTGGATGTTGGCCCCGATGTACGTCGACTCGCGGTCGGCCTCGTTGGGCTTGACCTGGAAGCGCTGCATCAGGCCGGGCCAGACCCCGCCGAGGAGGACCGCGGAGATCGCGAACAGCGCCAGGCCGACGCCGGGCAGCAGCCAGGTGCGGCGCACGATGTTGGCGAAGAACAGCAGCGCGCAGATCACCGCGATGAAGATCAGGATGGTCTTGCCCGGCAGCACCGCGTTGTCCTTGGTGTAGGTCATGCCGGTGACCAGGCCGCCGTTCTGCGAGGTCAGGTCGAAGCGGTCCAGCCAGTAGTCGACGCCCTTGAGCAGCAGGAAGGTGCCGAACAGCGCCGAGAGCTGCGCCACGGCCGCGCCGGAGAACCGGTCGCTGGCCGACTGCAGCCGGATGCCGCCGTAGAGGTAGTGCACGACCGCGGCCAGGGCGAGGGCCGCGAACACGACCGTCATGCCGAAGTCGACGAGGAAGTGCAGCCAGGGCAGGTCGAAGACGAAGAAGCCGATGTCACGGCGGAAGTAGGGGTCGTTGCGACCGAACTCCTCGCCGTTGCGCCACAGCAGGAAGGTGCGCCAGCGGCCGGTGGCCGAGATGCCCGCGAAGACGCCGAAGACCAGCGAGACCGCGACGAGCAGCAGCCTCCGCATCGGGGTGACGACCTCGCGGTAGCGCTCGAGGTTGGCCTGCTCGGGCGAGTGCGGCCGGAACATCGGGCGCATCCGGTACGCCAGCCACAGGTTCAGCCCGACGACGACCGCCATCAGCCCGCCGAAGGCCAGGAACAGGCCGACGCGGGTCCAGAGCAGGGTGCTGAACACCGAGCGGTAGCCGAGGCTGGTGAACCACAGCCGGTCGGTCCAGATGCCCGAGAACAGCGAGAAGCCGACCACCACGGCACCCACGACGATGATCGCCATCAGCAGCGGCCGGGGCCGTCGCGAGGGGCGCGCCGGACCCCGGGGCGGCGGGGCGCCCTCGGATCCGTCCCCACCGGGTGCACCGGCGGGCTGGGCGGCGAAGAAGTCACTCATCAGGGGTGGGGCTCTCTCCGTCATCGGGGTCGGCCGCGAGGGCCGGGTCGAGGGTGGTGTTCAGCAACTGTAGGAGGGCGGGCACAAGGTCCGACCCGGTCAGCACCAGGTCGTCCTCGTCGTGCGAGCGCTGGCGCACCGCGCACCAGGCCTCGCCCGTGCGGAGCACGCCCGCGACCACGCGGGCCTCCTCACGGTCGGGGTCGCTGCTGGCGCGGGCGGCGAGGTCCTCCGCGGCGGTGGGGTCCTCGGGCAGCGCGCCCGCCTCGGGCGGCAGCGTGGTCGCCTCCAGCACGACCGCGCAGCCCGCCACCTCGGGCGGCCACACGATGCGGGGCAGCAGCTCCTCCAGGCTGTCGCCGGAGGTCTCCTGCTCGACCGGCGTCAGCGACCCGGCGGAGCCGGGCTCGTCGGCCCCGAGCAGCGCGGCGAGCTGGGGCTCGCGCTGGGCGAGCTCGGCGGTGTCGACGAGCGCGAACAGCTGGGCGGGCTGGTCCCAGCCGGCGCGCGAGGCGTGCAGCTCGATCTCGCGCACCACGGCGGCGAGCCGGTCGGCGTCGGAGCCGGCGTCCGGGCCGGCCTCCGGCGTACCGGCGCTCACCGGGTGCACCGGGGGAGGTCGGCGTCGGGGTCGTCCACCCATGCCTGGACGTCGGACAGCGCGTCGTCGAGGGTCTCCACCTTCACCAGCCGCATCCTCTCGGGGTCGTAGTTGCCGCCCAGCGCCTCGGCGCAGTTGCCGGCCGGGACGAGGAAGAGCCGCGCCCCGTCGTCCTGGGCGCCCACCAGCTTCTGCTGGATGCCGCCGATCTCGCCGACGCGGCCCTGGGGGTCGATCTCGCCGGTGCCGGCGATGATGCGGCCGCCGGTGAGCGAGCCGGGGGTGAGCACGTCGTAGATGCCGAGCGCGAACATCATCCCGCCCGACGGTCCCCCGATGTTGTCGCTGATGTTGAGGTCGACCTCGAAGGGGAAGTCGTAGCAGCACACGGCCACGCCGATGCGCACCGCGCTCGCCTCGGGGTCGTCGGCGGCGGCGACGGTCCGGACCCGCTCGGTGACCGTCTCGCCGTCCCGGCGTACCTCCACGCGGACGGGGGTGCCGATCGGCAGGCCGCGGATGGCCCCGGTCACGGCCTCGAGGTCGGCGACGCGACGGCCCTGCACGCGCAGCAGCTCGTCGCCCGCCTCGAGCCGCCCCTGCGAGGGGCCCTCGGGATCGACGCTCGCCACCCCGACGCCGACGCCGAAGTCGATGTCGAGGGCGCTGAGCGCGGCGGCGACGGCGTTGCCCTGCGAGGAGGTCATCTGCGCCTGGCCCTGCTGCCGGACGGTGCTGCGGGTCTCGTCGCTGCCGTAGACCGCGTCGTAGGGCAGCACCGAGACGTCGGGGTCGATCCAGGAGCGCACCAGCTGCACCAGGTTGACCTTCTCCCCCGGCGCGCTGGGGACGACCGTGACCAGGCGCAGCGCGCCGTCGTCGTCGTAGGTCCTGCGGTCCCCGACCTCGATGATCGGCTTGCCGTCGAACTCGTCCAGCACGTTGACCGTCGGGCCCGGCGAGAAGGTCGCGTAGGGCACCGGCTGGCGCAGCGCGAGGAACCCCGTGACCAGCACGAGGAGGAGGGCCAGGAGGCTGGCCCAGGTGCGGCGGCGGGTGGCCGACCGCGTGGCTCCGAGCGGCTGCCCCTCACCCGCAGGCGGGTGCTCGGGGGCGCTCGTCATGGCGTCACCTTCTCACCCGGCGGCAAGGCCGCCGGGGCCGCCCGGCCGGGGACGGGCCTCAGGCCGAGCGCCGGGCCTGGTCCTCGCGGTCCCGGGCGCTGGGCGCGGGTCGCTGGGAGGGGCGTACGGCGATGCCGGTGCTGCGCTCGCGGACGGGGCGCACCGCCCGCACCTCGCGGGCCGCCGCCGGCAGCTCGCGCTCGATGGCGGCGCGGAAGCGCTCCTGCGCGGCCTCGGAGCGGTCCGGCTCGGTGGAGCGGGCCCGACCGGCCCAGCCGACCCAGACCATCGCGCCCGCGGTCACGACGACGGGCGGCAGCCACCAGAGCAGGATCTCCACCCCGCCATGGTGGCCCGCCGGTACGCCGGTCGGCGGCGCGACACGCCAGCGCTAGGGGGTGCCGACCCACTCGTCGCGGCCGTCGGCGAACACCTGGTGCTTCCAGACCGGCACCTCGGCCTTGAGCCGGTCGATCAGGGCACGCGAGGCGTCGTACGCCTGCCCGCGGTGCGCGGCGGAGGCCGCCACCAGCACGGCGGTGTCACCGATGCGCAGCGTGCCGGTGCGGTGCACCGCGGCGAGCGCGACCACCTCGAAGTCGCGGACCACGCCCTCGGCGACCTCGCGGAGCCGCGCCAGGGCGGTGGGGTGGGCGGAGTAGTCGAGGTGGTCCACCGACTCGCCGCCGTCGTGGTCGCGGACCACCCCGACGAAGAGGTTGACGCCCCCGGCGGTCGGGTCCTCGACCGCGGCCAGCACCTCGGTCGCGTCGAGCGCCGTCTCGCGCAGGTCGAGCAGCCGGATCACGGCGTCGGCGGGGCCGGCGGGGGTCTCGGAGGTCACCGCGGCAGCGTAGCCCCGGGCCGCACCGGGGCCGCTGCGACGGCGCACAGCAGCCGTTCAGGGGACGGCGGTATTTTGGGGCCCATGAGCAGCCCCGGCGGACCCGACGACAACCCCTTCAAGGGCACCCCCTTCGAGCAGATCTTCCAGGCGCTCGGCGGCGGTGCGGGGGGCGCGGGCGGCGCCGGGATGCCCGACCTCTCGGCCCTGATGGGGCAGATGCAGGCGATGATGCAGCCCTACGACGGCCCGGTGAACTGGAGCCTGGCCACCGACATCGCCCGTCGTACGACCGCGCAGGAGCCCGACCCGAGCCCCGGGCGCGCCGACCAGACCCGGGTCGCCGACGCGATCCGGCTCGCCGACCACTGGCTCGACAGCGCCACCGTGCTGCCCTCGGGCGTCACCACGAGCGCCGCCTGGAGCCGGGCGGAGTGGATCGAGCAGACCACCGAGGTGTGGCGCGTGCTCGTGGAGCCCGTGGCCGAGCACGTCGTGGGCGCGATGGGCAACGCCATGCCCGAGGAGGCCCGGGCCATGGCCGGTCCGCTGATCGGGATGCTCGGGAAGGCCGGCGGCGCCATGTTCGGCAGCCAGGTCGGTGCCGCGCTCGGCGGCCTGGCGGGCGAGGTCCTCAGCGCCAGCGACATCGGCCTGCCCCTGGGCCCGGCCGGCAAGGCGGCCCTGCTCCCCCACAACATCGCCGCGTTCGCCGAGGGGCTCGACGTCGGCGAGGACGACGTGCTGCTCTACCTCGCGTTGCGCGAGGCCGCGCACCAGCGGCTCTTCGGTCACGTGCCGTGGTTGCGCGCCCACCTGATCTCCTCGGTCGAGGACTTCGGCCGTGGCGTGACCATCGACGTGTCCGGCATCGAGCAGGCGATGGGCGGGCTGGACCCGACCAACCTCGAGGCCATGCAGGAGGCCCTCCAGGGCGGGTTGTTCGAGCCCAAGCAGACCCCGCAGCAGCAGGCGGCGCTGCAGCGCCTGGAGACCACGCTGGCCCTCGTCGAGGGCTGGGTCGACGAGGTGGTCGGCCTCGCCACCGCCGAGCGGATGCCCGCCGCGACCAAGATGCACGAGGCGTTCCGCCGCCGCCGGGCCGCGGGCGGACCGGCCGAGGAGACCTTCGCCGCGCTGGTCGGGCTCGAGCTGCGGCCGCGCCGGCTGCGCGACGCCTCCACGCTGTGGGGCTCGCTGCGCAGCAGGCACGGCCTGGAGGAGCGCGACGCGGTGTGGTCGCACCCCGACCTGCTGCCCACCGCCGCCGACCTCGACGACCCGCTGGGCTTCCGGGAGGACCTGCCCGAGGTCGCCGAGCTCAGCGCCGAGGACTTCGACCGCGAGCTGGGCAAGCTGCTCGACGCCGGGGACCAGGGCGACACCGGACCCCAGGGCGACACCGGACCCGAGGACCCCGGCCCGCGCCCCGGCGCGTGAGCCTGCACGCCGAGGCCGCCGCGACGCTGCGGGGCTGGCAGGCGCCCGACGCCGCGCAGGAGCGGCTCCGCGCGGCGTACGTCGACCACCTGGCCGCCCACCCGGACGGTGAGCAGCGCGGGTGCTTCCCCGCCCACCTGACCGCCGGCGCCCTGGTGCTCAGCCACGACGGCGACCACGTGCTGCTCAACCTGCACCGCAAGGCGCGTCGCTGGTTCCACTTCGGCGGCCACCTCGAGGCCGGTGACGCGAGCCTGCGCGACGCCGGCCGGCGCGAGGCCGTCGAGGAGTCCGGGCTGCCCGACCTCGTCGTCGACCCCGACCCGGTGCACCTCTCGCGGCACCGCGTCGACTTCTGCGACCCACGGGGACCCGTCGACCACCTCGACGTGCGGTTCCTCGCCCGGGCCGCGGCCGGCGTGCCGCCGGTGGTCAGCGAGGAGTCGCTCGACGTCCGGTGGTGGCCGGTGGCCGCGCTGCCGACCGAGGAGCAGGACATGGTCGAGCTGGTCGGCCTGGCCCGGCAGCGGGTCGGCGCCGCGACGTCCTAGACGTCCGCGACGTCGTCGAGCTCCGAGGGGCCCGAGGCGTCGGCGTGGGAGACCCCGGCCAGGAAGCCCCGCGCCCGCTCGGCCCGCGGGTAGGTGCCCACCAGGGCCCAGAACCGCGGGCCGTGGTTGGCCTCGACGAGGTGGGCGAGCTCGTGGAGCAGCACGTAGTCCACGACCCAGGCCGGCATCGTCCGGAGCCGCTCGGACATCCGGATCTCGCCGGTGGCGGTCGTGCACGAGGCCCAGCGCGTCGTCATGGTGCCGACCCACCGGACCGAGGTCGGTGCCGTCCCCGGCGGCAGGTGCGCCGCGCACAGCTGGCGGGCCCGGGTCATCAGCTCCTCGTCGCCGCGGTGGCGGCGACGCTCCGAGCGCTCCAGCCTCCCGAGCATCGTGGCCACCCACTCCTGCTCCTCCGCCCGGGAGAACCGGTCGGGGATGAGCACCACGACGCGGCCGTCGCGGCGGTAGGCCGAGACGGTGCGGGTGCGGCGCCGGGAGCGGCGTACCTCCACGGGCGGGGAGCCGGGAAGGGTGCCGGGCGGGGTGTCGGGATCGGCGCTCACGCGGGCCGGGCCCAGTCGAGGAGGCGTTCGGCGGGCCAGGTGTTGACGATCCGGTCGGGGTCGAGGCCGAGCTCCTCGGCCCGGGCGCAGCCGTAGACCTGGAAGTCGAGCTGGCCGGGCGCGTGGGCGTCGCTGTCGATCGAGAACAGGCAGCCGGCGTCGATGGCCTGCTGCAGCAGCCGCGTCGGCGGGTCGCGCCGCTCGGGGCGGCTGTTGATCTCCACCGCGGTGCCGGTCTCGGCGCAGGCGGCGAAGACCGCCCCGGCGTCGAACTCCGACTGCGCCCGGGTGCCGCGGTTGCCCGTCACCAGGCGACCGGTGCAGTGGCCGAGGACGTTGGTGAACGGGTCGTGCACCGCGGCGACCATCCGTCGGGTCATCGCGTCGCGGTCCATCTTCAGCTTGGAGTGCACCGACGCGACGCGGACGTCGAGACGGGCGAGCATCTCCTCGGTCTGGTCGAGGGCACCGTCGTCGAGGATGTCGACCTCGATGCCCCGGAGCAGCCGGAACCCGGCCCCGCCGAGGTGCTCGTTGACGGCGTCGACGACGTCGAGCTGGCGGGCCAGGCGGGCCGCGGACAGCCCGTTGGCGACCGTGAGCCGCGGGGAGTGGTCGGTGAGCACGAGGTAGTCGTGGCCGAGCTCCATCGCGGTGAAGGCCATCTCCTCGATCGGCGAGCCCCCGTCGGACCAGTCGCTGTGGGAGTGCAGGTCGCCGCGCAGCGCCGCGCGCACGTCCTGGCCGCCCTCGACGAGCGGTCCCCCGACCTCCTCCTCCAGCCGGGCCAGGCGCGGGGGCACCCGCCCCTCGGCGGCCGCCTCGATGACCTCCGCCGTCGAGGCACCGATGCCGGGCAGCTCGCGCAGCGTGCCGGACGCCGCCCGCTCGGCGACCTCGTCGCCCAGCGGCAGGATCGTCGCCGCAGCGGCCCGGAACGCCTTGACCTTGTAGGTCTCGGCGCGGCTCCGCTCGAGCAGGAACGCGATCCTGCGCAACGCCTGCACCGGCCCCAGCGGGGCCCCGGTCGTCTCGCTCGCTGCCACGCGACCATTGTGGACCCGGGCACCGACGGACCGGGGCGCCGTCCCCGCCCGGGCGGCCGCCGGCGCCGTCCATTGACCGGCCGGGGCCCCCGGCCCTACGGTGTCCGGCAGAAGGGGCCCTCGTCGGTCACCCGCGTTCGCAAGGGGAAGGCAAGCGCGGACGACCTGACGGGGGCCCCGTCGACGTCCTCGCACCGGACCGGGAGTCGCGCGACCTCGGCAAACAGCCACGATCGGCCCGCGGACAAGAGAGACTGCGGCGTGCACGTGCGTGGAGCAATCAGTGAAGGAAGTGACTCGTGACCACCTCCGGGAGTGGTGTGACCGGTCTGCGCAAGGCGCCGACCGGCATCACCGGGTTCGACGACGTCACCAACGGGGGCCTCCCCCGCGGTCGTCCGACCCTGGTCGCCGGCTCGGCTGGTGCGGGCAAGACGCTGTTCGGGCTGGAGTTCCTGGTGCGGGGCGCGACCGAGTTCGACGAGCCCGGCGTGCTGCTGGCCTTCGAGGAGGCCGCCGCGGACATCGCGACCAACGTCGCCTCGATGGGCTTCGACCTGCCGGCCCTCGAGGCCGAGGGCAAGATCGCCATCGACTCCTTCCGGCTCGACCCCGCCGACTTCATCGAGGCCGGCCAGTTCGACCTCGAGGGCCTCTTCATCCGGCTCGAGCTCGCGGTCGCCTCGGTGGGTGCGAAGCGGGTCGTGCTCGACACGATCGAGGTGCTGTTCGCGGCGCTGCCCAACGTGGCGGTCGTCCGCAGCGAGCTCAACCGGCTGTTCCGGTGGCTCAAGGAGCGCGACCTGACCGTCGTCATCACCGGCGAGCGCGGCGGCGGCGACGACCAGCTCACCCGCATCGGCATCGAGGAGTTCGTCTCCGACTGCGTCGTGGTCCTCGACCACCGCGTCGAGGACGGCCTCTCCACGCGCCGGATGCGGATCACGAAGTACCGCGGCTCGCTGCACGGCACCAACGAGTACCCCTTCCTCATCACCGCGTCCGGGATCGTCGCGGTGCCGATCACCTCGGTGGGCCTGACCTACGAGGCGTCGGAGGAGCGGATCACCACCGGCATCGCCGAGCTCGACGACATGCTCAGCGGCGGCATCTACCGCGGCTCGGCGATGATGATCAGCGGCTCCGCCGGCACCGGCAAGACCAGCATCGGGGCGACCATGGCGGCCGCGTCGTGCGCCCGCGGCGACTCCACGCTGTTCATCTCCTTCGAGGAGTCCCCCGCCCAGCTGGCCCGCAACATGCGCTCGATCGGGGTCGACCTCGACCACTGGACCGCGTCCGGGCTGCTGCACCTGCACTCGGTGCGCGCCACGGCCTTCGGGCTCGAGGAGCACCTCGCCCAGCTGCACCGCCTCGTCGACGAGCACCAGCCCCGTCTGGTCGTGCTCGACGCCGTCGTCAGCCTGGGCCGCAGCGGCACCAGCCACGACGCCTCCCAGGTCCTGGCCCGTGACCTCGACCTGCTCAAGAGCCGCGGCGTCACCTCGGTGATGACCACGCTGACGCGCGCGACCGACGCCGAGAGCAGCGAGGTGGAGGTCTCCTCGCTGGTCGACAGCTGGCTGCTGCTGCGCAACCACGAGACCAACGGGGAGCGCAACCGGCTGATGTTCGTCATCAAGAGCCGCGGCACCTCCCACTCCAACCAGGTGCGCGAGTTCCTCCTCACCAGCGAGGGTCCCCGGCTGGTGGAGGTGTACGTCGGCCCCGACGGCGTGCTCACCGGCTCGGCCCGCGTCGAGCAGCTCGTGCGCGAACAGGCGGTGGCCGCCGCGCGGGACGACGAACGGGTACGCCGACGGCGCTCGCTCGACCAGCGCTCGGCCGTCCTGGAGGCGCAGATCGCCTCGCTGCGCGCGGAGCTGGACCAGGATCGGGACGAGTTCGAGAAGCTGGTCGCGGAGGAAGCCGCCGCGCACGAGGTGGACGAGGAGGCGCGAGCGTCGATGGCGCAGCGACGAGGGGCCCAGGACGTCGGGACGGGAGCCGGATCGTGACGCAGACCTGGGAGGACGACAGCACCGAGGGAGCCAGCGGCGAGGGCGTGGAGCTCTACGACCTGCGGCTCTACGTGGCGGGGCAGTCACCCCGCTCCGTGCGGGCGGTGGAGAACCTGCGTCGTGTCTGCGACCAGCACCTCGCCGGCCGCTACCGCGTGGAGGTCATCGACCTGCTGGTCAACCCGGCGCTGGCGCGCGGCGACGAGATCGTCGCGGTGCCCACGCTGGTGCGCAAGCTGCCCGACCCGATCCGCAAGATCATCGGCGACCTCTCCGACACCGACAAGGTCCTCGTCGGCCTGCAGCTGCGCTCGCCCGACGGCGGTGGCACGTGAGCTCTGCCCGGGACACCGACGACGACACCCTCGCCCTGGCGCAGCTGCGCGACCAGATCTCCACCCTGCAGCGGACCCTCAACGCGATCAGCGAAGGCGGCGGCATCGACGCCGTCGTCCTCGGCGAGGGCGACGACGAGCAGGTGTTCTCGCTGACCAGCGTCGACCGTCCCTACCGCGTGATCGTGGAGAACATGGGCGAGGGGGCGATGACGGTCTCCGAGCGCGGCGTGGTGCTGTACGCCAACCCGCAGGTCGCCTCGTTCCTCGGCGTCGACGCCCAGTCGATGCCCGGCCGCGACATCGCCGACTACGTCGGGGTCGACCAGCTGCCCACGCTGACCACGCTGCTCACCTCCGCCGACCTGCCGACCCGGCGTGCCGAGCTCACCCTGCCCACGGCGGACGGCGACCTGCCCTGCCTCGTCGCGGCGACCGACCTCGACGTCGACGGCGTGCTGGTGCGCTGCCTGGTCTTCACCGACCTCACCATGCAGAAGCTGGTCGAGCAGC
This sequence comes from uncultured Actinomycetota bacterium, assembly GCA_963740935.1. GTDB lineage: Bacteria > Actinomycetota > Actinomycetes > Propionibacteriales > Nocardioidaceae > Marmoricola. The sequence continues at coordinate 17,205 of CAVUFX010000004.1, forward strand.
AGGTCGCCACCGACTCGGCCCGTGCCGAGCGCACCCTGGTCGCCGCCGAGGTCAACGACACGATCGTGCAGGGCCTGGTCGCCGCCGAGATGGCGCTCGACCTCGGACAGACCGACTTCGCCCGCAGCATCGTGGCCCGGACCTCCAGCCACGCGCGCCACTGGATCGGCGAGCTGGCCGGGGGCGAGTCGGTGGCCCCCGGGACCGCCGTACGCACCGGTCCGGCCAGGATCGGCTCGGAGAACCCGTGACCACCGGGCTCAACGTGATGGTCGTCGACGACTCCGACGACCTGCGCGACCTGATCAGCATGGTGATCCGTCGTCACCCCGAGGGCTGGCGCGTCGTCGCGACCGCGACCGAGGGACGGCAGGCCGTCGACGAGGCGCGCAGCGCGCAGCCCGACCTGGTGCTGCTCGACATCGCGATGCCGGTGATGGACGGCATGGAGGCGCTCCCGCTCATCCGCGAGGCGGCGCCCGACGCCACGGTCGTGATGCTCTCGGGCTACCCGTTCGAGACCGCCGGGCGTGGGGCGCTCGAGGCCGGCGCGCACGGCTACCTGGAGAAGTCCGACCTGGTCCGGAGCCTGATCCCCCGCCTGGAGAAGATCCTCGGCGGCAGCCCGCGCGGCGCCTGACCGCTCAGACGCCGCGGAACGCCGCCGGCCGCTTCTCCCGGGCGGCGAGGATGCCCTCCTGGAGGTCGGCGGTGGCCAGCGTGACCGGCTGCGCCAGCGCCTCCCACTGCAGGCACGACTCGAGGTCCGCGTGGCCCTCGCCGCGCAGCGCGAGGGTGGTGTAGCGGCTCGCGATCGGCGCCGTGGCGGCGATGCCCGCGGCGACCTCCTGGACCTGCTCGGCGAAGCCGTCGGCGGGCAGCACGCGCGACACCAGGCCCAGCCCGAGGCCCTCCTCCGCCGTCACGATGCGCCCGGTCAGCAGCAGGTCGCGGGCGACGGCGCGGCCGACGACGTCGGGGAGCAGGAAGGTCGCGGCCATGCCGGGGTTCATGCCGAGCTTGACGAAGGGCGCACCCAGCTTGGCGCCGGCGGCGGCGTACCGCAGGTCGCACGCGAGCGCCAGGCAGAGGCCGGCGCCGATGGCCGCCCCGTTGACGGCGGCGATCGTGGGCACCTCGAGGGAGCGGATCGCGAGCCAGGCCCGGTAGAAGGCCATCATCCGGGTGCGCAGCCGGTCCACCCCGGCCTCGGGCTCGCTGGCGATCCAGCTGGTGTCGCCGCCGGAGCAGAAGGCCGAGCCCTCGCCCGTGACCACGACCACCCGCACCGAGGGGTCGGCACGGACCGACTCCACCGCCCGCGTCCAGGAGTCGGTCATCGGGGCCGACATCGCGTTGCGCTGCCCGGGGTTGTCCAGCACCAGGCGGACGACGCCCTCGGAGGGCCGCTCGAGACGCAGGTGGGTGAGGTCGAGGCTGTCCGTGTCTGGCATGCGGCGGAGGTTACCGCCCCGTGGGGCGGGGGTGGACTAGGGTCGAGCGAGGTCCGGGCACCGGACTCCGGCGGCGCTGCCAGCACCGCTGACACGAGCTGTCACACCGAGCAAGGAGTCCTCATGGCTGAGACCTGGAGCGGCGAGTTCTACTGCGTCAAGTGCAAGGAGAAGCGCGAGGCGGAGGGCGAGGTGAAGGTGAACGACAAGGGCACCCGGATGGCCAAGGCCGTCTGCCCCGTCTGCGGCACCAACCTCAACCGCATCCTCGGCAAGGCCTGACCCTCCCCCCACGCGGCACCCCGCAGGACGCCCCGCGGGGTCCAGGACGGCGCGCCCCACCGGGGCCGCCGTCCTGCTGCGTCCGGGCCTGTGGACGACGCGGGCACCCGACGGCCCGGTGCTCGTACGGTCGGCCGCGTGCCCGCACCGCCCCCCGACCCCACCGAACCCCGCGACCCCCACAGCGGCTCGGTGCGCCTCCGCCTCGCCCCCGGCCTCCGGGTCGTCCGCCGCGGCACCGACCGGCTCCAGGTCGGCCTCGAGCCCGAGCGTCGTACGGTGCTGCCCCGCGACCGCACCACCGAGGAGGTGCTGCACGCCGTACGGGCCGGCAACCCCCTCCCGGGCTCCCCCGACGCCCGCCGGGTGGTGCTGCTCCTGCTCGACGCCGGGTGCCTCGAGGTGCTGCCCGCCGCCGGCCACGGGCTGCGGGTGGCGCTGCTCGACGACCTCGCGGGCGACCCCGGGGACCCGGTGAGCACGGCCCGGCTGCTGGAGGGCGCCGGCCTGGTCCCCACGCCGTGGACCGAGGCCGCCGAGGTCGTGCTGGTGCGCACCCTCGGCGAGTGCGCCCGGGAGCGGCTCGACCCGCTCGTGCGGGCCGGCACCCCGCACCTGCTGCTGCGGCTCCTCGACGGCGACGCGCTGCTCGGACCCTTCGTCGCGCCCGGGCTGACCTGCTGCGCGCGCTGCACCGACGCCCACCGCGCGGTGGCCGACCCCGACCACCACGCGGTCACCACCCGCTACGTCGAGGCGTGCGCGGTGCCCCGCGAGGACGGGGTCCCCGACCTGCCCGACCCGGCCCTGGTCGCGCTGGCGACGGCGGCCGCGGTGCGCGAGCTGGCGGCGTACGCGCGGGGCGAGGAGCCGATCACCTGGTCGCGGACGCGGCGCTGGAGCACGACCTCGCCGACCCCCGTCGACCGGACCTGGGCACGCCACCCCGGTTGCGGCTGCAGCTGGGCCCCGGGCGACCAGCCGTGGGGCACCATGGGGGCATGACGTCTCGTCGCAGGCCCCCCGCGCAGGCGCCGCGATGAGCGAGATCCCGCGGCGGGCGGTGCGACGCACGGCCCGGCTGGCGGCGCTGCCCCTGGGGTACGCCGGGCGCACCGCGCTCGGCTTCGGCCGACGCATGGGCGGCGCGTCCGCCGAGTCCGTCCTGTCCGAGGTGCAGCAGCGCACCGCCGAGCAGCTGTTCCGCACCCTGGGCGAGCTCAAGGGCGGGGCGATGAAGTTCGGCCAGGCGCTGTCGGTCTTCGAGGCCGCACTCCCCGACGAGCTCGCCGGGCCCTACCGCGAGCAGCTGACCAAGCTGCAGGACTCCGCGCCGCCGATGCCGACGATGACGGTCCGCGAGATCCTGGCCCGCGAGCTCGGCGCCGACTGGAAGCAGCACCTCGTCGAGCTCGACGCGATGCCGGCCGCCGCCGCCTCGATCGGCCAGGTCCACCGCGGCCGCTGGTCCGACGGCCGCGACGTCGCCGTCAAGGTGCAGTACCCCGGCTCCGCCGAGGCGCTGACCTCCGACCTGCGCCAGCTCTCCCGCGTCGCCCGTGGGCTCGGCCCGCTCGTGCCGGGCCTCGACATCAAGGCGCTCATCGCCGAGGTCCAGGCCCGGGCCGTCGAGGAGCTCGACTACCAGCTCGAGGCACAGGCGCAGCGCGGGTTCGCCGCGGCCTTCGCCGACGACGCGGCGTACGTCGTGCCCGACGTGGTCGCCGACGCCGGCACCGTCCTGGTGACCGAGTGGATGGACAGCCGGGGCTCGCTGGCCCGCGTCATCGCCGAGGGCACCCAGGACGAGCGGGACCACCTCGGCGAGCTCTTCCTGCGCTTCATGTTCGAGGCGCCCGGTCGCACCGGCATGCTCCACGCCGACCCCCACCCCGGCAACTTCCGCCAGGTGGTCGACCCCGACGGCGGCCCCGACCGGCTCGGCGTGCTCGACTACGGCGCGGTGGCGCGGTTGCCCGAGCGCAGCCTGCCCGCGTCGATGGGCTCGCTGATCCGGATCGCGATGCTGGAGGACTACGACCAGCTCGTCGCGTCGCTGCGCGCCGAGGGGTTCATCCGCGACAAGATCCGGCTCGACCCCGCCGCGCTGCGCACCTACCTCGGGCCGTTCCTCGAGCCCGCGAGCGTGGAGACCTTCCACTTCTCCCGGTCCTGGATGCAGGAGCAGTTCCAGCGGGTGCAGGACCCCCGTACCGACGCCTACAGCACCATGCTGCGGCTCAACCTGCCGCCGTCGTACATGCTCATCCACCGGGCGTTCGCCGGTGGCATCGGCGTGCTCAGCCAGCTCGAGGCGCGGGTGCCGTTCCGCCGCATCCTCGAGGAGACGCTGCCGGGCTTCGCCGCCTAGGTCCCAGCCGGCGGGGTCACCACCACTCCGAGTCGAGCTTGCCCTCCATGGCACGCAGGTGCTCGCGCGAGCAGCTGTCGCAGAACCACCGCTGCTGGCCGCGCTCGACGGCGCTGGTCCAGGTCAGGGGCGGTGTCCCACCCTCGGCTTCCCGTCCGCAGTACGCGCAGCTGACCACGGGGTCACGCTAGCCCGCCGCACCCACTCCGACGGCTCGTCCGGACACGGCACGAGCCCCGGGGAGGGCGTCCTCCCCGGGGCTCGTGTCCCGGGTGCTGCTGTCGGGCGGTGCGGTCGGGCGGTGCGGTCGGGCGCCCGACGTGGTCGCGTCAGATGACCCGGGCGACGGCGACCCGTGCCCGGGCCGCGACCCGCTCGGCGCGGGCCGCGGTCCGCTCGGCCCGGTGGGCCAGGCGGGCGGCCCGGCGCTGCAGCCGCGCCGCGGCTGCGACCCGGCCCGCCCGGCGGCCCTGCTCGGACTCGGTACGGCGCTCCTGGTGCCGTTCGAGGGCGAGCTCGATCGAGATGAGGCTCATCGAGGTGCTCCTTGCTGGTGGTGTGTCTGATGGTCTGGCTGGTCGTCTCGGTGGTGCGGTGGGTGCTGGTCACGCGCGACTCCTCGGGGGACGGGGTCAGGCGGCCACGACGGCGTCCTTGCGGGGACGTCCACGGGGTCGCTTGCGGGGGATCACCTGGCCCTGGAGGAGCAGCTCGCCGCCCCACACGCCCCACGGCTCGCGGCGTGCGAGCGCGCCGGCGAGGCAGGCGGTGCGCACCGGGCAGGCCCGGCACAGCTCCTTGGCCAGCTCCACGTCGGCCGGGGACTCCGCGAAGTAGAGCTCCGGGTCCTTGCTGTGGCACGGCAGCCCCACCTCGTCGGCCCGTGGTCGGTCGACAGTGCTGGTGTTCATCTGGGTCACCTCCTCGTGAACGGTCGTGGTGGTCGGAGCGTCTGCTCCGCGACCTGCTCGTCGTGCCCGGGAAGCACGAAGGCCGCGGAATCCCGGTGGGGTTCCGCGGCCTGGAGGCAGCCGATGACTGAGCTGGGCTCAGGTGATCGGTGGACTGGAGGCGCGGAGACCCGGGTCGGCGTCGCCGCCCATGGCACGGACCGGGGAGGTCACGTCCTGGACGAGGGTGTCGACGCGGCGACGGCCCGTCTGCGGACGGACCTCTCCCCCGGCGAGCAGGACGGGCGAGACGGGACCGTGACGCAGAGCGGCAGCGGGGGTGTGGTTCCAGTTCTTCATCTCGCACCTCCTTCGGCGGGTGGGGGGCAGCGGCGGTCGGCCGGGCCCGGGGACGTGGTGCACAGCACGGTAGTGCGCCCCCCGGGAGGGGCGCAACGCATTTAGTCCCGGCGGTTCCCGACGGGCCTCAGGCCAGCAGGGCGAGCAGCTCCTCGGCGTACTTGTCGAGCTTGGCCTTGCCGATCCCGTTGATGCCCTGGAGCGCGGCCCGGGTGGTGGGCTTGACCTCGGCGAGCGCCTCCAGGGTGGCGTCGGAGAACACCACGAACGCCGGCACGCTCTGCTGTTCGGCCTGCTCCTTGCGCCAGGTGCGCAGCGTCTCGAACAGCTCCTCGTCGTAGGGCACCGGGCAGTCGGCGCAGTAGCCCCGGTTGCGCTCGCGCGAGCTGGCCAGGGGGCGCTGGCACTGCTGGCAGGTCGCCGCCTTCTTGGACGTACGCCGGGACGCCCGGCCGCCCCCGGGGCCGGAGCCGCCGGACCGGTCGGTCGCCGAGGCCGGCCGCAACCCGTCGAGGAAGCGGGAGGGCTTGCGACGCGCCTGGCCCCCGGGGTTGCGGGCCAGCGACCAGGAGACCCACAGGTGCGTGCGGGCGCGCGTGACGCCGACGTAGAGCAGTCGACGCTCCTCCTCCACCCCGGCCGGGGTGTCGGCGTGCACGATCGGCATCGAGCCGTCCTGCATGCCGACGAGGAACACGGCGTCCCACTCCAGGCCCTTGGCGGCGTGGATGGTCGCGAGCGTGACGCCCTCGGCGACGGGGGCGTGCTGCTCGTGGGCGCGGCGGTCGAGCTCGGCGACGAACGCGGCGAGGGTCGCGGGCCGCTCGGCGGTGGCGGTCGCCGCGAAGTCCTCGGCCTGGGAGACCAGCGCCTGCAGCGACTCCCACCGGTCGCGGGCCTGGCCCCGGGCCGCGGGGGCCTGCGTGGACCAGCCCATGCCGCCCAGCACGCCGCGGACCTGCTCGAGCAGGTCGCCGCCCGGGTCGAGGAGCTCGCCGGCCTCCGAGGCGCGCTCGGCGGCGCGGACGTCCCCGCGCAGCAGCGCCACGGCCTGCCGGACCTCCTGGCGCTCGAAGAACCGTGCCGCGCCCCGGACGACGTAGGCGAGGCCGTGGGCGGTCAGCGCCTCCTCGAAGGCCTCGGACTGGGCGTTGATGCGGAACAGCACCGCCATCTCGCGCAGCGGCACCCCGGCGTCGCGCAGCTCGGCGACCCGGGCGGCGACCGCCTCGGCCTCCGCGACCTCGTCGCTCGCCTCGTGCCAGATCACCTCGGGCCCGGTCGGCGACTGCGAGCGCAGCACCACGCTGCGGGTGGTGCCGCCGGCGAGGACGCCGTTGGCGGCCGCGATGACCTGGGGGGTGGAGCGGTAGTTGCGGACCAGCTCCACGCTGGTGGCGCCGGAGAACTTGGTGGTGAAGTCGGACAGGAAGGCCGGCTGCGCGCCGGCGAAGGAGTAGATCGTCTGGGCGGGGTCGCCCACGACGCAGATCTCGTCGCGGCCGCCGAGCCACAGGTCGAGCAGCGCGCTCTGGATCGGGCTGACGTCCTGGAACTCGTCGACGACGAACCACTTGTACTGCCGGCGCACCTCGGCCGCGACCCGCTCGTCGTCGCTGAGCAGCGCGGCGGCGCACAGCAGCACGTCCTCCATGTCCATCCGGCCCTGGTCGCGCTTGACCTCCTCGTAGGAGGCGAAGACGCGGGCGACGGTGGCGGCGTCAGCTCCCCCGACCTCGCGGCCCTTGGGTGCGGCGACGCGCTCGTAGTCGTCGGGGCGGACGTTGCTGACCTTGGCCCACTCGACCTCGCTGGCGAGGTCGCGCAGCAGCGACTGGGTGACCTCGACGCGGTTGCGCCGCGCGGCCAGCGCCAGCACCGGGATCTTGGAGTCGATCAGCTGCGGCGGCTCGCCGCCGTAGACCTTGGGCCAGAACCACCGGACCTGGCGCAGCGCCGCGGAGTGGAAGGTGCGGGCCTGGGTCAGGCCGGCCCCCATGGTGCGCAGCCGGGTGCGCATCTCCCCCGCCGCGCGCGTGGTGAAGGTGACGGCGAGGACCTCGGTCGGGTTGTAGACCCCCGTCGCGACGCCGTAGGCGATGCGGTGGGTGATCGCCCGGGTCTTGCCGGTGCCGGCGCCGGCGAGCACCCGGACGGGTCCCCGCAGCGTGCTGGCGACCGCACGCTGCTCGGGATCCAGCGCGTCCAGCAGGTCCTGCGACGACGACACGAAATGAACTCCCTCTGCGGTGCGTTGGCCTGGGGAACGAGCCTAGACGCGAGAGAGGACAACCCGTGACCGAGCACCAGTCCGGCCCGACCACCCCGAGCACCAGTGGGGCCGCCTTCACGATGTACAGCACCCCGTGGTGCGGCTACTGCCACCGGCTGCGCGGCCAGCTCGACCGCGAGGGCATCGTCTACGACGTCGTGGACATCGAGCAGGACCCGGCCTCGGCCGAGATCGTGATGCAGGTCAACCGTGGCAACCAGACGGTCCCGACGCTGGTGTTCAGCGACGGGTCGGCGCAGACCAACCCCTCGCTGAAGCAGGTCAAGGAGAAGATCGCGGCCCTGGCCTGAGCCCGGTGCAGAGCCCGGTGCAGAGCCCGGTGCACGCGGGACCGCTCACCACTGCCCGGTGAGCGTCCCGCCGTACCAGTCCTCGATCAGCGAGCGCGAGATCGAGACGCCGCTCGGCAGCACCAGCGTGCCGGCCTCGGACTGGGTCCGCAGGTCCTCGCGGGTGTACCAGCCGGCGGCCTCGATCTCCGAGCCGTCGACGTCGACGCGGGTGCTCAGCGCGCGACCGGTGAAGCCGACCATGAGGCTGGCCGGCATCGGCCAGGGCTGGCTGCCGAAGTAGGCGACCTCGCCCACCTCGACGCCGGTCTCCTCGGCGACCTCGCGGCGCACGGCGTCCTCCATGGTCTCGCCGGGCTCGACGAAGCCCGCGAGCGTGGAGAAGCGGCCGGCGGGCCAGGCGGGGCTGCGGCCCAGCAGCGCGCGCTCGTCGGGCGCCCCGGGCTCGCCGTGGGTCACCAGCATGATCACGGCCGGGTCGGAGCGCGGGAACTGGTCGCGACCGCACCGCGGCGAGTGCAGCACGTGACCGGCCTGGCGCGGCTCGAGCCGGTCGCCGCACCGGGGGCAGAACGTCGTCGCGGCGTGCCACTCGGCCATGCCGATGGCGTGCATCACCAGCGGGCCGTCCTCGATGGTGTCGTCGACCAGGCCCATCACGACCGAGCGCAGCGGCACCCACTCCTCACGTTCGCCGGGTGCCTCGGCGGGGTCGACCAGCAGCGCGAAGTGCTCGACGCCGTCACGCTCCCCCAGCAGCAGCCGCAGCCCGCCGGCCGGGGCCTCGGCGGAGGGGACCCAGGCGACCGCACCGTCGACCGGGCGCAGCCGGGCGCCGGAGATGACCAGCACGCGCGTCGCGGGGTCGTGCCAACGCTCGTCGAGCCAGGCCTCGTCGCGGCGCAGGTCGCCGTGGCGGTCGTGCGCGTGGGCGGACAGCGCGACGTGGGGCAGGGTGCGGCTCACAGGTGCTCCTCGGGTGAGCGGTCGAGCCAGGCGCTGAACGCCCGGTCGTCGTAGGGCCGGCCGAGGAAGTCCTCGACCAGGTCGGTGGCGTCGCGGGACCCGCCCGCGGCGAGGACGGTGTCGCGGTAGCGGAGCGCCACCTCGGGCGCGAACAGGTCGGCCTCGTCGAAGGCGGAGAACAGGTCCTTGGCGATGACCTTGCTCCACAGGTAGGTGTAGTACGCCGAGGTGTAGCCCTCGAGGTGGCCGAACCCGGTGTGGAAGTGGGTGCCGGGCACCACCGCCACCAGGCTGTAGCGCTCCATCAGCTCGCGCAGCCGGGCGGTCAGGTCGGGCGGGCACTCCTGGTGGAACCAGTACGACACCGCGGCGTACGCCGTCTGGGTGCGCACCAGGAACGCCGTGCCGAGCTCCTGCGCCGCCCGCATCCGGCCCACCAGCTCGGCGGGGATGGGGGTGCCGTCCGCGTCCGTGGCGAAGCTCGCCAGCACGCCGGCGTCCCACGCCCACTCCTCGAGCATCTGCGAGGGCGCCTCGACGAAGTCCCACTCGGTGCTGACCCCGGAGAACCGCACCCAGTCGTGGCGGCCCGCCAGGACGTGGTGGAGCAGGTGGCCGAACTCGTGGAACAGGGTGACGACGTGGTCGAGCTCCATCAGGCCGCGGGAGAAGTTGCAGACCAGCACGCCCTCGGGCAGCTGCCGGTCGCGCACGCCGGGCACCAGGCTGAACTGGGCGGCGTGGTTGTACTTGTGGGGCCGCGGGTGCAGGTCGAGGTGGATCCGGCCCAGCGGGGTGCCGTCGTCGAGGAGCACGTCGTGGGTGGTGACCTCGGGGTGCCACGTCGGGGCGTCGACCGGCTCGTAGCGCAGCCCGAACAACCGTCCGGTGACCTCGAGCAGGCCGGCGCGGACCTTGCCGGCGTCGAGGTAGCGGCGTACCTCCTGGGTGTCGACGTCGAAGCGCTCGCGGCGCAGCGTCTCGAGGTGGTGGCGCCAGGAGGAGAAGTCGACGACGTCCTCGCCCTCGGCGCGGGCGAGCCCGAGCAGCGCGTCGAGGTCGCGACGGCCGGGGGCCTCGGCGGCGTCGGCCACGCGGTCGACGAACGCGGGGATGCGGTCGCCCTCGCCGATCATCTTCACCTCCGCGTCGTACGACGGCCAGTCGGCGTACCCGAGCAGGGTGGCGCGCTCGCGGCGGGTCGTCAGCAGCTCGGCGAGCACGGCGTCGTTCTCGGGCCACGCCACGTCGTGCATGGTGCGCGCCACCTGGCGGCGCACCTCGGGGTCGCGGGCGTGGGTGAGCACCGGCAGCGTGTCGGGGTAGTCGGTGCTGACCTCGACGAGGCCGTCGGCGTCGGCGGGGTGCTCGGCGAGGTAGTCCTCCGGCAGCCCGGCCAGCGCGGCGACGGGCACCCGGGTGGTGCGGCGGCCGTCGCGGATCGCGCGGGAGAAGGCCTGGCCGAGCTCCTGCGCCCGGGCGTCCAGGGTCCGCAGCCGCTCGCGGGTCTCCTCGTCGCGGTCGACCCCGGCGCGCCGGAACGCGCGCAGCGCGTCGGTCAGCACCCGGCGGGCCGGCGCGTCCAGCGCGTCGGCGTCGAGCGCGGCCAGCCGGGCGTGGACGGTGGCGTCGAGGTAGACGTCGGTGGCGAAGCGGCGCGCCTCGAGCTCGTGGGCCTCGGCGGCGTCGCGGACCGCCGCGTCGGGGTGCACCGCGCCCAGCAGCGAGACCACCGAGAGCACGCCGGACAGCGCGATCTCGACGTCGTTCCAGCGCTCGAGGGCGACGGGGTCGCCCGGGGCCGCGGACCGGAGGGCTGCGAGCCCGTCGGTCGCCGCGGCGAGGCCGTCCCGGGCCCGGGCGTCGGTCCAGGGCAGCCACGCGGGGTCGTCGGCGGGGAGCGCGAGGGGCTGGAGGTCCATGTCGGCCGAGCGTACGACCTAGGTTGTCCCGCATGAGCACCCACATCGGCGCCGAGCCCGGCCAGATCGCCCCGACCGTCCTGCTCCCCGGCGACCCGCTGCGGGCGCGCTGGATCGCCCGCACCTTCCTCGACGACGCCGTGTGCCACAGCGAGGTGCGCGGGATGCTCGGCTACACCGGCACCTGGCGCGGCCACCCGGTCTCGGTGCAGGGCTCGGGCATGGGCCAGCCCTCGATGTCGATCTACGTCAACGAGCTGATCGACGACTACGACGTGCAGACCGTGGTGCGGGTCGGCTCGTGCGGCGCGCTGACCGAGCGGGTCGCGATCCGCGACCTGGTGATCGCCTCCGGCGCGTGCACCGACTCCTCGATGAACCGGCTGCGCTTCCACGGCCTCGACTACGCGCCGGTGGCCGACTTCGGCCTGCTGCGGGCGGCGTACGACGCGGCGGCCGCCCGCGACGACGTCACCGCCCACGTCGGGCTGATCCTCTCGGGCGACACCTTCTACAACCCGCGCCCCGAGCTCACCGACCCGCTCGTCGCGCACGGGGTGCTGGCCGTCGAGATGGAGGCCAGCGCGCTCTACACGCTCGCGGCCGCGAAGGGCCGCCGGGCGCTGGCGATCTGCACGGTCAGCGACCACGTGGTGACCGGTGAGGAGACCACCTCGCAGGAGCGGGAGGAGACGTTCGGCGCGATGGTGGAGGTGGCGCTGGAGGCCTGCGCTGGGCTGACTGATTACCCGGACGTCCGGGTAATCAGTCGCTGGACGTCTGTTGCAACAGACGTCCAGCGGTCGAGAACGACGTCAAGCGCCGGGGACCGGGCGCACCAGCGCCTCGAGGGCCGCGCGGTCGGGCAGCTCGCCGGGTCGCACCGTCTCGCCGGAGCGGGAGGAGACGTTCGGCGCGATGGTGGAGGTGGCGCTGGAGGCCTCGCTGGGCTGACTGATTACCCGGACGTCCGGGTAATCAGTCGCTGGACGTCTGTTGCAACAGACGTCCAGCGGTCGAGAAGGACGTCAAGCGCCGGGGACCGGGCGCACCAGCGCCTCGAGGGCCGCGCGGTCGGGCAGCTCGCCGGGTCGCACCGTCTCGCCGGAGCGCACGTAGTGGAACGCGGCGTCCACGTCCTCGAGGCGTACGCCGACCAGGTCGGCCCACGCGAGCCGGTAGAGCGCCAGCTGGAGGGGGTCCTCGTCCTGGCGGCTGCTGGTCTTCCAGTCCACGACCAGCCAGCGGCCGTCCGGCTCGGCGTACACCGCGTCGATGCGGCCACGCACCACCTGGCCCGCGAGGACCAGCGAGAACGCCGCCTCGACCGCGTGCGGGACCCGGTCGGCGAAGGGGCCGGCCTCGAAGCGAGCCACCAGCTCGCGCAGGTCGTCCTCGTCGTCGATGCCGAGGTCGGCGCGGCCGGGGAGCTCGTCGGGGTCGAGCAGCGACTGCTGGCCGAACCGGGCCTCGACCCAGGCGTGGAACCGGGTGCCGAAGCGGGCCGCGGCCGACGGGCGGCGCGGCATCGGGCGGGCCAGCTCGCGGGCGAACGCCTCGGGGTCCTCGCGCAGCCGGAGGACGGCGGTGGCCGACAGGCTGGTCGGCAGCGGCACCTCGACCACCTCGGCGCGGTCGGCGCGCGCCTCCGTCAGCAGCCGCTCGATCTCGGCGTCCCAGTCGCCCACCCGCGCGGTCTCGATCATGTCGAGGTCGTGGTCGTGGCCGTCGGGGTCGCTGGCCCGGACCAGCTCGGCGGCCGCCAGGCGCAGGCCCGCCTCCCGGCCGAGCCCGGTCAGCGGCCAGGGCGAGGAGGTGTCGACGTCGTCGTAGGGGTTCCGCGCCCCCTTCTCCGGCTTGTCCAGCCAGGTCACCGGCTCGCCCCACGCCTCGACCTGCTCGCGCAGCCGCTGCTGGTAGGACGACGGGCCGAACGGCGTCGCCCGGGCGCCCCAGAGGTGGGAGGTCACCGAGAGCCTCCGGGCGGCGCGCGTCAGCGCGACGTAGCCGAGCCGCAGCTCCTCCTCGGCGTCGTGGGCGCGGGTGGCGACGCGGTAGGCGTCGAGGGCCGCCTTGTCGTGGCCGTGCAGCTGCGGCTGGTCGGCTGCGTCGCCGCGCAGCGGGGCGGGCAGCACCGCCGGCGAGGAGGTCCACAGCGTGCGCGAGCGGTTGGAGGGGAAGCGGGTCTCGCAGACGCCGACCACGAACACCGAGTGCCACTCCAGGCCCTTGGAGCGGTGCACGGTCAGCAGCTTGACCGAGTCGGCCTCGGTCGGGGTGGCCACGTCGAGGCCGTTGCCCTGGTCGTCCTCGGCGGTGAGGTAGGCCAGCAGCGCGGGCAGCGTCACGTCGCCGTCGACGGCCTGGAACTCGGCCACGGCCCTGAGGAACAGGTCGAGGTTGTCCCGGCGCGCCGCGGCGGCGGGGCTGACCGCCGAGGCCAGCTCGACGTCGACGCCGGTGGTGTCGACGATGCGCCGCACCACGTCGAGGATGGGCTCGCCCACGGCCGCGCGCAGGCCGCGCAGCTCGGCGGCGAGCAGGCCGAAGCGCTCCAGCGCCTCGGGGGAGTACGCCGCGTCGCCGGGGTCGGCGAGCGCGTCCGAGAGCGCGGCCGCCTCGGCGGGGTCGATGCCGTCGGCGATCTCGGTCAGCTCGCGGGCGATCGAGACCGGGCCGTCCGCCCGACCGCGCCGCCCCGCGATCTCGGTCGCCCGCTCCCCCAGCAGCCGCAGGTCGCGCGGGCCGACGGCCCACCGCGGGCCGGTCAGCAGGGTCAGCAGCGCGGGGTTGGCGGTCACGTCGTGCAGCAGCGTCAGCACCGCCACCACCTCGGCCACCTCGGGCAGCCGCAGCAGCCCCGAGAGGCCCACGATCTCCACGGGCACCCCGCCGGCGGTCAGCGCGTCGAAGACCGCCTCGGCGGTGCTGTTGTCGCGGGTCAGCACGCCGATGTCGGACCAGTCCACGCGCGACCCGGGCGGCGCGTCGGGGTCGTGGGTCGCGCGCACCTCCTCCAGCAGCCACGCCAGCTCGGCGTCGGCGGTCTCGAAGACCTGCGTGGTCACCCGGCCCTCGCGGTCGCCGGCGGCCACGAGCGGCGCGACGTCGGGCAGCGCGGCGTACAGCGGCTCGGCGAGGGTGTTGGCGACCTCGAGGATGCGGCGGTCCGAGCGCCGGTTGACGGTCAGCGGCAGCACCGGGACCGGGCCGTCGAGGGCCGGGAAGGTGGCGCCGAAGCCGAGGATGTTGGACACCGACGCACCGCGCCAGCCGTAGATCGCCTGGTTGGGGTCGCCGACCGCGGTGACGGCGTGGCCGAGCCCGGTCTCCGCGGTGGGTCCGGAGAACAGCCGGGCGAGCATCTGCGCCTGGGCCACCGAGGTGTCCTGGTACTCGTCGAGCATCACCACCTTGAAGCGCGACCGCTCCAGCGCGCCGACGTCGGGCTGCTCGTGCGCCAGCCGGGCGCCGAGCGCGATCTGGTCGGCGAAGTCCATCAGCCCGAGGTCGGCCTTGAGCCGGCGGTAGGAGCGCACCAGGCCCATCAGGTCGGCGCGCCGGTCGATGGCCGAGACCGCCTTGGCGAGCGGCTCGAGGTAGGTCTTGCGGTTCTTCCCGGCCACCTCCTCCTCGTGCGCCCGGCAGAACCCGGCCCGCGCCTCGGCGTCGAGGGCGAGCACCTGCTCGGGGGCCACGAGGTGCTCGGTCATCGCCCCGTCGAGGGCGAGGAGGTTCTGGATGACCGTCGGCGGGTGGTCGGAGAGCACGTGCACGTCGCCGGCGTACCGCTCCACGGCACGGGCGCCGAGCTGGTAGCGGGAGGCGTCGGTGACCACGCGGGTGTCGGGCTCGTGGCCGATGCGCAGCCCGTGGTCGGCGAGCAGCGAGGCGGCGTAGGCGTTGTAGGTCACCACCGTGGGCTCGAGCGCGTCCTCGGGGTCCTCGCCCGGGGCGGGGGCGGGCAGGCGTACGTCGGGACCGAGCACGCCCGCGGTCTCCAGCGCCTCGCGCACCCGGGACCGCAGCTCGCTGGCCGCCTTGGTGGTGAAGGTGAGGCCCAGCACCTCGTCGGGGCGCACCTGGCCGGTCACGACGAGGTAGACCACGCGGGCCGCCATCAGCGTGGTCTTGCCCGACCCGGCCCCGGCGATCACGACGGCCGGCGACAGCGGCGCCGAGATGGCGCGCCACTGCTGCTCGCTGACCTCGTAGTCGCTGCGCATCACCTCGCGCAGGTCGGAGGGGGTCTCGATGCGCCTCACTGCTGCACCACCGAGCCGGCGCTGCGGGCCGGGCACACCGGCACGAACGAGCAGTCCTGGCAGTGCGTCCCGGGCGTGGCCGGGAAGACCTCGGCGCGCAGGTGGCCGGCGGCCCGCCCCAGCTCGGCGCGCAGCACGTCGCGCTCCGCGCCGCCCTCGGGCTGCACCGGCTGCTGCTGGACCACCGCGTCGGTGGACTCGTCGAGCCTGCCCAGCTGCACCAGCTCGGCGCCGCCGGCACGACCCGGCACGGGCAGCCCGTGCTCGGCGAGCACGCCGTCGACGGCGCCGTGGTCCACGGCGTACTGGTAGAGACCGAGCTGCCGGTGGCGCTCGACGGCCACCTTGGTCGGCACGCTGCGGCCGGTCTTGAGGTCGACCACGACGACGTGGCCGTCGGCGTCGACCTCCACGCGGTCGGCGTAGCCCGAGATGCGGACCCGCTCGCCGTCGTCGAGCACGACGTCGGTGGCGAAGCGGGTCTCGGTGCCGAGCAGCCGCCGGGGGTTGTGGCGGTGCCACTGCAGGAACCGGCCGAGCGCGGCGCGCACCCGGGCGTGCTCGCGCTGCCGCGACCAGGGCGTGCGGAACTCCAGCCGGTCCCACACCGCCTCGACGTGGGACATCAGCTCCTCGACGGCCTCGGGGTCGGCCGGCAGCTCGCCCGAGGCGACGCGGTCGGCCAGGGCGTGCAGCAGCTGCCCGAGGTTGGCCGACTGGTGGACCCGGTCGGTGCCACCGGCCTCGCGCTGGAGGAACCACTGGGTCGGGCAGACCGCCATCGCGTCGAGCACGCTCGCCGAGACCGGGACGGGCCGCTGCGGGTCGCGGACCGGCTGCTCGGAGCGGCTGGCCGCGCGGGTGCCCCACCAGGTGGCGGGGTCGGCGGTGGGCACCAGCGCGCGGCCGCTGCCGGTGGTCTCGCGGGCCAGGCGTGCGAGCCGGGTGGCGGCCGCCGCACGGAGCGCCGGGCTGGTCGCGGGGTCGGTGACGGTGCGGCGCAGCTCGCCCACCAGGCCGGCCATCGACAGCGGCCGCGGTGGACGGCCGGTGACCCGGCGGGGCTCCAGCCCGAGCTCGCCGAGGAACCGGCTGGGCTGCTCGCCGTCGTCCTCGGGCGAGGCCACGGCCGTGACCACGAGGCGCTCCCGGGCCCGGGTGCAGGCGACGTAGAAGAGCCGGCGCTCCTCCACCAGCAGCTCGCGGCTGGTCAGCGGCGGGACCAGCTCGCCCGCCCCGATCCGGTCGGCCTGGAGCAGGGTGGTGCGGCGGCGCAGGTCGGGCCAGCCCTCCGCCTGGACGTGGGCGACGACGACCAGGCGCCACTCCAGGCCCTTGGAGCGGTGGGCGGTCAGCAGCCGGACGGCAGAGCCCCGCACGCCCTGCTCGGCGAGGGTGTCCGCGGGCAGCTGCTGGGCGACCAGGGTGGCCACGAAGGACTCCACCCCGTGGTGGTCGCGCTGCTCCTCGGCGCGGGCGGCGGCGGCGAACAGCGCCACCACCGAGTCGAGGTCGCGGTGGGCCCGTCGCGCGGCGCCGCCGCCGGCCTCGACCGCGCGACGCAGCCGGCCGGGCCAGCTGGTGCCCGACCAGAGCTCCCAGAGCAGCTCCTCGGCGGACGCGCCGTCGCCGAGCTGGGCCTGCGCCCGCCGCAGCAGCTGGTGCAGGGCGCGGGCGCGCAGCACCTCGGGCCCCTCGGGCAGCCCGTCGAGGAACCCGGGGCGCAGCAGCGCCAGCCGCAGCAGCTCGCGGGAGGTGCGCGGGCGCGGCTCGGGGTCGGGCTCGGGGGTGGGCTCGGGTGCCGGGTCGGGGACGGGCTCGCCGGCCGGCTCGTGGGCGAGGTCCTCCTCGACGCGGTCCTCCAGCGCGAGCTTCTCCCGGCTGCGCAGCGCCCGCGCCAGGCGGCGCACGTCGCTGGCGTCGAGGCCGCCGAGCGGGCCGGTCAGCAGCGACTCGACCCGGCCGGCGTCGAGGTGCCCGAGGTCGTCGGGGTCCTCGTTGTCGAGGTTGAGCACGGCGCGGAGCGCGTCGAGCAGCGGCCGCACCGAGGGGTCGCGCACCAGCGGCACGTCGTCGCCCGCGACCTCGACCGGGACCCCGGCCGCCCCGAGCGAGCGCCGCAGCCCCGGGATCGACCCGCGCCCGGAGCGGACGAGCACGGCCATCTCGTGCCAGGGCACGCCGTCCTCGAGGTGGGCGCGGCGGAGCAGGTCGGCGAGGTGCTCGCTCTCCGCGCGCTCGGTGTCGAAGGTCGTCACCTCGACGCGGCCCGGGACGGGCGCCTGGGCGACGGGGTGCAGGAACGCCTCCCGCGCCTGCTCGGGCAGCCCGCCGGGCAGCGGCAGCCGGTGGGCCAGCCGCTGGGTGGCGGCGAGCACCCGCGGCCCGAACCGGCGGGTGGTGCCGAGCGCCACCACGTCGGCCGGGGTGCCGTCGGCGCGGGGGAAGGCGTGCGGGAAGTCGAGGATGCCGCGGACGTCGGCGCCGCGGAAGCCGTAGACGGACTGGTGCGGGTCGCCCACCACCGTGAGGTCGCGGCCGTCGCCGGCCAGGGCGCGCAGCAGCGCCACCTGGCCGGGGTCGGTGTCCTGGTACTCGTCGACGAACACGTGGCGGAGCTCCCGGCGCAGCTCGACCTGGTGCACCTGGGCCTCGAGCGTGGCCCGGCGGATCAGGTCGGCGTAGTCGGTGGCGCCGAGGTCGTCGAGGATGGTGAGGTACTGCTCGAGGAAGTGCCCGGCCGCGACCAGCTCGGGCAGGTCGTGCCGGCGCCCCAGGTCGGCCAGCTCGTCGCCGCCGAGCCCCTTCTCGCGGGCGCGACCGAGCACGGCGGCCACCTCGTGGGCGAACCCGCGGGTGCCGGCGGCCCGGCGCAGCGACTCGGGCCAGCGCACCGACTCGGGCGTCTCGAGCAGCAGCTCGCGCAGCACGACGTCCTGCTCGGGGGCGCTGAGCAGGCGCAGCGGGCCGGCGTACAGCTCGGGCGGGGAGTAGCGGCGGATCAGGCCGTAGGCGAAGGAGTGGAAGGTCGAGCACAGCGTGGTCGCGGTGGTGCGCCCCAGCCGGGCGGTGACCCGGTCGCGCAGCTGCTCGGCCGCCTTGCGGCTGAAGGTCAGCGCCAGCACCGACGACGGGTCGGCGCCGCCGCGCTCGATGCGGTCCACGATCGCCTCGACCAGGGTGGTCGTCTTGCCGGTGCCGGGGCCGGCCAGGACCAGCAGCGGGCCACCGGGGTGGTCGACGACCGACCGCTGCGCGGCGTCGAGCGGCGGGGGGCCGGTCGTGGCGGCGGCAGGGAGCGCGAGGCGGTAGAGCGGGGAGCGGGCCTCGGGTCTCACACGGACACCCAAACACCCGCCACCGACAGCAGCCCGCTCAGGGGCGGTCCGTCTCGTCGACCGGCTGCCAGAACGCCCGCGGCACGTCGACGCGGCCGCTGGGGCGCAGCGCCGTGCCCTCCTCGAGGTACGCCGCCCGCGCCTCGTCGCCGTGCGAGGGCGGCAGCGACCCGTCGGCCCGGACGACGCGCCACCAGGGCACCCCGCCGCCCTGCTGGGACATCACCCGACCCACCGAGCGCGGCCCCCGGCGTCGCGGGTCGGCCAGGTGCTCGGCGATCGCGCCGTACGTCGTGACGCGGCCCCGCGGGACGCGCTCGACCAGCGCCAGCACACGCTCGACGTAGTCCTCCGGATCCACCCGCCGATCCTCCCCTGCCCCTGCTCCGGGCGCGGCACGAGGGCGACGCCACGCCCCCGGTGCGTGTCGTCGCCCTCGCTGTTCCCCACTGCCCGCCTGGAGCGGGCCGGGGGTCTAGAGGACCGGGTCGAACGGCTCGGTGCCGTTCACCAGGGCCAGGCCGGCGATGCCGGAGTGCTGCTGCGCGAACGCCAGCTCGCGCGCCAGGTCGCCGATGTTGTTCGACGCGGGCAGCGGCGCGAGGCCGAGGGTGGACAGCGTGCCCACCGCCCGGCCGGCCTGGGACAGGAACGCCGAGCCGGAGTCACCGGGCACGCCCGGGGTCACGGTGTAGAGCGGGTGGGTCCAGCCGCCGTCCGCGGCGTCGTCGCCCAGGCTGACGCCGGTCTTGGGCGAGAGCGGCTCCAGGCCGGCGCGCAGGCTCGAGCTGCCGTAGCTGAACACCCGGTCGCCGGCGGCGGTGCCGTCGGTGTCGATGCCGGTGGGGCCGCCCCAGAACGGGATCGAGGGGTTGACCTTCGCGACGTCGTCGGCGTCGACCTCGACCAGCGCGAAGTCGTTGTAGGCGCAGGTGTTGGCGTCCGTCGTACCGACGCGGTCCATGGTGTCCCAGGAGCTGTACGCCAGGGTGCCCTCGCCGAGCGTGGTGCCCTCGGAGACGAGGCTGCCGCCCTCGGCGAAGCGGACGCGGGTGCCGAGCGGCAGCGAGTCGGCCAGGCAGCCGTCGGTGTCGGTCGCCGCGCCGGTGCCGGCGCAGTGCGCGGCGTACCCGACGTAGACGCCGCCGGAGGCGTCGGTGAAGACGAAGTTGGCGGTGCACTGGGCGCCGTCGGTGTACATCTGCGTGCCCGGGGTGATCGTCGCGGTGTCGGCCGGTGCCCACGTGCGGGGCGGCCTGCGCGGCGCCCGAGGTGGCGCCGAGGCCGGCGGCGACGAGCACCGTCGCGGAGGCGGTGGCGAGGAGCGTGCGGGTCAGACGCATCGTGGAGGGCCCTTCGGGGTCGCGGACGTGATCTTCACGACACAACGCACGACTCCACGCGGGGTTACGCGGCACGACGGCCCGCCCCCGGTCGGGGACGGGCCGTCGGAGCGGTCGGGCGCTCCTCAGTAGGAGGGCTGCGAGGGGTCGATCTGGTTGACCCACGCGACCACGCCGCCGCCGACGTGCACGGCGTCGTCGTACCCCGCGCCCTTGAGCACAGCGAGGGCCTCGGCGGACCGGACGCCGGACTTGCAGTGCAGCACCACCGGCTTGTCCTGGCCGATCTGGTCGAAGACGTTGCCGTTGAGGAACTCGCCCTTGGGGATCAGCACCGAGCCGGGGATCCGGTTGATCTCGAACTCGTTCTGCTCGCGCACGTCGACGAGGGTGAAGTCGCGGCTGCCCTCCTCGCGCTCCTTGAGCATGTGCTCGAGGGTGGTCACCGAGATCGTCGAGCCGGCAGCGGCGTCGGCGGCCTCGTCGGAGACCGCGCCGCAGAAGGACTCGTAGTCGATCAGCCCGGTCACGTCGGCGTCGGGGCCGCACAGGCGGCAGCTGGGGTCCTTGCGCACCTTCAGGGTGCGCCACTCCAGCTCGAGGGCGTCGTAGATGACGAGCTTGCCGACGGCCGCGTCACCGATGCCGGTCAGCAGCTTGATCGCCTCGTTGACCTGGATCGAGCCGATGCTGGCGCACAGCACGCCGAGCACGCCGCCCTCGGCGCAGCTCGGGACCATGCCCGGCGGCGGGGGCTCGGGGTAGAGGCAGCGGTAGCAGGGGGCGTCGGCGCCCTCGAGGGTCGGCCAGAAGACGCTGGCCTGCCCGTCGAAGCGGTAGATCGAGCCCCAGACGTACGGCTTGTTCAGGA
Organism: uncultured Actinomycetota bacterium; assembly: GCA_963740935.1. Classification (GTDB taxonomy): domain Bacteria; phylum Actinomycetota; class Actinomycetes; order Propionibacteriales; family Nocardioidaceae; genus Marmoricola. Next base: position 37,850 of record CAVUFX010000004.1, read on the forward strand.
AGTACGCCGCGTCGTTGACCATGTAGCGGGTCGCGAAGTTGTCGGTGCCGTCGACGATCAGGTCGTACTGGGCGAAGATCTCCAGCACGTTGTCGTTGTCGAGGCGCTCGTCGTGGACGACGACCTCGACCAGTGGGTTGGCCTCGGCGATCGACTCCTTGGCGGAGAGCGCCTTGGACTTCCCGATGTCGGACTGCCCGTGGATGATCTGGCGCTGCAGGTTGGACTCGTCGACCTCGTCGAACTCGGCGATGCCGAGGGTGCCGACACCGGCCGCGGCCAGGTAGAGCAGGGCGGGGCTGCCGAGGCCGCCGGCGCCGATGACCAGCACCTTGGCGTTCTTCAGGCGCTTCTGCCCGGTCATGCCGACGTCGGGGATGATGAGGTGGCGGCTGTAGCGGCGTACCTCGTCGATGGTCAGCTCGGTGGCCGGCTCGACCAGCGCGGGAAGGGACACGACGACTTCTCCTCGGGTTGCGGGGGTGCTGCGGTGCACAACGCGGGAGTGCCCGGGGCTGTTCCCCGGCCCCGTGCCGCGGGCGGTGGCGCCCCTCCATGGTCCCTCGCGGCGCCCGCCGGACCGCACCTGCCCGCCATCCGGACGCCGGCCGTGGCTGCCCCCGGGCGACCGGCGGCCCTGCTTGTAGGCTTCGGCGGGTGAGCAGGATCGATGAGACTCGGCGTGACCAGCAGGAGGGCCCCCTCGCGGAGCCGGCTCCTACCGGACGCGGCGTCCGCCTCCCGCGGCGGGCGCGCCGCGCGCAGCTGCTCACCGCCGCCCGCGAGGTGTTCGTCGCCCAGGGCTACCACGCCGCCGCGATGGACGACATCGCCGAGCGCGCAGGGGTCTCCAAGCCGGTGCTCTACCAGCACTTCCCCGGCAAGCTCGACCTCTACCTCGCGCTGCTCGACGAGTCCTGCGACGCGATGATCAACGCCGCGGCGGCCGCGCTGGAGTCGACCGACGACAACAAGCACCGCGTGACCGCGACGATGCACGCCTTCTACCAGTACGTCGCCGGCGCCGAGGGCGCCTTCCGGCTGGTCTTCGAGTCCGACCTGACCAACGAGCCCGCCGTACGGGCCCGCGTCGACCGCGTCACCACCGAGTGCGCCAAGCTGATCGCCCACGTCATCCGCGACGACACCGGCCTGCCCGCCGAGCAGTCGCAGCTGCTGGCCGTCTCCCTGGTGGGCATGGGCCAGGTCAGCGCCCGGTTCTGGCTCCAGGAGACCGGCACCATCCCGCAGGGCGACGCGGCCTCCCTGGTCGCCGGCCTCGCCTGGCGCGGCATCGGCGGCTACCCCCGCACCGACGAGCGCTGACGGCGCCGGCCTACCCGGCCGGTCCCGTGGGCGCTCGGCTCCACCCCACCCACGCACTGCACGAACTACACGAGGAGGCCCTCCGCATGGAGGTCAAGATCGGCGTCCAGAACGTCGCCCGCGAGATCACGATCGACACCACGCTCGACTCCGACGCCGTCGAGGCGGCCGTCGCCGCCGCACTGTCCGACGGCGGCGTGCTGTCGCTGAGCGACGCCAAGGGCCGCCGCGTCGTGGTGCCCGGCACCACCCTGGCCTACGTCGACATCTCCACCAGCGTCACCGGGACGGTCGGCTTCCGCTCCTGAGGTCGGTCTCCCGGCCGAGCGCGGGAACCGCGAGCCCCTACGAAGCGAGCCCGAGCTCGGCCATCCGCTTGGCGTGGTTCTCGGTGAGGCGGCCGAACATCCGGGCCAGCGCGGCGAGGTCCATGCCGGGGCGGTCGACGCCACCCGCGAGCAGGGCGGCGAGCGAGTCCCGCTCGGCGGCGACGCGCTGGGCCTGGGACAGCGCCTCCCCCATCAGCCGCCGGCCCCACAGCGCCAGGCGGCCGCCGACCCGGTGGTCGGCGACGATCGCGCGGCGTACCCGGTCGACGACGAAGTCGGCCTGGCCCGCGTGGTCGAGCGAGTCGACCACCAGCTGGCGGGTGCCGGAGTCGAGGAACATCGCGATCTCGACGTAGAAGTCGGCGGCCAGCCCGTCCCCGACGTACGCCTTGACCAGGCCCTCGAGCCAGTCGTTGGGAGCGGTCGCGGTGTGGAAGACGTCGAAGGCCTGCACGAACGGCGCGACCGCCTCGAAGGGGTCGGCACCGAGCTCGGTGATGCGGTCCATCAGGGCGGGTACGTGGCCGAACTGCACGGTCGCCATGGTCGCCAGCGCGACCCGGTCCTCGAGGTCCGGCGCGAGCTTGGCGTCGTCGGCGAGCCGCTCGAAGGCCGAGATCTCGCCGTAGGTGATGACGCCCAGCAGGTCCACCACCGCGGCCCGGTACGCCGGGTCGTCGAAGGCCACCTGGTCGGTGTCGTACGACGCGTCCGCCGACACGACGGGAGCGTCCTCGGGCGACGGTTCGGTCATGGGCGCACCCTACCGATAGACTGCAGTCGGGCCGCAGGCTCGATGCCCTCGCACCGCCTCGACGGCGGCGTCGCAGGAGTGCCTCTCAGCACCCCTCGCGACGATGCCCTGCGAGCGGCTCGCCCTGGTCGTGACACGACCCCCAGACCATCGACCCGCAGCGTCGGGTCAGCACAGAACAGGCCAAGATCCTGACCACCTTCCGAGAGCTCGGGGTCCTCCCCGAGATTGCCGAGGCGCTCGAGAGCGTCAACATCGTCGAACCCTTCCCCATCCAGGAGATGACCCTGTCGGTCGCCCTGATGGGCACCGACCTGATCGGCCAGGCCCGCACGGGCACCGGCAAGACGCTCGCCTTCGGCATCCCGGTGCTGCAGCGGGCCGTCGCCCAGCACGACCCCGACTACGACGACCTCGCCGCCCCCGGCAAGCCGCAGGCGCTGGTCGTGGCCCCCACCCGCGAGCTCGCGCTCCAGGTGAGCAAGGACCTCAAGCTCGCCGGCTCGGTGCGCGGCATCCGCGTGCTCACCGTCTACGGCGGCGTGCCCTACGAGGGTCAGCTCGACGCGCTCGAGTCCGGGGTCGACGTCGTCGTCGGTACGCCGGGCCGCCTCATCGACCTGATGAACCGCCGCGCGCTCGACATCTCCCACGTGAAGTCGCTCGTCCTCGACGAGGCTGACGAGATGCTCGACCTGGGCTTCCTGCCCGACGTGGAGCGGCTGCTCAAGCAGACCCCCGAGACCCGGCAGACGATGCTGTTCTCGGCCACCATGCCGGCCGCGATCGTGGCGCTGGCGCGCACCCACATGCGCCACCCGATGAACATCCGCGCCGAGTCCGGCGAGGACAACCAGATGGTGCCGGCCACGGCGCAGTTCATCTACCAGGCCCACGACCTCGACAAGCCGGAGATGCTCGGCCGCCTGCTGCAGGCCGAGGGCGCCGACCTGATGATCGTGTTCACCCGCACCAAGCGCCAGGCGCAGCGGATCTCCGACGACCTCGAGATGCGCGGCTTCGTCAGCGCGCCGCTGCACGGCGACATGGCGCAGGCCGCCCGCGAGAAGGCGATGACCAAGTTCCGCGAGGGCAAGCTCCAGGTCCTCGTCGCCACCGACGTCGCCGCCCGCGGCATCGACGTCACCGGCGTCACGCACGTCGTGAACTACACCTGCCCCGAGGACGAGAAGACCTACGTCCACCGCATCGGCCGCACCGGCCGCGCGGGCGCCACCGGCATCGCGATCACCTTCGTGGACTGGGCCGACCTGCACCGCTGGAAGATGATCAACAAGGCGCTCGACCTGCCCTTCGACGACCTGGTGGAGACCTACTCCAGCTCCGAGCACTTCCTGCACGACCAGGGCATCGCGAAGGGGATCAAGGGCCGGGTCATCCCCGAGGGCCAGGTCGTCATCGCCCGCGAGCCCCGCACCGACGGTCGCGGCGGCAGCGGCGGTCGGGGTCGTGACGGCGGTCGTGACGGCGGCCGTGACGGCGGCCGGGGCCGCGACGGCGGCGGTCGTGACCGCGGTCGTGGCGGTCGCGGCGAGGGTGGTCGCAAGGAGGGCGCCGCTCCGGACGCCCCCGCCGCGTCGGCCCCCGCGAGCGAGGGCGGCGACGGCGCGAGCCGGCCGCCCCGCAAGCGCAACCGCAGCCGGCAGCGCACCCGCGGCGGGTCCCCCGCCGCCAGCACCGACAGCTGAGCAGCACCCGCAACGCCTGGGACGTCATCGTGATCGTGGCCTCGGGGCCACCCTCGCGATGACGTCCGGGCTCAGGCGGTGACGACGACCGTGCGACCGACCGGCGCGAAGTCCCACAGCGCGCGGGCGTCGGGACGCCACTGCCGGATGCAGCCGTGCGAGAGCGGCGTGCCCAGCTGCCGCCGGGTCTGCACCGGCTCCCCGTCGCTGACCGGGATGCTGTGGAACCCGATGGCGGCGTTGGCCCCGCGGGTGAACCGCACGAAGTACTCCATCGTCCCGGAGTCGCCGATGCCGGTGGCGTGCCGCGAGCGGGAGTAGACCGCGAACGTGCCGGGGTGGAGGTTGTCGTAGACGCTCCCCGAGGCCAGGTGGGTACGCCGCACCACGTCGCCGCGCTCCCCCGCCTCGACCAGCCACACCCGCTGCTCGCCGATCGAGAACACCACCCGGGTGCCCTCGCCGCTGTCCGCGGGCAGGGTCGGTGCGGCCGGCGGCGCCGGGCGTCGCGGCCCGCGCCGACCGTCGGGCAGCACCGACCCCGAGGTCAGCGTCGCGCTGGTCGCGCCGCCGGTGGTGGCCGCGCTCGCGGCACGGGTCGGCAGCACGCCGGCGCCGCCGAGCAGCGAGACCAGCGTGGTCGCCACGGCCAGGGCGACGACGGCCGGCCGCAGCCAGGTCGCGTCGTGGGGCCGGAGCACCGGGATCAGACCCGGGCCCGCAACGAGGTGGCGACGTCGCGGTAGGCCTGGGCGCCCTTGCCGCTCTTGGCGGTCCGCAGGATCGAGCGGCCCGCGGCCGGGGCCTCGGCGAAGCGGATCGACTTGGGGATCGGCGGCTCGATGACGGCCAGGTCGTAGGTCTCGGAGATGGTCTCGAGCACGGTCCGGGCGTGGTTGGTGCGGCCGTCGTACAGCGTCGGCAGCACGCCCCACACCTCGAGCTCGCGGTTGGTGAAGCGGCGTACGTCGTGGACGGTGTCGAGCAGCTGCCCGACGCCGCGGTGCGACAGCGTCTCGCACTGCAGCGGGATCAGCACCCCGGTCGCCGCGGTCAGCGCGGCCACCGTCAGCACGCCCAGCGACGGCGGGCAGTCCAGGATCACCCAGTCGTAGCCCTCGGTGTCCTCCACGGCGGTGCGGATGACGTACTCCCGGCCGGTGCGGGTCAGCAGGTCGGCCTCGGCGCGCGCCAGCTCGATGGTGGCGGGCATCAGGTCGACGCCGTCCTCGGTCGCGATGATGACCTCGGCCGGGTCGAGGCCCTTGGTCAGCACGTGGTGGACGGAGACCTCGAGGTCCTCGGGGTCGATGCCGAGGCTGAAGGTCAGGCACGCCTGCGGGTCCAGGTCGACCAGCAGGACGCGCTGGCCCTGCTCGGCGAGCGCGGCGCCGAGCGAGGCGACGGTGGTGGTCTTGGCGACCCCACCCTTCTGGTTGGCCACGGCCAGGACGTGAGTGGTCATCACGACGCATTGTGCCCCACGACGCGGCCCGTCCGGCCTGTCGGCTCACCAGGTGGGTCGCGGGCCCCCGAACGGCATCTCGAGGGCCTCGGGGCCGAACCCGGTGACGTCGGCGAGCAGCCAGTCGTCGCCCAGGAGCAGCGCCGCCGACGCCGGCCGCATCACCAGCCACAGCCAGCGACCGTCCGACTCGCCCGCGAAGGTCGCGCGCTCCAGCGGCTCGGCGTCGTCCTCGCCGTCGACCAGCCACATCGGCACCGGCCGGCCGCCCGCGCGGACCTTGATGGCCGGCGGACCGTTGCTGAGCTGCGGGCCCGGGTCGTCGTACGCCGTGCCGCTGCACCGGGCGCCGAGCCCGACCCCGGGGTCCTCGGAGACGACCGTGACCTCGACGTCGCCGTCGAGGTCGCTGGCGCCCACGGTCGTGGTGACCGTGGCCCGCACCCGGCTGCCCGGCCCGGCGCCGACGCAGCCGAAGTCGGCGATCGTCCAGCCCGGGCTCATCGGCCACGGCAGGTAGGTGGGGATGTCGTCGATGCGACCCACGAGCTCGGCGAAGGAGTCGTAGTCCGCGACGTCGGGCCGCCACAGCGCCTCGGTCGGCCCGTGGGTCAGGCACGCGAACGACGCACCCTCGCCCCGCACGGGTGAGGTGCACCGGGGACACGAGGCCGCGAGCGACACGTGCCGAAGGATAGGGCTCAGGCGTTCCAGCGCGCCACGGCCGGGGACTCGCGCTCCCAGCCGAGCGTGGACAGCGTCGCGGTGCCGAGCACGAAGTGGCGACCGTCCGTGGCCTCCAGGCCCAGCCACCGCGCGGCCAGCACCCGCGAGGCGTGGCCGTGGCTGAACACGATCGCGCGCCCGCCCCGGTCGCGGACCCGCTCGACCACGCGGTCGAGGCGGGTGGCCACCTGGGCGGCGTCCTCGCCCCCGGGGCAGGCGTGCGACCAGACCGTCCAGCCCGGCACGGTCTCGCGGATCTCGGGCGTGGTCAGCCCCTCGTAGTCGCCGTAGTCCCACTCCACCAGGTCCTCGGTGGTCTCGACGTCGGCGAAGCCCGCCAGCTCGGCGGTCCGCACGGCCCGCAGCCGGGGGCTGCTCAGCACCAGGTCGAACCCCTCGGTGCCCACCGCCTCGTCGAGCCGGCGCGCCAGGCCGCGCGCGACGTCGGCGCCCTCCTCGGTCAGGTCGAGGTCGGTGGTCGAGGTGTGCTTGCCGTCGCGGCTCCACTCGGTCTCGCCGTGGCGCACGATCCAGAGCTCGCTGTCGGTGGCGGCCACGGCTCAGCCCGCCTCGCTTCCGGGCCAGTTCTTGTCCGGCTGCGGCACCGGCCGGCCGGGCTGCTCACCGCCCCGCTCGGCGAGGTAGCTGTCCTTGGGCACCATCACCTTGCGCCGGAACAGGCACACGACCTTGCCGTCCTGGTTGTAGCCCACCGTCTCGACGTGGACCACGCCCCGGTCGTCCTTGCTGGTCGACTCCCACTTGTCGAGCACGCGGGTCTCGCCGTACAGCGTGTCGCCGTGGAAGGTCGGCGCGACGTGGCGCAGCGACTCGATCTCGAGGTTGGCGATCGCCTTGCCGGAGACGTCCGGGACGCTCATGCCGAGCAGGATCGAGTACACGTAGTTGCCGACCACGACGTTCTTGCCGAACTGCGTCGTCTCGCCCGCGTAGTTGCTGTCGAGGTGGAGGGGGTGGTGGTTCATGGTGAGCAGGCAGAACATGTGGTCGTCGAACTCGGTCACGGTCTTGCCGGGCCAGTGCTTGTACGTCGCCCCGACCTCGAACTCCTCGTAGCTGCGACCGAACTGCATGCGGGCTCTCCTTCGACGGACGGACGGGCGACCCGGTCATCCTGTCGGACCCGGCCCGGCACCGGGAGGGGCCGTGGGATTCCTCACGCGGGACGAGGCGGCACCTACGCACCGGCGCGTCGTACGAGGTGGTCGTCGGGGGTGTCTTCTCGTATGACGCACCGGGACGTCATACGAGGTGGTCGTCGGGGGCACCGGTTCGTATGACCCATCGGAACGTCATACGGAGTGGTCGTCGGGGGCACCGGTTCGTATGACGCCAGGGGCGGGCCGGCTGCTCCCCGGACGAACCCCTCGCTCCCCGGGCGAAGTCCTGCACGGGAAGCTGCGGTTTCACAGGGGACCCTGTGAAACCGCAGCCCCCGTGGGACAAGCCGGGCTCAGCTGCCGCCACCACCGGCCTTGCGGCGGTGCATCTGCGGGCCGGCGCCGCCGACGACCTCGGAGCCGTGGGCCTTGGTCTTGGAGCCCGCCCGGTCGTCGGGGTGGTGGACGCCCTGCTTGCGGTCGAGGGCCTCGCGCATCTTGGCCTTGAGCTCGTCCTGGGTCGGCGTGCTGTCGGACTTGTCGTCGGCCATGGCCGGTCTCCCGTCGTGGGCCGGGCCCCGGTGCCCGGCGTGGGCCCCCACCCTCGCACCCCCGCCCCGCGGTGGCGAGCGGAATTCGGCGGGGCTACTCCCAGGTGGTGGGGAGCCCGTGCGGGGCGGCGTGGCCCAGCACCCTCGGCTCGCCGTCGTCCGCCCGCCCGCTCCAGGTCCGCAGCGTCACCGGGAACGTGCCGGGCGTGCCGGCCCCGCGGTCCAGCCGCGGCTCCATCGTGAGGTGGACCAGCGGGGACCCGGGCCTGGCCCGCGCCCCGAGCGCCGCCACCCGGTCGTCGAGGTGCTGCTGGTCGCCGGCGTCGAGGTACTGCCGCACCACGCTGTGCCACACCACCGTGGTCGCGCCCGCGCGCAGCTCCAGGTCGTCGAGCAGCTCCCCGGCCGGCTGTCGGCGCACGTCCGGGACCTCCTCGGCGGTGGCCGCGGCGGCGACCGCGAGGGCGCCCCGCAGCCGCTCGCGCCGCTCCTCCTGGTCGGGCCAGACGTACGCCGTGAGCGCCAACCGTCCCGACGTGCTGCGCGGGTCGATCGGCCGGGGGTCGCAGCCGAGCCGCTCGACGAACCGCAGCCCCGGCCACGGCCGCAGCACGCGACCGGCCCACCCGCCCTCCAGCCGTACGCCGGACGCGGGGTCGCCGTGCACCAGGCCGGCCGCGTCGCCCACCGCGAACCGGTCGGCCAGCAGGTTGAGCCCCGCCGAGCAGCCGAGCTCGACCAGCCGGACCGGCAGCCGCAGCGGGTCGTCGAGGTGGAGCAGCCCGCCGATCAGCGCGGTGGCCCGGCCGACCTCGTTGGTCTGCGGGGGCCGGTCCAGCCACTCCCGGACCGCCTCGGGCTGCTCGGCGAGCAGCGCCACGACCGCGGCGGGCCCGGCCACCGGGTCCCAGGTGCCGCCGACGCTGGGGTAGAACACGCCGAGGGCGCCGGCCCGCCGCTCGAGCACCAGCCGGTGGACGCTGCCGACGAGCCGCAGCGCGAGCGCCGAGGAGGCCGGGGCGTCCTCGTGCCCGGCCAGCACCTGCGCCGTCGGTCCCCCGGCCGCGCAGTCCTCGGCGAGCCGGGCCAGCAGGTCGGCGTACAGCGGCGAGCCGAGGGCGGCGCACGCCTCCCCCTGCTGCCGCAGCGCCTCCTCGGGGCTCACCTCGACGGCCCGGTCAGCCCTTGAGCGCGTAGTCCTTGAGCAGGCTGCGACCGATGATCATCTTCTGGATGTCGGCCGTGCCCTCGCCGATCAGCATGAACGCCGCCTCGCGGTAGAGCCGCTCGATCTCGTACTCCTTGGAGTAGCCGTAGCCGCCGTGGATCCGGAACGAGGCCTCGACGACCTCGTTGCAGTACTCCGCGGCGAGGTACTTCGCCATGCCGGCCTCGACGTCGTTGCGCTCGCCCTTGTCCTTGAGGCGGGCGGCCCTGACCATCATCGCGTGGGCGGCCTCGACCTTGGTCGCCATCTCCGCGAGCCGGAACAGGATCGCCTGGTGCTGGGCGATCGGCTTGCCGAAGGTCTCGCGCTGCTGGGCGTAGGAGATGCCGAGCTCGAAGGCCCGGTTGGCGATGCCGCAGGCCCGGGCCGCGACGTTGACGCGGCCCACCTCGACGCCGTCCATCATCTGGTAGAAGCCGCGCCCGGCCTCGCCGCCGAGGATCTGCTCGGCGGCGACCCGGTGGCCCTCGAAGATGGCCTCGGTGGTGTCGACGCCCTTGTAGCCCATCTTGTCGATCTTGCCGGGGATCGTCAGCCCCGGCGCGGTCTCCCCGAAGCCCGGCTCCTTCTCCACCAGGAAGGTCGTCATGTTCTTGTAGACCGAGTCCGCGCCCTCGTCGGTGCGCACCAGCACCGCGATCAGGTTCGACGAGCCGCCGTTGGTCAGCCACATCTTCTGCCCGGTGATCGAGTAGCCACCCTCGCCCCCCGAATCGGACGGAGTCTTGACGGCCTTGGTCGTGATCGCCGAGACGTCCGAGCCCAGCCCCGGCTCGGACATCGAGAACGAGCCCCGGACCTCACCGGTCGCCATCCGCGGCAGGTACTTCTGCTTCTGCTCGTCGGTCCCGTGGTGCATCAGCATGTACGCCACGATGAAGTGGGTGTTGATCACGCCCGAGACGCTCATCCAGCCCCGCGCGATCTCCTCCACGGCCAGGGCGTAGGTCAGCAGCGACTCCCCGAGGCCGCCGTACTCCTCGGGGATCATCAGGCCGAAGATGCCCAGCTCCTTGAGGCCCTCCACGATCTCGGTGGGGTACTCGTCGGCGTGCTCGAGCTCGGTCGCCACCGGGATGATCTTGGCCTCCACGAAGGACCGCACCGCCTTGAGGATCTCGGTCTGGATGTCGGTGAGACCCTCGGTCTCGCACAGGCGACCCATGTCGTGCCCTTCGCTGGTGGGGAGGGGCTCCGCACGGAGCCCCGAGGAGGCATGGCGAGGCTACGCGGCAGCAGTTCGCGCAGCCATGACCAAACTCACGTCCTGCGGGCCACCCGGAGCAACCGCTGCTTGACCCTCGAGCCCGCCTGCCGCCACAGCGGTGGGAGCGGCGGCGGGGGCTCGGCCAGGCGCTCCTCGAGCTCGCGCACCCGGCGGCGGGCCAGGCGGGCCTCACGGCGGTGGGCGTGCACCTCGCGGCGCAGGTCGCGGACGTCGGCGAGCAGCCCGGCGAGCACGTCGGTGGCGACCTCGGCCACCTCGGCGTCGGTCACCGACCCCACCGAGCGACGCTCGGGCAGCTCGTCGGGGACCAGCAGGTCGTCGGGGTCGCCCACGACCTCGAAGCCCCGCTCGAGCACCATCGTGCGGGCACGCCGACCGCGCGTCCGTGCGTCCTCGACCTGGGCGGGCGTCGGCCAGTAGCGCTCCCCACCGCGCGGCACCAGCCGCTCGTCGGCGAGGAAGGTGCGCAGCAGGTTGCCCCGCTCCAGCGCCGGCTCGAGCTCGTGCCGGGCGACCAGGTGCTGGTTGACGCGGCGCAGGGTCTCGGCCTCGGCGACCCCCATCGAGGAGTTGGCGAAGGCGGTGCCGAGGTCGTAGGCGTGGGAGTCCAGACCCAGCAGCCCGGCGAACCGGTGCCAGATCGTCTCGCGCGGGCCGCCCCCGCGGGGCAGCGGCAGCACGTGCACCCGGTCGGCGGGGACCACCCCGCCCCAGCGGTCGAGCACCAGGCCGAGGTCGAGGGTGCGCCAGTTCCAGATCGACGACGGGCTGTCGGACTCCTCGGTGGCGAAGTCCGGCATCGACTCGGTGGCGCGGTTCTTCAGGCTCTCCTGCCAGCCGGCGGCGAACAGGCCCAGTGGCTCGCGGGCGGTCACCACGACGTGCACCTCGGCCGGGGCGAGCTGCGCGACCATGGCCGCGGCCTGCTCGGTCGACGCCGCGGCGAAGAACTCGTGGGAGACCAGGGCGCGCCCGGGCCAGGCGGCGATCTCGGCCTGCAGCCGGTCCCAGGCGCTGTCGGCGCGCGGGTCGGGCCGGCCCCGGGCTGGCTCGCCGCGCACCAGCCGCGAGGCCCACAGGTGGTCGCGGCGCTCGGCGCCCGGCAGCAGCATGCCCTCCCCGCGCAGCTGGTCGCGCGCCTCCCACAGGATCGTCTGCAGGTAGGTGGTGGCGGTCTTCGGCAGCCCGACGTGGACGAAGACGCGGTCGGCCACCGCTCAGAGGCTCCGGCGGAAGCGGGTCAGCGCGTCCTCGACGCGCGCGTCGTCGCGCGCGGCCAGCGGCACGAGCAGCTCCTCGACGACGTCGAAGAGCTCCGCGAGGCGCAGGCCGTGGCGGCGCAGCTCGGTGTTCTCGGACTCCAGGGCCTCCACCCGGGCCGCCAGCTCGGCGACCTCGCGGCGCAGCCCGTCGCTGAACGGGTGCCGGGTCGAGATCTCGCGGCCGCGCAGGGTCAGTCGTGCCACTGGGCCACCACCCGTCCGATGGTGCGCACCTGGTCGTGGTCCACGGTGTTCCTCTCCGTCGGGACGTCGTACTGCTCCTCGTGCACGATCCGCGCACCGCGGGCCTCGAGCTCCCGGCGCACGGTCGCGGGCCGCAGCCGGCGCTGGCCGGCGTGCTGCGGCTTGCCGCCCCGGACCCAGTGCTCGACGTGCAGCTGACCGCCCGAGCGTAGTGCCAGCGAGGACACCCGCCACAGCGCGTCGCGCCCGGCCGGCGTGGTCGAGTCGGCCAGGTGGCGGGCCATCACCGCGACCGGACCCGGGCGGCGCGCCTCGGTGGCGCCGACGGCCAGCACGGAGCGCCACTCGTGCAGGTTGAGGCTCTCCACCTCCAGGCGCAGCCCCTCCTCGCGGGCGGCCGCGAGCGCGTCGGTGGCACCCCGCACCACGAAGTCGTACGCCGTCACCTCGAGCCCCTGCCGCGCCAGCCAGAGCGCGTCGGTGCCGGTGCCGGCGCCGAGGTCGACCACGCGCCCGGTCCCCCCGAGCGACTCGGCGACGCTGCGGGCGAGCGCGGAGGGCCCCTCCCCCAGCCGGCGGCCCCTGACGCTGCTGTAGCGGCGCGACCAGGCGTCGCGGTGCGTGCGGGTGCCGCGGAACCAGCCGTTGAGCGCGCGCTGCACCCAGGCCGGCGTGCTGAACTTGTACGCCGGGTCGGGCACCCGCCACGACGGGCCGTACATCGCCTCGAGCAGCCGCTCGGGCACCGCCGGCACCGGCACCTCGCGGCCCTCGAGCACGGCCGTGCCGAGCGGGAAGACCCACGCGAGGTCGAACGGGACGCCGACCTCGCCCATCAGGAACAGCCGGCCGTCGTCGACGTAGCCGCCGAACAGGTCGAGCCCGCGGAACGACCCGTCGGCCTCGCGGACGTCGATGCGGAACGCCGCCCCGCTGTAGCGGACCACGGTGTAGCCCATGTCGGTGAGCCGGCGCTGCAGCGCGAAGGACTCGCGGACCACGTCGACGGGGTGCGCGTGGCGGCTGACGTAGCCGAGGTCGGCGTCGCTGTCGTGGCCGATCAGGCGCTGCTCGCGCACCGCGCCGAGCAGGGTGCCGTACGCCACGAACGCCTCGACGCCGGCCTCGCGCAACGCGCCGAGGACCTCCTCGACGGCGTCGAGCAGCGGCCCGACGTGCTCGGCGCTGCGGGTGTCGAAGGTCTGCGCCATCCGGCCGGACTTGTCGATGCCGAGCGGCTTGCCGGCGCCGTTGACCACGGCGATCCGCTTCTCGGCCGTGCCGAACTGCCGCTCGCCGTCGTGCAGCACGCGGCCGCTGACGTGCTCGGCCACCCTCAGCCGGGTGCGGCCGTCGAGGAAGGTGCGCAACGGACCGGGCCAGGCGATCCGGCGCCCGTCGGGGGGACCGTCGGCGTCGGGACGGGTGTCGCGCTGCACCCAGAACGACCAGATCCGGCGCTCGTCGAGGAGGACGTCGACCACGACGTCGTCGCCGGGGGGTACGCCGAGCCGCAGTCCCGCGTCGTCGACCGCGTCGACCCGGGGGTGACCCATGCGTGACCGTCCTCGTGCCTCGTCGCCGTGCTGACGGACCCCAGGGTGCCCGTCGGTCGCAGCAATCTAGTCCAGGCGCACCGTGGTGGCGACGATCCAGTGGTCGGTGGCGTAGCGCACCAGCGGCGGCTGCACCATGGCGTACGCCGAGAGCTCGCCGTTGCCGAAGATCCAGTCGATCCGCATCCGCGACGGCGTGGTGCAGGTGGTGCCGTCGTGGCTGCCGCCGGCCGAGGACTCGAGGTCGGTCCTCGCGAGCACCGTGCACAGCGCCCGGTCGCGCTCGTTGAAGTCGCCGCCCAGGAACACCGGGGTGCCGTCGGCCCGCAGCTGGTTCACCGCGGCGGTCTCGAGCACCAGGTCGCGGTCGCGCTCGGCCTGGCGGTCGCCGGGGCTGTTGTGGACGTTGAAGTACCAGAAGGTCCGGGCGGTGCTGCGGTCCTTGAGCAGCACGTACGGCATCCGGCGGGTCACCCCCATCGAGGGCACCTCGACGTAGCCGTCGTCGAGCTTGGTGAACCGCGAGGACCTCCAGATGATCTGGTTGGGCCGGCCCAGGGACCCGATGGCGGTCACCGGCCACATGTCGTAGCCGGGGAGCTCGCGGGCGAAGGCGCTGATCTGGTCGGGCCGCACCTCCTGGAGGCCGACCACGTCGGCCTGCTGCTGGCGGACCACGTCGGCGCCCCACTGCGAGCGCAGCGCGGCGGGCGCCATCGCGGCGTGCACGCCACCGGGCTCGGTGTGGTGGCTTCCCAGCAGGTTGTAGGTCATCAGCCGCAGCGTCAGGGGCGGGCCGTCGGTGACCGGCGCGGCGACCGCGGCACGCGGGGCGGCCGGGCCCGAGGTGGCGACCACCTCGGCGTCGAGGGAGCGGGTGGCCTGCACCAGCGCGGCGGCGAGCACGACCGCCACGGCGGTCAGGAGCGCGAGTCGCAGCCGGTGCATCCCGGCACTCTAGTGACGCTCGACCCCACCCGTCCCGGGATCGGACGAACCCCATGATCCGGACAAGTGCCGCACCACCACGGCCCCCAGCAGGCCCACCACGGCGACGGACCCGACCACCAGCGCGACCTCGACGCGCAGCAGCACCGGCAGCGGCACGGCGAGCAGCGCGAGGAAGACCAGCACCCCCGCCAGCCAGCCCAGGCCGCTCCACCGGTGGTCGTCGAGGGCCACCACGGCCGACTGCAGCGCGAGCCCCAGCATCAGCACCCCCGCCGAGAGGGCGAGCAGCACCAGGTCGCCGCGGGGCAGCCCGAAGGCCGGCCCGAACAGCAGCCGCAGCACGCCGGGCCCGAGCAGCGCGACACCGAGCACCCCGGCCAGCGCGACCGCGGCCGTCGCGGCCAGGACCACCCGCAGCTGCCGGCCGAACTCGGCGCGGTCGCCCGCCTCGCGGGCGCGGGTCAGCCGCGGCAGCAGCACCGCCTGCACGGCGGCGAACAGCAGCAGCGGGATCCGGGCGATGGTCAGCGCGGAGAGGAAGTTGCCGGCCGCCTCCACCTCGCGCGGCGAGGACAGCACGCGCACGGCCGGGGCAGCGAGGTTGGCCAGCGCCTGCGAGCCGAGCGTCGCCACGAGCAGCCAGCCGAACCGGCCCCGCAGCTCGCGCAGGTGGGCCGGCGGACCCGCCTCCCCCACCGCCCGGCGGAGCCGGCCGGCCAGCACGAGCACCGAGACGTGCGGGGACAGCGCGAGCACGGCGACGTACGCCCGCGGGTCGCCGACCCCGGCGGCGGCCAGCACCAGGCAGGCCGCCGTGCGGACGACTCCCTCGACGCCCTGCTGGGCGCCGTACCCGACGAAGTCGCCGGTCGCGGAGAAGCTGCCGCGCTGGAGGTACTGCAGCGCCAGCCCGGCCACGGCGACGAGCAGCCCGACGGCGTAGGCCCAGGAGCCGTCGAAGAGCTGCTCGCGCACGGCCGGGACCGCCATCGCCGCCACCACGAGCAGCACGAGGAGCCCGAAGCCGCCGAGCGCGAGCTCCGCCGAGCGGCGCAGCAGCGCACCCGCCCCCTCGCCCCGGGCCAGCCGGACCGAGGCGGCACGGCCGAGCTCCTGCTCGAAGGGCAGGAAGACGCCGATGCCGACCGTGTAGACCAGCGTCCAGAGCACCGCGACGCCGGTGAAGGCGGCCGGGCCGACCATCCGGGCCGCGACGACGAGGAACACGCTCGCCGAGATCCCGAGGACGAGCAGGCCGGACCCGGCGACGAGGCTGGACCGGGACATCCCCGGCGCGGCGCCGGGCGGGGCGTCGGAGGGGACGGCCTCAGACATCGGGGTCGGGCGGCAGCGGCACGGTGGCGCCGTCGCGCCCCTCGGGCCCGTCCCGGCGCGACGCCTCGACCTCCATGCGCAGGATCGCGAGGTCCTCGGCCAGGGTGCGGGTCTTCTCCTCGAGCCGGCCGAGCTCGTAGGAGTGCTGCAACGTCAGCACCATCAGCACGATGCTGGCCACGAAGAACAGCAGGTTGGCCGGGACCGCCACGCCCAGCAGGTCGGCCGCCCCGAAGAGCAGCCGCGGGAAGACCGCGATCGCCAGGCAGGCGAGGGCGATGAGGAACCAGGTCACGGCGTACTTCTCGCGCAGGGTCTGGCGGCGCAGCATCTCGAAGAGCACCGTGATGACGACGAGGCCGCCGATCAGGCCCAGGGTGACGGTGGAGCTCATGCGGCGACCTCCCGCTCGGCGGGCACGTGCGGCCAGCGGCGCACGAGCGCGAGCGCCAGCGCGACCACCGCCCGGGCGAGGTAGAGCACGGCCTTGGCCGTGGACTGGCTGGCGACGCCGGACTGGCGCACCCGCATCTGCACCGGCTCCTGGCGCACCACCAGGCCGTTGCGCAGCGCGATCACCAGCGACTCGACGGTGTCGCCGAGGTACTCCGCGGGGTAGTGCTGCGCGAACAGCCGCAGCGCCCGCCGGTTGGCGAGCCGGTAGCCCGAGGTGACGTCGGTGAGCCGGGTGCGGGCCAGCCGGGAGAGCACGAAGGCGAGCAGCACCATCGCGAACCGGCGCAGCCCCCCGGCGCGGTAGGTGTCCTCGTCGCTGGCGAACCGCGCCCCGACCAGGACGTCGACCGGCTCCTGGCCGCCGACGCCCTCGAGCCGGTCCAGCAGCGCCGGGAGGTGGGCGGGGTCGTGCTGGCCGTCGGCGTCGATCTGCACGGCGACGTCGTAGTCGTGGCGCAGCGCGTAGCGGTAGCCGGCGCGCATCGCGCCGCCCACCCCGAGGTTGAAGGGCAGCTGGCACACCGAGGCCCCGGCGGCGCGGGCGCGCTCGGCGGTGCGGTCGGTGCTGCCGTCGTCGACGACCAGCAGGTCGACGGTCGGGTTGGTGGCGCGTACCTCGGCGAGGGTCTGCGCGACCGAGCCCTCCTCGTTCCAGGCCGGCATGATGACCAGCACGCGACGGCGGCGGTGGTCGTCGGGCATGGGGTCCATCCTAGGAGGCCCGGAGTGGTCAGCCGCCCGCCACGCTGACCGGGGACGGCCGCGTCGTGGTGCTCGCGTCACCCAGCTGGCCGACGTGGTTCAGGCCCCAGCAGGAGCGACCGGCCGGTCGCGTGACGCAGCCGAACTGCCAGCCGGTGGCCACCGCGGTGCCGCCGGTGCCGGCCACCCGGACCGGGACCGACGAGGCGGTGCGGGCGCCGTTGCCGAGCTGGCCCATCGCGCCCGCGCCCCAGCACCAGGTGCCGTCGGCGCGGACGCCGCAGCTCTGGGCGTTGCCGGTGGAGACGCCGGTCCAGCCGCTGCCCGGGAGCGCGACCGGCACCAGGCTGGCGGTGGTGCCGCCGGTGCCGAGCTGGCCCGAGCGGTTGTCGCCCCAGCACAGCGCGACCCCGTCGGAGCGCCAGCCGCAGGTCTGGGTCCAGCCGACGCTCAGCCCGACCCAGCTGCTCGAGAGCCCGGTGCGGGTGGGGACCGAGCGGGCCGTCGTACCCCCCTGGCCGAGCTGGCCGAAGTCGTTGGCGCCCCAGCACCACGCGGTGCCGTCGGTCTGCACGCCGCAGGTCGACAGCGACCCGGCCGCGACGGTGCGCCAGCGCTGGCCGCCCGTGACGAGGGTCGGGGAGGTCAGGCTGCCGGCGGTGCTGCCGGTGCCGAGCTGGCGGGTGGTGTTCAGGCCCCAGCAGTACGCCTCGGCGCGCCGGTTGGTGGCGCAGGTGGTCTGCCAGCTGGCGCTGACGTGGTCCCAGTCGGCGGCGGTGCCGACCTGGACCGGCGTACGACGCGTGGTGCGGGTGCCGTCGCCGAGCTGGCCGTGGTTGTTCAGGCCCCAGCACCACAGCGTGCCGGTGCCGCGGATGCCGCAGGCGTGGGAGCCGCCGGTCGAGACCTTGGTCCAGTCCGCAGCCGTCCCGACCCGGGTCGCCCGCGACCGCGCCACCACGGTGCCGTCGCCGACCTGGCCCCAGGTGTTGGCGCCCCAGCAGCGCAGCGCGCCGGCGGCGACGGAGCAGGCCGACTCGCCCGCGGCGGAGAGCTGCTGCCACGGCTTGGCCGCGGTGGGGCCGGTGGCGGGGGTCGGGGTGGGCGTGGGGGTGGGCGTGGGGGTCGGCGTGGGGGTCGGCGTGGGGGTGGGGCGGGGCGCGACCACGACCGCCTTGGCGACGGTGACCGTCAGGCTGCCGGCGACGGGGCGGGCCCAGGGGGCGGCGGTGTTGGTGACGCGGTAGGGCACCGTCCAGGTGCCCGGCCCCGTGGGGGTGCCGCCGAGCACGCCGGTGGCGCCGAGGGTGGTGCCGGCGGGCAGCGGGCCGGTGGCGGCCCAGCGCAGCGCAGCGAGGTCGGCGGCGGGCACCCGGGCCGTGAGCCGGCCGGAGATCGACCTCCCGGCCGTGCCGGTGACCTTGGCGGCGACCGGTCGGGGCACCCGCGCGGCCTGGGCGACGGCCTGCCGGGCGGCGGTGGTGACGGCCGTGCCGTTGCCGCCGGTGCGGTACGCCGCGACCCTGCGGGCGGCGGTGCCCAGCGCGGTGCGGCCGAGGTCGCAGGACAGGTCGCCGGCCTGGCAGACGCTCACCGTGGGTGGCAGCCCGGTCCCGGGCACGTCGGCGGTGCGGCTGCCGAAGGACCGGAGCAGCCCGGCGCCCGTCGTGGCCGCGGCGGGGGATCCGGTGACGCGCGCCCGGGTCGAGCGGGCTCGGTCGGGGTCGGAGACGAGGGTCAGCGAGACCACCCGGCTGCGGGTGGCGCTCGGCAGCGTCGCGGCGACGCGGTGCACGACGGCGGCACCCTGGGCGTGGCCGGCGAGCACGATCGACTGCTGCGGGCACGCCCTGGCCCGGGAGGCGAGCAGCGAGCTCAGCGAGGTCTGCGCGGTCGCGACGCCGTACGTCCAGGACCGGACCTGCGCGGCCGTGACCGTGCCGAGCGCGGGACGCGAGGCCCGCGAGCGCACCGGGAAGACCGACGTCGAGCGGGAGCGGAAGTCGAGCACCCGGGTCTCGACCGCGAGCCCCTCGGCGCTGCCGGCGCTGCGGACGGCGTCGCGGAAGCGCTGCAGGGTGGCGCCCGCCCAGACCGGTCGGGTGCTGGTGCCCTCGGCGTTGCCCGGGACCAGCACCTGGAGCACGGGCGCGCAGGGTGCGGCGGCGGTGGCGCCCAGCACCGGGTCGGGACCGGTCCGGCCGAGGTCGACGAGGGCGGCGGTGCCGAGGAGCACGAAGGCCAGCAGGGCGGCCTCGAGCAGGCGCAGCGACCGGGACGGTCGACCTGTCCTGTCGTACGACGCCATCGGAGCTCCTCACCCGAGTTCGCGTGACGGGTGTGACGCGATCGACGTGGGGAGTCTAGGGAGGCAGGACGGGCCTCGGGCCGAGTTGGACAAACCCGTCCCAACAGGTCGGCTCAGCGCAGCGCGCGCGTGGCCCCTGACTCCTCCACGAGGTCCCAGACGTCGTCGCGCACGCCCGTCGCGAACGTCGTCATCAGGTGGTAGCGGTCGCGCCAGACGATGCGCCCGTCGCGGTAGGGCGCGCAGACCGGGGCTGTCGGGCAGACCACCGGGTCGAGCGAGATCGTGGACACCTGGTCGGACGCCGCGTCGAGCGCCTCCATGTAGCCGTCGCTCGCGGGACGCCCCAGCGGGTAGTCGACCAGGCACTGCGAGACCCGTTCGGCGGCCGAGAGGCAGTCCAGCGGTCGCTCTCCCCCGGTCCCCATCACCGACTGCACCAGCAGCACCCGGCGACCCTGCGCGACCAGCCCGTCGACGGTGTCGCGCATCGCGGGCCACAGCAGCTCCGGCACCGTCCCGACGTCGCGGCCCGACCGGGAGGTCAGGTCGCCGAGGTCGGTGCGGCCCTCGAGGTCGCGCGGACGCATCACCAGGACGACGAGGTCGGGGTCGAGCTCGGGCAGCACCTCGTCGTACCAGCCGTCGCGGGCCTGGCGGCACAGCTCCTGGTTGGCCGTGCTCTCGCCGCGGTTCTCGACGTCCTCGGGCCAGGGGCAGCCCTGGGTGATCTCCTGGGCCAGCGAGAAGCCGTGGTCCTCGGCGAGTGCCTCGAACATCGGGCCCAGCATGTTGGCGAAGGAGTCGCCGACCAGCAGCACCCGCGGTCCGGGGCCGTCGACCACGACGCACTCCTCGACGTCCTCGGCCGTGCAGCTGGCGCCCTTGCCGTTGTCGCGGAGCTGGGCACGCCAGTCGATGCCGGTCGGCACCGGCTCGTCGCCGACCGAGCCGGTGGCGGCGGCGCTGGACGCCACCGGCAGGGCGGGGCGGCGGTCGCTCTGCAGGACCGGCGGCACCACCACGAGGGCGGCCACCACGCTCACCGCCAGCCCGGTGACGACCACGGTCCAGGTGGACCCTGCCAGGGCGGGGGCACGCCGGATCGGCGACTCGAGCACCGCGAAGCTCAGCGCGGCGAGGCCGGTCGCCAGCAGGGTCGCCAGCAGCACCGTGGCGAGCGGGCCGAGCTCGAGCAGCTCGCGCAGCACCAGGATCACCGGCCAGTGCCACAGGTAGGTGCCGTAGGAGATCGTGCCGAGGTAGACCGGCACCGGGCGGGCCAGCGCGCGGGCCAGCCAGGACCGCGACCGCAGCGTGATGCCGGCGATCACGGCCACGGTCGCGACCGTCGCGCCCAGGCCCCGCCAGCCGGGCACCACGTCGACCAGACCGGAGCCGAGGACGCCCAGCCCCGCCAGGCCCAGCAGCGCCCCGGCGCCGGCCACCGGCGCCGAGCCCCACCGCGAGTCGGCGAGCCGCGGCCGGCCGACGAGCAGCACGGCCAGCAGCGCCCCCGCGAGCAGCTGGTAGAGCCGGGCGTCGGTGCCGTAGTAGGCGTGGTTGGGGTCGGCCGACATCCAGTAGAGCTGGGCGCCGAGCGAGGCCAGGCCGAGCGCCGCCACCACCAGCGCGGTGGTGCGCAGCCGGCGCCGGGCGCGGCGGGCCAGGAGCAGCAGCACCACCGGGAAGACGACGTAGAACTGCTCCTCGATGGCCAGCGACCAGAAGTGCAGGAACGGGCTGGCCGCGTCCTCCTGGGCGAAGTAGTCGTTGGACTGGCCCAGGAAGTGCCAGTTGGCGACGTACAGCAGGGCCGCTCGGGCGTCGCCGACGATCTCCAGGCGGCGGGTGACGCTCGCGACGAGCACGAACAGCAGGCAGGTCGCGACCACCACGAGCACCGCGGCCGGGAGCAGGCGGCGTACCCGACGGGCGTAGAAGCGGCCGAGGGAGAGGGTGCCGGTGCTGCGGATCTCCTCCAGCATCACGTTGGTGACCAGGAAGCCGGAGAGGACGAAGAAGACGTCGACGCCGATGAAGCCGCCGGCGAGGGCCGCGACGCCGCAGTGGAAGACCAGGACGAGGTAGACCGCCACGGAGCGCAGGCCGTCCAGCTGCGGTCGGTAGGTCCACACGAGCGCCCACCCTAGGTGGGGGCCGTGAAGCCCCCTGGGCCGACACGCACCGCGGCCCCCTCGCCGGAGCGAGGGGGCCGCGGTGACCGTCGGTGGGGCGGAGTGCTTAGTCGCCCTCGACCTCGGAGAACGGGTCGTCGCTGCGGCCGACACCGCTGACGGTGGTCGGGACGACCTTGCTCCGCATCGGCGTCCGGTTGTACCAGTTGTTGACGAAGTAGTTGTACTTGTTGACCACGCCCGCGCTGCGGATCTCGCCCTGCAGCTCGTCGCTCTCCAGCGACGACGCGGTCCAGTTGGCGGTGCCGTTGAAGGCCACCTGCTGGTTGGAGCGGCCGCCGTAGTTGCCGCTGATCGTCATCACCTTGGTGTGGGTGTAGATCGTGAACTTGCGCTTGCGCGAGTCGTAGCGGGTGAGCTGGCGCAGCGGCACGCGGGAGTTCTGCAGCGTCTTCATGGCGTGGTAGCCGATGTTGGTGACGAGCACCTTGACGTTGCAGCCCGAGCGCTTCAGGCTCGCCAGCTTGGTGGCGAGGTCCTGACCGCGCTGGTTGAGCAGGGCCGCCATGCTGACCCGGATCGCGGTGCGGTTGCTGACGCCCACGCTGCCGGCGCCGGTGCACGTCACGCGGCGCAGCGCGGTCATCATCGGGTCGGCGCCCTGGGCGCGGCCGGCGCCCCGGTAGGCGTAGACGTCCATGGTCAGGCTGCCGAAGCTGGCCCGGCGGTAGGGGTTGGCGGTGCGCACCCGGTCGGCGGACTCGGTGAAGATGCGGTTCATGAAGGCGTAGTAGCCGTCGTCGACCACGGTGTAGAGGTCGTTCCACTGGTTGTCCGACGCCGTGTAGGTCAGGTTGTGCGAGCCGTAGAACACGACGTTCCGGGCCGAGCCGACCTTGGAGAACATGTAGTACTTCGAGTGCGCGGCACCGCCGGCGGACCGGCAGGCGCCGCCGCAGGTGCGGCCCCAGTTGCGCTGGGTCTTGTCGAACTTGGTGGCGTTGGACTCCGCGAGGTAGTCGCGCATCCGGATCCAGCGGGGGTTGAACAGCTCGGTGCCCTCCGGGGCGTCGTTGCCGGCGGCCATGATCACCTGGACGGTGACGCCGCGCCGCACGGCGTCGCGGACCGCCCACCAGATCTTGTCGTCGCGGAAGTTCCACGTGGCGAGCTGGATCTTCTCGCAGGTCGGGGTGCTGTTGATCGCCCGGACCAGCATCGTGGTGTTGGCCAGCTGCGAGGTGCGGCTGCCGATCGGGTTGTTGTAGGTCAGCGTGCCGTTGCGCGGGGTGTAGTTGTCCGGCGTCTTCGGCGGCGTGGGGGTCGGCGGGGTGGACGGCGTCGCGGTGGGTGTCGCGGTCGGCGTCCCCGTGGGCGTGGGGGTCGGGCTGGGGGTCGGGGTCGGCGTGATCGGCCGGCAGTCGGGCACCGCGGCGGAGGCCGCCGGGAGGGAGTCGGTCGAGCCGACCGCCTGGGTGGCCAGCAGGCCCGAGACGAGGACGGCGGCGATCAGGCCGGCCGTGGTGCGCAGAGGCTTCTTCACGGGCCCCGCCTTTCGATGTCGATGGAGCCGGCAGACCGGCGCGCGGGTGTGGGCAGGCGCTGGGTGTGCAGGCTCGTCCCCCGATGAACGCGCTGAGCGTAACGGAACCCGTGACGCCTGAGCACCGTGTCGTCTCATGGGACTAGTCCAGGCGGGACCCCGCCAGTAGTCCGCTCGGGCCACCCCCCGCCGCGCGTCCCGCCCCGGGCGCACCGCCGCCGTGCGCGAGAATGCGCCCGTGACCGCCACCAGCCCCGCCCCGCGCACCGTCTGGGGCGACCACCTCGTGGAGGTCGCGACCTGGCTGGTCGCCTGGTGGTCGCTGCTCTACTGGGCCGGCTGGTCGCTCGACCTGTCGCTGTGGCCGCTGGGCCGGGTCTGGGTGGTGACCTCGGTGCTGGGCGTGGCGGCGGTCGGCGTGCGGTCCCGGCGACGTCGGCCGCGCCGCACACCCGTGGACCAGCCGCCCGGGCGGCCCGCGGAGGACCGACGCCCCGGCGGGCGCCGGGTCGAGCTGCTGCGGGCCGCCACGACGGTCGGCGCCGGGGTCGCGGTGGCGCTGCTCCTCGTCGCGGTGCGCGACTGGCCGCGCTCGGGCTGGCCGCTGCTGTGGGGCCTGCCCGTGGTCGCGCTGCTGCTGGGGCTGGCCGCCGTGCTCGCCCTTCCCGCTCGCCCCGAGGTCGCCGGCGGCGTACGCCGGGTCGAGCACCTGGCCGCCGCCGCGCTCGCCCTCGCCGTCGGCGTGCTGGCGCTGTTCGTCAACCTGCCCGACTACGACGACCCCTACTACGTCAACCGGTCGGTCTGGATCGCCGAGCAGGGCACCGCGATGACCCGCGACACGATCTTCGGCCCGGGCACCTACGTCTCCCCCTACAACGGCGGCATCCCGATCGCCTCGATCGAGGCGCTCGAGGGCGTGCTCGCCCACCTGAGCGGCATCTCGGTGGGCAGCCTCACCTGGCTGGTCACCACCGGGATCGGCGCGGTCGGCACCGTCTGGGCCTTCTGGGCGCTCGCCCGGCGCTGGTCGCTGCGCACGCCGCTGGTCGTGCTCGTCGTGGCGGTCGCCTTCATGCTGCTCAGCGGCGAGTCCCGGCTCGGCAACTTCTGGATCGCCCGGATGTGGCAGGGCAAGGTGCTCGCCCTGACCGTGCTGCTGCCGCTGGTGTGGGTCTGGGCCGACGACCTGGTCCGCACCCGCGACCGCCGGCGCTGGTGGACGATGCTGGTCGCCGGGGTCGCCTTCGTCGGTCTCACCTCCACCGCCGTGATCCTGGTGCCGTTCCTGGTCGGCGGGATGCTCGTCACCGCGCTGGTGCTGCGCCACCGCGAGCTCGCGGTCGGGGCGCTGCTGCTGCTCGTCGGCCCGGTGCTCAGCGGTGCCGCCGTGGTGCTGCTCTCGACGGGGGTCGGCGACAACGGCGCGCTGCGCTACGGGCCGGAGACGTTCCGGCGCGTGCTCGGGCCCGACCACTGGATGGTCGTCGTCGCCCTGGTGGCGCTCGGCCTGGCCCCGCTGCTGGTGCGCGGCCGGGCCACCGCCCTGATGGTGGGCGCGACCGTGCTGGCGACCCTCGTGGTGCTGGTGCCCCCGCTGCTGGAGCTGGCCGACGCGCTGACCGGCTCCGGCCCGATCCTGTGGCGGGTCCTCTACTGCGTGCCGATCGGCGTGCTCGTCGGGCTGCTGGCCGTCGTACGGCTGCCGCGGTGGACGGGTCCCGCCCGCCCCGTCGCCGCCGTCGCGCTCCCGGTGGCGATGGTCGCCTCGTTCGCCCTCGCCGGCGCCGGGCTGTGGGACACCACCGACCACAACGGGCCCGCCCAGCTCACCTCGCGGCCGACCTGGAAGGTCGACCTCACCGCCAAGGCCGAGGTCGAGGCCGTGCTCGACGCCGGAGCGACCGGGGTGGTGCTGCTGCCGCCGATGGCGATGCAGGTGCTGCCGATGGTCACCACCGACGCGTACGCCGTGGACCCCCGCGGCTGGTACACCCGGATCCTGGAGGAGCCGCAGGCCCAGAACGAGCAGCGCCGACTGCTCGCCCGCTACGCCCGCGGCACGACCCCCCGGCTGACCGGCGAGGACCTCGGCCGGGCGCTGTCGACCCTCGACGTCACCGTGGTGTGCGTCAAGCAGGCCCGCGCCGAGCGGGAGCTCCCGCGGCTCGCCGAGGCGGGGTACGCCGACCCGCAGCGCCGCGCCGGCATGACCTGCGTGACGCCGACCGCCTGACGCCGGGCCAGCCAGGTGCGCCGGGGCTCGACCAGTCCGAGGGGCTAGCGGACGAACTCGTTCGCGCGGGTGAGGTCCTCGTCGAAGTCCACCTCGACGATGCGGAACTCCGAGATGTCCAGCGCCTCGACCCGCAGGCCGTCCTCCTGGATCGCGACCTCGATGCCGCGCTCGAAGTAGTCCTGGTCGCCGACCTCCTCGAGGCGGGCCACCAGCGTCGCCTTGTCGTCGGCCGCGACGTAGTTGATGCCGACGGCCTCGCCGAGGCCGTCCACGACCTGCTTGGACAGCTCGCGGATGAAGCCGTCGTCGTCGAGGGTGTACTTGACCTCCTCCTCGGCGACCGACTCGGTGTTGACGCACACGAAGCTGCGACCGGCGGCGACGTGCTCCTCGACGAGCGCCAGCACGCGCGGGTCGAAGACGACGTCGCCGTTGAGCCACAGCACGCCCCCCGGCTGGGAGAGGCGCAGCGCCTTGAGCAGGCTCTTGGAGGTGTTGGTGGAGTCGTAGACCTCGTTGTAGACGAACCCGATGTCGGGCATCGCCTCGATCACCAGGTCGAGCTTGAAGCCGACGACCGCGGTCACGTGGACGTCGTCGAGCCCGGCCCGCAGCGCGTCCACGGCGCGGCGCATGATCGTCTCGCCCGAGCTCAGCGGCGTCAGCGGCTTGGGGTGGGGCCGGCCGAGGCGGGTACCCATGCCTGCGGCGAGGATGACGACCTGAGTGGTCACGTGGACTCCTGTCTGCGGCGGACGCCGTGCTCCCGCGTCCGGATCCCGGCGAGCCTAGTCGTAGGTAGTCTCATCCGACGTGAGCACCACACCGACCCGCGTCTTCGCCGCCCGGCTGGCGGGACTGCCGGTGTTCGACCCCTCCGGCGACCAGGTCGGCAAGGTCCGCGACGTCGTCGTCGTGCTCCGCTCCGACGTCCGCCAGCCCCGGGTGGTGGGTCTGGTCGTCGAGGTCTTCGGCCGTCGCCAGATCTTCGCCCCGATGACCCGCGTGACCGCGATGGACCCCGGCCAGGTGATCACGACGGGGCTGCTGAACATGCGGCGCTTCGAGCGGCGTACGACGGAGACGCTGGTGATCGCGCAGATGCTCGACCGCCACGTCCGGGTCCGCAGCACCGGCGCCGAGGGCACCGTCTTCGACGTCGCGATGGAGCAGGCCCGCACCCGCGACTGGGTGCTGTCCCGGGTCGCGGTGACCGAGGGCGCCAAGGGCTTCCGTCGCCGCTCGCAGACCCACGTCGTGGAGTGGGACGACGTCGAGGGCCTGCACGAGCGGCAGCCGCGCCAGGGCGCCGAGCACCTCGCCGCCTCGCTGGCCGACCTCCGTCCCGCCGACGCGGCCAGCGTGATCCACGACCTCACCCCCGAGCGACGCACCCAGGTGGTCGCCGCGCTCGACGACGAGCGGCTCGCCCACGTGCTGGAGGAGCTGCCCGAGGAGGACCAGGTCGAGATCCTCGAGCACCTCGACTCCGAGCGGGCCGCGGACATCCTCGAGGAGATGTCGGCCGACGACGCCGCCGACCTGATCGCCGACCTGCCGCCGGAGACCGCCGCGCAGCTGCTCGAGCTGATGGAGACCGAGGAGGCCGCCTCGGTGCGGCGGCTGATGTCGTACGGCGAGGAGAGCGCCGGCGGCATGATGACGCCCGAGCCGGTGATCCTGCCGCCCGACGCCACGGTCGCCGAGGCGCTGGCGCGGGTCCGCGCCGAGGAGCTCACCCCCTCGCTCGCCGCCCTGGTCTACGTCTGCCGCCAGCCGCTGGAGACCCCGACCGGCAAGCTGCTCGGCGTCGCCCACATCCAGCGGCTGCTGCGCGAGCCGCCCTCCTCGCTGGTGGCCGGCGCCCTCGACACCGGCATCGACTACCTGCGCCCGCAGGCCAGCCTGGAGGACGTCGCGACGTTCCTGGCCACCTACAACCTCGTCGCCGCCCCGGTGGTCGACGAGGAGGGCCGGCTGCTCGGCACCGTCGCGGTCGACGACCTCCTCGACCACCTGCTGCCCGAGGGCTGGCGCGACCGCAAGATCGGGAGGTGAGCCCGGTGGCCGACAAGGACCGGCGGGACCGGCACGACCGCCAGGACCGCGCCGGCGAGCGGCGGGAGCGCTCCGGCGAGCGGCGCGAGCGGGCGCCCGAGCGGCGCGGCGAGGCGCGCGTCGTACGCCTGGACCAGCCCACGGACGTGCGCCGGCGCTCCTTCGTGCGGCGTCCGCAGGTGCGGCAGGACGCGTTCGGCATCTTCGCCGAGCAGTTCGCCCGGTTCATGGGCACCGCACGCTTCCTGATCTACATGACGCTGTTCGTCATCTTCTGGGTGCTCTGGAACATCCTGGCGCCGGAGTCGCTGCGGTTCGACGACTACCCGTTCATCTTCCTGACGCTGATGCTGAGCCTCCAGGCGTCGTACGCCGCGCCGCTGATCCTGCTCGCGCAGAACCGCCAGGAGGTCCGCGACCGCGTCGTCAACGAGCAGGACCGGCAGGCCAACGCCCGGGCGCACGCCGACATGGAGTACCTCGCCCGCGAGGTGGCCTCGCTGCGGATGTCGGTCGGCGAGGTCGCGACCCGCGACTTCATGCGCTCGGAGCTGCGCAACCTCGTCGAGGAGCTGACCGGCGACGACGACGAGGACGACCCGGACACCCCGGGGCGGGCCTCGTGACGCGACGTAGGCTGGAGCCATGACTTCCCCTGACATCGACCGGATCAGGGCTGCCCTCGCGCGGGTCCACGACCCCGAGATCAAGCGCCCCATCACCGAGCTCGGCATGCTCGAGGACGTCACCGTCGACGACACCGGCCTGGTCACCGTCACGGTGCTCCTCACCGTCTCCGGCTGCCCCCTCAAGGACACCATCACCCGCGACGTCACCACCGAGGTCAGCCCGGTCCCGGGCGTCACCGGCGTCGACGTGAAGCTGGGCGTGATGACCGCCGAGCAGCGCTCCGCGCTCCAGGACCAGCTGCGCGGCGGCCAGGCCCAGCGCGAGATCCCGTTCGCGCAGCCCGGCTCGCTGACCCGGGTGATCGCGATCGCCTCCGGCAAGGGCGGCGTCGGCAAGTCCTCGGTCACCGTCAACCTCGCGGTGGCGATGGCGCAGCAGGGCCTCAAGGTCGGCATCGTCGACGCCGACATCTACGGCCACTCGATCCCGGCCATGCTCGGCGTGGCCGACGTGCGACCGACCCAGGTCGAGGACCTGATCATGCCGGTGCCCACGGCCAGCGGCGTCTCGGTGATCAGCATCGGGATGCTCAAGCCGCGCCGCGACCAGGTCGTCGCCTGGCGCGGCCCGATGCTCGACCGGGCCCTGGTGCAGATGCTCGCCGACGTCTACTGGGGCAGCCTCGACGTGCTGCTGCTCGACCTCCCCCCGGGCACCGGCGACGTCGCGATCTCGCTGGGCCAGCACCTGCCGAGCGCCGAGGTCGTGGTCGTCACCACGCCGCAGGACGCCGCGACCGAGGTCGCCGAGCGCGCCGGCACGATGGCCTCGATGATGCACCAGCGCGTGATCGGGGTGCTGGAGAACATGTCCTGGCTGCCCTGCCCGCACTGCACCCCCGAGGGCAAGGACCACCGCATCGACGTCTTCGGCACCGGCGGCGGCCAGCGCACCGCCACCACGCTGGGCCAGCGCTTCGGCTACGACGTGCCGCTGCTGGGCCGGATCCCGCTCGACACGAGCCTGCGCGAGGGCGGCGACGTCGGCAAGCCGATCATCGAGTCCGACCCCACCGCGCCAGGAGCGCTGGTGCTGCTCGAGGTGGCCCGCACGCTCACCTCGCGCGGACGCGGGCTCGCCGGCATGCAGCTCGGCCTCAGCCCCACCGCGAAGGGCTGACCGGACGTGTTCGGGGTCGGGCTCCCGGAGTTCGCGCTCATCGCGCTGGTCGCGGTGATCGTCTTCGGGCCCGACCGCCTGCCCGAGCTGGCCCGCCAGGCCGGTCGGTTCGTGCGCCAGGTGCGCAACCTCGCGAACAACGCCCAGACCCAGCTGCGCGACGAGCTGGGTCCGGAGTACGCCGACCTCAAGCTCACCGACCTCGACCCCCGCGTCGCCATCCGCCGACACATCCTCGAGGCGATGGACGACGACGACGACCAGCCGGACCAGCGGCGCCCGTCCCTCGAGCCCGCCGTCGACCTCCTCGGTCCCGGCGAGCGCCCGCCGTTCGACGGCGAGGCGACCTGAGGCTGGGCTCCCCGGCAGCGCCCGCCCTTGTAAATCGGGGTTATGGACGCTCAACATGCGTCGTGCCGGCCCGGATCCGTCCACAGACCCGCGGTGGACGGGCGGCGTACGACGCGACGTGGCGGGAGTCGCAGCAGTGGCCCCGGCGTCGGGAAAGGCCCACTTCGATCGGGTCGTGGACGCTTCGGGCCCGTCACAGCCCGTGTGGAGCGTCCATAACCCCGATTTACATGCGCGCGCCGGGCCCCGGACGCGTACGCCGCCGCTCGGCCAGCAGCAGCACGCGGTGCAGCGTCATGGCGCCCAGCAGGGCACCGATGGCGAGCGTGCCCGTCGAGCCGAGGCCGTCCAGGGCCAGGACGAGGAGCCAGGCCAGGACGGCGACACCGAGGACGCCGTCGACGATCGCGGTCCAGCGACGCTCCCGGTCGCGGCTGGCGAGGCCGTAGCGCACGGGGACGGGGCCGGGCTGCGGGACGGTGGTCACGCCGTCAGTCTGCGCGCTTTCGTCCGGTTTGGGAAGAAAACACGCAACTGGGCTACTCGGTCTTCGCGTCCAGCGTCACGGGGACCGACAGGTCGCGATCACCGCGCGTCACCGCCAGGGTGACCTCCTCGCCCGGCACGTGGGAGCGGATCGCCACGACGAGGTCGATCGAGGAGGTGACCAGCGCGTCGTCGACGCGGCGGATCACGTCGCCCACCTCGAGGTCGGCGTCGGAGGCGGGAGACCCGCGGTCGATCTCCTCCACCCGGGCGCCGTCGAGGCTGGGCAGCCCGCGGACGTTGGCGCCGATGACGGGGTACTGCGCCTTGCCGGTCCTCAGGATCTGCGCCGCGGTGACCTGGACCTGCTCGACCGGGATCGCGAACCCGACGCCGATGTTGCCGCCCTGGTCACCGGAGATCGAGCCGAGCGAGGCGATCGCGGAGTTGACCCCGACCACCCGGCCCTGGAGGTCGACCAGCGGCCCGCCGGAGTTGCCGGGGTTGATGGCCGCGTCGGTCTGCACCGCGTTGATGTAGGAGTTGTCGCTCTGGCTCTCGCCGGTCGTCACCGGCCGGTTGACCGCGCTGACGATGCCGCTGGTCACCGTCGAGGACAGGCCCAGCGGCGAGCCGATGGCCACCACCGTCTCCCCCACGCGCATCTGGTCGGCCGAGCCGATCGCGGCGGGCTGCATCGAGCGCGCCCCCTCGGCCTCGAGGACCGCGAGGTCGTAGACGGTGCTGCGGCCCACCACCCGGGCCGTCGAGCGGTTGCCGTCCTGGTC
Source organism: uncultured Actinomycetota bacterium (assembly GCA_963740935.1). Classification (GTDB taxonomy): domain Bacteria; phylum Actinomycetota; class Actinomycetes; order Propionibacteriales; family Nocardioidaceae; genus Marmoricola. The sequence continues at coordinate 68,473 of CAVUFX010000004.1, forward strand.
GACGATCCGGATGTCCTGGCCGGCCTCGGCGGCCTCCGCGACGACGTGGTTGTTGGTGATGACGTGACCCTGGTCGTCGTAGACGAACCCCGACCCGGTCGCGCCCGAGCTCGAGCCCGCCGAGCCGGCGAGGATCTGCACCGTGCTGGGCAGCACCTCCTCGGCGACGGAGGCGATGCTGGAGTTGTCGGCCGGCAGCGGCTGGGCGGTACGCCGCTCGACGCTGATCGTGGCTCCGCCCGTGCCTCCCTCGGCCATCAGCCCGCCGGCGATCGCGCCCCCGGTGAGTCCGAGCACGAGCGCCAGCGCGGCCACGGCCGGCCACACCCAGCGGGGCAGCGATCCGGTGCGTCGGGCTGCGGCGTCGTCGTCGGACTCGGCGAGCGCGCCGCCGAGGAAGCCGCGGTCGTCGGGCTGCTGGCCCGGGGCCAGGGGCAGGCCCGGCAGCGGACGGGTCGGGTCGACGTACGCCGGAGCCGGCGGGCCCCACGGCCCGGTGGGCCCGGGCGGCGTGGCCGCGACGCCCGGCGGGACGCTCCCGGGCGGCGACGCGAAGGACGGGTGCCCGGGGCGGGGCCGGCCGAGGCCCTGACCGGCTGCCTGACCGGCGGGCTGACGCCCGGGAGGCGTCGGGCTCGGCTGCGGGTCGGGCTGGTCGGGGCTCACGCCCCCTATCTTGACCTACGGTCCCAGGCCGGGGAGGCGTTCGTCTCGGCGCCCGTGGGGGTGCCGACGGTGCCGGTCCCCCGCTGCGGCTGCTCGCCACCGATGCTGGCGGGCGAGGGGCGGACGGGTACGTCGCCGCGCACGACGGCCCCGCCGGTCACGACCACCAGGCCGAGCACCGACGCGGCGATGGCGCCGCCGCCGACCGCGACCAGCGAGACCCGGCGACCGCGCGGCTCGTCGTACGCCGGGGCGGCCCAGTCGTCGACCGCCTGCAGCGAGGCCAGCAGCGACGACGGCGGCCGCAGCCCGGCGTCGGCCGCGGCGACACCGGGGTAGACCGCGGGGACGTCCTGGCGCGCGCGCCCTGCGTCGGCCAGGGTGCCCAGCCGGTGCTTGGTCCAGGCCTCGTGCTCGACGAGCTGGCGGCAACCGGGGCAGCCGTGGACGTGGGCCCACGCCCGCTCCTCCACGGCCGGGGACAGCTGGCCGTCGACGAGCGCGGCGGCCTTGGAGCCGAGGTGGCCGCTCAGCGAGAGCATCAGCGGGCCCCGCCCGTGGCGAGCTCGGGACGCGGCTGCGGCCCCGAGACCCGGGTGCGTCCGGGGCCGGGCGCACGGTGGGCGAGGGCCTTGCGCAGCTGCGCGCGGCCGCGGTGGATCCTGGAGCGGACGGTGCCGAGCTTGAGGCCCAGCACGTCGGCGATCTCCTCGTAGGTCAGCCCCTCCACGTCGCACAGCACGACGGCAGCGCGGAACTCCGGGCTCAGCGAGGCCAGCGCGGACTCGACGTCGGCGTCGAAGAGCCGGTCGGCCTGCGCCGCGTCGGGGGTCGGGAGCTTGCTGGGGAGCCGGTGCGCGGCCTCGTCGGTGAGGGCGTCGAAGCGGATCCGCTGCTTGCGGCGTGCCTGGTCGAGGAACAGGTTGGTGGTGATGCGGTGCAGCCAGCCCGCCATGGTCCCCGGCGTGTAGGTGTGCAGCGAGCGGAACACCCGCACGAACACCTCCTGGGTGAGGTCCTCGGCGTCGTGGGCGTTGCCGGTCAGGCGGTACGCCAGCCGGTAGACGCGGGCCGAGTGGTCGGTGACGATCTGCTCCCAGCTGGAGGCGTCCAGCGGACCGTCGGGGAGACCGTCCGGGGTTCCGACCGGGGTGCCGTCCGGGCCGACGGGCGCGCCCGCTTCGCCGGCGAGCGGGGAGGTGGGGCCGGGGAGGGACATGGCACCACGCTAGGCAGCGTTGCTGAGACCGACCTGAGCAGAACCCGCGAAGAACCCGTCGAGTCCGGCGGACGGTAGGGTCGGCGCGGAAGTCAGCCCCACCGTCAGGAGTCCGTCATCGTCACCGCACCCAAGTCGTCGAGCTGGACCTACGCCGAGGAGTTCGTGCCCGAGGACGCCGTCCTCGCCGGTGCCCGGGCGCGTGCCGAGGAGGTCGGCGTCACCGCCGTCGGCCAGGGTTGCGGCGCCGCGCTCGGCTTCCTCGCCTCGTTGCTCGAGGCCCGCTCGGTCGTGGAGATCGGCACCGGCACCGGCGTCTCGGGGCTGTGGCTGCTGCGCGGCATGCGCCCCGACGGCGTACTGACCACCGTCGACACCGAGGCCGAGCACCAGCGCCTGGCCAAGCAGGGCTTCACCGAGGCCGGCATCGCCTCGCAGCGCGTCCGGCTGATCCCGGGATCCGCGCTCGACGTGCTCCCCCGGCTCACCGACGGCCACTACGACCTGGTCTTCTGCGACGGCGACAAGCAGGAGTACGCCGACTACCTCACCGAGGCGGTCCGGCTGCTGCGCCCCGGTGGCGTGGTGGCCTTCGACAACGCGCTGTGGCACGACCGCGTGGCCGACCCCTCCCAGCGCGACCCCGAGACGGTCGCCGTACGCGAGCTGGGGCGCACCGTCCTCGAGCACGACGCCCTCGTGCCCGCCCTGCTGCCCGTCGGTGACGGCCTGCTGGTGGCCAAGAAGGTCTGGACGCCCGAGGTCTGATCCCGCCCGGGCGGACGAGTCGGGCGCCTTGGTCGGGGGAAACTGCCCGTGGGCGTCCGGTTCCTCCCGGTTGCGGGGGCAGTTTCACCGGTTAGCCGGTGAAACTGCCCCCCTCCACCTACCCGCCGACGCCAGCGAGCGGGGCGTCCGAGCCGAGCCAGTCGAGGAGCAGGCGGGCGCCGAAGCCGGTGGGGCCGGCGGTCCACTCGAAGGCGTCCTCGGGGGCGTCGCCGACCGAGGCGATGTCGAGGTGCGCCCAGGGCAGGCCGCCGGTGAACGGCTCGAGGAACAGCGCCGCGGTGATGGCCGGCGGGCCGCCGGGCGCGTTGTCGGCGTCGGCGACCTTGGAGGCCAGCTTGCCGGCGTACTCCCGCTCCAGGGGCATCCGCCACAGCGGCTCCCCCGACCGCGCGCCGGCGGCGACCAGGGAGTCGGCGAGCGCGTCGTCGGTGGCGAACAGGCCGCCGAGGTGCTGGCCGAGCGCGACCTTGATGCCGCCGGTGAGCGTGGCGACGTCGACGAGCGCGTCGGGCTCGAGCTCGGCGACGGCGTGGGCCAGCGCGTCGGCGAGGACCAGCCGGCCCTCGGCGTCGGTGTTGGTGACCTCGGTGGTGCGGCCGCCGACGTGGGTGAGCACGTCCCCGGGACGCATCGAGCCGCCGCCGACGGCGTTCTCGGCCAGCGGCAGCAGCGCGGTCACCCGGACCGGGCAGCCCACGGCCGGCAGCGCTGCCATCACCGCGGCGACCACGGCCGCCCCGGACATGTCGCGCTTCATCGTGGCCATCGCCTGGCCCGGCTTGATCGAGAGGCCGCCGCTGTCGAAGGTGATGCCCTTGCCGACCAGCACCACGTGAGGGGTACGCCGGCCGCGGCGACCGCTTTCGGGGCGGTAGTCGACCCGCACCACCCGCGGCGGGGTGGCCGATCCCTGCCCGACCCCCAGCACACCGCCGAAGCCGCCTGCGCGCAGCTCGTCCTCCTCGAGGACCTCGGTGCGCAGCCCGGCGCCGGTGGCGAGCTCGACGACCTGCTCGGCCAGCCACTGCGGCGACTTGGTGTTGGACGGCACGGTGGCGAGCAGCCGGCTGCGCCACCCGGCGCGACCGCGGGCCACGGCCCGCTCCAGCACCTCGGTGGCGGCGAGCTCGGGAGCGGTCAGCGCCAGCACGACGTGGCGCACGGGCCGGTGCTCGGCACCGTCGCGGCGCAGCGAGAAGGTGAAGGCGCCGAGCGTGGCGCCCTCGACGAAGGCGGTCAGCTCGTCAGGTCCGGCCACGGCCTGCACCGCCGAGGCGACCTCGTCGACGTCGCGGCAGTGCCGGGCCAGGGCCGCGCCGGCACGGCGCAGGTCGGTGCGGGTGGTCGCGCCGACGCCGACGAGCAGCACGCGGACCAGGGCGTCCGAGCCCGCGCGGCGTACGCCGGGGAGGTCGGTCACCTCGCCGGCAGCACCCGTCGCCCCGGCGGAGGCCAGCACGTCGAGCAGGTCGGGCACGCCGTCGAGGGCGGCGAGCTCGGCGGCACCGGGGCCGACCTCGAGCGCGTCGTCGTCGCTGGCACCGGGGAGCACGGCCAGGGCGATCACGCCGGCGCCGGTCAGGGCGGCCGGGGAGAGCTCGGAGAGCGAGAAGTCGGGCGGCGGGACCTGGGGGGCGAGCGGCACCCGACGACCCTAGCCGAACCACGACCGAAGGCCCCCGCCCTCCCGAGGGAGCGCAGGGGCCTTCGCGTGCTCAGGGGTGTGGTGCCTCGGAGGGGCACCGACCACCGGGTTCTGGGTCAGCCGACGACGCCGGTCAGGGCGTCCCGGAGGCTGGTCGCCTCCTCGGCGTTGAGCTCGACCACGAGTCGTCCACCGCCTTCGAGGGGCACCCTCATCACGATGCCACGACCTTCCTTGGTGACCTCGAGCGGACCGTCGCCCGTCCGCGGCTTCATGGCCGCCATGTGCACACCTCTTCCCATCCGATTCGTGCGCATGACGCGCTCTTCCTCGACCATTATTCCCCATCCCCCGGGGTGCCCGACACCTCCACCCGCCGGAGGTGGGCCGCATGCGGCAGACTCGGCCGTCCCGGCACCGCCGTCGCCGACCCGAGGAGCGCCATGTCCGAGCCCGTCCGCTACGACGTCGAGGCCGGCGTCGCCACGATCACGCTCGACCGGCCCGAGGCGATGAACGGTCTCGACGTGCCGACCAAGGAGGCGCTGCTCGCGGCCGTGCGCCGCGCCGCCGACGACCCCGCCGTGCGCTGCGTGGTGCTGACCGGGTCCGGGCGGGCGTTCTGCGTGGGGCAGGACCTCAAGGAGCACCTGCGCACCCTGGCCGACACCAGCGCGCCGCCGCTGGACACCGTCAAGCAGCACTACAACCCGATCGTGACCGCCCTGGTGACGATGCCCAAGCCCGTGGTCGCCGCGGTCAACGGGGTGGCGGCCGGGGCGGGCGTCAGCCTGGCGCTGGCCTGCGACTTCCGGGTGATGGCCGAGCCGGCCGGGTTCAACCTCGCCTTCGCCGGCATCGCGCTGTCGTGCGACACCGGCTCGTCGTGGACCCTGCAGCGGCTGGTGGGGCGGGCCAAGGCGCTCGAGCTGCTCTACTTCCCGCGCACGATCGCCTCCGCCGAGGCGCTGGCGCTGGGCCTGGTGACCACGGTGGTCCCCGCCGAGGACCTCGCCGCGGAGGTCGCCGGGCTCACCCGCCGCCTCGCCGACGGGCCGACCCTGGCGTACGGCGCCATCCGGCGCTCGGTCGAGCACGCGGCCGGCCACTCCTTCGCCGAGGCCCTCGACCTCGAGGCCGACATGATGGCGATGACGGGTGGGTCCGCCGACCACCGGGCCGCCGTCTCGGCGTTCGTGGAGAAGCGCGCGCCGGAGTTCGAGGGCCGCTAGGCGGCCTCAGGTCGTCGGGGGCTCGCGGCGGGCGTCCAGCTCGGCGGCGAGGCGCTCGAGCAGCGCGTCGACCTCGTCGGCGCGGTAGCCGCGCACGGCGGTGTTGAGCCGCAGGCCGCGCAGGTCGTCGCCGGTCAGCGGCCCGTCGGGCAGCACCACGTCGGGCCGGTCGTCGTACGCCGGGGGCAGCGACGCCCCGCCCCGCTCGGCCACCAGCACGGCGACGGCGCCCACGAGCAGCACCAGCAGGACGGTCAGGACCCAGGTCACGGCCGCGCCACCCCCGCCACCATGAGGGACACGGCCTCCTCGACGTCGTCGGTGAGGTGCACCAGGTCGAGGTCGGCCTCGGAGACCTTGCCGTCGGCCAGCACGGTGCCGCGCAGCCAGTCGAGCAGCCCCGACCAGTAGTCGACGCCGAGCAGGACCACCGGGAACGAGGTCACCTTCTGGGTCTGCACCAGCGTCAGCGCCTCGAACAGCTCGTCGAAGGTGCCCAGGCCGCCCGGGAGGACGACGAAGCCGCTGGCGTACTTGACGAACATGGTCTTGCGGGCGAAGAAGTAGCGGAAGTTCACGCCGACGTCGACGTACTGGTTGAGCCCGGACTCGAAGGGCAGCTCGATGCCGAGACCGACCGAGACCCCGCCCGCCTCGGAGGCGCCCTTGTTGGCCGCCTCCATGGCGCCCGGCCCGCCGCCGGTGATGACGGCGAAGCCGGCCTCCACCAGACGGCGGCCCACCTCCTCGCCGACGGCGTAGAACGGGTCGTCGGACCGGGTGCGGGCCGAGCCGAACACCCCGATCGCAGGACCGAGCTCGGCCAGCGCACCGAAGCCCTCGACGAACTCGCTCTGGATCCGCAGCACCCGCCAGGGGTCGGTGTGGACCCAGTCGCTGGGGCCGCGGGAGTCCAGCAGCCGCTGGTCGGTGGTGGTGAGGTCGACCTGGTCGCCGCGCAGCAGGGTCTGGCCGCGGCGCTTCTCGCGCCGGCCGCTCACGCCGGGGTCCCGGAGGTGTCCGGGGTGCCCGCGGCGCCGGGGCTCAGCCAGGTCCGCAGCGTCTGCTCGCAGGAGCGCAGCTGCGCCAGCGGCACGAACTCCTCCTGCTTGTGGGCCAGCATCGGGTCGCCGGGGCCGTAGTTGACGGCCGGCACCCCGAGCGTGGTGAAGCGGGCGACGTCGGTCCAGCCGAACTTGGGGTTGACGGTGCCGCCGACCGCCTCGACGAACGCCTTCGCCGCGGGCACGCCGAGCCCGGGCAGGGCGCCGGGGGCCGAGTCGGTCACGGTCAGCTCGAAGCCGTCGAAGTACTCCCGGACGAAGGTGAGCGCCTCGGCCTCGGACCGGTCGGGGGCGTAGCGGAAGTTGACCGTGACCACGCACTCGTCGGGGATCACGTTGGTGGCGACGCCGCCGGCGATGCCCACGGCGTTGAGGCCCTCGTGGTACTCCAGCCCGTCGATCACGGGGGTGCGCGCCTCGTAGGCGCCCAGCCGGGCCAGCACCTCGGCCGCGGCGTGGATCGCGTTGGACCCGCGCCAGCTGCGCGCGGAGTGGGCCCGCTCCCCCGTCGTGCGGACCTCGACGCGGAGCGTGCCCTGGCAGCCCGCCTCGACCACGGCGTCGCTGGGCTCCATCAGGATCGCGAAGTCGGCCTCGACGAGGTCGGGCCGCTCGCGCGCGATGATGCCGAGGCCGTTGTGGACGTCGTCGATCTCCTCGGCCTCGTAGAACACGTAGGTCACGTCGCGCACCGGGGTGGCCAGGTCGTGGGCGAGGCGGAGCGCGACAGCGACGCCGCCCTTCATGTCGCAGCTGCCGAGGCCGTGCAGCCGGTCGCCGTCCAGGCGGGAGGGCAGGTTGTGGTTGAGCGGCACCGTGTCGAGGTGGCCCGCGATCACGACCCGCTCCCCCAGGCCCTGCGTCGTGCGTGCGACCACGGAGTGGCCGAGCCGGGTGACCTCGAGGTGCGCGACGCCGCGCAGCGCGGCCTCGACGGCGTCGGCGAGCGGCTCCTCGTGCTGGCTCACCGACTCGATGTCGACGATGGTCTGCGTGAGCTCCACGACGTCGGCGGACAGGTCCAGCGGGCGGTCCAGTGGCATGTCCGCATCCTGTCACCCGACCGGGTGCTGGCCGGGGGCTACTCCGAGGCGAGCATGGTGGCGCCGAGGCCGACCATCATCAGCCCGCCGCCGGCACCGAGGGCGTCCAGGCGCGACGGCGTCCGGGCGAACCACGCGCGGGCGCGGCCGGCGGCCAGGGCCCACAGGCTGTCCGAGCAGCACGCCATCACGCCGAAGGCGAGGCCGAGCAGCGCCACCTGGAGCCCGGTGCGTCCCGCCTGCTGATCCACGAACTGCGGCAGGAACGCCACGAAGAAGACCAGCGTCTTGGGGTTGGTCAGCCCGACGACCAGGCCGGTGCCGACCGAGCGACGGGCGCTGCCGGCCGGTGGCAGCGCCGGGCCCGTCGCGAGCAGCGCCTCGCGGGCGTCCCGCCGGTGACGGACGGCCTGCACGCCCAGCCACACGACGTACGCCGCACCGCCGACCTTGACCGCGGTGTAGACGCCCGCGCTGGCGGCCACCAGGGCCCCGAGGCCGACCGCGACGAGGAGCACCTGGCCGACCACGCCGAGCGCGTTGCCGACGACCGAGAGCAGGGCGTCGCGCCGGCCGACGGTCAGGGCGCGGCCGATCGTGAACAGCAGGCTGGGGCCGGGGACCTGGATGAACAGCAGCGAGGCGACCAGGAACGCGACCCACTGGTGGGGCGAGGGCACGGGCTCAGTGTGGGGCCGCGACCAGGGGCCGGTCCACCGACGTCGGTGCGGCCGGTCGCAGCGCCACCAGGACGCCGAGCAGCATCACCGCGCCCCCGACCAGCTCGGCCGTGCCGGGCACCTCGTCGACCAGGAGCCAGGCCGAGACCATGGCGACCGGCGGGACCAGCAGGATCCAGGGCACCACCGCGGCGGCGGGGTTGCGGCCGAGCAGGGTGTTGAAGATGCCGTAGCCCACCAGCGAGGCCAGCCCCGCGGTGTAGAGCGTGGAGAGCGCCGCCTGCCAGCCCAGCGACCCGAGCGCGGCGAGCACCACGTCGGGCCCGTCGAGGGCCAGCGAGAGGGCCAGCGCCGGCACGGGCACCACCAGCGCCGACCACACCGTCAGCGAGAGGCCGCCGGCGACGCCCGAGGCACGGGAGAGCACGTTGCCGATCCCCCAGCTGAGCGCGGCGCCGAGGCACAGCAGCAGCGCGGCCGCGGGCACGTGGCCCCCGCGCCCCAGGCCCACCACGAGCAGCCCGACGGTGCCGACCCCGATGCCCAGCACCTGCGCCAGGGTGGGCCGCTCGCGCAGCACCCCGGCGGCGATCACGACCGTGAAGATGACCTGCGCCTGGAGCACCAGCGCCGCCAGGCCCGGCGGCATGCCGGCGGCGAGCGAGGCGTACAGCAGGCCGAACTGGCCCAGCGACATGAACAGCCCCACCAGCGCCACGGTGCGCCACGGTGCCGTCGGGCGCGGGACGAGGAAGACGGCCGGCAGCACCACGACCACGAACCGCAGCGCGAGGAACAGCAGCGGCGGCACCCCGACCATGCCGACGTCGATGACCACGAAGTTGAGCCCCCACAGCCACGCGACGAGGGCGGCGAGGGCACAGTCACGACGGGTCACGGGTCCAGCCTGGGGCACGAGACCGTGCAGCACCAGCGAACGATCGACCCGCTCACCCGGTAGCATCGCTGCATGATCGACCTCGACGCGCTCGACGCCCTGGCCGCCGTCGAGACCGAGGGCTCGGTCCACGCGGCCGCGACCGTGCTGGGCTACACGCCCAGCGCGGTCTCGCAGCAGGTCAAACGGCTCGAGCGGCAGGTAGGGCTGGCGCTGCTCGAGCGGGTGGGCCGCGGCGTGGTGCTCACCGGTGCCGGCCGGCAGCTGGTCGAGGACGCCGGCGACGTCCGGGCCCGGCTCGAGGCGATCACCGCCGACCTGCACCGCAGCGCCGGCACCGTCGCCGGCCGGCTGCGCATCACCGCGTTCTCGACCGCGGTACGCGGGCTGGTCGCGCCGGCCGTGCGCCGGGTGCAGGCCGCGCACCCCGACCTCGAGCTGACGCTGCACGAGCACGAGCCGTGGCAGGCCGTCGACCTGGTCGCCACCGGCCGCTTCGACCTCGGCATCGTGCACAGCTGGGGCGACCTCCCGCTGTCGGTGCCCGAGCACCTCGTCGCGACCACCGTGGCCCACGACGTCGCCGACGTGCTGGTCGCCTCCGACCACCCGCTGGCCGGCCGCGCGCGGGTGACGCCGCACGACCTGCTCGAGGTCGCCTGGGTGGCCACCGCCGAGGGCACGATCTGCCGGCAGTGGCTCTCCCGGATGTACGTCGGCACCGGCTCGACGCCCCGGATCGCGCACGTCTCGGGCGAGTTCGACAGCCACGTCGCGCTGGTCCGGGCCGGGTTGGGCGTGGCCCTGGTGCCGCGGCTGGGCCGGGCCGCGCTGCCCGACGACGTGGTCGCCCTCGAGGCGGTGGACCCGGTGCCGGAGCGCACCGTCAGCGTCGTACGGCGCCGCAGCACCGACGGCTCCCCCGCGGTCCGCGCCGTCGTCGCGGCGCTCGGCGGCGGCTAGTGCTCAGCGGCGGGCGGCCGCGAGCCGCCCCTTGAGCAGCGCCTTGGTGGGGTGGTGGTCGTCGCCCATCAGCGCGAGGCACACCTCGACCACCTCGGTGTCGTACGGCGCCAGCTCGGTGTAGCGCGCCACCGCCTGCGGCTGCGGGTCGGCGAGCAGCGCCTCGCGCACGGCGACGGCGACGTAGTCGGCCAGCTCGACCAGCGCGGGCGACTCGGTGCCCGGCATCAGGTCGCCGCCGTACGCCGCGACGGCCGCCCGCACCTGGCCGCGGCGCAGCAGCCGCAGCACCTCGTCGACGTCGACGCGGACCGGGACGGTCAGCCGGTAGGGACGCGAGGCGAGCTGGCCGCCGAGCGCGCTGCGCAGGTGGGACACCTCGGCCTTGAGGGTGGAGAAGGTGACGGCCTGGTCGCCGTAGAGCAGGGCGTGCAGGTGCTCCAGCGACAGCCCGCCCGGGTTGAGCGCGAGCAGCGCGAGGATCTCGGTCTGGCGGCGGTTGAGCAGCAGCCGCTGGCCGTCGAGCCGTGCCTCGGCGGCGCCCAGGAGCGACAGGTCGAGCCCCGGGACCGCGGCGGCGGGAGGGTGCCCGGGCAGGCCGCGGGCGCTGCTGGCGGGCATCGCGGTCTCGATCAGCCGGGCCATCACCCGCGCGGTCGCGAGCCCGATCGGGTGGCTGCGGTCCCAGGTCGTGGAGAGGTCGATGACGCCCAGCTGCTCGCCGCTGACCGGGTCGTGGACCGGCGCCGCCCAGCACACCCAGTTGTGGACGACCTGGGCGTAGTGCTCGGCGGAGAACACCATCGCGGGTGCGTCGTTGCGACACGCGAGGTCGAGGGCGTTGGTGCCGACGCTGGTGTCGTCCCAGCGGCCGCCGGCCACGAAGTTGACCGACTCGGCCTTGCGGCGCATCACCCGGCCGCCGTACGTCCACAGGATGCGGGTCTCGTCGTCGGTGACGGCCACGACGAGGTCGCCGTCCTCGCAGGTGCGGCGCAGCTCGGACTCGACGCGCTCGACGGCCACCTGGAGCGGGGAGTCGTGCCAGAACGAGCGGGTGTCGGACTCGTCGTCGAGCGGGGCCTCGGTGACGTCGACCTGGACCCGCGGTGCGGACCGCTCCCAGGAGCGCAGGATCTCCGGCCGCACCAGGCCCTCGGCGCGGTCGCCGTGCTCGATGAAGGTGGTCCACGCGTGCACCGCCTCGAGGCGGCGCGTCCGGAGCTCGTCGCTGGTGCTCGTCATGGTGCCGTGGGCCTCCGCGGGGTACCTGGTGATCTGGGCCACACCGTAGCCCCCGCCGCCTCGCCGGACCCAGGTCTCCTCCGAGCCGGACCGGACCGGCCCGGGACCGTCAGGCGCGGAGCCGACGCCGCAGGAAGCGCACGGTGCGCTCCATCGACAGCGGCCACTGCGGCACGAACGCGTGCTCCTCACCGCGGTAGAGCCGCAGCGTCGAGTCGGCCCCGGCGTCGCGCAGCAGCCGGTCGGTGCGACGGGACCAGCGCGGCGGACAGGTGTCGTCGGAGGTCCCGTGGTGGATCAGCACCGGCTCGGTGACGCGGTCGAAGTAGGTGCGCGAGGACAGCCCGGCGTAGAAGTCCGGGGCCTCGCGGCGGGTGCCGAACTGCGCGGCCAGCCGCTGCGCGGACTCGGGCCGGTTGGGGATCGTGAACTGGTCGAGGTTCTCGGTGAAGGCCGAGCTGACCGAGGCGTAGACGACCGCCGCCCGCACCGCCCCCGGCTGGGCCACCAGCGCGTTGAGGGTGACCCCACCGCCCATCGACCGGCCGAGCATCGCGACGCGGTCGGGATCGACGGCCGGCAGCTGCTTGAGGGTGGCCACGGCGTGCAGCGCGTCGCGGGTGTAGCCCAGCCGGCTCTCCCGCTCCAGGTCGCCCGCCGGGTCGCTCGCGGCGTGGCCGCGGTAGTCGGTGTGGAGCACCACGAAGCCCGCCCGGGCCAGGTAGTCCTGCTCGCGGGCCAGGCCCTGACCGGTGACGTAGACCGAGGGCTCGATGTAGCCGTGGTTGAGCACGACCGCCGGGAACGGGCCGCGGCCCAGCGGGCGCAGCAGGATGCCGGACACCGTCGTGCCACCGGCCGGGTAGGTGACCTCCCACCGCTCGTAGGCGTCGGTGACGGCCTGCCGCCGCACCCGGCGCACGGGGCCCCCCTCGAACTCCTCACGCATCAGCGCGGGCAGCGAGATCCGACGCTCGACCGGGGGCAGCGCCTCGGCGGTGGCGCTCGCCGACGGGGACGCGGACGGCGACGGCGACCCGGTGGCCGAGGGGCTCGGCGACGACGGGGCCGACCGGCTCGGCGACGCGGTGGGCTCCTGGGAGCCGGTGCAGGCCGAGAGCGTCAGCCCGGCCACGCCCAGCAGTGCCGTACGCCGGGTCACGGAGCCGTCCATGGCGCCATCGTGCCCCCGGCCGCCAAGCGGGGCGGGTGCGGTCACGGCGCGGGGTCGCGGTCCCCGGACTGCTCGTCGTCCTCCTGCTGCTCCTCGACCCGGCGCTTGATGCGGCCCATGCCGGGGAGCTTGCCGAGCATCTCGTTGAGCTCGCGCGAGACGTCGAGCAGGTCGTGGATGTCGGGGGCCACCGAGCCCATCGTGGTCATGATCGGCAGCAGCTCCTCCTCCAGCCGGCGGGTCAGCTCGGGCAGGTGGTCGACCATCGTGACCAGCGCCTGCACCTCCGCGGGCGAGGTGGTGTCGGCCAGCGTCCGCAGCGTCGGCTCGAGCGTGGTCAGCGGCGGCTCGAGCCGCCCCAGCAGGGTCTCGAGGCGCTCCACGAGCGGCTCGAGACGGCCCACGAGCGGCTCGGCGTCACCGGCGATCGCGTCGACGCGGCGGACCACGGCGTCGGCGTCGCGCCGGGTGCCCTCGATGCGCACCAGCAGGGCGTCCACGCGCCCGAGCAGCGCCTCGGCGGAGTCGAGCAGGCCGAACACCCGCTCCGGGAGGCCGAGCAGGGCCCGGGGCAGCTCGCGGGGGTCGGGCAGGGGCAGTCTCATCCCTCAGTCCTACTCCGTGGACAACACCGGCCCGGTTGTCCAACGGCCACGACGGGCCCCGACCCCAGCCGGCCGGGTGCCGGGTCAGCTCCCGGCCCGGGGCTCGCCGGGGTAGCTGCCGAACGACCAGGCGTTGCCCTCGGGGTCCTCCATCGAGAACTCCACGGCCCCCGGTCCGGCGTACTCGGGGGCCTCCGGCGGGCGGGTGATCCGGGCGCCGGCGGCGACCGCTCGCTCGTGGACGGCGCGGGGGTCGGCGGTGACGACGTAGAGGCCGGCGGACCCCGGCGGCCGGGACAGGCCGTGGTCCTTGACGCTGCCGAACATCACGCCGCCGCCCTCGGGCCAGTCGAGCTGGGCGTGGGCGACCCGGTCGGGCGAGCCGTCCTCGGCGTACACGGCGGTGGCCTCGAAGCCGAGCGCGACCAGGAAGTCGACCAGCGCCCGCGGGTCGCGGGCGTTGAAGGCGGGCCAGACGGTGGGAGGTGGGGTGCTCATGGCCTCATGCTGGCCGGTTGCGGTGGCCGCCGTCTTGGAGGTTTCGGCGCTCCTCGACCAGCCAGGCGGTCGGCGAGCAGCCCGCCATCGCGGTGAACTCGCGCGTCAGGTGGGCCTGGTCGGCGTACCCCGCCTCGAGCGCGAGCGCGGCAAGACCTCGCTCCCCGGCGGCGAGCCGGGCCACGACGTGGTCGAAGCGGAACGCCCGGGCCAGCGCCTTGGGCGTGGCGCCCAGCTCGGCGCGGACGAGGTCGCGCAGGTGCCGGGGGCTCAGGCCCACCTCGCGGGCCAGGTCGTCGACGCGGCAGCGACCGCGGCTGCCCCGCAGCAGCTCCCACGCCCGCGCCACCTCGGGGCGCACCCGCCGGTCGCCGTCGGTCGCCGTGAGCCGGTGCCGCAGCCAGCCGCCGGTGACCTCGAGGCGCGCGTCGTCGGGGGCGGCGCAGACCCGCTCGTGGAGCTCAGCCGCGGCCGCGCCCATCACCTCGCCGCCGTCCTGGCCGACGCCGGTCAGCTCGGCGGCGGTGCACCCCAGCAGCCGACGGGCGGCCAGCGGGTGCAGGGCGAGCTGGACCCCGCTCTGCCGCGACGGCTGCTCGACGCGGGCGGCGACCGGGTGCAGCCCCGCCAGCAGCACGTCGTACGCCGTGACGCGCGACGGCTCGGGCGGGCCGGGCTCGTCGACGGTGCCCAGGGTGCGCACCGGCCCGGCGGTCGAGACCACCACGGTCAGCCACGGCGACGGCAGGCCGCGGTGCTCGCCGGGCTCGAGCCCCGACGCGTCGTACGCGCACGCCGACACGACGCCCGGGAGCACGTCGAGGCGGCGCACGGCGCTCAGCCGACCGGGATGCCGGGGTCGACGTCCTGGGCGGCGTGGGCGTGGATCCGGCCCCCGGTGGCGGAGAGCCGGTCGCCGGTGCCGCCCCAGCGGCCGGCGATGATCTCCGCGGCGATGCTGACCGCGGTCTCCTCGGGCGTGCGCGCACCGAGGTCGAGCCCGATCGGGCTGGACAGGCGGGCCAGCTCGGCCTCGGTGAGACCGGCCTCGCGGAGCCGGTCGAGCCGGTCGGCATGGGTACGGCGCGACCCCATCGCACCGACGTAGGCGACCTCGGGGATGCGCAGCGCCTTCTCCAGCACCGGCACGTCGAACTTGGGGTCGTGGGTCAGCACGCAGATCACGGTGCGGGGGTCGATGCGCCCCGCCTCGAGCTCCTCGGCGAGGAACTTGTGCGGCCACTTCACCACCACCTCGTCGGCGCTCGGGAACCGCGTCGCGGTGGCGAACACGGGCCGGGCGTCGCACACCGTGACGCGGTAGCCGAGGAACTTGCCGACCTCGGCGACGGCCGCCGCGAAGTCGATGGCGCCGAAGACCAGCATCCGCGGCGCGGGCGCGAAGGCCCACACGAACACCCGCATCCCCTCGCCGCGGCGCTCGCCGTCGGGGCCGTAGGTCAGCGTCGCGTTGTGTCCCGAGGCCAGCAGCCCGCGGGCGTCGTCGGCCACCGCGTCGGTGGCGCGGTCGCTGCCGAGCCGGCCCCCCACCTCCTCGGGACGTACGACGAGCCGCCGGCCCAGCCACGCGGGGTCGGGGTGCTCGATCACCGTCGCCAGCGCGACCGGGCGACCGGCCGCGACGTCAGCCGCGACCTGACCGAGCTCGGGGAAGCTCTGCCGATCGACCTTCTCGACGTACACGTCGAGGATGCCGCCGCAGGTCAGCCCGACCGAGAACGCGTCCTCGTCGGAGACGCCGTAGCGCTGCAGCACGGGCTCGCCGGAGCCGACCACCTCCTGGCCGAGCTCGTACACCGCGCCCTCCACGCAGCCGCCGGACACCGAGCCCACGGCCTCGCCGCCCGGGCCCACCAGCATGGACGCGCCGGCGGGCCGGGGCGCGGACTGGAAGGTGGCCACCACGGTGCCCACCCCCACGGTCTCCCCCTGCTCCCACCAGCGCAGCAGGTCGTCGAGGACCTCACGCACGGCCGATCACCTCCAGCACCTCGTCGAACGCGCGCAGGGAGTGCCCTGCCACGAAGTCGTCGCAGTGCGGCAGCACCGCCTCGATCCCGCGCTGGACCGGCTCGTAGCCGTCCTTGCCGCGGTGGGGGTTGACCCACACCACGCGGCGCGCGAGCCGCTTCAGCCGCTCCGCCTGCTGGCCCAGCTCGACCGCGTCGCCGCGCTCCCAGCCGTCGGAGAACACCACGACGACCGCGCCCCGGGCCATGCCCCGCGCGCCCCACAGGTCGAGGAACGCCTTCAGCGTCTCGCCCAGCCGGGTGCCGCCGGACCAGTCGGGCACCTCCTCGCCCGCGCGCACCAGCGCCCGGTCGGGGTCGGCGGTGCGCATCGCGGTGGTGACGCGGGTCAGCCGGGTGCCCAGCGTGAACACCTCGACCCGGCTGCGTCCCCGGCTCGCGTCGGCGGTGCGCGAGACCAGGTGGCACAGCCGCAGGATCGCGTCGGCGTAGGGCCGCATCGAGGCCGAGACGTCGACCAGCAGCACCACGCGGCGCTGGGTCGAGCCGCGCCGCCGGTGCTCGACGGCGGCGGGCTCGCCCATCCGCCGCAGCGTGGTGCGCAGCGTGCGGTGGACGTCGACCTCGCCCCGGCGCCAGCGGGTACGCCGCGTGGCGCGGCGCTGCGGGAGCCGCGGCCGCAGCGCCCGGATCAGGGCGTCGAGCAGGGCCTTCTCGTCGGGGCGCAGCGTGGCCACGTCGCGACGGCTGAGCACCTCGACGTCGCTGGCCGCGGAGGCCACCGTCTCGGGGGTGTCCTCGCCGCCGCTCTCGCCCCCGTCGCCGAGGGGCAAGGGGGAGCGGATCTCGCGCGGCTTCTCGGAGGGGATGCTGCGCGGCAGCCGCTCGCGGGAGCCGAACCACGCCTCGAAGACGTGCTCGTAGCGCAGCAGGTCGTCCGGGCCGCTGCACAGCGTCGCCCGGCCGGCGCGGTAGACGCCCGCGCCGTCCCCGGCGTCGACGAGCGCGGCCGCCTCGAGGAACACCGCGGCCCGGTCGTGGGTGACGCCCAGCCCGGCCGCGCGCAGCGCGCGGGTGAACCCGAGCAGCACCTCGTCGGCCTCGTGCACGAGGGGCACGGGGACGAGCGGGGCCGGCACGGGCATCGAGGTCATCTCAGCCGGCCAGCATCCGGTCGAGGGCCTGCTTCACGCGGTCGGTGTCCTCGCGGTACTTCACCACGGTGCCGAGCGTGCGGGACGCGGTGTCGAGGTCGAGCTCCTCCGCACCCAGGCGCTGCAGCGCGCGGGCCCAGTCGAGGGTCTCGGCGACGCCGGGGGCCTTGAGCAGGTGCTCGGTGCGCAGGCCCTGCACCACGGTCGCGACCTGCTCGGCCAGCCTCGCACTGACCTCGGGCAGCCGGCTGCGCACGATCGCGACCTCGCGGGCCAGGCCCGGGTGGTCGATCCAGTGGTAGAGGCAGCGGCGCTTGAGGGCGTCGTGGAGCTCGCGGGTGCGGTTGGAGGTCAGCACCACCAGCGGCGGCGTCGCGGCGACGACCGTGCCGAGCTCGGGGATGCTCACCGACCAGCTCGAGAGCACCTCGAGCAGGAACGCCTCGAACTCGTCGTCGGCCCGGTCGACCTCGTCGACCAGCAGCACCGCCGGCGCCTGCCGCAGCGCCTGGAGCACCGGCCGGGCGAGCAGGAACCGCTCGTCGAACAGCGACTTCTCCGCCTCGCCGGCGTCGAACCCGCCCGCGCCCGGCGCGCCCGAGGCCGCGGCGGCCTCCAGGGTGCGCAGGTGCAGGATCTGGCGGGCGAAGTCCCAGTCGTAGAGCGCCTGCGAGGCATCGATCCCCTCGTAGCACTGCAGCCGGATCAGCGGGGTCCCGGTGAGCTCGGCCAGCGCCTCGGCCAGCGCGGTCTTGCCGGTGCCGGGCTCGCCCTCCAGCAGCAGCGGCCGCTGCATCGAGGCGCTGAGGAAGACCACCGTGGCCAGGTCGTCGTCGGCGAGGTAGCCGGTGCTGCCCAGGGCAGCCGCGACCGCGTCGGGAGAAGTGAGCTCCATGGTGGTCGAGGCTACGTCCGCGCGGTTGGTCCCGGGTTGGCCTCGGGTCCGGGTCGGGGTTGCGGTCGGGGCGGCGGCCGGGGCTGCGGCCGGGGCGGCGGTCGGTCCAGGAGGGCACCGGCGCTGGCGAGCAGCCGGCCGCCGAGGACGGTGCCGCCGAAGCCGAGCACGTGCAGACCGGTCGCGACCCGCTCCAGGTAGGCCCAGCGCCAGGTCCGGTCGCGGTCCACGCCCGACCGCTCCGCGACCCGGTCGCACCAGCCCTCCAGCAGCGGCCGGCCCTCGCGCTCCAGGCGCGCGGTCCACTCGCGCAGCGTCACCCCGAGGTCGTACGCCGGGTCGCAGCGGAACCCGTCGGGGTCGACCATCACGTGCCCGGCCGGGGCACCCGCGCGCGGGTGGGCGGTGCGCAGCGCGTTGGCCGGGTGGGCGTCGCCGTGCACCACGACGTCGGGGTCCGGGCCGGGGGCGGCCAGCTCCTCGGCGTACGCCAGGGCCTGGTGGAGGACGTCGCGGTCGGCGGGGTGGCCGAGCCGGGCGTCGGTGTCGAGCACCAGGGCACGCAGCGAGAGCGCCTTCGGCTCGCCGGCGGGCACGGCCCCCAGCGGCAGCCGCCAGGCCTCGCGCAGCGTGTCGACCAGGACGTCCAGGGTGCGGGTCGGCTCGCCCGGCGTCTGCTCCAGGGACCGACCCAGGCGCTCCAGCAGCAGGGCGTCGTGGCGCGCGTCGTGGTCGTGCAGGACGGCGTACCCCCGCCCGGCCGCCGTGGCCAGCACCGGCACCTCCCCCGGCGTCACCGCGCTCGGGTCGGGCATCCGCAGCTTGACGACCCGGTCCTCCCCGTCGGCGGTCCGCGCTGCCACGACGTACGCCGCGCTCCCGCCGGGCAGGCCGCGGCCCCAGGTCAGCGACCACCGCTCGCCCAGCTCGGCCAGCGCGGCCGGCAGCCCGGCGTGCCAGGCCCGCCCCACCTCGCCCAGCGAGGCCACCCGGTGCCGCGCCAGCGGCTGCAGCCTCACCTCGTGCACGCCGCCAGTGTGCCGGGCCGGCCACCGCACCGCGCGGCAGACTGGGTGCGTGCCTCCTGCCGACAAGACCTGCGCCTCCTGCGGCCGCCGCATCGAGTGGCGCAAGAAGTGGGAGCGCGACTGGGACGAGGTGCGGTACTGCTCCACCGCCTGCCGCAAGCACAAGGTCTCCGACACCGACGAGCGGCTCGAGGCCTCGATCGTCGGCCTGCTCGGCGCAGTCGGCGGGGTGGCGCGACGATCTGCCCGTCCGAGGCCGCCCGGGCGGTCGGCGGGGAGGCGGACGAGGACGCGTGGCGCGAGCTGATGGAGCCGGCCCGCCGCGCGGCCCGGCGGCTGGTCGCGGCCGGCGAGGTCGAGATCACGCAGGGCGGCAAGGTCGTCGACCCCTCGACCGCGAAGGGCGCGATCCGGATCAGGAAGGCCCGCTGAGGCCCGGCCGGTCGTCGGTCGGGGTGTCCTGGTCGGCCCCCGTCGCGAGGTCGCCGCACTCCACGAGCAGCACGTCGCGCCGCCCGAGGTAGGCCTTGGCGCCCTGGTCGCCGACCGCCGCCTCGGCCACGCCGGCCCAGTGGTCGCGGCCGAGCAGGACGGGGTGGCCGGGCGTCCCGGCGTACGCCGCCCGCGCGAGCACGGCGCTCGGCACCGGCCCGTCGGCGGCGTCGAGCAGCCGGCGCACGACCTCGGGCCCGACGTCGGGCAGGTCGACCAGCGTCACCACGCAGCGCTCGGCGGCGCCGTCGGCGAGCGCCCGGAGCCCGGTGCGCAGCGAGGCCCCCATGCCGTCGGCCCAGTCTTCGGCGACCACCACCTCGACCCCGCTCGGCACCAGCGAGCGAGCCGCCCCGGCCTGCGCACCGAGCACCACGAGGACGTCGTCGCAGTCCGCGAGCGAGGCCACCGCGCGCTCCAGCCAGCCCTCGACCAGCGCCTTGGGACGGCCCATCCGGCGTCCCGCACCCGCGGCGAGCAGCAGTCCGGTGGTGGTCACGGGCCGATCATGCCTCTAGAACACACGTTCGAACGACGCTACGGTGGGGCCATGTCCGTGGACTTCCAGGCCTCGCTCTTCGAGGGATCCCACGTCGGCGTCGGACCGCTCGCCGGGCGGGTGCAGCGCACCCCGCTGAGCCACGGCGCCTGGGTCGACCTGCTGCCCGGCTGGTTCGAGGGCGCCGACCAGGTCTTCGCGGGTCTCGTCGCCGACGTGCCGTGGCGCGCCGAGCGGCGGCCGATGTACGACGGCGTCGTCGACGTCCCGCGGCTGCTGCACACCTACGGCATCGGCGACCCGCTGCCGCACCCGACGCTGGTCGAGGCGCGTGACGCGCTCTCGGCCCACTACGCCCCCGAGCTCGGCGAGCCGTTCGTGACCGCCGGCTGCTGCTACTACCGCGACGGCCGCGACTCGGTCGCCTGGCACGGCGACACCCTCGGCCGCGGTCGCTCCGCCGACACCATGGTCGCGATCGTGTCGTTCGGCTCGCCGCGCAAGCTCCAGCTGCGTCCGGTCGGCGGCCCGCTGGCGCTCACCCTCGAGGTCGGCCACGGCGACCTCGTCGTGATGGGCGGGTCCTGCCAGCGCACCTGGGAGCACGCCGTGCCCAAGACGGCGCGGCCGGTGGGCCCGCGCGTCAGCGTGCAGTTCCGCCCGCGCCACGTCTTCTAGCAGTCGCGCGACGGGCCGACGTCGAGGTGGTCGCGGGCCCGGTCCATCAGGTCCCGCAGCACCGGGACGAGGGCGACGCCGCGGGGCGCGAGGCGGTAGCGGACGGCCAGCGGGGGCTCGGCGTACCTCCGCGAAGCCCGCCGGCCGCTCGGCGTACCCCGGACCTCGCCTCCCGGGGCTGCTGGCCCCGTGACGCGACCCCCGACCCCCATGTAAATCGGGGTTATGGACGCTCCACACGGCCTGTACCGGGCCGAAAGCGTCCACACCCCCGCGGTAGTCGCGTCGCGGTGCGGTGCGGGCCAGCGCCGTGCTCCGGGACGACCTGGACAGGGTTGTGGACGCTTCGAGGCCGGCACAGCGCGTGATGAGCGTCCATAACCCCGATTTACAAGCGGTACGCCGGCCGCACCCCCCGCGACGTCGTGGGCCTCCGAACTACGATCCGTCCTCCCGGGCGTCGACGCTCTCCGGGGCGTCCTCGGGTAGGGACGAGGGAGGAGGACGGGTGAGCCAGCCTGGCGACGGACCGCTGTCCGGCTACCGCATCGGCGTCACCGCGGCCCGCAAGGTCGACGAGCAGGTCGCGCTGCTGGAGCGCCGGGGCGCCGAGGTGGAGGTCGCGCCCGCGCTGTCGCTGGACCCCCACCGGGTCGACGACGACTCGCTGCGCGCGGCGACCGAGGCCGTGCTGACCCACCCGGTCGACCTGTTCCTGGCCACCACCGGCATCGGCATGAGGGCGTGGTTCGAGGCCGCCGACCGGTGGGGGCTGCTCGAGGCGCTGCTGGCCCGGATCGGCGAGGCCGAGATCCTGGCCCGCGGCCCCAAGAGCGTCGGCGCGCTGCGCCGCTACGGCCTGCGCGAGCTCTGGGCGCCGGCGTCCGAGGAGTTCGAGGACGTGCTGGACCACCTGCGCGGCCGCGACCTCACCGGCCGCCGGATCGTGGTGCAGGAGCACGGCCAGTCGCTGTCGATGGTCGGCCACGCGCTGCGGCGTCGCGGCGCCGACGTCACCACCGTGAGCGTCTACCGCGTCGTGGTGGCCGAGGACCTCGAGCCGGTCTTCGGACTGATCGACCAGATCGCCGAGCGCCGCCTCGACGCCGTCACCTTCACCTCCGCCCCGGCCGTCGCCGCGCTGATGGACGCCGCCGGCTCGACCGGGCGCCGAGACGAGGTGGTCACCGCCTTCCAGGCCGACGTCGTCGCCTCCTGCGTCGGACCGGTGACCTCGGCCGCCTTCGAGCTGTGGGGCGTGCCGACGATCTTCCCGGAGCGCTCGCGCCTCGCCGCCATGGTCAAGCAGCTCGAGACCGAGCTGCCCTCACGACGCGAGGGGCTCGCGCTCGAGCTCGCGAGCGGTCACCAGCTGCTGCTGCACGGCGACGAGCGTCCTCGTCGACGGCGTCGAGGTGCGGCTCTCGCCCGCCCCGGCCTCGGTGCTGCAGGCGCTGGTCAGCAACCCCGGCAACGTGGTCTCGCGACAGGCGCTGCTGGCGATGCTGCCCAGCGGCACCGCCGGCAGCGAGCACGCCGTGGAGATGGCCGTCGCCCGGCTGCGCGCCGCGCTGGGCACCCGCGCCGTGCAGACCGTGGTCGAGCGGGGCTACCGGCTGGCCGTCGCATGAGCTCCCAGGCTGCGCCCGATCCGGCCGCACGGCTGGTCACCGTCGCCCACGGCACCCGCAAGGCCACGGGCAACCTGGTCGCCGTGGAGATCACCCGGCTGGCGGCCGAGCGTCTGCAGGTCGAGGCCGTCACGTCGTACGTCGAGCTGTGCGACCCGCTGCTCACCGAGGTGCTGGCCGCCTCCGCAGGCCCCGACCGTGGTGCTGCCGCTGCTGCTCTCGACCGGCTTCCACCTGCGCCAGGACCTGCCCGAGGCGCGGTCGCGGGAGCCGGAGGACCCGTCGTGCTCGGCCGCTCGCTCGGCCCGCACGCCCTGCTCGCCGACGCCCAGGTCGACCAGCTGCAGCGGGTCGGTGCGACGCCGGGCAGCCCGCTGGTGATGGTCGCGGCCGGCTCCAGCGACGCGCTGGCGACCCGCGACCTCGACCGCGCCGCCGAGCTGCTGGGCCGGGCCTGGGGCGGCCCGGTCCGGCTCGCCACGCTGTCCGGGCTGGGCCGGCGGCCCGAGGAGGTCGTCCGCGCGGGCGACTGCGTCTCGTCGTACCTCCTGGCGCCGGGGTTCTTCGCCGACCGGGCGGCTCGCGTCGCCCGCGAGGCCGGGGCGGCCCGGGTGGCCGAGGCGATCGGGCCGCACGAGCGGGTCGTGGAGCTCGTGGTGCGCCGCACCCGGGCGCTGCTGTCGGTCGACGGGACCGGCGTACGGGATTCCCGGGCGGCCCGTCCGCTCGGCTAGACTCGGGCCCGCTCAGGGGTCAGGCGCGTCAGTGGTGGGGTGGCGTGCGCCGTCCTGACCGCACCCGGAGCACCCGTATGAGAACCACGCCCGACCCCGTCCTCGCCCGCCCGTCGTTGCCCACCGTGGCCCGCGCCGGCGGCGCCGGCTTCCTCGCCCTCGACGCCGCGGCCCGGCTGCCCACGGCGATGCTGCCGCTCGGGCTGCTGCTGCTGGTCGCCGACCGCACCGGCTCCTACGGCACCGGCGGTCTCGCCGTCGCCGCGCTCAGCCTGGGCGGCGCCGCGGGCGGCCCCCTCGTCGGCGCGCTCGCCGACCGGCTGGGCCAGCGCGCCGTCGCCCTCACCGCGACGCTGGTGCAGGCCGCCGCCCTGCTGACCCTGCTCGTCTCCACGCTCCCGCTGCCCCTGCTGCTCGGGCTGGGCGCGGCGATCGGCGTCACCAACCCGCAGATGGGCGCGATGGCCCGCACCCGCTGGTCGGCGCTGGCCCGCGGCCGCGCCGACGAGCGCTCGTTCGTCTCCTCCGCGATGGCGCTGGAGGGCGCCCTGGACGAGGTCTCGTTCGTGCTCGGGCCGGTGCTGGTCGGGACGCTCGCCGCCCTGGTCGCGCCGACCGCCCCGCTGTGGCTCGCCCTGGGGCTGGCCCTGGTCGGGCACCTCGGCTTCGGGCTGCACCGCAGCGCGCTCCGGGCCCGGCCGCGCCGCTCCGCGCACGAGGTGCACAGCCCGCTGCCCGTCGCCCGGCTGGCGGTGCTGCTGCTCGCGCTGGGCTCGGTGGGCGTCGTCTTCGGCGCCTCGCAGACCGGCCTCGCCGCGCGGCTCGCGCTGACCGGCGACGACGCCCTGACCGGGCTGATCTACGGCGTCGGCGCGGTCGGCTCCGCGGTCACCGCGCTGCTCACCACCCGGCTGCCCGAGCGCGTCGGTCACGAGCTGCGCATCGTCGTCTCCGGCACCGCGATGGTCGGGGCCGGCGTGCTGCTCGCGGCGGCCAGCACCCCGCTCGCCCTCGCCGGGGCGATGCTGCTGCTCGGCACCGCGCTCGCGCCCACGCTGATCAGCGCGTACGCCCTCGCCGAGCGGATGGCGCCCCCCGACTGGGCGACCACCACGATGACCGCCCTCGGCACCGCCAACGTGGTCGGCGTCGCCGCGGGCGCGGCCGCAGCCGGCGGCCTCGTCGACGGCGCCGGCCCCACCGCCGCCCTGCTGCTCGTCGCCCTCGCCGGCGCCTCGGTCCTCTTCGCGGGCCTCGCCGCCCGCGCGCAGCGCCCGCCCCGCATGTAACGCGGAGTTGTTGATGCTGAACAAGGCGCGTACGGCGCACTCGGGCACCACACCCCCGCACCAGAGGTACGCCGCCCGGCCGGTCAGCCGTCGGGCAGGCCGTCGCTCAGCGCGCCCGCCACACCCGCCAGGTCCACCACACCAGGGGCACCTGGAGCGGCAGCCGCACCAGGGTGCCGACCAGGTAGCCGGTCGACGCCTCGCCCGCCCGGTGGTCCTGCCACGCCTCGACGGTCTGCCACAGGTTGCCCGGGAAGATCGCGACGAGGAGCAGCGCCGCGGCCAGGCCGCCGAGCCGCCGGGTGCGTGGGACCACGAGCAGCGCGGCGCACCCGAGCTCGAGCACACCCGAGACGACCACGAGCAGGGTCTGTGCCGGCAGGAAGTCCGGCACCTGCGCCTCGAAGGCCGAGGGCCGCACCAGGTGCAGCACGCCCGAGGCCGTGAACAGCACCACCACGACCCAGGCCCACCGCAGCCTCGGCGCCGCGGGCTGCGCGGTCACCGAGCGCCGTCGAGGTCGGCCTTCATCGCCGCCAGGGTGCGGGCGATGTTGCGCCGCTGGAACTGCGCGAACGGCCGACCGGCTGCCGCCTTGTCGAACGCGTTCGCCAGCCACGTCGGCCACGCACGCCGGCCGTCGGACCAGGTCTCGGTCACCCGCGTGCCACCCTCGACCGCCTCGAGCCGGTAGTCCCACCGTGCGACCTTCACCCGCAGCCGCGGGCTGCCGAGGCCCCAGCCGACGACGTCGAAGCAGAACCGCTCCCCCGGCACCGAGTGGCGCACGACGCACCGCGTGACCCACCGCACCCGGCCGCGCCGGTTCGTGCCCGAGAACGACTCGCCCTCGACCAGCGGCCGACCACCGCCGACGGCGTCGCCCTCGAGCCGGGCCCCGGTGTTCTCCGGGCTCCACCGCGGCATCTGGGTGGGGTCGGCGAGCTGGGTCCAGATGACCGACGCCGGGGCGTCGACCACCACGCTGTCGGTGACGGTCAGGTCGCGGGTCATCGGTCTCCTCGTGGCAGCGGTGGGGCCGGGCCCCGGGGTGGGCGAGCCTAGCCAGGCGTACGCCGGACGGCGCCCGCCCGGGAACGCCGCAGGGCCCCGGTCGTGAGACCGGGGCCCTGCGGGTGGACCAGGTGGAGCGGGGGCTGGACTCAGAAGTCCATGCCGCCCATGCCGCCGGAGGGGTCGCCACCCATGGGGGCGGCCTTCTCGGGCTTGTCGGCCACGACGGCCTCGGTGGTGAGGAACAGCGCGGCGATCGACGCGGCGTTCTGCAGCGCCGAGCGGGTGACCTTGGCGGGGTCGATGATGCCCTCGGCGATCATGTCGACGTACTCGCCGTTGGCCGCGTTGAGACCGTGACCGGGGGTCAGGTTGCGCACCTTCTCCGCCACGACGCCGCCCTCGAGGCCGGCGTTGATCGCGATCTGCTTCAGCGGGGCCTCGGTCGCCACGCGGACGATGTTGGCACCGGTGGCCTCGTCGCCCTCGAGGTCGAGCTTCTCGAACGCGGACGCGGCAGCCTGGACGAGCGCCACGCCACCGCCGGCGACGATGCCCTCCTCGACGGCCGCCTTGGCGTTGCGGACGGCGTCCTCGATGCGGTGCTTGCGCTCCTTGAGCTCGACCTCGGTGGCCGCGCCGACCTTGATCACCGCGACACCGCCGGCCAGCTTGGCCAGGCGCTCCTGCAGCTTCTCGCGGTCGTAGTCGGAGTCGCTCTTGTCGATCTCGTTGCGGATCTGGTTGACGCGACCGGCGATCTGGTCGGCGTCGCCCACACCGTCGACGATGGTGGTCTCGTCCTTGGTGACCACGACCTTGCGGGCCTGGCCGAGCAGCTCGACGCCGGCCGACTCGAGCTTGAGGCCGACGTCCTCGGAGATGACCTGGCCACCGGTGAGGATCGCGATGTCCTGCATCATGGCCTTGCGACGGTCACCGAAGCCGGGGGCCTTGACGGCGACCGACTTGAAGGTGCCGCGGATCTTGTTCACGACCAGGGTCGAGAGCGCCTCGCCCTCGATGTCCTCGGCGATGATCAGCAGGGGCTTGCCCGACTGCATGATCTTCTCGAGCAGCGGGAGCAGGTCCTTGACGGTCGAGACCTTGGAGTTCGCGATCAGGATGTAGGGGTCGTCGAGGACGGCCTCCATGCGCTCCGGGTCGGTCATGAAGTACTGCGAGATGTAGCCCTTGTCGAAGCGCATCCCCTCGGTCAGCTCGAGGTCCAGCCCGAAGGTGTTGGACTCCTCGACCGTGATGACGCCTTCCTTGCCGACCTTGTCCATCGCCTCGGCGATGGCCTCGCCGACGGTGGCGTCAGCGGCGGAGATCGACGCGGTCGCGGCGATCTGCTCCTTGGTCTCGACGTCCTTGGCCATGCCGAGCAGCTGCTCGGAGACCGAGGCGACGGCCAGCTCGATGCCGCGCTTGAGCGCCATCGGGTTGGCGCCGGCGGCGACGTTGCGCAGGCCCTCGCGAACCATGGCCTGGGCCAGGACGGTGGCGGTGGTGGTGCCGTCGCCCGCGACGTCGTCGGTCTTCTTGGCGACCTCCTTGACGAGCTCGGCACCGATCTTCTCGTAGGGGTCCTCGAGCTCGATCTCCTTGGCGATGGAGACACCGTCGTTGGTGATCGTGGGGGCTCCCCACTTCTTCTCCAGGACGACGTTGCGGCCCTTGGGACCGAGCGTGACCTTGACCGCGTCGGCGAGGGTGTTCATCCCGCGCTCGAGACCGCGGCGGGCCTCTTCGTTGAAAGCAATCAGCTTCGGCATGACTCTGGTGGTTCCTCACGCTAAGTGAATGGATGGCCCACCTCGTCGCCCGCGACGGACGGTCCGGACCGACCCGGCGTACCCTTCACGCCGGCGCTGCCTGACCTCGACTCGGTGGCCATGTGCGGTGCTGTGCTGCTGTCACTCTCACGAGGAGAGTGCCAGTCATTTTTAGCACTCGCCCCCAGTGAGTGCAAACGTCGGCCCCACCTCCGGCCGAGGGCGCCCCAGGGCCGCCTCGAGGTGCGGCACCAGCGCCTGGGCGGTGCGCCGGTAGCCCGCCGAGGAGGGGTGGAAGCGATCCAGGCTGAACATCAGGTCCGGCTCGCGGACGAAGTGGTGGCCCACCGCCTCGGACAGCGAGACCACGGTCGCCCCCAGCGGGGCGACGGCGCGCGCCTGGGCCGCGGCCAGCTGGCGCGAGGCCCGCGAGGCCAGGCCGCGCAGCGGCTGCCGCAGCGGGCGGAGCATCCCGAGGTCGGGACAGGTGCCGACGACCACGTGGGCGCCGAGCTCCTGCAGCGCCTCGACGCACGCGGCGAGGTGGGCGACCGACTCCGCCACCGGCACCCGGTGGGTGACGTCGTTGCCGCCGACGACCACCACGGCCAGGTCGGGGCGGTACGCCGGGGGCAGGCCGGCCACCTGGGCGGGGAGCGCGCTGGTCTCCGACCCGACGACCGCGGCCGTGCGCAGCCGCACCGCCCGGCCGGTGCGCTTGGCCAGGGTCCGGGCCAGCCGGGCCCCGAGGGTGTCGCGGGGCCGGTCGGCGCCGAGCCCGGCCGCGATCGAGTCGCCGAGCACCAGCAGCTCCACCCGGCTGCCCTGCTTCTTCCTCCACGTCCGGTCGGCCACCAGGGCGTCCTCGCCGAGCGGCTTGCCGATCAGCTCGCGGGCGTGCGCGGCCTGGCGGACCAGCAGGCCGCGCCCGCCCAGGGCGACGGACCCGGCCAGCGCGGCGAGGCCGGCGGTCAGGGCGAGGGCGGTCGTGGGGCGGCGTACGGGCACGGGCGCAGCCAAGCCCAGCCGCCGCAACGGCCGGTCAACGGCGCGTGGCCCGCGGCTGAACGGCTCAGCGGCCGCGTGCCACCCGGTCGGCGACGAGCGCGGCGAAGGCCGTGGCGTTGCCGGGCAGGACGTCGAGGTAGAGGCCGGGCTCGGTCACCTCGAGCTCGCTGATCGCCAGCGACCCGTCGGCCAGGCGCATCTGGTCCACCCGGGCGTAGTCGAGGGGGCGGCCCAGCAGCTCCCCCGCGGCCGCGACCGTACGCCGGGCCAGGTCGGCCGCCTCGTCGGTGACCGGGACGGCGACGGTCCGGCCGCCGTACTGCTCGTGCACCCGGATCTCCCCGGCGGCCGGCACCTTGCGGGCCTGCGAGACGACCTCGCCGTCGAGCACGAACACCGAGGTCTCCCCCTCGGTGCGCACCGAGGCGACCAGGGGCTGCACCACCCAGGGGCCGGGGCCGAGCCCGGACTCGTCGGTGGCGGACGGCTCGTCGGTGCCGTCGAAGACCACCACGCCGCGCCCACCGGCACCCACCCGGGGCTTGACGACCGCGGCGGGGTCCTCGCCCGGCGAGACCTCGGCG
This sequence comes from uncultured Actinomycetota bacterium, assembly GCA_963740935.1. Taxonomy (GTDB): domain Bacteria; phylum Actinomycetota; class Actinomycetes; order Propionibacteriales; family Nocardioidaceae; genus Marmoricola. The sequence goes on from CAVUFX010000004.1 coordinate 96,969, forward strand.
ATCGCGGCGGGCAGGTCGGGCTCGTCCTCGACCAGGACCGTCGGCACCACCGCGACGTGCTCGGCGAGCTGCGCGAGGTAGGCCTTGTCGGTGTTCCAGGCGAACGTCGCCGAGGAGTTCAGCACCCACGGCAGCGAGGCGGTCCAGGCGAGGAACTCCTCGCGCCGCTGCTCGTAGTCCCAGGTGGCGCGGACCGCGACCAGGCCCTGCGTCCAGTCCACCGCCGGGTCGTCCCAGACCGCCCAGCGGGGGTCGAGGCCGTGGGCGCGCAACGCGGGGAGCAGGTGGTCGGTGCCGGTCCACTCCTCGCCGTCGGGCAGCTGGGCGCAGGTGGCGAGCAGGACGGTCGGCTTGGTGGTGGCCACGCCCCGCACCCTAGGCGCTGCGGGTGACCGGCTCGTGGAGCACCGGGAAGGCCACCGAGGCGGCGATGAAGCACGCGGCCGAGGCCTCGGCGTGCAACGAGGTCGCCAGCGCGACCTGGTCCGGGTCGGCGACCGTGACCACCGGGTGCAGCACCACCCCGGTGAACCGGCCGCCGATGCCCTGCTGCTCCATCGTGGCCGTGGCGGCGTCGGCGTACCCCGTGACGACGACGCCGTGCACCACCGCGACGTGGAGGTAGGACAGCAGGTGGCACTGCGAGAGCGCCGCCAGCAGCAGCTCCTCGGGGTTCCACCGCGAGGGGTCGCCCCGGAAGGGCCTGTCGGCCGAGCCGAGCAGCTCGGGCTTGCCGTCGACGCGCAGCGTCACGTCGCGGGCGTAGTCGCGGTAGCCGCTGGTGCCGGTGCCCCGGTCGCCGGTCCAGACGGTCTCGAGCCGGTAGTGGTGGGTCGCCACGGCCCCGGCCTCAGCCGTCGGCGTGCTCGGGCGGGAAGCCGCCCGTGGCGATCGGGCCCCACCGCTCGATCGTCACCCGGACCAGCGACTTGCCCTGCTTCTCCATGGCGTCGCGGTACTCCTCCCAGTCGGGGTGCTCGCCGGAGATGCTGCGGAAGTAGTCGACCAGCGGCTCGCGGGCCTCCGGCATGTCGATCACCTCGGCGGTGCCGTCGAGCTGCACCCAGGGCCCGTCCCAGTCGTCGCTCTGGATCATCACCGTGGTGCGCGGGTCGCGGCGCAGGTTGGCGACCTTGGCGCGCCGGGGGTACGTCGAGATGACGACCCGCCCCTCGGCGTCGACCCCGCAGGTGACCGGCGAGAGCTGCGGGCTGCCGTCCTTGCGCGTGGTGACGAGCACGGCGCGGTGGCGCGGCCGGACGAAGTCGAGCAGCTCCTCGCGCCCGACGCGGTCGTTGGTGGCGATCTGGCGAGGCATGTCGGTCAGTGTGCCGTACGCCGCATGGCCCGGTAGTCCGAGACGATTGGCACCAGTGAGACGACGGCAACGGTGCCAATCGTCTCGGACTACCCAGGAACGTCGGGCGCCGCTCAGCCGCCCGCGACGGCGGGGATGATGCTGATCTGGGTGCCGTCGGGGGTGGGGGTGCCCAGCCCCTCGAGGAAGCGCACGTCGTCGTTGCCGACGTAGACGTTGACGAAGCGGCGCAGCGCCCCGGTGTCGTCGAGGATCCGGGCGCGGATGCCGCTGTGGTTGCTCTCGAGGTCGTCGAGCACCTCGGCCAGGGTGGCGCCGCCGGCGCTGACCTCCGAGCTGCCCTCGGTGTAGGTGCGCAGGATGGTGGGGATGCGGACGCTGACGCTCATGGGTGCTCCTCGCTGCTGGGGCTGCTGGGTGGTGCCGGGTGGGGCTCAGACGACGCCGGAGTCGGCGAAGGCGGCGTACGACGGCTCGATGGTGGCCGCCGCGCCGACCCGGTCGGAGATCGCGTCGAGGGTCTTCAGGCCCATGCCGGTGTTGATCACGACCGTGTCGAGGCTGGTGTCGAGCTGCCCGGTCTCCACCAGCTTGCGCAGCACCGCGACGGTGGTGCCGCCGGCGGTCTCGGTGAAGATGCCCTCGTTGCGCGCGAGCAGCAGGATGCCCTCGCGGACCTCGTCGTCGGTGACGTCCTCGACCGCGCCGCCGGTCTGGCGGCAGATGTCGAGCACGTAGATGCCGTCGGCCGGGTTGCCGATCGCCAGGCTCTTGGCGATGGTGTCGGGCTTGACCGGGCGGATCGCGTCGACGCCGGCCTTGTAGGCGACCGAGACGGGCGAGCAGCCGGTGGCCTGGGCGCCGAAGACGCGGTAGGGCTTGTCCTCGACCAGGCCGAGGGCGATCAGCTCCTGGAAGGCCTTGTGCACCTTGGTCAGCTGCGAGCCGGAGGCGACCGGGATCACGATCTGGTCGGGCAGCCGCCAGCCGAGCTGCTCGGCGATCTCGTAGCCCAGGGTCTTGGAGCCCTCGGCGTAGAACGGGCGGACGTTGACGTTGACGAAGGCCCAGCCGTCCTCCTCGCCCGCGATCTCCGAGGCGAGCCGGTTGACGTCGTCGTAGTTGCCGTTCACGGCGACCAGCGAGTCGGTGTAGACGGCCGAGTTGACCTGCTTGGGCTTCTCGAGGTTGCTGGGGATGAAGACCACGGTGCGGATGCCGGCCCGCGCACCGGCCGCAGCGACCGCGTTGGCCAGGTTGCCCGTCGAGGGGCAGGCGAACACGGTGCTGTGGAACTCGCGGGCCGCGCTCAGCGCGCAGGCCACGACGCGGTCCTTGAAGGAGTTCGTGGGGTTGGTCGAGTCGTCCTTGACCCACAGGTTCTCGATGCCGAGCGCGGCGCCGAGGTTGTGGGCCTTGAGCAGCCGGGTGTAGCCGGGCTCCATGTTGGGGCTCTGCTCGATGTCGTCGGGCACCGGCAGCAGCGCCTTGTAGCGCCAGATGTTGGCCGGGCCGGCCTCGATCTGCTCGCGGGTCACCTCGGGGAACGCGTAGGCGATCTCCAGCGGACCGAAGCACTCCGGACACGCGTAGTGGGGGCCCAGGGCGACCTGGTGACCGCACTCGCGGCACGCGAGGCCGGTGGCGTTGCCGAAGGCGCCCTCGCGCAGGTCCTTGCCGGTGGCGACGTCGTCGCCGGCAGGGCTGCCGGCCCCGGTCGCGTCCGGCTGGGACGGGGTCTGGGACTCGGACTGGGTGGCGATGCTCAAGGAGGCCTCCTTCTCATCTTCCCCGCGCCGGATCTCGACGCGGGACGGATGTAGCACCACTTCCGCACCAGTCCGGATCGGATCCGGGAGGTCGTGCGGCGGTTGCCGGGGCTTCAGCGGGCCGTGTCCCTCTGCCCCTCTCGATGAGCTGTGCGTCAGCCTAGGAGGCGGGTCTCGCAGGCCCCACATCCGTCCCGACATGTGGGACGGGCGTCCCGGCATGTGGACCGTCGAGCGGGAGCGGGGGTCAGACGCGGCCGGCGCGGATGTCGACGGTCAGCTGACGGAGCAGCTCGAGCACCCCGGCCGGACCGTCCACGACCACGTCCGCGAGGTCGGCCAGGGGGTTCTCGCCGACCGGCGTCGAGCACACCAGCAGCCCGGCGTACCCCTGGCCGCGCAGCTCCTCGACGGCCTTGAACGCCTCGACGTCGCCGAGGTCGTCACCGGCGAAGACGACGGCGCGGGCACCGACCTGGTCCACGAGGCGGCGTACGGCGGCGCCCTTGTGCATGCCGTGCGCGCGGACCTCGACGACCTGCTTGCCGGGCTCGACGTCGAGGTCGTGGGCCTGGGCCGCCTCGCGCAGCAGCGGGAGCAGCCGGTCGTGCGCCGCTGCGGCGTCGGCGAGCCGGCGCGTGTGCACCGCTACCGCGAGCCCCTTCTCCTCGATCCACGCCTCGGCCGCGTCGGCCCGCCGCAGCAGCCGCGGCAGCTCGCTGGTGAACGTGGCCAGCCCGCGCGGCGGCGCCGGGGAGATGACGCGGCGCTCGACCGAGGTCCAGCGCTCGTTGCCGTACTGCCCCAGCACGAACAGCTCGCGGCCGTGCTCGCCGATCTCGTTGCCGACCTCCTCGAGACCGCCGAGGGCCAGCGCCTGCCGGGCCGGCCGACCGGTCACGACCGCGACGGCACGGACCTGCTCGGCGAGGTCGACGAGGACCGCGGCGGCGTCGGGGTGGATGTGCGCGCTCTCGGGGTCGTCCACGATCGGCGCGAGGGTGCCGTCGAAGTCGAGTCCGACGACGAGGTCGTCGGCCGCCCGCACCACCGCGGCGTAGTGCCGCTCGCCGTCGACCGAGGTGAACTCAGCTGCGCCCATGCGGCCATGCTCCCAGCCCGGCGACGGGACTGTCGATCAGGCCGCAGGCCCGCAGGCCCGAGGTGGCGACGGTCCGCGTGGGTCAGGAGTAGTCGTCGGTGAGGATGACCGTGAGCCGGTCGAACTGCATCGGCTCCTCGGCCGGCTTGAGCGCCGTGACGCCGAGGTCCTTGCCCAGGGCCTTGCCGGCCTCCTTGAGCCGCGGCGGGTAGTAGACGGTGGTGCCGTCGACGGTGCCGTACCAGTTGTCGGAGCCCACGACGTTCCAGCCGGCGGCCTTGGCGCGGCCGGCGACGGTGCCGGCGAGCCCGGTCGTGCGGGTGTTGTTGTAGACCACGACGTAGGTGTCGGCCCGCTTGACCGGCTGCACCTTCTTGGTCGGCTTCGCGCTCGGCGTGGCCGAGGGGCTCGGCGTGGTCGAGGGCGTGGCGCTCGGCTCGGTCACCGCGGGGGTGACCTGCTCGGGTCGAGCGACCTCGTCGGGGTCGTTGGCGAGGAACACCAGGCCGGCCATCGCGACCGCGGAGATGCTCAGCGCGAGCAGCCGGGTGGAGAGCACGACGCCGCGCTCGTCGCGGGGCCGGCCCCGGAGGCTCGACGGGGGACGCAGCGGGGAGGGGGACACGCTCACTCCGGGATCTCGAAGCCGAGGCGACGCGCGGAGCGCTGCCGCTGGCGGGTGGCGCGCAGCCGGCGCAGGCGGCGTACGAGCAGGGGGTCGTGGGCCAGCGCCTCGGGACGGTCGATGAGGGCGTTGAGCACCTGGTAGTAGCGCGTCGAGGACATGTCGAACTTCTCGCGCACCGCCTGCTCCTTGGCGCCGGCGTACTTCCACCACTGCCGCTCGAAGTCGAGCATGGCGGCGTCGCGCTCGCTGACCTCGGTCTGCTCGGCCCGGGACCCCGGGCTGCTGTGCGCGTGGCTGGCGACCATGGTGGAACTCTCCTCGGTCGGGCCCGGACGGGCGTCGCGGGTACGGCGGCTGGCCCGCCCAGCATAGGCGAGGAATCACAGCGGTGTCATTCGACCCGCGGTGGCTACGGTGCAGCCATGGACAGCTCCTCGACGATCGGGTGGGGCGTGCTCGCCCCCGGTCGCATCGCCCACAACTTCGCCCGCGACCTCACCCTGGTCCCCGACGCCCGGCTGGTGGCCAGCGGCTCCCGATCGCTGGAGCGCGCCCAGGAGTTCGCCTCCCAGCACGGCGGCCGCGCCCACGGCAGCTACGAGGAGCTGGTCGCCGACCCCGAGGTCGACGTGGTCTACGTCGCCTCGCCGCACGCGTTCCACGAGGAGCACACGATGCTCGCGCTCGAGGCCGGCAAGGCGGTGCTGTGCGAGAAGCCGATGACCCTCGACGCCGCCGCGACGCAGCGGCTGGTCACCGCCGCGGAGGAGCGCGGGCTGTTCCTGATGGAGGCGATGTGGATGGCCTGCAACCCGGTCGTGCGCCGGATCATCGCGCTGCTGGGCACCCCCGAGGCGCCCGGCGAGCACGGCGTCGCCCGCCAGGTGCACGCCGACCTCGGCTTCGTCGTCGACCGCGACCCCTCCGACCGGCTGCTCGACCCGGCCCTGGGCGGCGGCGCGCTGCTGGACATGGGCATCTACCCGCTCGCCTTCGCCCACCTCGTGCTCGGCGAGCCCGAGCGGCTGGTCGGCGTCGCCGGGCTCTCGGACCGGGGCATCGACCTCGACGTCGCGGTGGCCGGGCGCTACCCCGGCGGCGCCACCGCCGCCCTGACCAGCTCGATGACCTCCAACTCGCCGCGGTCCGCCTCGGTCGCGACCACCACCGGCCGCTTCGACCTCGGGACCGACTTCCACTCCCCCACGCGGGTGCTGTGGACGGCGTACGACGGCAAGGCGGGCACCTCGACGTGGCTGGAGGGCGAGGAGCCGGTGCTGGGCCGCGGCTACGGCAACGAGGTCGTCGAGGTGCACCGCTGCCTGCGCGCCGGGGCGCTGACCAGCGACCTGGTGCCGACCGGGCTCTCGGTCTCGCTGGCCCGGCAGATGGACGACCTGCTCACCCAGGTCGGGGTGGCCTACGACCACTGATCGGCCCCGCCCGACGCGGGTACTGTCCCCGGCGTGAGCGCAGCCAGCAGCACCTCGAAGTCCACGGCCGGGGACGGCGGCAGCGTCGCCGCCGACCTCCTGGTGGTCGCCAACCGGCTACCCGTCGACCGGGTCGTCCACGACGACGGCACCACCGAGTGGCGCGCCTCCCCCGGCGGGCTGGTCTCGGCGCTGGCCCCGGTGATGCGCAAGAACGAGGGCGCCTGGATCGGCTGGCCGGGCGACACCGGCACCCAGGTCGACCCGTTCGAGGACGACGGCATCTCGCTGGTGCCGGTGGCGCTCTCGGACGAGGAGTACGCCGAGTTCTACGAGGGCTTCTCCAACGACACCCTCTGGCCGCTCTACCACGACCTCGTCGCCAAGCCGTCGTTCCGGCGGGAGTGGTGGGACTCCTACGTCACGGTCAACCAGCGCTTCGCCGACGCCGCCGCGGCCAACGCCGCCGAGGGCGCGACGGTGTGGGTCCAGGACTACCAGCTCCAGCTGGTGCCGGCGATGCTGCGCGAGCTGCGCCCGGACCTGCGCATCGGCTTCTACCTCCACATCCCGTTCCCGCCGGCCGAGCTGTTCTCCCAGCTGCCGTGGCGCCGCCAGGTCCTCGAGGGCCTGCTCGGCGCCGACCTGGTCGGCTTCCAGCTGGCCGGCGCCGCGCAGAACTTCGTGCGGCTGGTGCGCCAGCGGGTCGGCCACAAGACGCAACGAGACACCGTCTACCTGCCCGACGGCCGGGTCGTGCGCGCCCGCGCCTTCCCGATCTCCATCGACGCCGAGGGCTTCGAGGAGCTCGCGCGCTCCGAGCCGGTCGAGACCCGGGCCGCGGAGATCCGCCGCGAGCTGGGCAACCCCACGACCGTCTTCCTCGGCATCGACCGGCTCGACTACACCAAGGGCATCTACGCCCGGCTGCGCGCCTACAGCGAGCTGATCGCCGACGGCGAGCTCGACCTCGAGGACGCCGTGTTCGTGCAGGTGGCCACGCCGTCGCGCGAGCGCGTCGACCAGTACCGCCGGCTCCGCGACGACATCGACCGCCTCGTCGGACGCATCAACGGCGACCTCGGCCGGATCGGCCGTCCGGTGATCTCCTACCTGCACTCCTCCTTCCCCCGCGAGGAGATGGCCGCGCTCTACCGCGCCGCCGACGTGATGGTGGTGACGCCGTTCCGCGACGGCATGAACCTCGTCGCCAAGGAGTACGTCGCCTGCCGCTTCGAGGACGACGGCGCGCTGGTGCTCTCGGAGTTCGCCGGCGCGGCCGACGAGCTGCGGCAGGCGTACCTGGTGAACCCCTACGACATCAACGGCATGAAGGCCACGATGATGCAGGCCCACCGGGCGCAGCCCAAGGAGCGCAGCAGGCGGATGCGCGCCATGCGCAGGACGGTCGCGGAGAACGACGTCGCCCACTGGGCCACGACCTTCCTCGACTCCCTGGCGCTCGACCAGGACGCCCACGGCCGGGGGACGCGAGCGGCCGACGACCCCGTCGGCTGAGCCCGTCGAGAGCCTGTCGCGACCCGGCCGGCCGATCAGCTCGGCGTGGTCGCCCGCTCGGGACCGAGGTCGCGCTCGCCGGCGCCGGCCTCGGCCGAGCGGGGCTCGCCGGAGCCCGGGGGCGCGGCGACGAGGTCGAGCAGCTCGGCCCGGAGTGCGGGTCCGAGGTGGCCCCAGCCCTCGGCGTACCCGTACACCTCGCGCAGCGACCGCGCCTCGTAGTCGCCGCAGAGCACCTCGACGTCGTCGGGGGTGATCAGGGCGGGGTGGGCGACGCCGATCGACTCGGTGACCTTGACCAGCTCCGAGCGCAAGGTGCGGAGGTACTGCGCGCAGCGCTCGCCCTTGCTCACCGGCTCCAGGCCGCGGGTGAGCCAGGCGTTCTGCGTGGCCACCCCGGTGGGGCAGTGGTCGGTGTGGCACTTCTGGGCCTGGATGCAGCCGATCGCCATCATCGCCTCGCGGCCCGCGTTGACCATGTCGGCGCCGAGCGCGAAGGCGACCGTGGCGTTGTCGGTGAGGCCGAGCTTGCCGGAGCCGACGAAGGTCACCTCGTCGGTCAGGCCGGCCTCGGCGAAGGTGCCGTACACCCGCGAGAAGCCGAGCCGGAAGGGCAGCGCGACGGAGTCGGCGAAGACCCGCGGCGAGGCGCCGGTGCCGCCCTCGCCGCCGTCCACGGTCACGAAGTCGACGCCCCGGTCGCCCGGGCCCATCAGCCGCACCAGGTCGTCCCAGAACCCCAGCTCGCCGACGGCGGACTTCACGCCCACCGGCAGCCCGGTCTCGGCTCCGAGCAGCTCGACGAAGTCCAGCAGGCTGTCGGTGTCGGTGAACGCGGTGTGGCGAGCGGGGCTGGCGCAGTCCTGGCCCATCGGGATGCCGCGGATCTCGGAGATCTCACGGCTGACCTTGCCCGCGGGCAGCAGCCCGCCGAGCCCCGGCTTCGCGCCCTGCGACAGCTTGATCTCCAGCGCCCGGACGGGGTTGCCCTCGACGACCTCCCTGAGGCGCTCCAGCGAGAACCGCCCGTCGGGCGTGCGGCAGCCGAAGTAGGAGGTGCCGATCTGGAGCACCAGGTCGCCGCCCTGGAGGTGGTACGGCGAGAGCCCGCCCTCGCCGGTGTTCTGCAGGCACCCCGCCTCGGCGGCGCCCCGGTTGAGCGCGGTGACCGCCGGGCCCGAGAGCGAGCCGTACGACATCCCGGAGATGTTGACCACCGAGGCCGGCCGGAACGCCAGCCGACGGCCGCGGGGGCCGCCCAGCACCTTGGCCGAGGGCAGGCCGGCCGCGGCGTGGTCGCGGGGCAGCGACTCCGGGAAGGTGCGGTGCTTGAGCACGGCGTACCCGGGCAGGTGCTCGACGTCGTTGTCGGTGCCGAACCCGGAGTAGTTGTTCTCCTGCTTGGCCGAGGCGTAGACCCAGGAGCGCTGGTCGCGGCTGAAGGGCCGCTCCTCGTCGTTGCTGGTCACGATGTACTGGCGCAGCTCGGGGCCGACCCGCTCGAGCAGGTAGCGCGCGTGGGCGACGACCGGGAAGTTGCGCAGCAGGGCGTGGCGGGTCTGGGTGAGGTCGCGGACGGCGACGGCGCCCAGCGCGACCCCGGCGCCGCCGAGCAGGTGCGAGAGCTTCATGGACCATGCCTACACCCCGGGGACCGCCACGTCGGTACCCTCCGGTAATGGATCTGATCCCCAAGCCGGACCAGGTCGCGTCCGCGGCCAGCAACGTCGCGCACAAGCTGCTGTACGGCGGGCTGGCCGACCTCCGCCCGATGCCCCGCACCCTGATCGACGACGGCCCGCTGCGCGAGGTCTACCACTACCGCCCGCACAAGACGACGCGCGAGACCGGCGACCCGGTGCTGCTCGTCACCCCGCTCGCCGCCCCGGCGATCTGCTTCGACCTGCGTCGCGGCTGCTCGCTGGTGGAGCACCTCGTCCAGCAGGGCCGGCCCACCTACCTCGTGGAGTACGGCCAGATCTCGTTCAAGAACCGCGGCCTGGGCATCGAGCACTGGGTCGAGGAGGTCATCCCCGAGGCCGTGAAGGCGGTCTCCGAGCACGCCGGCGGCCGCCCGGTCCACCTCGTCGGCTGGAGCCTGGGCGGCATCTTCGCCACCCTCGTCGCCGCCGACCGGACCGACCTGCCGATCGCCTCGCTCACCGTCCTGGGCTCCCCCTTCGACGTCGAGAAGGTGCCGCTGGTCGCGCCGCTGCGCCCGATCCTCAGGCTCACCGACGGCGGCGTGGTCACGCAGCTCTACCGGCTGCTCGGCGGCGCCCCGCGCCCGCTGGTGCGGCGGGCCTTCCAGCTGTCCTCGGGCACCAAGATCATCACCAAGCCGCTCGCGACCCTGCAGCACCTCGACGACACCGAGTGGCTCGCGCAGATCGAGGCGGTCGACCACTTCACGCGCAACATGATCGCCTACCCCGGCCGCAGCTTCGGGCAGCTCTACCACCGGATGCTCAAGGACAACCAGCTGCTGACCGGCAAGGTCGAGATCTCCGGTCGCGAGGTCGACGTGGCGACGGTCAAGGCCCCCGTGCTCGTCCTCGCCGGCAACACCGACGGCATCGCCCCGATCAACGCGGTCCGCGCGCTCGTGGGGCTGCTGAAGGGCGCCCACGAGGTGCGGTTCGAGATCGTTCCCGGCGGCCACCTCGGCATGCTCACCGGCCGCGCCGCCCGCACCACGACGTGGGTCGTGCTCGACGAGTGGCTGCAGCAGTACTCCACCCCCGACGACCGCGCCCGTACGCCGAAGCGCGCCCCCCGCAAGCGCAAGCCGGTCGCCACCGCCCCCGCCAGGGAGCCCGGCACCGGGTCGCCCCGCGGTGCGCGCGGCGACCAGGTCGCGCCCGACCGGTCCGCGATCGGCTCCAACCCCGACCGCCGCTTCGCCTCCGCCTCATCGCGCAACCTGGGTCGCAAGCCCTGACCCGCCGGGTGACGGCGCTGCGCCTGGTGGCGGCGGTGCTGACGGTGCTGCTGGTCCTGGTGCTCGGCAGCCTCGGCTCCGACGACGACCGGGAGCCGACGTACACCCGCTACGTCTCGCTCGGCGACTCCTACACGGCCGCACCCTTCGTGCCGGTCAACGACATCGCCGGCGGCTGCTACCGCTCGACCAACAACTACCCCGCCCAGGTGGCGCGCTCCCTGGGCGTGCGCGAGCACGTCGACCGCTCCTGCAGCGGCGCCCGGACGCTCGACCTGACCGCGAGTCAGCGCACCGCTCGCGGCACCCGGGTCCCGCCCCAGCTCGACGCCCTGACCCCGCAGACCGACCTGGTCACGCTCGGCATCGGCGCCAACAACCACCGGCTCTACGCCCGGCTCGCCACGGTCTGCCGCACGTCCACGACCGGGTGCCCGCTCGACGACCAGCGGGTGCTGTTCAGCCAGATCCTGGACCGCCTGCGCCCGGCGCTCGTCGCCACGCTGACCGAGGTGCAGCAGCGCTCGCCGCGGGCGCGCGTCGTCCTCGTCGGCTACCCCCGCCTGCTGCCGCCCGACGGTGACTGTGCGCGGCTGCCCCGGATGCGGCCCCAGGACCGGGCCACCTTCCGCGACGTCAACCTGCGGCTGGTCGAGGAGATGGCCGACGCCGCCGCGGATGCCGGGGTCGAGTACGCCGACTTCTACTCCGCCTCCCGCGGCCACGACATCTGCTCCTCCCGCCCCTGGGTGCAGGGCCGGGTCGGTGACGGCCGGGTCGCCGCGGCCCTGCACCCGACGCCCGCCGGCCAGGACGCCCTCGCCGACCTGCTCGAGCAGATGCTGAGTCGCCCCTCCACGAAGGGGTAGGGGCAACCGCCGCGCTCGAGCCTGTCGAGACCGGCCCCACCCCGACGTCCCGACGGACGTGCCTGTCGAGACCAGCCCCACCCCGGCCGGAGACGGCCGATGTGTGTTCGATGACGGGCACGGGGTGGTGAGCCGACCGTCGACTGGGGAACCGCTCCACCTCGTCGAACATGTGTTCGATCTGTCGGTATCTCGGCTATCATGTCTTCATGACCTCGACCCACGGCTCCCAGGCGGCGCGGCTGATCGATGCCGCGTGGGAGGCTCGGTGTGAGGAGCACCAGGCCCAGGTGCGTCAGCTCCGGGTCGCGTTGCAGTGGGCGTTGATCCACCCCGCGGTCGTTGATGTCGAGGGGGTGGTGGAGTACGCCGGCTGGGGCGATCACGGCCTCGCGACGGGCCTCGCGACGGACCTGGCGTCGGGTGTGGCGCCGGTGGCGCCTCTGGCGGGGGAGGGTGCGCCGTTGGTGGCGCCGGGTGCTCCGGTGGAGCTGGCGGCGGCGCTGGGGGTGCCGTTCCTGGCTGCGCAGCAGCTGGTCGCGGATGCGTTGGAGCTGGCGTTCCGGCTGCCGCGGTTGTGGACCCTGCTGGGTGAGGCGACCGGGTTCACCGGGCCGCGGGTGTGGCAGGCGAGGCTGATCTCCCGGGAGACCCACGACCTGTCCCTGGACGCCGCCCTGCACGCCGACCGCCTCATCACCGCAGTGCCGGACAAGGTGGGTCTGGTCGATGCCCGCCGGCTGGTCCACGAGGCCCGGCTCCACGCCGACCCCGACCGTGCCCGGGCCGAGGAGGACGCGGCCCTGGCCCGGCGGGGTGTGTGGCTGCGACGCGACGGCGCCGCGCCGGCGACGACCGATGTCGTGATGACCCTGGACACCCCCGACGCCCAGCTCCTCGACCAGAGCCTCGGCCGGATCGCGGCTGACCTGCGGGGCCTGGGCGACACCGACCCCCTCGAGGTGCGCCGCGCCCGCGCGGTCGGGATCCTCGCCGACCCCCAGCACGCCCTGGACCTGATGTCCGGACGCCCCGACGCCGGCCCGACCGCCGGTGGCACCGGGTCGCTGGACCTGGTGGTCCACGTGAGGCCCGCGGACCTGACCGGAACGGGCGGCGCCGCGACCGCTGAGGGGCTGGGTGCGTTGTCGACCCGACTGCTGGCCGACTGGCTCACCCGCCACCGGCTGGCTGATGGTCGGGTCTCGGTCCGCGCGGTGGTCGACCTCGCCGACACCCGCGCCCACGATGCCCACGACCCGCCACCGCTGCTGCGCGAACAGGTGGTGCTGCGCGACGCGCACTGCGTGTTCCCGGGCTGCCGTACCGACGCGCGGCGCTGCGACCTCGACCACATCCGGCCCTTCCAGGACCCCACCGAGGGCGGGCCGTCCGGCCAGACCACTGCTGCGAACCTTGCGCCGTTGTGTCGGCGTCACCACAACGCCAAGACCCACGCCGGCTGGGCCTACGTGCGCCGCGACGACGGGTCCTACGCCTGGACCTCCCCCACCGGACACCGCTGGACCATCCTGCCCGTCAGCCGCGCACCCCTGGCCTTGGTCACCCGAAGAACCTGATCGCCCCACCACCCGGACCACCCCAGGTCCGGGCCACAGGCACGCCTCGGCCGCGGGGGGATCAGCCCGCCGGCGCCGAGGGGTCGGGGCGGGCGGCGAGCTCGGCGCGCAGCGCGCGGACCTCGTCGCGCAGCGCCTGCACGTCGCTGGTCGTCGCCGCGCCGGTGCCCTGCTCGAGGTCCTCCTGGTCCTCGAGGTCCTCGACGCGCTCCACGAGCCACGAGGCGATACCGGCGGTGACGGTGCCGAGGACGCCGATGCCCGCGAGCATCAGCAGTCCCGCCACGACCCGGCCGGTCGCGGTGACGGGGTACATGTCGCCGTAGCCGACGGTGCTGACGGTCTCCACCGCCCACCACAGCGCGTCGCCGTAGGTCTGGATCGGTCCCGACGAGCCGCGCTCGGCGTCGAGGACCGCCAGCGAGCCGGTGAAGACGACGAGGGTGACCGACGCGGCGACGTACAGCCCCACGCGGCCGCGCAACGAGCCCCGTCCGACGCGGTCCAGCAGGGTCAGCAGCGAGAGCAACCGCAGCAGCCGGAGGGGCCGGAGCACGGGCAGCACCGCGGCGGCGAGGTCGAGCGGGTGGTGGCGCAGGAACGTCCAGCGGTCGCGGGCGAGCAGCAGCCGCACGACGAACTCCCCGGTCAGCACCACCCAGGTCAGGGTGACCACCGTGGTCAGGGTCCGACGCAGCCCGAGCGGGAGCGTGGGGTCCAGGATCGGCCAGGCGTACGCCGCGACGAACAGCAGCGAGACCACCACGAGGGGCCACTGGGCTCGCCGGTCCCACCCCTGTTCGGACGGACGTCTCATGGGCGGCAGTGTTCCACCGCACGACGCACTACATTGCCGCCATGCCGACCGACGCGCTGTCGACCCGGACCCGCGTCGGCTACGGCCTGGGGTCCGTGGCGACCGGGACGTTCGGCACCGTCCCCGGCCTGGTGCTGCTGCCCTACCTGACCGACACCCTGGGCATCGCGGCGGCGCTCGCCGGGCTGATCGTCTTCCTGCCCAAGGCCTGGGACGTCGTGCTCAACCCCGTCGCCGGCCGGATCACCGACCGCACCCGCGACCCGCGGGGACCACGCCGGCCCTGGCTGCTGCGGGCCGGGCTCGCGCTGGCGGCCACCTTCGCGCTGATCTTCGCCGGGCCCGACCTGGGGTCGCGGGCCTTCGACGCGGCGTGGGTGCTGGTGACGTTCGTGGCCTGCGCGACGGCGTACGCGTTCTTCCAGGTGCCCTACGTCGCGATGCCGGCCGAGATGACCTCCTCCTACGACGAGCGCACCCGGCTGATGACCTGGCGGGTGGCGATCCTGGCCCTGGCGATCATGGTCAGCGGCGCCTCGGCGCCCGCGGTGCGCGACGCCTTCGAGGGCCGCACCGGCTACCGCGTGATGGGGCTGGTGGTGGCGGCCCTGCTCGTGGTCGGCGTCGTGGGCGCCTACCTCGGCACCCGTCACGCGCCCGTCGGCACGGTCGCCGCCGGGACCGGCAGCCTGCGCGACCAGCTGCGCGTGGTCGCCGCCGCCCGCGACTTCCGGCTGCTGCTGACGACCTTCGTGGTGCAGGCCCTCGCCGTGGGCGCGATGCTCGCCGGCGTCGCCTACGTCTCGCGGTGGGTGCTGGTCGACCGGTCCGCCGCGACGCTGCTGTTCGTCTGCTTCGTCGGTCCGGCGCTGCTGCTCACCCCGGCGTGGAGCGCGCTGGGCCGCCGGGTGGGCAAGCGCCGCGGCTACGTCGCGTCCTCGCTGGTGCTGGTCGTCGCCGCGCTGCTGCTCGCCACCGCGGGCCACGTCCCCGTCGCCCTGGTGTACGCCGCGACGGCGCTGGTCGGCGTGGGCTACGCCGGGATCCAGGTGTTCCCGCTCGCGATGCTCCCGGACGCGGTGGCCGTCGACGCGGCCCGCACCGGCGAGAACCGCGCCGGCGTCTACACCGGCGTCTGGACCGCCGGGGAGACGCTGGGGCTCGCCCTGGGCCCGGCGGTGTACGCCGCCCTGCTGGCCGTCGGCGGCTACGTCTCGACCGACCAGCCGGCCGACTGGCTGACCCAGACGCAGCCGGGCTCGGCCGTCCTCGCGATCACGCTCGGCTTCTCGGTGGTCCCGGCGGTCCTGGTGCTGCTGAGCCTGCTGCCGCTGCGCGGCTACTCCCTCGACGCCACGGAGGTGGAACGGTGAACGCCGACGACGACGTGCTCGCCCGGTTGCGCGCGATGCAGGAGGGCGACGTGCCGGTCACCGGCGGCCGCACGCTCGCCTACGTCTACGACTCGGGCCTGGCGGAGGTCGACCGGGTCGGGCGCGAGGCGGTCGCGGCGTACGCCGGCTCCAACGGCCTCGACCCGACCGCGTTCCCCAGCCTGCTGGCGATGGAGAACGAGCTGGTCGGCTTCACCTGCGACCTGCTCGACGCCCCGGCGGGCACGGTCGGCACCGTCACCTCGGGCGGCACCGAGTCGGTGCTGCTCGCGGTGCAGGGCGCCCGCGACGCCCGGCCCGACGTCGCGCAGCCACGCATGGTGCTGCCCTCGACGGCCCACCCGGCCTTCCACAAGGCGGCGCACTACTTCGGGGTCGAGGTGGTCACGGTCGCGGTCGGCGACGACTTCCGCGCCCGGCCCGCCGCCACGGCCGCCGCGATCGACGACCGCACCGTGCTCGTGGTGGCCAGCGCCCCGTCGTACGCCCACGGCGTGGTGGACCCCGTCGAGCGGATCGCCGCGGCGGCCGCGGCCCGCGGGGTGCGGTGCCACGTCGACGCGTGCATCGGCGGCTGGGTGCTGCCGTACGCCGCCCGGCTGGGCCGCGACGTGCCGCCGTGGACCTTCGCGGTCCCCGGCGTCACCAGCATCTCGGTGGACCTGCACAAGTACGCCTACGCCCCCAAGGGCACCTCGGTGCTGCTGCACCGCGACGCGACGCTGCGCCGGCCGCAGTACTTCACCAGCGCCCGGTGGCCGGGCTACACGATGCTCAACTCCACGACGCAGTCGACGCGCTCGGGGGGTCCGCTCGCGGGTGCCTGGGCGGTGGTGCAGCAGCTCGGGGACGCGGGCTACCTGGAGCTGACCCGCACCCTGCTCGCGGCCGTCGACCGGCTGGTCGCGGGTGTCGGCCAGATCGAGGGGCTGCACGTGGTGGCCTCCCCCGACGCCTCCCTCATCGCGCTCGGCACCGACGGCAGCTGCGACGTCTTCACGCTCACCGACGCGATGACGCGGGCGGGCTGGCTGGTGCAGCCGCAGCTGTCCTTCGCGGGGCGGCCGCCGACGCTGCACCTGTCCCCCAGCGCCGCCACCGCCCCGCACGTCGAGGACTTCCTCGCCGACCTCGCCCGGGCCGTCGCCGCCGCCCGGGAGGCCGGACCGGTCGTCGTCGACCCCGGCGTCGCCGACCTGGTCCGGGCCCTGGACCCCGCCGCCCTCGGGGACGACGACTTCGACGGCCTGCTGGCCGCGGCGGGCATGGACACCGCCGCCGGGGGCGACCTGCCGGAGTCGATGGCCGAGGTCAACGCGCTGCTGGACCTGGCGTCCCCCGCGCTGCGCGAGGCCCTGCTGGGCCGCTTCCTCGAGCGGCTGCAGCAGCCGACGCGAGGGGCCCACCCGTCCCGGTGACCCTGGTCGAGGGGGGACGACATCGGGCCACGCGGCGTTAGAGGCCGGGGGTGCGGGGTACGCCGAGGGCCCGGCGCACGCGTGTGCCGGACCAGCCGTACCCCAGGAGAGGTGACGTCGTGCCCCAGGTGACTGCCAACGGGATCTCGCTGAGCTACGAGGACACCGGCGGTGAGGGACGTCCCGTCGTGCTGATCCACGGCTGGCCCCTCAGCGGCGCCTCCTGGTCCGAGCAGGTCCCCGCGCTGACCGCGGCCGGCCACCGCGTCGTCACCTACGACCGCCGTGGGTTCGGCGACTCCGAGAAGCCCGGCTCGGGCTACGACTACGACACCTTCGCCGCCGACCTCGCCGGGCTGCTCGAGGAGCTCGACCTGCGCGACGTCGCCCTGGTCGGGTTCTCGATGGGCGGCGGCGAGATCGCCCGCTACCTCGGCACCCACGGCGAGGACCGGGTCCGCTCCGCGGTGTTCGCGGCCGCCGTCCCGCCGTACCTGCTCGCGACCGACGACAACCCCGAGGGCGGCCTCGCCCCCGAGGACGTCGAGGGCATGCAGCAGGGCGCGCGCGAGGACCGCGAGGGGTTCCTCGACGGCTTCACGACCGCGTTCTTCTCCGCCGGCGGTGAGCTCAAGGTGACCGAGGAGCAGCGCCAGCAGGCCCTCGCCCTCGCGGCGCAGGCCGGCGACCAGGGCCTGGTGGAGTGCATCCACGCCTTCGGCACCACCGACTTCCGCGCCGACCTGGAGAAGATCACCGTGCCCACGCTGGTGATCCACGGCGACAGCGACGGCACCGTGCCCTTCGAGGTGTCGGGCCGGCGCACCGCCGAGATCGTCGACGGCGCCGAGCTGGTCGTCGTCGCGGACGGCCCGCACGGGCTCAACGTCAGCCACGCCGAGGAGTTCAACCGGGTGCTGCTGGCCTTCCTGGGCTGACCGGGACCTCGGGCCTGCGCGAGGTCCGAGCCGGGTCGGCGCCCTGAGGATCCTTGGGAGTGTCCTCAGTGCGTCGGCCCCGACCCCGCTCGGGGCCACTGTCCGGACCCGCTCCCTAGGGTGGTGCCATGAGCGCTCTCGCCGGACTGGTCGACCGCGGCCTCGTCGCCGCCGACTGGGCCGAGGCCCTGGCTCCGGTGGACGGCCAGATCGCCCGGATGGGCACCTTCCTGCGCGAGGAGGTCGCCGCCGGTCGGGGCTACCTGCCGGCGGGCGACCACGTGCTCCGGGCCTTCCAGCGGCCGCTGGCCTCGGTCAAGGTGCTGCTGGTCGGCCAGGACCCCTACCCCACCCCCGGCCACCCCGTGGGCCTCAGCTTCTCCGTCGCGCCCGGCGTCGCCCCGCCCAAGAGCCTGGTCAACGTCTTCCGCGAGCTCGTCGACGACCTCGGCGTCCCCGCCCCGACCTCGGGCGACCTGACGCCCTGGGCGGACGCCGGCGTGATGCTGCTCAACCGGTGCCTGACGGTCACGCCCCGCGACGCCAACTCGCACCGGGGTCGTGGCTGGGAACCGGTCACCGACCAGGCGATCCGCGTGCTGGCGCAGCGGGCGGGGTCCGGCGTACCCCTGGCGGCGATCCTGTGGGGCAGCAACGCCCAGTCGCTCAAGGGTGAGCTGGGTGGCGTCCCGTGGGTGGAGTCGGTGCACCCCAGCCCGCTGGCGGCGTACAAGGGCTTCTTCGGCTCCAAGCCGTTCAGCCGCGTCAACCGGCTGCTGACCGAGCAGGGCGGCGAGCCCGTGGACTGGCGCCTGCCCTGATCGCCGACCACCCCCACGACGTACGCCAGACTGGGCGCATGGAGATCCTGACCATCCAGTCGTCGGTCGCCTTCGGGCACGTGGGCAACAGCGCGGCGGTGTTCCCGCTGCAGCGGCTCGGCATCGAGGCGTGGGCGGTCAACACCGTCCACTTCTCCAACCACACCGGGTACGGCGAGTGGCGCGGCCCGCTGCTGTCGGCCGACGACCTCCGCGAGGTCGTCCGCGGCGTGGAGGAGCGGGGCGCGCTGGCCCGGGTCGCAGCCGTGCTCAGCGGCTACCAGGGGGGCGAGGAGGTGGGCGACGTCGTGCTCGAGACCGTGGCCCGCGCCAAGCAGCTGAACCCCGCGTCGGTCTACTGCTGCGACCCGGTGATGGGCGACGTCGGACGCGGGATGTTCGTGCGCCCCGGCATCCCCGAGCTGATGCGCGACCGCGTCGTGCCCGCGGCCGACGTGATCACCCCCAACCACTTCGAGCTCGACTTCCTGGCCGGCACCACCACCCGCACCGTCGCCGAGCTGCTCGCCGCGGTGGACGCGGTGCGCGACCGCGGCCCGCGGACCGTGCTGGTCACCAGCGTGCTGACCGAGGAGACGCCCGAGGGCCAGGTCGACGTCGTCGCGGTCTCCGACGAGGGCGCCTGGTCGGTGCGCACCCCGCTGCTGCCGATCAGTCCCAACGGCTGCGGCGACGTCACCGCCGCGGTCTTCCTGGCCCACCTGCTGCGCACCGGCGACGCCGCGGTCGCGCTGCAACGGGTGACCTCCACGGTCTTCGGGATCCTCGAGGAGACGATCGCCGCGGGCACCCGCGAGATCCAGCTCGTCGCCGCGCAGGACGTGATCGCCGACCCGCCGCAGCGGTTCGGGCCGACCCGGCTGCGCTGACGCACACCCTTCGTCGGCAGCTGCTCGATCGGGCTCCGGTCTGCCCGGACGGGCGCAACTCGGGCACGCGGCCACGTCGTACGGCGCGCCCCGCGGCGGGTTGGCACGCTCCAAACCGGACGAGCCACCCATCGCGCGCGCCCACCCGGGCAGCACTCGGGCATGCTCGTGGGCCCATCCGGGCTCACGTCGCACGCCCCTCGTGCGCCACACTGGCCCCACCCCGGGTGACGGGGATCACACCGGCAGCCGCCGGCGCGACTCTCGGGACGGAGGTGCAGCGATGGAGGCCGACGAGCGACAGCGGCGCATCCTGGCCCTGGCCCGTCACGACGGGCGCGTCGAGGTGGCGAGCCTGGCCGACGACCTGAGCGTGGCACCCGAGACCGTGCGCCGCGACCTGCGCCAGCTGGTCGAGCGCGGCATGCTGCATCGCGTCCACGGTGGCGCCCACCCCATCGAGGGCGCCGGCTTCGAGACGGGTCTGCGCTACCGCGAGACGTCACGGGTCGCGGAGAAGCGCAGGATCGCCGACGCGGCGGCCAACCGTCTCGCCGGCGCCGAGTCCATCTTCATCGACGAGGGCGTCACGCCGGGACTGGTCGCCCAGGCAGTCGTGACCGCGATGGCTCCCGGTCAGACACTCACCATCGTCACCGCGTCGCTGCCCGCCGCCCACGCCGTCGCCGAGGCGCCTGGGGTGACCGTGCTCCTCCTCGGCGGACGGGTCCGCGGCGTGACCATGGGCACCGTCGACCACTGGGCCACCCGGATGCTCAAGGAGTTCGTGGTCGACCTGGCCTACCTCGGCGCCAACGGCATCAGTCCCACCCACGGCCTCACCGTGCCCGCGCCCGCCGTGGCGGCCGTCAAGGCGCAGGCCGTGGCGAGCTCACGTCGCCGGATCTTCGTCGGCATCCACACCAAGTTCGGCGTCTCGAGCTTCTGCCGGTTCGCCGATCTCCCCGACTTCGAGGCGCTCGTCACCGACACCGGTGTCAGTGCCGCGGAGGCCCACCGCTACAGCGCCATGGGCCCCCACGTCGTCCGGGCCTAGCGGCCCGGGTACCCCGGTCGGGACACCGCCCGGGGCAGCTCCTCCCACCACCGAACGCACCATCCCACCCGCAGGCAGGACGCCGTCCGGCCGCCGTACCGAAGGAGAACCCGTGCTCACACGGTCCAGCACCCGCAGCCTCGCCGTCGCCGCCACGGCCGCGCTGAGCCTCGTCCTCGCCGGCTGTGGAGCCGGCGCCGGCGGTGGCAGCGGCAGTGGCGACGCCAAGTCCATCAACGTCCTGATGGTCGGCAACCCGCAGATGGTCGACATCGAGAAGCTGACCGAGGACAGCTTCACCAAGGACACCGGCATCAAGGTCAACTACACGATCCTTCCCGAGAACGAGCTGCGCGACAAGGTGACCCAGGACATCGCCACCAAGTCCGGGCAGTACGACGTCGCGACCATCGGCGCCTACGAGGTGCCGATCTGGAGCGAGAACGGCTGGCTCAAGCCCCTCGACGAGTACGCCGACGCCGGCGACTACGACAAGGACGACCTGATCGACCCGATCGTGGAGTCGCTGAGCGGCACCGACGACAAGCTCTACGCGATGCCGTTCTACGGGGAGTCCTCGTTCCTGATGTACCGCAAGGACATCTTCGAGCGCGAGGGCATCGAGATGCCCGACAAGCCGACGTGGGAGCAGGTCGCCCAGGCCGCTGCGGACGTCGACGGCGCCGAGCCCGGCATGAAGGGGATCTGCCTGCGCGGCCTGCCCGGCTGGGGCGAGATGTTCGCGCCGCTGACCACGGTCGTCAACACCTTCGGCGGCACCTGGTTCACCGAGGACTGGCAGCCCCAGGTCGACAGCCCGGAGTTCACCGAGGCGGTCAACTTCTACGTCGACCTGGTCAAGGCGCACGGCGAGCCCGGCGCCGCGCAGGCCGGCTTCACCGAGTGCCTCAACGCGATGAGCCAGGGCAAGGTCGCGATGTGGTACGACGCCACCTCGGCCGCCGGCTCGCTCGAGGACCCCGCGGTCAGCAAGGTCGCCGGCAAGGTCGGCTACGTCTCCGCCCCGGTCAAGGAGACCGAGTCCGCCGGTTGGCTGTGGACGTGGGCCTGGGCGATGCCCGAGACCACCAAGAAGGCCGACGCGGCCGCGGAGTTCATGACCTGGGCGTCCTCCAAGGACTACGAGCAGCTCGTGGGCGAGGAGCTGGGCTGGGCCCGCGTGCCGGCCGGCAAGCGTGAGTCGACCTACGAGATCCCCGAGTACAAGGAGGCCGCGGCCGCCTTCGGCGACAAGACGCTGGAGTCCATCGAGGCCGCCAACCCGACCGACCCCGGCGTGCAGGCCCGACCCACCGTCGGCGTGCAGTTCGTCGCGATCCCGGAGTTCCAGGACCTCGGCACCAAGGTCTCGCAGGACATCGCCGCCGCCATCGCCGGGCGCGGCACCGTCGAGGAGGCCCTCGCCAACGGCCAGAAGCTGGCCGAGGACGTGGCCAAGGACTACCAGTGAGCAGCACCACCACCGACCGTCCCGCCGCGGCGTCCGACGCCGCGGCGGGGGGGCCGGCCCCCGCGGTCCGCTCCCGCAAGGAGCGGTGGGCGCGGCGGGGCCCGCTGCTGCCGGCGCTGATCTTCACGATCGTCGTCACGCAGATCCCGTTCCTGATCACCATCGCGGTCTCGTTCCTGAACTGGAACATCCAGCGACCGGGCAGCAAGAGCTTCCTCGGCCTGGGCGTCTACGAGTCCTTCGCGGGTCTCTCCAACTTCGCCACCGTCTTCACCGACCCCCGGCTGCGCAACGCGGTGCTCAACACCGTGCTGCTGACCGCCTCGGTGGTCGTGATCAGCCTGCTCGTCGGGCTGGGCATCGCGGTGCTGCTGGACAAGAAGTTCCTGGGGCGGGGCGTGTGCCGCACGCTGCTGATCGCGCCGTTCCTGGTGATGCCGGTGGCCTCGGCGCTGCTGTGGAAGCACGCGCTCTACAACCCCGACTACGGCCTGTTCAACGGCACGCTCAACGCGGTGTGGCGGCTGTTCGGGGCCGAGGAGGGCCCGATCGTCGACTACATCTCGACCACGCCGATGCCGGCGGTCGTGGCCGCCCTGGTGTGGCAGTGGACGCCGTTCATGATGCTGATCCTGCTCGCGGGCCTGCAGTCGCAGCCCGGTGACGTGCTCGAGGCGGCCCGGATCGACCGCGCGAGCGGCTGGCAGATCTTCCGCCACATCACATTGCCGCACCTGCGCCGCTACATCGAGCTCTCGGTGCTGCTCGGCTCGGTCTACGTGGTGCAGACCTTCGACGCGATCTACACCATCACCCAGGGCGGACCCGGGTCGGCGACGACCAACCTGCCCTACGAGATCTACCTGACGATGTTCCGCAAGTTCGAGTACGGCGAGGCCGCCGCGGCCGGCGTCGTGGTGGTGGTCGGCACGATCATCGTCGCGACGTTCGCGCTGCGCACCATCTCCTCGCTCTTCAGCGAGGAGGAGATGGCGCGATGACCGCGACCCTGGAGCCGCACGACACCGAGGAGGAGCGGGCGCTGCCGCCCGCCCAGCGTCGGAGGCGTCGCAAGGCCAAGGACGACACGTCGGCCCCGGCCGGCATCGGCTGGACCCTTGCCGCGTGGGCGGTGACGCTGCTCTTCTTCGCCCCGGTGGCCTGGATGGTGCTCACCTCGCTGCACATCGAGGCGGACGCGGCGACCAACCCGCCCTCGATCCTGGCCCCGCTGACGCTGGAGAACTACGCCGCGCTGTTCGACCGCAACGTGACGCCCTACCTGATCAACTCGGCCACCGCGAGCATCGTCTCGACGCTGCTGGTGCTGCTGCTGGCGGTGCCGGCGGCGTACGCCCTGAGCATCCGTCCGGTGGAGAAGTGGACGGACGTGATGTTCTTCTTCCTCTCCACCAAGTTCCTGCCGCCGATCGCGGCGCTGCTGCCGATCTACCTGATCGTGCAGAACGCCGGGCTGCTCGACAACGTGCTCACGCTGGTCGTGCTCTACACCTCGATGAACCTGCCGATCGCGGTGTGGATGATGCGCTCGTTCCTGGCCGAGGTCCCGGTCGAGATCCTGGAGGCGGCCCGGATGGACGGCGCCGGCTTCGTCCGCACCATGGTCTCGGTCGTGGCCCCCATCGCCGCGCCCGGCCTGGCGGCGACCAGCCTGATCTGCTTCATCTTCAGCTGGAACGAGTTCATGTTCGCGGTCAACCTGACCTCGACCACCGCCGCGACCGCGCCGATCTTCCTGGTCGGGTTCATCTCCAGCCAGGGCCTGTTCCTGGCCAAGCTGTGCGCGGCCGCCACGCTGGTCTCGCTGCCGGTGCTCATCGCCGGCTTCGCGGCCCAGGACAAGCTGGTGCGCGGGCTCTCCCTCGGGGCGGTCAAGTGAGCGCCACCCAGGAGACCGGCACCCGGCTCCACCCCGACGTCCTCGACCGGCTCGACCCCTCGATCGCGGTGCCGGGCTACGACCGGACCCGGGTGCGGACCGGCATCGTGCACCTCGGCGTCGGCGGCTTCCACCGCGCCCACCAGGCGATGTACGTCGACCGGCTGCTCGAGCAGGGCGTGCCCGGCGCCGAGGACTGGGGCATCACCGGGGTCGGGGTGCTCCCCGGCGACGCCCGGATGGCCGAGGTGCTCACCGCGCAGCAGGGGCTCTACACGCTCGTGGTCAAGCACGCCGACGGCAGCCGGGACCGGCGGGTGATCGGCTCGATGGTCGACTACCTCCACGCTCCGGCCGACCCCGAGGCGGTGCTGGCGCGGATGACCGACCCGGCGACCCGGATCGTGTCGCTGACCGTCACCGAGGGCGGCTACCACGTCAACCCGGTGACCGGGGACTTCGACGACCGCGACGAGGGCATCCAGGCCGACCTGCGGGGCGACGCCGCCCCGGTGACGACGTTCGGCTTCCTGGCCGAGGCGCTCGCGCGGCGGCGTACGGCGGGCACGGAGCCGTTCACGGTGATGTCGTGCGACAACATCCAGGGCAACGGGCAGGTGGCCCGCCGGATGGTCACGGCCTTCGCCACCCGACGCGACGCCGAGCTCGGCGCCTGGATCACCGAGCACGTGGCGTTCCCCGACTCGATGGTCGACCGGATCACGCCGGTCACCACCGACGAGGACCGCGAGGAGCTGCGGCGCGACACGGGCCTGGTCGACGGCTGGCCGGTGGTCTGCGAGGACTTCACCCAGTGGGCGCTCGAGGACAGCTTCACCGCCGGGCGTCCCGCCTGGGAGGAGGCGGGCGTGCAGGTCGTCGAGGACGTGCACCCCTACGAGCTGATGAAGCTGCGGCTGCTCAACGCCAGCCACCAGGCGCTGTGCTACCTCGGCCGCCTCAGCGGCTACCGCTACGCCCACGAGGTCTGCCAGGACGAGCTGTTCGCGGACTTCCTGCTCGACTACATGGAGCGCGAGGGCTCGCCCACGCTGGAGCCGGTGCCGGGGGTCGACCTCGACCAGTACCGCCACCAGCTCGTGGCGCGCTTCGCCAACCCCGAGATCCGCGACACCCTCGCCCGGCTCGCCGCCGAGAGCTCCGACCGGATCCCGACCTGGCTGGTGCCGGTGATCCGGCACAACCTCGCCCACGACGGGGAGGTACGCCGCTCCGCGCTGGTGGTCGCCGCCTGGGCGCGGTACGCCGAGGGCACCGACGAGCAGGGCGAGCCGATCGAGGTGGTGGACCGCCGCCGGGACGCGGTGATGGAGCGGGCCTCCCGCCAGGGCGAGGAGCCGCTGGCCTTCCTCGAGGACCGCGACCTGTTCGACGACCTCGCCGACCAGCCCCGGTTCACCGAGGCCTACGCCGAGGCGCTGACCTCGCTGCACGAGCACGGCGCCCGGGCCACCCTCACCCGGTGGCAGCAGGACTGACCCGGCGCGAGCGAGGCGGGGGCCCACGCCCCTGGTGGACGTGGACCCCCGCCTCGCGAGCGTGCGCCTGGGCCTACCGGGCGGCCACCGAGCCGACGACCACGTCGCCGGACCCGACGAGCACCTTCTGCGACGTACGGACCTCGACGGCGCCGAGGAGCACGCGACCGCTGGACGGCGCCTGCTTCGCGGTCACCGTGCCGGGGACGGTCCAGCTCGCCTTGGCGGGCCGGGCCTGATCGGTGTCGGTCACCGCGACCTCGCCGAGCGCCGGGTTGGCGAACACGTCGACGTAGTCGTAGGTGGTCGAGCCCGACGGCACGGCGTACCCGTCGACCAGCACCACCCAGGTGCCGGCCGCCGGCCTGGCGATCGTCACCGACTCCTCGGAGTCCCCGTCGGCCGACTGGCCGGCGAGCTCGCAGCTCCCCGTGGTGCAGTCGTAGACCGACAGGTCCAGGTCGGCGCCGGCGTCGGAGGTGCCGCCGATGGTGGCGCGCAGCGAGGTGCTGCCCGGGGTCACCGGCACCTGGAACTGCTGGGACCCGCCGTCGACGATCGTCTGCTGACCCCGCCTGGCGCTGCCGAGCGTGGTGCCGACCGCACGACCGGTGAACTCACCGAACCTGTTGGTGATCGTCCAGCTGCGCTCCACCGGCGTGCCGGCGGGGGCCGCGGCGATCTCGGTCGGGTCGGGCGCGACCTCCGCGCCCAGCACCGAGCCGGTGAGGGTGTACGGCGCGCTGGCCGCGTCCGAGGTGCGTCGGGCCTCGACCGTGACCTCCCAGACGCCGGCCTGCGGGTCGGTCACGGTGCGGCTCGTGGGCGAGCCCGCCGCGCAGCCGGCCCCGGCGTCGGGGTTGTAGCAGGAGGTCGTGGAGTTGGCCTCGACGCCGACGCCGTAGGGGTGGAACCGCAGGAACCGGACCTGGCCGGCACCGGGAGCGGCACCGCCGCCCTGGAGGTCGACCTTGAAGGCCGGGGTGTCCTCGGGCACGTCGAAGAAGTACGACGTGGTCTGGTTGCGACCGATCGAGCCCGACCTGGCCACCGTGTAGTCATCGGCGGCCGTGAACTTCTCCGAGGCCACGACGGTGTTGAGGGTCTGGTGGTCGATGCCCGGGGTGGCGGCGTCGTCGAGGTTGAGCACCGCCGAGTGCGCCCCGGTCGACCTCGGGTTGACCCGGACGGTCACCGTGGTCGGCGTGGCGAGCCCGAGGCTGACCGACGCCGGCGCGCTGAAGGTGCCGTCGTTGCCGACCCACCTCAGGTCGTAGCCGACCTTGCCGCCCCGGCCCGAGTAGCGGGTGAAGGTGTAGGTCCGGGTGTAGGAGTCACCCGCGGCCACCCCCTCGCGGTCGTTGATGCCCACGCCCTTGCCCGGCGTTGCCAGGAAGTCCGAGAGCGCCGTGCTCACCTCCACCGAGGAGGTGATGTCGACGGTCTGCGGCTGTGCCTTGAGCACCTCGCCAGGCCTTGACCGTGTCGATCAGGCCGTTGCCCTGCTCGTAGGCGCCGTAGCGGTCGAAGAACCGTGCGCTCGAGGTCATCGCCTGGCGCAGCTGCGCCGGGGTGGCCGAGAGCTTGCTGTCCTTGGCGGCCCCGAGGAGCAGCGCCGCCGCACCGGCAGCCTGCGGCGAGGCCATCGAGGTGCCGTTGAACATCGCGTAGCCGGGCTGGCAGGCGTAGGGGATGCAGGCGCCCTGCGGGTCCTGCCACAGCGGGACGGTCGAGACCGCCGAGCCGGGTGCCACGACCTGCGGCTTGAAGCCCCCGTCCTCGCGGGGACCGCGGGAGGAGAAGCCGTGCAGGTTGTCGGCGTACGCCGAGTCGGACCCGTAGTTCGAGCGCCAGGTGTCGTCGCTGATCGAGGAGCCGACGCTGACCGTCTTGGTCGCCACCGAGGGGTCGCCGACGGTGTTCATGCCCGAGCCGCTGTTGCCGGCCGAGATGAAGATCTCGACGTCGTAGGTGTCCACGAGCCGGTCGTAGAGGACCGCACGGGCGTTGTTGCCGTCGTTGAGGGCGGGCAGGCCGCCGATCGACATGTTGATGACGTCGACGTCGGACTGGGCGAGCCAGGTCATGCCCTCGATGAGGGCGTGCGCGGTGCAGCCGTCGGTGAACAGGCAGACCCGCACCGACTTGAGGTTGGCGCCGGGCGCGGCGCCGCTCATCTTGCCGCCGAACATCTTGTGGGCCGCGGTGATGCCCGCGACGTGGGAGCCGTGGGCGCCCGAGGTGATGCCGATGTTGACGTGGTCGCCTTCGACCTGGACGACGAAGGGCATCGTCTCGGAGACCGGGGTGGCGGGGTCGTCGGTGCCGAAGTGGCCGACGTCGTACTCCTCGGCGTACTCCGTCATCGCCTCCTCGTCGCGGAAGTCGGCGTCGCGGTCGGTGTCGACGTAGACCTCGTCGGTCCTCGTGTCGCGCAGCACCGCGAACTCCCCGGAGCTGCCCGCCGGGTTGCCGTCGCGGTCCAGGTCGTTGCCGACCTCGCCGCCCAGGCGCGGGTCGCGCTCGTCGAGGACGTCGATGGTGTACGCCCGGTTGCGCGGCGCCCGGTAGGTGGTGCCGTCGAAGACGAAGGTGCGGCCGCTGACGCTGTCGGCCATGTCCAGCCACGTCGGGTCGTCGTCGCCCACCGGGTCGGTGTAGGTCTTCCAGTCCAGGATCTTGCGGTCCCCGGTGGAGGTCTCCTGCAGCGAGGGGTGGTCGAGGTCGACGCCGCTGTCGACGATGCCGATGGTGGTGCCGCGGCCGTCCCACTTCTTCTTCGAGGCGGTCAGCTGGGCGGCCCCGGTCTCGCCGATCGGCAGGTACGGGTTGACCTTGGGGGTGCGCTTGCCGGGGGCGGCGTACGGCGTGGGCGTCTGGGTGCCCTCGGGACGCGGGTCCTCCAGCGGGATCACCTGGTCGAGGTCGACGGCCTGCACGCCGGACGCCGTGGCCGCGGCCTTGGCCTGCGAGGTCGGGACCGAGACGCGGAGGTAGCCGACCTCGCTCTCGCTCGCCTCGACCCGACCGCCGAGTGCCTCGAGCCGGTCGGCGACGCCGCCGGTGGCACCCGGCTTCGCGGCGACCAGCAGGGTGACCCGCTTCTCGCCCTGGGCGCGGGCCTCGCCGAGCAGCGCGCGGTCCTGCTTGTCGAGCCCGACGCCGGCGCCGGGCGGGTTGTCGGGCGGGGCGGCCGTGGCCGCGGTGGAGGTGAGGGCCAGGCCGGTCGTCGTCAGCGACGCGACCGCCAGTCCCACCAGGCCCCGAGAGAATCTGTGCACGATTGTTCCCTTCACAGCAGACCGCGCGCGAGCACCCGGTCGGGCACCGCCCGAGTGCGGCGCCCCGGTCAGGGAACCGCCCCGGCCGCGAGCCGGGGAAGGGGTCCTGCCCGATCGTTACGTGAGGGAGACCTCACGCCCGGCCCTGTCGGGTCAGGCCGCCCGGTCGACCGGGAACAGCCGCTGCACGATGTCGGTCAACGTCACCACGCCCACCGGCACGCCGTCGTCCCCCACCACCGCCAGGTGCGAGCGGGTGTCGCGCATCGTGGTCAGCGCGTGGTGCAGCGGGGTGCCGGCCTCCAGGTGGAGCACCGCCCGCATCACCTCGCGGGCGGGCCGGTCGTCGGGCTCGAGCATGGTGTCGCGCACGTGCACCACGCCCACCACCTGGGCACCGGCGCGCACCAGCACCCGCAGGTGGCCGGAGGAGACCGTGGCCGCGCGCACGGCGGCGACGTCCTGGTCGTCGGTCACCGACGTCGCCCGGTCGCCCGGGCGCACCAGGTCGCCGACGCTGAGCGTCTCCAGCTCCAGGGCGGAGGTCAGCTGGGCGGAACGACCGGCGTCGAGGGTGCCGGCCCCGGCCGAGTGCTCGACCAGCTGCCTCAGGTCCTCGGCGCTCTGGCCGCTGTGCGGGCTGTCCTGGGGCGCGACCCCCACCCGGCGCAGGCACCAGTTGGCGGCCTCGTTGAGCGCGACCAGCAGCGGGCGGGTGAGGAACATGAAGCCACGCATCGGCAGGGCCAGCGCGGTGGCCGCGGTCTCGGGGTGCGCGATCGCCCACGACTTCGGGGCCATCTCGCCCACCACGAGGTGCAGGAAGGTCACGACCAGCAGCGCCAGCACGAAGCCGAGCGTGCCGGCGAGCCAGCCGGGCAGCCCCCACGAGGCGAGGACCGGCGTCAGTGCGTGGTCGAGCGCCGGCTTGGTGACCGCACCGAGCCCGAGCGCCGCGGCCGTGATGCCGAGCTGGCAGCCGGCCAGCAGCACGGTCAGCTCGTCGAAGCTGCGCAGCGCGGCCCGCGCCGAGCGGCTGGTCGCGGCGCTGTCCTGGAGCCGGTGGCGCTTGACCGCGAGCAGCGCGAACTCCGCGGCCACGAACAGCGCGCTGAGCACGATCAGCACGACCGTGACCAGGGTGACGACCAGCGGGCTCATCGGGGGTCCTCCTGCGCGACGTGCCCGGCTGCCTCGGTCGTCCGGGCGGCCCGGGTCGTCTCGGGGGCGGGCCGTTGCTCGAGGGTCAGTCGCACGACCGAGGGCACGTGCCGCTCGACCTCGAGCACCTCCAGGCGCACCTGCTCCACCGGCGGCTCGTGGTCGTCGAGGACCGCGGCCGGGTCGGGCGGCAGCTCGACGGTGACGCACCCCCCGACCTCCGGCAGGGCGCCGTACGCCTCGATCAGCAGGCCGCCGACGGTCTCGGCCTCGGTGTCGCCCAGCTCGCGGTCGAGCAGCCGCTCCACCTCGTCGACGTGGAGGTCACCGGGCACCGTCCAGCTGCCCGGCTGCTCATCCTCGGCCGCCTGCGGCGGCGCCGGGTCGTGCTCGTCCTCGATCTCGCCGACGATCTCCTCGGCGAGGTCCTCGCCGGTCACGACGCCGGCGAAGCCGCCGTACTCGTCGAGCACGCAGAGCAGCTGCGCCCGCTCGGTGACCATGGTCCGCAGCGCGTCGGGCAGCCGCATCAGCGTCGGCACGCGCACCGCCTCGCGCATCAGGGTCGCCGCCGACCCGGTCGTGCCCCGCCCGGCACCGAGCACGTCCTGCAGGTGCACCACGCCCACGACGTCGTCGTGCTCGTCGAGCACCGGGTAGCGGGAGTGGCCAGCGCTCATCAGGCTCCACAGCGTCTCGAGGCCGTCGTCGGGACGGACCACGTCGACGCGGGCGCGCGGCACCATCGCGTGCTCCACGTCGTCGTCGGGGAAGTCCAGGACGCGGTCGAGCAGCACCGACAGCTCGGCCGGCAGGTCGCCGCTCTCGCGGGAGTCGGCCACGATGTGCTCGAGGTCGCGCGGGGTGGCGGCGTGCTCGACGTCGTGGACCGGCTCCATGCCGGCCAGCCGCAGCAGCCGGTTGGAGGCCCTGTCGAAGAAGGTGATCAGCCAGCCGAAGAGCCGCAGGTAGAGCGTGGTCGAGGTGGCCAGCCGCACCGCCAGCGCCTCGGGGCGGGCGATCGCGAGGTTCTTGGGGAACAGCTCGCCGAAGATCATCTGCACGAAGGTGCTCAGCAGCAGCGCCAGCACCGTGCCGACCCCGACGCCGACCGCGGTCGGCACACCGACGCCGCCCAGCGCCTCGCCGAGGGACTCGCCGATCAGCGGCTCGGCGACGTAGCCGACGAGCAGCGCGGTGACGGTGATGCCGAGCTGGGCGCCCGAGAGCATGAACGACGTTCGTCGGGTGACGGCCAGGGCCCGCTCGGCGGCGACGTCACCGGCCTGGGCGCGGGCCTTGAGCCGGGAGCGGTCGACCGACATGTAGGCGAACTCCTGGGCCACGAACCAACCGGTGGCGGCGGTGATGGCCAGCACGACCAGCACGCCCAGGAGCAGCGAGAGGATCCACATCAGCGCACCGCCTCGCGGGGGCTCGCGACACCGGGAGGCCCGGGTCTGGGGGTGCGTCCAGGGGCACGGAGGTGGGGACGGTCGGTCTCCATCGGGTGCGGCGGTTCTCCTTCTCAGGCCCGGGCGTCGTCCCCGGGTGGTCGACCAGTGTGGCGGACCCACCTGAACGGGCGCTGAGCATCCGCCGGGGCCGACGTAGGCTCGGAGCATGAGTGTCGCGCCCACCGTCACGCTCCGGCTCGGTGACCGGTTCGCCCGCGAGCTCCCCGAGATGGCCCTGGACTGGAAGGCCCTCCCGGCCCCGGACCCCCGGCTGCTGGTCCTCAACGAGCCGCTCGCCGCCGAGCTCGGTCTCGACCCCGAGGCGCTCCGCACGCCCGCCGGGGTCGGCCTGCTGCTGGGCACCGACCTGCCCGCCGACGCGCACCCCGTCGCCCAGGCGTACGCCGGCCACCAGTTCGGCGGCTACAGCCCACGCCTGGGCGACGGCCGGGCGCTGTTGCTGGGCGAGCTGACCGACCGCGAGGGCCACACCCGCGACCTGCACCTCAAGGGCTCGGGCCGCACCCCGTTCTCCCGCGGTGGCGACGGGCTGGCCGCGGTCGGCCCGATGCTGCGCGAGCACGTCGTCAGCGAGGCGATGCACGCGCTGGGCATCCCCACCACCCGCTCGCTGGCGGTGGTCGCGACCGGTCGGGCCGTGCAGCGCGAGACGGTGCTGCCGGGGGCGGTGCTGACCCGGGTGGCGAGCAGCCACCTGCGGGTGGGCAGCTTCCAGTACGCCCGCGCCACCGACGACCTCGACCTGCTGCGACGCCTGGCCGACCACGCCATCGACCGGCACCACCCCGCCGCGGCCGACGCCCCACACCCCCACCGCGCCCTGTTCGAGGCCGTCGTCGAGGCGCAGGCCTCGCTGGTCGCGCAGTGGATGCTGGTCGGCTTCGTCCACGGCGTCATGAACACCGACAACGTCACCATCTCCGGGGAGACCATCGACTACGGGCCCTGCGCGTTCCTCGACGCCTACGACCCCGCCACCGTCTACAGCTCGATCGACCACGGCGGCCGCTACGCCTACGGCAACCAGCCGGTGCTCGCGCAGTGGAACCTCGCCCGGTTCGCCGAGTCGCTGCTGCCCCTGCTCGACGCGGAGCAGGACCGTGCGGTCGCGATGGCGGTGGAGTCGCTGGAGCGCTTCACCCCGGCGTACGCCGCCGCGCGCGCCGCCGGCCTGCGCCGCAAGCTGGGCCTGCCGGCGGGCCTGGCCGACGACCTGGTGCTCGGCCTCGGCGACGAGCTGCTGGTGCTGCTCCACGCCGGCCGCGTCGACCACACCTCGGCCTGGCGGCTGCTCGCGACCGCGGCTCGCGGCGACGCCGAGCCGCTGCGCGGCCAGGTGCTCGACCTGCCCGCCCTCGACGCCTGGCTGGAGCGCTGGCGCGCGCTGGGCCCGGACGGCGACGCGATGGACCGCGTCAACCCGGTCCACGTGCCCCGCAACCACCTGGTCGAGGAGGCCCTCGACGCGGCCACCGCGGGCGACCTCGCCCCGCTGACCGCGCTGCTCGACGCCGTCACCTCGCCGTACGACGCCCGCCCCGGCCAGGAGCGCTACGCCGAGCCGGCCCCCGTCGACTTCGGGGACTACCAGACCTTCTGCGGCACCTGACCCGTCAGCGGCGCGGCAGCGCCCGGCCGTCGGGCAGCGTCCGGCCGGCGAGCAGGGCGACGGCCTCGTCGGGCGCGTCCTGCTCGCGCACCCCCTCCGGGTCGACGCCGAACAGGTCGCCGTCGGCCACCTGCTCGCGGACAGCGGCGAGCGCGTCGGACGGCGCGAGCGACGGCCGGCCCAGCGCGAGGGTGACGTCGAGGGCGTGGATCACGGCGTGGTTGAGCGCGCCGGACGGCCCCCCGGGCGGCTCCCAGGCGTGCAGCTCCGCGGAGCGCAGCTGGTCGAGCAGCACGGCCACCGGCAGCGCGGCGTCGCGCGCGGCGACGGTGTCGGAGAGCACCGTGAAGTCGCCGCGGGCCGCGGCCATCTCGGCGCCGAACAGCTCCGGGGTCAGCCGCACCGGCATCGTGACGTGGGCGACCACGTGGCGCACCTGCCAGCCCGTGCACAGTGACGGCGCGTCCCAGGCGTCCGGGTCGGTCTCCAGCAGATCGGCGAGGCCGGCGTACGTCGTCGCCACCCCCGGCTGCACGTCGCTCATGGTCGTCCCTCTCGGTCGGCGGTCCGAGCCGGTGACAGGAGTCGAACCCGCGACATCCTCATTACAAGTGAGGCGCTCTACCTACTGAGCTACACCGGCGTGCGCGCCGGGGCCCGGCACGCGGAGGCCATCGTAGGGGGCGCCGCGCCCGGTCAGGCCGGGCGCTCGCGCACCAGCACCGCGATCTTGTCGATGCGGTGCTCGGGGTTGCCGAACCGGTCCGACCAGTAGTTGCCCTCCGCGTGGTCCTCCGGCGTCGCGCAGGTCGAGAGCGTCAGCATCGCCTCGGTCGGGCGTACGCCGGGCCGGCCGGGCACCGGCGCCGCCTGGGCCTGCAGCGAGGCCGGTGAGCGGAACGACGTCTCGCGGGTGCCGGTGACGCGGTAGACCAGGACCCGGTCGCCCGAGCGCACCTCGACCCGGGCGCCCTCGGCGAGCGCCGGCAGCTGCGCCAGCGGCGCGCCGTGGGAGGTCCGGTGGCCGGTGACGAGGAAGTTGCCGACCTCGCCGGGGCCGACGCCGCCACCGGGTCCGCGGGGCGAGGCCATCACCCCGGTGTCCTGGATCGCGGTGCCCGGCGCGTCGTCGGGACGGCCGCGGTAGCGCTGCACCGGCACCTCGCGCAGGCCGAGCGCCGGGATCGTGACGTAGGACGTCCTCGGCTCGGGAGCCCGGGTGGCCGGCTCCGGGGTCGGCGCGGGCCGGGCCCGGGTCACCCACGGCGGCGGCCGGGAGTCGGTGACCACGCCGCCGGTGTCGTCGGTGGTCACGGTGCGGGTGGGCTCGCTCGGCTCGGGCGCCTCGACGGCGCCCGGCGGCGGGTCGGTCGAGCACGCGACGAGCAGGACCGAGCCGATGCCGGTCACCAGGAGCGCGCGAGTCCTGCCCACGCCCCCCACGGTAGGCCGGTCACCCCAGGTCGAGCTCGACGTACTCCTCGGCCTGCATCCGCCCGTCGGTGCGCACCCCGACCGGCTGGATCCCCACAGGACGCCCGTCGCGGTAGGTCACCATCGTGAACTGCGCGTCGCGGCGCAGCTTGCTCCCGATCGCCAGGGCGTACGCCGCGCCGCCGGTCGTGCCGTTGGTGTAGGTGTAGCCGGCCCGGCCGTTCTCCCCGACCACCCGGTCGGGACCGACCTGGACGTGCAGGTGCCCGGCCAGCACCAGGTCGGTGCAGCCGCGGGCCAGCGCGGTGCGCCCCAGGTTGGCGTCGTGGACCAGCAGCGTGGCGATCCGCTGGTCGTCCTCGTCGAGGGCGCAGACGTCGTCGGCGATCGACTCCTCCACCTCGCGGAAGCTCAGCCCGGTCTCGTCGCGCCAGCTGCCGAGGCCGCTGGAGCGCGGGTCGTCGACGCCGGTGACCCGGACGCCGCCGAACTCCTCGACCGGCTCGCCCTCGAGCCGGGTCCACCCCAGGTCGGCCAGGTAGCGGCCCACGAAGCTGCCGTTGTCGTGGTTGCCGGCGATGGCGACGCGGGCGTCGTACCCCTCGAAGGCGGCGTCGAGGGAGTCGAGGCTGAAGGCCTCCCAGGTCCGGCCGGTGGAGGTGTCGTCGCCGGCGTCGAGCACGACGGTGGCCCCGGCCGCGTCGGCGACGGCGCGCACCACCTGGTCCATCCCGATGTTGTCGTGCCGGTCGCTGACCAGCACCGCGACGGTCTCGTCCTCCGCGGGGGTGCGCAGCTGATCGGCGACCTCCGGGACGCGGTCGAGGAGGCCGTCGTAGAACACCGTGCTCTTGTCGAAGGTCTCGATCGCGCTGGCCAGCAGCCGCCGGGTGCCCTGCGTGAAGAGACCGCCCTGCACCTGCCAGTCGTCCAGCTCCGGGGGCACCGGCACGTCGGGGTACGCCGCCTGCAGCGGCAGCCAGGTGGGGTCCTGCACCCGGTCGGGCGCGCGCTCCCCCGGGCGTACGACGACCAGCACGCCGCCCACCACGACCGCGAGCGCGACCACGCCGGTCAGCACCCCGCGCCGGGTCCGGGCGCCGCCGCGCACGCGCCGCACCAGCTCGCGGCGGCGGGCCGGACCGACCAGCCACCACAGCACCGGGGCGACCAGCCCGACGCCCGCACCCGTCGCGACGGCCCGCCAGGCGAGGCCGGTGACGACCTCGCCGACGCGGCGCTCCTCGGCCTGGGGGCGGGCGGCGATCGCGGCGTACCGCTGGGCCAGCTCGGTGGTGGTCGACGCGGTCGTCTTGCCGACCTCGACGTCGAAGCCGACCCGGCCGTCCGCGGGCAACCGGAGGTCGGGCAGGTAGGGACCGAGGTCGAGGTGCACCCGCCCGTCGAGGGTCGGTCGCACCTCGACGTCGTGGCTGGCGACCACGGTCTCGGCCGAGCCGTGGGTGAAGGCGAGCAGCGCCGTCGGCACGGCCACCACCAGCCAGGCGACGACCAGGACCAGCGCCCGGACCAGCAGCCGCACGCCGCGCCTAGGCCGTGGGGGCGGCCCGGCGCTGCGCGACGGCGTACAGCGCGACGCTGGCGGCGACACCGGCGTTGAGGGACTCCAGCGAGCTGGCCATCGGGATCGAGACCAGCTGGTCGCAGGTCTCCGCGACCAGGCGCGAGAGGCCCTTGCCCTCGGAGCCGACCACGATCACGAGCGGGCCGTCGACGTCGAGGTCGGGCAGCGCCACGTCACCGTCGGCGGCGAGGCCGACGACGGTGCAGCCCGCGTCCTGGTAGGCCTTGAGCTGGCGGGTCAGGTTGACCACCTGCGCGACCGGCACCCGGGCCGCGGCGCCGGCCGAGGTCTTCCACGCGCTGGCGGTCATCCCGGCGGCACGCCGCTCGGGGACGACCACGCCGTGGGCGCCGAAGCCCGCCGCCGAGCGCACCACGGCGCCGAGGTTGCGGGGGTCGGTGACCGAGTCGAGCGCCACGACCAGCGCCGGCTCCCGGTTGGCCGAGGCCGCCTCGAGCAGCTCCATCGGGTCGGCGTACTCGTAGGGCGGCACGCGGGCGGCGAGGCCCTGGTGGACCGCACCGTGGGTCATCCGGTCGAGCTCCACGCGCGGCACCTCGAGCAGGGACAGGCCCTTCTCGGCCGCCTCGCTGAACACCTCGCGCAGCCGGCCGTCGCGCTCGGCGCCCTCGGCGACGTAGATCGCGGTCACCGGCAGGCCGGCCCGCAGCGCCTCGACGACCGAGTTGCGGCCCGCGATCCACTCCTGGTCCGAGCCCGGCTTGGACTTGCGGGGACGGCCCGCGACCGACTTCTCCGCACGCTTGGCCTTCTTGTGGGCCTGGTGGTAGGGCCGGTCCTCCGCCTTGGGCGTGGGGCCCTTGCCCTCCAGCCCGCGGCGGACGCGCCCGCCCGAGCCCGCGGTGGGGTTGCCCTTGCCGCTCTTCTTGATCGCGCCTCGACGCGACGAGTTGCCGGCCATCAGCCCACGCTCCAACGCGGGCCCTGTGCCGTGTCCTCGATCTCGACGCCCGCCGCCTTGATCTGGTCGCGGATGGCGTCCGCCGCCGCGAAGTCCTTGTCGGCGCGGGCCCGGGCCCGCTGCTCGAGCAGCCCGCGCACCAGGGCGTCGACGACGTCGTGCAGCCCGTCGCTGCCGGCGTCGGAGGCCCAGTGGGGGTCGTGCGGGGAGAGGCCGAGCACGTCGAGCATCGCCAGCACGCGGCCGGCCGCCTCCTGCGCGCCCGCGGCGTCGCCGGCGTCGTGCAGCCGGTTGCCCTCGCGCACCGTGTCGTGGAGCACCGCGACCGCGGCCGGGGTGCCCAGGTCGTCGTCCATGGCCTCGACGAAGGCCGCGGGGAGCTCGCCGGCCCCGGCGTCGACGCGGTCCAGGAAGCCCTCGACCCGGCGGAACGCCGAGGCGGCCTCCTCCAGCGCCTCGAAGCTGAACTCGACGGTGGAGCGGTAGTGCGCCGCGACCATGTAGTAGCGCAGCTCGATGCCGCGCACCCGCTCCAGCACCGCGGGCACGAGCAGCGAGTTGCCCAGCGACTTGCTCATCTTCTCGCCGCTGGTGGTGATCCAGGCGTTGTGCATCCAGTACGCCGCGAACGCGTGACCGGCCGCGCGCGACTGGGCCTGCTCGTTCTCGTGGTGGGGGAAGCGCAGGTCGACGCCGCCGCCGTGGATGTCGAAGGCCTCGCCGAGGTACTTGCCGGCCATCGCCGAGCACTCGACGTGCCACCCCGGGCGACCCCGGCCCCAGGGGCTGGCCCACGAGGCGGTCGTCGGCTCGGAGTCCTTGCGGCCCTTCCACAGCGCGAAGTCGCGGGGGTCGCGCTTGCCGCGCGGGTCGGCGTCGCCGGCGGCCTCCATGTCCTCGACCGACTGGCGGGTGAGCTCGCCGTACGCCGACCAGGACCGCACGTCGAAGTAGACGTCGCCGGAGCCGTCCTCGGCGGCGTACGCGTGACCGCGGGAGATCAGCAGCTCGATCAGCTCGAGCATCTCCGGCACGTGGCCGGTCGCCGCGGGCTCGTAGGTCGGCGGCAGCACGTGGAGGGCGTCGTAGGCCCGGTCGAGCTCGCGCTTCATCTCGAAGGCGAGGTTGTACCAGGGGCGGTCCTGCTCGGCGGCCTTGGCGAGGATCTTGTCGTCGATGTCGGTGATGTTGCGGATGAAGCTGACGGCGAGGCCGCGGTGGGTCAGCCAGCGGCGCAGCACGTCGAAGTTGACCGCGGAGCGGACGTGGCCGACGTGGGGCTCGGACTGCACCGTCAGGCCGCACACGTAGACGCCGACGCGCCCCTCGACGAGGGGGACGAAGTCGCGGACCGCGCGCGAGGCGGTGTCGTAGAGCCGGAGTGCCACCTGCTGATCCTAGTGGCCGTGCGGGCCCCTCCCGGACACCGCCCGAGGCCGCGGTGCGTTACCACCTCGAGGACCGGATGTGACGAAACGACACTCGAGTGGCGCCTGGGAACTAGGCTGCCGCCCATGTCGTCTCGGACACGTACGCCCTCCCGCCCCTCCCCGACCCTGCTCCGGCGCCTCCCGCTGCGCGCCCGCGCCCTCGGCGCCGGGTTCGTCGCGCTCGCCCTGGTCGGCGTCGCGCTCACCGAGGGCGGCACCGCGCCGGCCCCGGAGCCGGTGCAGGCGCGGCTGGCGGCCGCGGCCGCCCCCGCGCAGCACACCTTCCGCCAGGTCACCAGCGACGCGGCCTTCCGCGCCGGCGAGGGCCAGGGCGTGAGGGTCTCCGGCGGGGCGGTCAGCCTCGCGACGCCGGTCGGGCGGGCGTCGTACGCCGGGAAGCGCTGGGAGCTCGGCCGCTGGACCTCGGCCTGGTCCCGTCCGGCCCACACCTTCGACGAGCTGGTCCCGTCCTGGGACGCGACCACGCCGCCGAACAGCTACGTGCAGGTCAAGGCGCGGGTCGTCTCCACGACCGGGCGCACCAGCACCTGGAAGGTGCTGGGCAACTACTCCACCCGCGACGCCGCCTTCCGCCGCACCAGCGCCGGCGTCCAGTCCGACTCGGTGGCCACGGTGGCCACCGACACGGTCCGGGCCGCGACCGGCGTACGGCTGCAGCGCTACCAGCTGCGCGTCCTCGTGCTCCGCCTCGCCGGCACCAGGGCCGTCCCGGCGGTCCGCTCGGTGCAGGCGGTGGCGAGCAGCAGCGGCGCGCTGCAGCCCACCAGCCGACCGCTGCACGGCGCCCGCTCGCTCGCGGTGCCGCGCTACTCGCAGATGATCCACCGCGGGGAGTACCCCCAGTACGGCGGCGGTGGCCAGGCCTGGTGCTCGCCGACCTCGCTGTCGATGATCCTGGGCTACTACGGCGCGCTGCCGTCGGCCGCGACGTACTCCTGGGTCTCGGGCTCCTACCGCGACCGGTTCGTCGACCACCTGGCGCGGGCCGTCTACGACCACGGCTACCGCGGCGCCGGCAACTGGGCCTTCAACACGGCGTACGCCGCCCAGCGCACCGGCGGCGCCTTCGTGACCCGGCTGGCCTCGCTGCGCGACGCCGAGCGGTTCATCGCCTCCGGCATCCCGCTCGCCGCCTCGATCACGTTCTCCCGCGGCCAGCTCACCGGCGCCCCGATCAGCTCCACCAACGGCCACCTCGTGGTCGTCACCGGCTTCACCGCGAACGGCGACGTCGTCGTGAACGACCCCGCGGCAGCGAGCAACGCCTCCGTCCGCCGGGTCTACGACCGGGCGCAGTTCGAGCGCGTCTGGCAGCGCGGCTCGCGCGGGACGGTCTACGTCGTCCACGACGCCGCCCACCCGCTGCCCGGCGGGTGGTAGGGCGGGTCAGCCCACGCTGAACGAGTGCGCGTCCCAGCCGGTCGCACCGTCGGGGACGACGTCGGCGCGGGCCGCGGTCTGGGTGTAGCCCGAGGTGTCGGTGGCGCGTACGACGACCTCGTGGTCGCCCGCCTCCACCTCGACCCGCAGCCGCCACTGCACCCAGGTGTCGGTGGTCGGGGCGGCGCCGAGGTCGGCGTCCTGCCACGGGCCGCCGTCGAGCTGCACCTCGACGCGCTCGATGCCGGTGTGCTGGGCCCAGGCGACGCCGCCGAGCACGACCTGGCCCGCGGGCACGGTCGCCCCGTCCTCGGGCACGTCGACCCGCGACATCGTCTTGACCGGGCCGCGCTCGCCCCAGCCGCGCTCGGTCCAGAACGCGCTGACGTCCTCGAACCGGGTGACCTCGAGGTCGACCAGCCACTTGGTCGCCGAGACGTAGCCGTAGAGCCCCGGCACCACCATCCGCACCGGGAAGCCGTGGTCGACCGGCAGCGGCCGGCCGTTCATCGCGACGGCGAGCAGCGCGTCGCGGTCGTCGGTCAGCGCCTCCAGCGGCGTGCTGCAGGTCCAGCCGTCCTGCGAGGTCTGCAGCACCGCGTCGGCACCGTCACGCACGCCGGCCTCGGCCAGCAGCTCGCGGACGGGTACGCCGGACCAGAACGCGTTGCCGACCAGGTCGCCGCCGACCGGGTTGGACACGCAGCACAGCGTCACCCAGGCCTCGCGCAGCCGCCGGTCGACGAGGTCCTGGTAGCCGATCCGCACCTCGCGCTCCACCATGCCGTGGATGCGCAGCGTCCAGTCCTCGGGCCGGATCGCCGGCGAGGCGAGCGCGGTGTGGATCAGGTAGAACTCCTCGTCGGGCGTGCGCCACGGGGCGATGCCCTCGACCCGCAGGTCGGCCGCGCGCGGCACCTCGCCGGGGGTGACCGGCAGCCGGAGCAGCCGTCGCGACTGCTCCACGCCCCGTCGCAGGCCGCCCGCCGCACGACCGGCGACGGTCAGCACCGCGGCCAGGCCGACCACGATCCCGGCCCGCTTCAAGAACGTGCGGCGGCCCTCGGAGTCGGTGCCGGGCCGGTCGTCGAGGACCGGGCCGGTGAGCAGCCGCAGCGTCACCACCCACGTCATCACGCCCACCACGAGGGCGAGCGCGGCGCCGGTGGTGGGCGTCGGGCGGCTCATCAGGGCCGCGAAGCCGATGCCGGCGAGGGCGAGGAACACCAGGTCGGGGACCAGCGGCGCACGGCGCACCCAGCTGGCGGCGTACCCGCACACCGCCAGGAGCAGCACCACGGTGCCGCCGAGCAGCAGCGGCTTGTCGGCCGCGCCGACCAGTCCGATCAGGAGCTCCGCCAGCGCCCCGGGCGTCGCGTCGCGGACCACGGCGGCGACCGCGCCGACCGGCCCGGTGTCGGCGCGCAGCGTCCAGGCGGTGGCCTCGCTCAGCGCGACCGCGCACCCGCCCGCGACGACGCCCGCTCCGGCGAGCCACGCCCGCGAGACCGGCGGCCGGGGTGCCTCGACCTGGGGGGCCTGCCCCGTGGTCGTCCCGGTCGTGGTGGTCACCCCTCCATGGTCGCACCCGTGCGGTCGGAGGTGGTACGCCGTTCGGCCGCCCGAGCCAGCACAATGACCCCGTGACCCACCCCTCCGGCCTGCGCACCGGCCTCGGCACCGACGTCCACCGCCTGGTCGCGGGCCGCCCGATGCACCTGGCCGGCCTGCACTGGCCCGAGGAGGAGGTCGGTCCCGAGGGCCACTCCGACGGCGACGTGGTCCTGCACGCCATCTGCGACGCCCTGTTCTCCGCCTCCGGGCTCGGCGACCTGGGCAGCAACTTCGGCACCTCCGAGCCGCGCTGGGCCGGCGCCCCGGGCGACGAGCTCCTCGCCGAGGCGCTGCGTCGCGTCCACGAGGCGGGCTGGGACGTCGTCAACGTCGCCTGCCAGCTGGTCGGCAACCGCCCCCGCTTCGCCGCCCGCCGGGCCGAGGCCGAGCAGGGCCTGCGCGAGCGGCACGACCTCGACGTCTCGCTCACCGCCACCACCACCGACGGCCTCGGCCTCACCGGCCGCGGCGAGGGCCTGGCGGCCCTGGCCACCGCGCTGCTCGCCCGTCGCGCCTGACCACGGGCCCGATGGGGGGCACCAGGTGTCACGATGGGGCATGCAG
Source organism: uncultured Actinomycetota bacterium (assembly GCA_963740935.1). Classification (GTDB taxonomy): domain Bacteria; phylum Actinomycetota; class Actinomycetes; order Propionibacteriales; family Nocardioidaceae; genus Marmoricola. The sequence continues at coordinate 138,811 of CAVUFX010000004.1, forward strand.
CCCGCCCGCGGATCCCTCCTGATCTCCTCCGCCACGCTGCAGGACCCCAGCTTCGCCCGCTCGCTGGTCCTCGTCGTGGACTCCGACGACGGCGGCTCGCTCGGCGTGATCCTCAACCGGCCCTCGGCCACCCCGGTCGGTGAGGTGCTGGCGGCCTGGAGCGACGTCACCACCGCCCCGCAGGTGCTGTTCTCCGGCGGCCCGGTCGAGGGCGACGCCGGCGCTCGCGCTGGCCCGGCTCGCCGGCACCCGCCGGCCCGAGGCCTGGCAGCCGCTGACCCCCACGATCGGCGTGGTCGACCTCGACCGCCCGGCGGAGGACTACCTCGGCCTGGTCTCCGCGGTGCGCGTCTACGCCGGGTACGCCGGGTGGGGCGCCGGCCAGCTCGACCGCGAGATCGAGGAGGGCAGCTGGCACCTCGCGGCCGCCGAGGACCACGACCTGTTCAGCACCACGCCCGACACGCTCTGGCGCCAGGTGCTGCGCCGCCAGCCCGGGGAGGTCGCCATGCTGGCCACGATGCCCGCGGACGCCACCCTCAACTAGCGTGCGTCCGACCGACCCCGCGGAGGCGACCTTGCAGACCCACGACGGACCGTGCCTCGACGTCACGACGCACGGCCCGGCCGGCTCGCCCGTCACCGCCCTCGCCCCCTCCCGGGACGTGGCCCCGTGACCGCGCGGACCGCCGCGGTGCTCCTGGCCGCCGGCTCGGGCAGCCGCGTCGGGGCCGACCGCAACAAGGTGCTGCTCGACCTGGTCGGCGTGCCCGTCCTGGTCTGGTCGGTCCGCACCGTGCTGGCGGTCGAGGGCGTCCACCGGGTGGTGCTCGTGGTGCGCCCCGAGGACGCCGAGGAGGTCCGCGACGCGGTCTCCCCCCACCTCGGCGCCCACGACCTGTGGGTCGTCGAGGGCGGTCGCGAGCGGCACGACTCGGAGTGGCGCGCGCTCGAGGTGCTCGCCGCCGACATCGAGGCGGGCGAGCTCGACGTGGTGGCCATCCACGACGCCGCCCGCCCCCTGGCCTCCCCGGCGCTGTGGCGCGCGGTCGTCGACGCCGCCGCGGAGCACGGCGGAGCGCTGCCCGTCACCCGGCTGCCCGCCCTGCTCGGCAGCGACGGGCGCCCGGCCCCGGAGGTGGTGGCGGTGCAGACGCCGCAGGCGTTCCGGGCGGCCGACCTGCTGGCCGCCCATCGCCGGGCGCGGTCCGAGGGGTTCGTCGGCACCGACACCGCCGCCTGCCTGGAGCGCTACACCGACCTCGTCGTCGTCGGCGTCGACAGCGACACCGCCAACCTCAAGGTCACCTGGCCCGAGGACGTCGCCCTCGCCGCCGAGCTGGTCAGCCGCGGGTCGCGCTGAGCGCGGCGAGCACCTCGAGGTCGTCGGTGGAGGTGATCCGGCGGGCCAGCGCCGGGGCCCGGAGGTGCTGCACGGGGAAGCGTCGGGAGAGTCCCACGACCAGCCGGGCCAGGTCGTCGACCGGCAGCTCGTCCAGCGCCGCCAGCACGGCGGCCGGGAGCACGACCGGCGAGGCGAGGGCGACCAGGCCGTCGCGGTCGACGGTCGCGCCGAGGCGCAGCGGGCCGTCGGGCGGGGCGTCGTACTGCTTGACGGTGTCGGTGACCGGTCGGACGCCCACCACGACCGCGCCGGTCGCGCGCGAGAGCTCGACGGCCTCGCGGAGGAACTCCACCGGGGTGAGCGGGCAGAGCGGGTCGTGGACGACCAGGTCGAGGCCCTGCTCCTGGACCTGCGCGAAGGGCACGCCCAGGTCGTAGAGCGTCGCCCCCGCGGTGGTCAGCGCCCACGAGGCCGCGGCCAGCAGCGACTCGCCGTGCACGAGGGCGAACGGCAGCGACCCCCGGCCCTCGACGGGCACCAGGCCCAGCGGCGCGACGGGGTCGTCGGCGTACGGGTCGTCGGCCCAGGGATCCATGCCCCGAGCCTAGGACGCGACGAGCCCCCGGGACCCGGGGGTCCTGGGGGCTCGTCGTGGTGGAGCAGGGGCTAGGAGGCCAGCACCTCGTCGAGGATGGTCTCGGCCTTGTCCTCGTTGGTGTGCTCGGCGAGCGCCAGCTCGGAGACCAGGATCTGGCGGGCCTTGGCGAGCATCCGCTTCTCGCCGGCCGACAGGCCGCGGTCGCGCTCGCGGCGCCACAGGTCGCGGACGACCTCGGCGACCTTCATGACGTCACCGGAGTGGAGCTTCTCCAGGTTGGCCTTGTAACGGCGCGACCAGTTGGTCGGCTCGTCGGGCACCACGGCCCGCAGCACCTCGAACACGCGGTCGAGACCGGCCTTGTCGACCACGTCGCGCACCCCGACCAGGTCGAGGTTGCAGGCAGGCACCCGGACGACCAGGTCCTGCTGAGCCACGATCCGCAGCACGAGGTACTGCTTCTCCTCGCCCTTGATGGTCCGCATCTCGATGTTCTCGATGACAGCCGCCCCATGGTTGGGGTAGACGACCGTCTCGCCGACAGTGAAAGTCATATGTTGTGTTCCCCTTTCGAGGTGACCAGTCTAACACGGTTGCCAGGGTCCCCTTTCCTGCGTTTGTGCAGGTCAGAGCCGCTTTGAGGGCTTGACAGATCCGCATTTCGTATGTCTTCCGCGCGCGGTAGGGGTGGTGTGGCGCCTCGGGGGCCGGTCGGACGGGGTGCTCCGGCGGCCCGTCGACCCCGGCCGTCGTACGCCGGGATGAGCTCGAACCCTCACGCCGGAGCGCCGGTGTGGTCGATACTGCCGGGCATGAGCACCTCGGTCGCGACTCCCCCCGCCGCCCCGACCACCTCGCGCCTCGGCCAGCTCCGCGCGCTGCTCCGCGCGACCCACCCCCGCCAGGCCCTGGCCGTCGCGCTGGTCGTCGGCGTGCTGGTCGCCCTGATGGGCCGGCCGCCGCGGGAGTGGCTGGTCAGCGCGGCCGCCGTGCTCGTCGTGCAGCTGGCGCTCGGGCTGGTCGACGACCTGGTCGACGTCGCCGAGGACACCCGGACCCAGGCGGCGGGCAAGCCGCTGGCCTCGGGCGTCGTGCCGCGCGGCGACGCGACGTACGCCCTGGCCGTGCTGCTGCTCCTCGCCGTGCCGCTGTCGCTGCAGAACGGCATCGTCGCGGGCTCGGTGCTGCTGGGCACCTTCGTGGTGGGCGTCGTGCACGACCGCTGGCTGCACCGCACGCCGCTGTCCTTCGTCGGGTGGGCCGTGACCTTCGCGCTGCTGACGGCCTTCGTCAGCTACGGCGGCTGGGGGCGCGAGGCGGACGGCAGCGCCCCGGTCACCTCCTTCGCCGTGCTCGCGGCGGTCCTCGGGGTGCTCGTCCACCTCCTCGTCGCACTGCCCGACCTGGTGACCGACAACCGCGGCACGGTGCGCCACCTGCCGCTGCGGATCGCGCTGCGCACGGGCGCGCCGCGGCTGTTCGTGGTGACGGTCGTGCTGACGCTCCTGGTGCTCGGCGCGATGGTCTACACAGCCCTGACGGCGGGCATCGCGCGCTGAGCGATAGGCTCGTGGCGCCCGCCGGCTCGCGAGAGGACCCGTCCCCCATGCACCAGCCCGTCCGACGACGTCTTGCCGCCGCCTCGATGGTGGTGCTGCTGCCCGGTCTGGGCGCCTGTGGCTTCGGCGCGCAGACCAACCAGGTCTACCAGCCGGCCGTGGGTGCCAACGCCCAGGGCGAGGCCGTCGACGTGCTCGGCGCCGTGGTCGTCACCGAGGACGAGGGCTCCGGCACCTTCGTCGCCTCCCTGGTCAACACCTCGCTCGACCAGGACGACCAGCTGACCGGCATCACCGGCGAGGACGTGGAGGTGCAGCTCGCCGAGCCCGTCGACCTGCGCGCCGACGACATCGTCAACCTCGCCGACGCCGGGGCCGCCCTGGTGTCGGGCGAGCGGATCGCGCCCGGCCTCTACACGCGGCTCACGCTGGAGTTCGCCAGCGGCCAGCAGACCGAGGTCAACGTGCCGATCGTGGCGCAGGAGGAGGAGTTCGCCGACATCACGCCGGCCGAGCCGTCCAGCTCGCCCTCCGCCTCCCCTAGCGAGTCCCCCAGCGAGTCGACCAGCGAGTCGGCCACCCCCGCCCCCTAGCCCGGGACCGGCTGTCCGGCCCTCCGGACGGATCTTTTTTCGCGCCCCACCTCCGGCCGTCCCGGACGGTCGTCGAGTGCCCGTCGGGGCGCGCGCGGACGGCGTACGACGTCGGTCCTGACGCGGTTTTCGCGACCTGTTTCGTACCGTTCTGAGCGGGTTTCGAGGCTCCGGCGACGGGGACGGTCAGTGAAGCCCGGGGAGGGACTCCGGGGAGGGAAGGAACCACTGACATGACGCTCCACCGATCCAGCCCGTTCACCAAGGCCACCTCGACCGGCATCCTGGCCGCCACCCTGGCGCTCAGCGTGAGCCTCGTCGGCACCGGCGCGGCCGCGGCCGCCACGGCTCAGCCGGCCACGTCCTCGGCCGCCGCGTCCGGGGTCGCCACCGAGAAGAAGGTCGGCTCCGCCACGGCGCCGGTCAAGGGCGTCGCCGAGAACGGCCGCCAGGTCCGCGGCACGTTCACGCCCACCGAGTTCAGCGTCGTCGACGGCGTCCTCCACGTCACCGGCACGCTCCAGGGCCGCTTCGTCGGCACGGGGAAGCCGAAGCCGTTCAGCCAGGAGGTCACCACGCCCGTCCAGGCCGTCAACGGCACCGCGCTCGCCGCTCCCGCGGCGCGTGGGATGTCCGCCCCGACGGCGGCCGCACCCGCGGCCGCGGCTCCCGGCGCCTGCGACATCCTCAACCTGGACCTGGGCCCGCTGAACCTCGACCTCCTCGGACTGCAGGTCAACCTGCAGCGCGTGGTGCTCGACATCGTGGCGCAGTCCGGCGCCGGCAACCTGCTGGGCAACCTGCTCTGCGCCGTGGCCGGGCTGCTCGACGGCGGGCCGCTGGCCGGCCTGCTGGGCCAGCTCTCCACCCTGCTCAACCGGATCCTGGGTGCCCTGAACCTGTGATCCCGCTCCGGGGCCCTCGGGTCCCGGGTCGCACCGCGTACGCCGACCCGCCGGTCCCCCCGACCGGCGGGTCGGCGTACGTCCTCGCCGGGCTCCGCCCCGCACCGGCCACTAGGCTCCTGCCATGAGCCAGACGCTGATCCTGCTCCGCCACGGCGAGAGCGACTGGAACGCCAAGAACCTCTTCACCGGCTGGGTGGACGTCGCGCTGACCGAGAAGGGTCGCGCCGAGGCCGTCGCCGGCGGCGAGCTGCTCGTCGAGGCCGGCCTGCTGCCCGACGTGGTCCACACCTCGCTGCTGCGCCGCGCGATCACCACCGCGCACCTCGCCCTCGACGTCGCCGAGCGCCACTGGATCCCGGTGCGCCGCTCCTGGCGCCTCAACGAGCGCCACTACGGCGCGCTCCAGGGCAAGGACAAGAAGCAGACGCTGGAGGAGTACGGCGAGGAGCAGTTCATGACCTGGCGCCGCAGCTTCGACACCCCGCCGCCGCCGATCGAGGACGACGACCGGTGGTCGCAGGCGGGGGATCCCCGCTACGCCGACCTCGGCGCCGACCTGCCGCGCACCGAGTGCCTGAAGGACGTCATCGCGCGGATGCTGCCCTACTGGGAGTCCGACGTGCTGCCCGACCTCGACGCCGGCCGCACCGTGCTGCTCGCCGCCCACGGCAACAGCCTGCGAGCGGTCGTCAAGCACCTCGACGGCATCAGCGACGAGGACATCGCCGGCCTCAACATCCCCACCGGCCAGCCGCTGGTCTACGAGCTCGACGACGACCACCGCCCGGTCGAGCCGGGCGGGCGCTACCTCGACCCCGAGGCCGCCCGTGCCGCCGCCGAGGCGGTCGCCAACCAGGGTCGCTGAGCCGACGGGTCCGCGGGGGAGGCGGGACCAGCCGACCGGCTCAGGCGTACTGCGGGTGCTCGCCGGTGACGAGGAAGACGACCCGGCGGGCGATCGAGACCGCGTGGTCGGCGATGCGCTCGTAGTAGCGGCCGAGCAGCGCGATGTCGACGGCCGGCTCCACGCCGTAGGTCCAGTCCGAGCCGAGCAGCTCGCGGAAGGAGTTGCGGCGCAGCTTGTCCATCTCCTGGTCGACCTGCTCGAGCTCCTCGGCAGCGGCCACGTCGGACTCGGCGATGATGTGCTCGACCTTGGCGATCATCACCTCGGCGACGGCCGCCATCCGCTCGATCATGGGTACGACGGCCGGCGGGACCGCGATCTCGGGGACCCGCAGCCGGGCGATCTTGGCGACGTGGACCGCGAGGTCGCCCATCCGCTCGAACTCGCTGACCATCCGCAGCGAGGCCACCAGCATCCGCAGGTCGCCGGCGACGGGGTTCTGCAGGGACAGCAGCTCGAAGGACCGGTCCTCGAGCTTCTCGCGCAGGGCGTCGATGGTGGCGTCGTTGCTGATGACCTGCTCGGCCCGCTGGGCGTCGCCCTCGAGCAGGGCGGTGGTCCCCTCGGTCACGGCCGCGCGCACCAGGCGGGCCATGTCGACGAGGTCGTCACGGATGGAGTCGAGCTGGTCGGAGTAGGCGTCGCGCATGCACCCCAACCTAGGCAGCGCCGGTGAAGAGTGGGCGTCGTTGCGTGAACTGGCGGTGAACAGGGCCCGAAAGGGTGCCGAAGGGGCGGTCGCGCGGACCGACGAGCGGTGAGGACCTGCGTACGATCGCTGACGTGAGCCCGACGGTCCAGGCCCTCCTCTTCGCGCTGCTCGGGGCAGTGCTGGGTGGGGGCACGGTGCTCGCGTTCCGGGTCTCCGAGCGCCAGCGCCGCGCGCCCGAGCCGCCCGAGCCGCCGCTCCCGCCGGGGGTCGCCGCCGTGCTGTCGGTGCTGCGCAGCAGCGCCCTGGTCGTCGACGGCAGCGACAGCGTGCTCAAGGCCTCGGCCCCCGCGGTCGCGATGGGCATCGTCCGCGGCCACGAGATCACCGAGCGCGAGCTCGCCGAGCTGGTCCGCCAGGTACGCCGGGACGGGCAGATCCGCGAGACCGAGCTGCTCATGCACCGCTCGGGACTGCCTCCGCGCCACGTCACCGCCCGGGTCGCCCCGCTCAGCTCCCAGCTGGTGCTCGCGCTGGTCGAGGACCGGACCCGCGAGCGCCGCGTGGAGTCGATCCGCCGCGACTTCGTGGCCAACGTCAGCCACGAGCTCAAGACCCCGGTCGGTGCGATCAAGCTGCTCAGCGACGCCGTCATCGACGCCGCCGACGACCCCGAGGCGGTGCAGCGGTTCGCCGGCCGGATGCACAAGGAGAGCGACCGCCTGGCCCGGCTGGTGCAGCAGATCATCGAGCTGTCCCGGCTGCAGGGCGACGACCCGCTCGTCGAGCCGGTCGCGGTCGACGTCGACGGCATCGTGGCGCGCGCCATCGACGAGTCCTCCACCGACGCCCAGGCCCGGTCGATCGACGTGGCCCAGCAGGGCACCCGCGGGCTGGCGCTGCTCGGCAACCGCGAGCAGGTCGCGGTCGCGCTCGGCAACCTGGTGGCCAACGCCGTGGCGTACTCCCCCGAGGGCTCCACCGTCGTGGTCTCGGCCACCGCCCACGACACCACCGTCGACCTCGCCGTGACCGACCAGGGCATCGGCATCCCCTCGGGCGAGATCGAGCGCATCTTCGAGCGGTTCTACCGCGTCGACCCCGCCCGCCACCGCTCCACCGGCGGCACCGGCCTGGGTCTCTCGATCGTCAAGCACGTCGCCGCCTCCCACGGCGGCGAGGTGCGGGTCTGGTCGGTGGAGGGCCAGGGCTCGACCTTCACGCTCACGCTGCCGCGCAAGCCCGGCGTACCCCCGGTGTCCGCCCAGGACGCCCCCCAGCCGCTCAAGGAGAACGCATGACCCGCGTACTGGTCGTCGAGGACGAGGAGAGCTACAGCGACGCCCTCGCCTACATGCTGCGCAAGGAGGGCTTCGAGGTCGCCATCGCCGCGACCGGGCCCGACGCGCTGGCCGAGTTCGACCGGGCGGGGGCCGACATCGTGCTCCTGGACCTGATGCTGCCCGGCCTGCCCGGGACCGAGGTGTGCCGCCAGATCCGGCAGACCTCCAACGTGCCGGTGATCATGGTCAGCGCCAAGGACGACGAGGTCGACAAGGTGGTGGGGCTCGAGCTCGGCGCCGACGACTACGTCACCAAGCCCTACTCGCCCCGCGAGCTGGTGGCGCGCATCCGCGCGGTGCTGCGCCGCGGCGCGGAGCCCGACCTGGCCCCCACGACGCTCGAGGTGGGCACGGTGCGGATGGACGTCGAGCGCCACATCGTGACCGTCGGCGCCCAGGAGGTGCGGCTCCCGCTCAAGGAGTTCGAGCTGCTCGAGATGTTCCTGCGCAACCCCGGCCGGGTGCTCACCCGCGGGCAGCTGATCGACCGCGTCTGGGGCTCCGACTACGTCGGCGACACCAAGACCCTCGACGTCCACGTCAAGCGGCTGCGCGCCAAGCTCGAGGACAACCCGGCCGAGCCGACGCTGCTCACCACGGTCCGCGGGCTCGGCTACAAGCTCGACCTCTGACCGCTCGGCCCGACCGGCACGGCACACTGGCGCGATGAGCGTGCGCCAGGTCGGGGTCGAGGAGGAGCTGCTGCTGGTCGACCCCGCGACGGGGCGGCTGACGGCGGTCTCGCGCCAGGCGGTCCGCGCCCACGACGCGGTGCCGGCGGCCGACGCCCCGGTCGAGGCCGAGCTGTTCCTCCAGCAGATCGAGACCCAGACGCCGCCCACCACCGACCTCGGCGAGCTCGACACCGCGCTGCGTCGCAGCCGTAGGGCCGTGGGCGAGGCCGCCGCGGCGGCCGGTGCCGCCGCCGTCGCGGTCGGGACGCCCGTCCTGGTCGACGGCCGGGTGACCATCACGCCGCAGCCGCGCTACCTCCGGATCCGCCAGGAGTACGCCGAGCTCGCGCACTCGGCGCTGGCCTGCGCGATGCACGTGCACGTCGACATCGCCGGACCCGAGGAGGGCGTGCGGGTGCTCGACGGCATCGCCCCCTGGCTGCCGGTGCTGCTCGCGGCCAGCGCGAACTCGCCCTACCTCGAGGGCCGCGACACCGGGCACGCCAGCTGGCGCTCCCAGATCTGGGGCCGCTGGCCCTCGCACGGCAGCGGCGAGCCGTTCGGCGACGTCGCGACCTACCACCGCGTGGTGGACCGGATGGTCGAGTGGGGTGCGGCGCTCGACCCCGCGATGGCGTACTTCGACGCCCGGCTCGCCGCCGACCTGCCGACCCTCGAGGTCCGGGTCGCCGACGTCTGCACCGAGGTCGAGGACGCGGTGCTCGTCACCGCGCTCGCTCGCGCCCTGGTCACCACCGCCGCCGCCGAGGACGCCCCGGCGGCCTGGCGCGGCGACCTGCTCCGCGCCGCGACCTGGCGGGCCGCCCGCCACGGCCTCGCCGAGCGGCTGGTCGACCCGGCCACGCAGGCCCTCGCCCCCGCCCGCGCCGTGCTCGGCTCCCTGGTGGACCACGTCCGCCCCGCGCTGGAGGAGGCCGGCGACGTCGACCGCGTCGAGGACGGCCTCGAGGTGCTGCTCGCCCGCGGCGGCGGGGCGACCCGGCAGCGCTCGGTCATGGAGCGCACCGGCTCGCTGGAGGCCGTGGTCGCCGACGTGCGCGAGCGGACCGAGGCGTCGTGGCAGGCCGGGGCCTAGTCGCTGGCGCGATCTCGGCGTACGACGTCCGGAAGCCCTCTGACGCGGTGTCGGTGCCCGTCCCTACCCTGGGTCGGTGACCCCCGACCCCGCCGCGCGGCCCTGGCTCCCGCTGGCCGCCATCGCGACGACGCTGCTGCTGTGGGCCTCGGCGTTCGTGGCGATCCGCCACCTCGGCGACGACTTCTCCCCCGGCGCGCTCTCGCTGGGCCGGCTGCTCGTCGGGGCGCTCGCCCTGGCCGCGGTGGCGCTGCCCCAGGGGCGGCCGCACCCGACGCCGACGCAGTGGGGCCGGCTGGTCGCGATCGGGCTGCTGTGGTTCGCCCTCTACAACGTCACCCTCAACGCCGGCGAGCTGCTGGTCGACGCCGGCACCGCCTCGATGCTGGTCCAGGTCGCACCGGTCCTGATCGCGCTGCTGGCGGCGCTGTTCCTCGGCGAGCGGTTCACCTCCGGCCTGGGCGCCGGGCTGGCGCTGGCGTTCGGGGGCGTGGCGCTGATCTCGGTCTCGACGTCGTCCGGCTCGGGCGGCGACGTGGCCGGGGTGCTGCTGGTGCTGGTCAGCGCCGTGGCGTACGCCGTGAGCGTGGTCCTGCAGAAGCCGCTGATGGGCTCGCTGTCGGCCGTGCACGTCACCTGGATCGCCTGCACCGTCGGGGCCGTCGCCTGCCTGCCCTTCGCGGGCGACCTGGTCACCCAGCTGGGCGAGGCCCCCGCCTCGTCGATCGGCTGGCTGGTGTTCCTCGGGGTGTTCCCGACGGCGATCGCCTTCACGACGTACGCCTTCGCGCTGCGCCACATGAGCGCCTCGCGGCTGGGCGTGACGACCTACCTGGTGCCGCCGATCACCGTGGTGCTCGGGCTGGTGTTCCTGGGCGAGACCCCGCCGACCATGGCGTACGCCGGCGGCGTGCTCGCGCTGCTGGGCGTGGCCGTGGCCCGTCGTCGGCCGCGTCCGCGGACGCCCGCGCCCGGCGAGCCGGCCCCGGCCACCACCCGGGGCTGAGCACCGGTCCGGGCGTCGTGGTCAGGCGTGCTCGTCGGCCGGCGAGCCCAGGTCGTCGAGCCGCAGCGGGCCGCGGAACGCCTCCAGGTTGCGCACCGACTCGCCGCGCGAGATCCGCCACTCCCACTCCTTGCGGATCGAGGAGGCGAAGCCGAGCTCGAGCAGGGTGTTGAACGAGCCGTCGGCGTACTCCAGGACCGAGCCGAGCAACCGGTCGATCCCGTCAGGGGTCGCGGCCTCGAGCGGCAGCCGCGCGTCGAGGTAGATGTCGCCCACCCCGTCGAGCGCGAACCGATAAGCGAACATCTTCATGTTGCGCTCGAGCATCCAGCGGTAGACGCCGGTGTGGTTCTCGTCGGGCTGGCGGCACACGAAGGCGTGCACCCCCAGCGCGTGCGGGCCGACGTCGAAGCGGCACGGCGTCTGGAGCTTCTTCTCGCCGGGAAGCTCGACGCTGAGCGAGGTGCGCGAGAGCGGCGACCACTCCAGGTCGGCCTCGCGGAGCACCGCGAGCACGGCGTCCAGGGCGCGCTGGCGCTCGGGGGCGAGCGGCTCGTCGGCCACGTCGTCGGACAGCGCGTCGGAGCCGGCGTGGGCGAGGCCGCCGGAGGCGCTGCGGGCGGAGCCGTCGGGAGAGGAGGTCACGTCTCCCAGGGTGGCAGACGGGGTCGAAGGACCCTCAGAGCGCGACGCCGGTGATGTCGGCGCGCATCTTCTCCTGGGCGCCGCGGTAGACCGCCAGCATCTGCTCGGCGGTCCGGTCCCAGCCGAACTGCTCGGCGTGGGTGCGGGCGCCGGTGGCCAGCCGGGCGCGCAGGCCGGGCTCGAGCAGGACCCGCTCCAGCGCCGCGGCGTACGCCGAGGGCTCGTGGCCCTGCACCAGCAGGCCCGAGCTGCCGTCGCGCACGGCGGTCGGCAGCCCGCCGACGGCGGCGGCGACGACGGGGGTGCCGGTCGACTGGGCCTCGACGGCGACCAGCCCGAAGCTCTCGTTGTACGACGGCACGCAGACCACGCTCGACGCGGCGTACCAGTCGACCAGGCGGGCCTGCTCGACCGGCGGCACGAACCGCACCTGCGCGGTGATGCCGAGCTGCTCGGCGAGCCGGACCAGGCCGTCGGGCTGCTCCAGCCCGGACCCCGAGGGCCCGCCGACGACGGCGACGGTGAGGCTGCGTCGCAGCTCGGGGCGACGCTCGAGCAGCACCGCGACCGCGCGCAGCATCACGTCGGGCGCCTTCAGCGGCTGGATGCGCCCCACGAACGTGACCACGTGGCCCTCGGCGGGCAGGCCGAGCCGGGCGCGGGCACCGGCGACGTCGCCGCCGCGGAAGGTGTCGAGGTCGACGCCGGGGTGGACCACCTCGACGCGACCGGGGTCGGCGCCGTAGAGGTCCATCAGCTGCGCCGCCTCGTCGTCGGTGTTGGCCACGAGCATGTCGGCCGCGGCCACCACCTGCTCCTCGCCGATCAGCCGGGCCATCGGCTCGGGGGCGTCGCCCTCGGCGAGCGCGGCGTTCTTGACCTTGGCCATCGTGTGCATCGTGTGCACCAGCGGCACGCCCCAGCGGTCGCGCGCCAGGGCGCCGACCTGGCCGCTGAGCCAGTAGTGGCTGTGGACCAGGTCGTAGTAGCCGACCGGGTGGTAGGCCTCGGCGCGCAGCACCTCGCGGGCGAAGACGCACAGCTGGGCGGGCAGCTCGTGCTTGGTCAGCCCCTCGTAGGGCCCGGCCGACACGTGGTGCACGCGGATGCCGTCCTGCACCTCGACGACGGACGCGGACGTGCTCGACGTGGCCCGGGTGAAGACGTCGACCTCGACGCCGCGGGCGGCCAGCCGCTTGGACAGCTCGAGGACGTAGACGTTCATCCCGCCGGCGTCGCCCGTGCCGGGCTGGTCGAGCGGCGAGGTGTGCAGGCTGACCATCGCGACGCGGCGCAGGGCGGCGTCGTGCGCGGGCTGCGTCATCTCGTGCCTCCGTGGGGTGGTCGCCGGCGTCCCCGCTCTCGGCGTACCCCGTCGAGCCCGGCTGGTGCGCTCCCTATCATGACTCGGCAGCCCCACCGGTCCGCGGCGAGGGCTGCCCGACCCCTCGGAGGACCCGTGACCAGCCCCGCCACGCGCACCGCCCTCGTCACCGGCGCCAGCAGCGGCATCGGCGCCGCCACCGCCCGCGCGCTCGCCGCCGACGGCTTCACCGTCGTGTGCGCCGCCCGCCGTGCCGACCGGATCGAGGCGCTCGCCCAGGAGATCGGCGGCACCGCCGTGGTCTGCGACGTCACCGACGCCGACTCGGTGCGTGCGCTCGCCGACGCGGTCGGCTCGCTCGACGTGCTGGTCAACAACGCCGGGGGCGCGTTCGACGCCGCCAGCGTCGAGGCTGCCGACGCCGACACCTGGGCGCGGATGTACGACGTCAACGTGCTCGGCGTGCTCCGGGTGACCCAGGCCCTGCTGCCCGCGCTGCGCGCCGACGGCGGGGGGCTCGTGGTCAACGTCGGCTCCACCGCCGGCCGGGTCGCCTACGAGGGCGGCGGCGGCTACACCGCGGCCAAGCACGGCGTGAAGGTGCTGACGCAGACGCTGCGGCTCGAGCACGTCGCCGAGCCGCTGCGGTTCACCGAGATCGCCCCGGGCATGGTCGCGACCGAGGAGTTCGGGCTGGTCCGCTTCGGCGGCGACCGTTCCAAGCGCGACGCCACCTACGACGGCGTCGCCGAGCCGCTGGTGGCCGAGGACGTCGCCGAGATCGTGCGCTGGGTCGCCTCGCTGCCCCCGCACGTCGACATCGACGAGGTCGTCGTACGCCCCCGGGCGCAGGCCGCGCAGCACAAGGTGCACCGGGAGGGCTAGCACCTACCCGCGGTCGAAGACCGTCCCGCGTCGGGTGGCGGTGGTGTCGTCCTCGTCGACGGCGAAGCAGCTGGCGACGTACACGCCCTCCTCGGTCGGCCACTGGTCGACCGAGCCGGGGTAGGCCTTGGCCACGACGCCCGCGGGGCCGGAGGAGACGCGGCGGTAGAGCGAGCGGCAGACGCGGTCGAGCGCGGCGTACTCCTCGTCGCTGAGCGCCACGAACTTCCCGCTGTCGCCCTCGCGGACGGCCCTGCGGCCGTCGACGCGGCCGCGCTCGACGGCGGTGTTGAGCACCATCTCGCCGATCTCCTCGCCCTCGTGGGGCCGCGCGCACGGCACCCGCCTGCCGGGGACGTCGACGCAGACCCGCTCGGAGACCGGCACCCGGCGCGTGACCAGGTCGGCCATCCGCAGCGTGCCGGGGTCGTCCTGCTCGAAGGTGCACACGAAGCGCCGCTGCCCGTCCTCCCACAGCTCGGCGGGGAAGGGGTCCCAGGCGACGTGCAGGGTGCTGCGCTCCGCGAGCGCGGGGCCGAGCTGGACGGGCAGGTCGCCGGCGCGCTGCTGCGCCCGGCCGTACGCCGTGCCGGCCAGGCAGCGGTCGTTGACCTGGTCGCGGACCCGCGCGTGCAGCCGGGAGTCCTGGTCGAGCAGCTGCGCGTAGGAGGTCACCTCCGCGTCGAGCGCGGGCGGCAGCGCCACGGTGGCGTAGAGCTCCAGGGCGTGCGGCTCCGCGCAGTCGACCTGCTCGGAGAACGCGGCGTCGTCCCGCATCGCCTCGCCCAGCGCCTCGTCGCCGTCGGCGTGCTCCTCGACCCGGTCGGCGAAGCCGTCCTCGCCGAGGACCGCGGGCAGCTGCTGGTCGCCCCAGCAGGTGCCGGCCTCGAGCGGCGCGGCCGGGAGGCTCGCCGACGGGGAGGCCGACGGGGTCGCGGTGCCGTCGGCGGTGGGCTCGTCACCGCCGCCGGAGCACGCGGTGAGCAGCAGCACGGGGACGAGCAGGGCGAGCAGGCGGGACGGCCGCCGGAGCGGGTGGGGTGGTGCGGGCATGCCCACCAATGTCGCACGGCCCGCCAGCCCGGCGTACGACGGAGTGCGGGTCAGCCGACCGCGCGGAACCCGGCCGCGATCCGCGTCACGGCCTCGTCGACCTGGGCGGCGGCGAGCGCGTGCGCCTCCTCGCCCCGGCGGTAGGGGTCGGCCACGTCGTGCTCCTCGACGCCGGCGCGCGAGCGCTCCCGGGCGGCCGCCGCCACCAGTGCGGCCGGGTCGGCCTGCGGGCCGACCACCTCGACCAGGGCGGCGAGCTCGCGCAGCGTGAAGGTGCGGCGCAGCGCGACCGGCGACTCCTGCAGCACCCGCGCCCGCACGTCCTTGGTCGCGGTGAGGACGAGGTCGGAGCCCCGCACGATCGCCTCGGTCAGCTGGCGTGCCGCGAACCCCTCGGCCGAGCCGCCCAGCCGCTCGAGGTGCGCGGCCGCGGCGGGATCCATCGGGTCGCCCACCAGGGCCCCGACGCCGGCGCTGGTGACCTCGAAGCCGTCACCCAGGCGCGCCGCCAGGAGCCGCTCGCCGAGGGGCGAGCGGCACACGTTGCCCACGCACACGACCAGGACCCGGTACGCCGTCACGCGGCCACCCTAGTGAGGCGCGACACCGCCCCGGCACGGCACCGGTCGGGGCATCCCCGCGCGGCCGATAGACTGACACGTCGCCTCCTCGCCCCTGAGTCGAGCGACCTCCTCGAACCGAAGGTCTTCCGCATGTCCACGCCCTCCCCCAGCTCGGCCGGTGCGAGCTCCCGCACCGACCTCCGCAACGTCGCGATCGTCGCGCACGTCGACCACGGCAAGACCACGCTCGTGGACAAGATGCTGTGGCAGGGCGGCGCCTTCGGCGCCCACCAGCACGTCGACGAGCGGGCGATGGACTCCGGTGACCTCGAGCGCGAGAAGGGCATCACGATCCTCGCCAAGAACACCGCGATCCACTACGCCGGCCCGTCGGCCGGCGGCAAGCCGATGACCATCAACATCATCGACACCCCGGGCCACGCCGACTTCGGCGGCGAGGTCGAGCGCGGCCTGTCGATGGTCGACGGCATCGTGCTGCTCGTCGACGCCTCGGAGGGTCCGCTGCCGCAGACCCGGTTCGTGCTGCGCAAGGCGCTCAACGCCGACATGCCGGTCGTGCTGGTGGTCAACAAGACCGACCGCGGCGACGCCCGGATCGCCGAGGTCGTCGACGAGACCTACGAGCTCTTCATGGACCTGCTCGACGAGTCCCACAGCCAGGACGCGCTCGACTTCCCCGTCGTCTACGCCTCGGCCCGGGCCGGCAAGGCGTCGCTGGAGGCCCCCGAGAACGGCTCCGTGCCCGACTCCGAGGACCTCGAGCCGCTGTTCCGCACCATCCTGGAGACGATCCCGGCCCCGACCTACACCGAGGGCGCGCCGCTCCAGGCCCACGTCACCAACCTCGACGCCAGCCCCTTCCTCGGCCGGCTCGCGCTGGTCCGGGTGCACGAGGGCACGCTGAAGAAGAACCAGACCGTCGCCTGGATGCGCACCGACGGCACCACCAAGAACGTCAAGATCACCGAGCTGCTCGTCACCGAGGCGCTCGAGCGCAAGCCCGGCGAGTCCGCCGGCCCGGGCGACATCGTCGCGATCGCCGGCATCCCCGACATCATGATCGGCGAGACCCTGGCCGACGCCGAGAACCCGGTCGCGCTGCCGCTGATCAAGGTCGACGAGCCCGCGATCTCGATGACCATCGGCACCAACACCTCCCCGCTGGCCGGCCGCGGCCCGACCAAGAACACCAAGGTCACCGCGCGCCTGGTCAAGGACCGGCTCGACGCCGAGCTGGTCGGCAACGTCTCGCTCCGCGTGCTGCCGACCGAGCGACCCGACGCCTGGGAGGTCCAGGGCCGTGGCGAGCTCGCGCTGGCCATCCTGGTCGAGCAGATGCGCCGCGAGGGCTTCGAGCTGACCGTCGGCAAGCCGCAGGTGGTCACCCGGCAGGTCAACGGCAAGCTCCACGAGCCGGTCGAGCGCCTCACCATCGACGCCCCCGAGGAGTACCTCGGCGCGATCACCCAGCTGCTCGCCGTCCGCAAGGGCCGCATGGAGCAGATGACCAACCACGGCACCGGCTGGGTCCGGATGGAGTTCCTGGTGCCCGGCGCGCGGCCTGATCGGCTTCCGCACCGAGTTCCTGACCGAGACCCGCGGCACCGGCATCGCCCACCAGGTCTTCGAGGGCTACGAGCCCTGGGCCGGCGACATCCGCTCGCGCTCCAACGGCTCCCTGGTCGCCGACCGCTCGGGCGCGGCCACGGCGTACGCCATGACCAACCTGCAGGAGCGCGGCGTGATGTTCCTCGAGCCGACCACCGAGGTCTACGAGGGCATGATCGTCGGCGAGAACTCGCGCGCCGACGACATGGACGTGAACATCACCAAGGAGAAGAAGCAGACCAACGTCCGCGCCTCCTCCTCGGACAACTTCGAGAAGCTGATCCCGGCCAAGAAGCTCTCGCTGGAGCAGTCGCTGGAGTTCTGCCGCGAGGACGAGTGCGTCGAGGTCACCCCCGACGCCGTCCGGATCCGCAAGGTCGACCTGGACGCCGGCGAGCGCGGCCGCACCGCCGCCCGCGCCCGCAAGGGCTGACGGCCCTCCGCTCCACCCCCACGCCCGACGGACGATCAGTTCGGCGGGCGTGCGGCGTCCTCAGGCGGCGGCGCACCGGTCGAGCAGCCGCGAACTGATCGTCGCTCGGGCGTCAGCAGCGCCGAGACCGTCGCCCTCACGTAGTCCTGGCTCGAACATCACGTGCCTCCAGGCGAACCGCAGCACGAGCCAGCCCTCGCACGACGAAGGCGTTGTAGCGCGCCATGTCGGCGGCGAACGCGGCCGGATCGGCGTGGAACTCGAAGCTGTCGGCCTCCACGACGATGCGGCGTCGCCGGTCCGCCAGGTCGGTGCGACCGATGTTCGCCGATCCACACCTGCGGCTCGAAGCGGGCGCCAGGAACGTCCAGCAGCACGGCCCGCAGCACCGACTCGAAGGGGTTCGCCGCCAGCGAGGTCGCCAGCTCGACGATCCGGAAGGCTCGGCCGCGTCCGTGCCGGGGCAGCCGAGCACACGCCAGCAGTAGGTCGGTGCGCGGCACACCCGCGCGCAGGGCCGAGTCCGCGACGGCCAGCGCCTCGTCGGTGGCCAGGAACCGGGCGCAGTCGAGCACGGTGCGCACCGGGTCGGTGACGCCGGCGGCGAGCTCCCGCGGCGTCACCTCACCCCATCTCAGCTCGACCCTGGAACGACGCGCCGCCTCGACCTTGCGACCCCGTGGCACCACGACCTGCGGCCGTGAGGGTGGGAGCTTGACCGGCCAGCCGTGGGCGAGCGCAGCGGAGGTCAGGCTCAGACAGGCATGGAGCCTCGCCGCGTCCACCCGGTGCTCCTCGGACTCGGGCAGCCGGTAAGTCCCTCGCCCGGCACGCATGACCGCCCCCGACTCGACGGCCCGGCGGAGGGCAGGTCGGCCCACGAGCTCGACGAGGGCAGCGGTCGACGCCACTCCACCTGCTTGGAGCAGGACCTCGGCGACCTCCACAACGGACACTCCAGCCGCGAAGTCGTGACCGGGCAAACGGCCGTCCACAGGGGGAGGCGGCTGAAGGGGACGAAGAACCAGCTGGACCCGGTCGGTTCCACCGGAGCGACTATCAGCTCGGAGCTCGAGTCGCCTGTCTGAGCGTGCTCCCAGACGGCAGGGCTCGAACTGATAGTCGCTCCGGTCGGCTCCTTGCCCGTGCCCGTGCCCGTGTCCGTGCCTGCGCTCAGCCCCCGGCCCTGGTCGCGCGGCTCCAGCCCGCCGCCCGTCAGCAGACGGCGGCCGTCAGCGGCGCAGGGACGACCTAGTCGCCCAGGACCAGCGTGGCGAGCTGGCGGAGCTCGGGGGTGAGCTCGGGCTCGTGCACCTGGCAGCCGTCGGGGCCGCAGCGGAAGTCGTAGACGAAGCGGTCGGGTCGGGGCTGGCCCGACTGCACGGCGCGGAAGTCGATGCGGTCGACCAGGGACCGCACCTGGGGGACGCGGGGGTCGTCGGAGTCGAGGTCGAGGGTGGCCTCCTTGGTCATCCCGGCGAACCCACCGGTGCGGCGGACGGCGACCGTCGAGGCGGGCGGGGCCTGCGGGGTGGGACTCGCGGAGGGCTGGCCGGGGGTGACGCCGACCTGGGTCCAGGCGTCGGTGACGGCGGCGGCCTGGTCGCCGGCGGCCGCGACCGTGGCGGCGGCGAAGGTGGCGAAGTCGCTGTCGGCGGCGAGGCCGGAGGTGAGGGCGGCGTACCAGACCTTGCCGGCGCCGCTCCAGGACTCCCCGCCGATCGCCTTCGCGGCCAGCACGAAGGCCCGGTTGGGGATGCCGCTGTTGAGGTGCACGCCGCCGTTGTCGTCGGTGGTGTCGACGTAGTCGGCCATCGAGCCGACCTGGGGGTCCTTGCCGATCGCCGGGTCGTCGTACGCCGTGCCGGGCTCGGCCATCGAGCGCAGGGCCTTGCCGTCGATGCCCGCGACGAAGATGCCCTCGCCGACGAGCCAGTCGGCGTCGGCGGCGGTCTGGCCGAGGTGGCGCTGCTTGACGCACGCGCCGAAGACGTCGGACATCGACTCGTTGAGGGCGCCGGACTGGCCCTGGTAGGTGAGGTTGGCGGTGTACTGCGTCACCGCGTGGGAGAGCTCGTGGCCCAGCACGTCGATCGGCTTGGTGAACCGACCGAACGCGGTGCCGTCGCCGTCGCCGAAGACCAGCTGGGTGCCGTCCCAGAAGGCGTTGTCGTAGTCCTTCTCGTAGTGCACGGTCGTGACCACGGTGGCACCCGCGGTCGTCGTAGGAGTCGCGGCCGAGGTCGGCGAACAGGGCCAGCGTCTCGGTGATGCCGACGGCCGCCTCGTTGACCGTGACGTCGTCGACCTCCGGCTCACCGGCCGTGCGCACCAGCGTGCCGGGCAGCTCGGTGCCGTTGTGGGCGTCGTGGATCTGCCAGTCGGCCCGGCGGTGGCGCCACTGCGGCGGGGGCGGGTGGCGCCGTCGCGGTGCGCCGCTGCGAGCGGATCGTCCGGTCGATCGCCGTGGTGCGGCGGCCGACCTCGGCCAAGGTCTCGTCGTCGAGCGTCGCGAGCCGCTCGAGGACGTAGCTGGGGATGAAATGGCACCTCATGGGTTCCAACCAACACCCCGGCACCGACAGTCACAAGGGCATCCTCGGCTCGGCGACGGTCGCTGCGCGACCTGCCGAGCGACGCGCCCGCGAACACGCCCGCGACCCGTCGTCCGCGACCGCGGCGGCGGCGCCGGTGGAGAAGGCGCCCATGTCCATGAAGCCGTGGATCATGCCGTCGTAGCGGCGCGCGACGACGGGCACGCCGGCCTCGCGCCAGGGCGGCGGCGTAGGCCTCGCCCTCGTCGCGGAGCGGGTCGAACTCGGCGGTGACGACCACGGCCGGCGGGAGGCCCTCGAGCGAGGAGGCGCGGGCGGGTGAGAAGCGCAGGTCGTCGCCGGCGGGGGCGTACTGCTCCATGAACCAGAGCATCGTCGGGGCGTCGAGGAAGTAGCCCTCGCCGTTGGACTCCCGCGAGGGGTAGTCGCCCTCGCCGTCGGTGGCCGGGTAGAGCAGCAGCTGGGCGGCGATGCCGGGCACGGCCTGCGCGACGACGGCCGCGAAGTTGCCGCCGGCGGAGTCGCCGGCGACCGCGAGCCGGCCGTCGCCGCCGAGGTCCTCGAGGTGGGCCTGCAGCCAGCGGGTGGCGGCCAGAGCGTCCTCGACGCCGGCCGGGAAGGGGTGCTCGGGCGCGAGCCGGTAGTCGACGGAGACCACGACGGCCGAGGCGCCGGCGCAGATCGCGCGGGCCATGTTGTCGTGGGTCTCGAGGTCGCCGATCACGAAGCCGCCGCCGTGGAACAGCGCGACGACCGGGAACGGCCCCTCGCCCTCGGGCCGGTAGAGCCGGGCATCGAGCGGGCCCGCGGCACCGTCGACGGTGAGGTCCTCGGTGCCGGCGACGGGTACGACGTCCTCGGGCTTGCGGAAGTCCACCGCCAGGGTGCGGAACGACGCCCGCGCCTCGGCCGGGGTCTGCTGGTGCATCGGGGTGCCCGCGTCGACGAGCTGGAGCAGGCCGGCGAGCTGGGGGTCGAGTGGCATGCCGGCTAGTGTGCCCGACCCCCAGAACGCCGCCACCTCGAGGTCAGGCGGCCGAGCCGGGCTTGAAGACGACCTTGATGGTGCCGTCGGTCTTCTTCTGGAACTGGTCGTACGCCGTGGGGGCGTCGTCCAGCGGCACGGAGTGGGTGGCGAAGGACTCGGTGCCCAACGGGTCGGCGTCGTCGACCAGCAGCGGCATGATGTCGTCGGCCCAGCGCTTGACGTTGGCCTGGCCCATCCGCAGCTGGATCTGCTTGTCGAACATCGTCAGGATCGGCATCGGGTCGCTCTGGCCGCCGTACACGCCGATCAGCGAGACGGTGCCGCCGCGCCGCACGGCGTCGATGGCGGTGTAGATCGCCGACATCCGGTCCAGCCCGACCTTGCTCATGATCGGCGCGGAGATCCGCGACGGGAGGGCGTTGAACAGCTTCTGGCCCATGCTGGCGACGGGCGAGCCGTGCGCCTCCATGCCGACGGCGTCGATGACGGCGTCGACGCCGCGGCCCTGGGTCCGCGAGCGGACCTCCTCGCCGATGTCGTCGACCTCGTCGAGGTTGATCACCTCGGCACCGCGTCCGGCCACGCGGGTCAGCCGCTCGGCCACGCGGTCGACGGCGATGACGCGCTTGCCCTGGTGCAGGGCGATCCGCGACGCCATCTCGCCGATGGGGCCGACGCCGAGGATCAGCACGCTGCCGCCCTCGGGCACGTCGGCGTACTGCACGGACTGCCAGGCGGTCGGCAGCACGTCGGAGAGGAACAGGAAGCGCTCGTCGGCGGGCCCGTTCGGCACCTTGATGTGCGTGTACTGCGCCTGCGGCACCCGCAGCAGCTCGGCCTGCGCGCCGGGCACCTCGCCGTAGAGCTTGCTGAAGCCGAACAGCGCAGCGCCCATGCCCTGCTCGCGCACCTGGGTGGTCTCGCACTGCGTGGGCAGGCCCTGGCCGCACATCCAGCAGTGGCCGCAGCTGATCTGGAACGGGATCACGACCCGGTCGCCGACGCGCAGGTCACCGGCGGCGGAGCCGACCTCCTCGACGATGCCCATGGGCTCGTGGCCGAGGATGTCGCCCTCGCCCATGAACGGGCCGAGGGTCTCGTAGAGGTGCAGGTCGGAGCCGCAGAGGCCGCTGGAGGTCACGCGGATGATCGCGTCCGTGGGCTCCTGGAGGACGGGGTCGGGCACCGTCTCGACGCGTACGTCGCGCTTGCCGTGCCAGGTGACTGCCTTGATGGGGTGCTCCTCGTGGGTCGTCAGTCGCGGGGACATCCCGCTCCCGAGGGGTACCCGACCCCACGTGGCGCAACCGGGCCACGCGCGGCATTCCACCCCTTGGGGGGGCTGCGGCGCCTCAGCGCGCGGCGGGTGACCGACGCCAGCGCGGGGCGCACGTCGAGCACGTAGACGAACGCCGCGACCGTGGCCACGATCGAGAGGATCCCGAACGGCGACGTGGAGAGCATCAGCGAGGCGACGGCGCCGATGCCCAGGATCAGCAGCCAGGCCGGCTTGGTCAGCTTGCCGGCGGCCACGAAGGCCTCCTTGGAGCGCGTCAGGGCGTCGACGAACGCGAAGACCTTCACCGCCATCAGGGCGAAGAAGGCGATCTCCATGACCAGTGACTCGAAGGCGAAGACATGCACCCTGCGAAGGGTAGTCGAGCAGCCCACATCCCCCTGGGACGGCAGTGGGCCCCCGGATCGATGATCCGGGGGCCCACCGGCTCACTCCTGGCGAAGGGAGGGATCACCAGAGAGCGAGCTGCTCCTCGCCCGTCGGCGAGGAGTGCTCAGTTCAGGACGAGGCCTGAGCGGTGCTGTTCGACGCGGCGCTCTTCGAGGCGGTGCTGTTCGAGGCGGTCGAAGGGGTGGCCTTCTTGGCCGTGCTCGTCGCAGCGGTCTTGGCGGTGGTCGCCTTCTTGGCCGTGGTCTTCTTCGCAGCCGTGGCCTTCGACGCGGTGGTCTTGGCGGCGTTCTCGGTCTTGGTGGCGACCGTCTTGGCCGGGGTCTTCTTGGCGACCGGCTTCTTGGTGGCCGACTTCTTGACCGGCTTGCTGCTGTTCTTGGGCTTGTCGGCGGCGACCTTGGCCCGCTCGCGACGGACGACGCTCGACTTGTTGGGGGCCTTGCGCACGGTGGAGACGGCCTTCACGCCGTCCTTGCGCACGGCGGCGACGAGCTTCTCACCGCGGTCGACGAGGTCGGCGTAGGTGCGCGCCAGCTCGGTCACGGCGTCGTCGATCTCGGTCTGCACCTTCTTGGGGAAGGCACGGGCCTCCTTCTGCAGCTCGGCCACGCGGGCCTCGAAGCGCGACTGCGCCTCCTTGGCGTCCTTCTGCAGCTCCTCGACGCGGGCGTTCAGCAGGCCGAGGGCCTGGTTCTGCAGACCCTTGGGGTCCTTCTCGATCTTGTTGACCGCGTCCTGGGCCTTGTTGACGCTCTCGGTCGCGCTCTTCTGAGCGTTCCCGGCGTAGCCACGGGCCAGCTCGTAGGCGACCTCGGTGGCGCCGGCGACGGCGTACAGGGGCTTGACGGCGACGTTGATCGGGTTCTTCTTAGCCATGTGCTTCTCCTTCGATAGGTGTGCCGAGTCCGGCTCCCTGATCGGGGATGGACTCGAGGATGACTGCGGGTTTGTCGTGCTTCTCGGCCGCCGCTGCTTCCGCGACCGCCCTGAAGGACTGGTAGACGTCCAGCAGGGACTGCTTCTGCCGCTCGCTCAGCACCTGGTCCCCCAGGATCGCGAGCTCCACGTTGCGGACCTCGCCGTTGTCCGGGCTGAGGATCCCTGCCTGCACGTAGAGCTGCTCGGCTGAGATCCGCAGCGCCTTGGCGAGCTGCTGCAGCACTTCGGCGGACGGCCGGCGCAGACCACGTTCGATCTGGCTCAGGTAGGGGTTGGACACCCCGGTCTGCTCCGCCAGCTGGCGCAAGGACAGTCCGGCAGAGTCGCGCTGCTCGCGGAGGTACTCCCCGAGCGACTCGACGGTCTTGCCGACCTTGATCTTCGCCATGCCCTCCATAGTGCTAACTCTTGCAAGCAGAATCAACTTCTGAGTAGGTGAACAGCGTCACAACACGCTGCGTCACGAGGGATCGCTCAGGTTTTGGGGTGCTTGCGGGCTGCAAACGACGCGCGCGAGCGCGGGGTGGGTCGACCAGGTCCGCGTCTCAGAACGGGGCGACCGCGCGGATCTCGCCGACGGGTCGGCCGCCGCCGAGCAGCACCGCCTCGCCCGTCCGTCGGACCGCGTCGCCGTCGACCCAGGGCTCGTCGGTGACGCCGAGGCCCTCGAGCAGCGCGGCCATCACGACGGGGCGCGCGCGGGCGGCGCCGTCGTCGGTCTTGGTGGCGATCGCACGACCGTCGGGCAGGGCCACGACGTAGACCGACTCGGCGCCGGCCTTGCCGATCGCGCCCGGCATCGCGGTCAGCAGGGTGAGCTCGTCACGCGTGCTGCCCGAGACGTACGCCGGGTGCTCGCGCATCGCGGTGGCGATGGCGCGGCCGTGGCCCGAGGTGGCGCGGGCGAGCCCCGAGAAGGCCCGGGCCAGGCCGGTCAGCGAGGTGGACAGCAGCGGGGCGCCGCAGCCGTCGACGGCCACGTGCGCGACGGTCTCGCCGGTGCTCGCGGCGAAGGTGGTCGCGATCTGCTGCTGCAGCGGGTGGTCGACGTCGAGGTAGGTCTCGGTCGGCCAGCCGTTGACCACGCAGGTCGCGAGCATCGCGGCGTGCTTGCCCGAGCAGTTCATCAGGATCCGCTCGCGCGAGCCCCCGGAGCGGATCACCGCCTCGCGCGCGGCGTCGTCGAGCGGGTAGTCCTCCGGCGTGCGGAGCGCGTCCTCGGACAGGCCCGCCCCGGCCAGGATCCGGCGTACGCCGTCGATGTGGAAGGGCTCGCCCGAGTGGGAGGCGCAGGCCAGGGCCAGCAGCTCGCCCTCGAGGGTCAGCCCGGCCTCGCGCATGCCCAGCGCCTGCAGGGGCTTGTTGGACGACCGCGGCAGCACCGGGCCGGACACGTCACCGGCGGAGGCGAGCTCGGAGCCGTCGGCGGCGAGCACCACCCACGAGCCGTAGTGGTGCCCCTCCACGAACCCGGAGCGGACGATCTCGGCGACGACGACAGGGGCAGCCATGGAGAGGACGCTATCGGCCGGGCGTTCTGGCACGATTGCCCGGTGCCCGCCCCGCAGTACTGCCCGAGCCCACGCGAGCTCGACGACCTCGAGCTGCTCCTCTCCGGGGCGCTGGCCCCACGCACGAGCTTCGACGACGTCGTGCGGCTGGAGCTGCCCGCCGACCTCGCCGACGCCGACGAGGTCGAGCTGGTCGACCCCGAGGGCCTCCCCCTCGCGCTCTGGACCCGCACGTCGCTCACGGCGCTGTCGGTGCCGGCGTACGGCCCGTTCCGGCGGCTGCACCTCACCCCCGCCGAGAGCCGTGAGCGGCACCCCGACTCGCTGCTGGTCCCCGTCGCGGGGCCGCTCACCGAGCCCGACCTCCACACAATTGTGCGGCTCGGCGAGGACTCGCCCCGTCGCCACGTCACCCTCCTGGCGCTCTGCGGCCACGGCACGGCCACCGACCTCACCCCGGTCGGGCTGCTGAAGGCGACCCTGGTGGCCGCCGACCTGCTGCGCGAGCGCGGGCTCGCCGCCGACGTGGTCGCGGCTCCCCTCCCGAGCCACGGCGACGCCGGCACCGACCACGCGCTGGGCCAGGAGGTCGTGCGCAACTACGCCACCGGCGAGGTGGTGGCGCCGACCGGTCGCGGCGAGCTGCCCGGGACCGTCGCCGCCGTGGTCGCCCAGGACCAGCCCGCCGACGACGAGCGCGGCCTGGTGGTCTTCTTCACCGGCCTCTCCGGCAGCGGCAAGTCGACCATCGCCCGGCTGCTGCACGACACCCTGCTGGAGGACGGCCGCCGCACGGTCACCAGCCTCGACGGCGACGTCGTACGCCGGAACCTGAGCGCGGGCCTGACCTTCTCCAAGGCCGACCGCGAGACCAACATCCGCCGCATCGGCTGGGTGGGCGCCGAGATCGGCCGTCACCGCGGGGTGGCGATCTGCTCCCCCATCGCGCCGTACGACGCGACCCGCCGCCAGGTCAGGGCGTACGCCGAGGAGGCCGGCGCGATCTTCGTGCTCGTGCACGTGGCGACCCCGCTGGAGGAGTGCGAGCGTCGCGACCGCAAGGGCCTCTACGCCAAGGCCCGCGCCGGCGAGATCCCCGAGTTCACCGGCATCTCCAGCCCGTACGAGGAGCCCGACGACGCCGACGTACGCATCGACACCACCGGGCGCGACGTGCACGACTGCCTCGACGAGGTGCTGGCCGTGCTTCCCTTCGACCTGACCGCCCCCGCCAGACACCCCCTCCAGCACCCAGGACGCCCGATGAACGAGCTGCTCACCCTGTCCGCCCTCTCGGTGCTGGTCGTCAGCTTCGGGGTGGGCATCGTCGTCGGCCTGACCGGCATGGGCGGCGGGGCGCTGATGACCCCCGCGCTGATCTTCCTGGGCGTGAACCCCGCCGCGGCGGTGGCCAACGACCTGGTGGCGGCCAGCGTGAACAAGTCGGTCGGCGCGGCGGTGCACTGGAAGCACGGCGCGCCGAACCTGAAGCTGGCCGGGCTGCTGATCTGCGGCTCGGTGCCGTTCGCGTTCGCCGGCGGCTTCATCATCAAGGCGGTCGGGCCCGACGAGGCGCAGCAGACGTTCCTGATCAACGCGATCGGCGTGGCCCTGCTGTTCACGGCCACGACGTACACGCTGCGGATGTACCTCCAGCTGCGCCACGTCACCGGCGGCAACGTCGCCGCCGACCAGGAGCCGGCCATCAAGGTGGTCCCGACGATCCTCGTCGGCGCCCTCGGCGGGCTGCTCGTGGGCATCACCTCGGTGGGCTCGGGCTCGCTGATCATGGTGGCCCTGCTGCTGATCTACCCGACCCTGTCCGCCGTACGACTGGTGGGGACGGACCTCGTGCAGGCGGTCCCTCTGGTGATCGCCGCGGCGGTCGGGCACGTGCTCACCGAGGGCATCGACCTGACGGTGCTGATCCCGCTGATCCTGGGCGGCACGCCGGGCACGTTCCTCGGCGCCCGCATGGCGGCGTGGGTCTCGCAGTCGGTGATCCGCCGGGGCATCGTCATCGTGCTCACCCTCACCGGCCTCAAGATGCTGGGCGTGCCTCCGGAGGTCGTCGGCCTCATCGGGGCCGGACTGCTGCTGCTCGGTCCCCTCCTGTGGGGCTTCATCCGCGAGCGTCGCGGGCTCACCGCTTTCGACGACAACGCGGCCGCCTGGAAGGTGCCCAAGGAGCGCAGTCCCGAGCCCGTGGACTAGACCGCTAAGTCACTTCTGGATATCCCGTAACCCCGGTTTCGCTCACTCGTAAATAGGGTAGGGCTCGATCGTTCCAGTCTCGGGACAATCCACGAAAATCGGGGGATTTTTGATGACCACGCAGTTGGCACCCGTCACCAGGGTGTCCGCGCCGGTCCGCGGGGGACTGCGCTACATCCCGACGGTCGCTTTCGGCACCGACCTGATGGTCGTCACCCTCAGCGTCTTCGCCGCCATCCTCGGCCGCGAGACGCTGCCGTTCCCGATGCACATCCCCGACGCCCAGGTCGGCAACTCCCTCAGCATCGCCGGCCCGATGATGATCCTCGGCTGGGTCGCCGCGATCTTCGTGCTCGGCGGCTACCGCCTCGAGGTCTTCGGCGCCGGGCTGGACGAGTACAAGCGCGCCATCCGCGCCTCGTTCGCCACCGCCGCCGCCGTCGGCATCGCCTGCTACCTCCTGCGGTTCCCCCTGGCCCGCGGCTTCTTCGTGATGGCCTTCCTGATCGGCATCCCGATGCTGGTCCTCGGCCGCCTGCTGCTGCGCCGCAGCGTGCAGCGCGCCCGCCGCCGTGGCCTGCTGCAGCACCGCGTGGTCATCGCCGGCACCGAGGGTCACGTCGACGAGATCGCCAGCGTGCTGGCCCGCGAGAAGTGGCTCGGCTACCAGGTCGTCGGCGCGCTGACCCCCGAGATCCTCGACCGGCCGATGACCCACTCCGGCATCCCGCTGCTGGGCGCCTCGCGCTCGCTGGCCGAGGTGGCCATCGACGCCCAGGCCGACGTCGTCTTCCTCGCCGGTGGTGCCTTCAGCTCCTCCAGCGAGATGCGTCGCCTGGCCTGGGACCTCGAGCACGAGGACATCCAGGTCGTGATCGCCCCGAGCGTCACCGACGTCTCCAGCGAGCGCATCAGCGTGCGCCCGGTCGGCGGCATGCCGCTGATCCACCTCGAGAAGCCCCGCTCCGAGGCCGCCGTACGCCGCGCCAAGCGCACCTTCGACGCCGTCGGTCGCCTTCCTGCTCCTGCTGGCCTTCTCGCCGGTCTTCGCCTTCGCCTCGGCCCGGGTCAAGCTCTACGACCGCGGCCCGGTGTTCTTCCGCCAGACCCGCGTGGGTCGCGACGGCAAGACCTTCCACTGCTGGAAGTTCCGCACCATGGTGACCAACGCCGAGGAGCTGCTCGAGGACCTGAAGAAGCAGCAGGGCCACGAGGGCGTGCTGTTCAAGATGGAGGACGACCCCCGGGTCACCGCTCCCGGCAAGTGGCTGCGCCGCTTCTCCCTCGACGAGCTGCCCCAGCTGTGGAACGTGCTGCTCGGCGACATGAGCCTGGTCGGCCCCCGCCCGCCCCTGGGTCACGAGGTCGCGCAGTACGACGACGACATGGCCCGCCGCCTCCGCGTGCGCCCCGGCATGACCGGCCTGTGGCAGGTCTCCGGCCGCTCCGACCTCTCGTGGACCGAGGCCATCCGCCTCGACCTCTACTACGTGGACAACTGGTCGATGGTCCAGGACCTCACCATCCTGGCCCGCACCTTCGGCGCCGTCTTCGGCTCCCGCGGCGCCTA
>CAVUFX010000005.1:0-334951 GCA_963740935.1 uncultured Actinomycetota bacterium
GATACGGATCAGTTCGGTGCTTACTGAGCTGTCGAAGCAGGCAACGAGCGCGCCGTCCTCGACGACGAACACTTCGTGGCCTTCCACCCGCTCGACAGCGATGGAGACACCGATCTCCAGTCCCCAGTCCAGCAGCACCTGGAACAACAGATCCTCCCCGGTGCGACCGGGCTTAACGCTGTCCTCAAGACCGGAGAGTGACCCCTGATCGGTTTCATCCGGCGTGCGGAGCACATCCGACATGTTTGTCGTGTCGACCGTTAGGGCACGGAATCCCACATCACAGCGGTCACCGCCGAGGCCGGCTGCCTCTCGAATCGCCGAGCCTGACCTACGAAGTCGATCTCTGGACACCGATGCGATCGTGGCGGCCCCGGCCTTCGCGGCCGCTGATTTCTCGTTCGGTTTCTCGCCCAACTGCACCAAGACAAAGCTCCGGGTGCCGCCATCGGCGGCGTTGACGTTCATGACCGCGTGCCCTGTCGTCGCGGACCCGGCGAAGAAGTCAAGAACGATCTCGTCCGGGCTGCACGCCCATTCAATGATCCGCTGAAGGAGCGCCGTGCTCTTCTCCGTGTCAAACTCGTCCGTCTCGTTACCGCTGAGAGTGATGTCCATCCAGTTATCGCTTAGCAACTTTCCTTCGCTGGGCGGGACGTAGTACTGGACGGTGCCATCCTCGCTTCTACGCACGAAATTCAACTTCGCGTTCGTCGCAGTCAGGTGATCGAGGTAATAGTCGTCGAGGCTGAGCCCACCTTCAGCCTGTGCCAAGAAACGCTCGTAGTTCGCCACGGCCTCGAGTGAGCGACCACGCTCCCAACGCCACTGGCCGGAGTCGGGTGTGACCCCCAGCAGCTCATATCGCATCGTTGGTCGGTCGGTGCCCCGCCAGAACGTGTCCCACTTACCTGGCTTTCGGGCCTCGTGTGCCAAGGACAGCTTGGGCAGACGAACTTCGGAGCTCCGCGCGTAGAGCAAGATGTACTCGTGACCTTGCGAGAGCGAGCTGAGGTCCTCGAATTGAGCCTGGACGTTCTTAATACCCCGACGAACCGCAATGGTGTTCTTGTGGCTCCCCGCGCCGAAGATCTCGTCGCAGATCTTTCGGAGATTGTGCACCTCATGGGAGTCGATGCTCACGAAGAGCAGCCCATCATCAGCCAGGAGATTCCGGGCCAGCTTGAGGCGTGGGTACATCATGCTGAGCCAGTCAGAGTGATAGCGGCCGTCTGACTCCACGCTGGTTTTCAGCCGAATGCCCTCGTCGTCGACCTGGCCCGATTGGGCCAGGTAAGTCGCGGTATCAGTCGCGTAGCTATCGGGATACACGAAGGTCGCTGCCCGTGTTGTAGGGCGGGTCAATGTAGATGAGCTTGACCTTGCCGAGGTACGACTCCTGGAGCAGCTTCAGCGCGTCGAGGTTGTCGCCCTCGATGAAGAGGTTCTTCGTCGTGTCGAAGTCCACCGACTCATCGCGAATGGGTCGGAGCGTCTTCGCGATCGGAGCGTTGGCGGCGAACGCTGCGGCCCGCTTGCCGGGCCAGTCGAGCTGGTACCGCTCCTGCGGGCCCTCCACCACGTGATTGGACAGCTCCTGGCGGAGCAGATCGAAGTCGACCGCGCTGACCGCGTTTCCTTCCGCGTCGACGGACTCGGTGATGACGCCCGGGAACAGCTCGGCGATCTTGGCGACGTTGCTCGCCGTCAGATCCGGTGACGTCATTCGAAGCTTCTCCACGGTGGTCCTCAGTTCGTGTTGCCCGGGGCCGGGCTGTTGGTCGCACTCGTCAGATCCACGAGCGCGGCTTGCTTGGTCTTCAAGGTTCGGCGCAGCTCGACCTTCCGGTTGAGCTGCGGTTCGTTCCGGAGCTTCCGCTCCAAGGCGGCGATCTCGCGCTCGAGTGACCGAACGGCCGTAAGTCTGCCGACGACGTCCGACACATTTTCGCCAGCACGCGACGCGACGGGCGTCAGCGGCTGAAGCAGCGCCGTGTACATGCTCGTCAAGTCGATGGCCGTCGGAAGCGGGAGTCGGTCGCCCGATGCGGGCTGCCAGTCGGTGCTGAAGTAGGGGCCCAGCTTCGGGGCACCGGTGCCGAGCTGCTTGTGAGCGGCGACCATGCGGATGGACCCGTTGCCGCCCTCCCCCTGGCTGATCTCAAAGATGATCGGCGTTCGGACTGCCTTGTCGATCGCAGCGAGGACGCCCTCCGCGACGTCCTCCTCCTTCGCTTCGATCTCGAAGACCTGGATCTCGGGAACCTCGCCGCTGCCCGGGAGGTTGATCGTGGACTCGGCGAGCTTGTAGGCCCAGGTGATGCGTCGTACGTCGGAGACGAATCGGTCCTTGACCGTTGATCCGAGACTGGTGTGTTCGTAGAACTTGGTCTTTGGCACGACCCGTCCGAACTCCGCCGCTTTCGGCCACCGGTAGAGAAGCGACGTCATGCGCTCCCCTGCTCCGGATCGACGACGGCCAGGAATGCGATCAGCTCGAAGTCCTCGACGCCTCCGATGGCCTGGCTGAGGGCTGTCGTTGGGCCGTCGGTGAAGAGGCTGTCCAGGTCGCGTTCGTCGGTGACCTCGATCATCGACCGGATGGCCGCCGTGAGCAGTTCGGAGTACTTGCCCATCTCGGCGCCTTCGCCGGTCGCCGCGTTGAAGACACGTGTGACCGCACCGACCGGTTCGTCGTACGGGCGGCAGCCGGCACGGATCACGTCGAGCAGGTGCTTCACCTCGGTGTGGTCCGCAATCACGTTGCCGGCTTCGTCCAGGTAGACGAGATAGTGAGGGTGGAGGCGGTTGCCGCGGTCGATGTTCTCGTCAGCGTCCACGTTGCGAAGCGCAAAGATGACGCCCGGCTTGAGTCCCTTGGCCCGGTCCGACGGGACGACGGCGTGGAGACCCTTCGGGAGGGTGTCGAGCGCGCCGTGCTCGTTGATGTACCCGAGCAGGTCCATCCGGAAGTCGTTGAGGCCGAGGTCAGTGATGGAGACGCCTGCGCGGACGTCTTCGAGCTCGATGACCTCGTCCTGGAGCTTGCGGAGCTGTTCCTTGCGGTAGGCAGCGTCAGC
Source organism: uncultured Actinomycetota bacterium (assembly GCA_963740935.1). Lineage (GTDB taxonomy): Bacteria > Actinomycetota > Actinomycetes > Propionibacteriales > Nocardioidaceae > Marmoricola. The sequence continues at coordinate 3,081 of CAVUFX010000005.1, forward strand.
ACTTGCCGGGTCGAGGATGTTGTCGTCGCCAACGGCGGCGAGGTCCGCGATGACCATGCGGTTCTCGACGCGTTCCTTGAGGTTGATGTACTCGTCGAGCGAGATGTCGGGCCAGAAGTTGACGAGCTGGATCTGCGCGTTGGTCGAGCCGATGCGGTCGACGCGGCCGAAGCGCTGGATGATCCGCACCGGGTTCCAGTGGATGTCGTAGTTGACCAGGTAGTCGCAGTCCTGGAGGTTCTGACCTTCACTGATGACGTCGGTTCCGATGAGAACGTCGAGTTCGGCGGTCTCCTTCGGCATGGTGAGGTGGCGCTGCTTCGAGCGGGGCGAGAACAGCGTCAGGACCTGCTGAAAGTCGTGGCCCGGGCCGAGGGTCGTCTTGGCTGCGTGCGCGCCTCCGGTGATGATCGCGCTCTCCAAGCCCGCCTTGCTGAAGGAGGGCGCGAGCTCTCGGAACAGGTAGTTGGCGGTGTCGGCGAACGCGGAGAAGATCAGCGCCTTGCGGTTGTCGGGGTTGATCGGGTTGGCGGCCTTGTCCTCGATCAGCTGCTTGAGTCGCTGGAGCTTGACGTCGTGGTCGGGGGTGACCTTCTCCATCTCCTCCAGCAACTCGCGGAGGGTCTCGCGGTCATTCCACAGGTCGCGCTGCCAGGACTCGACGTCGATGTCCTCCAGGTCGATCTTGATCTTCTCGCCGAAAGACAGCGCTTCGACGTTGGCGTCGTCCTCGTCATCGACGTCGAGGTCCAGGTTGGCGAAGTCCACGTCCAGTTCTGACATGGCGCCTGCGCGAGTCTCGAGGCGGCCGAGCGTCTTGTCGACGGCGCCTTCGATCTTCCCGACGGTGAGCCTGAACGCTTCGACCGAGCTCTCCAACCGCTTGAGCAGGTTGACCGTCATGAGCTTCTTCAGGCCTTGCTCGCGGCCAAGCTGACCGAGGTTGGACCGCGCCGTGCCGCCCTTGACGTTGTAGAGGTCTTCGTACTTGCTGATCCTGCTCGGAAAGACGTAGGCGAGCGGGGTGTAGACCGCGAGCGTCAGTGCCTGGATCTGTTCGAAGATCTCGTTGAACGAAGCGACACCGGGCAGGTCGGTGAGGGGTGCTCGGATCGAGACCGGTGGAAGCCGCTCGGGGAACGCTCCGATCTCGGTGGTGTCGTAGAAGGCCTGGATGTGTTTCCGCGAGCGGGCGATGGTCACTGAGTCCAGGAGCTCGAAGAAGTCGAAGTCGAGCATCTTGAGGATCTGGTCGGTCGTTCGGGCCTCGGGTGGCAGTTTCGACCAGTCGTTGAAGACCCGCTGCGCGTCGCTGAAGACCTTCTCGACCGTGGTCGACAGGTTGAGATGCTGGGCGAGGTTCTCCGACTCCCCCTCGTAGGCGAGCTGGAGCTGGTTCTTCAGGTCGTTGAACCGGTTGTTGACCGGTGTGGCCGAGAGCATCAGGACCTTGGTCTTGACGCCTTCGCGGATGACCCGGCGCATGAGGCGCTGGTAGCGGGACTCCTTCTCTTCCGCGTAGTCGGCGTTGCGGAAGTTGTGCGACTCGTCGATCACCACGAGGTCGTAGTTGCCCCAGTTGATCCGGTCGAGTCGGAGCCCCATCGACTCGCCGCGGGTGCGCGAGAGATCGGTGTGTGCGAGCACGTCGTAGTTGAACCGGTCGCTGGCGAAGATGTTGGTCGTCAGGTTGGCGTTGTAGTTGGTCCAGTTCTCCGACAGCTTCTTCGGGGCGAGAACGAGGACGGACTTGTTGCGCAGCTCGTAGTACTTGATGACGGCCAGCGCGGTGAAGGTCTTACCGAGGCCGACGCTGTCGGCGAGGATGCAGCCGTTGTAGGTCTCCAGCTTGTTGATGATGCCGGTGGCCGCGTCACGCTGGAAGTTGTAGAGGCTCTGCCACACCTGGGTCTCTTGGTAGCCAGTGCGGTCGTTCGGGAGCACGTCCTCGTTGATGTCGTCGAGGAACTCAGCGAACAGGTTGTAGAGGATCAAGAAGTAGATCCGGGCTGGGGAGTTCTCGGCGTACACGCTGGCGATGTGCTCGACGACCGCGTCCGTCACGTCATCGAGCTGCGCTGGGTTGTTCCAGATCTGGTCGAACAGCGCGATGTACTGCGACGTCATCGGGGTGTCGTCGATGCGGTGCACCATGTTCGAGACCGCGTTGCCCCGTTCGTAGCCGAGGTCCGCGGTCGTGAAGCCCTGGAGCGGCATGTACGCGGCCTTGTCGTCCACGACGGCGAACTGTTGCATCGGGTTGCCGGTGGAGTTCGACCGAAAGCGGACCTTGCGCCGGACCCACTCAGCGCATTCCTTCGCGATCGCGCGTTGGGTGAGCTTGTTGCGCAGCCGAATCTCGAACTCGGAGCCGTAGAGGCTCGACTCGCCGCTGCCGGCCGTGGGGATGAAGAACTCCCGGCGTTCCTTGCGCAGCTTGTCAGTGACCTTGTCGGTGACGAACGAGGGCGAGGTGAAGATGAACTCCAGCTCCCCCACCTGCTCGAGCTCCTTGCGGAGCGACTCGAAGGCGAAGATCGAGAACGTCGACGCCGCGATGCGAACCTTCGAGCCCGGCGTGATCTCGCTCTTGAGATCGTCCCCCAGCAGCGAGTTGAGGTTGTCGATGATCTTCTTCATTCGCACCCCCCGATGGGTCTCGTCTCTACGTGTGGTGATGCAAAGCAGGACCTGACAGATGCGTCGCGTGGTCATTCTTGCGGGGCCCAGGCTAGGGGCTCATTGCTGCCATTGCCGGCAAGTTGGCCTCCGGCCCCCTAGCGAGCAGCGCGCCGACTGCGCTGACCTACCGGATCCCCGACCGCGAGAACCCGTCGACGAAGAACCGCTGCAGCGCCACGAACACCACGAGCAGCGGCACGCACGACAGCAGCGCCATCGCCATCAGGCCGCCGTAGTCGGCGTCGAACTGGCCCTGCAGGAACCGCAGCGCGACGGGGAGCGTGTAGAGGTCGGGGTCGCGCAGCGTGATCAGCGGCCAGAGGAAGTCGTTCCACTGGGTCATGAAGGCCAGCAGGACCATGACGGCGATGAGCGGCTTCGCCATCGGGAGTACGACGTACCGCAGCGTCGCGACCGTGCCGCAGCCGTCGAGCCGGGCGGCGTCGAGCAGCTCGTCGGGCACCGACACGAAGAACTGCCGCGCCAGGAACACCCCCAGCGCCGTCGACGCCGAGGGCAGGATCACCGCCCAGAACAGCCCGATCAGGCCCATCCGGGCGACCAGCTCGAACTGCGGGATCATCACCGCCTGCGCCGGCACCATCAGCGTGGACAGCACGATCAGCAGCACGACGGTGCGGCCGGCGAACCGCAGCTTGGCCAGCGCGAACCCGCCGCCAGGTTGACCGCGACCGAGAGCGCCGTGGTGAGCGTGGCGACGATCATCGCGTTGGAGAACCACCGCCAGACCGGGAAGGCGGCGAACAGGTCGGTGAAGTTCGACGTCGTGAAGCGCGAGGGCCACAGGCTGGCGCCGCCGTCGAAGACCAGCTCGCGCGGGGTGAAGGCGACCACCACCATCGCGAACAGCGGCAGCACGAACACCGCCGAGACGACCAGGCAGACGAGGAACCGGACGGGGCGCGACATCACGCCTCCTGACGGCGGTTGACCCGCAGCTGGACGGCGGTGATGGCCAGGGTGATGACGAGCAGCACCAGGCCGACGGTGGCGCCGTACCCGAAGTTGCGCGACGGCCCGAAGCCCTCGTCGTAGGCGTAGGTGACCAGCATCGTCGTGGAGTAGCCGGGCCCGCCGTTGGTCATCACGTAGACGACGTCGAAGACCTGGAACGACCAGATCATGTTGATCACGACCAGGAAGAACGTCGTGGGCCGCAGCCACGGCACGACCACGTGCCGCACCCGGTTGAACCCGCCGGCGCCGTCCATCGTGGCCGCCTCGAGGACCTCCTTGTCGACGTCCTGGAGCGCCGCGAGGTAGACGAGCATCCCGAAGCCGACCCGCGTCCACAGCGTCATCACGACCACCGACAGCATCGCCAGCGCGCCGTTGCTCTGCCACGCCACCGGCCCGACGCCGAGGTCGCGCAGCACGCCGTTGACGATGCCGACCGACTCGTCGAACAGCAGCAGCCCGACCAGCGACACCACCAGCGAGCTGACCGCGATCGGCAGGTAGACGATCGTGCGGAACACCCCGCGCCCGGGCAGCGCCTTGTCCATCAGCATCGCCAGGCCCAGGCCGAGCCCGACGCTCAGCGGCACCGTGGCGACGGTGAACACCGCGGTGTTGAGCAGCGCCCGCCAGAACACGTCGTCGCCCAGCAGCCGCGAGAGGTTGGTCAGTCCCGACCACTCGCCCGGGCCGAACGACCGCTTCGCCTGGAACGACATCAGCAGCGACCACACCAGCGGCACGAGCAGGAACAGCCCGATCAGCAGCAGGTTGGGCCCGAGCAGGGCGTACGCCGCCCGGTTGTCGCGCAGCCGGGACCTGGGCGCCCTGCCGGTCGGCGTGGCGTCCTGACGCGGCGCCTCCTGGCCAGGGACGAGGTCGGGCTTCACGGTCGTCACGACGCGTCCTGACGGTTGAGGTACGCCGACTCGTCGACCTGCTCGGCCAGCGCCTGCAGCGTCGCGGCGGTGCCGCGCCCCGACAGGAAGCAGGTCTCCAGCTCGTTGGCCAGCGACAGGTTGACCTCGGCGAAGGTCGCGGTCGTGACGTCGGCGACGTCGCGCGGCTCGATCGTGGTGACCTGGTCGGCGAACACCGGCATCAGGTCGGCCGCGACGGCGAAGTCCAGCTCCTGGGACAGCAGCGAGTCGCGGGTCGGCAGCAGCACCGACGCCTCGCAGAAGTCCTTCATCTGCTGCGGTGCCGCCATGAAGGTGAGGAACTCCGAGGCCAGCTCGGGGTTGGTCGCGCCCTTGGTCGCCACCAGCGCGTTGCCGCCCAGCTCGCTGGCGCGCCGCTGGTCGCGGGGCAGGTAGGTCACGGCGTACTCGAACCGGTCCTTGATGGTGTCCGCGAAGCTCGGCAGCAGGAAGTTGCCGGCGTACAGCATCGCCAGGCTGCCGGAGGTGAACAGCGCGTCGGGGTACGTCGCCGCCTTGGTCGAGCTGGTCTGCGGGACCAGGCCCTCCTCGAAGAAGGACTTGGTGAAGTCGAGCGCGCGGGTCGCGGCCTCGGAGGTCAGCAGCGAGCGGGTGCGGTCCTCGTCGTACACGTGACCGCCGGCCTGGAACAGGAAGTTGAGCCAGCGGAAGGCACCCAGCGCCTGCCAGTTGACCGCGAACGCCGAGCTCCCGGCCGGCGCCGCATCACGCAGCGTGGCCGCGACCTGGGTGAACTCCTCCCAGCTCCACGCGTCCTCGGGCCGGTCCGGCACCGAGGTGATGCCGGCGTCGCGGAGCACGTCGGGCCGGTAGACCAACGCGCTGGTGTCGACGTGCTGCGGGATCCCGTAGACCGTGCCGCCCTCGGTGACCGCGTCCATGAAAGCCTTCGGCGCGTCCTGCGCGAGCTCGTCGAGGGAGTCCTCGAGGTCGAGCAGCTGCCCGGTGCTGGCGTACACCCCCATCGTCGGGTAGTCGACGCGGAAGATGTCCGGCGCGGTGCCCGAGACCAGGCCGGCGTCGATGCCCGTGGCCGCCTCGGTGAACGGCACCACGGTCACGTCGACCGTGACCCCGCGCTGCTCCTCGAACCGGCGGGCCAGGACGTCGTAGATCTTGCCCTCGACGTCGGTGCCGTAGGTCTGGAAGGTCAGCGTGTCGCGGCTGCCGCGGCTCGTGGAGGAGACGCGCTCGGTCAGGCCGGCACAGCCGGAGAGGCCGTACGCCGCGACGCCCAGCGCCCCGCCGAGCAGGGCGCGGCGGCTGAGGGGGTTCGGTCGGGCCGGCACGGGGACGGAGTACCCCCGCCCCGCGGCTTCGGAACGGACGACGGTGGCGGGCAGCCGCCAGGATCACTCACAGGCGCTGCCGTCGCCGTCGCGGTCCAGGTGGGGGCCGTAGCCGGGGTCGCCGCGGCGTACGGGTGCGACGCCGGCGGCGCGGGCGGCGTCGCAGTTCTCGAGGTACGCCGCTCCGCCGGTCGACGGTGCCGACGTGGGTGAGGCCTCGGCACCCGGGTCCCGGACCTCCTGGTCGACCCGGGTGGGTGCGGCGGTGTCGTCGGGAGCGACCGGCTGGTCGGGGCAGCGCGCGAGCTGACGGGCGACGGCCTCTCGCTCGGCCGGCGTCACCGCCAGGGCGTACTTCGCCTTCACCGCGACCTGACGGGCGACGTAGGCGCACCGGTAGGTCTTGACCGGCGGCAGCCAGGTGGCGGCATCGGCGTCGCCCTTGCTGCGGTTGGCGCCCGCGTCGACCGCGAGCAGGTTGAGCGGGTCGTTGGCGAACGCCGCCCGGGTGCGTACGTCGAGCCGGCCGGCGCCGCTCGACCAGGCGTTGCCCAGGGCCACGACGTGGTCGACGTCGATCGCGCTGCGGTCACCCCGGACGTAGTCGATCCGCAGCCCCGAGTAGGGGTCGGTGAGCACGCCGGAGGTGACCACGCAGCCGCCGGTGCGCGGGTCGAGCACCCGGTCGCGCAGGTCGCGCCGGAGCACGTCGTTGCGGGTGTCGCAGCCGTTGCGGTCGGCGTCGAGCCAGGCCTGGCCGAACCGGTCGCGGTCGTAGCCGGTCATCGGCGCCCGGCCCGCAACCCGCAGCGTCGCCAGCTGGGCGACGGCGGTGCCGGCGGCCGGCCGGGCCTGCGCTGCGGCTGCCGGGGACGGCGGGGTCGCTGGGGACGGCGCCGCCGCGCACCCGCCCAGCAGCAGGAGCGCGGCGACCGGCCCGAGGGACCTCAGCGCTTCTCGCAGGCGATGCGGTCCTTGTCGCGGTCCAGGCCCCGGTTGTTGTCCATGGCCTTGTCGTACTGCTTCGTGCTGCGGAAGAAGTTCGTGACCGGCTTGCCGCTGGTCTTGTCCTTCGCGTTGTTGCGGCCCACCCCGTGCGACCACTTCTTGTTCAGCGCGGTGCAGTTCTTGTAGATCCCGGTCGCGCCGGCCTCGGCCGCGGGCGCGGTCAGCAGCAGCGACGAGGACGTGACGGCGAGCGTCGCCGCGGCGACGCCGAGGCGCTTGATGACAGGCATGGTTCCCCCGTGGTGTGTCGTGCGCCGGTGGTGGCGCGGGCGTCACGATAGGGAGCGCCCGGGGGCCCCGTCCGGCGTACGCCGCCCGCTGGCGGGACCCCGCCGCGAGGCCGTCCCCGACGTCTAGACCGGCGGCGAGGGAGGCTCGGTCGGCAGCCCCCGCACGGCGCCGAGCACCGCCTTGACGCGCGGCACCTCGTGGGTGCGGAAGATGCCGGTCTGGCCGAGCGAGGCGAGCACCGCGAAGAAGCCCTCGGCGGTGCGGACCTCCTCGCCGAAGAGGTCGATCGCGCTCGGCAGCGCGTGGCAGACGGGAGCACCGAGCCGACGCAGCCGGAACGTCTGCAGCAGCACCGCCGCCTGGTAGCGCGCCCGGTCGACGGGGTCGGGCAGCCAGGAGAAGCCGAACCCGATGCCGGGGTCGACGGCGACGCTCGGCACCCCGAGCTCGCGGGCGTGGGCCAGGCGCTGCTCGAACTGCTCGAGCATCCTCGGGAACGGGTCGGCGGCGACGACCCGCGCGGGGTCGGCGAGGTCGCGGGCGTGGCTGCCGACGATGTGGCAGAGCACCACCGAGGCGCCGTACGCCGCGGCGAGGCCGAACATCTCGGTGTCGTCGGCCGAGCCGCTGAGGTTGACCACACCGGCGCCGGCCTTCAGGCACGCCTCGACGGTCGTGGGGTGGTAGCTCTCGACGCTGGTCGCGACGCCCGCGGCGGCGAGCTCCTCGATGACCGGGACCAGCTGGTCGGTCTGGCGCTGGGCGGTGACGCGCTCGGTCGCGGCGTCGCTGGACTCCGCGCCGACGTCGACGAGGTCGGCGCCCTGGGCGGCGAGGGTGCGGCCGCGGCGTACGGCGTGCTCGTGGGAGGTGGCCACGCTCTCGCGGTACCAGGAGTCGCGGGAGAGGTTGAGGATCCCCATCAGCGCGGGATGCGCGTCGGTGTCGAGGCTGCGGCCGCCCACGAGGAACGGCGCGACGGGGTGGTCGAGCTCGTCGCCGTACTCGTCGGCGAGCGCGGCCAGCGCGCGCAGGGTGATCACGCGTCGTCCCGGCGGGTGTAGCGCGCCATCAGGAAGTCGTCGGCCGCGATCACCTGGGTCAGCGCGAACGACCGCGGGTCGGTCAGCATCGCGGTGGGGGGCGTCGACGCGGTGCCGACCAGCATCGGCGAGAAGGTCAGGTCGGCCTCGTCGAGGCGGCCCTGCGCGGCGACGTCGCGCAGCAGCGTCGGGCCGCCCTCGCAGACGATCCGCCACAGCCCGCGCTCGACGAGCCGGTCGATCACCCAGGACACCGCGACGGTGTCGCCGTCGGCCTGCACCACCTCGCACCGCTCGCGCAGCGCGGCGAGCCGTCCGGGGTCGGGGTCGGCGGTGGTGAACACGAGCGGACGCTGCGCGGAGCCGGTGAAGCCGTCCTCGCCCAGCGGCAGGTCGAGCGAGCCGGAGACCACGGCGATCACCGGGGCGGGGGCCTGGCCGGCGGCCTCGCGGGCCGCGGCGTCCTCGGGGGTGGAGCGGAGCGGGCCGTACTCTTCCGACGCCAGCGTCCCGCCGCCGACCAGCACGGCGTCGGCGAAGCGGCGTACGGCGACGAACACCTCGCCGTCGGCGTCGCCGGAGATGGAGCCGCTGAGCCCGTCGGCGCCGGCGGCGGCACCGTCGAGCGTGCCGACCATCATCGCCCGCACGTACGCCGCCCCGTCGCGCTCGGGCCAGGGGTAGTGCCGCGGCAGGTCGGCCACGGCGACCGGACCCCGCTCGGATCCCCAGATGATCTCCACGGGGCACAACATAGGCCGGACGTGGCTACACCCCGGTGGGTGATCGGCGGGTTCTGGCCCGAGTCGTGTGGGTCAGCGGGCGCCCTGGCGCCCCCTCACCCTCACGACCCGGGGGTGAAGGCCACCTCGGCGGTCGGGACCACCGCGGTCGAGCGACCGGGAGCGCCGGTGAACCCCCAGTAGAGGTTGGTGAACGTGATGATGTCGGCCGGCGCGATGTTGCCCCACTCGGTGGTGTCCTGGGTGGTGTGCGCGTCGGCGACCAGCGTCACGTCGTACCCCCGGGCGAGGGCGCCGTGGAGCGTCGAGCGGATGCACGCGTCGCTCGCCGCGCCCGCGACGACCACGCGCCCCACGCCGCGCTCGGCCAGGACGTCCTCGAGGTCGGTGTCCTCGAAGGAGTCGCCGTAGCTCTTGTGGACCAGCGGCTCGTCGTCGCGGCGCTGGAGCTCGGCGACGTACTGCCAGGCGTCGCTGTCGCGCGGCATGCCCTCGTCGGCGTGCGCGACGAACACGACGGGCACGTCCTCGGCGCGGGCGCGCTCGACCAGCCCGGCGATGTTGCCGATGACGGTGTCGCGGTCCTGGGCGGCCTCCATCACGTCCTGCTGGACGTCGACGACGAGGAGGGCGGTGGCGGGGCGGTCGGTCAACGTGGTCATGGGTCCACCGTAGGCCGAGCCGCCGACAGGACGGGTCCGCTCGTGGTGGGGGCCTGGCTCCCGACGAACGCGAGCACGGCCAGCACCCGCCGGTTGCTGGTGGCGTCGGGGTGCAGGCCGAGCTTGGCGAAGATCGAGCTCACCACCGGCTCCACCGTCTTGACGCTGAGGTGGAGCTCCTCGCAGATGGCGCCGTTGGACAGGCCCCGCGCCATCAGCCGGAGCACCTCGCGCTCGCGTGCGGTGAGCGTCTCGAGGTGCTCGGCGACCCGCTGCCGCGCCGCCACGTCGGCGAGGCCCAGGTGCTGGACCACCAGCGCGCCGTGGGCCGCGAGGTCGGTGAGGAGCCGCTCCTCGGCCAGCGAGAGGCCGTCGCCGGCAGGCCGCTCGACCGTGAGCGCCCCGACGACCGCATCGGTGGCCACGGCACGCACGACCACGCCGGTCGTGGCGCGCAGGGACGCCAGCGAGCTCGACGGGACCCGCGCGTCGGTCGCCGGCCACACGCCCACGGCCCGGAGGTCCTCCTCGGAGCCGACCCACAGGGTCGCGGCGGGGGCCGACAACGCCTGCGCCACCGCAGCGGCGAACTCGGAGGCCAGGTCGTCCGAGGCGGGCCCGCGGCGCGACAACCAGGTCAGCGCGGCGTACGCCGCTGCGTGCTGGCCGTGCACGATCGCCCATCCGGCCGCCACCGGCACCAGCGGGACGAGCAGCAGCCCGGGGACCGGGGTGCCCCCGACGACGAGCCCGAGCACGAGCGCCACCAGGGAGACCGCCGCCGCCCCCGCGACCCAGGCCAGCTGCCGGCGTACCCCACCGTCGGAGGAGCGCCAGCGGGCCACGAGCGCGACCACCCACAGCAGCTGCAGCGCGGCGTACGACGGGTGCGCGACGGCGTTCCACACCGTCGACACGGCGTCAGGGGTGGTGGCGGCCCAGGGATGCTCGGTCGGTACGCCGGCCGCGGCGTTCTCGACCGGCCAGAGCATCGACAGCGCGGTGCACCCGACCACGACCACGGCGACCAGGCCGACCACCGGGCGCCACCGGGGCGAGGGCAGCCGGCCGTCGGGGAAGCACACCACCGCCAGCGTCGTCACCCCCAGCGCGAGGGCCACCGGCCACACGCCGAGCCAGCCCCACCACGCGTGCGTCCCCGCCGCCGCGCCGTGAGCCACCTGCCGGCCCAGGAAGACCACGCCCTCCACGAGCCCGGCCGCCATGAGCAGGGTGCCCTCGCGGTGGGCCGGACGCTGGCGGAGCACGTAGGCACCCACCCCCGCGAGGCTCAGCGCGAGCAGGCCGTTGTGCAGGTTGGAGACCCACCACCCGCGGGAGAACCCTGCGACGGTCACCACCACCACGACGCCGAGCAGCACGAGGGGCACCGATGCGCGCAGTCCTCGAGGGTCGTCCCGGCTCACCCCGTGATCGTGGCACGGGTCGGGCGAGCGGGGTCCAGGGTTTTCCCTGCACCTCGTGGTCCAGGGCCAGCCCCGCAGACCCGCGCGGCGCAGGGACGCACGGTGGAGGCCTCCCGCTCCACCACCACCGACAGCCTGGACGGACCATGACCACCTCCACCTCCACCCCGGCGGCCTCCCGCACCGGGGCCGCACCGACCTCCACCGACCGGGTGCTCACCGGCTCCCTCCTCGTGGCGCCGGTGGTCTACCTGGCGGCCGACACGACGTACGCCGCCGCCGGCTGGGACTCCGCCACCGGCGGCGTGCTGCACGTGCTGGGGGCGATCGCCTACGGGTTCGTCGTGCTGCGTGTCCTCGCCTGGCTGCCGCCCGCGTCCCGGCTGGCGACGGGGCTGCTGGTCACCGGGCTGGTGGGGCTCGTCGGCAACGCCGCCTACGGCTTCGAGGCGATCCACATGTCGCTCGGCGACACCCAGCTCGTCGACCAGCCGGGGGCGGCCAACCTGATCAAGCCGATCGGGCTCTTCTTCCCCCTGTCCATCGCCCTGGTCGGCTGGGCGCTGGTCCGGCTCGGCCACCGCTGGCAGGGACTGGTGACGCTGGTCGCGATGGTGGCGTGGCCCGTCGCCCACATCGGCGACGTGCCGCCCCTGGCCGTGCTGGCCAACGTGGCCCTGGTGGTGGCGCTGGGCAGCCTGGCGAGTCGTGTGGGTGAGGAGGGCGCTCAGCGCGCGGCGGCGACCGGCACGGGGTCGGCGGCGGGGACGGCCACCTCGGGGTCGGCGTCCACGGGGGCGCGGGTGGCCACCTTGACCACCGGCACGAACACCGCGACCAGCGCGGCGAGGGCGGAGGTGACGACCAGCACCGAGAAGCCGTGGGTGTAGCCCGCCTCGACGGGCAGGCCGTCGGGCCGGGCGCCGGCGGTGACGACGCTGGCCAGCACCGCGCTGCCCAGGGCGCCGCCGACGGTGCGGATGTTGGCGTTCATGCCGCTCGCGACCCCGGTCTGCGACTGCGGGACGGCGTCGACGATCAGGTTGGACAGCGCCGCGAAGGCGAGGCCGAAGGCCCAGCCCAGCACGGTCGCCTCGAGCACCAGCTGCCAGACGTGGTCGTGGAACAGCACGATGCCGAGCATGGCCAGCGAGGTGAGGCCGGCACCGGCGACGAGGACCGCCTTGGAGCCGTACCGCGCGGCCAGGCGGCCCGACCAGATGCCGGCCAGGAAGGTCGCGACCGTCTGCGGCAGCAGCATCAGGCCCGAGGCGGTGACGCTGGCCCCGAAGCCGTAGCCGGTGAGCTCGCCGGGCGTCTGCAGGAACTGCGGGACGAAGGCGAACATGGAGTACATCCCCATGCCGAACAGCAGCGCCACCAGGTTGACCGTCCACACCGTGGGGATGCGCATCATCCGCATGTCGACCAGGGGCGAGTCGCTGTGCGCCTCGGCGTACACCCAGGTCGGCAGCACGACGGCGGTCGCGACGAACAGGCCGATCGTGATCGGCGAGGCCCAGCCCCACGAGCTGCCCTGGCTGACGGCGAGCAGCAGCGTGACCAGCCAGGTCGACATCAGCAGCGCGCTGGTGAGGTTGATCCGGCCCGGCTGGCGCTCGGGCGACTCGGGCACGAACAGGTACGCCGCTGCGGCGGCCAGCAGCGTCATGATCATCGGCAGCCAGAACAGCCAGTGGTAGCTCAGCGCCTCCACGATCGGCCCGGCCAGCACGAGGCCGAAGCCGCCCCCGACGGCGAGCAGCGCGGCCGACGTACCGACGGCTCCGGCGACCTTGTCGCGCGGGAACTCGTCGCGGATGATCCCGAAGGTCAGCGGCAGCACCCCGCCGCCGACGCCCTGGATCGGCGCGGGCGGCGATCAGCACGCCGACGTTGGGCGCGACCGCCGCGAGCAGCGAGCCGACGGCCAGCGCGAGCAGCGCGACGACGAGCATCCGCTCCTTGCCGACCTTGTCGCCGACGCGGCCGATGATCGGGGTGAAGACCGAGGCGGAGAGCAGGTACGCCGTGAGCACCCACGTGACCGTCGCCTGGTCGGTGTCGAGCGCGGCCTCGATGGTCGGCAGCACCGGTGTGACCATCGACTGCAGCAGCGAGAACGAGCTGACGCCGGCGCAGAGCACCACGAAGGTGACGCGGTAGTCGGTACGCCGGCCGTTGCGAGGGGCCGGGCGTCGGGCGGTGCGTGCCATGAACAAGGGGTCGATCTCCGTCGGGTCGTCGTCGTGCAGGAGCGGCCGCCACGTTGCGACAGTTGCACAAGGTCAACCAACGCCGATTTGTTCCCGGCCGACGTACGCAGACGCGCGGACACAAGTCTCGGCTGACGCCCGACGTGTCTGGGTCTGTCCCGGTCCAGGGGAGCGCGGTCAGGACTTGTGTCCGCGCGTCTGCGAGATCCGGGCGCGCGACACGTACGCCGGGGCAGGGTCAGTCGCGGACGAGCTGGGTCGCGACGCCGAGGTCGGTGATGAGGATGTTGACCCAGCCACCGAGGACGGCGGCGCGGATCGCCTCCGCCTTGTCGCGGCCGCCGGCGACGCCGATACGGCGGGGCACGCGGAGCAGGTCGGCGCGGTCGATGCCGACGATGCGCTGGTCGAAGCCGGACTCGACGGCCGCGCCCGCGCCGTCGAAGTAGCGCAGGCACACGTCGCCCACGGCGCCCGCGCGACGGAGGTCCTCCTGCTCGTCGGCGCCGAGGCTGTTGCCGCTGCGGCGCAGCAGCGGCGAGGGCTCGAGGGTGCCGATGCCGACGAGCAGCACCGTCAGCTGCGACCAGAGGTCGTGGACGGCGCGCACGCCGGGGTCCTCCATCAGCGCCTGCTGCAGGGCGGGCGAGCCGACCAGGCCGGGCGAGGGGATGAAGACGGGGGCGGCGCCGGTCAGCTCGGCGAGCCGGCCGGTCAGCCGGGTGGCCTGCATCTGCACCTCGGGGCTGCCGACGCCGCCGACGACCTGGACGACGGTGTCGGCGACCTGGGTGCGCTTGGGCCGCATCACCTGGACGGCGGCCAGCAGGGTCGCGCTCCACGAGGAGACGCCGATGACGTCGCCGCCGATGAGCGTGGTGTCGAGGTACGCCGCGGCGCCGGACCCGAGCGCGTTGGTGACGTCGCCGCTGCCGCTCTCCACGTCGACGACCACGACGTCGCGCAGCGCGTACTTCTCGGCCAGGGCCTGCTCGACGTCGGCGTGCACGCCGGTCGGGGGGATCACGACGGTGCGGACGATGCCGCGCTCGACGGCCTCCTTGAGCAGCCGCGAGACCCGCGGCTGGGAGAGGTTGAGCTGGGCGGCGATCTCGGGCTGCCGGACGCCCTTCTCGTGGTAGAGCCGCGCGACGCGGGTGAGCAGCCGGAGCCGGTCGCGGTCGGCGGTGGTCCGGGCGGCGGTCATGGGGGGATCCTCTCGCGTCCGGGACACCGCGGGAGCGGTTCGGACCGGCCAGCGCACCGGGGCAGGCGACGGGCGGTGCGGGCGGGACCGGGCAACCTGGTCCCGCCCGCACCTGGGAGTCACTTCTTGGCGAAGACCCCGTAGTCGTCGGCGTTCTCGGCGGTGATGAGCTCGCAGTCGATGGACTGCTTCTCGTCCTCGCCGGTCTCGCCGTCCTTGACCATCTTGTCGGCCTGCTCGACCGCGGTCTCGGCGCCGAGCGCGGCGGGCTGCAGCGCGGTGGCGTACATGTCACCGGCCTTGATCGCCTTGATCGCGTCGGGGCTGCCGTCGAACCCGACCACGACGACGTCCTTGAGGCCGGCGGCCTTGATGGCGGCCACGGCGCCGAGGGCCATGGTGTCGTTGCCGGCGATCACGCCCTGCACGTCGCGGTTGCGCTGCAGGATCGTCTCCATCTTGGTGAAGGCCTCCTGCTGGTCCCAGTTGGCGGTCTCCTTCTGGACCGCCTTGAGGTCGGGGTACTGCGAGATGACGCCGTTGTAGCCGTCGGAGCGGACGCCCGCGTTGGTGTCGGAGGCCTTGCCCACCAGCTCGACGTAGTTGCCCTTCTGGCCCATCGCCTCGACGAACGCCTGGCCGGCGAGCTGCGCGCCCTGGGCGTTGTTGGAGACGATCTGCGCGGCCGCGACACCGGTCTTGTTGATCTCGCGGTCGATGAGGAACACCGGGATGCCGGCGTCCTTGGCCTTCTGCACCGGACCGATCGAGGCGTCGGCGCCGGCGTTGTCGAGGATGATCGCCGCGGCCTTGCGCGAGATCGCCGCGTCGATGAGCTCGCTCTGCTTGTTGGGGTCGTCGTCGTGCGAGGCCACCGAGGCCTCGTAGCCGAGCTCCTCGGCCTTGGCCTTCGCCGCGTCGCCCTCGGCCTTGAAGAACGGGTTGTCGGGCGAGGGCGTGATGATGGCGATGTAGTTGCTGGAGTCCTCCGAACCGCCGGACTCCGACTCCGACGACGAGCCGGAGTCGGAGCCGGAGCTCCCGCACCCGCTCAGCACCAGCGCGCTCGCGGCAGCCACCGCAGCGAACCTGAGGCCGTGGCCTCGCGCGAAACTTCTGAACATTTTCTGTACCTCCTGGGTGGGGTGGATCAACTGCGGTGGGTGGAGCCCTCGTCCCGGGTCGGACGACCCGGGCTCGAAGCGGGGGGACCGTCGGTGCCCGACGGGTGGTCGACCGGCGAGCCGGCCGGGGCGTGCTCGGCCTCGACGCTGGCCGCGACGGCGGCGCCGCGGCGCTGGAAGCGCTGCTGGCCCTGGTCGAGCATCACGGCGAGGATGATCACGGCGCCCTTGATGAAGATCTGCCAGAACGTCGAGACGCCGAGGATGACCAGGCCGTCGGCCAGGAAGCCGATCACGAAGGCGCCGACCAGGGTGCCGCGCACGTTGCCGCGACCGCCCGAGAGCGCCGCGCCGCCGATGACGACCGCGGCGATGGCGTTGAGCTCGAAGGTCTCGCCGGCCTGCGGCGCCGCCGAGGTGAGCTCGGAGGCGATGATGATGCCGGTGATCGCGGCGCAGGCGCCGGAGAGCATGTAGACGACGAGCTTGACGGTGCGGACCGGGACGCCGGAGAGCTCCGAGGCCCGCTCGTTGCCGCCGGTGGCGTAGAGCCAGCGGCCGAACGGCGCCTGGGTCAGCAGCACCGCGACGAGCAGCGCCAGCACGACCATCACCCAGATCGAGAACGGCAGCCCCAGCGGCCGGCCGTTGCCGATGTAGGAGAAGCCGGTGTTGCCGAGCGCGGCGTTGCCGCCGAGGTCGGGGTACGTCGAGCCGCCGGAGATCAGCAGCGCGGTGCCGCGGGCGACGTACAGCATGCCGAGCGTGGCGATGAACGGCGCGACGTTGAACCGGGTGACCAGGATGCCGTTGACCAGCCCGACCGCGGTGCCGACCGCGATCGCGAGGATCACCACCACCCACACCGGGGGGTAGGCGATCGTCTCGGTGCCGGGCAGGCGGATGCCGCCGAGCAGCTCGCCGCACACGATGCCGGACAGGCCGACGATGGAGCCGACCGAGAGGTCGATGCCGCCCTTGAGGATCACCAGCAGCATGCCCAGCGCGAGCACCGCGTTGATCGCGACGTGCTTGGTCATCGTGATCAGGTTGTCGACGGTCAGGAAGGAGTCCGAGAGGGCGCCGAAGACCACGATCAGCACGCCGAGGGCGATGAAGGCCCGCAGCTCGAAGATCATGTTGAGCGTCTTCAGCCGCCGCACGTCCTTGGCGGTGGGCCCCCTGTCGGGGGCCGGGGCGGAGGCCCGGGGGGCGAGGGTCTGGCTCACGCTGTCTCTCCAGTTCTGCTGCGGGACGTGCCGTCGGCGAGCTGCATCAGGCGGCTGCGCTCGAGGGTGTGGGGGTCGAGGTCGGCCACCAGGCGGCCGCGCTCCAGGACGAGGAGCCGGTCGGGGATGTGCAGCGCCTCCTCGGCCTCGGAGGTCGTGAACACCACCGCGAGGCCCTGCTCGGCCTGCTGGGTCATCAGCGCGAACACGTCGGCCTTGGCCCCGATGTCGACGCCGCGGGAGGGCTCGTCGAGCAGCAGCACCCGCGGGTGGGTCATCAGCGCCTTGCCGATGACGACCTTCTGCTGGTTGCCGCCCGAGAGCGACCCGATCGGGGCGTTCGCGCCGGCGGTCTTCACGGTGACCGCGGAGATCATCCGGTCCACGGCTCCGCGCTCGTCGTTCTTGGCGACCAGGCCGCGGCGCACGAAGCCGGCCAGGGCGCTGAGCGAGAGGTTGCGGCCCACCGACATCGTCTGCACCAGCCCGTCGCGCTGCCGGTCCTCGGGCACCAGCGCGATGCCGCGGCGGATCCGCTCGCGCACCGGCGCCCGGCCGAGGTCGTCGCCCTCGAAGACGACCGTGCCCGCGGTGACCGGCAGCCGGCCGGCGATCGCCTCGAGCAGCTCGGTGCGCCCCGAGGCCATCAGGCCGTAGACGCCGACGATCTCGCCGGCCCGGATGTCGAGGTCGAGGCCGTCCACGGCCAGCCGCTCGGGGTTGGCCGGGTCGGCGACCTGGAGCCCACGGACCGAGAGCGCCACGTCGCCGAGGTGGGCGTCGCGCTTGGGGAACAGCGAACCCTGGTCGCGGCCGACCATGTGCTGCACGATCCAGCCGAGGTCGACCTCGGCGGCGCGCCCGGTGGCGACCAGCCCGCCGTCGCGGAGCACCGCGACGTCGTCGGCGATGTCGAGCGACTCCTCGAGGTGGTGGGAGATGTAGATGACCGCCACGCCGCGGGCGGTCAGGTCGCGGATCACCTTGAACAGGACGTCGACCTCGCTCATGCTCAGCGCCGAGGTCGGCTCGTCCATGATCAGCACCCGGGCGTTCTGGAGCAGCGCGCGGGCGATCTCGACGAGCTGCTGCTGGCCGATGCGCAGGTCGCCGACCGGGGTGTCGGGGTCGAGGCTCTCCTCGAGCCGCTCCAGCACCACGCGGGTCGCCTCGCGCTGGCCGCGGCGGTCGAGCACGCCGAGCCGCGAGCGACGCTCCCGCGCCAGGAACAGGTTGTCCTGGATGGACAGGTTGGGGCACAGGCTCAGCTCCTGGTGGATGATCACCACCCCGGAGTCGGCCGCCTCCCGCGGCGAGCCGAAGCGCACCACCTCGCCGTCGAGCGTGACCGCGCCGCTGGTCGGGGTCTCGATCCCGGCCAGGACCTTCATCAGCGTCGACTTGCCGGCGCCGTTCTCGCCGAACAGCGCGGTGACGCGTCCGGGGGCCACCGCCAGGCTGACCCCGCGCAGGGCGTGGGTGCCGCCGTAGGTCTTGGTGACCTCCAGCGCCTCGAGCACGCTGGTCCGGGGGCCGGCGGCCGCGGCGTCCACGACGTCGGAGGCGGTCACGACGCGGGCTCCAGCGACACCGGGGTGACGATGAGGACCTCGGGGTTCAGCGGCCCGATGGCACCGACCACCGTGACCTCCTGGCCGGCGAGCGCGGCGACGTCGAGGCCGTCGAGGAGGTCGCTCTTCATCTCCTGGTTGAGCGCGGTCGCCGCGTCGGCGTACTCGACCTGGTTGACGAAGTCGTTGAACTTCACCGTGCCGGTCACGTCGCGCAGCGTGGTGCCGTTGATGGCCGGGCCGACCTGCACCGAGACGCGCACGTCGCGGGGCAGGCCCTCCACCTGCACGTCCATCAGGCCGCCCTCGGCCTCGGCCGCGGTGCCGGTGAAGGTGACGGCGTAGGTGTACGGCGAGGAGCTGCCCTCGCGGTTGCCGTACTCCTCCCCGGCCGCCTCGGGGTCGTCGAGCAGCATCGGCACCAGCGTCGTCAGCTCCACCGGGTCCTCCTCGATCGCGGGCTTGATCGACGCGGCGTACTGCTCGCCGCCGAAGGCCGCGGCGTCGAACTCCTCGGCCGCGCCGGGCACGGGCGCCGACGCCGAGCGGAAGTCGGTGGCGAGCACCATCGCCACGACCAGCAGCGCGAGCAGGGCGAGCACGACGTGGCGCGGACGGGGCGCACGGCGCCCGGTGCCGGTGCCGGTGCCGGTCTGACTGCCGGTCTGGCTGCCGGTCTGGGTGTCGGCCTGGGTGTCGGTCATGGGGTCGCCTTCGAGGTGAGGTGGCGGGGGCTGCGGAAGCGGGAGCGCGCGACCTCGGCCGCCCACGTCGTACGCCGGGACCGGCGCTGGTCGTCGCCCGCGGGGAGGTACGCCGCCGGCGCGGGCGCGCCGAGGCCGTCCTCGAGGTCGGACCAGGTCCACCAGCCCAGGCCGAGCCCGGCGAGGTGGGCCACGCCGAGCGCGGAGAGGTTGGCGGTGCGGCCGACGCGGACGGGCAGGCCGGTGACGTCGGCCTGGAGCTGCATCAGCGCGGCGGAGCGGGTCATGCCGCCGTCGCCGGCGAGCTCGGCCAGCGGTCCGGTGACCTCGGCGAAGGCGGTGACGGCGTCGTCGACCTGGAGCGCGATCGACTCCAGCGCGGCGCGGGCGAGCTGCGGGCGGCGGGTGCCGAGCGAGAGGCCGCTGACGACCGGCACGGCGTCGCGGTCCCACCACGGGGCGCCGAGCCCGCCGAAGGCCGGGACCAGGGTGACGCCGTCGCTGCCGGGGGCCGCGGCGGCCTCCTCGAACAGGACGTCGACGTCGACCTCGAGGAGGTCGGCCAGCCAGGTCAGGGTGCGGCCGGTGGAGCGGATGTTGGCCTCCAGCGCGAGCGCCACCTCGTCGCCGCAGCGCCAGGCCACGGTGGCGCAGACGCCGGAGCCGGTCGAGGCGCGCGGGCCCAGGGCCATCACCGAGGAGCCGGTGCCGTAGGTCGCCTTGACCAGGCCCGGCCGCCAGCCGGCGTGGGCGAACAGCGCGGCGTGGGAGTCGGCCATCACCGCCAGCACGGGGGTGCCGTCGGCCAGCGGGGCGAGGTCGGCGACCGGCGCGAACGGCCCGGTCGAGGCGACCACGCGCGGCAGCGCGGCGGCGGGGACGCCGAAGAGGTCGAGCAGCTGCGGGTCCCACGCGGTGGTGTCGATGTCGAGCAGCTGGGTGCGCGAGGCGCAGCCGACCTCGCTCACCACGTCGCGGTCGGCGGCGGGGCCCGCGAGCCGGGCGAGCAGCCAGGCGTCGAGCGTGCTCACGCACCACTCCCCCGCCCCGGAGCGCGCCCGGTCGGCGTCGTGGGCGTCGAGCAGCCAGCCCGCCTTGAGCGCGGAGAACATCGGGTCGAGCGGCAGGCCGGTCCGCGCCCGTACGACGTCGGCGTGGCCGGCCTGCTCCAGCGCGTCGGCCCGGTCGCCGGTGCGCTGGTCCTGCCAGCTCAGCGCCGGCGCCACGGGTACGCCGGTCGCCCGGTCCCACAGCAGCACCGTCTCGCGCTGCACGCTCAGCGCCACCCCGGCCACCCGGCCGGCGTGCTCGGGGGCGACGCACGCGGCGATGCTGCCGCGCACGCTCGCCCAGATCTCCTCGCCGTCCTGCTCGACCCACCCCGGGCGGGGGTGGGCCTGCCCGACCGCGACCGAGGCCTCGGCGACCACGGCGCCGCTGGGGTCGACCAGCATCGCCTTGGTCGAGCCGGTGCCCTGGTCGACCGCCAGGAGGAGGTCAGGACCGGGCACGGCCGACCACGTCCTGCGCCGCCGCGACGACGCCCTCGGTGTTGAGCCCGAAGTGGTCCAGCAGGAAGCTCGCGCTGCCGGTGGGGGCGAAGGCGTTGTCCACGCCGAGGATCCGCATCGGGCAGGGGTGCTCCTGGGCGACCACCGAGGCCACGGCGGCGCCGAGCCCGCCGCTGGTGGTGGCCTCCTCGACGGTGACGATGCCCGCGGTCTCACGCGCCGCGGCCAGCACGGCGTCACGGTCGAGGGGCTCGACGAAGGCCATGTTGAGCACGCGTGCCGAGACCCCGGCGGCGGCGAGGGCGTCGGCGGCCCACACCGCCCGCGACACCATCGAGCCGACCGCGACCAGGGTGACGTCCTGTCCCTCGCGGACGACCACGGCCCGACCGGGCTCGAAGACGTCGGCCTCGCGGGAGACGACCGGCACCTTGAACCGCGGGATCCGCAGGTAGGACCCGCGCCCGAGCTGCGCCGCCCAGCGGACCGCGGCCCGCGTCTGCTGCGGGTCGGCGGGCACCACGACGGGCAGGCCGGCCACCGCGCGCATCCAGGACAGGTCCTCGATGGAGTGGTGGGTCGGGCCGAGCTCGCCGTACGCCATGCCCGGGCTCTGGCCGCAGAGCACGACGTGGCGCTGGCTGTAGGCCACGTCGGCCTTGATCTGCTCGGTGGCCCGGCCGGTGAGGAACGGCGCGGCGGCGCAGACGAACGGGACCAGCCCGGCGTTGGCCAGCCCGGCGCCGACGCCGACGAGGTCCTGCTCGGCGATGCCGACGTTGACCAGCCGGTCGGGGAACTCCTCGCGGAACGCGGTGAGGTTGCTGGAGCCGACGGAGTCGTTGCAGACCGCGACGATGCGGTCGTCCTCGCGGGCCAGCGCGGCCAGCTCCTGGGCGAAGTCCTGGCGGCAGTCGAACGTGGCGGCCGGGTCCGGGCTGTCGACCTGGACGGGGCTGTCGGTGACGGTCATGCGGAGAGCTCCTCGAGTGCGGCGACGACCTGCTCGTCGGTGGGGACCTTGTGGTGCCACTCGACGCGGTCCTCCATGAAGGACACGCCCTTGCCCTTGATCGTGTCGGCGACGATCGCGACGGGCTTGCCCGTGGTCGAGGGGCCCATCGCCTCGACCAGCGCGAGGTGGTCGTGGCCGTCGATGCGGCGCGTCTCCCAGCCGAAGCTGGTCCACTTGTCGTGCAGCGGCTCGAGGGTCTTGGTGTCCTCGGTGCGGGCGCCCTGCTGCAGCCGGTTGCGGTCCACGACGGCGGTGAGGTCGTGCAGCTCGTAGTGGGCGGCCGTCATCGCGGCCTCCCAGTTGCTGCCCTCCTGCATCTCGCCGTCGCCCAGCACCACGATCGTGCGGTAGTCCTCGCCGAGGAGCTTGGCCCCGAGCGCGCAGCCGGTCGCCACCGGGAAGCCGTGGCCCAGCGGCCCGGTGTTGGTCTCCACCCCGGGCACCTTGACCCGGTTGGGGTGGCCGTTGAGCGGCGAGAGCGGCTGGGCGAAGGTCGCCAGCTCCGAGCGCGGGAAGAACCCGGCCGAGGCGAGCGTGGAGTAGAGCGCGGCGGCGCAGTGGCCCTTGCTCAGCACGAACCGGTCGCGCGTGGCGAGGTCGGGACGGGTGGGGTCGAGCCGCAGCGCGTGCCAGTAGGCCGTGACCAGGATGTCGGTCACCGACAGGTCGCCGCCGACGTGGCCGAGGCCGGCGCCCTGGATGGTGGTGATGACGTCGCGTCGTACGCCGGTCGCGACCGCGCGCAGCCCGCGGGCCAGCTCCTCGCCCGAGAGCGAGCGGTGGCGCTCCACGGTCGCGAGGTACGCCGCGGCGGCCTCGGCGTCCGCGGACAGCACGCGCGGCTCGTCGGAGACGTCGGCGATCGGCGGGGTGGTCACGGCGGTCATGCGCCGGCCGCCACGTCGGCCATCGCGGCGTACAGCGAGCGCTTGACGATGCGCTGCGCGAGCAGCGCGTCCTGGGCGTCCTGGGCGGCACGCAGCGCCTCGTGGTCGAGGGTCTGCAGCGCCCGGTGGAAGCCGCGCATGGTCTCGATGCCGTCGCGGGCGGCCTGCACCGAGTCCTCGCGGAACGGGAACTGGTCGAGCTGCCACACGCCCTCCCACCCGGCGGCGTGCAGGGTGTGGAAGAACTCGAAGGTCTCCAGCAGGTGGACCGACCCGACGACCATGTCGTCGTCCCAGCCGCGGAAGTTGTCGTTGACGTCGATGGCGAACAGCCGGTCGCGCGAGAGCGCCAGCCCGGCCGCCTCGGCCGGCGACTCGCCGCCGTAGAGGGAGTGGCCGAAGTCGAGCAGGATGCCGACGTTGTCGCAGCCGGTCTCCTCGATGGCCAGCAGCGTGCGGGCGCAGGAGGAGAAGACCATCCGGTTGCGCGGCTCGCGGGGCTTGTACTCGATGCAGAACCGCATGTCGGGGAAGTTCGTGGCCAGCTCGCGCACCGCGTCGACCGAGTAGCGCCACAGCTGGCCGTGGTCGGCCTGGAACGGGTAGTCGACGCCGTCCTGGCCGGGCCAGAGCTTGACGTAGTCGCAGCCCAGGTCGGTCGCCAGCTCGGCGGCACGCGAGACCAGGTCGATGGCGCTGCTGCGCACCGCGGCGTCGGGGTTGGTGAAGCCGCCCTTGACGAACTCGCGGTTGTAGATCTCGGGGGTGACGGCGACCGCGCCGAGCCCGGCCGCGGCCAGGGCCGCCTTGAGGTCGGCGGTGTCGACGTCGGTGGGGGCGAAGGGCCAGTTGAGGTCGACGACCGACAGCGAGCCCACCTGGCCGGCCAGCTCGATCGCCTCGAGCGTCGACACCGGGTCGGCGTACCCCTCGGTGGCGTAGCGGTCGACGTAGCTCGCGAAGTGCCAGATGCCGGCGCCGTAGCGCGGCTCCTGAATGTCTATTCGTTGCTGATCGGTCATGCACGCATCGTGCGCGACAAGACCCGCTGTGTCAACGGTCACACGCCGCCGGTCCGGACCGGCGCGTCCGTCAGCGGGCCGGAGCGGCGAGCCGTCCGGCCGCCGACCGCCAGGGACGTGCGCCATGATCGGGTGGGTACGACGCTCCCCGGCCGTCCCGCGGGAGCCCCACCCACGCAGGAGGAAGCATGCGCGCCGTCGGCTACCGCACCACCGGAGACGCCGAGGTGCTCGAGGACGTCGAGCTCCCGGACCCCACCCCCACCGGCCGCGACCTGCTCGTGGAGGTGCAGGCGATCTCGGTCAACCCGGTCGACACCAAGGTCCGGCGCCGGCAGGGCCCCGACGAGGGGGCCGAGGTCAAGGTGCTCGGGTACGACGTCGCGGGCACCGTGCGCGAGGTCGGCGACGAGGTCACGGCGTACTCCCCCGGTGACGAGGTCTGGTACGCCGGCGCCATCGTCCGGCCCGGGGCCAACAGCGAGCTCCACCTCGTCGACGAGCGGATCGTGAGCCGCCGACCGACCAGCCTGTCGGTCGCCGAGGCGGCCGCCATGCCGCTGACCGCCGTGACCGCGTGGGAGCTGCTCTTCGACCGGCTCGGCGTGGAGCGCGGCGGCGGCGAGGGTCGGACGCTGCTGGTCGTGGGCGCGGCCGGCGGCGTCGGCTCGGTGCTGGTGCAGCTCGCCGCGACGCAGACCAGGCTGCGGGTGGTGGGCACCGCGTCGCGGCCCGAGACCCAGGAGTGGGTGCGCTCGCTCGGCGCCCACGACGTGGTCGACCACAGCCGGCCGCTGGCCGAGGAGCTGCGCACGATCGGCGTCGACGGGGTCGAGCTGGTCGCGGCGCTGACCCACACCGACCAGCACTGGGAGCAGCTCGTCGAGGCGCTCGCCCCGCAGGGCCGGATCGGCGTCATCGACGACCCCGTCGGCGGCCTCGACGTGATGCCGCTCAAGGCCAAGTCGGGGTCGCTGGCGTGGGAGCTGATGTTCACCCGGTCGACCTTCGAGACTCCCGACATGCACCTGCAGGGCGCCCTGCTGGCCGAGGTGGCCCGGCTGGTCGACGAGGGCGTGCTGCGCACCACGACCGAGGTGGACCCCGAGCTGATCACCGCCGCGCACCTGCGCGAGGCCCACGAGTTCGTCGAGTCGGGCCGCGCGGTCGGCAAGGTCGTGCTGGCCGGGTGGCCGGCCTGAGCGACCGCCGGGTCACCGCCGGCTCGCTGGGCGCCTGGCTGCTCAAGGGCGACCCGGCCCACGACGAGGTCGGCGCGCTGCTGCGCACCGGGTTCGCCGACCTGACGACCCGCTGCGTGCGGCCGTCGTACCGCACGGCGCTGCTGGCCGCCGGGCAGCCGCTGCTCTACTGGGTCAGCGGCCGCGACCCACGCCACCCCGCCGGGCTGCACGGCCGGGGGCAGGTGACCGGGCCGGTCCGAGAGGACCCCGACCTGGGGCCGGTCGTGCCGGTCGCGCTGCGGCCCGTCGGCCCGCCCGTGCTCCGCGCCGAGCTGCTCGCCCACCCGCTCCTCGCCGACCTCGAGGTGCTGCGGATGCCGGCCGGCAGCAACCCCTCCTACGTCACGACCGAGCAGCTCGCCGCGCTGGTCGCCGGGTGGCCGCAGCTCGACCCGTCCTAGGGCGCGGGAGAGTTCACCCTTTCGGTGGTGGTCGAATGTGAACAAGATGTTGAAGTATGGTGTGCACACTTCCCAATACTTCAACACGCTGATCGCAGACGGCGGTCGGCACCCCGCCACGAGGAGCCCGCCATGCCCGCCATCCTGTTCGGTTCGATCAGCAGCGTCGCCGACACCTCCGAGCTGCAGCGCGCGTCCTTCAACGAGGCGTTCGCCTCCCACGGCCTGGACTGGGAGTGGGACCACGACACCTACGTCGGGCTGCTGGAGAAGAGCGGCGGGGCCGACCGCGTCGAGGCGTACGCCGCCGAGCGCGGCGAGCAGGTCGACGCCAAGGCCGTCCACGCCGCCAAGTCGCAGATCTTCCAGGACAAGCTGATGGAGAGCGGCGTGGAGCCCCGCGCCGGGGTGGTCGAGACCATCGAGGCCGCCCAGCGGGAGGGCCTCAAGCTCGGGCTGGTCACCACCACCAGCCCCGACAACGTCGACGCGCTGGTCACCGCGCTGCGGCCCCACGTCGACCTCGGCGGCTTCGACGTGGTCGTCGACGTCACCCAGGTCGAGCAGCCCAAGCCCGACCGCGACGCCTACGCCTTCGCCCTGGACCGGCTCGGCGAGGACGCCGCGCACTGCATCGCGATCGAGGACAACCTCGGCGGTGTCGAGGCGGCCACCGCGGCCGGGGTGCGGGTCGTGGCGTTCCCCAACGCCAACACCGCGGGTCACGACTTCGGCGACGCGCTCGCCCGCGTCGACAGGCTCGACGCCGCCGAGCTGCTCGGCCTGGCCCAGAGCGCCTGAGCGCTGCCACCGGATCTCCGAACCCAGAAGAGGTAGCCCCATGTCCAGCGTCCACGCCACCCTCGAGACGACCGACTCGGCGTTCCACGTCTCCGGCCACGAGAAGATCGACTTCAGCCTGGTCTACAGCCGCGGGGTCTTCGACCTCGACAACCCCGAGCTCGCGGACACCTACCGCGACTACGGCCGCTGCCTCGCGGTCGTCGACGAGGCGGTGGCCGGGCTCCACGGCGAGCGGCTCGCGGCGTACTTCGCCCACCACGGCATCGACCTGACCGTCTTCCCGATCCAGATCGGCGAGCAGCGCAAGACGCTGGCGACCGTGGAGCGGATCGTCGACGCGTTCGCCGACTTCGGGCTGCTGCGCAAGGAGCCGGTGCTGGTGATCGGCGGCGGGCTGACCACCGACGTCGCCGGGTTCGCGTGCGCGTCGTACCGCCGCAGCACCAACTACATCCGCATCCCCACGACGCTGATCGGGCTGATCGACGCCAGTGTGTCGATCAAGGTCGCGGTCAACCACGGCAGGCACAAGAACCGGCTCGGCGCCTACCACGCGTCGCAGAAGGTGCTGCTGGACTTCTCGCTGCTGGAGACGCTGCCCGAGGACCAGGTCCGCAACGGGATGGCCGAGCTGATCAAGATCGCGGTGGTCGCCAACGCGGAGATCTTCGACCTGCTGGAGAAGTACGGCGAGGAGCTGCTGCGCACCCGGTTCGGCCACCTCGACGGCAACGACCAGCTGCGCGAGGTCGCCGACACCATCACCCACGAGGCGATCAGGACGATGCTGACCCTCGAGGTGCCCAACCTGCACGAGCTCGACCTCGACCGGGTGATCGCCTACGGCCACACCTGGAGCCCCACGCTCGAGCTGACGCCGGAGGTGCCGTACTTCCACGGTCACGCCATCAACGTCGACATGGCGTTCTCGGCCACCGTCGCCCACGAGCTGGGCTACCTCAGCGACACCGAGCGCGACCGGGTGCTGGGCGTGATGAGCAGCATCGGGCTCGCCCTCGACAGCCCGCACCTGACGCCGGAGCTGCTGCGCCACGGCACCGAGTCGATCATGCAGACCCGCGACGGCCTGCTGCGCGCGGCGCTGCCCCGGCCGATCGGCACCTGCGTGTTCGCCAACGACCTCGACGCCGACCAGCTCGACGACATGCTGGCGCGTCACAAGGAGCTGGTGCGGGGCTACCCGCGCCAGGGCGAGGGACAGGACATGTTCACCTCGCCGGCGGCATGAGCCGGACCACGGCCGCGCCGCCGACCCCGCGGCCCGTCACGCCGCTCGCGATCCTGTCCGAGTCCCTGGACCGGATCGTGGCCCGCCTCGACGCGCAGCCGGACGGCGTCGCGCTGGATCCCGCCCTGGGCTCGGAGATCCGGCGCGCCGCCGTCCTCGCGGCGGGCATCGACCCCTACACCGCCGCCCTGTCCACTCCCGAGTCGCCCGCGCTCCGCGCATTGTCGGAGCGCACCGCGGCCGAGGACTGGGCGGGCGACGGTGCCGGGCTCGAGCAGGAGATGCTCTCGGGCCACCTCGAGGGCCAGCTCCTCAAGGCCCTGGTGCACGCCAGCCGGGCCCGTCGGGTGCTGGAGATCGGGATGTTCACCGGCTACTCCGCGCTCGCCATGGCCGAGGCGGTCCAGGAGGTCGCCGGCGAGGAGGGGCTCGTCGTCGCCTGCGAGATCGACGAGCGCGTGGCCGCGCTGGCGCAGGAGTGCTTCGACGCGTCCCCGGCCGGCGACCGGATCGACGTGCACGTCGGGCCGGCGCTGGACACGCTGCACGCGCTGGGCGACGCCGGTGCCCGCTTCGACCTGGTGTTCCTCGACGCCGACAAGGCCGGCTACACCGACTACCTGCACGCCCTGCTCGACACCGGGCTGCTCGCCCGCCGGGGGCTGCTGGTCGTCGACAACACGCTGATGCAGGGCCAGCCCTGGACCGGCGAGGAGACGCCCAACGGCGAGGCGATCGCGGCCTTCAACCAGGTCCTCGCCGACGACCCGCGCGTGGAGCAGGTGGTGCTGCCGGTCCGCGACGGCGTCACGCTCGTACGCCGGGTCGCCGGATGAGCCGAGCCGCCCACTCCGCCCGCACGCTCGGCGTCCTCGCCCTGCTCGGCCTGGCGCTCCCGGTCAACGCCGCGGTGGTCACCACGGCGCTGGTGCGGTCGCGGCTCCGACAGGCCGGTCGTCGGTCGAGCCTGTCGAGACCAATGGGGCTTCGACAAGCTCAGCCGACGAGCACCCGTCCGTCGCGACCCGCGGGGCTTCGACAGGCCGGTCGTCGGTCGAGCCTGTCGAGACCACGGGGGCTTCGACAGGCCGGTCGTCGGTCGAGCCTGTCGAGACCCGTGGAACGTCCACAGGCTCGGCTGGCGCGGGCACGCCCGCACCGTCATGGTCAGCGGCGGCAAGATGACCAAGGCGCTGGCCCTGTGCCGGGCGTTCCACGCCGCCGGGCACCGGGTGGTGCTGGTGGAGTCGGAGCGCTACCGGCTGACCGGCCACCGGACCTCCCGCGCGGTGGACGCGTTCCACACCGTCCCCGACGCCGGGGCGCCCGACTACGCCGACGCCCTGGAGGCGATCGCGCGGGCCGAGGGCGTCGACGTCTACGTGCCGGTGTGCAGCCCGGCCTCGAGCATCGCCGACGCCCGGGCCAAGAAGCAGCTCGAGCAGGTGTGCGAGGTCGTGCACCTCGACCCCGACCGGCTCGAGCAGGTCGACGACAAGTACCGCTTCGCCCGCGCCGCCGAGGCCGCCGGGCTGCGCGTGCCCGACACCCACCTCGTGACAGACCCCCAGCAGGTGCTCGACCACGACTTCACCGGCGCCACCCGGCCCTACATCCTCAAGTCGATCGCCTACGACCCGGTGCACCGGCTCGACCTGACCCGGCTGCCGTTCGAGCGGGCCGGGATGGAGCGGTTCGTGCGCTCGCTGCCGATCAGCGAGGCCAACCCGTGGATCCTCCAGGAGTTCGTCGAGGGCACGGAGTACTGCACCCACTCCACCGTGCGCGACGGTCGGCTCACGGTCTACTGCTGCTGCGAGTCCTCGGCCTTCCAGGTCAACTACGCCCACGTCGAGCACCCCGGCATCCGCGCCTGGGTCGAGACCTTCGTGGGCGAGGCGGGGCTGACCGGCCAGGTCTCGCTCGACTTCATCGTCGACGAGCACGACGAGGTGTTCGCGATCGAGTGCAACCCGCGCACCCACTCCGCGATCACGATGCTCTACGACCACCCGGGCGTGGCCGCGGCGTACCTCGAGGACGACCCGGACGCCGAGGTGGTGGTGCCGACGGCGACCAGCCGGCCGACGTACTGGACCTACCACGAGGTCTGGCGGCTGCTCGTCGAGCGCGGTCGCCGCGAGCGGCTGCGCACGCTGCGCGCGGGCACCGACGCCATCCTCGACCGCGACGACCCGCTGCCGTTCCTCGTCGAGCACCACGTGCAGGTGCCGTGGCTGCTGCTGCGGAGCCTGGTCGAGGGCCGGCCCTGGCTGCGCGTCGACTTCAACATCGGCAAGCTCGTGGAGGCCGGCGGTGACTGAGCGGCTCCGGGTCCTGCACCTCGTCGGCTCGCCCACCTCGGAGCTCATGGCCGAGCTCTCGGTGCTGTACGCCGCGGACTGCCTGGCCGCCACCGCCGACCCGCGCCACGACGCCCACGTCGCCCACGTCTCGCCGGACGGCAGCTGGCGCTTCCCCGACGACCTGTCCCCCGAGGCGATCGCCGCGGCCCCGCCGCTGGACCTGCACCGCGCGCTCGACCTGCTCGCGGCGCTGGCGCCCGACGTGGCGGTGCCGCAGCTGTTCTGCCTGGCCGGGATGACGACGTACCGCTCGCTGCTCGACCTCCTCGGTGTCCCCTTCGTCGGCAACGCCCCCGACGTGATGGCGATCGCGGCCCACAAGGCACGGGCCAAGGCGGTCGTCGCCGCGGCCGGGGTGCGGGTGCCGCGCGGCGAGGTGCTGCGGGCCGGTGAGCGGCCG
This sequence comes from uncultured Actinomycetota bacterium, assembly GCA_963740935.1. Classification (GTDB taxonomy): domain Bacteria; phylum Actinomycetota; class Actinomycetes; order Propionibacteriales; family Nocardioidaceae; genus Marmoricola. The sequence continues at coordinate 33,035 of CAVUFX010000005.1, forward strand.
ACGCTGCCGCTGCCCGTCGTGGTCAAGCCGGTCGACGCCGACAACTCCGCGGGCGTCTCGCTGGTGCGCGACGCCTCGGAGTGGGACGCCGCGCTGGCCGCGGCGCACGAGCACGGCGACGAGGTGCTGGTCGAGGAGTACGTCGAGCTCGGCCGCGAGGTCCGCTGCGGCGTGCTCGAGGTCGACGGCCGGCTCGTCGGCCTGCCGCTGGAGGAGTACGCCGTGGACCCGGACACCAAGCCGGTCCGGGGGTACGCCGACAAGCTGCGCCGCGACCCGGCCGAGGGCGACGAGGGCAGGGCGGACGGGGGCGCGGACGGGGGCAGCCTGGCGCTGGTCGCCAAGACCGCCGACCACGCCTGGATCGTCGACCCGTCCGACCCGCTGACCGAGCGGGTCCACGCCGCGGCGTACGTCGCGCACCGGGCCCTGGGCTGCCGCGACTACAGCCTGTTCGACTTCCGCGTCGACGCCGACGGCGAGCCGTGGTTCCTCGAGGCGGGGCTCTACTGCTCCTACGCCCGCACCAGCGTCGTGGCGGTGATGGCCGAGGCCGCCGGCACCGCGCTGCCCGACCTGTTCCGCGCCGGCCTCGACCAGGCCCTGGCACGGGCACCCCACCGCCCCGGGAGGAGCACCCCATGAGGACCACCACCACCGAGCCGATCGGCGTCCGGGTCACCGACCTCGACCTGCGCGAGGTCACCGACGCCGAGGTCGAGGAGCTGCGCGAGCTGCTCGCCGAGCGCGGCGTCGCGGTGTTCCCCGGCCAGGACGTCGACGACGAGTCGTTCGTGGCGTTCCTGCGCCGCTTCGGCGACCTCGCCTTCACCGTCGGCGAGACCCCCGTCGACGGCTGTCCCGACCTCAACCTGATCAGCAACGTCGGGCGGACCACGCCGCCGCGCAGCCAGTTCCACGTCGACTCCAGCTACCTGCGGGTGCCGCCGGCGTACACCGCGCTGCGGACCGTGACGATCCCCGAGCAGGGCGGCGAGACCCTCTTCACCGACCAGTACGCCGCGCACGACACCCTGCCCGCGGCACTGCGCGAGCAGCTGGAGGGCCGGCAGATCACCCACGTGGTCACCGGGCTCGACCTCGACGACGACGCGGAGACCCAGGCGCAGCACCCGGTGTTCCGGCCGCACCCGCTGAGCGGCCGGCCGGCGCTCTACCTCTCGACCCCGGACCGGTGCGCCGCGATCAGCGGGATGGACGCCGAGGAGACCGCGGAGACCGTGGCGCAGCTGCTGGCGCACTCCACCCGGCCCGAGAACACGCTGCGCCACGCCTGGTCGGCCGGCGACGTCGTGATGTGGGACAACGCGGTGGTGATGCACAAGGCCGACCACTCCGGCGTCGTCGGCGACCGGGTGATGCACCGCGGCATGGTCGCGGGCCACGCCCCCACCGGGTCCGGCGAGCAGCACCCCGGCTGGTGACGGGTGAGCACCGCACCCGCGCGCGAGGCACCCCAAGGGGTGATTTCCCCTGATCCCGGCCCCGGCGCTTCCGACGCCCCTCCGACCGACCTAGTGTCGATCGAGCACCACGTCCAGACCCACCTCCGTCGCTGTGGAGCTCGGCGACGCCAGCGCAGCACCTGATCCTCGAGGCACGATGACCACCTCTGCCCCGCCCAGCTCGCCCACCGACGGCGCTCCCCCGGCCGCCGACCTCGCGCGCGCGAGCCGGTCCCGGCGTACCGCCGAGCTGTTCGCGGCCGCCGCCTCGACCCAGGACCCCCAGGAGCGCGAACGGCTGCTCGAGGAGGTCACCCTCCTCAACGTCCCCGTCGCGGAGTCGGTCGCCTCGCGCTACCGCAACCGCGGCATCGCCGAGGACGACCTCGCCGGCGTGGCCCGGCTCGCGCTCGTCAAGGCCGTGGGCCGCTTCGACGTCGGCTCGGGCCACGACTTCCTCTCCTTCGCCGTCCCGACCATCCGGGGAGAGGTGAAGCGCTACTTCCGCGACTCCGGCTGGGTGATCCGCCCGCCCCGACGCATCCAGGAGATCCAGACCGGGATCGCCGCCGTCGAGAGCGAGCTCGCGGGCCGGATCGGCACCTCGCCCCGGCCCACGCAGATCGCCGAGGCGCTCGGCATCGACCTCGCCGACGTCGAGGAGGCGCTGGCGGCCCGCGGCTGCTTCGCCCCCGACTCGCTGGACCGCCCGGTGGGCGAGGTCGGCGACCCGTCGGTGGGCGAGCTCCTCGGCGTCGAGGACCCCGGTCAGGACGCCGCCGAGGCGCGCGCCGTGCTCGGACCCGTGGTCAGCACCCTGCCCGAGCGCGACCGCCGCATCCTCGAGCTGCGGTTCTTCGACGGCCTCACCCAGCGCGAGATCGCCGAGGACATCGGCGTCACGCAGATGCAGGTCTCCCGGTTGCTCACCCGCATCCTGCGCGACCTGCGCCGGGGGCTCGAGTCGCCGGCGGCTCGCGGCAGCTGAGCGCCCCGGAGGCCCTCAGTCCCGCCGACGCAACGGCTTGCTCGCCGGGCCCTCGAGGACCTGGCCGTCGGGGGCGAACCGCGACCCGTGCAGCGGGCAGTCCCAGCTGCGCTCGGCGTCGTTCCACTTCAGCACGCCGCCGAGGTGGGTGCAGATCCCGACGACGGCGCACGTCTCGCCCTCCGCGGTGGTGGCGCGTCCGGTCGGTACGCCGCCCTCGCGGCCCAGCACGCCGGTGCCCTCCGGCGGGGTCCGGGGCACCCGCCGGCCCAGGGCCCGGGCGGCCCCGGTCGCGACGGACAGTCCGACCCCGAGGTTGATGCGGACCAGCTCGCCGACGTCGGCGGGGCCCAGCCGCTTGGACGCGAGCTGCTCGGCCCACCACGGCTCGGAGCCCAGGATCTCGCCGGACAGCGTCCGCGCGGCAGCGACCGCGTTGGTCATCCCCCACTTCTCGTAGCCGGTGGCGAACCGGATGTGCCCGCCGCCCCGCGGGACGCGGCCGACGAACGGCAGGGCGTCGTGCGGGGCGTAGTCCTGGGCCGACCAGCGGTGGGTCTCGACGGCACCGGGGAAGTGCTCGTGCGTCCACCGGCGCAGCCGCTCGACGTGCTCGAGCTCCGAGCGGGTGCGGCCCACGGTGTGGCCGGCGCCGCCGACCAGCAGCAGCGAGCCGTCCTCGCGGGGGACGTCGCGGATCGAGCGGGAGTCCGAGCCGGCGGAGAGGAACATGCCGTCGGGCACCGGCACCGCCGGGCTGGTCCGGAAGGTCAGGGAGTAGGACCGCTGCGGCTCGAGCTCGCCGAAGTGGAGCCCGCGGTCGAGCAGCGGCGCCCCGGTGGCCAGCACGACCTCGCGGGCCCGCAGCACCGTGGCGTCGTCGAGGGTCAGCGTGGGCCCGCCCTCGACCCCGCCGGAGGCGGAGGCGCCGACCACGCGGTGGCCCTGGTGCAGCGTGCCGCCGTGCGCCCGCAGCTGATCGACCAGCGCCTCGAGCACGTCCATCGGGTCGAACTGCGCCTGGTCGTCCAGGGCGGTCGCGCGGTGCACGGCGAACGGTGCCTCGAGGTCGTCGAGCAGCCGTACGGGCAGGCCGAGCGAGCTGGCGACGGCGTGCTCCTTCTCCACGGTGCTCACCTCGCCGGGCGAGGCCGCGTAGGTGTACGCCGTCCGGCGCTGCACCGGCACGCCGTGGTCCTCGCAGAACCGCAGCAGCCAGGCCTGGCCCTCGCGCTGCGACTCCACGTAGGCCTGGGCCACCTGCTGGCCCTGGTGGCGATGCACGCGCGAGAGGTGGGTGCCCTGGAGCAGCGACAGCTTGGCCGTGGTGTGCCCGGTGGTGACCGCGCCCACGTGCCGCGCCTCCACGACCGTGACACCCCGGCCGGCCCGGGCCAGCAGCAGCGCCGTGACGAGGCCGGTGAGCCCGGCCCCGACCACGACGACGTCGTGGTCCTCGGTCGGCAGCGGGTCGGAGGCGATCGGGGCGGAGGAGTCGAGCCACAACGAGGTCATGGCGACCGGTGCCCAGTGGCGACCGTCGTACGCCACCCCGGCGGGTGGGAGTCCGGCCGCGGGGCCCGGGTACCGGGGGTGCCGCGGGCGCCGGTGGTGCCCGCCGACGAGAGGAGCAGCATCACCATGAAGGCAGTCACCTGGCACGGCAAGCGCGACGTCCGCGTCGAGGAGGTCCCGGACCCCCGGATCGAGAAGCCCAACGACGCGGTGGTCCGGATCACCTCGAGCGGCCTGTGCGGCTCCGACCTGCACCTCTACGAGACGCTCGGCCCCTTCATGGGGCAGGGCGACGTCCTCGGCCACGAGCCGATGGGGATCGTGGAGGAGGTCGGCCCCGAGGCCGGCGACCTGGCCGTCGGCGACCGGGTGGTGCTGCCCTTCCAGATCTGCTGCGGCCACTGCTGGATGTGCCAGCGCGGCCTGTACACGCAGTGCGAGACCACCCAGGTCCGCGACCAGGGCATGGGCGCGGCGCTGTTCGGCTTCAGCAAGCTCTACGGCGAGGTCCCCGGCGGCCAGGCCGAGCTGCTGCGCGTGCCCGAGGCGCAGTTCATGCCGATCAAGGTGCCCCACGGCCCGCCGGACGAGCGGTTCCTGTTCCTCTCCGACGTGCTGCCCACCGCCTGGCAGTCCGTGGAGTACGCCGACACCCCCGAGGGCGGCACCCTGCTGGTCCTCGGCCTCGGCCCGATCGGCGACATGGCCTGCCGGATCGCGCTGCACCGCGGCCTGCGCGTGATCGGCGTCGACCGCGTCACCGAGCGCATCGAGCGGGTCCAGCGGCGCGGTGCCGAGGTGCTCGACCTGCGCGAGGTCGACGACCTCGGCGAGGAGATCCGCTCGCGCACGGCCGGTCGCGGGGCCGACGCCGTCATCGACGCGGTCGGCATGGAGGCGCACGGCTCGCCCGTCGCCGAGATGGGGCAGAAGCTGTTCAACGCCCTGCCCAAGCGGCTCAGCGCGAGCATCATGGCCAAGGCCGGCCTGGACCGGATGGCCGCGATCTACAGCGCCATCGACGCCGTACGCCGGGGCGGCACCGTCTCGCTGATCGGGGTGTACGGCGGCCAGAGCGACCCGATGCCGCTGCTGACGATGTTCGACAAGCAGCTGCAGGTCCGGATGGGCCAGGCCAACGTGCGCCGGTGGAGCGACGACATCATGCCGCTGCTCACCGACGACGCCGACCCGCTCGGCACCGAGGACTTCGCGACCCACCGGGTGCCGCTGGCCGACGCGCCCGCGGCGTACGAGAAGTTCCAGAAGAAGCAGGACGGCGTGGTCAAGGTGGTCTTCACCCCGTGAGGCCGACCGTCGGCGGGTCGGGGCCACCTCGACCCGCTACGGTCCGCACGTGAACTCGCCCACCATCGTCTGGAGCAGCTTCGACGGCCGCTTCAGCGACAGCCCCCGCGCGCTCTACGAGCGCCTCCGCGCCGAGCGCGACGACCTGACGCACATCTGGCTGGCGCGCGACGAGCTGCGCCACACCTTCCCCACCGACGTCGGGCTGGTCACCAGCCGGACGCCCGAGGCGGCCCGCGCCCTCGAGTCGGCCGACCTCGTCTTCGCCAGCAGCCACATCGAGGTCGAGTGGGAGAAGAAGGCCGGGGCGACCTACGTCCAGACCTGGCACGGGACGCCGCTCAAGACCGTGCACTGGGACGTGCTGTGGGCGCCCGAGGGCAAGCTGGTCCAGCTCGACCGCGACGTGCAGCGCTGGGACCTGCTGCTCTCCCCCAACCCGCACGCCACGCAGTTCCTCACCCAGGCGTTCCGCTGGGAGGGCGAGCTGCTGGAGTCCGGCTACCCCCGCAACGACGTGCTCTCCCCGCCGCGCCACGACGCCCGCCGGGCGGAGGTCCGCGAGGCGCTGGGCATCGACCCGGCCGCCACCGTGGTGCTCTACGCCCCGACCTGGCGTGACGCGGAGGGCTACGACACCTCGCTGGAGGTGCCGGTGCGGCTGGAGCTGGAGCAGTTCGGCGACGCGCTGGGCGACGACCACGTGCTGCTGCTCCGCGCCCACAACATGGTCGCCGGGCGCTGGCACGTCGACGCCCACGACTGGCTGCGTGACGTCTCCCTGGACCCGCCCGACGTCGCCGACCTCTACTGCGCCGCCGACGTGATGGTCACCGACTACTCCTCGACGATGTTCGACTGGGCCGTCACCGGCCGGCCGCTGATCTACCTCGCCTCCGACCTCGAGCAGTACGGCTCGGTCACCCGCGGCTTCTACCTCGACCTCTGGCCCGAGGCGCCCGGCCCGGTGCTGCGCTCGACCGAGGAGCTGGTCGCCGCGCTGCGCGACCTGCCCGCCCTGGAGCAGCAGCACGCCGAGCGCTACGCCGCCTTCCGTGAGCGCTTCACGCCCCACGAGGACGGTCACGCCACCGAGCGGGTGCTGCGGCACCTCGGCCTGATCGGCTGACCGACCCTCGCCGGTCGAGCCTGTCGAGACCCCGAGAGCCCACCCGACCACCAGGTAAGGGTTACCTTAGTTGCATGCACACCCGCGTGGTCTCGACGACCCAGCTCAGCCCCGGGATGATCCGCGTCGTGCTCGGCGGGGACGACCTCGCCGGGTTCGCGATGCCCGACTCGACCGACGCCTACGTCAACCTCGCGCTGCCGCCGGCGGGAGCGCCGTACGACGAGGTGTTCGACCCGCGGGCGGTGCGCGAGGAGCACCCGCGCGCGACGTGGCCGGCCCGCCGCCGCTACACGGTGCGCGCCTGGGACCCGGCCGCCCAGCAGCTGACCATCGACTTCGTGGTGCACGGCGACCGCGGCGTGGCCGGACCGTGGGCGGCCCGGGCCGAGCCCGGTGACGTGCTGGTGCTGGAGGGGCCGAGCGGGGGCTACCGGCCCGACCCGGAGGCCGACTGGCACCTGCTGGTCGGCGACGAGTCGGCGCTGCCCGCGATCGCGGCCTCCCTCGAGGCGCTGCCCGCCGGGGCGCGCGCCGTGGTGCGGCTGGTGTGCGACTCCGCCGAGCACGAGCAGCCGCTGGCGACGCAGGCCGACCTCGACCTGGTCTGGGTGCACCGCGACCGGCCCGACGCGCTGCTCGACTCCGTGCGGTCCCTCGAGGCGCCGGCCGGACGGGCGCAGGCGTTCGTGCACGGCGAGGCCGACGAGATCCGCGCGATCCGGGCCCACCTGCTCGGCGAGCGCGGGCTGACCCGGCAGGAGATGTCGTGCTCGCCGTACTGGCGCCACGACATGGACGACGAGTCCTGGCGCCGCGTGAAGAAGCGACTTCGTGGCCGCGATGGAGGCCGACGCCCGGTAGCCGCGTGCGGGGCAGCGGCCACACCGACCTACAGTTCGCGTCCCTGGGGGCTCCGGACCCCGGATCCGGGTCGAACTGGTGGTCCGTGTGGCCGCGTCGCCGACCCACCCGCCCGACTGTGGCGTGCATCACTCCCGGCGGAGGTGGGTACGGCTCTGCGAGGGGGAGCTGGAAGGGAGGCCAGCGCGTGGCTCGGCGCGCGCCCACATCGCATGAGGACCACGGACACGACCACCACCGGTGGAGCGGTCACGCCCACGCCCGGCACGGGTGAGGACCCGCTGGGCCGGCTCGAGCGGGAGCTGACCGCCCTGCTCCCCGACCTCGTCGGGCTGAGCCTGTGCCGCACCGGACCCGAGGGCCCGGTCACCCTCCGCGCGAGCGATCCCGGCGTCGCGCTGCTCGACGCGCTGCAGCACCTCGACGGCGGTCCGTTGCCCACGCGCGACCGCGACGTGGTGATCAGCGCCGCGCGCTGGCCGCACCTGGCCCGGGGAGCCGACGCGTTCGGCGTCGGCAGCACCCGCGCCTGCACGCTGCGGCGCGGCGAGGTGGTGGCCGGCGAGGTGCACCTGTACGCCGCCGGCGACGCGCCGTTCGCCGGCCACCACGAGGCGATCCAGGCGCTGCTCGACGACGCGGACCTGGTCGACCGGGTCCTCGACCCGGCGCGCGCCGACCCGGAGCCGACCCAGGACGCGCCCCGCTCGCTGCGCGGCGACGGCGCCGTGCACCGGGTGATCGGCCAGCTCGTGGTCCGGCTCGGGGTCGACCCGATCGCGGCCCACGACCGGGTGGCGTCGTCGGCCCGCTCGGCCGGGATGTCCTGCACCGACCTCGCCGCGGCGCTGGTCGACCTGCGGCCCTAGGGGCGAGGACGCCGGGTGCCGCGTGGCGGCGGCCAGGACGGGTACCGCTCCGCGTGACCGACCACCTGCGCGACCCCGACCCGCCGACGACGGACTCGTTGACCTTCGTGGGCACCGCCACCACGGTGCTGCGCCTCGGCGCGTTCACGCTGCTGACGGACCCCAACTTCCTGCACCGGGGCCAGCGGGCCTACCTCGGCAAGGGGATGTGGAGCCGACGCCTCACCGAGCCGGCGCTGGGCGTCGAGGAGCTGCCCGCCCTCGACGCGGTGCTGCTCTCCCACCTGCACGGCGATCACTTCGACCGGGTGGCGCGCCGCTCGCTGGCGCGCGACCAGCCGGTGCTCACCACGCCCTCCGCCGCCCGCCGGCTCGACCGGTGGGGCTTCACCACGGTCGGGCTGCCCACCTGGGGCGAGCAGCGGCTGCACCGCGACGGGGAGACGCTGAGCGTCACCGCCGTGCCGGCCGTGCACGCCCGCGGGGCGCTGCGGGCGCTGCTGCCCAGCGTGATGGGGTCGGTGCTCGAGCACCGCGTCGACGACGTCGTCCGGCGTCGCGTCTACGTCTCCGGCGACACGGTCACCGGCCCCCACCTGACCGAGATCGCCCGCCGCCACCCCGACCTCGACGTCGCCGTGGTGCACCTCGGCGGCACCCGCGTGCTGTGGCACACCGTCACCATGGACGCGCCGCAGGGCGTGGAGCTGCTCCGCACGGTGCCCACGCAGCAGGTGGTCCCGGTGCACCACGACGACTACCGCGTCTTCCGCGACCCGCTCTCCCGGTTCGTGCAGCTGGCGCGGTCCCAGGGCCTCGACGGCCGCCTCACCCTGGTCGGGCGCGGGGAGACCGTCGCCCTGGCCGGCCGCGACTAGCGCCGCACCAGCCGTACGCCGGACCCCGCGGGCTCGGCCACCAGGCCGGCCAGGTCGGCGACGACCAGGTCGGTGCCCGGCGCGCCCGCGGGCAGCGCGACCCCGACGACGCGCGCACCGGCGGCGACGCCCGCCTCGACGCCCGCCGGGCTGTCCTCGAGCACCACGCAGTCGGCGGGGTCCAGGCCGAGCCGGGACGCCGCCTCGGCGTACGGGTCGGGGGCGGGCTTGCCGCGCTCCACGTCGTCGGCGGTGACCAGCACGTCGGGGACCGGCAGCCCGGCCGCCTCGAGCCGGGCCAGGGCCAGCGGGCGGGTGGCCGAGGTCGCCACCGCCCAGGGCAGCCCCGCCCCGACCAGCGAGGTCAGCAGCGCGAGGGCGCCCGGCAGCGCGACGGTCGTGCCCGCGGTCGAGAGCTCGAGCGCGTTGATCCGGTCGGTCGCGACGGCCACCCGGTCGGCGGGCAGCAGCGCGGCCACGGTGTCGGCGGCGCGACGGCCGTGGACCAGCTCCAGCACGTGGGCGGGGTCGAGGTCGTGCTCGCCGGCCCACTGCGTCCACGCCGCGTTGCCGCTGGCGACGGAGTCGACGAGGACCCCGTCGTTGTCGAAGAGGAGTCCGGCGACGTCGAGGTGGGTCACGGGGTGGACGCTACGGGGCTCAGCCGAGCACCAGCACGACACCCACGATCACCGGCACCGAGGCGAGCGTGGTGAGCAGCACGGAGTCCCGGGCCAGCGTCTCGGCCCGCCGGTAGCGGCTGGCGATGATGAAGATGTTCTGGGCGGTCGGCAGCGAGGCGGTCACCACGACCGCCACCAGGGCGGGTCCGCCGATCCCGAGCAGCACCGCCACGGCGTACGCCGTCAGCGGCTGGAGCACGAGCTTGCAGGCCACGATCACGCCCAGCTCGGTGCGGCCGCCGGCCTCGGCCAGGCCCGGTCCGAGGCGCAGCGCGATGCCGTACGCCAGCAGCATGGCCGGGATCGCCATCGCGCCGACGAGCTCGATCGGCGCCTGCACCGCGGTCGGCAGCTGCCAGCCGGTCGCGGAGAGGACCAGCCCCGCGATCGAGGCCACGGTCAGCGGCGTGCGCAGCGGCTGGGTGGCGACCTGGAGCAGGCCGGTGCGGCCGCGGGTGCGGCTCTCCAGCACCGCGAGCGCGAGCGGCTGCAGGAGCAGCAGCTGCACCAGGATGGCCGGCACCACGGCCGCGGCGTTGCCGAGCACGTAGCCCGCGATCGCGAGCCCGAGGTTGCCGGCGTTGACGTACGTCGAGCACAGCACCCCGACCAGCAGCTCCGCCGGGTCGCGGCGCAGCCACCAGCGGGCGTACGCCGCGTAGGCACCGCCGGCGACCACCACCGACGCCAGCGCGGCGACGGTGCTCCCGACCAGCGCGGCATCGAGGTCGGTGCGGGCCATCGTGGTGAGGATCAGCGCGGGCGCCGCGACCCAGTAGGCCAGGCTGCTGAGCTCGCGCTGCGTGGTCTCGGTGACCACGCGCAGGTGCGCGAGCAGCGCCCCGAGCCCGATCACCAGGGCCAGGGTGACGAAGCCGTTGAGCAGCGCCACCTCAGCGACCGGCCGGGCGCACTAGCGGCGGGCCCGGGCGGCGGGCACGACCAGCGCCGAGGGCACCAGCACGACGGCCACGACCAGGAGCGCGTCGAGGGTGCCGACGTGGTCGGCCACGAACCCGATCAGCGGCGGGCCGGAGAGGAACGCGGCGTACCCGATCGTGGAGACCACGCTGACCCGCGCCGCGGCCCGCTTCGGGTCGTCGGCGGCGGCGCTCATCCCGACCGGGAAGCCCAGCGAGGCGCCCAGGCCCCAGAGCACGACGCCGAGCGCCACCACGACCGGGCTCTGGCCGAGCACGATCAGCAGCACGCCGCCGCCCGCCGCGGCCATCGTGGCCCACAGCACCGGCACCCGCCCGAAACGGTCCAGCAGCACCGGACCGCCGAGCCGGCCGGCCGTCATCGCGGTCACGAACAGCGCGAACCCGGCGACGCCGACCCACTCCGGCACGTCGTACCCGTCCACCAGGGCCAGCGCCAGCCAGTCGTTGGCCGTGCCCTCGGTCAGCGCGAGGGCCAGCACCATCAGCCCGATCAGCAGGGTGCGCGGCTCGGTCCACGCCGACCACGACGACGGCCGCGGGCCCTCGTCGTCCTCGGCACCGACGACCTCGTCGGGCAGGAACGCCCGGGTGCACCCGAGCAGCACCGCCACGGCGAGGACGGCGAGCACGGGCAGGTGTCCCAGGGCGGGTACGCCGGCCCCGACCGCCGCCGCGCCGACGGCCGACCCGAGCACGGTCCCGAAGCTGAACGCCGCGTGGAAGCGCGGCATCACGGTGCGGCCGAGGTGCTGCTCGACGGCCGCCCCCTCGACGTTCATCGCGACGTCCCAGACCCCGGTGCCGATCCCGTAGCCGAACAGGCCCACCGCCGCCAGCGGCACCGACCCGGCCCAGATCGCCAGGGCGGCGAGCACCAGGCCGACCAGCGAGGCGAGCCCGGCCGCCCGCACCACCGGGGTGGTGCCGAGCCGCGAGATCAGCGCCCCCGAGGTCGGCATCGAGAGCAGCGACCCCGCGGCGATCGCGAGCAGCAGCAGCCCGAGCTGGCCGTTGTCGAGCCCCAGCGAGCGCCGCGCCTCGGGGATCCGCGAGACCCAGGTCGCGAACAGCAGCCCGTTGAGGAAGAACGTCAGCGCGACGGCGTTGCGCGCGGCCAGCGTCGTCGGCGACGGGGTGGGCACGGGCGGGCGTGCGGTGGTCGGGTCGGACACCGGACGAGCCTAGGTCGCCCGGCCGCCCCGCTGCGTCGGCGGGGTTCGCCGCCGCGCGCCCGTCGAGACCTGCCGAAACGCCGCGCGGGTGACCGGGACAGGTGTTCACTGTCCACGGCAAGCCCGTATCCCTCCCCAGGAGCCCAGTCGTGCCAGCACCGGTGGTCGAGGCCCTCGTCCTGGGACGGCCGTACGCCGTCGCGGCGGCGCTGGTCGTCGCGGTCCGGTCCCACGGCGGCACCCTGTCCGGCGTGGGTGGCTTCGGCCGCGTGGTGACGTGGCGCGTCCTGGACGCCGCCCTCGACCTCGTCGAGCTCCAGGCCGAGGTCGACGAGGCGCCCGGTCAGCCCGGCGTGACGCGGCTGCGGGTGACCCGGGTCGACGCGGCGCTCGCCTCGACCGAGCGGTTCGTCAGCCCGCCGCTGCCGGCCCTCAGTGGTCCGAGCAGGTCCCGACGAGCTCGACGGTGTGGCTGATCTCGCGGAAGCCGTGCGCGGCGGCGGTGGCCTCGGCCCACTTCTCCACCGCGGGTCCCCGCACCTCCAGCGCCTTGCCGCACACGCGGCAGACCAGGTGGTGGTGGTGGCTCTCGCTGCACAGCCGGTAGGTGACCTCGCCGGTCTCCGAGCGCAGCGAGTCGAGCTCGCCGCCCTCGACCATCGCCTGGAGGGTGCGGTAGACGGTGGCCAGGCCGACCCGCTGGTCGGTCCGCCGCATCGCCTCGTGGACGTCCTGGGCGCTGCGGAAGTCGTCGAACCCCGCGAGCGTCTCGGCGATGGCCGCGCGCTTGGTCGAGGTGCGACCGCGCGGGGCGGGCGACGGGGCGTTCACGCGGGCCACCCTAGCCAGGGGGCCGGGGCCGGCGTACCGGCTCGCCACGGCACCGGTGCACCAGTGGTCTACTCCCAGGGGTGACGTCCTGCACGTCGATGCCACGCAGCGGCGCCCGCGCACCTACGCTTCTCTGGTGCATGACTCAACTACCCCGGTCGACTGGTCCGACCACGCCGCGGTCCTCTTCGACCTCGACGGCGTCGTGACCCCGACCGCCGAGGTGCACATGCGCGCCTGGGCCGAGATGTTCAACGCCTTCCTCACCGAGGGCGACGCCGGCGGCGGCGACCGCGCGGCGTACACCGACGAGGACTACTTCGCCCACGTCGACGGCAAGCCCCGCTTCGACGGCGTCCGCGACTTCCTGGCCTCGCGCGGCATCGAGCTGCCCGAGGGCGACCCGGGCGACGCCGCCGACCAGCTGACCGTCTGCGGTCTCGGCAACCGCAAGAACGACGCCTTCAACGAGGTCCTCGAGCGCGACGGCGTGGAGGCCTACCCCGGCTCGGTGCAGCTGCTCGACCACCTGCGCTCGCTCGGCCTGCCGCTGGCCGTGGTCTCCTCCTCGGCCAACGCGCCCTCGGTGCTCGAGACCGCCGGCCTGTCCGACCGGTTCGCGACCGTGATGGACGGCGCCGTGGCCCGGGCCGAGGGCCTGCCCGGCAAGCCCGCGCCCGACACCTTCGTGCGCGCCGCCGAGATCCTCGGCACCGACGCCGCGCACTCCGTCGTGCTCGAGGACGCCGTCTCCGGCGTCCGCGCGGGCGCGGCCGGCGACTTCGCGCTGGTGATCGGCGTCGACCGCGGCGCCGGCGTCGCCACCCTCACCGACGCCGGGGCCCACCTCGTCGTCGCCGACCTCGCCGAGCTGGTGCCCGGCAAGCCCGGCGCGCCCGGCACGCCGGACGCGACGTGAACCGCCGCGAGAAGGTCGCCCACCCGTTGGACCGCGGCCGCTTCCCCGCCGACCCGTGGCGCCTGGTCGAGACCTCCTACCGCTACGACGACCTCGGCACCACCGAGACGCTCTTCGCCGTCGGCAACGGCTACCTCGGGATGCGCGGCAACCCCGAGGAGGGCCGCGACGCCGTCGCGCACGGCACCTTCGTCAACGGCTTCCACGAGACCTGGCCGATCCGGCACGCCGAGGCCGCGTTCGGCTTCGCGCGCACCGGCCAGACGATCGTCAACGTCCCCGACGCCAAGCTGATGAAGCTCTACGTCGACGACGAGCCGCTCATCCTGGGCACCGCCGACCTCGAGCACTACGAGCGCAGCCTGGACTTCCGCGACGGCGTGCTCCGCCGCAGCCTGATCTGGCGCACGCCGTCGGGCAAGCGGGTGCTGGTCGAGTCGACCCGGATGGTCTCCATGACCCAGCGCCACCTCGCGCTGCTGACGCTCGAGGTCCGGATGCTCACCGGCGACGCCCCGATCGTGATCTCCTCCCAGCTGCTCAACCGCCAGGACGGGCAGGACGAGTACCACACGCCGTACGAGGCGATGGGCGAGGGCACGGACCCCCGCAAGGCCGCCGCCTTCGACCAGCGGGTGCTGCTGCCGCGGATGCACTACGCCACCGAGGACCGGATGCTGCTGGGCTACCAGTGCGCCCGCTCGCAGATGACGATCGCGGTCGCGGCCGACCACCGGCTCGAGACCGCCAACGAGCACGAGGTGCTGGTGCGCGGCACCGAGGACCTCGGCAAGACCGTGTTCCGGATCGAGGCCCGCGAGGGCGAGCCGATCCGGCTGGAGAAGGTCGTCAGCTACCACACCTCCCGCGGGGTGCCGGTCCGCGAGCTCTCCGACCGCTGCGACCGCACCCTGGACCGCGCGCTGCGGCACTCGGTGGCGCACTACGCCGAGGAGCAGCGCGTCTGGTACGACCGGTTCTGGGCGACCAGCGACGTCGAGCTCGACGGCGACGCCGAGCTCCAGCAGGGGGTCCGGTTCAACCTGTTCACCCTCGCCCAGGCCAGCGCCCGCGCCGACCGCCAGGGCGTGCCGGCCAAGGGCGTCACCGGGTCGGGCTACGAGGGCCACTACTTCTGGGACACCGAGATCTACGTCGTCCCGTTCCTGTCCTTCACCCAGCCCCACGTGGCCCGCAACCTGCTCCACTTCCGCAACCGGATGCTCCCGGCCGCCCGCCAGCGGGCGCGCGAGATGGCGCAGAGCGGCGCGCTGTTCCCGTGGCGCACCATCAACGGCGAGGAGGCCTCGGCGTACTACGCGGCCGGCAGCGCCCAGATGCACATCGACGCCGACATCGCCTACGCCCTGATGCAGTACGTCGGCGCCACCAACGACGTCGGCTTCCTGGTCCGCGACGGGGCCGACCTGCTCGTGGAGACCGCCCGGATGTGGGCCGAGCTGGGGTTCTGGCGCACCAACGGCAAGCCCAGCTTCCACATCCACGGCGTCACCGGGCCCGACGAGTACACGACGGTCGTGAACAACAACCTGTTCACCAACGTGATGGCCCGCTACAACCTCGAGAAGGCCGCGCTGGTCGTGGAGCGGATCAAGGAGCGCCACCCGGTCGACCACCAGAAGCTGGTGCACCGCCTCGGGCTCACCGAGGACGAGGTCGAGTCGTGGAAGCGCTGCGCCGAGGGGATGACCATCCCCTTCGACGAGGGCCTCGGCATCCACCCGCAGGACGACTTCTTCCTCGACCGCGAGGTGTGGGACCTCTCGCGCACGCCGATGGAGAACCGGCCGCTGATGCTGCACTACCACCCGCTGGTGATCTACCGGTTCCAGGTGCTCAAGCAGGCCGACGTGGTGCTGGCGATGTTCCTGCACGGCGACCGCTTCACCGACGAGCAGAAGCGCGCCAACTTCGAGTACTACGACCCGATCACCACCGGCGACTCGACCCTCTCCGCGGTCGTGCAGTCGATCATGGCCGCCACCGTGGGCTACCACGAGGTGGCGATGGACTACTTCCGCCAGGCGGTGTACGTCGACCTCGGCGACCTGCACGGCAACACCGTCGACGGCGTCCACGTCGCCTCCGCCGGCGGCGTGTGGAGCGCCATCGTGTTCGGCTTCGCCGGCATGGGCGACCGCAACGGCCGGCTCAGCTTCGACCCCCGGCTGCCGCAGGGCTGGGACGCGCTGCGCTTCCCGCTCACCTGGCGCGGCTCGCGGCTGCGGGTGGAGATCACGCAGCACCAGCTCACGGTCACGGCCGAGGAGATGGGCGAGGAGCGGGTCCACGTGCGCGTCGGCGGCCAGCTGCACAAGGTCTGCGTCGAGGAGCCGCTGGTGGTCGCGCTGGCCGACCAGGGGCTGCGCATCGACGGCCTGCTCGGTGACAAGCCGCAGGTCGGCGGCACCCGCGCCGACGGCACCAAGATCACCGCGGGCGTGCCCGAGCCGATGATGTTCCTCGAGGACGTCTCACCCGAGATGGACGCACCCCTCGAGCTGGTCGTCTCCGACAGCGACGGCTTCAGCCAGGGCTGAGCCAGGCCGGGAGGTGGCACCCCGGGACGACGAGGTCGTACGGGATGCCACCCAGACACCACCCGGCAGCACTCTGCTTGACCGCTCGGGCGACGCCGAGGACACGAACCTCAGGCCTGGGCTGTGCACCTGAGGTGGCGTCCGCACTCCCAGTACCCAGCGGCACCGGACCGAACGATCGACCCCGGGCGGGCGGGGCCGGAGCCGGGCCGTGGCGACCTCTCAGGCGTGGGAGCGCCGCTGGACCACCCCGGCCATCGTGCCCAGCACGGCGAAGGTCGCGGTGGTGCCCAGCACGACCAGCACGGGCACGGTCCACGCGTCGGTGACGTCGTGGGCCAGGCCGAGCACGGCCGGGCCGGTGGCGGCCACGACGTACCCCACGCCCTGCACGAACGCCGAGAGCTGCGCGCTCTCGCGGTCGGTGCGCGAGACCTGGACCACGACGGTGAAGATCGCGGCGAACCCGCCGCCCTGGGCGACGCCCCCCACCAGGCTGCCGAGCAGGTAGAGCCCGGGGTCGAGCAGCAGCTGCACCGGGAACACCATCCACAGCAGCCCGACCACGGCGATGGTCGCGGCGGGCGATAGCCGCGTCGCGAGCAGGGGTACGCCGAAGGCGCCGACGATCGCGCTGACCTGGAACACCGACGAGGCGGTCCCGGCCCCCGTCGCCCCCAGCCCGATCTCGTCGGCCAGCAGGGTCGGCAGCCACGCCGTCAGCGCGTAGTACGAGCTCGCCTGGCCCGCGAACGCCAGCCCCAGCAGCCACGCGATCGGGGTGCGCCACACGACCCGCACGTCCGGCGACCGGTCCGCCGGTCGGGCCGTATCTCGCCGGTCGTGGTCTCGACAGGCTCGACCGACGACCGCTCGCCGTCCGCTGTCAGCCGCTTTCGCTGGTCGAGCCTGTCGAGACCCGCGCGACCACCACCCCCACGCCGCCAGCCCGACCAGCGCGGGCAGCGCCCACACCGCGAGCGCCACCCGCCAGCCCGCGGCCTGCGAGATCGGCGCGGTGCCCAGCGTGACCACCATCGACCCGACGTTCATCGCGGCGACGTAGACGCCGGTGACCGCGCCGACCCGGGACGCCGGCGTCTCGCGACGGATCACCACCGGCACCACGACGTTGCCGACCGTGATCGCCAGCCCGATCACGACGGTGCCGAGCACGGCGAGCGGGTAGCCGCCCAGGCTGCGGACCACCGAGCCCAGCACCACCACGAGCAGGCACAGCGCGACCGCCCGCTCGATCCCGGCGCGCCGGATCACGGCGAGGGCGACCGGCGCGAGCAGGCCGAAGCACAGCACCGGCAGGCTGGTCAGCAGCCCGACGGCCGCGCCCCCGACCCCGAGGTCGGAGCGCAGCTCGTCGGTGATGGGGGCGACCGCGACGAAGGGCGCGCGCAGGTTGAGCGCGACGAGCACCAGGACGAGCACGAAGACCCACGGCAGCGCCCCGGTGCGCTGGGGGCGTGAGGTCATCCGGTGTTGCGCATCCCGGCGGCGATGCCGTTGATGGTCAGCAGCAGCGCGCGCTCGAGGTCGGGGCTCTCCTCGCCGGCGCGCAGCCGCGAGAGCAGCTGCACCTGGAGCAGGTGCAGCGGCTCGAGGTAGTTCTCGCGCACCTCGAGCGTCTGGCGCAGCACCGGCTCGCGCTCCAGCAGCCGCTCGTCGCCGGTGACGGCCAGCACGCGGGCGCAGGTGAGGTCGTACTCCTCGCGGATCACGGCCAGGATGCCGCGGGTGTGCTCGGGGGCGAGCGTCGCGACGTACCGCTCCGCGATCTCCAGGTCGGCCTTGAACAGCGTCATCGCCACGTTGTCGAGGAAGGTGCGGAAGAACGGCCAGGCGGCGTACATCTCGCGCAGGTCGTCCTCGCTGCCGTCGACCGCGGCCAGGCCGGTGCCGACGCCGAACCAGCCCGGCACGATCTGGCGCGACTGCGTCCAGCCGAACACCCACGGGATCGCGCGGAGGCCGTCGAGGCCGGCGTCCTGCTGCGGCCGCTTGGAGGGCCGCGAGCCGATGTGCATCGAGCCGAGCAGGTCGACGGGGGTGCAGGCGAGGAAGTACTCCGCGAGGTCGTCGCGCTCGACGAGGTCGCAGTAGCGCCGGTGCGCGTGGCGGGAGACCTGGTCCATCAGGTCGTCCCAGCGCTTCGCCTGCTCCGGCGTACGACGGTCCTGGCGGTGCAGCAGCGAGGCCTCCAGCGTGGCCGCGACGAGCAGCTCGAGGTTCTCGCGGGCGAGCACGGGCAGGGCGTACTTGTCGCTGATCACCTCGCCCTGCTCGGTCAGCTTGACCTCGCCGTCGACGGTGCCGAAGGGCAGCGCCATGATCGCGTCGTACGTCGGGCCGCCGCCCCGCCCGACCGAGCCGCCGCGGCCGTGGAAGAACCGCAGCCGGACGCCGTGGCGCCGCGCGACGTCGCGGGCCAGCCGCTGGGCCCGCTGGATCTGCCACTGCGAGGTCGCGATGCCGCCGGACTTGTTGGAGTCGGAGTAGCCGAGCATCACCTCCTGCACGTCCCCGCGCAGCCGCAGCAGCTCGCGGTAGGACGGCTCGGAGAGCAGCCCCTCGAGGATCGGCTCGACGCGCTCGAGCTCCTCGACGGTCTCCAGCAGCGGCACGAACCCGATCCGGGCGACGCCGCTCGCGAGGTCGACCAGGCCGGCCTCGCGGGCCAGCAGCGCCGCGGCGAGGACGTCGTCGACGTCGCGGGTCATCGAGATGATGTAGCTCTCGATCGCCCGGTCGCCGAGGCTGTCGAGCGCCTCGCGGACCACCCCGAACACCTCCGCGGTGCGGCGGCCGTCCTCGTCGATCGGCGGCGGCTGCTGCGACAGCGGCCGGTGCACGGCCAGCTCGCGGGCGAGGACCTCGGTGCGCTCGGGCTGGGTGAGGTCGGCGTACGGCTTGTCCAGGGTGCCGAGCCGGTCGAGCAGCTGCCCGAGGGCGTGGTGGTGCTTCTCGGCGTGCTCGCGCACGTCGAGGGTGGCCAGGGTGAGGCCCGACGCGGCGACGGTGCGCACCAGCCGGCGCAGGTCGCCGCCCGCGAGCAGCGGCCCCTGGTGCTCCAGCACCGAGTCGTGCAGCAGCATCAGGTCGGTCAGCAGCTCGGCGTCGTCGGGGTAGTCGCGGCCCGGCTGGTGCGGCGCACCCGCGCGGACCCGGCGCTCGGTGAGCTGCAGCCGCAGGTCGACGCAGGTCAGGAACAGCCGGTAGGGCTCCTCGAGGTTGAGCCGGCGGTAGCGCGGCTCGACCTCGGGCAGGCCCTCGAGCATCTCCTCGGTGCGCGCCTGGAGCTCCGCGGCGACGGTGGAGAGCCGGACGCTGACCGACAGCGTGCGGCGCAGGTCGTTGACCTTGCGACGGATCACCGCGATGCCGTGGACGGCCTGCAGCCGCAGCACCTCGCGGGTGGTGTCGGGGGTGACGTTGGGGTTGCCGTCGCGGTCGCCGCCCATCCAGGTGCCGAACCGCAGCGGGGTGGTCTCCAGCGGCAGGTCGACGTCCCACGCGGCGAGCTGCTCCTCGAGCTCCTCCAGCACGTCGAGCACCGCCGCGGAGGTCAGCCCCTCGAGGTAGTAGATGCCGTTGCGGGCCTCGTCGACGACCTCGGGCCGGTCGATGCGCAGCTCGTCGGTCTGCCACAGCAGGTCGACGGCGCCCTCGAGCTGGCGGGTGCGGCGCGGGGAGTCGGGGTCCGAGAGCAGCGCGGCCACCGAGCGCAGCTTGTCGAGCGTGGTGCGCCGGGCGACCTCGGTGGGGTGGGCGGTGAACACCGACCGCACCGCGACCTGGGCGACCGTCGCGGCGACGTCCTCGGCGTCGGTGCCGGCCTCGCGGACCCGCCGCATCGCGCCGGCCAGCGGACCGCCGTGCTCGTGCCGCTGCTCGAGCAGCGACCGGCCGCGGTGCTCCTGCTCGGTGACGTTGGCGAGGTGGAAGTACGCCGTGAACGCGCGCGCCAGCGTCGTCGCCGTCGGCAGGTCGAGCTCGGGCAGGTCGAGCGAGTCGTCCTTGGCGGCGGTACGGACGCTCTCGACGAGGTCGAGCAGCTCCTGGCCGTGGGTGCGGGTCAGCGTCTCGCCGAGCATCGAGGTGACGAGCCGGATGTCGTGGCGCAGCGGCGCCTCGGCGGCAGGGGGCAGGTGCTCGGACATGGGTGCTCCCGGTGTGTGGAGGTCGGTCCGGTCAGGAGGGCCGGCGACGTCGGCGGCACCCGCAGGGCGGGTCAAACCTAGTGGATCGGCGGGTCGCCTCGCACCCGGCCGCCCGCCCCGCCCGCCTGCCGCGCCCCCGCCCCCCGCGCGCATGTAAATCGGGGTTATGGACGCTCAACACGGGCTGTGCCGGGCCTTGACCGTCCACAGACCCGCGGTAGTCGTCGGTTCAGGCGCGCACCGGCAGCGTCCGCCAGCCGCGGATCACGGTGGTGCCGCGGGGGCGCGACCGGCCTCCCCGTCGTACGCCGGGCCAGCGCTCGAGCAGCAGCCGCAACGCCACCTCCCCCTCGAGCCGGGCCAGCGGGGCGCCCACGCAGTAGTGCGCGCCACCGGAGAACGCCAGGGTGTCGCGGCCCTCGGGCCGGGTCAGGTCGAACTCCTCGGCGTCCTCGTGCACCGCCTCGTCGCGACCGGTCGAGCCGAGCAGCACCAGCACCACCTGGTCGCGGCGCACGTCGACCGACCCGACGCGCACCGGCTCGTGCGCGACCCGCGCGGTCAGCTGCACCGGCGGGTCCCAGCGCAGCGTCTCGGTCACCACCTGCGCGGCCCGGCCGGGGTCGTCGACCGCGAGGGCGAGCTGGTCGGGGTCCTCGAGCAGGGCGTGCAGGGCGTTGCCGACCAGGTTCGTGGTGGTCTCGAACCCCGCGAGCAGCAGCAGCTGGGCGAGCGCGACCACCTCGTCGGCGGTGGCGCCGTCGGGCCGGTCGGCCGCGGTCGCGAGCCGGCTCAGCAGGTCGTCGCCCGGGTCGCGGCGTCGCTCGGCGACCAGCCGCTCGAACAGCGCGCGCAGGTCGGCCTGGGCGCGCAGCAGCCGGCGGTGCATGGCCACCGAGGTGACGCCGTCGAGCGAGGCGCCCAGCGTCGCGCCCCACGCCGCGAACCGTCCGGCGTCGCGCGGCGGGACCGCCAGCAGGTCGCTGATCACCGCGACCGGCAGCGGGCTGGCGTACGCCGTCATCAGGTCGACCGGCTCCCGCGACGGGTCGAGGGCGTCCAGCAACCGGGTCGCGGTCGCCTCGACCTGGGGCCGTACCGCCTCGATCCGACGGGCCGAGAACGCCGGCGTCGCGAGCCGCCGCAGCCGGCCGTGGTCGGGCGGGTCGAGCCCGAGCAGCGACAGCTCCAGGACGTCCGGCTCGGTGCCCTCGTGCACCGGTCCCCCGGTGACGTCGAAGGGCTGCTGCCCGTTGGCCAGGCGTACGCCGAACCGGCGGTCGCGCAGCACGGCGTGGGCGTCGTCGTAGGTGCTCGCCACCCAGATCCCCGACCGGCTCCAGGTCAGCGCCCGGTCGCAGCGCAACCGCTCGTAGACGGCGTACGGCTCGCCCTTCCACGGCGCCTGGAACAGCCGCGCCACGGGGTCGCCGAGCGCGGCGAGCCCGAGCGTCCCGGCCCGCAGCACCGCCAGCCGACGACCGAGCCGGACGTCGGCCCGCGCGGTGTCGAGCAGGCTCATGCGTCCATGGTGCGCTCCGGGTGGGCGGGGCGCCACGGGGTGCGGCGTACGCGAGGGTCAGTCGGGGTGCCGGCGGGGCCGGCGGCGTAGGTCGGCGGGACATCTCGGGCGGCCTGACGTCCTTTTCGGTCACTTGGCAGGCGTTGCAACACGCGCCAGGTGACCGATTACCCGGACGTCCGGGTAATCAGCCGCCGGCCGTCACGTCAACCAGCGGGTCAACGGCGAGTCGGGCGGGAGGTGCTCGATCCGGGCGGGCGAGGACTGCATCCGCACCAGCAGCGGGGCGAGGTCGGCGGCGTCGGAGAGCTCGACACCGACCAGCGCGGGGCCGGTCTCGCGGTTGTTGCGCTTGACGTACTCGAACAGCGTGATGTCGTCGTCGGGGCCCAGGGTGTCGTCCAGGAAGGCCCGCAGCGCGCCGGGCTCCTGGGGGAAGTCGACGAGGAAGTAGTGCTTGAGGCCGGTGTGGACCAGCGAGCGCTCCAGGATCTCGGCGTACCGGCTGACGTCGTTGTTGCCGCCCGAGAGCACGCACAGCACCACCGCGTCGGGCGCGAGGTCGAGGGCGGGCAGCAGCGCCGGGAGGGCGGCCGTGGCGAGGGCGCCCGCGGGCTCGGCGATGATCCCGTCGGACTGGTAGAGCGCCAGCATCTCGGTGCACACCTGCCCCTCGGGCACGGCCACGACGGTGGCTGCGGAGGCGTGGACCTGCCGATACGTGACGTCGCCGACCCGGCGTACGGCGGCCCCGTCGACGAACGGGTCGACCTCGGCCAGCTCGACGGGGTGGCCCGCGGCCAGCGCGGCGCCCAGCGAGGCGGCGCCGGCGGGCTCCACCCCGACCACGCGTACGCCGGGGTGCCGCTCGCCCAGCCACGCCACCGTGCCCGCCAGCAGGCCGCCGCCGCCGACCGGGACCACGACCAGGTCGGGCACGGCGCCCAGCTGGGAGACCGCCTCGCGGACGACCGTGCCCTGGCCCGCGACCGTGTCGGGGTGGTCGAACGGCGGCACCAGCACCCGGTGCGTGGCCTCGGCGTGGCGCCGGGCCGCCCGGGCGGCGTCGTCGAAGGAGTCGCCCTCGACCACGACGGTGACGTGCTCCCCGCCCAGGCCGGCGACCCGGTCGCGCTTCTGCCGCGGGGTGGTGCGCGGCAGGTAGACCCGGGCCGAGACCCCGAGCGCGGCGCACGCGAAGGCGACGCCCTGGGCGTGGTTGCCGGCGCTGGCGCACACGACGCCGCGCTCGCGCTCCTCGGCCGTCAGCCGCGCCAGGAAGTGGTAGCCGCCGCGCGACTTGTAGGACCGCACCGGCTGGAGGTCCTCGCGCTTGAGCAGCACCCGGACGCCGTGCCGCGCCGAGAGCCGGACGCTGTCCTCGAGCGGCGTCACCGGGACGGTCCCGGCCAGCACGGCCGCGGCGGCGTCCACGTCAGCGGCGCTCACCAGGCCGGCGGGGCCGACGGGGTCGACGGGGGCGGGGCTCACCCCCCGATCATCGCGCGCACCACCCCCCGGGGGGTCAGGGGGGGCCGAGCGGGTACACGCTCCCCGTCCCTGCCCAGGAACCCGGAGGTGAGCGTTGCCCGACCCGACCCAGGTCCCCGTCCACGTCGTGCCCGGCCCGCGCGGCCACGGCGTCGACCTCTGCGCCCGCCAGCTCGCCGCGGCGGTCGGTGCCGAGGTGGTCGCGGCGGTCCCCGACGACCGGCGTCCGGTGCACCTGCACGTCACCGACCGGGTGTGGGGCGCGACCCCCGAGCTCGCGGCCGCCGCCGTGGTCGCGGTGTGCCGCACCCGGCCGACCACGCTGACGTTGCACGACGTGCCCCAGCCGCACGACGGCCGCGCGCTGTTCCCCCGGCGCAGCGCGGCGTACGCCGAGATGGCGCGCGCCGCCGCCGGCGTGGTCGTCTCCTCCCGCCACGAGCGCGGGCTGCTGCGCCGCGTGCTCGACGACGCGCCCGGCCCCGACGGCCCCCGCCCGCACGTGGGGGTGGTCCCGCTGCCCGCCGTGGGTCGGCGGACGCACACCGCCGCCGACGCCGCCCACCGGCTGGCCGGCGACTCCGGGTGGCGACGACCCGGCCGCAGCACCCTGGGCGTCGCCGGGTGGGTCTACCCCGGCAAGGGCCACCTCCAGGCCCTCGGCGCCGCCGCGGCGCTGCGCCGACGGGGCCTGACCGTCGACGTGCTCGCGCTCGGCGCGGTCGCCCGCGGCCACGACGCCGACGCCGAGGAGCTCGTCCGCCGGGGCGCCCGCTGCGGGGTCGAGGTGCGGATCACCGGCTGGCTCGACGACGCCGGGCTCGACGAGGCCCTCGCCCAGGTCGACGTGCCGTACGCCGGCCACCGCAACGTCTCGGCGTCGGGCTCGGTCAATTCGTGGCTCTCGGCGGGACGGCGGCCGCTGGTGCGGCGGGGACCGTACTTCGAGGAGATGGCCCGGCTCCGGCCCGGCACCCTGCACGTCGTCGACGTCGCCGGGCTGCCCGACGCCGTCGCCCACGCCCTCGCCCACCCGACCAGCACGCGGCTGCGACCCGGCGCGGCCCTGACCCACGACCTCGCCGACGCCGGTCGCGGCTACGAGCGGTTCTGGGAGCGGGTGCGCGGGGCCGACCGGGGCCGGGTCGCGTGAGGCCCCCCTGGGGTCGGCCGCGCGCCGACGGGGAGGAGCTCGGCGCCGACGACGCGCCGCGGCGCTCGGTGGGCGTCGTGGTCACCCACTTCGAGCAGCCCGCCGAGCTGGCCCGCACGCTGCACGCGCTGACCCGGCAGACGCTCCCGCCCGACGAGGTGGTGGTCTCCGACGACGGGTCGGCCGTGCCGCCGACCGCACCGTCCGGCGTACGCGTGGTCACCCAGGAGGACCGCGGCTTCCGCGCGGCGGCGGCCCGCAACCACGGCGTCGCGCAGCTCAGCACCGACGTGGTCGTCCTCCTCGACGCCGACACCACGCCCGAGCCGGGCTTCCTCGACGCGCTGACCCGGCTGCCGCGGCTGCAGCCCGACGTCCTCGTCGTGGGCCGCCGCCGCCACGCCGCGCTCGCGGGGCTGCCGCCCGAGGTCCCCGTCGAGGAGGCGGGGCCCGCCCACGAGCTGCCCGAGCCGGCGTGGCTGCGCTCGGCGTACGCCGCGTCCCGCGACCTGCGCGACGCCGACGACCTCTCCGCCCGGTTCGTGATCAGCGCGGTGCTGGCCTGCTCGCGCTGGTGGTTCGAGGAGCTCGGCGGGTTCGACGAGGGGTTCCGCAGCTACGGCGGCGAGGACTGGGAGCTGGCGCACCGCAGCCGGCTCGCGGGCGGGCTGCTCGCCCACGCCCCCGACGCGGTCGCCTGGCACGACGGGCCCGACGCCGGCGAGCGGCCCCGCGGCGTCAAGACCGCCGAGACCGCCGCCATCGCCTCCCGCGTCGGCGTGCCGGGCCTCGCGCCGCGGGGGCTGCTGGGCCTCGACGGCCGGCCGACGCCCGCCGACCGGCTGCTCGCGCCCGATGCCGCCCTCGACGACCGCGCGCTGCTGCTGGTCTGCGACGCCGCGCTGCGGGCCGACCCCGGCGCCCGGCTGCTGCTCGACGCGCGGCAGGCCGCGGTGCTGGCCGGCGAGCCGCGGGTGCTCGCCCACACCGGCGACCCGCTCGACGCGGCCGTGGCCTCGCCCGCCCGGCTGCTCGTCGAGCTGCACCGGCCCTGGCAGCTCGACGACGCGGGCTGGCGGGCGCTGCTCGGGGGCCGCTCACCCGGGGTGGTCGGCGACGACGCCGGCCCGGTCGCCACCACCCACGAGCTCCGGCTGGTGCGCCGCGCGCGTCGCTGGGGCACGACGCCGGCCCCGGCCGCGACCGGACCCGCGCCGGGGCGCCCGCTGCCCGACGACCTGACGCTGGAGGCGTGGTTCGGCGGATGGTGACGGCCCGGGATGACATGCTCTGCTGATGTGAGCGCCCCCACCCCCGACGAGCTGGTCAACTGGGCCGGCAACCACCGCTACTCCGCCGGCCGCTACCTCCGGGCCACCTCGTTCGAGGAGGCGCAGCAGGCCGTGGCCGAGGCCGACCACGTCCGGCTGCTCGGCACCCGCCACTCCTTCAACGACCTCAGCGACACCGAGGGCACCCTGCTGGACCTGACCGGCGTGCTGCCCGACCCCGAGCTCGAGCTCGACCAGGACGGCGTGGCCGGCTCGGTGCGGGTGAGCAGCGGCACGCCGTACCGCGTCGTCGCCGCCTTCCTCCAGGAGCGCGGCTACGCCCTGGCCAACCTCGGCTCGCTGCCGCACATCTCCGTCGGCGGCGCCTGCGCGACCGGCACCCACGGGTCGGGGGCCGGCAACCAGGTCCTCGGGGCCGGCGTACGACGGCTCGAGCTGATCGACCCCGCCGGCGAGCTGCGCACGATCTCGCGCGGCGAGCCCGACTTCGAGGGCTCGGTCGTCGCGCTCGGGGCGCTCGGCGCGGTCACCCGGCTCGACCTCGACGTCGAGCCGACCTACCTGGTGCGCCAGGACCTCTACGCCCACCTGCGCTGGTCCGAGGCGGTCGAGCAGGTGACCGAGCTGCTGGGGTCGGCGTACAGCGTCAGCGTGTTCGGCCGCTGGAACGACACCGACCCCACCGAGGTGCTGGTCAAGCACCGCGTGGAGACCGACGAGGTGCCGCTGGGCTGGACCGGCGGCGTCGCCCCGATGGCCGCCGACGCGGCGTTCCGGCTGCTGCCCGGGGAGGACCACCTGACCCTGCGTGGCGAGCCCGGGCCGTGGGCCGAGCGGCTGCCGCACTTCCGCGGCGACCGGCAGCCGAGCTTCGGCGACGAGATCCAGACCGAGTGGTTCGTCGACGCCGACGACGCCGTCCCCGCGCTGCGCGCCGTCACCGAGCTCGCGGCCTCGCTCGGCGGCGAGCTCGAGGCACTGCTCGCGGTCACCGAGATCCGCGCGATCCGCGCCGACGACCTGTGGCTCTCCCCCGCCCAGGGCCGCGAGACCGTCGCGCTGCACTTCACCTGGAGGCGCGACCCGATGGCGGTGCTGGCGATGGCGCTGCGCATCGAGGACGCGCTCGCGCCGTACGCCGCCCGCCCGCACTGGGGCAAGGTCCACGGCGCCGTCGACCCCGACCTCTACCCCCGCCTCCCCGACTTCCGCGACCTGCTCGCCCGCACCGACCCCGCCGGCAAGTTCACCAACTCCCACGTCCGGCAGGCGCTCGGCCTGGGCGACTAGCCACCCCGGTGGTCGCGTCCGGGTTGCCCATGTAACGCGGAGTTATTGATTCTGAACAAGGCGCACACGGTGCACTCGGGCACCACAGCACCGCACCAGATGGAACCGGTCGAGGCGCCGGCCGGCTCAGAGGTGGTCGAGCACCTCGGCCGGGGTCGTCAGGACCGTCACGGCCCGCGCGGCGTCGAACAGGTGGCCCCACCCGGCGGCCAACGGCACCGCCCCGGCGTCGCGGGCCGCGCCGACGTCGAGCGGCGAGTCGCCGACGTACACGCACTGCCCGGGGTCGACGCCGAGCTCCTCGGCCGCCCGCAGCACGCCGTCGGGCGCCGGCTTGGGCCGCGCCACCTCGTCGCCGCCGACGACCACGTCGAACCACCCGCGCAGCCCCGCCGCCTCCAGCAGGATCGACGCGGCCCGCGCGCTGTTGCCGGTGAACACGCCCATCGGCACGCCGCGCCCGTGCAGCTCGGCGAGCACCTCGACCACCCCGTCGTGCACGCGTACGCCGCTGCCGACCTCGGCCAGCGTGTCGTGGTAGCGCTCGCCCAGCTCGGCCGCGGGCTCGCGCTCGAGCATCAGGCCGAGCATGACGTGCGGCGCGCCGGCGTCGTAGTAGGCCACCACCTCGTCGCGGGTCAGCCGCGGCCCGCCGAGCGCCAGCACCGTCGCGATGAACGCGTCCGGCACGATCGCCGAGGAGTCGACCAGGGTGCCGTCCATGTCCCACAGCACCGCTCGTACGCCGCGTCCGCTCACGCGGTCAGCGTCCCAGACGAGAGGACGGCCCCGTCGTACGGGCCGGGTCGCGCTGGTCGGCGTACCTCTGGTGCGGTGCTGTGGTGCCCGAGTGCGTCGTGCGCGCCTTGTTCAGAATCAATAACTCCGCGTTACATGGAGTCTTCGGCGCCAGCCCCCGCGCCCCAGCCCCGCCCCTCAGCCGCGCTCGGCGGCCTGCTTGCCGAGCCGGAGCCAGGTGTCGACGACGGTGTCGGGGTTGAGGCTCATCGACTCGATGCCCTGCTCGACGAGCCAGTCGGCGAGGTCGGGGTGGTCCGAGGGGCCCTGGCCGCAGATGCCGACGTACTTGTCCATGTCGCGGCAGGCCTTGATCGCCTTCTCGAGCAGCACCTTGACGGCCGGGTCGCGCTCGTCGAAGGAGCTGGCCACCAGCGAGGAGTCGCGGTCGACGCCGAGGGTGAGCTGGGTCAGGTCGTTGGAGCCGATCGAGAAGCCGTCGAAGTGCTCCAGGAACGCCTCGGGGATGATCGCGTTGGAGGGCACCTCGCACATCATCACGACCTGGAGGTCGTTCTCGCCGCGCACCAGCCCGTGGGTGCCGAGCAGGTCGATGACCCCCTTGGCCTCGGTCACGGTGCGGACGAACGGGATCATGATCTTGACGTTGGTCAGGCCCATCTCGTCGCGCACGTAGCGCAGCGCGGCGCACTCCATCTCGAAGCAGTCGGCGAACTCCTCCGAGAGGTACCGCGAGGCGCCGCGGTAGCCGATCATCGGGTTCTCCTCGTCCGGCTCGTAGCGGGTGCCGCCGACGAGGTTGGCGTACTCGTTGGACTTGAAGTCGCTCATCCGCACGATCACCGGCTCGGGCGCGAACGCCGCGGCGAGCATCGAGACGCCCTCGGCGACGCGCTGCACGAAGAAGTCGCGGGGCGAGGGGTACGCCGCGATCAGCTCCTCCACCTCGGAGCGGAGCTCGGCCGGCAGGTCGTCGCCACCGGCCTCGAGCTCGAGCAGCGCCTTGGGGTGGATGCCGATCTGCCGGTTGATGACGAACTCCAGCCGGGCGAGGCCCACCCCGCGGTGCGGCAGCTGGGCGAACGAGAACGCCTGCTCGGGGGTGCCGACGTTCATCATGATCTTCACCGGCACGTCGGGCATGGAGTCGAGCTCGGTGCGCTCGATGTCGAAGTCGAGCAGGCCCTCGTAGACCAGGCCGGTGTCGCCCTCGGCGCAGGACACGGTGACCTCGCGGCCGTCGGCCATGTCCTTGGTGCCGCTGCGGGTGCCGACGACGGCGGGGATGCCGAGCTCGCGGGCGATGATCGCGGCGTGGCAGGTGCGGCCGCCGCGGTCGGTGACGATGGCCGAGGCGCGCTTCATGATCGGCTCCCAGTCGGGGTCGGTCATGTCGGCGACGAGCACCTCGCCCTCGACGAACTCGTGCATCTGGTCGATCGAGGTCATCACGCGCACCGCGCCGGCGCCGATCTTCTGGCCGATCGCACGACCCTCGACGACGACGTCGGCGGCCTCGGTGACCTTGCGGGAGATCTTGAACCGCTCGAGCGTGCCCGTGGAGCGCGACTGCACGGTCTCCGGACGCGCCTGGAGGATGTAGAGCCCGCCGTCGACGCCGTCCTTGGCCCACTCGATGTCCATCGGCCGGCCGTAGTGGTCCTCGATGGTCAGCGCGTGCCGGGCCAGCTCCTCGACCTCGGCGTCGGTCAGGCTGAGCAGCCGGCTCTCGGCGCGGTCGACGTCGACGAACTCCGTGGTGCGACCCACGGTCGCGTCGTCGGTGTAGATCATCTTGGTCGCCTTGCCGCCGACCCCGCGCTTGAGGACCGCCGGACGGCCCTCGCGCAGCGCGGGCTTGTAGACGTAGAACTCGTCGGGGTTCACCGCCCCCTGCACGACCCCCTCGCCCAGGCCGTACGCCGAGGTCACGAACACCGCGTCGCGGAAGCCCGACTCGGTGTCCATCGTGAACATCACGCCGGAGGCGCCGACGTCGGAGCGGACCATCTTCTGCACGCCCGCGGAGATCCCGACGTCGGCGTGGGCGAAGCCGTGGTGCACGCGGTAGCTGATCGCCCGGTCGTTGTAGAGGGAGGCGTAGACCTCGCGGACCGACTGCAGGATCGCCTCGATGCCCTGCACGTTGAGGAAGGTCTCCTGCTGGCCCGCGAAGGAGGCGTCGGGCAGGTCCTCGGCGGTGGCGGAGGAGCGTACGGCGAACGACGGACCCTCCGAGCCCTCGGACTCGGCCACCAGCACGTCGTAGGCCTCGCGGACCTGCGCCTCGAGGTCGGAGGGGAACGGGTGCTCGTTGATCCAGCCGCGGATCTCGCGGCCGGCCTCGGCCAATGCCCGGGTGTCGTCGGTGTCGAGGTCGCGCACGCGCTCCTCGATGCGGGTGGCGAGGCCGTCGACCTCGAGGAACCGCACGAACGCCGCGGCCGTGGTGGCGAACCCGTTGGGCACGCTGACGCCGAGGTCGGTCAGGTGGGAGACCATCTCGCCGAGCGAGGCGTTCTTGCCGCCCACCTGGTCGAGGTCGCCCATGCCCAGGTCGGAGAACCAGCGGACGTCGGGTGCCGGGGTCGTGTCGGTCATCGGGCTCTCCTGAGGGTGGGCGTCAACGCGCGGACCGGTTGGTCCGCCGGGTGCGGGCCAGCTGCTGGATGATCACGGTCGCCATCTCCTCGACCGAGCGGGCCGAGGAGTCGATGGTGGGGACCCGGTGGGCCTCGAAGAGCTGCTGCGCGCGGCGCAGCTCCCAGCGGCACTGCTCGGGCGAGGAGTAGCGCGACCCGGGCCGGCGCTCCCCGCGCACCCGGCTCAACCGGTCGACGTTGGTGACCAGGCCGAAGCAGCGCTCGGTGTGCTCGCGCACCGGGTCGGGCAGGTGGCTGCTCTCGAGGTCCTCGTCGACCAGCGGGTAGTTGGCCACGAACAGGCCGTGCTGCAGCGCGAGGTACATGCTGGTCGGCGTCTTGCCGCAGCGCGAGGGCGCCAGCAGGATCACGTCGGCCTTCTCCAGCATCCGCACGCTCTGGCCGTCGTCGTGCTCGATGGTGAACTCGATGGCCGCCATCCGGTTGTTGTAGCGCTTGATGTCGCCGACGCCGTGCAGTCGCGCGGGCTGGCGTACGCCGGGCTGGCCGAGCACCTCCTCGACGCGGCCCATGTGCAGCTCGAAGAAGTCGATCAGCGGCGCCCGGGTGCGCTGCAGCTCGTGGCGCACGGCGTCCTCGGCGGCGGTGCTGAACACCAGCGGCGTCACCGGGCCGTCCATGGCCTCGTCGAGCTGCGCGACCACGCGGCGGGCGTCCTCGACGGTGGAGATGAACGGGATCAGCGTCCGGTCGAAGAGCAGGTCGGGGAACTGGATCAGCAGCGCGTTGCCCATCGTCTCCGCGCTGATGCCGGTGCTGTCGGAGAGGAAGAAGACGGGAACCACGGTCTCGCCCTGATCGGGTGTGGCCACCTCACCGCCCCCTCACCACGTGCCGGTCACGTGTGCCGGGACGCTACCCCGTCGGTGCGGTGGCCGACCACCGCCCCGGCTCGGCAGGTGTCCGGGCGGGCACCTGCGCGGGCGCCTCGACCACGTCGGTCAGCGGCGCGGCCGGGAGCCGGACCTCGAAGACGGTGCCGCCGCCGGGGTTGTCGCGGACCGCCACGCTGCCCCCGCAGCGCTCGACGGCGCGCCGCACGATCGACAGGCCCAGGCCGGTGCCGCGGTAGGCCTCCCCGTGGGCGCGGTGGAAGGTCTCGAAGACCTGCTCGCGCTGGTCGGGCGGGATCCCGATGCCGTTGTCGGTGACGGTCAGCAGGGTCCAGTCGGCGTCCTCGCGGCCGCGCACCTGCACGCGCGGGCGTACGCCGGGGGCGACGTACTTGGTGGCGTTGCCGATCAGGTTGTCGAGGATCTGGCGCACCATCACCGGGTCGGCGAGCGCGTGCAGCCCGGTCTGGACGTAGACCTGCGGCCGGTTCTCCCGCTCCCGGAAGACCGAGGCGGCGTCGTCGGCGGCGGCGGAGAGGTCGACGTCGACGCGGAGCACCGGGGCGTCGCGGACCACGGTGTAGCTGAGCAGGTCGTCGATGAAGTGGCCCATCTGCTGCGCCGCCCCGGTGACGCGCGTGAGCATCCGCATCCCGTCGGCCGGGGCCACCGGTCCCGCCGCAAAGTCCTCGGCGAGCGCCTCCGACCACCCGTTGATGACCGTGAGCGGCCGCTTCAGGTCGTGGGCCACGACGCCGCTGAACGACGCGAGCGCGTCGCGGTCGTGGCGCAGCGCGGTGACGTCGCGGTAGGTCAGGATCGCCCGGGGGCGGGGGTCGGCGGGGTCGGAGGGCGGCAGCGGCGAGGCGGCCACCTCGAGCACCACCGGCTCGCGCCCGTCACGCGGGCGGAGCAGGTAGTCGGCGACCACCTCGTGGCCCTCGACCGCCAGCCGGAACGGCCGCTCCTCGGGCTGCACGGGCCGGCCGTCGAGGTGCCGGAGGTCGTAGAACGCCGGGTCCTGGACCTTCTCGGAGTCACCGGGCAGCTCCCCCAGCAGGGCGCGGCCGGCGTTGTTGCGCAGCAGGAACCGGCCCTGGTCGTCGGTGACCACGACCCCCTCCCGCAGGTGCTCCAGGACCGCCTCGAAGAGCTGGGCCCGGTCGGCGGTGTGGGCCTGCAGCACCTGCAGGTCGGTCAGGGCCCGGTTGCGCTCGGCCCGGTTGAAGGCCAGCGCCAGCCCGGTCAGCACCGTCATCATCACGAACACCTGGGCGTAGAGCGCCCGCTCGGTCAGGTCGCCGACCCCGGCGAAGGGACCCCGTCCGAGCAGCGTGAACGCGACCGCGGCGCTCCCGGTGGCCAGGCCGTGCAGCCCCGCCCCGACGGGTCCGAGCCGGACCCCGGCGAACACCGTGGCGAACAGCAGCAGGAAGCCGATCGGCGGCGCCTCGGAGCGGCCGAAGATCGCCACGACGAGGGCGGCGGAGAGCGCCGACAGCACCGCGGCCTCGACGGCCGTCCGGCGGGAGATCCGCGGGGCCGGGTGGTCGCCGGCCGGACCGGCGTACCGCGCGAGCAGGAGCAGGCCGAGCACGCCGACGGTGAGGATCCCGGTGAGGTTGCGGCCCCACCACAGCACGAGGTCCACCGCGGTCTGGTCGCGTCCGAGCAGGCCCAGGGCGAGGTCGCCGACCGCGGCCGCGACCAGGCAGGCCACGGCCGCACTGCCCGCGACGACGCCGAGGTCGTCGATGCTGCTCGGGCCCCGGCCACCGCTGGCGGCGACCATCCCGGGTCGCAGCCGGCCGACCAGGGCGGCGAAGACCAGGGCCTGCAGCAGGTTGGTGACCACGAACGTCGACGCCAGGGCGGGCGTGGCGCCGGTGGAGGCGTTGACGGCGTACACCACGGCGGCCATCGCGAGCAGGTCGACCGGCAGCCGCTGCCGGGTGCTGGTGGCGAGCCAGAGCGCGCCGACCCCGGCGGCCGGCCACACCAGGCTCATCGACTGCCCGTCGATGGTGGTGACCCGCCCGACCACACCGGCGGCGGCGTACAGCGAGCACCACAGCAGCAGACGCACGGCGGCGCGCGACGGGGACCTCACTCCCGCAGTATGTGCTCGGCAGCGCTGCTTCCGGACCAGTTTGTCCGGATAGCCCGGGCCGGCACGGTCCGGTGCTCTTCGCACACCTCCTGGTAGGAAGGGCCTGCGGCTCCTCGGAGCCTGCCGATGGCGCACCCAGGATCCCGAGCACCCGAGAGGACCCCGTGGACGAGCTGCACGCGTACTACACCCAGGTCGACGAGCACGAGTTCGAGTCGACCCCGGCGACCGCGAGCCCCTGGGACGAGTCGCTCCAGCACGGCGGCCCGCCCGCCGCACTGCTCGCCCGGGAGATCGAGCGGACGCCTGCGGGAGCTCCCGGGATGGGTATCGCCCGGATCACCGTCGACATGCTGGGCGGCATCCCGCAGGGGCGGATGCGCACGGCCTCGCGCGTCGTACGGCCGGGCCGGCGGGTGGAGCTGGTCGAGGCCACGCTGACCGTCGGCGACCGCGTCGCGGTCTCGGCCACCGCCTGGCGCATCGCCACCTCCCCCGACGCCACCCGCGAGCAGGCGTCGCCGGCCGGCGAGCTGCCGCCGCTGCCCGAGGAGCAGCCGCAGGAGTTCTTCCCCGGCACCTCGCCGGAGTGGGGCTACGGGCGCTCGATCGACTGGCGCTTCGTCGAGGGCGGGTACGCCGCTCCCGGCCCGGCCGCGCTCTGGTCCCGCGTCCGGATCCCGCTCGTGGGGGGCGAGGCGACCTCGCCGGTGAGCCGACTGCTCGTCGTCGCCGACTCCGCCAACGGCCTCTCCGGCGAGCTGCCGCTGGCCGAGTGGCTGTTCATCCCCCCGACGGTGTCGGTCACGGTGCTGCGCGAGCCGGCCGAGGAGTGGCTGTTCTTCGACGCCCGCAGCACCATCGGACCCCACGGCCGCGGCCTCGCCCAGGCCACCCTCGCCGACCGGCAGGGCCTGGTCGCCACCGTCGCCCAGCCGCTCCTCGTCGCCCCGCGCTGAGCCCCTCGCCGGTAGAGCCGGTCGAGCCCTCGCCGGTCGAGCCTGTCGAGACCCCACCCGTCAGGGGCGCAGCACGGTGATGCCGACCGCCGCCGAGGGGTCGTCCAGGGCGACCAGGGCGGCGGGGCCCTCGGCGAGGTCGACGACGCGCGTGACGAGCCGTCGGGGGTCGAGGGTGCCGGCGGCGACGAGGTCGAGCAGCTCGGCGTACCCGCCCGAGGGCATGCCGTGGGAGCCGTGGACGCTCAGCTCGCGGGAGACCACGAGGTCCATCGGGATCGCGTCGCGGGCGGCGTCGCCGAGCAGCAGCCCGACCTGCACGTGCCGGCCGCGGGGCCGCAGCCCGGTCACCGAGGCGCGGGCGGTGACCGGCGACCCGACGCAGTCCAGGGAGACGTCGGCGCCGCCCGCCACGTCCTGGACGTACGCCGCGGCGTCGGTCTCCGCGGGGTCGACGACCACGTGCGCGCCGAGCTCGACGGCCAGCCGGCGCGCGGCCGGCGACGGGTCGACGGCCACCACGTGGGCCCCGAGGGACCGGGCGACCTGCACGGCCGAGAGCCCGACGCCGCCGCAGCCGTGGACCGCGACCCACTGCCCGGCCGCCACCTGGCCGTGCACCCGGAGCGCGCGGAACGCCGTGGCGTAGCGACAGCCCAGGGTCGCGGCGGTGACGGTGTCGACGCCGTCGGGCAGCCGGACCAGGTTGGCCGCGGCGGCCGGCACCGCGACCAGCTCGGCCCACGACCCGGCGTAGGTGAACCCGGGCTGCTGCTGGTCGGGACAGACCTGCTGCTCGCCGGCGCGGCACCACGAGCAGCGCCCGCAGCCGATGACGAACGGCACCGTGACCCGGTCGCCGACCTCGACGCGGGGACGCGCGGTCTCGACGGGCTCGACCGACGAGAAGGCCTCCGGGCCGACCTCGGCGACGACGCCGGCCAGCTCGTGGCCCGGCACCATCGGCAGCGGCACCGGGTCGTGGCCGCGCCAGGCGTGCCAGTCCGAGCGGCACACCCCGGTCGCCTCGACCCGGACCAGCACGCCGTCGGCCGGGCAGGCGGGGGCGGGCAGGTCGAGCAGCTCCGGCGTCGCGCCGTACGCCGCGTAGCGCACCGCTCGCATCAGCGACCCCGCCCGCCGCGCCGCCGGGACCGCGACTCGCCCCGCACGACCTCGCGGTCGACGACGTCGGCCACGCGGTCCGACATCACCAGCTCGAAGGTGCTGACCAGCGCCTCGGTGGCCAGCGCCCGCACGTCGAGCAGCGCGGCCTCGACCTCGCTCCACTGCTCGGCGGGACGACCGGCCTGCACGAACGGCGTCCACACCCGCTCCAGGAACAGCTCGAGGTAGGTGTCGGCCACCGCCTCGGCCTGCTTGCGCAGCGTCCCGAGCACCCGCAGCGCGCCGGCGGCGTCGAGGTGCAGCACCTCGACCGCCCGCTGTCCGGCGCCGATGAGGCCCGGGGCGAGCTCCTCCAGGGTGCCGTCGCCGACGTCCTGCACCAGGCCGAGCTCGGTGGCCTGCGCGATCAGGGCCGGTGCGTGGTCCGCGTCGACCCCGAACCGGGCCGCCAGCTCGGTGGCGGAGGTGAAGCCGCCGCGGCGCTCGCCGAACAGGTCGGTGACGGTGCGGGTGAACCGCAGCAGGTCGGCCTCCGAGCCCACCTGGCCGTCGACGAGCCGCGCGATGCTGCTCAGCTTCAGGCCCTGGCTCTGCAGGTCCTTGATCAGCTCGATCCGCGCGACGTGCGGCTCGCCGTAGTAGCCGGTCCGCCCGCGGACCGTCGGCGGCGGCAGGAGTCGCTGGGTCTGGTAGCTGCGCAGCGAGCGCACCGTGAGGCCGGTACGCCGGGACAGCTCCTCGATCACGAACCCCTCGTCGCCCCCGGCCTCGGCGTCCCCGCCGCTCGCCCCGACCTCGCCGTCCGCCACGCCGGGGAGCCTAGCCCTTGCGAACCTGTCATCACGTGGTGTTACATCGAAATCTGTCATGGTCGGACCCGCCGACCGACACCCCCAGCAAGGAGCTCAGCCATGCTCAAGGACCTCTCCGGAGTCGGCGCCCTGCAGGAGTCGCTCGCCCGCACCAACGCGCTGCTCGAGCAGGTGCTCGGCGAGCTCACCCGCGTCAACGACGAGGGCCTGCAGCAGGTCGTCGCGGAGCTGCGCAAGCAGACCCTGAGTCGTGAGGGTGAGCGGGCGCCCTGGCGCCCGCTCACCCTCACGACCCGACCCCGGTCAGCCCTGGCTGCGCAGCACCCGCGCCGTCCACGGGCCGAGCGGGTCCGTCGCGGCGACCGGGCCCGCCTCGTTGCCGAGCACGACCTCGGCACCCTCGGGCACCGGCACGCCCTCGGCGACCGGGTCGAGCGGACCCTCCCCCGAGAGGTTGGCGACCACCGTGAGGGTGACGCCCTCGTGCTCGC
The DNA here is from genome assembly GCA_963740935.1 of uncultured Actinomycetota bacterium. Taxonomy (GTDB): domain Bacteria; phylum Actinomycetota; class Actinomycetes; order Propionibacteriales; family Nocardioidaceae; genus Marmoricola. Next base: position 69,837 of record CAVUFX010000005.1, read on the forward strand.
GGGTGAACGCGTACAGCCGCTCGTGGTCGGGCACCAGCATCGTGAAGTCACCCAGGGCCACGACCGGCTCGGTGTGCCGGAACGCGATCAGCCGGCGGTAGTGGGCCAGCACCGAGCGCGGGTCGTCCTCCTGGGCGGCCACGTTGACCTCGACGTGGTCGGGGTTGACGGGCAGCCACGGCTCGCCGGTGGTGAAGCCGGCGTGCGCGGTGGCGTCCCACTGCACCGGCGTACGCGCGTTGTCGCGGCTCTTGTGGCGCAGCGCCGCGAGCACCGCCTCGGGATCCTCGCCCGCGGCGACGGCCTGGTGGAAGTGGTTGACCGACTCCAGGTCGCGGAAGTCCTCGACGCCGGCCCAGGCCGCGTTGGCCATGCCGATCTCCTCGCCCTGGTAGACGAACGCCGTGCCGCGGTGCAGCTGGAGCACGGTCGCCAGGGCGGTCGCCGAGGCGGTGCGGTGCTCGGGCGAGTCGTCGCCGAAGCGGCTGACCGGGCGCGGCTGGTCGTGGTTGCTCCAGTACAGGCTGTTCCAGCCCGCGTCGGCGAGCCCCCGCTGCCAGTCGCCGAGGACCCGCTTGAGCCGCGGCAGGGGCAGCGGCACCACGTCCCACTTGCCGCCCGGGCCGGAGTCGAGGTCGACGTGCTCGAAGGTGAAGACCATGTCGAGCTCGCCGCGCGCCGGGTCGGTGTAGAGGCGGCCGTGCTCGACCGTGGTCACCGGCGTCTCGCCGATCGTCACCGGGGTCTCGCCGAACGCGGTCACCCGGCCCTCGAAGACCTCGCGCCGCATCTCGGCGAGGAACTCGTGGATGCGGGGCCCGTTCATCACGTGCGGGGCAGGGTCGCCGTGCACCGAGACGTCGACGCCGCCGGGGGTGCCCGGGTGCTCCTCGCCCAGCGGGGAGTCCTCGAGCTCGCCGTCGACGAGCCGCTTGGAGATCATGTTGATGACGTCCATCCGGAAGCCGTCGACCCCGCGGTCGAGCCACCAGCGCATCATCGCGTACACCGCCTGCCGGACCTCGGGGTTCTCCCAGTTGAGGTCGGGCTGCTCGGGCGCGAACAGGTGCAGGTAGTGCTGGCCGGTGGTCTCGTCGAGGGTCCAGGCGCGGCCGGAGAACGCCGAGCCCCAGTTGGTGGGGCGGTCGCGCCACCAGTACCAGTCGCGCCTGGGGTTCTCGGTGCTCGACCGGCTCTCCACGAACCACGGGTGCTGGTCGCTGGTGTGGTTGACGACCAGGTCCATCACGATCCGGATGCCGCGCCGGTGCGCCTGCGCGACCAGGTCGTCGAGCTGCTCGAGGGTGCCGAACTCCGGGGCGATGTCCTGGTAGTCGCTGATGTCGTAGCCGTTGTCGACCATCGGCGAGGCGTAGACCGGGCTCAGCCAGATCGCGTCCACCCCGAGCCGCTCGAGGTGGTCGAGGTGGTCGATCACCCCGCCCAGGTCGCCGACCCCGTCGCCGTCGCTGTCGGCGAAGCTGCGCGGGTAGACCTGGTAGACCACGCCGGAGTGCCACCACGGGGTCTCGGACGGGGTCGCCGACGGGGCGCGGGTCGTCTCGTTCACGACGAGCACCCTACGGTCCGCTCAGAAGTTGCCGCGCTTCTCCTGCTCGCGCTCGATGGCCTCGAAGAGGGCCCTGAAGTTGCCCTTGCCGAAGCCCAGCGAGCCGTGCCGCTCGATCAGCTCGAAGAACACGGTGGGGCGGTCGCCGATGGGCTGGGTGAAGATCTGGAGCAGGTAGCCGTCCTCGTCGCGGTCGACCAGGATGCCGCGGCTCTGCAGCTCCTCGATCGGCACCCGCACCTCGCCGATCCGCTTCCGCAGCTCGGGGTCCTCGTAGTAGCTGTCGGGGGTGGCCAGGAACTCGATCCCCTCGGCGCGCAGCGCGTCGACGGAGGTGAGGATGTCGTTGGTCGCCAGGGCGAGGTGCTGGGCGCCGGGCCCGCCGTAGAACTCGAGGTACTCGTCGATCTGGCTCTTCCTGACCGCCACCGCCGGCTCGTTGAGCGGGAACTTCACGCGGTGGTTGCCGCTCGCGACGACCTTGCTCATCAGGGCCGAGTAGTCGGTCGCGATGTCGTCGCCGATGAACTCCGCCATGTTGGTGAAGCCCATGACGCGGCGGTAGAAGTCGACCCACTCGTCCATGCGACCGAGCTCGACGTTGCCGACGACGTGGTCGAGCGCCTGGAACAGCCGCTTCGGGGCGCCCTCGCGCCTGGCGTAGGTGGAGCTGCGCTCGACGTACCCCGGCAGGTAGGGGCCGTCGTAGCGGCTGCGGTCGACCAGGGTGTGGCGGGTCTCGCCGTACGTCGCGATGGCGGCCAGGCGGACGGTGCCGTGCTCGTCGCTCAGGTCGTGGGGCTCCTGGAGCACCACGGCACCCTCGGCGCGGGCGTGCGCGACGCAGCGGTCGACGTCGACGACCTCGAGGGCGATGTCGGTGACGCCGTCGCCGTGGCGGGCGTGGTGGTCGAGCACCGCGGAGCCGGGGGCGACGCCGCCGTTGACCACGAACCGCACCGCGCCGCTCTCCAGCACGTAGGAGTGGTGGTCGCGGTTGCCGGTCGCGGGACCCGAGTAGGCGACCAGCCGCATCCCGAAGGCGGAGGTGAAGAAGTGCGCGGTCTGGGTGGCGTTGCCGACCGCCCACACCACGGCGTCCCAGCCCACGACGGGGAACGGGTCGGCGGAGGCGTCGTGCTCCACCAGGCCGACGAGCTGCTGCAGCGTGCCCAGGTCGAGGTCGGCGAGGCGCTCTGCGTCGGTGAGGGTCTGCTCCAGGGTCATGGCCCGATGCTGGACCGGTCGGCGCTGCTCCTCAACCTGCGGGTGTGCCGCTGGTCAGGTTGCCGGTTCTGCGCGGAAGTGGGGGCACCTTGCTAGGCAGGTTGACCAGTACGCCGGGGCTAGGCTGGTCGGGTGCCGCACTCCCTCGACGCCCTCGACCTCGCCCTGCTGGAGGCGCTGCGCGACCACCCGCGCGCCGGCGACCTGGAGCTCTCCCGGCTGCTCTCGGTGGCCCGCGCGACGGTGCAGGCCCGGGTCGCCCGGCTCGAGGAGGCCGGCGTGGTGCGCGGCTGGAGCCCCCAGGTCTCGCTGGAGGCGGCGGGGTTCGGCGTCGCGGCGTACGTCTCCCTGGAGATCGCCCAGGGCGCGCTCGACTCGGTGCGCGAGGAGCTGCTCGCGATCGCCGGCGTGGTGGAGGCGTTCGTGACGACCGGCACCTCCGACGTGCTGTGCCGGGTCGCGGCCGCCAGCCACGCGGGCCTGCAGGACGTGCTGCTCGACCTCAACCGCAGCGGCTCGGTGGTGCGCTCGACCAGCGTGATGGTGCTCTCGACGCTGATCGAGCCCCGGGTGCTGCCGCTGCTGGCCACCACCGCCACCCGTCCTCCCCGCGCGCCGGCGTACCGCGGCTGAGGTGCGGCGCCCGGCGCCCCTTGTAAATCGGGGTTATGGACGCTTCTCACGGGCTTTGCCGGCCCAGAACCGTCCACGAACCCGCGGAAGTGGGCCCAACGCCGACGGGCTCGGCCCGTCTGCCGGTGGGGGCCGGTCACGGGCGCGCGGCGGCGTACGACGCGTCTTCGACAGGTGTGTGGACGGTCTGGTGCCGGCAGGACCCTTGTGGAGCGTCCATAACCCCGATTTACATGCCGTACGCCGCGCCGCCACCCGCGCCGCCACCCGCGCCGCCACCCGCACCCACACCCGCACCCGACCCACACCCGCGGGATTGAGAAGTGGCACGCGTGGAAACATCACCCGCATGGCCGACGACCCCACCGAGACCCGCACCCAGGACGACCCCGGGACCGACGGCACCACCGACGCGACGGAGAGCACCGAGCACGAGCCCTCCGAGATCACCTACTCCGAGGCGTTCTTCCCCGCGCGGCCGCGCTCGCTCAAGCCCCGCGCGCGGCTGCGGCCGCAGGGCAGCCCGACCCACGGCGAGGACCGCACCGGTGACGCGACCGGCACCAACCCGTTCTACGTCGCCTGGCTGCAGCGCAGCTCGATGCTGCGCGACGCCAACACCATCGCCGGCCAGTTCAGCGGCCGCGGCAGCATGTGGCAGCGGCCCTTCGCCACCCCGGACCCGCGCGAGGCGATCCGCACCGCGGGGGTGTGGTTCACCGCCTACCCGCTGTCGATGCTGACCAAGCCGGGCCACTCCTTCCTCGGCACGCTGGCCGACGAGGAGCTGTGGAAGGCGTTCCAGGAGATCGGCATCGAGGCGCTCCACACCGGCCCGGTCAAGCGCGCCGGCGGCCTCACCGGCTGGCAGCCCACCCCCAGCGTCGACGGCCACTTCGACCGGATCAGCACCGAGATCGACTCGGCCTTCGGCACCGAGGCCGACTTCCGCACGATGTGCGAGGTCGCGGGCGAGCACGGCGGCACGATCATCGACGACATCGTGCCCGGCCACACCGGCAAGGGCGCCGACTTCCGGCTGGCCGAGATGGGGGTCGAGGACTACCCCGGGATCTACCACATGGTGGAGATCGAGCCCGAGGACTGGCACCTGCTGCCCGACGTGGAGCCCGGCCGGGACTCCCAGAACCTCGACGCGGACGCCGAGGAGCGGTTGGCCCGCGCGGGCTACATCATCGGCCAGCTGCAGCGCGTGATCTTCCACGACCCCGGGGTCAAGGACACCAACTGGTCGGTGACCTCCGCGGTCGTCGGCCCCGACGGCGTGGAGCGGCGCTGGGTCTACCTGCACTACTTCAAGGAGGGCCAGCCCTCGATCAACTGGCTCGACCCGTCCTTCGCCGGGATGCGGCTGGTCTTCGGCGACGCGCTGCACTCGCTGGGCGACCTCGGCTCCGGCGCGCTCCGGCTGGACGCCAACGGGTTCCTGGGCGTCGAGATCGGCGCGGAGGGGCTGCCCGCCTGGTCCGAGGGCCACCCGCTCTCCGAGGCGGCCAACCACCTGATCGCGAGCATGGTCCGCAAGGTCGGCGGCTTCACCTTCCAGGAGCTCAACCTCACCATCGACGACATCCGCGAGACCTCGGTCGCGGGCGCCGACCTGTCCTACGACTTCGTCAACCGTCCGGCGTACCACCACGCGCTGGCCACCCAGGACACCGAGTTCCTGCGGCTCACGCTCAACGAGTCGCTGGCGCTCGGGGTGCCGCCGATCGGGCTGGTGCACGCGCTGCAGAACCACGACGAGCTGACCTACGAGCTCGTCCACTTCGCCACCCGGCACAAGGACGAGGAGTACACCTTCCGCGGCGACACGATCCTGGGCGGCGACCTCGCCGAGACGGTGCGCGCCGACCTGCTCGAGCGGCTGACCGGCGACGCGGCGCCGTACAACGCGGTGTTCACCACCAACGGCATCGCCTCGACCACGGCCAGCGTCATCGCCGCCTCCCTCGGCATCACCGACCTCGACGCCATCGAGGCCGCCGACGTGGAGGAGATCCAGCAGGCGCACCTGCTGCTGGCGATGTTCAACGCCTGGCAGCCCGGCGTCTTCGCGCTGTCCGGCTGGGACCTGTGCGGGATGCTGCCGCTCCCCCGCGAGCAGGTCCGCGGGCTGCTGCGCGGCGGCGACACCCGCTGGATCCACCGGGCGGCGTACGACCTGATGGCGTACGGCGAGAACGACCGCTTCACCGGCATGCCCCAGGGCACCAGCCTCTACGGCCCGCTGCCCGAGCAGCTGGCGCGACCCGGCTCCTTCGCCCGTGAGCTGCGCACCGTGCTCGCGGTGCGCGACTCCTCGGGCGTGGCGACCGCCACCCAGGTCGACGTGCCGCCGGTCTCCCACCGCGGCATGCTCGTGATGGTCCACCTGCTGGCCGACGGCAGCCACGAGGTGACCGTGCTCAACTTCTCGACCGAGGAGGTGGTGGGCACGGTCCGCTCCAAGCACCTCGTGCCCGGCTCGCAGGTCACCGACCTGGCCGACGGCGTCGAGATGGGCACGGTCGACGACCTGATGGCGTTCAGCGTCACGCTGGCCCCCCACGAGGGCCTCGCGCTCCACGTCGAGCCGCCGACGTCGGAGGACGAGCCGGACGCATGAGCCTCGCCGACCTCTCCGCCACCGAGCTCTCCGGCCTCGTCGCGCGCCGGGAGGCGTCGTGCGCGGAGGTGATGGTCGACCACCTCGACCGGATCGAGGCGCTCGACCCGGTCGTGAACGCGCTGGTCGCGCTGCGCCCGCGCGCGGAGCTGCTCGCCGAGGCCGCGGCGGCCGACGCCGAGCTCGCGGACAGCGGCCCCCGGGGCTGGCTCCACGGCCTGCCGGTCGCGGTCAAGGACCTCAACGACGCCGCCGGGCTGCCCACCAGCCGGGGCTTCCTGGCCGACGCCCCGCCCGCGGCCGCCGACTCGCTGGTCGCCGCCCGGCAGCGGGCCGCCGGGGCGATCGTGGTCGGCAAGACCAACACCCCCGAGTTCGGACTGGGCTCCCACACCTACAGCTCGGTGCACGGCACCACCCGCAACGCCTGGGACACCGCGCGCTCGGCGGGCGGCAGCAGCGGCGGAGCAGCGGTGGCCGTCGCGCTCGGCATGCTGCCCGTCGCGGACGGCAGCGACTTCCTCGGCTCGCTGCGCAACCCGACCGGGTGGAACAACGTCTACGGGCTGCGGCCCTCGCTCGGCCGGGTGCCGCAGGTCGACGGCGAGGTGTGGCTCTCCCGCGGGGGCGTCGACGGCCCGGTCGCACGCACCGCGGCGGACCTGGCCGCGCTCCACCGCACCCTGGCCGGTCCGGACCCCCGCGACCCGCTGGGTCTGGAGGCGGGCGGCAGCGGCTCCCGCCCCGGGCGCGTGGGGTGGCTGGGCGACCTGGACGGCTACCTGCCGATCGAGCCCGAGGTGATGGAGATCTGCCGCCGGGCGCTGACCTCGTTCGGCGACCTGGGCCTGGAGGTGGTGCCGGCGTCGCTGCCGGCCTCGGGCGGGTTCGGCGGCCCCGAGGACCTGCTGCGCACCTGGCTGCCCTGGCGGCACTGGCTCGCGGGGTCGGCCCTGGCCCCGGCGTACGCCGACCCGGCGCTGCGGGCGCGGCTCAAGCCCGAGGCGGTCTTCGAGGTGGAGGGCCTGCTGGGGGCGGGCGACCGGCCGCCGCTGGGCGCGGCGGAGGTGATGGCGGCGTCGGCGCTGCGCAGCGACCTGCACCGCGCCGTGCTGAGGCTCTTCGACGACGTCGACCTGCTGGTGCTCCCGACCGCGCAGCTGCTGCCCTTCGACGCCGACCTCGACTGGCCGCACGAGGTCGCCGGCGTGGCGATGCCGACCTACCACCGCTGGATGGAGGTCTGCGTCCTCGGCACCCTCGTCGGGGCGCCGGTGCTCGCGATGCCCGCCGGCTTCTCGGCCGGTGGCCTGCCGATGGGACTGCAGGTGATCGCCCGGCCGCGCGCCGACGAGGACCTGCTCGCGCTCGCGGCGGCGTGGGAGACGGTCACCGACCACCACCGGCGCCGGTCGCCGCTGCTGGGGTCCTAGCCGCCGACGCCCGATCCGGCGGAAGGCCGTCGCCGTGCGCCACGGCTCCCCGGCTACGCTCGCCACGACGGGGGAGGTGCGATGGAGACGACGCCAGGATCGGAGCCGGTGCCCGACGCCGACGCGGCCGTCGTCGCCGGAGAGCCCGTTCCCTCCGAGCGGATCGCGCTGGACCGCGACCGGATCCTCGTCGCCGCGCTGGCGCACATCGACGAGCAGGGCCTGGCGGGGCTCACGATGCGCCGCCTCGGGCAGCGCGTCGGGGTCGAGGCGATGTCGCTCTACCGCTACGTCCCCGGCAAGGAGGAGCTGCTCGACGGGGTCGTGGAGCTCCTGCTCGGCGACCTGCGGGTCGATCCCGACGTGCTGCGCCGCCCGACCCACGGCTGGCAGGACTTCCTGCAGCGCCTGGCCCACGGCGTACGCCGGATCGCGCTCGCCCACCCCAAGGCGTTCCCGCTGGTCGCCTCCCGTCCGCCCGAGGCGCCCTGGCTGCGTCCCCCGCTGCGCAGCCTGGAGTGGGTCGACGCCTTCCTCTCCGGTCTGGTCGCCGAGGGCTTCGGCGACGAGGCCGCGGTGGCGGCGTACCGCTCGTTCACCAGCTTCCTGCTGGGCACGCTGCTGCTCGAGGTGGCCGCCCACGGGGCCGACGTCGGCCCGCTCGACGTCGTCGACGACCGCGAGGCCGACGACGAGGAGGCCTCCCGGCACACCACGGTGTGGCGGCTGCGCGGCGACCTGGCCCAGGACACCTCGGCGCTGGAGTTCGAGGTGGCGCTGGAGTCCCTGCTCGAGCGGCTCGCGCTCATCCGCACCGAGCTCGGCTAGCCGCCCGGCGCCGGGGCCGTACGGGTCAGGCCGACCGTGCCGCCAGGAGCCGGTCGACCGCGGTCGAGTCGAGCACCTCGCGCAGCGCCAGGGCGGCGCACCCCACGACGCCGGACCGCTCGCCGTGGGTCAGCGCGACGATGACGAGGTCGCGGGTCGCGAGCGCCGTGGCCAGGGAGTACAACGACTCGCGCAGCCCCGCCACGAACGGGTCGTAGGCCCCGGCCAGGTCGCCGCCGACGACCACCGCCTCGGGGTTGAGCAGGTTGACCGCCGCCGCGAGCACCTCGCCGATCCGACGGCCGGCCTCGCGCACGAGGTGGCGCGCCTCGGCGTCGCCGCGCACGGCGAGGGCGACCAGGTCGCGGACGTGGGAGACCTCGTGGCCCGCGGCCCGCGCCGCCTGCACCAGCGCCCACCCCGAGGCCAGCGCCTCCACGCAGCCGGTCTCGCCGCAGCGGCAGGCGAGCCCTGCTGCCGCGGGGACCTTGGTGTGCCCGATCTCGCCGCCGGCGCCCAGCCCGCCGCGGGCCAGCCGGCCGCCGGTCACGATGCCGACGCCGATGCCGGTGGAGGCCTTGAGGAAGAGCAGGTCGCGGTGGGTCTCGAGGTGCCCGCGCCGCTCCGAGAGCGCCATCACGTTGGCGTCGTTGTCGACGAAGACCGGGGCGTCGCAGAGCGCGGCGACGTACGGCGCCAGCGCGACGCCGTCCCACCCGGTCATGATCGGCGAGTCCAGGCTCGCGCCGCGGGCGGTGTCGACGGTGCCCGGGATGCTCAGCCCGACGGCCCGCACCGCCGCGGCGTCGCGGCCGACCTCGCCGAGCAGCTCGCCGAGCGCCGCCACCACCCGCGGCATCAGCACGTCGGGGGTCAGGCCGACCTCCTGGTCGACGTCGCGGGCGACCAGCGCCCGACCGTCGAGGTCGCAGACGGCGAGCTGGGTGCGGCTGCGGCCGATCGCGGCGGCCAGGACGACCCCGGCCGCGCGGTCCAGGCGCAGCACCACGGGCGGCCGGCCCGAGGCGGGCGGGCGGTCGGGGTCGGTGCCCTCGGCGACCAGGCCGCTGTCGAGCAGCGCCTGGACGCGGGCCGCGACGGCCGTGCGGGACAGCCCGGTCAGCCGGGCGATGTCGCTGCGGGTGGCGACGATCCCGTCGCGGACCAGCGAGAACACCTCGCCCGCGGTGGCGGTGTCACCGGGGACGGCGTACGTCCCGAGGGCACCGGTCGCGGGCAGGCTCATGGTCCGCATTCAACCACCGGTACGCCGGGACAACGTCTCCACTGGTCTATTTCCGCCGCAAAAAGACGTAATGCTGCTTGCAGACGTGCGGAACTCTCCCTACGGTGGTGTCTCGACCGACTTCTGGAGAGAGACCTCGATGTCCCCCTCGCACGGCCCTTCCCCCGTTCCTCCCGCCGACGTCGTCGTCTTCGGCGGCACCGGCGACCTCGCCGTCCGCAAGCTGCTCCCCGCGCTCTACCTGCGCGACCGCGACGGGCAGCTGCCCCCGACCACGCGGATCGTCGCCACCTCCCGCGCCGGCTTCGACGAGGCCGGCTACCGCGACAAGATCCGCGGCGACCTGCCCGCCTTCGTTCGCGCCGAGGAGCTCGACGCCGCGGTCCTCGACCGCTTCATCGCCCGCCTCACCCACGTCAGCCTCGACATCGCCGACGCCGACGGCTGGGCCCAGCTGGCTGCCGAGCTGCCCGACGCCGAGAAGGTGCGGGTCTTCTACCTCGCCATCGCGCCGTCGCTGTTCGGCACCGTCAGCGAGCGCCTTGCCGAGCACGGCATGGTCACCGAGCAGTCCCGGCTGGTGCTGGAGAAGCCGCTCGGCCACGACCTGGCCTCGGCGCTGGCCATCAACGACGCCGTGGGCGCGGTGTTCGAGGAGCACCAGATCTTCCGGATCGACCACTACCTGGGCAAGGAGAGCGTCCAGAACCTGCTGGTCACCCGGTTCGCCAACACCTTCCTCGAGCCGCTGTGGAACGCCACCTCGGTCGACCACGTCCAGATCACGGCCGCCGAGTCGTTGGGCGTCGGGTCGCGCGGCGGCTACTACGACGGCTCGGGCGCGCTGCGCGACATGGTGCAGAACCACCTGCTGCAGCTGCTGTGCCTGGTGGCGATGGAGCCCCCGACGTACGTCGGCCGCGAGACCGTGCGCGACGAGAAGCTCAAGGTGCTGATGGCGCTCAAGCCCATCACCGGCGCGGCCGTCGAGGAGAACGTCGTGGCCGGGCAGTACCAGGCCGGGCTGACCGAGGAGGGGCCCGTCGGGTCCTACCGCGAGGACGCCGAGCGGCCCGGGTCGGTCACCGAGACCTTCGTCGCGATCAAGGCCGAGGTGCAGAACTGGCGCTGGGCCGGCGTCCCGTTCTACCTGCGCACCGGCAAGCGGATGGAGAGCCGCTACAGCGAGATCGTGATCCAGTTCCGCGCGGTCCCCCACCCGATGTTCCCCGACGCCGAGGGCACCAGCGAGCCCAACCGCCTGGTGATCCAGCTCCAGCCCGAGGAGGGCATGAAGCTGCACCTCACCGCCAAGGAGCCCGGTCCCGGCGGCATCCGGCTGCGGCCGGTCTCGCTGGACCTCAACTACGCCCAGACCTTCCAGAAGCACTCGCCCGAGGCCTACGAGCGGCTCCTCATGGACGTCGTGCGGGGCAACCCGACGCTGTTCATGCGCCGCGACGAGGTCGAGGCCGCCTGGCGCTGGATCGAGCCCATCCACGAGCGCTGGGCCCGTCCCGAGCACGCCCCCCGCCGCTACCCGGCCGGCACCTCCGGCCCCTTCGCCGCCTCGACGCTCATCGAGCGCGACGGCCGCACCTGGCACGAGTGACCCCCTCCGAGGAGACCCCTGACATGTCCGCACGCACCCTGCACCCCGTGCTCGCCGCGGTGACCGAGCGCATCACCGAGCGCAGCCGCGCCGACCGGGCGGCGTACCTGCGCCGGCTCGAGGAGTCCGCCACCCGCGGCCCGATGCGCACCAAGCTCGCCTGCGCCAACCTCGCCCACGGCTTCGCCGCCTCCGGCGAGGTCGACAAGGCCGCCCTGCGCGGCAAGGTCAAGCCCAACGTCGCCATCGTCTCGGCGTACAACGACATGCTCTCGGCGCACCAGCCCTTCGAGAGCTTCCCGGCCCAGATGAAGCAGGCGGTGCTCCGCTCCGGCGGCATCGCGCAGTTCGCCGGCGGCGTGCCCGCCATGTGCGACGGCATCACCCAGGGCCGCGACGGCATGCAGCTCTCGCTGTTCAGCCGCGACGTGATCGCGATGTCGACCGCGATCGCGCTCTCCCACGACATGTTCGACGCCGGCCTGATGCTCGGCGTCTGCGACAAGATCGTGCCCGGCATGCTGATCGGCGCGCTGTCCTTCGGCCACCTGCCCGCCATCTTCGTCCCGGCCGGCCCGATGACCTCGGGGCTGCCCAACGGCGAGAAGGCCCGGATCCGGCAGGCGTACGCCGCCGGCGAGGTCGACCGCGACACCCTGCTCGAGGCCGAGTCCGCGTCGTACCACTCGGCCGGCACGTGCACCTTCTACGGCACCGCCAACAGCAACCAGATGCTGATGGAGGTGATGGGCCTGCACCTGCCCGGCGCCAGCTTCGTCAACCCCGGTACGCCGCTGCGCGCGGCGCTGACCGACGCGGCCGCCGCCCGCGCCGTCGACCTGACCTCGTGGGGCGAGGAGTTCACCCCCGTGGGCCGGATCGTCGACGAGAAGGCGATCGTCAACGGCTGCGTGGCGCTGCTCGCCACCGGCGGCTCGACCAACCACACCCTGCACCTCGTCGCCATCGCCCGCGCGGCCGGCATCACGCTGACCTGGGACGACCTGGCCGAGCTGTCCGCGGTGGTCCCGCTGATGGCGCGGGTCTACCCCAACGGCAAGGCCGACATCAACCACTTCCACGCCGCCGGCGGACTGGCGTTCACGGTGCACTCGCTGCTCAAGCACGGGCTGCTCCACGACGACGTCCACACCGTCGCCGGCCACGGCCTGTGGCGCTACACCACCGAGGCGCGGCTCGACCGCGGCGCGCTGACCTGGGAGGAGGGCCCCAAGGCCTCCCTCGACCTCGACGTGCTGCGCCCGGCCGACGACCCGTTCAGCCGCGACGGCGGCCTGCGGATGCTGGAGGGCAACCTGGGCCGCTCGGTCATCAAGACCTCCGCGGTCGCGCCCGAGCACCGCCAGGTCAAGGCGCCCGCCCGGGTCTTCGACGACCAGCTCGACTTCCTGCAGGCCTTCGAGGACGGCACCCTGACCGGCGACTTCGTCGCGGTGATCCGCTTCCAGGGCCCGGCCGCCAACGGCATGCCCGAGCTGCACAAGCTGACCCCGGCCCTGGGCGTGCTCCAGGACCGCGGCCAGCGGGTCGCGATCGCCACCGACGGCCGGATGTCCGGCGCGTCGGGCAAGGTGCCCGCCGCGATCCACCTCACCCCCGAGGCCTCGGTCGGCGGGCCGATCGCCCGCGTCCGCGACGGCGACCTGGTCACCCTGGACGCCGACGCCGGGATCCTCGAGCTGCACGTCCCGGCGTACGAGCTGGAGCAGCGCGAGGTCACCCGGGCCGACGACAGCCGCGTCTGGGGCACCGGCCGCGAGCTGTTCCACGCCTTCCGCACCGCCGTCGGCCCCGCCGACGAGGGCGCGAGCATCTTCCCCGCCCACGAGGCCGCCCTCACCACCACGGAGCCCCACGATGACTGAGACCCTCGCCCGCCCCGCCACCTCTCCCACCTGGGGTGGCCTCGTCGACACCGTCCCGGTCGTGCCCGTCGTGGTCCTGCACGACGTCGAGCACGCCGTGCCCGTCGCCGAGGCGCTGCTCGCCGGCGGCGTCCCCGTCATCGAGCTGACGCTGCGCACCCCGGCCGCCCTGGCCTGCGTGGAGCGGATCGCCGCCGAGGTGCCCGACATCCTGCTCGGCGTCGGCACCGTCGTCACCCCCGCGAACGCCCGCGACGCCGCCTCCGCCGGCGCGCAGTTCCTGGTCTCGCCCGGCACCACCGACACCCTGGCCGCGGCGATGCAGCAGACCGGGCTGCCCCACCTGCCCGGCGCCGCCACCGTCAGCGAGGTGCTGCGGCTGCTCGAGCTCGGCTACACCGAGTGCAAGCTGTTCCCGGCCGAGCAGTCCGGCGGCGCGGCGTTCCTGAAGTCGCTCGGCGCCCCGGTGCCGCAGGCCCGCTTCTGCCCGACCGGCGGCATCACCGCGGCCAGCGCACCGGCGTACCTCGCGCTCGACAACGTCGGCTGCGTCGGCGGCTCCTGGCTCACCCCCGCCGACGCCGTCGCCGCCCGTGACTGGTCGCGCATCACCGACCTTGCTGCGGAGACGACCTACCTGCGGGGGTGAGGGGGGGCGGTTTCACCGGCTAGCCGGTGAAACTGCCCGCCGGCGCCCGGAATGTCCGGCCCCACGGGCAGTTTCGCCTGCCCAACCACCCCAAACCCGCTGCCGTACGCCGACCGCCCGGTCGCCCCGGGCGACGACTCGGCGACCTCCCGGTCGGGCCCCCGACGGTCGATCGTCCGCCCGTCCCCGACGAGGAGCCCCCGGCAGGGGAGGATCGGCGCATGAGCGCGCGACCCGACACCTCGCTGACCCGACGGCTCGACGGGGGCGGGGTGGTCGCGCTCGACGGCGGCCTGTCCAACGCCCTCGAGGACGCAGGCGCCGACCTGACCTCAGCGCTGTGGACGGCGCGGCTGCTGCTCGACGAGCCGGGGCGGGTCGCGGCCGTCCACGAGGCCTACTTCCGCGCCGGGGCCGAGGTCGCGACGACCGCGTCCTACCAGGCCAGCGTCCCGAGCCTCGTCGCGGCCGGGCTCACCACGGCCGAGGCGGAGGCGCTGCTCACCGCCAGCGTCACGGTCGCGCGGGAGGTCCGCGACCGGGTCGCCGAGGAGACCGGGCGCGAGCTGTGGGTCGCCGCCTCGGTGGGTCCGTACGGCGCGGTGCTGGCCGACGGGTCGGAGTACACCGGCCGCTACGGCCTCACCCCCGCGCAGCTGCGCGACTTCCACGCCCCGCGGCTGGAGCTGCTGGCCGCCGCCGGCCCCGACCTGCTGGCCGTGGAGACCGTCCCCGACCTCGACGAGGCGGCCGTCCTGGTCGAGCTGCTCGACGAGATCGGGCTGCCGGCGTGGCTGTCGTACAGCATCGCCGGCGACCGGACCCGTGCCGGACAACCCCTCCCCGAGGCGTACGCCGTGACGGCCGGTCGCACCAGCCTCGTCGCCGCCGGCGTCAACTGCTCGGCCCCCGACGACGTGCTCGGTGCCGTGCGCACCGCCACCGAGGTCACCGGCCTGCCCGCCGTCGTCTACCCCAACCGCGGCGAGGAGTGGGACGAGACCCGCAAGGCCTGGAGCGGCGGTGGGGCGTTCGACCCCGCGCTGGTCCCGGCCTGGGTCGCGGCCGGGGCGCGCCTGGTCGGCGGCTGCTGCCGCGTGGGCCCCGCCGACATCGGCGCCGTGGCCGCGGCGCTGCGCCCGACGGGCCGGGACGCCACGCGGTCGTGAGCCCGGCCGCCCTGCCCGACCCGGCATGATCGCCCGGGTGAGCCCCGCCGCCGTCACCGCCTTCGTCCACGCCCGCCTCTTCGACGGGCACCACCACCGCGGCGACGTCGGCCCGGTGCTGGTGCAGGACGGCCGCGTGGTCGCCGTCGGCGACGTCGAGGTGCCCGCGGGCGCCCGGGTCGTCGACTGCGCGGGCGGGCTGCTCGCGCCGGGGTTCGTCGACGCCCACGTGCACACCGTCCAGGGCGGGCTGGAGCGGATCCGCTGCGACCTCTCCGAGGGCCGCACCCGCGAGGACTACCTCGCAGGAGTGGCCGCCCACGTCGCGGCGCACCCCGACGACCCCTGGGTCCTCGGCGGCGGCTGGAGCATGTCGGCCTTCCCCGGCGGCACCCCGACCGCGGCCGACCTCGACACCGTGGTCGCCGATCGACCGGCCTTCCTGCCCAACCGCGACCACCACGGCGCCTGGGTGAACAGCCGCGCCCTGGCGCTCGCCGGCATCACCGCGGCCACGCCCGACCCGCCGGGCGGCCGGATCGAGCGCGACGCCGCGGGCGGGCCGACGGGCACCCTGCACGAGGGCGCGATGTCACTGGTCGCCGCGCTGCTGCCGCGCACCCTCGACACCGACTACGACCGGGCGCTGCTCGAGGGCCAGCGCCACCTGCACTCCCTGGGCGTCGTGGGCTGGCAGGACGCGATCGTCGGGTCGTACGCCGGGATGGACGACCCGGGGCCGGCGTACGTCCGGGCCGCGGAGCGCGGCGACCTCACCGGCCACGTCGTCGGCGCGCTGTGGTGGGACCGCGAGCGCGGCGCCGAGCAGGTCGCCTCGCTGGTGGAGCGGCGGGCGGCGTACACCCACGGGCGGTTCCGGGCCACGAGCGTCAAGATCATGCAGGACGGCGTCGCGGAGAACTTCACCGCAGCGATGAACGCCCCGTACCTCGACCGCTGCGGCCACGCCACTCCCAACCGCGGCCACTCCTTCGTCGACGCCGCCGCCCTCCGCGAGTACGTCGCCCTGCTCGCCGCGAGTGCGTTCCAGGTCCACGTCCACGCGATCGGCGACCGGGGCGTCCGCGAGGCGCTGGACGCCTTCGAGGGGCTGCCCGCCGGCGCCGACCTGCGCCACCACGTCGCCCACCTCCAGGTCGTCGACCCCGCCGACGTCCCCCGCTTCGCCGCGCTCGGGGTGGCCGCCAACGCGCAGGCGCTGTGGGCCTGCCACGACGACCAGATGGACGAGCTGACGCTGCCGTTCCTCGGCCCCGAGCGCAGCGCGTGGCAGTACCCCTTCGGCTCGCTGCACGCCTCGGGCGCCCGACTGGTGATGGGCAGCGACTGGCCGGTCTCCTCCCCCGACCCGCTGGCCGCGATCCACGTCGCGGTCAACCGGTGGGACGCCGAGGAGGGCGACCCGGCACGGCCGTTCCTGCCCGAGCAGTCGGTCGCGCTGGAGACCGCGTTCGCGGCGTACACGAGCGGCTCGGCCTGGGTGAACCACCGGGACGACGCGGGCACCATCACCCCCGGCGCCGTCGCCGACCTGGTGCTGCTCGACCGCGACCCGTTCGCGGCCGAGCCCGCCCGGATCGCACAGGCGCGGGTGGTCGCGACCTGGGTGGACGGCGTCGCTGTTTACGAGACGTGACCGGCCCGACTGGTCCACACCACCGGCAGCGCGGGCCCGCCCGACCCTGGCCGGTGGCCCGCGCGCTCTGGTAGGCCTGGCTGCACCAGCGAGGGGAGCGCACGATGTCGCAGGAGCACGTCAAGCACGGGTCCGAGACGTTCTTCATCACCGGCGAGGGGGTGCTCACCACCCAGGTCGGCGGACGCACCGGCGAGGAGGGCGATCCCCTCACCACCACCGAGAGCCCCCGCCCGGTCGCGGCCGTGCCGCTGGCCGCCGGGGCCGCGCCGCCGTTCCGGTTCTCCCGGATCGGGCCCAAGGGACCCGCGCTGCCGGTCCCGCTGGCGCGCAAGCTGGCCCGCGGGATGACCGTCGGGGGCGGCGGCACCAGCGGCAACGTGCCGGCCGGCTACACCTACCTCGGCCAGTTCGTCGACCACGACCTCACCCTCGACAAGACGGCGCTGATGACGGCCGGCGAGGTCGACCCGGCCACGCTGCTCAGCGGCCGCTCGCCCTCGCTCGACCTCGACAGCCTGTACGGCGCGGGGCCCGGCAGCGCCGGCTCGTTGCCGTTCTTCGCCGCCGACAAGGTGCACCTGCGGGTCGGCGACACCCAGCGCGAGGGCAGCCTGGCGGTCAAGAAGGGACGCGACCTGCCGCGGGTCGGCACCGGGCCTGCGAGCAAGGCCCGCCGGGCCCTGATCCCGGACCTGCGCAACGACGAGAACCTCGCGGTGGGCCAGACCCACCTGGCGTTCATCCACTTCCACAACCGGGTCGTCGACAAGCTCCCCGCCTCGACGCCGGACGCCGAGCGGTTCCGCGCCGCACGCCGCCGCGTGACGCTGCACTACCAGTGGGTCGTGCGCCACGACTACCTGCCGAGGATCTGCGACCCGAAGGTCCTCGACGACGTCTGGAGCAAGGGACGCAAGATCGTCCAGCCCGGCGCCTCGCCGATGACGGTGCCGACGATGCCGGTGGAGTTCTCGGTGGCCGCGTTCCGGATGGGCCACAGCATGATCCGCGACGCCTACAACTGGAACTCGGTGTTCTCCGACGGGGGCGGGTCGCTGGACCTGCTGTTCTTCTTCTCCGGCACCGGCGGCGACCTCGGCGGCAACACCAAGCTGGTCAGCAGCTGGATCGCGGACTGGCGGCGGCTCTACGACTTCCCCGCCGGTGGCCGCCCGGGGTTCCCGGCCCCCGACAGCGGGGTCAACCGCGCGATGCGCCTCGACACCCGGCTGACCGACCCGCTGTCGTTCCTGCCGCCCGGCAGCTTCGGCGGCGACGACACGACCCCGCCGATGCAGCACAACCTGGCCTTCCGCAACCTGGTGCGCGGCAGCCTGGTGCGGCTGGCGACCGGGCAGCAGATGGTCACGGCCCTGAAGGGGGCCGGGGTGAAGGTCACGCCGCTGACCAAGGCGCAGATCCTCGGCGGCAAGAACGGCGCTCGGCTCGACCACCTCACCGAGTCCGAGCGCGACGCCGTCGCTGCCCGTACGCCGCTGTGGTTCTACGTGCTGCGCGAGGCCGAGCTCAACAACGGCCGTATGACCGGCGTCGGCGCCCGCATCCTGGCCGAGACCTTCCACCGCGTCATCGAGGGCAGCCGGATCAGCATCGTGCGCGAGCCCGGCTGGCGGCCCAACATCGTCAGCGCCCGGAAGGGCACCTTCGAGATGACCGACCTGCTGTTCTTCGCCTTCGGCGGTACGAAGGCCGGTCTCGCCCCGGTCGGCTGAGCAGACCCGGGGGCGGCGGGCAGTTTCACCGGCTGGCCGGTGAAACTGCCCGAAGCCTCAGAGCAGCGTGGCGACGTCCTCGCGCCCACCGCCGTCGTCGATGTGCTGGACCAGCGTCTGGCGCGTCCCCTCGCTGACCTCGATGCCGGCCTCGTCGATGGCGCGGTCGAGCTCCTCGCGGATCTTCTCCGGGGTGGCCGACTCCTGCCAGGAGTTGACGCGGTCGTACGCCGCCTGGAGGGCCTCGACGCGGGGGTCGTCGGAGGAGGGGGGTGCGGTCTCGGTCATGACGATGCCTTTCTGAGCTTCTCGAGCAGGGGCTGGGCCACCTCGGCGAGGAAGGCCTCCTGGGTGTCGCCGCCGATCTGGACGAGGGCGACGTCGGTGAAGCCGTTGTGCCAGAACGGCCTGACCGCCTCGACGATCGCGTCGAGGTCGGGCCCGCAGGGGATCGCCTCGGCGACGTCCTCGGGACGGACGTACTGGGTGGCGCCGGCGAACCCGGCGGTGGTGGGCAGGTCGGCGTTGACCGACCAGCCGCCGGCGAACCAGCGGAACTGCTCGTGGGCGCGCTCCACGGCCACGGACTCCGAGGGGTCCCAGCAGATCGGGATCTGGCCGATGGCGCGGGCGCGCTTCCCGATCCGGGGGGCGCCCTCGGCGCCGTTCCAGGCCTCGACCAGCTCCGACTCGGGCTCGGTGGCGATCAGGTGGTCGGCCAGCGGCGCCAGCGCCTCGATCGCGCGGGGTCCGCCGGCGGCGACGCCGATCTCGACACCGCCCTCGGGCAGGTCCCAGATCCGGGCGGAGTCGACCTGGAAGTACTCGCCGCGGTAGTCGGTCAGCCCGCCGGCGTGCAGCTCGCGGATGATCTCGATCGCCTCGCGCAGCATCGCCTGCCGGTCCTGCAGCGCCGGCCAGCCGGTGCCCACGACGTGCTCGTTGAGGTTCTCGCCGCTGCCCAGGCCGAGCGTGAAGCGGCCCTCGGCGAGCAGCTGCACGGTCGCGGCCTTCTGGGCCACCACGGCCGGGTGGTAGCGCACCGTCGGGCAGGTCACGTAGGTCATCAGCCCGACCCGCGAGGTGGCGTGGGCGACCGCGCCGAGCACCGACCAGGCGTACGGCGCATGCCCCTGCGCCGCGAGCCACGGCGAGTAGTGGTCGCTCATCACCTCGAAGTCGAAGCCGGCGTCCTCGGCGCGCACGGCGTGGTCGACGAGGGCGCGGGGCCCGGCCTGCTCGGTCATCAGGGTGTAGCCGAAGGACGTCACGGGTTCTCTCCTCGAGGCGGGGGTGGGCGGGGGTGGGCCGGGGTGGATCGGGGTGGATCGGGGTCAGGAGCGCTCGACGGGACGCAGGTGCTGCTCCCAGTCGAGGTCGAGCAGGTCGGCGGGCGTGCCGACCACCAGCACGGCGCCGGCCTCGGTCAGCTCGGCCTCGCCGAAGCCGCCGGAGCGGAGCGTGACGCAGTCCAGCCCGGCGCGGGCGGCCGCCTGCACGTCGTACGGCGTGTCCCCGACCATCACCGCGCGGGAGACCCCGAGCCGCTCGAGCGTCACCTGCAGCAGGTCGGGGTCGGGCTTGGAGGCCTCCACGTCGGCGGCGGTGGTCAGCACGGAGACGTCGTCGCGCACGCCCAGGGAGTCCAGGGCCCGCTCGGCGAACTCGGGCTCGCCGGAGCTGGCCAGCGCGACCTGCCAGCCGTCGGCGGCCAGCGCGCGCACCAGGTCGCGGGACCCGGGCAGCGGGTCGACCTCGGCCTCGAGCTCGGCGTACTCCTGCTTCCAGGCCTCGCGCAGGTCGTCGCCGAGGCGCTCCTCGACCTCGTCGCCGGCGACCTGGCCGACCAGCTTGTCGCCGCCCATGCCCACGGTGCGGTGGATCCGCCACAGCGGGAAGTGCAGCTCGTGGCGGTCGAAGGCCCGTTGCCAGGCCACGGCGTGGTGGTACGTCGAGTCGACCAGGGTGCCGTCGACGTCGAACAGGACGGCGGCGTCGCGCTGCGCGGTGGTGATCGTGGGCTCCTACGGGCCGGGGTCGGACCTCGGCTGTGTACCCACTGGCCCCCGGCTCAGTGCAGGTCGGACTCGCCGCTCTGGATCGCGGCGAACTCCTCCTCGGGCGCGCTCGCGACGAGGTGGTGGCGGCTGTAGAACCAGAAGTACGCCAGGGCCAGCACGAACACGCCGGCCGTGATGCCCGCCGCCCGCTCGTCGACGAAGAACGTCGCGACCACGGCGACGACGCTGAGCACGAGCGCGAGCCCGGTCGTCGCGACGCCGCCCGGGGTGCGGTAGGGCCGCTCCAGGTCGGGCTCGCGACGGCGCAGCAGGATGTGGCTGAGGTTGAGCAGCACGTAGGACACCGTCGCGCCGAAGACCGCGATGTTGATCAGCAGCGCCCCGGCGTCGGCGCCCATGTTGGCCTCCAGCACGCCCGCCAGCACGAAGCCGATGGTGCCGGGCACCAGCAGCGCCACCCAGGGGGTGTTGCGCGAGGACGTCAGCGACATCACGCGCGGCAGGTAGCCGGCCCGCGAGAGCGCGAACAGCTGGCGGGAGTAGGCGAAGATGATCGAGAAGAAGCTCGCCACCAGGCCCGCCAGGCCGGCCCAGTTGACGAAGTCGGCCAGCAGCGAGTCGTCGCCCCGCACCGCGCGGATCGCCTCGGGCAACGGGTTGTCGCTCGACCGGATCGCCTCGGAGCCGGCCGACCCGGGCAGGATGAACAGGATCAGCGCCGCGAACAGCAGCAGCGTCAGCATCGCGGCGATGATGCCGCGCGGCATGTCGCGCGCGGGGTCGCTGGTCTCCTCGGCGGCCAGCGGCACGCCCTCGACGGCCAGGAAGAACCAGATGCCGTAGACCAGCGCCGCGACCACGCCCGCGAAGCCCATCGGCAGGAAGTCGCTGGCCCCGGCCGCCCCGGTCGGGGCGATGTCGAGCATGTTGGAGGTCGAGAACGACGGCGCCAGCCCGACCAGGGCGGCCACCAGCGCCACCACGGCCACCGCGGTGATGACGAACATCAGCTTCAGCGCCTCGCCGACGCCGTAGAGGTGGATGCCGATGAAGAGCAGGTAGGCGATCGCGAAGACCAGCCAGCCGCTGGTCAGGCCGAACAGGCCGAGCGCCTCGACGTAGCCGCCGATGAACACCGCGATGGCGGCCGGCGCCACGGCGTACTCGATCAGCACGGCCATGCCGGTGGCGAACCCGCCCAGCGGGCCCATCGCGCGCCGGGCGAAGCCGTAGCCGGCGCCGGCGACCGGCAGCGCCGAGGACATCTCGGCGAGCCCGAAGACCATGCAGGTGTACATCAGGCCCATCAGCAGGGTGGCGATCATCAGCCCGCCCCAGCCGCCCTCGTCGAGGCCGAAGTTCCAGCCGGCGAAGTCGCCGGAGATGACGTAGCTGACGCCGAGGCCGGCCAGCAGCACCCAGCCCGCCGCCCCGCGCTTGAGCCGGCGCTGGTCGAGGTAGCTGTCGTCGACACCGCTCTCGTCGTGGGTGGACCTGGCCATGGCTGCCTCCTGGGCACGCGGGCGGTGGGCGAGCCCTGAGTCTGGGGCCGGGGGGTACGCCGGTCAAGGACACCCGCCGCGGACCCGGACGGGGCCTAGAAGGTGACGACCGACTTGCCGAGCGTGCGCCGCTCGGCGAGGTCGGTCAGCGCCCGGCCGAACTCCGTCACGTCGTACGTCGCCCCGATCGGCGGGTCGATCACCCCGGACTCCATCATCGGCAGCAGCTGGTCCCACTGCCAGCGCATGTAGCCCGGCCGGGCCATCGCGTAGGCGCCCCAGCCGACGCCGCGCACGTCGACGTTGTTGAGCAGCAGCCGGTTGACCTTGACCTGCGGGATGGTGCCGCCGGTGAAGCCGACCACCAGCAGCCGACCCTGGGGGGCGAGCGAGCGGAGCGAGTCGGTCATCAGGTCGCCGCCCACGACGTCCATCACCACGTCGACGCCGCGGCCCTCGGTCAGCTCCTTGACCGCCTCGCGGAAGCCGTCGACCAGGACGACCTCGTCGGCGCCGGCGCGGCGGGCGACCTCGCCCTTCGCCTCGGTGCTGACCACGGCGATGGTGCGGGCGGCGTACCCCTTGGCGACCTGGATCGTCGCGGTGCCGACGCCGCCGGCGGCGCCGTGGACCAGCACGGTCTGGCCCTCGCGGAGGTCACCGCGCACCGCCAGCGCGAAGTGGGCGGTGAGGTAGTTCATCGGCAGCGCCGCGCCCTGCTCGAGGCTGAGGCGGTCGGGCAGCGGGAAGACGCTCTCGGCGCCGCAGGCCACGACCTCGGCCGCGCCGCCCTGGCCCAGGACCGCGGCCACCCGGTCGCCGGCGGACAGGCCGGAGCCCTCCGGGGCGGAGCGCACCACGCCGGCGAAGTCGACGCCGAGGGTGAAGGGGAGGTCGGGCTTGAGCTGGTACTCGCCCCTGCTCAGCAGCAGGTCGGGGAAGGAGATGCCGACCGCGTGGGTCTCGACGAGGACCTGTGGCCCGAAGGGTCCGTCGGCGCCGGGCTCCTCGACCTCCTCGACCGTGATCGCGTCGGGTCCGTCCAGCGTGGTCACTCTCACTGCGCGCATGCAGGGGAGGCTAGCGGGGGCGCGTCGGCCCGGGGGGCGCCGTGGCCGCCGTGCGGGATCAGGCCTTGCGGAGCTTGGCGAGCTCGAAGTGCATCGGGTCGGTGTAGTTCCAGTCGCCGCCCCAGGCGAAGCCCCACCGCTTGAAGATGCTCACCACGGTGCGGTCCATCGCGCCGGCGATGCCGCGGTAGTTGTCGGCGGCGTTGAGGTCGATCGCGGTGCCGTAGGTGTGGAAGCTCAGGCCACGCGAGGGGTCGCGACCGATGAAGCGCGGCACGTAGCAGCCGTCGTAGGTGTAGATCTTGCTCGACAGGCCCTGGGTCACGACCTCCTCGAGGGCGCCCTTGAGCTGCGGCAGCATCACCCGGTGGCCGGTCACGTCGCCGATGATCGGCATCGACATCGAGCGGATGTTGGCCGCGACCCACGCGGGGTCGGGCGTCACCGAGCCGTCGGAGTTGGCGCGGTAGGAGAACGAGCCCACCGCCTGCGCCACCGAGCCACCGGAGAGCACCACGGTCTGCTGCGCCTTGATGTCGAGGTTCGGGCCCAGGATCAGGACGCTGGCCCCGTCACCGGCGGCCGCCTGGAGCTTGGTACGGATCTTCTGGGGCGAGGTGCGGCCCAGGCCCACCAGGGCGGCGTTGCCGAGCTTCATGCCCAGCTCCTCGCCCCACTTCACGTTCACGACGGCGTCGATGCGCCGCGCGACGGTCTCGGGCAGCAGGCCGGCGTACGCACCGATGTGGATGCGCTGGGAGTCGGACTCGTTGCCGATCTCGAGGTAGCCGTCCTTGCTCTGCAGCTTGCGGCCGATCTTGGGCTCCACGGCGATCTCGCCCGCGGCCACCCGGTCCCAGACCGCCTGCGTCTGCGCGGTGCCGGCCATGGTGAAGCGGCGGAACGTGGCCGGGTCGACCGCGGCGTACGTCACCTGGGCGTCGTCGACGTAGAAGGACGCGATGGCGATCCGCTCGACCTGCTGCACGCCCTCGATGTCCAGCATCTTGGCGAAGGCCTCCTTCTCCAGGGGGCCCTTGCCGTAGACGAGGAAGTCCGAGGAGCGCAGCGCACCCTCGAGCCTGCCCGGTGGGTCGACGGCCATGTCGGGACCGCCGGCGGGCGCGGCGCTCTCCGCGCCGCCGCCGTCGCCACCGGACGAGGCGCCCGGCGTGGTCGGGGCCGAGGCCGTGCGCTGGTCCTCGCCGGCCGAGCTGCCGCAGGCCGTGGTGACCGCGCCCAGGCCGAGGATGGCGAGCAGCGGACGGCGTCCCAGGCCCGGTCCGGGCTGGTGCTCCTCGCACATGTGGTCCGCCCTCCCCGGGCACCCCGCAGCGGCACGGGACGTCGTGGGCCGAGCCTAACTCCCGAGTAGCAAGCGGTCAGGCGTTCTCCCTGCGGAAGACCGCGGTCCCCCACCACAGCGCCAGCCCGAACAGCACGACCGACCAGCCGACCCCCCACGCCAGCGCGTCGCCGGCCAGCTCGCCGGCGAAGCCGCCGCGCACCGCGTCGACGATCCAGCGGAACGGCATGAAGTCGCTGACGGTCTGCAACCAGGCCGGGCCCAGGGTCATCGGGAGCAGGATCCCCGAGAGCAGCAGCACCGGCATCATCACCACGTTGATGACCGGCGCCATCACGTCCTCGCTCTTGGTCGTCAGCGCCAGCGCGTTGGAGGCCGCCGCGCACGCGCCGCCGATGAGCAGCGTCAGCGCGATGCCGCCGACCACGCCGGCGACCGAGGCGCGCATGCCCAGCGCCACGCCCAGCGCCACCAGGATCACGGCCTGGACGAACAGCTGGACGACGTCGCGCATCAGCCGGCCCACCAGCAGGGCGGTGCGGCTGGCCGGGGTGACCCGCTCGGCCTCGATGACGCCCTCGCGCCACTCCCCGATCAGGCCGAACCCGGCGAAGAAGGCGCCGAACAGCCCGAGCTGCACCAGCAGCCCCGGCACCAGGAACGTGTAGGGGTCGATGTCGGTGCCGAAGCTGCTCACCAGCGGCTTGAGCAGCGGGCCGAACAGCACGAGGTAGAGCACCGGCTGCATGATCCCGATGAACACCCACGCGGGGTTGCGCAGGTTCATCCGCATCTGGCGGTTGAAGACCACGCTGGACTCGCGGACGAAGGTGGCGGGCGTGCTCATCGGTCGGCTCCCTGCAGGTCGGGCACGGCGTCGGCCGCCGCATCGGGCTCGGCCCCGCCCTCGCCGCCCTCGGCGGCGTCGCGCAGGGTCCGGCCGGTGAGGGTGAGGAACACGTCGTCGAGGGTCGGTCGGTGGACCTCGATGGCGTCGAGGGTGATGCCGGTGCGGTCGAGCTCGCGCACCAGGCCGGGGACCGCCCGACCGGCGCGGGCCACCCGTCCCGAGACCAGCCGGCCCTCGACCTCGACCGCCTGGGCGATGCCGCCCAGGGCCGTGGCCGCGTCGCCGAGCCGCAGCGGGTCGGTGACCTCGAGCGTGACGAGGTCGCCGGAGACGGCGGCCTTGAGGTTCTCGGCGGTGTCGCTGGCCACGATCCGGCCGCGGTCGATGATCATGATGCGGTCGGCCAGCGCGTCGGCCTCGTCGAGGTAGTGCGTCGTCAGGAACACCGTCGCCCCGCGCTCGCTGCGCAGCCGCGCGATGTGCTCCCACAGGTTGGCCCGGGCCTGGGGGTCCAGGCCGGTGGTCGGCTCGTCGAGGAACACCAGCGTCGGGTCGTGGATCAGCCCCATCACGATGTCGAGCCGGCGCTTCTGCCCGCCCGACATCTGCTTGGGGGTGCGCTGCCACAGGCCCGGCAGGTCGAGCTGCTCGAACAGCTCCTGGCCCCGGGCCACGGCCGCGGCCCGCGACATCCCGTAGAGCATGCCGTGGTCGACGACCTCGTCGCCGGCGCGCGCCATCGAGAAGGTGCCGCCGGCCTGGGAGACGTAGCCGATGCTGCGGCGTACGGCCTGCGACTCGCGCACCACGTCGTGGCCGGCCACGGTCGCGGTGCCCTCGGTGGGGCGCAGCAGCGTGGTGAGCATCCGCAGCGTGGTGGTCTTGCCGGCCCCGTTGGGGCCGAGGAAGCCGACCACCTCGCCCTCGGCGACGTCGAGGTCGACGCCGTCGACGGCGCGCACCTCGCGTCGGGTGCGTCCCTGCTTGGTGGAGAAGGTCTGCACGAGCCCTCGTGCGGTGATCATGGCGCCCCCTGGTCGCTGCGCTGCCGTGCTCGAGCCGGTGCGGCCCGTGCCTCGGAGTTGACCACCCGGCACCGACAGAGTCATCGGAGTCCTCGCGGCACCGGCGACCGGTCCAGCCCGCCGGTCAGGCGGCGAGGACGCGCTGCGCGATCCAGGCGATCGTGGCCGCGGTCTCGCGAGGCTCACCGGAGGGCTGCATCACGTGGCTGAGCACCAGCCGGATCACCATGTCGACCATCACCTGCATCCGGTCGTGGGCGAGCGGCACGTCGTAGCGGCGTACGTGCTCGCCGATCACCGCGCCCGCGGCGTCGAGCAGCGCCTCGGAGTGGGTGGTGAGCAGCGGCAGCAGGTCGGACTCGGCGCCCTGGCTGCTGCGCACCACCATGTGGAGCAGCGGGTCGGTGCGGGCCAGCTCGAGCACGTTGACCGCCGCGGCCTCGATGGCTCGGACCAGGTCGGTCGGGTTGTCGCTGAACGCCGCGTCCACGCGCGCCAGGAAGGTCTCGAGCTCGCGCAGGATCATCGCCTCGGCGAGCTGCGGCTTGCCACCGATCTCGTTGTAGACGGTCTGGCGGCTGACCCCGACCAGCTCGGCGAGCTTGGCCATCGTCAGCGCGCCCCAGCCGTGCTCGGCCGTGAACTGCGCCGCCGCCCCCAGCAGCCGCTCCCGGTGGGAGGCGGGGGCGACGAACGGGCGCATGCCCCTCAGCCTAGGCGGCCCCTGCGCGAGGCCCGACCTCACGACCCGGTGAGGCGCCCGGCGTCCACGGGCACGAAGTCGACCTTGTCGCGCACCCCGCAGTCGGGGCAGCACCAGGAGTCCGGCACGTCGGCCCACGCGGTGCCGGCGGCGAAGCCCTCGTGCTCGTCGCCGCGCTCGACCTCGTAGGTGTAGCCGCAGCCCGGGCAGCGGGCGGCCAGCACCTCGTGCGCGGCGGCAGCGGCGGCCGCGGCCGCGGCGGCGTCACGGGCGGCGGCCCGCTCCTGGGAGGCGGCCGTGTCCGCGGCGTACCGGGCCAGGATGCGCTCGCGCTTGCGGGGCTGCAGGTTGGCGCGGCTGATGTCGCCGTCGAAGTGCGCGAGGACGCGGGGGTCCATGACGCGGCGCCACAGCGGCGGCACGACGGCGAGCACGATCATCCCGGCGTACCCCGTCGGCAGCACCGGGGACTCCTCGAAGTCGCGCAGCGTCTGGTAGCGCCGGGTCGGGTTGGCGTGGTGGTCGCTGTGGCGCTGCAGGTGGTAGAGCAGCACGTTGGTGGCGATGTTGTTGCTGTTCCAGCTGTGGCTGGGGTCGACGCGCTCGTAGCGCTCGCGGTGGCCGACGCCGACCTTCTGGCGCAGCATCCCGTAGTGCTCCATGTAGTTCACGACCTCGAGCAGCGTGAACCCGACGACCGCCTGCACCACGAGCAGCGGCAGGATCTGCCAGCCCAGCACGGCGAGCATCGCCCCCCACAGCACCGCCGACATCACCCAGGCGTTGAGGACGTCGTTGCCGAGCCGGAACGGGTGCTGGTCCTTGCGGGCGTACCGGCGCTTCTCCAGGCGCCAGGCGCTCCGCAGCGACCCGAGCACGGTGCGGGGCCAGAAGGCGTAGAACGTCTCGCCGAAGCGGCTGCTGGCCGGGTCCTCGGGCGTCGCGACGCGGACGTGGTGGCCGCGGTTGTGCTCGATGTAGAAGTGGCCGTAGAAGCTCTGCGCCAGCGCGATCTTGGACAGCCACCGCTCGTGGCTCTCCTTCTTGTGGCCCAGCTCGTGGGCGGTGTTGATGCCGATGCCGCCGATGCAGCCGATGGACACCGCGGCGCCGATCTTCTCCCAGGTGCTCAGCGGGTCCACCCCCAGCCACTCGGGGTGGGCGATCCAGACGAACGCCATCACGAAGCCGAGGTACTGGATCGGCAGGTAGGCGTAGGTGATCCAGCGGTAGTAGCGGTCCGCCTCCAGCCGCTCGATCACGTCGTCGGGCGGGTTGGTGCGGTCGAGGCCGGCGACGAGGTCGATCGCCGGCACGACGACCAGGATCACGATCGGCCCGATCCACACCCACGCCGACCACCCGGTCAGCTGGTGCATCACGAACGCCACCAGCGCCAGCGACGGCACCACCAGCCCGATCAGCCACAGCCGGCGCTTGCCGTCCTGCCACTCCTCGGTCGACCCCGGGGACACCGTCGCGCTGCTCACCATCGCCTGCTCCTCTCGCTTGACACCTGAGGGGCAGATGTCAAAGGAATGGACAGGAACGTAGCGTTTGTACAGTTCTTCGACAAGGGGTTGGTGAATGTAAAGCGGGCAGTTTCACCGGCTGACCGGTGAAACTGCCCGTCGACCCCGGCAAATCGGGCGTCCGCGGGCAGTTTTGCCTGACCACCCGCGACGAGCTCCTAGGCCGCGACGGGACCACCGGCCAGCACCGACGCGATCCGCGCGATGAGCCGGTCGGGGTTGCTCAGGTCGCGCCAGGTGACGCGGATGCACCGCCAACCCGTACGCCGCGCGATGTCCTCCTCGCGACGCTTCTCGCGCAGCACGACGTCCACGACGGACTCGCCGGGACGCAGGTAGCTCACGTACTTGTCGCGCCCGTCGAACTCGAGCCAGACGCCGAGCTCGGGCCATGCCAGGTCCAGCCGGTAGAGCACGCGGCCCCCCGCCACCACCGGGTACTGCGGCACCGGGGCCGGCAGACCTCCCCGCCAGCAGCGGTACCGCACCCGCGTCTCACCGACCGACTCCGAGCGTCCGTCCGCGAGTGACAGCGTGAGACCCGTCGTCAGCGATCCCGGCCCCGCCGGCGTCTGCCGGCTGCGGTGCTCCAGCTGTCCCCTGCTGACCTCGCCCCGGTGCAGGAGGTGGTCGACGACCACGAGGGCGGGCTCCACCCCGGTGAGGGTGGTGAGGTCCAGGCACGTGCGGGCCGGCCCGGTCACCAGGAGCCCGTCGATGCTGACGAGGTCGTCGTCGTCGTACGAGCCGTGGTGCTGGCACACGCCTGCCTCTCGGCGCCCGGCGCGCCCGTCGAGTCGCAGGAGGTGGACGTCGTCCAGAGGGAATCCCCACACCGGACAGCCCAGCGCCACCGCGGCTGACGTGTGGGACACGGCGACCTCGGCACGCGCTGCGCGGACCACGCTCCGCACCCGCAGCAGGTGCTGACCGTCGACGTCCAGGCCCCTCCAGTGCGTGCTTCGCGTGTACGCCCCGTGCCTGAGGCGGTGAAGGACCCCCTCGCGGCGCAGCCTGGCCAGCACCTTGTCGCCGACACCGCGCGCCAGCGCCTCCCGTCGCAGGAAGAAGCCGTCGCTCCCGAGCAGCTCGTCGATGACGTCGTCCACACCCGAAGGCTGACCGCCACCGACCCGCCTCGCCCGACAGATCGTGGGCCTGTGGAGAACTCACACCACGGACCGGCCTGTGCGCACCAGCTGGCGTCAGCCGCAGCGGCGTACGCACCGGCGACTTGGCCAGGGGAAACTGCCCGCCAGCGCCCGATTCGCCCGGTTGCTAGGGCAGTTTCACCGGTTAGCCGGTGAAACTGCCGCCCCCAGCCCGTGCTCCGCCAACCACCGCCCCACCCGGTCGTACGCCGCGGCGCGCGGCGCGGGGAGGGAGAGGAAGACGTCGTGGCGGGCGTCGTCGAGGACGGCGACCTCGACCTCGCCGCCCAGGCAGCCGGCCCAGCGCGACATGTGACGTACGTCGAGGACGATGTCGGCGCGGTCGCTGGCCTCGCTGTACGGCGAGCCGAGGTCGCTGCGGGCCGAGCGCAGCACCAGGGAGGGGACACCGACGTCGAGGCCGCGGTGCAGCCGGGCGTGGCCGCGGCGTACGGCGTTGAGCCAGCCCCACGTGACCGGGCAGCCCTCGAGCGGCTTCATCGCCACGTCGAACTCCCACTCGCCGGTGCCGCTGGAGTGGATCGAGGGACCGTAGGTGCTCAGCCCACCGGGGATCTCCTGGTGGGGCCGGAGCCGGCCGAGCACCCGCAGCGCCTGCGTGACGGGACCGCGCTGGAGGTCGGTGCCCTGGAGGTCGAACCACGGGCTGTTGAGGACCAGGCCCGCCACGGGGTCGGCGGCGCCGAGGCGGCGACGCCGCCGGTCCAGCCACAGCGGCGCGACCAGCCCGCCGGTGGAGTGGGCGAGCACGACCACGGGCACGCCGGGGTGCTCCTCGACCACGACGCCGAGGGCGGCGTCGAGCTCCTCGTCGTGGCGGGCGAGGTCGGACGTGTAGTGCGCCGTGTGGCCGTCGCGCCGGGCGCGGCCGGAGCGGCGCAGGTCGACGGCGAGGAAGGCCAGCCCGCGCTCGGCGAAGAAGTCGGCCAGCGCGGTCTGGAAGAAGTAGTCGGTGAAGCCGTGCACGTAGAGCACGGCGCCGCGCACCTCCTCCCCGGGCCGCGGCACCCGGCGCACCACGACCGCGACGACGTCGCCCTCGCCGTCGGGGTCCGGACCGAGCTCGACGGTGCGCTGCTCGTAGCCCTCGCCGAGGACGTCGGGCCCCCAGGGACCCACGACCGGCCCGGCCGCCGCCGTCACGCGACCGACTCCGACGAGGACGAGGACGAGGAGGACGCCGACGAGGAGGAGGCCCCGGCCAGCGACGCCCGCGGCACGACCTTGAGCTCGCGGTCGAGCTCGCCGTGCAGCGTCTGCCGGCGGTCGATCGGGTAGCTCTGCGTGATCAGCCACGGCCGCCGGTGGCCCTGCTGCGGCAGCTGGTCGGCGGAGCGCTTGATGTAGCCCGAGGCCAGGTCGAGCAGCGGCCGCGGCTCCAGCTCGCCGTCGGGCTCCGGGACGACGTACGCCGCGTCGCGCTCGCGCATCAGGTTCAGCACCCGCGTCGCCAGCACGCCGGTGACGTCGGCGCGCAGCGTCCAGGACGCGTTGGTGTAGCCGATCACCCGCACGTAGTTGGGCACGCCGGTCACCATCGCCCCGCGCCACATGAACTGGCTGCCGAGGTCGACCGGCTCGCCGTCGACGCTCAGCTCGATGCCGGCGCTGACGTCGAGGTTGAGCCCGGTGGCGGTGACGATCACGTCGGCCTCGAGCAGGCGGCCCGAGGCCAGCCGGATCCCCTCCGGCACGATCGTCTCGATGGTGTCGGTGACGACCTCGGCCTCGCCGCGCTTGATCGCCTTGAACAGGTCGCCGTCGGGCACCACGCACAGCCGCTGGTCCCACGGGTCGTAGGGCGGCGCGAAGTTGTCGGCGGCGGCCTCGGCCCCGAGGTGGCGCCCGACCCCGCTGGCCAGCACCTTCTTGCCCAGCTCGGGGAAGCGGCGGAAGAACGCGTAGGTGCCGGCCTGGTAGGCGATGTTCTTGACCCGGATCGCGCGGTAGGCCGCCATCTCGGGCAGGAACCGCTGCGCCAGCCCGGCGAGCTTGTCGTGGCGCGGCAGCGCGGCGATGTACGTCGGGGTGCGCTGCAGCATCGTCACGTGGGCCGCCTCGCCCGCGATCGAGGGCACGATCGTGACCGCGGTCGCGCCGGAGCCGACGACCACGACCTTCTTGCCCGCGACCGACAGGTCCTCGGGCCAGAACTGCGGGTGCACGACCTCGCCGGCGAAGTCCGAGAGCCCGCTCAGCCCGGCGTCGTACGGCGCGTCGTAGCTGTAGTAGCCGTGCGACCCGACCACGAAGTCGCAGGTCAGCTCGTGGCGGCCCGCGGGCGTCTCGAGCACCAGCGTCCACCGTCCGGTGGCGGTGTCGAAGGCCGCCTCGCGGACCTTCGTGGAGTACCGGATCCGCTCCTCGATGCCGAACTCGGCGGCCGTCTCCTTGATGTACGCCAGGATCCCGGGGCCGTCGGCCAGCGCCTGGTCGCCCTCCCACGGCCGGAAGGTGAAGCCGAAGGTGAAGATGTCGGAGTCCGAGCGGACACCGGGGTAGCGGAACAGGTCCCAGGTGCCGCCCATCGACTCGCGACCCTCGAGGATCAGGTAGTCGCGGTCGGGGCACTCGGTCTGGAGCCGGTAGCCGGCCCCGATGCCCGACAGCCCGGCGCCGATGACGACGACGCCGACGTGGTCGGGCAGCGGACGGGCGGCGGCCGCGGGGGCGGCGTCGGTGGAGGACGAGGAGGTCATGCCCCCATGATGCCCGGCCGGGCTACCGGTCGGTAGATCCGGCGACCATGGGCACCACGGCGGGGCCCGGCTAGGTTGACCCGCATGGCAGATCCCATCGGCATCGACTTCGGCGGCAGCGGCATCAAGGCGGCGCCGGTCGACCTGAGCACGGGCGAGTTCTCGGCCGAGCGCGAGCGCATCGACACCCCCGAGAAGTCGACCCCCAAGGCGGTGGCCAAGGTGATGGCCGAGCTGCTCGAGCGCTTCGACGACTCCACCAGCCCGGTCGGGGTCACCATCCCGGGCGTGGTGCGCAGCAACGGCGTCGTCGCCTCGGCGGCCAACATCGACGCCGACTGGATCGGCACCGACGCCGACGACCTGCTGGCCAACGTGCTCGGCCGCGAGGTGCACGCCATCAACGACGCCGACGCCGCCGGTCTCGCCGAGGCCCGCTACGGCGTGGCGCACCACCGCCCCGGCCTGGTCATCGTCACCACGCTCGGCACCGGCATCGGCTCCGCGCTGCTGTACGACGGGGTGCTGATCCCCAACTCCGAGCTCGGCCACCTCGAGATCGAGGGCCACGACGCCGAGAAGCGGGCCGCCAACTCCGCCCGCAAGGGCGAGGACCTGTCGTGGGAGAAGTGGGCCGGCCGGCTGACCACCTACTACCGCACCCTGGAGCGGCTGTTCTCCCCCGACCTGATCGTGGTCGGCGGTGGCGTGAGCAAGCACGCGGCGCAGTACATGCACCTCATCGACATCGACACCGAGATCATCTCGGCCACGCTGCGCAACACCGCCGGCATCGTCGGCGCCGCGGCGCTCGCCTCCGAGCGCTAGCGCGGATCAGGCCTCGCTGGAGCCGGCCCAGAGGTTGATGCCGCTCTCACGGGCGTGGTCGTCGATGGCGGCGAGCTCGTCCTGCGCGAAGGGGGCACCCTGCAGGGCGTCGAGGGAGTCGTCGAGCTGGGCGACCGACGACGCGCCGATCACCGCAGAGGTGACCCGGTCGTCGCGCAGCACCCACTGCAGCGCCATCTGGGCGAGCGTCTGGCCACGGTCGGCGGCGATGCCGGCGAGGGCGCGGATCCGCTCGATCACGCGGTCCTCGAGGTGGCTGCGGTCGATCGAGCTGCCCTCGCGGGCCGCGCGGGAGCCCTCCGGCACGCCGTCGAGGTACTTGCCGGTGAGCAACCCCTGCGCGAGGGCGGTGAAGACGATGCAGCCCATGCCCTGACGGTCCAGCTCGTCGAGCAGGCCGTCCTCGATCCAGCGGTTGAGCATCGAGTACGACGGCTGGTGGATCAGCAGCGGCGTGCCCAGCTCGCGGGCGATGTCGGCGGCCTCGCGGGTGCGCTCCGGGCCGTAGGAGGAGATCCCGGCGTAGAGCGCACGGCCCGAGCGGACGGCGGTGTCGAGCGCGCCGATCGTCTCCGCGAGCGGGGTGTCGGGGTCGAAGCGGTGGCTGTAGAAGATGTCGACGTGGTCGAGGCCCATCCGCCGCAGCGACTGGTCCAACGAGGCGAGCACGTACTTGCGGCCGCCGCCCCCCTGCCCGTACGGCCCGGGCCACATGTCGTAGCCGGCCTTGGTGGAGATGACGAGCTCGTCGCGCAGGCCGGCGAAGTCCTCGCGCAGGTAGCGCCCGAAGTTCTCCTCGGCCCGGCCGTACGGCGGGCCGTAGTTGTTGGCGAGGTCGAAGTGGGTGACGCCGCGGTCGAAGGCCCGGCGCAGGATCGCGCGCTGGACCTCCTCGGTCCGGTCGGTGCCGAAGTTCTGCCACAGGCCGAGCGACAGCGGGGGCAGCAGCAGGCCGCTGCGCCCGCACCGGCGGTAGGTCGCGTCGTCGTACCGGGTGGGCTCGGGGGTGTAGTCGTCCATGAGGCCATGGTGCCCGGTCGGGCTACCGTCGCTCCCATGCCTCCCACCCGCGTGCTCCCCTCCGAGGAGGCCACGGCGCTCCTCGGACTCACCCGTGACCTGTGCGAGGGCGAGCTGCTGCCCCGCGTCGCCGAGGCCGAGGCGACCGAGACCTTCCCGCGCGAGGTGTTCCGCACCCTGGGCCGCGCCGGCCTGCTGGGGCTGCCGTACGCCGAGGAGCTGGGCGGCGGCGGCCAGCCCTACGAGGTCTACCTCCAGGTGGTCGAGGAGATCGCCAGCGTGTGGGCCAGCGTCGGGGTCGGCGTCAGCGTCCACGCGCTGTCCTGCTTCGGCCTCGCCACCGCCGGCACGCCCGAGCAGCAGCAGCGGTGGCTGCCGGACATGCTCGGCGGGGAGCTGCTCGGCGCCTACTGCCTCTCCGAGGCCCACGCCGGGTCGGACCCCGGCGCGATGCGCACCCGCGCCCGGCGCGAGGGCGACGAGTACGTCGTCGACGGCGCCAAGGCCTGGACCACCCACGGCGGCCACGCCGACTTCTACAAGCTGATGGCCCGCACGTCGCCGGAGAAGAACGGCATCTCCTGCTTCCTGGTCCCGGCCGACACCGCGGGCGTGGAGGCCGACCCGCCCGAGCGCAAGATGGGCCTCACCGGCTCCGCGACCGCCACGATGCGCTTCGAGGGCGCCCGGGTGGCCGCCGACCGGCTGCTCGGCGCCGAGGGCGACGGCCTGAAGATCGCGCTGTCCGGGCTCGACGCGGGTCGGCTCGGCATCGCCGCGGTGGCCGTCGGCCTGGCCCAGGGAGCGCTCGACCACGCCGTGGCGTACGCAGGTGAGCGGCAGCAGTTCGGCCAGCGGATCATCGACTTCCAGGGCCTCGGCTTCCTGCTCGCCGACATGGAGGCCGCGGTGGCGAGCAGCCGCGCGACGTACCTCCACGCCGCCCGGCTCAAGGACCGCGACCTGCCGTTCTCCCGCGAGGCCTCGGTGGCCAAGCTGGTCGCGACCGACGCGGCGATGAAGGTGACCACCGACGCCGTGCAGGTGCTCGGCGGCTACGGCTACACCCGCGACTTCCCGGTCGAGCGCTTCATGCGCGAGGCCAAGGTGACCCAGATCTTCGAGGGCACCAACCAGATCCAGCGGATGGTGATCGCCCGGTCCCTGGCCAGGGGCGGCACCGGCGCGCTGCTGACCGACCCGACCCCTCCGAGGAGCACCGCATGAGCACCCCCACCAGCACTCCCGACCTGGCCCGCTTCGGGCCGCGCGACCTGCCCGACCTGACCGGCAGGCGGGTGGTGGTGACCGGCGCCAACTCCGGCATCGGCTTCCACGCGGCCAAGGCCTTCGCCGCCCACGGGGCGCACGTCACCCTGGCCTGCCGCGACGTCGACGCCGCCCGCGAGGCGCAGGGCCGGCTGCGCGGCGCGACCGAGGTCGCCGAGCTCGACCTCGCCTCGCTCGACTCGGTCGCGGCGTTCGCCGAGGCCTGGACCGGGCCGCTGGACCTGCTGGTCGGCAACGCCGGCGTGATGACCCCGCCGCGCTACCGCGAGACCGCCGACGGCCACGAGCTCCAGCTCGGCACCAACCACCTCGGCCACGTCGCGCTCGCCGGCCGGCTGCTGCCGCACCTGCTCGAGGCCGAGGCGCCGCGCGTGGTCGCGGTGTCCTCGATCGCCCACCACCGCGGCGACGCCTCGGTGCTGGAGGGCAACCCGCGGGCGACGTACAGCGCCGACAAGGCCTACGGCAACTCCAAGCTGGCCAACCTGCTCTTCGCCCAGGAGCTCCAGCGCCGCGCCACCGCCGCGGGCAGCCACCTCACCGCGACCGCCTGCCACCCCGGGGTCTCGGCCACCGGCCTGGTGACCAGCCCCGACGGCCTGGGCTCGCTGCCGGGCGTCAGGCAGCTCGCCCCGGTCGTGATGCGGCTGCTCGTGCAGTCCTCGGCGGCGGGCGCCAACCCGACGCTGTGGGCCTCGACGTACGCCGCTCCCGGCTCCTACGTCGGGCCCCGCAGCCTGATGGAGAGCCGCGGCCGGCTGGGCGAGGCCAACCGGAGCCGCTGGGCCCGCGACGAGGCGCTGGCCGCCCAGCTGTGGACGCTCTCCGAGGAGCAGACCGGGGTCCGGTTCGACCTCGGCTGACCCCGGCTGCTGTCCGGTGAATCGGACAGAACGGCTGCGCGTGCGTCTCGGAAAGCGCACGCTGGAGCGCATGACCTCTCGTGGAACCCGACGCTGGGCCGCCGTCGCGGCCACCGCCGTGCTGGCCCTGACCGGCACCCTGCTCACCCAGCCCGTCGCCGGCGCCGAGGGCCGGACGACCGCGGCGACCCCCGACCTGTCCCCCGCGCTCAGCGCAGCGCTGACCGCGCTCGACGACGGCGACAACCCGCTGGCGGGCCGACGCTGGGGCGTCTACAAGGGCGCGGGCGACCAGTCCTGGGCGCCGTACGTCAAGGCCCGGGGCACCGAGAAGACGCTGCTCGGCAAGATCGCGCTGCGGCCCAAGGCCAAGTGGTTCGGGGCCTGGATCCCTAACGGAGACATCGGCAAGAAGGTCGACGCCTACATCGCGAACTCCACCGGGGGCGACCCCGACGTGCTGGTGCAGATGACCGTGTTCCGGATGAAGCCGTGGGAGCACGAGGCCTGCCGCCGGCTGCCCACGGCGGCCGAGCAGGCGTCGTACAAGCAGTGGATCGACCGGTTCGCCGCCGCCGTCGGCGACGCCCACGTCGCCCTGGTGCTCCAGCCCGACGGCCCGTTCGCGCTGTGCGTGCCGAAGGGCTCGCTGGTCCCGTCGCGGCTGATCGCCTACTCGGCCAAGAAGTTCTCCGCGCTCCCGAACACCTCGGTCTACATCGACGGCGGCGCCTCGGACTGGCCCGAGGACGACCCGTCGAAGGCGGTCGACTTCCTGGTGCCCGCGGGCATCGCCCACACCCGCGGCTTCGCGCTGAACTCCACGCACTACACCTCGGTGGGCAGCGACATCGCCTACGGCGCCGCGATGGTGCGCGAGCTGGCCCGACGCGGCATCCCGGGCAAGCACTTCGTGGTCGACACCGCGAAGAACGGCAAGCCGTTCACCTGGAAGCAGAAGCGCAGCAGCAACTTCGACAACTCCCCCGTCTGCCGCTCCCGCACCGACACCCGCTGCGTCACGCTCGGCATCCCGCCGACCGCCGACGTCACGAACACCCGCTGGGGCCTCAGCCCGGCCAACCGCGCCGCGGCCGGCAGCCTCGTCGACGGCTTCCTGTGGTTCGGCCGCCCCTGGCTCTACATGCAGGCCGACCCGTTCGTGAAGAGCCGGGCGCTGCAGATCGTCCGCACCTCGCCCTGGCACTAGGCGCCCGACCCCCGGGAACAGCTGAGCCCCCGACCGGTGACCGGTCGGGGGCTCTGCTGGCTGCAGACGGTGCGCGAGGGGGGAGTTGAACCCCCACGCCCTTTCGGGCACACGGACCTGAACCGTGCGCGTCTGCCTATTCCGCCACTCGCGCGTGAAGCAGGCGTCAGGTTATCCCACGCCGGACCCACGTCCCAAACCGGCCCCGGACCGCCCCACCCCGACCGCTACCATCGCAGTTCGTCGTCCCGAGCCAGGTGGAGAGGAGCCGGCATGAGCGCCCTGCAACGTTTCGAGAACAAGCTCGAGCAGCTGGTCTCCGGCATCTTCGCCCGCACCTTCCGCAGCGCGGTGCAGCCGGTGGAGATCGCCTCGGCCCTCGCGCGCGAGGTGGACAACTCCGCCCAGATCCTCAGCCGCGACCGCCGGCTGGTGCCCAACGACTTCCACGTCGAGCTCTCCGCCAGCGACCACGAGCGGCTCGACTCCCTCGGCCCGCAGCTGACCAGCGAGCTGACCGAGATGCTGCGCGAGCACGCCGCCGACCAGTCCTACGTCTTCACCGGCCAGGTCTCGATCACCCTCGAGCCGGCCGACGACCTCACCACCGGTCGCTTCCGGGTCCGCAGCCAGTCGCACTCCAGCTCCCGCCTCACCGGCGGCGACCCCACCCCCACCGCCGCGCGCCGGGCCTCGGCCGCCCTCCTCGTCAACGGCGAGACGGTGCCGCTGAACCCGCCCGGCCTGGTGATCGGCCGCGGCAACGACGCCGACCTGCGCATCGACGACCCGGGCATCTCGCGCCGGCACGCCGAGATCCGGGTGGAGGCCGCCCAGGACGAGGGCGGCGAGCCGCGCGTCTCGGTCCTCGACCTGGGCTCGACCAACGGTGTGTCGGTCAACGGCAAGCGCGTCGAGCAGGCCAGGCTCGGTGACGGTGCCACCATCAGGGTCGGCACCACGACCATGTCCCTGCGGCTGCGACAAGGATGAGCCCTAGTTGTCCGAGCTGACTCTCGTCCTCATCCGCTTCGCCTACCTGGCGATCCTGTGGATCCTCGTGCTGTCGTGCATCTCGGTGATCCGGTCGGACATGTTCGGTGCCCGGGTGGCTCGCGAGGGCGCGCGCACGGGCAGCAGCGCCCGGCAGCGCCCGGAGAAGCGGTCCGAGAAGCGGTCCGAGAAGCGGGCGCGCTCCAAGCCGGCCAAGGCGCGGCGCGGCGCTCCCACCCAGGTCGTGATCGTCGAGGGCGGCAACGCGGGCGAGGCGGTCCCGCTCGACCAGGCCCCGCTGCTGATCGGCCGCGGCAACGACGCCGCCATCCGCCTCGACGACGACTACGCCTCCACCCGGCACGCCCGCATCGCCAGCTCCGGCGAGCAGTGGTACGTCGAGGACCTCGGCTCCACCAACGGCACCTACGTCGGCTCCAGCCGGATCACCCAGCCCACCGCCCTCCAGCTCGGCACCCGGGTGCGGATCGGCAAGACCGTGCTGGAGCTGCGCAAGTGAGCCGCCGATGAGGTTGCGCTACGCCGCCTTCTCCGACGTGGGACGGGTGCGCAAGGACAACCAGGACTCCGGGTACGCCGGACCGCACCTGCTCGTCGTCGCCGACGGTGTGGGCGGCTCGGCGCGCGGCGACGTCGCCAGCGCCGAGACCGTCGAGGTGCTCCGGCGCCTCGACGTCCCGCCCGGCAACGACGTGCTGGGCGCGCTCGCCGGTGCGATCCACCTCAGCCACGACCGGATCGCCGAGCTGGTCACGGCCGACCCCTCGCTGGAGGGCACCAGCACCACGGTGACCGCGCTCGTCCTCGACGGCGACCGGGTCGCGGTCGCCCACGTCGGCGACAGCCGCGGCTACCTGCTCCGCGACGGCACCCTGGCGCAGCTCACCACCGACCACACCTTCGTGCAGAGCCTGGTCGACGAGGGCCGCATCACCGAGGACGAGGCCCGCGTCCACCCGCACCGCAACCTGATCCTGCGCGCCGTCGACGGCGTCCACGAGCCCGAGCCGGACGTGTTCACCCTCGAGGTGGCCGTCGGCGACCGGCTGCTGCTGTGCTCCGACGGCGCCTCCGGGGTGCTGACCGACGAGCGGCTCACCGCCGTCCTGGCCGGCGGCACGCCCGACAGCGCGGCGTACTCCCTGGTCGACCGGGCGCTGGACGCCGGCAGCTCCGACAACGTCACCGTGGTGGTGGCCGACGTCGTCGCCGACGACGCCGTCGACGACCCCGAGACCTCCGCCGCGGCCACGACCGGGCCGATGCTCGTCGGTGCCGCCGCCGAGGGCGCCCGCGCGCGCGGTCTCGGCGGCCCGGCCGCCGGCAGCCGCGACACCGGTGAGCTGGAGTCGGTCGGCGACACCGCGCCGATGGCGGTCGAGGCCCGGCGCGGCCGCCGGCCCGAGGCCCACGACGAGCACCTCGACCCCGAGGAGGCGCGCTACGCACCCCGGCCGCCGAAGCGGTTCCCGTGGTTCCGACGCGTGCTGCTGGCCCTGGGCCT
Source organism: uncultured Actinomycetota bacterium (assembly GCA_963740935.1). GTDB lineage: Bacteria > Actinomycetota > Actinomycetes > Propionibacteriales > Nocardioidaceae > Marmoricola. The sequence continues at coordinate 109,742 of CAVUFX010000005.1, forward strand.
GCTGCTGGCGCTCGCCGTGATCGCGGTCGCGGCGTTCCGCTGGACCCAGGACCAGTACTACGTCGGCGAGGACGCCGAGACGGTCGCGGTCTACCGCGGCATCGAGGCCGACGTGCCCGGCCTGACCACGCACCGGGTCGAGGAGTCCAGCGACCTGCGGCTCTCCGACCTGCCCGACGCCTACGCCCGCGAGGTCGCCAGGGGCATCAGCGCCAGCAGCCTCGACGACGCCCGCGACATCGTCGCCCGGCTCGAGCGCCGGGCCACCTGCCCCGACCCCGCCGAGCCCGCCGACCCGAGCCCCAGCGCCTCGGCGAGCGGCAGCGCCCGCCCCAGCGGGTCGGCCGGCCCGTCCACCAGCCCCTCGGCCAGCCCCTCGGCCAGCCCCTCGGCCAGCCCCTCGGCCAGCCCCTCGGCCAGCCCCCCGAGCACGACCGCCCTGTGCACCGAGCCCGATGAGTAGCCCCGGGCCCTCGGTCGCCGCCCGCGGCACCGGCTTCGTGCACCGCCGCCGCCGGGGTGCCGAGCTGGTGCTGCTGCTGCTCAGCCTGGTCGTCGGCGTCGGGGCGTACGCCGCGGTGGGGCTCGGCGTCGACGGCACCCTGCCCGTCGACCTGCTGACCCACGGCCTGTGGCTCACGGTGCTGCTGCTGGGCTGCCACGTGGTGCTCCGCCGGTTCGCGGCGTACGCCGACCCGGTGCTGCTGCCGATCGTGGGGGCCCTCAACGGGCTCGGCCTGGCGATGATCCACCGCATCGACCTCGGCCGGCAGGCCCGCAACCCCGACGCGGCCGCCTTCGCCGGCACCCAGCTGGTCTGGATGACGCTCGGCGCGATCCTGTTCGCGACGGTGCTGGTCGTGCTGCGCGACCACCGCCGGCTCCAGGCCTTCACCTACACCGCCGGCCTCGCCGCGATCGTGCTGCTGCTGCTCCCGCTGGTGCCCGGCCTGGGCCGCACCATCAACGGCTCGCGGATCTGGATCGGCGTCGGCCCGCTGAGCTTCCAGCCGGGCGAGGTCGCCAAGGTGCTGCTGGTGGTCGCCTTCGCGGGCTACCTCGTGCTGCACCGCGACGCCCTCGCGCTCGCCGGACGCCGGCTGCTGTTCGTCGACCTGCCGCGCGGCCGCGACCTCGGACCGATCCTGGGGATGTGGCTGGTCTCGCTGGGCATCCTGGTCTTCCAGCGCGACCTCGGCTCCTCGCTGCTGTTCTTCGGGCTGTTCCTGACGATGCTCTACGTCGCGACCGAGCGCCCCGGGTGGCTGGTCGTGGGCGGCTCGATGTTCGCCGTCGGCTCCTACCTGGGCTACCTGTCGCTGGGCCACGTGCAGGACCGCGTCGCGGCCTGGCTCGACCCGTTCGACCCCGACGTCAACGCCTACCAGCTGGTGCAGGGCCTCTACGGCATGGGCTGGGGCGGCCTGGTCGGGCGCGGGCTGGGCCAGGGCCAGCCGCAGATCACGCCGCTCGGGTTCTCCGACTTCATCATCGCCTCGATGGGCGAGGAGCTGGGTCTCACCGGGGTGATGGCGATCATCCTGCTCTACGGCATCCTCGTGGAGCGGGCGCTGCGCACGGCGCTGATCTGCCGCGACAACTTCGGCAAGCTGATGGCCACCGGCCTCGGCGTCGTCCTGGCGCTCCAGGTGTTCGTCGTCATCGGCGGCGTCACCCGGCTGATCCCGCTGACCGGCCTGACCACCCCGTTCCTGTCCCAGGGCGGCTCCAGCCTGGTCGCCAACTGGGCGATCGTGGCGCTGCTGCTGCGCATCTCCGACCAGGCCCGTCGTCCCCCGCCCGAGCTGGTGCCGTCCCAGGACGACCTCGACTCCGACGCGACCCAGGTGGTGAACCTGCGGTGAACCGCCCGATCCGCACCATGTCCGTGGGCTGCCTGCTGCTGTTCGCGGCGCTGCTCGTCAACGCGACCTACGTGCAGTACTGGCAGGCCGGCGACCTGACCTCGCTGTCCCAGCACCCCGACAACATCCGGGTGCGCGACGCCGAGTTCGCCCGTGAGCGCGGCTCGATCCTGGTCCGCGGCCGGGCGGTCGCGGAGAGCGACCCCTCCGACGACGCCTACGAGTTCCAGCGCACCTACCCCCGGGCGATGCAGTACGCCCACCTCACCGGCTACTTCACCCGCGACAGCGGCATCGGCGGGGTGGAGGCCACCCAGAACTCCATCCTGTCGGGCAGCGACTCCGCGCTGTTCGTCAACCGCGTGGTGGACCTCGCCGACAACGAGGACCCCAAGGGCGGCAGCGTCAGCCTCACCATCGACCCGCAGGCGCAGCGCGCCGCGTTCGACGGGCTGCGCGCGCTCGGCGAGGACGTCCAGGGCGCCGTGGTGGCGATCGAGCCCAGCACCGGCAAGATCCTCGCGATGGTCTCCAGCCCGACCTTCGACCCCAACCAGCTGGCCACCCACGACTTCAGCGCGGCCGGTGCCGCGAAGTCCCGGCTGCTCGAGGGCGGCGCCGCCTCCCCGCTGAACAACAAGGCGATCGAGGGCGTGCTGCCCCCGGGGTCGACGTTCAAGCTCGTGACCGCGGCCGCCGCGCTGGAGTCGGGCGACTTCGACCCCGAGACGCGGGTGCCCGGCGGCGCCCGGCTCGACCTGCCGCAGACCAGCACCGACCTGATCAACGACGGCGGCGGCTCCTGCGGCGGTGAGGAGATCACGCTGACCCGCGCGCTCGAGGTCTCCTGCAACGTCTCCTTCGGCCAGGTCGGCATGGACGTCGGCGCCGACGCGCTGCGCGAGCAGGCCGAGAAGTTCGGCTTCGGCACCCGCACCTTCACCGACCTCGACGACGCGCTGACCCGCCAGGCCGTCAGCCGCTTCCCCGAGGACCCCGACGAGCCGCAGACCGCGCTCTCGGCCATCGGGCAGTACGACGTCGCCGCCACGCCGATCCAGATGGCGATGGTCGCGGCCGGCATCGCCAACGACGGCACCGTGATGCGGCCCTACCTCGTCGACGAGACGCTCTCGCCCAAGCTCGAGACCATCGAGCGCGCCGAGCCCGAGGAGATGCCCGACCAGCCGGCCATGGACGCCTCCTCGGCCCGCGACCTGCGCCAGATGATGGTCTCGGTCGTGGAGAACGGCACCGCCGGCACCGCAGCCATCCCCGGCGTCGAGGTCGGCGGCAAGACCGGCACCGCGCAGAGCTCGCCCGACCGGCCGCCGTACGCCTGGTTCGTCTCGCTGGCCCCGGCCCAGACCCCGTCGGTCGCCGTCGCGGTGCTGGTGCAGGACGCCGGCGTGGAGCGCGACCAGATCTCCGGGTCCGGCCTGGCCGCCCCGGTGGCGCGGGCCGTGATGGAGGCGGTGGTGGGCCGGTGACCCCACCCCTCGACGACGCGGAGCGGCGCTACGAGCGACGCCACCGGATCGCCGTGGGCGGCATGGGCGAGGTCTGGGCCGCGCACGACACCGTGCTGGGGCGCGAGGTCGCCGTCAAGGTCCTCAAGGCGGAGTACGCCGCCGACGCCGGCTTCCGCGCCCGCTTCTCCACCGAGGCCCGCAACGCCGCGGCGCTGCACCACCCGGGCATCGCCTCGGTCTTCGACTACGGCACGCAGGGAGCCGACGGCTCGCCGTACCTCGTGATGGAGCTGGTCGAGGGCAAGCCGCTCTCCGAGCTGGTCGCCGGGGGCCGCGCGCTGGCACCCGAACGGGCCCGCGAGCTGGCCCTCCAGGTCGCCGAGGCGCTGGCGGTGGCGCACGCGGCGGGCGTGGTGCACCGCGACGTCAAGCCCGCCAACCTGCTGGTCACGCCGCAGGGCCGCGTCAAGATCACCGACTTCGGCATCGCCCGGGCCGCCGGCGACGCCGCGATCACCCGCACCGGCGAGATCGTCGGCACCCCCCACTACCTCTCCCCCGAGCAGGCCTCGGGCCAGCCCGCGACCGCGGCCAGCGACGTCTACGCCCTGGGCGTGGTGCTCTTCGAGTGCCTCGCCGGCCGGCGCCCCTTCGTCGCCGACACCGCCGTCGGGCTGGCGCTGGCCCACCTGCGCGAGGACGTCCCCGAGCTGCCCGCCACGGTGCCGGCCGGCCTGGCCGCGATCACCTACCGCGCCCTGTCCAAGGACCCCGCCGAGCGGTACGCCGACGGCGCCGCCGTCGCCGAGGCGCTCCGCGAGGCCGCTGACGGCGCGATGCCCGCCGGCCCCGCCCCGACGCGGGTGATGGCCGCCCCGGTGGCCGGTCCCACCTCCGGTCAGGTCCCGGTCAGGTCGCCGAGCCCGCCACCCCGACCACGCGCACCTCCCCGGTCGCCGCCGCGGTGCCGCCCGCCCGGGACCGCGACCGCGACCGGGCGACCCCCTGGGCGGCGTACGCCGTGGCGGCGCTGCTCGCGGTCGTGCTGGTCGCGCTGCTGCTGACCCGCCCGTGGGCCGACGACACCGACACCGCTGCCGACCCGACGCCCGACCCCTCCGCGTCCGCGTCCGCGACGCCGAGCGAGACCGCCGCCGAGGAGCCCACCACGCTCGCGATCGACCCCGACGACTACGTCGGCCGGCCGGTCGGCGAGGTGCAGGCGGCGCTCGGCGAGCTGGGCCTGGACAGCACCACCCGCCCGGTCGAGAACACCGGGGACGGCGCCGAGGGCGAGGTCGCCTCGCTGTCCCCCTCGGGCGACGTCGACCCCGGCGCGACCATCACCCTCGACGTCCTCGGCGCCCCGCCCGCGCCCACCCCGACGCCGTCGGAGACCGCCACCGAGGAGCCGGTCGAGCCGGAGCAGAACGGCAACGGCCAGGGCGACGCCGAGGACCGGGGCCCCGAGGACAAGGGCCCCGAGGACAAGGGCCCCGACGAGAAGGGGGACTGAGCCCGGATGACGCCGCACCGCATCGGCGGCCGCTACGAGGTCGGGGAGCTCCTCGGCCGGGGCGGCATGGCCGAGGTCCGCAAGGGCACCGACGTGCGCCTGGGGCGCACCGTCGCGATCAAGCGGTTGCGCACCGACCTGGCCAGCGACTCGACCTTCCAGGCCCGCTTCCGCCGCGAGGCGCAGTCGGCGGCGTCCCTCAACGACCCCTCCATCGTCTCGGTCTACGACACCGGCGAGGAGATGGCCACCGACGGCAGCAACGTCGCGCAGCCCTACATCGTCATGGAGTACGTCGCCGGGCGCACCCTGCGCGACGTCGTCCGCGACGGCCGCAAGATCCTGCCCGAGCGGGCCCTGGAGATCACCTCCGGCGTGCTGCGGGCCCTCGACTACAGCCACCGCGCGGGCATCATCCACCGCGACATCAAGCCCGGCAACGTGATGCTGACCCCGGCGGGCAACGTCAAGGTGATGGACTTCGGCATCGCCCGCGCCGTCTCCGACGCCTCCTCCACGATGACCCAGACCGCGGCCGTGGTGGGCACCGCGCAGTACCTCTCCCCCGAGCAGGCCCGTGGCGAGAGCGTCGACTCGCGCTCGGACGTCTACTCCACCGGGTGCCTGCTCTACGAGCTGCTCACCGGCCGGCCGCCCTTCGTCGGCGACAGCCCGGTCTCGGTCGCCTACCAGCACGTCCGCGAACAGGCCCAGCCCCCGTCGGCGCTGGACGAGGACCTCACCCCCGAGATCGACGCCATCGTGATGAAGGCGCTGGCCAAGGACCTCGACGAGCGCTACCCCAGCGCTGCCGCGATGAAGGACGACATCGACCGCTACCTCGCCGGCCAGCCCGTCGAGGCCCCCGTCGGTGGCGGCCGCCGCCACGACGTACCTCCCGGCCGCGGGACCCGCCACCCGCGTCGCCACGACCGAGCGCGAGGACGACGAGGAGCCGGAGCGCAAGCGCCGCTGGCCCCTGGTGGTCGGGCTGCTGGCACTGCTGGCCGCCCTGGTCGCCGGCGTGCTGCTCGTCCCCCGCCTGGCCGACACCGGCCCCGAGCAGGTGAACGTGCCCAGCGTCACCGGCATGACCCGGCAGCAGGCCGAGCGCACCATCACCCAGGCCGGCCTCGAGGTGGGCGAGGTGACCCGGACCGAGAGCGAGCAGGTGGCCCGCGGCCGCGTCATCTCCCAGGACCCCCAGGCCAGCGACCAGCGCGACGCCGGCTCCGAGGTCGACTTCGAGGTCTCGCTGGGGCCCCCGCAGATCACGCTGCCCGACGTGGTGGGCGAGGACAAGAACGAGGCCGCCGACGCGCTGCGCGCCGAGGGGGTGCGCGTCGTGCTGAGCGAGCGCGGCTCCGACGCGCCGGCCGACGAGGTCGTGGAGATGCAGCCGCCGGCCGGCACCGACGTCGCCCAGGACTCCCGGGTCACGCTGTTCTGGTCCGACGGGCCCGAGCAGGTGCCCGAGGTCGTGGGGCTGGGCGAGGCCGAGGCCCGGCGCCGGATCGAGGCGGCCGGCTTCGAGGTGTCGGTGGTCAACGACTCCACCACCGAGGCCGAGCGGGGCACCGTGCTCCAGCAGGCACCGCCCGCCGGCCAGGCCGCCACGGAGGGCAGCACCGTGACGATCGTGGTCTCCACCTTCGAGGAGCCCAGCGAGAGCCCGACGCCGACCCCGACCGAGTCGCCCTCGGCCTCGCCGACCGAGTCGCCCAGCCCCACGGTGGAGCCGCCGACGCCCTAGGGCCGGTCGGGGGCGGTCTCGCCGGTCGCGGCGGTGGCGTGCCGCAGCTCGCTGGCCCCGTCGTACGCCGGGAGCGTGGCCACCGGGTCGGCGCGGGTCGCGTAGCCCAGCTCGTAGGCGACCGCGTAGTCGCGGTAGTCCGCGATCCGCTCGGAGGTGTCCAGCGCCCGCCGCATCTCGGTGATCCCGCCGACGGCGGTGATGACGTACGGCGGCGCGTACGGCACGCCGTGCAGCACCACCGTGTTGCCGACGCACTTGATGCCGGTCGTGCTGATCACCCGCTGGCCCTGGAGCGTCATCGCCTCGGCGCCGCCGATCCACAGCGCGTTGACCACGGCCTGGATGTCCTGCTGGTGCACCACCAGCTCCTCGGCCTCGACCTCGCCCTTCTCGGTGGCGGCCGAGATCACCTCGGCCGGCGCGTCGGAGAGCGTGACCGTCAGGGCGGGCCCGCGGACCGCCTCGAAGCCGGCCGGCTGCGAGAGCCGGCGCACCTGCTGCTGCAGCTCGCGGACCTCGGCGTCCCCGACCGAGCGGCCGAGGGCGTCCACCTCGTCGGTCAGGTCGGCCACCCGCTGCTGGAGCTGGTCGGTGCGGTCGCGCTCCTGGCGCACGACGGTGTCGAGGTCGGTCACGCTGGAGGACCGCAGGTCGAGGCCGCCGGCGTTGAGCGAGCTGGTCACGAACAGCGTCCCGGCCACCACGAAGCCGGCCAGCGCGGCAGCCCGCCAGCGCGGCACCTGGGCCCAGGGACGGCGGCGGTGGGGGCTGGGCACGAGGGATCCGTCCTGTGGTGCGGTGCGGGAGAACGCTGCCGGAGCCGGCCCGACTACGCTAGCCCACCAGGTCACACCCCCCATGCCACCGAGGAGCCCCGTGTCCAAGCGAACCGCGCGTCAGCCGAAGGTCACGGTCAGCAGCGGCTACGAGACCTCGGTCGTCCGCACCGCTCTCGCCGTGCTGCTCGTCGTGGCCGGCATCGCCTGGATCGCGGTCTACGTCAACCTGGCCAAGGACGCCGCGGTGTTCGTGGACTTCCCCGGCGCGAAGGCGCCCAAGGACCCGATCCCGTGGATGTCGGACCTGGCTCGCTACAACTTCCTGATCGGCTTCCTGGCGATCTTCCTCGGCCTCACCGTCTCCGCCCACCCCACGACCCCGCTCGGCCGCGGCCGCGGCGTCGTGGTCGGGATGCTCGGCTGCTTCCTGCTCGGCCTGATCTGGATCGTGACGTTCTACTTCATCGGCCAGGACGGGGCGATCCCGGTGATGAAGGACCTCGACCAGTACAACCTGCTGGTCGGCATCGGCTTCATGGCCGTGGGGTTCACCTTCGCCACGAAGTGGGAGTAGGGCCCGACCCCAGCCGAATCACACCGGTGTAGTTGTCCACACCTGGGGACAACCCTGTGGACGACTACACCGATGTGATTCTGGCGGGCCGCGGTCAGGCGAGCGCGAGCGCCCGCAGCGCGATGGCGACGACGGCCAGCAGTGCCACGGCGGCGACGGCGCCCCACTGCACCAGCGATCGCCGCTGCTTGGGCGCGTAGACCATCGCCGCGCCGATCGCGGCACCCGCGGCCAGGCCACCGAGGTGGCCCTGCCAGGAGATGCTCGGGAGGGCGAAGGTGATGACCAGGTTGATCGCGATCCACACCAGCACCTGCTGCGCCTCGCCGCGGACCTTCAGCGCCACGACGGCGAGTGCGCCCATCAGCCCGAACACCGCGCCGGAGGCTCCCAGGGTCTGGGTGTTCTCGCCGGAGAGCACCATCACCACCGCCGACCCCGAGAGTGCCGAGACCAGGTAGAGCGCGAGGTAGCGCGCCCGGCCCAGCACGCTCTCCAGCGTGGGCCCCAGGAAGTACAGCGCCAGCATGTTGAACGCGATGTGGAGCGGCTGCACGTGGGTGAACGCCGAGGTCAGCAGCTCCCACACCGCCCCGTCCGACACGCCTCGCACCAGCTCGACCGAGCCGTCGCCGTACTGCTTGGCGGCCGACTGCGGCAGCAGCGCGAGGTAGTCCGTCAGCCGGCTGGAGCGGCCGCCGGTGGCCAGCACGGCCAGGAAGACCGCGACGTTGATCCCGATCAGCACGACGCTGGTCAGCCGCGGGTCGTCGACCCGCTTGCCGCCGTACGGCGTGCGGAGCTGGCGGGTCGACCGGGCTCCCTCCGCCACGCACTGCGGGCACTGGAAACCGACCGCTGCCGAACGCATGCAGTCCGGGCAGATCGGCCGGTCGCAGCGTTGGCAGCGGATCCAGGTCTCGCGGTCCGGGTGGCGGTAGCAGGTCGGCGGCGCCTCGGGGCCGCCCTGGGTCACGGGCGCTCGATCTCCACCGACTCGATGACCACGGCGTCGACCGGGCGGTCGCCGGCAGCGGTGCGGGTGGTGGCGATGGCGTCGACGACGTCGCGGCTGGCCTGGTCGGCGACCTCACCGAAGATGGTGTGGCGACGGTTCAGGTGCGGCGTCGGGGTGACGGTGACGAAGAACTGCGAGCCGTTGGTGCCCGGGCCGGCGTTGGCCATGGCGAGCAGGTAGGGCCGGTCGAACTGCAGCTCGGGGTGGAACTCGTCCTTGAACTTGTAGCCCGGGCCACCGGTGCCGGTGCCGAGCGGGCACCCGCCCTGGATCATGAAGCCGGGGATGACCCGGTGGAAGCCGAGCCCGTCGTAGAACTTCTCGCCGCTGCGGCCGGCGTCGTCGGTGTAGTCCTTGGTCCCCTCGGCGAGGCCGGTGAAGTTCTCCACCGTGGCCGGCGCGTGGTCGGGGAAGAGGTTGAGGACGATGTCGCCACGGTTGGTCTTGAGCGTGGCCTTGAGGTCGGACATGAGTGCCTTTCGCGAACGGGTGCGTACGTCGGCACCGATCCTCCCACGCGGCACCTACCCACCCACTCCTGCGTGACACGGGTTTGAAACTCCCCCGCACCCAGGCATGATCAGGGCTGACGCCCGCGCGCACGCGCGTCGGCCACACCTGCAGAGAGGGACCTCGCACACATGTTTCGCAAGAGCCGCAAGGACACGTTCGTCGACCAGGCCCAGAGCCTGGCCCACGACCTGACCGAGGCCATCGTCCCCCGCGTCGAGAAGGCGCGCGAGGACCTCAAGCCCGTCCTCTCCGACGTCCGCGACGCCGGGGCCGCCCGCCTCGCCGACGCCCGCGACGCCGTCGCCCCCAAGCTCGTCGACGCCCGTGACGCCGTCGCCCCCAGGCTCGCGGACGCCCGCGACGCCGGGGCCTCGCGCCTCGCCGACGCCCGCGACAGCGCCGCCCCCCTCGTCGGGACGGCCCGCGACCGCACCATCCTCGGGGTCCAGCAGGTCGTCCACGACGTGCGCGAGCAGGCTCACCAGGCCGCGGCCGAGGCCGACCGCCGTCGCGAGCTCGCGACCGCCGCGCTCCGGGGCGAGGACGTGAAGAAGACCAGCACCGGCAAGAAGCTGCTGCTGGTCGTGGCGCTCGCCGCGGTCGGCGCCGTCGTCGGCAAGAAGCTCGCCGGTGGCGACCAGAGCGACAACTGGCAGTCCTCCTACACGCCGGCCCCGGCGCCCGCCGCTCCCGCTGCTGGGGCGACCCACCCGGTCACCACGCCGGAGGACCCGGCCGAGAGCGTCGACGTCACCGACACCCCGGACCCCAAGGTCTAGAGGACCCGTCCGCGACCTGCCCCGTCCGCTCAGCGGCGGGGCAGGTCCACGGGCCGGTGCTCCTGCACCCAGTCGTCGACCCGGTCCCACCAGTCGAAGAGCCACTCGATGCGCTCCTCGCGCCCCTCGGGGATCTCCTCGCGCGGGATCCGCCACCAGCCCATGCTCAGCCGCTTGTCCATCGGCAGCGCGTGCCACACGTCGCGCATCGTGACGACGTGGTCGAGCCCGGTGTGGGCCACCAGCAGCACGTCCGCCTCCGGAGCCGCGTCCAGCGCCGCCAGGACGCCACCCGGGCGGGGCGCCAGCACGTGGACCATCTCCTCGGCCCGTCGCGCCATCGCGTGCAGCCCGAGCTTGTGCAGCCGGGCGATCGAGCGCTCCCGGCGCTCGGGGGTGAAGTTGCCACCCTCGGGGAAGATCACGAACGCGTCGTTGGCGTCGAGCCCCCGTGCCAGCTCGCCCACGTCGGCCTCGCGGTCGCGCCCGGGTCGCGGCGCGGAGACGAACCGGCTCGGCAGCCGGTGCAGCAGCACGCCCAGCGCCGGGTCCCAGGCGAGGGTCTCCCTGAGCACGACCCGCGGCTCGCGGCCGTACCAGTGCATCAGGGTGTACATCAGCGTGAACGAGTCGCCCGGGCCGGCGTGGCGGCAGAAGACCAGCAGCGGCTCGCCGGGGTGCGCGTCGGGCGTGGGCCCGACGGTCTCGATCTGCAGCCGCAGCACCCGCCGGGCCTCGTGGAAGAAGATCCACAGGTAGGCCTGCACGATGTCGTAGTGGATCCGCTCGAAGAACGGCCGGCGCAGCCACACCCCGAACCCCGACGCGATCCACAGCCCGAACAGCTCGACCAGGGCGACGCTCTCCAGGGTCAGGTGCACCACCAGCAGCCACAGCAGCCGGACCGGTCGCAGCCAGCCCGGCGCGAACGGCGAGAGCAGGCCCGCGGCCAGCAGCCACAGCGGCAGGCCGACCCACATCGCCACGGTGAGCGCGATCGTCGCGGGCGCGACCACCACGCGCTGCAGGACCCGGGTCAGCACAGGTGCTCGTCGAGGTAGGCACTGCTCTGCTCGTACGCCGCGTCGATGCGCCGTGCGACCCGCCGGGTGTCGCGGTAGGCCAGCGCCGAGTCGTCCTCCGCGGTGCTGCCCGAGGGCAGCACGTGGGCGGTGACGTGGGCCGGCAGCTCGGCCAGCTCGCGCACGAACCGGTGCCGCCGCGCGATCTCGAAGGAGACCCGCGCCACCTCCCAGGGCCGGCGCGGCACGGTGAGCGGCCGCTCGACCCGGCCGACCTGGAGCACGAACACCCGGTCGGCACCGAGCTCGGCCGCCTTGCCCAGCGGCACCGAGTTGACCACGCCCCCGTCGAGGAAGTGCTCGCCGTCGACCTCCGCGGGCGGCAGCAGCCCGGGCACCGCGGCGCTGGCCATCACCGCGGGCACGACCGGCCCGGAGTCGAACCAGTGCTCGGCCGAGCGCTCGATGCAGGCCGCGACGCAGCGGAACTCGACCGCGAGGTCCTCGAACCGGGTCTCGCCGAGCTCGTCCTCGAGCCGGCGCCGCAGCGGCAGCGCCGAGTGCAGGTGGGTGCCGGTGCGGACGGCCCGACCGACCTGGCGCAGCGGGCCGTCGGCGTACACCGGGTCGTCGCCGGAGACCGAGCGCCACAGCGCGAGCAGCCGGTCGACCGCCGCGGGCGTCGGGTCCACGGCCACCAGCAGGCCGTTGAGGGCGCCGACCGAGGTGCCGAGGACCAGGTCGGGGCGTACGCCGCGCTCGAGCAGCGCGCGGAGCATGCCGACCTCGACCGCGCCCAGCAGTCCGCCCCCGCCGAGGACGAAGGCGGTCCGGGTCACGGTCGCCCGCTCACGCGTCCGTGGTCGCGACGGTGCGGGCCGTCGCGCGCCGCTCGGCCCAGAAGCTCAGCAGCGGCACCGTCCCGCACACCAGCGTCACCAGGGTGAAGCCCATCGGCCAGCGCGCCTTGCGGGAGAGCAGGAACGCCGCGACCAGGAAGACCATGTAGAGCCAGCCGTGGGCGACGCCGAGGTACTGGGTGATGAACAGACCCGTCTGCTTCGCTCGGCTGTCGCCGGTGAACCACACCGGCGTGCTGTCGAAGACCTTCCACATCCCCGTCCCGTCGAAGTTGGCGAGCGGGACCCCGACGAGGACGAGCACGACGAGCAGGACCCCGACGATCCACGCCATCGCCCGGTAGAAGCGGAGGTTGGTCTCGAGGGTCACGCCGGCGAACCTACCTGCTCGTCCAGGACCTCCTGCTCTCGCTCCAGCGCCTCGACGGTGTCGCGGCACCACCGCCACCACACGTAGACCGCGAACCCGCCGAAGACCCACCACTGCACGGCGTACAGCAGGTTGCGCAGCGACGTGACCGCCGAGACCGAGGGGATGCTCTCGGGGCTCACCGCGGCCAGCCCCTCGGTGCCCGAGGAGGCGTCCCGGGTCACCACGAAGCCGCTGTAGAGGTCGGCGTCGACGCGCTGGGTGACGCTCGCGACCCGCATCTCGGGGATCACGTCGTCGCTCGCGTCCGTGTCGGGCAGACCGCTGCCCTCCGAGGGCTGCAGCCAGCCGGTCAGCTCCACGTCACCCGCGACGGCCTCGGAGGCGGCGTCGGGCGACCAGCCCCGCACCACCGGCACGGCGCTGCCCTCGCCGCCGTCGAGGACCACCGGCGTCATCACCCAGTAGCCGCGCTCCCCGTCGTGGGTGCGGTCGGCGACGTAGAGCGTGCTGGCCGACACCCAGGTGCCGCGCAGCTCGACCGGCTGGCCGACGTACTGCCCGGGGAAGGGGTCGTCGGGACCCATCGTCCGGGTCAGCGCCACCGGGGCGGCCTCGCTGAGGTCGCGGGCCTCGGCCTCGCGGCCGTGCTGCCACGCCGAGAGCTGCCACCACCCCAGCCACGTGGTGGCCACGAGCGCCACCACGAGCAGCAGGTGCCCGCCCCAGTGGCGGGGGCGGAGCATCTCGGTCACCGGCCTAGGCTACGTTCCCCGGCCTCGTGTCCTAGACTCCTGGCGCCCAGAAGGAGCCTTCCCTTGTACGCCTTCCTGCTGTCCACCGCGGTGATCTTCGTCGCCGAGCTGGGCGACAAGTCCCAGCTGATGGCGATGACCTTCGCGACGCGCTACCGCGTGCGCGACGTCCTCATCGGCATCACCGCCGCCACCGCCCTGGTCCACCTCGCCTCGGTGGGCATCGGCTACTGGGTGGGCGACGCCTTCGCCGACTCCCAGGACACCATCGCGATCGTCGCCGGCGTCGCGTTCCTCGCGTTCGCGGCCTGGACGCTGCGCGGCGACGAGCTCACCGAGGCCGAGGCCAACAAGGCCACGAGCGCCACCGGCGCGGCGATCCTCGCCGTCGGCGTCGCGTTCTTCCTCGCCGAGCTGGGTGACAAGACCATGCTCGCCACCATCACCCTGGCCACCCAGGAGGGCTGGCTGGGCACCTGGATCGGCAGCACCGTCGGCATGGTCGCGGCCGACGCGCTCGCCATCGTGGTCGGCGCCGTGCTGGGCCGGCACCTGCCCGAGCGGGTGATCAAGTACGGCGCGGCCGCCCTGTTCGCGGTCTTCGGCCTGGTGCTCATCGCCGAGGGCCTCGGCTGGTTCTGACCCGGGCGGGTCAGCCGGCGGGTCAGCCCGCGGGGCGGCGCATCCACACGTGGGGGATGCCGTCCTCGACGTACCGCTCGCCGGGCTCGAACCCCAGGCTCGCGTAGAACGCCTCGAGGTGGGCCTGACCGCCCAGCTCGACCGGCAGGCCCGGGTGGTCCTCGGCGCACACCTCGAGCGCCCGCTCCATCAGCGCCCGGCCGAGGCGGCGACCCCGACCGCGGCCGGAGACGATCACCCGGCCGATCCGCGGCGCCTCGTGGGTCGGGTCGGGGGCGAGGACGCGGGCGTACGCCACCAGGTCCCCGGCCCCGCCGCCCGCGAGGTGGCCCAGCAGGTGGCGGGTGCCCTCGAGGAGGTCCTGCCCGTCGAGGTCGAGGTAGGCGCACTCCTGCTCGACGACGAACACCTCCGCGCGCAGCGCGAGGGCGGCGTACAGGGTGGGAACGTCGAGCGCCGGAGCGGGGACGACGGTCCAGGACACGTCAGCGTTGTCGGTCATCGTCGGTGGAGCCTAGGGGACTCAGACCCCTGGCCCCGCTGCGTGCCCACCGCCCGTCGACGCGGATCCCGGCGCGGACCGGTCGGGCAGGGTGACCTGCGGCGCTCCGTCAGGGGCGCCTTGACCCACCCCGAGCCGTGCGCTTGGATCCACTGGATTGCTGCACCTGCGGCAGGCGCCTGGAGGACGACATGCCCCACCTGCTGGTGGTCGTGGCCCACCCCGACGACGAGACGTTCGGCACCGGGTCGGTGTTGCTGCACGCAGCGGCTGCCGGAGCGGTGACCACGGTGATGTGCGCCACCCTGGGCGAGGCCGGCGAGGCAGCCCCCGGGGTGGTCGTGGGGCCCGAGGGCCTGAGCGCACTGCGCGAGCGGGAGCTGCGCGACGCAGCCGCGATGCTGGGCGTGGACCAGGTCGACCTCCTGGGCTTCACCGACTCCGGCATGTCGGGTGACCCCGGGCCCCGCACCTTGTGCGGGGCTCCCGTCACCGAGGTGCAGACGTCGGTCGCGGACGCGATCGCGCGCCACCGACCCGATGTCGTGGTCACGCTCGACGGTGGTGACGGCCACCGCGATCACCTCGTCGTGCGCGACGCCGTCCTCGCCGCCACCGCGGGCACCGACATCCGGGTCTACCTGCACGCGCTCCCCCGGTCGCTGATGCACGCCTGGGTGCTGCACCGGGCCGGCGACGAGAAGGCTGCGGTGTACACCGAGCTGCCTGACATCGGCACCCCGGACGAGCAGCTCACCACGGTGCTCGACACGGACGTGCACTACGAGACACGGTGTGCGGCGATCGCGGTGCACGCGTCGCAGGCCTCACCGTTCGACGGCCTCCCGGACGCACTGAAGCGCGGCTTCCTCGCGACCGAGCACCTCACCCGAGCGAACCCGCCCTGGGAGGGTGGAGAGCTCGAGCGCGACCTCTGGGGGTGAACGCCGCTCGTCGTCTGCCGAGCCAGGAGCCACTGCTGAGCGCTGGCGAGACGCCACGTCCCTCCCGCTGCGCTAGGCGCGGATCCTCGAGGGCGCGGCGGGAAGCGCGTCGAGTCTCTCCTGTGCCTTCTGCGCGTGCGCTCGGAGCGTCTCGGCGGCTTCCAGCGCTTCGTCGGATTCTCTGCGCCGGTCATGGGCAGACGTGCTCGTCGGGTCCTCGTGCTGCGTGGCCATGTAGCGCAAGCTGCCAGCGTCGTCCTCCAGGGCTCTGATGGCCATCCAGAGGGCTCTCACCACAGCGATGTTGGTCGTGAGCGCCAGTCCGGTGACCGTGTAACGGTGGCCCTGGGGGCAGCGAAGAGCGTCCTCGTCCTGTTCAGCGAGCGCATCGGCACAGGTCGGACACGCGAGGGCTTCGGTCACGGCGTGACACTAGTTCACAGGGGCTCCAGCGGAGGAATCCGAGCTCGGCCCGGAGGTGGCCCACGTGGTCACCGTGCGTGGCGACCGCTCCGCCGTTCGAGTCGAACGGGTGGCGTGGAGCCTCGAGCGATCCAGCTGACGTGGAGCCTAGGGGACTCGAACCCCTAACCCCCTGCTTGCAAAGCAGGTGCGCTACCAATTGCGCCAAGGCCCCCGGTGGTGCGGGTCGGCCGGGTCAGGCCTTGCGGACCGGGTCCGTGGCCTCACGCCACAGGTCCTGCTCGTTCTTGCCCTCGTCGAGCTTGCGCTTCGCGAACAGGGCACCGGCGCCGGCGAGCGCGAGCACGAGGATCTTCTTCATTTCCTGACCTCCTGGGACGACCGGGTCAGCCTAGACGACCGGCCAGCCGGGCCAGCACCTTGGTGGTGACGCTGTCGAGGACCGCGACCTCCTCGGGGGTGAGGTCCTCGAAGACCAGCTCGCGCACCTCGCGGACGTGGTCGGGGGCGGCCGCCACGATGGCCTCGCGGCCCCGGTCGGTCAGCACCACGAACCAGCCCCGGCCGTCGTCGTCGCACTCCTCGCGCCGCACCAGCCCGCGAGCCTCCATCCGCTTCACGTGGTGGGAGAGCCGGCTGCGCTCCCACTGCAGCTCGGCGGCCAGCGCCGAGACGCGGATCCGGCCGTCGGGCCGGTCGGTGAGCTGCACCAGCACGTCGAAGTCGGGCAGCGAGAGGCCGGAGTCGCGCTGCAGCTGGCGGTGCAGGGCCGCGGGCAGACCGGCCTGGACGTCCAGCCACCGACGCCAGACCTGCTGCTGGGCGGCGCTGAGCCAGGCCGCCTCGGTGGTGATGGACACCGCCGGATCGTACGCCGGTCGATGACGCATCAACTAATCCTGGTACGGTGGCACCTCGCCCACGACCTGGAGGACGACGATGACCGTGGCCCCCGCCCCGTCCCCCGACGACCTGGCCGTGCGCCGGACCCAGCTCCGGGAGACCCACCTGCGCCCCGTCGGCGAGCGGCCCGCCTCGACCGCCCGCGGCCTGCACCACACCGCCCTGGTCAGCAGCGACGTGGAGCAGACGATCCGCTTCTACCAGGGCGTCCTCGGCTTCCCGCTGACCGAGCTGATCGAGAACCGCGACTACCCGGGCTCCTCGCACTTCTTCTTCGACATCGGCCACGACAACCTGCTGGCGTTCTTCGACTTCCCCGGCCTCGACCTCGGCCCGTACGCCGAGGTGCTGGGCGGCCTGCACCACTGCGCCATCTCCGTCGACCCCGACACCTGGGGCGACCTGGTCGAGCGGCTGACCGCGGCCGGCGTGCCCCACGAGGTGCACAGCGGCGTCTCGGTCTACTTCACCGACCCCGACGGGGCCCGGATCGAGCTGATCGCGGACCCGCTGGGCGAGATGTACGGGGAGAAGGTCCTCTGATGGCCGCCTCCGAGGTCACTCGCAACGAGTCCGGGTCCCGCTGGGAGATCCGCGTCGACGGCCGGCTGGTGGGGTTCGCGGCGTACCAGCGCACGCCGGAGGAGATCGTCTTCACCCACACCGAGATCGACGACGGCCACGAGGGCGAGGGTCTCGGCGGTGCGCTCGTGCGCGCCGCGCTCGACGACGTCCGCGCCGAGGGGCTCAAGGCGCTGCCGGTCTGCCGTTTCGTGCAGGCCTTCCTCGACCGTCACGAGGACTACCGGGACCTCGACTCGCGCCGCTGAGCACGTCGCCGTCGGCGGGGGATCCGGGACGCCGGTCGCGACATGGTGAGGGCCCCCTCGTCGGATTTTGCTTGGTATGTGAGCCGATGGGGGCTTTGGACGTAGACGACCGGCGAGGCATGGAATGATGACCCAGCCCGCGCGTCACAGTGGTACCGGCTCGGCCTGACCGAGCTCCGGACGAGTGGGGCATGCCGGCACCGACGTCCAAGCAGAGTCCCACTCGCTCACACCCCCACGGGATGCGGAATGCACGAAGGTCGCACCAGACGACGCCTGGGCAGGCGGCTCGTCGTCCGGGCGCTGTCGCGCGGCCCGCTGTCGGTCCCGGCCTGCGTCCGCCGTCGGACCCTGCACCTGCGACAGCAGGACCTGATGGAGCGCGCCCTCACCGAGATGCTCTCCTCACACTCCTCGCTCGCGCTGGCGGTGTGCGACGCCGAGGGCCGCGTCTCCATGAGCACGCCCGCGCTGCAACGGATCGTCGGCTTCGCCGCCGAGGGTCTCACGCTCGAAGCGGTCGACCACTCGGTCGCCGTCTACGAGGCCTCGGGCCAGAGGCGCCTGGAACCACAGGAGCTCCCCCTCGCCCGCGCGCTGACCGGCCAGGTCGTCAAGGACCAGCTCTGCTGCCTGCGGCGGACCGACGGCGCGCTGGTCGTGCTGCGCTGCAACGCCGCCCCCCTCCGCGACGACCGGGGCACGGTCCGGGGGGCCATCGTGCTGGTGCAGGACGTGACGGTCGAGCACACCGCGCTGGCCAACCACGCCCAGCTGCGTGACCGGCTCATCACGACCGTCAACCATGAGCTGCGGACCCCGATGACCCTGATCCTGGGACACGCCGAGCTGCTGATGGACGCGCTGGACGACCCGGCCCTGGCTCCCTGGCGGCAGTCGATCACCGCCCTGGCCCGTGCGGGTGACCAGCTCGCGGAGCTGGCCGACACCATCACGTTCCTGATCGACCTGCAGTCGGCCAGCACCCTGAACCGCCAGCCTGCCGATCTCGCGGACGTCGTCCATGACGTGGCCCGGGCCCGTCGCGCCGCCGCCCTGGCGTCGGGGCTGGGCCTCGACGTCGAGGTGACCGGACCACTGCGGGGCGAGTTCGACGTGCAGCTCGTACGCCGGGCCGTCGACGAGCTGATCGACAACGCGATCAACCACTCACCTCCACAGTGCGACATCAGGGTCCGTGCCCGCGTCTCCCGGGGTGCCGCCGAGGTCGAGGTGACGGACCTCGGTCCCGGCATCGACGCGCACGAACGGGAGCGCCTGATGCAACCGTTCGAGCGTGGGGCCACCCATGATCCGTCGGACAGCTCGCAGGGGCTCGGCCTGGCTTTCGCCCAGGTGGTGGCGACCGGGCACGGAGGGAGGCTCGTGCTGGAGGCCAACGACCCCGCCGGCCTGGTGGCCAAGCTCGTCCTGGGTCGTCACCGCCAACCAGCCGCGGTCACCTAGTCGCGCGTCACGGTGTCTCGGAAGATGCGGTGGAAGACGCCGGCACGACCGAGCTGGTCGGTGGTCCGGTAGAACTCGCTGCCGGGGTCGAAGAAGTCGTTGAACCCCTCGATGTCCGCCACCTGCCGGGGGCTCAGCGAACGGCATCCCATGGACCATCCCGGGAACGCACGCTCCTCTACCTCCCCCTCGAGCGCGATCACGACGTCGCGGTGCCGCTCGTCGACCTCGATCCGCTCCATCAGCTCCAGGACCGTCCGGCGGTCGCCCTCGAGGGTCTGCATGAAGTGCCCGTCGGCGTGCAACAGCATGCCGCTCAGGTCGGCGGCGGCGTTGTGGCGACGCGAGGTCGTCATGAGCTCCTCGAGGTCGGCCCGGCTCGGCGTCCGCGTCACCGAGCTGATGTAGGTCAGGGAGAACACTGCTACCTCCTGGGAGCGCCACGGTGACCGAACGATCTCGGCACGCGCTCATGGGTCGAACTCCGGGGTGGGCCTAAGAGGACTTGAACCTCTGACCTCTTCCTTATCAGGGAAGCGCTCTAACCGTCTGAGCTATAGGCCCGTGTGAACCGCAGGAAGGCTATCCCATCGACCGGGAGCCCTACAAAACGGGTCAGCTGTCCTCCGCCAGGGTGACCTCGATGCCGCCGAGGAGCGCTGCGGAGAGGTTGTAGAGGAACGCGCCGAGGGTGGCGATCGCGGTGATCAGCACGACGTCGACGACTGCCACGATCATGGTGAAGCCCAGCACGCGAGAGGTGCCGACGTAGTCGGTCACGTCGAACTGCGGGCCCGAGGCGTTGCCGACCGACTGCTGCACGATCGAGTTGATCGAGTCCCAGACTCCGGCCGCACCGAGCACCGCCCACACGATGGCCACGGCCACCACGAGCACGATGCCGAGGGCGATCGAGAGCAGGAACGAGGTCTTCATCACCGACCAGGCGTCGATCTGGGTCAGCCGGAGCCGCGCCTTGCGGGTGCGCGGCCGGCCGGTGGCCTTCGGCGAGGGCTTGGCCCCGCGGGCCGGAGCCGTCCGGGCCGTGGTCGACGACGAGCCCGCGGCCGCTGCGGCGGCCGGCGCGGCGGACTGCTGCTCGGCCTTGCGCTGCTTCTCGGCGCGTGCGGCCTCCTTGGCGGACTCCTTGGCCGTACGCCGCTCCTCCGACCTGGCCTCGCGCTCGCGGCGGCTGGCGTCCTTCTCGGCGCGGCGCTGCTCCTCGCGGGCCTCCTTGGCCGCCTGGGCCTCGGCCGCCGCCCGCTGTGCCTCGTCCTGCTGCGGCGAGGGCGGGGGCAGCACCGGGTCGCCACCGCCCTGCAGCGTGCGGCGCGGAGCGAGCGGACCGTCGTCACGACGCTCGGACATCAGTCCTCCCCAGGTCCGTCGGTGTCGGTCTCGTCGTCGCTCGACGAGTCCTCGACCTCGGTGATTGTGTCACCCGGGTCCATGCTCTGCGCCTCGGGCGCACCGGCGACGGCCTCCTCGACCGCCTCCTCGACCTCCGCGTCACGCTCCACGCTGCGGGCCACCACGGCGACCTCGTCGCCGTTCTTGGGCGTCACGAACCGCACGCCCATGGTGGACCGGCCGGTGGGCCGGAACTGGTCGTCGATCGGGCTGCGGACCACCTGGCCGCCGGAGGTGATGGCGAGGATCTCGTCGCCGTCGACCACGATGAAGGCGCCCACGAGCACGCCGCGCTCCTCGTTGGCCAGCGACATCGCCTTGATGCCGAGGCCGCCGCGGGACTGGGTGCGGTAGTCCGCGATCGCGGTGCGCTTGGCGAAGCCGCCGTCGGTGATGGTGAAGACGTACTGCGGCTTGGTCGCCGTGTGCTCGGCCTCGGCCCGGACCTGGTCGGCCCGGATCACCGACATCGACAGCACCGAGTCGCCCTGGCGGAACTTCATGCCCTGGACGCCCGAGGTGGCGCGTCCCATCGGCCGCAGCTGGCTGTCGTCGGCGGGGAAGCGGATCGCCTGGCCCTTGCGGGAGACCAGCAGGATGTCGTCGCCGGCGTCGACCAGCTCGGCCCCGATCAGCTCGTCGTCGGCCTCGCGGAAGTTGATCGCGATCACGCCGGCCTGGCGGGGGCTGTTGTAGTCGCCGAGGCGCGTCTTCTTGACCAGGCCCGCGCGGGTGGCGAGGACGAGGTACGGCGCCTGCTCGTAGTCGCGGATCGCCAGCACCTGCGCGATCTGCTCGTCGGGCTGGAACGACAGCAGCCCGGCCACGTGGCCGCCCTTGGCGTCGCGGGAGGCCTCGGGCAGGTTGTAGGCCTTGGTGCGGTAGACCCGGCCGGCCGTGGTGAAGAACAGCAGCCAGTGGTGGTTGGAGGTCGCCATGAAGTGCTCGACGACGTCGTCGCCGCGCAGCGCGGCGCCACGCACGCCCTTGCCGCCGCGGCGCTGGGTCCGGTAGTTCGACGCCAGCGTCCGCTTGGCGTACCCGCCGCGGGTGATCGTCACGACGAGGTCCTCGTCGGGGATCAGGTCCTCCATGGAGAGGTCGCCGTCGGCGGCGATGATCTGGGTACGCCGCTCCTCGCCGTACTTGTCGACGATCGTGGTCAGCTCCTCGCCCACGATCGAGCGCTGCCGCGACTCGTTGGCCAGGATGTCCTCGAGGTCGGCGATCTCCAGCTCGATCTCGGCGAGCTGGTCGATGATCTTCTGGCGCTCGAGGGCGGCCAGGCGACGCAGCTGCATGTCGAGGATGGCGGTGGCCTGCACCTCGTCGATGTCGAGCAGCTCGATCAGGCCGACGCGGGCGTCCTCGACCTCGGGCGAGCGCCGGATCAGCGCGATCACCTCGTCGAGCATGTCCAGGGCCTTGACCAGGCCGCGCCAGACGTGGGCGCGGCGCTCGGCCTCGGCGAGCCGGAAGCGGGTGCGCCGCTGGATGACCTCGATCTGGTGGGCGACCCAGTTGCTGACGAACTGGTCGATGGTCAGGGTGCGCGGCACCCCGTCGACCAGGGCCAGCATGTTGGCGCTGAAGTTGGTCTGCAGCTCGGTGTGCTTGAGCAGGTTGTTGAGCACCACCCGGGCGACGGCGTCGCGGCGCAGCACCACGACGAGGCGCTGGCCGGTGCGGCCCGAGGAGTCGTCGCGGACGTCGGCGATGCCCTGCACCTTGCCGCTGCGGACCAGGTCGGCGATCTTCTCGGCGAGGTTGTCCGGGTTGACCATGTAGGGAAGCTCGGTGATCGCCAGGCAGGTGCGACCGCGGTTGTCCTCGTCGACCTCGATCACCGCGCGCTGGGTGACCGAGCCGCGACCGGTGCGGTAGGCCTGCTCGATGCCCTCGCGGCCCACGATCAGCGCGCCGTTGGGGAAGTCGGGACCCTTGACCCGCTCGATCAGCGCGTCCTGGAGCTCCTCGCGGGTGGCGTCGGGGTGCTCCAGCGCCCACAGCGCGCCCTGCGCGACCTCGCGCAGGTTGTGCGGCGGGATGTTGGTGGCCATGCCGACCGCGATGCCGGCCGAGCCGTTGACCAGCAGGTTGGGGTAGCGCGCCGGCAGGACCGTCGGCTCCTGGGAGCGGCCGTCGTAGTTGGGCTGGAAGTCGACCGTGTCCTGGTCGATGTCGCGCACCATCTCCAGCGCGAGCGGGGCCATCCGGCACTCGGTGTAGCGCATCGCGGCGGCGGCGTCGTTGCCCGGCGAGCCGAAGTTGCCCTGGCCGTGGATCAGCGGTGCCCGCATCACCCAGGGCTGGGCGAGCCGGACGAGGGTGTCGTAGATCGCGGTGTCGCCGTGGGGGTGGTACTGACCCATGACGTCGCCGACGACGCGCGAGCACTTGGAGAAGCCGCGGTCGGGACGGTAGCCGCCGTCGTACATGGCGTAGAGCACCCGGCGGTGCACCGGCTTGAGCCCGTCGCGCACGTCGGGCAGCGCCCGGCCCACGATGACCGCCATGGCGTAGTCGATGTAGGCGCGCTGCATGGAGGTCTGCAGCTCGATCGGCTCGATCCGGCCGCCGGGCCCGTCGCCGCCGGAACCGTTGGTGGTCTCAGTCACTGGGTGTGTGTCCTAGATGTCGAGGAAGCGGACGTCTTTTGCGTTGCGCTGGATGAAGGAGCGTCGCTGCTCGACGTCCTCGCCCATCAGCACCGAGAAGACCTCGTCGGCCTGGGCGGCGTCGTCGAGCGTGACCTGCAGCATCAGCCGCTGGTCGGGGTTCATCGTGGTCTCCCACAGCTCGTCGGCGTTCATCTCGCCGAGGCCCTTGTAGCGCTGCACGGGGTTCTCCTTGGGCAGCTTCTTGCCCTGGGCGAGCCCGTCGCGCATCAGCAGGTCGCGCTCGGAGTCGGAGTAGACGAACTCGTGCTCGTGCGGCTTGTTCCAGCGCAGCCGGTAGAGCGGCGGCTGCGCCATGTAGACGAAGCCCCCCTCGATGAGCGGCTTCATGAACCGGAACAGCAGCGTCAGCAGCAGCGTGTTGATGTGGTGGCCGTCGACGTCGGCGTCGGCCATCAGCACGACCTTGTGGTAGCGCAGCTTGTCGAGGGTGAACTCCTCGTGGACGCCGGTGCCGAGCGCGGAGATGATCGCCTGCACCTCGGTGTTGGCGAGCACCTTGTCGAGCCGCGCCTTCTCGACGTTGAGGATCTTGCCGCGGATCGGGAGGATCGCCTGCACCCGCGGGTCGCGGCCCTGGCGGGCCGAGCCGCCGGCCGAGTCGCCCTCGACGATGAAGACCTCGCACTCCTCGGGCACGTTGGACTGGCAGTCCGAGAGCTTGCCGGGCAGACCGCTGCCGCCGAAGAGGTCCTTGCGCGAGCGGGCCAGGTCGCGCGCCTTGCGGGCGGCGATGCGGGCCTGGGCGGCGGACTGGGCCTTGCGGATGATGTCCTTGCCCTCGGCGGGGTTCTTCTCCAGCCAGTCGCCGAGCTGCTCGTTGACCAGGCGCTGCACGAAGCCCTTGGCCTCGGTGTTGCCGAGCTTGGTCTTGGTCTGGCCCTCGAACTGCGGCTCGCCGAGCTTGATCGAGATGATCGCCGTCAGGCCCTCGCGGATGTCGTCGCCCTTGACGCGGTCCTCGGGCTTCTTCATCAGGCCCCACTCCTCGCCCCACACGTTGACGAGCGAGGTGAGCGCGGTGCGGAACCCCTCTTCGTGGGTGCCGCCCTCGTGGGTGTTGATGGTGTTGGCGAAGCTGTGGACCGACTCGTTGTACGTCGTGTTCCACTGCATCGCGAGCTCCAGGCTCATGTGCGACTCGTGGCTCTCCGGCGTCTCGGCCTCGAAGCTGATGATGCTGGGGTTGGACACCGTCTTGCTGCGGTTGAGGTGCTCGACGTAGTCGACCAGCCCGCGGTCGTAGCGGAACCGGCGCTCGACCGCACCGCTGGGGGTGCCGTGCGCCAGGTCGGCGGTGTGCTCGCCCTCGCCGGCCTCCTCGAGGGAGGTGACGGTCTCGTCGTTGACCGCCGCGGCGATGCCGGCCGCCGCGGGGCGCTCGTCGCGCACCACGATCTCGAGGCCCTTGTTGAGGAAGGCCATCTCGCGGAACCGGTTGGTGATGGTCTCGAAGGAGTACTCGGTGGTCTCGAAGATGTCGGGGCTGGCCCAGAAGCGGGTCGTGGTCCCGGTCTCGTCGGTGGCCTCGTGCTTCTCCAGCGGGCCGGTCGGGACACCGAGCTCGAAGGCCTGGGTCCAGCGGAAGCCGTCGCGCTTGATGTCGACCTCGACGCGGCGCGAGAGCGCGTTGACGACCGAGACGCCCACGCCGTGCAGGCCGCCCGACACCTTGTAGCCGCCGCCGCCGAACTTGCCGCCGGCGTGCAGCACGGTCAGCACGACCGTGACCGCGGGCAGCTCCTGGCCCGGGGGGACGTCGACGGGGATGCCGCGACCGTTGTCGGAGACCTGGATGCCGCCGTCGGGCAGCACCGCCACCTCGACCCGGTCGCAGTAGCCGGCCAGGGCCTCGTCGACGGAGTTGTCCACGACCTCCCACACCAGGTGGTGCAGGCCGCGCTCGCCGGTGGAGCCGATGTACATGCCCGGGCGCTTGCGCACCGCCTCGAGCCCCTCGAGGACCTGGATCGCGCTGGCGTCGTAGTTGCCCGCCTCCACGGCGTGCCCCTCGACGATGCTCGCGGGCACCACGGCGGGGGGCTCGGGGTGGTCGGCCGGAAGATCGGCAGCAGGTTCGGTGGGGAGTTCGGCGGGGGTGGTGGGCTCGTCGGCCACGGACACGTCCTCAGTCCTAGACATCACAGCGGCCGCCCTGCAGGAGCCGGCGACCTGCGTCCCAGTCTACCCGCCTGAGAGCCCCACACCACTCCCGCGAGCCCCGACTTGGGCACAACCGTGACCAGGACCTGCCCTCAGAGGCCCGTGAGCGGCTCCGCTGGCCCGCGGGAGGGGGTCGGCTTGGTCCCTGTACGCCCCCGCACCTGTCGAACAGCCGTGGGTCAGCCGTAGGTGTCGCGCGGCCCGCGCCCCTTGACACGGAGCCGGCCGCGGGTCCAGCTCGGCGCGCGCGGCCCCACCGGGTCGATGACGCGGACGGTCTCCTCGCCCAGCACCTCGTTGAGCCGGCGTACGACGTCGGGCGCCAGCAGCTTCATCTGGGTGGCCCACGCCGTGGAGTCGGTGCGGACCACGAGACGCCCGTCGGCCAGCGACTCCGGGCGCACGTGCTGCCCGACCTCGCGGCCCACGATCGCCTCCCAGCGCGCGAAGACGCCGTGCACCCGCAGCTCCGAGGCCCAGCCCTGGTCGGCCACGAACCGGGTCATCGAGGTGTCGAGGGTCTGGGGGTCGCGGTCGTCGGGCCGGGCGCCGCTGGCGCGGGGCTCGACCAGCGGGCGGCGCCGGCCGCGGCCCGGCGCCCGGCCCAGGCCCCGCCCGCCCGCCGGAGCGGTGCGCCCGGCGAGCCCGCGGGCGATCGCACGGGCGAGGTCGAGGCCGGTCTCGTCGTGCTCCAGGGGCGGGCCGCGGGTCTGGCCGGGCTCCTGGCCGGGGGTCTCGTCAGCCATGCGGCACCACGTGGCCGTCGGCGACGTCGAAGCGGCGCCCCCGCAGCGCCGCCGGCACGTCGCCGGCGACGGCCGCGGTCACCAGGACCTGCTCGGCGCCCCCGACCAGCTCGGCCAGCTGCTCGCGGCGGCCGGTGTCGAGCTCGGCGAAGACGTCGTCGAGCACCAGGATCGGGTCGTCGCCGGTGCTCCGGAGCAGGTCGTAGGAGGCCAGCCGCATCGCCAGCGCGAACGACCAGCCCTCGCCGTGGCTGGCGTAGCCCTTGACGGGCAGCTCGCCGAGCTCGCAGAGCAGGTCGTCGCGGTGGGGGCCGACCAGCGTGACCGCCCGGTCGAGCTCGTCGCGGCGTCGCCGCTCCAGTTCCACGTGGAACAACGACTCGACCTCGGCCGCGTCGGCACCCGCCGGCACCTCGAAGCTCGGCCGGTAGCCGATCACCGCGTCGTCGCGGTGCGCCCCGCGGGCCACCGCCTCGTAGGCCTTGCCCACCAGCGGCAGCAGCTCCTCGACCAGCGTCGCGCGGTGCGTCATCACCTCGGCGCCGAGGCGGGCCAGCCGCTCGTCCCAGACCTCCAGCGTGCTCAGCACCGACTCGGCGGCCGAGCCGCCGCGGGCGCGCGCGGTCTTGAGCAACGAGTTGCGCTGCTTGAGCACGCGGTCGTAGTCGGCGCGGGTGCCGGCGTACCGGGGACCGCGGAGCACCAGCAGGTCGTCGGCGAAGCGACGCCGCTCGGTGGGGTCGCCCTTGACCAGGGCGAGGTCGTCGGGGGCGAAGACCACCGTGCGGACCAGGCCGATCAGGTCGCGGGCCTTGGGCAGCGGGCCGCGGTTGACCCGCGCCCGGTTGGACCTGCCGGGGTTGATCTCGACCTCGAGCACCGCGCGGCGCTCGTCGCGCACCACCGCGGCCCGGACCACGGCACGCTCGGCGCCGCGGCGCACCAGCGGCAGGTCGGCCGCGACCCGGTGCGAGCTCAGCCGGGAGAGGTAGTCGATCGCCTCCACGATGTTGGTCTTGCCCTGGCCGTTGCGGCCCACGAACGAGCTGACCCCGGGGTCGAGGTCGATCTCCAGCGCCTCGTAGGACCGGAAGTCGTGCAGCGAGAGGTGGGCGACGTGCACCGCGGGCCGGACTCGGGGCTACTTCTCGGGGGGCGCCGCGGAGTCGCCGCCGGCCGGGCTGCCGGCCTGGGTGGCGTGACCGCCGAACTGGTTGCGCATCGCCGCGACCGCCTTCATGGCGGGGCTGTCGTCCTGGCGGGAGGTGAACCGGGCGAACAGCGAGGCGGCGATGACGTGCATCGGCACCGCGTTGTCGATGCCGGCCTCGACGGTCCAGCGGCCCTCGCCGGAGTCCTCGGCGTAGCCGCGGATCTGCTCCAGGTGGGTGTCGTCCTTGAGGGCCACGACCAGCAGGTCCAGCAGCCAGGAGCGGATCACGGTGCCCTCGCGCCAGGAGTCGAAGACCTCGGTCACGTTGTCGACCACGTCGACCTTCTCGAGCAGCTCCCAGCCCTCGGCGTACGCCTGCATCATGGCGTACTCGATGCCGTTGTGGACCATCTTGGCGAAGTGACCGGCACCCGGCTTCCGGCCGGCGTGGACCATGCCGGACTCGCCCGCGGGCTTGAGCGTCTCGAAGGCGGGCAGCACCTTGGCCACGTCGTCGTCGGAGCCGCCGAACATCAGCGCGTAGCCGTTCTCCAGGCCCCAGATGCCGCCGGAGACCCCGCAGTCGACGAAGCCGACGCCCTTCTCGCGCAGCATCTCGGCGTTGCGCTGGTCGTCGGTCCACCGCGAGTTGCCGCCGTCGACGATCACGTCGCCCTCGCTCAGCAGCTCGCCGAGCTCGGCGACGGTGCCGCGGGTCGCGTCCCCGGCCGGGACCATCACCCAGACCACCTTGGGCGAGGGCAGCGCCTCGACCAGCTCGCCCAGGCTGCCGACGTCGCTGACGTCGGGGTTGCGGTCGTAGCCGGTCACGGTGTGGCCGCCGTTGCGCAGCCGGGTGCGCATGTTGCCACCCATCTTGCCCAGGCCGATCAGTCCGAGGTGCATGGCGGTGCTCCTGTGTGCGGGGGGGTGGGGACGGGGGGTCAGGAGAGCAGGCGACGCGGCATCAGCAGGTAGCGGAACGCGGCGTCCGCCTGCCCGTCGAGGCTGTCGACACCTGAGAGTACGACGGGCTTGCTGGCCTGCGTGAAGGCCAGCTCGACCACCGGGGACTCCAGGGCGGTCAGCCCGTCGAGCAGGTAGGCGGGGTTGAAGCCGGTGGTGATGTCCTCGCCGGTGACGTGGGCCTCGATGGACTCGCTGGCCATCGCCTCCTCGCCGGAGCCGGCGTCGAGGGTCAGCACGCCCTCCGAGAACGCCAGCTGCACCGCGGTGTTGCGCTCGGCGACCAGCGAGACCCGCTTGACCGAGTCCACGAGCGAGGCCCGGTCGACGCGGGCCACGGTCAGGTGCTCGGAGGGGAACAGCGAGCGGACCTTGGGGAACTCGCCGTCGAGCAGCCGGGTCGTGGTGCGTCGTACGCCGCCCCCGGCGGAGCCCTCGAAGCCGATGATGCCCTCGCCGGCACCGCCGCCGGCACCCGCGGAGGACAGCGCGATGGAGATCTCGCTGCCCCCGGTGAGCGCCTTGGCCGTGTCGGCCAGCACCTTGGCGGGCACGAGGGCGGCCGCGTCGATGTCGGGCGCCGAGGGCGACCAGGTCAGCTCGCGCTGGGACAGCCGGAACCGGTCGGTGGCCAGCATCGCGATCGACTCGCCGTCCAGCTCGACCCGCACGCCGGTCAGCACCGGGAGCATGTCGTCGCGCCCGGCGGCGGTGACGGCCTGGGCGACGGCGTTGGCGAAGACGCCGCTCGGGACGGTGCCGCGGGCCTCGGGCATCGTCGGCAGCGTCGGGTAGTCCTCGACCGGCATCGTCTGGAGGCTGAACCGGGCCGAGCCGCAGACCAGGGTCACCTTGGCGCCGTCGATGTCGACGTCGACCGGCTTGGCCGGGAGGCTGCGACAGATGTCGGCGAGCAGCCGGCCGGAGACCAGCGCGCGACCCTCCTCGCCGACCTCGGCGTTGAGGGTGGCCCGGGCCGAGGTCTCGTAGTCGAACGTGGACAGCCGCAGCCCCTCCCCGTCGTCCTCGAAGGAGCCGGCCTCGATGAGCAGGCCGGCCAGGACGGGTGCGCTGGGGCGTACGGGCAGCGCGCGAGCCGTCCAGGCGACAGCGTCGGCCAGGACGTCACGTTCGACGCGGAACTTCACGGCGATGGGTTCCTCTCCATCAGGTCCATCAGGTCGGGGTGAGCATCCTGCCACGGCACGGTCGTCCACAGGTCGGGGCTGGTTCGGTGGTTGCTCGACGAGGGATCAGATAGAGGTCTCGTCGTAGTAGTAGGTGCTGGGGATTCTGTGGACGACGGGCATCGGTGCAGGTCAGCGCGGACAAGTTGTGGTGCGGCCCCTGTGGACGACGGCGGGGTGAACCACACCTGCCTGTGGTCCGCGGATCGGGCTGTGCAGCGCGGGCGGGGCTTGTCCACAGCGTCGTCCCCACCTCGTCCACGGACTCGCCGAGCGCGAACCACATCTTGCACGCGTGTAGTTCAGGCCTGCTTGGCCTGCTGCTTGATGCGGGTCGTCAGCTCGGTCACCTGGTGGAAGACGTTGCGCCGCTCGGCCAGGTCCTTGCGGATCCGGCGGTCGGCATTCATCACCGTGGTGTGGTCGCGGCCGCCGAACTGCTGGCCGATCTTGGGCAGCGACAGCTCGGTGAGCTCGCGGCACAGGTACATCGAGATCTGCCGCGCCGTCACCAGCGCCCGGGTGCGGCTGGGGCCGGTGAGGTCCTCGATGGAGAACCCGAAGTAGGTCGCGGTCTGGGCGATGATCAGCCCCGCGGTCACCTCGGGCTCCCCGCCCTCGGGGATCAGGTCGCGCAGCACGATCTCGGCGAGCGTCATGTCGACGTCCTGCTGGTTGATGCTGGCGAAGGCGGTCACCCGGATCAGGGCGCCCTCGAGCTCGCGGATGTTGGTCTGGATGCGGGAGGCGATGAACTCCAGCACGTCGGCCGGCGCGGAGAGGCGGTCGGCGGCCGCCTTCTTGCGCAGGATCGCGATCCGGGTCTCCAGGTCGGGCGGCTGCACGTCGGTCAGCAGCCCCCACTCGAAGCGGTTGCGCAGCCGGTCCTCGAGCTGGGTGAGCCGCTTGGGCGAGCGGTCGGAGGAGATGACGATCTGCTTGTTGGCGTTGTGCAGCGTGTTGAAGGTGTGGAAGAACTCCTCCTGCGTCTGCTGCTTGCCCTCGAGGAACTGGATGTCGTCGACCAGGAGCACGTCGACGTCGCGGTAGCGCCGCTGCAGGGCCGCGGTGTTGGCGTCCTTGATCGCGTTGATGACGTCGTTGGTGAACGCCTCGGAGGAGACGTAGCGGATCTTCGCGCCGGTCCACAGGTTGCGCACGTAGTGGCCGATGGCGTGGAGCAGGTGGGTCTTGCCCAGCCCGGAGTCGCCGTAGACCATCAGCGGGTTGTAGGCCTTGCCCGGTGCCTCGGCCACCGCGACGGCCGCCGCGTGGGCGAACCGGTTGGACGAGCCGATCACGAAGGTCTCGAAGGAGTAGCGCGGGTTCAGCGGGCTGTCGGGGATGCCGGTGGTCAGCGACGAGCTCGCCTTTGTCGACATGTCTCTGTGTCGATGAAGCGGTACGTCGTCTCGCTGGTCGCGCCGGTCCTGGTGGTCCCGGTCGTCCTGGCCCTGGTCCTGCTCGCGAGGCAGGGTGCGGGGCGGCAGCGAGGTGACCGTGGCGGGGGGCGTCTCGGGATCGCCGGGGGGCACGGTGCGCTCCAGCGAGGTGTCGACGCTGACCACGAGCCGCACCGGCTTGCCGATCTGGTCCGAGAGCGCGTCCTCGATGCGGGTGCGCAGCCGGCCCTCGAGCTGGGTCCGGGTGAACTCGTTGGGCACCGCCACCACGGCGGTGTTCTCCGCGAGCATCAGCGGCTGGCTGGTGGTCAGCCACATCCGCTGGTTGGGCGGCAGGTTCTCCACGATGCCGGGCCACAGCACCTGGAGCTGACCGGTGGAGGAGCCGTCGTCGGTGCTGTCGTTCGAGTCCACGCTGGGTGGTGCTCCGTCCTGGGTGGGTCGATCGGGCCGGTCGATACCGGAGGGGACGACTGCGTCCACAGCTTTGTCCACAGGGTGTGCAACGCCGTGAAGAGCCGGGGCGGGGCGCCCGGGGCGCGACCCGCAGGGGTCCAGAGCGGGGACGCTAACAACCTTTTCCACAGACCAGCAAGCGGTCATCCACAGGGCCCGAACGGTCGTCCGGCGGCCCGTTCGCCCTGGGTTTGACCCTGTCCCGGCGGGGCGCGTACCGTTGGGCGGTCGGCTGGGTGTCGACGGCTGCCGCCTGTCCGCCCCCGACCCACCAGTCTTCTGTCCAGCACCATGTCGAGTGGAGTGACCCCAAGATGAGCAAGCGCACGTTCCAGCCCAACAACCGCCGTCGGCACAAGACCCACGGCTTCCGACTGCGCATGCGCACCCGTGCCGGCCGGGCGATCCTCTCAGCCCGCCGGCGCAAGGGTCGCGACCGCCTCGCCGCCTGAGGCGGGGGCGCCCCCGCGTGCTCCCCTCAGCGCGGCGCCTGACCTCCCCGGAGCAGTTCCGGGCGGTCGCGCGCCGGGGTCGTCGCAGCGGCGGCCCCACCGTCGTGCTGCACCTGCTGGTGCCCGACTCGGGCGCCGTGGTGGCGAGGCCGCGCGCCGGTTTCGTGGTCTCCAAGGCGGTCGGCACGGCGGTCACCCGCAACCGGGTCAAGCGCCGGTTGCGACACCTCGTCGCCGAGCGGCTCGACGGGCTCCCGGCGCACGCGCTGCTGGTGGTGCGCGCGCTGCCCGCGGCGGCAGCGGCGTCGTACGACGAGCTGGCCCGAGAGCTCGACCGCTGCCTGGCCCGCGTCGTCCCGGACGGCGTGCCGGCGTGAGGCACCTCCTGATCGCCCTGCTGCGGGGATACCGCTTCGCGATCAGCCCGCTCTACGGTCAGGTCTGCCGCTACCACCCGACCTGCTCGGCGTACGCCTTGGAAGCCGTGACCCAGCACGGCAGTGTGAGGGGCAGCTGGCTCGCACTGCGTCGGCTGTTGCGCTGCCACCCGTGGGCCTTGGGTGGGTACGACCCGGTTCCTCCCCCGAACTCGATGACTCGAGGAGTCTGAGTGGAATTCTTCAAGTCCATCGGCGGCTTCATCATGACGCCGCTCTACCTCGCGATCAGCGCCATCCTGCTGGGCTGGCACCGGTTGTGGGGCGGGGTGTTCGGCGACACCACGGGTGTCGCCTGGGTGCTCTCCATCATCGGGCTGACCCTGGTGATCCGCGCGCTGCTGATCCCGCTGTTCGTCAAGCAGATCAAGTCCAGCCGCAACATGCAGCTGCTCCAGCCCAGGGTCAAGGAGCTGCGCGAGAAGTACGGCCACGACCGGGAGCGCTTCGCCCAGGAGCAGATGAAGCTGTTCCGGGAGACGAAGACCAACCCGTTCTCCTCCTGCCTGCCGCTGATCATCCAGATGCCGGTGTTCCTGGCGCTGTTCCGGCTGATCGACCAGGCCGCCAAGGACCCGTCGGTCGAGCGCGGCCTGATGACCGAGACGCTGAACCGCCAGTTCGGCGACGCGGTGTTCCTCGGCGCGAAGATCTCCGACACCTTCCTCAACACCGACAACGCCGGCGTACGCGTGCTCGCGGCGGTGCTGGTGCTCGGCATGACCGCGACCACGTTCCTCACCCAGCGCCAGCTGATGAGCAAGAACATGCCGGCCGACGCGCTGACCGGGCCCTACGCCCAGCAGCAGAAGCTGCTGCTCTACGTGCTGCCGCTCGTCTTCGCCGTGGGTGGCATCGCCTTCCCGATCGGCGTCCTCTTCTACTGGACGACCTCGAACCTGTGGACCATGGGTCAGCAGTTCTACGTCATCCGCAACAACCCCGCGCCCAACACCGAGGCGTTCCGCGCCAAGCAGCAGCGTGACGCGGACAAGCGCAAGCGCAAGGGTCTCGCCGAGCCCGAGGCCCCCGACGCGGCCGCGTCGCCGACGGCCCTCGCGACCGAGGAGACCCGGACGCCGCCGCGCCAGCAGCCCAGGAACCAGACGCGTTCGCAGCGCAAGAAGGGCGGCAGCAAGCCCGGAGCGCCGCGCGTCCACCCCACCACCCCAGACCAGGGAGACCAGCCGTGACCGAGCAGGCCCAGCACGACGTCCAGACCGACGAGGCGACGCCCGTCCCCGACCTCGCCCCCGAGGCGACGCCCGCCCCTGACGGCGCCCGACGGCGCATGACGGCGCGTCCGACGGCGCGTCCGACGGCGCCCCGGTCCAGGGCAAGCGCGCCCGGTTGGAGCAGGAGGGCGAGATCGCGGCGGACTACCTCGAGGAGCTGCTCGAGATCGCCGACCTGGACGGCGACCTCGACATGGACGTCGAGGGCGACCGGGCCACGGTCTCCATCGTGGGTGCCGAGGTGCCCGAGCTGGTGGGCCGCGACGGCGAGGTGCTCGAGGCGCTGCAGGAGCTGACCCGGTTGGCCGTCTACCGCGAGACCGGCGAGCGGTCGCGGCTGATGCTCGACGTCAGCGGCCACCGCGCCGACCGGCGGGCCGAGCTGGAGAAGCGGGCCACCGAGCTCGTCACCCAGGTCAGGGAGTCCGGCGAGCGCGCCGAGCTGGAGCCGATGTCGCCGTTCGAGCGCAAGGTCGTCCACGACGTCGTCGCCGCGGCCGGCCTGGAGTCGGAGTCCGAGGGCGCCGAGCCGCGCCGCTACGTCGTGGTGCTCCCGCCCGCATGAGCGACGGCCCCGCTTCGGGCGACTCCGTTTCACGTGAAACCGCACCCCCCGCGCCCGAGCTGGCGCGGGGGGTGTTCGGTTCCCGGCTCGACCTCGCCACGACGTACGCCGACCTGTTGGCCGGGGAGGCGACGGTCCGAGGCCTGATCGGGCCGCGCGAGGTGCCCAGGCTGTGGGAGCGCCACCTGCTCAACTGCGCCCTGGTCGCCGACCTGGTGCCCGAGGGGGCGCGCGTCGTCGACGTCGGGTCGGGCGCCGGGCTGCCCGGGCTGGTGCTCGCGCTACGACGACCGGACCTCCACGTGACTTTGCTCGAGCCGCTGCTGCGTCGCACCACGTTTCTGGAGCTGGCGGCGTCCAGAATGGAGCTCGACAACGTGACCGTCCACCGAGGACGGGCCGAGGAGGTGCACGGGCAGATGTACTTCGACGTGGTCACCTCCCGTGCGGTCGCTCCGCTGGACCGCCTCGGTCGCTGGTCGCTCCCGCTCGTCGAGCGCGGCGGAGCGATGCTGGCCATGAAGGGGTCGTCGGCTCCCGACGAGCTGGCCGAGGCCGAGCGTGGCCTGCGCAAGCTCGGCGCCCGGCGATTCGCGGTGCACCGGCTGGGCGTCGATGTGCTCGACCCGCCGGTGACCGTCGTCGAGGCGCGGTTGCCGGCATGACAGGGTTATCCACCGGTCTAGAGAGGTCGCTGAGCCTGAGCATCCACAGGAGCGGCGTACTTATCCACAGGTTGACCGAGTTTCACGTGAAACAGGGAGTGACTGCATGACACCGTCCGTCAGGACAGCCGGGGACCTCGCCGCCGACCGACCGCGGTTCGACGAGTCGACCCCGATGGCCCGCGCGATCGAGCGCCAGATGCTGGTCCGGCAGGGCCGGCGGTACGGCGACCCGATGCCACGACCGGCCTCGACCCGCGTCATGGTCGTGGCCAACCAGAAGGGCGGCGTCGGCAAGACCACGACGACGGTCAACATGGGCGTGGCGCTGGCGCAGCACGGGCTCCGCGTCCTGGTGATCGACCTCGACCCGCAGGGCAACGCCTCGACCGCGATGTCGGTCGAGCACCACCGCGGCGTGCCCTCCTCCTACGACGTGCTCGTCGAGCAGGTGCCCCTGGTCGACGTCGTGCAGGCGCACGGCGAGATCCCGGGCCTGGACGTCGTACCCGCGACCATCGACCTGGCCGGCGCCGAGATCGAGCTGGTCAGCATGTCCGAGCGCGAGCAGCGGCTGCGCCAGGCGCTGGCCGCGCACCCGCTCGTCGACGGCGAGGGCGAGGATCGCTACGACTACGTCCTCGTCGACTGCCCGCCCTCGCTGGGCCTGCTCACCCTCAACGCGCTGGTGGCCGGGGCGGAGATGCTCATCCCGATCCAGGCGGAGTACTACGCCCTCGAGGGCCTCGGGCAGCTGCTCGAGACCGTCGAGCTGGTCAAGACGCACCTGAACCCGCGCCTGGACGTCAGCACCATCCTGCTGACCATGTTCGACGCGCGCACCAACCTCGCCGCGGGAGTCGCTGCCGAGGTGCGCGACCACTTCGGCGCCCAGGTGCTGCGCACCGCGATCCCCCGGTCGGTCCGCGTCTCGGAGGCGCCGAGCTACGGCCAGAGCGTGATGGCCTACGACCCGGGCTCGCCCGGGGCGCTGTCCTACCTCGAGGCCGCCCGCGAGGTCGCGCTGCGCGGCGCCCCCCAGGGGGTCGGGCGATGAGCGGCCACCAGCCCGTACGCCGAGGACTCGGTCGCGGCCTCGGCTCGCTGATCCCCACCGCTCCCCCCGAGCCGGCTCCCCCGGTCGACCCGGCTGACGGAGCGCCCGTCGAGGCCACCGGGTCGGTCAGCGACTCCTCGGTCCCGACCGACGACGCGCTTGAAACCGCAGGTCAGACGCCTGCACAGCCGCCCACGGTCGCCGGCGCCTACTTCGCCGAGATCCCCGTCGGCGCGATCTCGCCCAACCCCCGCCAGCCCCGCCAGGTCTTCGAGGAGGAGGCCATGGCCGAGCTGGTGCACTCGGTCAGCGAGGTCGGGCTGCTCCAGCCCGTGGTCGTACGGCGGACCGGCGACGCGGCGTACGAGCTGATCATGGGTGAGCGCCGCTGGCGCGCCACCCGCGAGGCCGGGCACGACACCATCCCGGCGATCGTGCGGCAGACCGAGGACGACGACCTGCTGCGCGACGCGCTGCTGGAGAACCTCCACCGCTCGCAGCTCAACCCGCTGGAGGAGGCGGCGGCGTACCGCCAGCTGCTCGACGACTTCGGCTGCACCCACGACGAGCTCGCCACCCGCCTGGGCCGCAGCCGTCCCCAGGTCAGCAACACGCTGCGGCTGCTCAACCTCTCCCCGGCCGTGCAGCGCCGCGTCGGCGCCGGGGTGCTCAGCGCCGGGCACGCCCGCGCCCTGCTCGGCGTCAGCGACGCCGGCCTGCAGGACCGCCTGGCCGGCCGGGTCGTCGCCGAGGGCATCTCGGTGCGCGGCCTCGAGGAGATCGTGGCCGTCGGCGACCACGGCGACCCGGACGACTCGGGGTCCACCCCCTCGGTGCGGCCCTCCCGGCCGTCGGCCCCCGGGCTCAGCGAGCTCGGCGACCGGCTCAGCGACCGCCTCGACACCCGCGTCAAGGTGGCGCTCGGCCGCTCGAAGGGCCGGGTCACCATCGAGTTCGCCTCGTTGGCCGACCTCGAGCGCATCGTCTCGGTCATCGACCCCCGCAACCGCGAGGACCGCCCGATCTAGCCGCGTCGCCGCGGTGGCGCTGCTGTGGGTCCCCGGGCGTCATACGTGGTGGTTGCTCCGACGACCGGCTCGTATGACGTCCCGGTCCGCGCAGCAGTCGCAGGACGTCATCAGGACGGTGGCCCTGAGCCCACGATGCTGATGACGTCCGGGGTCGGTGCCGGGTGGGCGGGCAACCCGCGGGTCGGTGCGTCATACGTGGTGGTTGCTCTGACGACCAGCTTGTATGACGTCCCAGAGCACGCGAGCAGTCCGCAGGACGTCATCAAGACGGTGGCCCCGAGGCCACGATGCTGATGACGTCCTGGGTCGGTGCCGGGTGGGCGGGCAGCCCCGCGGGTCGCCGGGCGTCATACGAGGTGGTGGCTCCGACGACCGGCTCGTATGACGTCCCGGGTGCGTCATGCGAGGTGGTTGCGCGGGCGACCAGGTCGTATGACGTCCCGGTCCGCGCAGCAGCCCCGGAGGTCATCAGGATGGTGGCCCCGGACCCACGACCCTGATGACGTACGCCGTGCAGCGAACCTCAGCGCGCGCGAGCAAACCCGAACACCCCGCTGACCTGCACGTACGCCGCCCAACGCAC
Organism: uncultured Actinomycetota bacterium; assembly: GCA_963740935.1. GTDB lineage: Bacteria > Actinomycetota > Actinomycetes > Propionibacteriales > Nocardioidaceae > Marmoricola. The sequence goes on from CAVUFX010000005.1 coordinate 146,919, forward strand.
CACCCGAGCCCCGCACCCGCATGTCGACAAATCAACAACTCGACAAGACGACCCATCGACAAGCACGCAGATGTTTCGCGTGAAACACCGACTCAGTCCTCGCGAGCGGCCCCGCGAGCGGGCCCGCGAGCAGCCCCACGAGCAGCCTTCCGCGCAGCTCGGGCAGCCTTCTCCTCGGCGTCGAGCCGGGCGGCCTCCTCGGGGGTGGGGGCGGTGCCGCCGCGGGAGGCGGGCAGCCACCACGAACCCGGCGGCTGCTCCGCGGCCGGGTAGGCGTCGACCGCCTCGTTCACGAGCCGGGAGAGGCGGTCGTGGAGCTCGAGGGTCTCCGCGACCGGGTCCTCGCCCGTGGGGTGCATCGGCTCCCCGACGCGGATGCCGATGGTCTTGCCGCGGGAGAGGTCGCGCGGGTGGTCCTTGGTCATCAGCCGCTGGGTGCCCCACAGCGCCACCGGCACCAGGGGTACGCCGGCCTCGGCGGCGATCCGGGTGGCGCCGGACTTGAGCTCCTTGACCTCGAACGAGCGCGAGATCGTCGCCTCGGGGAAGATCCCGACGACCTGGCCGGACTCGAGGTAGCGCAGCGCCTCGCTCAGCGAGCCCGCACCGTCGGCGCGGTCGACGGGGATGTGGTGCATCGAGCGCATCACCGGGCCGCCGACGGGGTGGTCGAAGACCTCCTTCTTGGCCATGAACCGCACCATCCGGCCGGAGTCCTGCGCAGCGAGCCCGCCGAGCACGAAGTCGATGTAGCCGACGTGGTTGAAGGCCAGCAGCGCCCCACCGGTGCGCGGCACGTGGTGGGTGCCCTCCATCTGGAACGACAGGCCGAGCACCCGGAACAGGGTCTTGGCGGTGAGGATGATGGGCGGGTAGGTGAGGTCGCGCACCGGGGCATCGTGCCACGCGTCCGGTCCGGGCGGGCGACCTGCGAGACTCCCGCCATGCGCCCGATCGTCCAGAGCCGAAAGCTCCAGCACGTCCGGTACGACGTACGCGGACCCATCCTCGTCGAGGCCCAGCGCCTCGAGGCCGAGGGCCACAAGATCCTCAAGCTCAACATCGGCAACCCGGCCCCGTTCGGCTTCGAGGCCCCCGAGGCGATCGTGGCCGACATCGTGCACAACCTGCCCGAGGCCCAGGGCTACTCCGACTCGCGCGGCATCTACTCCGCGCGCACGGCCGTCTCGCAGTACTACCAGTCCCGCGGCCTGCGCGAGACCGGCGTCGACGACGTCTTCATCGGCAACGGCGTCTCCGAGCTGATCTCGCTGGTGCTCCAGGCGTTCCTCGACGACGGCAACGAGGTGCTGGTCCCGGCGCCCGACTACCCGCTGTGGACGGGCGCGGTCACGCTGTGCGGGGGTACGCCGGTGCACTACCGCTGCGACGAGGACAACGGCTGGGACCCCGACCTGGCCGACATCGAGGCCAAGATCACCGAGCGCACCCAGGCGCTGGTGATCATCAACCCCAACAACCCGACCGGTGCGGTGTACAGCGAGGCGACCGTGAGGGGCCTGGTCGACATCGCCCGGCGCCACGAGCTGGTCGTCTTCTCCGACGAGATCTACGAGAAGATCCTGTTCGACGACGCGGTCCACCACCACACCGCGTCGTACGCCGGGGACGACGTGCTGTGCCTGACCTTCTCCGGGCTGTCCAAGGCCTACCGGGTGTGCGGCTACCGCGCCGGCTGGGTGATGGTCTCGGGCCCCAAGCACGTGGCCGAGAGCTTCCTGGAGGGCCTCACGCTGCTGGCCAACATGCGGATGTGCGCCAACGTGCCGGCGCAGCACGCCATCCAGACCGCGCTCGGCGGCTACCAGTCGATCGAGGAGTACATCGGTCCCGGGGGGCGCTTCTACGAGCAGTCCAAGACGGCGGCGCGGCTGCTCAACGAGATCGAGGGCGTCAGCTGCGTGGAGCCGCGCGGGGCGCTGTACTGCTTCCCGCGGCTGGACCCCGAGGTCTACCCGATCGTCGACGACGAGCAGTTCGTCATCGACCTGCTGCGTGCCAAGAAGATCCTGGTCACCCACGGCACCGGCTTCAACTGGTTCGCCCCCGACCACTTCCGGCTGGTCACGCTGCCCGACCTCGACACCCTGACCGAGGCGATCGGTCGGATCTCGGAGTTCCTGGCCACCCAGCGCGGCTGAGGCGGCCTAGGCTGGCCCCATGGGCCGCAAGACCGAGCGCCTCACCCTCGACCACCTCCCGCTGCTGCCGGGCGGGTCGGGGGAGTGCGTGTTCTGGGAGCTCGACCCCGTACGCCGCCGCGCCGTCCGCGGCCACGAGGCGCAGGCCAAGGCCGCGTGGGTCAGCGAGGTGCTCCGCGAGTGGGGCGGGTGCGGTCGGGTGGTGCTGGTCGACGGCGAGGTGGCCGGCCACGCGCTGTGGGCGCCGCCGGCGTACGTCCCGGGCACGGCCGGCTTCGCCACCGCCCCCGTCAGCGGCGACGCGGTGGTGCTGACCGAGCTGCACGTCGCGCCGCAGCACCGCGGCGGCGGGCTGGGCCGGCTGCTGGTGCAGGGCGTGGCCAAGGACCTGGTCCGGGCCCGGGTGCGGGCGGTCGAGACCTTCGGCGGCACCGAGGGCGACGGGTCGTGCACGGCCCCGACCGACTTCTGGCTCGCCGTGGGGTTCTCCACCCAGCGCACCCACCCGGTGCACCCGCGGATGCGGATGGACCTGCGCACGACGCTGACGCTGCGCGCGGAGCTCGAGAAGGGCCTCGAGCGGCTGCTCGGACCGGTCGCGCAGCCTCAGACGGCGTCGAGGACGACCGGGTCCTCGCACGCGCGGGCGAAGGCGGCGATGCGGGCCCGGATCTCGCGGCCGAGGAGCCACTGACCGATCGGCTCCGCGACCGGGCGCAGCACGGCCGGCCGCACGGAGTAGGTGTACTTCCACACCGCTCGCGTCCCGGCGACGCCGTGCCGGGTCTCGGGCACGAACCGCCAGCCACCGCCGAAGGAGCCGAAGAACCACGGGCCGCGCACCATCGTCATGCCCACCGAGGTCGGCGGCCGGTAGGAGACGTAGCGGCTCACCATCCGGGGCCCGACCCGCGCCCGGGTCACCGTCTCCACGCCCTTGGCGGGCCGGTCGGCGCCGACGAGGTGCTGGTGGCGGATGAACGGGTCCCAGCGCAGCCGCACCTCGCCGGTGGTCTGGCTGACCGCGAAGGCGACCTCGGGGGGACCGGCACCCAGTGCTCGGCGGTGACCTGCGGCATCAGCGTCGGAAGCTCTCGCGGAGCTCGCGCACGTCGAGGACGCCGGTGGCGGCGTCGACGTCGGGGGAGAGGTAGAAGCGCTGCACCGCGACCACGACGGCCGCCGCGAGGACGTCGCGGTGGCCGGGGTCGTCGAGCCGGGCGCGGTCGCCGGGGTGGCTGCGGTAGCCGGTGTCGAGGTGCACCGCGGGCATCCGGGTGCGGCGCAGCAGGTCCCACGTCTTGGGGTGGCAGCGCAGGTCGACGGCCCCGGTGCGCGCCACGACCTCGCGCTGCACCAGCCCGGCCAGCCGCTGGCCGGAGGAGGACCAGGTCTGCGGGTCGGCGTCGCCGAAGAAGTACGCCGCGACGCCGCTGGCGCCCTCGTGGGTGGAGGAGTCCACGGCCAGCGAGACCACCAGGTCGGCGCCGGCCCGGTTGGCGAACGCGGCCCGCTCGGCCTCCTCGCGCGGGTGCGCGGCCCAGCGGGGGGTGGTGAGGTAGGCCTGCACCCCGATCGCGACCAGCCGGCCCTCGATGCGGGCGGCCAGGTCGTGCAGCGCCTCGTCGCCCGAGGTCACGTCGACCACGACGGTCTTGCCGCCCAGGTGCGGGCCGGACTCGCGGATCCACTCCTCGGCGCGCATCGCGTTGGGGGCGCCGCCGCTCACCAGCGGCCGCAGCCGGGCCAGCGCCTTGAGGGTGGCCGGGCCGCAGGTGCCGTCGGGCGGGATGCCGAAGTTGCGCTGGAACTCGCGCACGCCGGCCTCGGTCTCGTGGCCGAAGTAGCCGTCGAGACGCCCCACGGTGAAGCCGAGGTCGAGCAGCCGGCTCTGCAGCGCGTACACGTCGTCGCCGGCGACCAGGTTGCCCGGCCGGTGGGTGAGGATCCGGTCACCGAGCTGCCAGCGCGCCTCGTCGAGGCGGCGGAAGGTCGAGGGCCCGACCAGGCCGTCGACGGTCAGGCCGCGCTGCTGCTGGAAGGCGCGGACGGCGAGCTCGACGGAGTCGTCGTACGACGACGGCCCGGCGACGCCGCCCGGCACCTCCAGGAGTCCCAGCCGGTGGAGCAGGCTGACGACCTGGGAGACGGCGGGACCGGTGTCACCGGGCCGCAGCATCGTCTCCACCCGGACGACTGTAGTGGCAGCGTCCGGGGGAGACGGTGAGGCTGGTCGAGCGGGGCGGATCAGATGAAGTCCGCGAGCTCCTTGAGCAGGGCGGACTTGGGGCGGGCGCCCACGATCTGCTTCACGACCTCGCCGCCCTGGTAGACGTTGAGCGTCGGGATGCCGGTGACGCGGTACGTCGAGGGGGTGACGGGGTTCTCGTCCACGTTGAGCTTGACGAAGGTGACCTTGTCACCGTGCTCGGCGTTGAGCTCGTCGAGGATCGGACCCACCTGGCGGCACGGACCGCACCACTCGGCCCAGAAGTCGACGAGCACGGGCTTGTCGCTCTTGAGGACCTCGGCCTCGAAGGTGTCGTCGGTGACAGCGTTCAGGTTGGACATGGGTGCTCCATTCATCGAGAAGACTCGTGGTGTGCGGGTGTGGTGGTCACAACCCGGCAGGGGGTGGATTTCTTCCGCGTCAGCGACCCGCGCCGACGGTGGCGGCGCCGGCCGAGGTGATCTGGGCGAAGTCGAGGTCGGCCAGGAAGCGCTCGGCGTCCAGGGCCGCGGCGCAGCCGGTGCCGGCCGCGGTGATGGCCTGGCGGTAGGTGTGGTCGACCAGGTCGCCGCAGGCGAAGACACCGGAGACGTTGGTGCGGGTCGCGGGTGCGTCGACGAGCACGTAGCCCTCGTCGTCGAGCCGGACCTGCCCGTGGAGCAGCTCCGAGCGGGGGTCGTGGCCGATGGCGACGAACAGGCCGGTGGCGTCGAGCTCGCGCTCGGCACCGGTCTCGGTGTCGCGCAGCGTGACGCCGGTGACCTTGTCGTCGCCGTGGATGGCGCTGACCTCGGAGTTCCAGGCGAACTCGATCTTCGGGTCGGCGAAGGCGCGCTCCTGCATGATCTTGGAGGCGCGCAGCTCGCCGCGGCGGTGGATCAGGGTGACCTTGGAGCCGAAGCGCGACAGGAAGGTCGCCTCCTCGATGGCGGAGTCGCCCCCGCCGACGACCGCGATGTGCTGCTCGCGGAAGAAGAAGCCGTCGCAGGTCGCGCACCAGCTGACGCCGTGGCCGGAGAGCCGGTCCTCGTCGGGGATGCCGAGCTTGCGGTAGCCCGAGCCGGTGGCCAGGATCACCGCGCGGGCGGTGAAGGTGCCCTCCTCGGTGCGGACGATCTTGGTCTCGCCGGTCAGGTCGAGCTCGATGACGTCGTCGGCGACCAGCTCGGCGCCGAAGCGCTCGGCCTGGGCGCGCATCTCGTCCATCAGCTGCGGGCCCTGGATGCCGTCGCGGAAGCCGGGGAAGTTCTCGACCTCGGTGGTGTTCATCAGCGCACCGCCGGCGGTGACCGAGCCCTCGAAGACGAGGGGGGCCAGGTTGGCGCGCGCGGCGTACGTCGCGGCGGTGTAACCGGCCGGGCCGGACCCGACGATGATCACGTTGCGGGTCTCGCTGGTCTCGCTCACTGCAGTTCTCCAGGGTGGTCGGGGTGGGTCACCGGGTCGAACGCATCCTAGGCAGGGCTTGTTCCGACCGCGCGGGTCCGACGGACCCGTGGGTCAGGTGAGGCTGACGAGGTGGGTGAGGTCGTCGTCGGGCAGCGCCGGCTCGGCCGTGGCCTCCACCCGCATCGAGACCAGCTCGGTGCGCCCGGACTGGGTGGTGAGGAACGCGGTGTCGGAGGCGTCGCGGCCGGTCGCGATCCGCACCAGGGTGGGTCGCGGGGCCAGGGTGGTGGCGTCCACGACGTACCAGCGGCCCTCGATGGCGGCCTCGACCACGGCGTGGAAGTCCATCGGCGAGAGGCCCGGGGCGTAGACCGAGACCAGCCGCGCGGGCACGTTGCGGGCGCGCAGCATGGCGGTCACCAGGTGGGCGAAGTCGCGGCACACGCCCTGGCGGGCCAGCAGCGTCTGGGTGGCGCCGTCGGTGGGCCGGCTGGAGCCGCTGACGTAGTAGAGCTGGGTGCCGACCCAGGAGCTGACCGCGTCGAGCAGCGCCTTGCCCTCGAGCTGGGCGAACTGGGCCCAGGCGGTGGGGCCGAGCTCGTCGGACTCGGCGTAGCGGCTGGGGCGGCGGTAGACGATGTCGTCGACCGGGTCGACGGTCGCGGGCTCGGCGCGGCCGGTCACCTGGGCGTCGTACGCCAGGACGAGGTGGCCGACCGGGGCGGTGCAGGTGTGCAGCCGGCCGCCGTCGGCGACGCGGTGCTCCTGCACGTCGACGGGACGACCGTCGACGGTGACGGTGAGGCTCTCGGACTCCAGCTCGGGGCCGTCGGCGACGGCGACCGACCAGACCAGCTGGGCCTCCTCGCGCACCTCGAGCTCGACGCTGCTGCGGACGTGGCGCCGCGGGGGCGGGGACTGGCTCATGGCGCCAGTCTCCCGCTCAGGACGGGGGTACGGCGACCCGGGTGGTCGCCAGCACGCGGGAGGCGTCGCAGCTCCACGCCTGCAGCACCTGACGGCCGTCGCGGACCGGTCGCGCCACCAGCACGGCCGGCTCGCCCTCCAGCAGCACCGCGGTGAGCTCACCGCGGCCCGGCGGCGGGGCGCACCCGGCGGTCAGCGTGGAAGGGCCGCCCTCGACCGGCGCCCGGGCGCCCTCGCGGTCGTCCGGCCCCGCGGCCGGGCCGATCGCGAGGGCGGTGGCCTGCTCGGCGAACCCGGCGCGGGTCAGCTCGGGCAGGCGGGACGCCTCGCCCGACCCGGCCCCGGAGCCCGCCCCGGACTCGGCGCTGGAGTCGGCGCTGGAGCCGCCCGCGCTGCTGCTCGCCGTCTGCTCCTGCGAGCGCGACACCAGGGTGGCCGTGGTGACGCCCCCGATCCCGACCACGGCGGCGACCGCGGCGGCCACCAGCAGCCGCGGTGCCCGGCGGCGGCCCGGTCGGGCCGGGGTGGCCTGGGTTGCCGGGGTGGCCGGGACGCCCAGCTCGGCCAGGGTGGCGTCGAGGCGGGCGACGACGTCGTCGGGGACCGGGCCCGGCGGGTGCGAGCCCGCGCTGCCGAGGTCGGCGAGGAGCGCCCGGACCCGGGCCTGCTCGGCGGGGTCGTGGTCGGGGTCGTGGACGGCGTCGGGCTCGTCGGGCTCGTCGGGCTCGTCGTGGGGACCGGTCATGCGGGATCACCTCCTCGGGGGTGGGACGCGGGCGGGCGGGCTGCGGTTCCGTGCGGCGGACCGGCCCGGTCGACCCGGTCCGGTGGTCGGTCCTCGTCGAGCAGCGCGGCGAGCCGGGCCCGGCCGCGGGCGCAGCGGCTCTTCACGGTGCCCACCGGGACCTCGAGGATCTCGGCGACCTCGACGAGGGGTCGGGCCTCCATGTCGACGAGGACCAGGCACGCGCGCTGCTCGGGCGGCAGCTGCGCGAGCGCGGCGAGCACGCGGTCGCGGCGCTCGCGGGCCAGCACCTGCGCCTCGGGCTCGCCCGCGTCGTCGGGCTGCACCGCCGCCCGGGGCGGGTGGTCGGCGAGGTCGTCGGGCAGCGGGTCGGCGGCGCGGACCCGCTGGCGCCGGATCCGGTCGAGGCAGGCGTTGACCACGATGCGGTGCAGCCAGGTGGTGACGGCCGCCTCGCCGCGGTAGCTCTCCGCCCGCCGGTGGGCGGACACCAGCGCGTCCTGGAGGGCGTCGGCGGCGTCCTCGCGGTGGCCGGTGGTGCGCAGCGCGACCGCCCACAGCCGGTCGCGGTGGCGGGTGACCAGGGTGGCGAACGCGGTCGGGTCGCCGGCGAGGTGGGCCCGGAGCAGCGCCCGGTCGTCCCGGTCATGAGGGTCCTGCGCGTCGTGAGGCTCGTCGGCGAGGTCCGGGCCGGCGCTCACGGGCGGCTCACGACCGTACGGCGATCTCGGCGATCTTCCCCTGGTAGCCGCCGTCGGCGGGGGGCAGCTCGGTCAGCCACACCAGCAGGTAGCGCGTGGTCGGCTTCGTCTCCATCGCCAGCGTGGTGCGGGCGGGGGCGTCCGCCCGGGCGGCCACCTTCTCGAGCTGGGAGACGGCGCTGGGGAACTCGGTGACGCCGCGGGGCGCGGCGTACACCTCGAACGAGGTGGGGCGGGCCCCGAACCGGACGGTGATCGAGCCGACCTCGCGGTCCTCGCCGAGGTCGAGCATCAGGCCGACGCCGGCCTTGAGGCCACCGAGGTCGGGCCGGTTGCGGTAGGTCACCGTCGACCAGGACGTCGCGGGGTCGCCGTCGACGGCGTTCGGCGCCTCCTCGGGGTTCTCGTCGGCGGGGTCGCCCTCGGGGTCGAAGTCCTCGACCGAGGCGATCCGGACGCGCTGGCTGGGGGTCTCGGAGGCCTGGGTGGGTTCGTCGTCGCCACCGGTGATGCCGCGCAGCACGCTGCCGTCCTGGCGGCCCAGGGTGAAGGCGACGGCCATCGCGACCAGGGTGACGAGCACGACGCCCACCACCACGGCGGTGCGCAGCCAGCCGCGGCCCTCGTGGCCGTTGCCCGGCGCCGGTGCGGCATCGGTGTCGTTGAACAGCCAGCTCTCGGGCCCGGTGGTGGAGCCGCCGTGGGTGCTGGTGGTGGAGCCGCCGTGGGTGCCGGTGTGGCTGCTGCCGGTGTGGCTGCCGGCCGTGTCGTCCCAGCGCTGCGTCGGCTCGGAGGCGGCGCCGGCGGGCACGCGACGCTCGGTGGTGGCGAACAGCGGCCGCTCGGGGGAGTCCTCGAAGGGCGGCGGGGGTGGGACGACGTCGGGGGCCCGGAGCGGGCTCAGCGTGTCGGGACCCTCGAGCGGCTCGCGGTGCAGCGCGGTCTGCTCCATGGCGGGTCCGGGCGGTCCCGAGGTGCCGGGCGCCACGGCGGCGGAGAGCTGCGTCGCCTCGAGCTCGTGCTCCGGCTCGCTCGCCCGGTCGTCGGGGTCGTCGGGGGCGTCGGGGGCGTCGGGCGCGTCGGGCGCGTCGGGCTCGCCCGGGGGCGGGATCGCGACGGTCGGCTCGTCGTGCATCGCGGCGAGGGCGACCGGCTCGACGGCCCCGACGCCGCCGGTGAAGTCGGCCAGCGCCGCCGCGACCTCGTGGGCGGTGGTGAGGTGGACGTGGTGGGAGCCCTCGGGCTGCAGCACCTGGTCGCAGATCGCGTCGAGGACGCGCGGCACGCCGGCGCGCACCTGGCGCGGGCGCAGCGGGCGGTGGGCGTCGCGGGGCGCGGCCGGGACCGACGAGGGGGCGACGCCCGGCCAGCGTCCGGTGAGCGAGGCGTAGAGGATGCCGCCGAGGTCGATGACGTCGCCGCGGCGCTCGTCGAGCGCGCCGTACAGCGGGTCGGCGGTGACGGGCGGGTGCAGGCTGGCATCGACGACGTACCCGATCAGCTTGACGCTGCCGACGTGGGTGACCAGCACGGCCTCGGGGTTGAGCCGGCCGTGGGCCACCCCCTGCCGGTGGCCGGCGGCGACCGCCTCGGCCACCTCGCGGGTCAGCCAGGCCGCCCGCTCGGGGGCCAGGGTGCCGCGCTGGAGCATCAGGTCGAGGGAGAGGCCCTCGCCCCACTCGTTGACCACCCAGGCGAGCTCGCCGTCGTCGTCGGCGTCGAGGACCCGCAGCAGGTGGGAGTCGTTGACGGTGGCCGAGAGCCGGGCCGCCTCCATCAGCGAGCCGGCGCGGGGGTCGTCGCTGGGCACCGCGTGGATCGCCACCGAGCGGGCGAGCACGGTGTCGGTGGCCCGCCAGAAGTGGGCGCCGTCGTGCTCGGTCAGCAGGTCCTCGAAGCGGTAGCGACCCGCGAGGAGGGTGCCTGCGCCGTGGCTTCCGGTGGTCACGACACTCCTCTCGGCGACGGGCGCGGCTCGGTGCGCCGGGGCCCATCGTAGGACCCCGGGCGAGCGCCGCGCCGGTGCTCGGGCACGCGGCTCAGGCCCGCGCCCCAGGTCGGAGACGGCGCAGCACCAGGGCCATGACGTCGTTCACCTCGCCGATCCGCAGCAGCCGGGCGAGCCCGAGGTAGCAGCCGAGGTACGCCGCGCCGACCACCGCCAGCGGCAGCAGCGCCAGCAGCGGGCCGCCGCGCGGGAGCAGCGCGTCGAGGGCCTCGCGCACCCCGAGCGCCACCAGCCCCGCGAGGCCGACCGCGATCGCGAGCCGGACCAGGAACCGCAGCACCTGGCGGCCGGCGAGGTCACCGACGGTGCGGGCCAGCACGACGTACGACACCACGACGCCGGCGCCGTAGGCACAGGCGTAGGCGACCACCAGGCGGGGCGCGGTCTCGCCGGGGGGCGCGCCGCGGACCAGCAGCAGCGCGGCCACCACGTTGACGGCCGCCACGACGCACTGGATCCAGAACACCCGGCGGGTCTGCTCCAGCGCGTAGAACCCGCGCAGCGCGAGGTAGTGGGCGGTGAACAGCACCAGCCCGACCCCGAACAGCGCCAGCGTCGGGGCGAAGCTCGCGTAGTCCTGGCTCGCGGCGCCGTAGCCCCAGATCACCTGGGCGAGGTCGAGCGCCATCACGGCGTACAGCACGGCGACGGGGACCACGAGCGCCAGCGCGGAGCGCAGCGTGCGGGAGACCTGGCGGCCGATCGAGGGCAGGTCGCCGTCGCTGGCGTACTGGCTCAGCAGCGGCAGCACGGCCGTGGCCAGCGAGACGGTGATGATCGAGTGCGGGACCATCGTGAGGATGAACGAGTTGGCGTAGACCGTGTAGCCGGTGCCCTCCCCGGGGGCGCCCGGCCCGGAGCCGACGGTGCCGCTGCTGGCGAGGCGGACCACCACGGTGTACGCCACCTGGTTGACCACGACGAACAGCACCGTCCACAGCCCCAGCCGCAGCGTGTGGCCGAGCCCGGAGCCCCGGAAGTCCACGCGCGGGCGGTAGCGGAAGCCGGCCGAGCGCAGGTAGGGCAGCAGCACCAGCAGCTGCACCACGATGCCGACGGTCGAGCCGATGCCGAGCAGCGCCTCCTGGCCGGGGGTGAAGCCGCCCCGGAGCTCCTCCCCGCTGGCCCCGCCGTGGACCAGCAGGTAGGCGATCAGCACGCCCACCGCGATCACGTTGTTGGCGATCGGCGCCCACATCATCGGACCGAACCGGCCGCGGGCGTTGAGGACCTGACCGACCAGCACGAACATGCCGTAGAAGAACACCTGCGGCAGGCAGTAGCGGGCGAACGCGACCACCGACTCCAGCTGCGCCTGGCGGTCGGGGTCGTAGTAGCGGTCGTCGAGGAAGAGCCGCATCAGCAGCGGCGCCCCGACCACCAGCAGCACCGTGACCACGCCGAGGAACAGCGCGGCCAGCGTCATGATCCGGTTGGTGTAGGCCTCGCCGCCGTCGGGCTCGTGCTTCATCGCCCGCACCAGCTGCGGCACCAGCACGGCGTTGACGACGCCGCCGGCCAGCAGGATGTAGAGCATGTTGGGCACCGTGTTGGCGATGTTGAACACGTCGGCGTGCAGGCCCACCCCCAGCGCCGCGGCGAGCAGGATCCCCCGCACCAGGCCGCTCATCCGGGAGACCACCGTGCCCGCGGCCATCACCGCGCTGCTGGAGAGCACGGCGGCGGCGGAGTGCCGGTTGCCCGGGGCGGAGCTGCTCACGTCGGGTCTCCCGCGGGGTCGGTGGGTCGGTCGCGCCAGCTGCGGTTGCGCAGCCGGAGCACGATGCGCCGGACGATCATCACGGCGAGCAGCGCGCCGCCGGCCGCGATCACGACCCAGATGACGCGGCCGACCTCGCTGGTGCGGAGGCTGAACTCGAACGGCTCGCCGACCTGGGCGCCGTCGCTGGTGACCGGGTGCAGCGTCACCTCGTGGACGCCGTCGGCGCTGCGCACCGGGAGTCGCTGCGTGGAGCGCTGGCCCGGCCCCAGCTCGACCGGCTCGCCGGTGTCGACCTGCACCTCGGCGTCGGTGACGGCCTCCAGCCCGACGGTGACGGGCTGGTCGAGGTCGTTGACGAGGGTGACGGTGATGTCGCCCGAGCCGCTGGACAGCGAGACCAGCTCGGTGCCGGTCACGCGCACCCGGGAGAGCTCGCCCCGGGCGGCCGCGGCCAGTGCGTCGGCGCGCTCGACGTTGAGCCGGGGCAGCCGCCGGGCGCTGTAGGACACCGCCTGCAGCGAGGCTCCGAGCAGCGCGTCGGCGACGTCGTCCTCACCGGTGAGCAGGTCGCTCAGCGTGCGCCCGGCGCCGCCGAGCTCGACGGCGGCGCGCAGGTTGTCGGTGCCGATCTCGGCGGCCTGCTGCGAGCGTGGGTAGGGCAGCTCCCCGTCGTACGCCGCTCCGCCCGAGGGCAGCGCGGCGAACCGCAGCCAGTCGGTGTCCAGGCCACCGAAGAAGTCGGCCTCGCGCCAGGCCGCGCCCGGGTCCCAGCGCTGCGGCAGCGACACGACCAGCGGCCTCACCTCGTTGCCGGAGACGAGCTGCGTGGCCGCCTCGGCCAGGATCCGCTGACGCAGCGCCAGCGGGTCGGTGCCGGCGACGGGGGCCGGGCCGCCCGAGGAGGTGCGGGCGTCGGACAGGGTCAGGCGGCGGTCGCCGAGCGTCGCGGCGGGCGGCAGCCCGAGCTCGCCCTGGTCGCTGAGCAGCAGGTCCTCGTCGTCGGGGAGGGCATCGAGGAGGTCGGGGTCGAAGAAGCCCTCCGGCGGCGCGACCACCGACCGGCCGTCGAGGTCGCGCGCGGCGGTACGGCGCTCCGCGAGCGTCACCGCCCGGGCGAGCAGCGGCGGTCGACGTCGGGCCAGGGCGGCGGCGTCCGGGTCGGCGTACGGCAGCGTCAGGAGGTCGCCGGTGTCGAGCGAGTCGCGCAACCGGGCGGCCAGGTCGCGGGCCCGCTCCGCCGCCGCGCCGTCGGGCACCCCGGCGGCGTCGCTGCCGGCCGCGGGCGTCCCGGGCTCCTCGGGGTCCGTCGCCTCCTCGGCGCCCCCGGAGCCGTCCGGTCCCTCCGACTCCCCGGACCCCCCGTGACTGCTCTGACTGCTCCGGCTCCTCCGGCCCGGTCGACGCGTCGCCGCCCGCCTCCAGCGAGACCGGCGGGTTGCCCGCCCCGAGGTCGTCGAGCGCGTCGAGGACGGCGGGGTCGGCCAGCCAGGTGAGCGGGCGCGACCCGGCCGCGTCGGCGACGTCGGCCAGGCGGGTGAGACGTCCCTCCTCCGCGCTGAGGTCGACCCACAGCTGCGGGTCGTCGAGGCTGCCGTCGGCGGCGCGGCGCGCGGACTGCCGCAGCGGGAGCACCAGCGACACCGGGACCGAGGCGGCGCGGGCCTGGCGGGCGGTGAGCAGCGGGACGAAGGTGCGGGCCCGGCCGTCCGCGACGACGTCCCGGCCCTCGGTGCCGGTGCCGAGCGCGTGGACGCCGATCCAGTAGGCGCCGGGCGCGCCCGAGATCGGCAGCGCCGCGACCGGCACCCGCAGCGAGAACGCCGCCGAGTCGCCGGGCCCGAGGTCGCCGACCGGTTCGAAGACGTCGAGGCGCTCGCCCACGGCCGTCTCCTCGGGGGTCTGGGCGGCCAGCGCCAGGTCCTCGCGGGTGGTCAGCGGCGTGGTGGAGGCGAACGGCGCCACGTTGACGTCGGCCCAGTCCTCCTCGGAGTCGTTGGTGACGCTGCCCTGGAGGGTCACGGCGCCGCGTCGCGGCAGCACCGAGGGGCTCAGCGAGTCCAGCCGCACCGTCAGCGGCGTCGCCTCCGGCTCGTCCACCGCGTGGGCCGGCGACCCCGCGCCGGGACCGGCGACCGCGAGCAGCGGTGCCGTCACCACGGCCAGCAGCAGCGCCGCGACCGCCGGCACGCGGGGGGTCGAGCTGGCGGTGCGCACCCGGGGGATGCTACCGATCGGCCCGGCCCGCGCCCCCTAGACTCGTCCCTCGTGTCCGAGGAGCCCCTGCTGATCAGCGACGTCCAGGCCAGGACGGTGCGCGAGCTGCGCCGCCTGTCCTCGGTGACCGACGAGCTGGGCCGTCGCTTCGCCGGGGCCGGGCACGAGATCGCGCTGGTCGGCGGCCCGGTGCGCGACGCGATGCTCGGGCGGCTCCAGCAGGACCTCGACTTCACCACCTCCGCCACCCCGCAGCAGACCGAGCGGCTGCTCAAGGGCTGGGCCGACAGCACCTGGGACATCGGCCGCGCCTTCGGGACCATCGGCTGCCGCAAGGGCGAGTGGCAGGTCGAGATCACGACGTACCGCTCCGAGGCCTACGACGCGCAGAGCCGCAAGCCGGCCGTGCAGTACGGCGACTCGCTGGTCGCCGACCTCGAGCGCCGCGACTTCACCGTCAACGCGATGGCGCTCTCGCTGCCGGGCGAGCAGCTCGAGGACCCGTTCGGCGGCGTGGTCGACCTCGCCGAGAAGCGGCTGCGGACCCCCGGGACCCCCGAGTCGTCCTTCTCCGACGACCCGCTGCGGATGCTGCGGGCCGCCCGGTTCTCCGCCCAGCTGGGCTTCACCGTCGCGCCCGAGGTGGTGGCGGCGATGACCGACATGGCCGAGCGGATCACCATCGTCTCCGCCGAGCGCGTCCGCGACGAGCTGGTCAAGCTGCTCTGCTCGCCCGACCCGGTGCGCGGGCTGCGGCTGCTGGTCGAGACGGGGCTGGCCGACCACGTCCTGCCCGAGCTGCCCGCCCTGGCGCTGGAGCGCGACGAGCACCACCGCCACAAGGACGTCTACGAGCACACCCTGACCGTGCTCGAGCAGGCCATCGACCTCGAGGATCGCCTCGGCGGCGGGCCCGACCTGGTCTCCCGCCTGGCCGCGCTGATGCACGACGTCGGCAAGCCGCGCACCCGTCGCTTCGTCGACGACGGCACCGTCACCTTCCACCACCACGACGTGGTCGGCGCCAAGCTGACCCGCAAGCGGCTGCAGGCGCTGCGGTTCTCCCGCGACCAGGTCGACGCCGTGGCGCAGCTCGTCGAGCTGCACCTGCGCTTCCACGGCTACGGCTCGGGGGAGTGGACGGACTCCGCCGTACGCCGCTACGTCCGCGACGCCGGCGACCAGCTCGAGCGGCTGCACGTGCTGACCCGGGCCGACTGCACCACCCGCAACCGGCGCAAGGCCGAGCGGCTGCGACGCACCTACGACGGGCTCGAGGAGCGCATCGCGCGGCTGACCGAGGCCGAGGAGCTGGCCTCGATCCGGCCCGACCTCGACGGCAACCAGATCATGGAGGTCCTGGGGGTCGGCCCCGGTCGCGAGGTCGGCGAGGCCTACCGCCACCTGCTGGAGCTGCGGCTGGACCACGGCCCGATGAGCGAGGCCGACGCCGTGGCCGCGCTGCGGGCCTGGGCGGACGCGCGCGCCGGCAGCGCCTGAGCCGGCGTGGGCTCGCTCACGATGTGTAACTGGCAGTGACATCAGCCGTTACAGTCCGTGACCCGACCGTACGCCGATCCCAGGAGTCACCCGTGCCGCTCACCGACGTCGCCCCGCTCGAGGCCTCGACCGAGATCGCCGCACCGCCCGCCGCCGTCTGGGCGCTGGTCTCCGACCTGCGCCACATGCCGCGGTGGAGCCCGCAGTGCGCCAAGACGTTCCTGCGCGGCGGCGAGATGAAGGTCGGCGCCAAGATGATCAACCTCAACCGGCGCGGCCTGCTGGTGTGGCCGACCCAGGGCCAGGTCGTCGACCTGGTGCCCGAGCAGCGGGTGGCGTTCCGGATCAGGGAGAACTGGACCGTCTGGTCCTTCGAGCTCGAGCCGACCGCGACCGGCACCCGGCTGACCCAGCGCCGCGAGGCCCCCCGGGGCATCTCCGACCTGTCGGTGAAGCTGACCGACCGGGTCCTCGGCGGCGTCGACGACTTCACCGTCGAGCTCCAGCAGGGGATGCAGCAGACGCTGGCGAAGATCAAGGCCGACGCGGAGCGCTGAGCCCCAGCGCCGCCCGGGTGGCGGCCAGCACGTCCTCGTCGCCGGCCCCGCTCGCGCGCGCCGCGGCCACGAAGCCGGACGCGAGCGCGTCGAGCCGGCGCAGCCGCTCGGTGGCGGGCAGCGCGCGGGCCTCGGCGCTGACCCGGGTGCCTCCGCCGCGCCGCGAGGTGAGCAGCCCGTCGGACTCCAGCTCGCGGTAGGCCCGGGCCACGGTCCCCACCGCCAGGCCCAGGTCGCCCGCCAGCTGGCGCAGCGGCGGCAACCGGTCGCCGGGGCGCAGCACGCCGCCGCCGACGAGGTCGCGGACCTGGCGGCGCAGCTGCTCGTACGGCGGGGTGGGGTCGTCGGGATCGACGACGAGCGCGACCGGAGCGGTCACGTGCGCACCTGCTCCGGCGGGGGCGGGAAGCCGGGCTGCGGCAGCCGGGCACGGTCGCCGAGCAGCGTGACCAGGCACGCCAGCAGCAGCACCGCGGCGGGGACCACCGACCAGCCGACGACGAGGCCCACGGGGCCGGTCCAGGGGGGCGCGCAGCCCGGGTCGCCGCTGCCCAGGCCGTGCAGCGCGATGCCCGCGGTCAGGGCGATCCCGCAGTACGGCGCGGCGACCGCGATGCCGGTCGCGGCCACCACGACGCCCAGCGAGCGCGTCCGCAGCGCGTCGTCCGCGCCGGTGTCGCCCGCCGGACCCACGCCGCGCGGCCGGGCGACGACCTGGCGGGCGGCCAGGGCCGCGACCAGCAGCACCGCGAGCAGCGCCAGGGCGAGCGGTCCGCTGTAGAACGAGCCGGGGTACGGCGTCCGGCTGCTCGAGACGCCGGCGTCGCTGCACGACAGCGCCCGCACCGTGCCGGTGTAGGTGTCGCGGCTGGCGGTCAGCGTGGTCAGCACCAGCAGGGCGGCCAGCGCGACCACCTGGAGGGCGACGGCCGGGCCCAGACGTCGTGGCGCGTAGTCGCGCACCCGCCGTGGCCGCAGCGAGGCCGCCCGCGGGCCGGGCGCGCGCCGCGGACGCACCAGCGTCTCGCCGACCGCGACGCCGGCCAGCAGCCCGAGCCCGACCGCAGCCGGCGCCAGCATCGGCCCGGAGAAGTAGGAGCCCGCCTGCAGCACCAGCGCCGCGGCGGCGATGCCGACCAGCAGCCCGACCGCCCGGGTGATCGCCACCAGCCGCGACTCGCGCGAGGACGGGACCCGTCGACCGGCGCCCGCGCCCAGCACGACCAGCGCGGTGACGACGACCCCGACCGGCAGCATCGCCAGCAGCACCAGCTCCACGATCCCGATGCCCACGGCGTACCCCCGATCTCCGGACCTTGTGCCAGGTCAGTGGTACAAAGATCGACCCGACGCGTCACTTGTGTCAAGGGGTCGGCACAAACGACGAGGCCCCCACCCGACGGGTGAGGGCCTCGTGCGCAGGTGGGTCTAGCGCTCCACGGCGCCCGGTCTCGACCTGCCGTCACGGCTTCGTGCCTCAGCCGTGGGCTCGCTCGACCTCCGCGCGGTCTGCGGCGCGCTTCGTGCCTCAGCGCTCCACAGCGCCCTGGATGAAGGCCTCGACGGACTTGCGGCCCTCCTCGTCGGGGCGCTGCACCGGCGGGCTCTTCATCAGGTAGGAGGAGGCCGAGAGCAGCGGGCCGCCGATGCCGCGGTCCTTGGCGATCTTCGCCGCGCGGATCGCGTCGATGATGATGCCGGCGGAGTTGGGGGAGTCCCAGACCTCGAGCTTGTACTCCAGGTTGAGCGGCACGTCGCCGAAGGCGCGACCCTCGAGGCGGACGTAGGCCCACTTGCGGTCGTCGAGCCAGGCGACGTAGTCCGAGGGGCCGATGTGGACGTTCTTGCTGTCCACCAGGCCGGCCAGGGAGCCGGTCAGGTTGGAGGTGACGGCCTGGGTCTTGGAGACCTTCTTGGACTCCAGGCGCTCGCGCTCGAGCATGTTCTTGAAGTCCATGTTGCCGCCGACGTTGAGCTGGTAGGTGCGGTCCAGCGCCACGCCGCGGTCCTCGAACAGCTTGGCCATCACGCGGTGGGTGATGGTCGCGCCGACCTGGCTCTTGATGTCGTCGCCGATGATCGGCACGCCGGCGGCCTCGAACTTCGCGGCCCACTCGGGGTCGGAGGCGATGAACACGGGGAGCGCGTTGACGAAGGCCACGCCGGCGTCGATGGCGCACTGGGCGTAGAACTTGTCGGCCTCCTCCGAGCCCACGGGCAGGTAGGAGACGAGCACGTCGGCGCCGGACTCGCGCAGGGCGGCGACCACGTCGACGGCCTCGGCGCCGGACTCCTCGATGGTCTGGCGGTAGTACTTGCCCAGGCCGTCCAGGGTCGGGCCGCGCTGCACCTCGATGCCGAGCGTCGGGACGTCGGCGATCTTGATGGTGTTGTTCTCCGAGGCGTTGATGGCCTCGGAGAGGTCCTTGCCGACCTTCTTGTCGTCGACGTCGAACGCAGCGACGAACTCGACGTCGGCGACGTGGTAGTCGCCGAACGTCACGTGCATCAGGCCGGGGACGACGCCCGAGGGGTCGGCGTCCCGGTAGTACTCCACACCCTGGACGAGGGAGCTGGCGCAGTTGCCGACTCCTGCGATGGCGACACGGACCGATCCCATGGGTTCTCCTTCTCTCTGCACGACGACTCAGGCGTCGAGTTCTGGTGTGCTGCGGTGCTCGGGCTGGGGGTGGTGCGGGGGGTGCTGCTGCTGGTGCTCGGCGGCGATCAGGTCGGTGAGCCAGCGCAGCTCGCGCTCGACGGACTCGATCGAGTGGCGCTGCAGCTCGCTGACGTAGCGGTCGACGGGACCCGTGGGCTGCCGGTCGCTGCGGGCGCGGTCCAGACGCTCCTGGAGCCGGGTGCGCCGGCCCTCCAGGACGCGCAGGCGCACCTCGGAGTCGGTGCGCGAGAAGAACGCGAACCGCATCGTGAAGTCCTCGTCCTCCCAGGCCGAGGGGCCGACGTCGGTGATCATCCCGGCGAACCGGGCCTCGCCCTCGGGGGTGATCCGGTAGACGATGCGCTGCCGACGGGACACGCCCGGCGAGACGGCCGTGTCCTCGGTCACGAGCCCGGCACGGAGCATCCGCTTCAGCGCGGGGTACAGCGAGCCGTAGGACAGCAGCCGGGTCCACCCCAGCAGCAGGTTGAGCCGCTTGCGCAGCTCGTAGCCGTGCAACGGCGACTCGTGGAGCAGCCCGAGCACGGCGAGCTCGAGGGCGGCAGCCTTGCTGCTCATCGCCCACCCCCTCGGGCCGTGGGGGCCCGGATTGGTCCCCGTTACATCGAGACAACCTATCGCAACGATATATCCAGCGCGTGACCGGGACGTCAGGACCGGTCCGGCGCGTCGGGTTCGGCGGTCGTGGCACAGCGCGACCCCGTAGCCTTCGTGACCGGAACGAGCCTTCCCCAGGCACGCCCACCCCAGGAGGTAGAGCACGCAGTGAGCGCGCAACGCACCCCCCGTCCGTCGTCCGGCGGCGCCCGCTCGAGCAGCGCGAGCGCCACGGACCGTCCCCGCCGCCGTCGCCTCCGGGCGGTCGCGAAGTGGACCCTGGTGGTGGGGCTCGTGCTCGCGCTCGTCGCGGGTGGCGTCTTCTACTTCACCTACCGCAACACCGAGATCCCCAGCGCCAACAAGGCCTTCGAGGCCCAGTCGACCTACGTCACCTACAGCGGTGGCAAGCAGCGCATCGGCACCTTCGCCGAGCAGAACCGCGAGTCGATCCCGCTGGCCGACATCCCGCAGTCGATGCAGGACGCGGTGATCGCCGCGGAGGACCGCACCTTCTACTCCAACAGCGGCATCGACCCCAAGGGCATCATCCGCGCCGCCTTCTCCAACGCGCGCGGCAACGCCACCCAGGGTGCCTCCACCATCACCCAGCAGTACGTCAAGCTGCTCTACCTGAGCCAGGAGCGCACCCTCGGGCGCAAGGTGAAGGAGGCGTTCCTCTCCCTGAAGGTGCAGCAGGAGCGGTCCAAGGAGGCCATCCTCGAGGGCTACCTCAACACCATCTACTTCGGCCGCGGGGCGTACGGCGTCCAGGCCGCCTCCCGTGCGTTCTTCGGCAAGAACGCCGCCCAGCTCACCGCGCAGGAGTCCGCGACCCTGGCCGCGGTGCTCAACTCGCCCTCGGGCCTCTCGCCCGACGGGGGCGAGGAGACGCGGGCGCGGCTGGTCTCGCGCTACGACTACGTGCTCTCCGGCATGGTCGAGGCGGGCAACCTCGACGCGGCCGAGGCCGACCGGATCGCCGGCACGCTGCCGAAGTTCGCCAAGCGCGGCGGCAGCAACCAGTTCGGCGGCCAGCGCGGCTTCATGCTCTCGATGGTCAAGGACGAGCTGACCCGGATGGGCTTCGACGAGACCGAGATCGACACCGGCGGGCTGCGGATCGAGACCACCTTCACCCGGAGCGGCATGGCCGCCAACGCCGACGGGGTGGCCGAGCGCCGGCCCGAGGGCCTCAAGGGCCTGCACGTCGCCAGCGCCTCGATCGACGTCCAGACCGGCGCGCTGATCGGCTTCTACGCCGGCCAGGACTACCTGCGCAGCCAGCTCGACTGGGCCACCATCGGCTCCTCGCCGGGCTCGTCGTTCAAGCCGTTCGCGCTCGCCGCGGGCCTGCAGGCGGGCTACAGCCTGCGCGACACCTTCGACGGCAACTCGCCCTACGAGTTCGAGGACGGCAGCGGCTCGGTCGACAACCAGGGCGAGGGCACCGGCACCAACTTCGGTCCCGCGATCAGCCTGGTCACCGCCACCGAGAACTCCGTGAACACGGCGTACGCCGACCTCACCGACAGCATCCCCGAGGGACCGCGCAAGATCCGGCAGATGGCGGTGCGCCTCGGCGTGCCCGAGGACGCACCGGGCCTGGAGCCCAACAACGCGATCGCGCTGGGCTCGGCCACGGTCAGCCCGGTCTCGATGGCCAACGCCTACGCCACCATCGCCAACGGCGGCGTCGCCCACGACGTGTTCACCGTCAAGAAGGTCACCCGGGCCGCCGACGGCGAGGTGCTCTACCGCGCCCCCCGCAAGACCGACCGGGTGCTGCCCGAGGACGTCGCCAGCGACGTCAGCTACGCGATGCAGCAGGTGGTGCTCAGCGGCAGCGGCACCAACGCCCAGGGCGTCGGGCGTCCCGCGGCCGGCAAGACCGGCACCGCCACCAACGCCGACGGCGACGTGTCGTCGTCGTGGTTCGTCGGCTACACCCCGCAGGTCGCGACCGCGGTGATGTACGCCCGCGGCAAGGGCAACGAGGCGCTCAACGGCTTCCTGCCCACCTTCTACGGCGGGCAGTACCCCACGCTGACCTGGGCCTCGATCATGAGCCGGCTGATGGAGGGGGTCGAGGTGCAGGACTTCCCCGAGCCCGCCTTCCTCGACGGCGACGCGCCGGAGGACGGCCACGCGCCGTACACCCCGCCGCCCTCGCCGACCGCCGCCCCGGAGCCGACCGAGTCGCCCAGCGAGTCACCGAGCGAGTCGCCGTCGCGGACCCCGAGCCCCTCGCCGTCGCCCAGCCCGCCGGCGTCCACCCCGGCCGACCCCGGTGAGCCGGTGGACCCGGGTGCCGACCTCGGCCAGCCCGGCAACGGGCGCGGCCAGCCCGGCAACGGGCGCGGTCCCGGCGGCGGGCCCGGTGACGACCCCACCCCCTGACCCGGTGACGGGCGCCGGCGTCGTGGCGCCCACCCGCACCGACCCCGTGGCCCGGGCGCTGAGCGACGTCGTCGGCGGCCCGGTGGGGCGCCACGCCCGGCCGCACCCCTGGTGGTCGCCGGTGCGGGTGCTGCTCGCCCTGACCGCGGTGGTGATGGGGCTCTCGGTGGTCCACCACGTGCCGTGCCTGGAGACCGGGTGGGCGGTGGACCAGGCCCGCTACGGCAAGGGCTGCTACTCCGACGTGCCCTACCTCTACACCGGCCGCGGCCTGGCCGAGGCCCGGTGGCCCTACGCCGACGACGGCGGTCGCCACCAGGCGATGGAGTACCCCGTCGGCATCGCCTACGCGGCGTACGCCGTGGCGCGGGTGACCCAGGTCGTCGCCGCCGACGGGCCCCCGGTCGCCGAGCGGCGGGCCGCCCCCGCCGACGGGGTGTGGGGGCTGCCGGGCATGGCCGAGGAGACCAACAGCTACTTCCTGCTGACCGCGCTGCTGATGGCCGCGTGCGCGCTGCTGACCGCCTGGCTGCTCTCCCGCGCCCACCCGCGGCGATCGTGGGACGCGCTGCTGTTCGTGCTCTCGCCCAGCCTGCTGCTGACCGGGCTGGTCAACTGGGACCTGCTGGCCGTGGTGCTGGTGGCGGGGGCGCTGTGGGCCTGGTCGCGCGGCGACCCGCTGCTGACCGGCGTGCTGATCGGGCTCGGCACCGCCACCAAGCTCTACCCGCTGTTCCTGCTCGGCCCGGTGCTGGTGATCTGCTGGCGGCGCCGCGAGCTCGCCGGGTTCGCGAAGGCGGCCGGCGCCGCGGCCGCGGCCTGGGTGGTGGCCAACGCCCCGGCGTACCTCGGGGACGCGGAGCGCTGGAAGGTGTTCTGGTCGTTCAACGCCGACCGCGGCGCCGACCTGGGGTCGGTGTGGCTGGCGCTCGCGCACGCGGGGGTCCCGGCCACCGTGGCGCAGGTCAACCTGTGGTCGTGGGTGTTCTTCGGCGCCGTGTGCGTCGGGGTCGCCGTGCTCGGCGTGCGCGCCCCGGAGACGCCGCGGCTGGCCCAGCTGGGGTTCCTGGTGGTCGCGGGGTTCCTGCTGGTCAACAAGGTCTACTCGCCGCAGTACGTGCTGTGGCTGCTGCCGCTCGCGGTGCTCGCCCGGCCCCGCTGGCGCGACCAGCTGGTGTGGCAGGCCGGCGAGGTCCTCTACTTCGTCATGGTGTGGGCCTACCTCGGCGGCTACCTCAAGGACGCGGCCGACACCGACTCACCGTTCTACGACCTCGCGATCTGGCTGCGGCTCGCGGCCCAGCTCTACCTCGTCGCCGTGGTGGTGCGCGACGTGCTGCGACCCGGGCACGACCCGGTGCGCACCGACCCGGTCCACCGGGCCGGTGGGGCTCAGGAGATCTCGACCGCGTCGAAGGACGTCGCGGTGTAGCGCACCCGCACGTCGAGGGCCTCGCCCACCGCCGGCACCGGGGCGCCGTGGGGGATGAAGAGCATCGAGACCTGCATGTGCGGCGGCTCGGCGAACAGCCGCTGCTTGCCGCCCACGCTGTACGGCGAGCGCACGAACCCGGCGGCGTCCAGGCCGCCGCGCGCCAGCGACGCGGCCCGGGCCTTGAGCGTGGCCTCGCCGGTCGGGGCCTCCAGGCCGATGCCGTGGGAGGTGCCGCCCGAGACCACGAGCAGCGTGCCGCGGCGCGGCGCCGAGCGGCCGCGGTAGCCGTAGGTGTCACCGCGGTCGACCGGGTGGGCGTCGAGCACCTCCGCGGTGACGCGCAGCGCCCCGCGGTCGCCGAGCCACAGGCCGGTGCCGATGCGCGGGCGCAGCACCAGGTCGGGCAGCTTGAGCGCGAGCACCTCGAGCTCGGACTCGGTCAGGTGGGAGACCCAGACCTGGCGGGCGGGCCCGCCGGTGGCGGCGAGCTCGGCGACGGCCGGCTCGCCGAGCAGCCGCTCCACCTCGGTGACGTGGGCCGACTGCGCCGAGCGGGCGCTCAGGGTGGGGCGGGCGACCGGCAGCGGCAGGTGCAGCGCCACGCCTTCCACCCGGACGCCGCCGGCGCGGGAGCGGCGTACGGCCTCGGCCAGGTCGTCGGCGGACAGGCCGTGGCGCAGCATCGAGGTGAGCCGCTCCAGCACGATGCGCACCGGGCGACCGGTGGCGCGGCCCTGCGCGGCCAGGGCGTCGAGGTCCGCCAGCCGGCCGACGGTGTGGACGACCCGCTCGGGGTCGACACCCAGGGCGACCGGGTCCTGGTGCTCGCCGTGGCCGGGACGCCAGGGCTGGAGCACGAGCAGCGAGCCGTCGAAGCGCTGGTGCAGCTCGGCGAGCTCGGGGTAGGTGCCGGCGGCGACGGTGTCCACGCCCAGCCACTGCGCCCGGCGGGCGAGCCGGTGCAGGCCCAGGCCGTAGCCGTTGCCCTTGGTGACCGGCACCAGGCCGGGGTGGCGGGCCAGGGTGTCGCGCAGGTGGGCGCGCCAGCGGTCACCCTCGACGTGCAGGGTCAGCGACATCAGGCCCTCCGGCGCATGTAGAGGTCGAAGGCGGCGTACAGCGCCTTGTTGAGGGGCAGGTCCCACTCGCCGACGTGCTCGACGGCCTCGCCGCCGGTGCCGACCTTGAACTGGATCAGGCCGACGTGGTCGTCGTCGGCGGTGAGGGTGTCGGTGATGCCGCGCAGGTCGTAGACGCGGGCGCCGGCCGCGAGCGCGTCGCGGACCATCTGCCACTGCACCGCGTTGGAGCCGCGCACCTCGCGCTTCTCGGTGGAGGAGGCGCCGTAGGAGTACCACGCGTGGGAGCCGACCCGGATCCAGATGGTCGCCGCCACCAGGTCGCCCTCGTGGTGGGCGAGGTAGAGCCGGATCCGGTCGGGGTCCTCGGCGCCCAGCGCCTCGACCATGGTGCGGAAGTAGGACAGCGGGCGCGGGGTGAAGTGGTCGCGCTCGGCGGTGTGGAGGTAGAGCGCGTGGAAGCCGGCCAGCGCCTCGTCGAGCTCCGGCGGCGGCCCGTCAGGTCCAGCCGAGCCGGCCACCGAGGTGACCTCGACGCCGAGCTTGGCGGCCTTCTTGATGTTGCGCCGCCAGAGCTGGTTCATCCGGCGCAGCACCTCGTCCTCGGCGAGCGGGATGCCCGCGTCGTCGGCGAGCGGCACCTGGAAGTTGTACTGCGGCTGGCCGGCCGCGAACCCGCCCTCGGCGCCCTGCCGGCGCCAGCCGAGCTGCTCGAGCTGACGCACCACCGCGAGGCCGTCGGCGTGCTCGGCGCTGGGCGCCAGGTCGGTCAGCGAGTCCACGGCCTCGTCGGCGATGCCCTCCTTGACCGCGGCGGCGCTCCAGCGCCGGGTGACCACGGGGGGACCGATCCGGACGCCGAAGGCACCCGCGGCCCGCACGTGCGCCGCCAGCGGGGCCAGCCACCGCTCCAGGCCGTCACCGGCGGCGGCCTCGCCCCAGGGCAGCACCGGCCCCTCGGGCAGGTAGGCGAGGTAGCGGCGCACCTTGGGCAGCTGGCGGTAGAGCACCAGCGCCACGCCCACGACGCGGCCCTCGGGGTCCTGCCAGGCGATGGACTCCGCGTGCCAGTCCGGCTTGACCCGGGCCCACGCGGGGGTCTGCAGGAAGCTGGCCGACCCGCCCTGCTCGGCGATCGCAGCGATGAAGGCGCGGTGCTCCTCGGCGCCGGTCGTGCGCACGCTGAGGACCGGGGCGGTGCGGGAGGGGGACACCCCGCGAGCCTAGCCAAGCCCGCGGGTCAGCCGACCGCCCGCCGCAGCAGCCGCTCCACCTCGGCGGTGGAGTCGGCCCCGGGATCGATGATGCTGAAGTGGTCGCCCGGCACCAGCACCCGCCGGGCGGTCCCGCCGGCGGCGCGCGCCGCCGCGACGTACGCCGTGGCCTGCTCGAGCGGCACCACCTGGTCCTCCTCGGCCTGCACCGCCCAGACCGGGCAGGAGGCCGGCACCAGCGCGGCCGGGTCCGCCGCGGCGTACGCCCCGGGCGCGGAGCGCGGCGTGCCGCCGGTGAACGCGCGGACCGGGCCCGAGGACCCCGCCCGGCCCGAGGCCAGGTCGAGGTCGAGCACGCCGGAGAGCGAGATCGCGCCGGCGAGCTCGCCCCGCGGGGCACCGCCGGGGGTGTCGGCGGTGCGCGAGGCGGCCCACACCGCGAGGTGGCCGCCGGCGGAGTGGCCGAGCGTGACCACCGGTCCCGGCAGCTCCTCGGTGGCCACCAGGTCGACCGCGGCCGCGACGTCCTCGAGGGTGGCGGGCACGCCGCCCCCGGCGCCGGTGCGGCGGTACTCCACGTTGGCGGTCACCCACCCCAGCGAGGTCAGCCGCTCGGCCAGCGGGTCGAGCTGGTCCAGGCCGTACTCCGGGAGCCAGTAGCCGCCGTGCAGCAGCACCACGGTGCCGAGCACCCGCCCCTCGGGGCGGCGCACGTCGACGACCTGCGAGTCGTCGTCGCCGTAGGTCAGCCGCTCGACGTCGGCGGGCGCGGCCGACGGCTCCGCGGTGCGTGCGGTGCCGCCGCAGGCGCTCAGCAGGCCACCGAGGGCGAGTGCGCCCAGGACGGCGCGGCGGGAGGGCCGGCTCGGGGAGCGGGGGTGGGTCACGACGGCCTCCGGCCGGTCGGGGGATTCCTGTACTGCGCGGCGGCGGCGCCCACCGGACGGGCACGATACCGTCGGCGCGCGCCGACACAGCGGCGACCGACACGCTTCCCGAACCACGGAGCAGGAGGACAGATGCCTCGCATCATGGCGGTCTACGGCACACGCCCCGAGGCCATCAAGATGGCGCCGGTGGTGCTGGGCCTGGCCCGGTCCGAGCACCTCGAACCGGTCGTCGCGGTCACCGGGCAGCACCGCGAGATGCTCGACCAGGTCAACGACCTGTTCGGGATCGTCCCGGCGCACGACCTGGACGTCATCCGGCCGCGCCAGGAGCTGCACCAGGTCACCCAGCGGGTGCTGGACGGCATGACCCAGGTGCTGCGCGACGACCGTCCCGACGCGGTCGTGGTCCAGGGCGACACGACGACGACGATGGTGGCGGCGCTGGCGGCCTTCTACGAGCAGGTTCCCGTGGTCCACCTCGAGGCCGGCCTGCGCACCCACGACCGCTACAACCCGTTCCCCGAGGAGATCAACCGCCGGGTGACCTCGCAGCTGGCGTCGCTGCACCTCGCCCCCACCCCGGTCTCGCGGGAGAACCTGCTGCGCGACGGCGTCGCCGAGCAGCACGTGGTGGTCACCGGGAACACCGTGATCGACGCGCTGCTCGACGTGGTCTCGCGCCGGCTGCCGCTGGAGAACCCCGCGCTCGAGGTGCTCGACGGCGGCCCCGCCGTCCTGGTCACCAGCCACCGGCGCGAGTCGTGGGGCGAGCCGATGGCGCGCACCGCCCGGGCCATCGCCCGCCTGGCCCACGACTTCCCCGACGCCCGCTTCGTGCTGCCCGCGCACCTGAACCCCCGGGTCCGCGAGGTGCTGCTGCCGCCCCTGGAGGGCTTGGCCAACGTGACCGTGACCGAGCCGCTGTCCTACAGCGACTTCGCCCGGGCGATGGACTCCAGCACGATCATGCTCACCGACAGCGGGGGGGTGCAGGAGGAGGCTCCGTCGCTCGGCAAGCCGGTGCTGGTGCTGCGCGACACCACCGAGCGGCCCGAGGCCGTCACCGCGGGGACGGTCAAGCTCGTGGGGACAGACGAGGACCTGATCGTGGAAGCGACCTCCGCGCTGCTGACCGACGCCTCGGCGTACGACGCCATGAGCCGGGTGGTCAACCCGTACGGCGACGGCCACGCAGCCGAGCGCACCCGGGCGGCCATCGAAGCCTTCCTGGGACTCGGCGAACGGCTCCCTGACTTCGCTCCCTGACACATCGAACCAAGCCGGACAGGCGGGACTTCTCCAGCCGGTCCAGGACGTATCGGTGCAGGTCAGCGCCCGAATTGCCGGTTGGCGACGGCTTCGTGCCCCGGCGGATTAGACCGGCTCCGGCGGACCCGAGCGTCCGGCCCCAAGTCCTTCCTACAGTGACGCACGCTCTCCGGTCGGCGAGCCGTTCGCCTCGTTCTTGGGGGTGCCGTCGTGGCGTTGGGTCCCGCCCGCATGCGGGCCGTGGCGGTCGCTCTGGTGGCCGGCGTCGCCCTCCTCGTCGCCATCGTCGTGGCGGCCGGGGGCGCTTCGCCGCAGGCCGGCCCCGGCTCGCGCGACGCCGGGGGCAGCGCGGCGCGGGCCGGCACGGCGGTGCCGAGCAACGGCGAGGTCCCGCCGGTCACCGAGGTCACCGAGGCCGCCGGATCCGCTGGGCGCGCCGGGTCCGGGACTCCCCGGGGTGACCGGCTCCCCGGCCTGGCCCGTCCAGCCTCCCCGGAGGCCCTGGATCGGCTCCCGGCCCTGCCCCCGGGTGCCCGGGTGGTCTCGCGTGACCAGAGCGGGGCGGGTCGCTCCACCCAGCGGACGCTCGTGGCGACCACGCCCGACCCGGGGCCGGCCGTGCTGGCGCACTACCGACGCACGCTGGGCCGCTACGGCCTGGTCGGGTCGCCCGCCGACGCGGTGCCGGGCGCGACGGCCGTCCGCTTCGCCCGCGGCCGTGACGTCGTCGTCGTCACCACCACCCGCCGCGGGGGGACAACGGAGCTCGTCGTCTTCGCCGCGCTGCATCCCGGCCGCACGCCCGGACGGGGATGACCTCGGTGTACCTCTCGCTGCAGGACCGTCCCGAGGCTGATCGGCCCACGGCCGGCCCCGGCCGTCACCGGGTCGCCCGCGTGGTGGTGCTGCTCGGCCTGGTCAGCCTGCTCACCGACGTCTCGTCGGAGTCGGTCTCGGCCATCCTGCCGCTGTACCTCACCGGGGCGCTGGGCCTGTCGATGGTGGCCTACGGCTTCGTGGAGGGCCTCTACCAGGGCGTGAGCGCGGTGGTGCGGATCGGCTCCGGGCTGGCTGCCGATCGGAGCGAGCACCCCAAGTGGGTGGCCTTCGCCGGCTACGGCCTGTCCTGTGTGGCGCGCGTGTTCGTGATCGGCGCGGCCGGCCTGGCCTCGATGACGGCGGTGGTCACGGCCGATCGCATCGGCAAAGGCATCCGCACGGCCCCGCGCGACGCCATGATCGCGGCTGCGACCCCCACCGAGGACCTCGGCCTGGCCTTCGGTGTGCACCGCACCCTCGACACCGTCGGTGCGGTCATCGGCCCCCTGCTGGCGTTCGCCGTGCTGTGGGCCATCCCCGACGGCTACCGCACCGTCATGGTCGTCTCGCTCGCCTTCGCGCTCGTCGGGCTCGCGCTGCTGGCCCTGCTGGTCCCCGGCCGGCGGCGTCCCGCCGGCGACCAGGTGCGGCCCCGGGTACGCCTGCGCGACGTCGCCGACCCGCGGCTGCGGCGGATGCTCGTCCTGGTCGGGGTGCTCTCGCTGCTCACGGTGGGCGACGGGTTCGTCTACCTCGCGCTGCTCGAGCGCAGCGACTTCGCGGCGTACTGGTTCCCGCTGCTGTACGTCGGCACCAACGCGGCCTACCTGGTGCTCGCGCTGCCGCTCGGACGGCTCGCGGACCGCATCGGCCGGGCCCGGATGCTCGGGCTGGGCCACCTCGCCCTGCTCGCGGTCTACGCCGTGGCCGCACTCCCGGTCGGTGGCGCCGCGGTCACCGTGGCGTGCCTCGTGGCTCTCGGTGGCTTCTACGCGGCGACCGACGGGGTGACGGCCGCAGTCGCCGGACGGCTCGTGCCCCCCGGCGTCCGCACGTCCGGGATCGCCGCCGCCCAGACCGTGGTGGCAGTGGGCCGCCTGGTGGCCGCGACCGGGTTCGGCGCCCTGTGGTTCGCCGTGGGTCCCCAGGCCGCGCTGGTCGTGGTGGCGGTGGCCCTGGCCGTCGTGCTGAGCGTCGTCGTCCCGCGTGCGGGCCGGCTCGACCGGGTCGCGGAGCCGGCGTGAGCCGCGTCGGGCTGCGCACCCGCCTCCTCGCCTTCGTCGCGGTGGTGCTGGTGTGCGCGGCCGGTGCGGGGGCGTACGCCGCGCAGGCACTGGCCGAGCGACGTGACCAGCTCGCCGCACCGCCCCGTGCGCCGCAGGTGGCGGCGGACCGTTACGCCGACGTGCCGCGCGTGGTGTTCCGCAACACCGAGATCGGCTCCTCCTTCGGCCTGGTGGCGTCGGTCCCGCTGCAGGACCCCGGTGGGCCGCGGGCCGTCAGCGACGTGGCCTGCGACCGTGTGGACGCCACCGCGAGCAGTGTGAGCTGCCTGCGCACCGAGCGGGGCGTGGTGACCAAGTACGCCTGGCTCGAGCTCGGGGCCGACCTCGCCCAGCGCCGGCGGGTGCCCCTGACCGGCACCCCGAGCCGCACCCGGCTCTCGCCGGACGGCCGGCTGGGGTCGAGCACCGTCTTCGTCGCCGGTCACACCTACATGCAGGTCGGGTTCTCCACCGCCACGGTGGTGACACGCGTCGCGGGCGGTAGCCACGGCAACCTCGAGGACTTCCAGCTGGTGCTCGACGGACGCCGCGTCGCCCCGCGCGACCGAAACGTCTGGGGCGTCACCTTCGCCGACGACGACCGCACGTTCTACGCGACCGTCGCGACGGGGGATGTCCCCTACCTCGTCCGCGGTGACCTGGAGGAGCGGACGCTCACCTCGGTCCGGCCGGGGGCCGAGTGCCCGTCCCTCTCGCCGGACGGCACCCGGGTGGCCTACAAGGTCGACCGCGACCCCGGGACCGGCACCGACTGGACCCTGGGGGTGCTCGACCTCGCCTCGGGCCGAGAGACCCGTCTCGACGTCGGTCGCACCAGCGTGGACGACCAGGCGGAGTGGCTCGACGACCAGACCCTGCTCTACGGGCTGCCCCGCGCCGGCGCGCCGGGGGAGACCGACGTGTGGTCGCTCGAGGCGCGACCGGGGTCCGACCCGCGCCTGTTCCTCCGCGACGCCTGGTCACCCAGCGTCGTGACCGGGAGCTCCTCATGACGCACCGCCCACGCCTCGACCTCGCCGGCCCGGAACGGGGCCTCGTCGAGGAGCTCCTGGAGCTGGCTCCGCGGGGCCTGGCCCGCGCGGTGCTGGGCGACACCCTCGAGCTCGCCCAGACCGTGCGGCTCACCTCCGGACCCGGGGGTGTGGTGGCCCGCGCGGAGGGCCGCAACCTTCGCTACGCCGCCATGGCCGCCCTCGGGCTGGACCGGCTTCCCGAGGCGGACCAACGGCGGGTGCTAAAGGGCCGGACCGCGTCCGACGTGGTGCACCAGGCCGCGGAGGGCGCCCGGCACGACCCTGACCCGGGGGCAGTGGCCCTGACCGTGTGGGCCGCCGCCGAGGTCGTGGGCGAGGAGGTGGCGGCGCTCGCTGACCGGCTGCGCGACTGGGGACGTGAGGGGCGAGCCCTTCCCACCGTCGACGTGGCCTGGATGCTGACCGCGGCCGTGGCGCTGCACGCGCGCGGGCTGGGGGGTCCCGTGGCGGAGGAGATCGTCGAGCGTGCGAGCACCTTGCTGCTCTCCGAGCGTGGGGAGGAGGGGCTGTACCCCCACGTGCTTCCGGCGGCCGGACAGTCGCGCTGGCGGTCCCACGTCGGGTCGTTCGCCGACCAGGTGTACCCGCTCCAGGCGCTGGCGCGGGCCTCCGCTGCGTACGGCCACAGCGAGTGGCTGCGTGCCGCCGAGACCACCGCGGCCCGACTGTGCCACCTGCAGGGCGCGGCGGGGCAGTGGTGGTGGCACTACGACTCGCGCAACGGCGGCATCGTCGAGCGCTTCCCCGTCTACAGCGTCCACCAGCACGCCATGGCACCGATGGTCCTCCACGATCTCCGCGAGGCCGGTGGCCGCGACCACACCGACTCCGTGGTCTCAGGACTGTCCTGGCTGAACACCCACCCCGAGGTCCTCGACGAGCTGGTCTCGCCGCGCTGGGGCCTCGTCTGGCGCAAGGTCGGGCGGCGCGAGCCGCCCAAGGCCGCTCGGGCCCTCGGTGCCCTCACGACCGCCGTCCGACCCGGGCTCCAGATGCCCGGGTTGGACGCGGCCCTCCCCCCCGTCCGCATCGACCACGAATGCCGCCCCTACGAGCTGGGCTGGCTGCTCTACGCCTGGCGTCCCAAGGAGATCCGATGAACCTGCTGACCCGACCCCGACCCTCCGTCGCAGGGGGCCTCCGCGTCCCACGCCTGCGTCGCTCCGGCACCGCGCCCCAGCGCGAGCCGCGGTCACGCTCGCACCCCGTCGAGCCGGCCGCCGCGTCGACCTCCTGCCTGTTCGGTCTCGAGGTCGCAGGAGCGACGATGGCCGAGGTGCTCGAGCGCGCGTCCCGCTGCGTCGAGACACGCGAACGCCTGATGCTCGGCGTGCTCAACGCGGCCAAGGTGGTCAACCTCCAACGAGACGAGGTGCTGCGCAACTCGCTGCTCGAGTGCGACCTGCTGCTGGCCGACGGCCAGTCGGTCGTGTGGGCCAGCCGGCTGCTTCGCCATCCGCTGCCGGAGCGCGTGGCCGGGATCGACATCTTCGAGGCGCTGCTCGCCGAGGGCGACCGGCGCGGCCACCGCGTGTACCTGCTGGGGGCCACCCAGGAGGTGCTCGACGCCGTTCTGCGCGTCGTTGCACAGCGGTGGCCGAGCCTGGTGGTGGCGGGCAGCCGCAACGGCTACTTCGAGGACGAGGAGTCGGGCGAGGTGGCCGAGCAGATCCGGGCCAGCCGGGCCGACCTGCTGTTCCTGGCCATGTCCTCGCCGAAGAAGGAGAACTTCCTCGGTCGGTACGGCGACCGGCTCGGCGTACCCGTCATGCACGGGGTGGGCGGCTCGTTCGACGTCATGGCCGGGGTGGTGCGTCGTGCCCCGGAGGTCTGGCAGCGCGCCGGAATGGAGTGGGCCTACCGGTTGGTGCAGGAGCCGCGACGGCTGTGGCGGCGCTACCTCGTCACCAACACCACGTTCGTGTGGATGACGCTGGAGGAGCGGCGCCACCCGCGACCGCCGTTCCGGTTGCCGGTCTCGCCGGTCTCGCCCGGTGCTCCGCAGCCCGCGGTCGTCCCCGTGGTGGCCTCGCCGGTGTTCGTCCCCAGCCAGCGTCGTCCGGGCGACCTGCGTCCTACGGCGGGCAGCAGCCGGAAGGAGGTGGCCGAGCGTGGATGACGTCTTCGACGGCACGGTCGCCATCCTGGGCCTGGGCTACATCGGGCTGCCCACCGCGGTCGTCCTGGCCACCCGCGGGGTGCAGGTCGTCGGCGTCGACGTCAACGAGGCCACGGTCGCGGCTGTCTCCCGGGGCGAGGTGCCGTTCGTCGAGCCGGACCTGGCCGTCGCCGTCAGCGGTGCGGTCAGCATGGGTCGGCTCTCCGCCACGACCGAGGTGCCGGAGGCGGACGCCTACGTGATCGCAGTGCCGACACCCTTCACCGAGGGGCACGAGGCGGACCTCTCCTACGTCCGGCGCGCGGCCGAGCAGATCGCCCCCCGGCTGCGAGGCGGTGAGATCGTGATCCTGGAGTCGACCTCGCCCCCGGGCGCGTCGGAGCAGGTGAGCCGGTGGCTGGGGGCGCTGCGGCCGGACCTCGTGGCGCCGCACGCCTCCGAGGGGGTGCCGGACTTCCACGTGGCCCACTGCCCCGAACGGGTGCTGCCGGGCCGGATCATGATCGAGATGGTCACCAACGACCGCGTTGTCGGTGGCATCACGCGGCGCTGCGCGGAGAAGGCGGCGGCACTCTACCGCGTCTTCTGCCAGGGCCAGATCCTGCTCACTGACGCGGCGAGCGCCGAGATGGCCAAGCTGGTCGAGAACGCCTACCGCGACGTCAACATCGCCCTGGCCAACGAGCTTTCGCTGATCAGCGAGGAGCTCAACCTCGACGTGTGGGAGGTCATCCGACTGGCCAACCACCACCCCCGGGTCAACGTCCTGACCCCGGGCCCGGGCGTCGGCGGCCACTGCATCGCCGTCGACCCCTGGTTCATCGTCGGTGCGTCGCCGGAGCTGTCGCGCCTGATCCGCACAGCCCGCGAGATCAACGATCACAAGCCCCACCACGTGGCGGCGCAGGTCATCGCCAAGACCGCACGCTTCCGCGACCCGTCGGTGGCCTGCCTGGGGCTGAGCTACAAGGCCAACATCGACGACCTGCGCGAGAGCCCGGCTGTCGACATCGTGAGCGACATCGCGGTGGCACTGCCGGGGTTGGAGATCCGCGTCGCCGAGCCCTTCGTCGACCGGCTGCCCGATCAGCTCGCCTCACGGCCCAACGTGTCGCTGCACCCGGTGGTGGACGCGGTGGAGAAGGCCGACATCGTCGTGCTCCTCGTCGACCACGACCTGTTCCGGGGGCTGTCGCGGTACCGACTGGCGGGCAAGGTGGTCTACGACACCCGCGGCATCTGGCGCTGAGCGTCGGGGTGGCCCTCGCGGGCACCCCGACGCCTGGTCAGCGGTTGACGACGGACCCGGTGCGGTGGTCGGTGTTGCCGCTCCAGGTCGGGGTGTTCCTCACGATCGAGGCGTATCCCCAGTAGCCCTTGGTGAGCCTGTTGTTCGTGAAGGAGACCCCGGTGATGGCGCCGCCGTTGAACTGGCCGTCGGAGTAGACGGTGTAGCCACCGCCCTGGAGCAGGTTGCGAGTCACCACGACGTTGCTGATCGGGCCGAAGTAGTTGTCGATCATGACCGCGGCGGTCTGCCCGTGCTCGCGCATGTCGACGGTGTTGTGCTCGATGCGGATGTTGGACAGACCGCCGTCGAGCTGGAAACCGTCGTAGTGCGGCGAGCCGGGGGCGCCCAGGCCGTGGATGTAGTTGTCGCGGTGAACGGTGTTCGAGCCGGGGGTGATGCCGTTCTCGACGCCGCGGATGTCGGCGCGGGTGACGTTGGCGGGACCGATCACACCCATCGAGTTGCCGTTGCCGGCGGTGCCGAGGCCGTCGATGTCGACGTCGGTGACGTTGACGCCGGTGACGCCGGGCTTGACCCAGATCATGCCGAAGGCCGAGCCGGTGACCCGGGTGTTCTTGATGGTCACGTTGCTGGCGTTGACGGTGATGGAGCCGCGGACGTCGAGGCCGTCGATGACGGTGCCGGGGGTGTTGACGGTGATGGAGCCCGAGGACCGCAGCGTGGTGCCGGCCGGGACCCCGGTGGTGCTCGCGTCGGGGTGGGCCGAGCTCGGGGTCGGGGTCGGTGCCGGGGTGGGTGCCGGGGTGGGTGCCGGGGTGGGTGTCGGCCTGGGAGTCGGCCTGGGGCTCGGGGTGATGACCGCCGCCGGCTTCGCGCGGAACGCGACGTCGACGTGGATCGCGTGGGGGGAGTACGACGAGGGGAAGCGGCCCGGACTACCGGTCGCCCCCGACAGGGCCGTCAGGGCGCGGTGGGTGACCTGGCGGGCCCCGGCGAGTCGGTCGCGCTGGTAGGAGAAACGTCCACGGGGGGCGCTGTAGGAGACGGTGTACCGCCGACCCGCCTCCACACGGACCGGCGAGGGGAGGGTGACACGCTGCCAGCCCCACTTCGTCTCTCGCGCGGAGGTCACCCGGGCCAGCACGTTGCCCCGGTGGTCGAAGAGCGTGAGGCGGTGACGCGAGACGTCGCGTGCTGGCTTGAAGAAGCGGAGCTGCGTGACCTCACCGGCCGTCGAGGCCACGAACCGCGTGCCGACCTCACGAGCCGCGCGTGTTGCGAGCCGTGACCCGGTCGGGCGGCTGGTCCACAGCGTCTGGGAGGAGGTGGTGACAGCCGCCGGTACGGCGACCGGGGCAGCCTCCGCCGGAGCGGCGACGGTGCCGCCGCCCAGCACCGCGGTGCCGAGGGCGAGGGCAGCCGTGGCGCCCGCGATCAGGCGGGACGCGCGAGAGGTGGTGGAGGTGGTGCGCTGCGGGGGGGTGGTGTCGAGCATGGGGGACCTCGGGGCTCATCGGGACGCGCCTCACGCCCCAGGGACCGCGACAGAAGTAGCGGAAGGCCCCACCTTGACACAAACGAGACTAAAACCGACAAGGAGTGACGAATTTAGTGAGGTCGGTTCGCAACACGCGGCGAAGGCCTCCGGGTCCTCCTGTCCCAGAGCACCACGCTTCCCAGTCCACCCAACCCACCGATCAGGGCAGCGAGGGCCCCGGCCCTGGTCGGCTGGCCCTGGCGCACCGACACCGTCGGCTCGTCGGGCACCTGGCGCGTGCGGATCCGCACCGCGGCGGGCACGTCGTCATCGGTCTGGAGGCGTTGGAGGGTACGACGCACCTCGGCCGCCAGGCGCTCCCGGCGGGCCGCCGCGACCTCGGGGGAGGCGGCGGTGGCGGAGACCGTGAGGACCGGTCGCGAGAACGAGTAGCTCCACTGGCCGCCACTGTTGGGCAGGACCACGGCGGACCCGTCGTCGATCCCCTCGTCGACGAGGGTGACATCGGGCGAGACGACCTCGGCGGCGTCACGGCCGGCGATCTCGCGCTCGACGAGACCGGCCACGGCGATGGTGGAGGCAGAGGCGAGCCCCAGCCGCTCGCGGTCCTTGCTCGGAGGGGCGAGGAAGTACACGTCCGCCTCGGTCTGGTAAACGGGAGGCGCCTGGGCGACCTTCCAGCCGACCGATCCGCTGAGCAGCGCGACGACGACCACGAGGTACCACCGGCGTACCAGCGCCTCGAGCACCTGTCTAGTCGTCATGGACCGAACTCACCCGCCTGATGATACTTCCCTCTCCGCAGCCGTCCCGGTACGTAGAATTCCCCGGGGCGAGGCCGGACGGGGACGAGGAGTGCACGATGTACCTGCGGGACGTCTGGGCGGTGTGCCTGCGCCGCTGGCCCGTGCTCGTGGCCGGTCTGCTCGTGGTCGTGGGTCTCGCAGTCCTGGCGGCCGGTCGCATCAGTCCCAACCACGCAGCGGACGCCGACATCGTCCTGGTGCCGCCGAAGAGCACGGAGAGCACGATCTCCAACCGGTTCCTCGGGCTGGGGGGCCTCGAGGCGTCGGTCGACGTGCTGCAGCGCTCGATGCTCTCGGAGTCGACCGCTCGGGCGATCGCCGAGGCAGGGGGCACCGCCGAGTACCTCGTGATCAAGGACCCCTCCACCAGCGCCCCCATCCTGTCGGTGGCCGTCGACGGGTCGGACGGTGACACGGTGGCCACCACCCTGCGGGTCGTCGTGGACCGGATCCCCGTCAACCTCCGTGCTCTCCAGGACGAGCTCGGCATCCGGCCCGTGGACCAGATCAGCGCCGTGGTGATCGCGCAGGACCCGGTTCCCCAGGTCGACCAGAAGTCGCGGATCCGGCTGCTGGGCGTGCTGGTCGTGGGGTTGCTCGTCCTCCTCGCCGCGGTTGTCGCGGTCGCGGACGGCCTGCTCCTGCGGCGCCCCGCACCCCGGTCCGAGCCCCCGACGACCGGGACGAACGGGCGGCGCCCGCCGGGTCCGCCGCCTGCGTCGCGTCCCCGACCGAAGAACGGAGCGACTCCTCGAGAGGCCCAGCGTGGTGCCAAGGCCTCCCAGCGCTGAGCCTCAACTCACGGTCCGACGCCGCCGGGTGCCGGAGCGTCGGCACCTCATCGATGCCGGCTTCTTCCTGACCTGCTACCTCGTGCTGCTCTTCGCCGTACGCCCTACCCTGGTGATCTCCCCCCTGGGCTCGATGGGCAGCCCGGCGCTCCTCCTCGGCGTGGCCGGCCTCGCGTGGTGGGCCTTCTACCAGCTGCAGCGTCCCGCCGCCACCGGGCGCGGGCCGCAACCGGTGCGCCGGGCGCTTCTCGCCCTCGCCGGCGCGTTCGCAGTGAGCTTCGTGGTGGTGCTGCAACGTCCTACCTCTGCGGCGGAGATGTCCACCGCCACGGTCGGGGTGGTCGCGCTGGCCAGCTGGGCGGGGGTTGCCCTGCTCGCCTCGGACGGCCTCACCTCGCATCGACGACTGGACCAGGTGACCAACCGGCTGGTGGCGGCTGCGGTCGCCCTGGCCGCGCTCGGGATCGCTCAGTTCGCGACCGGACATCCGCTGTGGGCCGGCATGACGCTGCCCGGGCTCCGGGAGAACGCGCTCAACGTCGGCGTGACGGTGCGCAACGGCTTCACGCGGCCCGCCGGCACGGCCGTCCACCCGATCGAGTACGGCGCCGTCCTGACGATGCTGCTGCCGCTCGCCGTGGTCCGGTCCCGGCACGCCGTCGGGCGGCTGCAACGACGACTGTGGCTCGCCGGTGTGGCGCTCATGGGGCTCGGCATCGTCGTCTCCATCTCGCGCTCGGCCCTGGTCTGCGCGGTGGTCGGGCTCGCGGTGCTGGCCAGTGCCTGGTCCTGGCGGGCGCGGTTGCGGATGGGGGCGGGGGTCCTGGTGCTCCTCGCGGGCGTGAGTGCGGTGGTCCCAGGGCTCCTGGGCAGCCTCACCGGGCTGTTCGTCACCGCCGGCGAGGACGCCAGCGTGGCCTCGCGCACGGGCTCCTACGGCATTGCGGGCGCGTTCTTCGAGCGCTCGCCGTGGTTCGGACGGGGGTACGCCACCTTCTTGCCGAGCTACCGGATCTTCGACAACCAGTACCTGCTGCTGTTGATCGAGGTGGGGCTCGTCGGTCTGTTGGCCTTCCTGGTGTTGGTGCTGACGGCGATGGCGGTCGCGCGGCGCACCAGCCGGGCCGCCTCGGAGGTCCGACGGGCCGAGGAGAGCCGAGCCCTGCTGGCCGGTGTCGCGGCGGGAGCCGCGGGCCTTGCGCTGTACGACGGGCTCAGCTTCCCCCTCGCTACCGGGGTGCTGTTCGTGCTGCTGGGCCTGTGCGGGGCCGACCGCGAACGAGGACGGGCGCTCTCCGGTGGGTGAGGTAGGTCCTGGACCGGCGGCGCTGGGACGACTCCTGGCCACGGGGGCCTGCCTGCTCGCGATCCTCGTCCTGGCCTCGTCGGTGCCACCCGCCGGTGCGTCGGAGCGTGTCGTGCCCCGCGACCGAGCCGCCGGCCTCGCCGACGAGCGGCCCGACCTCGGCCTGTACGAGGGCGCGCCCGCGGCTGTCGAGCCGCACGACGACGGGCGAGCGCTGACCCTCGGGGTCGCTGTGACGCCGCGTGTGCCCGGGAAGGCGGTCGCCGCCCGGGTGTACCGCGGAGACCCCGGCGCCCCCGCGACCCGGGTGCGACTCTGGGATCCCAGCGGCCGGCTGCTGTCCACGGCGGTGCTGCCCGGCTCGCCTCGCGAGGGCTGGGTCTCGGCCCGCTGGCCCGAGCCCGTGACGCTGCGTGCCGACGTCACCTACCGCGTCGGGTACGACGCGACCGACGGTCGCTACCTGAGCGACCGGGCGCCGGGTCCCGCCCCGTGGGCGCGCTCCTGGACGGGGACGTTCGCGGACGGTGTCGGGACTGCCCCCGACCAGTCATTCGCGCGCGCGACCTATGCGCTGGACCTGAGGTTCCGCCCCGCCGCGCCCCTGGCGCGCCCCTCGGTGGCTGTGCCCGCCGCTGAACGACGCTGGGCGTGCGCGGGCTACTTCGCCCCACTCACCATCCTCTTCGGCCAGGACCCCACGGCAGGCCCCCCGTGCCGGTCGGACTTCCCCGGGTCCGCGACGACGGGTGCGCCCGCCGCCCTCCCCGAGGACGAGGTCGACACCATCACACGCGACGGCACCGTCATCGAGGACGTGACCCTGCGGCGTCAGCTGCGCATCGAGGCCGACGACGTCGTGCTGCGCCGCGTGCGCGTGCTGACCCAGGAGGCGTACGGCATCCTCGTCGCCGGGGGAGGGGCTCGACTGGAGTCCGTCTCGGTGGTGGGGACACCGGGCACCACGATGGCCGGCGTCGCGACGGTGGGTGCAGGCAGCTTCGAGGCGTTGCGGCTCGACGTGTCGCGCTGCGAGGACGGTGTGCGCCTCGGTGACGACTCCGAGCTGCGCGATTCCTGGATCCATGACCTCGCCGGCGGCGGCGGCGCCCACTTCGACGGTGTCGTCGCCGAGGGTGCGGGCGGGTGGCGGATCCACCACAACACGATCGTCAACGACCACGACCAGACCTCCGCGGTCTCGTTCGGTCTCGGGGCGGGTCCGGGCGAGGTCACCGGGAACTACCTCGCGGGGGGCGGCTACACCCTGTACGCCGGACCCGACCCCGGGACGGGCCTCAGGGTCGAGGGCAACCTGCTCTCGCGTGCGGTGTGGCCCCGGGGCGGCAGCTACGGACCCGTGACCGGGTGGTCGCCGTCGGGCAACAGTTGGCGGGCCAACCGCTGGGCGGACGGGTCGGGCGCCGACGAGGAGATCCGTCCGTGAGCGGGGTGGGACCCGACCTGGTCGACGTGGTGGTCGTCAGCTACAACAGCCTCGCCCATCTCCCGGGGCTGCTGTCCACGCTCCCGGGGGCGTGCGACGGCGTGCCCCACCGCGTGGTGGTGGTCGACAACGGCTCCGTCGACGGCACGCGGGAGTGGCTGCGGTCGCAGGACGGCGTGACCCTGGTCGAGGGTCCCAACGTGGGCTTCGGTGCCGGGGTGAACGCCGGGGTCAGGCGACTGGGAGGGTCTGGTCCAGTCGTGGTGCTGAACCCCGACGTGCGCCTGGAGCCGGGCAGCGTCCGCACCCTGGTCGAGGTGCTGGTCCGGCGCCGGGCGGCGGTGGTCGTGCCGCTGCTCCGCGAACCGGACGGGTCGCGTGCGCACTCGCTGCGGCGGGAGCCGACGGTGTGGCGCACGCTCGGTCTCGGCGACTCCCGGGTCCCGCTCCTGAGCGAGGTGGTCCGCGAGGACCGGGCCTACGACGCCGAGCACGAGGCCGAGTGGGCCACCGGCGCCGTGATGCTGCTCGACCGGGCCACGTTCGACGATCTCGGTGGTTTCGACGAGTGGTTCTTCATGTACTCGGAGGAGACCGACTACTGCCTGCGTGCCCGTGACCGCGGCCGCCCGACGGTCTTCACGCCACACGCCGTCGCCGTGCACGTCGGCGGAGGGTCGGGACGTTCCCCCGACCTGTACGCGCTGCAGGTGCTCAACCGGATCCGCCTCCACCGGCGACGCCACGCGCTGGTTGCCACTCTCCTGCTCGTCGCCCTGACCTGGGGACGGGAGGGCTGGCACGCGTTCCGCGGCTCCGCGGAGAGTCGACGCGCGTTCTCGGCCCTGCGCGGGGATCGACCGGCCCTGCTGCCGTGGACGGGTTCACTGGTACGGCGGGCGGAGCCGGCTCGGTTGTAGATTCGGACATTTCCTGACAAATCTGTCCGAAAAAGGTCATGCTGTAGGTACAGCACCGCATCGCACCCGCGACTCGGTCCGCTGTCTCGGCAGCGAATCGGGTCCTTCGGGTGTCCTACAGACAGGCCCCCCATGACCACCACCCCCACCCGTCCTCTGGCCCGGACCGTTGGTCCCCTGGCTGCGGGGATCACCCTGGCCGCCACCGCCGCCCTCGTCCACGCCCCCCCCGCGAGCGCCGCCGACTACTACCAGTTCTGGCGCAACACCGAGGCCCCCACCGCGACCGGTGGGACCCTCGACCGCCCCGTCAGCGTGGGTACCCGCTTCCGTCCCAACTCGACGGGGAACGTCGTGGCGCTGCGCTACTACAAGCCGGCCACGGCCGCCGGCACCCGCCGGATCACCGTGTCGACGGCGGGCGGTACCACGCTCGCGAGCGCGGCGCTCCCCGACCAGACCGGCCGCTCCGGGTGGCAGCAGGTCTCCCTCAGCACCCCGCTCAAGCTGAACGCCGGCTCGTCGTACGTCGTGTCCTACACCGCCCGGGACGGGCGCTACGCCCTCACGCCCTCCGCCTACAGCAGCGGAGCCTGGACCAACGGGGCGCTCACCGAGCTCGGTGGCATCCGGGGCGCAGCGAGCACGTTGCCCACCTCCAGCAACACCCATGCCTACTTCGCTGACATCCGCTACGCCGTCGGTGACCTCGCCACGGTGACGCCGACACCCACCCCGACCCCGACACCCACCCCGACACCCCCACCCCCCGACACCCACCCCGACACCCACCCCGACACCCACCCCGACACCCACCCCGACACCCGCCCCGACACCCGCCCCGACACCGGCACCGACACCGGCACCGACACCCACCCCGGCACCGACCCCGACCCCGAGCTCGGCCCACCCCGACGCGAGCACCACCGGGGTCCCGGCCGGCACCACGCTGCGGTCCTCGGGCTCCATCACCGTCAACACCCCCGGCACCGTCATCGACGGCCTCGACGTCCGCGGCTCCATCACCGTCAACGCCAGCAACGTGACCATCAAGAACACCCGGGTCACCGGCTCGGCCTTCGGCATGATCTGGGTCAAGCCCGGCGTCACCGGCGTCAACGTCACCGACGTCGACATCGACGGCCTCGGCACCGCCGGCAGCGGCAACTCGATGGGTGTGATCGGTCCCGCCAACGTCACCCGCGCCGACATCCGCGGCGTCGAGAACGGCATCACCCCCGGCTCGAACACCGTTCACCGCGACAACTACATCCACGGCCTGGGCGCCCCCGGCTCGCCGCACTACGACGGATTCCAGCTCGACGGCGGTCTGTCCAACATCCGCATCGAGCACAACACCGTCGACATGCGCGAGCACGGGCAGACCGCCGCGGTCATGATCGACAACTACTTCGGCCCGATCAGCAACGTCGTCGTCAACGACAACGTGCTCCAAGGCGGTGGCTACACCGTCTACTCCGACGGCCAGTTCAACGGCGGCGCCATCACCGGGGTCTCCTTCACGAACAACAGGCTCACCAGGGGCTACTGGGGATACGCCTCGATCGTGAGGAACACCCCGACCTGGAGCGGCAACACCGTGTACTCCACGGGCAGCCCCGTCACTCCCTGACGACCCACGACGAGGGGCCGGCGACCGTGGTCGCCGGCCCCTCGCCGTGCGCTAGACAAGGGCCCACCCGCGCGCGACACCCCTCGCCAGGGCGTCACCGTGGATGGCGATGACGTGGCGGGCCGGCCACGGTCGTACGTCGAGCAGCGTGGCGTCGAACCGGTGGCACTCGTGCAGCTCGTGGCGTCGTGGATGGGCGAAGAAGAAGCGGTAGCCGTGCTCACTGAGACGGGCGTAGTGGTCCAGCGACTCCAGACCGAGCAGCAGCACCAGCACGTCGGCGCCACCCCGGGAGAGGAGTCCCTCGGCGCCGGAGAGGACGGCGGGCTCGTAGCCTGCGACGTTGACCTTGAGCAGGTCGACGCGCCCGAGGCCGAGGCGCGCCACCTCCTCGTCGAGGCGCACCACCTCGACCTCCTCCACCTCGCCTCCGGCCGACCCTCGGTGCAGGCCGCTGACCATGGCCTCGCCGGTGGTCGTGAACAGGGCACGTCCCGCGGAGTCACCCAGGGCGGTGCGGTGCACGGTCACGAGCCCCTCGACCCCGTTGCGCCGGAGGTTGGCACGCAGTGTCGCGAGGTTGGCGCTGCTGGGCTCGTAGGCGTGCACGTGGGCCACGGGCAGCCGGGCGCTGAAGACCGTCAGCTGGCCGATGGCGGCGCCCACGTCGAGCACCACCCAGTCGGGGCGCGCGAGATCGCGGAGCACGTCGTACTCCGGGTCGATGAGGTCGCCGAACGCCACCAGCACCGTCGGCATCTGCTCGGGGTAGGCGAACTCCAGCTCGAACCCGCTCCTCGCACGGGCGACTGCACGCGAGGGTCGTCGGGCGCGCAGCGCGCCGACCCTGGCGGCACCGGCGACAGCTGCCGCGGGCCCTGCTGCTCGGAGGCCCCAGCCCAGCTTGCCGACCACGTTGGCGGCCCGCGCCCGCACGGTGCTCATGCCGACGCCACGGAGGGGCCGTGCAGCCGTCGCTCGAGCTGGCGCACGAACTCGCGCTGGCTGTCCTCCCAACCGCGCGCCCGCGTCGAGGCGACCCGGGCTG
The DNA here is from genome assembly GCA_963740935.1 of uncultured Actinomycetota bacterium. Classification (GTDB taxonomy): domain Bacteria; phylum Actinomycetota; class Actinomycetes; order Propionibacteriales; family Nocardioidaceae; genus Marmoricola. Next base: position 190,601 of record CAVUFX010000005.1, read on the forward strand.
CGAAGGCGGCTGGGTCGGGCTCGTCAAGGGCCTGTTCGAGCGCATCGGCCAGCCCGTGGGGTGTGCTGCGAGCCCAGATGACCCCGTCGTGCTCGACCATCACGCGGGTGTCGGGGCTGTCGTTGACCACGGGCACGCACCCCGCCACCCGCATCTCCTCGACCACCAGGGAGATGTTGGTGAACGACAGGCCCAGGCCCGCCACCGTGCGGTTGTAGAGCCGGTTGAGGTCCACGGGGTCGAGGCGGCCGTGCCAGACGACCGGGAAGGGCAACCGCCCCGGCCGGTCGTGCCCGTAGGCGTGGACGGGGACCTCGGGGCGGCGCCGGTGCAGCTCCTCCAGGGCGAGGCAGGCCATCAGGAAGCCCCGTCGAGGCGTCCCGGCGCGCGCGTAGAAGACCACCCCGTCGCGACGCTGGGGCTGCGGCTCGAGGCCGTAGACCTCGAGGTCGCAGCCGAACGGGACCACCTCGGCCGCACCGCCCACCTCCCTGACGTGCCCGGCGACCATCGGCCCGAGCGCCAGGTTGTGGAAGCCGAAGCGGTAGGTCTCCTCGGCCAGCGTCGCCTCGGTGCCTCGAGGGTAGAAGTGCGGCTCGAAGTCCTGGATGAAGTAGAAGCGGTGCAGGGGCCGGGTGCCGTGGCGGGCCACGACGTGGGCGGTCTGCCACGCCGAGGCCACCACGGCATCGAGACCCTCGAAGCCCTGTCGCACCGACCTGACCCCGGCCCGCACCTCGGGCCAGTGCCGGCGGAGCACCGCCTCACCCTCCACGAGGTCGTTGCGGAAGGGGTCGTGGAACAGCAGCGTGCAGCGGTGCCCGGCCTCCTCCACGGCGCGCACCATGCGCAGCAGGGTGGTGTGGCCCCCGGAACCGGCTCCCGGTGGGGACATCACGAACCCGACGTGGGCGCGTCGACCAGGGGGGAGCGGGTCGGGGGCGGGCAGGGGCCCGCGGAGGTCGGCGACGTCCTCCGCCCGGAGGTGGGAGTCCAGCAGCGTCGGGTTCAGCCGCTCGGCGAGCTTGGTCACCACGCGGCCGGCGACCTCGGCACGACCGGAGGGGGTACGGGCACTGCGCGCCAACGACCGCGCCCGGTCCAGGCGCCTCACGGCGCCGTCGCGACCGCGCTCGGACACTCCGCCGAGCGCCCCACCTCGGCGACGAGGGCCGCGACCACCCGCTCCTGCTGCGACTGCGTGATGCCGGGGAAGAGCGGCAGCGAGAGGATCTCCGAGGCGGTGCCCTCCGCCACCGGTAGGGCCCCGTCGAGGTGCGCCAGGTCGGAGAACGCCGGCAGCCGGTGGATGGGGGCGGGGTAGTGGATGCCGGCGCCGATGCCCTGCTCGCCGAGCCGGTCGAGCACCCGGTCGCGCTCGGCGACGCGGACGACGTAGAGGTGCCACACGTGCGTGTTCCCCTCCAGGGTGCGAGGCCGCACGACGCCCTCGACGTCGGCGAGGAGGTCGTCGTAGCGAGCGGCGGCCTGGACGCGCTCGGCGTTCCAGGCCTCGAGGTGACGCAGCTTGGCCGAGAGCACGACAGCCTGGAGGGAGTCCATCCGCGAGTTCGTCCCGACGACCTGGTGCTCGTAGCGGCGCACACCGCCGTGGTTGCGCATCTGGCGGACGAGGTCGGTCGATGTCATCGCGGGTCGTCGTGACTGCGCCGGCGTCGCCGTAGGCGCCCAGGTTCTTGCCGGGGTAGAAGCTCGTGCCCGCTGCGGCCCCGAACGAGCCGGCCCGCTGGCCGTGACGGGTGGCGCCCTGGGACTGGGCCGCGTCCTCGACCAGCACGACGTCGGGGCCGACGATCGCGGCGTACTCCTCGAAGCGGGCCACCTGGCCGTACAGGTCGACCCCGATCACCGCCCGGGTGCGCGCGGTCAGGTGCCGTTCGAGCGACCCGGGGTCGAGCAGGTGGTCGACGTCGCAGTCGGCCAGCACGATCCGAGCCCCGGCCCGGACGACGGCCTCGGCGGTGGCCACGAACGTGTTGGCCGGGATCACTACCTCGTCACCCGCGCCCACCCCGGCGCCCCGCAGGGCCAGCTCCACGGCGTCGGTGCCGTTGCCGACCCCGATGCAGTGGGGGACACCGGAATAGGTGGCGTACTCCTCCTCGAACCGCGTGACCTGAGGACCGAGCACGAAGGACGTCCTCTCCAGCACGTCGTCCATGCCGGCGCGCACCTCCTCGGCGATGCGACGGTGCTGGAGGCCGAGGTCGACCAGGGGGACGGGGGCCGCGGTGCGGTCGTCGGTAGAGGTCATCGGGTCACTTCCTGTGGTGTGGTCGGGGTCTGTTCGGTCTCGGCGACGCTCACGCGGCGGACTGCGTCGATCTTGCGGCGCCACCAGGGCGCCAGGGGCAGGGCGTACCCGGCCAGGAGAAGCAGGCCCCCGGCGAGCACGGCGGTCCAGGGGCGGTCGAGATGGGCGGCAAGCCAGGAGCAGCCCAGCCCCACGGGGACGGCGAGCACGGTGGGTCGCACGCACCCGGCGAGGAAGGCACCCACGCGGACGCCGGTCCTCGCCAGGCACCAGAGGTAGACCGGCAGCACCACGACGACCGCCACCACCACGTGGACCGCGCCGGCGCCGGCGAGCCCGTAGCGTCCGACCCCCCACCACATCGACGGGACCATGACCACCAGCCACACCACCTGCACCACCAGCACGCGGCGAGACTGCCCCGCAGCGATGAGGTAGGTGACCAGCAGGTCGAACACGACGCGCAGGGCCCCGAAGAGGGCCAGCCCGACCAGGGCCGTGGCCGCGGCCCTCCAGCGGTCGCCGTACAGGGTGCGCACCACCGGTTCGGCGAGGGTGGCCAGGCCCAGCCCGAGGAGCAGGGCGACCGACCAGACCGGTCCGCCGAGATGCTCCAGGGCGCGGGCACGGGCCGTCGCGTCGTGACGCGCGAACGCGGGGAGCGCCACCACGCGCACGGCCTGGCCGACGGCGTTCATGGGCCAGCTCGAGACGTTGAACGCGATGACGTAGAGCCCCAGCGCGACGGTGCCGGAGATCTGGGCGACGATCAGGTTGTCGACGCTGAGGAGGACCCACGACAGCAGGTTGGCCAGCGCCAGCGGGCCGCAGAAGGCGAGCGACTCGCACGCGACCACACGGTCGAGGCCGAGCACGAGGCGACGGCGGGTCACGGCGTACTGCAGGACGACGACGACAGCCTGGTTGACGACCTGGGCCCAGGCGAGCGCGAGCGCCCCGTACCCGTCGAGGGCCAGGGCCGCCGTCGTGGCCGCGGATGCCAGCAGACCGACGAGGTTGATGGCGAAGATGCGACCCTGCTGGAACTCGCGCTGCATCATCGCGGCCGGCACGATGGTGAAGCCGAACAGAACCAGGCTCACGGCCATCAACCGGACCACCGAATCGGCCTCCGGGGCGCCGAACATGCCGGCTACCGGCTCCGCTCCGGCCGCCATCAGGGCACCGAAGCCCACGCCGGTGAGCAGCCCCAAGGTGGCGACCGTGGGGGCGCGGCGCTCGGGGTCGGGCGACCGGACGAGGTCGCTGCCGAGGCCGAACTCGGCCAGGGTGCCCAGGACGGTCCAGACGGTGAGCGCCACCGCGAAGACGCCGTACTCGTCGGGCGCCAGGAGGCGGGCGACGAGGATGCTCACCAGGACGTTGCCCACCCGCAGGACCAGGTTGCCTCCGGTGCTCCACCCGAGGCTGCGCGAGACACGTCCCGCCGAGACGGCGCTGCCGGTGCTCACAGGCCGTACCGGTCCCAGCGGCGCCACAGCAGCGAGCGGCGCACCGACGCCGCCGTGGAGCGAACCCGGCCCCACACCGGGGGCTCGTCGGCCTCGGGAGTGACGGCTTGCCTCCAGAGCCGGCTGCCACGCACCGCGGGGTCCCAGGCGGCGGCGAGCTCGAGGAAGGGGCGGGATCCGCGATCTCGTCGCGGACCAGTCCCCTCCCGGTGACCTGGCGCAGCGCCTCTCGGGCCAGCGCCCGGCGCGCGAGGGCGTGCAGTGCCTCCGCATTAGCCGGACGCGGCCGGCCGGTGGTGAGGACACCGTCGAGGACCTGCATGCGCTCCCGCAGGTCGCGCAGCATCATCCCCTCGGCGAAGCCGAGGTGCATGTTGTCGGCATGGACCCGGTAGTGCGCCTGGACCGGGCCGTTGACCCGGCCGATGTCCCAGCGCAGGGCGGTGTCGAGCCAGACCGCCATGTCGCCCGCGTGCGGCAGTGCCGGGTCGTAGCCGCCGATCTCCTCCCAGGCCTGGCGCCGCATCACCACCTCGGGACTGACCACGACGTTGCGGCCGGTCCGGCACGCGTGCCGCAACCACTGGCGGCCCGCCCACGTGCTCCAGCTCCGGACGCGTGGGTCGACCGGCGCCGGCCGGTCGTGGAAGCTGCGAGCCACCCCGTACACCATGCCGACCTCGGGACGGGCCTGCATCAGGGCGACGGCCCTGGTCAGGGCGCCGGGGGGCAGCGCGTCGTCGGCCGACATCAGCACGACGTGGTCGCCCGTGACCCTGGACAGTCCGTCGTTGTAGGTCGCGATGTGGCCCCGGTTGGTCGCGTGCTGGACGACCCGCACGCGCGGGTCGGAGGCGGCGAGGCGGGCCGCCACCTCGCCGGACCCGTCGGGGGAGGCGTCGTCGACGATCACGACCTCGACGTCGAGGCCCGGCTGGTCCAGCGCGGTCGAGACCGCGTCGGGCAGGAAGTGTCCGTAGTTGTAGCAGGGGACGACGACCGACACGGTGGCCCGCCTGCGCAGCGGCTGCGGGCGGTGGATCCTCACGCCCGCCCCCCGGACGAGGCGCCGAGCGGGCGGGCGGGCACACCGGCCCACGTCTGACCCGCGGGCAGGTCGTGCAGGAGGGCGGCTCCCATGCCGAGCACGCCGTCGCCGCCGACGTGCACGTTCTCGCGCACGCTGGCGTTCGCGCCCAGATAGGCCGCCGCGCCGACCCGCACGCCACCCCCGAGAGTGACCCCGGCGCACAGGGTGGCGTAGTCGTCGACCACGTCGTCGTGGGTCAGGGTGACCTGGGGCATCACCACGACGTGGTCCCCGACGCTCACCCCGGCGGTGAGCACGACACCGGACAGCAGGACGGTGCCGCGGCCCGAGGGTGCAGCCGGCGGGCACGTCCGCCCGGGGGTGCACGAGGGTGGCAAAACGGTCCTCCGCCACGCCCAGTCGGCGGAGCCGCGACACGATGCGGCGCCGGGACCCTCCGCTTCCGACGCACACCACGAGCGCGTCGTGCCGATCGAGGTCGTCGAGCCCGCCGACCACGGCGACCCCGTCGACCTCGGTGCCGGCCAGGTCCGGGTCGTCGTCGACCAGGACGAGCTCGTGATCGTGATCCGGGAGCGAACGCAGCAGCGCGATGACCTCGCGCGCGAGACCGCTGGCCCCCACCAGGGTCAGGCGGGCCATCTCAGGTGTCGCCCCTCAGCACCTCGAGGACGCGTCCCTGGTCGGACTCCGACATCTGGTGGAACAGGGGCAGGATCAGGGTGCGGTCCGTGAGCCGCTCGGTGACGGGGAGGGAGGCGGCGAGGTGGGCGTAGGCGGGTTGGCGGTGGGCGGCCATGATGCCGCGCCGGGCCGATATGTCGGCCTCCGCCAGCCGGGCCAGCAGGCCCTCGCGGTCGGTCGGGTGGTCGTCCTCGACCTCGACCCAGAACGACTGGAAGTTGCTGGTGCCGTGGGCCGGGTCGGCGACGGCGCGCAGGCCGGGCACCTCCAGGATGGCCTTGGCGTACGACGCGGCCAGCTCGCGACGTCGGGCCACCACCTCGGGCAATCTGCCGAGCTGCACGATGCCGACCGCTGCCTGTAGGTCCGTCATGCGGAAGTTGAAGCCGACCTCGGCGTACTCCTCAGGCGGAGCCAGGACGGAGGCGTGGCGTGCCGACGCCGAGACGCTCATCGCGTGCTCGCGCAGCCGCCGGGCCCGCTCTGCCCAGTCGGCCCGTGAGGTGGTGATCATCCCGCCCTCGCCGGTGGTGAGGATCTTGCGGGGGTGGAAGGACCACGCCGCGATGTCGGCGCCCGCCGCGACCGGGCGGCCGCGGTAGGTCGACCCGGCGGCGCAGGCGGCGTCCTCCAGCACGACGACTCCGCGGGGGTCGCACACGGCGCGGACCGCGTCGAGGTCGGCCGGCACGCCGCCCTGGTCGACCAGCACGACGGCGCGGGAGCGCTCGGTCATGGCCGCCTCGACGGTCTCGGCGGTGAGGTTGCCGGTCACGGGGTCGACGTCGGCGAAGACCGGTCGGGCCCCGACGTAGGTGGCGGCGTTCGCCGTGGCGATGAAGGAGAACGAGGGGACCACGACGTCGTCGCCCTCACCGATCCCTGCCACGACCAGCGCCAGGTGCAGCGCCGTCGTGCAGCTCGAGACGGCGACGGCGTGCTCGGCCTGTTGCTGCGCCGCGAAGGCGCGTTCGAACTCGGCCACGCGCGGCCCCTGGGCGACCCAGCCCGACTCGATCACGGCCGTCACGGCCTCGACCTCGGCCGAACCGAGCCAGGGCTGCATGACGTTGAGGCGGCTCACGGTTCGCTCACCGGGCGGCCAGCGGCGATCTCCTCGCGCAGCGGACGCCACCACTCGACCAGCTCTCGCAGACCCTGCTCCAGGGGGACCCGGGCCTCGAAGCCGAGGTCGCGGCGCGCGGCCGAGACGTCAGCGAGGCGTCGCACCACCCCGTTGACGGCGCGCTCCGGACCGTGCTCGACCGCGAGGTCCGAGCCCATCGCCCGCAGCAGGGTCTGGGCGAGCTCGAGCAGGCTGGTCTCCTCGCCGCACGCCACGTTGTAGACACCCTCGGTGACCTTGCTCGAGGCGGCCAGGACGTTCGCGCGAGCGATGTCGGTGGTGTAGGCGAAGTCCATTGTCTGCAGGCCGTTCCCGAAGATCAGCGGGGGGCGGCCGTCGGCGATGCGCTCCATCCAGCGCACCAGCACCTCGGTGTACAGGCCGTGGACGTCCATCCGGGGGCCGTAGACGTTGAAGTAGCGCAGCAGGACGTGGTCCAGGCCGTTCATGGCCCGGAAGCTGCGGAGCATGCCCTCGTTGAAGGACTTGGCCGCGCCGTAGAACGTGTCGTTGTTGTGGTGGTGGTGGCGCTCCCCGGTCGGGAACTCCTCCGCCATGCCGTAGACCGAGGCGGACGAGGCCGAGACGACCTTGTCCACCCCGTGCGCCACCGCGGCCTCGTAGACGTTGAAGGTGCCGTCCACGAGCACCTCGAGGGCGAGGCGCGGGTCCTCGGCGCACTGCGTGATGCGGATGGCGGCCTGGTGGAAGACGACCTGCTTGCCGCGCGAGAGGTCGTGGACGAGGTCCCGGTCGCGGACGTCACCGTCCACGAGGGTCACGCGTCCGGTGGCGAGCGCGCCATCGAGGTTGGCCCGGCGACCGCGGACCAGGTTGTCCAGCACGTCGACGTGGGCCGCCCCCGCCTCGAGGAGCTGGTCGACCAGGGTGGAGCCGATGGTGCCGGCGCCTCCGGTGACGAGGACGGCGGCACCCTGCAGGTCGGTCATCGGGGGTCCCCCAGGGAGTCGGTGCCGGCGTCGACGAGGACACCGTGCGAGGTGAGGCTGACGGCGGCCGCCTCCAGCACGGAGAGCACGCGCAGACCGGCTCGGCCGTCGGTGCGGGCGGCCCGCTTGTCGGTGATGGCTGCGGCGAACTCGGTGACCATCTGCCCGAGCGCCTCGCGTTCGGGCAGGGCGGGGGCCCAGGTGTCGCCGAGGCGGTAGGAGATCGTGGCGTCCCGGCGGTCCTCGGCCGAGGCGCTGATCTCCGGGAGGTCCACCCCCCGGTCGTAGACGCTGACCCGCTGCTGCGGGTTGAGGTCGTCCCACACCAGCGTGCGGCGCGAGCCCGCGACCACCATCTGACGGATCTTGGTCGGGCTGAGCCAGTTGACGTGCACGTGCGCCATCGCCCCACCCGCCAGGGGGAGGGTGAGGTAGCCGACGCAGGAGCGGCCCGCGCCGAGCGGGTCAGCCCCCTGGGCGGCGACCCCGGTCGGGCGGAGCCCGCCGGGAAGGATGAAGTCGAGGATGGAGAGGTCGTGCGGCGCCAGGTCCCAGAAGACATCGACGTCGGGCTGGATGAGCCCGAGATTGATGCGGACCGAGTCCACGAACAGGATCTCGCCGAGCTCGCCCGACTCTACGAGCTCGCGGATCTTCAGCACGGCCGGCGTGTAGCAGTAGGTGTGGTCAGCCATCAGGACCAGGTTGGACCGCTCGGCGAGCTCGACCATCTCGCGGCCGTGCGCGACGCTGTCGGCCAGCGGCTTCTCCACCAGGACGTGCTTGCCAGCCTCGAGCGCACGAAGCGCGATGCCGCGGTGGGTCCGCGCAGGGGTGGCAACGGCGACCGCGTCGATGTCGTCGCGGGCCAGCAGCTCCGCGAGCGAGTCGGTCACCTGCACCCCGGTCCGGCCCCCGGCCACGCGACGGGCCCGCTCGAGGTCCAGGTCGCAGACCGCCCTCAGCTCCCAGGACTCGCTGGCCCCGAAGTTGCGGACCAGGTTGGGGCCCCAGTAGCCGGCGCCGACGACGGCGATGCCGAGGGGTTCGTGGGTGTGCATCGAGATCTCCCAAGGGGTTGTGCGCGTTCGCGATCCTCCGCCACGGGCGGGTCGAGGTCGACCCGCCCGCGCAAGACGGTGCAAGCCGGTCTAGTTGTCAGGACGGAACATGAGGTCGACGAAGTAGTTCGTGGCGTTGTACGAACCGGTCGGGAACCCCCCGCCGCTGCCGTAGCGGTAGCGGCCGTTGGACGTGGCGGGGGCGGTGAGGGCGCCGGAGGTCCACGGGGTGTTGAAGAAGCGACTGGTCACCGAGTAACGCCCGACGGGTGCGTAGTAGCTCACGACGTACGTCGTTCCGGGGGTCAGCCGGACCGGCGTCGCGAAGGTCGCGCTCTGCCACCCGCTCGCGGTCTCGCCGGTGAAGGTCACCGAGGCCAACCGGTTGCCGTTGGCGTCCCAGAGCGAACCGACGTGGGTGCCGGTGTTCGCCGTGCCCTTGTAGAAGCGCACCCCGGTCGCCGACCCGGCCACCGAGGAGGTGAAGGCCGTGCCGAGCTCGATCGCGGACCCGTCGTTGGCGGCTGCCGTCGCCGGCACGAGGTCACCGAACAGCGAGACGCTGCTGCTGCCGGCTGCCTCGGTGGTGAAGGACCACGAGCTGGCGGGGGCGGTGACGCCCTCGGTCGAGCTCAGCGACTCCGCGGTGACGGTGTAGTCGGTTGCGGCGCGCAGGGGTGCGGACGGCGTGAAGACCAGGGTCCGCTTGTCGGACGTCATCGCACTCGTGCCCGCGACGGTGGTGCCGTCGGACGCCGCCACGTCCAGCCGACCGCCAGCGAGGTCGACGTTGAAGGTGACGGACGGCTTGACCCCCACCGTGATCCCGGTCGCGCCCGGGTTCGGGTTGCGGTCGGTCACCTGCAGCGGCGTCTTGTCGGCGGTGTACACCACATCGACGAAGTAGCTGGTCGAGGCGTAGGACTGGGTCGGGAAGCCCCCGCTCGCACTGTAGAGGTAGCGGCCGTTGGCTCCCGAGGGCCCTGCGAGGTCGCCGTTCAGCAGGGGCTGCTTGAACAGGTTCGCCGTCGCGGAGTAGTGGCCCTGGGGGGCGTAGTAGCTCACGACGTACGACGTCCCGGCGGCGACGGTGACGGGCGTCGACAGCTTGGCTGTCTGCCACCCCGAGGGCGTCTCGCCCGAGAAGGTGACGGTGGCCAGGCGCTGCCCGGACATCGACCAGACCGAACCGGTGTGGGTGCCGCCGTTGCCTGCGCCCTTGTAGAAGCGCACGGCGGTGATCTGGCCGCTCCTGGCGGGGGTGATGACGGTGCCGAGCTCGATCGGGGACGACTCGTTGACCGAGGGGTTGGTCGGCACCTGGTTGCTGAACAGGGACTGCTGCGTGGCCGGGTCGGTGGTCGAGGTGGTGAAGCTCCACGTCTGGGCCGGGAGGGAGGCACCCTCCCGCGAGACCACACCGGTGAGCCGGGCGGTCAGGGTGGCGCCAGCAGGCAGCGTCGCCGCAGGCGTGAACGTGACGGTGGTGCCGTCGCCGCTCAGGGAGGCGCTCCCGGCCACTGGGGTCGAGCCGTTGCTCAGGGTGAGGTCCCACCCGCTCGAGGCGACGGGGTCGCTGAACCAGGTCCTCACCGAGGTCGATCGCGGCACGTCGGTGGCTCCGGGCGCCGGGTCCTGCGCCTCGACAGCGATCGAGGGTGGGAGCTTCTCAAAGACGGGGTCGACCAGGTAGCTGGTCGAGGTGGCCGCCGTCGGGAAGGCGTTGGCGTAGTTGAAGGTGCCTGCGTCACCGGAGACGACCAGGGGTCCCCGTGAGGGGTTGCTGGTGCCCGAGAACCCGCCGGGGACCAGCGAGAAGGAGCCGGTGGTCGACCGGTAGGACACGACGTAGGGGGTGTTCTTGGCGATCTGGACGGGCGAGGCGAAGGTCAGGGTCTGCCAGCCGCTGGTCGACTCCCCGGTGAAGGTCCCCGTGGCCAGCTGCGTGCCGGAGCCGCTCCACAGCGTCCCGACGTGGCTTCCGGTGTTGCCCGGTGCCTTGTAGAAGCGGAGGCCGGTGACGTTGCCGTTCGCGGTGGCGGTGAAGCGGGTGCCCAGGGTGACCGCCCGTGTCTCCCCCGCGTCGAGGACGGCGGGCTGGGTGGCGTCGTCGTAGAGCGTGCAGGGGCACACGCCGACGGCGGCTGCGGGCTTGGCCGTGGTGAAGGACCAGGCAGCGCCGCTCGTGACGTCCTTGCCGGCCTCGTCCTTGCCCGACAGCGCCGCGGTGAACCGCACGCCCGCTGCGAGCGGGGAGCTCGGCGTGAAGGTGAGCCTGCGCGTCGTGGTGTCGTAGGCCGTCGCTCCCGGCACGGTGGCACCGGTGGCGTCCCTGAGGACCAGACCCTGGCTGCCCGGGGTGAGGGGCTTGGAGAACACGGCTCCGACCGTGGCGGAGGTCGGGACGCTCGAGGAGCCCGCGAGCGGGAACTGGCTCCCGGCGGTCAGGGGCGACTCGGCGTACGTGGTGTAGAGGACGTCGACGCCGTAGGAGCTGCTCTGGAAGCTGGTGTCAGGGAAGCGGCCGGTGTTGCCGTAGACACCGGCCGGCTGGGTTCCGAACCCGCCTGCGACCTTCAAGGGTCGCGCGTCGATGCCGGACTCGGCGAAGGCGTGCTTGTCCGCGGCGTAGCCCCCGTTGGGGGCGGTGTAGGAGACCACGTAGGTCGTGCCGGCCGTGACGGGGACGGCTTCGGAGAAGGTGGCGCTCTGCCAGCCGCTCGCGGACTCACCCGTGAAGGTCACGTTGGCCAGTGGGGTGCCGGCGGCGGACCAGAGGGTGCCGACGTGCGTGCCGGTGTTCTTGGTGCCCTTGTAGAACCGGACGCCGTTGACGAACCCGTCGGTCGTGGGGGAGAAGCGCAGCCCCAGCTCGACGGCGCTGGTGTCGCTGACCGAGGGGTTGGTGGGGACGTCGGAGCCGTAGACGCTGCAGGGGCAGGAGACGTCGTAGGAGCGCGTCGCCACCGCACCGATGTTGGCGCTGTCGTCGATGGCGCGGACGCGGACCGGTGTCGCACCGCTGCCCCGCTGGGAGTAGCTGTAGGACCAGGACGTGGTCCCCGTGGCGGGGTGCCACGTCGCTCCGTCGTCGGTCGAGACCTCGACGCCCGCGACGACCCCGCCGCCGTTGTCGGTCGCGGTCCCGGTCAGGGCGACCTTGGTGCCGTTGGCGATCTTGGCCCCCGCGGCGGGGGCGTCGATGCTCGTCGTCGGTCCGGTCGCGTCGCTCGAGGCCGTGGCCGGTGTGAGCGCGGGGTCCAGCGTGGTGGGCTGCGCCGACATGTCGGCCAGCAGGTTGACCTGGGCCTGCTGCATCCGGGGATCGGCCGGCTGGTCGGCGTACGGGCTGTCGTGGGTGCCGTCGAGGCCCCAGGACCACTGCACGGTGCCGGCGCTGAAGACGAGGGCCCCGCTGGGGGCGCGATAGAGCGTGGTGCTGTGGGTGGTCGTGCCCGAGACCACCGTCGAGCCGTAGTCGGTGAGGTACTCCGGCGTCGGCCCCGTCGTGGTCGACATGCGCACCAGACCGGCCGGGCGGTGCCCGTTGTCGACGTCCTCGTTGGACTCGTAGCCCACCGTGTGGGGCGCCAGCGTGGCCGTCTGCCCGGCTGCCAGGCCGGCCACGGTGGTGTTGCGCCAGAGCCGGTTCTTGCCCTGCGCGGCCGGCACCTGCAGCGCGAGGTCGGTGAAGTTGGCCTTGTACATCGTCCCGGTCAGGGCGTTCTCCGGGGAGCCCCCACCCTGGGACGTCGGGGCGAACCGCGGGTCCCGCCAGGTGCCCGTCCACTGCGGCTCGGGATCGGTCTTCGCGTTGTCCCAGGTCTCCTTGTAGGTGACCAGGGTGCGGTAGGGCGTCTTGCTGGCGTCGGCCGAGGGCTCGTAGCGGGTGCGCCAGTAGACCTCGTTGCCACTGAGGAACTGCAGGTTGACGCCGGCGTCACGGGCCGCCTCGACGTTCTTGCGCTGGGCTCCGCTCCAGTACTCGTCGTGGCCCACGGAGAGGAACGCCTTGTGGTTCTTCAGCAGCGCGCCGGACCGGTCGGTGTCGACGCCGGCGATGTAGCTGGTGTCGTAGCCGTTCTTCTCCAGGAACCGCACCGCGGGGAACTCGTTGGCGAAGAAGAAGTCTCGCGCCGTGGTGCCGTCGCGGGTGCTGAAGGGCCGGTTGTAGCTCAGCTTGTAGGCGCGTCCGTTGGCACCACCGGTGTAGAAGTTGCTGCCGCCGTAGGTGTTGTAGGCCTGCCAGGTCGGGTCGGAGGTCTGGAACACGACGTCCGAGCGGCTGGCGTCGTCACGCACGACGAAGGTGACGTGGCTGGCCGCACCGGTGTCGGTGCGCCTGAGGCGGGCGACGTAGACCCCCGAGACCGCCGTCGACGGGACGGACCACGACGCGGACCGGGCCCAGTTGCCGCAGTCGAACAGCTGCGTGGTCGCGTCGGTGATGCACTGCGGCTGCGACTGCGGCAACGGGGCCGACGGAGTGACGGAGTCGATCTTGCGGGCGCCGAGACCGCCGTAGTAGCCGAGGCGGTAGATGTCGATGGTGTAGGCCCGGGCGCTGGTGTCGATCTTGAGGTCCACCTGGCCGCCGCGGTCGACGCTGATGTCCGTGGCGAAGCCCTGGATGGTCTCGCTGCCCGCCCCGTCCACGTCCCACTGGGACGGCGGGCTGCCCGGCTTGCTGTTCTCGCACGCGATCGCGTTGCCGGTGGGGCCGCACGGGTCGCCGGCCGCCTCCGCCGGGGTGATCGAGACCAGGCTCAGCACCCCGAGGACGAGGGCGAGGACACAGGCCCGGGCCACGAGGCGGGGGGCGAGCGTGAAGTGGCCGGGGGGCGCGTCCATGGGGACTCCTGATCGAGGGCGGCGTTGCGGATCCGAGGCCCCGCTGGGCAGAATTGAACTCGCGACGGCCTGTGTTCGTCGCGCCTGCGGAGCAGCGGTCTAGAACGATGTGACCGACCGGTCCGAGGGGCGGACGCGAGAGCTGGGACATACATGGACACACGCCGTCAAGTCGCTGCGACCGCCGATGTCGACGACCGCGCCGAGGTGGGGCCGGGCACCCGGGTGTGGCACTTGGCCCAGGTCCGTGAGGACGCCCGGATCGGCAGCGACTGCATCATCGGACGGGGGGCCTACATCGGTCCCGGCGTGGTGCTGGGGGACCGGGTGAAGGTCCAGAACAACGCTCTGGTCTACGAGCCCGCCGTCGTCGAGGACGGCGCGTTCATCGGTCCGGCGGTGGTGTTCACCAACGACTACTTCCCTCGTGCGGTGACGCCGGAGGGTGAGCTCAAGACCGGTGAGGACTGGGACGCGGTCGGCGTCACGGTGCGCCTCGGTGCCTCGGTCGGGGCGCGGGCGGTGTGCGTCGCCCCGGTGACGGTGGGTCGGTGGGCACTGGTCGCCGCCGGGTCGGTGGTCACCAAGGACGTGCCGGACCACGCCCTGGTCGCGGGCGTCCCGGCTCGGCGCATCGGGTGGGTCGGACGGGCCGGCGAGCCCCTCGAGGACCTCGGCGAGGGGCGCTACCGCTGCCCCCGCACCGGCGAGGCCTACCGCACCTCGGGCGACGCCCTCGTCCTCGAGACGGTCGCCTAGACCGCCCGGGAGCTCTCGTCGCGCTCCCAGGTGGCGTAGTCACCGGCCGCGATGGCCGCGCGCGCCCGTCGACGGGCCACCAGGGTGACGCCCAGGAAGACGACCATCCGGGGCAGCAGGCGGGGTTCGTCCCGAGCGAGACGCCCCAGGGTGCGCAGGGAGGTGGCGGCACCGCTGCCGCGGACGCCCGCGTCGTCGGCCTGCTGGTTGCCGGTGACCACACGGACGCGACGCCGCAGCAGGTCCTCGGTGGCGCGTGGAGCGCGCACGACGACCACGGCACTCTCGACCACCACGCGCTCGGTCGGGGCGAAAGCCTCGGACACCGCCAGGTCGTCGCTCAACACCCGGGGCAGCGCGCTGACGCGCTCCTGCCCGGTCCGGGACAGCGCCACGACGCCGCGGCCGAAGAGCCCGTCACGCACCTGGGGCAGGCGTTCCCACACGTCGTAGTAGCAGCGCACGACCAGGCTGCTGCGACTTCGCTCGACGACGCGACGGGGCCCGGCGGCGTGCACCCCACCATGCCCGACCGCGCGCAGCAGCCGGGCGACGCTGGGCCCCTCCACCTCGACGTCAGCGTCGAGGTGGAGACGCGGGAACGCCGTGGCCAGGTCGTTGCCGGCCGCCACAGCCATGGCCTTGGAGGCCTCGGGCACCTCGGCGACTCGGACGCCTGGGTGGGACGCGGCGAAGCGACGGGCGACCCCCGCGGTGTCATCGGTGCAGCCGTTGCACACCACGACCACCTCGAGGACCAGGTCGGCCGGGAGGCCGCGGTGGAGCGCAGCCAGGGTGCGGGCGAGCACGGCCTCCTCGTCGTGGGCGGGGACGACGACGCTCGCCGTGGGCGTGGGCTTCGTCGGCGTGGGCGTCTGCGACATGGGTCCTCCCGGGGGCCGCGGCCGATTGTGTGGGGTGAGCCGCACCGGGTCAACGCCCGGGCCCGGCGGACTACACCCCGTGCTCGCGCAGCCACGTGAAGTCGGCGCGGTGCTCCTCCGGCCCACCGGGTGTCTCGCACACCACGGGGACGCCCGCCTGCCGTACGACGTCGGCGAACTCGTCGAGCGGCAGCTGGCCGGCGCCGAAGTTGGCGTGCCGGTCCGCGCCGGAGTCGAAGGCGTCGCGACTGTCGTTGGCGTGGACGAGGTCGAGCCGCCCGGTGATGGCGCGCACCCTCTCCACGACCGTGCCCAGCTCGATGCCCCCGGCCCAGGCGTGGCAGGTGTCGAGGCAGAAGCCGACCTGCTCGAAACCCTCGGCGGCACTGACCGCCTCCCAGACACCGGCGATGCGGTCGAGGTGGCGGGCCATCGCGTTCTCCCCGCCCGCAGTGTTCTCGATCAGCAGCGGGATCTGCAGGTCGGTGGCCTCGACCGCCTTGCGCCAGTTGTCGAAGCCGGTGGCAGGGTCGTCGGTCCTGCCGACGTGGCCGCCGTGGACGATCAGCCCCTTAGCGCCGATCTCGGCGGCGGCACTGAGGTGCTGCTGGAGCAGCTTGCGGCTGGGGATCCGGATCCGGTTGTTGGTCGTGGCCACGTTGACGACGTACGGCGCGTGGACGTAGAGGTCGACGCCGGCTGCCTCGGCCTCCGCGCGCAGGCCGGCCGGACCACCGGGGTGGCGGACCTCGGGTCCCTTGTATCCCTGCGGGTCGCCGAGGAAGAACTGCACCAATGTCGCGCCCCGCGCCTTCGCCTCCCCCACGGGGTCGGTCTGGTCGACGTGGGCGCCGATGGCGATCTGGCTGGAGCTCATGCAACCAGCCTACGAGCGCCTGTGGACGACGATTTCCGCCAGGACGCGGACCCGCGTTAACCTTGCGCGTCGTCCTCCCCCGATGGGAGTGCCGACGCCGCACAGCCCTCCTGTCACGGAAACGCCGTGACCGCCCTGAGTCCGAAGGAGGTGGAGAACGCTATGCGCACCTATGAACTCATGGTCATCCTCGATCCCAACCTCGAGGAGCGCACCGTCGCCCCGTCGCTCGACACGTACCTCAACGTCGTCCGCAACGACGGTGGTTCGGTGGACAACGTCGACGTCTGGGGACGTCGTCGTCTCGCCTACGAGATCGACAAGAACGCCGAAGGCATCTACGCCGTGGTGTCGCTGCAGGCCGAGCCTGCGACCGTCAAGGAGCTCGACCGTCAGCTGTCGCTGAACGAGTCGGTGCTGCGCACCAAGGTCCTGCGGCCCGACGCCCGCTGACCGACCGACCACCACCCGCACCGCGAAGTCCAGGGAGACCCACATGGCAGGCGAGACAGTCATCACCGTCGTCGGCAACCTCGTCGACGACCCCGAGCTGCGATTCACCCCCTCGGGTGCCGCCGTGGCCAACTTCCGGATCGCGTCGACGCCGCGCACCTTCGACCGCCAGACCAACGAGTGGAAGGACGGCGAAGGCCTGTTCCTCTCCTGCTCGGTCTGGCGGCAGGCGGCCGAGAACGTCGCGGAGTCCCTCACCAAGGGGATGCGCGTCGTGGTGCAGGGGCGCCTGAAGCAGCGCTCCTACGAGGACCGTGAGGGCCAGAAGCGCACGGTCGTCGAGCTCGAGGTCGAGGAGGTCGGCCCCAGCCTGAAGTACGCCACGGCCAAGATCGCCCGCGTCCAGCGCAGCAGCGGTGGCGGGGCAGGCGGCTACGGCGGCGGTCAGGGCGGGGACGACCCCTGGGCCTCCAACCCCGGCCAGGGCGGCCAGTCCGCCCCGTCCGGCGGCCAGGGCGGCGGCCAGTCGGCCCCGTCCGGCCAGGGCGGCTACGGCGGCGGAGCGCCTCGCGGCGGCTCCGGCGCCCAGGGCGGCCAGGGCGGGCAGGGCGGCGGCTCCTGGGGCGGTCAGCAGGGTGGCTCCGGTGGGGGCCAGCCGCAGAACGACCCCTGGGCCTCCTCCGGCGACGAGCCCCCCTTCTGATCCACCGGCACGACCAGCACCACCCGCACATCCCGTCCATCACCCCCATTCCGGTCACAGCCACCGCGCTGGACCGGGCTCTTGAGAGGAGAGCTCCACAATGGCCAAGGCAGTGATGCGCAAGCCCAAGAAGAAGGTTTGCCAGTTCTGCAAGGAGAAGGTGTCCTACGTCGACTACAAGGACACCACCCTGCTTCGCAAGTTCATCTCCGACCGCGGCAAGATCCGCGCGCGTCGGGTCACCGGCAACTGCGTGCAGCACCAGCGCGACGTCGCCACGGCCGTCAAGAACGCCCGCGAGGTCGCTCTGCTGCCCTACACGTCCACCGCGCGCTGAGGAAGGAGACCCTGCGATGAAGCTCATCCTGACCCAGGAGGTCACCGGTCTCGGCGCTGCAGGCGACGTGGTCGAGGTCAAGGACGGCTACGGCCGCAACTACCTCATCCCGCGCGGCTTCGGCATCCGCTGGACCCGTGGTGGCGAGAAGACCATCGAGTCGATCAAGAAGGCGCGCGAGGCCCGCTCGGTCCGCGACGTCGACCACGCCAAGCAGGTCAAGGCCACGCTCGAGGGCTCGACCTTCAACGTCGCGGTCCGGGCCGGCGACGGCGGGCGGCTCTTCGGCGCCGTCACCGCGGCCGACATCGCCTCGGCGATCACCCAGGCCGGCGGCGAGGTCGACAAGCGCACGATCGTGGTCACCAACCCGATCAAGTCGCTCGGCGCCCACACCGTCACGGTGAAGGTGCACGACGACGTCGAGGCGCAGGTCAACCTCAACGTGGTCTCCGCCTGACCCAGGCGTTCAGCCAGCCCGACGGCCGTCCCCCTCACCTCGAGGGCGGGCGGCCGTCGTGCGTCGGTCCCCCGGGCCGGGGCCACCCAGCCAGGTCCGGCGGTGCACCGCGAACAGCGACCACACCAGCGCGACGTCCACCACCAGCGCGAGCAGCGCGGCGGCCGGGGCGAGGGCGGGCACGTCGCCGCCCAGCACGACCACGGGCAGCAGCGCCACCACGCCCACGCCGTACGCCAGGACCGTGAACCGACGCGCGACCCGCGGGTCGTCGTGCTCCTCGGCCGCCCGGGCCACCAGCCGCGCCAGCACCAGGCAGAAGGCCAGCTGCGGCAGCGACGCCGCCCACTCGGTGGGCGCGTCGAGCAGGTGCCGCAGCTGCGGCAGCCACAGCGGCAGGCTCACCAGGCCCGCGACCGCCGCCGCGGCGCGGGCGAGCGCGAACCCCGGCTCGGCCCGGACCAGCGCCACCACGCCCCACAGCACGAGGGCCCACCCGACGGGGTCGGCCAGCAGGTCGTAGCGGGCCCAGGACGGTGAGGGGTCGGGGGGCCAGGCGGCCTCGGCGAACACGACGAGCAGGCCCACCGCGACGCGTTGCAGCGGCGTCGGCGGCGTCATGGGCGACAGCGTCTCACCCGGGGTCTCACCGGGTCCCGGACACCATGGGGTCGGGCAGGCCGCCGGCGCCGGCCCGGGAGGTGGCCACGGTGGAGCTGACGGACGCACGGGTGCTGGTCGCAGGGGCCTCGGGGGCGCTGGGCGGCCAGCTCGCCGACGCGCTCCACGGGCGCGGGGCGCGGGTGGTCGCCGCCGGCCGCGACGCCGGTCGCACGGGCGCCGTGGCCGAGCGGGTCGGGACCGAGCCGCTGCTCTTCGACGCGGTCGACACCGACTCCTGCCGGGCCACCGTCGCCGCGGCGGCCGAGCAGCTCGGCGGCCTCGACCTGCTCGTGGTCTGCGTGGGCGTCGCGGGGTTCGGCCCGGCCGTGGCGGCCGACGACGCGGTCGTCGAGGAGCTGTTCGCGGTCGACGTGCTCGGCCCGATGGCGCTGGTGCGCGCCGCGTCGGCCGCGATGGGCGACCGCGGGACCGTGGTGGTCCTCTCGGCGATCCTGGCCGACCTGCCGACCGCGCGGATGGCGGAGTACTCCGCGGCCAAGAGCGCCCTGGCCACCTGGCTGGAGGTGCTGCGCCGCGAGGAGCGGCGGCGGCTGGGCGTCATCGACGTGCGCCCCCCGCACCTCGACACCGGGCTCGACTCCCGCGCCCTGGTCGGAGAACCGCCCCGCCTCCCCGAGCCGTTCCCGTCGGCCGACGTGGTGGCCGCGGTGGTGGAGGCGGTCGAGCAGGACCGCCGCGAGGTGGTCTTCGTGGACGGCGCCCTGGTGGTGCGCTGAGGGTCCCGACCCGTCCGCCCGGTCGCTAGACCTGCGCGCCGAGGCGCAGCCACCGGTCGCCGCGGGCCCGGAGCAGCAGGGTGACCGCCCGGCCGCCCATGAACAGCGCCCCGAAGGCGATCCACAGCCAGGTCAGCCCCCGGTCGCCGAGGGCCAGCGCCACCGGCACGAACAGCGCCAGGGTGACCAGCTGGGCCCAGGCGAGGTAGACCGCGTCCCCGGCGCCGATCAGCACCCCGTCGAGCACGAACACGATGCCGGCCAGCGGCTGGGCCAGGGCGGCGACCAGCAGCACCGGCACCAGCAGCTCGAGCACCGCCGGGTCGCTGGTGAACAGCCCGCCCAGCACCGGCGACAGGGCGGCCAGCGCCGCGCCGGTCACCACGCCGCTGGCCCAGCCCCAGCGCTCCATGCGCCGGGTGACCTCGCGCGCTCCCTCGGCGTCGCCGGCCCCGAGGTAGCGACCCGTGATCGCCTGCGCGGCGATCGCGACGGCGTCGAGGGTGAAGGCCAGGAACGTCCAGATCGTCAGCGCCAGCTGCATGGTGGCGAGGTCGGCGTCGCCGAGCCGCGCCGCGGCGTACGTCATCACGAGGAGCGAGGCGCGCAGCATCAGGGTGCGCAGGATCAGCGGCACGCCGGCCCTCCCGGCCGCGCGGATGCCGGCGAGGTCGGGCCGCAGCGAGGCGTGGGTACGCCGGGCCGCCCGGACCACCACCCACACCAGGGCGGTCGCCGCGCCGACCTGGGCCAGCAGCGTGCCCCAGGCGGAGCCGGCCAGCCCCAGGCCCTCCCAGGGGCCGACGCCGTAGACGAGGACGAGGTTGAGCACCACGTTGGCGCCGTTGGCGGCGACGGCCACCACGAGCGGCGTACGGGTGTCCTGGAGGCCGCGCAGCACTCCGGTGGCCGCCAGCATGAGCAGCAGCGGCACGGCCCCCAGGAGCGCGATCCGGAGGTAGACGACCGCCTGGTCCTCGACCACCGGCCCCGGCCCGAACAGTCGCACCAGCGGTCGGGTCAGCGGCACCGTGACCAGGCTCGCGACCAGGCCGATGCCGGTGGCCAGCCACAGCCCGTCGACACCCTGGGTCAGGGCCTCGGTGGTGCGACCCGCGCCGACCTGGCGCGCCACCGAGGCGGTGGTGCCGTACGCCAGGAAGATCGACAGGCTGACCAGCGTGCCCATCACCGCCGAGGCGATGCCCAGCGCGGCCAGCTCGGTGGTGCCGAGGTGTCCCACGATCGCGCTGTCGGCGAGCAGGAACATCGGCTCGGCGACCAGTGCCAGGAAGGCCGGGACGGCCAGGCGGAGGATCTCCCGGTCGTGCTGCCTGCCCACCCGTGTCACGGTGGCGAGGCTACTAACACGAGTGGTGCGCGACACGCCACCCCCGGTCGAGGTGGGCCTGTCCGAAAAGGCCGATCTGCCTGTGCATAACTAGGTGGATCTGTGGGTTCACCGCAGGTCAGGGCGCTGTGTCGGCCGAGCCGCGGGCGACCAGAAGGTGGCCGGTGGGTTAATGGACCACCTGCAAACTTCTTCCGTCCACAGGCCGGTGGATTACGTCACCGCAGGTCAGAGTGCATATGACCGTTCAAAGTTTTTGAGCGTCCACAGGTGTACCCCCAGGCCGTCCCCAGATCCGTCGGCGAGTTCCACACGATGCACAGGGTTATCCACAACTACCTGTGGACAACCAGGTTGGCCGGCTGTCTCGAGCCGTCGTACTGTCCACCACCCGGCGTCCCCCAGGACCCCTTCCGGACCGTCCGCCGCACCACCCGCGGACCGTCCCGGCGGGCACTGTCGGTGGGGCCGCCTAACGTCGTGCCCGGCGGTCCGGGTCCGGCAGGCGGCGAGCAGGAGGAGCGTGGATGAGCACCACCGAGAGCGGCTTCGACGGCGGTCCCACGACCCTCGGGACCTCGATGGGTGGGATGGGCGCCGGCTGGGGCTCCGACACGTTCGCGCCGTTCCCCACCGACTCCTTCGGCGGTGGCCACCCGGGCGGTCCCGACGGTGGTCAGGGGGGAAACCAGGAGCACTGGTCGGGCCGGATGCCCCCCCAGGACCTGCACGCCGAGCAGAGCGTCCTCGGCTCGATGCTGATGTCCAAGGACGCGATCGGCGACGTCAACGAGGAGATCGGTGGCGCCGACTTCTACAAGCCGGCCCACGAGATGATCTACGACGTCGTCGTGGACCTCTACGGCCGCGGCGAGCCGGCCGACCCGGTGACGGTCAAGGCCGAGCTGGAGCGACGCGGCCAGCTCGAGCGCGTCGGCGGCGCGACCTACCTGTTCACGCTCGAGTCCAGCGTCCCGATCGCGGCCAACGCGGGCTACTACGCCTCGATCGTGCGCGAGAAGGCGATCCTGCGGAAGCTGGTCGACGCCGGCACCCGGATCGCGCAGATGGGCTACGCCGGCGAGGGCGAGATCGACGCGGTCGTCGACGTCGCCCAGCAGGAGATCTACGCGATCGGCGAGAAGCGGCAGCAGGAGGACTACGCGCCGCTGTCGGCGATCATGGAGGCCACCCTGGACGAGATCGAGGCGATCTCGGCCAACGACGGCACCACCAGCGGCGTACCGACCGGGTTCGCCGACCTCGACGAGCTGTGCAACGGCTTCTCGGGCGGCCAGATGGTGATCGTCGCCGCGCGTCCCGCCATGGGCAAGTCGACGCTGGCGCTCGACTTCTGCCGCGCCGCGTCGATCCACAACAACCTCACCAGCTGCTTCTTCAGCCTGGAGATGTCCAAGAGCGAGATCACGATGCGGCTGCTCTCGGCCGAGGCCAAGATCCCGCTCAACCACATCCGCAAGGGCCCGATGAGCGAGGACGACTGGGCCAAGCTGGTGCCCAAGATGGGTCAGGTCTCCGGGGCGCCGATGTTCATCGACGACAGCCCCAACATGACGATGATGGAGATCCGCGCCAAGGCCCGCCGCCTCAAGCAGCGCCACGACCTCAAGCTGATCGTCATCGACTACCTCCAGCTGATGAGCTCGGGCAAGAAGGTCGAGTCGCGCCAGGTCGAGGTCTCGGAGTTCTCCCGCCAGATCAAGCTGCTGGCCAAGGAGCTCGACGTCCCGGTGATCGCGCTCTCCCAGCTCAACCGTGGTCCCGAGCAGCGCTCGGACAAGCGGCCGATGATGTCGGACCTGCGCGAGTCCGGCTCGATCGAGCAGGACGCCGACATCGTGATGCTGCTGCACCGCGAGGACGCCTACGAGAAGGAGTCCACCCGCGCCGGCGAGGCCGACATCATCGTGGCCAAGCACCGCAACGGACCCACCCGCGACGTCGTCGTCTCCTTCCAGGGCCACTACTCGCGGTTCGTGGACATGGCCCACTGACGCCCTTGCCGACGTTCGCTCCACATCGGGACCTTTGTCACCGGCGACCGAATCGGCAGTTTCTTGCCCGCCGCGCGCGATGTCGCCCGCGCGTTCCGCTACAGAATTGTGACCGAGCGGTTGCCGTCACCTTGGTTCGGCCCCGCTCCACCACGTTCTGACGTCGAGCGTCGCTCCTGTTCGTCGGCGCCGTCGATGCCTCAAGACATCGCGTCCCAGAGTCTGATGCTCCGTCCACCGAGAGCCGCAGCCCTAGGGTGGCGCCGTGAACCCCGACCTGCCTCGCTACGACGACCTTCCGCAGGGCGACCTCGGCGGCCGCCTCGGGTGGCACGTGTTCGGTGAGCACGATCAGGTCGGGATGCTCAACCTCCTGACACCCGAGCGCCGAGCGGCCGCGGCGGCGCTGGCACATCGGGGCGAGACCTTCCCTTTGGACCTGCCTCTCGGCTTCTTCGATCCGCCGCTCAATCCAGCTCGCGGAACTCCGCGGCACCACGTCCTGGATCAGCCCGGAGGCATCGGCCTCGACGACGTGTGGGACAACGTGTTCCCCCAGGCCGGCAGCCAGTGGGACTCGCTAGCCCACGTCGGCTACGGGCGCGACGTCTACTACAACGGCGCCACGGCCGAACAAATTCGTAGTGAGGGGCGAAATGGGATCGACCACTGGGCACGTCGCGGGATCGTGGGGCGAGCTCTGGTCTTCGATGTCCCCCGAGCCTTCGCCGCTGCCGGGCAGGAGTACGACCCGGCCTCGAGCCAGGAGATCGGTCCCGCAGACCTCGAGCTCGTCCGTGAACATGCGAACGTGAGCTACCAAGGCGGCGACATCCTGCTCCTCCGCACGGGTTTCGCCGGCTGGTACACAACGCAGCCGTTCGAGGTGAGGCGAGACCTACCGCGGAAGATGGCCGCGCCGGGCCTCGCCCACACCGAGGACGTCTGCCGCTACCTGTGGGATGCACAAGTGTGTGCCGTTGCCACCGACACCTTCGCTGTCGAAGCGTGGCCGGCCGACACCTCGGCCCAGGCAGCGCCGTTCGGCTTCATCCACCAGATCCTCATCGGAAGCCTCGGAATGGCGCTGGGTGAGCTGTGGTGGCTTGATGACCTCGCCGAGGACTGCGCGAACACCGGCGTCTACGAGGGCTTGCTCGTCAGCAACCCGACTTACGCGCCCGGAGGCATCTCCGCCATGCCCAACGCAGCCGTCCTCGTGTAGGAGACTCGCCCTACGAGCCTGCCGGGTCTGCCACTGAGCCCAGCATCGGATCCGGGGTTCGGCCCACCCACTCACGAACCTCGGCACCGTCACCGTCCAGAACAGGTGGGTGCTGGTGGCGTCGGCGTGTGCGTTCGACGCCCTCAGCGTCGAAGAAGCGCAGCGGGGCACCGGGCCGTGTCATGTGCCCTACAGGATGGTCGACGTCGATCTTCAAGCCTTGACTCTCGACCTGGTCCCAGGCGTACACCTCGTCCAACATCCGCACCACGCCTGCCGGGATCCACAGCGCGTCGAGCTCGGCGAGCAGGTCTTCGCGAGTCCATGTGCTGAAGGTGTCTTGGAGCAGGTCGATGACCTCGGCCCGGTGAGCGACGCGGTCGGCGTTGGCGGCGAAGCGGCGATCCTCGGCCGGTAGGTCGAAGCCATGCGCGAGCTTCTGCCACAGGGACTCGCTACCGACCGCGATCTGCACGTTGCCGTCGGCGCATCGGAACAACCCGTACGGCGCGATGGTCGGATGATGATTCCCGCCAGCACGGGCCAGCTCGGCCCCTACGGTCCAGCGAGTGCCCTGGAAGGCGTGGATGCTCACGCCTGCTGCGAGGAGGGAGGTGCGCACGATCTGACCGCGACCGGTTCGGCTTCGTTCCACCAACGCGGCGTTGACGCCGGCGGCTCGGTTGATGCCAGCCACGAGGTCGCAGATAGGGACGCCCATCCGCTGGGGGTCATCGGGACTGGGGCCCGTCAGCGACATCAGTCCCGTTTCGCCTTGGGCGATCTGGTCGTAGCCGGGCCGAGCTGCCTCGGGGCCGTCATGTCCGAACCCGGTAATCGACAGTACGACCAGGCCAGGGTTGAGCTTCACGAGCGACGGCAGCCCCAGACCGAGTCGGTCCAGGACCCCTGGACGGAAGTTGTCGACCAGTACGTCCGCGTGTGCGATGAGTTCCAGGACGGTGTCTCGATCGGACTCGACCTTGAGATCAAGTGCGACCGATTCCTTGTTCCGGTTTGCCGAGAGGAAGTACGTCGATACGAACTCAGGGGTGCCGGCTTCGCCCACGAACGGTGGCCCCCAGCCGCGGCTGTCGTCGTCGCCACCGATCGGTGTCTCGACCTCGATGCCGCGTGCTCCCATGTCGCCGAGCATCATGGCGGCGTGAGGTCCCGCAAGGGCCCGCGACAAGTCGACGACGAGATGGGCGTGGAGGGGGCCGACGGCTCCGCTGTCGTGGGTGACCTCAGGCATCTCTGGCCCGATCCGACCCCGTCGACGAGCTCGCCTGCGGCCAACCAGGCGATGCGGCAGTGACATGCCGGTAGTCACGCGTCGTGTGGGGCACGGAGCCACCCCTTCGGGTCGACGTGGTGGTCCGAGTGTGGGAACGAAAATACCCGAACGGTTGGTGTGTATCTTGCCCTGCTCGGGTTGTGTCCTCAACACTGTCAAGGCGAGCGTTGCGGGCGCCGCTCGAACCGCCCGGGCGGGGGTCGGCTTGTTCCCGTAGGCGATACCAGCGATGAGGTGAAGCAATGCCGTACCGGCCCCTGGTCACCTTCGACCTGTTCAGTGCCCTCATCGACTCCCGCGCCGGCGGCAGCGCAGCGCTGTCAGCCCTTGGTGACTCTCGCGGCTGGCCTGTGGCGGGAGCAGAGCTCTACGACACCTGGGACCGGTTCAACAAGGCGTCGCAAGCGAACGAGCGCACCTGGATCCCGTTCGCCGAGCATTCCCGCAGGGCGATGGCGAACACCCACGCCACGCACGGCCTTGACGGCGACCCAGTCGCTGACGCCGAGCACCTGCTCCTGAGCGTGGCCTCGTGGCCGCTGTGGCCCAATGTCGTCGACGGCTTGTCCTCGATCAAGGACCAGCGCCGAGTGGGGGTGCTCTCCAACGTCGACAACGACGTCTTCCAGCTCACCGGCGTCGCGCCGTTGATCGGGCGCGAGGACGTGCTCACTTCGCAGCTGCTCGGCTGCTACAAGCCATCGCCCGAGATCTACCGCCGCGCGGCCAAGGCTGCCGGCTCGGGACTGGTGCATGTCGCCACCTCGGCCCGTGACGTCCGGGGGGCGCTCGAGGCCGGCATCACGGTGATCCGACTCGTGCGCGCAGGACATCGACTCGACCCGGCCGGCCCCCGGCCCGTGTGGGAAGCGGGTGACATCAGCGAAGTCGCGACCCTGCTCGACAGCCCCGAGCTGCAAGCCGCTGCAATGTGACCGCATCGGTTGCTCGTGGGGTTAGAGGTGGTTGCTGGACGCGGTCCGTGACCCCGAGTACCGGCGTTTCAGGGACGAGCCGACCACCCACATCGGGGCCGACGGCTTGCGGGCCGACAGGGCCCGATGCTGCCGCAGGTACAAGCCAGCGTGGACTGACTACTGACGTCCCGAGTCCGTCGCCTGCATGTCCGCAAGCGGTGATGCGGTGTCGTGGGGTCCTAGGGCGATCTGATGGTGAGCGATGACCGCACGCGAGGTCCTAGCGACGTCCCCGGAAGCGATCGCGGCCACCAGCTCGGCGTGGATGTCTCTGCGCGCTGCCAGGTAGGGGCCCTCGTCGGCTGCAGTGGCGGCGTCGGCTCGGGGGGGAAGGCTGGCCGCCTGGGACGTGGTGCTCAGGTAGATGCTGCGCGCCAACTCGTTGGGCGTGATCTCTGCGATCCGGTTATGGAGCGCCCAGTTGTGCTTCATGAAACCCTCGCGACTCGTGCCCTCTGCGTGCATCTGCTCGATGATGCGATGGAGGTCGGTCACGTCCTCGCTGGTCCGGTACCGGGCGGCGTCGGTATCGATCAGCTCCTCCAGCGCGTCGCGTACAGCGAGGGCGTTGGCCACGCTCGCCGCGTCGTTGCCGGCAGCCAGCAACGTGTGGCGCAGCCGGACCATCGGCCCGTTGTTGGCAACGAAAAGCCCTCCGCCTCTGCCTGGACGGACGTCGACTGTGCCGCGTTCGGTGAGCAGCCGCGCGGCCTCACTGATGGTCGCGCGTCCAAGGCGGGACTGCTCGCGCAACTCGTCCATCGTGGCGATCCGGTCACCGGGTTGGAGGTCGCGCTTGAACATCATGCGCTCGATGTCGTCGGCCAGAGACTGGGCGCGCGTCAACGCAGGTGAAAACACCCGGACAGATTAAGCGGCCCTGTTGACTTTCGGCGAGCCAGCAGTGACGATCGCCACATGCACCCCAAAGGTTCGGGTGTTTTATAGATCGTTGCTAGGAGAAGACATTGACCGAGAACTTCGACGTCGCCATCGTCGGTTTCGGCCCCGCGGGAGAGATGCTCGCATCCCTACTGGGTCAGCAGGGCCACAGCATCGTGGTGTTCGACAAGTTCCCGGAGCCCTACGGGCTGCCCCGGATGAGCACCCTGGACGGCGAGGTCGCTCGCGTTCTGCAGCACGCGTCGGACCCGGTCACCGCGCTCGCCGAGTCGCTGCCCCAGCGCACGGTCGAGCTGTGGGGAGCAGACGGGAAGCAGAAGGGCTTCTTCGACTGGAACTACAAGCGCGGCGGCCACTGGTCGCACCTTTCGCTGCACCAGCCCAACATCGAGCGGGCGATGGAGCAGCGGATCGCTGAACACCCGAACGTCGAGGTCCGCTGGGGACACTGCGTCACCGACTTGCAGGCTGACGGCGAGCTCTACACGCTCCACGTTCGTCCGAGTGGCGAATCCGGCCGCGCGGAGTCGGGAGACGCTGGGGTCGAGACCGTCACCGCCACGTACGTGGTCGGCATGGACGGCGCGAACGGGTTCGTCCGCGACGCCATCGGCATCGACGTCGAGGTGCTGCACCACCACGACGACCGCTGGATCCTGACCGACTACGACGTCGTCAAGCCGCTGCCGAACGATCTCGAGCGCCGGATCTACTTCGACCTCGACTACGACCAGCCCTACTTCTTCGCGCCCAACGGTGCCGGCCGGGTCCGCACGGACGTCCGCATGATGCCCGACGACGACGCCGAAACCGAAGGTGTGGAGGAGCGCGGGCTGGACTTCCTCGAGAAGCGCGTCGGCATCCCGCGCGACCACGTCCGCCAGAGCCGCCGCAAGATCTACAGCTTCCGCAGCCAGATCGCGACCGGCATGCGCAAGGGCAACGTGTTCATCGGTGGCGACTCCGCCCACGCAATGACCCCGTACATGGGACAGGGCGCGTGCTGTGCGATGCGTGACTCCGCCAACCTCTGGTGGAAGCTCGACCTGGTGCTTCGCGGCCTCGCCGACCACTCGATCCTCGACACCTACGAGACCGAGCGCCTCGGACACAGCCGCTTCTTCGTCGAGGGGTCACTGGCTGCGTACAAGATGGTCAATCCCGCCTCGCCCGAGGAGGCGGCAGGGCGCGACGGTTACCTGGAGTCCACCGGCGGCAACGTCACCCCGCCGATCCCGGCCCTGCGTGACGGCATCCTGCACCGGACCACCCAAGGCGAGTACGGAGCCGAGGCCGGCGCCGTTGCGCCGCAGGGCGTCGTCGAGATCGGCGGTCAGCAGGCGCTGCTCGACGACCTCCTCGGTTCCGGGTTCCACCTCATCTCGACCGTGGACCTCGACGAGTCGCTCGGTGCTGAGCGAATCGCCCGGCTCGACGAGCTCGGCGTGAAGCGGGTCAAGATCGGGGGAGACGGTGGAGTGGTCGATGCCGACGGCACCTACGCCGACTACTTCGGTCGCCACAACGCCACCACCCTGCTCTCCCGTCCTGACGTCTACGTCTTCGGAATCAGCTCCGGTGTCGCGAACTCCGTCGCCCTGGTCGACAGTCTCCTGGCCCAGCTGCCGCGCCCGCACGCTGTCGCTGCGGCCACTGCCTGAACGGCTCCACCAGAGACAGCGACCCGCCGGTGAAAGAGAGCGTGATGGAGACCTTCGAGTACGTCGCCCACGACGGCAATGCACTCCAACTGGACGTGCACCCCGCCGCGGGGCCGGCCACTCCCAGTCTGGGCACCGTGGTCTACATCCACGGTGGGGCGTTCGCGGTCGGCGACCGGGGCACCGATGCCGAGCGCGTCCTTGCCTTGGCCCAGCACGGCCTGACCGTCGTGGTGCCCGACTATCGGCTGGCGCCCGATGCAACCTTCCCCAACCCCGTCGACGACGTACGCGCTGCCATCACGTGGATCCGAGACCACCCAGAAGACGTGGGAACCACGAGTTCGCGCGTCGGTCTGTGGGGAGCCTCCGCAGGAGGCGTCCTGGCCTGCCTCGCCGCGTTGATGGACCCAGGAAGTGTTCAGGCAGTGGTGACGTGGTTCGGCTTCAGCGACATCACGACGAGCGCATCGCGTAGCCCGCTCGAGGCAGCGATCCTGCCCAGGGGGGCCGAGCACAACCTTCTCGGTGTCGACGATCTCGACGCTGTCCCTGAACTCGTCGCCCAGGCGAGTCCGCTGACTCACGTCAGCGCGGCCGCGCCTCCGTTCCTCATCGCTCACGGAGATCGCGACCACGTCGTATCGATCGGCGAGAGTCAGCAGTTGCACGCAGCGCTCACACGTGCTGGAGCTGACAGCACCCTCACCGTGCTCGGCGGAGCTGGTCATGAGGACCCGCGGTTCGACTCCGCGGCCAACATCGCGATGACCGCCGCCTTCCTCCGCTCCCACCTGGGCAGCTGAACGAGCCGCATCCCCGCACCCGCACGACACGCCCGAGTCACTGGCCACCGGCCAGCCCGGATCAAACCGAAAGAAGGAAGTGCCATGAGTGACGCCAGCCTGAACGAAGCCCGTGTCGAGGACCGTGCTCTGATCGCCGCAGTGATGCACCGCTACTGCAACATGGCCCGTGAGAACGCCGACTTCGCAGGCATGTCGGTCCTGTACACCGACGACGCCACCATCACCTTCCCCGACGGCGTCACCGTTGGAGCCACGGAGATGGCCAAGGTGGTCAAGGGGCAGGAGCCCAACTTCATCCGGCACCACGCCACCACCCTCGACATCACCTTCGACGGCGATGAGGCCGACGTGGTGACCATGTACATCGCCATCACCGACGAGGCCGCCCCCGACCACTGGGGCTACTGGAGCGACCGGTTCGTGAAGCAGGACGACGGCCGCTGGCTCATCCGCACCCGCGCGATCGTCGGCGAGGGCGCTGCCCCCGGCGGCTGGCTCGCACGCCAGTACGGCCCAGCCAACTGAAGCGGAGGACCCTCCATGCGCATCACCGGATACCAGCACCGAGGACTCACCCACATCGCGGCTCGAGCCGACGACGGACTGATCCCGCTCGGACCCGTCGAGGAGTTCTGGGGCGACCCCTACGCAGCCGTCGCGGCCGCGAGCAGCCTCACCGAGCGCCTCGACGAGGACCACATCAAGCTCGTCCCACCCGTCAAGCCGAGCGCTCGCATCCTGTGCGTGGGGCTGAACTACAGCGAACACGTCAACGAAGGACCCTTCGAGGCACCCGAGTACCCGACGCTGTTCGGTCGATGGACCTCGTCGCTGTCGGTAGCAGGAACTCCTGTCGCCGTGCCCGTAGACGAGGATGGCCTGGACTGGGAGGTCGAGCTCCTCGCAGTGGTTGGCAAGCCGCTGCACATGGTCGACGCCGAGCAGGCCCACGAGGGTGTGTTCGCCTACGCGGCGTTCAACGACATCACGGCCCGGCGCGTGCAGAAGCTCACCACCCAGTGGACCCTCGGCAAGAACGTCGACGGCAGCGGCGCGATGTCCGACCTGGTGACCCGGGACGAGGTCGGTGACGTCTACGGTCGCAAGGTCGTGGCCAGGGTCAACGGCCAAGTGATGCAGCACGCCAGCACCGACCAGATGATCTTCGACGTCGGACACATCCTGTCGTTCATCAGCCGCACGCTGACGCTCACGCCGGGGGACCTCATTGCGACCGGGACCCCGTCCGGGGTCGGATACGCACGTACCCCCCCAAGCTGCTCCAGCCCGGGGACTCGGTCGAGGTCGAGGTCGAGGGGATCGGTGCCGTCACCACCCGGATCGTCGATCGCGACGAGGTCGGGTGAAGGAGATGGCCATGCGCATCACCAGGATCGGCGAGGCACAGTCGTTCGAGCCCGTCGGGCACACCGGGGTGCGACCGGTGCGCCTCCAAGGCGACGACGCCACCCCGACCGAAGCCGTCACGGTCATCCTGTCCCACTACCTGCCCGGTGGCGACGCCGAGGAGGCACCGCAGCCGGCAGAAACGATCTACGTCATGGTTGCCGGCGAGCTCGTCTTCACCAGCGGGGGACAACAGGCGAGGCTGGGTCCGATGGACTCGGCGCACTTCACCACCGGCACTGCCCGTTCGGTGAAGAACGAGAGCGACGAACCGGCCGCCATGCTCGTGATCCGAGCCAAGTCGTGACGGGCGACGGGCTGGTCCACTCGCCCCGCAACCGTCCCATCGAAGGTGACTTCAACGCCACCGCCACCACGTTCGCGGCCATGGCCCTGTTCGACAATCTCGACGCCCAGCAACGGGCGCAGATAGTGGTGCCGCTGGACGACCCCAACCGCACCAATTGGAACTTCCTCCCCGAGTCCGGCCGACGGGGAGTCCCCATCCGCGACATGACCGGTCCGCAGCGCTACCTCGCGCACCGGCTGCTCGCACAGAGCTTGTCGGTCACGGGGTACGCCAAGGCAGTGCAGGTGATGTCGCTCGAGCACGTCCTACGCGAGTTGAACGTGGACGCCTTCGGCCACATGGCCGCCCACTTCCGCGACCCCGAGGGCTACTTCTTGACCCTGTTCAACCAGCCTCAGCCCGACAGTCACTGGGGGTGGCGACTGGTCGGACACCACCTGTCACTGAACTTCACGATCATCGGCCAGGACCGAATGGCCGTCACCCCGCTGCTGTTCGGTGCAGAGCCCGGACGCCTCGGCCCGTACCGCATCCTCGGCGAGGAAGAAGACCGCGCGTTCGCGTTGCTGTCGTCGCTGGAGCCCACCCAAGTGGACGCTGCCACGATCCACTCGGTCCCACCTCCGGACTTCGCCACCCGCTGTGTGCCCTTCATTGGTGACGAGGAGTGGCCAGACGTGCATGGCGTTGGACGTCGTGACGCGATGATCACTGACGCCGACCGTCACGCGCTGCGCTACATCAAGGGACAACCTCGCGGCCTGGCCCGGGCGGCAATGGCCGCCACCCAGAAGGCAGCGTTCGACGAGCTCGTGGAGTCCTTCCTCGGGAACGTCAAGGAGGGCCAAGCAGGGCGAGAAATGGACCGCATCCGTAATTCCGGGCACGACGAGATGCACTTCGTCTGGGCGGGTGGGCACCGCATCGATCTCCCGCACTACTTCCGGATCGAAGGTCCGGTCACCGTGGTCGAGTTCGACAACACCGAAGACGACGCGAACCACGTCCACGCCGTGTGGCGCGACCCGACCAACGACTTTGGTATCGACGCTCTCGCCGAGCATCGAGCAGCCCAACACGTCCCGGGCGACGGCGACCCCCACACCGTCTAGCGACCAGTCGTTGCCCTTCCACCCGAATCACCGTCGAAACCACGCCTGACCCAGGTCTCCACGAAAGAGGGGCACGAGATGTGCGATGAGCTGAACAAGGTTGTTGCTGAACACGCTCCGGCGCTGAACCGGCGCGGACTCCTCGGAGGTGCGGCCGCTCTCGCAACTGCGAGCACGTTCGGCGTGGCAGCGCGTGCTGACGCGTCGACGCGGCGCCGTGCCAGCGGCCGCCACGCGCGAACGTCCTTGATGTTGCTCGGCACGGCCGGTGGTCCCGTCTTCGTCAGCGACGACCGTCGCGGCGTTTCCACAGCGGTGCTCTACGAGGACCGGGTCTACATCGTCGACCTGGGTCACGGCGCTCCGGACCGACTTGTCCAGGCCGGACTCGCGGGCCCGACCGGTGTCCAGAGCGCACTGATGCGCGTGCGGGGGATCTTCTTCACCCACATGCACTCCGACCACTTCACGGAGTGGCCGGCCGTCTACATGACCGGCCCGAGCAACACCGAGAACGGCGGCAGGACCGCGAGCCCCATCGCCGTTCGCGGCCCGGGCAACCGTGGTGTTCTTCCTCGCGTGTTCCCTGCTGGCCGCCCTGCACCCGACGTCGTGAACCCCGAGGATCCAACCCCGGGAACGCGCGAGATGACCGCATACCTGCGCAAGGCGTTCGCCAACGACTTCAACGACCGCAAACGCGACTCCAACTTCGTCGACCCGGACTCCGTGTTCGACATCGCCGACATCGACATCAGCTCGTACTGGGCCGTCACCGAGGACGGTGTCCCGCCGAAACTTCCTGCCGGGACGCGCATCCCCGTTCTGGTCGACGACCCGGTCACCATCACCGCAACGCTGGTCGACCATCATCCGAGCGCACCAGCATTCGGGTTCCGCTTCGACACACCCGACGGGTCGGTCGTCGTCTCCGGCGACACCCGCCCCAGTGACAACCTCATCGACCTTGCCCAGGGCTGCGACTACCTCGTGCACGAGGTGATCGACGAGATCTGGGTCGACGAGTTCACCTCCACGCTGCCCCCAGCCGTCGGCGGGCCGCTGCGCGAGCACCTCGTCGAGGCGCACACGACGCTCAACCAGGTCGGCAAGGTCGCCACCGCGGCTCGGGCGAAGAATCTGGTGCTGACCCACCTCGTCCCCACCAACATCCCCAAGAGCCGCTTCCGACCGGTTCGGCGTGACTTCGGCGGGGCTCTGCATGTCGGTGAAGACCTCATGGAACTTCCGCTGCGGCGCCGCTGACGAGGTTTGCACCCCAGGCGAGTCTGCGCTGGCGACCGGCCCACACACAGAGGCGACGTGAGAAGTGGGCGATGTCCTCGCAAACCGTGGTCGGCGCCGCGTGGTCGATCCTTGCCGGGTCGCGGCTGACGGTTACGGCCCGGCTGGACACACGGACAGACAACGGACGGGAGCACCATGATCGTCGGAACCGGTGTTACGCCCCAAAGTGAGGGTCAGATGGAGACCAATGCGCAGAATGTCGCCGCCGACCGGATCACCGAGACGGTCCTCAGTCAGATCGATGCTGCCGACCCTCGCACAGGTCGGCTAGTTGCGTCAGGCCTGACCCATCTCCATGCGTTCATCCGTGAGAACGGCGTGACGTGGGACGAATGGATGACTGTTCTCGACTTCTTGGCCAGGGTCGGGCAGTGGACGGGCCCGACTCGTAACGAGTTCGTTCTCATGTCCGATACGTCGGGAACCTCGACGCTCGTTGATGCTCTCAGCAACCCAGGACCGACCAACGCCACGCCGTCGACAGTTGAGGGCCCCTTCCACTCCGACGCTCCCATCAGGCAGATGGGCGACGTGATAGCCCCCGACCGAGTCTGGGCAAACGGGGAATGGACGCACCTACGGGGCCGTGTCCTCGACCCTGCGGGCGCCCCGGTCGCTCACGCGACGATCGACGTCTGGCAAGCCAACCAGTCAGGTATGTACGACGTGCAGGACGCTGACATGGTGCAGGGCGACCTTCGCGCACTCCTCACTACCGGCCACGACGGCAACTACTCCTTCAGGTCCGTGAAGCCCGACAGCTACCCCGTTCCCACGGACGGTCCCGGCGGGGAATGGCTAGCAGCCACGGGGCGCCAGCCCATGCGCCCCGCTCATGTCCACCTGCGAGTCGGTGCCCCCGGGTTCCGCACCCTGGTCACCCACCTGTTCGTCGCTGGAGACCCCTACCTCGATACCGACGCAGCATTCGGCGTCCGCGAAGGCCTCGTCGTTGACTTTCCGCTACAGGAGAACCCAGACGAGATCGCGGCCAATCAAATGCCCGGCCCCTATTTCGACGTTGTCTACGACCTGGTCCTGGTACCGAATGGCTGGTCCCACGCCGGTGGGTGACTTGAACGACGCCTTCGGCGACGTCGAGGGGTCCCCGGTCGCATGCCCGACGACTGAGCCCCGTCAGCGACGACGGGCCTACGGCTGGTCGCGCTCCAGTCGTACGCCGGTCGTGGACTCGCGCACTCGCAGCACCGGCTCGAGGCGCACCGAGCCCGGTTCGCGCCCGCCGATGCTCTGGATCAGCAGCTCCGCGGCTTGCTGACCCATCTCGAACATGGGTGAGGCGATGGTGCTGAGCGGGACCGGCAGCTCGGCCGCCAGCGGGATGTCGTTGTAGCCGATCACGGCGACGTCGCGACCGACCTCGCGACCGGACGCGCGTACGGCCCCCATCGCACCGATGGCGGCGGTGTCGTTGACGGCGAACAGCGCGGTCAGCCCGGGATGCCGGTCGAGCAGGGCGTCGGCGGCGGCCCGTCCGCCCTCGGTGTCGAACCGCGAGGGGAGCACGCGGTCGTCGGAGACGGGGTGTCCCGCCTCGGCCAGGGCCGAGCAGAACCCGGCGGTCCGCTCGACGCCGGTGCTGGCGTACCGCTCGCCGGCCACGACCCCCACCTGGGTGTGCCCGAGGTCGACCAGGTGCCGGCCGGCGAGGTGACCCCCGAGCACGTCGTCGGTGGTGACCGAGAGCGAGCCCTCGCGGCGGCGCGAGGTCAGCACGTGCGGGATCCGGCGCCGTTCGAGCTCCTCGACGACCGCGTCGATGCCGAGCCGGGCGTCCCCGAGGACGAGGCCGTCGGGCCGTCGGGCCAGGAACTCCTCGAGCCGCTGCAGGCGGAGGGCCGGCTGGTCGGCGGTGTTGGCGACGAAGGTGGCGAACCCGGAGGCGAAGGCGCTCTGGTCGATGCCCTCGTAGATACGGGCCAGGACGTAGTCGGTCAGCCGGGGCACCAGCACCCCCAGGGCGTGGGTACGTTGCAGCCGCAGCGCCGAGGCCACGTGGTTGGGGCGGAACCCGAGCTCGGCCGCGATGCGGCGGATCTCCAGGGTCTTCGCCCGAGCCGTCCCGGTCCCCGGGGTGCCGAGGGCCCGCGAGACCGTCGAGACGTGCACGCCCGCTCGCCGGGCGATCTCGGCCATGGTGACCGCGGCCTCGGGGTCGGTGCTCATCGGCGGCTCACGGCACCTGTTGTACCTCACGCTGCCGCCGAGCCGGCTCGCCGGAAAAAGTCGTGGTGTCCCTCTTCACATCCCCCGTTCACGCCGTCTAGATTGCTGCAATCGATTGCGCCGCAATCGATTGCGCTAGGAGGTGGATCGCATGCTCGTGACGCTCATCGGTACCGGCGGCACCATCGCCAGCCGTTCGGTCGACGGAGCGGTGGTGGCGCAGGTCGCCGCCTCCGACCTGCTGGCCGCGGCCGATGTGTCCGGCCTCGCCGCCGCCGTCGAGGCGGTCGACCACGGCACCAGCCCGAGCTTCGCCCTCTCCCTCGACCAGGTCGCCGAGGTGGCCCTGGCCGCCCTCGACACGCTCGCCGCGGGGTCCGACGCCGTCGTGCTGACGCACGGCACCGACTCGATGGAGGAGACCGCGTTCCTCCTCGACCTGCTGCACACCGGCGACCAGCCGATCGTCGTCACCGGCGCGCAGCGACCGCACGACCACCCCGACCGCGACGGCCCGCGCAACCTCACCGACGCGCTGCGGGTCGCGGCCGGCCCGGACGCGCGTGGCCAGGGAGCGATGCTCGTCTTCGACGGCGAGGCGTGGCCGGCCGTGGGCGTGCGCAAGGTTCACACCAGCGAGCTGCGGGCCTTCGAGGCGCCGTCCGGTCCCCGGCTGCACGTCGACGGCTCCCCCGTGGCGACCACACCCGGCCCGCCACCCCGCGGGAGCCTCGCGGGCGCCCTCGCCGCGGTCCGCGAGCACGGCATGGTGCCGGTCGACGTCGTCGCGACCGTCCCCGGCAGCGACGGCGCGGCCCTGACCGCCCTCCTCGAGCGCGGCACCCGCGGTGTGGTGCTGCAGGGCCTCGGCGTCGGCAACGCCTCTCCCGCCGACACTGCGCAGGTACGCCGCGCGGTCGACGCGGGCGTGCCGGTGCTGCTCACCAGCCGGGTGCCCCACGGCGAGGTCAGCCCGGTCTACGGCGGCGGGGGTGGCGTCGACCTGGCGGCCGCCGGTGCCGTCTTCACGGGGAGCCAGACCACGTGGCAGGCGCGCGTGCTGCTGTCCGTGGCGCTGGCCGTCGCCCCGGCCGACCCGGCCCGCGTGGTCGGGGAGTGGCTTGGTGCCCGAGCCCACGGACCGCCCGCCCCCGCTTCCCACCCCCGCACCAGCCCCCGCCCCGGCCCCTCCGAGGACCGTCGCAACCACGAGGAGAACGCATGAGCAAGGACATCAAGGTCGCCTTCGGCACCGACGTCGACGCCGTCGGGGGGTGGCTCGGTTCGTACGGCGGGGAGAACTCGCCCGACGACATCTCGCGCGGCGTCTTCGCCGGCGAGGTCGGCGTACCCCGGCTGCTGGAGCTCTTCCGCCGCCACGACCTGCGCCAGACCTGGTTCTGGCCCGGCCACTCGGTGGAGACCTTCCCCGAGCAGTTCGAGGCCTGTGTGGCCGCCGGGCACGAGATCGGCGTCCACGGCTACTCCCACGAGAACCCGATCGCGATGTCGCGGCAGCAGGAGTCCGAGGTGCTGGACCACTGCATCGAGCTCATCACCGACCGGTCCGGACAGCGCCCGACCGGCTACGTCGCTCCGTGGTGGGAGTTCAGCACCGTCACCAACGAGCTGCTGCTCGAGCGCGGCATCAAGTACGACCACTCCCTGATGCACCGCGACTTCGAGCCGTACTACGTGCGGGTCGGGGACTCCTGGACCCCGATCGACTACGACGCCCCGTCGGCGCACGACTGGATGAAGCCGCTGGTCCGCGGCGAGGAGACCGACCTGGTCGAGATCCCCGCCAACTGGTACCTCGACGACCTGCCGCCGATGATGTTCATCAAGACCAGCCCCAACAGCCACGGGTTCGTCAACCCCCGCGACATCGAGCAGATGTGGGCCGACCAGTTCGACTGGGTCTACCGCGAGATGGACTACGCCGCCTTCACCATGACCATCCACCCCGACGTGTCGGGCCGGCCGCAGGTGCTGATGGCCCTGGAGCGGCTCATCGAGCACATCAACGGCCACGACGGCGTCGAGTGGGTCACCTTCGACGAGATCGCCGACGACTTCGTGCGTCGTACGCCGCGGGGGGCCTGAGATGGCCACGCACGCGGACGACCGCGCCACTGCGCAGGCCCCCTGGACCCGCCCGGTCCCGGCCAAGACCCTGGGCAAGGTCTCGACGGTCTGCTTCTTCGCCTGGGTGTTCTCGGTCTACGACTTCACCCTGTTCGGCACCCTGCTGCCCGTGATCGCCGAGGACTTCGGCTGGAGCACCGCCACGGCCGCGGAGGTGACGACCTGGGTGCAGGTGGGCACCTTCGTCGTGGCCCTGGCCGTCGGCCCGCTCGTCGACCGCCTCGGTCGCCGTGCGGCCCTGGTGATCACGGTCCTCGGTGCGGCTCTCGCCTCGGCCTTCACGGGTCTGGCCGGCGGTGTGCTGACCGTCATCCTGATCAGGTCGTTCGCCGGCTTCGGCTACTCCGAGGAAGTCGTCAACAGCGTCTACCTCAACGAGATGTACGGCAAGGCGCGCCGGCGTGGGTTCATGTACGCCTTCGTCCAGTCGGGCTGGCCGGTCGGCGCGCTGCTGTCGGCGGGCATGACTGCGCTGCTGCTACCGGTCGTGGGCTGGCGCGGGTCGTTCGTCGTCGCGGCGATCCCCGCCGTCGTGATCGCGATCGT
The DNA here is from genome assembly GCA_963740935.1 of uncultured Actinomycetota bacterium. Classification (GTDB taxonomy): domain Bacteria; phylum Actinomycetota; class Actinomycetes; order Propionibacteriales; family Nocardioidaceae; genus Marmoricola. Next base: position 229,200 of record CAVUFX010000005.1, read on the forward strand.
CGCGACGCGGCTCCCCGAGTCGCCGGCGTTCCTGGCGCTGAAGGAAGCGCGTCGGCTCGGGCGCGAGGGTGACTCGGCCGGCGCGGAGCGCATCGCCGACGAGGCGGGGCTCGAGCTGCGCCATCCGGCCGTCAAGGAGGTCTTCACGCCCGCCTTGCGGGTCCACACCATCGCGCTCTCGCTCGCCTGGCTGCTCAACTGGATGGCGATCCAGGTGTTCTCGGTGCTGGGCACCACGGTGCTCACCGAGGGCAAGGGCGTCTCGTTCGACAGCTCGCTGATCGTCCTGGTTCTCGCCAACGCCACGGCATTCGTCGGCTACCTCGCCCACGGCTGGATCGGCGACCGGTTCGGCCGGCAGCGCACCATCGTCGTCGGCTGGACGGCGGGCGGCCTCACCACGATGCTCATGCTGTTCGGTCCGGACAGCTCCGGCTTCGTGATCGCGACGTACGCCGCCACGCTGTTCTTCCTCACCGGCCCCTACGCCGCGCTGCTGTTCTACATGGGCGAGTCCTTCCCGGCCCACGTCCGCGGCATCGGCCCCAACGTGGCGCACGTGATGGGCCCGGTCGGCGCGATCCTCGGATCGGCGATGCTCGCGGCCTTCCTCAAGGCCGACGTCTCGATGACCGTCGCCGCGTTCTGCGCCGGCTCCGTGCCGCTCCTGCTCTCCGGCGTGGCGATGCTGTTCACCCGCCGGGTGGAGCAGCCGGAGGAGCCGCTCGTCCACGAGGAGGTGCCTGCGTGAACGCGCCGGCACGCGACGACGGGCTCGAGGGCAAGGTCGCGCTGATCAGCGGCGGCGCCAGCGGCATCGGGCGGGCGCTCGCGGTCGCGTACGCCCGGGCCGGTGCCCACAGCGTCGTCGGCCACTTCCCCGGTGACCCCCACGACCCCCGCCACGTCGTGGCCGAGGTGGAGGCCGCCGGGGCGCGTTGCGAGGTGGTCGAGGTCGACGTCCGCGACGCCGCCCAGGTGGACGCCTTCGCGGCCGCGGCCCGGGAGCGCCTGGGGCGGCTCGACGTCTGCGTCGCCGGCGCCGGCATCCTGCGCCGGGCCGCCCTGGCCGAGCTGACCGACGACGCGTGGGACGACATGCTCCAGGTCGACCTCACCGGGGTGCTGCGCGTGCTGCGCTCGGCCGCCGGCGTGATGGACGGGCCCGGCGCCATGGTCGCGGTCTCCTCCATCGCGGGCGGGGTCTACGGCTGGGAGGAGCACGCCCACTACGCCGCCGCCAAGGCCGGGGTGCTCGGGCTGTGCCGGTCGCTGGCGGTGGAGCTCGCGCCCCGCGGGATCCGCGTCAACGCGGTCATCCCCGGTCTGATCCGGACCCCGCAGTCGCTGGACGCCGTGAACTCGCTGGGCGAGCAGGGCCTCGAGGCCGCCGGGGCGATCATCCCGCTGGGCCGGGTCGGCACCGACGACGAGGCGGCACGGATGATCCGCTTCCTCACCGGCGACGACGCGGCGTACGTGACCGGGCAGCAGTTCGTCGTGGACGGCGGGCTCACGGTCCGCTGGCCGAGCTAGGAGGACACCGATGGACCAGCACGCACTCCAGGGGCAGGTCGCCCTGGTGACCGGCGCAGCCGGGGGGATCGGGGCGGCCATCGCGCGTGACCTCGCCGCGGTCGGCGCCACTGTCGTCGTCTCCGACCGGGACCACGACCGGGCCGCCGAGGTGGCCAGGTCGCTGCCCGACGGGCGAGGCGTCCCGCTCGCGCTCGAGGTGACCGACGCCGCTGCCGTCGAGGCCGCGGTCGACGGGATCGTGGCCGAGCACGGGCGTCTCGACGTCCTCGTCAACTGCGCGGGCATCCTCACCGAGGTGCCGCTGCTCGAGATGTCGCTCGAGACGTGGGACCAGATGATCGACGTGGACCTGCGCAGCGTCTTCCTGTGCTGTCGGTACGCCGCACCGCACATGGTCGCGGCCGGGTCGGGCCGCATCATCAACATCGCCTCGCAGCTGGCCCTCAAGGGCGGCGAGTCGCTGGTGCACTACTCCGCGGCCAAGGCCGGTGTCGTGGGCCTGACCAAGGCGCTGGCCCGGGAGCTCGCCCCGAACGGCGTGCTGGTCAACGCGATCGCCCCCGGTCCGATCGACACCCCGATGGTCGAGGGGATCAGCGAGGACTGGAAGCGGGCCAAGCAGGCCGAGCTCCCCCTGGGTCGGTTCGGTCGGCCCGAGGAGGTGTCGCCCACCGCGGTGCTGCTGGCCACCAGCCCCGGCGGTGACATCTACGTCGGGCAGGTGCTCGGCCCCAACAGCGGCGACGTGATGCCGTGACCGGGGTCGGCTGATGTGCGGCGCCTGCGGGAGCGGGACGGTGCGGGCCCCGTGGGAGGTCGCGGCCCACGGGGGGTCCCCCCGTGACCTGGCCGACCGCGCCCGGCAGGCGCAGCACCTGCTCGGCCGCCGGGGCAGCGTGGCTGCGTACGGACCGGCGGGGTACACCCTGCGCACCCCCACCGGGGAGACGACCGTGCACCGCGACCTCGACGACCTGCTCGACCGGCTCCGCGCCCTGGCGCACGCCGCGGTGCTCGCCCGTGCGGTCTCCGCCGAGCTCGTCGACGCCCGCCGCTCCGTGGTGGCCCGGGCCTACCTCGTGCGGCACGGCGCAACGCCGACCTGAGGTGGGAGGAGGAGCCGTTGCCCCTCGCAACCGGTGCTGTGGCACCTGTCAACCATGGGTCGGCCGGGTCGGATGACGGCGTACCCGGGTAGGACGAGCCTGGCAGGATGGCGCCGCAGGACGGGGACATCCGCCCCGTCCGCACGACGTGACCGGGCACCCGTCGGGCCCGCGAGGAGGACCCCATGAGCGTGCCCACCTGGGTGTGGATCGCCACCGTCGTCGGCATCGTGGGGATGCTGCTCTTCGACTTCGTCTTCCACGTGCGCAAGGCCCACGTGCCGACGCTCAAGGAGGCGTCGATCTGGTCGGCGCTCTACGTCGGCGTCGCGATCCTGTTCGGGCTCGGCGTGCTGGTCTTCGGCGGCGGCACCATGGGCGGGGAGTACTTCGCCGGCTACATCACCGAGAAGGCGCTCTCGGTCGACAACCTGTTCGTGTTCCTCATCATCATGGGCAGCTTCCGGGTGCCGCGCGAGGACCAGCAGAAGGTGCTGCTCTTCGGGATCGTGTTCGCGCTGATCGCGCGCACCGGCTTCATCTTCCTGGGCGCGACCCTGATCAACCAGTTCGCCTGGGTGTTCTACCTGTTCGGCCTGATCCTGATCATGACCGCCGGCAACATGCTCAAGGGCGAGGCCAGCGACGACGAGAGCCACGAGGACCAGAACTTCGTGGTCAAGATCGCCAAGAAGTTCATCCGCACCTCCGAGGAGTACGACGGGGACAAGCTCACCACCGTCGTGGACGGCAAGAAGGTGCTGACCCCGATGGTGCTCGTGATGGTCGCCATCGGCGGCACCGACATCCTGTTCGCGCTCGACTCGATCCCGGCCATCTTCGGCCTGACCCAGAACACCTTCATCGTGTTCACGGCCACGGCGTTCTCGCTGCTCGGCCTGCGCCAGCTGTTCTTCCTCATCGAGGGCCTGCTCGAGCGCCTGATCTACCTCTCCTACGGCCTCGCCGCGATCCTGGCCTTCATCGGCGTGAAGCTGATCATCCACGCGCTGCACGAGAACAACGTGCCGTTCATCAACAACGGCGAGCACGTCGACGTCGTGGAGATCAGCACCGGGCTCTCGCTGGGCGTCATCATCGGCGTGCTCGTGGTCACCGTGGTCGCCTCGCTGACCTCGAAGAAGGGTCGCGCCAAGACCGCGATGGGCAACGCCAAGCGCCACGCCCGCGACTACATGGACCTCGGCTACACCCAGGACGAGACCGAGCGGGAGCGGATCTACGGCCTGCTGGTCGGCGAGATCGAGCAGATCCGGGCCCAGGGCGACAAGGGCAGGACGCTGGCTCGCGAGGACGACAAGCTGATGAGGCTGTTCGAGGAGGCCAAGGCCCGCCACGCCGAGACCGTCGGCGAGGAGTCCGCGTCGCGGATGTAGGCGGCGCCCCTCGTTGGGCGGCGCACGTGCTGGGTACGTCGGGGACATGGCACTCATCGAGAGCAACGGCTACGCCCACGTCCGCCTGACCGTCACCGACATCGAGCGGTCCACGAAGTTCTACGACGAGGTGTTCGGCTGGCCGAAGGCGATCGACACCTCGCACGCGGTCGGCGAGCCCGGTGTGACCGAGGACCCCGAGCAGTTCTACGGCGGCGTCGTCTACCAGACCCCGCAGGGCACGCTCTTCGGGCTGCGCCCGGTCGGCGGCGAGTCCTTCGACTCCACCACGACCGGCCTCGACCACGTCAGCTTCGCCGTGGAGTCGCGCGAGGCCCTGGAGGCCGCGGTCACGGCCTTCGACGAGGCCGGCATCGCCCACGGCGAGGTCACCGACCTCACCGACGCCGGCCTGGCGATCCTGTCCTTCCAGGACCCCGACGACATCAACATCGAGCTCACCGCACCCCTGGCATGATCCTGGCGTGAGCGAGCCCAGCCCGACCGGCGGCACCACCGCGCGCGAGAGCGCCCCGCTGGCCCGGTGGGCCGCCGCCGCGCTGGTGTTCGGCTCGTCGGCAGCGGTGCTCGTCGTCGAGCTGGTCGCGCTGCGGCTGCTCGCGCCGTACCTCGGCCTCACCCTGGAGACCAACACCCTGGTCATCGGGGTGGCGCTCGCCGCCATCGCGCTCGGCTCCTGGCTGGGCGGCCGCTCCGCCGACGTGGTGCAGCCGCGCCGCACCCTCGCGCCGCTGCTCGCCGTCTCCGGGGCCGCGGTGGCGGTCACGCCCGTCGCGGTGCGGGCGGCCGGCTCGCTGGGCGACGGCGGGCTGCTGCTGATCGCGGCGGGCGCGACCATCATCGTCCCGGGCGCACTGCTGTCGGCGGTGACGCCGATGGTCACCAAGCTGGTCCTGACCTCGCTCGACGAGACCGGCAGCGTGGTCGGCCGGCTCTCGGGCATCGGCACCGCGGGCGCGATCTTCGGCACCGTGGTGACCGGCTTCGTGCTGATCTCGACGGTCCCGGTCACCTGGATCATGGTCGGCCTCGGCGCGGTCCTGGTGGTGGCCGCGGCCGCCGTCGAGGTGGGGGTACGCCGGCGCGTGCCCGTCGTGCCGGCCGTGGTCGTGCTGCTGGCCGGCGTGGTCGGGGCGGTCGTGCCCGGGGGCTGCGACGCCGAGACGACCTACCACTGCGCCGACGTCGCCGCCGACCCCGGCCGCGAGGGCGGCCGGCTGCTCGTGCTCGACGGCCTGCGGCACTCCTACGTCGACCTCGACGACCCGACCCACCTGGAGTTCCGCTACACCCAGGGCCTGGCCGGCGTCGTCGACGGGTCGTTCGACGAGGGCGAGCCGCTGGCGGCGTACCACCTCGGCGCGGGCGGCCTGACCTTCCCGCGCTACCTCGCCGCGACCCGGCCCGGCACCCGCAGCGTCGTCTCCGAGATCGACCCCGGGGTGGTGCGCGTGGACACCGAGCGGCTCGGCGTACGGACCGGGCCCGACCTCGAGGTGCGGGTCGAGGACGGCCGCCGCGGCATCACCCGGGTCGCGACCGGGTCGCGCGACCTCGTCGTCGGCGACGCGTTCGGCGGCGTCAGCGTGCCCTGGCACCTGACCACCACCGAGGCGGTGGGCGAGGTGCGCCGGGTGCTGCGGCCCCGGGGCGTGTACGCCGCGAACCTGATCGACTACGAGCCGCTGGGGTTCGCGCGGGCCGAGCTGGAGACGCTGCGCGGGGTGTTCGACCACGTGGCGCTGGCCGCCGACCCGTACACCCTCTCGGGACGCGGCGGCGGCAACCTGCTGGCGATCGCCTCGGACGCCCCGCTCGACCTGCCCGCGATCGAGGCCGGCTTCGCGGGCCAGGACCTCGCCTGGGACGTCGTGGACGGCGAGGCCCTGACCGAGTGGATCGGGGACGCGCAGGTGCTCACCGACGACGACGCCCCGGTCGACCAGCTGCTCACGCCGTACGCCTGACCCCCCAGGAGGACCCATGACCCGGACCGCGCTCGTGCTCGGCGGTGGCGGCGTCACCGGCATCGCCTGGGAGCTCGGCCTGCTGCACGGCCTGGCCGAGGCCGGTGTCGACCTCGGCACCGCCGACCTCGTCGTGGGCACCAGCGCCGGCTCGGTCGTCGGGGCGCAGCTGACGGGCGGCCGCGACCTGGCCGAGCTGTACGCCGGGCAGCTGCGACCCGCCACCGGCGAGGTCGCCGCCAGCCTCGGCGCGCTGACGCTGCTGCGGATGGCGCCCGCGATGCTGCTGCCGGGCGGCAGCCGGGCCAAGCGGCGCCGGGTCGGGTCGATGGCGCTGCGCGCCCACCCGCCCGCCGGCCCCGGGGAGGCCGAGCCGCGCGTCGAGGTGATCCGCGGCCGGCTCGGCGACGTGGACTGGCCGGAGCGCGACCTCGTCGTCACCGCCGTCGATGCCACCACCGGCGAGCTGGTGCGCTTCACCCGGGACTCCGGGGCCGACCTGGTCCACGCGGTCGCCGCGAGCTGCGCGGTGCCCCTGGTGTGGCCGCCGGTCGTGGTCGACGGCCGTCCCCACGTCGACGGCGGGCTGCGCTCCACCGCCAACGCCGACCTCGCCGCGGGTGCCGACCGCGTCGTCGTGCTCGCCCCGATCCCGCGCTCGTTGAGCCGCAGCACCTCGATCGCGGCGCAGCTGGACCGGATCGCGCCGGGTCGCAGCGTGGTGGTCAGCCCGGACACGCGGGCGGCCGCCGACATCGGCCGCAACGTGCTCGACCCCGCCAAGCGGGCCGACGCCGCCCGCACCGGCCTGCGCCAGGCCGCCGCCGAGGTCGCCCGCGTCGCCGAGGTGTGGGGACCGTGAGCTGGGAGGTCGCGCTGCTCGCGGCGACCGGGGTGCACCTGGGGTTCCAGGCGACCGTCTCGACGCTGGCCTACCCGGCGCTCGCCGCGGTGCCGCGCAGCCGCTGGAGCGAGGCGCACGACGCCCACTCGCGGCGGATCGTGCCGCTCGTCGTCGTGGTGTACGCCGCGGTGCTGGTCAGCTGCGTCGGGGCGCTGACCGACGGGCCGTCGTACGCCGTGGGGCTGGCGGTGCTGGGCAACGGCCTCGCGCTCGGGCTGACCGCGCTGGCGGCGGCGCCGCTGCACGGCCGGCTCGGCCGGGGCCGGGACGACGTGCTGGTCAGCCGGCTGCTCGTCGTGGACCGCGGACGCACGGCGGCCGCCGCGCTCGCCCTGGGCGGGGCGATCGCGGCGGCCGGGTGGTAGCGCGGGTGGCGTCGCGTCAGCGGCGGGCGCCGGCCTTGTTCTTGCCGACCGTGGACTCGGCCACGCCGATCAGCAGGAAGGCCGCGACGACCGCGACGATGAACCCGATGATGTTGAGCTCGAAGATCTCGCCGGTGCCCAGGAAGCTGGCGACCAGGCCGCCGATGAGCGCGCCGGCGACGCCGAGCAGCAGGGTGCCGACGATGCCGAGCGCCTGACGGCCGGGCTTGATGAGCCGGGCGATGGCGCCGATGATCAGGCCGACGACGAGCAGTCCGATGATGTTGAACATGGTGTGTCCCTCCTAGTTCCCCCGTGGACTCACCACGGTACCCACCCCGGGCTCCCCCAGCGCACAGCCGCACGTGAGCCAGGTCTCCCGTGTCGCACAGCCCTGGGCGCGGTCCTTGGTGCGGTCCGGACACTGGCGTCATGGCACGGGTGCAGCAGCGCAGCCCGGTCCGACGGCTGCTCGCCGTCGCGACCGCGCTGCTGGCCGTCACCGTGCTCGTGGTCAGCCTGCTCGCCGCGCTCGGACGCACCTCGGTGCTGCCCGGGGTCGCGGACTGCACCGCGACCGTCGGCGACGACGAGGTGGAGCTCACCACCGCCCAGGCCGAGCGCGCCGCCACCGTCGCCGCCCGCGCGATGCGGCTCGACCTGCGGATGCGCACCACGGCCGAGGCGATCTCCGGCGAGCTCGACCTCGGCGACGACGACGCGGTGGTGGTGGCCCGGGCGCTCAAGGGCCGCTCCTGGCACGCGTTGGGCTGCACCCACGGCGGCGGTGCCTCTGCGGAGCCCGACGACCTCGACCGCCGCGGCCTGACCTCCCGCGCCGCGGCGGTCCGCCAGGACCTCGACGCCGCCTTCGGCGAGCAGGAGCTCGGCGGGTTCGCCCCCGGGGGCGTCACCGACGGCCACATGCCGGGGTCGGCGCACTACGAGGGCCGCGCGGTCGACGTCTTCTTCCGTCCGGTCACCCGGCCCAACAAGGTGCGCGGCTGGGCGGTGGCGCACTACCTGGTCGCCCACGCCGAGCGCCTCGACGTGAGCACCGTGATCTTCGACGGCCGGATCTGGACCGCCCGCCGCGGCATCCAGGGCTGGCGCGACTACAGCCCCGACACCGCCGGCCGGTCCGCGGAGGTGGCGGCCGTCCTCCAGCACCGCGACCACGTGCACGTCGACGTCGCCGACTGAGGGTCGTACGCCGGGCGGCACCGTGCCGCCAGCCTCGACGGCAGCTCAGCCCGCCGGCGCGCGCAACCGGGCGAGCCGGGCCTCGAGCAGCTCCCGGCGGTGGTCGTTGCCGTGCAGGCCGACGTAGGCGTCGCCGAAGGCGAGCAGCAGGGCGTCGTCGAGGCGGCGCACCGCGCCGGGCGGGTAGCGGTAGTCCATCCGCTCGGAGATGACGACCTCGTCGACCTCGCGCAGCGTCTGGCCGAGGTCGGCCAGGGTCAGCAGGCCCAGCTCGTGGGTGAGGCCGGCGATCCAGGCGTAGTGGTCGGTGCGCGACCAGCCGGCCTCGGCGTACTGCCCGGCCAGGAACGCCGCCAGGTCACGCGGCTCGATGCCGACCCGCGGGTCGGTCGAGGTGCCGTCGGCGTCGGGCCCGGCGCTCCCGGCGGTCGGGGCCCGCAGCGTGTCGCGGATGGTGGAGAACTCGCGGTCGGCGAGCTCCAGCAGCCCGGCGGCCAGCGTGAACCGGCGGTCGAAGTCGTGCGCGTGCTCCTCGGGGATCGAGCCCTTGTAGCGGATGTCGTGCTCGAACTCGGCCCAGGCGTGCTGCAGCACGGTGCGGATCTGCACCTGCGCGGTCAGCCCGACCAGCGGCTCGAGCCCGGCGCGGCACCGGCCGGTCGGGGTCGAGCGCGACCTGCAGGTGGCGGCTGGCGTAGCCGAAGCGGCCCTCCTGCGCGGTCTCCTGGCCCATGTCGCGGTCGTCGCGCACCAGCAGCTGCTCGCGGAGCAGGTCCGCGACGGTGTCGACGTCGCCGTGGACGTAGGTGATCACGCGCAGCCCGATGGTGTCGGCGATCTGGGCCGCGTCCGGGTAGAGCTGCTCGCCGTCGGTCCCGAGGCGGCGCGCCTTCTCGGCGTACGACGCGACGGTCTTGGTGCGTCCGGTGACGGTCAGGTAGTTGATGCCCGCGTCGTCGAGGATCCCGGTGACGTGGGCGAGGAACTCCTCGCCGGCCCGGACCAGGCCCGGGTGGCGCAGGGCGTACTCCCGCACCGCGCGCACCGGGTCGGGCGGCGGGGGCGAGGCGTCGGCCGGGTCGCGGCGCAGCCGCGGGGTGGGCTGGTGGTCGGCCGGCAGCGCGGGCGTGAGGATCGTCCCGGTCCCGGCGTCGCCGTAGGAGGCGATCTCGTCGGGCCGGCGCGCGGCGAACAGGGCGACGTAGGCGCACACCACGGCGTCGACCTGGTCCTCGACCACGCGCAGCTGGCTCTTGCGAGCGGCGTCCTGGACCTGGTGGCGCAGCGCCGACCAGCCGGCGTCGGGCTCGCCGGCGGCGTAGGTGCCCGGGCCGGTGAGCAGCAGCGGCGGGTCCGCGGTGTGGAGCCCCTCGAGCAGGCCCATCAGCACCAGCAGCTCGCCCCGCAGCTGCTCGAGGTCGCGGCCCGGCTTGTTCTTGTACTTCAGCGTCCGGCCCAGCCGGAACAGCGAGATGGTCGCGGCGTGGGGGTAGACCTCGATCGCCGCCCGCGGGGAGTGCGCGTGCGGGTCGAGGTCGAGACCCAGCTCGGCCGCGAGCTGGCCGCCGCGGGTGCCCTCGGCGAACTCGCGCTTGCCGGTGTTGCTCGGGTGGGCACCGGCGTCGAAGCGGGCGAAGTCGCGGTTGAGCGCGCGCTCGGCGGGGCGGTTGCCGGTCGGGTTGGTCACCACGAGCGGGGCGTCGAGCGCCACGGTGCACGGACCCTGGGTGTACGGCGCCAGCAGCGCCAGGATCTCCTCGTCGGTCCGGACCGCCGCCAGCTGCAGCAGCCGCCCGTCGTCGTCGAGGACGGCGACCCCCGTGGGCTGCCGCCGACCCCAGGCCAGGTCGACGCCGATGTGGAACATGCCCCCAGCCTCGCACCTGTCACGATGAGGCGGTGACCACCCTGCACGCGCTCGCCGAGGAGCGCTTCGTCTCGCTGACCACCTTCCGCCGCAGCGGGGAGGGCGTGGCCACCCCGGTGTGGCTGGTCGGAGACGGTGCGGACGGGCTGGCGGTCTGGACGCCGGCCGACAGCGGCAAGGTCAAGCGGCTGCGTCGCGACGGCCGGGTGACGCTGCGCCCCTGCGACCGGCGCGGCCGGGTGGCCGAGGACGCCCCGACCGTCGAGGCGCACGCGACGGTCACCGCGGACCCGGCGCGGGTGACGTCGGTGGAGCGGCGGCTGCGCGATCGCTACGGCTGGGAGTTCCGCATCTTCGGCCTCGTCGAGCGGATCGCGCGCAGGGGCCGCGAGGCCGAGCGGGTGGCGCTGGAGATCCGGCCCGCCGCCTGACCCCTCAGGGCTGCGGGAACAACGCGGTGAGCGCCGCCGCGGCGTCGCGCAGCCCGGCGCCGAGCCCGTCGGCGACGGCGGTGTCGACCCCGGCGTACCGCAGCCCCACGACCGCGGCGGTGCCGAGGGCGGTCACCATGCCGAGCGAGGCCAGCACCGTGCCGGACGTGCCGGGTCGGCTGGCCCGGGCGAGGCCGACGACCGAGGCCACCAGCGCGGTCGCGGCGAGGACGACGGCGGCGCCGAGCTGCACCGAGAAGGGGGACAGCAGCACCGCGACGGTCCCCGCGACGAACGCGAGGACCGCCGCGGCGGAGGTGCGGGTGGACGACGCGGGCGAGGCCTCGAAGAGGCCGTCGAGCTGGCCGCGGTCCTCGGCGAGGTCCTGCGCGAGCGGGCGGCCGAGATCCTGCGTCGTCATGGGGCTGAGCCTAGGCCCGCTCAGCGGCGCAGCGTGCCTCCGAACCACTGTGTCGTCCACGCGGTCGTCGCGTGGACACGGCTGCCGGTGCGCGGGGAGTGCAGCAGCTGCGCCCGACCGTTCTTCCAGCCCAGGAAGACCGCGGCGTGGTAGACCCGGCCCCCGTTGTGGAAGAACATCAGGTCGCCCCGACGCATGTTGCCCTTGGCGATGCGACGGGTGGCCGCGGCCTGCTGGCCCGAGGTGCGCGGCACGGCGATGCCGGCCTTGCGGAAGCTGTAGTAGATCAGGCCCGAGCAGTCGAACGCGCCGGGACCGGCGGCGCCGTAGCGGTAGGGGTCGCCGACCTGGTTGAGCGCGATGGTGGTGGCGTTGACGGACCTTGGTGAGCGTCGCTGCGTTGGCGCTGCCCGCGGGTCCGACGAGCACGAGCCCGGCAGCGACAGCGAGCATCAGCACGAGGTGGACGAAGGCACGGGGGTGCAGGCGTGCGAGGACGTGCGTGGACATGGGGGACCTTTCCCACGCCTGTGAGGTGAGCTGTCGGGTTGGAGCTGGAAAGTGCTCCGCCGCCTCTCGGCGACTTCACCCCGAGCACCCGGCGCCTGGGAGGCGACGGCTGCGAGGAACGTGGTTCCCCCACTCCTGCCCGTGCTGGACGAAGGGACCGCCCCGGGCGGGCAGGACTCGGCGAATCCCGGGGAGGAGGTGCGATGGCCCGACGAGAGTAGTGCGATTCGGTTTACAGGTCCACCGTTTCCGACGTGCCCGCCGGGCGCCCCCCGACGATCCGGGTCTTCAGGAAGGACAGGGCGCTGGCGACGCGGCCGCCGCCGGGGCTGTCCCAGTACTGCGCGGTGTCGGTCTCGACGTGCAGCAGGCCCACTCCCGGGGAGTCCTTGCCCTCGGGGAACCACGCCGCCACCATCGGGTTCCACAGCTCCTCGACCTTGGCGCGGTCGGTCCGGATGTCGCCGTGCCCGGCGACCGAGAGCCACGTCGAGCCGTCGGCGAAGGCGAGGTTGACGCGCTTCTCGGCGCGGATGTTGTCGGCGTGGTGGCTGGTGGTGTCGATGAAGAACCACACGTCGCCCTCCTCGGTGACCTCCTGGGGGGTCATCGGGTGCGACTGCAGCCGCCCCTCGTCGCCGACCGAGGTCAGCATGCAGAAGCGGTCGCTGCGCATCATCTCCACGACCTTCTCCTGCTCCAGCACGTGCTCGGACTGCTCGCTCATGGGGTCCCTCCCGGGGGTCGACGACGTGTCCGACCACGCTAGCCAGGGGAGCCCGAGGGCGAGGCGTGGCAGGGTGGCGGACATGACCTCGCAGACCCTGACCGTCCGGCTGGCGTACGGCGAGACCGGGCTGGACGTCGAGCTGCCCGCGGACCGCACCACCGTCGTGGAGCCGACGTACGTCGCCGCCGACGACGACCAGCGCGGCGTGCTCCGCCGGGCGCTGCGCGAGCCGGTGGCCGGGCGCCCGCTGCGCGAGCTGGTCAGCCCGGGCCAGACCGTCGCGATCTCGATGTGCGACGGCACCCGGCCGCAGCCGCGCCACCTGATGATCCCCGCCGTCCTCGAGGAGCTCGAGGGGATCGTCGACCTCGACGACGTGGTGGTGCTCGTCGCCACCGGCACCCACCGCGGCAACACCGCCGAGGAGATCCGGGCGATGCTCGGCGAGGCCGCCGACCTGGTCCGGGTGGTCAACCACGACGCCCGCGACGACGCCTCGCTGGTGTGGCTGGGGCGGCACGGCCGCGACGTGCCGGTGTTCCTCAACCGCGAGTGGGTCGAGGCCGACGTGCGGATCACGACCGGGTTCGTCGAGCCGCACTTCTTCGCCGGCTTCAGCGGCGGCCCCAAGCTGGTCGCCCCCGGGCTGGCCGGGCTGGAGACCGTGCTGACGCTGCACGACGCCACCCGCATCGGCGACCCTCGCGCCACCTGGGCGGTCGTGGAGGGCAACCCCGTGCACGACGACATCCGCGCGGTCGTGGCCGCGGTCGGCGGCGTCGACTTCGGCCTCGACGTGGTGCTCAACCGCGAGCAGCGGATCGTGCAGGCGTTCGGCGGCTCGCTGTCGCAGATGCACGCCGCGGCCCGGGAGGCCTCGCAGCGGCTCGCGATGCAGCCGGTGCCGTCGCTGTTCGACGTGGTGGTGACGACCAACGCGGGCTACCCGCTCGACCAGAACCTCTACCAGGCGGTGAAGGGCATGTCGGCCGGCATGACCGTCGTACGCCCCGGCGGGACGATCGTGTGCGCCGCCGAGTGCCGCGACGGCTTCCCCGACCACGGCTCCTACCGCGAGGTGCTCGCCTCCGAGGCCTCGCCCGAGGCGCTGCTGGCGACGATCGCCGCCCGCGAGCGCACCGTCCCCGACCAGTGGCAGGTGCAGGTCCAGGCCAAGGTGCAGTCGCACGCCGACGTCGTCGTGCACTCGGCGTACCTCTCCGCCCCCGACCTCGCCTCGGCCCACCTCGGCCACACCGACGACGTCGCCGAGACCGTGCTCCGCGCCCTCCACGACGCCGGCCCCGACTCCCGCGTCTGCGTCCTGCCCGAGGGACCCCAGACCATCCCGTACGTCGCCGGCTGAGGCTGGGTCCCCGGGCCGTCAGGAGCGGGCCAGGAGGCGCACGGGGCAGTACGGTCACGGGATGGTGACGTCGAGGGAGGGGCGTCGACCGCGGGACCGCGCGCGCCACCACCTGCGGCGCATCGACCCGGTCCGCGTGGTCGACCTCGTGCAGACGGTGAAGACCGCGGTGGCCGGTGGGCTGGCGTGGTGGGTGGCCGGGGTCTTCGACCTCGACCAGGCGTTCCTGGCGCCCTGGGCCGCGGTGCTGGTCGTGCACGAGACCGTCTACAAGACCGTCTCGCGCGGCTCCCAGCAGGTGGCCGCCACCTTCTTCGCGGTGTTCCTCGCCTTCGGCCTGGGCACCACGATCGGCACCAGCCCCTGGAGCATCGGGCTGGTCATCCTGGTCGGCTACCTGATCGGCCAGCTGCGCTGGGTCAAGGAGGAGGCCGGCACCATCGCCACCACCGGCCTCGTGGTGATCGCGACCGGGTCGATCGGCCAGACCGACCTGCTGGCCAGCCGGCTGGTCGACACCGCGATCGGCGTGGTCGTGGGCCTGGCCGTCAACCTGGTGGTGTGGCCGCCGCTGCGCGACCGCGCCGCGTGGTCGCAGGCCGAGCACCTGCCCGGCGAGCTGGGCGCCGTCCTGCGCGAGGTCGCCGACGGCATCGGCGCCGACCTCGACCCCGACGACACCAAGGCGTGGATCCGCGGCATCCGGGGGGTCGACATCCACGTCGACCAGGCGTGGCGGCTGTTCTGGCGGGCCGAGGAGAGCGGCCGGATGAACCCGCGCCGCTCCCGGCCGACCGGGGTCCGCGAGCTGCGCAAGGTGCTCCACCAGCTCGAGCAGGCGGTCGCCGACTCGCTGAGCATGGCCCGCACCGTCGCCCGCAGCGCGGAGGACCGCACCGACTGGGACGAGTCGTTCCGCGAGCGGTGGCGTGCGATCGCGCGCGGCACGGCCGACGCCGTCGACGCCCAGGACGTGCCCCGGCTCGAGGCGCTCGGCGAGGAGCTCGCCGCGATGTCCGAGGACTTCTCCCAGGCCTCCCTCGCCCCCGACGCGTGGCGCGAGTACGGCGGTCTGATGATGAACCTGCGCAACGTCCACGAGGCCCTCACCTCGGCCGTGCAGTGGAACCAGGAGGCCACCCCGGAGCGGCGTCGCAGCAAGCGCTACGAGGACCCGCGCGAGATCCTGCGGCGCGAGCGGCAGGCCGGCGTACGCGGTCGTCGTTTGTCCCCGGGACGCGACGGGTACCTCGACCGTGATGAGCACACCGAGCCCTGAGCGCGGCTAGACCGTGGCGCGGCAGACCACCCGCTGGCTGTTCGGCGACCAGCTCGGCCCCCACTTCGCCGACGACCACGACGGCGACTTCCTGCTGGTCGAGTCGCGGCGCGTCTTCGCCCGCAAGCGCTACCACCGCGCCAAGGCCCACCTGATCCTCTCCGCGATGCGGCACCGCGCCGCCGAGCTCGGCGACCGGGTCCGCTACGCGCAGACCGGCACCTACGTCGAGGGACTGGGCCGGCGTACCCGCGACCTGCAGGTGATCGCGCCCACGTCGTACGCCGCGCGCCGGTTCGTCGACGGCCTGGTCGAGCACCCCGACCGCCCGCGCGACATCGAGCGGCTCCCGGCGCGCGGGTTCGTCACCGCCCAGGCCGACTTCGAGCGCTGGGCCGAGGGCCGCGACGGCAAGCGGCTGCTGATGGAGGACTTCTACCGCGACGCCCGGCGGCGCCACGGCGTGCTGCTGGAGGGCTCCTCCGCGGACCCCGAGGGCGGCCGCTGGAACCTCGACCACGAGAACCGCGAGCCACCCCCCAAGGGCGCCGCGACGCTCGGCGTCGACCCGCCTCCCTGGCCCGAGGAGGACGACATCGACGCGCAGGTGCGTGCCGACCTCGACCGCTGGGAGGCCGACGGCGACGTCTCGTTCGTCGGCCGGGACGGGCCGCGGCTGTTCGCGGCCACGCACGCCGAGGCCGAGGCGGTGCTCGAGCACTTCCTGGCCCACCGGCTGCCGACGTTCGGCGCCCACGAGGACGCCATCCTCGAGGGCGACCCGTGGATGTCCCACTCGGTGCTCTCGGCCCCGATGAACCTCGGGCTGCTCGACCCGCTGGACGTCGTACGACGGGCGGAGGAGGTGTACCGCTCCGGCGACGCCCCGCTCGCCTCCGTCGAGGGGTTCGTCCGGCAGGTGATGGGCTGGCGCGACTACGTCTGGCACCTCTACTGGCACCTGGGCCCCGACTACCGCGACCGCAACCACCTCCAGCACCGCGGGGAGCTGCCCGACTGGTTCGCCGAGCTCGACGGGGCGGCGACGCGGGCGCGCTGCCTGTCCCACACCCTCGACGGCGTGGCCGAGCGCGGCTGGGTGCACCACATCCCGCGGCTGATGGTGCTGGGGTCCTACGGCCTGCAGCGCGGCTGGGCGCCGCAGCAGCTCACCGACTGGTTCCACCGGTCCTTCGTCGACGGCTACGACTGGGTGATGGTGCCCAACGTCGTGGGGATGTCGCAGCACGCGGACGGCGGGGTGCTGGCGACCAAGCCGTACACCTCGGGCGGCGCCTACATCAACAAGATGTCCGACCACTGCGGCTCCTGCGAGCTCAAGCCGACGGTGCGGGTGGGCGAGGACGCGTGCCCGTTCACCGCCGGCTACTGGTGGTTCCTCGACCGCCACCGCGAGGAGCTCGCCGGCAACCACCGG
Organism: uncultured Actinomycetota bacterium; assembly: GCA_963740935.1. Classification (GTDB taxonomy): domain Bacteria; phylum Actinomycetota; class Actinomycetes; order Propionibacteriales; family Nocardioidaceae; genus Marmoricola. The sequence goes on from CAVUFX010000005.1 coordinate 245,744, forward strand.
ATGGCCCGTCCCGTCCAGGGCCTGGGCCGCCTCAAGGACCTCGCCGAGCTGGTCGACCAGGAGGAGACGCGGGGCTCCGACCCGCCCTGACCCGACCGGGCAGTTGTGCTCAGCCAGGGACCGCCGAGCGGGCAGTTGTGCGCAGCCAGGACCCGCCGAGCGGGCAGTTGTGCGCAGCCAGGGACCCGCCGAGCGGGCAGTTGTGCCGACGCGACACCGCGCGGGACCAGCAGAAGCTGCCCGGTCGGCGCGCCAGGGCTCAGCAGAAGTGCCCGGTCGGCGTGCGTGGGACCAGCAGAAGTGCCCGGTCGGCGTAACGTGCGGCTCAGCAGAAGTGCCCGGTCGGCGCGCGGCTGGCTACGGTGACCGGCATGACCCCGCTGCCGCTCCCGCTCGCCCGGGGCCTGGACACCGTCCTGGACAAGACCGTGGTGCCCGGCTTCACCCGCCTCGGGCCCGCGGTACGCCGGCGGCTGCCGACCTGGCCCGACGACGCCCGGCCCGGGGCGCTGGCCGGTCGCACCGCCGCGGTGACCGGGGCGACCTCCGGCCTGGGGCTCGCGACCGCGGAGGGCCTGGCCCGGCTCGGGGCCCAGCTGATCCTGGTGGTGCGCGACACCGACCGGGGCGAGCGGGTGCGCGAGCAGCTGCTGCGCGACGTCCCGGGCGCCGTCGCGACGGTCGAGCGCTGTGACGTCGCCGACCTCGAGGACGTACGCCGGTTCGCGGCCGACCTCGACGCGGACCGTGTCGACGTGCTGGTGCACAACGCCGGTGCGCTCCCGGCCGAGCGGACCGAGTCGCCGCAGGGCCACGAGCTGACGATGGCCGTCCACGTGCTCGGCCCGGTGCTGATGACCGAGCTGCTGCGCGACCGGTTGGCCGGCTCCGGCAGCACCGGGGAGGCCCGCGTGGTGATGGTGACCTCGGGCGGGATGTACGCCCAGCCGCTGCGGGCCGACGACCCGGAGTACCACCGCGGCGACTACTCCGGCACCACCGCCTACGCCCGCTCCAAGCGCGCCCAGGTCGAGCTGCTCCCCGTCCTGGCCTCCCGCTGGGCGGACCAGGGCATCGGCGTCCACGCCACCCACCCGGGCTGGGCCGACACCCCCGGCGTGGTCGACTCGCTGCCCGGCTTCCACCGGCTCACCGGCCCGCTGCTGCGCGACGCGGCGCAGGGCGCGGACACCACGGTGTGGCTGGCGGCGACCGAGCCGACGCCGCCCTCGGGCCGGCTCTGGCACGACCGGCGGGAACGGTCCACCCACCTGCTGCCGCGACGCACCCGCACCAGCGACGCCGAGCGGATGCGGATGTGGTCCTGGGTGCGCGAGGCGGTCGGGCTCGCCTAGACCCGGTCGACCGTGACGCCGTGCGGCCGGCCCGGGTCGTCGTACGCCGGCTCGGGGTGGCCGGCGCGCACCGCCTCGAGCTGGGCGCACACCGCGGTGCCGAAGAACAGCCCCATCGCGGAGAGCAGCGACCACAGCAGCAGCGCGAAGACGCCGGCGAGCGGGCCGTAGATGTCGCCGAAGGACGGGCTGAGCTCGACGTAGATCGCGAGCCCGGCCGTGGTCAGCAGGTTGAGCACGACCGCGATGCCCGAGCCGAGCGCGAGCCAGGACAGCCCGGGCTGGCGCCGGCGCGGGGCGTGGTCGAGCACGACGGCGATGGTCAGCACGAGCAGCGCGATGCCCACGGGCCAGCGGATCCAGTCGAAGGTGTCGGTCAGGGTGTCGCCCCAGCCGTACTCGCGCGCCATCGCGTCGGCGAAGGCGCTGCCCGCCACGAGCAGCAGGAACCCGAGGCCGACCGGCCCGGCGAGCAGGGCGGTCATCACCGCCGCGCGACCGTACTTGTGCTTGGCCGGTCGGTCGCGCTTGATGCCGTAGATCCGGTTGGTGCCGCGCTCGACCTGGGCCATCGCGGTGGTCATCGAGAACAGCGCGAACAGCAGGCCGAACCACAGCGCGACCTCGCCGGCCTGCTCGCTGGTGCTGTCGCCGCTGACGGCCGAGACCATCGCGTCGCCGCTGCCGCTGCCCGGCGAGATGGCGTCGATGACCGCGGCCAGCACCCGGGACGGCTTCTCCTCGTCGATGTCGGCGGCGAGCCCGGTCAGCGCGAGCAGGAACGGCACCACCGCGAGCGAGCCCTGCAGCGCCAGCGCGCGGGAGCTGGAGAAGCCGTCGCCGTAGCGGAACCGGACGAACGAGTCGAGCGCCAACCGGCGTACGCCGAGGCGTCGGACGGTGTGCCAGGCGTCCTCGGCGTCGAGCTCGTCGCCGTCCATCTCGGTGGTCACCGGGACGGTGCGGGCGGTGGTCACCGGCGCAGTCTAGGGCCGCGCACGTCACGGCGCGGCGCGACGACGGCGGGTGGCACAGTGGCGGCGTGCACCACACCGACTGGCTGCTGACCCAGGCCGAGCGCGGCAACCCCGACACCCGGCTCGACGACGTCCACCCGGGCCAGGTGGCGTGGTCGGAGGGCAACGAGGTGCGGCCGCTGGTGCACGGGGCTACGTACTTCGCCGAGCTCCACGAGCGCCTCGAGGAGACCCGCCGCGGCGATATCGTCTTCCTCACCGACTGGCAGGGTGACGCCGACGAGCGGCTCACCGACGAGCCCGGCAGCGAGGTCGTCGAGGTGCTCGCTCGCGCCGACGAGCGCGGGGTCGACGTGCGCGGCCTGATCTGGCGCTCGCACTGGGAGCGGCTGAACTTCAACGCCGCCGAGAACCGGTTGCTCGGCCGCCAGCTGCAGGCCCGCGGCGCCGAGGTGCTGCTCGACATGCGGGTGCGCTCGGGGGGCTCGCACCACCAGAAGCTCGTGGTGATCCGCTACCGCGACCGGCCCGAGCGCGACGTGGCGTACGTCGGCGGCATCGACCTGTGCCACTCCCGGCGCGACACCATCGACCACCAGGGCGACCCGCAGGCCCTCGACCTGGCCGACGAGTACGGCGCCACCCCGCCCTGGCACGACGTGCAGGCGGCCATCACCGGGCCGGCCGTCCACGACGTGGAGACCGTGTTCCGGGAGCGGTGGGAGGACCCGACGCCGCTGACCCGCCACCCGGTGTACTGGCTCCAGGACAAGCTGTTCCGGCTCGACATGACCCCGGACGCGCTGCCCGAGCAGTCCCCGCCGCCGCCGCCGGTGCCGGGGGCGACCCAGAACGTGCAGCTGCTGCGCACCTACCCCGACCTGCGCCACGGCCGGGACTACCCGTTCGCCCGCGGCGGCGAGCGGAGCGTCGCGCGCGGCTACTCCAAGGCGCTCTCGCGGGCCCGGCGGCTGGTCTACGTCGAGGACCAGTACCTGTGGGGCGAGCAGGTCGGCGAGGTGTTCGTCGAGGCGCTGCGGCGCAACCAGGACCTGCACGTCGTCGCGGTCGTCCCGATCCACACCGACCAGGACAGCGTCGTGGCGCGCGTGCCACAGCTGCTCGGCCGGGCGCGGGCGATGCGCGAGATGACCGCCGCGGCCCCCGGGCGGGTGGCGATCTACGGCATCGAGAACCACCAGGGCACGCCGGTCTACGTGCACGCCAAGGTCTGCGTCATGGACGACACCTGGGCCACGGTGGGCTCGGACAACTTCAACCGCCGCTCGTGGACCCACGACTCCGAGCTCTCCGCGGTGGTGGTCGACCCCTCGGCCCCCGACCACAGCCCCTACGCCCGGCGGCTGCGGCTGACGTTGGCCGCCGAGCACCTCGACCGGCCCGCGGTCGTCGACCCCCAGGACCCGAGCCGGCCCGAGGAGCTGCTGGAGGCGATGGCCGACTGCATCGAGCCGGCCGACTTCTTCGCGGCGTACGAGCAGAGCGCGGAGCGGCTGGACGCCTGGCACGCCTCGGGCCGGCAGGGGGAGCGGCCCCCGGGGCGGTTGCGCCGGCTGCAGCCGCCCGACCTCGGCCCGCTCCAGCGCGTGCTGTCGGTGCTGCCGTACACCCACCTGCACGACCCGGACGGACGGCCGGGGCCGCTGCGGCGGCTCGGACGGCTGGGCGGCTTCTAGCGGGCGGCTCCTAGCCGACGTACGCCGCGAGGTGCTGGCCGGTCAGCGTCGACCGGTCGGCGACCAGCGCGGCGGGGGTGCCCTCGAAGACGACCCGGCCGCCGTCGTGGCCGGCTCCGGGACCGAGGTCGATGATCCAGTCGGCGTGCGCCATCACGGCCTGGTGGTGCTCGATGACGACCACCGAGCGGCCGGAGTCCACGAGCCGGTCGAGCAGGCCCAGCAGGTTCTCCACGTCGGCGAGGTGGAGGCCGGTGGTGGGCTCGTCGAGCACGTACACCTCTCCCTTGTCGGACATCTGCGAGGCCAGCTTGATGCGCTGCCGCTCGCCGCCCGACAGCGTGGAGAGCGGCTGGCCCAGCGTGAGGTAGCCGAGCCCGACGTCGCGCAGCCGGTCGAGGATGGTGTGCGCCGCCGGGGTGCGGGCCTCGCCGTCGGCGAAGAACGCCTCGGCCTCGGCGACCGACATCGCCAGCACCTCGGCGATGTTCGCCCCGCCGAGGGTGTGGTCCAGGACGCTGGCCTGGAAGCGGCGGCCCTCGCACTCCTCGCAGGTCGACTCGACGGTGTTCATGATGCCCAGCTCGGTGAAGATGACGCCGGCGCCGTTGCAGGCCGGGCAGGCGCCCTCGGAGTTGGAGCTGAACAGCGCGGGCTTGACCCCGTTGGCCTTGGCGAAGGCCTTGCGGATCGGCTCCAGCAGCCCGGTGTACGTCGCCGGGTTGCTGCGCCGCGAGCCCCGGATCGCGCCCTGGTCGATGACCACGACGCCCTCGCGGTGGGCGAGGTTGCCGTGGACCAGCGAGCTCTTGCCCGAGCCGGCGACCCCGGTGACCACGCACAGCACGCCCAGCGGCACGTCGACGTCGACGTCGCGCAGGTTGTGGCGCTCGGCGCCGCGGACCTCCATCGCGCCGGTCCGCTCGCGGAGCCGCTCCTTGAGGCGGGCGCGGTCGTCGAGGTGGCGGCCGGTCACGGTGTCGCTGTGCCGCAGGCCGTCCAGGGTGCCCTCGTAGGTGATCTCGCCGCCGGCGGTGCCCGCCCCGGGGCCGAGGTCGACGACGTGGTCGGCGATGGCGATGGTCTCCGGCTTGTGCTCGACGACGAGCACGGTGTTGCCCTTGTCGCGCAGCTGGAGCAGCAGCTGGTTCATCCGCTCGATGTCGTGGGGGTGCAGGCCGATCGTGGGCTCGTCGAAGACGTAGGTGACGTCGGTCAGCGAGGAGCCGAGGTGGCGGATCATCTTGGTGCGCTGCGACTCCCCGCCCGAGAGCGTCCCGGAGGCGCGGTCCAGCGAGAGGTAGCCGAGCCCGATCTCGACGAACGAGTCGAGCAGGTGCTGCAACCCGGTCAGCAGCGGCGCCACCGACGGCTCGTCGAGGTCGCGCAGCCAGCTGGCGAGGTCGCTGATCTGCATCGCGCACAGCTCGGCGATGTTGCGACCCGCGATGCGCGAGGACAGCGCCTCGCGGGAGAGCCGGGTGCCCTCGCAGACCGGGCAGGTGGTGAAGGTGACGGCGCGCTCGACGAAGCGGCGTACGTGCGGCTGCATCGACTCGACGTCCTTGGTGAGCGTGGTCTTCTGCAGCTTGCTGATCACGCCCTCGTAGGTCAGGTTGATGCCCTCGACCTTGATCTTGGTGGGCTCGGCGTGGAGCAGCTTGTCGAGCTCGGCCCTGGTGAACTCGCCGACCGGCTTGTCCATCGGCAGCCCGGCGCCGGCGAAGATCCGGCCGTACCACCCGTCCATGCTGTAGCCGGGGACGCTGAGCGCGCCCTCGGCCAGTGTCCTCGTGCCGTCGTAGATCGCGGTCAGGTCGATGTCGTTGATCGCGCCCATGCCCTCGCAGCGCGGGCACATGCCGCCCTGGTAGACCGCCTCGCGCACCACGGTCTTCTTCTCGGTCTGGCCCCTCTCGGTCTTCATCACCCCGCTGGCCACCCGGGTCGGCACGTTGAACGCGAACGCCGTCGGCGGCCCGATGTGGGGGGAGCCGAGCCGGCTGAACAGGATGCGCAGCATCGCGTTGGCGTCGGTGGCGGTGCCGACCGTGGAGCGCGGGTTGGCGCCCATCCGCTCCTGGTCGACGATGATCGCGGTGGTCAGGCCGTCGAGGAGGTCGACCTCGGGGCGGGCCAGGCTGGGCATGAAGCCCTGCAGGAACGCGCTGTAGGTCTCGTTGATCAGGCGCTGCGACTCCGCGGCGATCGTGGCGAAGACCAGCGAGCTCTTGCCCGAGCCGGAGACACCGGTGAACACGGTGAGCCGACGCTTGGGGATCTCGACCGAGACGTCCTTGAGGTTGTTGACCCGGGCGCCGCGGACGCGGATCAGGGCGTGGCCGTCGGCGGGGTGGCCAGGGCTGCGGGTCATCGGCGGGCTCCCTCGTGTCGCTCCCCGGTGCGGGGGGCCACGAGGCTAGCCCTGCCGGACGCTCGCGACCACGCGGTAGCGGACGAACGCCGGGAACGCCACGGCCGCCAGCACCGTCCCGACCACGACGAGCAGCCCGCCGCCGGCCGCTGTCGCTGCGGCCCCGATGCTGACCGCGACCGCCCCGTGCGCGACGTCGGCCACCCGCGGACCACCGACCACCACGACCGTGAAGACGCCCTGGAGCCGGCCGCGGACCGCGTCGGAGGCCGCGCTCTGGAGCATGCTGGTGCGGAACGCCGCCGAGGCCATGTCGGCCGCGCCGCCGACGACCAGCATCAGCACGGCGGCCACCAGCATCGGCGTACGCCACGTGCCGGCCAGGCCCACGGCCGCGCCGAAGCCGGCCATCGCCAGGCCCCACACCACGACGCACACCAGTACGGCGACGCCCTGGCGCTCGATCCGGGACACCCAGCCGGAGAAGACGCCGCCGAGCACCGCACCGATCGGGATGCCTGCGAAGAGCAGCGCGAACACCAGGCCGCCGCCCTCGGGACCGCCGAAGTCGAGGTGCGCGATCTCGGGGAACAGCGCCCGCGGCATCCCGAAGACCATCGCGACGATGTCGACGAGGAACGACATCAGCAGCACCGGCTGGCCCTTGAGGTAGGCCAGGCCGTCCCAGACCGCCGTGAGCCCGAGGCTGCCGGTGACCCCCTCGACCGGGAGCGGCGGGAGCAGCACCACCGCCGCGAGCGTCGGCACCAGGGCGAGGGTGTCCAGCAGGTAGAGCCAGGAGAAGCCGAACACCGGGATCAGCGCCCCGGCGACCAGCGGTCCGCCGATCGCGCCGGCCTGCATCACCGTCATGTTGAGCGAGTTGGCGGCCGGCAGCAGGGGCAGCGGCAGCAGCCGCGGCAGCACCGCGCTGCGGGTGGGCTGGTTGACCGCGAAGAAGGCCTGCTGCACCGAGAACAGCCCGAGCAGCAGCCACACGTTGGTGGCCCCGCTCCACGCCTGCAGCCAGAACAGCGTGCTGGTGCCGATCAGCCCCAACGTGGTCGCGATCAGCAGGGTGCGCCGGTCGAGCACGTCGGCCAGCGCCCCGCCCCACAGCCCGAAGACGACGAGCGGGACCAGGCCGAACACCCCCGTCAGCCCGACGTACGCCGAGGAGCCGGTGAGCTGGTAGATCTGCGCCGGGACGGCCACCACGGTGAGCTGCGCCCCGACGACCGTGACGATGTTGGCGACCCACAGCCGCCGGAAGTGCGGGTCGCGCAGCGGCCGGGTGTCGGCGAGGACGCCCCTCACCGCGACCTCACCCGGCGAGCAGCGACCGCACCTGCTCGAGGCTCCCGCACCCGGAGTCGAGCAGCTCGTTGCGTCGCGTGGCCCAGGCCTCGCCCAGGCGGGCGCGGTCGGCCTCGGCCACGTCGGTGCGGGCCGGGTTGAGGATGTCGCGCTCCTCCTCGTCGAGGTGGTGGAGCAGCGTCTCGCTCAGCTCGTGCAGGGAGTGGCTGGCGTCCTCGTCGTACAGGTCGGTCGCCTCGAGCAGCGGCAGCAGCGCCTCGTAGATCTCGCGGTGCTCCTCCTCGCCGTGCTCGGCCTCGTGCGCGTCGATCGCGTCCTTGCGCTTGAGCTCGGGGTAGACGTGGCTCTCCTCGGCCTCCCCGTGCGCGACCAGCAGCGCCGACAGCTGCGCGCGCAGCGCGTCGCGGTCGTTCTGGTCGTTGCGCAGCTCGCGCAGCAGCGTCTCGAACGTGCGGTGGTCCTCCAGGATCAGCTCCACCACGTCGCCGGTGCTGGGGCGGGTGATCTCGGGCAGCTCGGTCGTCATGCCCCCGACTCTAGGCAGGGGCGGGTGCGGGCGGCGGGCGGGCGCGGGTCGGCGCATGTAAATCGGGGTTATGGACGCTCAACACGGGCTCTGCCGGCCCGAAACCGTCCACAGACCCGCGGTAGACGTGCGGCGGCCCAGCGTTCGACAGCGCGGTACGCCGCGTCTGCGGACGTTCAGGTGGCAGCAAGCCGCACGTGCGGCTAGGTTGCGGACGTGACGACGTACCGGATCCGCCAGGCGGCCGACCTGCTCGGGGTCAGCGACGACACGGTGCGCCGGTGGGCCGAGTCGGGGCGGCTGCACCTGACCACCGACGGGGCGGGCCGCCAGGTCGTCGACGGCGTCGAGCTGGCCGAGGTCGCCCAGCAGGTCGCCGCGTCGGGGGACCACCCCGAGCCGGGGCCGGTCGTCTCGGCGTCCGCGCGCAACCGGTTCGTCGGCCTGGTCACCCGTGTCGTGCGCGACACCGTCATGGCCCAGGTCGAGATCCAGGCGGGCCCGCACCGGGTCGTCTCGCTGATGAGCCGCGAGGCCGCCGACGAGCTGCGCCTCGAGCCGGGCGTCCTGGCCATCGCGGCCGTCAAGTCCACCAACGTCGTCGTCGAGCTCCCGGAGGCCCCGTGAACCGCCCCGTGAACCGCACCGCCCGCCGCACCGTCCGCCGCACCGCCCGCCGTCGTACGCCGCTCGCCGCGACCGCATCGGCCCTCGCCGGTGCGCTGCTGCTCGCCGGCTGCGGCGGCGGGGAGTCGGACGGCGCCGGGGCCGAGGGCGGCGCAGAGACCGTGACGGTGCGGGTGCTGGCCGCCGCGTCGCTGACCGAGACGTTCACCGCGCTCGGCGAGCAGTTCGAGGCCGACAACCCCGGGACCCAGGTCGACTTCTCCTTCGGGCCCAGCTCGGGCCTGGCCGAGCAGATCGGCAGCGGGGCACCGGCCGACGTGTTCGCCGCCGCCAGCCCGACGACGATGCAGACCGTCGTCGACTCCGGCGACGCGAGGGACCCGCAGGACTTCGCGACCAACCAGGCGGAGATCGCCGTGCCGGCCGACAACCCCGGCGACGTCGACGCCCTGGAGGACCTGGCCGACCCCGCCGTCAAGGTCGCCGTCTGCGACCCCGAGGTGCCCTGCGGCGTGCTGGCCGCGGACGTCTTCTCCTCCGCAGGCCTCGACGTCACGCCGGTGACCGAGGAGGAGGACGTCAAGGCCGTCCTCACCAAGGTCACCCTCGGCGAGGTCGACGCGGGCCTGGTCTACGTCACCGACGTGCAGGCCGCCGGTGAGGACGTGGAGGGGGTCGAGGTGCCGGAGGCGTACGCCGCCAGCACGACGTACCCCATCGCGACGCTCGAGGCCTCCGAGAACGCCGAGCAGGCCCAGGCGTTCGTCGAGCTCGTCCTCGCCGAGGAGGGTCGTACGGCGCTGGAGGACGCGGGCTTCGGGCTCCCGTGACGCGCGGCTCGCGACGCCAGACGCCGGTGCGGCGCGAACGGGTCCCCTGGCCGCTCGGCGTCCCCGCGGGGCTGGCGGTGCTGCTCCTCCTGGTGCCGCTGGTCGGGCTGCTCGTGCGCGCGCCGTGGAGCGGGCTGCCACGCATCCTGCTGACCCCGGAGGTCCGGGAGGCGCTGCGGCTCTCGCTGGTCTGCGCCAGCCTGGCCACGCTGGTCTCGATCCTGCTGGGGGTGCCGCTGGCCTACGTGCTCGCACGGTCACGGGCCCCCGGCGTACGCCTGCTCCGGGCGCTCGTCACGCTCCCGCTCGTGCTCCCGCCCGTGGTCGGGGGGGTCGCGCTGCTGCTGGCGTTCGGGCGCAACGGCATCGTCGGGCGCTACCTCGACGCGTGGTTCGGCGTCACCCTCCCGTTCAGCACCGCCGCCGTGGTGATAGCCGAGACGTTCGTGGCGATGCCGTTCCTCGTGGTCGCGGTCGAGGGCGCGCTGCGCACCGCCGACCGGGGGTACGACGAGGCCGCCGCCACCCTCGGCGCCACCCGGATGACGGTGTTCCTGCGGGTCACGCTGCCGATCATCCGACCGGCCCTGGTCGCCGGCGCGGTGCTGTGCTGGGCCCGGGCGCTGGGGGAGTTCGGCGCCACCGCCACCTTCGCCGGCAACTTCGAGGGCACCACCCGCACCATGCCGCTGGCCGTCTACAACGCCATCCAGACCGACCCGGACGCCGCCATCGCCCTCTCGCTGGTGCTGCTGACCGTGTCGGTCACCGTCCTCCTCGCGCTGCGGGGCCGCTGGACCGGGTCGGGCGCGACGTGAGCGGTGGTCTCGAGCTCGACGGGGTGGTGCGCCGGGGCGACTTCGAGCTGGCGCTGCGCGTCGCCGTGGGACCCGGCGAGGTGGTCGCCGTGCTCGGTCCCAACGGTGCCGGCAAGTCCACGCTGCTGCGGACCGTCGCGGGCCTGGAGCTCATGGAGTCGGGCTCGCTGCGCGTCGCGGGCCGGGTCTGGCAGGACGGCGCGGTGGCGCTGCCGCCCGAGGAGCGCGCCGCGGGCGTGGTGTTCCAGGACTACCGGCTCTTCCCCCACCTCGACGTGCGCGACAACGTCGCCTTCGCGGCGCGGTCGAGCGGCGTACGCCGGGCCGCGGCCCGCGACGGTGCCTCGGCGTGGCTGGACCGGCTGGGCCTCGCCGACCTCGCCCGCCGCCGTCCCGCCCAGCTCTCGGGCGGGCAGGCGCAGCGGGTGGCCCTGGCGCGCGCGCTGGCCCGCGAGCCCGACGTGCTGCTGCTCGACGAGCCGATGGCCGCGCTCGACGCCGGGGCGCGCCTGGAGGTGCGGGGGTTCCTGCGAACGCACCTCGGACAGTTCGACGGGCCGGTGGTGCTGGTCACCCACGACCCGCTGGAGGCGATGGTGCTCGCCGACCGGCTGGTGGTCGTCGAGCAGGGCCGGCTGGTCCAGGAGGGCACCCCGCTCGAGGTCGCACGCCGGCCGGCCTCGGCGTACGTCGCCCGGTTGATGGGGCTCAACCTCTGGTCGGGCGTGCTCGACGGCACCGGCCGGGTCGTCCTCGACCAGGGCGGGTCGCTGGAGGTCGCCACCGACGCGGTGCCCGGACGGGTCCTGGTGGCGCTGCGCCCGAGCGCCGTCAGCGTGCACACCGAGGCGCCGGGACGGCCGGGCCCGGTCAGCGCGCGCAACCGCTGGCCGGGGCGGGTCGCCTCGCTCGAGCGGCTCGCCGACCGGGTGCGGCTCCAGGTCGACGGCAGCCCCGCCGCGCTGGTCGACGTCACCGCCGCAGCGGTGGCCGAGCTCGGCCTGGTGGAGGGTCGCGAGGTGTGGCTGACGGCCAAGGCGACGGAGGTGGAGGCCTACCCCGAAGCCGCCCCGGGGCGCTCCGACCCGCCACCGCAGGCACGCCCCGTCGTGCCATGATGCTGGACGGCCAGGCTCCGCTCCCGCGGCCGGGCCCGCTCCTGCCCCTTCACCACCTGGACGACCGATGCCCCCCGCGCTGCCGCCGGCTGCCCTCGCGGCCACCTTCCGGTCCCTCGCCGACGTCGTGTACTCCGAGGAGTCCTACGAGGACGTCGCCCGGGAGATCTGCCTCGCCGCCGTCGACCTCGTCGACGGCTGCGACCACGCCTCGCTAGTGGTGCGCCGGGCGAGCCGCGCGGTCACGGCCGCCGCCTCCGACGACGTGGCCGCGACGTGTGACGACCTCGAGCGCGCCGCGGGTCAGGGCCCCTGCCTCGACGCGCTCGACGACGCCGCCCCGCACCAGCACGTCTGCACCGACCTGCGGGAGGGCTGCTCCTGGCCCGACCTCGCCGCCCGGGTAGTGGCCGAGACCCCCGTCCGGGGACTCGCCGGCTTCCGGCTGCGTCACGAGGGGACCAAGGTCGGCGCCCTCAACATCTTCGGCGACCACCCCGGCCGGCTCGACGAGGAGTCGCTGCACCAGGCCACGCTGCTCACCGCGTTCGCCTCGGTCAGCCTGGCGGCGATGGACCGCGGCGAGCAGGCCGCGACGCTGCGCCGCGGCCTGGACAGCAACCGCGAGATCGGCAAGGCGGTCGGCCTGCTGATGGCGATGCACGACCTCGACCAGGACGCCGCCTTCGCGATGCTCGCCCGGGTGTCGCAGGAGATGAACCTCAAGCTCGCCGAGGTCGCCTCCCGTGTCGTCGGGACCCACCGCCCCGGCGGCTGAGCGGCGTACGTCGGCGGGGGTGGGCCGGCCTGCGGGCGGGGCCGCAGGCGCGGACCGCAGGCGCGGGCCGCAGGCGAGTACCGCATGTAACGCGGAGTTATTGATTCTGAATACGGCGCGTACGCCGCACTCGGGCACCACAGCGGCACGGTAGGTGTGCTCGCGGGGTCGCTGCGCCCGAGACGCGTACCCGAGCCCGGTGGCGGCCGATGGACGGGCCGCGCGCCACCTGGTGCGGTGCTGTGGTGCCCGAGTGCGCCGCGTGACGCATGTTCAGAATCAATAACTCCGCGTTACACGGACGGCGGTCCCTCGGGTGGGGTACGTCGGCGTGGGCTCGGAGGGTGAGACGGGTGTGAGAGGGGCCGGGTGGGGGGTACCTGCACGTCCGAGGTCGAGCACCCGGCCGGTACACCGGACGTGTGGTCCGCGCCACGCCTGCTCCACGCTCGTGGCCGCCCCGCCCGACCGGGTGAGCCCCGCTCCCCGGCCCCCGTCCTGTGTCGCGCCGGTGGGCTGTCCGCCGCGGTCGCCGGCGCGGCACAGACCAGGTCCCGACAGGCTCGACCGACAGACCGCTCGACCGGCGGCGACCCGGGTCTCGACAGGCTCGACCGACAAAGCGTTCGACCGACGAAGCGTTCGACCGACGAAGCGTTCGACCGACGAAACGCTCGACCGACGAAACGCTCGACCGACGAGGCGCTCGACCGACGACCCCGCTCGACCGACGAACCGCTCGACCGACGACCCCGCCCGACCCACGACCAGGCTCGACCACGACGCGCCGACCGGCGAGTGTCGGACTCGTCCGGGTTCGACGGCTCGTGGTGCGATCGGGGGGTGAGCCTGCTACCCCGACCTGCACCCCGCCCCGGCCCGCGTCGAAGGGCGGCCGGCGCCGCGACGGCCGCGGCGGGCGTGCTGCTCGCGACGGCGTGCAGCCTGCCCGGGTCGGGGCCGGACCCCGAGGCCGCGGCCGAGCGGGTGGCGCGGGCGCTCGCGGCGGGTGACCTCGCGGAGGTCGCGGTCGTGGGCGACCGGGCGCGGGCGCAGGAGGGGCTCGAGCAGGTGCTCGCGGGGACCGACGTCCTCGGCGAGCCCGCCGTCGACGTGGGCGAGGTCGAGGAGTCGGACGGCACCGTCGAGGCGCGGCTGACGTGGCGCTGGGAGACCGGCGAGGACGACTGGACCTACCGCACCACCGCGACGCTGGAGGAGTCGGTCCGCGAGGGGCAGGACGCCTGGGCGCTGCGCTGGACGCCCGCCGTGGTCGAGCCCTCGCTGCGCGGCGACGAGGTGCTCGCCGCCTCGCCGGTGGCGCCCGAGCGCGGCCGGGTCCTGGGCCGCGGCGACAGCGTCCTGGTCGAGCCCCGGCCCGTGGTGCGGGTCGGGATCGACAAGCAGGGCGTACGCCGTGCCGACGCGGTCGCCTCCGCCCGCGAGCTCGCCGCCCTCGTCGACGTCGACCCGGCGGCGTACGCCGCGCAGGTGCGCGCGGCCGGTGACCGCGCCTTCGTGGAGGCGATCGTGCTGCGCGCCGGCGACCTCGAGGCCGGTGTCCGCGACCGGGTCGAGGCGCTGACCGGCGGCCGGCTCGTCGACGACGAGCTGCCGCTGGCCCCCACCCGCGAGTTCGCCGCCGCGCTGCTCGGCGGCGTCGGCCCGGCGACGGCGGAGATCGTGGAGGACTCGGAGGGCCGCGTCGTCCCCGGCGACGAGGTCGGCACCTCCGGGCTCCAGCTGCGGTACGACGCGCGGCTGCTCGGGCGACGCGGCGTGACCGTGGGCACGGCCGGCGGCGAGGGCGAGCCCCGGGAGCTGTTCGCGACCGACCCCGTCGCCGGGGAGGACCTGGAGACCACGCTGGACCCGCGCCTGCAGCGGCTGGCCGAGGACACCCTCGCCGACGTCGGGCCCGCGGCGGCGCTGGTCGCGCTGCAGCCCTCGACCGGCGACCTGCTGGTGGCGGCGGACGGCCCGGGCTCCGAGGGCTACGCCACCGCGACGATCGGGCGCTACGCCCCCGGCTCGACGTACAAGGTGGTCACCTCGCTGGCGCTGCTGCGCGCCGGGGTGGCGCCGGGAGACCCCGTGGAGTGCCCGGCGACGCTGGACGTGGACGGCCGCGACTTCGAGAACTACGACGACTACCCCGCCTCGGGGCTGGGGCGGATCACCCTCGAGGACGCGGTGGCCGACTCCTGCAACACCGCCTTCATCGGCGCCCGCGACCAGGTCTCGGGCGAGGACCTGACGCGGGCGGCCGAGGCGCTCGGGCTCGGCGTCGACCGCGACCTCGGCTTCCCGGCGTACCTCGGACAGGCCGGCCCCGAGGACCCCGCCGCGCAGGGCGAGACCGGCGCGGCCGCCGACCTGATCGGCCAGGGCTCGGTGCTGGCCTCGCCGCTCACGATGGCCGCGGTGGTCGCCTCGGTGCAGGAGGGCGGCACGGTCGTCCCGCGGCTGCTGCCCGCGCTCGACCCGCCCGAGGTCGACCCCGCCGAGCCGCTGCGGGCGGGCGAGGCCGCGTCCTTGCGGCAGCTGCTGCGCGCGGTGGTGGAGCGGGGCAGCGGCTCGGTGCTGGCCGACCTCCCGGGCGCCCCGGTCCTGGCCAAGACGGGCACGGCGGAGTTCGGCGACGCCGAGCCGCTGGAGACCCACGCCTGGATGGTCGCGGCGCAGGGCGACCTCGCGGTCGCGGTGTTCGTGGAGCGGGGCGCATCCGGGTCCCGCACCGCCGGACCGCTGCTGCGTGCCTTCCTCGCGGGCGCGGGGCAGGGGTAGCGCACCCGGGCCCACCGTGACAGTGTCACTGTCACAGTGCCCGACGTCCCGACGAGGAGCCACCGTGCGACTGCCGCGCCCGGCCCGACGCCGCCGTGGCCGGCTGCCCCGGACGTACTGGGCCGAGCGCAGCCTCGAGCTCGACCCGGTCGAGGACCACCGCGAGATCAGCCTGGGGGTCAGCGCCCACGACTACCCCTGGGACACCGTCCAGGCGCTGTCCTTCGCGCTGTTCCGCACCTACGCCGTGCCCTCGATCGGCAGCCTGCTCGACCGGACCGGCGAGTTCACCGGCCGCGTCCAGAAGCGGTACGACGACACCGGCCTGCTGCTCGAGGAGGTGCAGCGCCACGGCCTGGCCAGCAGCCGGGGTCGCGACGCCGTGCGCCGGGTCAACCAGATGCACGCGATGTACGACATCTCCCAGGACGACCTGCGCTACGTGCTGGCCACCTTCGTGGTGGTGCCGGTGCGCTGGATCGCGGCGTACGGCTTCCGCGACCTGACCGACCACGAGGTCCGGGCGATGACCGAGTACTACCGCCGGCTGGGCCGGCACATGGCGATCCGCGACCTGCCGGAGGACTACGCGGGCTTCGCGCGGCTGCTCGACGACTACGAGCGCGCGCACTTCGGGCCCGACGAGGGCGGGCGGCGGGTCGCCGACGCGACGCTCGACCTGATGGCGACCTTTCCCCCGAACCACCTGCTCCCGGCGCGGCTGGTGAGGCGGCTCTCGTTCGCGCTGATGGACGAGCCGCTGCTCCGGGCGTTCGGCTACCCGCTGCCGACCCGGGCCGAGCGTCGGCTCGTCCACGGCGCGATGCGGCTACGGGCGCGCTGGCTGCGGCACCGGCCGGCCCGCTCCGAGCCGCGCTGGGCCAGCGACCTCGGCTGGTTCCGCACCTATCCCGCGGGCTACGACATCTCCGGCCTGGGCACCTTCGCGCCGGGCTGCCCGGTGCGCACGCACGGTCCGACGCCGCCCGCGGCCTGACACACCCGCCTGGCGGGTCGTTGCCGCTTCCGCGAGTTTTCGCCACCTCGGAGCGCCCTGGTCCAGACCAACCCCGGCCCGGTGTCGCGCCCGTGCGCGGGGTGGGCGCGGCCAGGGTGATACTCCCGCTGATGGACGCCACCGACGTGGCCGTGATCGGCGCGGGGATCGCCGGACTCACCTGCGCACGGGCGTTGGAGAAGTCCGGTCTCGACGTGCGCCTGCTGGAGCGCTCGGCCCGGGTCGGCGGCCGGGTCGGCACCGACGTCGTGGACGGCTTCCGGGTCGACCGCGGCTTCTCCTGGCTCGACGCGCAGCACCCCGTGGTCCGCGAGGTCGCCGACGTGGCGGCGCTCAACCCGCGACCGATCGACCGGGGGATCGTGCTCGCCCACCCCGAGGGCTACCGGATCCTGCAGGGCTCCCAACCGGCCCTGATCTCGGCGCTGCGCTCGGGGCTGGGCCAGCCCCAGGACATCGCCCGGCTGGTGCGGTGGAGCGACCCGATGCGTCGTACGCCGGACCGGATCCGCCAGGGCGTCGACGTGACGCTGGAGGAGTCGCTGGAGTCCCACGGGATCGGCCGCCGGGTGCGCGAGGAGCTGCTGCGGCCGTTCTTCCGGCTGCTGTTCGCCGACGAGGACCTCCGTACCTCCTACCAGTACGCCATGCTCGCGCTGCACCAGCTGCGCACCGGCATGCCCGCGCTGCCCGCGCTGGGGATGCAGTCGCTGCCCAACCAGCTCGCCCACGACCTCGACCGCCCGGTGCGGCTGGGGGTCGACGTGCTGGGACTGCGACGCGACCACGGCACCGGGGTGACGGTGCTGACCGACGAGGGGCCGCTGAGCTGCCGCGCGGTCGTGGTCGCCACCGACCCGGCCACCGCCTCGGGCCTGCTCGGCATCGGCAGCCCGCCGATGCGTGGCACCGCGACCTGGTGGTTCGCCGCCCCGCAGCCGCCCAGCACGCTCAAGACCGTCTTCGTCAACCCGCTCGGCCTGGCCGGGGGACCGGTCGCGCACGCCCTGATCAGCTCCAACGTGGCACCGCGCTACGCCCCGGGCGGCCAGGCGCTGGTGGCCGCGGTGTCGGTCGCCCCGCCCGGGCAGGACGCCGGCACCGAGTCCGAGGCCGACGTGCGCCGCCACCTCGGGCAGCTGTTCCACGGCGACGCCGCCTCGTGGCGGCTGGTCGCGCGCCACGTCAGCTCGGCCGCCTGGCCGATGGCGCGGCCGCCGCTGCTGAGCGGCCGCGAGGTCGACCTCGGCGACGGGCTGTTCGTCGCCGGCGACCACCGCGAGGTGCCGGGCATCCCGGGGGCGATGTCCTCGGGGCTGCGGGCCTCCCGGGCCGTGATGACCGAGCTGGGCGCGGTCGAGAAGGGCTGAGCGCGCCCTGGTGGGCCCGTCTCAGGCCCGCTCGAAGGACCAGACGACCAGCTGCGCCCGGCCGACGCCGGTGACGGTGCGCCCGCCCTCGTCGAGCAGCCGCGCCACGTCGCCGTCCACCAGCCGCCGCTCGCCGATCATCGCGCCCCCGCCGGGCGCGGCCACGACCATCGCGTGCAGCCGCGGCCGGTCCGGCAGCTCCAGGCGTACGCCGTCCGCGAGGTCGGCGACGTGCAGCGAGGTGCCCCGCGCGGCGATCGGCACCACGCCGCCACCGTCGCCGTCGGCCACGCAGGTCCACCCCGCGTCCGGCCCGCCCAGCAGGACCGGCTCCCGGACGTAGGAGGGCACCAGCCCGCTCTCGTCGGGCCGGACCCACGCCTGCACGAAGCGCGTGGTCTCCCCGCCCGCGGCGGTCTCGGCGTGCACCACCCCCGACCCCGCGGAGAGCCGCTGCACGTGCCCGGCCGCCAGCGTCGCCGACCCGACGGTCGAGGCGTGGCGCAGCGACCCGGTCAGCACCCAGCTGACCACCTCGAGGTCGGCGTGCGGGTGGTCGGCGTACCCCGTGCCCGGCGGCAGCCGCTCGTCGTTGTGGGCCACCAGGCTCGAGAAGCCGGTGTTGGTCGGGTCGTAGTGGGCGCCGAAGGAGAACGAGTGCAGCGTGGTGCGCCCCTCGGCCTCGGTGCGCGGCCGCGCCTGCCCCTCCCGGACCTCGATCACCCGGCCATGCTCCCAGGTCGTCCAGGAGCGGGACCTCTACGCTCGTCGGCATGGGTGCAGGCCACGACCACGGGCACGCGTCGGGCCGCGCCGCCGACCGCTCCCGGCTGTGGCTGGTCCTCGTGGTCACCGGCGGCGTCGCGGTCGTCGAGCTGGTCGGCGCGCTGCTGTCGGGGTCGCTGGCGCTGCTGGCCGACGCCGGCCACATGTTCACCGACACCGCTGCCATCGTGCTGGCCCTCTCCGCGTCGTACGTCGCGACGCTGCCCGCCAGCCCGCGCCGCACCTTCGGCTACCACCGCGCCGAGATCCTGGCCGCGCTGATCAACGCGGTGGTGCTGCTGGGCGTGTGCGGCTACCTGGCGGTGGCGGGGGTACGCCGGCTGCTCGACCCGCAGCCGGTCGAGGCCGGCCTGATGCTGGTCTTCGCGGGCGTGGGCCTGGCCGCCAACCTGGTCTCGCTGGCGCTGCTCGCCGCGCGGCAGGGCGAGTCGCTCAACATGCGGGGCGCGTTCCTGGAGGTGCTGGGCGACGCGGTCGGGTCGGTCGCCGCCATCGTGGCGGGCGTCGTGGTGCTGACCACCGGCTTCGAGCGCGCCGACTCGCTGGCCTCGCTGCTGATCGCGCTGCTGATCCTGCCCCGGGCGTGGTCGCTGCTGCGCGACTGCGTGCGGGTGCTGCTGGAGTCGGCGCCCCCCGGCGTCGAGGTCGAGGACGTGCGCCACCACCTGCTCCACGCCGAGGGCGTGGTCGACGTCCACGACCTCCACGCCTGGCTGATCACCAGCGGCATGCCGGCGCTCTCCGCGCACGTCACCGTCACCGACGAGGCGCTGGCCGAGCGCGGCGTGGGGGCGGTGCTCGACGACCTCGCGGCCTGCGTCGCGGAGCACTTCGCCATCGACCACGCGACCTTCCAGGTCGAGCCGCAGAGCCACCGGGCGCACGAGCCCGGCGACGCGCACGCCTGAGGGTGGCTCCTGACGCGCCCGTGCACGGATGCGTACCCAAGCCGTCGACTGCCCGGTTCGTACGGGTTCGAAATCGGGCGGAACGGACGAGACGAGAGTTGGGTACGCATCTGTGCAGGGCTGGCGCCCCTCACCGCGACGCCGCGAGTTCCATCCCCTGGGCGATGGCCCGCTTGGCGTCCAGCTCGGCTGCGACGTCGGCGCCGCCGATGAGGTGGGTGGTGATCCCGGCGGCGACCAGCTCGTCGTACAGGTCCCGCACCGACTCCTGGCCCGCGCAGACCACGACGTCGTCGACCTCGAGCAGCCGGGCCTCGCCGTCGACGGTGACGTGCAGGCCGCGCTCGTCGATCCGGTCGTACGACGCCCCGCTCACCAGCTCGACCCCCGACTGCTTGAGCACGGCGCGGTGCGCCCAGCCGGAGGTCTTGCCCAGGCCGATGCCGATCGGGGTGCTCTTGCGCTGCACCAGGAACACCTCGCGGGCGGACTCGCGCGGCTTGCGCTCGGTCAGCCCGCCGCGGTGCAGGTCGGGGTCGCCGACGCCCCAGTGCGCGAGCCAGTCCTCGAGGTCCTCCTCGACGTGGGTGAGGAACACCGAGGTGTCGACGCCGATGCCGCCCGCCCCGACCACCGCGACGCGGCGGCCGACGGTGCGGCGGCCGGAGAGCACGTCGGCGTACGACACGGCCCGCTCGATGCCGGGGATGTCGGGGATCCGGGGCTCCACGCCGGTGGCGACGACGACCTCGTCGAAGCCGCGCAGCGCGTCGAGCCGGGCCTCGGTGCCCAGCCGCACGTCGACGCCGAGCACCTCGAGCCGGCGGCCGTAGTAGCGCAGCGTCTCGGCGAACTCCTCCTTGCCCGGGACCGCCATCGCCAGCCGGAACTGCCCACCGAGCTCGGCGCCCTTCTCGAACAGGGTCACGGCGAAGCCGCGCTCGGCGTACGACGCCGCGGCGCTGAGCCCGGCGGGGCCCGCGCCGACGACGGCGGCCGTGGGGCGCGGCCGGGTCGGCGCGCTCGAGGGCAGCGGCAGCAGCACCAGCTCGGTCTCGCGGCAGGCGCGCGGGTTGACCAGGCAGCTGGCACGCCGGTTGGCGAAGGCGTGGTCGAGGCAGGCCTGGTTGCAGGCGATGCAGGTGTTGATCTCGTCGGCGCGGCCGGCGGCGGCCTTGGCCACGAAGTCGGGGTCCGCGAGCAGCGGGCGGGCCATCGAGACCAGGTCGGCGGTGCCGTCGGCGAGCAGCTGCTCGGCGATCTCGGGGGTGTTGATCCGGTTGGACGCGCACACCGGCACGCCCACCTCCTCGCGCAGCCGCCTGGTCGTCCACGCCCAGGCGGCGCGGGGCACCTGCGTGATGATCGTGGGCACCCGGGCCTCGTGCCAGCCGATGCCGGTGTTGAGGACGCTGACCCCGGCCTGCTCCAGCAGCAGCGCCAGCTCGACGGTCTCCTCCCAGGTCTGGCCGTCCTCGACGAGGTCGAGCAGCGAGAGCCGGTAGACGATCGCGAAGTCGGGGCCGACGGCCTCGCGGGTGCGGCGCACCACCTCGATCGGGAACCGCATCCGGCGCGCCGGGGACCCGCCCCACGCGTCCTCGCGGTGGTTGGTGCGCGCGGCGAGGAACTGGTTGATCAGGTAGCCCTCGGAGCCCATCACCTCGACCGCGTCGTAGCCCGCCTTCTGCGCCAGCACGGCGGAGTCGGCGAACGAGGTGGCCGCGCGGTCGACCTGGCGGCTGGTCATCGCGCTGGGCCGGAACGGCGTGATCGGCGACTTGACCGCGCTCGCGGACTGGCTGAACGGCGTGTAGCCGTAGCGTCCGGCGTGCAGCAGCTGGAGCGCGATCGCGCCGCCCTCCTCGTGCACCGCGTCGGTCACCTGGCGGTGCCGCGCGGCGTCGAGCCGGCTGGTCATCTCGCCCGCCAGCGGCTTGAGCCAGCCGCGCTTGGAGACCGCGAACCCGCCCGTGACGGCGAGGCCGACGCCGCCCGCGGCGCGCTCGCGGAAGTACGCCGCCAGCTTGGGCAGGTCCCAGGCGTGGTCCTCCAGACCGGTGTGCATCGAGCCCATCACCACGCGGTTGCGCAGCGTCAGCCCGCCGAGCGTGATCGGCGCCAGCAGGTGGGGGTAGGGCGAGTCGCTCATCGGGTTCCCGTTCTCTGGTGCGGTCGGTCGGTGTCGTGCGCGTCGTCGGCCCAGGCGTCGAGGTACTCCCCGAGCCACTCCACCCAGAACCGCTCCTGGCGGATGCCGCCGCGCAGCACCAGCCAGACGTCGAGGGCGTGGCCGGCGGGGGACCCCGACCCGGAGCCGTCCCCGGCTCCCGTCCCGGAGGCGGCGTCGCGGCGCAGGGCGGCGGGGTCGGGGAACTGCTCGCGCTCGAGCTGCTCGTAGTGGGCGAGCCGGGCCTGGTGCTCCAGCCGCAGTCCGCGCAGCTGGTCGAGCAGGGCTGCGCGCTCGGCGTACGACGCCCCGCGCATCTTCACCGCGGCCTCCGAGCGGAGGCTGACCGCCGCGGTGGGGGAGGCCACCCAGCGGGCCAGCTCCTCGCGACCGACCGGCGTCACGGCGTACCTCCGCTCGGTGCTGCGGCCGACCGCCGGCGCTGGCGCTGACCCAGCCGTCGTCCTCCATCCGCCGCAGCACGCGGTAGATCTGCTGGTGCGTGGCCTGCCAGAAGAAGCCGATGGAGCGGTCGAAGCGGCGGGCCAGCTCGATGCCGGTGCCCGGGCGCTCGCGCAGCGAGACCAGCAGCGCGTGCTCCAACGACATGGGGGGAGTGTGGCCCAGCCGGGGTGCTTGTGCAACTCGTTGCACTGGTGGTGGCCGGCTGCTGATTACCCGGCCGTCCGGGTAACCAGTCACCTGACGTCTGTTGCAACGCCCGCCAGGTGTCTGAGAAGGACGTCAAGCAGCCCGAGATGTCTGCTTCGTCGTACGCCGCGCCGCGCACCGCCGCGGACCCGCGACCCGAGCGGCTCGCACGACGCGGAAGGTTGTCCATCGCAATCACGCTCCGCGGGGCACCAGCCTGCGTATGGTGTCCCCACCTATCGAGCCAGGGGGCCGTCCGTGGAGAACATCACCAACTGGTTCACCTACGTCAACGACAACTTCGAGTTCATCCTCGAGGAGACCATCGCCCACGCGCGGATCGTGCTGATCGTGATCGCGCTGGCGACCGTGACCTCGGTGCTGCTCGGGGTCCTGATCCAGCGGCGACCCGTGGCGCGTGCCGTGGTGCTCGCGCTCTCGGGCATCGTGCTGACGATCCCGTCGCTGGCGCTGTTCGCGCTCTTCATCCCGGTCGTCGGCATCGGCAACCCGCCGGCGATGCTGGCGCTCTACCTCTACGCACTCATGCCGGTGCTGCGCAACACCGTGACCGGGCTCGACTCCGTCAGCCCCGCGGTCGTGGAGTCGGCCAAGGGGATGGGGATGAGCAGCACGCAGCAGCTGCTGCGGGTCCGGCTGCCGCTCGCCTGGCCGGTCATGATGGCCGGCGTCCGCATCTCCAGCCTGATGACGGTGGGCATCGCGGCCATCGCCATCCTGGTCGGCGGCGACGGCCTCGGCAGCTACATCCAGGGCGGCCTGACCCGCTTCGGGCTGCCGAACTCCGAGAACTCCGTGTGGGCCGGCGTGGTGTTCACCGTGCTGCTCGGCCTGCTGCTGGACATCGCCTTCGCGATCTTCCAGCGCTTCAGCACCCCTCGCGGGCTCCGCGCCTGAGCGCACCCGACCGTCACCGTCGCGTTCCGAGAAAGGCAACCAGATGAGCAGCGAGCAGTTGGCCCGACAGCCCAAGATCCGCCTCGACAAGGTGGGCAAGACCTACCCCGGCACCAAGGTCGCGGCCGTCGAGGAGCTGAGCCTCGACATCCACGAGGGCGAGATCCTCGTGCTCGTCGGACCCTCCGGCTGCGGCAAGAGCACCACGCTGCGGCTGATCAACCGGATGATCGAGCCGAGCGGCGGCCGGATCCTCCTCGACGGCGAGGACGTCACCAAGGTCAACCCCGACAAGCTGCGCCGCCGGATCGGCTACGTCATCCAGCAGATCGGCCTGTTCCCGCACCAGACCATCGCGCAGAACATCGAGACCGTGCCGCGGATGCTCGGGTGGGACAAGGACAAGGCCAAGGCGCGCAGCGAGGAGCTGCTCGGCATGGTCGGCCTCGACCCCGAGCAGCTACCGCGACAGCTACCCCAAGGCCCTCTCCGGCGGCCAGGCCCAGCGCGTGGGCGTGGCCCGGGCCCTGGGCGCCGACCCCGACATCATGCTGATGGACGAGCCGTTCGGTGCCATCGACCCGATCACCCGCGAGCGGCTGCAGAACGAGTTCCTCCGGCTGCAGGGCGAGCTGCGCAAGACCATCGTCTTCGTCACCCACGACATCGACGAGGCGATCAAGATGGGCGACAAGATCGCGATCCTGGGCGAGCGCAGCACGATCCGCCAGATCGACACCCCCGAGCGGATCCTGGCCTACCCGGTCGACGACTTCGTCGACGACTTCATCGGCACCGGCTCGACGATCAAGGGCCTCAACTTCCTCAAGGTCAGCTCGCTGGCCCTCACCGACTACCCCACGCTCGAGCCGGGCGGCAGCCCCGAGGCCGGGCACGGCCGCGCTGCGGGACACGGGCCGGGAGTGGCTGGTCGCAGCTGGACGAGAACCGCGCGCCCGGTGCGCTGGATCCACGTCCGACGACCTCGAGGCGACCGGCGACGAGCGCGGGCGAGCCGGTCGGCGAGCTGCTCCACTCCGAGGACACCCTGTTCCACGCCCTCGAGCTGATGGTCCAGAGCGCGTCCGGCGAGACCTGCGTCGTCGACGACTCGGGCGCCTTCCAGGGCGTGGTCCGGATGGCCGACCTCGCCAAGGCGATCCGCCGGGCGCAGTACGAGGCGCGGATGCACTACGAGGAGATGGAGCGCCAGGCATGAGCGGCGCCGTCACGGCCGCGACGATGGACCGGACCGCGCCCGAGGCCGTCCCCGAGGCCCGAGGTGCCAGGCTGGAGGCCGCCCCCACCGCCACGCGGCGTGCGCGGGCGATCAAGACGGCCGGCCTCTGGCTGGCGCCGGTGATGATCGCGCTGCTCGCACTGCTGTTCTTCTTCTACTACCGGGGCCTGCGAGGCCGACGGCCAACAGCACGGTGATCTCGGCGCTCAACTGGGGCGACAAGCTGCTCCCGCAGACCATCCGGATCGTCTACATCGCGTTCTGGTCGACCGTGATCGTCATCCTGGTCGCGGTGCCGCTGGGCATCCTGCTCACCCGCCCGGCCGTGCGCCGGATCAGCCCGTTCGTGCTCGCGGTGGCCAACTCGGGCCAGGCGCTGCCGGCGTACGGACTGCTGGTGATCTTCCTCGGCATCATGGGCCAGGGCCGGTTCACCGTGATCGTGGCGCTCTCGCTCTACGCGCTGCTGCCGGTGCTGCGCAACACCATGGTGGGGCTCGACGGGGTCGACCGCGCGGTGATCGAGGCCGGTCGCGGCATGGGCATGACCAAGATGCAGGCGCTGACCCGCATCGAGCTCCCGCTCGCCGTGCCGATCATCATCGCCGGCGTGCGCACCGCGCTGACCCTCAACATCGGCATGGCCACGCTGGCGTTCCTGATCGGCGGCGGCGGGCTCGGCATCACCATCCAGACCGGGCTGAAGCTCAACCAGGACCCGATCCTGATCATCGGCGCGTGGCTGGTCGCCCTCGTGGCGCTCACCTTCGACTGGCTCGGCGCCGTCGCCGAGCGCATGCTCAAGCCGCGCGGTCTCTGACCCGCCCCGTCACTGCCGTACCGGACGCAACGGGTCAGAACCGGGCAGAAGCGGGTGCCAGCGATACCAAATCGTTGCAACCGCGTGCGATTGCGCCCCGTCACCGGGACCTGTCACCCCTACTGTGAGCACACCCACGGCACGGCGCACCTGCGTCGTCGCTCGTCGGTCCCGTTCGCGCGGGGCTCGCTCCGGTCGGTGGGTCCGACCGGCAGGGGTCGTTGCCTCCTCCACGAAGGGTGAACCGATGCGCAACCACAAGAGACTGATAGCGGCGTCCCTCAGCGTCGCCGTCGCTGCGGCGCTGGCCGGCTGCGGCGGTGGCGGGAGCGGCGGCGGCAGCGGCAGCGGCAGCGCCCTTGACGGCGTGAAGCTGACCGTGGGCTCCAAGGACTTCACCGAGAACATCCTGGTCGGCGAGATGTACGTCCAGGCGCTGCAGAACGAGGGTGCCGACGTCACGAGCCAGACCAACCTCGGTGGTACGTCGGTGGCGCGCGACGCGCTGCTGAACAAGGAGATCGACGTCTACCCGGAGTACACCGGCACCGGCTGGACCGTGCACCTGGGCAACGAGGACCCGAGCCAGGACCCGGCCGAGCTGTTCAAGGTGACCTCCGAGCAGGACATGAAGGACAACAACATCGCGTGGATCGGCCAGTCGCCGTTCAACGACACCTACGGCTTCGCGGCCAACGGCGACCTCGCCAAGTCCGACGGTCCCTTCGACTTCGACTCGATGGCGGCCTACCTCAAGGAGAACCCGGACACCACGGTCTGCATGGAGACCGAGTTCCCCGACCGTCCCGACGGCCTCGTGCTGTGGGAGAAGGCGACCGGCTACAAGATCCCGCAGTCGCAGATCCAGATCCTCGACACCGGCCTGATCTACACCGAGACCAGCGACGGCAAGTGCGACTTCGGTGAGGTCTTCACGACCGACGGCCGGATCAAGGCGCTCAACCTCGAGCTCGTCGAGGACCCGGGCGCGATGATCCTCTACAACCTCTCCTTCACCTGGCAGGACGCCGCCTACCAGGAGCACGCCGAGACCTACAAGAAGCTCGCCGACGACATCTTCGCCGACCTCGACGAGGAGAAGATGGCCGAGCTCAACGCGCAGGTCGACGTGGAGGGCATGCCCGTCCAGCAGGTCGCCCAGAAGTACCTCGAGGACATCGGGCTGCTCTGACCCGGCGCCCGACCTCGCCCAGCCCCGCGGCAGCACCTGCCGCGGGGCTGTGGCGTCCCCCCGGTGCTGCACAATCACCGGCATGACCTACGAGCTGGGCAAGGGGACCGGACCGCTGCGCGGGGTCAAGGTCGTCGAGATCGCCGGGATCGGACCCGGACCGCACGCGTGCATGACGCTCGCCGACCTCGGTGCCGACGTGGTGCGGGTCGAGCGTCCGGGCGGGTCGATGCTCACCGGCGGCCCGACCGACCTGCTCAACCGGGGCCGGCCCAGCGTCGCGCTCGACCTCAAGCACCCCGACGCCGCCGGCGTGGTGCTCGACCTCGTCGAGCACGCCGACGTGCTGGTCGAGGGGATGCGGCCGGGCACCACCGAGCGGCTCGGCATCGGCCCCGAGGACTGCCACGCGCGCAACCCCGCCCTCGTCTACGGGCGGATGACCGGCTGGGGCCAGACCGGGCCGCTGGCCACCGCCGCCGGGCACGACCTCAACTACATCTCGATCACCGGTGCGCTGCACGGCATGGGCCAGGACAAGGCCCGGCCGCACTTCCCGAGCAACCTCGTCGGCGACTTCGGCGGCGGCTCGACGTACCTCGTGATCGGGGTGCTCGCCGCGCTGCTCGAGGCGCGCAGCAGCGGCCGGGGGCAGGTGGTGGACGCCGCCATCGTCGACGGCACCGCCCACGCCAACACGATGTCCTCGGCCTTCCTGGCCGGCGGCACGCTGCGCGAGGAGCGCGCGGCCAACCTGCTCGACGGCGGGATGCCGTTCTACGACCTCTACGAGACCTCCGACGGGCGCCACGTCTCCGTGGGGCCGCTGGAGCCGAAGTTCTACGACGAGCTGGTCCGGCTGCTGCCGCTGCCCGACGCTCCCGACCGCTACGACCTGGCGCGCTCGGGCGAGCTGCGCGAGCAGATCGCCACGGCGTTCGCCTCGCGGACCCTGGCGGAGTGGACCGAGGTCTTCGAGGGCACCGACGCCTGCGTCGCCCCCGTGGTCACCCTCGCCGAGGCGCGCACGCACCCGCACCTGGCGGCCCGCGAGGTGTTCGTCGAGCGCGAGGGCGTGGTGCAGCCGGCACCCGCGCCGCGGTTCAGCCGTACGCCGGCCACGCTGACCCTGCCGCCCGCCCCGACCCCCGGCTCGCTGACCCGCGAGGCGCTGGCCGCCTGGGGCGTCGCGGACGTCGACGGCCTGCTCGACAGGGGCGTCGTGGTCCAGTCGTGAGGCCGGGCGCCCCGGCCGGACGCGAGCACCTCGCCGCCGACTGCGCGGCGTGCGTCGGCCTGTGCTGCGTGGTGCCGGCGTTCGCGCCGTCGGCGGACTTCGCCATCGACAAGCCCGCCGGTACGCCGTGCCCGAACCTCGGCGACCACTTCGGCTGCACCATCCACACCGAGCTGCCCGAGCGCGGCTTCCGGGGCTGCACCGTCTACGACTGCTTCGGCGCCGGCCAGCGGGTCGCCGCGTCGTACGCCGGACGCGACTGGCGCGATCCTGCGGTCCGACCGGCGATGTTCGCGGACTTCGAGGTGGTCGAGCGGCTGCACGAGCTGCTCTGGTACCTCGCCGAGGCCGGTGCCCGCTGCCCCGATGCGGCGCTGCGCGAGGAGGTCGACGGGCTGCGACGCCAGGTCGAGCGCGCGGCGCAGGCGCCCGGCGACGTCACGGTGCTGCGGCTGCAGCTGCGGGCCGACCCGCTGCTGGGCGAGGTCAGTGCCGCGGTGCGCGGCCCCGGTGGCGCCGACCACCGCGGGCAGGACCTGGCCGGGCGCGACCTGCGCGCCGACGACCTGACGGGGGCCAGCCTGCGCGGGGCCGTGCTGCTGGGCGCCGACCTGCGCGGGCAGGACCTGACCGACGCCGACCTGCTCGGCGCGGACCTGCGTGGCGCGGACCTGCGCGGCGCCGACGTGTCCGGCGCGCTGTTCTGGACCCGGCTGCAGCTGCGGGCCGCGGTCACCGACGCCTCGACGGTGCTCCCGGCCGCTGGGTAGCGTCGGGGGCATGGCTGACTCACTCGACGGGACCGTCGCCCTCGTCACCGGTGCCTCCAGCGGCATCGGGCACGCGACCGCCCTCTCCCTCGCCGCCCGCGGCGCCACGGTCGCGCTCGTCGCGCGGCGTACCGACCGCCTCGAGGAGCTGGCGGCCACGATCACCGCCGACGGCGGCACCGCCCTGACCCTCACCGCCGACGTCGTCGACGCCGAGCAGGCCCGCGCCGCCGTGGCCCGCACGGTCGAGGAGCTCGGCCGGCTCGACACGGTCGTCAACAACGCCGGCGTGATGCTGCTCGGCCCGGTCGTCGACGCCCCGGTCGAGGAGTGGGACCGGATGGTCGACCTCAACGTCAAGGGCCTGCTCTACGTCGCCCACGCCGCCCTGCCCCACCTGCTCGCCGCCGCCGAGGACGGGCCGCGCCGGGTCGCCGACCTGGTCAACGTCTCCTCGGTCGCGGGCCGGGTCGCCCGCAACGGCTCGGGCGTCTACAACGCCACCAAGCACGCGGTCGGCGCGTTCAGCGAGTCGCTGCGCCAGGAGGTCACCCGGCGCCACGTGCGGGTCTCGCTCGTCGAGCCCGGGGCGGTCGCGACCGAGCTGGTCTCGCACAACCGCGACGAGGTGCAGGAGACCATCAACCAGCGCTTCGCCGACATGGAACGGCTGGAGTCGCAGGACATCGCCGAGGCGGTGGAGTTCATCGTCACCCGACCGCGCCGGGTCGCGGTCAACGAGCTGCTGGTGCGCCCCACCGAGCAGGAGGGCTAGCTCCCCGACCCGTCGGCCACCCGGTCGCGCGGACCCCGCGCGGCCGAGTGCCACGGGTCGGGACCGTTGAGCGGCACCTCCCGCCAGCGCAGCCGCGCAGTCGCGGTCCCCGCGTCGTCGCGGCGCACCTCGACGGCGAACCGGTGCGCGGTCTCGACCACCAGCACCGACGCGGTGAAGGTGCGGTCGTCGACCCAGCCGCCGCTCGCCGCGACGGGGAGCGTCCAGTCGCCGTCCGCGCCGCTGCGGTGCCAGGTCGACTCCTTCCAGGAGCCGTCGCCGATCGCCACCTCGAAGGTCTCCTCGCCGCGGTGCAGCGCCAGGCCGCGGCCGTCCGCGGCCACCACCACCCGGTCGTACGCCGGGTGCAGGTCGGTCCCGCCGCCGGGGGCCCGCGACGCCGCGACGGTCCCGGGGGGCGCGACGGCGGCGGCGAGCGCCGGGACGCGCAGCCCGGCCAGCCGCTCCGCGAGCCGCGCCTCGGCGTCGGGCGGGCCGGCGCGGTCCAGCGCCGGGACGAGGTGGTCGCGGGCGAGGTCGACGAGCGCCTGCATCCGGGTCGTCGCGGCCGTCGTGGCGAGCACCAGGTCGTGCTCGGGCAGCACCACCATCAGCTGGCCGAAGGCGCCGTCGCCGCGGTAGCCGCCGCGCTGCTGCCAGAAGGAGAACCCGTAGCCCAGCCGCCAGTCGGGCCCCGACCCCTCCTCGCGGTTGAGCGGCCCGGCCGCCCGGGTCGCCTCGGCCACCCAGGCCGGGTCGAGCAGCTGCTCGCCGCGCCACCGGCCGCCGTCGAGGTGGAGCTGACCGACCGCGGCGATCGCCTCGGTCACCAGGTGGGCGCCGCTGAAGCCGAGCTCGTGGCCCGCGGGGTCGCGGTGCCAGGGCACCTCCTCGGGCAGCCCGAGGGGCCGGAGCAGCCGGGGGCGGAGCACCTCGAGGACGCCCTCGCCGGTGAGGTGGTGGACCACCCGGGACAGCAGGTAGGTCGCCACCTGGTTGTAGGCGAAGGCGGTGCCGGGGGCGTGGTCGAGGTGGGTCGCGAGCACCCGGGGGAGCCAGTCGCCGACGGGGTCGTCCTGGCGCCGCAGCCGCAGGTCGGGCCACGCGTCGCCGTCGTGGCCGACCGTCATCGACAGGCAGTGGCGCACCAGCACGGCCTCCCAGCCCGGCGCGGCACCACCGGTCAGGTCGGGCGGCAGCAGGTCGAGCACCGGGTCGTCGAGGCCGAGGCGGCCCTCCTGCACCAGGAAGCCGATCGCGGTGGCGGTCAGCGTCTTGGACAGCGAGTACGCCAGGTGCGGCCGCGCCGCGGCGTACGGGCTCCACCAGCCCTCGGCCACGACGTGGCCGTGCCGGACCACGAGGAGGCTGTGCAGGTCGAGGCCCTGGCGCTCGGCGGCGTCGAGGAGGTCGAGCACGCCGGTGGCGTCGACGCCCTGGTCGCGCGGGGCGCTGCGGGGGAGGCTCATGCGCGAGACCGTACGCCGGGACGCCCACCCCCGTGACCTGCCCCACATGCCGTCGCGACGTTGACGATGACAGCGTTACTGTCACAATGATCGTGACACCGACGTCCCGGCTCCGCCGTGCGGCCGTCGACCGCCCGTCACGCACCGCTCGAGAAGGTGGGACTCCCCATGGCTACTGATGCGTTCGTCTACGACGCCGTCCGCACCCCGCGAGGCAAGGGGAAGCAGAACGGCACCCTGCACGAGGTGAAGCCGGTGGACCTGGTCGTGGGCCTCATCGAGGCCGTCCAGGAGCGCAACCCCTCGCTGGACACCCACCGGGTCGACGACGTCGTGCTGGGCGTGGTCTCGCCGGTCGGCGACCAGGGCGGCGACATCGCCAAGACGGCCGCACTGGCCGCCGGCCTGCCCGAGACCGTGGCGGGCGTGCAGCTCAACCGCTTCTGCGCCTCCGGCCTCGAGGCCGTCAACCAGGCCGCCTCCCGCGTGCGCGGCGGCTTCGAGGACCTGATCCTCGCCGGCGGCGTGGAGTCGATGAGCCGGGTGCCGATGGGCAGCGACGGCGGCGCCTGGGCGATGGACCCCGCCACCGCGTTCGCCACCGACTTCGTGCCGCAGGGCATCGGCGCCGACCTGATCGCGACCCTCGAGGGCTTCAGCCGCGCCGACGTCGACGCCTTCGCCGTGGAGTCGAACGCGCGGGCGGCCAAGGCGTGGGCCGACGGCCGCTTCGCCCGCTCGGTGGTCCCGGTCCGCGACCGCAACGGCATCACCGTGCTCGACCACGACGAGTTCATCAAGCCCGAGTCGACCGTCGAGGGCCTGGCCAGGCTGCGTCCCTCCTTCGCCGGCATCGGCGACCAGGGCGGCTTCGACTCCGTGGCGCTGGAGAAGTACCACTGGGTCGAGCGCATCGACCACGTCCACCACGCCGGCAACTCCTCGGGCATCGTCGACGGCGCCGCGCTGGTGGCGATCGGCAACGAGCAGGTCGGCTCCGACCTGGGCCTGACCCCGCGGGCGCGGATCGTCTCGGCCGCCGTCTCCGGCGCCGACCCGACGATCATGCTCACCGGTCCCGCCCCCGCGAGCCGCAAGGCGCTGGCCAGGGCCGGGCTCAAGGTCGAGGACATCGACCTGTTCGAGATCAACGAGGCCTTCGCCGCCGTGGCGATGCGCTTCATGCGCGACCTGGGCATCTCCGAGGAGATCACCAACGTCAACGGCGGCTCGATCGCGATGGGCCACCCGCTGGGTGCGACCGGCGCGATGATCCTCGGCACCCTGATCGACGAGCTCGAGCGCCGCGACCTCAAGCGCGGCCTGGCCACGCTGTGCGTCGGCGGCGGCATGGGCATCGCGACCATCGTCGAGCTGGTCTGACCCGGCGTACCTCGCCCCTCCTCCTCCCCGAACAAGGACTCCGATGACCGACTCCGCAGTGACGTACGACCGCGACGCCGACGGCGTCGTCACCCTCACCCTCGACGACCCGCAGTCGAGCGCGAACACGATGAACCAGCGCTACAAGGACGGCATGCACGCCGCCGTCGAGCGCCTGCACGCCGAGAAGGACGACGTCCGCGGCGTCGTCGTCGCCTCGGCCAAGAAGACCTTCTTCGCCGGCGGCGACCTCAAGGGCATGGTCACCACCACCCGCGAGGACGCCGAGGCGGTGTTCCGCGAGGTCGAGCAGGTCAAGGCCGACCTGCGTCGCCTGGAGACCCTCGGCAAGCCCGTCGTCGCCGCGATCAACGGAGCGGCGCTGGGCGGCGGCCTCGAGATCGCGCTGGCCTGCCACCACCGCATCGCCGTCGACGGTCGTTTCGAGATCGGCCTGCCCGAGGCCACGCTGGGCCTGCTCCCGGGCGGCGGCGGCGTCACCCGCACGGTGCGGATGTTCGGCATCCAGACCGCGCTGATGGACGTGCTGCTCCAGGGCCCCCGGATGAAGCCGGCAGCCGCCAGGGACAAGGGCCTGGTCGACGAGCTCGTCGCCACCCAGGACGAGCTCCTGCCCGCCGCCCGCGCCTGGGTCCTGGCGCACGCCGACGACGAGACGCCGTCGGCCAACCCCTGGGACCGCGAGGGCTACCGGCTGCCCGGCGGCACGCCGAGCAGCCCCAAGCTGGCGGCGTTCCTGCCGGCCTTCCCGGCGATGCTGCGCAAGCAGGTCAAGGGCGCCGACTACCCCGCCCAGCGGGCGATCATGTCGGCGGCCATCGAGGGCGCGCAGGTCGACTTCGACACCGCCAGCCGGATCGAGTCGCGCTACCTCGCCGAGCTGATCACCGGCTCGAACAGCAAGAACATGATCCAGGCGTTCTTCTTCGACCTCTCCGCGATCAACGGCGGCTCGCTGCGCCCGGCCGACGTGCCGCGGTTCACCGCCACCAAGGTCGGCGTGCTCGGCGCCGGGATGATGGGCGCCGGCATCGCCTACTCCTGCGCCCGCGCGGGCATGCAGGTCGTGCTCAAGGACGTGGCCCAGGAGTCCGCGGACCGGGGCAAGGCCTACAGCGAGAAGATCCTCGCCAAGGCCGTCGAGCGCGGCAGCCTGGACGAGGCCGGCAAGGCCGAGGTCCTCGACCGGATCACCGCGACCACCGACCCGGCCGACCTCGCCGGCGTCGACCTGGTCATCGAGGCCGTCTTCGAGGACCCGGCCCTCAAGGCCCGGGTGTACGCCGAGATCCAGTCGGTCGTCGACCCGGACGCGCTGCTGTGCTCCAACACCTCCACGCTGCCGATCACCGACCTGGCCACGGCCGTCGACCGCCCGGCCGACTTCGTGGGCCTGCACTTCTTCTCGCCCGTCGACAAGATGCCGCTGGTCGAGATCATCCGCGGCGCGCAGACCTCCGACCGCAGCGTCGCCCGGGCGCTCGACGTCGTGCAGGCCATCAGGAAGACGCCGATCGTGGTCAACGACAGCCGCGGCTTCTACACCAGCCGCGTCATCGGCACCATGGTCAACGAGGGCCTCGCCATGCTCGGCGAGGGCGTGCACCCGACCTCGGTCGAGCGGGCCGCCACGCAGGCCGGCTACCCCGTCGGCACGCTGCAGCTCTCCGACGAGCTCAACCTGGAGCTGATGGCCAAGATCGCCCAGGCCACCGCCGACGCCGCGGGCGAGTCCTACACCGCTCACCCGGCCTCCCACGTCGTGCAGACGATGCTCGACGAGGGCCGTCCCGGTCGGCTGCGGGGCGCCGGCTTCTACGACTACGACGAGAGCGGTCGGCGTACCCACCTCTGGTCGGGCCTGAAGGACCTGTTCCCGCCCGCCGACGAGCCGGCCGACATCGACGACCTCAAGGACCGCTACCTGTTCATCGAGGCCCTCGAGACCGCGAAGTGCTTCGAGGAGGGCGTCATCGAGTCCGCGGCCGCGGCCAACATCGGCTCGATCATGGGCATCGGCTACCCGCCGCTGACCGGTGGCACCGTGCAGTTCATGCAGGGCTACGACGGCCCCACCGGCCACGGCCTCGCCGGCTTCGTCGAGCGCGCCGACCAGCTGACCAAGCTGTACGGCGACCGCTTCGCCCCCACCGACCGCCTCCGCGAGATGGCGGCGTCGGGGGAGTCCTTCCCCGCCTGACCGCTCGCGACCGCTCCGGCCGCTCCGACCGCTCCGACCGCGCGGCGTACGGCATGTAAATCGGGGTTATGGACGCTCCACACGGGTCCTGCCGCCCCGAAACCGTCCACAACCCTCGCCAGGACGGGTGGTACGCCGCGGCGGCAGGACCATCGGGTCGGCCACGTCGGTTGACCCGCGCACCGGCATCTACCGCGGGGTCGTGGACGCCGCAGGCCCGGAACAACCCTTGTTGAGCGTCCATAACCCCGATTTACAAGCGGGCCCGGCGGCCGCCCCTCGCCCTGGGCCCCGCGGCCGCCCCCGCACCCCCGCCAATCCCCGCAAACCAGACACAGAGGACGACCGGCTCGGCGACCATGGTGGGGTGACGAGTCCGAGGGTCGACGTACGTGGGCTGTGGGTGCGCTTCGGCGAGGTCGACGCCGTGCAGGGGATCGACGTCGCGGCCCACGCGGGCCGGGCGACCGCGCTGCTGGGGCGCAACGGCGCCGGGAAGTCGACCACGATGCGGGTCCTGGCCGGCGTGATCCCGCCGACCGCGGGCCACGTGCAGGTCGACGGGGTCGACGTCGCGGCGGACCCGATGGCGATCAAGCGGCTGACGGGGTACTGCCCCGACGTCGGCGGCCTGGTCCCGCGCGCCACCCCCTGGGAGCACCTCCAGCTCTCCGCCCGGCTGCGGCGGCTCACCGACTGGGAGCCCCGCGCCCGCGACCTGCTCGAGCGGTTCGAGCTCGGCGGCGTGACCCACCGGGTGACCTCGGGCTTCAGCCACGGCATGAGCCGCCGACTCTCCGTGGTCCTGGCGGCGTTCCACGAGCCCGGGGTGCTGCTGCTCGACGAGCCGTTCGACGGCGTCGACCCGCTCGGGGTCGAGGCCACGCTCGACGTGGTCGCCGACGCCCGCGCCCGCGGTGCCGCCGTGCTGGTGAGCACCCACCTGCGCGAGCTCGCGATGCAGGCGTGCGAGCAGGCGCTGGTGCTGCGCGGCGGGGCGCGCGTGGCGACGCTCGCCGCCGACGAGCTCGGTGGCGACCGCGGCGCCGAGACCTACCGCGCCCTGCTCGGGTGATCCCGATGACCTCCCGGACCACGGCCCGCGAGCTGCGTCGCTCCCGGCACGACCTGGGGGCGCTGCTGGCGTTCCGCACGTCCACGCTCAGCGCGGCCTCGCGCCGCCGGGTACGCGTCGGAGCGGCCGTCGTCGGGCTCGCCACGGTGGCGGTCACGGTGGTCCCGGCGTACGCCGGCGACCGGTCCCGCGCCGGCACCGTGCTGGCGCTGCTGCCGGCCGCCGCGCTCGCCTTCCTCGTGCTCGCCGCCGTCTCGGCCGTCGCCTCGGCCGGTGGCCGCGAGCTGCTGCCGCGCGACCAGGGCGTCGCGTTCCCGGTCTCGAGCGTGGTCGACCACCTCGGCGCGCTGCTGATGGCGCCGCTCAACATCGCCTGGCTGCTCCAGGCCTGGCTGCTGCTCGGGTCCACGGCCTGGGCGCTGGGCCCGACCCGGTGGTGGGCCTACCAGCTGCCGGTGCTGCTGTGGGTGCTCGCCGCGACGGCCCTGGCCCAGGTGGTCGGCTGGTCGGTGGAGGGCGTACGCCGCGCCCCGCGCGGGCCCCTCCTCTTCCGCCTCGCGATGGTCGCCCTGGCCGGGCTGGGCGCGCTGCTCGTGCTCACCGACCGGGTCACCGCGGTGCTCGACCGCTCGCCGACCGCGCTGCTGCTCGACGTGGTCCTCGACGGCGCCGCCGCGCGGTGGGGGTCGTGGACGCTCGGCGTCGTCGGGCTCGTGGCCGCCGCCGTGCTGGCCGTCGTCGCGGGGGCCTGGCCCGCCGGCTGGGCGCTGTCGCGGCCGATGCGCGAGGAGCTGCGGCTCGAGGGTGGGCACCACCGGGTCCGGCGTACGCCGCGCACCGACCTGGGCGTGCTGGTGCGGCTCGACCGCGCCTCGGTCTGGCGCTCGGTGCCGCTGCGTCGCGGGACCGCCGTCCTGGCGGTGATGCCCGGTCTGGTCGCGCTGGTCGGCGCGCTCGACTGGAGCACCCTGATGATCCTGCCCGGCCTGGTCGTCTCCGGCGGTGCGCTGCTGTTCGCGGTCAACGCGTGGTGCCTCGACGCCCGCGGCATGCTCTGGCGGGAGAACCTGCCGGTGACGGCCCGCACCGTGCTGCTCGCCCGCTGCTGGGTGCTCGTCGAGCTGCTGCTGGTCGCCGCCGCGGTCACGCTGCTGCTGGGAGCCGTGCGGGCGGGGTGGCCGACCGCGGCCGAGCTCGCCGCCGTGGTCTGCCTCACCGCGGTCGTCACGCTCCAGGTCGCGGCCGGTGCGCTGCGCTGGAGCGTGCAGCGGCCGTACGCCGTCGACCTCCGCAGCGCCCGCGCCACCCCGGCCCCGCCGGTGGTGATGGTGGGCTACAGCACCCGGCTGGCGCTGAGCACGACCGTGACCGGGCTGGTGTTCTCGTCCCTCGCGCTAGCCGGCAGCGTGCCGCTGGTGCTGCTCGTGGGCGTGCTGATGCTGCTGTGGTCGGGGTGGCGGCTCGAGCGCGTGGCGCAGCGCTGGGACGACCCGGTGACCCGGGCCCGGGTGGTCGTCACGGTCGCAGGCTGACGAGGCCCCCAGGTTTGGGGTGGCACCACGGCGGGAAAGGTCTGGGCTAGACCGCGTCACCCGGGATCGCTTCAGGGGGATACCGGATGCGGGCGTGGGGCACCTTTCGTGCCACCATGACCGGGCAAACCTACGCATCACCCAACGGGGGAACCACCATGAAGAAGCTGCTTGCCGGTTCCGGCATCGCTGCCGTCACCGTCATCTCGACCATCGCGTTCGCGCCTGCGGCCAACGCCGCCTACGGCGACGACCAGCCCGAGACCGACGTCCTGCCCAGCAGCGACGTGAGCGGCTCGGCTGCGCCCGCCTCCGGTGTGCTTCCCTCGACGGGTGGCCCGGAGACCGGCCTCCTGGTCGGCGGCGCAGCGCTGCTGGCCGTGGGCGGCACGGCTCTTGTCGTGGCGCGTCGTCGTCAGTCCGCCTGACCGACGCGTTTGAGCACACGCTCCCGTCGGGACGCGCCTCGGCGGTCCCGGGGGACTCGGCGAAGGACGCGCCTCGCCGTGGTGCTCGTCGTCCTCGG
The DNA here is from genome assembly GCA_963740935.1 of uncultured Actinomycetota bacterium. GTDB lineage: Bacteria > Actinomycetota > Actinomycetes > Propionibacteriales > Nocardioidaceae > Marmoricola. The sequence continues at coordinate 283,009 of CAVUFX010000005.1, forward strand.
AATCGGCTTCTTGGCCTACCAGGCTGGGCGCACGGCGTGGGCGCTCCACGAGGCCGAGGTGTCTGCCGGTCAACTGCAGTCGCGGCTCTCCGCCGGTGACGAGGCCGCAGCGCGTGCTGCTGCATCGCGGCTCGCCGATCAGGCGCGGGTGGCGCGGTCGTCCTCGGACGGGTGGGGCTTTGCTGCCCTGACCCACCTGCCGTTCCTGGGTGACGACGTCGACGCGGTCCGGCGCGTGGCGCGCAGCGTCGACGTCCTCGGCTCGGACGCACTGCCCCCGGCGCTCGACGTCGTCGAGACGGTGCGGGGGGACGGCTCCGTTCCGCCGACGGTGGGATCCGCATCGCCACCCTCGACTCGATCGACACCCCGGTGACGAAGGCTCACGCAGCCGCGTCACGCGCTGAGCGGGAGCTCGTGGGGGTGCGGACCGCGCGGCTGGTCGGCCCGCTGGCCGGACCGGTCGACGACCTGCAGCGGCGGGTGACCGAGCTGGACCGGTCGCTCGGAGCCGCGGAGAAGGCCGTCGACCTGCTGCCGGCGATGCTGGGCGCCGACGGCCGTCGGCAGTACCTCCTGGTGGTCCAGAACAATGCCGAGATCCGCAGCACCGGGGGGTTGCCGGGGTCGCTCTCCGTGCTCGAAGCCGACGAGGGCCGGGTGAGGTTGGGCGAGCAGGGGAACGCGAGCCTGTTCGGCCTCTCTGCCGACCCCGTCGTGCGCCTCACCGACGACGAGGTCGACCTCTACGGTCGCAACGTCGCGCTCGACCTCCGCGACACGAACCTGATCCCGGACTTCCCCCGGGCGGCCTCGCTGATGGCTCGCTTTGCCGAGCAGCGCGGCCAGCAGGTGGACGGAGTGGTCTCGGTCGACCCGGTCACCCTCGCCGAGGTGCTGCGCGCCACCGGCCCCGTGGAGGCCGGCGGGGTGCGTCTCGACGAAGGCAACGCGCGCCGGCTGCTCCTCAACGAGCCCTACCTGCGCCTGCGCAGCAACGAGGAGCAGGACGCCTACTTCCAGAGGGTGAGCCGTGGCATCCTCGACGCCCTGCTCAGCGGCCAGGGTGATCAGCTCGAGCTGGTGCGGGTGCTGAGCCAGGCAGCAGAGCAGCGCCGCTTCCTGGTGTGGAGCGACCGCGACGAGGAGCAGCGCCGGTTCCAGGACACGGCCATCGCGGCCGCGCTGCCGCGGGACGAGGGGATCGCCCCCGCCGTGGGGATCTACCTCAACGACTCGACCCGGGCCAAGATGCAGTACTACCTCCGCTTCGACGCCGACGTCCGGTCGCTCGGTTGCACGGCCTCGGGGCGGCAGCAGCTGGTGGCCGAGATGGAGCTGCGTTCCGACGTGCCTGCTCCGGTCTCGGCCCTGACCGAGTTCGTGACCGGCGACGGCACCTATGCCCGCAAGGGTGACGACGCGATGAACCTCCGGCTCTACGCGCCGACCGCGGGGCGCCTCGAGGCGCTGACCGTCGACGGGGAGCCCGCACGCATCAAGGTCGGGCAGGACCGGGACCGCCAGGTGTCGGTCCTCCCGCTGACACTCAGACCCGGTCAATCGGTCCGCGTCCGGGCCTTGTTCGAGACCCGGCCGGGGCAGATCGGCGACCCCTCGCTGCAGTGGACGCCGAGCATGGAGTGGGGTCCGTCGAGTGCCACCGCGCGCAGTCTCTGCGGGTGACGCCGTCGGTGCCGACCCCCGGTGTGACGTCCGTCATCGTCTGTAGGGTCGCGGCATGGACTTCTCCCCGTCCGACCGGGCCGCCGAGCTGACCGAGCGGGTGCGGGCGTTCGTGACCGAGCGCATCGAGCCGGTGGCCGCGGCGTACCAGCACGAGGTCAGCCACCAGGCCGACCCCACGCGCTGGCAGGAGTCGCCGATCCTCGGGGAGCTGCGGGCCCAGGCGCGCGAGCAGGGCCTGTGGAACCTCTTCCTGCCCGCCGGGCACGGCGACCGCTGGGCCGAGGAGCACGGCACGTCGGGCGGGCGTGGCCTGAGCAACGCCGACTACGCCCCGCTGGCCGAGCAGATGGGCCGGGTGTCCCACCTGGCGCCGTACGTCTTCAACTGTCACGCGCCCGACACCGGCAACATGGAGGTGCTGCTGCGCTACGGCACGCCGGAGCAGCAGGAGCAGTGGCTGCGGCCCCTCCTCGAGGGGCAGCTGCGCTCGGGGTTCGCGATGACCGAGCCCGGCGTCGCGTCCTCCGACGCCACCACCATGGACGCCAGCGCGATCCTCGACGGCGACGAGGTGGTGGTCAACGGCCGCAAGTGGTGGACCAGCGGCGTGGGCCACCCCGACTGCCGGGTGCTGGTCTTCATGGGCCGCTCGGTGCCCGAGGACGACACCACCACCGACCGTCACCGCCGCCACACCATGGTGCTGGTGCCGCTCGACGCTCCCGGCGTGAAGGTCGAGCGGCTGCTCACCACGATGGGCGTCCACGACGAGCCGGTCGGGCACGCGGAGGTGTCCTTCGACGACGTCCGGGTGCCGCGCGAGAACGTGCTGCTGGGGGAGGGGCGCGCCTTCGAGATCGCCCAGGGCCGGCTCGGCCCGGGGCGCGTGCACCACTGCATGCGGCTGATCGGGCAGGCCGAGGTCGCCCTGGAGCTGGCGGTACGCCGCGGCCTCGCCCGCCAGGCGTTCGGCAAGCGGATCATCGACCTCGGCGGCAACCGCGAGCGGGTCGCCGAGGCCCGGATGGCCATCGACCAGGCCCGGCTGCTCGTGCAGCACGCCGCCTGGAAGCTCGACACCGCCGGCCCCGCGCACGCCCTCGGTGAGGTCAGCCAGATCAAGGTGGTGGTGCCGCGGATGGCCCAGGACGTGATCGACATGGCGATGCAGCTGCACGGCGGCGGCGGCCTGTCCGAGGACTTCCCGCTCGCCGGGATGTGGACCACGGCGCGCGCGCTGCGCCTGGCCGACGGTCCCGACGAGGTCCACCGCGGCGTCGTCGCCCGGCTCGAGCTGGCCAAGCACCGGGACGCCCGATGAGCCGGGCGGTCCCTGCGGAGGTTGCGCAGCAACCGTCTCGAAGGGTGCTGGTCACCGGCGGCGCGGGCGGGCTCGGCGCCGCGCTGGCCGCGGCGTACCGCTCCCGCGGGGACGACGTGGTGGTCGCCGACGTGGCCGCCGACCCCGGGACCGGGCCGTTCCTGCACCTCGACGTGCGCTCGGACGACGACTGGGCCGCGGCCCGGGCGTGGGTGGAGCAGGAGTGGGGCGGCCTCGACGTCCTGGTCAACAACGCCGGCGTCGCGGGCGGCGGCCGGCTCGACGTCGCCACCCTCGAGGAGTGGCAGTGGATCACCGAGGTCAACCTGTTCGGAGCGGTCCGCGGCACCCGCACCTTCACGCCGCTGCTCAAGCAGCAGGGGTCGGGGCTGATCGTCAACGTCGCCTCGCTCGCGGGGCTGGTGCACCCGGCCGGGATGGGCTCCTACAACGCGGTCAAGGCCGCCGTGGTGGCGCTGAGCGAGACCACCGGTCACGAGCTGGCCGAGTTCGGCGTGCGGTGCGCGGTGGTCTGCCCGTCGTACTTCCGGACCGGGCTGGTGGCCAGCCTCCGCGGTGCCGACCCGCTGCTCGAGCCGCTGATGCGCAAGCTGGTCGACCACGCCCCGCTGGGGGCCGAGGACATCGCCGCCGAGGTGCTCGCCGGCCTCGACCGCGGCGAGGAGCTGGTCCTGCCCGACCCGGCGGCCCGGGCGGCCCACCAGCTCAAGCAGACCGACCGGACGGCGTACGACGAGACCATGCGGCGGCAGGCCTCGCGCCTGCACGCCCTGGGACGGGAGCAGGCATGAGCGAGCAGGAGACCACGCTGGAGGGCGCCACCCCGGTGCGCGAGGAGGACGCCTTCGACCTCGACGCCGTACGCCGCTGGCTGGGCGAGCAGGGCACCGAGCTCGGCGAGCAGGTCGAGGTGCAGCAGTTCGGCGGCGGCGCCTCCAACCTGACCTACTCGCTGCGCGACGGGACCCACGACCTCATCCTGCGCCGGCCGCCGGCCGGGCAGAAGGCCAGGGGCGCCCACGACATGGGCCGCGAGCACCGCGTCCAGGAGGGCCTCGCCGGGGTGTTCCCGCTGGTGCCGCGGATGATCGCGATGTGCGAGGACGAGGCCGTCATCGGCGCCCCGTTCTACGTCATGGAGCGGGTCGACGGGGTGATCCCGCGCCGCGACTTCCCGCCGGGCGTGGAGCTCGACGAGGCGCAGGTGCGGCAGCTGTGCACCCACGCCCTCGACGTGCTCGTCGACCTGCACGCCGTCGACGTCGACGCGACGTCGCTGGCGGCGATGAACAAGGGCGACGGCTACGTCGAGCGCCAGGTCTCCGGCTGGTCGCGCCGCTTCCGCGACGCCCGCACCGAGGACGTCGGTGACTACGAGGAGGTGATGGGCTGGCTGGAGGAGCACCGCCCCGCCGACGTCGGTCACTGCCTGATCCACAACGACTTCCGCTTCGACAACCTCGTCCTGGACCGCGACGACCCGACCCGCGTGGTCGGCGTCCTCGACTGGGAGATGGCCACGGTCGGCGACCCGCTGATGGACCTCGGCGGCACCCTGGGCTACTGGGTGCAGGCCGACGACGACGAGTTCTTCCTCGGCTTCCGGCGGCAGCCGCACGACCGCGCCGGGCATGCTCACCCGTCAGGAGGTCGTCGACTACTACCTCGAGCGCACCGGCCGCACGCTGAGCCCCGAGCAGTGGCGCTTCTACGAGGTGTTCGGGCTGTTCCGGCTCGGCGTCATCGCCCAGCAGATCTACTACCGCTACTTCCACGGCCAGACCACCAACGAGGCGTACGCCGGGTTCGGGCCGGCCGCCCGCTACCTCGAGCAGCGCTGCCGCGCGATCATCGCGGCCGGCTGAGCGTGGGTCAGCTGCTGCTCGTCCGCCACGGCCAGGCCTCCTGGGACGCCGACGACTACGACGTGCTGTCCCCGACCGGCTGGGAGCAGGGCCGCGTCCTCGGCCGGGCGCTCGCCGCCCGGGGTCTGGTCCCCGACCGGGTGGTGCGCGGCTCGATGCGCCGCCACCGCGAGACCGCCGAGGCCGCCCTGGGCGAGCTGCGCGGAGCCCCCGAGGCCTCGGTCGACCCGGCGTGGGACGAGTTCGACCACGTCGCCGTCCTCGACGGCATGCCGGAGCCGCCCGCCGAGGCGCCGGCCGACAAGCGCGGCTACCAGGCGCTGCTCGAGACCGCGCTCGAGTCGTGGATGGACCCCGAGCACGCGGGCCGCTACGCCGAGCCGTTCGCGGCGTTCAACGCGCGGGTCGACGACGTGCTGCGGCGTACCACCGACGACGGCGCGCCGGGCACCACGGTCGTCGTCACCTCCGGTGGCGTGATCGCCCGGGTGACCGCGACGCTGCTCGCCGACGGTGACCCGGAGGTCGCCGCCCGGCTGTGGCGCAGGCTCAACGTGGTCTGCGTCAACTCCGGCCTGACCCGGCTGGTGGTCGGCCGCCGGGGCACGACGCTGGTCACCTTCAACGACCACGCGCACCTCGACGGCCACCCGGAGCTGACGACCTACCGCTGAGCGACGTGGCGGGCCGGGGCCTGCTGCTCCGCCTCGGGCCCGACCCGGCGCGGCCACCAGAAGCGGTCGCCCAGGAGCAGCGCGAGCGAGGGCACCAGCACGGTCCGCACCAGCAGCGTGTCCAGCAGCACGCCGATGCAGATCACCACGCCGAGCTGGGCGAGCACCACCAGCGGCAGCACGCCGAGCACCGCGAACACCGCCGCCAGCAGCACGCCGGCGCTGGTGATGACGCCGCCGGTGGCGGCCAGGGCGCGCAGCATCCCCTCGCGCGGGCCGTGCAGCCGCGCCTCCTCGCGGGTCCGGGTGACCAGGAAGATGTTGTAGTCCACCCCCAGCGCGACCAGGAACAGGAACGCCAGCAGCGGCATCCCCTCGTCGATGCCGGAGAAGCCGAGCAGCCCGGAGAACACCCACCAGCCCACGCCCAGCGCCGCGACGTACGTCGCCAGCACGGTCAGCACCAGCAGCACCGGCGCCACCACCGCCCGCAGCAGGAGCAGCAGCGCCCCGAGCACGAGCAGCAGCACCAGCGGGAAGATCACCAGCCGGTCGCGGGTGGAGGCGTCGGCGAGGTCGAGGGCCTCGGCGGTCGCGCCGCCGACGTACGTCGAGGGCTCGCCGGCCAGGGCGGTGCGCATCCGCTCCACCGTCGCCTCCGCGGCCTCGGAGTCGGGGGCGTCGGCGAGCACCACGCTCAGCTCGGTCCAGCCGCCGCCCTCGCCGCCGGGGGTGACGCCCTGCACGCCCGGCAGGCCGTCGAGCGCGGTCCTGGCGGCCTCGGGGTCCCGGGTGACGACCGTCGCGGGGTCGGAGCTGCCGGCGGGGAAGGACTCGGCGAGCCGCTCGCCCGCGGTGATGGCCTCGGGGGTCTGCAGGAACTGCTCGGCGGTCGGGAGCCCGAGCCGGGCGGCCCCCAGCCCGGCCGCCAGGACGGCGAGGAGGGCGACGGTGCCGACCGCGAAGAGGACGGTACGCCGCGCCACGGCGTCGCCGACCCGGCGCCACAGCGAGCGACCCTCGGCCAGCGAGGCGGTGCCGACGTGGGGCACCTTGGGCCAGAACACCCAGCGACCGCAGGCGACCAGCAGGCCGGGCAGCGCGCCGAGCACGAACACGACGGCGACCACGATGCCGACCGCGCAGGCGATGCCGAGCCCGCGCGTGGTCGGGACCAGCGACATCGCGAGGCACAGCACGCCGACCACGACCGTGGTGGCGCTGGCGAAGACGGCCTCGGCCGTGCGCCGCAGCGCCAGCCGCATCGCCTCGTAGCGGTCCTCGTGGGAGCGCAGCTCGTCGCGGTAGCGCGAGATCAGCAGCAGCGCGTAGTTGGTGCCCGCACCGAAGACCAGGACCGAGAGGATGCCGGTGGTGGACTCGTCCCAGGGGACGCCGAGCTCCTTGAGCGCCCGGGTCGCCAGCACCGAGGCGGTCTGGTCGGCGATCCCGACGACGCTGAGCGGCACCAGCCACAGCACCGGGCTGCGGTAGGTGATCACGAGCAGGATCGCCACGACACCGGCGGTGGTGGCGAGCAGCCGGACGTCGGCGCCGTCGAAGACGGCCGCGAGGTCGGCCTGGATCCCGGCCGGCCCGGTCACCTGGGCCGTCACGCCGTCGGGCACCGCCCGGTCGAGGGCCTCGCGCAGGTCGCCGACGGCGGCCGCCGTGGTGGTGGCGTCGCTCGCGCGGACCGGCAGCACGCTGATCGCGGCGGTGCCGTCCTCGGCGGCCACCAGCGCCTGCGGTCCGTCGGAGACCTCGACCCGGTCGACGTCGAGCCCGGCCACGGCCTCGCGCAGCGCGTCGACCTGGGCGGGGTCGAGCTCGCCGTCGTCGTCGCGGGTGAACAGCGCGATCGCGGTGGAGCCGTCCTCCTCGGGCAGGGTGTCGCGCACCTGGGCGGCGCGGGTGCTGTCGGTGCCGGCGGGCAGGGCGTCGTCGACCGCGCTGTCGCGAGTCGCCTGGCCGAGCCCCGCGATGGTCAGGGCGCCCAGGACGAGCAGCAGCAGGCCGACGAGGAAGCTGGCGCGGTTCACGAGGAACCGCCGGAGGGTGGCCACGGAGTAGGCTCCTGGTGTCTCGGTTGATGACTAACTAAGTGAGCAATCTGATGAGCGAAGATAGCACGTGGTCGGAGGACCGGCTGCAGACCTCCTCGCTGCTCGCGCTGCGCGAGCTCACCCGCCTGGGGCAGCAGGTCGCCCCGGCGGTGGCCAACCGCGCCGGGCTGACCCACAACGAGCTGCGCACGCTCGAGCACCTCGTCGAGGGTCCGATGGGTCCCGGTGAGCTCAGTCGCGTCCTCGGCGTCAGCTCGGCCGCCTCCTCGGGGATCATCGACCGGCTCGAGCGGCGGGGACACGCCCAGCGGGTCAGCCACGCCAGCGACGGCCGGCGTACGTCGGTCACGATCAGCGACTCCGGTCGCGCCGAGGTCGTCCGCCAGCTGATGCCGATGTTCCGCGAGCTCGCCGAGCTCGACGCCGGGCTCACCGACGCCGAGCGCGAGGTCGTCACGGCGTACCTGCGCGGTGCGGCTCGGGCGATGCGGACGGTGACCTGAGCGGGCAGTTTCACCGGTCAGCCGGTGAAACCGCCCGTCAGTGACCGGAATGTCGGACCTCGAGGGCAGTTTCACCGGTTAGCCGGTGAAACTGGCCATCGGTGACCGGAAAGCCGGACCTCACCGGCAGTTCTGCCCGCCAGCCGCCCGGTTCGTCCGTACGACGTCCGGCCGGCCGCCCCCGGTGCGCGACCCCTGGCCCCACCGCCCCCGACCATCCCGCGACCGGCAGGATGAGGCGCATGGCTCCCCACCGACAGACGATCCTGATCACCGGCGCGAGCAGCGGGCTCGGCGCCGAGATGGCCCGCCAGTTCGCCGCGCGCGGCCACGACCTGGCGCTGTGCGCGCGTCGTACCGACAAGCTCGACGCGCTGCGCGCCGAGGTCGCCGCCGCGCACCCCGAGCGACGCGTCGAGGTACGTGCGCTGGACGTGACCGACGACGACCGCGTGTTCGAGGTGTTCCGAGCGTTCCGGGACGACTTCGGGACCATCGACCGGGTCGTGGTCAACGCCGGGCTGGGCAAGGGCGCGGCGCTCGGCACGGGCCGCTACGACGCCAACCGGGAGACCGCCATGACCAACTTCGTGGCCGCGCTCGCGCAGGCGGAGGCGGCGATGGAGGTGTTCCGCGCGCAGGGCCGGGGGCACTTCGTGATGGTCAGCTCGATGTCGGCGATGCGGGGGATGCCCAGGTCGATGACGACGTACGCCGCGACCAAGGCCGGCGTCGCCCACCTGGCCGAGGGGCTGCGCACCGAGCTCTACGGCACCGACATCAAGGTCAGTGTGATCTACCCCGGCTACATCGCCTCGGAGATGAACGACCAGGTCGACCCCAGCAAGGTGCGCGGCATGGTCTCCACCGAGGTCGGCGTGCGGGCGATGGTGGAGGCGATCGAGAAGGAGAAGGCCTCGGCCTGCGTGCCGCCGCTGCCGTGGGCGCCGATGAGCGTGGTGATGCGGCACGCGCCGCTGCCGGTGCTCCGGCGCCTGGTCTGAGCAGGAGGGTCAGGCGGCCAGGAAGGGCGTGAGCAGCCCCGGGGTCGCGGCGTCGGCCAGGGCGACGGCGACCTCGGTCGGCACGTCGAGCACCTCCAGCAGCTGGCCGCCGGCTGCCGTGGTCGCCACCAGGGTCGCCAGCCCGGCGCGCCGCTGGAACCAGGTCTGCTGGAGGTTCCAGCCGATGATGCCGGCGGTCTGCAGCGCTGCGTGGCGACCGTTGACGGTGCCCCACCGCACCACGAGGTGGCCCTCGACCAGGGCGTGGCCCAGCCGGCGGTAGCGGTCCACGCCGAGCGCGAGCCCCAGCGGCAGCAGCACGACCGCTGCGGTGACCGCGGGCCACCAGGCGAGCCGGTCCAGCGCCGCGGCCACGACGAGCGCGGCGACCGGGACCGCCGACCCCAGGACCCCGCGCAGCAGCCGGCGGCGGCGTGCGGCGGGACCGTGGGAGCGCAGCGGCGACTCGAGGGCGGCGTTGCCCAGGACCCGTGCGGCGGTCGCCCGGGCCACGGCGCGCGGTGCCGCCGGGGCGAGCGTCGCCGTACCGCCCGTGAGCACCGAACCGCCCGCGAGCAGGGCGTCGGTGCCGGCGGCGCGGGTGAGCCGCAGCCCGATCGGCTCGTTGATGCGGGCGCCCCGCACGCGCGCGACCTCGACGCTGGTCTCCGAGGTGGTGGTGAGGCCCCGGCGCACCTGCAGCGAGCGGCCGCGAGGGTCGCGGGTCAGCGTGAAGCCCCAGTTGGTGACCAGGTAGCCCAGCACGCCCGAGACGGCGGTCAGCACCAGGAACGCGAGGACCAGCACGCCGACCAGGGGGAGCACGCGTACGTCGCCCAGCCGCTCGTCGAGCCCGAGGTCGGTGACCGGGTCGACGCCGAGGGCGTCCATGCCCTGCGAGCCGATCGCGGTCACGGCGCTCGCGATCACCGCGCCGGACGCCGTCAGCGGGGCGTAGCGCGCCCACCGGGGGTCGAAGCGCAGCAGCACCTCGTCGGGCTGGGCGACAGGGGCGACCGGGGCGACCGGGGCCTGCGGTCCCCAGGGCGGCTCCACGACGTCGGACGGCTGCCCCGGTCCGGCGGAGCGGATTGTCCGGGGTGGCGACGACGTCGGAGCGGTGCAGCAGCCGCTCGCGGAGCTGGCGGGCCTCGGAGGCGGCGAGGCCGTCCAGGGCGAAGCCGTCGTCACCGGTGAGCGAGGCGCTGCCGGTGCTGATCTTGACCTGGGTGAGGCCGAGCAGCCGGTGGATGAGCGGGGCGGTCACCTCGACCGAGCGCACCCGGTCCAGCCGCGCGCTCAGCGTCGCCCGCTGCACCAGGCCGCGTCGCAGCTCCAGCTGGTCGGGGGTGATCCGGAAGCGGGTGGAGAAGTACGTCGCGACGCCCCACACGATCGGCAGCACGATGCCGGCGGCCTGCCACCAGGTGCCGCGCGACCCGCCCACGACGAGCAGTCCCACCAGCACCGGCAGGAACCGCAGCACCTGCTGCACGGGGTGGACCAGCAGCATCTTGGTGTCGAGGCGGCGCCAGGGCTGCTCCGGGACGGCCTCGACCAGCGGGGACGCCGGGACGTACGACGCCGGCGACTGCTCGGGCGACTGCTCCGGCGACTGCTCGCTCACGTCGCGTCGCCCGCCTCGGCGGTGGTGCGCCGGGTCAGCTCGGCGACCAGCCGGTCGGCGGTCGCGGACTCGATGCCCTCGATCTTGACCGGGCCCGCGGCCGAGGCGGTGGTGACGGTGACGGTGGCCAGGCCGAAGAGCCGGGCGATCACGCCCTGCTCCAGGTCGACGGTCTGCACCTTCGCCATCGGCGCGATCCGGCGCTCGAGCGAGAGCCAGCCCGACTGGGTGTAGACGGCCGACTCGGTGCTCTCCCAGCGGTGGACGCGGTAGCGGACCAGGGGGGTGACCCCCACGCCGACGACCACGCCGACGGCGTACAGCGTCCAGACCCACCAGGCGATGTCGAACCAGTCGAACCACCGGACGGCCAGGAGCCCCGCCAGCAGGAACAGGTCGCCGACCAGCGCCCCGGCGGCCCACATCAACGGGGCCCGGGGTGACACCTGGTGCCGGGGAGGACGCAGCGCCGTACCGGTGCCCGCCCCGGACGACGGGGCGGCGAAGGGGTCCTCGACGGGGTCCGGCGCGCTCACCCGACCAGCCTGTCAGACGACACCGTCGCCCGGTGTGCTCGCGGTGGCGCCGCGGGTGTCCCGAGGCGGTGGTACGCCGGGCGCGGCTGTCGGCGCCGGCGGCTAGGGTCGCCGCGTCCCGTCCCCCCACCCCCAGGTCCGCCCGTGCCCCTGCTCCTCCACCGCGCGCCGCGGGCCGACGCGCTCGCCGACGGCCTCGCCGCGCTGCTGAGCGAGCCGCCGGCCGACCCGTTCGCGCCGGAGCTGGTCATCGTGCCCGCCCGGGGGGTCGAGCGCTGGCTCAGCCAGCGGCTCTCGCACCGCGTCGGCGCGGCACCCGGGCGCGAGGACGGCGTCTGCGCCGGGGTCGAGCTGCGCTCGCCCGCGAGCCTGGTGGGCGAGGTCCTCGGCACCACCGACGACGACCCGTGGGCGCCCGACGCCCTGGTCTGGCCGCTGCTCGAGGTCGTCGACGAGGCCGCCGGCGAGCCGTGGTGCCGGGCGCTGAGCCTGCACCTCGGGCACGAGCACCAGGGCGAGGAGCGCGAGCTGCGGCGGGGTCGTCGCTACGCCACCGCGCGCCGCCTGGCACGCCACCTCGCGGCGTACGCCGTGCAGCGGCCCTCGCTGCTCCACGACTGGGAGTCGGGGCGCGACACCGACGGGGCGGGTGGGCGGCTCGACCCCGACCTGTCCTGGCAGCCCGAGCTGTGGCGCCGCCTGGTCGCGCGGGTGGGTGCGGCATCCCCCGTGACGCGGCACCGCGAGGTCTGCGCCGCGCTGCGCTCCGGTGGGCTCGACCCCGCCCTGCCGTCCCGGCTGTCGCTGTTCGGCCACACCCGGGTGCCGGTCACCGAGGTCGAGCTGCTGGCCGCGCTGGGGGAGCACCGCGAGGTGCACCTGTGGCTGCCGCACCCGGCCCCGGCTTCGTGGGAGGCGTTGCGCGACCTGGCCGGCGCGGTCCCACGGGCGGCCGACCCGGCCCGCTCGCGGGTGCACCACCCGCTGCTCGCCTCGCTCGGCCGCGACCTGCGCGAGCTGCAGCGCTCGCTCCAGGCGGTCGGCCCGGTCGACGCCACCGTCCCGCTGCCCGCCGACGCCCCGACCGCCGACACCCCCACCACGGCCACCACGGTCGGCGGCTCGCTGCTCGGCTGGCTGCAGCACGACCTCGCCGTCGACCGGCCGCCGGCGCCCGGCGACCGCTCGACCGGGCGGGTGCTGCGCGACACCGACGCCAGCGTGCAGGTCCACGCGTGCCACGGGCCGGCGCGCCAGGTCGAGGTGCTGCGCGAGGTGCTGCTCGGCCTGCTCGCCGACGACCCCACGCTCGAGCCGCGCGACATCGTGGTGATGTGCCCCGACATCGAGGCCTACGCCCCCCTGGTGTCGGCCGCCTTCGGCATGGGCGCGGTGACCACCGGTCGGGGGGAGAGCCACGCCGGCCACCGGCTCCGCGTCCGCCTGGCCGACCGCTCGCTGACCCAGACCAACCCCCTGCTGGCGGTGGTCAGCCGGCTGCTCGACCTCGCCGGTGGTCGGGCCGAGGCGAGCGCGGTGCTCGACCTGCTGGCCACCGAGCCGGTACGACGCCGCTTCGCCCTCACCGAGAGCGACCTGGAGACCCTCACCGACTGGGTCGAGAAGGCCGGGGTGCGCTGGGCCTTCGACGGGGAGCACCGCCGCGACTTCGGCCTCGAGCGCTTCGTGCAGAACACCTGGCGGTTCGGTCTGGACCGCGTGCTCACCGGGGTGGCGGTCAGCGACGACGCCGACCGCTACTTCGGGGCCACGCTGCCGCTCGACGACGTCGGCTCGACGAGCATCGACCTCGCGGGCCGGCTCGCCGAGGCCCTCGACCGGCTGCAGCGGCTCAGCGCCGAGCTCACCGGGAGCCACCCGGTCGGCCACTGGGTCGGCACCATCGGTCGGGCGGTCGAGGAGCTCACGCTGGTGCCGCGCGGGGAGGAGTGGCAGACCGCGCAGGTGCACCGCGAGCTCGCGCAGGTGCTCGACGCCAGCTCGCGCTCCTGGTCGGCCGACCTGGAGCTCCGGCTGCCCGACGTGCGCTCGCTGATGGCCGAGCGGTTGGCCGGACGCCCGACCCGGGCCAACTTCCGCACCGGCACGCTGACCGTGGCCACCATGGTGCCGATGCGCTCGGTGCCCCACCGCGTGGTGTGCCTGCTGGGGCTCGACGACGGCTCCTTCCCGCGCGTCGGTGCCGTCGACGGCGACGACGTGCTGGCGCGCCGGCCGTTGACGGGGGAGCGCGACGTCCGCAGCGAGGACCGCCAGCTGATGCTCGACGCGGTGGTCGCGGCGACCGAGCACCTGGTCGTGACCTACACCGGCGCCAACGAGACCACCGGCGCCCCCCGTCCCCCGGCGGTCCCGCTCGGGGAGCTCCTCGACGCCGTGGAGCTGACCGTGCCGGGGGGCCGCGACCACGTGCTGCGCTCCCACCCGCTCCAGGCCTTCGACCAGGACAACCTGGTGCCGCCGCGACCCTTCTCCTTCGACGGCGCGGCGCTGGCCGGCGCCCGGGCCGCCGCGCGCCCCCGCGAGCTGCCGCCGACGCTGGCCGGCGCGGTGCTGCCGCGGCCCGGCGGCGACGTCGAGCTGGCCGAGCTGTCGGCGTTCCTGCGCCACCCCGTCCGCCACTTCCTGCGGCGACGCCTCGAGGTCGCGCTGCCCGACGAGGGCGAGGAGGTCACCGACGGGCTGCCCGTCGACCTCGACGGCCTGCAGCAGTGGCAGGTCGGGGAACGGCTCCTGGCCGACCTGCTCCTCGGCCGCACGCCCGGGCAGGCGCGCGACCGCGAGTGGCGGCGGGGCGTGCTGCCGCCCGGCCGGCTGGGCTGGGACCTCGCCAAGCGGCTCGCCGACCAGGCGCTGCCGGTGGCCGAGCTGGTCGACTCGGTCACCCAGGGCGAGCGTGCGTCCGCGCGCGACGTCGACGTCGACCTCGGGGACGGCCGCCGGCTGCGCGGCACCGTCACCGGCCTGCACGGCACCCGGGTGGTGCGCCACAGCTACTCCCGGCTCGGCCCGCGCCACTACCTCGACGCGTGGGTGCCGCTGCTCGCGCTGTGCGCCGACAGCCCGGGTCGCGGGTGGACCGCCGGGTCGATCGGCCGGGGCCGCTTCCGCAGCCAGGCCACCGCCCGCGCCGCGTTCGCGCCGGTCGAGGAGGCCGCCGCGCGGCTGCGCGAGCTGGTCGCGGTCTACGACGCCGGGCTCGCCGAGCCGCTGCCGCTGCCGCTGCGGACCGGTCACGCGTGGGCGGCCCACCCCCGTGCCGCTCGCCCCAAGGCCGAGGCCGAGTGGTCCCGTGCCCGGTTCGGCCCGGAGTGCGAGGACGAGGCCCACGTCCGGGTGTGGGGCCCCGACGCACCGCTGTCGCGGCTGCTCGAGCAGCGCCCGCTGCCGGGCGAGGAGCGCGAGGGGCAGACCACGCGGCTCGGGGCGCTCGCCACGACCGTGTGGCGACCGGTGCTGGAGCGGGTCCGATGACCGACGTCGCGACCCCCGCGGTGCCCCGGCCCTTCGACCCGCTGGGCGAGCTGCCGACCGGCACCGCCCTGCTCGAGGCCAGCGCGGGCACCGGCAAGACCTGGGCCGTCGGCGCGCTCGTGACCCGCTACGTCGCCGAGGGCCACGCCCGCCTCGACGAGCTGCTCGTCATCACCTTCGGCCGCGCCGCCAGCCAGGAGCTGCGCGAGCGCGTCCGCGAGCAGCTGGTGGCGGCCGAGCTGGCGCTCGCCGACCCCGCCGCCGCCCGCCACGCCGGTGGGCTCACCGGGCTGCTCGCCGATGCCGGTGAGGCCGAGGTCGCGCAGCGCCGCGAGCGGCTGCGGCAGGCGCTGGCCGACTTCGACGGCGCCACCATCGCCACCACCCACCAGTTCTGCCAGCAGGTGCTGCGCTCGCTCGGGGTCGCCGGCGACACCGACACCGGGGCGGAGCTGGTCGAGCAGCTCGACGACCTGGTGGTCGAGGTGGTCGACGACCTGTTCCTGGCCCGCTACGGCGACCTCGCCCGGCCGCCGTTCTCCCGCGAGGTGGCGCTCGGCGTCGCCCGCGTCGCCACCGGCGACCCCCAGTCGCTGCTGGTCGCCGAGGGAGCCGAGGGCTCGCCGGCCGTGGAGCGCCGCGACTTCGCCGAGGCGGTGCGGGCCGAGCTCGAGCGCCGCAAGCGCCGCCGCGGCGTGCTGTCGTACGACGACCTCCTCTCCCGCCTGCGGGACGCGCTGCGCCACCCCGACTCGCCGGCCCGCGCCCGGATGCGCCACCGCTGGCACACCGTGCTGGTCGACGAGTTCCAGGACACCGACCCGGTGCAGTGGCAGGTCCTCGACCTCGCCTTCGGCGGCGCGGCCACCATGGTCCTGATCGGCGACCCCAAGCAGGCGATCTACGCCTTCCGTGGCGGCGACGTGACCACCTACCTCGACGCCGCCGCGACCGCCGTCGAGCACCGCACCCTTGCCACCAACTGGCGCAGCGACGCCCCGCTGGTCGACGCCCTCCAGGCGCTGCTGGGCGGGGCGCAGCTCGGCGACCCGCGGATCGCGGTGCACCCGGTCGCCGCCCACCACACCGCCTCGCGGCTCACCGGCGCCCCCCGCCCGGCGCCGGTGCGGCTGCGGGTGGTGGAGCCGTCCGGGGCGGGCCAGCAGGGCGCCACGATGTCGGTCGACGCGGCGCGGCGCCACGTCGCCGCCGACCTCGCCGACGACGTCGCGGCCCTGCTCGGGTCCGGTGCCCGCCACGACGGGGAGCCGGTCCAGCCCGAGCACGTCGCGGTGCTGCTCTACAGCCTGCGCCACGTCGAGCTGTTCCAACGGGCACTGTCCGAGAAGGGCGTCGCCTCCGTGGTGCACGGCGGCAGCAGCGTGCTGCTCACCGAGGCCGGTCGCGAGTGGCTGACGCTGCTCGAGGCGCTGGAGCAGCCGCACCGGGCCGCCCGGGTGCGCTCGGTGGCCCTGGGGCCGTTCGTCGGCCTGACCCCCGGCGCGCTCGACGCGGGAGGCGAGGACGTCACCGACGAGGTCGGCGAGCGCGTGCGTCGCTGGCTCGACCTGGTCCGGCTGCGTGGCATCGCCGCGGTCCACGAGGCCGTGGTCGCCGACGGGCTGGCCGCCCGGGTGCTGACCCGCCCCGACGGCGAGCGGCTGCTGACCGACCTGCACCACCTCGGCCAGCTGCTGCACGACGTCGCGCACCGCGAGGGGCTCGGCGTGACCGGGCTGCTGGAGTGGCTGCGCAGCGAGCGCCGGGCGGCGGCCGGCAGCAACGCCCGCACCCGCCGGCTCGACACCGACGCCCGCGCCGTCCAGCTCGTGACCATCCACGCGAGCAAGGGCCTGCAGTACCCCGTCGTCTACCTCCCCCTGGCCTTCAACAAGTGGGTGCCCGACGACGAGGTGCCGCTGTTCCACGACGAGGCGGGCCACCGGACCCGCGACGTGGGCGGCACCCGCGACGGCCGCTCGGTGCGCCGCCACCGCGACGAGCAGGCGGGCGAGGAGCTGCGGCTGACCTACGTCGCCCTCACTCGCGCGCAGAGCCAGGTGGTGGCCTGGTGGGCGCCGACCCGCGACAGCGTCAACGCCGGGTGGTCGCGGCTGCTGCTGGGTCGCACGCCCGGCAGCCCGACCGTCGCCGCCCGCCTCGACGCCGTCCCCGGTCCCCGCGAGGCCGCCGCGGCCTTCGAGCGCTGGGAGCAGGAGGGCGCGCTGGTGGTGGAGGCCTCGCGGCCGACCGGCGCGCCGTCGCTGCCACCCGCCGCCGGCGTCCCGCGGCTCGCCGTACGCCGCTTCGACCGTGACGTCGACACCGACTGGCGCCGCACCTCCTACTCCGGGCTGATCCGCGCCGAGCAGGAGGCGGCCGGCACCGGCACCACCGAGAGCGAGCCGGAGCTCGCCGGCACCACCGACGAGCTCGAGGCGACCGAGGAGGAGCTGCCGACGACCCCGGTCGCCGCGGCCCCGGACGCCGCCGACCTGCCCTCGCCCATGGACAGCCTGCCGGCCGGGGCGACGCTGGGCTCGCTGGTCCACGGCGTCCTCGAGCACACCGACCCCGACGCGCCCGACCTGCTGGCCGAGCTCGAGCTGCGTGTGGAGCAGGAGCGTCGTTGGTGGGCGGTCGAGACGCCCACGCCCGAGCTGGCCGCCGCGCTGCTGCCCTCGCAGCACACCCCCCTCGGCCCGCTGGCCGGGGAGCGCACCCTGGCACAGGTCCCGATGCGCGACCGGCTCCGCGAGCTCGACTTCGAGATCCCGCTCTCCGGTGGCGACCGGCCCGGGGCCTCGGTGCCGCTGGCCGCGATGGCCGGGGCGCTGCGCCGGCACCTGCCCGCAGACGACCCGATGCGGCCCTACGCCGACCGTCTCGAGGTCCCGGCGCTGGGCGAGCAGCTGCTGCGCGGCTACCTGAGCGGCTCGATCGACGTGGTGCTGCGGGTCGGCGACGGCGCGGAGCAGCGGTTCGTGGTCGTCGACTACAAGACCAACCGGCTCGGTGAGCCCGGCGCTGCGATCACCGCGCTCGACTACGCGCCGGCCGCGCTCGACGCGGCGATGCTGCACTCGCACTACCCGCTCCAGGCGCTGCTCTACTCGGTGGTGCTGCACCGCTACCTGCGCTGGCGGCTCCCCGGCTACGACCCCGAGGTGCACCTCGGGGGGGTCCTCTACCTCTACCTGCGCGGGCTCTGCGGCCCGGAGACACCGCGGGTCGCCGGCGTGCCGTGCGGCGTCTTCAGCTGGCGGCCGCCGGCCGCCCTGGTGGTCGAGCTGTCCGAGCTGCTCGACGGTCGGCCCGCGTCGGCGGAGGGCGCCTCGTGACCGCCACTGTCCCTCCCGTGTGGACCGACCCCGGGGATCGCCGCCGGGTGCTCGGCGCCACCGGCCTGCTCGCCCGCTTCAACCACCCCGAGGTGCTGGCCGCCGCCGACGTCCACGTGGCGCAGCGGCTCGGGGCGCTGGTCGAGGAGTCCGGTGAGGAGGTGCTGCTGGCGGTCGCGCTGGCCGTGCGCGCGGTCCGCACCGGCTCGGTGTGCCTCGACCTGGCCACCATCGGAGCGCTCCCGCTCGAGGACGACGTCGCGCTGCCGTGGCCCGAGCCGCGCGCCTGGCGCGAGGCCGTCGCCGCCAGCCCGCTGCTGGCCCAGCAGCTGCTGCGCCTGGACGGCAGCCGCCTCTACCTCGACCGCTACTGGCGCGAGGAGGGGCAGGTCTGCGACGACCTGGTCGCGCGGGTGCGCCGTACCCCGCCCGAGGTGGACCCGGCGCTGCTCGAGCGGGGTCTGGAGCGCGTCTTCCCCGGCGAGGGGTACGCCGAGCAGCGCGACGCCGCCCGGGGCGCCGCCACCCGCTGGACCACCGTGCTGACCGGCGGGCCCGGCACCGGCAAGACCACGACGGTGGCCGGCCTGCTCACCCTGGTCGCCGAGCAGCACGAGCAGCTGACCGGCCGCACGCCGCGGATGGCGCTGAGCGCCCCCACCGGCAAGGCCGCCGCCCGCCTCCAGGAGGCGGTGCAGGAGGCGACCGAGCGGCTCTCGACCACCGACCAGGACCGCCTCGGCGTGCTGACCGCCTCGACGCTGCACCGGCTGCTCGGCTGGCGGCCCGACAGCCGGGTGCGGTTCCGCCACCACCGCGGCAACCGGCTGCCCCACGACGTGGTCGTGGTCGACGAGACCTCCATGGTCTCGCTGACGATGATGGCCCGGCTGCTCGAGGCGATGCGGCCCGACGCCCGGCTGGTGCTGGTGGGCGACCCCGACCAGCTCGCCTCGGTCGAGGCGGGTGCCGTGCTCGCCGACCTCGTCGCCGGGTTCGAGGACAGCGAGGTCTCCCCGGTGGCCGCGCTGCGGCGTACCCACCGCTTCGGCGCCCGCATCGGTGCCCTCGCCGACGCGCTGCGCACCGGCGACGCCGACGCGGTGCTGGCCCAGCTGCGCGCCGGCGGCGACGAGGTCGAGCTCGTCGACGCCGCCGAGGAGACGGCCATGACCCGGTTCCGCGACGACGTGGCCGACGTCGCCGTCGAGCTGCGGCGCGCGGGGGAGGCGGGCGACCGCGCGGGCGCGCTCGCCGCGCTGGCGGGCCACCGGCTGCTCTGCGCGCACCGCGAGGGACCGTTCGGCGTGGGCGGCTGGAACCGCCTGGTCGAGCGGCTCGTGGCCGAGCGCACCGGGGTCACGCACTACGACGAGTGGTACGCCGGCCGCCCGATCCTGGTGACCGCCAACGACTACGACCAGCTGCTCAACAACGGCGACATGGGCGCCACCGTCCGCGACGAGGAGGGGCGGCTTCGGGTCGTGGTGCAGCTGGGCGGCACCACCCGCGAGCTCGCCACCAGCCGGCTGGCCGGGGTCGAGACGGTCCACGCGATGACCGTCCACAAGTCGCAGGGCTCCCAGGCCCGGGTGGTGAGCGTCGTGCTGCCCGACGAGCAGTCGCGGCTGCTGACCCGTGAGCTCTTCTACACCGCGGTCACCCGGGCCCAGGAGCGGGTGCGCGTGGTCGGCACCGAGGCGGCCGTGCGGGCGGCGGTCTCCCGCGAGGTGCAGCGGGCCAGCGGGCTGCGCGAACGGCTGCGGTCGGCGCTGGGAGACCCCGGGGTGGCGCCGGAGGCCGCCGCGGAATAGGGTGACGCGTCACGTAGTTGAGCCAGCAACTACACCGCCTCAGGAGGCACACCATGGAGTTCGGGATCTTCACCGTCGGCGACGTCACCACCGACCCCACCACGGGCCGGACCCCGACCGAGCACGAGCGGATCAAGGCCACGGTCGAGATCGCCCGCAAGGCCGAGGAGGTCGGGCTCGACGTCGTCGCGGTCGGCCAGCACCACAACCCGCCCTTCGTGGCGAGCTCGCCCACGACCACGATGGCCTACATCGGCGCGCAGACCGAGCGGATCAAGCTCTCCACCAGCACCACGCTGATCACCACCACCGACCCGGTGCGCATCGCCGAGGACTACGCGACGCTGCAGCACCTCCTCGACGGCCGGATGGACCTCATGCTCGGCCGCGGCAACACCGGCCCGGTCTACCCGTGGTTCGGCAAGGACATCCGGCAGGGCATCCCGCTGGCGGTGGAGAACTACGCGTTGCTGCACCGGCTCTGGCGCGAGGAGAACGTCGACTGGCAGGGCAAGTTCCGCACGCCGCTCCAGGGCTTCACCTCCACGCCGCGGCCGCTGGACGGCGAGGCGCCGTTCGTCTGGCACGGCTCGATCCGCAGCCCCGAGATCGCCGAGCAGGCGGCGTACTACGGCGACGGGTTCTTCTCCAACCACATCTTCTGGCCCGCCTCGCACACCGCACGGATGGTCGAGTTCTACCGCCAGCGATTCGAGCACCACGGCCACGGCCGCGCCGAGGACGCTGTCGTCGGGCTGGGCGGCCAGGTCTACCTCGCCCGCTCCCACGAGCAGGCGGTCCGTGAGTTCCGGCCCTACTTCGACAACGCCCCGGTCTACGGTCACGGGCCGTCGTTGGAGGACTTCACCCGGCAGACGCCGCTCACGGTCGGCACGCCGGCCGAGGTGGTCGAGCGCACGCTCTCCTTCCGCGAGTACGCCGGCGACTACCAGCGCCAGCTGTTCCTCGTCGACCACGCCGGGCTGCCGCTGAGCACGGTGCTCAACCAGCTCGACCTGCTCGGCGAGGTCGTGGCGTCGCTGCGCACCGAGCTCGGGCTGGCCGCCGTCCCGACCCTCACCCCCGCCACCGCTGGGAGCGCGGCGTGAGCGACCCGATCCCGTTCCGTCGGGTGGGGGCGCCGGTGGCCGACGACGTGCGCCGCGTCGTCGTCGTCTCGGCCGGCCTCTCCGACCCCTCGTCCACCAAGCTGCTGGCCGACCTGCTCGCCGAGGCCACCACCCGGCTCGCCGCCGAGCGCGGCGCGGCCGTGGCGGTCGAGCACGTCGAGCTGCGGGCCCTGGCCCACGGCCTGACCGACGCCCTGCTCACCGGCTTCGCCAGCGGTGACGTGGCGGCGGCGCAGGCCCGGGTCGCGGCGGCGGACGCGGTGGTGGCGGTGACGCCGGTGTTCAGCGCGTCGTACAGCGGGCTGTTCAAGACGTTCTTCGACGTCCTCGAGCCGGACACCCTCGACGGGGTTCCGGTAGTGGTCGCGGCCACCGCCGGCACCGCGCGCCACAGCCTGGTGCTCGACCACGCACTGCGGCCGCTGTTCTCCTACCTGCGCGCGGTGGTGCTGCCCACCGGCGTCTTCGCCGCGAGCGAGGACTGGGCTGGGGGCGGGGTCGACAGCGCGCTGCGCACCCGCGTCGACCGTGCCGCCGGCGAGCTGGTCGACCGGCTGACCGGGGGCCGCGCTCCGGCCGCCAGGCTCGACCAGTTCGACCGCGACGTCGCGGCGATGGGTTCCTTCGAGGACCTGCTCAACGGCTGAGGCCCCGCGCCCGTTCTCGCGGAGGGGCTGGTGATCGCTCGCGACCGCCAGGACGAGCCCGTCGGAGTGGGACCGGGCGCGGGTCCGACGTCGGCGGGGTGCGACCGCGCGTGGCGTCGCCACGGCTGCGCGCGCGTGCGCGGCGGCGGAGCGGCGTACGCGGGACGCGTCTGACCGCACCCGTCCGTGAGCACGCCTGCCCGACCGCGTCGTACGGGTGACCTGACGGCCTTTTCAGTCACCTGACGACTGTTGCAACACGCGCCAGGTGACTGATTACCCGGACGTCCGGGTAATCAGCGAGCCCTCACCCGAACCGGAGCAACACCCCACCACGAGCAGGTACGTCGACCCGGTCGGTCGCCAACGTGACGCCCGAGGGGGTCGCGAAGAGCTGCTCGGCAGGACCGTCGAGGGGCAGCGAGGCGAGCGCGGTGCCGAAGTTGACCACCATCAGGGTCGAGCCGCGGCGCATCGTGAAGACGCGGCTCTCCTCGTCGGCGGTGCAGGCGACGGAGCCGAACGCGGGGTCGGTCAGGTCGGGCACGGTGCGGCGCAGCCGACCGAGCTCCCGGTAGGCCTCGAGCACCACGGCGTGGCGACCGGTGGCGAGCTCGGACCAGTCGAGCTTCGAGCGCTCGTAGGTCGCGGGGTCCTGCGGGTCGGGCACCTCCTGCTCGCCCCACCCGTGGCTCGCGAACTCGGCTCGGCGCCCGTTGCGGACCGCGTCGGCCAGCTCGGGCTCGGGGTGGGAGGTGAAGAACTGGAACGGCGTCGAGGCCGCCCACTCCTCGCCCTGGAACAGCATCGGCGTGAACGGGCCGGCCAGCGTCAGCATCGCGGCGCAGACCAGCTGGTCGTCGTCGAGGGTGGCCGCGAGCCGGTCCCCGACGGCGCGGTTCCCGATCTGGTCGTGGTTCTGGTTGGCGACCACGAGACGCCAGGTCGGCATCGCCGCGGTGTCGACGGGTCGGCCGTGGCGGGCGCCGCGGAAGCTCGACCAGGTGCCGTCGTGCAGGAAACCGCGCTCGCACACCTTGGCCAGCGCCGACAGCGGCGCGAAGTCGCCGTAGTAGCCGCTCGTCTCACCGGTCAGCGCCACGTGCACGGCGTGGTGGAAGTCGTCGCTCCACTGCGCGTGCAGGCCACGCCCGCCGGCCTCGCGCGGGGTGACCATCCGGGTGTCGTTGAGGTCGCTCTCGGCGATCAGCGTCAGCGGCCGGCGCAGGTGGGCCGACAGCGCGTCGACCTCGACGGCCATCTCCTCGAGCAGGTGGGTCATCGAGGTGTCGGCCAGCGCGTGCACGGCGTCGAGCCGCAGAGCGTCGACGTGGAGGTCGCGCAGCCACATCGCCACGTTGTCGAGGACGTAGCGGCGCACCTCCTCCGACCCCGCGCCGTCGAGGTTGAGCGAGGAGCCCCAGCTGTTCTGGCCGGTCGCGTGCAGGTAGGGCCCGAACACCGGCAGGTAGTTGCCGGACGGCCCGAGGTGGTTGTAGACGACGTCCTGGACGACGCCCAGGCCGTGGGCGTGGCAGGCGTCGACGAAGCGCTGGTACGCCGCGGGCCCGCCGTACGGCTCGTGGACGGCGTACCAGAGCACGCCGTCGTAGCCCCAGTTGTGGGTGCCGTTGACCGCGTTGACCGGCAGCAGCTCGACCAGGTCGACGCCGAGCTCGACCAGGTGCGGCAGCCGCTCGATCGCGGAGTCGAGGGTGCCCTCGGGGGTGAAGGTGCCGAGGTGGAGCTCGTAGACGACCGAGCCGGCCAGCTGGCGACCGGTCCAGGCCTGGTCGGTCCAGGCGAAGTCGTCGGGGTCGAAGGTGCGCGAACGGGCGTGCACGCCCTCGGGCTGCCAGCGCGAGCGCGGGTCGGGCTTGGGGGTCTCGTCGTCGTCGACGAGGTAGCCGTAGTCGACGACCGCTGCGGTGGGCGCGTCCTCCGCCGTCCACCAGCCGTCGTCGCCCTGCCGCATGGCGAGGGTCTGCTCGCTCCCGTCGACGACGACGGAGAGCCGCACCCGCCCGGCCTCGGGCGCCCACACGTCGAACCGGTCACGCACCATCTCAGTCCTCCCTCACGAGCAGCGCCACCGGCAGGCCGCCCAGCAACGACCCCACCGACACCGACCCGATCAGGCCGGTGGCGGTGCCCAGCGCGTCCCGCCACGTGCCGGGCGGGAGCGGGAGGGTGGTCCCGCCCCAGCCCTGCTCGGCCAGGCCGAGGGGCAGCCGGGTGGCCACCGTGACGGCGCCGCCGCGGTCGAAGGCCAGCACGTGGTCGGCCGCGTCGCCGGTGGCGACGAGCGGGGCGTAGGCCTCGAACAGCTCGGGCCGGTCGCGGCGCAGCCGGAGCGCGGTCGCGGTGACCCAGAGCTTGGCCACGCCCTCGTCGTCGGGACCCGACGGCACGGTGGGCGCGGCGTCGAGGCCGGCGAGCAGCTCCGCGCGCCGGGCGAAGTCGACCGGGCGGCGGTTGTCGGGGTCGACCAGGCTCTGCTCCCACAGCTCGCTGCCCTGGTAGACGTCGCACACGCCCGGGGCGGTGATCGCGACGAGCTTGGCGGCGAGCGCGTTGCTCCACCCGGCGTCGGCGAGCCGGTCCACCAGGTCGGTGACCAGACGGGTCACGGCCGGGTCGTCGAGGGCGGCGTCGACGGCCGCGTGGACGCTGGCCTCGAAGGCCTCGTCGGGGTCGGTCCAGGTGGTGCGGTCACCGGCCTCGCGCATCGCCTTCTCGGCGTACGCCGACAGCCGGGCGCGCAGGTCGGACGGCGGAGCGCCGTCCACGCGGGCCGGCCAGGCGCCGACCACGGCCTGCCACAGCAGGTTGGCGAACCCCTCGTCGGGCACCGGCGCCAGCGCCAGCAGCCGGTCGAGGGTCTGCTCCCACAGGTGGGGCACCTCGGCGAGGGCGAGCAGCCGGGCGCGGACGTCCTCGCCGCGCTTGGTGTCGTGCGTGCTCAGCGTGGTCATCGCGGTCGGCCAGGTGGCCTGCCGCTCGACCATCGCGGCGTGGAACTCCTCCGGCGCGACCACGAAGGTCCCCGGGTCGCCGCCGACCTCGTTGTGCGCGGTCAGCCGCGACCAGCGGTAGAACGAGCTGTCCTCGACGCCCTTGGCCATCACCATCCCGCTGGTCTGCTGGAACCGTCGGGCGGCAGGCGCCTCGGGGTCGGCCAGCACCGGGGCCAGCCGGTCGAGGGCGTCGGCCAGGTCGGGACGCCGACGCTGCGCGGTCGCGAGCGCCTCGTCGAGGTGGTCGCGTCCGAGCGGGAGGTAGGAGCGGTAGACGCCGAAGCAGGTCAGCACCTCGGCCACGGCGTCCTCGGCGATCGGCGCGTCGAGCCCGAGGTCGGGCAGCTCGCGGACGATCCGTCGGGTCTCGGCCAGCAGGCCGCCGGTGGCGACCGCGCGCTTGCGGTCGTGGACCAGGTCGTCCCAGTCGTGGTCGGTGCCGGACAGGCCGCGCAGCCGGGCGTCGAGGGCGGTCAGCGGCGCCTCGCCGGCCGGGTCGGTCAGCACCCGGTCGAGGAGCGCGAGCACGTCGTACCCCGTGGTGCCGGCGGTCGCCCACGTCGTGGGCAGCTGCTCGCCACCCTCGAGGATCTTCTCGACCAGCACGTAGGAGCCGCCGGTCAGGCGGGCCAGGTCGTCGAGGTAGTCGCCGGGGTCGCGCAGGCCGTCCGGGTGGTCCACCCGCAGCCCGTCGACGAGGCCCTCGTCGAACCAGCGGGCGACCTCGACGTGGGCGGCGTCGAAGACGTCGGGGTCCTCGACCCGGACGCCGGCGAGCGTGGTGACGGTGAAGAAGCGGCGGTAGTTGAGCTCGGAGTCGCCCCGGCGCCAGTGGACCAGCCGGTAGTGCTGCTCCTCGAGCGTCGTCGTCCCGGGCGCCATCGGGAAGCGGTGGTCGTGGTAGCGGAGCCTCGGTCCCGTCTTCGGTCTCGTCGGTCGAGCCTGTCGAGACCACCCTCACCGCGTCCTGGTCGTCGTCGCCCACGACGGGCACGAGCAGGCGGCCGTCGCCGGCCTGCCAGTCGACGTCGAAGTACGACGCGTACGCCGACGCGGCGCCGTGCTTGAGCAGGTCCCACCACCACGGGTTCGCCGACGCGGTGGCGACGCCGACGTGGTTGGGCACCACGTCGACCAGCACGCCCATGCCGAGCCGGTGGGCCTCCGCGGCGACCGCGGCCAGGCCCTCGGGCCCGCCGCGCGACGCGTCGACCCGGGTGGGGTCGACGACGTCGTAGCCGTGGCTGCTGCCGGGCTCGGCCTGGAGCAGCGGCGACAGGTAGACCCAGTCGACCCCCAGGTCGTGCAGGTAGGGCAGCCGGCGGACGACCTCGGCGAGGTCGAAGTCGGCGGTGACCTGGAGCCGGTAGGTGCTCGCCGGCGCCGTCACAGCAGCGACCCCGCCTGCTGCCCGGGCCCGGACAGGGGCGCGCGCTCGCCGGTGTCGATGTTGCTGGCGCCGCCACCCTCGACCGCGAGCGAGGCCGCGACGGAGTGGTCGGGCTCCTCCTCGGGCTCCACGTGCTCGCGCAGCACCAGCACCGACCGCTCGTGCAGCTCCACGGTGTCGCCCGCGGCGTAGCTGCGGCCGTTGTCGGCGACCCCGCCGGTGTCGACCACCACGTCCCAGGCGGCGGCGTACTCCGACGACGGCAGCGTCAGCTGCACCGCGCCCCCCACGTTGAAGAACAGCAGGAAGTCGTCGTCGACGACCGGGTTGCCCCGGGAGTCGCGGCCTGCGATGCCGTTGCCGTTGAGGTACATCCCGACGCTGCGGCCACCGTTGTTCCAGTCCCCGTCCTCCATGACGCGGCCGTCGGGGTGCAGCCAGACGATGTCGTCGAGGCGCTCGCCGTCCTTGACGGCCTCGCCGGTGAAGAACTGCTTGCGGCGGAACGTCGGGTGGCGCAGCCGCAGCCGGATCAGGGCCGCGGTGAAGTCGGTCAGCGGCTTGTCGGCGGCGTCCCAGTGCATCCAGGCGATCTCGGAGTCCTGGGCGTAGGTGTTGTTGTTGCCGCCCTGGGTGCGACCCATCTCGTCGCCGTGCAGGATCATCGGCACGCCCTGGCTGAGCAGCATCGTGGCCAGCACGTTGCGCTGGTCGCGGGCCCGCATCGCCCGGACCTCCGGGTCGTCGGTCGGGCCCTCCACGCCGTGGTTCCAGGAGCGGTTGTGGCTCTCGCCGTCGTTGTTGTCCTCGCCGTTGGCCTCGTTGTGCTTCTCGTTGTAGGACACCAGGTCCTTGAGCGTGAAGCCGTCGTGCGCGGTGACGAAGTTGATGCTGGCGAAGGGGCGACGCCCGGAGTTCTCGTAGAAGTCCGAGGAGCCCGCGAGGCGGGAGGCGAAGGCGCCGAGGTCGGGCTCGCCGCGCCAGAAGTCGCGGACGGTGTCGCGGTAGGCGCCGTTCCACTCGGTCCACTGGGGCGGGAAGTTGCCCACCTGGTAGCCGCCCGGACCGACGTCCCAGGGCTCGGCGATCAGCTTGACCTGGCTGACGATCGGGTCCTGCTGCACGAGCTCGAAGAAGGTCGCGAGCCGGTCGACGTCGTAGAACTCGCGGGCCAGGGCCGCGGCGAGGTCGAAGCGGAAGCCGTCGACGTGCATCTCGGTCACCCAGTAGCGCAGCGAGTCCATGATCAGCTGCAGCGCGTGCGGGTGGCGCACGTTGAGGGTGTTCCCGGTGCCCGTGTAGTCCATGTAGTGCTGCTGGTCGTCCTCGACCAGGCGGTAGTACGCCGGGTTGTCGATGCCCTTGAAGCTCAGCGTGGGCCCGAGGTGGTTGCCCTCGGCGGTGTGGTTGTAGACCACGTCGAGGATGACCTCGATGCCCGCCTGGTGCATCGACTTCACCATCGCCTTGAACTCCTGCACCTGCTGCCCGGGGTGACCGGTCGCGGCGTAGTCGGCGTGCGGGGCCAGGAAGGCCAGGGTGTTGTAGCCCCAGTAGTTGCGCAGGCCCTTCTCGAGCAGGGTGTTGTCCTGCACGAACTGGTGCACCGGCATCAGCTCGATGGCGGTGATGCCGAGCCGCTTGAGGTGGTCGGTGACGGCCGGGTGCGCGAGGCCGGCGTAGGTGCCGCGCAGCTCCTCGGGCACGTCGGGGTGCAGCTCGGTCATGCCCTTGACGTGGGCCTCGTAGATGACCGACTCGTTGTAGGGGATCGCGAGCGCGCGGTCGCCCTCCCAGTCGAAGAACGGGTTGATGACGACGCCGTGGGTCATGTGCTCGGCGGAGTCGGCGTCGTTGCGCTTCTCCGGGTCGTCGAACTCGTAGCCGAACAGCGACGGGTCCCAGTCGATCTCGCCCGCGGTCGCCTTGGCGTACGGGTCGAGCAGCAGCTTGTTCGGGTTGCAGCGCAGCCCGTTCTCGGGGTCCCACGGCCCGTGCACGCGGTAGCCGTAGCGCTGGCCGGGCTGCACCGTGGGCAGGTAGCAGTGCCACACGTAGGCGTCGACCTCGGTGAGCTCGAGGCGGGTCTCCTCGACGCCGCCGCCGGGGCCGACCTCGAACAGGCAGAGCTCGACGCGCTCGGCCACCTCGCTGAACAGGGCGAAATTGGTGCCGCTGCCGTCGAACGTCGCCCCGAGCGGGTACGCCTTGCCGGGCCAGATCTCCACGTGTGCTCCTCGGTGGTGCGGTTTTGGAACGATCAAATCATCGGTCGTCACGACGGGTGGTACCCGGGTCGGCGTGGAATCCACGCGGTATGGCCCGCATCACCTTGCGTCGCCGCATGGGGCGGCCGCCCAGGGCTGAGCGTCAGGATGGGGCAGTGACCCGGATGTTCGCCGCCGTGATGCCGCCGCCCGGGGTGCTGGAGCACCTCGAGGAGTTCCTGGCCCCGCGCCAGGAGGCCCGCGTCGAGGGCCGGCCGCTGCGCTGGACGCCGGTCGCCCAGTGGCACGTGACGCTGGCGTTCATGGAGCACGTCCCGGACCGGGCGTACGACGACCTGGTGGCCCGGCTCGCCGCGGCGGCCGCCCGCCGCCGACCCGTCGAGGCCCGGCTCGCGGGCGCCGGCGCGTTCCCCGACCCCTCCCGCGCCCGGCTGCTGTACGCCGGGATCGAGACCGACCCGGTCGAGCTGGAGCGGATGGCCACCGGCGCCCGCCACGCCGCCGTGGCCGCGGGGGTGGAGGTCGACGGCCAGCGGTTCCGGCCCCACCTCACGGTCGCGCGCGTCGCGCGACCGGTCGAGGCGACCCGGTGGCTGCGCGTCCTGGAGACGTACGCCGGCCCCGTCTGGAGGGTGGAGGAGGTGGCGCTGGTCGCCTCCCACCTGGGGGAGGGCCCGGGCGGCAAGGCCCGCCACGAGGTGGTCGGGACCTTCGCGCTGGGCGGGCCGGAGGGTCAGTCCCGGCCGCGGCCGTAGCGCTCCAGCGCCTCCCGGCGCTCCTCGGCGTGGTCGACGATGCGCCGCGGGTAGTCGTGGGCGTAGCCGTCCTCGGCGTCCCACGGCTCGTGGGCCTGCTTGCCCTCGAGGTGGCGCAGCTCGGGGATCCAGCGACGCACGTAGTCACCGCGCGCGTCGAACTTCAGGCCCTGCGTGACCGGGTTGAAGACGCGGAAGTAGGGCGAGGCGTCGGTGCCGGTCCCGGCCACCCACTGCCAGCCGTGGTTGTTCGACGACAGGTCGCCGTCGATGAGGTGGTCGAGGAAGTGCCGCGCCCCGACGGGCCACCACACGTGCAGGTCCTTGGTCAGGAAGCTGGCGGTGATCATCCGCACCCGGTTGTGCATCCAGCCCTCGTGGAGCAGCTGCCGCATCCCGGCGTCGACGATCGGGAAGCCGGTGCGGCCCTGCCTCCAGGCCTCGACGTCGTCGCCCGGGTCGTCGTAGGTCATCGCCGGCACCGGGTTGAGGTCGTGCCACGACGACCGCGGGTTGTGGTGCAGCACGTCGGCGTAGAAGTCGCGCCAGCACAGCTCGGTCTCGAAGGTGCGGGCCCCCGAGCCACCCGAGCCGCTGGTCTCGGCCAGCAGCTGGCGGGGGTGGACCACGCCGTACTTGAGGTAGGGCGAGAGCCGCGAGGTGCGGTCGGCGCCCGGGTCGTCGCGGGCGTCGTCGTAGTCGGCCACGTCGTCGGCCAGGAACGCCCGGACGCGTCGCCAGGCGGCGGCCTCGCCGGCCGTGGGCATCGACGCGGGCGCCTCCTCGAGGGCCTTGTCGAACCGGGCGGACAGGCGCTGGTCGGTCTCGTGCTCGACCCACTCCACGCCCCGCGGCGCCGCCACCGGGTCGTCCCAGCCCACGTCGCGCCAGGCCCGGCTGAAGGGGGTGAAGACCTTGTAGCGGGTTGCCGGAGCCGTTCTTCACGGTGCCGGGCGGGACGGCGTACGGCGTGCCGGTGGCCACGCCCTCGACGCCGTCGGGCAGCGCCGCGACCACGGCGGTGTCGCGCCGCAGGGCGTAGGGCGTCGAGTCGTTGGTGACGTGGACCCGGTCCGCGCCGACCTCGCGCGCGAGCGCCGGGACCAGCGAGGTCGGGTCGCCGACGCGCACGCACAGCCGGCCGTCCATCGAGTCGTCGAGCGAGCGCAGCGTGGCGGCGAGCCAGGCGCGCCGCGACGGCCCGGCGGTCCGCCACAGCACCGGGTCGAGGACGAACAGGCCGAGCACCGGCCCGTCGGCGGCGGCCGCTCGCAGCGCGGGGTTGTCGCGCAGGCGCAGGTCGCGCCGGAACCACATGATCGAGGTCATTCTCCCGACCCTACGAGGCGCCACCGACTCCCTCGCCCGCGCCGCGTGACCGGGGCCCGGTTAGGGTCGCAGCATGCGTTCAGTCCGGGGCCTGCGCACGACGCTGCGCTCCAGCCTCTGGGACATGACGCCGCGCGACCACCGCCAGACCGACCGCGAGTTCCGCCGCCGCCAGGTCGTCAGCGTCGTCGTCGTGCTGGCCGGCGCGGTGGTCCTGGGCTACACCCTGGGCTTCATCGAGCCGACCGACAGCAACCGGTTCTACGCCGCGACCGCCATCCTGGCGGGGGTCTGGGCCGTGGGCGCCTTCACCTCCGGCCCGCTGCACCTCGGCCGCATCGGGGTGCCGGCCCAGCCCGACACCCACGCCCCGCGTCCGCTCGTGCAGCCGTTCCTGCTGGGGGCGGGGCTGGTGGCGGTGTTCGTGGCCGGCTCGTTCCTGATCCGCGCGGTGCCGTTCCTCGACGACACCCTCACGCCGTTCATCCAGACGGTCCTGGAGTACGCCCGCCAGGGCAACGCCTGGGTGCTGCTGGTCGTGACCGTGCTCAACGGCATCGCCGAGGAGCTGTTCTTCCGCGGGGCGATGTACGCCGCGATCCGCAAGCACCAGGTCGCGATCACCACCGTGGCCTACACGGTGGCGACGCTGGCGACCGGCAACGTGATGCTCGGCTTCGCCGCGATCGTGCTCGGCCTCATCGTCGGGCTGCAGCGGCGCGCCACCGGCGGCATCCTGGCGCCGATCATCACGCACCTGACGTGGTCGGTCTCGATGCTCTACCTGCTGCCGCTGATCTTCCTCGGCACGGCGACCTGATCGCTCAGCGGCCCTTGCCCTCGGCGGCGGCGCGGTCGGCCACGGCCCGGCGTACGGCCTCCTGGTAGCCCAGCGGCTCGCCCGGCACCACCTCACGGATCGACTGCTCGCGGACCACGACCTCGATGCCCATCGAGTCGATCAGGTTGCGCCCGGTGGTGACGTCGACGTCGGTGACCAGCGCCAGCCAGCGCGAGGACAGCCCGGGCGAGAGGACGGGCACCTTGACGATCGGGACCTTGCGGCCGGTCTCGATCTCGGCGGCCACCCGCAGCATGTCGATGTAGGTCAGCTGCTCGGGACCGCCCACCTCGAAGGTGCGGCCCAGCGCCAGGTCCTGGCCGGCGACGCCGGCGAGGTAGCGGACCACGTCGTCGAGCGCGATCGGCTGCGTCTTGGTCGCGGCCCACCGCGGCACCACCATGGCCGGCAGGTTCTTGACCAGCTGGCGGGTGATCTCCCACGAGATGCCGCCGTGGCCGACCACGACGGCGGCGCGCAGCACCGTGACCGGCACGCCGGTCTCGCCCAGCAGCGTCTCGACCTCCCGGCGCGAGCGCAGGTGGGCCGACAGGTCGCCGTCGTCGCCGAGGCCGCCCATGTAGACGATCTGGCGCACCCCGGCCTCGGCCGCGGCCGCGGCGAAGTTGCGCGCCGCGGCGGCGTCCTTGCGCTCGAAGTCGGGGTCGTCGAGGGAGTGCACCAGGTAGTAGGCGATCTCGACGCCCTGCATCGGCTCGGTGAGGGAGTCCCGCTCGTCGGTGTTGCCACCGACGGGGGTGCCCGGGCCGTCGTACTGCTGGGGACGGCGGGTCATGGCACGGACGTCGTGCCCCTGCTCGATCAGGGCGGGCACCAGGCGCCTGCCGATGAAGCCGGTCGCGCCGGTGACGAGGACGTTGCTCATGGGTGCAGCCTAGGGAAGCGGTCCCCGTCGGCGCGCCCACGAGGGCCCGTCCGGGCGTCATACGGCCGTCACGTGGGGCAAGTAGGGTCGGCGCCATGTCGTACCTGCTGCGCGTGGCGCTGCCGGACGTGCCGGGATCCCTGGGCCGCCTGGCCTCGGCGATCGGTACGGCGGGCGGCAACATCGACGCGATCGAGATCGTGGAGCGCACCGCCGACGGCCGGGCCGTCGACGACGTGTTCCTCGCTGCCGAGCACGGCGTGATGCCGGACAGCATCCTCTCCGCGTGCACCGCGCTGGAGGGCGTGGACGTGCTGTGGATCTCCCACTACGGCGCCGGGTCCAACCTGACCCGTGACCTCGAGGTCGTCGAGGCGATGACCGCCGAGCCGGCCCAGGCGGCCGACACCCTGGTCGACCTGCTGCCGGCGACCTTCGTCGTCGACTGGGCCGCGCGGGTGCGGCGCAAGGGCGACGGCGGCGAGCTGGTCCACGGGTCCTCGGCGGCCCCGTCGCGGATCCCGCCCGACATCCACTGGCCCGCCGACCTGCACCGGGGCGCGCTGATCGAGGTGCCCGAGGAGCTCGGCGAGATGCTGGTCGCCGGCTGCGCGCTCGGCAGCGCCGAGATGATCGTGATGGTGCGCCGCGGGGGCCCCGAGATCCTGCCCTCGGAGATCGCCCGGCTCAGCCACCTCGCGGCGCTGGCGCAGTCGATCTCGGGCTGAGCGCCCGTCGCGGCGCCGGTCAGTCGACCGGGACCAGCTTGAACACCGGGATCTGCCGGTCGGTCTTCTCCTGGTACGACGCGTAGGTCGACCAGGTGTCCACCGAGAGCCGCCAGAGGTCCTCGCGCTCCTCGCCCTCGACCAGCTCGGCGCGGTAGGTCTTCCTCTCCGAGCCGTCCTGGAGCTCGACCTCGGGGTGGGCGAGGAAGTTGAAGTACCACTCCGGGTGCTCCGGGGCGCCGCCCTTGGAGGCGATCGCCACGTAGACGCCGTCGCGCTCGACCCGCATCAGCGGCGTCTTGCGGACGTAGCCGGACTTCGCGCCGAGGTTGGTGATGACCACGATCGGGTAGGCCGTGCCGGGCAGCGTGTTGGCCTCCTGGCCGTTGCTCGCCTCGAACTGCTCGACCTGGTCGCGGACCCACTTCGCCTTGCTGGGGACGTACTCGCCGGTGATCGCCATGCGCAGCAGCACACCAGACCTGCCCGTCCCGCGCCAGCACCCGCGGCCCTAGGGTCGGCCCCATGAGTGCGATCGAGGGCGTCAGCGAGATCTTCGACCCGGCCGCCTGGGACGACGTCCCCGGCTTCGAGGACCTGACCGACCTGACCTACCACCGGGCCCGCGCCCACGGCACCGTCCGCGTCGCCTTCGACCGGCCCGACGTGCTCAACGCGTTCCGGCCGCACACCGTGGACGAGCTGCTGCGGGTCCTCGAGCACGCCCGCACCACCGCCGACGTCGGCTGCGTGCTGCTGACCGGCAACGGGCCGGGGGAGCGGCACGGCAAGTGGGCGTTCTGCACCGGCGGCGACCAGCGGATCCGCGGTCGGGCGGGCTACCAGTACGAGGACGGCACCGCCGGCGCCACCAGCGACGCCCGCACGCCTGCCGACCAGGCGCGCCTGGGTCGGCTGCACGTCCTGGAGGTGCAGCGACTGATCCGGTTCATGCCCAAGGTCGTGATCTGCGTGGTCCCCGGCTGGACGGCCGGCGGCGGCCACTCGCTGCACGTCGTGTGCGACCTGACCCTGGCCAGCGCGGAGCAGGCGCGGTTCAAGCAGACCGACGCCGACGTCGGGTCCTTCGACGGCGGGTTCGGGTCGGCGTACCTCGCGCGGCAGGTGGGCCAGAAGATCGCCCGCGAGATCTTCTTCCTCGGCCAGGAGTACTCCGCCGAGGACGGCGTGCGGATGGGGGCGGTCAACCGCGCCGTCCCGCACGCCGAGCTGGAGCAGGTCGCGCTGGAGTGGGGCCGGCTGGTCAACGGCAAGAGCCCGACGGCGCAGCGGATGCTCAAGTACGCCTTCAACGCGATCGACGACGGCCTGGTCGGGCAGCAGCTCTTCGCCGGCGAGACCACGCGGCTGGCGTACATGACCGACGAGGCCCAGGAGGGACGCGACCAGTTCCTCGAGAAGCGCGAGCCCGACTGGAGCTCCTTCCCCTGGTACTACTGAGCCGACGCGATGGACCTGACGGCGGGGTTCGAGCGGGAGCGGCCGCGCCTGGTGGCGCTGGCGACCCGGGTGCTGGGTGACCCGGTCGAGGCCGAGGACGTCGTGCAGCAGGCGTGGCTGCGGCTGCATCGGACCGACACCGACGTCGAGAACCTCGCCGCCTGGCTGACCACCGTGACCACCCGGCTGTGCCTGGACCGGCTGCGCGTCCGGGTGCCGGTGCCCGAGGAGGACCTCGAGGTGCCCGACAGCGCGCCGGACCCGGCCGAGGAAGTCGCGCTCGCCGAGACGGTCGGGGTGGCGCTCCAGGTGGTGCTCGACCGGCTGAGCCCGCGCGAGCGGGTGGCGTTCGTGCTGCACGACAGCTTCGGCTTCGAGTTCGGCACCATCGCCGCGGTGCTCGGCACCAGCGAGCCGGCCGCCCGCAAGCTGGCGTCCCGGGCCCGCGCCAAGGTCGCCCGGCCCGCGGCCCAGGACCCGCTGGCCGACTGGGAGGTGGTCGACGCCTTCATGGCGGCGGCGCGTGGCGGCGACCTCGAGCGACTGCTGGCGCTGCTCGCCCCCGGCGCCGGGGTCACGGCTGACGACGCCGCTGTCCTGGCCGGCACGCCCGCGCGCATCGAGGGCCGCGAGGGGGTGGCCGCCTTCTTCGACGGCAGCGCTCACGCCGCGCTCGCCGTGCACGTCGACGGCCGGCCCGGCTACGCGTGGTTCCACCGCGGCTACGCCCGGGTGGTCTTCGACTTCGAGGTGGCCGCGGGGCGGGTGCGGGGCATCGTGTTCCGGGCCGATCCTGGCCTGCTCGGCCGCGTCGAGCGACGCGAGGGAGGGGAGCCGGTCACACCGGGGCCGCGGCGCACGTCGAGGGACCAGGAGGCCCGACCGACCGGTCCGGGCGACGACGGAGAGGGACCACGATGAGGACGATGACCTGCCGCCAGCTGGGCGGCCCCTGCGACCTCGGGCACACGCGGCGAGACCGCCGACGACGTCATCAACGCCCAGGACCAGCACCTCAAGGCGGCCGAGAAGGCGGGCGATGCCACCCACCGGGAGGCGCGCGAGGCGATGAAGGGTCGGTGGAAGCACCCGAAACGGTCGCTGGACTGGTACCGCGGCATGAGGCAGGCGTTCGCGGACCTGCCGGAGGACTGAAGCCGTGCGGCAGCCCTGGTTGAAGAATCCAGCAAAATCGTTGATTCGCGATGGAAAATCGGCGGCAAACCGCCTCTTGCCCAGATTGACGCCGTCTGGGTGACGGCGGTATTCATTGATCAGCGATCCCATCGGGGGGCCGCCTTTCTCGGGAGATAAAATGAAGCGTGTTCTTGCTGGTGCCGCGATCGCAACTCTGGTGTCTCCGATGGCGATCATCGCCATGTCCGAGGCGTCCATGGCCACCGGGTGCGTGACCATGACTCGTACCTACTCGAGCGGATCGAGCAAGTACGCCGTGGTGAAGAACAACTGCGGCCGAACCGTCGACGCCCAGGTCGTGGTCAACAACTTCCCGGACACCAACTGCGCCTCCATCGGCGCCTACGGCACGCGCACGTATCGCACGGGCGGCATCCTGAGCCCCACGGCGAGCTACGCCCGCCAGTGCTGACGCTGTGACGTGTGGGCCCTGAGTCCTGGGCCCACACGTCACGCCTGGTCAGGCGTGCCAAGGGTCACGATTCGCCGTGGAATCGGGCGCAGGCCGGTCCGCATCCGTCTAGAGATATTGCGACGACCGAGCGCGTGATTCAACTTGGTTTGTGTCGCGGACCCACCGGGGGTATCCGTTAGTTTCCTGACGCCCGCGTTCTCAATTCTAAATGACCCACCGCAATTGGGCGGGCGCGCCGCATGGACCCAAGACGGAATGTCGCGTCGCGGTATCTGGCTGCTTTCCGCTACCACTACGGCGCCACGCGACCGCGCGCGTCGTGGTACTGACCGGGGCCAAGATCTCCGCCGAGAGCGGGCTCCTGACCCCGCGTGGGGCCCACGGGCTGTGGGAGAGCACCTCGGCGACGACCTCCGTCTCGTCACCCAGAGCGTCGAGGACCTGCACGAGCGCGGCGGCGCTCATCCCGACCGGAAAGCCCAGCGCGGCGTGGTGCACCGCCTGCGACGCCCGTCACGCGCGGACGGGCGCCCGCGCCCGCCCGCCCTGCCCGGCGTGCGGCGCTGCGGCCACTGTCCCGCACGCCGAGCTGGAGCAGGTCGCGCTGGAGTGGGGCCGGCTGGTCAACGGCAAGAGCCCGACGGCGCAGCGGATGCTCACGCCTTCAACGCGATCGACGACGGCCTGGTCGGGCAGCAGCTCTTCGCCGGCGAGACCACGCGGCTGGCGTACATGACCGACGAGGCCCAGGAGGGACGCGACCAGTTCCTCGAGAAGCGCGAGCCCGACTGGAGCTCCTTCCCCTGGTACTACTGAGCCGACCTGTGTCCGCCGGTCAGAGGAGGGCGGGCAGGGCGCGGACGGCGGTGTAGACCGCGACGGCGAGCACCAGCACGGTGAAGGCAGCAGAGAGCCGGTCGGTGTCGATCCGGTCCGCGGCCCGCGCACCCAGGACCCCTGCGAGGGCCGACACGGCGGTGAGCACGAGGACCAGGCTCCAGTCGGGGGTGGGCCCGACCCCCGTGCGCACAGCGAGGGCGGCGGCGCTGGTCAGGGTGATGACGACCAACGAGGTGCCCGCGGCGTACTCCATCGGCAGGGCGAGAGCGAGCAGGAGCGCGGGGACGACGAGGAACCCGCCGCCCACCCCGAGGAACCCGGTGAGCAGCCCGACGGCGGTGGCGGTGATCAGCACCTTGAGTGCGCGCGGGCACTGGCAGGCGAAGGTCGGGCTGAAGCTGATGATCGGGTCGTCCAGCGTCGGACGTCCACCGTGGCGGGTCTCGGTGCCTGCGGCGGCGCCGTGGCGGTCGGGGGTCCGGCGGGCGCGCAGCTGCCGGACGGCCATCACTGCGCCGACCAGCAGCATCAGCACGGCGAACGCGGCGAGCAGCACCGGCTCGGAGACCCAGGCAGACGCCTTGGCGCCGACGGCGGCGCCGCCGATCGCCACCAGGCCGAAGCTGACTCCTCGGGCGAGGAGCAGGTTCCCGGCGCGGTGGGCGGTGACGGCGCCCATCAGCGCCGTCACCCCCACGACGACCAGCGATCCCGTGGTCGCCTGTGCCGGGCTCTGTCCCAGTGCGTAGACCAGCACGGGCACAGCCAGGATCGACCCACCGCCACCGAGGGCACCGAGGCTGAAGCCGATCACTGCTCCGGAGACGGCAGCGACCACGAGATCGAGCATCAGGCCTCGGGACCGACCAGGTGCAGCCCCACCTTCTCGGCGTTCTCGAAGGAGTCGTCGATGGCGACCGGTGTGCGACCCGCGGCGTCGATCACGGACGCGGCGATCGAGGCGCGGTAGCCGGAGGCGCAGTGCACCCACACCTCGCCGGCAGGAACCTCGGCCACCCGCCCCGGCAGCTCGTGGATGGGGATGTTGTGTGCACCCGCGATACGGGTGGCGTCGTACTCGTCGGCGCGACGGACGTCGAGGACCACGACGTCGCGGTGGTGTCGGACCTCCTCCAGGTCGGCGAAGGTGGCCGTGGGGAAGCTCGCCAGCGGTCGGTCGGTCCAGTCGCTCGGCCCACCGGTCGCCTGGGCGGCGGGACGGTCGATGCCGATGCGGACCAGCTCGCGCTGGGCTTCGGCGACGTCCTCGGGGGTCTCCCCGAGGAGCGTGACGGGGGTGCCCCAGGTGATCAGCCACCCCAGGTAGGTGGCGAAGGCGCCCTTGATCCCGAAGTTGAGGGTGCCGGGGGCGTGCCCCGCCGCGAAGGCGGTGCGGTTGCGCAGGTCCACGACCCACTCGCCCGCCTCGATCCGGCGCCGGAGCTCGACGGTGTCGGCGGTGGCAGGGGGGAGAGGTCGGGCTCGGAGGGTCCCGCCGCGTTGGCCGGCATCATGTGTGCGTAGTACGCGGGCCAGGCGCCCAGGCCCTCCAGCAGCTCGCGGACGTAGGACTCCTCGTCCTGGGTCAGCACGGGGTTGGACCCCTTCTCCTGCCCGATGGTCGACTCGGTCGCCTCGGACTGGGTGGCCGCGCAGAACGATCCGAAGCCGTGGGTCGGCAACACGTCGGTGGTCTCGGGGAGCAGGTCGGCGAGCTTGTGGGCGGAGGCGTGCTGCTGGCGGGCCAGCGCGTCGGCGTGCTCCTCGCCCAGCAGGTCGGGTCGACCGGTGGCGCCGAACAGCAGCGATCCACCGGAGAAGACGGCCAGGGAGCCCTCCAGGCCCGGGGCGGCGTCCGACGCCGCGTCGCGCAGGGCGTAGGAGAGGTGCGTGAAGGTGTGGCCGGGAGTCGAGATGGCCGTCACCTGGAGGCGGGGTCCCACGTCCACGGTGTCGCCGTCCCGGATGGGAGCGTGGTCGAAGGAGACGTCGTCCTCGGCGTTGACGTGGTAGGCCGCCCCGGTGTGCTGGGCCAGGGCCAGACCCCCCGTCAGGTAGTCGTTGTGCAGGTGGGTCTCGAAGACGTCGGTCAGCCGGACGGCGTGCTCGTCGAGCACCGCGAGGACGCGGTCGATGTCGCGCTGCGGGTCGACGACGAAGGCGTGCTCGCCGTCGTGGACGACGTAGGTCCGGTCACCCAGCGTCGGGGTCTCGATGGGGACGATCTGGAAGTCGTTGGTGGTCATGACAGTCCCTTCTCCAGGGGCTGGCCCGCCTGCGCCCAGGCTGCGGTGCCGCCGGTGACCGAGGACGCGTCGAAGCCGGAGCTGCGCAACAGGTCGGTCATGGCGCTGCTCCGGTTGCCCGAGGCGCAGATGACGTAGACCGGGGTGGACCTGTCGAGCTCGTCGATCCGGTCCGCCAGCTGGCCCATCGGGATCAGCAGCGCCCCCGGCACGTGCCCCTCGGCGTACTCGTCGGGTTCGCGCACGTCCACGAGCAGACCGTGGTCTCGTGCAGCGGCCAGGCCGTTGACGTCGATCTCTGGTGTTGCGTCGTCAGTCATGCAGCGGTGTCCTTTCAGGAGCAATGCGGGGTGAGAGATACCCTAGGGGGTATCGACCGAGTCTTCAAGTGCGCTCGTGCCACTGCCGACGACCGCACGGATGTGTGCCGGTGAGGGGTGGCGCCGCCGGGCCTCAGCCGCGCCCGAAGAGTCGCCCGAGGAGACTGCCCCGGCCTCGGGTGGCAGCCGCGCGCTCGGTGGCGGTGTGCTTGCCGCCGCACCACTGGCCGGCCGGGACGCTGTTCCTGACCGTGGCGATGTGCTGGCCACAGCCCGCCCAGGTGGTCTTGCCGCAGGTCTTGCACGTGACGGGACGACACATGGTGGAGCTCCTTCTCGAGGTGGGTGGACCTTGCTGTGGGTGCTGTGGGTGCTGTGGCTCAGCCGTGGGAGAAACGGATGTTCGGCAGGACCCGGGTCAGCCACGCCGGGGACCACCACGCCGCCCTGCCCGTGAGGCGCAGCAGCACGGGTAGCAGGACCAGCCGCACGAGGAAGGTGTCCAGGAGGACGGCGACGCCGAGCACGATGCCCATCTCCTTGGGCGGCAGCGGGCCGGAGAGGGCGAAGGTGAAGAAGACCGCGACCATCACGGCGCCGGCGGCGAAGATCACCCGACCGGAGTGGGCCAGGGCGCCGACCATGGCCTGCTTCGGGTCACCCGAGTGCTCGTAGTGCTCCTTGGCCGAGGCCAGCAGGAAGACGGTGTAGTCCATGGCGATGGCGAAGATCATCGCGAAGAAGAACACCGGAGCCCAGGCGTCGAGGAATCCTTGCGACTCGAATCCCATGACGCTGGCTCCCCAGCCCTCCTGGAAGACCATGCGCGCGACACCGAAGGCAGCACCGGTGGACAGCAGGCTGACCAGCGTCCCGAGCAGGGCGATCAGGGGAGCCTGCAGTGCGATCAGCAGCAGCAGGAAGCCCAGGACGAGGATCACCCCGATCACCAGGGGGGTGGAGGCGTCGAGCTGGCTGGTGAGGTCGAGGTTCTCCACGGCGGCGCCGCCGACCTGCGCCGAGGCGGGCAGATCGGCACGGAGCCGGTCCACGGTGGCGCTGAGGGCGGGGTCGGAGGGGTCGACGGTGGGCACGGCCTGGATCAGGGAGTAGCCGCTGTCGTCTGCGGCCGGCTGGGCCGGCAGGGCGCCGACGATGCCGCGGTCCTCGGTGAGGACGGCGGTCGCTGCCGAGGCGTCCCCGGTCTCGACCACGACCTGGAGCGTGCCGGGCGCGCCGGTCCCGAACGCGTCCTTGACGACGTCGTAGCCGACACGGGCGGAGGCGTCGGTGGGGAGGACCTTGATGGAGGGCATCGCGGTCTTCAGTCCGAGGACGGGGGCGGCCAGGACCAGCAGGACCACGAGCGCCGCGAGGCCGAACGCGACAGGGCGCTTCCACAGGCGCTCGCCCCAGGCGGCGAACCTCGGCGAGCGGTGCTCACCCGAGCGCGACCACGGCAGGGCGAGCTTGTTGATACGGGAGTCGAGCTTCGCCAGCACGAGCGGGAGCAGGGTGAGGGTGGCGCCGAGGACGAACACGACCGAGAGCATGATGCCGCCGGCCATCGACCGGAAGGAGGGGGAGGGCACCAGCATCACCGCGGACAGCGAGATCAGCACGGTGGCACCGGAGAGCAGGACTGCCTTGCCAGCGGTGTCCATGGTCTCGGCGACCGACTCGCGCACCGACCGGCCGCTGCCCCAGCGGGCGGCGCGGTAGCGGGCCACCACGAACAGGGCGTAGTCGATGCCCAGGGCGAGGGCGAACATCATCGCGAAGTTCATCGCCCAGATCGAGACCGGGACCACGTGGTTGATGAGCACCAGCGAGCCGGCCGAGGCGACGAGGCCGGCCAAGGTGAGCAGCAGCGGCAGCCCCGCCGCCACCAGCGCGCCGAAGGCGAGCACGAGGATCGCCAGGGTCACCGGCCAGGAGAACATCTCCGACTTCAGCATCGCGTCGAGGTTGGCAGCGTTGAAGTCCGACCACAGCAGCGAAGCTCCGGTGGGGTTGACCTGCACGTCGTCGGTCGAGAGCGCCTGCAGCGGCGCCTTGATGTCGTCGGCGACGCGAACCATCTCGTTGGGGTCCGCTCCGGCGCCTCCGAGGATCACCGCGGTCGTGCCGTCCTGGCTCAACGTCGCCCCCGGCTGGGGAGCGATCACCTCCGCGATCCGGGGCTCCGCGCGGAGGATGTCGGTCGCCCTGGCCAGGACGTCGCGCCCGGCTCCACTGGTGAGCTGCCCGTCGTCGGCGTGCACGACGACCTGGATCGCGGTG
This sequence comes from uncultured Actinomycetota bacterium, assembly GCA_963740935.1. Lineage (GTDB taxonomy): Bacteria > Actinomycetota > Actinomycetes > Propionibacteriales > Nocardioidaceae > Marmoricola. The sequence continues at coordinate 324,678 of CAVUFX010000005.1, forward strand.
CTGGCGTTGCCCCCGAAGTGCTCCTGCGCGAGCTCGCGCACAGCCACCGACTCCGAACCGTCGGCCTGCCACCCGGCCCCGGACAGCTCGGCCTCGACCTTCGGCGCGAACAGGCCCAGGCCGACGATCAGCAGCACCCAGACTGCCGAGGTGAGGCGCGCGTGGTCGACGACCCACACGCCGAGGCGCCCCAGTGGTCCGTGGCGCTGGCCGCCCGTCCCCTGGGGGGACGGGGCGCTGCTGTGGTCGTGGGGAAGGCGGACGTGGCGGCCGGGAGCCGTCGAGGTCATGGAGGACTCGCTTCGCGTGGGGGAGATGAGTTCGACATACGGGTAGGGGTATGTGGTCCGGCACGAACGTAACACCCAGGGGGGTATGTTCTCCAGTACGACCAGCCGGTGTCCGCCGCTGGAACCCGTCCTGCGAGGAGCGACCGATGTCCGGATACACCCTGTCCACCACCCTCCAGATGCCGTACGACGCCGCAGTCGGCGAGGTGCGCGAGGGGCTCGCGGACCAGGGGTTCGGCGTACTGACCGAGATCGACCTCAAGGCGACGCTCAAGGCCAAGCTCGACGTCGAGGTGCCGGCCCAGGTGATCCTGGGCGCCTGCCGCCCCACGCTGGCCTACGAGGCCATGCAGGTGGATCCCTCGATCGCCACGGTGCTGCCCTGCAACGTGGTCGTCCGATCCCTGGACGAGCACACCACCGTGGTGGAGGCGTTCGACCCGGACGCGATGATGGGCCTCTCCGGTCAGGAGGGCCTCGACGCCGTCGCGACCGACGCGCGCCAGCGCCTGACCGCGGTGCTCGACGCTCTCACCTCCGGTGACGCCGCCACTGGCCTGCCCACGACCCAGCAGGAGGACTGATGGAGCTCGACCCGACCACGATGAAGCCCGTGCTCAACCGCATCAGGCGCGCCCAGGGCCAGCTGGCCGGCGTGCTCCGCCTGATCGAGGAGGGGCGCGACTGCGAGGACGTGGTCACGCAGCTCGCGGCCGTCTCGAAGGCGCTCGACCGGGCGGGGTTCGCCATCGTGGCCAGCGGCCTCCAGCAGTGCCTGGTCGAGGGCAACGGAGACGTGGACAGCGTGGACGTGAAGAAGATGGAGAAGCTCTTCCTCTCCCTGGCCTGAGAAGTCAGGGTCCGGCAGCCCCGGACCCGCCGACCGGCCCGGCTGCGCGTGGTGGCGGACGACCGAGGCCGCCGCCGGTCTGACCCCGCCGCTGGTCGAGCCTGCCGCTGGCCTGACCCTGCCGCTGGTCGAGCCTGTCGAGACCCGGCACCATGGTCGACCCCGCCGCTGGTCGAGCCTGTCGAGACCCGGCACCATGGTCGCCGTGCGCGTCGTGGTGCTGACCGGGGCCGGGATCTCCGCCGAGAGCGGGCTCCCGACGTTCCGCGACGCCGACGGCCTGTGGGAGGGCCACGACCCGATGACGGTCGCGACGCCGGAGGCGTACGACGCGGACCCCGACCTGGTGCAGCGCTTCTACGACGAGCGCCGCGCCGCTCTGGCCCGGGTGCAGCCCAACGCCGCCCACCGGGCGCTGGCCCGGCTCGAGGAGCACCTCGGCGACGACCTCCACCTCGTCACCCAGAACGTCGACGACCTGCACGAGCGCGGCGGCTCGCGGCAGGTGCACCACCTGCACGGCCGGCTGCGCGCGGCGTGGTGCACCGCCTGCGACGCCCGCCACGCGTGGACGGGCACCCTGGCCGACCGCCCGCCCTGCCCGGCGTGCGGCGTACCCGCGCTGCGGCCCGACGTGGTGTGGTTCGGCGAGATGCCGTACGACGTCGAGCTGGTCGAGCAGGCGCTGCTCGACTGCGACCTGTTCGTGGCGATCGGCACCTCGGGGCTGGTCTACCCGGCCGCGGCGTACGTCCACTACGCGATCGGCTCCGGCGCCGACACCCTCGAGCTCAACCTCGACGTACCGGTGGTCAGCGACTTCGCGGCCTCCCGCCGTGGCCCGGCCACCGAGACCGTGCCGGCCTGGGTCGACGAGCTCGTCGGCGGCTGAGGGGAACGAACCCGGTGCTGATCGGCCAAAACTGCCCGCGCGCGCCCGGTATGCGGCTTCCTGCGGGCAGTTTCACCGGCCAGCCGGTGAAACTGCCCCGCCCCAGGCCAGCCTCTCCTTCGTTGTACGCCGGACCGCACCCAGCCACCATGGAGCGGTGAGCACCTCGTCCGCACCCCGCACCGACGGGACGCCCGAACCCGCCCAGCACGCCCACGAGCCCCACGACGACTCGATCAGCGGCCGCCTCAACGCGCTGCGGGCGGCCGTGCTGGGCGCCAACGACGGCATCGTCAGCGTGGCGGGCCTCGTGATGGGCGTCGCCGGCGCCACCACCGACCGCCCCACCATCCTGGTCGCGGGCACCGCCGGCCTGGTCGCGGGCGCGTTGAGCATGGCGGTCGGCGAGTACGTCTCGGTGAGCACCCAGCGCGACACCGAGAAGGCGCTGGTCGCCAAGGAGACGCGCGAGCTGCGCGAGGAGCCCGAGGAGGAGCTCGCCGAGCTGATCGAGCTCTACCGGCAGAAGGGTCTCGACGACGACCTGGCGCGGGAGGTGGCGGTGCAGCTGACCGCGAAGGACGCGCTGCGGGCCCACCTCGACGTCGAGCTCGGCATCGACCCCGACGACCTCACCAGCCCGTGGCAGGCGGCCGCGGCCTCGATGGTCTCCTTCACGGTCGGCGCGCTGCTCCCGCTGCTGACCATCCTGCTGTTCGGCCCCGGGCTGCGCGCGGTGGTCACCGTGCTCGCGGTGACGGTCGCGCTGGCCCTGACCGGCCTGCTGTCGGCCCGGGCGGGCGACGCGCCGGCAGGGCCCGCGGTGACCCGCGTCGTGGCGGGCGGCCTGCTCGCGATGGCGGTGACCTACGCCATCGGCAGCCTGATCGGCACCGGCATGGGCTGAGACTGGCGTCACAATCCCGGGTCTCGTCGGTGTCACCCCTTAGGTTCAGCGCGTGAGGTGGCCATCGTGAGGATCGCAGTCGTCCGAGAGACCCGGCCCGGGGAGACCCGCGTCGCGCTGGTGCCCGACCTGGTCACCAAGCTGACCGCGCTGGGGCACGAGGTCGGCGTCGAGCCGGGCGCCGGGGAGCTCGCGGGCTTCGCCGACGAGCTGTACGCCGAGGCGGGCGCCGGTCTGGTCGACCAGCCGCTCCCGGGAGCCGACGTGGTGGTCAGCGTCAACCCGCTCGACCGCGACGGGCTGCGCCAGCTGCGCGAGGGCACGATCACGGTCTCGTTCCTCCCGGTCTCCACCTCGCTCGACCTGGTCGCCGAGCTGCGCGACCTGCGGGTCACGGCGCTGGCGATGGAGCTGGTGCCGCGCATCTCCCGCGCCCAGTCGATGGACGCACTGTCCTCGCAGGCGCTGGTGTCCGGCTACCGCTGCGCGGTCGTCGCCGCCGGCCTGCTGCGCCGCTTCTTCCCGCTCAACATGACCGCCGCCGGCACCGTGCAGCCCGCGCAGGTCGTGGTGCTGGGGGCCGGCGTGGCCGGCCTCCAGGCGATCGCCACCGCCAGGCGGCTCGGCGCCGTCGTCCAGGCCTACGACGTCCGGGCCGCCGCGGCCGAGGAGATCCGCTCGGTCGGCGCCAAGGCCATCGACCTCCAGCTCGAGACGCTCGAGGGCACCGGCGGCTACGCCCGCGAGATGGACGAGGACCGCGCTGCCCGGCAGAAGGAGGCGCTGGCGCCCTACATCGCCCGCGCCGACGCGCTGATCACCACCGCGGCCGTGCCCGGGCGGCGGGCGCCGCTGCTCGTGACCCGCGAGATGGTCGAGGCGATGGCGCCCGGCTCCGTGGTGGTCGACCTGGCCTCCGAGACCGGGGGCAACGTCGAGGGCTCGGTGCCCGGCAAGGTCGTCCGCATCGGGCACGCCCAGGTGTGGGGCGGCGACAACGTGCCCTCCCAGATGCCGGGACCGGCCTCCAGCCTCTACGCCCAGAACGTCGTCAACCTGCTGGCGCTGATGACCCACGAGGGCGAGGTCGTGCCCGACCTCGACGACGAGGTCGTGGCGGGTGCCTGCGTCACCCACGCCGGCCAGATCCTGCACGCAGCCAGCCGCGAGGCCGTCGAGGGCCCCGCCGGGACCACCCCGGTCGTCACCCCCGGTGCCCCCGGGGAGGCGCTGCCCCCCGAGGACCAGCTCGACCCCGCCGACCCGTCCGAGGAGCAGCAGTGAACGACGCCGTCGTCTGGCTCACCATCTTCGTGCTCAGCGTGTTCGTGGGCATCGAGGTCATCGCCAAGGTCTCCTCGACCCTGCACACCCCGCTGATGTCGGGCGCCAACGCCATCCACGGCATCATCCTGCTCGGGGCGATCCTGGTCACCGGCACCACCGACAACGCGCTGGCGCTGGTCGTCGGGCTGGTCGCGATCGTGCTCGCCGCGGTCAACATGGTGGGCGGCTTCGTGGTGACCGACCGGATGCTCCAGATGTTCGTACGCCGCAAGCGGCCCGCCCCGGCAGCCACGACCGAGCCCGGCGCCACCGAGGGAGGCGCGCGATGACCGCCACCCCCGTCTGGGCCCAGCTCGTCTACCTCGCCTGCGCCGTCGGCTTCATCCTGGCGCTCAAGGGCCTCTCCGGCCCCCGCACCGCCCGCACCGGCAACCTGGTCGGCGCCGCCGCCGCGGTCGTCGCCTGCGCGGTCCCGTTCTTCTACGTCGACCTCGACCACGTGGTGCTGATCCTGGTGGCGATCGCCGTCGGCACGGTCGGCGGCGTCGTCGGCGCCCGCCGCGTGCAGATGACCCAGATGCCGCAGATGGTGGCGCTGTTCAACGGCGTCGGCGGCGGCGCCGCGGCGCTGGTCGCCCTGCTCGAGCTGCACGAGATCCTCGAGCTGCCCGGCGGCGTCGACGCCGCCGGCTGGTTCGTCCTGGTGGCCACGGCGTTCACGATCTTCGTCGGCTCGGTCTCGTTCGCGGGCTCGGTGGTCACCTTCGCCAAGCTCCAGGAGCTGATGAGCTCGGCGCCGCTGGTCTTCCCCGGCCTCGCGGTGGTGTTCGGCGCCTCGCTGGTCGCCGGCGTCGGTCTCGCGACCCAGCTGGCGCTGTCGCCGGCGATGTGGGTCGGCGTCGTGCTGGCGCTGGTCGGGCTGCTCTTCGGCGCGCTGCTCGTGCTGCCGGTCGGAGGCGCCGACGTACCGATCGTGATCTCGCTGCTCAACGCCTTCACCGGCCTGACGGTGGCCGCGGGCGGCTACGTGCTCGACAACGTCGTGCTGCTGGTCGCCGGCACCCTGGTCGGGGCCTCCGGCACCTTCCTCACGCTGCTGATGGCCGGCGCCATGGGGCGCTCGGTCTCCAACATCCTCTTCGGCGCGCTCAAGGGCGGCTCGACGCTGGGTGCCGGGGTGGCCTCCGACCGGCCGGTGCGCTCGGCCGGTCCCGAGGACGTCGCGATCATGCTGGCGTACGCCGACCGCGTCATCATCGTGCCGGGCTACGGCCTCGCCGTGGCCCAGGCGCAGCACACGCTGCGCGAGCTCGTCGACGTGCTCGGCGAGCGCGGGGCCCAGGTCGACTACGCGATCCACCCGGTCGCGGGCCGGATGCCCGGGCACATGAACGTGCTGCTCGCCGAGGCGCAGGTGCCCTACGAGCAGCTCAAGGAGATGGACGACATCAACGGCGAGTTCAAGGACGCCGACGTCGTCCTGGTCGTGGGCGCCAACGACGTGGTCAACCCGGCGGCGAAGACGACCCCCGGCGCGCCGATCTACGGCATGCCGATCCTCAACGCCGACGAGGCCAAGCAGGTGGTGTTCATGAAGCGCTCGATGCGCCCGGGCTTCGCCGGCATCGAGAACGAGCTGCTCTTCGAGGACAACACCACGCTGCTCTTCGGCGACGCCAAGGACTCGATGGGCAAGCTGCTCAACGCGGTCAAGGCCCTCTGAGCCGGACGGCCGACGCCCCGGACGGGCGGTCCGACCGACCGATCGGACGGTTTGTGGGCTAATCGGCACACAACGGGCTCGGATCTCCACATACTGGTCGGCGTCCCCGTACGTCCGAGCAGGCGAGGAAGCATGCCGCAGCCGCGCGACCCCGCGAGCGCTGCCGCGCGCCTGCGGACGCCGCCCCGGCCCACGAACCGGACCACGAGCCGGACCCGGTGGCTCCGGGTCGCGCTGCTGCTCGTCGCGGTCGCGGTCGCCGCGTGGCTCGGCACGCTCGACGCCACCGACGCGAGCCTGGTGCCGGCGACGTGGCCGGCCGGGGGCCTGGCCGCCGGGCTGTTCCTGATCGCCCCCCGCCGCTCCCGCCCGGCCCTCGTGGTGGGCGTCACCGCGCTCGTGGTCGCCGCCCTCGTGGCTGCGGGGGTGTCGCCCGGGATCGCCGCGGCGGCCGGCGCGTCGTACGTCGCCGCCTCCTGGACCACCCGCTGCCTGCTCGTGCGTGGCCGCACCGACCGGGTGGCGCTGCTCGAGCCCGGTGACGTCTCGCGGATGATCGGCGCCGTGGCCGGGGGCAGCCTCGTCGGCGGCGTCGGGCTTGCGCTGACCGCGCTGGTGGTCGAGGGCGGGCGTCCCTGGCTGACCCTGCTCAGCGGCTTCGGCTCCACCGCCGCCGCGACGCTCGTGCTGCTGCCGCTGTTCCTCCGCACGCTGCGGTACGCCGCGCTCAGCGGCCTGCGCGAGCGGGCCGTGCAGGCGGTGATCACCGTGGGCACCACCTCGGCGGTGTTCCTCGCTACCGACGTGCCGCCGGTGGTCTTCGCGGTGATGCCGATGTTCGCGTGGCACGCCTACCGCGGCACCCTGCGCGGTGCGACGGTGCTGCTGACCACCGTCGCGGCGATCGGGACCGTGGTCACCGAGGCCGGCCACGGGCCGATCTGGTCGCTGGGGGAGCGCTACGACCTCGCACCCGAGCTCGTCGACGGCGTCCTCCAGCTCTTCGTCATCGACTGCGCCCTGATCCTGCTGCCGCTGTCGGCGATGGTGACGCAGCAGCGCGCAGCCGCGGCGCGGGCCCGCGCCGAGCGGCAGACCCTCGAGCGGGTCGTCTACTCCGCCGCGGGGACCGCCATCGTCGCCACCGGCTCCGACGGGCTGATCACGGTGTTCAACCCGCAGGCGGAGGCGGTGTTCGGTCGCACCGCCGCGGAGGCGACGGGCCACCCGGCCGACCTGCTGTGGTCCGGCGAGGAGCTGCGCCGCCAGGCCCGCGACCTCGGCGCCGACCCCCACGTCACCAGCCTGTGCCGGGCCGCGGTGGCCTCCGGCGAGCTCGACCGGCTCTGGCACCTCGGCTCCGGCGAGGACGCCCGCGTGCTGCGGATGATCGTCTCGCCGCTCCCCGACGCCGACGGCGTGGCCGACCAGGGCTACCTGATGACCGCCGAGGACGTGACCGAGCGCGAGGCCGCCCAGCGGGTGCTGGTGCAGACGCTGGAGCACCAGCGGGTCGCCGTCGCCCGGCTCCAGGAGCTCGAGCGCGTCAAGGGCGACTTCGTCTCCACCGTCAGCCACGAGCTGCGCACCCCGATCACCAGCATCATCGGCTACACCGAGGTGCTCGAGGACGGCATGGCCGGCGAGCTCACCTCCGCGCAGCTCGACATCGTCGACCGGGTGGACCGCAACGGCCGGCGGCTGCTGCTGCTGGTCGAGGACCTGCTGACGCTGTCGCAGATCGAGACCTCCCGGCTGGAGATCCAGCCCGAGGCGATCGACCTGCGCGAGGTGCTGCGCAGCGCCCACGACGCGCTCGTGCCCACCCTCGGCCGGCGCGGCCTCGAGGTCACCCTCACGCTGCCGGACACGCCCGCCGAGCACGAGGGCGACCCGCGCCAGCTGGAGCGGATGGTGACCAACCTGCTCACCAACGCCGTGAAGTTCACCCCCGACGGCGGGTCGGTCGCGATCGGCCTCGGCGCCGAGGACGGGCAGAGCGTGATCACGGTCGCCGACACCGGCATCGGCATCCCCGAGGCCGAGCAGCAGCAGCTGTTCACGCGCTTCTTCCGGTCCAGCACCGCCACCGAGCAGGCCATCCCCGGCACCGGCCTGGGGCTGACCATCGCGCGGGCGATCGTGGCGCTGCACGGCGGCACGGTCAGCATCGCCTCCCGCGACGGCCACGGGACGACCGTGCGGGTGCAGCTGCCGCCCGGCGTGCCGGCCGTGGTCGCCGCGCGCGCCCCGCTCGAGGGCCTGGAGGTGCCGACGCTGCTGGTGGCGCCCCACCCTGGCCCGCCGGGACCGACGGGGTCCAGCGTCGCCTGAGCCGCTGCGGACCTACTGGGCCAGGCCGTAGAGCCGGTCGCCCGCGTCACCGAGGCCCGGCACGATGTAGCCGCGCTCGTCGAGACGCTCGTCCTGGGCGGCGGTCACGACCGTGACCGGCACCTCGAGCCCCTCCAGGCCGCGCTCCAGGTTGGCGACGCCCTCGGGCGCGACCAGCAGGCAGATGCAGGTGATGTGGTCGGCGCCCCGGTCGGTGAGGAAGCGGATCGCCGCGGCGAGGGTGCCGCCGGTGGCCAGCATCGGGTCGAGGACGTAGCACTGGCGGCCGCTGAGGTCGACGGGCAGCCGCTCGGCGTACGTCGAGGCCTCGAGCGTCTCCTCGTTGCGCAGCATGCCGAGGAAGCCGACCTCGGCCGTGGGCACCAGCCGCATCATCCCCTCGAGCATCCCCAGCCCGGCGCGCAGGATCGGCACCACCAGCGGACGGGGCCGGCTCAGCACCACGCCCTCGGTCCGGCCGACCGGCGTGGAGATGTGGGAGGGCTCGACGCGGACGTCCCGGGTGGCCTCGTAGGCCAGCAGCGTGACGAGCTCCTCGGTGAGGCGGCGGAACTCCGGGGAGGCGGTGTCCTGGTCGCGGAGGGTGGTCAGCTTGTGGGAGACCAGCGGGTGGTCCACGACGTGCAGGCGCATGGCGTCACCGTAGTCGTATCGCGCTGGTCCACCTGCGGGCGCGTCTGACACCATCACGGTGGAGCGGGAGGCGGTGTCCCCATGTCGGAGACCAGTGACGCAGGGCGTGGTCCGGCGGGTCCGGTGGACGGGCCCGACGAGGTCGACGAGGTCGACGTGGCGGTCCTGGCCTACCGCGACGAGGGCGACTGGGTCGTCGACGAGCTGCCCGACGAGGCCCTGGTCAGCGTGGCCACGCTGGTCGAGGAGCTCGAGACCTGGGCCGACGACGAGGACGGCGCGCTGGCGATGGTCTCGGTCGCCGAGGACTTCGCGCTGCTGGTGCGGGTGCAGGGGGCGACGGTCAAGGTGCTCATCTCCGACGCCACGGCCGCCACCGACTGGTCGCTGGCCCGGTCGGCGACCGACCGGCTCGGCGTACGCGTGGAGGACGACGACGAGAGCGGCGCCGCCGGTGACCTCGGCATCCTCGCCGACCTCGGCATGACCGCCAGCGAGCTGGGCGAGCTGCTCGACGACGACGAGCTCTACCCCGAGGAGCTGCTCAGCGAGGTCGCCGACGCGGCCGGCTTCGGCCCGGCCTTCGACGACCTGGTCGACCTGGACGACTGAGCGTGGCGCCGACCGACCGGTGGGAGGGGCCGATGCGCTCGGCCCTCGACCTCGCCGCCGAGGCGGCCCGCCGCGGGGACGTGCCCGTCGGTGCCGTCGTGGTGGGGCCCGACGGTGCCGTCCTGGGGCGCGGCCACAACGTGCGCGAGCGCGACGCCGACCCCACCGGCCACGCCGAGGTGGTGGCGCTGCGCGAGGCCGCGGCCGCCCGCGGCGAGTGGCGGCTGACCGGCTGCACCCTCGTGGTCACCCTCGAGCCCTGCACGATGTGCGCCGGGGCGGCGGTCCTGGCCCGGGTCGAGCGGGTCGTGTTCGCGGCGTACGACGAGAAGGCGGGCGCCGTCGGCTCGCTCTGGGACGTCGTGCGGGACCGGCGGCTCAACCACCGGCCCGAGGTCGTGGCCGGTGTCCTGGCCGAGGAGTCCGCGCTCCTGCTCGACCGGTTCTTCGCCGGGCACCGCTGATTTCGGCCCGACCCGCCCCGTCCGGTAGCCTTCCCGGCGGTGGCGTGTCCGAGCGGCCTAAGGAGAACGCCTCGAAAGCGTTTGTTGGCGCAAGTCAACCGAGGGTTCAAATCCCTCCGCCACCGCCAGCCCAAACAGCCCCTGACCTGCGGAAACGTCAGGTCAGGGGCTGTTTGTCTCTCGTGTCGTGCCATCTACGTGCCAGACGCACCCGCGCACGGCAGGCGGTATTGTGAGTGGCCTCCGACCCGGCGCTGCCGT
>CAVUFX010000006.1:0-2288569 GCA_963740935.1 uncultured Actinomycetota bacterium
CGGACTTCAACGCCCAGTTCATCGACTGGCTGGCCCGAGCGAACGCACGGGTGGTCCGCACGATCAAGACCGCACCGGTCGATCTGATCGCTGCTGATCGCGCGGCGATGTTGCCGTTGCCGCCCATCCCGCTGCACCTGGGATGGCGCAACAAGATCCGGCTGGGCCGCGACTACTACGTCCGAGTGGACACCAACGACTACTCCGTCGACCCGGGTGCGATCGGCCGCATGGTCGACGTGGCCGCAGACCTTGACCGGGTCCGGGTCCGGCTCGATGGCCGTGTGATCGCCGAACATGGCCGTGTCTGGGCTCGTGGAATGACAGTCCCCGACCCGGCGCATGTCGAGGCAGCCGCGCGGCTGCGCAAGCAGTTCCAGCAGCCCCGCGCGGTGGCAGCGACCGGTGCTGGGGATGAGGATCTGGTCCGGGACCTGTCCGACTACGACCGAGCCTTCGGCCTGGGCGAGGAGATCAGCTGATGGCCGCCGCGAAGCACACCACCACGGCCGCGACGAGCACCGAAGCGGTCAAGCAGATCACCTACCTGGCCGGCGCACTGAAGGCACCACGAATCACCGAAGCCGCCGCCCGGCTGGCAAATCAGGCCCGCGACGCGGGCTGGACCCACGAGGACTACCTAGCTGCGGTCCTAGAACGCGAAGTGTCGGCCCGCAACGCCTCAGGTGCACAGCTGCGGATCCGGGCCGCCGGCTTCGGCACGGTCAAGACCCTCGAGGACTTCGACTTCGATGCCCAACCCTCGATCCGCCAGCAGGTCGGCGCACTGGGATCGGGCGGGTTCCTGACCGAGGGCCGCAACGTCGTCCTGCTCGGCCCGCCCGGGACCGGGAAGACACACCTGGCCACCGCGCTGGGCGTCGCAGCCGCCCGTCACGGGCACCGAGTGCTGTTCGCCACCGCGACCGACTGGGTCACCCGACTCACCGACGCCCACCGCGCCGGGCGACTGCCTCAAGAACTCGCCAGGCTGCGGCGCTACGGGCTGATCATCGTCGACGAGGTCGGCTACCTGCCCTTCGAGCAAGACGCCGCGAACCTGTTCTTCCAACTCGTGTCCAGCCGCTACGAACACGCCTCGCTGATCCTCACATCCAACCTGCCCTTCAGCGGCTGGGGCGGCGTCTTCGGCGACCAAGCCGTCGCCGCCGCGATGATCGATCGCATCGTCCACCACGCCGACGTCCTCACCCTGAAAGGCGCCAGCTACCGACTACGCGGACGCGGCATCGACAGCCTTCCCAGCATCCGCACCACCACCAACCAGACCGAGTCCTAGACTCGCGAAAACCGCTCACTATTCAAGCGCCGGAAACGACCAGTCTTGGAGCGCCGTCGACAGACTGGCGCAAAAACGGACGATCGATCCTGGCAGAGCATATCGAAGGGATCGGGCACGGTCCGCTCGCTTCAACTAAACCTTGGCAAGCCCAGTAGACGCGTAGTCATATGGTGCCGTCCGGGGGTGTTGGCGCCGACGGGCGGCGGTGTGACGCGCCTTTGTGCCCGCTCTGATCGCGGCAGGTCCGGTGCGTTCTCAAAGGCCCGCCGGGCCGTTGCGAGCACACCAGGTACGCAGATAAGCCGCAGTCGGGCCGTCTGAGTTCGGCCGCGCAACGAGACGCGAGCGCGGCCGACTGAACTCATCCACCAAATCTCGTTAGCATCGAGACAACGTGGGCGGCCCTCTAAGTTCGGCCGCGCAACGAGACGCGAGCGCGGCCGACTGAACTCATCCACCAAATCTAGTTAGCATCGAGACAACGTGGGCGGCCCGCAGGATTCGAAGCGGCGGAGTTGCCCGGCGCAGCCAGCCGCGTGGCGCTCCTTGTCGCGGCGATCCGCGTGGTGCAGGGTCTCTCAAACCCCGTAAAGGTGGCCCCAAGCAGGGTCGTAAGCAGAAGCGAGTCCTCTATGCCGGCTGGTAGCAGCACTACGCTGCAAGTCGTCGGTAACGGCACCGTCGACCTGGCTGCTCTCCGTGCCCGCCTGGGCATCGAAGCCGCGCGAGCCGAGTTCGAGAAGCTCGTCGAGGACATCGTTCAACTCAAGCACCCGGACGTGCGTTCAGTACGAGCCAACCCGGGCGACTGGGGCATCGACGCCTTTGTAGGTGAGCTCACCCAGGGTGGGTCGGTGATGATCTGGCAGGCCAAGTACTTCCTCGACGACTTCGGCAAGACCCAGAAGGACGACGTGACCGAGTCCTACAAATCGGCGATGAAGGCGGCGACCGAGCAGGGCTAAAGTAGACGCGTGGACGCTGTGCATCCCACGAACCCTTGATGGTCCCGAGACAACGTGGTGGACGAACTGGAAGAGACGCCGGGCCAAAGACGGACCCGTTCTTGACCTCATGGACGAGGGCGAGATCCGCCGCCGGCCTAATGGTGCCGGGCGCCGCGCACGTGCGGCACCCATTACTTCAGCCCCGTCGTCGTCGTACCAAGGGCGCAACTTCAGTCAGACCCAGCCCGGCGAGGTTAGGGCGCTACGGAAGTCGCCGACGACTCCCGGTTCGACGACGCGCTGTTCGTCCATGCAGATGGAGGCAGCGAACCTGCCCGAGACTAGGGCGGCGCGCGAGGCCTTCTTCAACGCCGAGATCCTCACGCAGGAAGTAGAGGACAAGGCCGTGCCAGCGGAGCTCGACAAACCTGTAGGAGCTGGCGCATGCGCGTCGACTCCACATGGTCGACCGCGTTCAACGGCCTGCCAGACAGCCGATGACGACCGCTCTCCCGGGACTGTTTCAGAAGGTGATGGACGCGATTGAGCAACGGCACGACGAAGAGGCTGGCGGCGCTCCGGGCTTCGGTCATCCACGGGATGGGCTTAATGCACCAGCGGGTAGACAGTGAGCGAGCGGGTTGGGTACGCAACTGGCGCGAGGTCGCAGCAGTCACACGATGAGACGACTCCCACGCGGCGCCACCAAGCGCCGCCATGCTGATGGTCGCCCGACGCACGCTGCGGAGGACGACGGCGCGAGGACTCGAGCGCGCGTCTGAGCCCAAGTTCGAGGAACGACTCATAGACAACGGAGGGAGCAACGCCACCGTGGCCTGAGGTCCGCAACTACACGACTACGACCGGACGACGTCACGACGTTCCGCGTGGCGCAGCTACTGCTCATGTTGGCCGAGAGCGAAGCGTCGAACCTCGACCTCGAGAGACTGTCGGTGACCGAGTTCCTGGCCGCAAACCCATTCTTGGTCGTTGGCGAGGACCGCCGCGAGCGAACCGCGCTGCGGCTGGCGGGGTTCGGGGAGCACTCCTGTCGTACGCCGCCCCCGGACAACGTTCGCCACGCGGCGCGAACGCATAGCTAACGACGTCGCCTACCTGGTGTCGTTCGGATTGGCCCAAGTGGTCATCGCAGAACAGAAGCGAGTCATCAAAGCCACGGCGTTCGGGGTCGAGACGGCGTCCAGGCTCACGTCGGTATACGCAGATGGATACCGCGAAAGCGTGCGCCGGGTCGCGCCACGAATCTCGAGGCTCAGCGACAAGGCACTGCGGGAACGACTCACCGACTGGCTGCGAGCAGACCCGATGCTGTTCGACCTCGTGGACACGGACGGCTCGGCCGATGCGGTCAGCCAGCGATTCTCGGCCTATGACACCCCGCTCGGAACGGATGCACCCGATGACTGATGAACTCCGCGGCGTTCCCGAGGAGCGGGACTACGAGCGGCACTGCCGGACGCGGCGTGAAGGTCCCCGATGTGCGGCCCCTTGCCCGGGTCCGTGCCGCCCTTCAGAATCCGTGGTCTCCGGCTGCTTGGTGCCCGGCGCGACTACACGGTCGATTTCACTGACGACGCCAATGTGGCCCGCCAACTTGCTGTCATCGCAGGAGAGATCAGCACCGGCAAGACCTCCATCCTCGAACTCATCGACTACTGCTTCGGGGCAAAGGACTACCCCGACCACGACGAGATCATCGCGAACGTCCGGACGGCCCACCTCAGCATCGAGGTCCGAGAAGCAGCCGAAGACTGGCCGCCGATACGGAAATCGAGCAAGGGGCTCCGCCGGAGTTTCAAGCAGTCCGGTACATCATCGAGCGACCGATCGGTTCCGTCTCGAAGGTCGCCTGGCTATTTCAGGGTGACCTCGACGAGATCGCGGACGCTCCCGCCGAGAAGCCTTCTCTTGATCCGGCTGACCCGGACTCGCTATCGCAGTTCCTTCTCGGTGTTTGCGGCCTCGGTGGGCTCAGCGTAAAGACGGCGCCAACGCAGGAAGAGTCGACGACCAGCATCCTCAGCTTCCGCGACGTCATGCCGCTGTGGTTCCTTACGAACCGACGCATGGACAACGCAGACCTGGTACTCGAGAAGCAGCCCACCGCCTCCTCAAGATTCGACAGGTGGTCGACTACTTCTTCGGAGTCGGCGACGAGGAGTCGTCTGAAGTCGCCGAGCAGATCGAGAGCCTCCGCAACGATATCCGGACAGCCGAAGCGGGCCTGAAGGCCTTGCGGAGCTTCCTCGATGACGCCGGTTTCGGCGACCTCGAGTCACTCGACGCAGAAGCAGACAGGGAGCGAGTGCAGCTCGCTGAAGCGCGTGCTGAACTGACCAACGCAAGTGCGCGACTAAGTGCTAGTACCACGTTCGCCAGCCAGCTCCGCGAGGAATTCAGCCGTGCGACGACGGTAACCCAACGAACCGCGGCAGAGTTCGTGACCGCAGAACGCTTCTCCGGCGTCTTGATCCGCTGCGCTCCCAGTACGCCGACGACCTCCGCAAGCTGGAGATGCTCGAGGAGTCCCAGCAGCTGTTTGGGTCGCTCGCTATCGTCACTTGCCCGGCCTGCTTCTCGGCACTGGAGGGGCCCCCGACCGTTCTCAACGGGCACTGCTCGTTGTGCCTGAGCGACCTCACCGGCGACCAGGCGGCCGACGCTGACGCCGAGGACGTGGCGCAATCGACGAGCCGGCACCGGCCTCCACGAGGAGGAGTCGAGTAAGCAGTCAGCGCAACGAGAGTTCTCGGTCGCTAGGGAGCAGCGCAGCGTCCGGCGTCGACTTGAACAGCTCAAGGAGCTCATCGGAGAAGTGGGACCGAAGTGCGACAGCTCGAAGACCAGCTACGAAGGGGAACAGCAGCAGGTCGTCGTTGCCCAGCGATCGCTCGACGATGCGACATCTCAGACCATCGCCCCGTTCATCTCTGAGCGGGACGCAATCGCCGGGAGGGTAGCCGCCGGGGGTGCTCGTCTCGGCGAGTTGACACGCCGGCGACGGATGCTGCAACAATTCGCGCAGCGAGAAAACGCCTGAACCAAGCGCGGCCAGTCTGCAACAAGCGCTGGCCCGACAGCGCGCCCTTGAACAGACGCGGTTGCCCCGGGACGACATGGTCGCTCGGCTCGGTCGCCGGTTCGGGGCAACCCTGGCTGCGTTCGGGCTACCCCAAGCTGGACAATGCGTACCTGCGCAGAGACCTAATCCCGGTCGTTCGCGGCAAGGTCTACCACCGAGTCGGATCGTCAGGAGCGATGACTCTCGTGGCGCTCGCATGGCAACTCACGATCTTCGAAGAAGCCGTCGAGTCCGGTGTCGGGCACCCCGGCTTCCTGCTCATCGACAGCCCGCAGAAGAACCTGCGCCGCGGCTCGCTTACCCGGGAACGTCACAGCCTCCGCTGACAGCGAGGATGACGGCGCCGACGACGAGATCGCCGCGCGTTGCCAGCCATCGTGGACCGTATCTACGATCACATCAGCAGTTGGCTCGCAGAGCATCCGCAGGCACAAATCATCATGGTCGACAACGAGCCGCCGGCACGTGCGACTACGACGTCGTCGTGGAGTACTCCGCCGACCCCGACCGACCCCCATACGGGCTCATCGAGGATGAGGACGGCCAAGAGAGAGCCGTCGGCACCAAGGTTGAACCAGACTAGGTGCTCACCCGGAAGGTTGCCGCTGCGCTCTTATCTCGGTAAATCGGGACAGTGCGTCAATCTGGGCGGGGTGACCGAGCTCGCCGCAGGCGGCAGCAGGCCGCTTGGTGTGGATGTCGACCAGCACTCGCGCTGCGTGGCCTTCAGCCGGCAGCAGCAACGACCTGCCGCATCACCGTGTTCTGCAGCTCCTTGGGCCTCACGAACTCGAACCCGCACTGCGCGTACACCGCTCGTGTGCCGTTGTAGAGGAAAGGAGGACGACATCTTCTTCTCGCCGTGGATGTGCGGGGTAGCCCTCGACGATGCCGCCCCCGTCCTGTGCGGTCAGGTCGAGGGCGCCGCGGAGGGCGCGCTCGGCGAGGCAACGGCGGCGGCGTCGCTGGTCGACGAAAGAGGCAGGTGACGCGGTAGTCGGGGACGAGGTCGGCCTCGGCGTCGTACTGCTTGCGGTGGTGGATGTGGGGCAGCTCGGCCGTGGTGGTCTCAGCCATGGCGCACCGTGACCCCACCGCAGTGCCGGGGGACATGACGAAGGGCCGGCCCACCCGCAGGTGGACCGGCCCTCGGCCGTACGACGGACCGCGCTCAGCTGATGCCGGGAGTGATCCCCGCGTCGCCGGCCCAGCGCTCGGAGCTCGGCACGAAGTCGAGCGTGCGGTCGCCGGTGTAGATCTGCTTGGGGCGGGCGATCTTCTGGTCCTTGTCCTGCACCAGCTCCAGCCACTGCGCGAGCCAGCCGGGGGTGCGGCCGATCGCGAACAGGACGGTGAACATCTCGGGCGGGAACTGGAAGGCCTCGTAGATCAGGCCGGAGTAGAAGTCCACGTTGGGGTAGAGCTTGCGCTTGACGAAGTACTCGTCCTCGAGCGCGATCTTCTCCAGCTCCTGGGCGATCTCGAGCAGCGGGTTGACCCCGGTGACCTCGAAGACGTCGTCGCAGGCCTGCTTGATGATCTTGGCGCGCGGGTCGTAGTTCTTGTAGACCCGGTGGCCGAAGCCCATCAGCTTCTCGTTGCCGTCCTTCACGCCCTCGATGAAGGCGGGGATGTTCTCCTTCGAGCCGATGCGCCGCAGCATCCGCAGCACCGCCTCGTTGGCGCCGCCGTGCAGCGGGCCGTAGAGCGCGCCGATGCCGGCGGCGACCGAGGAGTAGGGGTCGACCTGCGAGGAGCCGACGGAGCGGACCGCGTTGGTCGAGCAGTTCTGCTCGTGGTCGGCGTGCAGGATGAAGAGCACGTCGAGCGCCTTCACCAGCCGCTCGTCGGCGATGTACTTCTGCTCGCTCATCTTGAACAGCATCGCGAGGAAGTTCTCGGTGTAGGAGAGCTCGTTGTCGGGGTAGACGTAGGGCTTGCCCTGCGCGTGCCGGAACGCCCAGGCGCCGAGCGTCGGCATCTTGGCGATCATCCGCACGATCTGCATGTGGCGGTTGTCGGCGTCGGTGATGTTGTTCGACTCGGGGTAGAACGTCGACAGCGCGCCGACGGAGGCCATCAGCATGCCCATCGGGTGCGCGTCGTACCGGAACCCCTGCATGAAGGTCTTGACGTTCTCGTGCAGGAACGTGTGGTGGGTGATCTCGTGCACCCAGGTGTCGTACTGCTCCTTGGTGGGCAGCGCACCGTGGATCAGCAGGTAGGCGACCTCGAGGAAGCTGGACTTCTCGGCGAGCTGCTCGATGGGGTAGCCGCGGTACTCCAGGATCCCCTTCTCGCCGTCGATGTAGGTGACCGAGCTGCGGCACGAGGCGGTGTTGGTGAACCCGGGGTCGTACGTCGAGAGCCCGGGGCTGTCCTCGCTGATCTTGATCTGACCCAGCTCGGCGGCCTTGATGGCGCCGTCGCTGATCTGGATCTGGTACTCCTTGCCGGTCCGGTTGTCGCGGACGGTGAGGGTGTTGTCACCGGTGTCGGGCACGTCGACTCCTTGCGCTCGCAGGCTGGCGGGCGGCGTGCCCGGATTTCACCGCCCTCAACCTAGTGCGTGGGCGGTGAGCCCCACCAGGGGGGCGGCGTTTTGACGCCCCACGCGCGGGGCCGGTATCTTTGCAGGTCGCGCCTCCTGCCGCGCCTGGACGACCCTCGAGGTCGGCCCGGTGCAGTCCCGGGGAGGTTGGTCCAGCAGTCGTGGACCACGTCCCGGGCAGAGTTCGTCAGAAGGCGCTGCACCACCCACCGGTCCGGGAATCAGCCCGGACGGTCACGAACGAGCAAGCAAGGATCACACGTGCGCACGTACAGCCCCAAGCCCGGCGACGTCCAGCGCGAGTGGCACGTCATCGACGCCACCGACGTCCGGATGGGCCGCCTCGCCGTGCAGGTCGCCAACCTGCTCCGCGGGAAGCACAAGCCCACCTTCGCCCCGCACATGGACATGGGTGACTTCGTCATCGTCGTCAACGCGGAGAAGCTGTCCCTGTCGGGCACCAAGCCGACGAAGAAGATGTCCTACCACCACTCGGGCTTCCCGGGTGGTCTGTCGGCCACCCCCCTGGGTGAGCTGCTGGAGAAGGACGCCCGCAAGGCCGTCGAGAAGGCGGTCTGGGGGATGCTCCCGAAGAACCGCCTCGGCCGTCAGGTCATCAAGAAGCTGAAGGTGTACTCCGGCCCGGAGCACCCTCACACGGCCCAGCTGGCCAAGCCCTTCGAGATCACGCAGATCTCCCAGTAGACCTCCCCAGACCCCCAAGATTCGAGTGAAGGAACACCGTGGCTGACGCACAGAACGAGACCGGCGAGGAGACCTTCGAGGTCAACGAGCAGGGTGTGGCGTACTCCTCCGAGAGCGCCCCCAGCGCCGACGCCCCCGCGCGTCCGGCGACCATCGCCCCCGCAGCGGCCACCGGCCGTCGCAAGGAGGCGGTCGCCCGCGTCCGGATCGTCCCCGGCTCCGGCAAGTGGACCGTCAACGGTCGCGAGCTGGACAACTACTTCCCCAACAAGCTGCACCAGCAGGTCGTGAACGAGCCGTTCGCCACCACCCAGCTGGAGGGCCGCTTCGACGTCATCGCCCGCATCCACGGCGGTGGCATCACCGGCCAGGCCGGCGCGCTGCGCCTCGGCGTGGCCCGCTGCCTCAACGCGATCGACGAGGAGGCCAACCGTCCCGACCTGAAGAAGGCCGGACTGCTGACCCGCGACGCCCGCGTCATCGAGCGCAAGAAGGCCGGTCTGAAGAAGGCCCGCAAGGCGCCCCAGTTCAGCAAGCGCTGATCCAGCTCCACCACCTCGGCCGTCCCGCAGCACTGCTGCGGGGCGGCCGACGTCGTTGTACGGTCACGACCGCGCACCGCCTCGGGGCGCGTCCGCCCGCTCGACCCGGAGGGTCCTCACATGCCACGCCTGTTCGGCACCGACGGGGTCAGGGGCCTGGCCAACGGTGACCTCACCGCTGAGCTGGCCCTGGACCTCTCCGTGTCCGCCGCCCACATCCTCGCCGAGCGCGGCACCTTCGCGGGCCACCGCCCGACGGCGGTGGTCGGTCGCGACACCCGGATCTCCGGGCAGTTCCTGGAGGCCGCCGTGGTCGCCGGGCTGGCCTCGGCCGGCGTCGACGTGCTGCTGCTCGGCGAGCTGCCCACGCCCGGCGTCGCCTGGCTGACCGCCGAGCTCGGCGCCGACCTCGGCGTGATGCTCTCGGCCTCCCACAACGCGATGCCCGACAACGGCATCAAGTTCCTGGCCCGCGGCGGCGTCAAGCTCGACGACGCCATCGAGCGGGCCATCGAGAAGCGGCTCCGCGAGCCGTGGGACCGGCCGACCGGCGCGACCGTCGGGCGCGTCCGCGACCACGCCACCGCGGTCGAGCAGTACGCCGCGCACCTCGTCGGCACCATCGCCCAGCCGCTCACCGGCCTCAAGGTCGTCCTGGACTGCGCCCACGGCGCCGCCTCCGCGGTCGGCCCCCGGGCGCTGCGCGACGCCGGCGCCGAGGTGGTCGCGATCTGCGCCGAGCCCGACGGCACCAACATCAACGAGGGCTGCGGCTCCACCCACCTCGACGTGCTCCAGGCCGCGGTGCTCGAGCACGGCGCCGACGTCGGGTTCGCGCTCGACGGCGACGCCGACCGCTGCCTGGCGGTGGACCGTCGCGGCGAGGTCGTCGACGGCGACCAGATCCTGGCGATCCTCGCGCTCTCGATGCGCGAGGCCGGCACGCTGCACGAGGACACCGTGGTCGCCACCGTGATGAGCAACCTCGGCTTCGTGCAGGCGATGAAGGCCGCCGGGGTCGGGGTGCGGCAGACCAAGGTCGGCGACCGCTACGTCCTGGAGGCGATGAAGGTCCTGGGCTTCACCCTGGGCGGGGAGCAGTCCGGGCACGTCATCATGAGCCGGTACGCCACCACCGGCGACGGCCTGCTCACCGCGCTGCACGTGCTGGAGCGGATGGTCGCCACCGGCCAGGAGCTGCACGAGCTGGCCGCGGTGATGAGCCGGTTGCCCCAGGTGCTGGTCAACGTCCCGGGCGTGGACAAGGCCCGCGCCGACGACGACTTCGTGCTGGCGGCCGCGGTCGCCGACGCCGAGGCCGAGCTCGGCGACTCCGGCCGGGTGCTGCTCCGCCCCTCGGGCACCGAGCCGCTCGTCCGCGTCATGGTCGAGGCGCCGACGGCCGAGCAGGCCCGCTCCGTCGCCGACCGCCTCGCGACGGTGGTGCGCGAGCAGCTCTCCCTCTAGCGCGACCGGGCAGTTGTGCTGAGGCTGGGGGCGCCGAGCGGGCAGTTGTGCTGAGGCTGGGGGCGCCGAGCGGGCAGTTGTGCTGGGGCTGGGGGCGCCGAGCGGGCAGTTGTGCTGAGGCTGGGGGCGCCGAGCGGGCAGTTGTGATGAGGCTGGGGGCGCCGAGCGGGCAGTTGTGTACGTCGGGCCGGCCGGCGTACGGAACAAAGGGGACCATTCTTCCGGTTGGCCCAGGCATGACCAACACACCGGAGAAGATCGTCTACACCGCCCGGGCCACCGTCACCGGCGGCCGCCAGGGTCACGCGACGTCCGCGGACGGGGTGCTCGACCTGTCGCTGACCGCCCCCAAGGAGACCGGTGGTCCCGGCACGGGGACGAACCCCGAGCAGCTGTTCGCCGTCGGGTACGGCGCCTGCTTCCAGGGCGCGCTCGGCCTCGTCGCCAAGAAGCACGGCGTCGACGCGTCCGGCTCGACCCTCGACATCGCGGTCGGCTTCGGCCCCGAGGGTGACTCGTTCGCCATCACCGCCGACATCGTCGCCACCATTCCCGGCATCGACGACGCGAAGGCGCAGGAGCTCGTCGAGGCCGCCCACGCGGTGTGCCCGTACTCCAAGGCCACCCGCGGCAACGTGCCCGTGACCGTCACCGGCAAGGGCGCCTGAGCCCCACGCACCACCACCGAGGGCCCCGGACGACGTCGTCCGGGGCCCTGGGTGCGCATGCCCGGTCGGCGGTCCTGGGGTGGCACAGCTGCCCGGTCGGCGGTCCTGGGGTGAGCACAACTGCCCGGTCGGCGGCCCTGGGCAGCACAACTGCCCGGTCAGCCCCAGACCTCCTGCGCCACCTCCACGACCAGCCGCAGCTTGGCGACCTCGTCCTCCACGGTCAGGTCGTTGCCCTCGACGGTGGAGGAGAAGCCGCACTGCGGCGAGATGCTCAGCTGCTCCAGCGGCACGTGCCGGGCGGCCTCGTCGATGCGGCGCTTGAGGTCGTCCTTGCTCTCCAGCACCGGCGACTTGGTGGTGACCAGTCCGAGCACGACCTGCTTGCCCGGCGGCACGAAGCGCAGCGGCTCGAAGCCGCCGGACCGCTCGTCGTCGTACTCCAGGAAGAAGCCGTCGACGTCGAGGCCGCCGAACAGCGCCTCCGCCACGAAGTCGTAGCTGCCCGAGGCCGCCCACGACGAGCGGTAGTTGCCGCGGCACAGGTGGGTGGTGACCGCCAGACCGTCGGGCCGGCCGGCGAGCGCCTGGTTGATGGTCCGGATGTAGCGCTCGTGCTGGTGGTCGGCGTCGCCGCCCTTCGCCGTGACGGCCTCGCGCTGGGCGGGGTCGTTGAGGTAGGCCAGGCTGGTGTCGTCGAGCTGGAGGTAGGTGCAGCCCTGCTCGGCGATCATCCGCACCTGCTGGGCGTACGCCGCGGCGAGGTCGTCGAAGAACGCGTCCTCGTCGGCGTACACGCTCGGGTCGATCGCCGCCGTGCCGCCGCGGTAGTGGACCATGCTCGGCGAGGGGATGGTCAGCTTCGGCGTGGTGCCGGTCGGGGCGACCGAGCGCAGGTGCGCGAACGCGTCGGCGAAGATCGGCTCCTCGATCCGCACCGGCGCGTCGACCAGCAGCCCGGCCGAGGTGAACGACCGGTCCTCCGAGGCGTTGCGCATCCGCACCTCGAGCTGCTCCTCGGTGCGGCGGATGCCGGCGATGGCGTAGATGAAGTCCATGTGCCACGACGTACGCCGGAACTCGCCGTCGGTGACGGTCTGCAGCCCGGCGTCGGCCTGCAGGCGTACGACGTCCGCGACCGCCTCGTCCTCGGCGGCCCGCAGCCCGTCGGTGTCGAGCCGGCCGTCCGCGTGGGCGGCGCGGGCCTCGAGCAGGGCGGGCGGGCGCAGCAGGCTGCCGACGTGGTCGGCGCGGAAGGGCGGGGTGGTGCGTGCGGTCATCGGGGCTCCCGAGGGTGAGGGTCCGGCCAAACCTAGCCCCGCCCGGCGGTCCGCCGTACGGTCCGAGCGGTCAGCGCCAGACGCTGGCCACGTCGCGCCGGTAGCCCCGTCCCAGCACGCCGAGCAGCAGCACCCGCAGCGGCGCGGGGAGCAGCCGGCGCAGCGTGTCGGTCTCGGCCGGGCCGGCGCCGTCGGCGAGCCACGACATCATCACCCCGGCGCGGGCCAGCCCGCCGGCCCGCAGCCCCGCCTCCATCTCCTTGGCCTCCGGGCTGTGCGCGAAGTCGCCCTGCAGCACCGGCTCGAGCTCGCGCTCCTCGTGCTCGAGGTGGGGCTCGGTGACGGAGCGCAGGTGCCGCACCGAGTCCAGCGCCCGGTCGCGCGCGGTCGGGCGCGCGTCGTCGACGAGCCCCCGCACGGCGGCGTCGGCCTCGGTGAGGGCGGCCGCCATCAGCCCGTGCTCGGAGTCCATCGCGGCGAGCAGCGCCGGGTCCACGCCGTACGCCGTGAGCGCCGGCCACACCACCTCGTGCTCGGCGTGGTGGTGGTGGTCGAGCTGGAACCGGAAGTTCTCCCACGCCCGGGCCAGGTCGGCCGACCGGGTGGTGTCACCTGGCCCCAGGGAGACGAGCGCGTCCTCGAAGCGGTCGAGGTCGCGTCGTACGGCCGCGTGGATGACCTTGTTCATGCTCGGCTGCGCCATGCGCCCGACGGTAGGCGCGGTCGCGCCCGTTGGGGAGGGGTGGACGCCACGACGGCCGTACTGGTGGAGACCAGTGCGGCCGCGCGCGGAACTGCCCGGTCGGCGACTTCCAGCTGCGCACAACTGCCCGGTCGGCGACCTGCCATGCGCGCAACTGCCCGGTCAGGCGGCGGGCTTGACCGCCAGCACGGGGCAGTGGGCGTCGAGCAGGATCCGCTGGCCGACGCTGCCCATCAGGGCCTTGCCGACGGGGGAGCGGTGGCGGACCCCGACGACGATGAGGGCGGCGTCGGTCTCGCGGGCGACCTCGAGGACCGCCTGCGCGACGTCGGGGACGACCTCGTGGCGGACCGTGACGTCGAGGCCGGCCGCCTGGAGGTCGGTGGTGATCGTCGCGATCTGGTCCTCGTGGGCGTAGCGGGGGTCGACCAGGGCGTCGCCCCGGGTGGCGTTGACGACCACCAGCGAGGTGTCGCGGCGCACGGCCTCGGCGGCCCCGTGGTCCAGGGCGGCCTGCCCGTAGGCGTCGGGGGTGTAGGCGACCACGATGCTCATGCGTTGACCTCGTCCTTCTCGGTGACCGACGTGGGGGTGGAGCGGGAGGCGCGCACCCGGGCGACGACGAGGCCGACGAGCAGCAGCACCATCACGGCGTACGCCACGATCGCGACCGGCTCGCGCAGCAGCGTGCCGTAGTCGCCGCGGGAGATCTCCAGGGCCTCGGAGAGCTGCTCCTCCAGGCGGGGGCCGAGGATGACGCCGATGATCAGCGGCAGCACCGGGACGCCGAAGCGGCGCATCGCGAAGCCGAGCAGGCCCAGGACCAGCAGCAGGCCGAGGTCGAAGGACGACGTGCCGGCGGCGTAGGCCCCCAGGGTGGCGAAGAACAGGATGCCGGCGTAGAGGTAGGGCCGCGGGATCTGCAGCAGCTTGGCCCAGACCGGCGCCAGCGGCAGGTTGAGCACCAGCAGCAGGGTGTTGGCGACGAACAGGCTCGCCAGCAGCGCCCAGACCAGGCCCTCGTTCTGCGTCATGAACTGCGGGCCGGGCTGCAGGCCGTAGCTCTCGAAGGCGACCAGGATGACCGCCGCGGTGGCGGTGGTCGGGAGGCCCAGCGCCAGCATCGGCAGCAGCGTGCCGGCGGCGGAGGCGTTGTTGGCCGCCTCGGGACCGGCGACGCCCTCGATGGCGCCCTTGCCGAACTCCTCGGGGTGCGCCGACAGCCGGCGCTCGGTGACGTAGGACAGGAACGTCGGCACCTCGGCGCCACCGGCGGGGAGCGCACCGAACGGGAACCCGAACAGGGTGCCGCGCAGCCAGGGCTTCCAGGAGCGGCCCCAGTCGGCCTTGCTCATCCAGGGCTGGCCCACGGGGATGATCTCGAGCGGCTTGCGACGCAGGTGCGCAGCGACCCACAGCGCCTCGCCGAGGGCGAAGATCGCGACCGCGACGACGACGATCTCGATGCCGTCGGAGAGCTCGGCGAAGCCGAACGTCATCCGGGGCTGGCCGCTGTTCATGCCGACCAGGCCGATCGCCAGGCCCAGGAACAGCGCGATGAACCCGCGCAGCTTGGAGGCGCCGAGCACGACGGTGACGGAGAAGAGCGCGAGCAGCATGATCGCGAAGTACGACGGGGCGCCGAGCTGGACGACCAGCGGACCCACGGTCGGGGCGAGCACGATCAGCAGGACGGTGCCGATGGTGCCGGCCACGAAGGAGCCGATCGCCGCGGTGGCCAGGGCCTGCGCGGCCCGGCCGTTCTTGGCCATCTTGTTGCCCTCGAGCGCGGTGATCACCGACGAGGACTCACCGGGGGTGTTGAGCAGGATCGAGGTGGTCGAGCCGCCGTACATGCCGCCGTAGTAGATGCCGGCGAACATGATCAGGGCACTGTCGGCCGGGACGCTGTAGGTCACGGGCAGCAGCAGCGCCACGGTCATGGCCGGGCCGATGCCCGGCAGCACGCCGACCGCGGTGCCGAGCAGCACGCCGACCACGGCGAAGAGCAGGTTGGTGGGCGTCAGCGCGGTGGCGAAGCCGTCGAGGAGCAGGTCCATGTCACAGGACTCCGTTCAGGATGCCGGCCGGGAGCGGGACGCCCAGGCCGACGTAGAAGGCGTAGAAGGTGCCGACCGAGAGCGCGACGCCGATCGCGATGTCGCGGACCCAGTGGCGGCTGCCGAGCACCCAGGCGGCGCCGGTGAAGAGGATGGCGCCGCTGATGGCCCAGCCGAGGGTCTCGATCAGGAAGACGTTGACGCAGAGCACCGCGACGAGCATCGCCAGGGTGCGTACGTCGGTGCCGCCGCTGAGGTCGACGTCCTCGCCCTCCTCGGCCTCGGCGACGTCGCCCCGGGCCGTCGCGACGGCCAGCACGACCGCGAGCACGAGCAGCACGCCGCCGACGACGTAGGCGAAGGTGGAGGGCGGCAGGAAGTCGGCCGACATGCCGCCGCCGAGCTGGGTGCCGTTGTAGACGACGTAGCCGCCGGCCACGGCGAGGAACGCCGCCATGGCGTACTGCGCGGAGTCCACGACGCGGTGGCTCGTCGTCGCGGGGGCGGTGTGCTGCTGGGACATGCGGGTCTCCTCGGTCGGCCCGGTGGCCGGGCGGCCCCCTCCACGAGGGCCGCCCGACGTCGGGAGGTGGGGCGGACGGCTCAGGCCAGGCCGAGGTCGGTCAGCGTGGTGCGGACCCGCTCGTTCTGGTCCTCGAGGTAGGTCTCGAACTCCTCGCCGGTGGCGAAGTTGTCGGCCCAGCCGTTCTTCTCGAGCGTGTCCTTCCAGGCCTGCGTGTCGTGCATCTCCTCGAACGCCGTCACGTAGGCCTCACGGGTGGCGTCGTCGATGCCGGGAGGGGCCAGGACGCCGCGCCAGTTGGTGAACACCAGGTCGATGCCCTCCTCGGTGAGGGTGGGGGCGTCGGTGGTCTCGAGGCGCTCCTCGCCGGAGACCGCGAGCACGCGCAGCGAGCCGTCGGCGATCTGGCCCTCGAACTCGCCCAGGCCGGACATGCCGACGTCGATCTTGGAGCCCAGCAGCGCGGTGGTCAGCGGGCCGCCGCCGTCGTACTCGACGTAGGCGACGTCCTTGGGGGTGACGCCCACGGCGTCGGCCAGCTGCATCGGGAACAGGAAGTCCGGGCCGCCGGGGGCCGAGCCGCCGCCGACGACGACCTTGTCGGGGTCGGCCTTCCAGGCCTCGACGAAGTCGTCGACGGTCTTGAAGGGCGAGTCCTTGGGCACCAGGATCGCCTCCTGCTCCTCGATGAGGCGGGCGATCGGCACGGCCTTGTCGACGGTGGCGTCGGACTTGTTGGTGTAGACGGCGCCGACCACGCCCAGGCCCATGGTCATGAGCAGGTCGTCGGAGCCCTTCTCGTTGAGCAGGCGCTGCATCGCGACGGTGCCGCTGGCGCCCTCGACGTTGCTGACCTCGAAGCGGCCGGTGATCTTCTCGTCCTCCATCACCTTGACCGCGGCGCGACCGGTGAGGTCGTAGCCGCCGCCGGCGGCGTTGGGGATCATCATGCGCATCCGCTTGTCGGCCAGGTCGGCACCCGCCTCGTCGCCGCCACCGGACGAGGTGACGCCGCCGCACGCGGTGAGGGTGGCCAGCGAGACGACGCTGACGGTGGCCAGGACGGCACGGAGACCACGACGGGTGGTCTTCGAACGGTGGGGGAACAGGTTGACGGTCATCCTGCGAGCACCTCCTCGGTGAGTTCCGTGGGAGCATGTCCCGCGCGTGTGGCGCCCGTCACGCTTGCGGACGCAAAGGAGGTTGCGGTCGTTGTGGTCACCGTCACGTCCGGCCGCAGGCGCGACCCGAGCCTGGCCGGCCAGGTGCTCGTGCTGCAGCTCGCCGTGGTCCTCGCGGTGCTCGGTCTGGTGGCCGTCATCTCGCTGCGGCAGTCCGGCGCCACCTTCGAGGAGCAGGCCGGCGCGCAGGCCCGCTCGGTGGCGGAGTACGTCGCCGACTCCGGCCAGGTGCGCACCAAGCTCGAGGAGGTCGCCGACCCCGCGACCGGCGTCGCCGCCCGCGACACCGCCAACCAGCTCGCGCCCGCGCTCGAGGCGGCGCTGAGCCTCTCCCGCGCCGACGAGGTCGACATCACCGACACCGACGGCCGCGTGCTCGTCAGCTCCGACCCGCTGCGCCTCGGCGGCCGCGCCGACCTGGCGGGCAGCGACGTGCAGCAGGGCCGCGGCTGGTCGGGGCTGCGCGAGGTCGACGGACGCACCGTGGTCACCGCCCACGCACCCGTGCTGGCCGACGACGACGGCGAGGAGGGCGACCTGGTCGGGCTGGTGCTGGTGGAGCGCGACTACCCCTCGGTGTGGGAGCGGCTGACGGGGAGCGCGGCCGACCTGGCGCTGTTCCTGGGGCTGGGCGCGCTGCTCGGCGTGCTCGGCACCTACGTCGTGTCACGGGTGGTCAAGCGGCGTACGCGCGGCATGGGGGTCTCCGAGATCGCCCGGCTCGCCGACCACCGCGAGGCGCTGCTGCACAGCATCCGCGAGGGCGTGCTCGCCGTCGGCACCGACGGCCGGGTGACGATGGTCAACGACGCGGCGCTCGACCTGCTCGGGCTGGGGGCGGACCCGGTCGGTGCGCCGGTCGCCGCGCTGGGCCTGGACGAGGAGGTGGTGGCGCTGCTCGACGGCTCCGCCACGGCCGACGAGGACGAGGTGGCGGTCGTGGCCGAGCGGGTGCTCGTGTTCAACCGTCGTACGGCGTCCAGCGGCGGCAGCCGGATCGGCACCGTCACCACGATGCGCGACCGCACCGAGCTGGTCTCGCTGCAGAGCCAGCTCTCCTCCAACCTGTCGATCTCCGACACGCTGCGGGCGCAGACCCACGAGTTCAGCAACCAGCTCCACACCATCTCCGGCCTGGTCCAGCTGGGGGAGTACGACGAGGTCCGCTCGCTCGTCGGCACGCTGACCCGGCGACGGGCCGAGACCGAGGACTTCGTGACCAGCCGGATCGACGACCTCGGGGTCGCGGCGCTGGTGCTGGCCAAGCAGAGCGTGGCCGCGGAGCGCGGCGTACGGCTGGAGCTGACCGAGGACTCCGCGCTGCCGCCGCTGACCGCGCTGGACTCCGCCGACCTGACCACCGTGCTCGGCAACCTCGTCGACAACGCCATCGACGCGTGCAGCGGGCGCCCCGACGCGGAGGTGACCGTCTCGCTCCAGTCCGGCACCGCGTTCCTCCACGTCGAGGTGGCCGACGACGGGCCCGGCGTGCCCGACGAGCTGCGCGAGGCGATCTTCGTCCGCGGCTGGTCGACCAAGCCCGAGGTGCTCGGCGGGCGCGGCATCGGGTTGCCGCTGGTGCAGCTCATCTGCGCGCAGCGGGGTGGGAGCATCGAGGTCCACCAGCGCGACGGGGCCGTGTTCTCGGTCCGGCTGCCCTACTCCGCCACCAGGAGGGTCTCGTGAGCCCGGTGCCCCTGCGCGTCCTCGTGGTCGACGACGACTTCATGGTGGCGAGCGTCCACGAGCGGTTCGTGCAGCGCACCGAGGGGTTCGAGGTCGTCGGCAGCGCTCGCACCGGCGCCGCCGCGCTGGAGCTGGCCGAGCGGCTGCGCCCCGACCTGGTGCTGCTCGACGTCCACCTGCCCGACCTCAGCGGCCTGGAGGTGCTCGCCCGGCTGCGCGCCGCCGGGTCGGAGGCCGGGGTGCTGATGGTGACCGCCGAGCGCGGGGCCGAGACGGTGCGCCAGGCGCTGCACGGCGGCGCGACGCAGTACCTCGTCAAGCCCTTCGAGTACGACGACCTGGCCGGCCGCCTCCAGCGCGTGGCCGCGGCCCTCGGCGAGCTGCGCGGCGGCCAGGCCGACCAGGACACCATCGACCGGCTGTTCGGCACCGTCACCCCCGCGGCCGCCGGGCCGCCGCCGCTGCCCAAGGGCCTGAGCGCGGAGACCGGCCAGCTGGTGCGCGACGCGCTGCAGGCGGGCGAGGAGCTCTCGGCCGCCGAGGCGGGGGAGCGGCTGGGGCTCTCGCGGGTCAGCGCCCGGCGCTACCTCGAGCACTTCGTGGCCACCGGCGACGCCGTCGTACGCCTGCAGTACGGCGGCGCCGGGCGACCCGAGCGCCGCTACCGCGCGTCCCGGACCGGTCGCTGAGCGGTGTCGTCGCGACGCAGCACGGCCACGACGTAGTCCTCGGCCGGCGGGCGCAGGTCGTAGCTGCCGGCCTCCAGGTCCACCCGCAGCCCGGCCGCGGCCGCGTGCCCCCGGAGCTCGGCGGCGGGGTAGTCGAGGCTCCCCGTCGGCCCGGCCACGGGGTGGAAGCCCACCAGCAGGCAGCCGCCCTCGGCCAGCAGCCCGGCCAGCACGCGGAGCACCTCGACCTGGGTGCCGTCGGCGAGGAAGACCATCACGTTGCCGACCACCACGACCACGTCGTACGCCGGCGGCCGGCCCTGCGACTCCAGCAGCGCCGGCGTGAGCGAGAGCAGGTCGGCCTCGACGACGGGCACCCCGGGGAACCGCTCCCGCGAGATCGCCACCAGGGCGGCGTCCTTCTCGACCGCGGTGACGTCGTGGCCGCGGCAGCGCAGCGCGTCGGCCACGCGCCCCACGCCGGAGCCCGCGTCGAGCACCCGGGCGCCCCGCGGCGCGAGCACGTCGGCCAGCCGGGCCTCGCCGTCGTCGGCCGTGCCCGCCTCGTGCTGCTCGGTGAAGGTGCGGACGTAGCCGGACTCGCGCGAGTCGCCGGCCAGCTCCCAGCGGGTCGGGGGCGGTCCGGGCTCGGGGGGCGGGGTGCTCACAGCTTGCGCAGCCTGACCCAGCGCACCGAGTGGTCGTGGTCCTTGCGCAGCACCAGGGTGGCGCGCGACCGGGTGGGCTGCACGTTCTGCTTGAGGTTGGGGCCGTTGATCTCGTCCCAGATGCGGTTGGCCTCGGCCACGGCCTCGTCGTGGGTGAGGGCGGCGTACTTGGCGAAGTAGGACTGCGGGTCGCGGAACGCGGTCTCGCGCAACCGCAGGAAGCGGTCGGTGTACCACCGCCGGATGTCGCTGGTGGCGGCGTCGACGTAGACGGAGAAGTCGAAGAAGTCGCTGACCGCGAGGCCGACGCGGCCGTCCTGGCGCACGCCGGCGGCCTGGAGCACGTTGAGTCCCTCGACGATGACGATGTCGGGGCTGCTGACCACGACCCGCTCGTCGGGGACGACGTCGTAGACGAGGTGGGAGTAGATCGGCGCCTCGACCTCGTCACGGCCCGACTTGATGTCGATCACGAACTTCAGCAGCGCCTTGCGGTCGTAGGACTCCGGGAAGCCCTTGCGGTGCAGGATCCCGCGGCGGCTCAGCTCGGCGTTGGGCAGCAGGAAGCCGTCGGTGGTCACCAGCGACACGCGCGGGTGCTCGGGCCAGTGGGCGAGCATGTGCTGCAGCACCCGGGCGGTGGTCGACTTGCCGACCGCCACCGACCCGGCGAGCCCGATCACGAACGGCGTGCGCGGCGGCTGCCGCTGGTGGAGGAACTCCTCCTGGTTGCGGTGCAGGTGGCCGGCCGACTCGACGTACAGGCTGAGCAGGCGGGACAGCGGCAGGTAGACCTGCTGCACCTCGTCGAGGTCGAGCTGGTCGCCGAGTCCCTTGACGCGGTCGATCTCCTCGCCCGACAGCGGCTGCTCGGTGGCCCGCCCCAGCGCGGCCCAGGCGTCGCGGTCCAGCTCGACGTACGGGGAGCTCTCGCCCGCGTGCAGGCCGTGCGACCCGTTCGACATGCCACAGACCCTAGGACCTCCGGCGGGTCCGACCGCGTCGGCACCCACCTATGCTGCTGCCCATGTGCGGAATCGTCGGGTACGTCGGCCCCCAGCAGGCCCACGACGTCGTGATCGCCGGGCTGCGGCGCCTGGAGTACCGCGGCTACGACTCGGCCGGGATCGCGGTCATCGACGGCGGCGCGATCGCCTCGGACAAGCGGGCCGGCAAGCTGGCCAACCTGGTCGCGGCGCTGGAGGAGTCCCCGCTGCCGCCGGCGACCACCGGCATCGGCCACACCCGGTGGGCCACCCACGGCGCGCCCACCGACCTCAACGCCCACCCCCACCTCGGCGAGAAGCGCCGCGTGGCGGTCGTGCACAACGGCATCATCGAGAACTTCGTCCCGCTGCGCGAGGAGCTCGAGAAGGCCGGCCACGAGCTCCAGTCCGAGACCGACACCGAGATCGCCGCCCACCTGCTCGAGGTGGCGCTGCAGGAGTGCGACGACCTGACCGAGGCGATGCAGGCCACCTGCCGCCGGCTCGAGGGCGCGTTCACGCTGGTCGCCATCGACGCGCAGGACCCCAGCCGGGTCGTGGCCGCGCGCCGCAACTCCCCGCTGGTCGTCGGCATCGGCGAGGGCGAGAACTTCCTCGGCTCCGACGTCGCGGCCTTCATCGGCCACACCCGCGAGGCCCTCGAGCTGGGCCAGGACCAGGTCGTCACCATCACCGCGGACGCCGTCGAGGTGACCGACTTCGACGGCGGCGCCGCCGAGGGCACCCGCTACCACGTCGACTGGGACCTCTCGGCCGCCGAGAAGGACGGCTTCGACTGGTTCATGCGCAAGGAGATCTTCGAGCAGCCGCGCGCGCTCGGCGACGCGCTGCTGGGCCGGCACGACAGCGACGGTCGGCTCCAGCTCGACGAGGTGCGGATCTCCGAGGACGAGCTCCGCGAGGTCGACAAGATCGTGATCATCGGCTGCGGCACCGCCAACTACGCCGGCCTGGTCGCGAAGTACGCCATCGAGCACTGGACCCGCATCCCGTGCGAGGTCGAGCTGGCCCACGAGTTCCGCTACCGCGACCCGATCCTGACCCGCAACACCCTCGTGGTCGCGATCAGCCAGTCCGGCGAGACCGCCGACACCCTGATGGCGATCCGCTACGCCCGCCAGCAGAAGGCACGGGTGCTGGCGGTGTGCAACACCAACGGCTCCACGATCCCGCGCGAGTCCGACGCGGTGATCTACACCCACGCCGGGCCCGAGATCGGCGTCGCCTCGACCAAGGGCTTCCTGACCCAGCTGGTGGCCTGCTACCTGCTCGGGCTCTACCTCGCCCAGGTCCGCGGCACCAAGTACGGCGACGAGATCGCCGCGGTCGTCGACGAGCTGGCCAAGATGCCCGCCCACGTGCAGCAGCTGCTCGACGCCGCGGAGCAGGTCTACCAGCTCGCGCGCACGTACGCCGGGACCCGGTCGGTGCTGTTCCTGGGTCGCCACGCCGGCTTCCCGGTGGCGCTCGAGGGCGCGCTGAAGCTCAAGGAGCTGGCCTACATCCACGCCGAGGGCTTCGCCGCCGGCGAGCTCAAGCACGGTCCGATCGCGCTGATCGAGGAGGGCCTCCCGGTCTTCTGCGTGATGCCGCCCCGGGGACGCGACCAGCTGCACGACAAGATGGTCAGCGCCATCCAGGAGATCCGCGCCCGTGGCGCCCGCACCCTGGTGCTGGTCGAGGAGGGCGACGAGGAGGTCACCCGGTACGCCGACGAGCTGATCCGGCTCCCCGTCGTACCCACCCTGCTGCAGCCGGTCGTCGCGACCGTCCCGCTCCAGCTCTTCGCGTGCGAGCTGGCCACGGTGATGGGCCACGACGTCGACCAGCCCCGCAACCTGGCCAAGTCGGTCACCGTCGAGTGACCCGGGCGAGCACGCCGTGATCCTCGGCGTCGGCACCGACGTGGTCGACCTCGCCCGCTTCGAGGCCACCCTGGAGCGCACCCCCACGGTGCGCGAGCGACTGTTCACCCCGGCCGAGGCAGCCCTGCCGCTCGCCTCGCTGGCGGCCCGGTTCGCCGCCAAGGAGGCGCTCAGCAAGGCCCTCGGCGCCCCTGCCGGCCTGGACTGGCACGACGCCGAGGTGGTCTCCGACCCCGCCGGCGCCCCCTCGTTCGCGCTGCGCGGCACCGTGGCCGCCCGCCTCGCCGACCTCGGTGCGGTCCGCGCCCACCTCTCCCTGTCCCACGACGCCGGGGTCGCCCTCGCCTTCGTCGTCCTCGAGTCGTGAACCGGACGGGCTCGTCCGGGGACTCGGAGACGCCGCCCGGCTGGTCGAGAAGGTCGCGTCGACCGTCCGGCTGGTCGAGGAGGTCGCGCAGACCCTCCGGCTGGTCGAGGAGGTCGCGCAGACCCTCCGGCTGGTCGAGGAGGTCGCGCAGCGACCGTCACGAGACCCGGTGACCCGCGCCGGTGACCCGAGCCGAGCCGGCGCCCCGGCTCACGCCTCGGTCGCTCCAGCATCACGACCGGGGTCGGCGAGCGGCCACGGCTGGGACGCACCGCGCGCCTCGTAGTCGCGCCGGGTCCGCACACCGTGCGACGACCGCGACGCCAGCTCGGGCAGCCGGTCGAGCTCGCCCCGCACCAGCGCGAGCCGCTTGGCGCGACCCCACCGGCGGATGCGCTTCTCGAGGGCGAAGGCCTCGGGGATGGTCTCGAGCTCGGCGTACCAGACCAGCCGGACCGGCAGCCGGGTCCGCGTCCGGACGGCGCCCGTCCCCGTCTGGTGCTGATGGAGGCGTGCCATCAGGTCGGTGGTGCTGCCGACGTAGAACGAGCCGTCACGACACTCGAGCAGGTAGGTCCAGGCCATGCCCGGGATCGTGCGTCGACGATGGTCCGCGTGCGCGAGGTCGTTGCCGACTGTGGACGGGCGGGGGGCTCAGCACGGCTGTGGAGGTCACCGGGTCTCGTGACGGTCGCTGCGCGACCTCCTCGACCAGCCGTGCGGGGCGGCCGACGACTGCCTAGGTTGGGGGGATGAGGAGAGCGCACACGGTGGAGCAGGTCCGTCGGGCCGAGGCGGAGCTGATGGGGCGGCTGCCGGACGGCGCCCTGATGCAGCGGGCGGCGTACGGCCTGGCGACGGCGGTGGCCGACCTGCTCGGGGCGTCGTACGGCGCGAGGGTGCTGCTGCTGGTCGGGGGCGGGGACAACGGCGCCGACGCGCTGTACGCCGGGTCGGTGCTCGCCCGGCGCGGCACGTCGGTCGAGGCGGTCCTGCTGTCCGAACGCACCCACGCGGCCGGGCTGGCCGCGCTGCGCCGCGCCGGGGGCCGCGTGGTCGGGCCGGACGGGGCCCGCCGGCCCGACGTCGTGGTGGACGGGATCGTCGGCATCGGCGGTCGGCCCGGGCTGCGACCCGAGGCGGAGCGGGTGCTGGCCGGGCTCGCAGGAGTGCCGGTCGTCGCCGTGGACGTGCCGTCGGGGGTCGACGTCGACACCGGGTGCCTCGCGGGGGCGCACGTGCGCGCCGACGTCACCGTCACCTTCGGCACCCACAAGGTCGCCCACCTCGTCGACCCGGCCGCCGAGGCCGCGGGCGTGGTGCACCTCGTCGACCTCGGCCTCGACCTGCCCGAGCCCGAGGTCGAGGCGCTCCAGGCCGAGGACGTCGCCGCGCTGCTGCCGCGACCGGGGCCCTTCGACCACAAGTACACCCGCGGCGTCGTCGGCGTGCGCGCCGGCTCGGCCGCCTACCCGGGCGCCGCCGTGCTGTGCACCTCCGCGGCGGTGTCCGGCCTGGCCGGGATGGTGCGCTACCTCGGCTCGGCGGCCGACGCCGTGCGCGCCCGGCACCCCGAGGTCGTGGTCTCCGAGGGCCGGGTGCAGGCCTGGGTGGTGGGCTCGGGCGGTGACGCCGACGCCGAGCAGGCGCTGGCGGACGCGCTGGCCGACGGGGTGCCCGCGGTGGTCGACGCCGACGCGCTCGCCCACCTCGCGCAGCACCCGGACGCGTCGCGCGGGCTGGTGCTGACCCCGCACGCGGGCGAGCTGGCGCGGATGCTCGACGTGGAGCGCGAGGAGGTCGAGTCCGACCAGCTCGGCTGGGCGCGACGGGCCGCGGCGGCGTACGACGAGGTGGTGCTGCTCAAGGGCCGCCACACCCTCGTCGCCCACCCCGACGGCCGGGTCCGCGCGACCACCAGCGGGGTGCCGTGGCTGGCGGTGGCCGGGGCGGGCGACGTGCTCGCGGGCCTGGTCGGCTCGCTGCTGGCCGCCGGCCTGGAGCCGTACGACGCGGCGTCGGTCGGCTCCTGGCTGCACGGCGCCGCCGCCGCGCTGGCCGCCGACGGGGGCCCGCTGCAGGCCTCCGGAGTGGCCGACGCCATCCCGGCCACGGTGCGGCGGCTGCTCGGCTGAGCGTGCGCAGGTGGGAGGATGGACCCGCCATGGACGCCCCCGACCCGACGCTGCGCCCGCTCCCGGACGCCGAGGTGGTGGTCGACCTCGGCGCCGTCCGGCACAACGTGCGGCGGCTGCGCGAGCTGGTGTGGGGCCCGCCGACGGGCACGGGCACCGGCAGCGGGGACGCCGGCCAGGTGATGGTGGTCGTCAAGGCCGACGGCTACGGCCACGGCATGGTCCCCGTCGCACGAGCCGCCCGGCAGGCGGGCGCGGAGTGGATCGGCGCGGCGACGCCGGCCGAGGCGCTGGCGCTGCGCGAGGCCGGTGACACCGGCCGGCTGCTGTGCTGGCTGGCCGCCCCGGGCCACGACTTCGCACCGCTGGTGGCCGCCGACGTCGACGTCACGGCGTACTCCACGACCCAGCTCGACGAGGTCGTGCGCGGCGCCCGTGCCGCCGGCCGTCCCGCCCGGCTCCAGCTCAAGCTCGACACCGGCCTCTCCCGCGGTGGCGCCGCGCGCGACGACTGGCTGCCGCTGGTCACCGCGGCCCGGCACGCCCAGGACGACGGCGACGTCGTGGTGACCGGGGTGTGGTCCCACCTCGCGTGCGCCGACGAGCCCGGTCACCCCGCCAACGCGGCCCAGGTCGCGGCCTTCGCCGACGGCCTGGCGCTCGTCGAGGACGCCGGGCTCGAGCCCGAGGTGCGTCACCTGGCCAACAGCGCGGGGGCGCTGTGGCTCGCGGACGCCCGGCACGACCTGGTGCGGCTGGGGATCGCGGCGTACGGCCTCAGCCCGGAGCCGGGGGTCGCCACCAGCGACGACCTGGGGCTGGTCCCGGCGATGACGGTGCGCGGCCGGCTGGTGATGGTCAAGCAGCTCGCCGAGGGCGACGGGGTGTCCTACGGCCACACCTGGACCGCGCCGGCTCCGACGCGGGTGGGGCTGGTCCCGATGGGCTACGGCGACGGCGTGCCCCGGCACGCGTCCTCGCGCGCCGAGCTGCTCGTCACGGGCGTACGCCGACCCGTGCTCGGCCGGGTCTGCATGGACCAGCTCGTGGTCGAGGCCCCGGACGCCGAGGCCGGCGACGAGGTGCTGCTGCTGGGTCCCGGCTCGTCGGGGGAGCCCACGGCCGCCGACTGGGCGCGGTGGAGCGACACCATCGGCTACGAGGTCGTCACCCGGATGGGCGGGCGCCAGGTGCGGTCCTGGGTGGGGGAGCAGTGAGCAAGCGCAAGCTGGCCTACGCCACGGGCGGCATGGCCATCGCCACCGTGACGGCGCTCGCGAGCGGCGTCGTGGTCGAGCGACGCGTGGTCGCGGCCCGACGCGAGGGGGCCGCCGAGGCCGACCGGCTCGGCTCGCTGCACTCCCCGGCACGACCGGTGGAGGCCGGTGACGGGGTGGTGCTGCACGGCGAGGTCGACGAGCCCGACGCGGGCGCCGACGCCGCGCCCGGCACCACGCTGCTGTTCGTGCACGGGTTCGCGCTCAACCTGGACTGCTGGCACTTCCAGCGCGACGGCCTGCGCGGCCGCTACCGGATGGCGTTCTTCGACCAGCGCTCCCACGGTCGCTCGGCGCGCTCGTCGAAGGAGAACGTCAACATCGACCAGCTCGGCGACGACCTCGCAGAGGTGCTCGCGCAGCTGGTGCCCGAGGGCGACGTCGTGCTGCTCGGGCACTCGATGGGCGGCATGGCCATCCTGGCCTTCGCCGAGCGCCACCCCGAGGTGTTCCGGGCCCGCGTGCGCGGCGTCGGCCTGATCGCCACCACCGCGGGCGGCCTGAAGCCGCACCGCACCATCAGCCGGTTCATCCCCGACGGCCTGGGCCAGCTGGTCGCCCCGCGGCTGGTCGCGGCGCTGGCGATGGCGCCGGAGCTGGTCGACTCCGCGCGCCGCGGCGGGTCCAACATCGGCTTCCTGGTCTCGCAGGTGTTCGCCTTCGGGCACGACGCCCCGGCCGCGGAGGTGGAGTTCCTCGACGAGATGCTGGCCGGTACGCCGTTCGAGGTGCTCGCCGCCTTCTTCCCCAACTTCTCCACGCTCGACAAGTTCGCGAGCCTCGAGGTGATCCGGACGGTGCCGACGCTGATCCTGTGCGGCACCCGGGACCGGCTGACCTCGATCGGCCACAGCCGCAAGATGGCCGGCCTGATCCGCAAGGCCCGCCTGGTGGAGTCCGAGGGCTCGGGCCACATGGTCATCTTCGAGGACCGCGAGCGGGTCAACCGCGCGATCGTCGAGCTGGTCGAGGAGTCCGCGCGGTGAGCGCGTCGGTCGAGCCCACGGTCACCGAGGTCGACGGCTCCCGCGCCGCCGAGGTCCTCGCGGTGATCCACGAGGCGTTCGGCGACCGGCCGCCCCTGGACCCGCCCGCCACCGCGCTCGACGAGACGGTCGACTCGGTCCGCGAGGCGCTCGACGCCCACGGGGGCCTGCTCGTCGAGCACGACGGCCGGCCGGTGGGCTCGCTGCTGTTCGAGCTGCGCGGCCGGATGCTGGGGCTGCGCCGGGTGGGCGTGCTCGGCAGCGCCCGCGGCCTCGGTGTCGCGGCCCGGCTGACCGGGGAGGCGATGCGGATCGCCACCGAGCGTCACTTCGGCGGCATCGAGCTCGAGGCGCGGGTCGAGCTGCCGCAGACGGTCGCGATGTGGCGCCACTTCGGCTTCGTGGAGGCGGGCCGCAACGGCAACCGGCTGACCATGCTCAAGCTGCTGCCCGTGCGCCGCGTCCTGCCCACCGCCGAGGACACCCGGGCCTTCGGCGGCTGGCTGGCCACCCTGATGCGCGCGGGCGACATGGTGATCCTCACCGGCGACCTGGGGGCGGGCAAGACGACGCTGACCCAGGGCCTGGGCGAGGGCCTGGGCGTGCGCGGCGACGTCACCTCGCCGACGTTCGTGATCGCCCGCGTGCACCCCTCGCTGCGCGGCCGCCTGCCGCTGGTCCACGTGGACGCCTACCGGCTCGGCGACACCGCCGAGCTCGACGACCTCGACCTCGACACCGACATCGAGGAGGCGGTCACGGTCGTGGAGTGGGGCGAGGGGCTGGCCGAGACCCTGGCCCACAGCCGGCTCGAGATCAGCCTGGAGCGCGGTGACGACGACGTCCGCTCCCTGACCCTGACGCCCGTCGGCCCCCGGTGGCGCGAGCTGGTCTTCTAGGCTCGCCCCCGTGCTCCTCGCCTTCGACACCGCCACCTCCCGGGTCACCGTCGCGCTCCACGACGGCAGCTCCGTGGTCGCGTCGTACGCCGCGGACGAGGCGATGCGCCACGGCGAGATGCTGGCCCCGGGCATCGCCCGGGTGCTGGCCGACGCCGGTGCGACGGTGCGCGACCTGACCGCCGTCGCCGTCGGGGTCGGGCCGGGACCGTTCACCGGGCTGCGCGTCGGGCTGGTCACGGCCCGCACCCTCGGGCTGACCCGCGGCGTGCCCGTCCACGGGGTGTGCACCCTCGACGTGCTGGCCGCCGAGGCGGTGGACGCCGGCCTCGAGGACTTCGCGGTCGCCACCGACGCGCGGCGCAAGGAGGTCTACCTCGCGACGTACGCCGGCGGCCGTCGCACCACCGGTCCGCTGGTCGTGAAGCCCCTGGACGCCGACGTCACCGGTCCGGTGGTCGGTCGGGGGGCGGTGCTCTACCCCGAGGCCTTCCCCGACGCCCGGGGTCCCGAGCAGCCCGACGCCGCCGTGCTGGCCGAGGTGGTGCAGCAGCGCCGCTTCGAGCTGCTCGGCCCCGACCCGCTCTACCTGCGGCGCCCCGACGCCGCCGCGCCCGGCACGCCCAAGCGCGTCAGCTGAGCGGGGCCCCGACCGGCCCCGCGCCCCGCCGGCGCTGGAACAGCACCAGCGCGGCGACCACGACCGGCGAGACCAGGCCGACGTAGCCCGGCCAGGCGTCGGCGGCGACCAGCGCGATCCCGGTCCAGGCCGCCACGTCGCCGACCCAGGAGCGGCCGGTGGCGACCAGCGCCTGGCCCACGGCCCAGAGGACCAGGCCGGCCCAGCTCAGCGCCCCCAGCACCCCGATCGTGAAGACGGTGATCTGGAGCGGGGCGGCGACCAGCCACAGCGCCGGGATCGCCGCCGCGACCGGCACGCCGAGGAGCGGGGAGTGGTGGCCGGTGCCGGAGCGGAGCACGTGCAGCACCGACCACAGCAGCGCCATCACGCACGGCAGCCACACCAGGGTGGCGATGCCCGCGGAGAGCAGCTCGTCGCGCTCCAGCGGGGTGTACGCCGTCCCGCCGAAGTCGCCCTGCGGGAAGCGAGGTCGCCACGGCTCGATGAACACCAGCGACAGCACCGCGACCACCGCCATCGACGACGACCACGTCAGGGCGGCGGCCAGGTCGGCGCTCCAGCCTCGCCGGGGAGCGAGCGCCCGGACGGCGAGCACGACGACCGCCACGGCGACGAGGGTGCCCAGTCCGACGAGCAGCAGCGAGCTGGTCTCGATGTAGTAGCTCAGGGCCGAGGTCACCCCGGGAGCCTAGGAGACGGGCTGCTTCCTCGGCGGGAGGGGGACGAACATCGAGGTGCGCTCGGCGTACTCCGGGTAGCCCTCGCGCTGCATCATCGTCCGCTCCAGCAGCCGGGCGCCGGTGGCGAAGACCAGGAAGTAGGTCATCACCGCGGGCGAGAGGACCGTCGCCAGCCCGACCAGGCCGCCGGCGAGGCCGACCAGCCAGATCCCCCACCACACGCACGCGTCGCCGAAGTAGTTCGGGTGCCGGGTGTAGCGCCAGAGGCCCTGGTCCATCACCTTGGGCCGCGACTCGCGCGGCTGCCGGCGGTACGCCGCGAGCTGGGCGTCGCCGACGGTCTCGAAGACGAGCCCGACCAGCCACACCACCACACCGAGGACGACCAGCCAGGTCCAGCGGGTCTCGGTCACCGCGGCGACCTGCACCGGGAGCGAGACGAACCACATCGCGACGCCCTGGGTGACGAAGACCCGCTTGACCGCGTGCGAGAACGGCTTGCCCTCGAGCATCTCGGCGTACCGCGGGTCCTCCTCGCCGCTCGCCAGGAGCCGGGTGAGGGTGTGCCGGAACAGGCGCAGCCCCCAGACGCCGACCATGACGAGCAGCAGCCAGCGCACGGGCGCGTCGCCGAGCAGGGCACAGACCAGCGCGACGACGACGAAGCCGAGGCCCCAGGTGGCGTCGACGACGACCACGCGGTCGAGCCGTCGCGCGACCAGGGCGGTGGCGGCCATCAGGACCGCGACCGCGGCGAAGGAGGCCAGCAGGACGAGCAGCACGGTCAGGACGTCCGCACCGCGGGCAGCGTGTGCGCCGCGCCGGGCCGGACCATGAGGATCTGGTCGACGCCCATGCGTCCGTCGCGGAAGGCCATCGCACCGCCGACGAGGTAGAGCCGCCAGACCCGCACGACCTCCTCGCTGGTGAGCTCGGTGAGCCGGTCGAGGTTGCGCTCGAAGTTCTCCATCCACCCGGCGACGGTCTTGACGTAGTGCTCCCGCATCCCGTGGACGTCGCGCACCTCGAGCCCCCCGCGCTCGAGGTGGGCGACGGTCTCGCCGATGGGGCGCATCGTCATGTCGGGCGCGATGAAGGACTCGATGAAGGGTCCGCCGCCGGGGTGGCCGTTGCGGCCGCCGGCCCGCGACATCTGCTGGATCAGCACCCGGCCCCCGGGACGGACCGCGTCGTGCAGCACGCGGGCGTAGGCGTCGTAGTTGCGCTCCCCGACGTGCTCGCCCATCTCGAGGGAGCCGACGGCGTCGAACGGGCCCGCTCCGTGCCCGTGGGCCTCGGGCACCTCGCGGTAGTCCTGGAGCCGGATCTCGACCCGGTCGCCCAGGCCGCGCTCGGCGATCCGGGCGTCGATGAACTTCTTCTGCTCCGCGGCGATCGTGACGCCCACGACCTGCACGCCGTAGTGCTCGGCGGCGTGCAGCGACAGCGAGCCCCAGCCGCAGCCGACGTCGAGGAAGCGCATGCCGGGCTCGAGGCCCAGCTTGGTGCAGACGAGGTCGAGCTTGTCGCGCTGCGCGTCCTGGAGGGTGTACGCCGGGTCGTCGCTGCGGTGGTAGCCGCACGAGTAGGCCATCTGCGGCTCGAGGATCAGCGAGTAGAACTCGTTGGACAGGTCGTAGTGGTGGCTGATCGCCCGGCGGTCGCGCAGCTTGCTGTGCAGCCGGCCCTTCACCTGGGCCTGCGAGTCGGGGGTGCGCGGCGGCCGGCCGAGGGCACCGACGCCGACGGCGGTGCGCAGTGCGCGGGCGAACGCACCCGGCGAGGGGCGTACGCCGGACAGCCCGCGCTCCGCGGCCACCGACCAGACGTGGGTCAGCGCCTCGTCGAGGTCGTGGTGCACCTCGAGCTCGCCGGTGACGTAGGCCTGCGCGGCACCGAGCTCGCCCGGGTGCCACAGCAGCCGCCGGATCGCGTCGGGCGTGCGCAGCTCGACCAGGGGCGCGCCCGCCGGCCCGGTCTCCGAGCCGTCCCAGGCCCGCAGCCGCACCGGCAGGTCGCCGCCGACGAAGGGCCGCAGCGCCTCGGCGAGCCGCTGCGCCACCCCGTCGGTCGGTCGCGTCGGTCGAGCCGACCCCGTCGGTCGAGCCTGTCGAGACCCGGTGGGTGTGCTCGTGGGTCGCGGTCACGACGTGGTCCTCTCGAAGATGAGCTGCTGGACGTCGAGGTAGCCCGAGGCGAACCCGGCGCGGGAGTACTCCAGGTAGAAGTGCCACATCCGCTCGAACGTCGGGTCGAACCCCAGCGCGGCCACGGCCTCGTGCTCGGCCCGGAACGTCTCGTCCCACCGCTGCAGCGTCTCGGCGTAGTGGGTGCCGAAGGAGAGCCGGTCGCTGATCCGCAGCGAGGTGTCGGCGGTGACGATCTCGTCGATCGCCTGCACCGAGGGCAGGAAGCCGCCGGGGAAGATGTACTTGTTGATCCAGGTGTAGGTCTGCTGCGTCGCGAGCATCCGGTCGTGGGGCATCGTGATCGCCTGCACGCCGATCTTGCCGCCGGGGGCGAGCAGCCGCTCCAGGGTGCGGAAGTACGTCGACCAGTACTCGTGGCCGACGGCCTCGATCATCTCCACGGACACGATCGCGTCGTACTGGCCCTGCACCTTGCGGTAGTCGCACAGCGCGATCTCGACGCGGTCGGAGAGGCCGGCCTCGGCCACGCGGGCCTCGGCGAGCCCGAGCTGCTCGCTGGAGAGCGTCACCGAGTGCACGGTCGCGCCGCGGCGGGCGGCGCGGATGGCCAGCTCGCCCCAACCGGTGCCGACCTCGAGCACGCGGGTGCCCTCGCCGACGCCGGTGCGGTCGAGCAGCCGGTCGATCTTGCGGGCCTGGGCGTCCGCGAGCGGCTCGCCGGCCGCCTCGGGCGGCGCGGCCACGAGGTGGCGGCGACCGTCGGCCACGACCCGGGTGAGCGAGGTGTCGAAGAGCGCCGCGGAGTAGCTCAGGGTCTCGTCGAGGAACAGCCGGAACAGGTCGTTGGACAGGTCGTAGTGGTGCGCGATGTTCTCGCGGGTGTTGCTCGTGGTGTTGCGGTGCATCGACGGCGGCCGGTGCACGTAGACCTTGCGCAGCCGCTGCATCCAGCCGGGGACCAGGCGGGGCATCTCGGCCGCCAGCACGGTCAGGAAGCCGCCGAGGTCCTCGGCGTCCCAGGCGCCGGTGAGGTAGGCCTCGCCGAAGCCGATCAGGCCGTCGCTGCCGAGCCGGCGGTAGAACTCCTCGGGGCGGCGCACCACCAGCTCGGGGCCGCCACCGCCCACGACGGTGCCAGCCTCGCGCACGGTCACGGGCAGCCGGCGCACGGCGGCGTGGAAGATCCGGCGCGCGATCGGCGCGGCCAGGTCGGCGCGCCGGCCCGAGGGGACGGTGTCCAGTCCGGGCCAGGCGGACCGGCTGCGGGACGGGGTGGTGGTCATCGGGTGACCCCTTCCTGTCGTGGGTGCTCCGGGCGTGGTCGCACGCCCAGGCGTCGAGCCCACAGCCAGAGGCCGTGGAGGTGGATCAGGACGGTGTGGCGCAGCGCGGCCGGGGCGGCGCGCAGCGCGCTCACCGGGGTGCGCTCGCCGTCGAGCGAGGCGCTGAACGTGGCCCCGTCGTCGGTGTGCAGCGTGACCGCGACGTGCAGCCGCTCGCCCGGGACGGGCACGGCGACGTCGTACCAGCCGTCGGTGCCGTGGAACGGCGAGACGTACATCTGCTTCTCGGTGCGGGCCCGGCCCTGCGCGTCGGGGTGGACGAGGTAGGCGTGGCGGTCGCCGTAGGTGTTGTGCACCTCGACCACGACCGCGGCCAGGGCGCCGTCGCGGCGGTGGCACCAGAACACGCTGATCGGGTTGAAGACGTGACCCAGGGCGCGGGCGTTGGCGGCCATCACGATGCGGCCGCCGTCGGGCTCGACGCCCTCGGTGCGCAGGAAGTGCTCGACGTTGCCCCGGAGCGTGCCGGCCGGGTCGCCGAGGTGGTCGCGGGCCTCGAAGCTGCCCAGCACCCCGCCGGGGCCGGCCGGTGCGGGCAGGTGGTCGAGGTCGACCAGCCAGGTCGTGGAGCGGTGCTCGAAGCTGCGGCGGAAGGGCCGACGACGGGTGTGGCGGATGGTCGTGGCGTACGCCGTGGGCTCGCGCGGCGGCAGCGGGGGAGCAGCCGAACCTGACTCGGTACCCCATTCCACGCCGAGCTTGCGTGCTGCGTCGACACCGCTGCGGGCGCCGTCCTCGTGGAAGCCCCAGCCGTGGTAGGCCCCGGCCAGCACGACGCGGTCGGTGTCGCACTCGGGCAGCCGCCGCTGGGCGGCCACCGAGGCCGGGGTGTAGATCGGGTGCTCGTACTGCATGGTCTCGATGACGCGGTCCT
Source organism: uncultured Actinomycetota bacterium (assembly GCA_963740935.1). Taxonomy (GTDB): domain Bacteria; phylum Actinomycetota; class Actinomycetes; order Propionibacteriales; family Nocardioidaceae; genus Marmoricola. The sequence continues at coordinate 34,282 of CAVUFX010000006.1, forward strand.
GGTCGACCAGGTCGGTGCCGCCGAGGGTGACCAGGTAGCGGGTGCCGTCGGCGGGCACGGGCAGCCGCATCAGCCGGGTCATGTCGTAGGTGACGGTCACGGTGCGGTCGGCCGCGGCGGGGCGGCGCAGGTAGTTCCACGAGGCCCGGGCGCGCGGCAGCCGCGGCAGCACGCTGGTGTCGGTGTGCAGCTGCGCGGTGTTGGGGGAGTACGCCATCGCCGAGAGCACCTCGCGCTGGACCGGCGTCGGCTCGGCGAGCATCGCCAGCGTCTGGTGCGGGTGGGCGGCGAGCACGACCGCGTCGAAGGTCGCCACGTCGCCGTTGCCGTCGGTCACCTCGACCCCGGTCGCCGTCTCGTCCACCGAGGTCACCTTGGTGCCGGTGCGGACCTCGGCCAGCCCGGCGGCGACCCGGGTGACGTACTCGCGCGAGCCGCCGGTGACGGTGCGCCAGGTCGGCGAGCCGAAGATGCCGAGCATGCCGTGGTGGCGCAGGAAGGAGAACAGGTAGCGGGCGGGGTACTCCAGGGCGACCGCGGGGTCGCAGGACCAGACGCAGGCGACCAGCGACTCCATGAAGTGGGTGCGGAACAGCGGCGTGAAGCCGCCCCGGTCGAGGAACTGGCCGAGGGTCTCGCCGTCGTCGGCGACCGAGTCGCCCCGCTGCGTGGTGCGGTCGGTCTCGTCGAGCAGCCGGCCGGCCATCCGGTGGAAGCGCGGGACCTCCACGAGCATCCGCAGGTAGGTCGGTCGCAGGGCGTGCTGCCAGGTGGGGAACAGCCCGGAGGCGCCGAGCGCACCGGCGTACTCCAGGCCGCCGCGGCGGTCGACGGGGTCGTCGGCGCGCACCGACATCGACATCTCCGACTCCTGCGTCGCGACGCCGAGCTCGTCGAAGAGACGCAGCAGGTGGGGGTAGGTGCGGTGGTTGTGCACGATGAAGCCGGTGTCGACCCCGAGCCGCCCGATGGCCGGGTCGCCGGTCTCGACGTCGTGGGTGTCGGCGTGGCCGCCGACGCGGTGGTCGGCCTCGTAGAGGGTCACCCGGCTGCCCCCACGCGTCAGCACGTGGGCAGCGAGCAGCCCGGCGACCCCGCTGCCGACGACGGCGACGCGGGCCGGAGTGGGGTGCGTCATGCGGACTCGAACTCCATCAACGCGATGGGGTCGGTCGTGGGGGCGGCCGAGCCGGTCTCGGGCTCGACGGTGATGCCCACCGCCGTGGCAGCGGCGCCGTCGCCGGTCAGCACGAAGGTCTGGTCGCCGCCCTCGGTCATCAGCCCGGCCGGTGCCATCCGGCCCTCGATCAGCAGCCACATCTCGAAGGCCTTGCCCACCGGGGGAGCAGCCATCTTCTTGGTCGACAGCACGGCGCGCCCCTCGGTGACCGAGCGGGTCACGGTGGCGCTGGAGCCGTCGGGGAACTTCTGGGTGACGGTCTCGGCGTCGTCGGCCGAGAGCACCCGGTCGGCGGCGCTGAGGTTCTTCGACGGGGTCGAGGTGTCGGGCGACCACGGCTGGGTGACCGCACCGACCCCGACGACACCGAGGATCGCGGCGGCGACCGCCAGGTTGGCCAGGCGGCGGCGACCGCTGCGACGCAGCGGGACCACGACGCCCGTGGGGGCGGTGGGCCGGGTGACGGCGGCAGGCTCCTCGACGACCGGGGTCTCGGGGGGCAGCGGGCGGACGGCCGCGATCGCGGTGAGGACCGAGGCGCGGAGCGCGGCGGGCGGCTCCTCGGCGACCTCGTGGCCGAGCTCGGCCGCGGCGCGGCGCAGCCCGGCGACCTCGACCTGGCAGTCACGGCACCCGGGCAGGTGCGCCTCGAAGCCGGCTCGCTCGTCGTCGTCGAGGGCGTCGACGACGTACGCGCCGGACAGCGCGTGGATCGATGTGGTCACTGTCCCACCCCCAGGTGGTCGCGAAGGCGGATGAGGCCGTCTCGGATTCGGGTCTTGGCCGTTCCCAGCGGGAGGTCCAGCATGGTGGCGACCTCGGTGTGGGTGTAGCCCTTGAAGTAGGCCAGGTCCAGCGCCTCGCGCTGTGCCTGGGTGAGGCCCGCCATGGCCTGGCGGACCCGGTGGGCCTCGAGCGAGGCCGTGGCGGCCTCGGCGGTCGAGTCGTGCTCGATCGCGTGGGTCTCGTGGTGGTACGTGGTGTCGCGACGGGTGCTGGCCTCGGCCGAGCGGACCCGGTCGACGGCCTTGCGGTGCACCACGGTGAGCATCCACGACACGGCGTGGCCCTGGGACTCGTCGAACCGTCCCGAGCTGCGCCAGATGTCGAGGAACGCCTCCTGCGTGACCTCCTCGGCCTGGGCCGGGTCACGCACGACGCGCTTGGCGAGTCCGAAGACCCGCGCGGCCATCGCGTCGTACAGCCGCGCGAACGCCTGCTCGTCACCGCGACCGCAGCGCCGCAGCAGCTCGGCCAGGTCGAGGACGACCTCGTGGTCGAGCGCGGTCCCCAGCGAGACGACGGGCGCGACCTCCGACCCCTCGGAGGAGGGGTCGGAGGCCACGCGCCTGTCATTCACAGGTCAACCTTCGCAGACGTTGCGCTCGGTGTCCGTCGACTGCTCAGGCAGCCGGGGGCATCAGGACGCCGTCGATGATGTAGACGGTCGCGTTGGCGGTCTGCACGTTGCCGCAGACCACGCTGGCGTCGCTCTCACCCACGGTGAACTCCTCGCCGGAGCCCTCCACGGTCACCTCGGGACCCGCGAGGGTCTTGTGGGTGCCGGCGAGGTCCTCGGGAGCGAGCTTGCCGGGCACCACGTGGTACTGCAGGACCTTGGTCAGCGTGGGCTTGTCGGCCAGCAGCGCGTTGAGGTCCTTCTCCGGCACGGCAGCGAACGCGTCGTTGGCCGGGGCGAAGACGGTGATGTCCTGCGCGGAGTTGAGCGTGTCGACCAGGTCGGCCTCGGTCACGGCGGTGACCAGGGTCGAGAGGACCGGGTTGGCGCTCGCGGCGTTGGCCACGGGAGCCTCCGACATGCCCTGGAACGAGCCGGGGCCGTCGGCGGGGACGGCGGAGCAGGCGGGGCCGAACTCGCCGGAGACGGCGGCGGCCGACTCGGACTCGGTCGGGGACTCGCTGGGGGTCGTCTCGCTGGAGCTGGACGACGAGGAGCTGGACTCCTCCTCGGAGGAGCCACAGGCGGCCATGCCGAAGGACACGGTGAGGGCCATGGCGGCGAGGCCGGTGCGGCGGAGCTTGGTGTTCATCATGATCGGAGCCTTTCGTCGGTGTGTGACGTGATGCAGTTCGGAGCGGTGGGGCGACCGGATGGGTCGGATCGCCACGTTCTTGAGATTTCTACGAGACCGTGACGACGACCTCCTGGATGCCGGTCGAGCCGGCCGGGAACGGGGTCGCCCGGTCCGCGGTCTGGGTCTCGCCACGGGTGTTGGTGGCGCGCACGGAGAGGCTGTAGGTGCCGGGGGTCGCGTCCCAGGGCAGGAACCACTGCCGCCAGTAGACGGAGCCGGCATCGGGCCCGAGACGGGCCTCCTGCCACGGGGCGTCGCCGCCCTCGCCGTCGTCGATGCGCACCTCGACCTTCTCCACGCCGTCGGGCTGGGCCCAGGCGACGCCGCCGATGACGGTCGTGCCGGCATCGAGGTTGTTCAGCGCCTTGGGGGTGTCGATGCGGCTGGACAGGCGGATCGGGGCGTCGGTGGCCCACTTGCGCTCGGTCCAGTACGCCTCCTGCTCGGCGTACGTCGTCAGGGTGAGGCGCTCGAGCCACTTGGTCGAGCCGACGTAGCCGTAGATGCCGGGCGTCAGCAGCCGCACCGGGAAGCCGTGCTCACGGGGCAGCGGCCCGCCGTTCATGCCGAACACGACCAGCGAGTCGCGGCCGTCCAGGGCGACGTCGAGCGGGGTCGAGATGGTGAAGCCGTCGACCGCGGTGGAGAGGATCTGGTCGGCCTTGGTGCTGTCGATGCCGGCGCGGTCGAGCACCTCGCGCAGGGGTACGCCGAGCCAGCGGGCCGAGCCGAGCAGGTTGCCGCCGACCTCGTTGCTGACGCAGGTCATGGTGATGTCCTTCTCCACGACCTCCATCCGGGTCAGGTCGTCGAAGCTGAGCGTGACCTCGCGCTCGACGTCGCCGTCGATGGTCAGCGTCCAGCCCTCCACGTCGACCGCGGGCACGGTCAGGTTGGTGTCGACGCGGTAGAACTTCGAGGTCGGGGTGACGAACGGCGTGATCGCGTCGTACCGCACCTCGAGGCCGTCGGGCAGCGCCTTGAGGGGCGTGCGGGCGGCGGGCAGCGCGATGTCGGTGATGCGCTCCTTGGCGCGGATCAGCAGCTGACCGGCACCGCCGACGACGGCCGCGAGGACGGCGGTGGCGCCGGCGCCGACGAGGAACCCGCGTCGGCTGGCCCCACCCGTCCCGGCCTGCGGGCGGGCCTCGTGGGTCTCGTGGGTGCCGGTGGCGCCGCTCGCGCGGGTCAGGTAGGCCAGCACCGCCAGGCCGACCACCGCGGTGGCGACGGCGGGGAGGGCGTCGAGCGGGCCGGCGGCGGGCTGCACCAGCGCGGCCAGCCCGGCCAGGGCGACCAGGGCCATCAGCATCGCGACCCCGAGGCCGAAGCGGCGGCGGGCCACCAGGCCCGCGACGCCGGCGAAGAGGAGCGCGACCAGCAGCACGGTGCCGATCAGCACCGGCTTGTCGGCGCTGCCGAGCGTGCGCACCGCCCAGACCTTCACGGGCGTGGGCGTCAGGTTGATGACCGCCGTGCCGACCGCGAGCACCGGGGAGGACGCGGGGTTGGTCAGCGCGGCGACCAGGTGACCGGCGGCGGTGCCGCCCAGGGCGGCCAGCAGGCCGGCGGTGAAGGAGGACAGCGAGGGGCGAGGCATGTGCGGTGGTTCGGTGCGACGGGCGTTCCGGATGGGTCGGGGCGGCGGCCGCGTCCGCGACGCGCGACGATGCGGGGGTGCCGTCCCCGTCCTCGCCCCCGGTCGTCGTCCGCGCCGGGCGGGGGACCGACCTCGACGCGGTGGTCGCGCTGGAGCGGGAGTGCCTGGGGGCCGACGCGTGGGGCGGGTCGCTGGTGGCCCCGGGCCTGGCCGGCGACCTGCCGACCGTGTCGTACGCCGTGGCGGTCGCCGACGCCGCCGGCGAGGTGGTGGGCCACGCCGTGCTCTCGGCGGTGGGTGACCTCGCCGAGCTGCAGCGGATCGGGGTGACGCCGACGTGGCGTCGTCGCGGGGTCGCCGCGCTGCTGCTGGCCGACGTGGTCGACCGGGCGGCGTCGAGCGGCGCCGAGCGGCTGCTGCTCGAGGTCCGCGAGGACAACGCGCCCGCGCAGGGGTTCTACGCCCGCCACGGGTTCGTCGAGCTGGCCCGTCGGGCGCGCTACTACGCCGACGGGGCCACGGCGGTGGTGATGGAGCGGGGGCTCAGCCGACCGGGTTGAGCTCCGCCAGCCGGCGTACGGCCAGCTCGGCGTAGACCGTGGCCGCGTCCGGCAGCACGGCCGGGTCGAAGTCGGCGCGGGGGCTGTGGTTGGTGGGCGCCGTGGCCGGGTCGCGGCCGGGCAGCGGGGCGCCGAGGAACACGAACGCCCCGGGCACCGCCTGCAGCACCCGGGAGAAGTCCTCCGAGCCCGGGATCGGGTCGGCCAGGTCGGCCCACCGCTCCTCGCCGAGCACCTCGCGGACCACGCCGGAGGCGAACTCGACGCCGGCGGCGTCGTTGACGGTGAGGGGGTACTCGCCCTGGAGGTCGACCTCCACCTCGACGCCGTGGGCCCGGGCGACGCCCTCCAGGACGTCGGGCACGAGCACGCGGAGCAGGTCGTGGTTGGCCTCGGAGAAGCGGCGCACGGTGGCCTCGAAGCGGGCCGTGTCCGGGATGACGTTGCGGCGGGTGCCGCCCTCGACCATCCCGACGGTGACCACGACGGGGTCGAAGACGTCGAAGCGCCGGGTCACCATGGTCTGGAGCGCCGTGATCATCTCGGCCATCGCCGCGATCGGGTCCCGGCCGCGGTGCGGCATCGAGCCGTGCCCGCCCTGGCCGCGCACCGTCACGTAGAGCCCGTGCGAGGCCGCCATCAGCGGCCCCGGACGGCTGCTGAACTGGTGGGGCTCGAAGCCCGCCGAGAACACGTGCAGGCCGTACGCCGCGTCGGCCCGCCGGCCGGCGGCGTCCAGGACGCCCTCGTCGATCATCACGCCGGCGCCGTCCCAGCCCTCCTCGCCGGGCTGGAACATCAGCACCACGTCGCCGCGCAGCCGGTCGCGGTGCTGGGCCAGCATCCGGGTCGCGCCCAGGAGCGCGGTGGTGTGCAGGTCGTGGCCGCAGGCGTGCATCGCGCCGTTGGTCGCGGCGTACTCCAGGCCGGTCTCCTCGGCCACCGGCAGCGCGTCCATGTCGGCGCGCAGCAGCACGGTGCGCGGGTCGGCCTCGTCGCGGGCGCCGCCGCGCAGCACCGCGGTCACCGAGCTGGTGCCGGTGCCGGTGGAGACCTCCAGCCCGAGGCCCTCGAGCTCGGAGAGCACCAGCTCCTGGGTGCGGGGGACCTCGAGGCCCACCTCGGGCACCTGGTGCAGCCGGCGTCGCAGGTCGACCAGGTCGTCGTGCATGCTCCGGGCGTCGTCGCGCAGGTCCACGGGGGCTCTCCTGGATCGGGTGCGGGGTCCCTCGCCACCCTGCCACGCGAGCGGCGTACGTCAGGACCGGGCCGTGGCCACCGGCGGGCCCGGGCTGGGAGGATGGCCCGGTGAACGCCGCTGACACCTCCGGGCCGCTGGTGCTCGGCATCGAGACGTCCTGCGACGAGACCGGCGTCGGCATCGTGCGGGGCCACACGCTGCTGGCCGACGCGGTGGCCTCCTCGGTCGAGGAGCACGCCCGGTTCGGCGGCGTGGTGCCCGAGGTCGCCTCCCGGGCGCACCTCGAGGCGATGGTCCCGACCCTCGAGCGGGCCTGCGAGACCGCCGGCGTCGCGCTCGGCGACGTGGACGCCGTCGCCGTCACCTCCGGGCCGGGGCTCGCGGGTGCGCTGCTGGTCGGGGTCGCCGCGGCCAAGGCGCTGGCGCTGGGGCTGGAGAAGCCGCTGTACGGCGTGAACCACCTCGCCGCCCACGTCGCCGTCGACCAGCTCGAGCACGGCGCGCTGCCCGACCCGTGCCTGGCGATGCTGGTCTCCGGCGGCCACTCCTCGCTGCTGCGCGTCGACGACGTGACCTCCTCGGTGACCCCGCTCGGCGCGACCATCGACGACGCCGCCGGCGAGGCCTTCGACAAGGTGGCGCGGCTGCTCGGCCTGCCGTTCCCCGGCGGCCCCCACATCGACCGCGTCGCCCGCTCCGGCTCCTCGGTGGCGATCGACTTCCCCCGCGGCCTGTCCTCGCGCCGCGACCTCGAGCGGCACCGCTTCGACTTCTCGTTCTCCGGTCTCAAGACCGCCGTCGCCCGCTGGGTGCAGGCCCGCGAGGCCGCCGGCGAGCCGGTGCCCGTGGCCGACGTGGCGGCGTCCTTCCAGGAGGCCGTCTGCGACGTGCTCACCCGCAAGGCCGTCGACGCGGCCCGCTCCGCCGGGATCGAGGACATCCTGGTCGGCGGCGGCGTGGCCGCGAACTCCCGGCTCCGCGTCCTGACCGAGGAGCGCGCCGCCCGCCACGGCATCCGCGTCCGCGTCCCCCGCCCGGGCCTGTGCACCGACAACGGCGCCATGGTCGCCGCCCTCGGCTCCGAGATGGTCGCCCGCGGTCGTACGCCCTCCTCCCTCGACCTCCCCGCCGACTCCTCCCTCCCCGTCACCGACGTCCTCGCCGGCTGAGGTCGGGCTGCGGGCCGGCCGGTCCCCATGTAAATCGGGGTTATGGACGCTCCACACGGGTCCTGCCGGGCCGAAACCGTCCACGACCCGATCGAAGAGCCCCGGGTCGCGGTCGACCGACCTGCGTCCGCGAGCGCGGATCCGGGTCCACCTCGCGCACCCAGGCCGCGGCGCGGCGGGCGTCGTCCACAGGTGCGTCGTACGCCGCCCCGGTCGCCGCCGTCGTCACGCACGCTGCCGCCATGATCGCTGAACTCGCCTCCGTCGCCGCCCAGCAGGGCGGCTGCTTCACCCGCACCCAGGCCCTCGACCTCGGCGCCACCGAGCGCGCCCTCAAGACCGCCCTCGGACCGCGGGGCCCGTGGGTGCCGGTCCGCCGCGGCGTGTACGCCGAGCGCCACCACTGGGACGCCGCGGACGACGCCGGACACCACGTGATGCGGGTGTGGGCGGCCCACCTCACCTCGTGGCGCGACGACCCGTTCAGCCACACCTCCGCCGCAGCGGTGCACGGGCTCGACTGCCGCCCGCACTGGCGCGAGCTGCTGCACCTCAGCCACCCCGACGTCCGCGGCGGTCGGACCGAGGGCGGCGTCAAGCACCACCCCGCCCACGTGCCGGACCACCAGGTCGAGTCGGTCGGGGGACTGCTGGTGACCGACCTCGCCCGCACGGCCGTCGACATCGCCCGGGAGCACGGCACCGAGGACGGGGTGCTGGCCTGCGACCAGGTGCTGCGGCGCGGGGTGTCGCGGCCGCAGCTGGCCGGCGTCCTGGAACAGATGCGCAGCTGGCCCCACGTCACGCAGGCCCGCGCCGCCGTCGATCTGGCCGACGCCGGGGCCGCCAACATCGCCGAGAGCCTGACCAGGCTGCTGGTGATCGAGCTGGGCCACGGCCGGCCGCAGACCCAGGTGCTGGTCGAGGACGGTGGCAGGCGCGCCTACCTCGACCTGCTGCTGCGCGGCCACGCCTTCGAGTTCGACGGGCACGTGAAGTTCATCGGCCGCGAGCGGGGCGGCTTCGCCGACGACCTCGAGCGCGTGCTGTGGGCGGAGAAGCAGCGCGAGGACTGGCTGCGATCGCTCGGCTTCGGCATCTCGCGCGTGGTGTGGGCCGACCTGTTCGGCGTACGGCGGCGGCACACGTTGCGCCGGCTCGACCGGGAGTTCCGGGCCACCCAGGCCCGCCTCGGCCACCGGGTGGCGTGAGGAGCGCGGCTCACCTCACTATGGTCGTCTTCGACAGGGTCGTGGACGGTTTTGGCCCGGCACGACCCGTGTTGAGCGTCCATAACCCCGATTTACATGCGGGGCCCCGCGTTCCCCACCCCCATCCCCGCAGCCCACCCACGACTCCCAGGAGCCCCCATGCAGCAGGTCAAGGCCGTCATCGCCCGGAGCAAGGGAGCGCCGGTCGAGCTGGTGACGATCAACGTGCCGGACCCGGGGCCGGGGGAGGCGCTGGTGCAGGTGCAGGCGTGCGGGGTGTGCCACACCGACCTGCACTACCGCGAGGGCGGCATCAACGACGAGTTCCCGTTCCTGCTCGGCCACGAGGCCGCGGGCGTGGTGGAGGCGGTCGGCGAGGGCGTCACCGAGGTGGCGCCGGGCGACTTCGTGGTGCTCAACTGGCGCGCGGTGTGCGGCGAGTGCCGCGCCTGCACGCGCGGCGAGCCGCAGTACTGCTTCGCCACCCACAACGCCACCCAGAAGATGACGCTGGAGGACGGCACCGAGCTGTCGCCGGCGCTGGGGATCGGTGCGTTCGCCGAGAAGACGCTGGTCGCGGCAGGCCAGTGCACCAGGGTCGACCCCGAGGCGCGTCCGGCCGCGGTGGGGCTGCTGGGCTGCGGCGTGATGGCCGGCATCGGCGCGGCCATCAACACCGGCAACGTGGGTCGCGGCATGTCCGTGGCCGTGATCGGCTGCGGCGGCGTGGGCGCGGCCGCGGTCGCCGGAGCCGCGCTCGCGGGAGCGGCGAAGATCATCGCGGTCGACCTCGACGACAAGAAGCTCGAGGGCGCCAAGCGGCTCGGTGCGACGCACGTGGTGAACAGCAGGGAGCAGGACGCGGTCGAGGCGATCCAGGCGCTGACCGGCGGCAACGGCGCCGACGTCGTGATCGACGCGGTCGGCCGTCCCGAGACGTGGAAGCAGGCGTTCTACGCCCGCGACCTGGCCGGGACGGTCGTGCTGGTCGGCGTACCCACGCCCGACATGACGATCCCGGAGATCCCGCTGATCGACGTCTTCGGGCGCGGCGGGTCGCTGAAGTCGAGCTGGTACGGCGACTGCCTGCCCAGCCGCGACTTCCCGATGCTGGTCGACCTCTACCGCCAGGGCCGGCTCGACCTCGACGCGTTCGTCACCGAGGAGATCGGCGTCGGCGACGTCGAGGCGGCCTTCGAGAAGATGCACCACGGGGACGTGCTCCGATCCGTCGTCCTCTTCTGAGCGCCGCCGCGCGGCCACGGCTCCTCGTCGGGGCCGTGGCGCTGTCGCTGTGCCTGACGGGATGCAGCGGCGGCGCCGAGGACGACCCCGGAAGCGCTCCTGGTGACGGGACCGCCTCGCCCACGGCGGAGCCGCCGGAGCCCACCTTCGGCGAGCAGGCCGTACGCCGGATGACGCTGCGCGAGCAGGCCGGCCAGGTGATCGTCGCCTCGTGGGCCGGCACCGGCTCGCCCGCCCCGCTGGTGCGTCGCCTGCACCTCGGCGGCGTGATCGCCTTCAGCGACAACGTCGAGTCCACCGACCAGATCCGGCGCGTCAACCGCGACGTACGCCGCGTGGTCGCCCGCCGCGGCTGGCCGGCGTTCGTCGGCGTGGACCAGGAGGGCGGGCTGGTCGACCGGGTCGGCGCCCCCAGCACCGGGTTCCCGGCGTTCATGGCCGCCGGTGCGGCCGACGACCCCGCGCTCACCCGCAAGGCCGCCCGGGCCAGCGCCGCGGAGATGCGCGGCCTCGGCTTCGACGTGGTCTTCGCCCCGGTCGCGGACGTCACGGTGGGCGACGGCGACGCCGCCATCGGCTCGCGCTCGGCGGGCGGCGACCCGCAGCGGGTGGCGCGCCACGTGGTGGCCGCCACCGAGGGCATCGCGGCCGCGGGTGTGCTGCCCGTGGTCAAGCACTTCCCCGGCCACGGCTCGCTGGGGGCCGACAGCCACGCCGAGCTGCCGGTGCAGCGCCGCCCGCTGCGCGCCCTGGAGCGCCGCGACCTGGTGCCGTTCGAGGCCGCGCTGGCCGCCGGCGAGGACGGGCCGGTGGGCGCGCCGGCCGTGCTGACCGGACACATCGCGGTGCGGGCCGTGGACCGCGGCGTGCCCGCCAGCATCTCCCGCAAGGTGACCACCGGCCTGCTCCGGCGCGACCTCGGGTTCCGTGGCCTGGTCGTCACCGACGCCCTCGACATGCAGGGCGTGCAGCGGCTCGCGCCCGGCCCGAGCGCCGCCGTGCGTGCGCTCCGCGCCGGCGCCGACGTGCTGCTGATGCCGCCCGACCCGCAGGCGGCCCGCGACGCGATCGTGCGCGCGGTCCGGCGGGGCGCCCTGCCGCGCGCCCGGCTGCGCGAGGCCGCGGCACGGATGGTCGACACCATGCACGGCCTCGGCCGGGGCAGCGCCGCCGCGCCGGGGAGCGGCGCCCGGGTCGCCGACGCGCTCGCCCGGGGGTCGCTCACCTCGGTCGCCGGGCCGTGCGAGGGCCGGCTGATCGGCGACCGGGTGCGGGTGGTCGGGGCGGCCGACGACGTCGCCGCGTTCGACGCGCTGGTCGAGTCGCGCGGCGTGACCGTGGCCCGCGACTACACCAAGCGCGTCCGGACCGGGTCCAGGCTGGTCGTGGTCGGCACCCGGACCAAGGTGACCAGGGAGCGCAAGCGCGTCCGGGGCAAGGTGAGGGTCGTCAAGGTCCGCACCCGGGTCCCGGTGCGCGAGCGCCGGCCCGTGTTCGAGCAGGTGCTGGTGGTCGCCGACGCCCCGACCGTCGCGCTGGTCGGCAGCGGCGGAGGCACCCCGGGCGCGGCCGACGTCACCGTGGCCCTCGACCGGCCCGGCGTCCTGGGCCGGGTCTCCTCGCGGGTCGAGCTGGCGGCGTACTCCGACCAGCCGGCCTCGCTGCGCGCCGTCGTCGACGTGCTGCTGGGCGACCGGTCCGCGCCGGGACGGCTGCCCCTCGACGTCCCGGGGGCGGAGCGGCGCGGCTGCTGAGCCGGGGCGCCGCTAGCCTCGGGACATGAGCACCCTGCGCATCGACCACGCCGTCTCCAGCGGCACCTTCAGCCTCGACGGCGAGACCCACGAGGTGGAGAACAACCTCTGGGTGATCGGCAACGACGACGAGTGCGTGGTCATCGATGCCCCGCACAGCGTCGAGGACGTCCTGGCGCTGGTCGGCGGCCGGCAGGTCAAGGCGATCATCGCCACCCACGCCCACGACGACCACGTCCGCGTGGCGCCCGAGCTGCGCGAGCGGGTCACCGCGCCGATCCTGATGCACCCCGCCGACCGCGAGGTCTGGGAGCTCACCCACACCGACCACCTGTGGGACGTCGACCTCGAGGACGGCCAGTCGATCAAGGTCGCCGGCGCCTCGATCAAGGTGCTGCACACGCCGGGCCACGCCCCCGGCGCGGTCTGCCTCTACGTCCACGACCTGGGGTGCGTCTTCACCGGCGACACGCTGTTCGAGGGCGGACCCGGCGCGACCGGGCGCTCGTTCAGCGACGAGGACCTGATCAAGGACTCGATCCGCACGAAGTTGTTCGCCCTGCCCGACGAGACGGTCGTGCACACCGGTCACGGACCCGACACCACGATCGGTGCCGAGCGCGCCAACCTCGGGTGACCCGGGAGCGGCTGCGGCTGCTGGCCCGGCTCGGCTTCGTGTTCCTGCTGGCGGCCACGCTGGTCTCGTTCCTCACCCCGGCCGACGACCTGGCCGACCCCGGCGTGGACGACAAGGTGATGCACGCGCTGACCTTCCTGGCGCTCACCGTCTCGGGCCGGCTGGCCGGCCTCGGGCCGCGGGCGCTGGCGGCCGGCCTCGCGGCGTACGCCGTGGGCACCGAGGTGCTCCAGCACCTGCTCCCGATCGGTCGACGGGGCGACCCCGCCGACGTCCTGGCCGACCTGGTCGGGCTCGCGGTAGGGCTGGTCGTGGCGCACGGGGCCGGCGTGCTCAGCGGGCGGCGGTCCGGCGCTCCCGCACCACCTCGAGCACGCCCACCGCGGTAGCCGCGAGCACGAAGCACAGCGACACCCCGACCGCGACGGCCAGCGCCGCGGCGTACGCCGTCGGGCCGGTGCCGGCGACCGCGGCGAAGAACGCCGCGCCGATCACCGCCTGGCCGACCGCGAGGCCCACCCGCTGGGCGGTCTGGAGCACGCCGCCGGCGGTGCTGCCGACGACGGGGTCGACCTCGGCCAGCGTGAGCGCCTGGTTGGGCGTGATCACCGCGCCGTTGCCGAGGCCCATCAGGAGCAGCGGCACCGCGAGGGCGTACGCCGCGTGCTCGGGCGAGGTGAGGTGGGCCGCGACCGCGAGCGAGACGCCGCCGACGCCGAAGCCGGCGGTGCCCACGACGGTGAGCGGTCGTCCGACCCGGGTGACGTACCGGCCGGCCGCCTGGGCCGCGACGGCGCTGCCGACCGCGAACGCCGTGACCGCCAGGGCGGTGTGCAGCGCGCTGTAGCCGAGCCCGCGCTGGAAGTAGAGCGTCAGCACCAGCGGGATGCCGGCCTGCGCGGGGAAGTAGAGCAGCGCCAGCACCACGCCCGAGGTGTACGACGGCTGCCGGAACAGCCGCAGGTCGACCAGCGGGTCGAGCCGGGCCCGGGTGAGCCGCCGCTCGCGGCGGTAGAAGCCGGCCAGCAGCAGCGCGGCGGGGACCAGCAGCACCAGCACGACGGGGCCCAGCTGCTCCAGCTCGACGGCCGCGAACAGCACGCAGGACGTCGCCGCTCCGAGCACCAGCGAGCCGAGGACGTCGAGCCGGTGGCGTCCGGTCGAGGGCGTCTCGGGAAGCAGCCGGCGGGCCAGCACCAGCACCACCAGGGCGATCGGCACGTTGACGAAGAACACCAGCCGCCAGCCCAGCTCGGGACCGCCGACCGCGATCAGCAGCCCCCCGACCATCGGGCCGAGCGCGACCCCGACCCCGACCGTGGTGCCGAGCGCCCCGAAGGCGCGGCCGCGCTCCTCGCCGCGGAACATCTGCTGGACCAGCCCCGACACCTGCGGGTTGATCAGCCCGCCCGCGACGCCCTGGAGCACCCGCGCCGCGATCAGCAGCTCGGGCGTCGGCGCGAGCCCGGCGACGGCGCTGGTGACGGCGAACCCGACGACCCCGACCTGGAACATCAGCTTGCGCCCGTGGTCGTCGCCGAGCCGGCCCGCGAGGACGGGGACGAGGCCGAAGGCGAGCGTGTAGCCGCTGACGATCCACTGCAGCTCGGCCGGGCCCGCGCCGGTGGCGTCACTGATCGAGGGCAGCGCCACGTTGGTGATGCTGACGTCGAGCAGGGTCATGAACAGCGCGCTGCAGCAGACCAGCAGCGCGAGCCAGCGGTTGGTGGGGGAGCCGGTCCCGTCGGACCTCGGCGCGGTGCCCCGGTCCGCGCTCGCGTGCTGCTCGTGGGGGAGCTCGCTCACGCGAGCGGCTCCACCAGCAGCGCGGTGCCCTTGCCCGTCACCCGGGTCATCACCAGGGTCGCCTCCGCAGGTCCGCGCAGCGAGAGCCGCTTGCGCAGCTCCTCGGGCACGACGGAGACACCGCGCTTCTTGATCGTCAGCCGGCCCACCCCGCGCTCGCGCAGCGCCGCCCGGAGCTGCTTCTCGCGGTACGGCAGCTCCTCGACCACCCGGTAGCCGCGGGCGAACGGCGTCGCCACCGGGTCCGGCCCGCCGACGTAGGCGATGTGCGGGTCGAGCAGGTGGCCCCCCACCCGGGCCGCCACCGCCTGCACCAGGCCGGCGCGGATCACGGCGCCGTCGGGCTCGAAGAGGTACGCCGGGAGGCCGTCCGGCTCGGGCAGCGACCCGTCCGGGGGCAGGTCGTCCTCGGTCGTGGTGGCCAGGCCGCCGTCGCGGATGACGGTCGCCCGGCGCGCGGTCGTGGCCAGCCGTCCCGACCAGAGCACCGCCTCCTTGACCTCGCGCCGGTCGCTGACCCACTCGGCCTCGACGCCGGCCGGCACCACGTCGTGGGGGAGCCCGGGAGCGAGCTTGACGCAGGCGTCGCGGGTCAGCAGGTCGAGCACGAAGTCCCACGGGGGCGTCCAGCCGTCCACGTCGAAGACCCGGCCGCGGGCGGAGCGGCGGGCCGGGTCGGCGTACGCCACGTCGAAGGCACGGACGTCGACCGTGGTCGCATCGGCCACCCCGACCGCGCCGCCGAGCCCGAGCGCGGCCAGGTTGGCGCGCGCGACCTCGACGCGCACGGGGTCCAGGTCGACGCCGGCGACGGTCAGCCCCGCCCGGGCCATCGCGACCAGGTCGCCGCCGATGCCGCAGCCGAGGTCGACGACCGAGGTCAGTCCCGAGGCCCGCAACCGGGCGGCGCGGTGGTCGGCGACGGGGGCGCGGGTGGCCTGCTCCAGGCCGTCGGGGGTGAAGTACATCCGCTGCGCGTCCTCGCCCAGCTTGGCCACGGCACGGCGACGCAGCCCGACCTGGGTCAGCGCGGCCGCGACCCGGGCGGGGGCGGCCGTGCGCCGCAGCAGCTCGGCGTCCGCGAGCGAGGTGGGGTCGAGGTCGGCCGCCCGGGCGAGCAGCCGTTGACCGTCGGGGGTCAGCAGCCAGCGGAGGGCGTCGAGGTCCACCGGACCATCCTGGACCACCGCAGGCCGCCCCGCGCTGGCACTCGCTCGAGGTGAGTGCTAGTTTCGGCGTTGGCACTCTCCCCGTGAGTGTGCCAGCGCTTGTACGGCGTACGACCCCCGCGACGGCGTGCTCCGCCACAAGTGCCGAACTTCGCAAGCCAACCCAGACAACTGCGTGGAAAGTGGAGGTCGACAACGTGTCGGTCAACATCAAGCCCCTCGAGGACCGGATCGTGGTCAAGGCCCTGGAGGCCGAGCAGACCACGGCTTCCGGCCTGGTCATCCCGGACACCGCCAAGGAGAAGCCCCAGGAGGGCGAGGTCCTGAGCATCGGTCCCGGCCGCGTCGACGACAACGGCAACCGCGTCCCCCTCGACGTGCAGGTCGGCGACAAGGTCATCTACAGCAAGTACGGCGGCACCGAGGTGAAGTACGCCGGCGAGGAGTACCTCATCCTCTCCGCGCGCGACGTGCTCGCCGTCGTCTCCTGACCCAGCACCACCCCTGAACCACCGCCAGTCCGGGCCGAGGTCGTCCGCGAGCCCGCTCGCCGACGTACACCGGCCCGGACTGTCGTCTTCACCAGACCCGACCGGAAGGAGCATCCACCGAGATGCCGAAGATCCTGGAGTTCGACGAGAACGCCCGACGCTCGCTGGAGCGCGGTGTCGACGCCCTCGCCAACGCCGTCAAGGTGACGCTCGGCCCCCGCGGCCGCTACGTCGTCCTGGACAAGAAGTGGGGCGCCCCCACCATCACCAACGACGGCGTGACCGTCGCGCGTGAGATCGAGCTGGACGACCCCTTCGAGAACCTCGGGGCCCAGCTGACCAAGGAGGTGGCCACCAAGACCAACGACGTCGCCGGTGACGGCACCACCACCGCGACCGTCCTCGCCCAGGCGATGGTCCACGAGGGCATCCGCGCCGTGGCCGCCGGCGCCAACCCGCTGGCGCTCAAGCGCGGCATGGACCTCGCCTCCGCCGCCATGTGCGAGGCCCTCTCCACCGCCGCCCGCGACGTCGACGACCGCTCCGACATGGCGGCCGTGGCCACCGTGTCCAGCCGCGACGCCCACATCGGCGACCTGCTCGCGCAGGCCTTCGACAAGGTCGGCAAGGACGGTGTCATCACCGTCGAGGAGTCCAACACCATGGGCACCGACCTGGAGTTCACCGAGGGGATGCAGTTCGACAAGGGCTACCTCTCGCCGTACTTCGTGACCGACCAGGAGTCGATGGAGGCCGTCCTCGACGACCCGTTCATCCTGCTGCATCAGGGGAAGATCTCCGCGATCGCCGACCTGCTGCCGCTGCTGGAGAAGGTCATCGCCGCCGGCAAGCCGCTGTTCATCCTCGCCGAGGACGTCGAGGGCGAGGCGCTCTCGACCCTGGTCGTGAACAAGATCCGCGGCACGTTCAACGCCGTCGCGGTCAAGGCCCCGGCCTTCGGCGACCGTCGCAAGTCGATGATGCAGGACATCGCCACCCTCACCGGTGGTCAGGTCATCGCCCCCGAGGTCGGTCTCAAGCTCGACCAGGTCGGGCTCGACGTGCTCGGCACCGCCCGTCGCATCGTGGTCACCAAGGACAACACCACGATCGTCGAGGGCGGCGGCAAGGCCGACGAGGTCACCGGCCGCGTCAACCAGATCAAGGCCGAGATCGACGCCACCGACTCCGACTGGGACCGCGAGAAGCTCCAGGAGCGCCTCGCCAAGCTCGCCGGCGGCGTGTGCGTCGTCAAGGTGGGTGCGGCGACCGAGGTCGAGCTCAAGGAGAAGAAGCACCGCATCGAGGACGCCGTCTCCGCGACGCGCGCCGCGATCGAGGAGGGCATCGTCGCCGGTGGCGGCTCCGCCCTCGTCCACGCGGCCTCCGCGCTGACCGACCTGGGCCTGACCGGCGACGAGGCGACGGGCGTGCGGATCGTGCGCCGCTCCGTCGACGAGCCGCTGCGCTGGATCGCCGAGAACGGTGGCGAGCAGGGCTACGTCGTCGTGGCCAAGGTCCGCGAGCTCGGCGTCGGCAACGGCTACAACGCCGCGACCGGCGAGTACGGCGACCTGGTCTCCCAGGGCGTCCTCGACCCGGTCAAGGTCACCAAGTCGGCGCTGACCAACGCCACCTCCATCGCGGGCATGCTGCTCACCACCGAGACCCTCGTGGTGGACAAGCCCGAGGAGGAGGAGCCGGCCGCCGCCGGTGGTCACGGCCACGGCCACGGCCACTGAGGCACCTGCTCCACTGTTCGTCCCACCGGCCCGTCGCGCTCTGCGCGGCGGGCCGGTGGTGCGTCCGGGGGCTGCCGATTACCCGGACGTCCGGGTAATCGGTCACCTGGCAGCCGTTGCAACACACGCCCAGTAGCTGAAAAGGCCGTCAAGCAGCCCGATCGATCCGGTTCCTGAACGAGCAGGAGCACGACGTACGACGGGACGCCACCCGTCCGGGACGTCATCACGATGGTGGCCTCCAGCCCACGATCCTGATGACGCACCGCACCGCACCGCGTCGCCCATCCCCGACGTCTGCTCGCCCAGCGTCGCGGCGGCCTGGTGGTCTGACACACCCCGCCCAGCGACATCCCGCCCAGCGACACTCCGAGACGATCGGCACCACGCCGAGGCCAGGATCGGTGCCGATCGTCTCGGACTATCCGAGGGCGACGCGGTGCTGACGAGTTGACCTCGCCGAAATACGGACGCATCGGATCCGCAACACGGGACCAGCACAGTGACGCACATGTTCTTCCGAGTGCGCGCGACGCTGACGGACCGTCCCGGTGCGCTCGCGAACCTCGCCACGACCTGCGGGGACGCCGGCCTGAACATCCTGGGCCTGCAGCTGTTCCCCGACCTCGGGAAGGTCACCGACGAGCTGGTGATCAGCACGCCCGAGGGATGGACCGCGCGGGCGGTCGCTGAGCTCGTGGGTGGTGCAGGCGGGGACGAGGTGAGCGTCGAACCCTGCACCACCCACGACCTGATCGACCAGCCCACGCGGTGGCTCGCCGCCGCCCAGGACGTCGTGGGGGACCCCAGCCGGTTGGCGGAGTCCCTCGACCGGCTGCTCGGGCCCCACCCGGAGCGGTGGACCGCGACCGAGCACTCCCGGGCCGGCGCGCTGACCGCGCTGGCGGAGGCCGGTGGCGCCGACGAGGCGCAGACCGCGCTGGGCCGACCGCGCTCCGCTGGCGTGACGTACGCCGAGACGCCGACCGGGCTCGTGGCCCGGCTGGGCGGCCACACGGTCGGCATGGCCGGCATCGCCCCGACCGACGGCCAGGAGGTGACCATCGAGGTCGCCCCCGCGTGGCGCCGCCTCGGCATCGGGACCGCGCTGCTGCACCGCGCGCGCACCCTGCTCGCGGCGCGCGGCCTGACCGAGCTGGTGCTGCTGGCGCCGGCCGACGACGAGGGCTTCGTCTCGATGGTCTGCGGCACCGGCCTGCGTGCTCGGATCCGCGTGACGCAGGGCGTGCTCCAGGCCCGGATCCCGCTGGCGGGGCTGGGCGCGAGCGACGCCGGGAACCCGACACCCGTGCGCTGACCCCGCCGCCCGCCTGCCGACAGGCCGTCCCCGCCCGTCGGCGGCCGAGCCGGGGGAAGAGAGCGGCACGTCCGGCGGTTAGGATCGAGGCCAGTCACACCCCGCTCCGGAAGGCCCCGCGACGATGACCTCCGACGCCGACGTCCCCGACAAGTTCGCCACGCTGGGCCTCACCTACGACGACGTGCTGCTGCTCCCCGGGGAGACCGACGTCATCCCCAGCGAGGTGGACACCGCCACCCGGCTGACCCGCGGCATCTCGCTGCGCACCCCGCTCATCTCCAGCGCGATGGACACCGTGACCGAGTCGCGGATGGCGATCGCGATGGCCCGCCAGGGCGGCATCGGGATCCTGCACCGCAACCTCTCCATCGAGGACCAGGCCTACCAGGTCGACCTGGTCAAGCGGACCCAGACCGGCATGATCTCCAACCCCGTCGTGATCGGCCCCGACCGCACGCTGGAGGAGCTCGACGCCATCTGCGGCGAGTACCGCGTCTCCGGCCTGCCCGTCGTCGACCTCGACAACCGGCTGCTCGGCATCATCACCAACCGCGACCTGCGCTTCACCCCGGTCGCGGAGTGGGCCACCACCAAGGTCGACGAGGTGATGACCCCGATGCCGCTGATCACCGCGCCGCTCGGGATCTCCCGCGACGACGCGACGGCCCTGCTGCGCCAGCACAAGCGCGAGCGGCTGCCGATCCTCGACGCCGAGGGCCGGCTCTCGGGCCTGATCACCGTCAAGGACTTCGTGAAGTCCGAGCAGTTCCCGATGGCCTCCAACGACGCCGACGGCCGGCTGCTCGTGGGGGCCGCGGTGGGCTACTTCGGCGAGTCGTGGGAGCGGGCCACCACGCTGGTCGAGGCCGGCGTGGACGTGCTCGTCGTCGACACCGCCCACGGCCACGCCCGGCTGCTGCTCGACATGATCCGACGCCTCAAGTCCGACCCCGCCACGCAGCACGTGCAGGTGATCGGCGGCAACGTGGCCACCCGTGCCGGTGCGCAGGCGCTCGTCGACGCGGGCGTCGACGCCGTCAAGGTCGGGGTGGGCCCGGGCTCGATCTGCACCACCCGCGTGGTCGCCGGCGTCGGCGTACCCCAGGTGACGGCCGTCCACGAGGCCTCGCTGGCCTGCGGGCCCGCCGACGTGCCGCTGATCGCCGACGGCGGCCTGCAGTACTCCGGCGACATCGCCAAGGCCCTCGTCGCCGGAGCCGAGTCGGTGATGTTCGGCTCGCTGCTGGCCGGGTGCGAGGAGAGCCCCGGCGAGCTGGTGTTCGTCAACGGCAAGCAGTACAAGTCCTACCGCGGCATGGGCTCGCTCGCGGCGATGAGCAGCCGCGGCAAGAAGTCGTACTCCAAGGACCGCTACTTCCAGGCCGACGTCGAGAGCGACGAGAAGATCGTGCCCGAGGGCATCGAGGGCCAGGTCGCCTACCGCGGCCCGCTCGCCGCCGTGGCCCACCAGCTGCTCGGCGGCCTGCACCAGTCGATGTTCTACGTCGGCGCGCGGACCGTCCCCGAGCTGCGCGAGCGCGGTCGCTTCGTCCGGATCACCTCGGCGGGCCTGAAGGAGAGCCACCCGCACGACGTGCAGATCACGGCCGAGGCACCCAACTACTCCTGGCGCTGACCGGTGCGGGTCGCCCAGCTGCGTCGTCACCCCGTCAAGGCCATGGCCGGCGAGGTGCTCGACGCCGTCCAGGTCGACTCACGGGGCCTGGTGGGCGACCGCTGGTACGCCGTGGTCGACGACGACGGCCGCCTGGGGTCGGGCAAGGACAGCCGCCGCTTCCGACGCCGTGACGCGGTGTTCGACCACGCGGCGGCGACCACGGGCGGGGGCGTACGCGTCACCGGGCCCGGGGGGTCGTGGCAGGTCGGCGACCCGGCGCTCGACGGAGCCCTCAGCGCACTGATGGGCGACCCGGTGCGGGTCCGGGCCGAGACCGACGTGCCCCACCAGGACGCCGCGCCGGTGTCGCTGGTCGGGACCGCCACGCTCGACTGGTGCCGCGAGCACCTCGACGTCGACCCGGACGTACGCCGGATCCGCGCCAACGTCGTGGTCGCGACCGACGAGCCGTTCATCGAGGAGGGCTGGGTGGGCACCGAGGTCGAGGTCGGCGGCGTGGTGCTGCGGGTGCTGGAGCGCACCGTGCGCTGCCGGATGGTCGACGTGGCGCAGGACGGCCTGCCCGAGGAGCCGGGGTTCCTGCGGGCCCTGGGCCGGGAGCGCGACGCCTGCCTCGGGCGTGTACGCCGAGGTGCGCACGCCAGGCACGATCCGGGTCGGCGACCCGGTGAGCGCCCGGTGAGCGACCGGTGAGCGCACCCGTGGTGGTCCGGCCGCTCGTCGAGGCCGACTGGCCGCAGGTCCACGACCTCGTGGTGGAGGTGGCCCGTGCGGGCGAGACCTACGCCCTCGACGTCCCGGCCGGGGTCCGGGAGACCCGCGACTTCTGGGTGGGCGAGCACCTCGTGGTGGCCGTCGACGCCGAGCGCCCCGACCGCGTGCTCGGCGCCGCCAAGGCCGGGCCCAACCGCCCCGCCCAGGGCAGCCACGTCGGTACCGCCTCGTTCGTCGTGGCCGGGTCCGCCCGCGGCCGGGGGGTGGGACGCGTCCTGGGCGAGGAGGTCGTCGGCTGGCACCGCGGGGCGGGCTTCGCGGCGATCCAGTTCAACGCCGTGGTCGCCACCAACACCGCGGCGGTCGCGCTGTGGCAGTCGCTGGGCTTCGCGGTGGTCGGCCGGGTCCCGGATGCGTTCCGACGCCCCTCCGGTGCGTTCGCCGACCTGCTCGTGATGCACCTCGACCTCGCCCCGCAGCCCGTGCCGGCGGGCGACGCGGAGCACGGGAGCGACCCCGGGCCCGGGGCCGGCCACCGCTAGGCTCCCGGGGTGACCGAGATCGAGATCGGCCGTGCCAAGCGCGGCCGCCGCGCCTACGCCTTCGACGACATCGCCATCGTCCCGAGCCGTCGCACGCGCGACCCCGAGGAGGTCTCGACCGCCTGGCAGATCGACGCCTACCGGTTCGACCTGCCGATCCTGGCCGCCCCGATGGACTCCGTGATGTCGCCGGAGACCGCGATCGCGTTCGGTGGCCACGGCGGGCTGGGCGTGCTCAACCTCGAGGGCCTCTGGACGCGGTACGACGACCCGACCGACCTGCTCGCCGAGGTGGCCGGCCTCACCGGACCCGACGCCGTGCGGCGGATGCAGGAGATCTACGCCCAGCCGATCCGCGCCGAGCTGATCACCGAGCGCATCCGCCAGGTGCGCGACGCCGGGGTGACCGTGGCCGGCTCGTTGAGCCCGCAGCGGACCAAGGAGTTCGCCAAGACCGTGGTCGACGCGGGCGTCGACATGTTCGTCATCCGCGGCACCACCGTCAGCGCCGAGCACGTCTCGTCCAACGCCGAGCCGCTGAACCTCAAGGAGTTCATCTACGAGCTCGACGTACCCGTGGTCGTCGGCGGTTGCGCCACCCACCAGGCCGCGCTCCACCTGATGCGCACCGGCGCGGCCGGCGTGCTCGTCGGCTTCGGCGGGGGAGCGGCGCACACCACCCGCACCGTCCTCGGCGTCGCGGTGCCGATGGCGAGCGCGGTGGCCGACGTCGCCGCCGCCCGCCGGGACTACATGGACGAGTCCGGCGGCCGCTACGTCCACGTGATCGCCGACGGGTCGATCGGGCGCAGCGGCGACATCGCCAAGGCGATCGCCTGCGGCGCCGACGCGGTGATGATCGGCTCGCCGCTCGCGCGGGCCACCGACGCCCCTGGCCGGGGCTTCCACTGGGGCGCCGAGGCGCACCATCCCGAGCTGCCCCGCGGCCAGCGGGTGGAGTTCGGCACGGTCGGCACCCTGGAGGAGATCCTGTTCGGTCCCTCGGTCGTCGCCGACGGCACCATGAACCTCGTGGGGGCGCTCAAGCGTGCGATGGCCACCACGGGCTACACGGACGTGAAGGAGTTCCAGCGCATCGAGGTCGTCGTCTCCTAGCGGGCGCGGCGCTGTTGACAGCGTCGGGCGATACCGCTGGAGTGGGGCGAATCGTTCCGATCGACGGCTCCGAAGCGAGGCACCGTGTCCGACACGTCCGTGAACACCTCCGACGCCGAGCCCGCCGAAGGCGACCTCAAGCGGTCGATCACCGGTCGGCTGCTGTTCTTCTACGTCCTCGGCGACGTCCTCGGGTCGGGCATCTACGTGCTCATCGGGCTCGTGGCCGGCGAGGTCGGCGGCGCCTTCTGGGCCGCCTTCGCCGTCGGGGTCACCGTCGCGGCCTTCACCGGACTCGCCTACGCCGAGCTGGCGACCAAGTTCCCCCGGGCCGCCGGCGCCTCGCTGTACGTCAACAAGGCCTTCGGCAACAAGGGCCTGACCTTCATGACGACCGTGCTCTACCTGTCGGCGACCTTCGCGGCGGCGGGCTCGCTGGCCGCGGGCTTCGCCCGCTACTTCGGCCAGGTCTGGGAGCTGCCTCCCGCCCTGCTCGTGATGGTCGTGTTCATCCTGCTGCTGGCCCTGGTCAACTACATCGGCATCACCGAGTCGGTGGTGGTCAACATGGTCATGACCATCGTCGAGATCACCGGTCTGGTCATCGTCCTGCTGGTGGGGGCCATCTACGTCGGGCAGGGCAAGGCCGACTTCAGCACGCTGACGGAGTTCTCCAGCGGCGACAGCGTCATCTTCGCCATCATCGCGGGCGTCGCGCTGTCGTTCTTCGCCATGACCGGCTTCGAGAACGCCGCGAACGTCGCCGAGGAGACCATCGACCCCTCGCGCAACTTCCCGCGTGCGCTGATCGGCGGCATGGCCGCTGCGGGTGTCATCTACGTGCTGGTGGCCATGTCGGCCGCGCTCGTGGTCCCGGTCGACACCCTGGCCGGGTCCGACGCGGCGCTGCTGGAGGTCATCCGGGCGGGCGTGCTCCCCGTCTCGGTGTCGGTGATGGTGCTGGTCTTCGCCGTGATCGCGATGGTGGCCATCACCAACACGACCCTGGTGCAGGTCGTCACGCAGTCGCGCATCCTCTACGGCATGGCCCGTGAGGACGTCGTGCCGGCGCCCTTCGCCCGCGTGCACCCCGTGCGCCGGAGCCCCGTCGTCGCGCTGGTCTTCAGCGCGATCGTCGTGGTCGCCCTGCTGGTCGTCGGCGAGCTGTTGAACCGAGCCGGGCTCAAGATCGACATCGTCGAGCGGCTCGCGGCCGTCACGGTGGTGCTGCTGCTCGTCGTCTACGCCGGCGTGATCATCTCCTGCCTGAAGCTGCGGGGCACTGGCGAGACCGACGACACCTTCCGGGCCCCGACCGCGCTGCTCTACGTCGGTCTCGTCGGCAACGTGATGCTGCTCTACTACGTGATCAGCACCGACCCGGCCTCCCTGGTCTGGTGTGCCGGGCTCGTGGCCGTCGGGCTCGTGCTGTTCGTGATGGAGGCCGTCTTCGGCAAGCGTGACCGCCCGGCCGGGACGAGCCGGGGCGGGCAGACCCTCGACGAAGGAAGGAGCTGACATGCACGTCGTCGTCGCCACGGACGGGTCCAAGCAGTCGCTGGCCGCCGCCGAGAAGCTGATGTCCTTCGCCGACCCGGCCACGATCACCGAGATCTCGGTGGTCGGGGTGGTCAGCCCCTACGCCGCGGTGGCCTTCGCCGACGAGATCAGCAAGCAGACGGCGCACGACCGCAGCTTCCGCGAGGCGGCCGAGGACGCGGTCGCGACCGTGGCCGCCGTGTTCGAGGGCTGGGGACCCCAGGTCCACCAGGTCCTGCGCAGCGGCTCGCCCGCCAGCGAGATCGTCAAGGCCGCCAAGACCCTCGGTGCCGAGCTCGTCGTGGTCGCCAGCGGCAGCCGCGGGCTCAGCAGCACGGTGCTGCTCGGCAGCACCGCCCAGCGGGTCCAGCACTCCGCGCCGTGCCCGGTGCTCGTCGTACGCCCGGTGCGCAAGAAGAAGTAGCTTCCGCCCCGCCCCACTGGGCCGCGTCTGCCGCGGGGTTGTGGACGCCCCGAGCCCGGTACAGGTCGTGTTGAGCGTCCATAACCCCGATTTACAAGGGGGGGACGGTGGACCTACGAGCCGCGCGAGCCGTGCTTCGCCCGGGTTCGTAGACTGGCACCACCCCCGGGCGAGCACGTGCGGGGGGCGAAGCGCGTGCCCCGAGGAAGTGTCTGTGCCCGTCTCCACCCCGTCCCTGCTGTCCCCGCTGAGCCGCCTGGTGCTGCGCGAGCCGGTGCTCGCCGGTGCGCTGGCGCAGGCCGGTGACGCCACGGCCGCGCTGGACCTGGTCGGCCCGCAGGCGCTGCGGCCGTTCGTGGTGGAGGGGCTGGTGCGGGCGGGCCGCACCGTGCTGGCGGTCGCCGCCACCGTGCGCGAGGCCGAGGACCTGACCGAGGAGCTGGCCGACCTGCTCGGCCCCGACCAGGTCGCACTGTTCCCGGCCTGGGAGACGCTGCCCCACGAGCGGCTCAGCCCGCGCAGCGACACCGTCGGACGTCGTCTGGCAGTGCTGCGCCGGCTCGTCCACCCCGGCGACGACGCGGCCAACGGACCCCTCCAGGTCGTCGTCGCCCCGGTGCGCTCGGTGCTGCAGCCGCAGGTCAAGGGCCTTGCCGACCTCGAGCCGGTCGAGCTGCGGCCGGGCCAGGAGGTGGCGCTCGAGGACGTGGTCGCGCGGCTGGCCGGAGCGGCGTACTCCCGCGTCGACCTGGTCGAGAAGCGCGGCGAGTTCGCCGTCCGCGGCGGGATCGTCGACGTCTTCCCGCCGACCGAGGAGCACCCGCTGCGCGTGGAGTTCTTCGGCGACGAGGTCGAGGAGATCCGCAGCTTCGCCGTCGCCGACCAGCGCACCCTCGAGCCCGTCCAGCGGGTGTGGGCCCCGCCGTGCCGCGAGCTGCTGCTCACCGACGACGTACGCCGCCGCGCCCGCGAGCTGGGCGACGCGCACCCCCAGCTGCGCGAGCTGACCGACAAGCTGGCCGAGGGCGTCGCCGTGGAGGGCATGGAGTCGTTGACCCCGGTGCTGGTCGAGGAGATGGAGCTGCTCGTCGAGCTGCTGCCGGTCGACTCCCACGTGCTCGTCCTGGACCCCGAGCGGGTGCGCACCCGCGCCCGCGACCTCGTCGAGACCAGCGAGGAGTTCCTGGGCGCGAGCTGGGCGGCCGCGGCGTCCGGCGGCACCGCCCCGATCGACCTGGGCGCCGCCTCGCTCCAGGGCATCGCCGAGGTGCGTGACGTGGTCCGCGACAGCGGCCGCGCCTGGTGGGGGATCTCGCCGTTCGGGCTCGACCTCGACTCGGGCGCGCTCGAGGTCGGGGCCCAGCCCGCCGAGGCCTACCGCGGCGACGTCGAGCAGGCCGTCGTCGACATCCGCACCGCACTGGACGCCGGCCGCACCGTCGTCACGCTGCACCAGGGCGCCGGCCCGGCCCAGCGGATGGTGGAGGTGCTCGGCGAGCACGACGTGCCCGCCGCCCTCGTCGCCGACCAGGCCTTCGAGGACCGGTCCGACGGGGTCGTCCAGGTCGGCACCGGCTGCCTGGCCCACGGCCTCGCCCTCGACGACCCCGGCCTGCTGCTGCTGACCGGCGAGGACATCGCCGGCCAGAAGGCCACCACGCGCGACATGCGCAAGATGCCGGTACGCCGCAAGAAGCAGATCGACCCGCTGGAGCTCAAGGCCGGCGACTTCGTCGTGCACGAGCAGCACGGGGTGGGGCGCTTCGTGGAGATGAAGCAGCGCACCGTCCACGGCTCGGTGCGCGAGTACCTCGTCCTGGAGTACGGCGCCTCCAAGCGCGGCCAGCCCGCGGACCGCCTCTACGTGCCCGCCGACGCGCTCGACCAGGTCACCCGCTACGTCGGCGGCGAGCAGCCCAGCCTCGACCGGCTCGGCGGCGCCGACTGGGCCAAGCGCAAGGGCCGCGCCAAGAAGGCGGTGCGCCAGATCGCGGCCGAGCTGATCAAGCTGTACGCCGCGCGGCAGGCCACCCAGGGCCACGCCTTCGGCCCGGACACCCCCTGGCAGACCGAGCTCGAGGACGCCTTCCCGTTCCACGAGACCCCCGACCAGCTGAGCACGGTCGAGGAGGTCAAGGCCGACATGCGCCAGGTGGTCCCGATGGACCGGCTGGTGTGCGGCGACGTCGGCTACGGCAAGACCGAGATCGCGGTGCGGGCGGCGTTCAAGGCGGTCCAGGACGGCAAGCAGGTCGCCGTGCTGGTGCCGACCACGCTGCTGGTGACCCAGCACTTCTCGACCTTCGCGGAGCGGATGAGCGGCTTCCCGGTGACGCTGAAGCCGCTGAGCCGGTTCCAGTCCGACAAGGAGGCCAGGGAGGTCGTCGCGGGGCTGGCCGACGGCAGCGTCGACATCGTGATCGGCACCCACCGGCTGCTCAACCCCGACATCAAGATGAAGGACCTCGGCCTGATCGTGGTCGACGAGGAGCAGCGCTTCGGGGTCGAGCACAAGGAGCAGATGAAGCGGCTGCGCACCAGCGTCGACGTGCTCTCGATGTCGGCCACGCCGATCCCGCGCACCCTGGAGATGGCGATCACCGGCATCCGGGAGATGTCGACGATCGCGACGCCGCCCGAGGAGCGGCACCCGGTGCTGACCTACGTGGGCGGCTACGAGGACCGCCAGGTCGCCGCCGCCGTACGCCGCGAGCTGCTGCGCGACGGCCAGGTGTTCTTCATCCACAACCGGGTCAGCTCGATCGAGAAGGCGGCGGCGAAGATCCAGGAGCTGGTGCCCGAGGCCCGGGTGGCCACCGCCCACGGCCAGATGGGGGAGCACCAGCTCGAGCAGGTGATGCTCGACTTCTGGGAGAAGCGCTTCGACGTGCTGGTGTGCACCACCATCGTCGAGTCGGGCCTCGACGTCTCCAACGCCAACACGATGATCATCGAGCGGGCCGACACGCTGGGGCTCTCGCAGCTCCACCAGCTCCGCGGCCGGGTGGGTCGTTCCCGCGAGCGCGCCTACGCCTACTTCCTCTACCCGCGCGACAAGCCGCTGACCGAGACCGCGCACGAGCGGCTGGCCACCCTGGCCCAGCACTCCGACCTCGGCGGCGGCATGGCGATCGCGATGAAGGACCTGGAGATCCGCGGCGCCGGCAACCTGCTGGGCGGCGAGCAGTCCGGCCACATCGCCGACGTCGGCTTCGACCTCTACGTCCGGCTCGTCGGCGAGGCGGTCGCGGAGTTCCGCCAGGACGGCTCGGCCCCCGAGCAGGCGGTCGAGGTCAAGATCGAGCTGCCGGTGGAGGCCCACCTGCCGCACGACTACGTGCCCAGCGAGCGGCTCCGCCTGGAGATGTACAAGCGGCTGGCCGAGGTGCGCTCGGACGACGACGTCGCGACGCTGCGCGAGGAGCTGGTCGACCGCTACGGCGAGCCTCCGGTCGAGGTGGTGCGGCTGCTGGCCGTGGCGAGCTTCCGGGCCCGCTGCCGCGAGGTGGGGGTCAGCGAGGTCACGGTGCAGGGCAAGTACGTCCGGTTCCACCCCGTCGAGCTGCCCGACTCCCGCGTCGTACGCCTCAACCGGCTGCACCCGAAGAGCCTCTACAAGGCTCCCGTGGCTACCATGCTCGTGCCGCGGCCCCAGCCGCCCGGCTTCGGTGCACCCGCCCCGCGGGACGAGGAGCTGCTCGCCTGGGTCCGGCAGGTGATCGACGGGGTGATCGCCCCGGACCAGGCCCAGGTCGGGGTCGGCGCGAAGGAGAGGACCGGATCGTGACTGCACTCCCTGGGGGCCGCCGGGCCCGATGGACGCGCGGGATCGCCCTGATCGGCGTGGGCGGCGTGCTGCTCACCGGTTGCAGCGGCCTCACCCCGGGCACCGCCGCCGTGGTCGAGGGCACCCGGATCACCACCGCCGAGGTCGACGCGCTCGCGAGGGCCCAGTGCAGCGCCATCGAGCAGGCCGGCGAGCAGGGCCAGTCCCAGCCGGTCGCGCTGGCGAGCATCAAGCAGCAGAGCCTGCAGCTGCTGCTCGACATCGAGCTCGACGAGGCGTTCGCGCAGGACGAGGACATCACGCCCCCGACGTCGCTCGTCACCTACATCGACGACCAGCTCAGGACGCAGGTCCAGGGCCTGCGCGGCAGCGCCGGGGAGGTGCTGGGCGAGACGCTCGGGCAGTACGCCGCCAGCCGCGCCGCGGTCGTCCAGGCCGGCGCCGAGGCCGCGGGCCAGGAGGCGAGCCCGGAGAACATCGAGCAGCTGATCACCGCCGGCCTCGAGCTGCGCGACCGCTGGGCCCGCGGGGCCAGCGTCGACACCGACCCCCGCTACTCCCCGGACGCCGACGGCAACCCCGGTGGCGGCAGCGGCTCGGTCTCCTCCGCCGCGTCGGAGTTCGCCAAGCAGGGCTCGGCCGAGCAGGCCGACCCGGCGTACGTCGCCTCGCTCCCCGCCTCGCAGAAGTGCGGCTGAGCCAGGTCCGACGATGACGTCCTCGGCCCTGCTCGAGGTCGTCGCCCTGATGCGACGACTGCGGGCGGAGTGCGGCTGGAAGGCCTCGCAGACCCACCGGACCCTGGCCCGGCACCTGCTCGAGGAGACCTACGAGACGCTCGAGGCGATCGAGTCCGGCGACGACGACCACCTGCGCGAGGAGCTCGGCGACCTGCTCCTCCAGGTGCTGTTCCACGCGGCGATCGCCGAGCAGGAGGGTCGCTTCGACCTCGAGGACGTCGCGGCCGGCCTCGCCGCCAAGCTGCGCCACCGCAACCCGCACGTCTTCGGCGACCTGGTGGAGACCGACCCGGTGCGGATCAACGAGGCCTGGGAGGCCGCCAAGGCGACCGAGAAGCAGCGGGCCGACCTGTGGGAGGGGATCCCGGCGGCGCTGCCCGCGCTGGCGTTCGCGAGCAAGGTCCTCGACCGGCACAGCCGGGCCGGGGTGGCCGCGCCACCCGCCCCCACCGACCCCGACCCCGCGGTGGCGGTCGGCGAGGAGCTGCTCGCCACCGTCGAGCGGGCCCGGGCGCAGGGCGTCGACCCCGAGCAGGCGCTGCGCGACGCCGTACGCCGGCGGCGGCCGTGAGGTCCCGCGCGCAGGCCGGCGCGCTGGCGGTCCTGGCCACCTGCCTGGCCCTGGCCGGGTGCGGTCGCGGGCAGGACGACGAGCTGGCCCCCAGCCCCACCCGCACCGTCACCGTCACGCCGAGCCCCACCGTGCAGCCGCCCGACCGGGTCCCGACGGGGGGAGCCACCGACTTCGACGACGAGGTGGTCTGGGGCGAGGGCAACACCCTGCACGTCGGGGAGAGGGCCCTCGACCTGTCCCCGGTCGCCGTGGAGGACGTCGTCGCGACCCCGACCGGGGCCTACGTGCTGGCCCGCGACGAGCTGTGGTCGGTGGACCTCCAGCGGGCTGAGGGGGCCGGGCTGCCCCGCGTCGAGCGCGTGGGACTGTCCCGCGACGGCCGCAGCCTGCTGGTCGACCTGGCCGGGGACACCCGGCGCCGGGCCTACGACGTCGGCACGGGGCGGCTGGCCGAGGGCAGGGCGCCGGCTCCGCTGACCGCGGCCGAGCGCCGCACCGGCCCGGGGGAGTACGCCGTCACCGCGGCCGCCGACGGGTCGCCCGAGGTCGTCTCCGCGACCGGGGAGCCGGTCGAGGTGGCCGGGCTGCCCGACCGGTTCGATCCGCGGACCTGGCCGACCGCCTCGACGGTGGCGGGCCTCGCCACGTCGGCGGCGGGTGACCGCTCGGTGGTCAGCTGCTCGCTGGCGGGCCGGGCGCGCTGCCGCACCCTGGGCGCCGTGGACGATCCGGAG
Organism: uncultured Actinomycetota bacterium; assembly: GCA_963740935.1. Taxonomy (GTDB): domain Bacteria; phylum Actinomycetota; class Actinomycetes; order Propionibacteriales; family Nocardioidaceae; genus Marmoricola. Next base: position 65,273 of record CAVUFX010000006.1, read on the forward strand.
GAGGTCGTCCTCGCGGTCGCGGCGCTCCCGGATCGGGGGCCCTCGCGCGGCTAGGGTGGGAGCGCCGCTGCCCGACTCACGAGGAGCACCTCCCTTGGCTTCCATCGACACCGTCATCGCCCGCGAGATCCTCGACTCCCGGGGCAACCCCACCGTGGAGGTGGAGGTGCTGCTCGACGACGACTCCGTCGGCCGCGCCGCGGTCCCCTCCGGCGCCTCGACCGGTGCCTTCGAGGCGGTCGAGCTGCGCGACGGCGGGAAGCGCTACGGCGGCAAGGGCACCGAGAGGGCCGTCGCCGCGGTGCAGGACCAGATCGAGCCCGAGATCATCGGCCTCGACGCCACCGACCAGCGCCTCGTCGACCAGGCGATGCTCGACCTCGACGGCACCCCCAACAAGGCCAACCTGGGCGCCAACGCGATCCTCGGCGTCTCGCTGGCCGTGGCCCGCGCCGCCGCGCTGAGCTCGGGCCTGCCGCTGTTCCGCTACGTCGGCGGGCCCAACGCCCACCTGCTCCCGGTCCCGATGATGAACATCCTCAACGGCGGCGCCCACGCCGACACCAACGTCGACGTGCAGGAGTTCATGGTCGCCCCGATCGGCGCCGCGACCTTCCGCGAGGGCCTCCAGCAGGGCGCCGAGGTCTACCAGGCGCTGAAGTCGGTGCTGAAGAAGCAGGGCCTGGCCACCGGCGTCGGCGACGAGGGCGGCTTCGCCCCCGAGCTGACCAGCAACCGCGCCGCGCTCGACCTGATCGCCGAGGCGGTCGCCGCCACCGGCCTGAAGCTGGGCGACGACATCGTGCTCGCGCTCGACGTCGCCGCCTCGGAGTTCCACGAGAAGAAGAAGTACGCCTTCGAGGGCAAGAAGAAGTCCAGCGCCGAGATGGTCGACTACTACGCCGACCTCGTCGCCTCCTACCCGATCGTCTCCATCGAGGACCCCCTCGACGAGGAGGACTGGGACGGCTGGGCCGCGATGACCGAGCGGCTCGGCCAGCAGATCCAGATCGTCGGCGACGACCTGTTCGTCACCAACGTCGAGCGGCTCCAGCGCGGCATCGACGCCCGCTCGGCGAACGCGCTGCTGGTCAAGGTCAACCAGATCGGCTCGCTCACCGAGACCCTCGACTCCGTCGACCTCGCCCACCGCAACGGGCTGCGCTGCATGATGAGCCACCGCTCGGGCGAGACCGAGGACACCACCATCGCCGACCTCGCCGTCGCGACCAACTGCGGCCAGATCAAGACCGGCGCCCCGGCGCGGTCCGAGCGCGTCGCGAAGTACAACCAGCTGCTCCGCATCGAGGAGGAGCTCGACGACGCCGCGCGCTACGCCGGGCGCGGCGCCTTCCCCCGCTTCCGAGGCTGAGCCGGAGGACCACGAGTGGCCACCCGACACCCGCAGCGCGGGTCGCGACGGAGCACCCGCCAGGGTCGCCCCGCCACGACCCCGCGGCACCTGCCGGGCAACCTGCGTCCCGGCGCGACCGGGGGCACCCGCGAGCGCCAGGACCCGCGCGCCCCGCGGCCGCGGTTCACGCAGCGGATGGCCGTCCTGGTCCTGGTGGTGGCGGTCCTGGTCGTGTCGTACGCCTCCTCGATGCGCGCCTTCCTCGACCAGCGCAGCCACATCGCCGAGCTCCGCGACCAGATCGCGGCCTCCGAGCGCGAGATCTCCGGCCTGGAGCGGGAGAAGCGGCGCTGGGCCGACGACGCCTACGTCGAGGCGCAGGCGCGGGACCGGTTCGGCTGGGTGATGCCGGGCGAGACCAGCTACCAGGTGATCGACCGCGACGGGAAGCCGCTGGAGCGCACCGACGAGCTCACCGACCCCGACTCGGTGGAGGAGGAGGTCACCGACGCCTGGTGGGACAAGGTCTGGGGGTCGGTCGAGACCGCCGACCACCCCGAGCGCGTCGAGACGCCGCCGACCCAGCTCGACACGCCCGAGCAGCCCGCGGACACCGGCCCGTGATCGACCCCGACGACACCGCGGTGGTGGCCGCCCAGCTCGGTCGCCCCCCGCGGTCCATCCACGCGGTCGGCCACCGCTGCCCGTGCGGCAACCCCGACGTGGTGGCCACCGAGCCGCGGCTCGAGGACGGCACCCCCTTCCCGACGACCTTCTACCTCACCTGCCCGCGCGCGGCCTCGATGATCGGCACCCTCGAGGCCTCCGGGCTGATGCGCGAGATGAGCGAGCGCCTGGTCGTGGACGAGCAGCTGGCTGCGGCGTACGCCGGGGCGCACGACGCCTACCTCGCCGCCCGCGCCGGGATCGGCGAGGTGCCCGAGATCGCCGGCGTCTCCGCCGGCGGGATGCCCGACCGGGTCAAGTGCCTGCACGTGCTGGCCGGCCAGTCGCTGGCCCAGGGCCGGGGCACCAACCCGCTCGGCGACGAGGTGCTCGACCGGCTCGGCGCGTGGTGGGAGCGGGGCCCGTGCGTGGGCCCGGCCGGCGAGGACGCCCCGTGACCCGGGTGGCGGCGTTCGACTGCGGCACCAACAGCCTGCGCGTGCTCGTCGCCGACCTCGACCCCGAGCGCGGCACCTCCCACGAGCTGGTGCGCGAGATGCGGATCGTGCGGCTGGGCCAGGGCGTCGACCGGACCGGTCGGATCGCCGAGGCCTCGCTGCAGCGCGTCTTCGACGGGGTCGAGGAGCTGATGGGGCTGGTCGCGCCCCACGACGTCGACTCCGTCCGCTTCTGCGCCACCTCCGCGGCGCGCGACGCCGAGAACGCCCAGGACTTCCTCGACGGGGTGCACGAGCGCACCGGCGTCGTGCCCGAGGTGCTCGACGGCGAGGCCGAGGCGCGTGCCACCTTCGCCGGAGCGGTCCGCGACCTGCCGCCGCTCGAGGGCCCGCTGCTCGTCCTGGACATCGGCGGCGGCTCGACCGAGCTGGTGCTCGGCGACCCGGGGGGCACCGTCACCGCCCAGCACTCCCTCGACATCGGGTCGGTGCGGCTGACCGAGCGCTGCCTGCCCGGCGACCCGCCGACGCGTGACGAGGTCGAGGCGGCGGTCGCGGCGATCGACGCGACGCTCGACGGCTGCGAGGTCGACCCCGCGCAGGCCGGGGCGGTGATCGGCGTGGCCGGCACCGTCACCACGCTGGCCGCGGCCGTGCTCGGCCTGGACACCTACGACCGGACGCTGATCCACCACAGCGTGCTGCGCACCGACGCGGTGCAGGGCGCGGTCGGCGAGCTGCTCGCCCTCGACGTGGAGCAGCGCCGGGCGCTGGGCTACATGCACCCCGGCCGCGCCGACGTGATCGCCGCCGGCGGCCTGATCCTGGCCCGGGTGCTGCGACGCACCCCGGTCGCCTCGCTGCTGGTCAGCGAGCACGACATCCTCGACGGGATCGCCTGGTCCCAGCTCGACCCCGCCCCCTCAGGCTTCCCCCCGGGCGGGTCGCCCCACGGAAAGGCACCATCATGACCACCAGCACCGACACCCGACCCACCTCCGCAGACCCACGGCTGCAGGGGAAGGAGCGGCCCGCCGACGGCGCGGCCCCGGCCTCCCCGCCGCGCAGCCGGCGCTCGCCCTGGTTCGTGCTGCGCCGCACCGTCGGCGAGGTGCGCGAGGACCGCGGCGCCGACCTCGCCGCCGCGATGACGCTGTGGACCCTGCTCGCCGTCGTCCCCGGCGTGGCGCTGCTGCTGGGCCTGGTCGGCCTCACCGGCCAGACCGGCCGGGCGGTCGACCTCACCGACGACGTGCTCTCACGGCTGCTCTCGCCCGCCACCGTCGACCTGGTGACCGGCCGGCTCACCGAGCTCGGCGGCCTGTCGTACGCCGCCTCGGCCGTCCTGGTCGGTGCCTCGGCGCTGCTGCTGCTCTGGGCGGCCAACGGCTACGTCCGCGCCTGCTCGCGGCTGACCAACACCGTGCACGAGGTGCAGGAGGGCCGCCCGTCCTGGAAGCTGCGTCCGGCCCAGCTGGTGCTCACCCTCGCCGTCGTCGCGCTCGCCGCGCTGGTGCTCGTGCTCATGGTCGTCACCGGACCCGTCGCCCGGGCGCTGGGCGAGGGCCTCGGCCTGTCGGACGACGTGGTCGAGGTGTGGTCGGTCGCGCAGTGGCCGGTGCTGGCCCTCGTGGTCGTCGCGCTGGTGACCACGCTGCTGCACGCCACCCCCAACGTGAAGTTCGGCCGGGTGCGGCTGCTGACCCCCGGCGCGTTCGTGGCCATCCTGGTCTGGGTCGCGGCCTCGGTCGGGCTGGCGGCGTGGGTCGCGACGTACGGCACCTACGACCGCACCGTCGGCGCCCTGGCCGGCGCGGTCGTGGTGCTGCTCTGGCTCTGGGTGACCAACCTGGCCCTGGTGCTCGGTGCAGAGCTCGATGCCGAGCTCGAGCGCGGCCGGCAGCTCCAGCACGGCCTGCCCGCCGAGGAGCGGCTCCAGCAGCCGGTGCGCGACAGCCGCGGCATCGACAAGCGCGACGCCCGGCGCGAGCGCGACCTGACCACCCAGCGCGAGATCCGGGTCGCGGCGGCCGGTCACGGCAACCCCGCCGACCGCCCCTTCGGCCGCGCCTCGCGCGGCGAGTGACGCCCGGGCCGACCGGCCGGTGACCGTGCGGTGATCGTCCCCGGGTCCGGCCACCCGGCCGACCCCGTCGCGCCGGGGGAGGCGCCGCCGCCCTCGGCCCGCTCGGCCGCCGGTGTCGCCCGGCTCGCCGCCCGGGCCACGCTGGAGCAGCTCGACGCCCGGGTCTCGGTCTGCCGCGCCTGCCCCCGGCTGGTCGGGTGGCGCGAGCAGGTCGCGCGCGAGCGGCGGGCGTCGTACGCCGGGGAGGAGTACTGGGGCCGCCCGGTCCCCGGGCTCGGCGACCCGGCCGCCCGCGTCCTCGTGGTGGGCCTGGCCCCGGCCGCCCACGGTGCCAACCGCACCGGCCGGGTCTTCACCGGCGACCGGTCCGGCGACTGGCTGTTCGCCTCGATGCACCGGGTCGGCCTCGCCAACCAGCCCACCTCGCGGCACGCCGACGACGGCCTGCGGCTGCTCGGCACGCGCGTGGTGGCCGCGGTCCGGTGCGCGCCACCGGCCAACCAGCCGAGCACCGAGGAGCGCGACGCCTGCGCACCGTGGATCGAGCGCGAGGTCCGGCTGCTGCTGCCCACGCTGCGCGTGGTGGTGTGCCTGGGCGGGTTCGGCTGGGACGCGGCGCTGCGCTCGCTGGCCGACGCCGGTGTCGCCGTGCCGCGCCCGCGGCCGCGGTTCGGCCACGGCGTCGAGGTCGACCTCGACGGCCTCACCCTGCTCGGCTGCTTCCACCCCTCGCAGCAGAACACCTTCACCGGCCGGCTCACCGAGCCGATGACCGACGCGGTGCTCGGCCGGGCCGCCGAGCTGGCCTCCCTATGATCGGCCCCGCGCCCCGGTATCCCAATCGGCAGAGGAAGCGGTCTTAAACACCGCGCAGTGTGGGTTCGAGCCCCACCCGGGGCACTCGCAGGGCACACGCGTGGGAACACCGGACCCCGGTGGGACGTTGGAAGAGGTGACGCACCGGTAGGATCCGGGCTTCACGCGAACACCAGAGTGGGGGGTTCGCACGGCTCCCTAGGAGGACGCCTTGCAGAGCAGCAACCCGATCTTCCGACGTTCCGAGGGCTTCAACGGCCGCGGGAACGCCACCATGAGCAGCCCGGCCACCTGGAGCACGGGCGCTGCCGCCGGCGCGGGTCACGCGTCCGGCGGCTACGACCAGGGCGGCTACGGGGGCGGCTACGGCCAGGCCCCGCAGGTCGACCAGGGCCGGATGACCATCGACTCCGTCGTGCAGAAGACCGGCATGACGCTCGGCGTCGTGGTCCTCTTCGCCGCGGCGACCTGGTTCCTCACGCCCAACCTGTCCGAGGACCCGTCAGCGGTCAGCACGCTCTACGCGCTGTCGATGTTCGGCGCCCTGGCCGGCTTCGCGCTGGCGATGGTCAACTCGTTCAAGAAGGTCATCAGCCCCGCGCTGGTCCTGGCGTACGCCGCGGTCGAGGGCATCTTCGTCGGCGCGTTCTCCAAGTCGCTCGAGGCGATGTTCGGCGACGGCCTCGTGATCGGCGCGGTGCTCGGCACCATGGCCGCGGTCGCCGGCACGCTGGCGGCGTACAAGTTCTTCGACATCAAGGTGACCCCGAAGTTCCGGATGTGGGTCATGGGCGCGCTGATGGGCTTCGTGGCCGTCAGCCTGCTCAACTTCGTGCTGCGGTTCTTCGGCGCCGACTTCGGCTTCAACGGCTTCGGCACGATGGGCCTGATCTCCAGCGTCATCGCGCTGGGCCTGGGCGTGCTGCTGCTGATCCTCGACTTCGACTTCGTCGAGCGCGGCATCGAGGCGGGCCTGCCCGAGCGCGAGTCGTGGCGGGCGGCCTTCGGCCTGACCGTGACGATCATCTGGATCTACATCGAGCTGCTGCGGCTGCTCGCGATCCTGCGCGGCAGCGACTGAGCTGACCGGCCCCGGTGAGGGGCCACGATCACCCGGGAGCCCCGGCCGAGTCCTCGGCCGGGGCTCCTGTCCCCGGACCCGTCCCCGGACCCGTCCCCGTCGTTGGCGCGGTCGACCTCGTCGGGCACCTCGGCGGTGCCGGTCGGCAGCACCCGGCGACGCATCAGGGTGACCCAGCGGCCGCCGACGCCGCGGGTGGCGCCCCCGACCTCGGTGCCGTCGATCTCGGTGCCGGGGCTCCCGCTGGCCTTGGCGGCGGCGTACCCGATCGGCAGCACCGCCTCGCCGCGACCGGCCCGGGGTGCCTCCTCCTCGGTCTCGCCGAAGCCGAGCGCGGCCAGCACCGAGGGCAGCATCACGCGCGCCATCGAGGCGTAGCCGCGGGCCGAGGGGTGGAACCGGTCGGGGCCGAAGAGCAGCGCCGGCGCGGAGTCGAACTCCGGGCCCAGGATCGAGGCGAGCGACACGGTGCGCCCGCCCGCCTCCACGACGGCGATGGTCTGCGCCGCGGCCAGGCGGCGCGACCAGAGCCGCGCCACCTGGCGCAGCGGCGGGGGCAGCGGCTGGATGGTGCCGAGGTCGGGGCAGGTGCCGACGACGACCGCGGTGCCGGCCTCGGTGAGGCGCCGTACGGCCGCGGTGAGGTGGCGCACCGAGGCGGAGGGCAGCACGGCGTGGGTGACGTCGTTGGCCCCGATGTAGATGATCGCCACGTCGGGCGAGGCGGTGAGGGCGGCGGTGACCTGGCCGTCGAGGTCGCTGCTCTGGGCGCCCACCCGGGCGTACTCGCGCAGGTGGACGCGGCGGTCGGCCCGCTCGGCGACGCCCGAGCCGAGCCAGGCGCCCGGCGTCTCCTCGACGGTGCGCACGCCGTAGCCGGCCGCGCTGGAGTCGCCGAGCAGGGCCAGGCGCAGCGCGGGGCCGGGGCGACCGCGGCCGTACCAGCCGGTGGCGTCGCGCACGCGACCGTCGGCCTCGCCGATGGTGCGGCGGGCGAAGGTCGCCTCGGCGCGCAGCAGGCCGTAGAGCGAGGCGCCCGCGGCGGTCAGTCCGCCGCCCCCCAGCGCGGCTGCTGCCGCGACCCGGCGCGCTGCTGCTGCTCTCCCCACGCGGGTGATCCTAGTGAGGCCCCCGTCCGGTCCCGGCCCCGCGTCCGGCGGGGGCGGCCTAGGGTTGGGCCATGAAGTACGCCAACTCCCTCCTCGAGCTGATCGGCAACACCCCGCTGGTCAAGCTCAACCGCACGGCCGGCACCACCTCGTCGCTCGTGCTCGCCAAGATCGAGTACCTCAACCCGGGTGGCTCGGTGAAGGACCGGATCGCGGTCAAGATGATCGACGCGGCCGAGGCCAGCGGCGAGCTGAGGCCCGGCGGCACCATCGTGGAGCCGACCTCGGGCAACACCGGCGTCGGCCTGGCCCTGGTCGCCCAGCAGCGCGGCTACGCCTGCGTGTTCGTCTGCCCCGACAAGGTCAGCGAGGACAAGCGCAACGTCCTCAAGGCGTACGGCGCCGACGTGGTCGTCTGCCCGACCGCGGTCGCCCCGGAGCACCCCGACAGCTACTACAGCGTCTCGGACCGGCTGACCCTCGAGATCGAGGGCGCCTGGAAGCCCAACCAGTACGCCAACGTCAACAACCCGCTCTCGCACTACGAGTCCACCGGACCCGAGATCTGGGAGCAGACCGAGGGCCGCATCACCCACTTCGTGACCGGCATGGGCACCGGCGGCACCATCAGCGGGGTCGGGCGCTACCTCAAGGAGCAGAACCCCGACATCCAGGTGGTCGGCGCCGACCCCCACGGCTCGGTCTACTCCGGCGGCACCGGTCGCCCCTACCTCGTCGAGGGCGTCGGCGAGGACTTCTGGCCCGACACCTACGACCGCGGCGTGGCCGACCGGGTCATCGAGGTCTCCGACGGCGACTCCTTCGCCTTCACCCGTCGGCTCGCCCGCGAGGAGGGCATGCTCGTCGGCGGCTCGGCCGGCATGGCGGCGTTCGCCGCGGTGCAGCTCGCCCAGGAGCTCGACGCTCAGCCCGACTACCAGGGCGACGCGGTCATCGTGGTGCTGCTGCCCGACAGCGGCCGCGGCTACCTGACCAAGGTGTTCAACGACGAGTGGCTCGCCCGCTACGGCTTCCTGGCCGACCCGCACACCGGCCAGACCGTGGGCGAGGTGCTGCGCGCCAAGAAGGGCGACATCCCCGCCCTGGTCCACACCCACCCGACCGAGACGATCGCCGAGGCGGTCGCGATCCTCCAGGAGTACGGCGTCTCGCAGATGCCGGTGGTCCGGGCCGAGCCCCCGGTGATGGCCGCCGAGGTGGCCGGGTCGGTCTCCGAGCGTCGGCTCCTCGACGCGCTGTACGGCGGCAAGGCCCGCCTCGCCGACCAGGTCGAGGACCACATGGACGAGCCGCTGCCCACGATGGGCGCCGGGGCCGGCGTGCCGGAGGCGGTCGGCGCGCTGCGCGACGCCGACGCGGTGCTGGTCCAGGAGGACGGTCGACCGATCGGCGTGCTGACCCGGCAGGACCTGCTGGGGTTCGTCAGCGCCGACTGACGTGTCCCGGGCGCACCGGGTACGTCGTGTCCCTCGTACTCGGGGCCGGATCGACGTACCCTGGAGCCCGACGTGTCCGCGGCGGTGCACCCACACCTGCGCGGGCGCGTCCGACCGGAGGCGGTCGGTCTGCCCTGCAGGCCCCTCCACGTCCGTCGTCAGTCGAGGACGGCGGGGTGACACTCCCAAGGTCACCCCGTCGTCTGCTGTCCGGCAGCGGGTCCAGCGGGTCTAGCGGACCCGGCGGGCGGCGGCCGGGTCCGGCGTACGACCGCTGAGCACCGCCTCCAGCTGCTCGACGCCGTCGACCAGGCGCGGCCCCGGACGGGCGTACGACGCGTTGGCGTCGACCGCCCACACCGGCACCCCGTCGGGCAGCACGCCGGACGCGACCAGCTGCTCGGCCAGCTCCACCGACGCCGGCAGCTCGAAGCCGCAGGGGGCGCAGACGACGACCTCGGGGGCCGCGGCGCGCACGGCGTCCCAGTCCAGCCGCACCGACCTCTCCCCGGCCCGGCCGAGCACGGACTCGCCGCCGGCCAGCTCCACCATCTCGGGCACCCAGTGACCGGGGGAGAAGGCGGGGTCGGTCCACTCCAGCACCGCGACCCGGGGCCGGCGGGTCCCGCGCAGCGAGGACCGGGCGGCGACCATGAAGAGCCGGGAGCGCAGCCCGGCCACCAGCTCCGCGGCGGCCGGCTCGCGGCCGGTGGCACGGCCCAGGACCAGGACCGAGTCGAGCACCTGGTCGAGGGTGTGCGGGTCGATGGTGAGCACCTCGGCGGTGCAGCCGAGGTGGGCCAGCGCGTCGTCGACCACGGAGACGTCGACGGCACAGACGGCGCAGAGGTCCTGGGTGACGACGAGGTCGGCGTCGAGGCCGGAGAGGGCGCCGGCGTCGAGGTGGTAGAGGTCCTCGCCCGCCTGGACCGCCTGCGAGACGAAGGCGTCGATGCCGGCCGGGTCGAGCCCCTCGGGCAGCGCGCTGGTGGACACGATGGTGCGGGAGCGCGCCTCGGGCGGGTGGTCGCACTCGAAGGTGACCCCGACGACGTCGTCGCCGGCCCCGATCGCGAACAGGATCTCGGTCGTCGACGGGAGCAGGGAGACCACGCGCATGGACGCCATCGTCGCAGGGGTCCGGGTGCTGCGATGATCTGCGCCGTGGCCGCCACCTCCTACCGCACCGTCGCCCGCGACGGCTGGGCCGAGATCGAGGTCGAGCGGTCCCGGTTCCGCGGCACGGTCGCCCGGGTCTCCGACGAGCAGGAGGCCCGTGGGGTCGTGGAGTCGCTGCGGCGGCAGCACTGGGACGCCCGGCACCACTGCTCGGCGTTCGTGGTCGGGCCCGAGCGCACCCTGGAGCAGGCCGGCGACGACGGGGAGCCCGCCGGCACCGCGGGTCCGCCGATCCTGGCCCAGCTGCGGGGCCGCGAGCTCAGTGACGCCGTGGTGGTGGTGAGCCGGTGGTTCGGCGGCGTGCTGCTCGGCACCGGCGGGCTGACCCGGGCGTACGCCGAGGCGGCCCGCGCCGTGCTCGACGAGGTCGGCAGCCTCGAGCGGGTGCTGCACGACCTGTGCGAGGTCAGCGTCGACATCGCCGAGGTGGGCCGGCTCGAGCACGCACTGCGCTCCCGGGGCGCCCGCGTCCTCGGCGTGGAGTACACCGGCGAGGCGCAGCTGCGGCTCTCGGTGCCGCCCGCGGCCCGCCACGTCGTGGAGGAGACCGTCGCCGAGCTCACCGGCGGCACCGCCGAGCCGCGGCTCGTCGGCCGGCAGTGGGTCGACGCGGGCCGCTAGCCCGGCTCGCCCCGCATCGCCGCCCGCAGCCGGGCGGTCACGGCCCGCACCACGTCGGCGTCCGGCTTGAGGACCTCGCGGTCGTAGGTCAGCAGCCCGTTGAGCTCGTCCTCGACGTCGCTGAGCTGGGTGTAGACGGTCGCCGCGAGCCCCGCGCGTGCTGCCCGCACCAGGCCGTCGTGCAGCTCCTCGAAGGCCGCGGTGAGGCCGGCCGCGTCGTCGTGGTGGTGGTAGCCGAACTCCCGGTCGCTCCAGTCGTGGTCGGCCACGCGCAGGCTGTGGCCGCCGTACTCGGTCAGCGCGACCACGCGTCGCCACCACCGCGGCCGGTGCAGCCGGGGCATCGTGAACGGCGCGAGGTAGGCGTGGAAACTGCGCACGTCGCCGCCGCCCTGGTCGACCCAGCCGCTGACGTGGTTGACCGGGCGGGTGGGGTCCTGGCGGCGTACGGCGCGGGCGTGGGCGTTGGCGTCGAACTGGCCCCAGCCCTCGTTGAACAGCGTCCAGGCGACCACCGAGGGGCTGGCCCCGAGCAGCTCGACGGTCTCGTGCAGCTCGCGGGTCAGCTCGGCGCGGCCGGCGGCGTCCGCGCGGCCGAACAGGCCGTGGAGCCGGTCGGGCAGCGGGACCGGGTGCCGCGCCGGCCGCGTCGTGGTCAGCGCCCGGTAACGGCCCCCGCCGTTGACGACGTCCTGCCAGACCAGCATCCCGATCCGGTCGCAGTGGGCGTACCAGCGCAGCGGCTCGATCTTGGCGTGCTTGCGCAGCACCGTGAAGCCGAGCTCCTTCATGGTGGTGATGTCGTGCACCATCGCGGCGTCGCTGGGGGCGGTGAGCAGCCCGTCGGGCCAGTAGCCCTGGTCGAGGACGCCGACGTGCGGGTAGGGGCGAGCGTTGAGCAGCAGCCGGCTGCGGCCCTGCGCGTCGCGGCCGGTGCCCAGGGTGCGCAGCGCGGTCCAGGAGGTGAGCCGGTCGTGGCCGTGGGTCACCGTCACGTCGTACAGGTGGGGGTGCTCGGGCGACCACGGCCGCACGACGGGCAGCGGCAGCCGGACCGCGGCGCCCGACCCCACCTGTGCACGGGCGACCTCTCCGTCCTCGGTCGTGCTCACCACCACCGTCGCGGTGCCGGGGCCGACCAGGTCGAGGCGCACGTCGAGCGCGGCCGTCGTGACGCCGGCGTCCAGCACCGGGGTCAGCCGCAGGTCGGCCACGTGGGCCGCGGGCAGCCACTCCAGCCAGACGGTCTGCCAGATGCCCGACTGGGCGGTGTACCAGATCTCGCCGCGGTCCAGCCGCTGCTTGCCACGGGCGTGCGGCGCGGTCTCGGAGGCGTCGCGGACCTGCACCACCAGCACGTGCTCCGACCCGGGCTCGGCCAGCGCCGCGGTGACGTCGAGGGAGAAGGGCAGGTAGCCGCCGGTGTGGCTGCCCACCTCGACCCCGTCGAGCAGGACGCGAGCGTGCTGGTCGACGGCGCCGAGGTGCAGCAGCACCCGTCCGCCGGGCTCGACGGGCGGGGTCGTGAGGGTCCGGCGGTACCAGAGCCACTCGTGCGGCTGCAGCTGCCGGCCCACCCCGGAGAGCGGTGCCTCGGGGGAGAACGGCACCACGATCGGCCCGTCGTACGTCGTGGGCTCGGTGGGGCCGTCGGTGAACGCGTGCTCCCACACCCCGTTGAGGCTGCGCCAGGTGGCGCGCTCGCGCTGGGGGCGCGGGTGCTCGGGCAGCGGGGACCGGGGGTCCAGGGACCTGCCCCACCGGGTGATCACGGCGAGATCATGGCGCACCCGGAGACGGTTCAGTCCTTCTTCTCGACGTCCGAGCGCACGTCGAGCAGGAGCTTGGCGAGCTGCTTGCTGTCGTAGCCGGGGACGGTGGGGACCAGCTCGCCCATGGTGTCGTTGGTGGCCCAGGCGCAGATGGCGATCTTCTGGCCGGTGCCCTGGTAGGCGCAGACCGCCTGGCCGCCGCCGTCGCCGGCCGCGATCTTCTCGGTCTTGAAGCCGTTGGACTCGGCCTGCTTGCGGAAGGAGGAGACGAACGTCGCCGGGTCCTGCTGGCCGTCGATCTTGGCGCCCAGGAAGACCAGCGCGCCCTCGGGGCCACGCTCGGAGTCGTCCTGGTCGTAGACGCCTGAGCGGACGTAGCTGACCCGCTTGGCCTGGGTCTCGAACTGCTGCTCCGCGGCGTCGAGCTGGGTCTTCAGCTCGGTCTCCTTGGCGGAGTCGCGCTTCATGCCGCCGGCGGTCTTGGTGATCGTCAGGGTGTGCTTGTCGGGACCGGTGAGGGCCACCACGGCCACCACCGCGGCGCCCGCGACGAGCGCCAGCACGACGACCGCGGCGATGATGCCGATGATCAGCTTCTTGCGTGACTTCCGCTCCGGCGGGGGCGGGGGTGCGGCCGTGCCGCCGGGGGCGCCGAAGCCCTCGGTGGGCGGCGGCGGGGGCGTGGTGCCGCCGGGCTGTCCACCGGGCTGTCCGCCGGGGGTCGCACCGGTCGGGCCGGCTCCGGGCGTGGGCTGCGCGGGCGGCGGGAACTGGTCACTCATGCCGGTCAGTGTGCCCCAGGGCCCTCAGGGCCGACCAATCGTCCGCGGTCGCTCGGTGGTGGTGGAGGCAGGCGTGCAGCGCCGTCGGAGAGACAGGGGCGCCGCTGGGACGGGCCCGCCCGAGTGACGATCAGTTGGCGCCGTCGTACGAGTTCGTCAGGCGGGTGTCGGGCGGGTACGCCGCGAACTGATCGTCGTTCCGTCGGCGCACCCGGTCTCAGAGGACGGCCGGGTCGAGGTCGAGCGTCGTGGTGTCGAGCGAGGCCAGCAGGTCGAGCCGGGGGCCCGTGGTGGGCAGCTCGAAGGCGTAGAAGTAGCGCGCGGCGGCCCGCTTGCCGTCCTCGAACCCGCCCTCGCGACTCCCCACGACGACCAGCTGCTCCAGCCACAGCCACGCGACCACGACGTGGCCGAACGCCTCGAGGTAGGGCGTCGCGTTGGCCAGCGCGAGCGCCGGGTCGCCCTTCTCCCACAGCACGCCGGTGACGCGGAGCAGCTCGGCCCAGGTGCGGTCCAGCTGGTCGGCGTACGCCGCGGGCTCGCCGTCGAGCGCGCGGGCCGCGGCGACCGTGGCCCCGATCCGCGCGCCCAGCACGCCGAGCGAGCGGCCGCCGCCCTCGACCACCTTGCGGCCGAGCAGGTCCTGGGCCTGGATGCCGTGGGTCCCCTCGTGGATGGGGTTGAGCCGGTTGTCGCGGTAGAGCTGCTCGACCCGGTAGTCGCGGGTGTAGCCGTAGCCGCCGTGCACCTGGATGGCGAGGTCGTTGGCGGCCAGGCACCACTGCGAGGGCCACGACTTCGCCACGGGCGTGAGCAGGGAGAGCAGCTGCTCGGCCTCGCGAGCGGCGTCGGCGTCGGGGTGGGTGCGCGACTCGTCGACGAGGTGGGCGCAGAACAGCACCAGCGCCAGCGCGCCCTCGACGTAGGACTTCTGGGCGAGCAGCATCCGGCGCACGTCGGCGTGCTCGACCAGCGGCACCGGCGGAGTCGTCGGGTCCTTGCGGTCCAGCGGCCGGCCCTGGGTGCGGACCCGGGCGTAGTCGAGCGAGTGCAGGTAGCCGGTGTAGCCGAGCGCCATCGCGCCGGCACCGACGCTGACCCGCGCCTCGTTCATCATGTGGAACATGTAGGTCAGGCCGCGGCCCTCCTCACCGACGAGGTGGCCCACCGCCCCGGGACGACCGCCCGGCGTGGCCAGCCCCTCGCCGAAGTTGAGCAGCGTGTTCGTGGTCGCGCGGTAGCCCATCTTGTGGTTGAGGCCGACCAGCGCGACGTCGTTGCGCTCGCCGATGCCGCCGTCGGTGGTCGGCAGGTGCTTGGGCACGATGAACAGCGAGATGCCCCTGGTGCCGGGCGCCGCGTCGGGGGTCCTGGCCAGCACCAGGTGGACGATGTTCTCGGCCAGCTCGTGGTCGCCGCCGGAGATCCACATCTTGGTGCCGGTCAGCCGGTAGCTGCCGTCGTCCTGCCGCACCGCCCGGGTGGTGAGGTCGCCCAGCGACGAGCCGGCCTGCGGCTCGGAGAGCGCCATCGTGCCGTACCAGCGCCCGGCGACCACCGGTTCGGCGTACGTCGCGACCTGCTCGGGCGTGCCGTAGGTCGCCAGCAGGTTGGCGTTGCCCTCGGCCAGGAAGGGGTAGGCGAACGCGCCGATGCTCGCGGCCTGGAACCAGCTCGACGCCGCCTGGTGGACCACGAACGGCAGCTGCATGCCGCCCAGCTCGGCGTCGAAGACGCTGGTCGGCAGGCCCGAGGCGGTGTACGCCGCGAGCGCGGCCTTCACCGAGGCGGGCTGCACCACCCGGCCGTCCTCGCCGACGTACGGCTCGTCGGTGTCGGCCTCGCGGTCCAGCGGCGCGAAGTGCTCGGTGGCGAGCTGCTCGGCGAGGTCGAGGACGGCGTCGAAGGTGTCGCGGTCGTGCTCGGCGTACCGCTCGCGGGTGAGCAGCCGCTCGACCCCCAGCCAGTCGTGCAGCAGGAAGTCGAGGTCGCGGCGCGACATCAGCAGCGAGGAGGCCATGCGCTCAGCCTGCCACCCGCGGGACGACCCCGTCGGCCTCCAGCCGGTCGAACAGGTCGAGGAACGCGTCGAGGGTGACCCGGTGGCCGGTGAAGCCCGCGCGGCGGCTGCGGGCGAGGTCGGTCAGGCACTCCATCTCGCGGCCGAGGTCGCCGTCGGTGTGCCACCAGGAGGCGACCCGGTCGACGTCGGCCTCGCGCAGGCCCTCGCGCTCGGCGATGGTGCGCCAGGTCGGCGCGGCGTCGGTCATCTGCTCCTCGAGCGGGCGCGGCGCGTCGGCGTACCCCTCCGGGCGTACGCCGAGCCGCTCGGCCAGCCGGGGCCACAGCCAGCGCCACCGGAAGACGTCGCCGTTGGCCACGTTGAAGGCAGTGTCCGCGGCCGCCGGCTCGGTCGCCGCCCAGTGCAGCTGCTCGGCCAGCAGACCGGCGTCGGTCATGTCGGTCAGCCCGTCCCACTGGGTCTGCGAGCCCGGGAAGACGAAGGGACGGTCGAGCTCGCGGCAGATCGCGGCGTACGCCGCCAGCGTCTGGCCCATGTTCATGGCGTTGCCCAGGGCCGCGCCGATGATGGTGTGCGCCCGGTGGACGCTCCAGGTGAAGCCGTCGCGCTCCGCGGCGGCGAACAGCTCGTCCTCCTGGGCGTAGTAGAAGTTGGCGTGGGGCAGGCGCGCCTCGTCCTCGTGGAACGGCGTGTCCGGCACCTCGCCCTGGCCGTAGGCCTCGAACGGGCCGAGGTAGTGCTTCAACCCGGTCAGCAGCGCGACGTGGCGGACGGTGCCGGCGGGGCGCACGGCGTCGAGCACGTCGCGGACCATGCCGGCGTTGACGCGGATGTTCTCCTCCTCGGTGTCCTGGCGGGCCCAGGCGGTGAGGAAGACGTGGGTGGGGCGGTGGCCGGCCAGCGCGGCACGCAGCTCCTCGGCGTCGGTCAGGTCGGCGCGGACGGTCTCGACCGCCTGCAGACCGGGCAGCTCGCGGCCGCTGCGCGAGAGGCCGAGGACGTGCCAGCCGGCGTCGACGAGCCGGGCGGACAGCGCCGCCCCGGAGATGCCGGTGGCGCCGACGACGAGGGCGGTCGGCTCCTCGGGCCAGGCGTCGGGCGAGGCGCCGGGCGAGGCGTCGGGTGCGGTCGAGGCGTCGATGGAGGTCACGGACCGACGTTAGGCGTGTGGACCAACGTTCCGGGGGTACCATGGGGCGCAGAGCAGCCGTCTCGACGGCTGCGGTCCCACCCGGAGGTGGCCCGTCGTGGCCCGACCCGGAGGCCGCCCAGGCACGCGAGCAGCAGCGTGGGGACCGACCCAGCAGGAAGCGGACGCCCGCCGTCCGCCGCAGATCCGCCGCACCAGGTCCTCGACCGCGGACCCGGTGCGTCACCGGTGCCGCTCCGCAGCAGCCCCGGACCGGGCCCGCCGAGGTGGCGTACCCGGGCACACCGACAGGAGGAACCTGTGGCTCGAGGAGGCCAGCGCCAGAACGGCGCCCGCCGAGGCACGCAGCAGCGCCGGCGTACGCGCGCGGTCGACAACGAGGGCATCATCCCCGTCCTGGCGCGCACCGTCCGCGAGGTCGAGAACGCCGTCGGCCGGGGCTCGGTGATGCCCTCGGTGCGCAGCAAGTTCCAGGTCGTGGCGCTGCTGGCCCGCGAGGAGCGCACCCGCGTCAAGACCGACCCCGAGCTCAACGAGTCGCGCCGCGGCGAGCAGCTCAAGCGCCTCGACGGCATCGCCACCATCCTCGCCACCACCGCCGCCCGCGACAGCACGCTGTTCACGTTGCTCGACGAGGACGCCGAGATCAGCGAGTCGGCCAAGGTGCTGATGCGCGAGATGCTCGAGGAGGCCGGGCTGGAGGCCCCCGAGGAGCCCGAGCCGACCGCCTCCGACGACGTGCTCCCGACCGCGCAGCGCCAGGTGGTGCCGCAGTCGGTGATCTCCCGCCAGCTCGCGAACCCCTTCCTCGTCCCCGACTTCACCAACGCCCGCCAGGTCCGCGCCCAGGCGCGCCGCCTCGCCGGATGGGAGCTGCTGGGCCCGCTGTTCCGCTCCTTCGAGTACGCCGGGGCCGGCGCGCCCGCCTGCATGGCGCTGCCCGACCTCGACAGCGACCCCGGGACCTTCCAGGCGCCCGACGGCCTGGAGCTGATGCCCCACCAGGCCCAGGTCGTCGCCGCCGCGGCGACCGGCCACCGCACCTTCCTGCTGGCCGACGAGCCCGGCCTCGGCAAGACCGCGCAGGCGCTGCTCGCCGCGCAGGCCGCCGACGCGTTCCCGCTCCTGGTCGTGGTGCCCAACGTGGTGAAGACCAACTGGGCCCGCGAGGCGGGCCTGTGGACCCCGAAGCGCCCCGCCACCGTCATCCACGGCGACGGCCGCGACATCGACGGCTTCGCCGACATCGTGGTCGTCAACTACGAGGTGCTCGACCGCCACGTCGGCTGGCTCGGCGAGTTCGGCTTCCGCGGGATGGTCGTCGACGAGGCCCACTTCATCAAGAACAAGCAGTCGCAGCGCTCGCAGCACGTGCTCCACCTGTCGGAGAAGATCCGCGCCCGTGCCGGCCGGCCGCTGCTGATGGCGCTCACCGGCACGCCGCTGATCAACGACATCGAGGACTTCCAGGCGATCTGGGAGTTCCTGGGCTGGATCAACGACAAGGTGCCGCTGGGCGAGCTGATGGAGGCGATGGAGGAGACCGGCCTCACCCCGCAGGACCCCGGCTTCTACCCGGCCGCCCGGCAGTCCGTCATCGACCGGGGCATCGTGCGCCGCCGCAAGGTCGACGTCGCCGCCGACATCCCCGCCCGTCGCGTCGCCGACCTCCCCGTCGAGCTCGACGACGAGGCCGGCCGCTCGATCCGGGAGGCCGAGCGCGAGCTCGCCCGTCGCCTGGTCGGGCGCTACGAGAGTGCGATGGCCACCCGTACGTCGGGTCGCGTCGCCGAGGGCATCGACCACGACCTGGTGCGTCGCGTCGCCCAGTGGGAGCGCGAGGACGGCAGCAGCGAGGGCGGCGAGAACGTCTTCGGGATGCTGCGCCGGATCGGCCAGGCCAAGGCCGGGCTGGCGGCCGACTACGCCGCCCAGCTGGCCCGCAGCGTCGGCAAGGTGGTGTTCTTCGCCAAGCACGTCGACGTCATGGACCAGGCCTCCGAGGTGTTCGCCAAGCGCGGCCTGCGCTACTCCTCGATCCGCGGCGACCAGACCACCAAGCACCGCCAGGAGCAGATCGACGCGTTCGTCAACGACCCCGGGGTCAGCGTCGCGGTGTGCTCGCTGACCGCCGCCGGCGTGGGGCTCAACCTGCAGGTGGCCTCCAACCTGGTGCTCGCCGAGCTCTCGTGGACCGACGCCGAGCAGACCCAGGCGATCGACCGCGTGCACCGCATCGGCCAGGAGGAGCCGGTCACCGCCTGGCGCATCATCGCCACGCAGACGATCGACACCCGCATCGCCGAGGTCATCGACCGCAAGGCCGGCCTCGCGGCGCGGGCCCTCGACGGTGCCGGCGAGGACGTCGCCACCTCGGTCGACGTACAGCTCGAGGCCCTGGTCACGATGCTCACCGACGCACTGGAGGAGCTGGCCGCCTGACGAGCGGGCAGTTGTGCTGAGCCCAGGTACGCCGAGCGGGCAGTTGTGCTGAGCCCAGGCACGCCGAGCGGGCAGCTGTGCTGGGCCCGGGCACGCCGAGCGGGCAGTTGTGCTGGGCCCGGGCACGCCGAGCGGGCAGTTGTGCTGAGCCCGGGCACGCCGAGCGGGCAGTTGTGCTGAGCCCGGGCACGCCGAGCGGGCAGTTGTGCTGAGCCCGGGCACGCCGAGCGGGCAGTTGTGCTGGTCACGACTGCGCACAACTGCCCGGTCGGCGTCTCTGCGCTGCGCACAACTGCCCGGTCGGCGTCTCTGCGGTGCGCACACCTGCCCGGTCGGCGTCTCTGCGGTGCGCACACCTGCCCGGTCGGCGTCTCTGCGCTGCGCACAACTGCCCGGTCGGCGTCTCTGCGGTGCGCACAACTGCCCGGTCGTCAGGGGAGGACGATCAGGTCACGTCAGCAGGTCCACGCGGCTCATCCGGCCGGGAGCGTGACGCGGAAGCTGCTGCCCGTCCCGGGCGTGCTGGACGCGTCGAGCCGACCTCCCATCAGGTCGACCAGCTCGCGGCAGATCGCCAGTCCCAGGCCGGCGCCGCCGTGACGTCGGGTCTGCGAGGAGTCGACCTGGCTGAACGGCTCGAAGAGCGACTCCAGCAGCTCGGCGGGGATGCCGGCCCCGGTGTCGGTGACCGCGAGGCAGACCACCGGCACGGGCGGCTCGCCGTCGACGAGTACGGCGGTGGTGGCCGTGGCGGTGATCTCGATCCCGCCGGCCTCGGTGAACTTCAGGGCGTTGCCGACCAGGTTGGTCAGCACCTGGGTGAGCCGGGCGGGGTCGGTGACCAGGACGGGCAGGTCGTCGGCGACCGCGCAGCGCAGCCGCAGGCCGCGGCGTACCGCGAGCGGCTCGGCCCACGCCCGCAGGTCCTCGACGACGTCGGCGACCTCGAGCTCGACGGGGTCCAGCCGCAGCCGGCCCGCCTCCAGCCGCGAGATGTCGAGGATGTCGTTGACCAGCAGCAGCAGCCGCTCGCCGGAGCGGTGCACCACCTCGACGAGGTGGCGCTGCTCGGCGTCGAGCTCGCCGTCGGCCAGCAGCTCGGTGGCGCCGAGCACGCTGGTGAGCGGCGTACGGACCTCGTGGCTCATGTTGGCCAGGAACATCGTCTTCGCGGTGGCAGCGTCCTCGGCCGTACGCCGCGCCTCCTCCAGGTCGCGCAGCATCGCGTTCTCGCGGGTCATGTCCTCGGCGATGCCGTGCAGCCCGACGATCTGGCCGTCGACCACGACGGGCACCAGGGCGACGTTGAGGTCCATCACCTCGCCGGCGGCGTTGCGGATCCGGGTGTGCACCTTCTGCGGCTCACGGGCCACGGCGCGCTCGAAGGCGGTCACCGCCTCCGGCAGCGCCTCGGCCATCAGGAGCTGGTCGTAGCGGAGCGTCCGGAGCACCTCCAGCGGGAAGCCGCTCAGCTCCTGGGTGACGGCGTTGGCGTCCTCGAAGCGGCCCTCGAGGTCGAGGGAGAAGGTGGCGTGAGGGTTGTCGAAGAACAGCGCGCGGTAGCGCTCGGTGCTCTCGCGCAGGGCCTCGGCGTCGCGCCCCGCGTCGGCGGGCCGGTCGGGTGGTGCGGGTGGTCCGTGGCGCTCGGTGGGGTCACTTCCAGGCGACGTCACGCGGGCCCGCTCCTTCCTCGTACGCCCCCCGGCGGGGTGGGGGCACATCGTGACAGAGACGGCCCACGCGCGTGCCACGACGTCTCGATCCCGGCGCGCTAGCGTCGGCACCGCCCGCCCGGGCGCCGACCGACCCCAGGAGGAACCGTGGCCCAGCTCGACGTCGACGGCGTGCTGCCGCAGCTCACGCTCGAGGAGAAGGTCTCCCTGGTGATGGGGGGCGACTTCTGGCACACCGCCGCGGTCGAGCGGCTCGGCGTACCCCGGGTGATGGTGGCCGACGGTCCGCACGGACTGCGGATGCAGCCCGACGACGGCGACCACGCGGGCATCGGCGGCAGCCTGCCCGCCACCTGCTTCCCGCCCGCCGCCGGCCTGGCCTCCTCCTGGGACCGCGGGCTGCTCGCCGAGGTGGGGGCGGCGCTGGCCCATGAGGCGCGCGAGCAGGGCGTCTCGGTCGTGCTCGGTCCCGGGATCAACATCAAGCGCTCGCCGTTGTGCGGCCGCAACTTCGAGTACCTCTCCGAGGACCCGCACCTCGCCGGCGAGCTCGCCCTGGCGCTGGTCGCGGCGCTCCAGGAGGGCGGCGTCGGCACCTCGCTCAAGCACTACGCCGCCAACAACCAGGAGGCCGACCGGCTCCGGGTCAGCGCCGAGGTCGACGAGCGGACGCTGCGCGAGATCTACCTGCCGGCGTTCGAGCGGGTGGTGACCGCGGCCCAGCCGTGGACCGTGATGTGCGCCTACAACAAGGTCAACGGCACCTACGCCTCGGAGCACCACTGGCTGCTCACCGAGGTGCTGCGCGGGGAGTGGGGGTTCACCGGGCTGGTCGTCTCCGACTGGGGCGCGGTCCACGACCGCGTCGCCGCGCTGGCCGCGGGGCTCGACCTCGAGATGCCGCCGCAGGTCGGCGTCAGCGACGTGGCGCTGCTGGCCGCGGCCCGCTCCCACGCGCTGCCGACCGAGGTGCTCGACCAGGGGGCGCGGCGCGTCCTGGAGCTGGTACGCCGCGCGCAGCCGGCGCTGGCGGACAGCACGGGGCCCGCCTCCCGCGTCGAGGAGCACCACGCCCTGGCCCGCCGGGCCGCAGCCGCCTCCGCGGTGCTGCTGCGCAACGAGGGCGGGCTGCTGCCGCTCGACCCGGCCGCGGCCGGGGTGGTGGCGGTGCTGGGGGCGTTCGCCACCGACCCCCGCTACCAGGGCGCAGGCAGCTCGCAGGTCAACCCGACCCGGGTGGACGTGCCCCTGGAGCAGATCCGGGCCGCTCTCCCCGGCGCCACCGTGGAGCACGCCGCGGGCTTCGTGCTCGACGGTGAGCCCGACCCCGCGCGCACCGAGGCGCTGCTGGGCGAGGCGCGCGACCTCGCGGCCCGCGCCGACACCGTGGTGCTGTGCCTGGGCCTGCCCGCCGCGGCGGAGTCCGAGGGCTTCGACCGCACCCACCTCGAGCTGCCCGACGACCAGCTCGCCCTGCTCGACGCCGTGGCCCGGGTCCACGACCGCGTGGTCGTGGTGCTCGCCAACGGCTCGGTGGTGCGGGTCGCGGACTGGGAGCACCGGGTCGGCGCCGTGCTCGAGTGCTGGCTCGGCGGGCAGGCCGCCGGCGGCGGCCTCGCCGACCTGCTCAGCGGGGCGGCGACGCCGGGCGGCAAGCTCGCCGAGACGGTGCCGCTGCGCCTGGAGGACACCCCGTCCTACCTCGGCTTCCCGGGCGACTCCCAGGTGGTCCGCTACGGCGAGGGCCTGTTCGTCGGCTACCGCGGCTTCGACGCCCGTGCCCAGGAGGTCAGCCACCCGTTCGGCTTCGGGCTGTCCTACACGGTGTTCGAGCTGGGGGATCCGCGGGTGGCGGTGACCGGCAGCGTCGCCGGGGGCGACCTGGCCGTCGAGGTCCGGGTCGGCGTCACCAACACCGGCGATCGCCGCGGCGCCGAGGTCGTCCAGCTGTACGTCGCCGCGCCCGACGCCACCGTCGCGCGACCGCGCCGGGAGCTGCGCGCCTTCGACCGCGTGGAGCTGGAGCCGGGGGAGACCGGCGAGGCGGTGCTGCACCTCGACGAGCGGTCGTTCTCCCACTGGTCGGAGGTGCACCGGCGCTGGGCCGTCGAGGCGGGCGGCTTCGTGCTGCACGTCGGCACCTCCTCCCGCGACCTCCCGCACGCCCTGCGGGTGCACCTCGACGCCCCGTCGCTGGCCGCCCCGCTCGGGCCCGGCTCGACGCTGCACGAGTGGCTGGCCGACGACCACGGTCGGGCCCTGCTCGAGGACCTGTTCGCCCGGCAGGGCGGCGGCGGGATCCTCGCCGACGACCACATGGTCGCGGTGATCGGCACGATGCCGATGACCACGCTCGCCGGGTTCGGCAGCGCGGGTCTCGACCACGAGGCGCTCGCCGGGCTGGTGGCGCGGCTGCGCTAGCGGCGGTCCGGCGCCAGGCCCGCCGCGAAGCCGGGCACGGCCGCGGACCCGAACAGCCCCGGCAGGCCGCCGGTGTGGAGCAGCACGGTGCGCTCGCCGCGGCGTACGTCCCCCTCGGCGACGGCCGCGACCAGCCCCGCCATCGCCCGCCCGGTGTAGACGGGGTCGAGGACCACGCCCTCGGTGCGGGCGGCCAGCACCAGGGCGTCCCGGACCGCCTGCGGCAGCGTCGAGTAGCCCTCGCCCACCTGGTCCCGCCGCAGCCGGAGCCCTCCGCCGAGGTCGGCCCCGAGCTCCTCGGCCAGCCGGCGCACCCGCACCTCCGGGTCGGCGGTCGCGCCGGTGTCGACGCCGAGCACGCGGCCGGTCCCGAGCGCGGCCAACAGCCCGGCCATGGTGCCCCCGGAGCCGACTGCGACCACGACGTGGGCCAGGTCGGGCACCTGCGCGAGCAGCTCGTGGCCCGCGTCGGCGTACGCCACGCGCGCCGACGGCGTTGGAGCCGCCGTAGGGCACGAGGTACGCCGCGTCCCCGAGCTCGGCGACGCGCTCCTCGGCCCGCCGCTCCAGCCCCGGGGTGTCGACGTCGCCCGCCCAGTGCAGCACCGCACCGAGGAGGTGGTCGAGCAGCAGGTTGCCGCCGACCTCCCCGGCCGGGGCGTCGCCGGCCAGCACCAGCTCGACCGCCAGGCCGAGGCGGGCACCGGCGGCCGCGGTCAGCCGGGCGTGGTTGCTCTGCGCGGCGCCGGTCGTCACCAGGGTCGTGGCGCCGCGGCGCAGCGCCTCCGCGGCGGTCCGCTCCAGCTTGCGGACCTTGTTGCCGCCCCCGCCGAGGCCCAGCAGGTCGTCGCGCTTGACCACGAGGTCGGCGTCGTCGAGGCCCAGCGCTCGGGCGAGCCGGGGCGCCGGCTCGACGGGGGTCGGATAGCTGCCGAGGAGGATGCGGTCGACCATGCCGCGACTCTCCCAGACCGCGGGCCGTCGGCGTACAGTCCCCGGTGAGGGCCGTGCCGTCCGACCCGCGGGGTCGTGCACCGGGCAGTCGGGAGAAGGTGGCCATGACGACGTCGCAGAGCGCCGGGGCCGGCTACGCCGAGCTGGCCAAGGAGATCCGGGGGCTGGGGCTGCTCGAGCCGCGCCGCGGGTTCTACGCCGGGGTCGGCGGCGTCGCGCTGGCGCTGACCGCGCTGGTCGTGGTCGCGATGGTGGTCTGGCGCGACTCCTGGTGGCTGCTGCTGCTCGCGCCGGTGCTCGCGGTGCTCTCGACGCAGTACGGCTTCCTCGGCCACGACGTCGGCCACCGCCAGGTCACCCGGGGCCGGCTGTCCACCCGGGTGCTCGGCATCGGTGTCGGCAACGGTCTCGCGGGGCTGAGCTACGGCTGGTGGGTGGCCAAGCACAACGCCCACCACGCCCACCCCAACGACCTGGAGACCGACCCCGACGTCGCCGTCGGCGCGCTGGTCTGGGACGCCGACCAGGCCGCGGAGCGCCGTGGCGGGTTCGTCGGGTGGGTCACCCGGCACCAGGCGGCGCTGTTCGTGCCGATGCTGCTCGGCGAGGCGTTCGCGCTGCACGTCTCGAGCGTCCGCGAGCTCTTCAAGCCGGGGCTGCGTGACCGGGCCGCCGAGTCCGCGCTGCTGGTGGGCCACCTCGCGGCGTACGTGCTGCTGCTGGTGACCACGCTGACCTGGGCGCAGGCGATCGTCTTCGTGCTGGTCCACAAGATGCTCCAGGGGCTCTACCTCGGGCTGTCGTTCGCCCCGGGCCACAAGGGGATGCCGGTGCTCGGGCCCGAGCAGGCCGCCGACCCGCTGCTGCGGCAGGTGCTCACCTCGCGCAACATCCGCGGCGGCAGGTTCGTCGACGCGGCGCTGGGCGGGCTGAACTACCAGATCGAGCACCACCTGTTCCCGAGCATGCCGCGCTGCAACCTGCGCCACGCCCAGCCCGTCGTACGCCGCTTCTGCGCGGAGCGCGGCGTGCCCTACGCGGAGGCGGGCGCCGGTGCGGCGTACGCCGCGGGGCTGCGTCACCTGCACGCCGTGGGGAGCCGGCTGCGGGAGCGCGTCACGGCCTGAGGCCTACGGTGGGTCCATGGCCGATCTCCGCTTCTGGTTCGACCCCGTCTGCCCGTTCGCCTGGATGACCAGCCGCTGGGTGCGGCTGGTGCAGGAGCAGCGCTCCTACGACGTCGAGTGGCGCTTCATCTCGCTGCGGCTGCTCAACGCCAAGGTGGACTACGACGCGCAGTTCCCGCCGGAGTACGACGCCGGCCACACCGCCGGGATGCGCCTGCTGCGGGTCTGCGTGCGGGTCCGCGAGGAGCACGGCCCCGACGCCGTGGCCCGGCTCTACCTCGCCCTCGGCGAGGCGATCTTCGAGACCCCGCGCACCGGCGGGTGGACCGGTGACGACCACCGGGTCGACGAGCGCGGCACCCCGGCGTTCCTGGAGCCGGTGCTGCGCTCGGTCGACCTGCCGGAGTCGCTGGCCGCGGCGCTGGACGACGACGCGCTCGACGCCGTGGTGCGGGCCGAGACCGACGAGGCGCTCGCGCTGACCGGCCGCGACGTCGGCACCCCGATCCTGCAGGTGGACCCGCCGGACGGGGTCGCCTTCTTCGGCCCGGTGATCAGCCGCGTCCCCGACGCCGCAGGGGCCGCGCAGCTGTGGGACCACGTGGTGGGCCTGGCGCGCTACCCCGGGTTCGCCGAGCTCAAGCGCAGCCTGCGCGAGCGGCCGCAGCTGCCGGGGCTCGGGGTCGCGGTCGACCAGGTCGGGACCACCGAGGACTGGCACGGCGGCAGCCGGCGGCAGCACCGCTGAGGCTTGCGCGGCTCTGCCAGGGTGGGGCACGTGAGCACCTCGCCGCCGCTGCACCACCAGCAGACCATCGTCGTCCACGCTTCCGCCGAGGAGGTGTACGACCTGGTCAGCGACGTCACGCGCACCGGTGAGTGGAGCCCGGTGTGCGCCGCCTGCTGGTGGGAGGAGGGCTCCGAGCCCGGCACCGTCGGGGCGTGGTTCGGCGGTCGCAACCAGACGCCCGACCGCACCTGGGAGACCCGCTCGCAGGTGGTCGCCGCCTCGCGCGGCCGCGAGTTCGCGTGGCTCGTGGGCGGCAGCCTGGTCCGGTGGGGCTACACGATGGAGCGCGGCGACGACGGCACCCACCTGACCGAGTCGTGGGACTTCCTGCCCGCGGGCATCGAGTACTTCCACGACACGTACGGCGACGACGCCGACGCGCAGGTCGCCGAGCGGTCGCGGGCCGCGCTGAGCGGCGTACCCGAGACGCTGGCCGCGATCAAACGCATCGCCGAGGCCGGCACCGCCGCGCGATGATGGGCCGGTGAAGCGGCAGGAGCAGGAGCTGGTCGTCGCGCGCAACCGCAAGGCGCGTCACGACTACCACCTCGAGGACACCTGGGAGGCCGGCATCGTGCTGGTCGGCACCGAGGTCAAGGCGCTGCGCGCGGGCCGCGCCTCGCTCGTCGACGGCTTCGCCGAGGTCGAGGACGGCGAGGTGTGGCTCCAGCAGGTCCACATCCCGCAGTACGCCCAGGGCACCTGGACCAACCACACCGTGCGCCGCAAGCGCAAGCTGCTGCTGCACCGCACCGAGATCGACCGGATCGAGCGCCGCCTGGCCGAGAAGGGCCTGACCCTGATCCCGATCGCGCTCTACTTCTCCGACGGCCGCGCCAAGGTCGAGATCGCGCTGGCCCGTGGCAAGAAGACCTGGGACAAGCGCCACGCCCTCGCCGAGCGCCAGGCCACCCGTGAGGTCGAGGCGGAGTTCTCGCGGCGGTTGAAGGGGCGGCGGGAGTAGGTCGGCTCGGGGGCAGTTTCACCGGTTAGCCGGTGAAACTGCCCGAGGGAACGGGCATTCCGGGCACGCGCGGGCAGTTTTGCCTGCCAAGGCCCGCACCCCGCGTACGACGTGACCGGCGCCCACGTCGGACTCCATCTGGTGCGGTGCTGGGGTGCCTGAGTGCGGCGTGCGCGCCTTGTTCAGAATCAATAACTCCGCGTTACATGGGTGAACGCCCGCTGCGGGCGACGCCGGCATGGGTGACGCCGACACGGGCGACGCCCGGCGCGGCACCGGCGCCGCCGGCAACTACCCGAGCTCCCGGTCGAGGTTCATCGCGGCGGAGATGAGCGAGAGGTGGGTGAAGGCCTGGGGGAAGTTGCCGAGCTGCTCGCCGGCGAGGCCGATCTGCTCGCCGTAGAGCCCGAGGTGGTTGGCGTAGGTGAACATCTTCTCCAGGGCCAGCCGGGCGTCCTCGAGGCGGCCGGCGCGGGTGAGCGCCTCGACGTACCAGAACGAGCAGAGCGAGAAGGTGCCCTCGGAGCCCTCCACGCCGTCGGGGGAGACCTCGACGTCGTAGCGGAACACCAGGCTGTCGGAGACCAGGCGCTCCTCGATGGCGGCGAGGGTGGAGGTGAAGCGCGGGTCGTTGGGCGCGACGAACTTGACCATCGGCATCAGCAGCACCCCGGCGTCGAGGGTGTCGGCGCCCGCGTGCTGCATGAACGCCCCCACCTCGGGGTCCCAGTGGTCCTCCATGATGCGGCGGTAGATCTCGTCGCGTACGTCGGCCCAGCGGGACAGCTCGCCGGGCAGGCCGCGCTGGCGGGCGGTGCGCATCATCCGCTCGATCGCCACCCAGCTCATCAGCAGCGAGGTGGTGTGGTGGCGGGGGTCGTCGCGGATCTCCCACATCCCGGCGTCCGGCCGCTCCCAGTTGTCCATCAGCCACTCCAGCGCCCGGGTCAGGTCGTGCCAGGTGTCGGCGCTGATCCCCTCGCCGTACTTGTTGTAGAGGTAGACCGAGTCGATCAGCTCGCCGTAGATGTCGAGCTGGAGCTGGTCGACGGCGCCGTTGCCGATCCGCACCGGCCGGGAGTCGCGGTAGCCGCGCAGGTGGTCGAGCTCGGTCTCGTGGGGGACGTTGCCGTCGATGTCGTAGAGCACCCGCAGCGGGCCGAGGTCGTCGGTCGAGCCGTTCTCGGGCGGGTGCGCCATCCGGTCGGAGAGCCAGCGCATGAACGCCGCCGCCTCGTCGGTGAAGCCGAGCCGCAGCAGCGCGTAGAGGCTGAACGCGGCGTCGCGGATCCACACGTAGCGGTAGTCCCAGTTGCGGCCCCCGCCCATCGACTCGGGCAGGCTCGTGGTCGGCGAGGCGATGATCGCGCCGGTCGGCTCGTGGGTGAGCAGCTTGAGCGTGAGGGCGGAGCGGTTGACCGTCTCGCGCCAGCGTCCGGTGTACGTCGAGCGCGCCACCCACGACCGCCAGAACTGCGCGGTCCGCTGGAACAGCCGGTCGCTGTCGACCTCGCCGGGGGAGGCCACCTCCTGGCCGTCGCCGAGGACCTCGAGCACGAACAACGCCTCCTCGCCCTGGCGCAGCCTGAGGTCGGCGAGCACGTCGCCGTCCTCCAGGCGCAGGTCGACGCTCGCGGTCAGCCCCAGGCGTACGCCGTCCCCGGTGACCAGCACGCCGTGCTCGACGGCCTCGGTCACGGGGTGGGCGCGGCCGTAGTCGGGCCGGGCGGCCAGGCGCATCGTCAGCTCGGTGGTGCCGCGCACGGCGCTCACGCGGCGCACGATGCGCTGGCGGTGGTCGGGGTCGGCCGCCTGGAGGACGGGCATGAAGTCGTGGACCTCGGCGACGCCGCGCTCGGTCATGAACCGGGTGACCAGGATGGTGCTGTCGGGGAAGTAGAACTGGCTGGTGCGGGCGCCCGGCGTGGTCGGGCCGAGCCGCCAGGAGCCGCCGCGGCCCGGGTCGAGCAGCGAGCCGAAGACGCTGGGGGAGTCGAACCGGCCGGCGCAGAACCAGTCGATGGTGCCCTCGGCGCCCACGAGCGCGCAGGTGCGCAGGTCGCCGATCAGGCCGTGCTGCGCGATCGGGAGGTAGTCGTCGACCGGCGCCTCAGCCACGGAGCTGCCAGCCGCCGGCCGGCATCTCCAGCGCGGCCTCGGGTCCCCAGGACCCGGGCCGGTAGGGCTGCACCGGCGGCGGCGACTGGAGCACCGGCTCGCACACCTGCCAGAGGCGGTCGACCTCGTCGGCGCGGGTGAACAGCGTCTGGTCGCCGCGGAGCACGTCGAGCAGCAGCCGCTCGTAGGCCTCCAGCGGGGTCGCCTCCGGGACGGCCTCGCCCACGTCGAGGTGCATCGTGGCCTCGACCAGCTCCATGTCGGGGCCGGGCTTCTTGGCCCGCATCTCGACGTGGATGCGCGGGTCGTCGGTCAGCTCGAGCACCAGGTCGTTGGGCGGGCGCGGGGTCGGGTGGTCGTCGAACATCGTGCACTCCGAGCCGCGGAACCGCAGCGTGATCACCCGGTCGCCGCGGGCCAGGCGCTTGCCGGTGCGCAGGTAGAACGGCACGTCGCGCCAGCGGTCGTTGTCGACGTAGGCCTCGATCGCCACGAACGTCTCCACCTCGGAGTCGTCGGCGACGTCGTCCTCGTCGCGGTAGCCGTCGTACTGCCCGTAGACCACGCGGGCCGGGTCGAGCGGGCGCATCGCCTCGAAGACCGCGTGCTTGGCGTCGCGGACCGCGTCGGCCGTGAGGTGACGCGGGTCCTCGAGGGCCACGAAGCCCAGCAGCTGGCACAGGTGGGTGGAGATCATGTCGCGCAGGCAGCCGGTGGACTCGTAGAAGCTGCCGCGACCCTCCATGCCGAGGTCCTCGGGCACGTCGATCTGCACCGAGGCGATGGACTGCCGGTTCCAGGCCGGCTCGAAGAGACCGTTGGCGAAGCGCAGCGCCAGGATGTTCTGCACCGCCTCCTTGCCCAGGAAGTGGTCGATCCGGAAGACCTGGTCCTCCTCGACCACGTCCTTGAGGGCGGCGTCGAGCTCGCGCGCGCTCTCCAGGTCGAGCCCGAACGGCTTCTCCAGCACCAGCCGGGCGCGCTCGGTCAGGTGCTCGCGGCCCAGCATCGCGACCATGCCCTGCATCGCCGAGGGCGGGACGGAGAGGTAGACCAGGCGGCGTACGTCGTCCCCGAGCTCCTCCTCGCACGAGCGGACCGCGGACGCGAGGTCGCTGCCGTCGTCGGAGTCGGAGGTCTGGAAGGAGATCCGCTCCAGCAGGCGCCGCGCGACGTCGTCGTCGAGGTCGTCGATGGTGTCCTCCAGCCCCTCACGGACCTGGTCGCGGAACTCCTCGTCGGTGCCGGGAGAGTGCCGGCCGCTGCCGATGATGCGGAAGTCCTCGGGCATCCGACCGGCCGCGGACAGGTGGTAGAAGCCCGGGAACAGCTTGCGGGCGGCGAGGTCGCCGGTGGCCCCGAACAGCACCATCACGTGCGGGGGCAGCTGCTCGGGGGAGGCGGACGTCGTGGTGGGGGAGGAGTCGCTCACCGCTCCTTCGTACCCGACCGCCCCCGGGCGTCACGGTCCCCCCTCCCACCGCCCGTCCCGGGACGCACGACGGACGCGGCCCCGTGCGGGGCCGCGTCCGTGGACGTGCGGGTGGTGCGGGTGCGGCCGGCTCAGCCGGCGGCGCGGTCCTGCTGCGGCTCCTCGATGTCGCTGCGCAGCTGGGTGAGGATGCGCGCGAGCAGTCGCGACACCTGCATCTGCGTGACGCCGATGTCCTCGGCGATCTCGCGCTGGGTCAGGCCGTCGAAGAAGCGCAGCTGCAGCACCCGACGGTCACGGTCACCGAGGCGGCGTACGACGGGGCCGAGCATGACGCGGGCCTCGGCGGCGCCGCTGTCGACGTCCTGGCCGGGCAGCACGTCGCCGAGCGAGATCGGCGTGTCCTGGCCCACCGGGACGTCGAGCGAGGCGGGGGTGAAGCAGCCGAGCGCGCTCATCGCCTCGACGACCTCGCTCTCCTCCACGCTCAGCCGCTCGGCGATCTCCTGGGGCTCGGGCTCGCGGCCCAGGGAGCTGGCCAGCTCGCTGCGGGCCGGTGCGATCCGGGCCTGCAGCTCCTGGATGCGGCGCGGGGGACGCACCATCCAGCCGGCGTCGCGGAAGTGGCGCTTGACCTCGCCGCGCATGGTCGGCACGGCGAAGCTGACGAACTCGTTGCCGGTGGAGCGGTCGAAGCGCCGCGCCGCCTTGACGAGCGCGAGCCGGGCGACCTGGAGCAGGTCGTCGGTGGGGATGCCACGCGAGCGGAACCGGGCCACCACCGCGGTGGCCAGGCCGAGGTTGAGCTCGACCACGCGGTCGAGCAGGCGTCGGCGCTCGGCCGGGTCCTGGGTGGCGTCGACCTCGGCGAACAGGTCCGCGGTGTCGCGGGCCCGGGTCGAGCGGCGCTCCTCCGAGGGCGTGGTCGGGCGGTCCTCGAGGGGGGTCGTCCGCACCGTCGCGACGGTCGTCGTCGCCGTGGCGGAATGGTTCGTGGGGCTGTCGATGTCGTGCATCGCGTGCTCACCAACGTTCGTGTAGCTGATCGGTCTCGCCGAGTGGCTGCAGCGAAGGGTGGCGCGAGGCGCCTGGCACAGGGGCTCCGGCGGACGCTTCCCGTCCGCCGGCGTGGGGGCAACCCCGTGCAGCTTCCTCGACAGTACGCCCCCCAGCCCGAGACTCTCACCCCCCTGCGGGTGAACTCCTGTCCAGGTGGGCCCGCAGACCGGTCATGGCGTCGTCGAGCAGGGACCGCAGGTCGGCGTCGGGGTGCCGCAGCCACAGCTCGTACGCCGCGAGGGCCAGCGCCAGCGAGACCTGGCTCACCACCTCGGGCAGCAGGTCGTGGCGCCCCGCGCCGGTGCGGCGGGCCACGAAGTCGGCGATCACGGCCCGCCACTCGGCGTACCGCAGCACCGAGTGGGCCTGCAGCTCCGGCGTGGTGAGGATCAGCCGCATCCGCTCGCGGTGCCCGGGCTCGACCCCGTCGGGGAAGTCGTTGAACAGCAGCACGGCGCGGTGCACCGCCTCGTCGACGGGCAGCGAGGCCGGCATCGCGGCCAGGGTCTCGCGGAAGCCGGCCAGGGTGCGGTCGAAGCGGCCCCACGGGATGTCGTTCTTGGAGCGGTAGTAGCGGAACAGCGTGCGGCGCCCCACGCCCACCTCGGCGGCGATCATCTCCAGCGTGGTCCCGGCGAACCCGTGGACGCCGAACAGCCGGAAGGCGGCTCTCTCGATCGCCGCGTGGCTGGTCGCCACCGGCCGACCGAGGACCGCGCTGCTGCGCGCCGGCGTCGCGCCGGCGGGGGACCGCTCCACCATGAGGGGCGCGAATCTACCCGACCGGAGGGGTTACTTTCCGCACTTGGTGCCAATAGTGTGGCGCGCACCACAGCCCGGGCACGGGGTCCGGGCGGACGACGTCCAGGAGGACCCATGACCCCCGAGCAGCCCGGCACCACCGCGGAGCAGAGCGCACCGGCCGAGGAGGTCGTCACCGACAGCCTCGTCGAGGAGGTCTCGATCGACGGCATGTGCGGCGTCTACTGATGCTCGACGAGCCCTGGACCCTGTCACCGTCGGTGGCGCTGCGACCCGAGCCGTTCGGGGCGCTGGCCTACCACTTCGGCAACCGCAGGCTGAGCTTCCTCAAGCGGCCCGAGCTGGTGACGGTGGTCCAGGGACTCGGCGACCACGCCGACGTGCGCTCCGCGCTGCACGCAGCGGGGGTCCCCGAGCAGCAGCACACGTCGTACGTCGAGGCGCTGCGCGGCCTGGCCGCGACCGACATGATCCGTCCCCGCCCGACGACCCGCGAGACCGCCACCACGACCGCTGGAGCACCGGCATGACCCTGACGCCCGCCCGCCCCTCGGCGCGCACCGCGCCCCCGGCCCGTCCCGAGCGCCCGCAGGGCGGCACCCTGGTCGAGCAGTTCGAGCTCGGCCTCGACGCCCCGATCTGCCTGACCTGGGAGCTGACCTACGCCTGCAACCTGGCGTGCGCCCACTGCCTGTCGTCCTCGGGCAGGCGCGACCCGCGCGAGCTGACCACCGCCCAGGCCGAGGCGGTCATCGACGAGCTGCAGCGGATGCAGGTCTTCTACGTCAACATCGGCGGCGGCGAGCCGACCATCCGGCCCGACTTCTGGCACCTGCTGGAGTACGCCGTGGACCACCAGGTCGGCGTGAAGTTCTCCACCAACGGGGTCCGCATCACCCCCGAGCGGGCCCGCTTCCTGGCCGCCACCGACTACGTCGACGTGCAGGTCTCGCTCGACGGCGCGACCGCCGAGGTCAACGACCACGTCCGCGGGCCGGGCTCCTACGACACCGCGCTGACCGCGCTGGCCAACCTCCGGGACGCCGGGTTCGAGGACGCCAAGATCTCGGTGGTCTGCACCCGGCAGAACATCGGGCAGCTCGACGAGTTCAAGGCCCTCGCCGACCGGTTCGGCGCGACCCTGCGGCTGACCCGGCTGCGGCCCTCGGGCCGCGGCGCGGACGTCTGGGACGAGCTGCACCCGCTGCCCGAGCAGCAGCGCGTGCTCTACGACTGGCTGGTGGCGCACGGCGAGGGCGTGCTGACCGGCGACTCCTTCTTCCACCTCGCTGCCTTCGGTGAGGCGCTGCCGGGCCTCAACCTGTGCGGCGCCGGGCGGGTGGTGTGCCTGATCGACCCGATCGGCGACGTCTACGCCTGCCCGTTCGCGATCCACGACAACTTCCTGGCCGGCAACCTGCTCGACGAGGGCGGCTTCCGCCGGGTGTGGCAGGAGTCGGCGCTGTTCACCGACCTGCGGTCGCCGCAGACCGGCGGCGCGTGCGCCAGCTGCTCGGCGTACGACGCCTGCCGCGGTGGCTGCATGGCCGCCAAGTTCTTCACCGGACTGCCGCTGGACGGTCCCGACCCCGAGTGCGTCAAGGGCAACGGCGAGCCGGCCCTGGCCGGGGAGCGCACCATCCCGGCCGCCAGCCAGGACCACTCGCGCACGACGCCGACGCGCAACCAGCCGGTGATGCTGACGCTGCAGCGCACGCCCCCGGTCAGCGCCTGCGCCGAGAGCCCGCTGGCGGGCTTCGACCCCGTCAGCCCCCTCGGCACCGGGGCCGCGCCCGTGGTCGCGTCGGGCGGCTGCGGCTGCGGGGACCACTGATGGCCCGGCCCGCCTGGTTCGGCAAGGTCGAGAACCCCTGGAAGCAGAACCCCTGGTTCGAGTCCGTCGCGGTCGCCCAGGAGCGGGCGCGCAAGCGGCTGCCCAAGCCGGTGTACGGCGCCCTGGTCGCGGGCTCCGAGCGCGGCCAGACCATCGCCGACAACCAGGCGGCGTTCGCCGAGCTCGGGATGGCGCCGCACGTGGCCGGTCACCAGGCGGAGCGGTCGCTGGCCACCACGGTGATGGGCCAGCCGATCTCGCTGCCGGTGATCATGAGCCCGACCGGTGTCCAGGCCGTCCACCCCGACGGCGAGGTGGCGGTCGCCCGCGCCGCCGCCGCGCGGGGCACCGTGATCGGGCTGTCCAACTTCGCCTCCAAGTCGGTGGAGGAGGTGGTCGCGGCGAACCCGCAGACCTTCTTCCAGATGTACTGGACCGGCGACCGCGACACCATGGTGCAGCGGATGCAGCGGGCCCACGCCGCCGGCTCGCAGGGCCTGATCGCCACCCTGGACTGGTCGTTCTCGATGGGTCGTGACTGGGGCAGCCCGGAGATCCCCGAGAAGGTCGACCTCAAGACGATGGTGCGGATGGCGCCCCGGGTCGCGCTGCGACCACGGTGGCTCTACGAGTTCGGCAGAGCCGGGCAGATCCCCGACCTGACCGCGCCCAACCTCGCCCCGCCCGGTGCCGCCAAGGGGCCCACCTTCTTCGGTGCCTACTACGAGTGGATGACCACGCCGCCGCCCACCTGGGACGACGTCGCCTGGATGCGCGAGACCTGGCACCAGGTCTCGGGCAAGCCCTTCATGCTCAAGGGGGTGTGCCGCGTCGACGACGCGCTGCGCGCCGTGGACGCCGGCGTCACCGCGATCTCGGTGTCCAACCACGGCGGCAACAACCTCGACGGCACCCCGGCGGCGATCCGGTGCCTGCACCCGATCGCGAGCGCGGTCGGCGACCAGCTCGAGGTCGTCATGGACGGCGGCGTGCGGCGGGGCTCCGACGTCGTCAAGGCGCTGGCGATGGGGGCCCGCGCGGTGATGATCGGCCGCGCCTACCTGTGGGGCCTGGCGGCCAACGGCCAGGCGGGCGTGGAGAACGTCCTCGACGTGCTGCGCGGCGGCATCGACTCCGCGCTGCTCGGCATGGGGCTGTCCTCGATCGACCAGCTCACCCCCGACCTGCTCGTGGTGCCCGAGGGCTTCCACCGGGCGCTCGGCGTCGGCGGGACCAGCAGCCCCGGCGTGGCTCCCCGGGCCTCCGCCGCGTCGTGACCGGTCGCGTGCCGAGGCTCGCCGACCTGACCTGGCCGGAGCTGCCACCGTCCGCCACGGTGGTGGTCCCGGTGGGGTCGCTGGAGCAGCACGGCCCGCACCTGCCGCTGGAGACCGACGCCCTGATCGCCGAGGCGGTCGCGGTCCGGGCCGTAGCGGCCCTCGGGCGCGCGGACGTGGTGGTCGCCCCGGTCCTGGCGTACGGCGCCAGCGGCGAGCACCAGCACTTCCCGGGCACCGCCTCGATCGGCACCGACGTGCTCGGACTGGTCCTGGTGGAGCTGGTCCGCTCGCTGCGCACCTGGGCGGCCCGGGTGGTGCTGGTCAACGGTCACGGCGGCAACCTCGACGCGGTGCGCGGGGCGACCGAGCAGCTGGTGCACGAGGGCCACGACGTCGCCTGGGTGCCGTGCGCAGCCGTCGGCGCCGACCTCCACGCCGGCCGCACCGAGACCTCCCTGCTGCTGCACCTGCGCCCCGACCTGGTGCACCTCGACCGCGCCGTCGCCGGGCCGACCGCGACGGCCGCCGAGCTGCTGCCGCGGCTGCGGTCCGGCGGCGTGGTCGCGGTGTCGGCCAACGGCGTCCTCGGCGACCCCGCCGGCGCGAGCGCCGAGGAGGGCCGCGCGCTGCTGGAGGAGATGGTCGCCCGCGTCGTCGCCGTGCTGACGCCCCCGTCGGTCGAGCCTGCGTCGCAGGTCGAGCCCGCGTCGTCGGTCGAGCCTGCGTCGTCGGTCGAGCCCTGCGTGGCGTCGGTCGAGCCCGCGTCGTCGGTCGAGCCTGCGTCGTCGGTCGAGCCTGTCGAGACCCCGCAGGCCGCCCGGTGAGGGTCGCGCTCGTCACCGGGGCGGGCCGGGGGATCGGCGCCGCGACCGTCGCGCACCTCGCCCGCGAGGGGTACGCCGTGCTGGCGCTGGACGCCTGCGCCGGCCCGGACGCGGCGCCGTACGCCATGCCCGACCGCGCCGACCTCGAGGCCGTCGCCGCCCCGCACGCCGAGGTCGAGGCCCACGTCGCCGACGTGCGCGACCGGGCCGCCCTCGACGCAGCCGTGGCGCGCGTCCTGGAGCGCTGGGGCCGGCTCGACGCCGTGGTCGCCTGCGCAGGGATCGTCGGCGGGGGACGTCCGCTGTGGGAGACCCCGGAGGCCGAGCTCGACCTGCTGTGGGACGTCGACGCCAAGGGCGTGTGGCACACCGCGGCGGCGACGGTGCCGGCGCTGCTCGCCGGCCCCGACCCCGCCGGTGGGCGGTTCGTCGCGGTGGCCTCGGCCGCCGCGTCGTACGGGCTGTTCCGGATGGCGGCCTACAACGCCGCCAAGCACGCCGTCGTCGGCATCGTGCGCGGCCTGGCCGCCGACCTCGTCGGCACCGGCGTCACCGCCGTGGCCGTCTCGCCCGGCTCGACCGACACCGCGATGCTCCGGGCGACCGCGGACCTCTACGACGCCACCACCGACGACCTCGCCGCCCACCAGCTGCTGCGCCGCGCCCTGGACCCTGCGGAGGTCGCGGCCACGCTGGCGTTCTGCTGCTCCCCGCAGGGGGCGGTGCTGAACGGCAGCGTGGTCAGCGCCGACGGCGGGTTCGGCGGGTGAGCGCGGCCCCGGCCGCACCGCTCCCGGACGACCGGCTCCCCGGCGGCTTCGAGGTGCGGGTGCGGCCCGACGTACGCCGGGTCGAGGGTGGTCGCACCCTGCTCGGCGGCTCCCCGCTCCGCTCGCTGCGGCTCTCGGAGCGGGCCCGGCCGGCGCTGGACGGCGACCGGCTGGTGGTGGGCGACGCCACGTCGGAGGAGCTGGCGCGGCGGCTGCTGGGGGCCAACCTGGCCGACCCCGTCCTCGACGGGGTGCGCGTCACGGCCGCGGAGCTCACCGTCGTGGTGCCGGTCCGCGACCGGCCCGAGCAGCTCGACCGGGCCCTCGCCCCGCTGGCCGGGATGCGGCTGCTGGTCGTCGACGACGCCTCGCACGACCCCGCCGCGGTCGCGGCCGTCGCGGCGCGGCACGGGGCCGAGGTCCTCGCGCTGCCGGTCAACCTGGGGCCGGCCGGCGCGCGCAACGCCGGGCTGCGCGAGGTGGCGACGGCGTACGTCGGCTTCGTCGACTCCGACGTGCAGGTCGACGCCGCGGTGCTGCTGCGCCTGGCCCGCCACCTGGTCGACCCCCGCGTCGCCCTGGTCGGGCCGCTGGTGCGCAGCCGGGCGAGGTCGGTGCCGCCGCGGTGGTTCGAGCGGTACGACGCCTGCTCGTCCTCGCTGGCGCTGGGCGACCGCAGCTGCGCCGTCGCGCCGGGCGCGCGCGGTCGCGTGGCTGCCCAGCGCCTGCCTGGTCGGTCGGGTGGCGCTGCTGGGCGCGGGATTCACCGAGGAGATGCGGGTCGGCGAGGACGTCGACCTGGTGTGGCGCCTGGTCGCGGCCGGCCGGGTGGTCCGCTACGAGGCGGGCGAGACCGCGTGGCACGACGCCCGCCCGACGGTCGGGGCGTGGGCGGGCCGCAAGTTCCTCTACGGCACCGGGGGCGCGGCGCTGGCCGCGCGCCACGGCTCGGCCGGTGCGGTCGCGGTGCTCTCGCCCGCGATGGCGGTGGCGGGCGCGGCGGTGCTGCTGCGCCGGCGGTGGTCCCTCCCGGTCGCTGCGCTGGGCCTGGCCCGGGCCGGTCAGCAGCTGGTGGGCGTGCTGCCCGACGTGCCCGAGCGCCCCGCCCTCGCCGCCTCGGTGGCGGTCCGCGGGCTCGGCTGGGCCGTGCGCCAGGAGTCCGCGCTGCTGCTGCGCCACTGGTGGCCGCTCGGGCTGGTGGCCCTCGGCTCCCGGTCGGGCCGCCGGGCCCTGGTGTCCGCGGTGGCCGTGGACCTCGTCGTGCACCGGGACGTCGTACGACGCACCGGGCTGGCCACCGCCCTGCTCGCCCGCCGTGTCGACGACCTCGCCTACGGCACCGGCCTCTGGGTCGGCGCGTTGCGGCAGCGCGAGTGGCGCGGGCTCGCCGTACGCGTGGTGCGGGCGAAGCGGTAGACGAGCCTCCTTCGTCGTCCAGCCATGCGCGGCGTACGGACAACTCGGGCGCGTGGGAGGGTGAAACTGCCCGTGGCTGACCGGTATGTCGGATCCCGCGGGCAGTTTCACCGGCCAGCCGGTGAAACTGCCCCCTACCGCCCCAGCAGCTGGTCGAGCAGCCGCGGCAGGTCGTCGACCGAGGCGATCGCGGCGACCCGGGCGCCGGCCTCGCGGGCGACCCGGCGGGCCTCCTCGTCGTCGTCGGACGGTGCGATCACGACCAGCTCCTCGAGCGCCCGGGCGGCGGGCACGGCGTCGATCTCGTCGGTGGCACGGCAGTCGGAGAGCACGATGGTGATGCGGCGGGTGGCTCGCGCGCCGCGGAGCTGGTCGGCGGCCGCACGGAAGGCGGCGTCCATCGAGGTCATGCCGTGACCGCGCAGGCCCAGGACGCGCTGCACCGTGCGCAGCGGCGGGGACGGCGCGTGCAGGTCGAGCAGCACCTCCGGCGTGCGGTCGAAGGCGATCACCGACAGCTCGCCCTCGGCGCGCAGCGCGCAGGCGGCGGCCGCCATCGCCGCCGTCACCAGCCGGGAGCCGTCCATGGAGCCGGAGCGGTCGAGGAGCAGGCACAGCGCCGTGCGCGGCCGGTGCCAGGTGGTGGCGGTCAGCTCCTCCAGTCCCGGCGGCCGCTGCTCGCCGCGGGCCTGCCCGATCGCCTCGAGCGAGGCGTCGACGTCGAGGTCGCCGCCGCGGTCGGCGGGGGAGCGGCGCAGCCGGCCCGCCCCCGAGCCGCCCCGGGTGCCCGAGCGTGCCCGCTCCAGCACCAGCCGCGGCACCAGCGCCTGCACCTTGGCGCGCAGCGCGGGGTCGGTCGCGGTCGACATCTGCATCAGCAGCGGGAGCACGTCGTCGGGGTCGTCGGCGACGGCGTCCCGCACCGCCGCGGTGTCGAGCTCGCCCACCTCGGGCGACATCTCCGCGAAGCGCGCGTGCCGGGACAGCTCGGAGCGCCCGGTGGTGCGCTGCGGGCGACCGCGCCGCGAGGGCTGCGGCGGTGGCGCAGCGGAGCCGCCCGCCCCGGCCGGGGGCGGGCTCAGGCTTCCCCCGGTGGGGCACCGCCCTCGCTCGGAGCCGGGTCGTCGGCCTGGTCCTCGGGCTCGGCGCCGAACGTGGCGACGTACAGCTCCTCGACGACCTCCTCGGCGGTCCGCCCCGACGACTCGTCGACCTTGATCCGGCCGCTCAGCGCCACGAAGGCGGCGTCGAGGCCGGTGCGCCAGTGCGTCGCGGGCACGCCGCGGGCGAGCGCCAGCTCGTGGGTCAGCCCGGCGAGGTCGATGGTGCCGCGCACCGAGGACCCGACCCGCAGCTCGGGGTGCTCGCGGGTGGCCCGCACCAGCGCGACCGCCCTGGCGGCCCACTCCGGGGAGTCGACCGGTGCGTGCTGGGTGAGGATCGCCTGCTCGGACTCCGCCGACTGGTAGCCCATCACGATCCGGCAGGTGCGGTCGTAGACGGCGCTGGAGACGCGGGCGGTGCCCACGGCGTCGTACGGGTTCATCGCGGCGACGATGCCGAAGCCCGGGGCGGCGCGCACGGTGCCCAGGCGGGGTACGGCGATCTCGCGCTCGCTCATCACCGTGAGCAGCACGTTGAGCGTCTCCTCGGGGACGCGGTTGAGCTCCTCGAGGTAGAGCAGCCCCGCGCCGCGCATGGCGTCGAGCAGCGGACCGTCGACGAACACGTCGGGGTGGTAGCCGCGGTCGAGGACCAGGGCGGGGTCGAAGTGGCCCACCAGGCGGGCCGGGGTCAGCTCGGCGTTGCCCTCGACCAGGATCAGCGCGGAGTCGCGTCGGCTCGCCAGGGCGCGCAGCAGCGTGGACTTGCCCGTGCCGGGCGGGCCCTCCAGGACCACGTGGGCCCCGGCGCGCAGCGCGGCCTCGAGCAGCTCGGTCTCACGTCGGCGGTCGACGACCGGGGCGGGTGTTCCCACGCCCCGGTCGCCGAGCCCGCTGTCGACGCGGCGGACGGTGCTCAGTGCTCGTGCACCACGATGCCGCGGACGTTCTTGCCCTCGAGCAGGTCGTCGTAGCCCTCGTTGACCTGGTCCAGGGTGTAGGTCCTGGTGATGATCTCGTCGAGCTTGATGTCGCCCGACTGGTAGAGACCGAGGATGCGGGGGATGTCGGTGGTCGGGTTGCAGTCACCGAACAGGCTGCCGCGCAGCTGCTTGCGGTAGAGCGTCATCACCGAGCCGGAGAGCTGGATGTTCTCCATCTCGATCTTGTTCAGGCCGGTGAGCACCACGATGCCGCCCTTGCCGACGGAGTTGAAGCCGTCGCGGACGATCTCGGAGGTCATCAGGCCGGGGGTGAGGATGGCCGAGTCGGCCATCTGGCCGCGGGTCAGGTTGGCGACGGTCTCCATGGCCTCCTCGGCGCTGCCGAAGGCGTGGGTGGCGCCGAGCTCCATGGCCTTCTCGCGCTTGTTGGCGAGCGGGTCGATCGCGATGACGTTCTTGGCGCCGGAGAGGGCCGCGCCCTGCACCGCGTTGATGCCGATGCCGCCGATGCCCATGACCACGACCGTCTGGCCGGCCTTGACCTCGGCGGTGTTGACCGCCGCGCCCCAGCCGGTCGGTACGCCGCAGCCGACGAGCACGGCCTTGTCGAGGGGGAGGTCCTCGTCGACGGCGACGCAGGAGTTCTGGTGGATCACGCCGTACTGGCTGAAGGTGCCGAGCATGCACATCGCGCCGTACTGGCCGCGCGGGCCGGTGATCGGGAACCGCTCGCCGGGGAGGTAGCCCTCCAGGATGGTGGCGCCCATGTCGCAGATGGACTGCTGGCCGTTGGCGCAGTAGCGGCAGGTGCCGCAGTTGGGGATGAACGAGCACACCACGTGGTCGCCGACCTTGACGCGGGTGACGCCGGGGCCGACCTCCTCGATGATGCCGGCGCCCTCGTGGCCCAGCACCATCGGCAGCCGCGCCTCGAGGTCGCCGTGGGCGACGTGGACGTCGGAGTGGCACAGGCCCGCGTAGGTGTAGCGGATCAGGACCTCCCCCTCCTGCGGCTTGCTGAGCTCGAGCTCCTCGATCTCGATGCGCTTGCCGGCTTCGACGACGACTGCTGCCTTGGTCTTCACCTGGGGACTCCTCTGTCTCTCGGCGTGTGGGCCCCGCTCGCGCGGGGGGTCGACGTACGCCGTGACCGGTGTGCGTGACCTCCGCCACACTCACACCTCCGCGCGGGGCGTGGCTGTTCAACAACTGGACATTCGACGGGTGGACAGTCGTTGCTAGTGTGACCCGCACCACAGGGGGTGTCGCGGTGGAGCCGATCCGCACCGAGGTGGGCCTGCGGGCCCCGATCGCGGACTCGTGGCGTCGCGCCTCCCTGGCCGGGGTCGACCCGGCCAGCGCCCTCGACGCGCTGCAGCTGCGTGACGTCGACCGGACCTCGCCGCTGCTGGCCGCGGCCGCCCCGGTGCTCGACGACCTCAACGAGCGGTTGCGCGAGACCATGTTCGCCACGCTCCTGGTCGACCGCGAGGGCCACGTCGCCCGCCGCTGGTGCGGCGACCGTGCAGCGGCGGGGGCGCTGGACGACCTCGGCGTCGACGTCGGCGTCGGCCTGCTCGAGGACGCCGTCGGCACCAACGCGCTCGGCACCGCGCTGGAGACGCGACGGGCGATCTCGGTGCACGGCGAGGAGCACTTCGCCGTGCCGCTCAAGCGGTTCAGCTGCTACGGCCACCCGATCGTGCACCCGACGACGAAGCGGATCGAGGGCGTCCTCGACATCACCGCGCTCGTGGACCGCGCCAGCCCGCTGCTGCCGCCGCTGGTCGCCCGTGCGGTGGCCGACATCGAGCAGCGGCTGCTCGACGGCAGCCGGATCTCCGAGAAGCAGCTGCTGCTCGCCTTCCAGGGGGCCTCGGGCCGCCGTCGGCCGGTCGTGGCCGTGGGGGAGGACCTGATGCTGAGCAACCACGCGGCGATGGACCTCCTGGGCGCCACCGACACCGCGGTGCTGCGCATGATCGGGCTCGACCTCGCCCGTGGCCACAGCACCGACCTCTCCCTCACGCTGGCCAGCGGCACCCCCGTGCGCGTCCGCGCCGAGCGCGTGACCGGCGCCCGGCACGGCATGCTGCTGCACCTCGAGCCCGCCCTGCCGAGCCCGCGCCTCGCCCCGGCCGCGACCGGGCCCGCCCCCGACACCGACGCCCCCGTCCTGGTCGCCGGCGGCCCCGGCACCGGTCGCTCGACCTGCGCGCGGGCGATGGCCCACGAGCCGGTCTCGGTGCTCACCGCCGCCGGGGCGCTGCTCGACGGCACCGACGCGTGGGTCCGCGACTTCGCCTCGATGGTCCGCGCGGGCCAGGGCACGGTGTGCGTCGACGGTCTCGAGCTGCTGCCCGAGGAGCTGCTCGACCTCGTCGCCTCGCACGTCGCCTCCCAGCGCCCCCCGCGGCTGGTGCTCGTCTCCGGCCCGGTCGACGCCCTCACCGGCCGTGCCGCGGCGCTGGCCGCGGAGTGCCTGCACCGTGAGGAGCTGCCACCGCTCTCGGCCCGGCTCACCGAGCTGCCCGCCCTGGTCACCGCGATGCTGCTCGACCTCGGCGCCCCGGCCTCGCTCCACCTGACCTCCGCCGCGCTGGCCGCCCTCTCGGCCCACCCCTGGCCGGGCAACCTGCGCGAGCTCAAGGCCGTCGTGCGCCACGCCGCCGCGCGCCGCTCCACCGGCGCCGTCACCGTCGAGGACCTGCCCGAGCAGTACCGCACCAGCGGCCCCGCCCACCACCTCGCCCCCATCGAGCGCGCCGAGCGCGACGCCATCGTCGGCACGCTGCGCCAGCACGGCGGCAACAAGCTGCGCACCGCCCGCACGCTCGGCATCTCCCGCACCACGCTGTACGCCAAGATGCGGACGCTGCGGATCACGCACTACTGAGCGGGGGTCAGCCCAGGTAGCCGCGTGCTCCGTCGGTGGTGACCGCCTCGGCGGCCGCGGCGCAGGCCTGGGTGACCGCCGTCGTCAGGTCGACGCCGTCGGCGAGCCGGGCGGCCAGGGTGCCGACGAGCACGTCGCCGGCCCCGGTCGTGTCGACCGCCTGCACCCGCGGCGAGGAGACCCGCAGCTCGCGCCGCGATCCCGCGGCGCCGCTCACCACGACGGCACCCTCGGCGCCCAGCGAGACGACGACCGACGGGCAGCCGAGCAGGTCGGCCAGCGGGCGGGCGAGGTCGGCCGCGGGGGAGCCGGAGCGGAACTCGCTGCCGTGCTCGCGCAGCAGGTCGACCGCCTCGTGCTCGTTGACCACCAGCGGGTCGGCAGCGGCCAGCGTCGCGGTGTCGAGGCCCTCGACGGGGGCGGGGTTCATCACCAGGCGTACGCCGCTCGCGGCCGCCGCGCGGGCCGCCGCGGCGACGGGCGCGGTGCCCGGCTCGGTCTGGGCGAGGACCACGTCGACGTCCCCGCCGGCCAGCGCGCGCTCCACGTCGTCGGCCGCGAGCAGCGCGTTGGCGCCCGCCCCGACCGCGATCGAGTTCTCGCCGTCGGGGGTGAGCACGATCAGGGCCGCCCCGGTGGCGACGTCGGCCGAGCGGCGTACGCCGGTGACGTCGACGCCCACCGCCTCCAGCGAGGCCAGCTGCTCGTGACCGGCGGCGTCGTCGCCGACGACCGCGCACAGCCGCACCGCGGCACCGGCGTACGCCGCGGCGGCGGCCTGGTTGGCGCCCTTGCCGCCCCCGCCGACGACCGGTCCCTCGCCCACGGTGGTCTCGCCACCTCCGGGCCGGCGGTCCACCCGCACGGTCACGTCCTGGTTGACCCCACCGACGACGAGCACGACTCCCACGGGGTCAGGTTCTCACGTGCGTGACGCAGGTCCTGCCCCGAACCGGTTGACGTGGGGCTCCGCTTAGGCAAGCCTTACCTACACCTCGCCCGATGCTCGTCCAGGTCGTCCCCCAGGAGCCACCGTGATCTTCTGCCACTGCGCCGTCGTGGGCGACCGCGAGGTCGCGGACGCCGTGCGTGCCGGAGCGCGGACCGTGGCGCAGGTGTGCCGCTCCACCGGGGCCGGGCAGCAGTGCGGGTCGTGCGTGTTCTCGGTGCGTCGGGTGCTGTGCGAGCATGTCGCTGACGTGGCCGCCTCCGTGGTCACCAGCCCGGAGGTGGACGTTGCAGCCAGTTAGCCCGCGCGTGGTGGAGCTCCTCAACGAGGCGCTGACCTTCGAGCTCACCGTGACCAACACCTACTTCCTGCACGCGCGGATGCTCGACAACTGGGGTCTGCCCAAGCTGGGCAAGGTCTTCTACACGCTCTCCATCGACGAGATGAAGGACGCGGACGCGATCATCAACCGCATCCTGATGTTCGAGGGCCACCCCAACGTGCAGCGCCTGGGCAACATCGCCGTCGGCGAGACGCCCGAGGAGATG
The DNA here is from genome assembly GCA_963740935.1 of uncultured Actinomycetota bacterium. Lineage (GTDB taxonomy): Bacteria > Actinomycetota > Actinomycetes > Propionibacteriales > Nocardioidaceae > Marmoricola. Next base: position 110,133 of record CAVUFX010000006.1, read on the forward strand.
CTCGGGCTGGCCTACGAGAGCGAGAAGGCCGCGGTCAAGCAGTTCAACGCCGCCGCGCAGGAGTGCCACGACCTCGGCGACCACGGCACGGCTGCGGTGTTCGAGGAGTACGTCCGCGACGAGGAGCAGCACGCCGAGTGGTTCGAGGCGCAGCTCGAGGCGATCAAGCGCGTCGGCGTCCAGGGCTACCTCGCCCAGCAGATCGACGCGAGCGCCCCGCCCGCGTCCTGATCGACCCGGCCGGCCGTCCCGGCGTACCTCTGGCGCGGTGGTGTGGTGCCCGAGTGCGCCGTGTGCGGCATGTTCAGAATCAACAACTCCGCGTTACATGGGGTTCGGGGATTCAGGCCCGCGCTCAGGACACCTCGGTGACCAGGGCCGCGGCCGCGCGGCGGAGCAGCGGGACCGCCTCGGCGACGAGCTCGTCGGTCATCCGGGGCGCCGGGCCCGAGATGGAGAGCGCCAGGGGCAGCGGACCACCGCCGAGGGCGACGGCCACGCACCGCACCCCGACCTCCTGCTCGCCCTCGTCGAGGGCGTAGCCCGCCTCGCGCACCCCCACGAGCGCCCCGACGAACGCGTCGGCGTCGGTCAGGGTGCGGTCGGTGTGGCGGGGGAGCCCGGTGCGGGCCAGCAGGGCGCGTACGTCGGCCTCCGGTGAGCCGGCCAGCAGCGCCTTGCCGACGGCCGTGCAGTGCGGGTGCACCCGGCGGCCGACCTCGGTGAACATCCGCATCGCGTGCCGCCCCGGCGCCTGCGCGACGTAGGCGACCTGGTCGCCGTCGAGCATCGCCAGGTTGGCGGTCTCGCCCAGCGCGTCGACGAGCCCGCGCAGCACCCGGTCGGTGCCGGCGCCGGCCATCGCGCTCGCCGAGCCGCCCAGCGGCACCAGCCGGAAGCCGAGGGCGTAGCGCCGGTCGGGCAGCTGCCGCATGTAGCCGCGGTCGACGAGGGTGCGCAGCAGCCGGTGCGTCGTGGGCAGGGGTACGCCGGCCGCGTCGGCGATCTCGCCGATGCTGAGCACGCCGCCGCGGGCCGCCACCACCTCGAGCACGTCGAGCGAGCGGTGCACCGACTGCACGCCGGAGGGATTCGGATCCGCGCTGCGGGGCATGAGGAGGACCTCCGGGTGTGACGGTTGACACCGGGTGGGCTGAGTGCCTAGTTTCCAATATCGAGCAGTGACACTTCCACATCGTGGAAATCCTGGCAAGCACCACCGAAGGAGCGGCATGACCCAGCGCGTGCAGACCGGCGGCCTGGAGGTCGCGGCCCGCCTCCACGAGTTCGTGGAGCAGGAGGCGCTGCCCGGCACCGGCATCGAGCCCACCGCGTTCTGGGAGGGCCTGGCGGCGATCCTGCGCGACCTCGCCCCCCGCAACCGCGAGCTGCTCGCCGAGCGCGAGCGGATCCAGCAGCGGCTCGACGACTGGCACCGCGAGCACCCCGGTCGCCCCGACCCCGAGGCCTACACCGCGCAGCTGCGCGAGCTCGGCTACCTGCTCGACGAGCCCGCCGAGGTGGCGGTCACGACGTCGGGCGTCGACGCCGAGGTCGCGGAGATCGCCGGCCCGCAGCTGGTGGTCCCGCTGCTCAACGCCCGGTTCGCGACCAACGCGGTCAACGCCCGCTGGGGCTCGCTCTACGACGCGCTCTACGGCACCGACGTGGTGCCCCACGAGGGCGACCTCGTCCCCGGCGAGGGCTACAACCGCGCCCGTGGCGACGAGGTCGTCAAGCGGGGCCGGGCCTTCCTCGACGAGCACTTCCCGCTGGCCTCGGCCTCGCACGCCGACGCGACGGCGTACGCCGTGGACGACGAGGGCCTCGCGGTCACCGTCGACGGCGAGGTCGCCCGGCTCGCCGACCCGGCGCAGCTGGTCGGGTTCCGCGGCCCCCGGGAGTCCCCCGAGGGCGTGCTGCTGGTGCACCACCGGCTCCACGTCGAGATCCAGGTCGACCCCGAGGACGCGATCGGCGCCACCGACAGGGCCGGCGTCAAGGACCTGCTCGTCGAGTCCGCGGTCTCCACGATCATGGATCTCGAGGACTCCGTGGCCGCCGTCGACGCCGAGGACAAGGTGCTCGGCTACCGCAACTGGATGCACCTGATGCAGGGCACCCTGGCCGAGGAGGTCACCAAGGGCGGGAAGACCTTCACCCGCCGGATGAACCCCGACCGGACCTACAGCACGGTCTCCGGCGAGGACGTCACGCTGCGCGGCCGCTCGCTGCTGTTCATCCGCCAGGTCGGTCACCTGATGACCACCGACGCCGTGCTCGACGGCGAGGGCCAGGAGGCGCCCGAGGGCATCCTCGACGCCGTGGTCACCGCGCTGGGCAGCGTCCGCGCCCTCAAGGGGGAGGCCGAGCTGACCAACTCGGCCACCGGCTCGCTCTACGTCGTCAAGCCCAAGATGCACGGTCCCGCCGAGGTCGCCTTCGCCGTGGAGCTGTTCGGCCGCGTCGAGGAGCTGCTCGGCCTGCCCCGGCTGACGATCAAGGTCGGCATCATGGACGAGGAGCGGCGTACGACGCTCAACCTCAAGGCCTGCATCGCCGAGGCCAGCGAGCGCGTCGCCTTCATCAACACCGGCTTCCTGGACCGCACCGGCGACGAGATCCACACCTCGATGCAGGCCGGTCCGGTGGTGCGCAAGGCCGACATGAAGTCCGAGACCTGGATCAAGGCCTACGAGGACCTCAACGTCGACATCGGCCTGGAGTGCGGCCTGCTCGGCCGGGGCCAGATCGGCAAGGGGATGTGGGCGGCGCCCGACAGCCTCGCCGACATGCTCGAGACCAAGATCGGCCACCCGCAGGCGGGCGCCAGCTGCGCCTGGGTGCCCTCGCCGACCGCGGCGACGGTGCACGCGCTGCACTACCACCAGGTCGACGTCCGGGCCCGCCAGGAGGAGCTGCGCGACGGCGGTCGCCGCCGTGACCGCGAGGACCTCCTCCAGGTGCCGCTGGGCGACCCGGACTCGTGGTCCGCCGACGACCGGCAGGCCGAGATCGAGAACAACCTGCAGAGCCTCCTGGGCTACGTCGTGCGCTGGGTCGACGCCGGCATCGGCTGCTCCAAGGTGCCCGACATCACCGGCGAGGCGCTGATGGAGGACCGGGCGACCTGCCGGATCTCCGCGCAGCACGTCGCCAACTGGCTGCACCACGGCGTCGTCAGCCAGGACCAGGTCGAGGAGACGCTGCGCCGGATGGCGGGCGTCGTCGACGAGCAGAACGCCGGCGACGCGTCGTACGTCGCGATGGCGCCCGACTTCGACGGGGAGGCCTTCCAGGCCGCCCAGGACCTGGTGCTCGGCGGGCTGGAGCAGCCGAGCGGCTACACCGAGCCGGTGCTGCACCGCCGGCGGGCCGAGAAGAAGCAGCACCTGAGCGAGAGGGAGAACGCCTGATGAGCGTGCTCGACCTGGAGACCGCCCGCAGCATCGTCGCCGGAGCGCGCGCTCACGGCAGCTCGGCGGGGTTCAAGCCGCTGACCGTGGTCGTCCTCGACACCGGCGGCCACGTGGTCGCCGTCGAGCGCGAGGACGGCGCCTCGATGAAGCGCTTCGAGATCGGCTTCGGCAAGGCCTACGGCGCGCTCTCGCTCGGCATGGGGTCGCGCTCGATCATGGCCCGCGCGGAGCAGCAGGCCTACTTCGTCGCCGCGGTCACCTCCGCGGTCGGCGGCACGCTCGTGCCGGTCCCCGGCGGCGTGCTGGTGCGTGACGAGGGCGGCGACCTCCTCGGGGCGGTCGGCGTGACCGGCGACACCTCCGACAACGACGAGGCCGCGGCGGTGGCCGGCATCGAGGGTGCCGGCCTCACCGCCCAGGTCGACTGAGGACGGCCACCGTGACCACCACGACCGAGCCCGCCGGCGTACCGGCCCCCAACTCCGGCACCGACGGCGACCCGCAGAAGGCGCCCGAGCAGGTGAAGGCCTCGGCCGAGGTGTCGGCCCGCATCGACGCCGTCGCCGACGTGGCACGGCAGCTGCTGCCCGAGTCGGGGGTCATCACCGACCGCACCCGGCTGCGCACCTACGAGTGCGACGGGCTGGCGCACTACCGCGTCACCCCGGCCCTGGTGGTCATCCCGCAGGACGACACCCAGGTGGCCGCGATCGTGCGCGCCTGCGCCGAGCACGGGGTGCCCTACGTCGCCCGCGGCTCCGGCACCGGCCTCTCCGGTGGCGCGCTGCCGCACGCCGAGGGCGTGCTGATCGTGACCTCGCGGATGCGCACCATCCGCGAGGTGCGCCGCGAGGACCAGCGCGCGGTCGTCGAGCCCGGCGTCATCAACCTCGACGTCACCCGGGCCGCGACGCCCGCGCGGCTACTACTACGCGCCCGACCCCTCGAGCCAGCAGATCTGCTCGATCGGCGGCAACGTGGCGGAGAACTCCGGCGGCGCCCACTGCCTGAAGTACGGCTTCACCACCAACCACGTCACCGGCGCCGACTTCATCACCCCCGACGGCGACCTGGTCGCGCTCGGCGGCGACGCCCCCGACGCCCCGGGCTACGACCTGCTCGGCGCGGTCGTCGGCTCCGAGGGCACCCTCGGCATCGTCACCGCGACCACGGTCAGGCTGGTCCGGCTGCCCGAGGAGGTGCGCACCATCCTGGTCGGCTTCGAGTCGACCGACCAGGCGGGCGCGGCCACCTCGGCGATCATCTCCGCCGGCATCGTGCCCGCGGCCATCGAGATGATGGACGCGCTCGCGATCGAGGCCGCCGAGGCCGCGGTGCACTGCAACTACCCCGACGGCGCCGGGGCGGTGCTCGTGATCGAGCTCGACGGTGCCCGGGTCGAGGTCGAGGAGGAGTACGCCGAGGTCGAGCGGCTGTGCTCGGACAACGGGGCCTTCGAGCAGCGCCTGGCCACCGACCCCGCCGAGCGCGCGCTGATCTGGAAGGGCCGCAAGTCCGCCTTCGCGGCGGTGGGCCGGATCAGCCCCGACTACATCGTCCAGGACGGCGTCATCCCGCGCACCGCGCTGCCCGAGGTGCTGCGTGCCATCGCCGAGCTGTCGAGCTCCTCGGGCGTCCGGGTGGCCAACGTCTTCCACGCCGGCGACGGCAACCTGCACCCGCTGGTGCTCTTCGACGACGCCGTCGAGGGGGCGGGCGACGCGGCCGAGAAGGTCAGCGGCGCGATCCTGGACCTGTGCATCGAGCACGGCGGGTCCATCACCGGCGAGCACGGGGTCGGGATGGACAAGGCGAAGTACATGCCGCGGATGTACTCCGACGACGACCTCGACACCATGCAGCTGGTGCGCTGCGCCTTCGACCCGGCCAACATCTCCAACCCCGGCAAGATCTTCCCGACGCCGCGGCTGTGCGGCGAGGTGCCCGGGCGTCACAAGGCCGCCCACCCGCTCCAGCAGGCCGGCCTGGCGGAGGTGTTCTGATGACCACGCAGACGCTGGACGCGACCGCCCGCGAGGCCGTCACCTCGGCCTGCGCCGGCGTCGAGGAGCCCGGCGAGGGCGACCACGTCGACGGCGTGGTGCCCGGTCTGGTGGCCCGGCCCGCCGACACCGACCAGGTCGCCGAGGTGCTGCGCGCCGCGACCGCCCACGGCCTCACCGTCGTCCCGCGCGGCGGCGGCACCAAGCTCTCCTGGGGCGCCCCGCCCCGCAGCGTCGACGTGCTGCTCGACGTCAGCGCGCTGGACCAGGTGATCGACCACGCCGCCGGCGACCTGATCGTGGCCGCCCAGGCCGGCACCCGGCTCGCCGACCTCCAGCAGGTGGTCGCCCAGGGCGGGCAACGGCTCGCGATCGACGAGACCGTCCCCGGCACGACGATCGGCGGCCTGCTCGCCGCCAACACCAGCGGGCCCCGGCGTACCGCCGTCGGCGCGGCGCGCGACCTGCTGATCGGCGTCACGATGGTGCGCGCCGACGGCGTCGTGGCCAAGGCCGGCGGACGCGTCGTGAAGAACGTCGCCGGCTACGACCTCGGCAAGCTGCTGATCGGGTCGGCGGGCACGCTCGGCGTGATCACCGACGCGACCTTCCGGCTGCACCCGGTGCCGGCCGCGTCGCGCTGGGTCAGCGTGCCCGTGGCCGACCCCGCCGCTGCGCTCGCGGCGACCCAGGCCGTGCTGCACGCCCAGGTGGTGCCCGCCGCCGTCGAGGTCGCCTGGGCCGAGGGCGCCGGCACCGTCTCGGTGCTGCTCGAGGGCCGGGTCGAGGCCGTGGCCGGTCGCACCGCGGCGACCCGGGCGCTGCTCGGCGAGGCCGCCACCGACTCCGAGGACGCCCCGGCCCACGGCGCGACGTACCCCTGGGACACGCGCGCCTCCGGCGACGACCGCAGCACCGCGCTCAAGCTCGGCTTCGCGCTCTCCGGGCTCGCCGACGTGCTCGCCGCGACGGCCGGCACCCCCGCCGTGCTGCAGGGCTCGGCCGGCTCCGGGGTGCTGTACGCCGCGCTGCCGCCGGGCACCGACCCGGCCGAGGTGGCGACGCTGCTGGAGCGGCTGCGACGGGTCTGCACCGCCCGCGGCGGCGCTGCCGTCGTGGTCGACGCCCCCGCCGCCGTCAAGGCCGCCGTCGACGTGTGGGGCCCGGTGCCGGCGCTGGACCTGATGCGTCGTGTGAAGGACCAGTTCGACCCTGACCACCGGCTCTCGCCGGGCCGCTTCGTGGGAGGCCTCTAGCCATGACCGACACCAGCCAGCGCGACACCTCCGGCACCCTGGGCGAGATGGGTGCCGTCGTCGAGACCGGCGACCGCGCCGGGTCCGACGCCGGGGCCGTCGACTGGGGGACCCCCGCCCCGGGCGGTGCCTTCGACGCCCACAAGCCGCCGGACGCCGCCCTGATCGGCGACTGCGTGCACTGCGGCTTCTGCCTGCCCACCTGCCCGACCTACGTGCTCTGGGGCGAGGAGATGGACAGCCCCCGCGGGCGCATCTACCTGATGAAGGAAGGGCTCGAGGGCGAGCCGATGGACGACGAGATGGTCGGTCACATCGACGCCTGCCTGGGCTGCATGGCCTGCGTCACGGCGTGCCCCTCGGGCGTGCAGTACGACGTCCTCATCGAGCAGACCCGCAACCAGGTCGAGCGCCGCCACGACCGGTCGGTCGGCGACCGCGCGCTGCGCGGCCTGATCTTCGCGCTGTTCCCGCACCCCAAGCGGCTCCGGCTGCTGCGCGGCCCGCTCAAGGTGATGCAGCGCACCGGCCTGGACCGCGCGATGCGCCGCACCGGCCTGCTCGACCGGATCTCCCCGCAGCTCGCGGTGATGGAGAGCCTGGCGCCGCAGCTGGGCAAGCCGCAGCCGCTCCCGGAACACATCCGCGCCACCGGCGAGCGCCGGATGGTCGTCGGCATGCTCACCGGCTGCGTGCAGGGTGCCTTCTTCCCGGGCGTGAACTCCGCGACGGCGCGGGTGCTGCGTGCCGAGGGCTGCGACGTCGTCGTGCCCGCCTCGCAGGGCTGCTGCGGCGCGCTGTCGGCGCACAACGGCCGCGAGCCCGAGGCGCAGGACTTCGCCCGGCGGCTCGTGGACTCCTTCGAGGACTCCGGCGTCGAGCGGGTCGTGGTCAACGCCGCCGGCTGCGGCTCCACGATGAAGGAGTACGCCGCGCTGCTGGCCGACGACCCGGCGTACGCCTCCCGCGCGCAGGCGTTCGCCGAGAAGGTCCGCGACGTCTCGGAGATCCTCGTCGAGCTCGGCCCGGTGGCCCCGCGCCACCCGCTGGAGATGACGATCGCCTACCACGACGCCTGCCACCTCGCCCACGCCCAGGGCGTGCGGTCCGAGCCGAGGCAGCTGCTCGAGGCCATCCCCGGCCTGGAGCTGCGCGAGATCGCCGAGGCCGAGATCTGCTGCGGCTCGGCCGGCATCTACAACGTGCTCAACCCCGAGCCCGCCCGCGAGCTGGGCGACCGCAAGGCCGCCAACATCGTGCGGACCGGCGCCCAGGTGCTCGTCACCGCCAACCCCGGCTGCCTGATGCAGGTGACCTCGGCGATCGAGCGCGCCGGGCACCCGATGGGGATGGCCCACACCATCGAGGTGCTCGACGCCTCGATCCAGGGCGCGCCCGCGAGCGTGCTCCTCCCCGCAGCACCGGCGTCCTAGCCCCACACTCGTCCCACCCGAGCCTCAACCCGCCCGCACACCATCACCACGGGAGTTCACACATGTTCCAGCAGGACCTCAATCCGGTCGGCGGGTCACTGGCCCTGTCGGCCCTGTGCGCCGCCATCCCCCTCGTCACGTTGTTCGTGCTCCTGGGCGGGCTGCGCCTCAAGGCGTGGGTCGCCGGCCTGATCTCCCTGGGCGTGGCCCTCGTGGTGGCGATCCTGCTGTTCAAGATGCCGGTCGGGCAGGCGCTGCTGGCCGGCACCGAGGGTGCGGCGTTCGGGTTCTTCCCGATCCTGTGGATCGTCATCAACGCGATCTGGGTCTACAACCTGACCGTGGCGAGCGGGCACTTCGACGTGCTGCGTCGCTCGTTCGAGAAGGTCAGCCCCGACCAGCGGATCCAGGCCATCATCATCGCCTTCTGCTTCGGCGCGCTCCTCGAGGCGCTCGCCGGCTTCGGCACCCCGGTCGCGATCAGCGTCGTGATGCTGATGGCCCTGGGCTTCCAGCCCATCAAGGCCGCCACCGTCGCGCTGATCGCCAACACCGCCCCGGTCGCCTTCGGCGCCCTGGCCACCCCGATCGTCACGCTCGCCTCGGTCACCTCCGGAGTCAACGACGACCCCCGCCTCAACATCGACACCCTCGGCGGCATGGTCGGTCGGCAGACCCCGATCCTGGCCGTGCTCGTGCCGCTGGTGCTGGTCTTCGTGGTCGACGGCAAGCGCGGCGTACGCCAGATGTGGCTGCCCTCGATCGTCTGCGGCGTCGCCTTCGGCATCGCCCAGTTCGTCGCCGCCAACTACATCTCGGTGCCGCTCGCCGACATCATCGCGGCCCTGGTCGCCGCCGGTGCCGTCGTCGGTCTGCTGCGCGTCTGGAAGCCGGCCCACGAGCTGACCGCCGCCGAGGTCGACGCCGAGCTCGAGGCGCAGGAGGGTGGCACCGGCGGGTCCGGCAGCACGCCGTCGAAGCGTCGCCAGCCCTCCGGCATCTCCACCTCGGTCACGTCCTCGACCGGTCGCGGCGGCACCGCCACGGCCCGCGACACCGCGACGTCGGACAGCAGCGCCGACGTGATCCGCGCCTATGCGCCGTACGCCGTGATCATCGTGATCTTCTCGATCACCAACATCCCGGCCGTCAAGGAGTTCCTGGCCCAGAAGCCGTTCACCTACGCCTTCGCCTGGCCCGGCCTGGAGGTCCTCAACACCGCCGGCGAGCCGGTCTCCACGACGATGTACAACTTCAACTGGCTGCCCGCGGCCGGCACGCTGATGATCCTGGCCGGCCTGATCACGATGGTGATCCTCAAGCTCTCCCCGGCCCGGGCGTTCAAGACCTACCTCGAGACCTACGTCGAGCTGAAGTCCGCGATCATCACCGTGATGGCGGTGCTGGCGCTGGCCTACGTGATGAACCTGTCGGGCCAGACCGGCTCGCTGGGTGCCTGGCTCGCCGGTGCCGGCGCGGCCTTCGCGATCATCTCGCCGATCCTGGGCTGGATCGGTGTCGCGGTGACCGGCTCGGACACCTCGGCCAACGCGCTCTTCGGTGCGCTGCAGGTGCAGACGGCCGTCAAGGCGGGTCTCGACCCGGTCCTGATGGCCGCGGCCAACACCTCGGGTGGCGTCCTGGGCAAGATGGTCAGCCCCCAGAACCTCGCCATCGCCGCCGCCGCGGTCGGCATGGCCGGGCGCGAGGGCGACATCTTCCGCAAGGTCATCGGCTGGAGCCTCGGCCTGCTCGTCCTGATGTGCATCCTGGTCGGGCTCCAGGCCACCCCGGTGCTCAGCTGGATGGTGCCCGGGTCCTGATCCCCGCACGACCGCCGACGCCGACCGGGCAGCACCGCCCGGTCGGCGTCGTCACGTCCGGAGGTCGCAGCGGCGCAGGTGCGTCCACGGCCCGCCGTCGTAGCGCCACAGCTCCAGCGCCACGCCACGGGCGTCCCAGGGCTCGAACCCCGACCGCAGCCGCTCCACGGTGGCCCGCGCCTCGTCGGCCCCGACCTTGTTCTGCACCGTCACGTGCAGCGACAGCGGTTGCGCGTCCTGGCGGGTGAGGTGCTCGCGCCACCGGTCCTGCCAGCCGGCGTGCAGCTCGACCAGCGGGGGACAGCCCAGCCGGTACGCCGCGCCGCGACCCAGCGAGCGGACCTCCTCGACCCGCACCGCGAACGCCTCCCGGTCGGCCGCTGCGCCCAGCGCGTCCTCGACGTCGGCGCGCAGCACGGCCGGCAGCGCGTGGAACAGCGTGACGTGCGCGCCCACCGCGGTCCGCCCGGCCGGGAAGAGCTCGCGGCGCTCGGCCTCGAACCGGGCCTGCGTCGGCTCGTCGAGCAGCAGCGTCACGATCAGCGGGGCGTCGGTCACCCGGCCATCGTGACCCCCGCCTCCACACCGCCGCCGGACCGCCTCGGCGCGGGTCGGGTGCGCAGGGCCGCGGGGCGCTGGTTGACTGCCCGCATGAGCGACGCACCGTTCCCCCCCGGCATGGACACCACCGGACAGTTCGCCAGCTGGTTGGGCATCGAGCTGGTCGAGACCACCGGCGACCGCGTGGTCGCGACCTGGTCGGCCGAGCCCAAGCTGCACCAGCCCTACGGCATCGTCCACGGCGGCGTGCACTGCAGCGTGGTCGAGACCCTCGCCAGCATCGGTGGTGCCTTCTGGCTGGGGGAGAAGGGCCAGGTCGTCGGCGTCAACAACAACACCGACTTCTACAAGGCGGTCCGCGAAGGCACGCTGACCTCGACCGCCACCCCGGTCCACCGGGGTCGCTCCCAGCAGGTGTGGGTGGTCGAGACCGTCACCGAGGAGGGCAAGGTCGTCTCGCGCGGCCAGGTCCGGCTGCAGAACCTGTACGCCGACTCCTGACCGCTCAGGGCTCCAGCCGCGGGATCGTCTCGTTGACCCGCTGGGTGCGCCACAGCAGCTGCTGGCCGTACGCCGGCTCGAGGGCGTCGCTGATGACGTGGGGCACGACCCGGCTGTAGTAGTCGGTGACCGGCCCGTCGGACTCGCGCACGATCCCGCCGGCGGCCTCGCCGTCGACGATCCAGGAGCCGACCATCGCGTAGTTGTCGCCGTCGGCGGCGGTGCCGAAGTTGGGCAGCTCGACGTACTGCTGGTAGACGAGCCGGTCCCCGGCGTACGCCCCGTCCTTGACGATCTCGGTGCCGTCGGCGCGGTGCACGACGATGTTGTCGCCCTCGCGACCGCGCAGCGGCTTGGCGATCCACTCCTCGAGGTCGCGCGGCTCGTCGAAGTACGCCGGCAGCAGGTAGGGGCACTCGGGCCACATCTCCCACAGCACCGGCAGCAGCGCCTTGGTGGAGAGCAGCACCTTCCAGGCGGGCTCGACCCAGCGCACCGGGGCGAGCTCGGCGCCGGAGAGCAGGAGCTGCCCGACGGGGTCCTCCTCGAGCATCGACTCCCAGGGGTAGAGCTTGAACGCGGCGCGGACCTCCTCGCCGTTGGCGTCGAGGAAGCGGCCGCGGCCGGGCTGGCTGACGTGCTCGTTCCACTGGATCAGCTCGATCGGCTGCACCGAGACGGTCAGGCCGGCCTGCGAGGCGACGTCGGCCATGTAGTGCGTGGTCATCTCCTCCTCGCCGGAGGTGTCGGCCTGGCTGTGGAACAGGTGCAGCCGGTGGCCGGGGACGCGGCCCTGCCGGGCCAGCTCGCGCCAGCGGTCCACGAGCCGCTCGTGCAGGCTGTTCCACTGGTCGGTGTCCTCGGAGAAGGCCATGTCCTCCTTCCAGTGCCACTGCGCGACCGCGGTCTCCACCAGGCCGGTCGGGGTGTCGCCGTTGAGCTCCATCATCCGCAGGTCGATGCCGTCGTAGCGCAGGTCGAACCGGCCGTACACGCTCGGGTCCTGGCGCCGGATCGAGTCGCGGACGTGCTCCAGGGTGCCGCGGGGGAGCCGCAGGTCGTCCTCGTCGAGGTCGCGCAGCATCCGCGGGACGGCCTCCAGGCACATCCCCCAGAGCTGCTCGGTGGCCTTCTCCATCACCTCGACCTCGTCGCCGGTGAACTCGTACCAGGCGGCCTCGTTCCAGTACGGCGCCGTGCTGCCGTCGGGCAGGTCGGTCTCGGGGAAGATCAGCCCCTGCTGCGTGACGGTCTGGAGGAACTTCGGGCGCGGGACGCTGGCGTGTCGCCACATCGCGGGCTGCCGGCCGCTCTAGGCGATCGAGGCGCAGACGATGGCCGAGATGGCCAGCGTCGAGGCCGCGCTCAGCACGGCCAGCGGCACCACGGGTCCGGGGGTGCAGACCACGGCGCGCAGGTTGCCGGGCGTCACCAGGTCGATCGCCACCAGCATCACGGCGTTGAGCGCGCAGCCCACCAGGCCGAACACCAGGGTCCAGAGCAGCGCGTAGCCCAGGTCGGTGTCGCCGTTGGTCCAGATGGCGGTGAAGACCACCGCCCCGTTGCCCACGATCCAGGCGGCCGCGACGGTGGCGGCGGAGTACGACGCACCGCTCCCGGTGTCGCCGAGCAGGTGCCGGCCGAGGTGGCCGGGGGTGAGCAGGTCGAGCACCAGGTAGGCCAGCACCAGCACGGCGCCGGCCAGGACGGCGTACACGACGGCGTGGTAGAGCGCGGTCCAGAGGTCGAGCATGGGGCGGCCTTTCGGTCGGTCGGTCGGGAGCCGTGGGCGGCTCAGGAGGAGGAGACGCCCTTGGAGGAGCCGAAGCCCCCGGACTTGGAGAACGACTTGAACGACGGCGCGCCGTCGGCCGGGAGGCCGCCGCGCTGCACGCTGCGCCCGGAGTTCACCAGGCCCTGGCCGTTGAAGGTGCCACCGGAGACGGGGGCGCCGACGGCCGGGATCGCGCGGGAGGTCTGGGTGCCGACGTAGTACCAGAAGAAGGCACCCCCGACGCCCGAGCCCCCGTCGTAGTCCTGGGGCGCGTTGCTGTCGTCGCACTGGTCGTCGTCGACCCGCTCCTGGGTCTGCGGGTCCACGCACACGGCGGCGACGTCGGGGTCGCCGCCGCAGCCGCTGAGGCTGGAGGCGGCGAGGACGGTGAGGCCCAGCGGGACGGCCCGGCTGGCGCGACGGATGGTCGTGGTCATGGCTGCTCCTGCTGCCGTGCGTGGGTGGGGGGCGCGGGCTCGGTCCGCGCGGGGGCCTCGCCGAGGCGGGCCAGGGTCGACTCGAGGGCCTGGGCGCCGTGCTCGTGCTCGACCTGGAGCCGCAGCAGCGCGTTGTTCTCGCGCAGCAGGCCCAGCATCTCGCGCTGCTCGGCGTCGGTGAACGCGTCGGGGTCGTGCAGCACCGCGCGGGTGAAGTGAGCGCCCGCGCACAGCACCAGCAGCAGCATCGAGAGCATGAACGCCACGGCGACGCCGCGCCCGGCGGTGGTCACGGGGGAGTAGTCGCCGTAGCCCGTGGTGGTGCCGGTGACGACCGCCCACCACATCGACGCGACCGGACCGGTCCCCTCGATGGCCCAGTAGAGCCCCGAGGCGAGGACGAAGTCGCCGACGAGCACCGCCAGCAGCAGCCGCGGCTCGTTCACGACCCGGTGCAGCACCCGCTTGACCGCCATCCCACGCTCCCCCCGGTCCCGCACCTGCGCGGGTCCACGCAGGCACGGTAGGCCACGCGCCCCCGCCGGGTCAGCAGGTCCCGCCGCGTGGCGGGTGGGGCGGGCCGGCGTACGCCCCCCTCAGCCGCTGACCCGAGACCCGGAGGGTTCGACAGGCAAAACTGCCCGCGAGCGCCCGAGATGTCGGGCTCCAGGGGCAGTTTCACCGGCTGACCGGTGAAACTGCCCGACGGAAGGGTCAGTGCCCGGCGAGCCCGAGTTCCCAGCCGGTGCCGGACCAACCCTGCCGAACCCCCGCCGGAGCGGGCCCGCTCGTGACAACCTGGACGCACCCTGCCGCCGTGGGAGCCGAGGAGCAGCCGCCGTGAGCGTCGACCAGCCGCGCAAGCCCGACCACGTCTTCGTGGCGCCCAGCCCGGTCCGGGTCGTGGTCAAGCTGGTCCTGCTGCTGTGCCTGGTGGGCCTCGGCGCAGCCCTGTGGCGGCTCTGGGACGCGCAGCCCACCTGGCTGGTGGCGACGGCGGTCGGCCTGGCCGTCGGACTGGTGCTGAGCTGGGTGAGCCTGATGGCGTCGGTGCCGCAGCGCATCACCATCACCGGCTCCACGGTGCGGATCTACCGCGGCGCCGAGCAGCACCGCTTCGACCTCGAGGACCCGGGGGTGGACATGATGGTGCGCGACGGGTCGGTGGCCTTCGGGCACTACCGCGACAACTGGGTGATCGTGCAGGCGCGCGACGTGGAGTGGCGCACCTTCATGGACGTCGTGATGACCTACCAGAACCGTGCGGACAGCAACGCCGAGGCCCGCGACGAGCGCTTCAAGCGCTGACCGCGTCCGGGCCAGGGGGAAGAAAGTCCCGGATCCGGCGGAACCTGCGTGCCCCGAGGACGATTACTGCATCGAGGGCTCACGCAGCAACGTGGGACAGGGGGCACCAGGATGCTGCTCGACGAGCACGTCACCGCCCACCTGACCTGCGAGGCACGTCGTGACCAGCCCCGGAGACCTGCTCCCGGACAGCTCGGGAGCGGCACCGGTGCGAGGGGACGCTCGTCGTCCCCCTGGCACCCCCGATGACGTAACCTGTCGGCCACCCCCACCCCCCGTTGGTGGCCGACAGGTTACTTCGGGAGCCCGCCGAGACCTCAGGAGCCCGTGCGCGTGGAGCTGTCCGACGACGTCGTGCGCGACGCCGCCGCCGGCGACGTGCCGGCGACGCGACAGGTCTACGAGGCCCTCTCTCCCCGCGTCCTGGGCTACCTGCGCTCCCGCGGTGTGGAGGACCCCGAGGGCTGCACCTCCGAGGTCTTCCTCACGCTGTTCCGGCGGCTGCCCACCCTCGTCGGCGGCGCGGCCGGGCTGCGCACCCTGGCCTTCTCGGTGGCCCACGCCCGCGTCGTCGACGAGGCCCGTCGCCGGTCGCGGCGGCCCCACGTCCTGGCCTACGAGCCCGAGCACGACGACCGCACCAGCGAGTCGGCCGAGCACCGCGCCGTCGCCAGCGTCGAGGCCGAGCGGGCGGTGCGGCTGATGCAGCGTCTCGGTGAGGACCAGCGCGCCGTGGTGTCGCTGCGCGTCGTCGGCGACCTGACGCTGGAGGAGACCGCACAGGTGCTGGGCAAGACGGTGCCGTCGGTCAAGCAGCTCCAGCGCCGCGGCCTGGAGCGGCTGCGCGAGCTGATGGTCGCCCCGGAGGTGCCGTCGTGAGCCGCCTCCAGCTCGACGCCCTCCTCGAGGAGCACGCCGACACCATCGACCGGGTCGACCAGGACCACCTGCGCGACGAGCTCGGCTCCCTGCTCGGGTTCGTCGACGACGCGCCCCCGGCGCCCTCGGCCGAGCTGGCCGCGGTGCTGGGGCTGCCCTCGCCCCCGCAGCACCGCAGCCTCGCCGCTGTGCCCCTCGTCGCCGGTCCCGCGCGGCCCCGACGGCGTCTCACGGGCCCGCGCGGCGCCGTGACCGGGGCGGTCGTGCTCGCCGCGGCGACGGTCGGCGCCACCGGCATCTCGGCGGCCGCCAACTCGCTGCCGGCGCCGCTGCAGCGCCACGTCGCCGACCTGTCGCGGCACTACCTGCCCTTCGACTTCCCCACCCCGCGCGGGGCGCGCGACCGCGAGCCGACCTCGCAGGACCGGCCCGCCACCGGAGCGCAGCCGCCGGAGCACGTCGCGCCGCAACGCGACGACGCCCGGGTCCCCACCTCGACCACCCGCGGCGACGCCGTGGTCCGCCGTACGCCGACCCCGGTCGACGCCGTGGCGAGCGCGCGGGCCAGCGGGGCGACGCGCAGCTCCGCCTCCGCACCGGCGCGACCCGCCGCCCCCGCGTCACCGTCGACCAGCCCGGCTGCCTCCGCCGCACCCGCGCCCCGGCCGCAGGGCGGCACCACGTCCTCGCCGCCGCGCTCGTCGCCCTCGCCCGGGTCGGAGCCGCGCGGCGACGACACCACCGTCCCTCGCCGGGGCAGCGCCCCGACCGGCCCGACGCCGGCCGCGGACCAGCCCCGCCCGGGCAGCGACCGCGACGGGGACAAGCGAGACAGGGACCCCGGTGACGAGGAGTCGCGCGAGAAGGAGGCCCGCGGGTCGTCCGGTCCGGACCGGGCACCTGTCGGCACGCCCGGCGACGGTCGGCTCACCACGACCGTCGACCGCCTCCTCGACAGCACGCCCGGCACCGCCCCCGACGGGCCGGGCGGGTCGCTCCCGACCGGTTGAGGCGGGCTGGGAGGATCCTCGGACCATGTCCGCGCCTCCCGACCACGTCGCACCCCCGCCCCGCCTGGAGGTGGCCGACGCCGCGTTCGTCACCGACCGGTTGCTGGTCGGCGGCGACCTCGACACCCGCGACCACCAGCTCGCGGCGACGCAGCTGCGCGAGCTCCTCGGCGCCGGTCTGACCCACGTGGTCGACGCCCGGGTGGAGTGGTCCGACGAGGAGTGGGTGCAGCGGCTGGCGCCGCAGGTGGCCTACCTGCACCACGGCATGGACGACGCGGGACAACGGGTCCCCGGCGCCTGGTTCGACCGGGGGGTCGACTGGGCCCTGGACGCCCTCGAGGGGGGCGGGACCGTGCTGACGCACTGTCACATGGGCATCAACCGCGGCCCGTCGCTGGGGTTCGCCGTGCTGCTCGCGCAGGGCTGGGACCCGGTCGAGGCCCTCGACCGGATCCGCACGGTCCGTCCGATCGCGTGGGTGGCGTACGCCGGGGAGGCGCTGCGCTGGCACCACGCCCGCACCGGCTCGACGTCCGCCGCGCTCGAGGCCGACCAGCGGCGCCTCGCGGAGTGGCGCGAGACCCACCAGCTCGACCTCGCCGCGGTGATCCGCCGCAAGCGCGCCCAGGGCCGGTAGCCCGCCTCAGGTCAGGCTGCGGCTCGAGGCGACCTCGTGCTCGGCCACGTCGGCCCCCGTGATCAGGTCGGCCTGCTCGTCGGGCACGCCGTCGCCCCGGAACGCCTCGACGCGGGCACGGTCCACCCAGCGCTCGAGCACGTTGATCCGGGCGGGGTCGAGCAGGTCGGCCGACAGCGCGAAGTCGAGGCAGCCCTCGGTGCGCCGGGCCTGCGCGACGACCTCCCGGCAGGTCTCCAGGTACGCCGTACGCCGGTCGGGGTCCACGAGCAGGTGCCCGCTCACGATGATCACGTCGGGGCAGACGGCCCGGGGGCCGCAGACTCATCGGTCGGGCTCAGCCCTCGATCACCGCGAGCAGCCAGCTGGGGCTCATCACGCGGCAGCCCAGCGCCTCGACGCGCATCTGCAGGCCGCGGTCGGCAGTGACCACGACGACGTCGTGGCCCCGCTCGCGGGCGGCGGCCGCCTCGCGTCCCAGGGCGCTGTCGCCGTCACGGGGTGCGTGGACGGTGCGCAGGTGAGCGTCGCGACCGGCCGGGACGCCGCCCTTGGCCTTTCCCTCCAGCACCAGCACCACCTCGTCGTGGGGGGTGTCGGCGACGGCGAGGCGCCCGTGCAGCCGGGCCGCCGCGCCGGCGCGGTCGCGCCACCAGCCGTCGGGGCGGGAGCCCACGACGTTGGCACCGTCGACGATCAGCACGGTGCGGGTCCTCACGGCAGCAGGTCCTGGCGCTCGAACATCGCGGCCGTCGCCCGCCCCGAGGGCGTGCCGACGTCGAGGTCGGCCCCCGCCGAGACCAGCGTCCGCACCACGGCGTCCTCACCCTTGAACAGCGCCCCGGCCACCGGCGACTGGTCGCGGTGGTTGCGCCGGTCGACGTCGGCGCCGCGCTCGACCAGCGCCGCGACCGTCGCCGCGTGACCGTGGTAGGCGGCAAGCATCAGCAGGGTGTTGCCGTCGTGGTCGGTGACGTCGGGAGGCAGGCCGTGGTCGACGAACCCGGCCAGCTCCTCGGTCATGCCCTCCCGGGCGAAGTGCTGGGCCAGCTCGACGACGCGTGCGGTCTCCTCGGCGCTGAGCGGGCGTCCGGGCCCGTCGGGGTCCTTGCTCACCGTTCCACCCGCCACAGCGTGTGCTCGCCGGGCAGTCCCTTGAGCAGCACCGGCTCGGTCTGCTCGAGCCGCCAGCCGCCGTCGTCGCCGGCCTCCTTGAGGCGGGCGGCCAGCT
This sequence comes from uncultured Actinomycetota bacterium, assembly GCA_963740935.1. Taxonomy (GTDB): domain Bacteria; phylum Actinomycetota; class Actinomycetes; order Propionibacteriales; family Nocardioidaceae; genus Marmoricola. Next base: position 128,408 of record CAVUFX010000006.1, read on the forward strand.
CGGTGCTGACCAGCACCTCGCCGCCGGCGGCGCTGTTGGCCACGCGGGCGGCCATCGCGACGTTGCGGCCGAACCAGTCCCCGTCGCGCTCGACGGCCCGGCCGGTGTGCAGCCCGATGCGGACGCGCACCGGGTGCTGGCGCAGCGCGCGGGGCACCCGCTCGCGCTCGAGGGCGCGCTGCACGTCCATGGCGGCGGCGATGCCGAGGGCGGGGGTGGAGAACACCACCATGTAGCCGTCGCCCGCGGTCTTCACGACGTGCCCGCGGTGCTGGTCGAAGGCCGCGCAGAGCACCTTGTCGTGCGCGCGCAGCACGGTCAGCCAGGTCTCGTCGCCGAGCTCCTCGTTGAGCGCGGTGGAGCCCTCGATGTCGGAGAACAGGATGGTCACGTTGCCGTCCTCGTCGGCGACCCGGACGATCTCGCTGCGGTCCTCCAGCGCCCAGGCGGTGAGGTCCTCGATCGAGCTGACGAGCATCCCGCGCACGCCCTGCTGGCGCAGCCGGGCGACGGTGTCCATCGCGGTGCGCACGGCGGCGCCGGCGGCCTGCACGGCTCGGGGTCGCTCCTCGACGGTCACCGACGTGGCCCGGTCGCGGAGCTCGTCGCGCTCGGCGCGGACCTCGCGCAGCCGACGGGTCGCGCCGACGAGGGCGACGGCGGTGCCGACCAGGAGCACGCCGAGGAGGACGGCGACCCAGGCGCTGACGGACACGCGGCCCAGGCTCCCACAGCGAGGCGCCCGACCGGGGAGAGCGTGACCCCGACAGCCGCTCCGGCGGGGCTGCTCACGCCGGCTCCACGTAGAACCAGCGGCCCGCCCGCCGCTCGAACCGGCTGACCTCGTGCAGCCGCCCGACCCCGTCCGGGGAGCGGTGGGAGGCCACGAACTCGACGACGTCGTCCTCGGCACGCAGCACCTCCAGGCCGGTCCACGTCGTCGTCGGGTCGTGGACGACCCGCTCGGGGCGGGTGCGGGGGTGCCAGGTGCGCCAGACGTGGTCCACCTCGCCCAGGGCGTACGCCGCGTAGCGCGAGCGCATCAGCTCCTCCGGGGTGCCCGCCTGGCGCTCGCCGCGGTGGAGCGGGCCGCAGCAGGCGGCGTACGACGTGCCGGAGCCGCAGGGGCACGACGTGGGGGCGGAGGGGAGCGGCACGGCGTCAGTCTCGCCCCCGGCACCGACAGCCGCTCGCGCAGCCCCGGGGCGCGTTGCAGGACCGCGTTAGTTTGGCGGGCGTGACGACCGCACCCACCCCCCGCACCGTCGGCCAGCTCCGCGAGAGCGGCCACGAGCACCGGCCGCTGCGCACCGAGCTGCGCGAGAACCTGCTGTCCGCCCTGCGCGACGGGCGCGACCCCTGGCCCGGCCTGCACGGCTTCGAGAGCACCGTGATCCCCCAGCTGGAGCGGGCGCTGCTCGCCGGCCACGACGTCGTGCTGCTCGGCGAGCGCGGCCAGGGCAAGACCCGGCTGCTGCGCACCCTCGTCGGCCTGCTGGACGAGTGGACCCCGGTGATCGCCGGCGCCGAGCTCGGTGAGCACCCCTTCGAGCCCATCACCCACGCCTCGCAGCGGCGCGCGGCCGAGGAGGGCGACGACCTGGCGATCGAGTGGCGCCACCGAGACGAGCGGTACGCCGAGAAGCTGGCCACCCCCGACACCTCGGTGGCCGACCTGATCGGTGACGTCGACCCGATGAAGGTCGCCGAGGGCCGCAGCCTCGGCGACCCCGAGACCATCCACTTCGGGCTGATCCCGCGCTCGCACCGCGGCATCGTGGCCATCAACGAGCTGCCCGACCTCGCCGAGCGGATCCAGGTCGCGATGCTCAACGTGATGGAGGAGCGCGACATCCAGATCCGCGGCTACGTGCTGCGGCTGCCGCTCGACACCCTCGTGGTGGCCAGCGCGAACCCCGAGGACTACACCAACCGCGGCCGCATCATCACCCCGCTCAAGGACCGGTTCGGCGCCGAGATCCGCACCCACTACCCGATCGCGCTCGAGGACGAGGTCGCGGTGATCCGCCAGGAGGCCGACCTCGTCGCCGACGTGCCGGACCACCTGGTGGAGGTCCTGGCGCGGTTCACCCGCGCGCTGCGGGAGTCCAGCTCGGTCGACCAGCGCTCCGGCGTCTCCGCCCGGTTCTCCATCGCGGGCGCCGAGACCATCGCCGCCGCCGCGCTGCACCGCGCCACCACGCAGCGCGAGGACCGCGCGGTCGCCCGTGTCGTGGACCTCGAGACGGCCGTGGAGGTGCTCGGCGGCAAGGTGGAGTTCGAGACCGGCGAGGAGGGGCGCGAGGAGCAGGTGCTCGAGCACCTGCTGCGCAAGGCGACCGCCGAGACCGTCCGCGCCCACCTCGCCGGCGTCGACCTCGGCCTGCTGGTGCAGGCCATCGAGGACGGCGCGATGGTCGTGACCGGCGCCCAGGTCAGCGCGATCGACGTGCTCTCCGGCCTGCCGCCGCTGGGGGAGTCCGACCTCTACGACCAGGTCTGCGACCGGCTCGGCGCCACCGACGACGGGTCCCGGGCGGGCGCGGTCGAGCTCGCGCTCGAGGGCCTGTTCCTGGCGCAGCGGATCAGCAAGGACTCCGGCGAGGGCGAGACCGTCTATGGCTGATCGCGGCGAGCCCACCGGTCCGGAGGACCGCGACGCCGCCCGGCGGGCGCGGCTCGCCGGGGGACGCGCGCGCCGCCCGACGCTGCGCTCGCGCTACGGCCGGTACGCCGGCGGGCCCGACCCGCTGGCGCCCCCGGTCGACCTCGCCGAGGCGCTCGACGCCATCGGCGAGGACGTGATGGCCGGCTACAGCCCCGAGCGTGCCATGCGGGAGTTCCTGCGCCGCGGCGGTCGCGACCAGGCCGGCCTCGACGACCTGGCCCGCCGGGTCGCGGAGAAGCGCCGCTCGCTGCTGGACGAGCACGGGCTCGACGGCACCATGGCCGAGGTCACGGAGCTGCTCGACCGGGCCGTCCTCGCCGAGCGGGGGCAGCTGGCCCGCGACGTCGACCTCGACGACGGCGACCGGGCGCTGCGCGAGATGCAGCTGGCCAACCTGCCGGCCAGTCCGGCCGCGGCGGTGAGCGAGCTGTCGTCGTACGACTGGAAGAGCGGTGAGGCCCGCGAGGCCTTCGAGCAGATCAAGGACCTGCTGGGGCGCGAGCTGCTCGACCAGCGGTTCGCCGGCATGAAGCAGGCCCTGGAGAACGCCACCGACGAGGACCGGCAGCACGTCAACGAGATGCTCCAGGACCTCAACGCGCTGCTGGAGAAGCACCGGCTCGGCGAGGACACCCCCGAGGACTTCGCGGAGTTCATGCAGCAGCACGGCGAGTTCTTCCCCGAGGACCCGCAGGACATCGACGAGCTGATGGACGCGCTCGGCCAGCGCGCCGCCGCCGCGCAGCGGATGCGCAACTCGATGACCGCCGAGCAGCGCGCCGAGCTCGACGCGCTGGCCTCCCAGGCGTTCGGCTCACCGGAGCTGATGCAGTCGCTCTCGCAGCTCGACGACCACCTGCGCTCGCTGCGTCCGGGAGAGGACTGGGGCGGCTCGGAGGACTTCGACGGCGAGGAGGGGCTCGGCCTGGGCGACGGCACCGGCGTGCTCCAGGACCTCGCCGACCTCGACGACCTGGCCGAGCAGCTCTCGCAGTCCTACGGCGGCGCCCGGATGGACGACGTCGACGTCGAGGCGCTCGAGCGGCAGCTCGGCCAGCAGGCGGGTGTCGACGCCCGCACGCTGGCCGAGCTGGAGCGGGCGCTGGGCGAGACCGGCTACCTCAAGCGCAGCTCCGACGGCCAGCTCACGCTCTCGCCCAAGGCGATGCGCCAGCTCGGCAAGTCGCTGCTCAAGGACGTCGCCCAGCGGATGTCGGGCCGCTCGGGTGCCCGCGACCTGCGCCAGGCCGGCGCGGCGGGGGAGCGCTCCGGCGCCAGCCGGGAGTGGGCCTTCGGCGACACCGAGCCGTGGGACGTCACCCGCACCGTCACCAACGCGGTGGTGCGCACCGCGGGCGCGGGCGGCGACACCTCGCGCGGCGTACGGCTGGAGATCGGGGACGTCGAGGTCCACGAGACCGAGGCCCGCACCCAGGCCGCGGTCGCGCTGCTGGTCGACACGTCGTTCTCGATGGCGATGGCCAACCGGTGGGTGCCGATGAAGCGCACCGCGCTCGCGCTGCACCAGCTGATCTCGACCCGCTTCCGCGGCGACGCGCTGCAGCTGATCGGCTTCGGCCGCGCCGCGCAGACGATGCAGATCGAGGAGCTGACCGCCCTCGACGCCCGCTGGGACAAGGGCACCAACCTGCACCACGGGCTGCTGCTGGCCAACCGGCACTTCCGCAAGCACCCCCACGCCCAGCCGGTGCTGCTGATCGTCACCGACGGCGAGCCCACCAGCCACCTCGAGCCCGACGGCGAGGTCTTCTTCTCCTACCCGCCGCACCCGCTCACCGTGGCGTGGTCGGTCCGCGAGCTCGACAACGCGATGCGCCTCGGCGCCCAGACGACCTTCTTCCGCCTGGGCGACGACCCGGGCCTGGGCCGGTTCCTCCAGCAGCTCGCCGACCGCGTCGACGGCACGGTCGTCAGCCCCGAGCTGGACGACCTGGGGGCCGCCGTGGTCGGCAGCTACCTCGGCGGCCGCGGGGGCCCGTCCGGCCCGTCCGGCTACTCGGACTGGTACGGCGGCCGCGGGGCGTGGTTCGGCGGCTGAATCGCCAGTGCTACACCAGCGTCGCTGGTTGCGCCTCCGCACGACCCTGGTGTAGCACCGGCGCGCTGATTACCCGGACGTCCGGGTAATCAGCGCGCCGACGCGAGAGCACGCGAGAGCACGCGAGAGCGAACGAGCTGCCTCAGCCCACGGGCTCCACGACGTCGTGGTCGGTGAGGGTGGTGACGAGGTGGGCGGTCTGCTCGCGACCGTCGCCGAGCAGGTGGTCGATGGCGGTCAGGCGCGAGGTCATGTGGCCCACGGCGTACTCCGCGGTCATGCCGATGCCGCCGTGCAGCTGGATCGCCTCCTGGCCGACGTGGCGCCCGGCCTTGCTGACCTGCAGCTTGGCGCGGCGGGCGGCGTCGCTGACCTGCTGCGGCGTCGAGCCGTGGTCGGCGAGCACCATGGTGGCCCAGGTGACGATGCTGCGGGACAGCTCGAGCGAGGTGTACATGTCGGCGGCGCGGAACGTCAGCGCCTGGAACCGGTTGAGGGTCATCCCGAACTGCTTGCGGGTGGTGAGGTAGTCGGTGGTGAGCCGCAGCGCGGACTCCATCAGCCCCAGCGCCTCGTGGCAGTAGGCGATCTTCGCAGCGGCCACGACCCGCTCCAGCGCGGCCATCGTGTCGACCGAGCCGTCGCCGAGACGGGTGGCCGGGGCGCCGTCGAGGGTGACGCGGGCGGCGCGGCCGCCGTCGTAGGTGCGGTACGACGACACCTCGACGCCCTCGCCCGGGGTGACCAGGAACAGGCCCGGACCGGCGTCGGTGCGGGCCGAGACGACCAGCAGGTCGGCGCGGCCGCCGGCGACGACGGGCTCCTTGACGCCGCTCAGGCGGCCGTCCTGCTCCACCACGCCCTCGCCGGCGAGGTCCCACCGCGAGCCGGGCTCGAGCAGCGCCGCGGCGACGACCTTCTCGCCCGCGGAGATCGCGCCGAGGACCTCGGCCTTCTGCTCGGGCGTGCCCAGGGCGGCGACGAGGCCGCCGGCCAGGACCACGGTGTCGACGTACGGCTCGGGCGCGTTGACGCGGCCCAGCTCCTCGGCCACCACGGCCAGCTCGACCGGGCCGGCGCCCATGCCGCCGTCGTCCTCGCTGTAGGGCAGGCCCAGCAGGCCCATCTCGGCCAGCCTGCCCCACTGCGCCTCGGAGAACCCGGGGTCCTCGGAGGTGGCGGCGCGCCGCTGCTCGTTGTCGAAGCCCTTCAGCAGGCCGCGCGCCGCGTCGCGCAGGGCGGTCTGCTCGTCGTCCAGGGAGAAGTCCATGCAGGTGTGCTCCTTCGCGAGCGGCTCAGAGGCCGAGGATGGTGCCGGCGATGATCTGGCGCTGGATCTCGTTGGACCCGCCGTAGATCGACGCCTTGCGGTAGTTGAGGTAGTCGGGGGCGGTGACCCGCGCCCAGTCGGGCACGTCGGAGTCCTTGTCGGCCCCCGACGCGAGCGCGAGCGGACCGGCGACGTCGACGAACAGCTCGGTCACGGCCTGCTGGAGCTCGGTGCCCTTGAGCTTGAGCACCGAGGAGGCCGGGTGCGGCTTCCCGTCGGCGGAGTGGGCGACCACGCGCAGCGCGGTCAGCTCGAGCGCGAGCAGCTCGTTCTCCAGCTCCACGACCTGGGCCGCGAGCAGCGGGTCGTCGAGCAGCCCGCGGTCGGCGGCGACCTGCTTGAGCGTGGCCAGACGGCGCTTGGTCTGGGCGACCGGTGCGACGCCGACCCGCTCGTTGCCGAGCAGGAACTTGGCCATCGTCCAGCCCTGGTTCTCCTCCCCGACGAGGTTCTCGCCGGGGACGCGGACGTCCTCGAAGAACACCTCGTTGACCTCGAAGCCGCCGTCGATGAGCTCGATCGGGCGCAGCGTGACGCCCTCGGTGTCCATCGGGACCAGGATCATCGAGATGCCGGCCTGCTTCTTGACCTCGGGGTCGGTCCGGCACAGGCAGAAGATCCAGTCGGCGTGCTGGCCGAGCGTGGTCCAGGTCTTCTGGCCGTTGATCACCCAGTCGTCGCCGTCACGGACGGCCTTGGTGCTGAGCGAGGCGAGGTCGGAGCCCGCGTCGGGCTCGGAGAATCCCTGGCACCACCAGATGTCGAGGTTGGCGGTGGCGGGGAGGAACTTGGCCTTCATCTCCTCGCTGCCGAAGTGCGCGATGACCGGCCCGATCATGCTGGCGTTGAAGGCCAGCGGCGGCGGGACGCTCGCCAGCTGCATCTCCTCGTGCCAGATGTGGCGCTGCATCGGCGTCCAGTCCTGGCCGCCCCACTCCACGGGCCAGTTGGGCACGGCGTACCCGGCCTCGTTCATGATCCGCTGCGCGGCCACGATGCCCTCCTTGCCGACGTGGCGGCCGGAGGCGATCGTGTCGCGGAGCTCCTGGGGGATCTTCGTGGTGAAGAAGGTCCGCATCTCCTCGCGGAACGCGGCCTCCTCCTCGGTCAGGGCCAGCTGCATCGGAGCTCCTTCGGGGTCGGGCGGCGTACGACGCACACGTTACCGCCAGGTACGTGAGGCGTGGTGGCCGACCGACGTCAGGCGGAGAGCGCCTTCTCGATGTCGCCGGAGAGCTTCTCGGGCTTGGTGGTCGAGCCGTAGCGCTTGATGACCTGGCCGTCCTTGCCGACGAGGAACTTGGTGAAGTTCCACTTGATCTTCTCGCCGAGCAGCCCGCGCTTCTCCTCGCGCAGCCACTTGTAGACCGGGTGGGCGGACTCGCCGTTGACGTCGACCTTCTCGAACATGTCGAAGCTGACGCCGTAGTTCTTCTGGCAGAAGGCGCCGATCTCCTCGTTGCTGCCCGGGTCCTGGTTGCCGAACTGGTTGCAGGGGAAGCCCAGGACGGCCAGGCCGCGATCGGCGTACTGGCGGTGGAGCTCCTCCAGGCCCTCCAGCTGCGGGGTGAAGCCGCACTGCGAGGCCGTGTTCACGATCAGCGTCACCTGGCCGTCGTACGCGCTCAGCGGGACGGGGTTGCCGTCGATGGAGGTGGCGGTGAAGTCGCTCAGGGTGGTCACGGGTGGTGTCCTCTCGTCGGGGTGGCGGCGCGCCGTGGTTCGGAGCGGTCGGCTGTGCGGATGGGCCGGGGGTGCGCCGCGGCACCGCCAGCCTGGCACGACGCGGCCCGCCCGGTAGTTTCCGACCCATGGCCACCCCGCTCCACGCACCTGACGCCCCCGCGTCGTCGCCCGCCCCCCGGCCCGGGGGGTTCGGCGGCCCGGACACCGCGGCCGACGCCGAGCGGTTGCGTCGGCTGCGGCGGATGCAGGGCGTCGCGCTCGGGCTGCTCGTCGCGGCGGCCGTGGTGTACGTCGCGACGCTGGACCGCGACGGCTTCCTCGGCTTCGTCAACGCCGGCGCCGAGGCGAGCATGGTGGGCGCGATCGCCGACTGGTTCGCCGTGACCGCGCTGTTCCGGCACCCGCTGCGACTGCCGATCCCGCACACGGCGCTGGTCCCGACGCGCAAGGACGAGTTCGGCAGGAGCCTGGAGGAGTTCTTCGCCGAGAACTTCCTCCAGGAGCAGGTGGTCCGCGAGCGGCTCGCCGCCGCCGACATCGCCCGCCGCCTCGGCGACTGGGTGGCCCAGCCCGACCAGGCGCGCCGCGTCGTGGCCGAGGCGGCCACCGTGGTCGGGCTGGGGCTGGAGCGGCTCAAGGACTCCGACGTCGAGTCGGTGGTGCGCGACGTCGTGATCCCGCGGTTCGTCGCCGAGCCGGTCTCACCGGTCGCCGGGCGGCTGCTCCAGGAGGTGGTGCGCGACGGCGCCCACCACGGTCTGGTCGACCTGGCGCTGACCGAGGCCCACGAGTGGCTGGTGCACCACCAGGAGCGGTTCACCCAGGTCGTGGGGGAGCGGGCGCCGTGGTGGGCGCCGGAGCGCGTCAACGAGGCGATCGTGAACCGGCTGCACCTCGAGGCGATCCGCTGGATCGCCGACATCCGGCGCGACCCGGACCACTCGGCGCGTCAGGCGCTGGACTCGTTCCTGGCCCAGCTCGCCGACGACCTGCTGAACGACCCCGAGACCCAGGAGCGCACCGAGAGCCTCAAGCGCCGGCTGCTCGAGACGCCGCAGATGGTCACCACCGGGATGTCGCTGTGGAGCGCCTTCCGCACCGCGCTGCTGACCGCGCTGGCCGAGGAGGACGGGGCGCTGCGCGACCGGGCGGCGCGCGAGCTGGTGTCCTTCGGGCAGCGCATCGGCACCGACGACGCGCTGCGGCAGCGGCTGGAGACCTGGCTGGCCGACCTCGTGGTGTTCGCCGTCGGTCGCTACGGCCAGGAGCTGACCTCGGTCATCACCGCCACGATCGCCCGCTGGGACGGCGAGGAGGCGGCGCGCAAGATCGAGCTGCACGTGGGCCGCGACCTGCAGTTCATCCGCATCAACGGCACCATCGTGGGTGGCCTGGTCGGCGTGGTCATCCACGCGGTCACACTGGTGCTGTGAACCCGTTCCGCCGCCGTCGCGCCGAGCCCGCCCCCGACGACCAGCCCATCGGCCCGCCGCCGCCCGAGGACGTCCCGATCCGCGACGAGGTGATCCGGCTCGGCCAGTTCCTCAAGCTCGCCAACCTCGTCGAGAACGGCTCCGACGCCAAGGTCGTGCTGGGCGAGGGCCGGGTCACCGTCAACGACGAGCCCGAGTCGCGCCGCGGTCGCCAGCTGGTCGTCGGCGACGTCGTCGAGCTGGGCGGCGTGCGCTCGCGGGTCGCCTCCGGCGGCGGGGAGGTCGACGTTCCGTGGTGAGGGGGCAGTTTCACCGGCTGACCGGTGAAACTGCCCGCCGGACCGGGACGAACCGGACACCCACGGGCAGCTTCGCCACCCCGGTGTGACGGGTGAGGTCAGCGGACGTCGACGAGGTCCACGACGAAGATCAGCGACTCCCCGGGCTTGATGACGCCGCCGGCGCCGCGGTCGCCGTACGCCAGGTGCGGCGGGATCGTGAGCCGGCGACGGCCGCCCACCTTCATGCCCTGCACGCCGGTGTCCCAGCCGCTGATGACCTGGCCGACCCCCAGGCGGAAGTCGAGCGGGGCGCCGCGGTTGTAGGAGGCGTCGAACTCCTCGCCCGTCGAGTGGGCCACGCCGACGTAGTGCACCGAGACGGTGCTGCCGGAGGTGGCCTCGGCGCCGTCGCCCTCGGCGAGGTCGATGATCTCCAGGTCGGTGGGGGCCGCGCCCTCGGGCGGGTCGATCTCGGGCTTCTGAGCAGTCATGGTGACCAGCCTGCCACGTCGCCCGACAAGGGTTCCGGGTGCCCCGGCGAGGTGTCCGGTCAGGTCTGGTGGACGTAGGAGTCGAGCTGGTCGCGCTCGAAGGTGAGCTGCGTGATGCGGCTCTTGACCACGTCGCCGATGCTCACCACGCCGACGATGCTGCCGTCCGCGACGACCGGCACGTGACGGATGCGGTGCTCGGTCATCAGCGCCATCAGCTCGTCGAGGTCGTGCTGCGGCTCGCAGGTGCGGACGCGGGTGGTCATGATCTCCTCCACCCGGGCGGTGAGGACGTCGTCGCGGTCGCGCAGGCGGCGTACGACGTCGCGCTCGCTGACGATGCCGTCCACGGAGGCCCCGTCGGAGCTGACCACGACCGCGCCGATGTTGTGCTCGGCGAGCAGCGCCACCAGCTCGCGCACGTCGGCGTCGGGGGCGATCGTGATGACGTCGCTGCTGCTCTTGCCCTTGATGACGTCCTGGATCTTCACGGTGACCTCCTGCACGACGCTGCCTGCCCGCGGTGGGTCCGTCGACCCTAGTGTCGGCGGCCGGGCAGCGACAGGGGCAAATGCCACCGCCGGTGCGGCGTCAGTCGACCGGCTCGCCCCGGCGGGCGCTGAGGTCGTGCACGGTGCCGCCGGGGTGGGGGTCGCCGTGGTCGGCGAGCGAGCCGAGGAAGGCCAGCGCCTGGTCGTGCAGCTTGCCGTTGGTGGCCATCGCCGAGCCGCCGGTCGGGCCGGGGTCGCCGTCGAGGGAGGTGAACACCCCGCCCGCCTCGCGCACGATCACGTCGAGCGCCGCCATGTCGTAGACCTCGAGCTCGGGCTCGGTGGCGATGTCGACCGCACCCTCGGCGAGCAGCATGTAGGACCAGAAGTCGCCGTAGGCCCGCGTGCGCCACACCCGTCGCGACAGCGCGAGGAAGTCGTCGAGCCGGCCGCGCTCGTCCCAGCCGGAGAGCGAGGAGTACGCCAGGGACGCGTCCTCGATGCGGGACACGTCGCTGACCTGGCACGCGGTCGCCCGCAGCAGCGACCGGCCGGTCCACGCGCCGCCGCCCTTCATCGCCCACCACCGACGGTTGAGCATCGGTGCGGACACCACGCCCACGACGACCTCGTCGTCGACCATCAGCGAGATCAGGGTCGCCCACACGGGCACGCCGCGGACGAAGTTCTTGGTGCCGTCGATGGGGTCCACGACCCAGCGCCGCTGGCTGTGGCCGCTGGAGCCCTGCTCCTCGCCGAGGACGGCGTCGCGGGGGCGGGCGCGCGAGAGGGTGCGGCGGATGCCGTCCTCGACGGTGCGGTCCGCGTCGGTCACCGGCGTCAGGTCGGGCTTGGTCATCACGTGCAGGTCGAGCGCCTTGAACCGGCTCTCCGAGGTGGAGTCGGCGTCGTCGGCCATCACGTGGGCGAGCCGGAGGTCGTCGGTGAAGTCGGACGGCATGGGCACAGGGTATGCGGCAGCGGCCCCGCGGGCCGTGCAGCTAGTACGCCGCGCCGGACTCGCGCGACGCGAGCAGCCGGCGGAAGGACCGCACCCGGTCGGCCTGGGTGCCGCTCGCCTCGTCGAGACCGCACTCCGGCTCGCCCTCGCCGTGCGTGCAGCCGCGCGAGCAGTCCCGGGTCAGCTCGTGCAGGTCGTCGAAGGCCTCGATCAGCTGGTCGGGGTCGACGTGGTTGAGCCCGAACGACCGGATGCCCGGGGTGTCGACGATCCAGCCGTCGCCGGGCAGCGCGAGCAGCAGCGCGCTGGTGCTGGTGTGGCGACCCCGTCCGGTCACGGCGTTGACCACGCCCACCTCGCGCATCGCGTCCGGCACCAGGGCGTTGACCAGCGTCGACTTGCCCACGCCGCTGTGGCCGAGCAGCACGCTGGTACGTCCGGCCAGCCGCTCGCGCAGCTCGGCGAGGTCGGCGCCGCGCTGCGTCACGACGTACGGCACCCCCAGCGGCCGGTAGCCCTCGAGCACCGGCTCGGGGTCGGCGAGGTCGGCCTTGGTCAGCACCAGCAGCGGCGCCATGCCCGCGGCGTACGCCGCCACCAGGGCCCGGTCGACCAGGCCCTGCCGAGGCTCGGGGTCGGCCAGGGCGGTGACCACGACCAGCTGGTCGGCGTTGGCCACGATGACGCGCTCGACGGGGTCGTCGTCGTCGGCCGTGCGTCGCAGCACCGTCCGCCGCTCGTCGACCAGCACGATCCGCGCCAGCGAGCCGTCGGCGCCGGAGACGTCGCCCACGAGCCGCACCCGGTCGCCGACCACGACGCCCTTGCGGCCCAGCGGTCGCGACTTCATCGCCGTCACGACCGACTGGTCGCCCTCGACGAGGCGGCAGGTGTAGCGCCCCCGGTCGACGGTGACCACGACCGCGGGGACGGCGTCGTCGTAGGTGGGGCGGTCCTTGGTGCGCGGCCGGGTCCGGCGGCGGGGCCGCTCGTAGGACTCGTAGTCGTGCGCGCCGTAGCGCCCGGTGCTCAGGGGGTCACCCCGGGAACAGCCCCGACCAGGCGTCGGCGAAGCCGGGGAACGTCTTGGACGTCGTCTCGACGTTCTCGACCAGGACGCCCTCGACCCGCGACCCCACCACGACGGCCGCGTGGGCCATCCGGTGGTCGGCGTAGGTCTTGAACTCGCCGCCGTGCAGCGGGGCAGGCTCGATCGAGAGACCGTCGTCGTGCTCGGTCACCGAGGCGCCGAGACCGCGCAGCTCCACGGCCAGCGCGGTGAGCCGGTCGGTCTCGTGGCCGCGGATGTGGGCCACGCCGCGCAGCCGGGACGGTGAGTCCGCCACCGCGCACAGCGCGGCGACCGCGGGGGTCAGCTCGCCGACGTCGTGCAGGTCGGCGTCGATGCCGTGGACCTCGCCGGTGCCGGTCACGGTGAGGCCGTCGGCGTCGAGCACCACCTCGCCGCCGAGCCGGGGGAGCAGCTCGCGCAGCGCGTCTCCCGCCTGGGTGGTGCTCGCCGGCCAGCCCGGCACGGTCACCCGGCCGCCGCTGGTCAGCGCCAGCATCACGAACGGGGCGGCGTTGGACAGGTCGGGCTCGATGGTCACGTCGGCGGCGCGGACCGGCTGGGGTGCGACCACCCAGCGGTCGGGCCGGCTGGAGTCGACCTCGACGCCGTGCTCGCGCAGGCAGGCCAGCGTCATCTCGATGTGCGGCAGCGAGGGCACGGGCGGTCCGGCGTGGACGACCGCCACGCCCCCGTCGTACGCCGCACCGGCGAGCAGCAGCGCGGAGACGAACTGGCTCGAGGCCGAGGCGTCGATGGTGACGGTGCCGCCGGGCACCGAGCCGTGGCCGCGCACCTCGAAGGGCAGCGTGCCGCGGCCGTCGTCGTCGACGTCGGCGCCCAGGCCGCGCAGCGCGTCGAGCACCGCCCCCATCGGCCGGGTCCGGGCGTGGGGGTCACCGTCGAAGGCGACGGTGCCCTCGGCCAGGGCCGCGACCGGCGGCACGAACCGCATCACCGTGCCCGCCAGGCCGCAGTCGACGGCGCCCCCGTGCAGCGGCCCGGGCGTCACGGTCCAGTCGGTGCCGGAGGTGTCGACGGCCGCGCCGAGCGTGGTCAGGGCACGTGCCATCAGCTCGGTGTCGCGCGAGCGCAGCGCCCGGCGTACGACGGACGGGCCGTCGGAGAGCGCGGCGAGCACCAGCGCCCGGTTGGTCAGCGACTTCGAGCCCGGCAGCGCCACGGTCGCCGAGACCGGCCCCCGTGCGGTCGGGGCCGGCCAGAGGGACTCGTGGGCGCTCACGCGCCGAGACTACGAGGCGACGGACTTCGCGGCGAGCCTGGCCTGGAGCCGGGTGGAGCGGGCGAGGTGCTTGGCCTCGCGACGGGCCGTGCGGCCGGCGGACTGGGCGCGGTAGGCGACCCCGGGCTGGCCGGCGGTGTCGACGGCGGCGAGCACGAGCCCGCCGAGGACCGAGAGGTTCTTGAAGAAGTGGAACATCTGCTCCTGCTTGGCCTCGGGGTCCGACTCCTGCCAGAACGGGTGGCCGGCGACGGTGGTGGGCGCCAGCGAGGCGGCCAGCACGGCCGAGGAGAGACGGGGCGCCTTGCCGCGGGCCAGCGAGACCGCGGCGAGGAGCTGGGCGGCGGCGTTGAGCCGGACCAGGGTGACCGGGTCCTTGGGCAGCGGGACCTGCGGGGCGGCCTGCTCCACGGCGGGGACGAGCTTGTCGATGACCGGCTTGGACTTCGCGGCCAGGGCCGGGGCGTTGCGCAGCCCGGCGACGGCACCGACCGCGAACGTCGAGGCGAGCATGGGACGAGCGAGCAGGCGGATGAGAGTCATGGGTAGGGGTTACCCCGTGGGCCCGGCCTCAAGCACGTGCCCCACCGGCCCGGCACCGGGGTCGTTCACAGCCGCAGCTGCACCCGGTTGTCGGTCGTGACCGGGTCGGTCCAGCCGTCGGGCGGGATGAGGACGAGGTCGACGGTGGTGCCGACGTCGGCCGTGAGCTCGAGCGAGAACGACGTCTGTGCCGACGTCGCGGTGCAGCTCAGGCGGGTGCCGCCGCCGGTGCAGCCGGGCCCCAGCGGTCGCAGCGACCCGGCGCTGCTGGTGACCGCGAGCGCGGCCTGCTGCCCCGCGGGGACGCCGCCGACGCCGACCTCGATGCGGGCCCGGCCCGCCGTCGTGGCGGCCAGCGTCGCGGTCAGGACCAGGTCGGCCCGGCGTACGCCGCCCGCGGCGACCGAGCCCCCGCGCGGCCGGTCGGCGTCGTCGCGCTCGGGCTGCTGCGTCGCAGCCGCGTCCGGGGCCGCGTCCGGGTCGGCGTCGGGGTCGGGGTCGGCTGCAGGGGTGGTCGAGCCGCCCCCGTCGGGCTCCGGGGGCGTGGCGGTGCCCGGTCCGGTGGGCTCGGAGGTCGGTGGGTCGGCCGGTGACCCGGTCCCGGTGGGGCCGGAGCCGTCCGTGGGGGAGGGGCGCTCGGAGACCAGCTGCCGGGCGAAGGGCGCCTCCAGCGTCGCGGTGCGGTCCTGGACGACGAGGGTGGCGCCGGTGACGACGGCCAGGACGGCCGCACCCGCCACGACGGTCGTGCCGACGGTGCCCACGTGCGCGGTGACCGCGTCGCGCACCCGGCCGGCGACGCTGGGGGCCGTGGGGGCACCACCCACGAGCGCACCCGAGCCGGCGGCGGCCGCGGCCGCGCTGCCGACCCCGAGCTCGGAGAGGTACGCCGCAGCGGCACCGCCCAGCACGACCGGCCCCACCAGTCCGGCCAGCGAGGAGTTCACCTCGCGCAGCTCCAGGTAGACGCCGGTGCACGGCAGGCAGTGGTCGAGGTGGTCCTCGACCTTGCGGGCGTCGCGTCGCGCCAGCGCGCCCCGGACGAAGCCGCCGAGCCGCTGGCGGGCGGCGGTGCAGGCGGCCGGGAGCCGCTCGGGGTCGCCGGTGTGGTGCATCGTCACGAACGCCTGGCGCAGGCCCTCCCGGGCGCGGTAGGCCAGCGCCGAGACCGAGTTGGGGCTGAGGTCCAGCAGCGGGGCGATGTCGGCGGGCTTGTCGTTCTCGACCTCGAGGTGCCACAGCACCAGCTGCCACCGCTCGGGCAGCGAGGCGAAGGCACGCGCCGCCGCGCCGCCCTCGAACTGGGCGACGGCGGGGTCCACGAACGGCACGCCGTCGTCGAGGTCGTCCAGGTCGTCGGTGGTGGTGACCCGTCGGGTGCGACGGATCCGGTCGATGTGCAGCCGGCGCACGGCGGTGAGCAGGTAGGCGCGGAACGCCTCGTCGGGTCCGCCCCCGCCCTGCAGCACCGTGAGGGTCTTGGTGAAGGCCTCGGAGACGAGGTCGTCGGCGTCGGGGCCGGGCACCAGGGCGCGGGCGAGGCGTCGTGCGGCGTCGACGTGGCGGGAGAAGAGCGTGCCGTAGGCGTCGGTGTCGCCGCTGCGCACGCGGGCGACCAGCGCGGCGTCCGACGACCCGTCGGCGGGGTCGGGGGACACCTCGGTGGTGAGATCGCCCGCAGCCATGACCCCATTGTGCCCCGGCGCGACCGGTCGGAACCGCGTCATGCCCGACCCGCGGCGACGTCCCACACGTACCGGCGCACCGCCGGTGTCGGCGCCGGCCTGGGCTCGGCGCCGCGTCGGCTCCGGCGTCCGGGCGGGCAGGGTCCGGGGAGGGCGGCCCGTCCGGACGTCGGTGCGCCGGTCCCCCGTGCGCTCGGTGGGGACTAGCCTGCGTGGCATGTGCGGTCGCTACGCCTCGAGCCGTGCGCCCGAGGACCTCGTCGAGGAGTTCGAGGTGCACCAGGTCGACCTGCCCCGCCTCGAGCCCGACTGGAACGTCGCCCCCACCAAGGAGGTGTACGCCGTCGTCGAGCGGCCGCCCTCGGGCAGCTCCGGCGACGAGGGGTCGCAGGCGGCGCCGCAGCGCCAGCTCCGGGCGATGACCTGGGGCCTGGTGCCGTTCTGGGCCAAGGACCCGGCGGTCGGCAGCCGGATGATCAACGCCCGGATGGAGACCGTGGCCGAGAAGCCGGCCTACCGCCGGGCCTTCGAGCGGCGCCGGGCGCTGCTGCCGGCCGACGGCTACTACGAGTGGTACCCCACCGCCGCGCTGACCAAGGCGGGCAAGCCCCGCAAGCAGCCCTACTTCATCCGCCCCGCCGACGGCGGGGTGCTGGCCATGGCCGGGCTCTACGAGATCTGGCGCGACCCGGAGCGGTCCGAGGACGACCCCGACCGCTTCCGCTGGACCTGCACCGTGATCACCACCGCGGCCGAGGACTCGCTGGGCCGGATCCACGACCGGATGCCGCTGATGCTGACCCCGGACCGCTACGACGCCTGGCTCGACCCGACCGCCCACGACCGCGACGCCCTGCTCGACCTGCTGACCCCCGCCGCGCCCGGCCGGCTCGAGGCGTTCCCGGTCCCGACCCTGGTCTCGAACGTCCGCAACAACGGCGCCGAGCTCGTCGAGCCGCTGCCGCTCTCCGACCTGCCCGAGGACGCCCCCGCCCCGACGCAGGGCCAGGGCTGATGCCCGTCGAGCGGATGGTCGCCACCCCGCGTGGCGACGCGCGGCTCGTCGTACGCCGGGCCAAGCGACCCATCGCCGGGCTGGTGCTCACCCACGGCGCGGGGGGCGGGATCGACGCCCCCGACCTGGTGCGGCTGGCCCGCACGCTGCCGCAGCGCGACGTCTCGGTGACGCTGGTCGAGATGCCGTGGCGGGTGGCCGGCAAGCGGCTCGCCCCGCCGCCGGCGGCGATCGACGAGTGCTACACCGCGGTCATGGACGGCATGCGAGCCCGGGTGCCGCTCGTGCTGGGCGGTCGCAGCGCGGGGGCCCGCTCGGCGTGCCGGCTGGCGCGCGGGGTGGGCGCCAGCGCCGTGCTCGCGCTCAGCTTCCCCCTGCACCCTCCCGGGCGGCCGGAGAGGTCGCGGCTGCCCGAGCTGCTCGGTGCCCGGGTGCGCTCGCTGGTGGTGCAGGGCGAGCGCGACCCCTTCGGCACGCCCGCGGAGTTCCCCGACGACGTCGACCTCGTGGTGGTGCCCGACGGCGACCACGGCCTGAAGGTGCGCCGGTCGGCGCCGCTGACCCAGGCGGAGGCGCTGGACCTCGTGCTGGAGCGCACCTTCGAGTGGATCGTGCGCGACGTGGTGGGGAATCGTTCGCGCTGAGCGGCGGTTGTACCCCTCGATCGGCACCTCACACCCGTCCGAGAGGGGAAACGTCCCCGTGCTGTGCACCCTGGAGAAGCCCGACGTGGAGCGATCCGTCGAGCCGTCCGCGTTCCGCGTCGCCCCGGTAGGCTGGGCCGCGATGAGCACCCCTGATGTCGAGACCCCCGACGTCGACCCCGCCGAGGTCGACGTCGCCACCGAGTCCGAGGCCGAGCGCCAGCTCCGCTTCGAGCGTGACGCCCTGCCGTTCCTGGACCAGCTCTACTCGGCCGCGATGCGGATGACCCGCAACCCCGCGGACGCCGAGGACCTCGTGCAGGAGACCTTCGCCAAGGCCTACGGCAACTTCCACCAGTTCCGGCCCGGCACCAACCTCAAGGCGTGGCTGTACCGGATCCTGACCAACACCTTCATCAACACCTACCGCAAGAAGCAGCGGCAGCCGCAGCAGTCGATGGCCGAGGACGTCGAGGACTGGCAGCTCGCCCGCGCCGAGTCGCACTCCTCCTCGGGCCTGAAGTCCGCGGAGATGGAGGCGCTGGAGCACCTCCCCGACTCCGACGTGAAGACGGCGCTGCAGAACCTGCCCGAGGACTTCCGGCTCGCGGTCTACCTCGCCGACGTCGAGGGCTTCCCCTACAAGGAGATCGCCGAGATCATGGAGACGCCGATCGGCACCGTGATGTCCCGGCTCCACCGGGGCCGTCGACAGCTGCGCCAGATGCTGACCGAGTACGTCCGCGAGAACGACCTGCTGTCCACCGCGACCGTCGACGCCAAGGTCGGCGCCTCGACCGGCCCGGCGGGAGGCACCCGATGAGCCGCGACGAGCGCCGACCCGAGGCCGCGACGACCTCCTCGCTGGAGGGCGTCGACACCGCCGACTGCTCCGAGGTGCTGAGCCGGGTGTTCTTCTTCCTCGACAACGAGCTCGAGCAGGCCGACTGCGCCCAGATCGAGCACCACCTCGAGGAGTGCGGGCCGTGCCTGGCGCGCTACGACCTCGAGCGCACGGTCAAGACCCTGGTCCGCCGCTCCTGCAGCGAGCAGGCCCCCGAGACGCTGCGGCAGCGCGTGATGGTCTCCATCCGCGAGGTCCAGGTCGAGATCGTCCGGACCGACCCCCGGGGCTGATTGGCCTCCCGGCGGTCCCGCCTGCGAGGATGTACGCCGCTCCCGCTCCGCACCGCGGGGGCCGACCCACCACAGGAGGACCCCATGGGCAAGACCGGCCGCAAGCGCCGCGCTCGCAAGAAGAAGGGCGCCAACCACGGCAAGCGTCCCAACGCCTGAGCACCTCGCTCTCGCGATGACGTCGTCGTCGTACGCACGAGCCCCGGACCGGTCGGTCCGGGGCTCTTGTGCGCCACCTGGGAGGATGGACCCATGACCGGCCTCGACCCCGCGCTCGACCTCGGGACCGTCCTCCTGCAGGGCCACGACATGATCGGCGAGAGCATCGCGGTCCACGACCGGCGCTGGGGCATGGGCTCGGCCACCGCGTGGCGGCTGGACCAGCAGGCCGCCCGCGTCGAGTGGGACCTCGCCGACGGACGCACCGCCTCGGCCCCCGCCCAGGTGCTCGGCTCCTGGAACGCAGCGGCGGGCACCTTCGTGTGGGCCTGGGACAACCCGACGCTGCTCGACGAGGTCAGCGAGACCGCCTGGCGGGTCCGTGACTACGGCGTGGCCCACGAGGTGTTCGCGCTGACCACCTCGCCGCTCAAGCTCGACCTCGACCAGCTGCGCGACCTGGTCGCGCTCGCCTTCCGGGTGGGCGGCTGCACCGGGCTGTTCCACCCCACCCGCGAGCACCTCACCACCTACGTGGTCTTCGGCCGGGTCACGATCGAGCCCGCCGCCGGCTCCGAGGAGGAGCCCGAGCAGTTCGAGGTGCAGCTCCCGTGAGGCTCGACCCCGCCTCGGCGCGCGAGCTGACGGCCACCCTGGAGCGCACCGTCGTGGCCGCCGACACCGCCGAGTCGGTCGGCTCGGGCAGCCTGCCCGTCCTCGGTACGCCGGTGCTGCTCGCCTGGCTGGAGGCGGCCACCTGTGCGGCCCTCGAGCCCGCGCTGGACGCGGGCGAGACGAGCGTCGGCACCCGGGTCTCCCTGGAGCACCAGGCGCCCTCGGCGGTCGGCGCCGTGGTCGAGGTGACCGCCGCCGTGGTGCACGTCGACGGCCGGCTGGTGCGGCTCTCGGTCGCGGCGCGTCAGCAGGGCCGGCTGGTCGGCTCCGGCGAGGTCACCCGGGTCGTCGTGGGGGCCGAGAAGTTCATGTCGCGGCTGGGCTGAGCTCGAGCTCGTAGACCAGCAGCTCCACCCCGGGCACCGGCGACCAGTCGCGCGCCGGGACGCGGACGAACCCGAACCGCGCGTAGAGCCGGTGCGCGGCCGCCATGTCCGGCAGCGTCGACAGGACCACCGCCCGGGCGCCGCGCGCCCGCCAGGCGTCGAGGACGTGCTGCACCAGGGCGGTCGCCGCACCGCGGCCCGCGGCGGCCGGGTCGACCGCGAGCATCCGGAACTCACCCTCGTCGGGCCCGGCCACCTCGCGCCACGACGAGCCCGGCGGGCAGTCGGTGACCGAGCCGAGCACGACCTCGTGCTCCGCGCCGTCGGCCCCGTGCTGCTCGACCGCCACCCACAGCTCGGCCTCGCGCGCCCGGCCCGCGGCGTCGCGGAGCCGGTCGAGGTAGGGGTCGTCGGGGCCGAGCACGTGGTCGGCGTACGCCCGCGCGGTCGCCTCGGCCACCGCGGGCAGGTCGCGCGTCCCGGCCCGCCGGACGTGCACGCTCAGATGCCGAAGGTGGCGCGCGGGTAGGCCGCGTCCACGTCGGTGATGACGTTGACCAGGTAGGGCACGTCGGCGGCGAACGCGCGGTCCAGCGCCTCCCCGATCCGGCGGGGGTCGGTCACCGTCTCCCCGGCCCCGCCCAGCGCCGTGACGACGTCGTCGTAGCGCGTCTGCGGGTTGAGGTCGGCGGCCACGTCGTACCCGTAGAGCATCTGCATCGGGCCCTTCTCCAGGCCCCAGGCCGAGTTGTTGCCGCAGACCATCACGACGGGCAGGTCGTGGCGGACCAGGGTGTCGACGTCCATGAGGGACATCCCCGCCGCGCCGTCGCCGTAGAGCAGCACGACCTGGGCCGAGGGCCGCACCAGCCGGGCCGCCATCGCCGCGCCCAGCCCGGCGCCGAGGCAGCCGTAGGGGCCGGGGTCGAGCCAGCCGCCGGGGCGCTGCGGCTCGACGTACTTGCCGGCGAAGGACACGAAGTCGCCGCCGTCGCCGATCACGACGGCGTCGTCGGCCAGGCGGGGCACCAGCTCGCCGTAGATGCGCGCCGGGTGGATCGGGTCGGCCTCGGCCGAGAGCAGCGCCGCGTCGCGCTCGGCGGCGGCCCTGACCGTGTCCTGGAGCTCGGTGACCCAGCCCGACCAGTCGGGCCGGCGCGAGAGCGCGGCGATGCCGTCGCGCACGCCGTCCAGCACCAGGGTGAGGTCGCCGCACGCCGAGGCGGCGAGGTCGGCGTGCGCGCTGAGCTGGCCGGGGGAGTCGGCGAGGTGGACGACGCGGGCGGGGGTGGCGCCCTCCTTCCCGCCGAAGACGCCGTAGCCGAGGCGGAAGTCGAGGGGGGTGCCGACGACCACGACGAGGTCGGCGCCGTTGAAGGCCGCGCCGCGGGCCTTGGTGACCAGCAGCGGGTGGCCGCCGGGCACGAGCCCGCGGCCCATGCCGTTGGTGATGGTCGGCAGGCCGGCCTCGGTGACCAGGCGCAGCGCGGCGTCCTCGGCCCCGTCGGCCCAGACGTCGGTGCCGAGCACGAGGACGGGGCGGCGGGCCTCGCCCAGCAGCGTCGCCACGCGCCGGACCGCGTCGCCGTCGGGCTCCTGGCGGTGCCGGGCGCCGACCGTCGGGCGCTGCGTGGAGCTGGTCTCGAAGAACGCGTCCATCGGCACGTCGACG
This sequence comes from uncultured Actinomycetota bacterium, assembly GCA_963740935.1. GTDB lineage: Bacteria > Actinomycetota > Actinomycetes > Propionibacteriales > Nocardioidaceae > Marmoricola. The sequence goes on from CAVUFX010000006.1 coordinate 149,976, forward strand.
AACACCGGGCCGCGGTGGGACGACCCGGCGACGGTGAACGCCTCGTCGATGCCGGCGGCGACCTCGCCGGCCTCGTGGATGGTGCGGGCCAGCTTGGAGACCGGCGCCAGGATCGGCGGCTGGTCGAGCTCCTGGAGCGAGCCGCTGCCCCAGCGGTTGGCCGGCGCGCGGCCGCCGACGACGACCAGCGGGGAGCCGCTGAACTGCGCCTGGGCGATCGCGCTGACGCCGTTGGTCACGCCCGGCCCGGCGGTCAGCACCGCGAGGCCGGGGGTGCGGGTCAGCTTGCCGGTGGCCTCGGCCGCGAAGGCGGCGGTCTGCTCGTGGCGCACGTCGACGATCCGCATCGGTGGGTCGGCGGTCACCGCGCCGTCGTACATCGGGAAGACGTGGGCGCCGGAGAGCGTGAACATCGTCTGCACGCCGTGGGCCCGGGCCACGGCCACCGCGTGCTGGCCGGAGTGGGCCTCGACGGGGCCGGTGCCGGTGGCGTCGCCGGGGGCCGGGGTGCCGCTGCCGTCGGAGGTCTGGTCCGGAGCCTGGGTCATGCGGGCGACAGTAGCGGCTGTCCCTACCCTGGTCGGGTGCCCTCGCTCCAGGCCCTCGCGCGCGACCGCACGTCGCTGTGTCCCGAGGACGTCGCGTGGCTCTCGCTGCTCGTCGCGGACTGGCAGATCATCGCCGACCTGTCCTTCGCGGACCTGGTGCTGTGGCTGCCGGCGTCCGACGGCAGCGGCTACTGGGCGGGGGCGCAGATGCGTCCGACGACCGGCCCCACGGCGTACGTCGACGACCTGGTGGGCAGCTTCCTGCCCGTCGGCCGGCGGCCGCTGGTCGACGAGGCGCTGCGCGACGGCCGCATCGCCCGCGAGGGCGACCCCGAGTGGCGCGACGACGTGCCGGTGCGGGTCGAGGCCATCCCGGTGCGGCGCGAGGGCCGACTGATCGCGGTGGTCGGGCGGCACACCAACCTCCAGGGCGTGCGTACGCCGAGCCGGCTGGAGCTGTCCTACCTCCAGACCGCCACCGAGCTGTCGCAGATGATCGCCCAGGGCAGCTTCCCCTTCCCCGGCGACCGCTCCGACCACGCCGACACCCCGCGGGTCGGCGACGGCTTCATCCGGGTCGACGCCGACGGCGCGGTGACCTACGCCAGCCCCAACGCGCTCTCGGTCTACCGCCGGCTCGGGCTGACCGGCGACCTCGCGGGCCAGCCGCTCGCCGGCCTCACCCGCGAGCTGGTGCCGCCCGCGATGCGCCCCGACGAGGAGACGATCAGCGCCGTCCTGGGCGGCCTGCGACCCCGCGACACCGAGCTCGGCAACGGCCAGGCGACGGTCATCGTGCGGGCGCTGCCGCTGCTGCCGGGCGGGGTGCGCACCGGCGCGCTGGTGCTGCTCCGCGACGTCACCGAGCTGCGGCGCCGCGACCGCGAGCTGGTCACCAAGGACGCCACCATCCGCGAGATCCACCACCGGGTGAAGAACAACCTCCAGACCGTCGCCGCACTGCTGCGGCTCCAGGCGCGGCGGATCCGGGTGCCGGAGGGGCGGGTGGCCCTGGAGGAGGCCGTACGCCGCGTCGGCGCGATCGCCGTCGTCCACGAGACCCTCAGCCAGGGCTTCGACGAGTCGGTGGACTTCGACGACGTGATGGACCGGCTCACCCGGCTGGTCACCGACGTCGGCACGTCCGGCGGGGCGGTGACCGCGCGGCGTACGGGCTCCTTCGGCGCGATCGGCTCCGACGCGGCCACGCCGCTCGCGATGGTGTTCACCGAGCTGCTGCAGAACGCGGTCGAGCACGCCTTCGGCTCGCAGGGCGGCAGCAGCCGCAGCGGCACCGTCGAGGTGCGCTGCACGCGCGATGGCGACGCGCTCGAGCTCGTGGTGCAGGACGACGGGGTCGGGCTCCCCGCGGGGTTCGTGCTGGAGTCGTCGGCGAGCCTGGGGCTCTCGATCGTGAGCACGCTCGTGGCCGAGGTCGGGGGCACCATCGAGCTCGGCCCGCGCCGGGACGGACCGGGCACCCGCGTCGTCGTGCAGGTGCCGTCGGTGGGCGTGACGGCAGGCCGGTGACCGGTCGAGCCGGTCGCCTCCTCAGCGGTGCCGGGTCGTCCTCAGGCGGTGCGGACCCGGCTGCGGGCGTTGCGGCGCTTCAGGGCGCGGCGCTCGTCCTCGCTCAGACCACCCCAGACACCGTGGTCCTGCCCCGCCTCGAGCGCCCACGCGAGGCACTGCTCGCGCACGTCGCAGCGACGGCACACCTGCTTGGCCTCCTCGATCTGCATGATCGCGGGACCCGTGTTGCCGATGGGGAAGAACAGTTCCGGGTCCTCGTCGAGGCACGCAGAACGGTGACGCCAATCCATGGGTGAGGAAGTCCTCCGGGAGAGTGTGGGGCGAAGCCCACGATGTGTGTCCCGGCCAACGGTTGATGGGGAGGTCGGGGGAGCGCGCCGATCAGGTCGTGAAAAAACGCACGAGCTCGATCGTTGCAACTTCGTTGCCCGAGCACAACCCCGACCCGCGGTCGGGTGGGTCACAGACAGGGACGGAATAAGGTCCACCGGGTGAGCGCGCTACCCGGCCCCGACGAGCCCGACCCCTCGACACGGTCGCCGTACTCCGTCCACGGTACGCCCGCCCCGCTCGCCGCCGCTGCCGGGCTGACCTTCGTGCAGGCGCTGCTGGTGATCCTGTTCGGGCTCGCCGAGCTGGCCAGCCTCGACCGCGACCGGGTGGTCCTCGGCCTCACCACCGCGCTGTTCTTCGTGCTCTTCGGCGCCACCCTCGCGTTCTGCGCCTGGGGCCTGAACGCGATCCGCCCCTGGGCCCGCGGCCCGGTCCTGCTCGCCCAGCTGGTCTGGCTCGGCCTGGCCTGGAGCTTCCGCGAGCTCTGGCCGGTCGCAGTGGTCCTCGTCGTCTCCGCCGTCGTCGTCCTCGCCGGCCTCCTCCACCCCCGCTCCATCGACGCCCTCGAGTCCGCCCGCGACCAGGACTGACCCTCAGCCGACCTCGCGCATCTCGCTGCGCAGGTGCTCGAGGGTGCGGGAGAGCAGCCGGGAGACGTGCATCTGGGAGACCCCGATCTCGTCGGCGATCTGCGACTGGGTCATGCCGCGGAAGAAGCGCAGCAGCAGGATGCGGCGCTCGCGCGCGGGGAGCATCTCGATCAACGGCTTCACGGACTCGCGGATCTCGACGTGCTCGAGGCCCTCGTCGTGCTCGCCGAGGGTGTCGAGCATCGACCCGGGGGAGTCCTCGGCGTCGTCGCCGGCGTCGAGGGACAGCGTGGCGTACGCGTTGGCCGACTCCAGCCCCTCGAGGACCTCCTCGACCTCGACCCCCAGCCGGGTCGCGAGCTCGGCGGTGGTGGGGGAGCGGCCGAGCTCCTGGGACAGGTCGGCCGAGGCCCTGCCGATCGACATCCGCAGCTCCTGGAGCCGTCGCGGCACCCGGATCGCCCACCCCTTGTCGCGGAAGTGTCGCTTGATCTCGCCGAGGATCGTCGGGGTGGCGTACGTCGAGAACTCGACCCCGCGCTCGTCGTCGAAGCGGTCGACGGCCTTGATCAGGCCGATCGTGCCGACCTGCATCAGGTCGTCGAAGGGCTCGCCGCGGTTGAGGAACCGGCGGGCGCAGTGCTCGACGAGCGGGAGGTGCAGCCGGACCAGGTCGTCACGCACGCCCCGGTGCGAGGCGGAGCCCGGGTCGGTGGCGCGCAGGTCGGTGAACAGGGCGTGGCTGCGGGCCTTGGTCTCGGTGGTGCTCAGCTGCGGGCCGTGCACGCGCCAGGGCGTGCCTGCCGCACCCGCCACGAGTCAGGCCGCGATGCTGGAGCGGACGGTGAAGGTGAGCCAGAGCCGGTCACCGTCGCGGCGGGTGCGCACGTCGCTGGTGAGCGCGGTGAGCACCTGCCAGCCGAAGCTGTCGGAGTCGGGCTCGGCCCGACGACGCGCGTCGACGCTGATCGAGACCTCGATGGCGCCGTCGCTGAGGTCGTAGGCGGCGTGCAGGTCGCCGCCGGGGGCGGCGTCCTCGAGCACCAGCGCGCAGGCCTCGCCGACGGCCATGCGCAGGTCCTCGATGTCGTCCAGCGTGAAGTCGAGCCGGGCGGCGAGGCCGGCCGTGGTCATCCGCAGCACGGCCACGAAGGCGCTCTCCGCCGGTAGCCGGAGCTCGACGTCGGATCTGGTGCTCACAGGGGGTCCTCCCGAGGGGTCTGGGGCTCAGAGTAGACGCCGGGACGCCGCTGCGAGGGATCGGGGGAAGACTCGACCCCCGGTTCGTGCGAACCGGGGGTCGAGGTGGGTCGGCCGAGGAGGCCTGAGGTCGCTCAGGCCTTCTTGGTCTCCCAGAAGATCTCGGCGATCTCGTCGATCTTGGCGAGCAGCTGGTCGGCCACGCCCTCGTCGAGGACGGCCTTGGTGCCGCCGCCGCCACCGGCGAGCTTGGTGGCCTCGTTCACCAGCTGGTGCAGCTGGGGGTACTTCTCGAAGTGGGGGGCTTGAAGTAGTCGGTCCACAGCACCCAGAGGTGGTGCTTGACCAGCTCGGAGCGCTGCTCCTTGATCAGGATCGCGCGGGTGCGGAAGTCGGGGTCGTCGTTGTCGGCGACCTTGGCGATGATCGCCTTGATCGACTCGGCCTCGATGCGGGCCTGCGCGGGGTCGTACACGCCGCAGGGGAGGTCGCAGTGCGCGGAGACCTCGACGGTGGGGGCGAAGAGCTGGGTGAACATGCAGTGTTCCTCTCACGTGGGACCTGTGGGCCGGTCGCGTGACGCCTCGCCGGCCGTGGCTTGCGACACTACTCCGGGCGGCACGTGTGCGTCCTGGAGGTACCCGAGGGGGTCGCAGTTGAACCGTCGCACCGCCCGGCCGTGGGGGATGGCCCTCGTGCGTGGCCGCTCGATGGAGCCGACGCTGCGCGACGGCGACCGCCTCCTGGTGCGGTACGCCGTGACGCCGCGGGCCGGCGACGTGGCGGTGGTGCGGTTCGCCGACGGGGTGGTCGCGGTGAAGCGGCTGGACCACCACGGGGCCGACGGCTGGTGGGTCAGCCGCGACAACCCCCGGGAGGGACGCGACTCGTGGTCGGCCGGCGCCGTGGCCGACGACCAGGTGCTGGCCCGCGTGCGGCTGCGGCTCTGGCCGCGGCCGGGGCGGGTCCCGGGCCCGGGCGGACGGTGAGTCGCGGGTCACACGCCGTTGGGTGGCCGGACGGGCTGTGTGACACTGAGGACGGGTCACCCCCCACCGTGCGCGGATCCGCTGCCCTACACCGGCCGGCGTCGAACCGCCCCCGTCCCGCTTCTTCGTCCGGACCTGCCCAAGGACGGCCTCTCATGGTTGCATCGGAGCTCATGCCAGACCTCGACCCCCCGACCCAGCCCCACGCGGGCGACCCTGTCTTCGACCTCCACCTCGGCGGCAAGATGGAGATCGCCTCGCGCGTCGCCCTCGCCGGCCCCGACGAGCTGTCGATGGCCTACACGCCGGGCGTGGCCCGGGTGTGCCAGGCGATCGCCGAGGACCCCGCGCTGGCCGACGACTACACCTGGGTGCCCAACACCGTGGCCGTGGTGACCGACGGCACCGCGGTGCTCGGCCTCGGCGACATCGGCCCCCGCGCCGCGATGCCGGTGATGGAGGGCAAGGCGGTGCTGTTCAAGCAGTTCGGCGGCGTCGACGCCGTGCCGATCTGCCTCGACACCGTCGACGTCGACGAGATCGTCGAGACCGTGGTGCGGCTGGCCCCGAGCTTCGGCGGCATCAACCTCGAGGACATCTCCGCCCCCCGCTGCTTCGAGGTCGAGGAGCGGCTCAAGCAACGCCTGGGCATCCCCGTCTTCCACGACGACCAGCACGGCACCGCCGTGGTCGTGCTCGCGGCGCTCGAGAACGCGCTGCGCCTCACCGGCCGGCTGGTGGAGACCACGCGCGTCGTGGTCTCCGGCGCCGGCGCCGCGGGCGTCGCGGTCACCAAGATCCTGCTCGCCGCCGGGCTGTCCGACGTCGTGGTCACCGACCGCACCGGGGTGCTGCACAGCGGCCGCGAGAACCTCAACGACTCCAAGGCGGCGCTCGCGCAGCTGACGGCCGACCGCACCGGTCGCACCGGCAGCTTCGCCGAGGCGCTCGACGGGGCCGACGTCTTCATCGGGCTCTCCGGCGGCACCGTCGCCGAGGAGCTCGTCGCCACGATGGCCGAGGACGCGATCATCTTCGGGCTCGCCAACCCGATGCCCGAGGTGCACCCCGACGTCGCCCACCGCCACGCCCGCGTGGTGGCCACCGGTCGCTCGGACTTCCCCAACCAGATCAACAACGTGCTGGCGTTCCCGGGCATCTTCCGGGGGGCCTTCGACGCCCGCGCGACGGCGATCACCGAGGGCATGAAGCTCGCGGCCGCCGACGCGCTCGCCGCGCTGGTGGCAGACGAGGCGCGCGAGGACCTGATCATCCCCTCGCCGTTCGACCCCCGCGTGGGGCCGGCGGTGGCCGCTGCGGTCGCCGCCGCCGCGCGCAACGACGGCGTGGCCCGTCGGTAGGGTCGGGAGCATGTTCGCCGTCTACGCCGAGTCCTTCTCCTCCGACGACCCGCTGTCCGGCCTCGTGCTCGGCGAGCGGCCCGAGCCCGAGGTCCCCGACGGGTGGACCACGGTGACCGTGAAGGCCGCCTCGCTCAACCACCACGACCTGTGGTCGCTGCGCGGGGTCGGGCTGCGCGAGGAGTCGTTGCCGATGATCCTCGGCTGCGACGCCGCGGGCATCGACGAGGACGGCAACGAGGTCGTCGTCCACGCGGTGATCAGCGAGCCCTCCTGGACGGGCGACGAGACCCTCGACCCCCAGCGGTCGCTGCTGAGCGAGAAGCACCAGGGCACCCTGGCCGACCGGGTCGCCGTGCCCCGTCGCAACGTGGTGCCCAAGCCCGCCTCGCTGTCCTTCGAGGAGGCCGCGTGCCTCCCGACGGCCTGGCTCACGGCGTACCGGATGCTCTTCACCCAGGGCGGCCTCAGGGCCGGCGACACCGTGCTGGTGCAGGGCGCCGGCGGGGGCGTGGCGACCGCGGCCATCACGCTGGCCCGCGCCGCCGGGCTCAAGGTGCTGGCCACCAGCCGCGACGAGGCCAAGCGGGCCCGCGCGCTCGAGATCGGCGCCCACGAGGTGTTCGAGTCCGGCGCCCGGCTGCCCGTCAAGGTCGACGGCGTCATCGAGACCGTCGGCCGCGCCACGTGGTCGCACTCGATCCGCTCGCTGCGCCCCGGGGGCGTGCTCGTCGTCTCCGGCACCACCTCGGGCCCGAAGCTCGACGACGCCGAGCTGACCCGCATCTTCTTCCTCCAGCTGCGGGTCGTCGGCTCGACCATGGGCACCCGCAGCGAGCTGGCCAGCCTGGTCTCGATGCTCGACGCCAGCGGCGCCCGGCCGCTGGTCGACCGCGCGCTGCCGATGGAGCAGGCCCGTGACGGCTTCGCCGCCATGGCACAGGGCGAGCTGTTCGGCAAGATCGTCTTCACCCGGTGAGGGCGGGCGAGGAGCGGCTCACCCACCTCGTCACCGGCGCCGGCTCCGGCATCGGCGCCCACGTCGCCCGGGCGCTGCTCGACCGCGGCGACGAGCTGGTCCTGCTCGCGCGCGACGAGGCCCGGGCCCGCGAGCTCGAGCAGGAGTACGCCGGGGCGCGGACCCTCGTCGCCGACCTGGCCGACGTCGCCTCGATCGCCCCGCTCGACGTCACCGGCCCGCTCGACTCGGTGGTGCACGCGGCCGGGGTGGTCGCGCTGGGGACCCTCGGCGAGCTGTCGGCGGGCGACTGGCGCTCCCAGCTCGACGTCAACCTGCTGGCCCCGGCCGAGCTGACCCGGATCGCGCTGCCCTCGCTGCGGGCGGCCCGCGGCACGGTCGTGATGGTCAACTCCGGGGCCGGGCTGCGTGCCAACCCCGGCTGGTCGGCGTACGCCGCGTCGAAGTTCGGGCTGCGCGCCCTGGCCGACGCCCTGCGGCAGGAGGAGGCCGAGCACGGCGTGCGCGTCACCACCGTGCACCCGGGCCGCACCGCGACACCGATGCAGGAGCTGGTGCACGCCCACGAGGGCCGGTCCTACGACCCCGACGCCTGGATCGACCCCGCGACGGTGGCGGCGGCGATCCTGCACGTGATCGACCTGCCGCGGGACGCGACCGTCCCCGACCTCACGATCAGCCCGGGCCCCCGCCCGGCCTGACCTCGCGCCCGCCCCCGTCCACCGCGCGGGCCGCCCGTGGCCGATGAGTCCGGGCCGCGGTCCGGGTCTTGTCCGGTTGCCGGCTCCCCCCGACGCGGGAGAGGCTACGACGTCCCCCACCCTGCAGCGAGGCTCCCGATGCGCGCCGACGACCACCCCACCACCGGCTCCTCCGGCCCCGCCGGAGCAGGCGGTCCCGGGGGTCCCGCCGAGACCGACACCGGCGTGCTGCGCTGGCTGGTGGCGGCGACCTTCATCGTGATCCTCAACGAGACCGTGATGATCAACGCGATCCCGCGGCTGATGGCCGACCTCGACGTCGACGCCGTCGCCGCGCAGTGGCTCTCGACCGCGTTCATGCTGACCATGGCCGTGGTGATCCCCGCGACCGGGTGGTTCCTCCAGCGGGTGACCACGCGGCGGGCGTTCGCCGCGGCGATGGGCACGTTCTGTGCCGGCACGCTGCTGGCCGCGCTCGCCCCGGGGTTCGCCGTGCTGCTGGTGGCCCGCGTCGTGCAGGCGACGGGCACCGCGGTGATGCTGCCGCTGCTGATGACGACCCTGATGGCCGTCGTCGCCGAGCACGACCGCGGCCGGGTCATGGGCAACGTGACGCTCGCGATGTCGGTGGCCCCGGCGATGGGGCCCGCCGTGGCCGGGGTCGTCCTCCAGCAGCTGTCCTGGCGCTGGATCTTCCTGCTCGTGCTGCCCGTCGCCGCCGGCATCGCCGTGCTGGGCCTGCGCCGGCTGGTCGACGTCGGCGAGCCGGTGGCGGGCCGGCTCGACGTGCCGAGCGTGGTGATCGCGGCGCTGGGCTTCGGCGGCCTGGTCTACGGCCTGAGCGAGGTCGGGGCGACGGGCGACCGCACCCCGGCGTACGTCGCCCTGCTGGTCGGCGTCCTGGGCGTCGCCGCCTTCGTGATGCGCCAGCGCCGGCTGCAGCGCGAGGAGCGGCCGCTGCTGGACCTGCGGACCCTCGGCATCCGCACCTACCGGCTGGCCCTGGTCGCGATGTCGCTGGGCTTCATGGCGATGCTCGGCGCGATGATCCTGCTGCCGCTGCACCTCCAGGAGCAGCGCGGGCTCTCCCCGCTGGCCACCGGCCTGGTGGTGATGCCGGGCGGCGTCCTGATGGGGCTGCTGGGCCCGACCGTCGGCCGGCTCCACGACCGCCTGGGCGCCCGTGTCCTGGTCGTCCCCGGCGCGGTGGCGCTGACCGTCGCGATGGCGGCCCTGGCCGTCCTCGTCGAGGTCGGACCCACCTGGAGCCTGGTGGTGGCGCACGTGGTGCTGATGGTCGGGCTGTCGGCGATGTTCACGCCGTTGTTCACCGTCGGGCTGGGCGCGCTGCCGATGCGGCTGCACTCCCACGGCAGCTCGCTGCTCGGCACGCTCCAGCAGGTCGCCGGCGCGATGGGCACGGCCCTGGCCGTGATGGTGATGACCAGCCGCGCCGCGCAGCTGGTCGCCGACGGCACCGCCCCGGACGTGGCTGCCGTGGCGGGGCTGCGCTGGGCGTTCGCCGCGTCCGCGCTGATGTGCCTGGTGGTGGTGGCCGTGGTGGCGATGCTCCCCGCACGCGCCGAGCAGCCGGGGGAGCAGCCCGGGCCGGGGTCGCCCGCCGTTCCCGAGGCCGCGTCCCGCGGCTGAGACGCCGCGAGGGCGGTCGGGTCAGTCGACCGCGGTGGGGCCCGGGTCGGCGAGCTCCTCGGAGCGCCAGCGCAGCGCACCCACCAGCACCATCCGCAGCTGGGTCCGGGCCTGCTGGGCGATGTCGTCCTCGGCGTCGGGCCGCGCCGCCAGGATCGCCTCGGTGGTCCCGACCGCGAGCGTGACGATCATGTTGGACAGCACGCCGAGGTCCTCGGTCGACCAGTACGCCGGGTCGGTGAGCCGCGCGAGGTCGGTGGCCAGCTCACGCTCGACCAGCTCGATCTGGTGGCGGATCGCGGCACGCACCGCCGGCGGCCCGGCGCTGCGCTCGCGGGCGATGAAGGCGAAGTGGGAGTGGCGCGAGCGGCAGTGCTCGACCAGCACGGTGATGGAGCTGTCGATGATGTCGCCGTAGTCGGGGTCGGTCCGGCGCACGTCGCGCAGCATCGCCCGCAGCGAGACGAACGAGTCCTCGACCAGCGCCAGGCCGAGGTCCTCGATCGAGGCGAAGTGGCGGTAGAACGCGGTCGGGACGATGCCGACCTCCTTGGCCACCTGGCGCAGCGACAGCGCCACCAGGCTGCTGTCCTCGCACAGGGACAGGGTCGCGTCCATGATCGCCTGCCGGGTCCGCTCCTTGCGCGCGCCACGGGTCTCCGGACGTCCGGTCGCGCGCCCCTCGGAGCGGGCGGTCCCGCTGGCGACGGCGGCGACGGCGGACTGGTCCATGGGCGCAGAGCCTACTCGGGGACGCGGGACCCGCTCCGTGCCCGGGCGGCCGGTGCCCGACGTCACGGGGCGACCCGGCGGTGCACCTCGCGGCCGTCCAGGTGGACCGACCGCACCCGTTCGCGCACGCCCTCGAGGTCGTCGGGATCGCCGTCGACCACCACCAGGTCGGCGCGCCTGCCCGGGGCCAGGGTGCCGCGGTCGTCGTCGACGCCGAGCAGCGCGGCGGCCGAGCCGGTCGCGGCGTGCAGCGCCTCGACCGGGCCCAGCCCGGCGTCGGCCATCAGCCCGAGCTCCTCGAGGTTGGTGCCGTGCGGGCCGACGCCGCAGTCGGTGCCCATCGCGATCCGCACCCCCGCGGCGTGGGCGCGGCGGACGCTGTCGAGGTGGGAGGCGGCCACGTCGTGGGCCTTGGCGACCACCGCGGCGGGCAGCGGCAGCCCGGCCTCGGCGGCACGGACCACCGCCCGGGGCGCGTGCAGGGTCGGCACCAGCCAGGCGTCGTGGGCCAGCATCAGCTCGATCGCCTCCTCGTCGAGGAAGATCCCGTGCTCGATCGAGCGGACGCCGTTGCGCACGGCCGCCTTGATGCCCTCCGCGCCCTGCGCGTGGGCCATCACCGAGAGCCCGGCGGCCGCGGCCTCGGCGGTCATCACGGCGATCTCGTCGTCGCGGAAGTGGGCGTGGCGGGGGTCGTCGTTCGGTGAGAGCACCCCACCGGTGGTGGCCACCTTGATCACGTCGGCCCCGGCGCGGACGATCTCGCGGACCCGCTTGCGGACCTCGTCGGGGCCGTCCACGACCCCGCTGGGCCGTCCGGGGTGGGGCACGAAGAACGGCACGTCGGCGCCGCACACGCCCCAGTCGTCCCCGTGGCCGCCGGTCTGGCTGAGCATGATGATCGAGAGCTGCATCCGCGGGCCGGGGATCATGCCGCGCTCGACCGCCGTCCGGATGCCCAGGTCGGCGCCGCCCGCGTCGCGCACGGTGGTGATGCCGGTCTCCAGCGTGGCCCGCAGGTTGGCCGCCGCGGCGTAGAACTGCAGGCTGAACGGCGTCTCGATGATCTGCATGACGCTGGGGGCGTCGAGGGTGACGTGGACGTGGCAGTCGAAGAAGCCGGGGGAGACGTAGCCCCCGGAGCAGTCGACGACCTCGTCGCCGTCGAGCCCGGTGCCGACCTCCACGATCCGGCCGTCCTCGACCACCACGTCGCCGGGCGCGGCCCGGTGCGTGGTCCCGTCGTAGACCTGGCCGCCCGAGAACAGAGTGCGTGTCATGTCGTCCGACCCTAGCCCGGCGCGGCTGTGACGCTGGTCGCGCTCCCCGCCTGGCAGGCGGCCCGGGAGGGCCGCCGTGGTCGGCGTCACCCGGCGATGCGCTTGACCTCCGGCGTCCGAGCCGGGAGCGTTGAGTGCACAGACGTTCACTGAACCGCGAGGGAGATGAGATCATGACGCCGCTCGCACAGCGTGTCCTGGGCTCGAAGCTGCTCGGTGCGCTCGCCGCCCCCCACGGGGTCGACCGCTACCTGGAGCAGGTCAACCCGATGTGGGCCGCCACCGAGGTGCGCGCCCAGGTCGTGGAGGTCGTCCGCGAGACCTCCGGGGAGCACCCGGTCGCCACCGTCCGGCTGCAGCCCACGACCACCTGGCGCGGCCACCGCGCCGGCCAGTACGTCCAGGTCGGCATCGAGGTGCCCGGCGCCCGGCGTACGACGCGGTGCTTCTCCATCTCCTCGGCCGAGTCCGGCCCCGGCGAGGAGTTCTCGATCACCGTCCGCGCCCACGCCGAGGGCCTGGTCAGCAAGCACCTCGTCCACGAGGCCCGGCCGGGCCTCACGGTGCACCTGAGCCAGGCCGAGGGGTCCTTCACGCTCAGCGAGAGCCCCGCGACGCCCACCAACAACCGGCTGCTCTACGTCACCGGCGGCTCCGGCATCACCCCGGCGATGTCGCACCTGCGCACCCTGCTGCGCGACGGGTACGACGGCCGCGCCAACCGCAAGGTGACCTTCCTGCACTACGCCCGCAGCGCCGAGGACCAGATCTTCGCCGAGGAGCTGCAGCGCATCGCCTGGGCCGACAACGACGTCTCGGTGCACCTGCGCCACGGCGACGACGTGTTCACCGAGGCGGCGCTGCGCCGGCTGGTCCCCGACTTCCGGGACACCGACACCTGGGCGTGCGGCCCGGCGCCGATGATGGACCTGGTCCGCGAGGCGTACGGCGACTCGCCGCGGCTGCGCACCGAGTTCTTCAAGCTCACCACCCGGCCGGCGGGCACCGACTCCGCCGAGGGCGACGTGACCTTCGCCCGCGACGGGTCGACGGCCGCCAACACCGGCGCCTCGCTGCTCGAGCAGGCCGAGGCCCGGGGGCTCACCCCGGAGTTCGGCTGCCGGATGGGCATCTGCTTCTCCTGCGTCTCGCGCAAGACCGAGGGCACCGTGCGCAACGTGATGACGGGCGAGGAGTCCTCGCTGCCCGACGAGGACGTCCGCATCTGCGTCTCCGCCCCCGTCGGCGACTGCGTCGTCGACCTCTAGACCCCCACCGCCCCCGTTCCGACCACCACGAGAGGGACCATCATGACCACCGACACCCACACCCGCCTCAGCGACGAGCAGCTCGAGAAGTTCGGCGAGGAGATGGACGCGATCCGCCAGCGCGTCATCGCCGACCTCGGCGAGGCCGACGCCACCTACATCCGCGGCATCGTCAAGAAGCAGCGCCAGCTCGAGGTCGCGGGCCGCGCCCTGATGTACCTCCCGCCGGCCTGGCCGCTGGCCGTGGCCTCGCTCAGCGTCTCCAAGATCCTGGACAACATGGAGATCGGCCACAACGTGATGCACGGCCAGTACGACTGGATGGGCGACCCCGGCCTGAACTCCCGGATGTACGAGTGGGACAACGTCTGCCCCAGCTCGCAGTGGAAGTACTCCCACAACTACATCCACCACACCTTCACCAACGTGCTCGGCAAGGACCGCGACATCGGCTACGGGATCCTGCGGATGGACGAGGACCAGAAGTGGCACCCGTACTACCTGGGCAACCCGGTGTACGCGTTCCTGCTGATGGTGTTCTTCGAGTGGGGCGTGGCGGTGCACGACCTCGAGGTCGAGAACCTCGTCGCCGGCAAGCGCTCGATCTCGGACAACAAGGCGCTCCACGCCGGGATCATGAAGAAGGTCAAGACGCAGGCCCTCAAGGACTACCTGCTGTTCCCGGCGCTGACCGGGCCGCTGTTCCCGCTGACGCTGGCGGGCAACGCCACCGCCAACCTGGTGCGCAACGTCTGGGCCTTCAACATCATCTTCTGCGGCCACTTCCCGGCCGGCGTCGCGACCTTCTCCGAGGAGGAGTGCGAGGACGAGAGCCGTGGCCACTGGTACTACCGCCAGCTGCTGGGCTCGGCCAACATCTCCGGCAGCAAGCTGCTGCACCTGATGAGCGGCAACCTCTCCCACCAGATCGAGCACCACCTGTTCCCCGACATCCCGGCCCGCCGCTACCCCGAGATCGCCGAGGAGGTGCGCGAGATCTGCGAGCGCCACGGCATCGCCTACAACACCGGCCCGCTGCACCGCCAGCTCGGCAGCGTGGCCAGGAAGATCTGCCGCATGGCGCTGCCGCCCCGCCGCACGAAGGCCACGGACCCCGGCACGGTCGTCGACCACAGGCTGGCGGCCTGACCGGACCGGTGCGCCATGATGGGGGCCCCGAGGCACCGGGACCCGGGCCGCGACCGACGACACCGACGGAGGTGGGCACATGAGCGACGAGCTCAGCAAGGGCGAGATCCGCAAGGACGCCATCCAGGACGGCGTGACGGCCGCGGCCGCCACCGTCGGTGCGGTCGCCACCATCCTCACCAACGCCGTCGGTGACGTGGCCCGGACCCTGGGCGGCTTCGCCACCGAGGTCTTCGAGATCCGCGACTCCACCCGGCGCGCGTTGCGCGACCAGGAGCTCGCGCCGGGTGGGTCGCCCGACGTCGAGGCACTGCCCGACGGGGACCGCCCGTCGATCCGCGCGGTGCGGACCCCGCCCGACCGGCCCGCCTAGCCTCCGGGGCGGCCGAAGTCCATCGCGAGGTCGGTCGCCCGCAGCGTCACGAGGGGCTGCTCGCCTGCCAGCCAGGCGAGCGGCCCCTCGTCGTACGCCGTCCAGCGGGCCCGGCTGCGGCCGAGCCGGGCCGTGCCGCGCACCGGGGTGACCACGACGGTCCCGTCCTCGCGGACCTGGCGGGTGCAGAAGCCGAACGGCAGCCGCGGCGTGCGCGGACCGGTGTCGGTCACCTCGACGGTGGCCCAGGTGCTGTCCTCGCCGGCGACCTCCCAGGAGGCGTGCCGGTCGGCGCGCCCCCGCGTGGTGCGGCGGAACGAGGCCAGCTCCTTGGGGATGGCCCACAGCTCCCGGCCGCCCGCGCGCGAGGCGGGGGAGTCGACCCAGATGTCGGTGATGCCGACATGTGCGACCGACCAGACGGGCGCAGAGCAGCTCGCGGTAGACCAGCGGGCCGGGGTCCTCGTAGGAGACCAGCGCGACGCCGTACAGGCCCGCGGGCCGGTCGGGGTGCTGCGGGTCGGCGCCGGGGCGGACCCGGAACAGCGAGAGCCACAGCCGGCCGTGCAGCGACCAGGGGGACGGTGGGTAGTCCGGGTGGCTCGGGCCGGTCACCGGGTCAGCCCGCCGCACGCACGGGGGCGGGGGCGGCGAAGGTGCGGCGGTACTCCCCGGGGGAGACGCCGACGCTGGCGCCGAAGTGGTGGCGCAGCAGCGCCGCGGACCCGAAGCCGGCGCGGGTCGCGACCGCCTCGACCGACAGGTCGGTCGCCTCGAGCAGCGAGCGGGCGTGGTGCAGGCGCTGGGCCAGCAGCCACCGCGCCGGCGTGGTGCCGGTCTCGGCCACGAACCGGCGGGCGAAGGTGCGCTCGGACATCGCGGCCCGCCGGGCCAGCAGCCGCACCGGCTGGTCCTCGGCGAGGTGCTCGCGCATCCAGGTCAGCAGCGGCGCCAGGCTCTCGGCCCGGCAGTCGGGGACCGGCAGGTCGATGAACTGCCGCTGGCCGCCCTCGCGCTGCGGCGGCACCACCATCCGGCGCGCGATCCGGTTGGCGACCGCGGCCCCCAGCTCGCAGCGCACGTGGTGCAGGCAGGCGTCGATGCCGGCGGCGGTGCCCGCGCTGGTGACCACGCGGTCGTCCTCGACGAAGAGCACGTCCGGGTCCACGGTGGTGGCGGGGAAGCGGGCCGCGAGCTCGGCGGTGTGGCGCCAGTGGGTCGTGGAGCGGCGGCCGTCCAGCAGGCCGGCGTACCCCAGCAGGAACGAGCCCGAGCACACCGAGAGCACCCAGGCGCCACGGGCGTGGGCGGCGCGGAAGACGTCCAGCACCGCCTCGGACGGCGGCTCGTGGGTGTCGTACGCCGGGGCCACCACCAGGTCGGCGTCGGCGGCCGCCTCCAGCCCGTCGGCGAAGGTCATCGTGATGCCGTGGCTGGTCGGCACCGGCTCCCCGGGCCGCTCGGTGCAGGCGCGGAACTCGATCGGGGGCACGCCGTCGTCGGTGCGGTCCACGCCGAACACCTCGTGCACCACCCCCAGCTCGAACAGGGCCGGGCGGGGCGGGACGACGACGGCGACGCGCGTGAGGCTCACCCGCGCAGTGTGGCAGGAAGTCGCCGGTGGTGGCAACGACTGCCATGCCGGGAGGCGGACCCGGTCGGTCAGAGGTCGTCGTCCGGGTCGTCGAGGCGCGCCAGCCAGGTGGCCAGGCGCTCGATCGGGGTCTCGAAGTCGGGGTTGATGTCCACGAACTCCTGCAGCCGCTCCCCGAGCCACGCCAGGGTGACCTCCTCGTCACCCCGGCGTCGCTGGAGCTCCTCGATCCCGCGGTCGGTGAAGTACACGGGTCAGTACTTCTCCTCGACGATCCCCTCGGGCTCGGCGAACGCGTCGCTGAGCAGGCCCTTGTTCTCCTCGGCGTGGCGCTTGGCCTGGCCGACGGCCGGAGAGCTCGAGGCGTCGCGGGAGATGACCTGGACGGGGCGGTCGAGCTCGGGGAACAGGTTGAGCTGCAGGTGGGGCGCCGGCCCCATGTTGGCGGGCTCGTCCTGGACCCAGCGGACGTCGCGCAGGTGGGGGTAGCGGCGCAGCTCGGCCCTCACCTCCTCGAGGGGGCGCGGGTAGAGCTGCTCGAGCCGCGCGATCGCGGTCGTCTTGGCGTCGCCCTGCACCTTCTCGCGGTGCACCACCAGGTCCCAGGTGATCCGGCCGCTGCAGAGCAGCAGGGTCTGGACCTTCTCCGGGTCGACCTGGGTGTCGGGGATCAGCGGCTGGAAGGTGCCGCTGGTGAACTCCTCGGGGCGCGAGGCGGCCTCCTTGCGGCGCAGCATCGACTTGGGCGTGAACACCACCATCGGCCGGTGCCGGTCGCCGAGCGCGTGGCGGCGCAGCAGGTGGAAGTAGCTGGCCGGGGAGGAGGGCTGCGCGACGACGAACGCGTCGTCGGCGCCCATGGTCAGGAACCGCTCGATGCGGGCCGAGGAGTGGTCGGGGCCCTGGCCCTCGTAGCCGTGCGGCAGCAGCAGCACCACCCCGGACTGCTGGCCCCACTTGGTCTCGCCCGAGGTGATGAACTCGTCGATCACGGTCTGGGCGCCGTTGACGAAGTCGCCGAACTGCGCCTCCCAGGCCACCAGCGCGTCGGGGCGGGCGACCGAGTAGCCGTACTCGAACCCGAGGGCGGCGTACTCCGAGAGCAGCGAGTCGTAGACGAAGAAGCTCGCCTGGTCCTCGGTCAGGTTGGACAGCGGCGTCCACTCGTGGGCGTTCTTGCGGTCGATGATGGTCGCGAACCGGCTGGCGAAGGTGCCGCGCCGCGAGTCCTGGCCCGAGAGCCGCACCGGTCGGCCGTCCATGAGCAGGGAGCCGAGGGCGAGGATCTCGCCGGCGCCCCAGTCGATGGGTCCCTCGGTCATCGCGGCAGCGCGGCGCTGGAGCTGCGGCAGCACCTTGGGGTGGACGGTGAAGCCCTCGGGCGCGCTGACGTAGGAGTCGGCGATGCGCTTGAGGGCCTCCTTGGAGATCGCGGTGGTGTACTCCTCGTGGCTCTTCTCCGGGTAGTCCGGCACCGTGGTCCAGCTGTCGGGCGTGGAGGTGGCCTCGCGGACCTCGGTGAAGACCCGCTCGAGCTGCTGCTGGTAGTCCTTGAGGACCTGCTCGGCCTCCTCCAGCGTGATGTCCCCGCGACCGATCAGCGACTCGGTGTAGAGCTTGCGCACCGAGCGCTTCTGCTCGATCAGGTCGTACATCAGCGGCTGGGTGTACGACGGGTCGTCGCCCTCGTTGTGACCGCGACGGCGGTAGCAGACCAGGTCGATGACGACGTCCTTGTTGAACGCCTGGCGGTACTCGAAGGCAAGCCGGGCGACCCGGATGCACGCCTCCGGGTCGTCGCCGTTGACGTGGAAGATCGGCGCCTGCACCATCCGCGCCACGTCGGTGCAGTAGAGCGAGGAGCGCGACGCGGCCGGCGAGGTGGTGAAGCCGACCTGGTTGTTCACGACCAGGTGCACGGTGCCGCCGGTGCGGTAGCCGCGCAGCTGGGAGAGGTTGAGCGTCTCGGCGACGACGCCCTGGCCGGCGAAGGCCGCGTCGCCGTGGAGCAGCAGCGGCAGCACCGGGAACGCCTCGCCCTGGTTGAGCACGTCCTGCTTGGCGCGGGCGATGCCCTCCAGGACCGGGTCGACGGCCTCGAGGTGGGAGGGGTTGGCGGCGACCGAGACCTTGACGCGGTCACCGCCGTCGCTGACGAACTCGCCCTCGGCGCCGAGGTGGTACTTCACGTCGCCGGAGCCCTGGACGGTGCGCGGGTCGATGTTGCCCTCGAACTCGCGGAAGATCTGGCTGTAGGACTTGCCCACGATGTTGGCCAGCACGTTGAGGCGGCCGCGGTGGGCCATGCCGATGGTGACCTCGTCGAGCCCGGCCTCGGCGGCGGCCTCGCAGATCTCGTCGACCAGCGGGACCGTGGTCTCGCCGCCCTCGAGGCTGAAGCGCTTCTGACCGACGAACTTGGTCTGCAGGAACGTCTCGAACGCCTCGGCCTGGTTGAGCTTGAGCAGGATCCGCAGCTGCTCCTCGCGCGGGGGCTTGCGGTGCGGCTGCTCGACGCGCTCCTGGATCCAGCGGCGCTGCTCGGGGTCCTGGATGTGCATGTACTCGATGCCGACGGTGCGGCAGTAGGAGTCGCGCAGGATGCCCAGGATCGAGCGCATCTTCATGAAGCGGCGCTCGCCGCCGAAGGAGCCGGTGGCGAACTCGCGGTCGAGGTCCCACAGCGTCAGGCCGTGGCTCTCCACCTCGAGGTCGGGGTGGCTGCGCTGCTTGTACTCCAGCGGGTCGGTGTCGGCCATCATGTGGCCGCGCACCCGGTAGGCGTGGATCAGCTCGAGGATCCGGGCCTGCTTGCTGATCTCGTCGTCGTGGTTGGCCGAGATGTCGTTGGACCAGCGGATCGGCTCGTAGGGGATCCGCAGCGAGCGGAAGATCTCGTCGTAGAACCCGTCCTCGCCGAGCAGCAGCTGGTGCATCCGGCGCAGGAACTCGCCGCTCTGCGCGCCCTGGATGACCCGGTGGTCGTAGGTCGAGGTCAGCGTCATGATCTTGCTGATCGCGTTGCGGGTCAGCGTCTCCTCCGAGGCGCCCTGGAACGCCGGGGGGTACTCCATCGAGCCGACGCCGACGATGGCGCCCTGGCCCTGCATCAGGCGCGGCACGGAGTGGTTGGTGCCGATCGTGCCCGGGTTGGTGAGGCTGATCGAGGTGCCCTGGAAGTCGGTGACGGCCAGCTTGCCGTTGCGCGCCTTGCGGACCAGCTCCTCGTACGCCGTCCAGAACTGCGCGAAGTCCATGTCCTCGGTGGCCTTGATGCTGGGGACCAGCAGCTGGCGGGTGCCGTCGGGCTTGGGCAGGTCGATGGCGAGGCCGAGGTTGACGTGGGGCGGGGTGACCAGGTTGGGCTTGCCGTCGACCATCTCGAACCCGACGTTCATCTCCGGCATCGAGCGCACCGCCTTGACCAGCGCGTAGCCGATCAGGTGGGTGAAGGAGACCTTGCCGCCGCGGGCGCGGGCGAGGTGGTTGTTGATGACGATGCGGTTGTCCCACAGCAGCTTGACCGGGACCGAGCGCACGCTGGTCGCCGTGGGGACGGTGAGGCTGGCGTCCATGTTGGCCACGGTGCGGGCCGGTGCGCCCTTGAGGACGGTGTAGCGGGGGCCCTGCTCGACCGCGGTCTCGGCGGAGGTGTCGGCGTCGGCCTTCCCGGTCGTCCTGGAGCCCGACGAGGTCGAGGCCGCGGCGGACCTCGTGGGCTTCTCGGCCGCACCCTTCGGCTCGGTGCCCTCGGAGGAGCTGCGGGTGGACGCGGACGACTTCTGCTCGGACAAGGGCTGGGCCTGTTCCTTCTCGGGGGACTGCTGCGTGCTGCCGGACTGCTTCGGGGTGGCGTCGGTGCTGGCGTCGGGGGTGACCTCGGCGGGTCGCCGCTTGGGGGCGCCGGTGGACTCGAGGATGCGCTGGCCGCCGGCGTGGGCGGACGCGGGGCGCGAGGCGGCGTCCTCGGCGCGGTCGGGGGGTTCGCGTGGTCGGCGTGGTCGGAGGCGCCCGAGCCGGACCGGTCGAAGAAGTCCCACCACACCCGGTCGACGCTCTCGGGGTCCTGCTCGAAGCGCTCACGCATCTCGTCGACGAGCCACTGGTTGGCTCCGAACCCGGTGGGGGAGCTCTCTTCGGTCGACTCGGGCACGGCCAGTTCCGCCTCTTCCAACGCGCGAAGGTGTGAGTACGCCGACAAGGCTAGACCCCCGCCTGCGCGCAGCGGAGGGGGAGGCGCGAGAGGGGCGCGTTCCATGTCCGATTTACAGCAATTCATATGAATTAGGACATTCGAGATGTGTGTCCCGTCCAGTTATGTGACTCTTGTCGAGTTCGTGTACGGGCCGACCGGAGAAGAGATCGCGATGCACACCACAGCACACCTGCCGTCGTCCACCGCCGGGGGGGCCGGGCGCCGCCTGCGCGCCCTGCTCGTCGGGTTCCTCGCCGCCGCTGCCGCTGTCGCCGGCATGGTGATGGTGCCGAGCACCGCCCACGCCGCCGCCGACACCGCCCCGGTGGCCTCCAGCTTCGACAGCGAGGTCCTCGCCGCCACCAACGCCGTCCGCAAGCGCCACGGCCTGCGGGCGCTGCGCCCGATGGCCTGCGCCGACCGCTACGCCAGCAGCTGGACCCGGCACCTGGCCAGCCGCGACCGGATGTACCACCAGTCGATGCGGCCGATCATGCGCAGCTGCGGGCTGCGCACCGCGGGCGAGAACCTCGCCTGGCGCAAGCCCTCGCTGAGCGCCACCCAGGTCGTCGACATGTGGATGAAGTCGCCCGGTCACCGGCGCAACATCCTCACCGGGCGGTTCAAGTACCTCGGTGTCGACGCCTGGCGCTCCACCGACACCGGTCGGGTCTACGCGGGCCAGGTCTTCGGCGGCTGACCGTCGCCCGGTGGGGCCGGCCGACGGGGCGGCCCGGTGGGACGGTCCGGTGGATGGTGCCTCCGGCAGGATTCGAACCTGCGACACCTGGTACCGGAAACCAGTGCTCTATCCCCTGAGCTACGGAGGCGTGCGCGCCTCGCGGCACGGTCCCGAACAGTACCGGGCGGATCTCCCGGGCCGCCAACCGGTGCCCGCCGATAGTCTTGGTCGGTGACCCCCGACCAGCTGTCCGCGACCGCCGTCGCCGTCCTGTCCTCCCTGGTGGAGGAGGGTGCGCTCGCCCTGCCGGACGGGGTGCCGAGCGAGGTCACCGTCGAGCGGCCCCGCCAGCGCAGCCACGGCGACTACGCCACCAACGTCGCCCTCCAGCTCGCCAAGAGGGCCGGCACCCACCCCCGCGCGCTGGCCGAGCTGCTGGCCGAGCGGCTGCGGGCCGACCCCGGGATCTCCGCCGTCGACGTCGCCGGACCGGGCTTCCTCAACATCACCGTCGAGGCGGGGGCGCAGGGGCAGGTCGCCGCCGACGTGGTGGCCGCCGGAGCGTCGTACGGCAGCACCGAGGCCTTCGCGGGCGAGCAGATCAACCTCGAGTTCGTCTCGGCCAACCCCACCGGCCCGATCCACATCGGCGGCGTCCGCTGGGCGGCCGTGGGCGACGCGCTGGGCCGCATCTTCACGATGACCGGCGCCCGGGTCACCCGGGAGTACTACTTCAACGACCACGGCGGCCAGATCGACCGCTTCAGCGGCTCGCTGCTGGCTGCGGCCCACGGCCGGCCGGTGCCCGAGGACGGGTACGGCGGCGCGTACGTCGTCGACATCGCCCGCGCGGTGGTCGAGCAGCGCCCCGACGTGCTCGACCTGCCCGACGACCAGGCCCAGGAGGTGTTCCGGGCGGTCGGCGTCGACCTGATGTTCAGCGAGATCAAGCAGAGCCTGCACGACTTCGGCGTGGACTTCGACGTCTACTTCCACGAGGACGACCTGCACCGCTCCGGCGCCGTCGACAAGGCGGTGTCGCGGCTGACCGAGCTCGGCAACACCTACGAGCAGGACGGCGCGACCTGGCTGCGCACCGAGCAGTTCGGCGACGACAAGGACCGGGTGGTGGTCAAGTCCGACGGCCAGGGCTCCTACCTGTCCGGCGACCTGGCCTACTACCTCGACAAGCGCAGCCGCGGCTTCGACCGCTGCTTCATCATGCTGGGCGCCGACCACCACGGCTACGTCGGCCGGATGATGGCGATGTGCGCCGCGTTCGGCGACGTCCCGGGGGTCAACCTGGAGATCCTGATCGGCCAGCTGGTCAACCTGGTGCGCGACGGCCAGCCGCTGCGGATGTCCAAGCGCGCCGGCACGGTGGTGACCATCGACGACCTCGTGGACGCGATCGGCGTCGACGCCGCGCGCTACGCCCTGGCCCGGCAGTCCACCGACTCCAACATCGACATCGACCTCGACCGGTGGGCGACCCGCTCCAACGACAACCCGGTGTTCACGGTGCAGTACGCCCACGCCCGGGTCTCCAGCCTGCTGCGCAACGCCGCCGACCTCGGCGTGGTGGCCGCCTCCCACCCCGACCTGCTGGTCCACGAGAAGGAGGGGCTGCTGCTGCGGTCCCTGGCCGAGTTCCCGCGGGTGGTCACGAGCGCCGCCGAGCTGCGCCAGCCGCACCGCGTCGCGCGCTACCTCGAGGAGCTCGCCGGCACCTACCACCGCTTCTACGACAGCTGCCGGGTGCTGCCGATGGGCGACGAGCCCGCCGGCGACCTGCACGCCGCACGGCTGCTGCTCGTCGACGCGACGCGGGTGGTGCTGGCCAACGGCCTCGGGCTGCTCGGCGTCTCCGCGCCCGAGCGGATGTGAGCGGGTCGTGAGGGCGCACGAGGCCGGCTGGGCCCACGCGGCGGTGTCGGTCCGCGGTCCCGCGTGGCTGCGCGACCCCGCCGACGTCAACGCGCTGGTGCCGCAGCTGTGGTCGCGCACCGCCCGCAAGGTCGACGGGGTCCTCGAGGTCGGCGGGGTGCGGCTGCCCGACCTCGTCGCCGAGCACGGTTCGGCGGCGTACGTGCTGGACGAGGCGGACTTCCGCAGCCGCGCCCGCGACTTCCGCGACGGCTTCGCGGGGTTCGACGTCTACTACGCCGGCAAGGCGTTCCTGTGCACCGAGGTCGCCCGCTGGATCGAGCAGGAGGGGCTGCACCTCGACGTCTGCACCGCGGGCGAGCTGGCCGTGGCCGAGCGGGCCGGGTTCCCGATGGACCGCGTCGAGCTGCACGGCAACAACAAGTCGGTCGGCGAGCTGCGCCGGGCGCTGGAGCTGGGGGTCGGCCGCGTCGTGGTCGACTCCTTCCACGAGATCACCCGGCTCGCGGCCCTGGCGTCCGAGACCGGCCTCACCGCCCGCGTGATGGTGCGGGTGACCCCCGGCGTCGAGGCCCACACCCACGAGTACATCGCCACCGCCCACGAGGACCAGAAGTTCGGCTTCTCCATCAGCAGCGGCGACGCGATGGAGGCCGTCCGGCTGATCCGCGACACCGACGGCCTGGAGCTGCGGGGGCTGCACTGCCACATCGGCTCGCAGATCTTCGACACCTCCGGCTTCGAGGTCGCCACCCGGCGGGTGCTGGCGCTGCACCGCCGCATCGCCGAGGAGACCGGCGTGCAGCTGCCCGAGCTCGACCTCGGCGGCGGCTTCGGCATCGCCTACACCACCCAGGACGACCCGGCCGACCCCGCGCGGCTGGCCGCCGAGATCCGCACGATCGTCACCGAGGAGTGCGCCGCCCGCGGCCTCGAGGTCCCGCGGCTCTCGGTCGAGCCCGGACGCGCGATCGTGGGCCCGTCGATGTGCACCGTCTACGAGGTCGGCACCGTCAAGGCCGTCGAGCTCGACGGGGGAGCGGTGCGCACCTACGTCTCGGTCGACGGCGGCATGAGCGACAACATCCGCACCGCCCTGTACGACGCCGACTACTCCTGCACCCTGGCCAGCCGCAGCTCCGACGCACCGGTGCTGCTGAGTCGCGTCGTGGGCAAGCACTGCGAGGCCGGCGACATCGTGGTCAAGGACGAGTTCCTGCCCGGCGACCTCGCTCCCGGCGACCTGGTCGCGGTGCCGGGGACGGGCGCCTACTGCCGCTCGATGGCCAGCAACTACAACCACGTGCCGCGACCGGCCGTGGTCGCGGTCCGCGACGGTGCCTCGAGGGTCGTGGTGCGTCGGGAGACGCTGGACGACCTGCTGCTGACCGACGTCGGCTGACCCCCGGGGGGCCCAGCAGGCGGATGGATTGGGGTCCACGGGTCGGACGGTGGGAGGATGTGCGGCGATGAACGAGCACTCAGCAACTCCTGCGCGCCCCGACGTGCCCACCGTCCGGGTGGCGCTGCTCGGCTGCGGCGTCGTCGGCTCCCAGGTGGCCCGGCTGCTGCACGAGCAGGCCGACGACCTGACCGCCCGGGTCGGCGCCCACGTGGAGCTGGTCGGCGTCGCCGTGCGCCGCCTCGGCCTGGCCCGCGACGTCGAGCTCCCCGAGGAGCTGTTCACCACCGACGCCCACGCCCTGGTCACCCGGGACGACGTCGACGTCGTCGTCGAGCTGATCGGCGGCATCGAGCCGGCCCGCAGCCTGGTCCTGGCCGCGCTGGAGCACGGCGCCAGCGTGGTGTCGGCCAACAAGGCGCTCCTCGCCGAGGACGGCAGCACGCTGTTCGAGGCCGCCGAGGAGGCCGGGCGCGACCTCTACTACGAGGCCGCCGTCGCCGGCGCGATCCCGATCCTGCGGCCGCTGCGCGAGTCGCTGGCCGGCGACCAGGTCACCCGCGTGCTCGGCATCGTCAACGGCACCACCAACTTCGTCCTGGACCGGATGGACTCCTCCGGCGCCGGCTTCGACGAGGCCCTCCAGGAGGCCCAGGACCTGGGGTACGCCGAGGCCGACCCGACCGCCGACGTCGAGGGCTTCGACGCCGCCGCCAAGGCCGCGATCCTGGCCAGCCTCGCCTTCCACACCCGGGTGACCGCGGCCGACGTGCACCGCGAGGGCATCGCCGAGGTCACCGCCTCCGACGTGGCCTCGGCCCGGGAGATGGGCTGCGTGGTCAAGCTGCTCGCGATCTGCGCGGTGCAGGACGGCCCGGACGGCCCCGCGGTCTCCGCGCGCGTCCACCCCGCGATGATCCCGCGCAGCCACCCGCTGGCCAGCGTCCGCGAGGCCTACAACGCGGTCTTCGTGGAGAGCGAGGCCGCCGGGCAGCTGATGTTCTACGGCCCCGGCGCGGGTGGCTCCCCCACGGCCAGCGCCGTGATGGGCGACCTGGTGACGGTCGCGCGCAACCGGCTCGCCGACGTGCGCGGCGCCGGCGAGTCGTCGTACGCCGACCTGCCGGTGCTGCCGATGGGCAGCACCGAGACCCGCTACCACGTGCAGATCGACGTCGACGACAAGGCGGGCGTGCTCGCCGCGGTGGCCCTGGCCTTCGCCGAGCACGGCGTCTCGATCCAGACCGTGCGCCAGGAGGGCCGCGGCGACGACGCCCAGCTCGTGGTCGTCTCGCACCGCGCCAGCGACGCCGACCTGGCCGCCACCGTGGAGACGCTGCGGGGCATGGCCAACGTGCGCGACGTGTCCTCGGTGATGCGCGTGGAGGGGGAGTCGGAGTGAGCACCACCAGCCCGGGGACCGGCACCACGACGCGGGTCGGGGCGGCGACGCCCGGCGTCTCGCGGCAGTGGCGCGGCGTCATCGAGGAGTACCGCGACCGGCTCGACATCCCCGAGGGCACCCCGACGATCACGCTCCGCGAGGGCGGCACCCCGATGGTGGAGTCCGCGTGGCTCTCCGCGCTGACCGGCGCCGAGGTGTGGCTCAAGGTCGAGGGCGACAACCCGACCGGGTCCTTCAAGGACCGCGGCATGACGGTCGCGCTGTCGGTCGCCGTCGGCGAGGGCGCCGAGGCCGTGGTGTGCGCCTCGACCGGCAACACCTCGGCGTCGATGGCCGCGTACGCCGCCCGCGCCGGCATCAAGCCGCTGGTGCTCGTGCCGCAGGGCAAGATCTCCGCCGGCAAGCTCGCGCAGGCGATCGTGCACGGCGCCCAGGTGATCATGGTGCGCGGCAACTTCGACGACTGCCTGCGGCTCTCCCGCGGGCTCGCCGACCACTACCCGGTCTCGCTGGTCAACTCGGTCAACCCGATGCGGCTCCAGGGCCAGAAGACGGCCTCGTTCGAGGTGGCCGACGTCCTCGGTGACGCCCCGGACGTGCACGTCCTGCCCACCGGCAACGCCGGCAACGTCTCGGCGTACTGGCTGGGCTACAGCGAGGCCCACCGCCGCGGCGAGACGGCCAAGCTCCCCGTGATGCGCGGCTGGCAGGCCGCCGGCGCCGCCCCGCTCGTCCACGGCGCCCCGGTGCCCGACCCCGAGACGGTGGCCTCGGCCATCCGGATCGGCAACCCGGCCTCCTGGGACCTCGCCGTCGAGGCGGCGCGCTCCTCGGGCGGGCGCTTCCGCGACGTCAGCGACGCCCAGATCCTGCACGCCCAGCGCGAGCTGGCGCGGCGCGAGGGCGTCTTCGTCGAGCCGGCCTCCGCGGCCGGCGTCGCCGGGCTGCTGCTCGAGGCCGTCCGAGGGCATCCGCTACGACGGCCAGCAGGTCGTGGTGACCGTGACCGGCCACGGCCTCAAGGACATCGACACCGCGCTGTCCACCTTCACCGACCTCGTCGACACCGTGTGCGACGCCGACGTCGGCTCGGCCGCCGCGGCGGCGGGCCTCGCCTGAGGTGGCCTCCGCCGAGCGGGTCGCGCCGGGCTGGGTGACGGGACCCGTCACCGTCGAGGTGCCGGCGACCAGCGCCAACCTCGGGCCGGGCTTCGACTGCCTCGGTCTCGCGCTCGAGCTCGCCGACACGCTCGTCGCGCAGGTGCGCCCGACGGGCCTCGTCGTCGAGGTCGAGGGCGAGGCCGCCGAGGAGGTGCCCCGCGACGAGCGCCACCTGGTGCTGCGCTCGATGCAGGTCGCCTTCACCGCGCTCGACGGACCACCCCCCGGGCTCTCGCTGCACTGCACCAACCGGGTCCCGCACAGCCGCGGCATGGGCTCGTCCTCGGCCGCGATCGTGGGCGGGCTGGTGCTGGCGCGGGCGCTCGTGCCCGACGGGGCCGCGCGGCTCGACGACGCCGCCCTGCTGGCCCTGGCCAACCGGATCGAGGGCCACCCCGACAACGTCGCGCCCGCGCTGCTCGGCGGGTTCGTGGTCTCCGGGCAGGCCGGTGAGGTGGTGTGGGCGCAGCGCGTCGACCTCGACCCGCGGGTGCGAGCCGTCGTCGCCGTCCCGTCGTACGCCGTGGCGACCGCCGTCGCCCGCGGCCTGCTGCCCGCGCAGGTGACGCATGCCGACGCGGCCGCCAACACCGGCCGGGCGGCGCTGCTCGTCGCCGCCCTGGCGGGGGAGCCGGGGCTGCTGCTCCGGGCCACCGAGGACTTCCTGCACCAGCAGCACCGCGAGCCGGCGATGCCCGAGACGCTGGCCGTGGTGGCGGCGCTGCGGGCCGACGGCGTGCCGGCGGTCGTCTCCGGCGCGGGCCCGACGGTGCTGGCGTTCGTGTCCGACGGGGGGCCCTCGGGGGCGAGCGAGGTGCCGGACGTGGTCGCACGGCACGTCCCGGCGGGCTGGAGGGTGCTGCCGCAAGCCGTCGGTGGGCCCGGAGCCCGCGTGCTAGCGTGACGCCGCGTCACGGCCGGCCCCCGTGGTGACCCTCTCCGGACACCGCGAGCCGACGCACCGCGACGTCTCACCGCCCACCGGGCCGGCCTCCTCCCGAGGTCCCGGACGCGTGCCCCGGCACCGCCCCGGCCGGTGACCCACCCGTACCAGCCAGACCGCGCGGACGACGCTGTCGTCGCGCCGCACAGGGGGAGGACCCCACCCATGAGCGAGACCACCGACACCGGCGCCACCTCGTCGGCCCGCGGCCGCAAGGACGGCATCGAGGGGATGCTCCTGCCGCAGCTCAAGCAGCTCGCCGGCGGGCTGGGCATCAAGACGACCGGGATGCGCAAGGGCGCCGTCATCGAGGCGATCAAGGCCCACCAGCAGCAGGGCGGCTCGAGCCGGGGCGGCCGGGAGGAGGCGCCCGCCGCGGCCCCCCGCGAGGAGGCGACCCCCGCCACGCCCGCTCCCGAGCAGGCGACTGCACCGCAGGGCGGCCAGCAGCGCAGCGACGCCGACCGCGGGGCCGACACCGGCGGTGGCTCGCGGCGCGCCCGGGCCCGCGAGGACCAGGGCCAGGACGAGCGGCGCCAGCAGGACGGGCAGGCCTCGGGACGCCAGCGCGGCGACCGCCAGCAGAACCGGCAGCAGGCCGACAAGCAGGCAGGTCAGAACGACCGGCAGCAGGACCGGCAGCAGCAGGACAAGCAGCAGGACAGGCAGCAGGACAGGCAGCAGGCCGACAAGCAGCAGAGCGACCGCCAGGCCCGGCAGAACGACCGGCAGAACGATCGCCGCAACGACCAGCAGAACGACCGGCAGAACGACCGGCAGAACGACCGGCAGAACGATCGGAACGACCGCCGCAACGACCAGCAGCACGACCGGGGCGACGACGGCCAGGACGACGACGAGGGCGGCAGCCGCCGCAACCGGCGCCGTCGCGGCCGCGACCGGCAGGGCCCGGCGGCGCCGGTCGCGAGCAGCCGCGGTCACCGCAACGAGCCCGACCTCCAGATCCTCGAGGACGACGTGCTCACGCCGTGCGCGGGCATCCTGGACCTGATGGACAACTACGCGTTCGTCCGGACCAGCGGCTACCTGCCCGGCGTCGACGACGTCTACGTCTCCATGTCGATGGTCCGCCGCTACGGCCTGCGCCGCGGCGACGCCGTGACCGGCCAGGTCCGCCAGCCCCGGGAGGGCGAGCGCAAGGAGAAGTTCAACCCGCTCGTGCGGCTCGACGCCGTCAACGGGGCCGACCCGGAGACCGCACGGTCACGGGTCGAGTTCGCCAAGCTCACGCCGCTGCACCCCTCCGAGCGGCTGCGCCTGGAGACCGGGCCCCACGACCTCGTCGGACGCCTGGTCGACCTCGCGGCCCCGATCGGCAAGGGCCAGCGCGGCCTGGTCGTGGCTCCGCCCAAGGCCGGCACCACCATGGTCCTGGAGGCGCTCGCGCGGTCGATCACGACCAACAACCCCGAGTGCCACCTCATGGTCGTGCTCGTCGACGAGCGCCCCGAGGAGGTCACCGACTTCCAGAGGTCGATCAAGGGCGAGGTCGTCGGCTCGACCTTCGACCGGCCGCCGGGCGACCACACCATCGTCGCCGAGCTGGCCGTCGAGCGGGCCAAGCGCCTGGTGGAGCTCGGCCACGACGTCGTCGTCCTCCTCGACGGTCTGACCCGGCTGGGCCGTGCCTACACCCTGGCGACGGCCGCGACCGGTCGCGTCCTGCCCGGGGGCGTCGACGTGGCCGCCCTGCACCCGCCGAAGCGCTTCTTCGGCGCCGCCCGCAACATCGAGAACGGCGGCTCGCTGACGATCGTCGCGACCGCGCTCGTGGAGAGCGGCTCGGCGCTGGACGAGGCGATCTTCGAGGAGCTCGAGGGCACCGCCAACATGGAGCTGCGGCTGCGGCGCGACCTCGCCGACGAGCGCACCCTCCCGGCGATCGACGTGGTGCGCTCGGGCACCCGCCGCGAGGAGCAGCTGGTCGACGCCGAGGAGCTGGCCCTGGTGGCCGCGCTGCGTCGCCGGCTCCACGACCTCGACGACCACGCGGCCGCAGAGATGCTCCAGGACCGGCTCCGCTCCTCGCAGACCAACCTCGAGCTGCTCCGGCAGGTGCAGCACGGCGCCGCCGGACCCGCGGCCGGCTCCGCCCGGCGGGGCTGAGTGCCCGCGACGCGCCCGGGGGGTGACCCGGGGGCGGCGTTCTGCCCGCATGTGTCCCCCGGTGTGGATATGCTCACCCGACACTGCACCGACTTCGAGGGGACTCCATGGCTCGCATCGTGATTGCCGACGACGACGCGGACATCCGCGAGCTCGTGGTCTTCAAGCTGCGACACGGTGGTCACGACGTGGTCCCGGTGGGTGACGGCGCCGCCGCCGTCGAGGCGTGCACCGCCGAGAAGCCCGACCTGGTGATCCTCGACGTGATGATGCCCGGCATGAGCGGCCTCGACGCCGCCCGGGCGCTGCGCCAGGACGCCAGCATGGACGGCCTGCCGATCATCATGCTCACCGCCCGCGCCCAGGAGTCCGACATCGAGCAGGGCTTCGAGGCCGGCGCCGACGACTACATCGTGAAGCCCTTCAGCCCGCGGGAGCTCGCGTCGCGGGTCTCCGCGGTCCTCGCCCGCAGCCGCTGACGTGGACCCGCGCACCACGCACGACTGATGGGCTCCCCTCTCGGGGACCAGGGCGCCTACCTCTCGATCAGCTGGCTGCTCCTCGTCGGGTTCACCGTCGCCGCGATCGTCCTGTTCGTCGTGCTCCTGGTGGTGCGCGCGGTGCGCGACCTGCTCGCCCGGCGTCGGGAGCGTGCCGCTGAGGTGGTGCGCTCGCAGATCCTCGAGGTCGTCATGGGCGACGAGGAGGCGGCCGCCCGGGGCCGCACGGCGCTGGCCGCCGCCCGCGGCCGCGCCGCCGACCGCATCGACCGGCAGGTCTTCGAGATGCTGCCCAAGCTGCGGGGCGAGTCGCGCAGCGAGCTGGTCGGGCTGCTGATGGCCCGCGGTGCCGAGCAGCGGGCCCTGGCCCTGGTCGGCTCGCGCTCGTCGGTACGACGCTGCCGCGGCGCCTTCCAGCTCGGCATGCTCGGCCTCACCGACCACGTCGGGCGGCTGATCCGGCTGCTGCGCGACCGGCACTTCCTGGTGCGACGCGTGACGGTCCGGGCCCTGGGCGCCATCGGCGACCCCCGGGCGGTGCGGCCGCTGCTGGAGCTGGGGGAGCACGACCCCCGGCTGACCCGCGACCTGGTGTTCGCCCTCGACCGGCTCGGACCCGACTCGGCACCGGAGCTGCGCGCGGTGCTGCGCGAGGAGATGGACCGCGGCGAGCACCTCCACCTCGACCCCGCCGCCGTCGTGCTCGGGCTGCTCGCCGACCGCCCCAGCGTCGACGTCCTGTCCGAGGGGCTGCTCTCGCCGAACCCGTCCTTCGCCGGCGCCTGCGCCGAGGCGCTGGGTCGCATCGGCGCCCCCGAGGCGATCCCGGCCCTGGTCGAGGCTCTTCTCGACCTGCGTCCCAACGTGCGGGCCTCGGCCGCGCACGCCCTGGGCTCGATCGGGTCCTCGGTCGCCGCGGCCAGCCTGCTCGACGTCGTCGACGAGGAGGAGCCGCAGGTCTCCCGCCAGGCGGCGCAGGCGCTGCTCGAGCTCGGGGCCGGCGGTCGCCGGATGCTCACGACCAGCTCCTCGCCGTACGCCGTGGAGGCGCTCGCCCTCGAGCGCATCCGGGGCGGCCGGTCGTGAACCTCGCCCTCACCGTCCTGGGGTGGTTCTTCATCGCCTACTCCGTGGCGATCAACCTCAGCTTCGTGGCGCTCACCGTGCTGGCGATGGCCGACTTCGTCCGCTACCGGCGCCGCACCCAGTTCGCGGCGTACGACGAGAGCTTCGCCGAGCCACTGGCGCGGGGCGTCTCGGTGCTGATGCCGGCGTACAACGAGGAGCTCACCATCGTGGCGTCGGTGGAGGCGATGTCCTCGCTGCGCTACCCCGACTTCGAGGTCATCGTCATCGACGACGGCTCCAAGGACAGCACCGTGACCACGATGGTCGCGGCCTTCGACATGGTCGAGCTGCCGCTCGCGCAGGCCCCGGCCGTGGCGACCGAGGGCGAGGTGCTGCGCTGCTACGTCAGCACCCGCGGCGCGATGAACCTGCTGCTCGTGTGCAAGGCCAACGGCGGCAAGGCCGACGCGCTCAACGTGGGCATCAACGTGGCCCGCAAGGAGCTGGTCTGCATGGTCGACGCGGACTCGCTGCTCGACCCCGACGCGCTGCTCCACGTGTCGCGGCCCTTCGCCGACGACCCGGAGCGGGTGATCGCCTCGGGCGGGGTGGTGCGGGTCGCCAACGGGTCCACCATCGCCCGCGGTCGTGTCCTCGACGTGCAGATGCCCCGGCGGTGGCTGGCCCGGGTGCAGGTCGTGGAGTACCTCCGCGCGTTCCTGATCGGCCGGGCCGGCTGGTCCGCAGCCGGCGGGCTGCTGATCATCTCGGGCGCCTTCGGGATGTTCCGCCGCGACATCCTCTTCGAGGTCGGTGGCGTGGCGACCGACTGCATCGGCGAGGACGCCGAGCTCGTCGTGCGGCTCTACCGCTGGATGGGCGACAACGACGTCGACGGCCGGATCGTGTTCGTCTCCGAGCCGGTCGCGTGGACCGAGGCGCCCGAGACGCTGAAGGTGCTGCGCAGCCAGCGCCGCCGGTGGCACCGCGGCCTGGCCGAGATCTTCTCCCGCCACCGCGGCATGGTGCTGCGGCCCCGCTACGGCTTCATCGGGATGATCACGATGCCGTGGTTCCTGCTCTTCGAGCTGGCGGCGCCCTTCATCGAGGTGTTCGGACTGCTCTACTTCGCCGTCGCCGTGACCCTGCTGGGCCTCGGCGGTGCCGGCCTGGTGCCCTCGGACTGGGTCGACCTGCCGGTGGTGCTGGTGCTGCTCTCCACCTCGGTGGCGTTCGCCATCCTGGTCAGCCTGGTGGCGCTGCTCGCCGAGGAGATGTCCTACCGCCGCTACCGGGGCGTTCCCGGGCTGCTCGTCGCGGTCCGCGCCGCGGTGGAGGAGAACTTCGGCTACCGCCAGCTGACCGCCTGGTGGCGGATGTGGGGGGCGATCGACGCCTGGCGCGGGTCGCGCCACCAGTGGGGCGAGATGACGCGCAAGGGCTTCGGCCAGGACCCCTGAGCGCCGGGAACACCGCTCGGGGCACCGGTGTTGATCCCGTGTCGCCCGATTGGCCCCCGGGGCCCCCGGGTGGCACAATCACCCGCTGGTCCGGTTCACGCTCCTCGCTCGAGGTGCGACCCGGCGCCGAGACGCGAGAGGAAGCACCCATGCAGAAGGACATCCACCCGAACTACGTGACCACCGAGGTGCGCTGCACCTGTGGCAACACGTTCAGCACCCGCAGCACCAAGGCCAGCGGCGAGATCCGCTCCGAGGTCTGCTCCAACTGCCACCCCTTCTACACGGGCAAGCAGAAGATCCTCGACACCGGCGGCCGCGTGGCCCGCTTCGAGGCGCGCTACGCCAAGAAGACCGCCGACAAGAAGTAGCCCCCGGGCTCGTCACGGGTCTCCCGCCGCTCGGCGGGGGACCCGTGCTCCCGTCCGGCACCCGTGCGGGAGCACGAACCCACGCACGTGGGAGACCGCGCCACCGCAGGAGGCACCGTGTTCGAGGCCGTCGAGTCGCTCGCGGACGAGCACGCGGAGCTGGAGACCCGGCTCGCCGACCCGGCCGTGCACGCCGAGCCGTCGCTGGCCCGTCGGCTCTCCCAGCGCTACGCCGAGCTCAGCGCCGTGCTGCGCGCGCACGCCGAGTGGCTGACGGTCGGCGAGGACCTCCAGGCCGCCCGCGAGCTGGCGGGCGAGGACGAGTCCTTCGCGGCCGAGGCCGCCGAGCTCGAGCCCCGGCTCGCCCAGGCCGAGGAGCGGCTGCGCCACCTGCTCGTGCCGCGCGACGCCGCCGACGGCAAGGACGTGCTGCTCGAGGTGAAGTCCGGCGAGGGCGGCGAGGAGTCCGCCCTGTTCGCCGCCGACCTGCTGCGCATGTACACCCGGTACGCCGAGCAGCGCGGCTGGTCGACCGAGGTGCTCGACGCGACCGAGTCCGACCTGGGCGGCTACAAGTCGGTGACCGTCGCGGTGAAGTCCCGGGGCACTCCGGAGCCCGGCGAGACGCCGTACGCGCTGCTGAAGTTCGAGGGCGGCGTGCACCGCGTCCAGCGGGTGCCCGTGACCGAGAGCCAGGGCCGCGTCCACACCAGCGCCGCCGGCGTCCTGGTGCTGCCCGAGGCCGAGCAGGTCGACGTGGAGATCCACGACGGCGACCTGCGCATCGACGTCTACCGCTCGAGCGGTCCGGGCGGGCAGAGCGTGAACACCACCGACTCCGCCGTACGCATCACGCACCTGCCGACCGGCGTGGTGGCCAGCTGCCAGAACGAGAAGTCGCAGCTGCAGAACAAGGAGCAGGCGATGCGCATCCTGCGCGCCCGGCTGCTCGCCGCCGCCCAGGAGGCCGCGGACGCCGAGGCCAGCGACGCCCGCCGCTCGCAGATCCGCACCGTCGACCGCTCCGAGCGGATCCGGACCTACAACTACCCGGAGAACCGGATCTCCGACCACCGCACGGGCTACAAGTCCTACGACCTCGACCGGGTCCTCGACGGCGACCTCGCCAGCGTGATCGGCTCCTGCGTGGAGGCCGACATGGCCGCCCGGCTCGACGCGCTGGCCCCGTGACAGGCCCGTGACGCGCCCCCGCGACCTGGTGCGTGCGGCCGCCGCCCGGCTCGCGGCGGCGGGCGTCGCCAGCCCCGAGCACGACGCGGCCGAGCTCCTCGCCCACGTCGCCGGCACCTCGCGGCTCCGGCTCCCGCTGCTCGACGGCGTCGACGCGAGCCAGGTCGAGCGCTTCGAGGACCTCGTCGCCCGCCGTGCCGCCCGCGAGCCGCTCCAGCACCTCACCGGCACCGCGGCGTTCCGCCACGTGGAGCTGGCAGTGGGCCCCGGGGTGTTCGTGCCGCGACCCGAGACCGAGCTCCTCGCCGGCTGGGCGATCGACCGAGCCCGCGAGGTGGAGGGGCGGGCGCCGGTCGTGGTGGACCTCTGCACCGGGTCCGGCGCCATCGCCCGCAGCCTGGTCGAGGAGCTGCCCGGCGCGCAGGTGCACGCCGTGGAGCTGGACGGGTCCGCGCACGCGTGGGCCGCCCGCAACCTCGACGGCACCGGTGCCGACCTGCGTCGCGGCGACATGGCCGAGGCGTTCCCCGACCTCGACGGCTCCGTCGACGTCGTGGTCTGCAACCCGCCGTACATCCCGCTCGACGCCTGGGAGAGCGTCGCCCCCGAGGCGCGCGACCACGACCCCGCCCTGGCGCTGTGGTCGGGCGAGGACGGGCTCGACGCGCTGCGGGTCCTGGCGCGCACCGCCGCCCGGCTGCTGGTCCCCGGCGGGTGGCTCGGCTCGGAGCACGCGGACGTCCAGGGGGAGTCGGCCGTCGCGGTCCTCGCCGGCACCGGCCGCTACGTCGAGGTGCGCGACCACGCCGACCTGGCAGGTCGGCCGCGCTTCGTGACCGCCAGGCTGGCACGATGACGCCGTGACCCAGCGCTACGACCTCGCGGACGGCGAGAGCCGCGAGGAGGGCCTCGCCGCCGCCACGGGTGCCGTACGCCGCGGCCAGCTGGTCGTGCTCCCCACCGACACCGTCTACGGCCTCGGCGTCGATGCGTTCGACGCCGAGGGCGTGCAGCGGCTGCTGGACGCCAAGGGCCGCGGCCGCGACATGCCGCCCCCGGTGCTGATCTCCACCGCGACCACGCTCGACGCGCTGGCCAGCGAGGTCCCGGGCTGGGCC
The DNA here is from genome assembly GCA_963740935.1 of uncultured Actinomycetota bacterium. Classification (GTDB taxonomy): domain Bacteria; phylum Actinomycetota; class Actinomycetes; order Propionibacteriales; family Nocardioidaceae; genus Marmoricola. Next base: position 185,766 of record CAVUFX010000006.1, read on the forward strand.
CGCGGGCTGATGGACCACTACTGGCCGGGCCCGCTCACCCTGGTGTGCCACCAGCAGTCCTCGCTGCGCTGGGACCTCGGGGAGACCCGGGGGACGGTCGCGGTGCGGATGCCCGACGACCGGGGCGCGCTCGACCTGCTGGGCCGCACCGGCCCGCTCGCGGTGTCCTCGGCCAACCTGTCCGGCCAGCCGGCCGCCACCACCGCCGACGAGGCCGTCGCGATGCTCGGCGAGGCGGTGGAGGTCGTCCTGGACGGCGGCCCCAGCCGCGGCTCGCTGGCCTCCACGATCGTCGACTGCACCGGCGCGGTGCCCCGGGTGCTGCGCGAGGGCGCGATCGGCGCCGCCGAGCTCGACGAGGTGCTCCGCGGCCTCGGCAGCGGGCTCGAGGAGCCCGAGACGGAGGACGGGACCGACCAGGGTGCGTGAGTACCTCGTGGTCTTCCTCGTGGCCGGCGTCGTGAGCTACCTGCTCTGCGTCTTCGCCCGCGAGGCGGCCATCAGGTCCGGCGCCGTCGCCCGGGTCCGCGACCGCGACGTCCACGCCACCCCGATCCCGTACTTCGGCGGCGTCGCCATGCTGGGCGGCCTCGGCGCCGGGCTGCTGATGGCCCACCGGCTGCCGTTCCTGTCCACCTCCCAGCCCTTCGTGTTCCACGACTCCGGCTACGTGCTGCTGGCCGGCGCCATGATCTGCGCCGTCGGCGTGCTCGACGACCTGATCGAGCTCGACGCCCTGACGAAGCTGGGCGGGCAGGTCGTGGCGGCCAGCTTCCTGGTGCTCAACGACGTCAAGCTCTGGTCGCTGAAGCTGCCGGGCGTGGGTCAGCTGGTCCTCGACCCGACGCAGGCGGGCCTGCTCACCGTGCTGCTCGTCGTCGGCACCATGAACGCGGTCAACTTCGTCGACGGCCTCGACGGGCTGGCCGGGGGAGTGGTGCTCATCGGCGCCGTCGCGTTCTTCCTGTTCTCCTACCAGCTCGCAGCCACCAACGGCGAGACGCTGGCGATCACCGCCGCCCTGCTGTGCGCGGCGATGGGCGGTGCCTGTGCCGGCTTCCTGCCCCACAACTTCTTCCCGGCGCGGATCTTCATGGGCGACTCCGGGTCGATGCTGCTCGGCCTGGTGCTGTCCGGGTCCGCGCTCACCCTCACCGGCCAGTTCGCCACGGTCTCGGTCGAGCGCGACGGCGGCACCACCTCCTCGATCCTGGTGATGCTGCTCCCGATCCTGCTGCCGATCACCATCCTGATCGTGCCGATGGTCGACCTGGTGCTCGCCGTCGTACGCCGCACCCGGCGCGGCCAGGCGTTCTACCAGCCCGACAAGGAGCACCTGCACCACCGGCTGCTCGAGATCGGCCACAGCCAGCGGCGTGCCGTGCTGATCATGTGGATGTGGGCCGGGCTGGTCGCCTTCGGCGGCGTCCTGGTCGGGCTGTACTCCGGCCCGCTGACCTGGGTGCTGCTGGCCGTCGGCACGCTGCTGACCGCGACGCTGACCTTCATCCTGCCCCGCGTGCAGCGCCCGGCCGTGGTCGGCGGCTGAGGCGACCGACGTCCCCCACGACCCCCCGCAGGCTGCCGGTTCGACCCGCGCGCAGACTTTGTGCTAATTTTCACAAGCACCGCCAACGCCCTGGTGACAGCCCCGCACCGCACGTGGGAGAGTCACCTGACGACGACGATGAGGCCGCCATGACGACGACCGCCGGAACCACGCGTTCCCCGCACCCGGGCACCCCCGCGCTGCGTCCGGTCGTCGTCCCCGTGCGCGTCGCGCTCCGGTCCCTGCTGTGGGGCCCCCTGGCCCTGGTCGTCGGGGGAGCGCTGACCTGGCTCCTCGCCGGCCCCGCCACCGCCCTCGGGCTGGTCGCCGGCGGCGCGCTCGCGCTGCTGCTGCTGGTGAGCGGGACGCTCGTGGTGGCCGTGGCCGCCCGGGTCGACCCCCGGCTCTCGCTGCTCGTGGCGATGACGACCTTCGCGCTCCACGCCGTCCTCGCCGGCGTCGTGTTCCACGCCGTCACCACCTCCTCCGTCGCGGGGGAGGACCTCTTCACCCGTGCCCTCGGGTGGGGGCTGCTGGTCGTGGGTGCCACCTGGACGCTCGTGCAGGTGGTGGCGCTGAGCCGGGCGCGCATCCCCGTCTACGACCTGCCGACCACCGAGGCCGCCGCGCGGTCCGAGCGGCAGGAGGCGGGTGCCCCGTGAGCCGCTCCGACTGCTACCCTCACGCCGCGATGTCCTCACCAGGTGCCGAACGTGACGACTCCCCGCGAGGCGACCCGTGGCACGCGTTCGGCTACATCGTCGCGGGAGTCTTCTTCTACGGATTCCTGGGATGGCTGGCCGACCGGTGGCTGGGTACCTCGTTCGTCGTGGCCCTGGGCGTCCTCGTCGGCGCCGGCCTCGGCATCTACATGACCATCGCCCGTTTCGATGCGCTGCCCCGGCAGCACGAGAAGAAGTAGGGGAAACGCTGTGAACGTGACCGGACTTGTCCTCCGCGCCGCCGAGGGCGGCGAGGGTGGATTCGAGGCCCCCGGCCCGGGCAGCTTCGACCTGCCCCCCGTGTTCAGCGTCGCCGGCGTCGGTGTCACCAAGCCGATGCTCCAGCTGGTCCTCGGCGCGATCCTCGTCTTCGGCTTCCTCTTCCTCGCGGCCCGCAAGCGCGCGATGGTGCCCGGTCGGCTGCAGTACGCCGGCGAGCAGGCCTACAGCGGCGTCCGCAACGGCGTCGGGCGCGACATCATCGGGTCCAAGGACTTCATGCCCTACGTGCCCTACCTGGTCACGATGTTCTTCTTCATCCTGATCAACAACTGGTTCGCGGCGATCCCGTTCATCCAGTTCCCGACCTTCAGCCGCGCGAGCATGGCCTACGCGCTGGCCGGCCTGAGCTGGCTGGTCTACAACGCGGTCGGCGTCCGCAAGCACGGACTCCTGGGCTACCTCAAGCTGCAGTGCGTGCCCTCGGGCGTCGGCGTGGCCCTGCTGCCGCTGCTGATCCCGCTGGAGTTCTTCTCCAACCTCATCGTCCGACCCGTCACGCTGGCGCTGCGACTCTTCGCCAACATGTTCGCGGGCCACCTGCTGCTGATCCTGTTCGCGGTGGGCGGCGAGTACCTCGTGCTGCACTCCGACAACTGGTTCTACCCGGTCGCCGGTGTCGCCGCCTGGATCATGGCCATCGCGGTCAGCTTCCTGGAGCTGCTGGTGCAGTTCCTGCAGGCCTACGTGTTCGTGCTGCTGAACGCCACCTACATCGCCGGCGCCCTCGCCGACGAGCACTGATCTCCCCGGCTCACGCCGGGTCCCACAACTGAATACGTCCGCACCACACGACAGCAGACACTGCTGCCAACTCGAGAGGAGAGCCGTCATGGGTGGCTCGCTTAACATGGTCGGCTACGGCCTGGCCGCAATCGGCCCCGGCATCGGCATCGGCCTGATCTTCGCCGCCTACATCAACGGCGTCGCGCGTCAGCCCGAGGCACAGGGCCGGTTGCAGTCCATCGCGATCCTGGGCTTCGCGCTCGCCGAGGCGCTCGCGATCATCGGTATCGCGCTCGCGTTCGTGATCCAGTAGTCCACTCTCCAACGACCGAGGAGAGCGACACATGTCGTACCCCATCCCAATGTCGGCGGAGCCGAGCCCGCTCGCGGTGGAGCCCGTCGAGGTCATCGTCGCGCTCGTCGTCTTCGCGATCCTGTTCTTCCTGATCCGCAAGTTCGTCGTGCCCACGTTCGAGAAGACGTTCGCCGAGCGCACGTCGGCGATCGAGGGCGGGCTGAAGGCGGCCGAGACCAAGCAGGCCGAGGCCGACGCCAAGCTCCACGAGCTGGAGCAGCAGCTGGCCGACGCCCGCCACGAGGCGGCACGCATCCGTGAGGAGGCGCGCGAGCAGGGCGCCCAGATCGTCGCCGAGATGCGTGACCAGGCCCAGACCGAGTCCGGCCGCATCGTCGAGAACGGCAAGGCCCAGATCGAGGCCGAGCGCCAGCAGGCGCTGACCTCGCTGCGGGCCGAGGTGGGCTCGCTGGCCACCGCGCTGGCCGGGCGCATCGTGGGCGAGAGCCTCGAGGACGACGACCGCTCCTCGCGGGTGGTCGACCGGTTCCTGGCCGACCTCGAGCTGCACGAGGGTGCCCGCACCGCGGGCGACACCTCGGGTGGCGGCACCACCCCCGGAGGTTCCGTCTGATGGCACGCTCCGATCTGCGAGGCCCCTCGGCCGACGCCCTGGCCGACCTGACCCAGCAGCTGGGTCAGGGCGGCAGTGCGGCCTCGGACCTCACGCAGGTGGGCGAGGACCTCTTCGGCGTGGCCGGTGTGCTGCGCCGCGAGGCGTCGGTGCGCCGCATGGTCACCGACGTCTCGACCGAGCCGGCGGCCAAGTCGGGGCTGGTCCGCCAGCTCCTCGACGGCAAGGTCGGCGCCGCGGCGCTCGACCTGGTCGCCGCCGCGGTGGAGCGTCGCTGGACCCGCACCCGCGACCTCGCCGACGCGCTGGAGCACCTCGGCGTCGTCGCCGTCGTGGACTCCGCCGGGGACGACGCCCAGCGTCTCTCCGACGAGCTGTTCACGGTGGGCCGGATGCTGGAGCAGGAGCCGGACCTCCGGACCGCGCTCTCGGACCCGGCGCGCAGCACCGAGGACAAGGTCGCCCTGCTGCGGTCGCTGCTCGAGGGCCGCACGCTCCCCGCGACGCTGCGCCTCACCGAGCAGGCGCTGCGGGGCACCGAGCGCACCGCCTCGATCGCGATCGAGGAGTACCAGCGGATCGCGGCCGACGCCCACGGCGCCCGGGTCGCGACCGTCCGGGTCGCCAAGGAGCTCTCGTCCGGCGACCAGGAGCGGCTCGCCGCGGCGCTCAGCCGGCAGTACGACCGCCCGGTGCACCTCAACGTGGTCCTGGAGCCCGGCCTGATCGGCGGGATGCGCGTGGAGATCGGTGACGACGTCATCGACGGCGCCGTGTCCAGCCGGCTCGACGACGCCCGACGCCGGCTCGCCGGCTGAGCGCGTCCCCCCAGCCCGACGCCGTCCGAGCGGGCACACCACCTTCAACTTCGCTTCACGCACCAGAGAGTAGGGATGAGTTATGACGGACCTTTCGATCCGTCCGGAGGAGATCCGGGACGCGCTGCAGCGCTTCGTGTCGGACTACCAGCCGGAGGCGGCCAGCAGGGAAGAGGTCGGCATCGTGGCGGAGGCCGGCGACGGCATCGCCCGGGTCTCGGGCCTGCCCTCGTGCATGGCCAACGAGCTGCTGCAGTTCGAGAACGGCACCCTGGGTCTCGCCCTGAACCTCGACACCCGCGAGATCGGCGTCGTCATCCTCGGTGAGTTCGACGGCATCGAGGAGGGCCAGAAGGTCAGCCGCACCGGCGAGATCCTCTCCGTCCCGGTCGGCGACAACTTCCTGGGCCGCGTCGTGGACCCGCTCGGCAAGCCCATCGACGGGCTCGGCGAGATCGAGACCACCGACCGCCGTGCCCTCGAGCTCCAGGCCCCCGGCGTGATGGCCCGCAAGTCGGTCCACGAGCCGCTCGCCACCGGGATCAAGGCGATCGACGCCCTGACCCCGATCGGCCGCGGCCAGCGTCAGCTCATCATCGGCGACCGCTCGACCGGCAAGACCACGATCGCGATCGACACGATCATCAACCAGAAGCAGAACTGGGAGTCCGGGGACCCGGACAAGCAGGTGCGCTGCATCTACGTCGCCATCGGCCAGAAGGGCTCCACCATCGCCTCGGTGCGCGGTGCCCTCGAGGAGTCCGGCGCGCTGGAGTACACCACCATCGTGGCCGCTCCCGCCTCGGACAGCGCCGGGTTCAAGTACCTCGCGCCCTACACCGGCTCGGCCATCGGCCAGCACTGGATGTACGACGGCAAGCACGTCCTGATCATCTTCGACGACCTGAGCAAGCAGGCCGACGCCTACCGCGCCGTCTCGCTGCTGCTGCGCCGCCCGCCGGGCCGCGAGGCGTTCCCCGGCGACGTGTTCTACCTGCACAGCCGGCTGCTCGAGCGTTGCGCCAAGCTCTCCGACGACCTCGGCCACGGGTCGATGACCGGCCTGCCGATCGTGGAGACCAAGGCCAACGACGTCTCGGCGTTCATCCCGACCAACGTCATCTCCATCACCGACGGCCAGATCTTCCTGCAGTCGGACCTGTTCGCGTCCAACCAGCGCCCGGCGATCGACGTCGGCGTCTCGGTGTCGCGCGTGGGTGGTGCGGCGATGACCAAGGCGATGAAGACCGTCACCGGTTCGCTCAAGGTCGAGCTCGCCCAGTACCGCGCCATGGAGGCGTTCGCGATGTTCGCCTCCGACCTCGACGCGGCCTCGCGGCAGCAGCTGGACCGCGGCCAGCGCCTGATGGCGCTGCTCAAGCAGCCGGCGTACTCGCCCTACCCGCTCGAGAACATGACCGTCTCGCTGTGGCTGGGCACCTCGGGCAGCCTGGACCGAGTCCCCACCGACGACGTCCTGCGCTTCGAGCAGGAGTTCCTCGACTACCTCCACCGCTCGCACGACGGCATCCTCTCGGGCATCCGGGAGAGCCGGAAGTTCGAGGACGAGGACGGCCTGAAGAGCGCCTACGACTCCTTCCTGGACCAGTTCGAGACCTCCGACGGAGGCTCGATCAAGCCCGGCAAGGAGGCCGAGGCCGAGGCCCTGGAGGACGAGGACGTCGAGCAGGAGCAGATCGTCAAGCAGAAGCGGAGCTGATCCACCATGGCTCTCTCGCTGCGTGAGTACCGCGCGCGGATCAAGTCGACCGAGTCGATGAAGAAGATCACGCGTGCCATGGAGCTCATCGCTGCATCCCGGATCATCAAGGCGCAGCAGCGGGCGCAGGCGGCAGCGCCGTACGCCCGTGAGCTGACGCGGGCGGTCTCGGCCGTGGCGACGTTCTCCAACGTCGACCACCCGCTGACCACCGAGCCCGAGGACCCCAAGCGGGTCGCCGTGCTGATCGTGACCAGCGACCGCGGGCTGGCGGGCGCCTACTCCTCGAGCGTGCTCAAGGAGGCCGAGCGGCTGACCCAGAAGCTGCGCGAGGAGGGCAAGGACGTCGAGCTCTACGTCTCCGGACGCAAGGGTGAGGGCTACCTGCGCTTCCGCAACCGCCCGGTCGTCAAGACCTGGACCGGTCACTCCGACCAGCCCAGCTACGAGGTGGCCCGCGAGATCGGCGAGGCCCTGATCGGGGCGTTCCTGCACGACCCGGGGAACCCCGAGGAGAGCAAGGCGCTCGAGGGCTCCGAGGGGGTCGACGAGGTGCACGTGGTCTACACGCGCTTCCGGTCGATGCTCACCCAGGAGCCCACCGCGGTGCGGCTGCTGCCGCTCGAGGTGGTCGAGGGCGAGGAGAAGCCCGCGGACGCCGACGTGCTGCCGCTCTACGAGTTCGAGCCGTCTCCGGCGGAGGTCCTCGACGGGCTGCTGCCGCGCTACGTCCAGAGCCGGATCTTCTTCGCCCTGCTGCAGGCGGCGGCCTCCGAGCTCGCCGCCCGTCAGAAGGCGATGAAGTCCGCGACCGACAACGCCGACGAGCTGATCAAGAAGTACACCCGAATCGCCAACCAGGCCCGCCAGGCCGGCATTACCCAGGAAATCAGCGAGATCGTCGGTGGCGTCAACGCGCTGGCCGACGCGAACGCCGGGAGTGAGTGAGAGAAGCCATGACTACCACTGTTGATGAGCACAAGACCCAGAAGGACCAGGGCGGGGTGGGCCGCATCGCCCGCGTCACCGGTCCCGTCGTCGACGTCGAGTTCGCCAGCGACGCGATGCCGGAGATGTACAACAAGCTCGAGGTCGAGCTCGACCTGAGCGGGGAGAAGCGCATCCTCTCGATGGAGGTCGCGCTCCACATCGGTGACGGCATGGTCCGCGCCGTCTCGCTGCAGCCCACCGACGGCCTGGTCCGCGGTGCCCAGGTGCGCGACACCGGCAACCCGATCTCGGTGCCCGTGGGCGACGTGACCAAGGGTCGCGTGTTCAACGCCCTGGGCGAGTGCCTCAACCTGGAGGAGGGCGAGGAGCTCGACGTCCAGGAGCGCTGGGGCATCCACCGCCAGGCACCGGCCTTCGACCAGCTGGAGTCCAAGACCCAGATGTTCGAGACCGGCATCAAGGTCATCGACCTGCTGACCCCCTACGTGCAGGGCGGCAAGATCGGCCTGTTCGGCGGTGCCGGCGTCGGCAAGACCGTGCTGATCCAGGAGATGATCGCCCGCGTCGCCAAGGACCACGGTGGCGTCTCGGTGTTCGCCGGCGTCGGCGAGCGCACCCGCGAGGGCAACGACCTCATCGTCGAGATGGAGGAGGCCGGCGTCATCGGCCAGACCGCCCTGGTGTTCGGCCAGATGGACGAGCCGCCGGGCACCCGCCTGCGGGTCGCGCTGTCCGCGCTGACGATGGCGGAGTACTTCCGCGACGTGCAGAACCAGGACGTGCTGCTCTTCATCGACAACATCTTCCGGTTCACCCAGGCCGGCTCGGAGGTGTCGACCCTGCTGGGCCGGATGCCCTCGGCCGTGGGCTACCAGCCCAACCTGGCCGACGAGATGGGTCAGCTCCAGGAGCGGATCACCTCGACGCGCGGTCACTCGATCACCTCGATGCAGGCGATCTACGTGCCGGCCGACGACTACACCGACCCGGCCCCGGCCACCACGTTCGCGCACCTCGACGCCACGACCGAGCTGTCCCGCGAGATCGCGTCGCTGGGCATCTACCCGGCCGTGGACCCGCTGACCTCGACCTCGCGGATCCTCGACGCGCAGTACATCGGCCAGGAGCACTACGACTGCGCCATCCGGATCAAGCAGATCCTGCAGCGCAACAAGGAGCTCCAGGACATCATCGCGATCCTCGGTGTCGACGAGCTCTCCGAGGAGGACAAGGTCATCGTCTCGCGGGCCCGTCGCATCCAGCGGTTCCTGTCGCAGAACACCTACGTCGCCAAGCAGTTCACCGGCATCGAGGGCTCCACGGTCCCCGTGGCCGACACCATCGAGGCGTTCAACAAGATCGCCGACGGCGAGTACGACCACGTCGCCGAGCAGGCGTTCTTCATGTGCGGTGGCCTCGACGACGTCGAGAAGAAGTGGGCGGAGATCCAGGGTCAGTCCGGGGAGTCGTCGTGACCGACGACGCCATCCGCGTCGAGCTCGTCGCGGCGGACCGCCTGGTGTGGTCCGGTGACGCGACGCGCGTCATCGCCCGCACCACCGAGGGCGACGTCGGGATCCTGCCGCACCACGCGCCGCTGCTCTCGCTGATGGTGGACGGTGTCGTCGACATCCAGACCACCGACGGCGAGACCTGGATCGCGGCCGTGGACGCGGGCTTCCTCTCGGTCGCCCACAACCGCGTCTCGATCCTGTCCGAGCGCGCCGAGATGTCGCACGAGATCGACCTCGAGCAGGCGCGCCGCGACCTCGAGCGGGCCCAGCAGTCCGGCGAGAACGAGGACGACGCGCAGGCCGAGGTACGCCGGCTCGAGGCCCGGATCCGGGCCGTGGAGCAGGCGTCCTGACCGCACCCGCACCACGCTGACGACGAGGGGTCGTCCCGGGAGACCGGGGCGGCCCCGCGTCGTCTCCCGGCGTCTCCTACGCTGAGCGCCACAACCGAAGCGGCGGAAGAGGGATCGGATGGCGTGGTGGCTGGTGCTGCTCGATGCCGTCGGTGCCCTGCTGCTGCTCGTGCTGGTCCTCGGCGTCGTCCTGGTCGTACGCCGGCGCGTGCTCGCCCGCCACGGCGGGACCTTCGAGCTCAGCGTCCGTGACCCCCGCCAGCCGCCCGGCCGGGGCTGGGCCCTGGGCCTGGGCCGCTACCGCGACGACCACCTGGAGTGGTTCCGCATCTTCTCGCCGCTGCCGCGACCGCGCCGCACCTGGGGCCGCAACGACCTGACGCTGGACTCCCAGCGCGAGACCGACGAGGAGGAGGGCTACGCGCTCTACTCCGGCCACCTGGTGGTGCACTGCTCGACGCCCCAGGGCGAGGTCGAGCTGGCGATGAGCCCGGAGTCGCTCACCGGGCTGCAGTCCTGGCTCGAGGCCGGCCCGCCCGGGTCACGCCCCTCCCGCTAGGCCCCGCCGCTAGCCCTGGTCCTGGCTCCGGTCCTGGCCGCGCTCGCCGCCGGGGACCCACAGCACGTCGCCGACCTCGCGGTTGGCGTGCCGGGCCAGGATGAACAGCAGGTCCGAGAGCCGGTTGAGGTAGCGGATCGCGAGGATGTTCATCGAGTCGGCGTGGTGCTCCCAGGCCGCCCACGCGGAGCGCTCGGCCCGTCGGCACACGGTCCGGGCGACGTGGAGGTGGGCCGCTCCCGGCGTACCCCCGTTGAGGATGAAGGACCGCAGCTTGGGCAGGTCCTCGTTGTACTCGTCGCACCAGGCCTCGAGCCGGTCGACGTAGTCGGCCTCGATCCGCAGCGGCGGGTACTCCGGGTCGGCCACGACCGGCGTGCAGAAGTCGGCGCCGACGTCGAACAGGTCGTTCTGCACGTGGGTCAGGACCCGCACCACGTCCTCGTCGAGCCCGCCCGCGGTCAGCGCCACGCCGAGGTGGGCGTTGGCCTCGTCGACGTCGGCGTAGGCCTGCAGCCGGGGGTCGGTCTTGCTGGTCTCGCTCATGTCGCCCAGACGCGTGCTGCCGTCGTCCCCGGTGCGGGTGTAGATGCGGGTCAGGTTCACCATGGCCCCACCCTAGAGAGGACCCCGGGCGCGGCCCCGCGTGCCCGGTGACGCCACTCGGTTAGCCTCCCGCCATGGGGAGCTTCCGGGTCGTGTCCGAGGGTCCCTTCACGCGACCCCTGGCCGGTGCCGTCGAGGTCGGGGGCGCCAAGAACTCCGCGCTCAAGCTGCTGGCGGCGACGCTGCTGGCCCCGGGCCGCTCGGTGGTGCACAACGTGCCGCGGATCCTCGACGTCGCGGTGATGGGCGACCTGCTCGAGCGGCTCGGCTGCGAGGTCGACATCAGCTACCCCGAGCCGAGCGACCCGGCCGCCTCGACCGCCGGCCGTGCGGTCGTCGACGTGCCGGAGGAGCTCGCGCCCGAGGCGCCGTACGAGCTGGTACGCCGGCTGCGGGCCTCGATCGCGGTGCTCGGCCCGCTGACGGCCCGGTGCCGTCGCGCCAGCGTCGCCCTGCCCGGCGGCGACGCGATCGGCTCCCGCGGGCTCGACATGCACATCCGCGGGCTGGAGGCGCTGGGCGCGACGGTGCGCATCGAGCACGGGCAGGTCGTCGCCGAGGTGGCCGGGCCGCGCCTGGTCGGTGCCGAGATCGCGCTGGACTTCCCCTCGGTGGGGGCCACCGAGAACCTGCTGATGGCCGCGGCCCTCGCGCAGGGCCGCACCGTCATCGACAACGTCGCGCGCGAGCCCGAGATCGTCGACCTGTGCCAGATGCTCCAGGGCATGGGCGCCCGCATCGACGGCGTCGGCAGCCCGACGCTGGAGGTCGAGGGCGTGGAGCGGCTCTCCCCGGTGGAGCACCGCACCGTCACCGACCGGATCGTCACCGGCACCTGGGTGTTCGCCACCGCCATCGCCGGCGGCCACCTCCACGTCGGGGCCGGGGTGGCCGACCACCTCGACCTGGTCCTGGACAAGCTCGTCGGGGCGGGCGTGGAGCTCGACGTCGACGAGTCCGGCTTCACGGTCCGCTGCGAGCGGCGGCTGCGGGCCTTCGACGTCGTGACGCTGCCCTACCCGGGGTTCCCCACCGACCTGCAGCCCTTCGCGATGGCCCTGGCAGCGGTCTCCGAGGGCACCGCGATGATCACCGAGAACGTCTTCGAGGCACGGTTCATGTTCGCCCAGGAGCTGGCCCGGCTCGGTGCGGACCTGCGCACCGACGGCCACCACGCGGTGGTGCGCGGCGTGCCGCTGCTCTCGGGCGCGCCGGTGGTGGCCCACGACATCCGCGCCGGGGCCGCCCTGGTCCTGGCGGGCCTCGCCTCCCAGGGCACCACCGTGGTGGCCGAGGGCCACCACGTCGACCGCGGCTACCCGCGCTTCGCCGAGACCCTCGCCGCGGTCGGCGCCCAGGTGGACCGGCTGGACGACTGAGCCTGGCGGGTCGCCGTCAGACCCGGCGAAACCCCCGCCCCTCGGGCGCGTCACGAGCCCGCTCCGGCGCGTCGTGGGTCGATGATGGCCGGGGGCAGGCAGGGGGTGGTGCTCGTGGAGCACTCCAGGGACGGCAGCACGGTGGTGCTGAGCGGCACGCTCGACGTGCGCTGCACCGCGGTCCTGCGCGGACTGGTCTACGACGCGCTCGCCGAGGGCCACGCCACGGTCGTGGTCGACCTGTCCGGGGTGGACTCGATCGACATGACCACGGCCAAGCTGCTCGCGGTGGCGAGCCGCAGCGCCCGGCGGCAGGGGCGGCGGATCGTGCTGCGGGGCTGCCCCAGCGGCGTACGACGGCTGCTGCACCTCTCGCACCTGCGCGGCCTGCTCGCCCTCGAGCCCGCCCGGCGCCGCGACGCGCCGGTCTGAGGCGCCGGATCCGGGTCCCCGGGCCGTGTGAGATGTCCCGCGTGTGACGCACTGCACATCCCCGACCCGGCGGTAGCCATCGGGCCTAACCTCGGCCCATGAGCCAGCCCCCGCCCGAGCCCGTCCGCGAGGAGCCCGCGCCGCGCGCGTCCGCCCGGCCCGAGAAGGACCGCCCGTGGGTGATGCGGACCTACGCCGGCCACAGCTCGGCGACCGAGTCCAACAAGCTCTACCGCGACAACCTCTCCAAGGGGCAGACCGGCCTCTCGGTCGCCTTCGACCTCCCCACCCAGACCGGCTACGACCCCGACAGCCCGCTGGCTCGCGGCGAGGTCGGCAAGGTCGGGGTGCCGGTGCCGCACCTCGGCGAGATGCGCCGGCTGTTCGCCGACATCCCGCTCACCTCGATGAACACCTCGATGACGATCAACGCCACCGCGATGTGGCTGCTGGCGCTCTACCAGGTGGTCGCCGAGGAGCAGGACGGCGTCTCGGACGGGTCGGTCCAGGAGCGGCAGCAGGTGGCGGCGCAGCTGGCCGGCACCACCCAGAACGACATCATCAAGGAGTACCTCTCGCGCGGGACCTACGTGTTCCCGCCCGAGCACTCGCTGCGGCTGATCTCCGACGTGATCGCCTACACCGTCAACGAGATCCCGAAGTGGAACCCGATCAACATCTGCAGCTACCACCTGCAGGAGGCGGGCGCGACGCCGACGCAGGAGCTGGCGTACGCGCTGTGCACCGCGATCGCCGTGCTCGACGCCGTGCGCGACTCCGGCCAGGTCTCGCCGGCGGACTTCGACAAGGTCGTCGGGCGGATCAGCTTCTTCGTCAACGCCGGCGTGCGGTTCGTCGAGGAGATGTGCAAGATGCGCGCCTTCGTGGAGCTGTGGGACGAGATCACCCGGGAGCGCTACGGCGTCACCGACGAGAAGATGCGCCGGTTCCGCTACGGGGTCCAGGTCAACTCGCTGGGCCTGACCGAGGCGCAGCCGGAGAACAACGTCCAGCGCATCGTGCTGGAGATGCTCGGGGTGACGCTGTCCAAGGACGCCCGGGCCCGCGCGGTGCAGCTGCCCGCCTGGAACGAGGCGCTCGGCCTGCCGCGCCCGTGGGACCAGCAGTGGTCGCTGCGGCTGCAGCAGGTGCTCGCCTTCGAGTCCGACCTCCTGGAGTACGACGACCTGTTCGAGGGCAGCGTCGTGGTGACGGCCAAGGTGGCCGAGCTGGTCGCCGACGCGCGCGCCGAGATGGACCGCGTGCAGGCGCTCGGCGGCGCGGTCGCCGCCGTCGAGTCCGGCTACATGAAGCAGGCCCTGGTCAGCAGCCACGCCGCCCGGCGCGGACGGATCGAGAGCGGCGAGGAGGTCGTGGTCGGGGTGAACCGCTTCGAGACCACCGCGGAGTCGCCGCTCACCGCCGACCTCGACACCGCGATCCAGACCGCCGACCCCGAGGCGGAGCGCTCTGCGCTGGCCGGCCTCGAGCAGTGGCGTGCCGAGCGTGACCAGGCCGGTGTCGACCGGGCGCTGGAGGCGCTGGCCGCGGCCGCGAAGACCGACGTCAACCTGATGGCCGCGACCCTGGTGGCGGCGCGGGCGGGCGCCACGACGGGGGAGTGGGCCGGCACCCTGCGCGAGGTGTTCGGCGAGTTCCGCGCCCCCACGGGCGTCTCGGGGGCCGTCGGCGTCGCCGACGCCGGGAGCGAGCTGACCGCGGTGCGCGAGCGGGTGCGGGCCACCTCGGAGGAGCTCGGCGGCCGGCTCCGCCTGCTCGTGGGCAAGCCCGGGCTCGACGGGCACTCCAACGGCGCCGAGCAGGTCGCCGTGCGCGCCCGCGACGCCGGGTTCGAGGTGGTCTACCAGGGCATCCGGCTGACACCCGCGCAGATCGTGGCCGCCGCGGTCGCCGAGGACGTGCACTGCGTGGGGCTCTCCATCCTGTCCGGGTCGCACATGGAGCTGGTGCCGGACGTGCTGGACCAGATGCGCGAGGCCGGCCTCGACGACGTCCCCGTGATCGTGGGCGGGATCATCCCCGACCGCGACGCGCGGGCGCTCAAGGAGCTCGGCGTGGCCGCGGTGTTCACGCCCAAGGACTTCAGCCTGACCCAGTCGATGGGCGGCATCGTCGACGCGATCCGGGCCGCGCACCAACTGGTCTAGTACCTCGGGCGGAAATTCGAGGCCGACGAGTCGTACCCCGTCCCACGCGCCCCACGAGGTCGTACTGTGCGAGGCGGACGGATCAGCGACCACCAAGCCGGTCGCCACGACGCGCGACACCGAGGCGGATCGCCCCCCATGCAGCAGCTGCACGAGCAGGAGCCGTGGCACTACGGCTCGCTGACCGACACCCTCCTGGAGGCCGACGAGGCCGTGGTCCTCGTCGACGCCGACGGGGTGGTCGTGCTGGCCAACGCCGCCGCGGGTGACCTGCTGTCCGTGCCGCGCGAGGCGCTGGTGGGCCACCGGGTGCAGGAGTTCGGCCGGGAGACGATGCACCTGTTCCAGGACGTCGCGGTGCGTGCCGTGCTGGAGAACGGCGTCGAGGTCACCGTGCGCGAGTGCCGCGTCTCCGACGCCAGGGGCGGCGTCCACCGGGTCGACCTCGCGATGACGCCGGTGATGACCGACCGCGGCGGCTTCGTCTCGATCGGGTTGCGCGACTCCACCGACAAGTACCAGCAGACCCGGCTGTTCCGCGGGCTGCTGGAGGCGGCGCCCGACGGCATGGTCATCGTCAACCGCGACGGCATCATCACCCTGGTCAACGCGCAGGTGGAGCAGATGTTCGGCTACCACCGCGCCGAGCTGGTGGGCGAGCCCGTGGAGATCCTGGTCCCGGACCGCTACTCCGGCATGCACATGGCCTTCCGCAACGGCTACGTCAGCGAGCCCCGCACCCGCCCGATGGGCCTGGCCGGCGACCTGCACGCCCGGCGCAAGGACGGCTCGGAGTTCCCGATCGAGGTCACGCTGTCGCCGCTGGAGACCGAGGACGGGCTGCTGGTCTCCGCCGCGGTGCGCGACATCTCCGAGCGCCGCCGGCTGCAGGAGGAGAACGACCGGGTCAAGGACGAGTTCTTCGCGACGGTCTCCCACGAGCTGCGCACGCCGCTGACCTCGATGATCGGCTACGGCGAGCTGATGACCGACCTCGAGGACCTCAGCCCCCAGGGGCAACGCTTCCTCTCGGTCATCATGCGCAGCGCCGAGCGCGAGCTGCGCCTGGTCGACGACCTGCTCACCCTCGTCGCGATCGAGGAGTCGGGCCTGGCCATCCGCACGGCCGAGATCGACCTCGAGCGGGTCGTGCGCGAGGCGGTCGAGGCGGGCCGCGTCCGCGCCGAGGAGGCCCAGCTGACGCTGTCGCTGGAGACCCCGGGCAGCGCGGTGGCGATGTACGGCGACCGCGACCGGCTCGGCCAGGCGATGGACAACCTGCTCTCCAACGCCATCAAGTTCACCCCCGCCGGCGGCTCGGTCCGCGTGGTGCTGCGCCCGGGCCGCAGCCAGGCCGAGATCGACGTGGTCGACACCGGGATCGGCATCGGCGAGGAGGACCCCGACCAGCTCTTCGAGCGGCTCTTCCGCGCTCCCACCGCCGTCGCGCAGCAGACCCCCGGCGCCGGCCTCGGCCTCACCATCGCGCTGGCGATCGTCGAGGCCCATGCGGGCACCATCGAGGTGGTGCGCAGCGGCACCGAGGGCGTGACCTTCCGGATGACGTTCCCGCTGCGGCGCGGCGAGGACTGAGCCGAGCGCTCAGAACAGCCGCTCGCTGGGGTCGTCCATGCCGCGCAGGGCGTCGTAGTCGACGGTCGCGCACGCGATGCCGCGGTCGGCGGCCAGGACGCGGGCCTGGGGCCTGATCTCCTGGGCCGCGAAGATGCCGCGGACGGCGCCGAGGCGGGTCAGGGCCGGGTCGCGGTTGAGCAGCTCGAGGTAGCGGGTGAGCTGCTCGACGCCGTCGATCTCGCCGCGTCGCTTGATCTCGACCGCGACCGAGAGCCCGCCGGCGTCGCGGCACATCAGGTCGACCGGGCCGATGGCGGTCGGGAACTCCCGGCGCACCAGCGTCAGCCCCTCGCTCAGCGTGGCGGGGTGGTCGGCGAGCAGCTCCTGGAGGTGCTTCTCGACGCCGTCCTTCTGCAGGCCGGGGTCGACGCCGAGGTCGTGGCTGGAGTCCGCGACGATCTCCTCGACCAGGATCCGCAGCGAGTCGCCGCTCCTGGCCTCCACCAGCCACTCGACCTGGCCGTCCTCGGAGAGACCCTCCCGGACCGTGCACGGCGGGCTCATCCAGTTCAGCGGCTTGTAGGAGCCGCCGTCGGAGTGCACCAGCACCGACCCGTCGGACTTGAGCATCAGCACCCGCGTGGCCATCGGCAGGTGGGCGGTGAGCCGTCCCGCGTAGTCGACCTGGCACCTCGCGACGACGATCCTCACGGCGGGTGAATCTACCTGCGATGCTGGCGCCATGGGGACACCGGTCGCACGGGTGGTGGTCGTGGGGGCCGGGGTGATCGGCCTGACCACCGCGGTGCGGCTGCTCGAGGCCGGCCACCGCGTCGACGTGCTGGCCCGCGACCTGCCCCGGGAGACGACCTCGGTCGTGGCCGCCGCGCTCTGGTACCCCTACCGCGCGCTGCCGCAGCATCGGGTCACGGCCTGGGGCGCCGCGACGTACGCCGCCCTGGTGGCGCTCGCCGACGAGCCCGGGAGCGGCGTACGCCTGCTGCGCGGGACCGAGGTGCACGCGACGGCCGCACCCGACCCGTGGTGGGTGGCGGCGGTGCCGCGGCTGGACCGGGTCGCCGCGCCGCCGGGGTACGCCGACGCGTGGTCGTTCGTGGCCCCGGTCGTCGACATGCCGGTGCACCTGGACTGGCTGCGCGGCCGCGTCGAGGCGCTCGGCGGCACCGTCACCCGGATCAGCCTGGGCGCGCTGCCGCAGCCGGCGGCCGACGAGGTCGTCGTCGACTGCGCGGGCATGGGCGCCCGCCTGCTCGCCGGCGACAGCACGGTCGGACCGGTCCGCGGCCAGGTGGTGCACCTGGCCGGCGTGGAGCTCGACCGCTGGTGGCTCGACGCCGCCGGACCGACGTACGTCGTGCCCCGGTCGGAGGTGGTCGTGGTGGGGGGCACCGCCGACGAGGGCGAGTGGAGCCGTACGCCGGACCTCGGGACCGCCACCGCGCTGCTGCAGCGCGCGACCCGGCTGGTGCCGGAGCTGGCCGGCGGCCACGTCGTCGCCCACCGGGTCGGGCTGCGACCCGCGAGGCCCACGGTGCGGCTGGAGGCCGAGGGCCGCGTGGTGCACAGCTACGGCCACGGCGGGGCGGGCGTGACGCTGTCGTGGGGGTGCGCGGACGAGGTCCGGGACCTGGTCGCGACCCTCGCGGGCTGACCACGCTCGCCGCCCCGGGGGTGACCGGTCCCACACCTGACCCGTCGGTAACCCGTGGCAGGATGCCCGGCATGAGCACCGGGACACGTGAGTTCACGACCATCGGCGTCATCGGCCTGGGCACCATGGGGGCCGGCATCGCCGAGGTCTTCGCCCGGCACGGCTACGACGTCGTCGGGGTCGAGGTCGACGACGACGGCGTCACCAAGGGCCGCCAGCACCTGGAGAGCTCGACGGCCCGCGCGGTCAAGCGGGGCAAGCTCACCGAGGAGGAGCAGTCCGAGCTGCTGGGGCGCGTCACCTTCGCCACCTCGCTGACCGGGCTGAAGGACGCCGACCTCGTCGTCGAGGCGGTCGTGGAGTCGCTGTCGGTGAAGAAGCAGATCTTCGCCGACCTCGAGTCGGTCGTGAAGCCCGAGACCGTGCTCGCCACCAACACCTCCTCGCTCTCGGTCACCGAGATCTCCACCGCCAACGCCAGTCCCGGCCGCGTCGTGGGCGTCCACTTCTTCAACCCCGCCCCGGTGCAGGGCTTCGTCGAGGTGGTGCGCACGGTCGTCACCGAGGCCTCGGTCGTCGAGGACGTCTCGGCGCTGGTGCGCACGCTCGGCAAGAACCCCGTGGTCTGCGGCGACAAGGCCGGGTTCATCGCCAACACGCTGCTCTTCGGCTACCTCAACCACGCCGTGTCGATGTACGAGAACCGCTACGCCTCCCGCGAGGACATCGACGCCGCCATGCGCTACGGCTGCGGCTACCCGATGGGCCCGCTGGCGCTGCTCGACCTGATCGGCCTCGACACGGCCTACGAGATCCTCGAGACGATGTACCGCCAGGGCCGCGACCGGCTGCACGCCCCCGCCCCGATCCTCAAGCAGATGGTCACCGCGGGCCTGCTCGGCCGCAAGTCCGGGCGCGGCTTCTACTCCTACGAGGCGGCCGACTCCCCGGTCGTCGTCGCCGACGACCGCACCCCGTCGGCCGACGACGCCCCCGAGCTCAAGCACGACATCCAGCGCGTCGGCGTGGTCGGCACCGGCACCATGGCGACCGGCATCGTCGAGGTCATGGCCAAGGCCGGCTTCGCGGTCACCTACGTCGGCCGCAGCCAGGACAAGGTCGCCGGGGTCGCCACCGCCATCGAGCGCTCGCTCGACAAGGCGATCCAGCGCGGCAAGCTCGAGGAGCCGGCCAAGGCCGAGGTGCTGGGCCGGCTCACCGGGACCACCTCGCTGGAC
The DNA here is from genome assembly GCA_963740935.1 of uncultured Actinomycetota bacterium. Taxonomy (GTDB): domain Bacteria; phylum Actinomycetota; class Actinomycetes; order Propionibacteriales; family Nocardioidaceae; genus Marmoricola. The sequence continues at coordinate 204,956 of CAVUFX010000006.1, forward strand.
GACCTCGGCGACGTCGACATCGTGATCGAGGCGATCGCCGAGGACCTCAAGGTCAAGACCACGCTGTTCGAGAACCTCGACGAGATCTGCAAGCCCGGCGCCATCCTCGCCACGACCACCTCGTCCCTGCCGATCATCGCGTGCGCCTCGGCCACCGACCGGCCCCAGGACGTGATCGGGATGCACTTCTTCAACCCGGCCCCGATCATGAAGCTGGTCGAGGTGGTCTCCACCGTCGCCACCCACGACGACGTCGCGGAGACGGTCAGCGCGCTGTGCGCCCAGGTCGGCAAGGTCGCGGTCTCCTGCGGCGACCGGGCGGGCTTCATCGTCAACGCGCTGCTGTTCCCCTACCTCAACGACGCCATCAAGATGCTCGAGGCGCACTACGCCACCGCCGACGACATCGACACCGCGATGAAGCAGGGCTGCGCGCTGCCGATGGGTCCCTTCGAGCTGCTCGACGTGGTCGGCAACGACGTCTCGCTGGCCATCCAGCGCGAGCTCTACCTGGAGTTCCGCGAGCCCGGCTTCGCGCCGGCGCCGCTGCTCGAGCACCTGGTCACCGCGGGCTACCTCGGCCGCAAGACCAAGCGCGGCTTCCGGGACTACAGCCAGCGCTGAGCCGGTGACCGGCTGCGCGGCCGACGTAGGCTGGTGACATGCCGCAGACCGTCGTCTTCCTCCTGGTGCTCGCCCTGGCCGCCGGCGCCCTGTGGTGGGTGCTGAAGCGCAACAAGCAGCGCGAGCTCGACCGCAAGGAGGCCGAGCTCGCCCCCGTGCGGCAGCTGGCCTTCGAGGACGTCACCGCGCTGGGGGTCGAGCTGCAGGACCTCGACCTCGACCTGGCCGGGGCACCCCTCGACCCCGGCGCCAACTCCGACTACCAGCGGGCGCTGGACGCCTACGAGGCGGCCAAGAAGGCCTCCGACACCATCACCGCTCCCGAGCAGGTCAAGCACGTGACCGAGATCCTCGAGGACGGTCGCTACGCGATGGCGTGCGTGCGCGCCCGCGTCGCCGGGGAGCCGCTGCCCACCCGCCGGCCCCCGTGCTTCTTCGACCCGCGCCACGGGCTGTCCGTGGAGGACGTGCAGTACGCCCCGCCCGGAGGCGCGCTGCGCGACGTCCCGGCCTGCGCGCTGGACGCCGAGCGCGTCAAGGTCGGCGCCGAGCCCGACATCCGCAAGGTCATGGTCGGCTCGCGCCGGGTGCCGTACTGGCAGGGCGGTCGCGCCTACCAGCCGTACGCCGCGGGCTACTTCGGCGGCTTCGGCCCGATGGACCTGATGTTCATGGGCATGCTGTTCGGCGGTGGCTTCGACGGCATCGGCGACGGGATCGGCGCGATCGGCGAGGGCCTGGGGGAGGGCATCGGCTCGATCGGCGACGGCATCGGCGGGATGTTCGACGGCATCGGCGACATGTTCGACGGCTTCGACTTCTGAGCCGTCGACGTTGTATCGATCCAATCTGGTGACCCAGCCGTAACGGAACGTCAACCTGGTGGTGACCTCGGTCGGTCAGGGTCGACCCATGACCATCGCCCTGCGTCCTCACCGCCACGACCTGGCCGTCACGACGACATCGGCCACCACCCCCGAGCAGCGCCGCCGCGAGGGCGCGACCCGCGACCTCGCCGTGCGCCACCTGCAGGGCGTCAGCACCCTGCTCGCCCAGCGCGACGACCTCCGCGGGGTGCACGCCTTCGCCGACGTCGTCGAGGAATCGGTGCGCTGGTCCGCCTGAGGTGAGGGCGCCGGGCACCGCCCGGCGCGAGCGCGGCCTGCGGCAGGATGGGCCCCATGGCCCTGCACACCACCGAGGTCGCCGGCGACCCCGGCGGCTCGCTGCTCGTCTTCTGCCACGGCCTGTTCGGCCAGGGACGCAACTGGACCGGTGTCGCCAAGGCCCTGTCCGACGAGCACCGCTCGCTGCTGGTCGACCTGCCCCACCACGGTCGCTCGTCGTGGCCCGCGCGGGTCGACTACCTCGACCTGGCCGACGAGGTCGCCGCGGCGCTGCCCGCCGACGAGCCGGTCACCCTGGTCGGCCACTCGATGGGCGGCAAGGTCGCGATGGCGCTCGCCCTGCGGCACCCGGCGCAGGTGGCCCGGCTGGCCGTCGTCGACGTCGCGCCCACCGACTACGGCGGCAGCACCGAGTTCGCGGCGTACGTCGAGGCGATGCAGGGCCTCGACCTGGCCGAGGTGCACCGCCGCAGCGACGCCGACGAGGCGCTGGCGGCGGCGGTCCCGTCGCCGACGGTGCGCTCGTTCCTGCTGCAGAACCTGCGCCGCGACGGCGACGGCTGGCGCTGGCAGGTCGACCTCGAGGGGCTCGGGTCGAGCCTGGCGACGATCAGCGGGTGGCCGGCCGACCGGCTCGCCGGACCGGCGTACGACGGCCCGGTGCTCTGGGTGGCAGGCGGGGAGTCGCGCTACGTGCAGCCCGCGCACGTGGAGGCGATGCAGGCGCTCTTCCCCCGCCACCGCCGGGTGACGGTCAAGGGAGCGGGGCACTGGGTGCACTCGCAGAAGCCCGAGGTGTTCGTCGAGGTGCTGCGGCGGTTCGCCGCGTCCTGAGCCACCACGGCCGCACGCCCGGACGTGCGCGAGGGGCCGGGCGCTGCACGCGGCCCGACCCCTCGTCCGCCCGGTGGGCGGTGGTGGTGCTCAGTCGTCGGAGCCGAAGCCCGCGACCACGTCGCGCAGCTGCGCGAGCTGCGAGGTGATCGAGTCGCGGCGCCGGGCCAGGCGCTCGACCTCGGCCTGCAGCGCCTGGAGCTCGCGCTCGGAGTCGGCGTGGCCGCTGTTGCGCAGCGCCTCGGCCTGCTTCTTGGCGGCGTTGACGATCTGCTCGGCCTCGCGGCGCGAGCGGGTGACGTGCTGCTCGGCCTCGAGGGCGGCCTGCTCGCGGGCGGCCTCGGCGGCCTCGGTCGCCTCGCGGGCACGGGCCTGGGCGGCGTCGGCGGCGTCCTGCGCGTCGGTGACCAGGCGCTGGGTCTCGGCCCGGGCGAGGTCGTGGTTCTCCGCGGCCTCGCGGGTGAGCCGCTCCTGCTCGACGGCCAGCGTGCGGCGCGCCTCCTGCACCTCGCGCTCGGCGGCGGCCCGGGCGGCCTCCGCGTCGCGGGCGGCGCTGATGCGCAGCGCGTTGGTCTCCTGCTCGGCGGCGAGACGGCGCTGCTCGGCCTCGCGCTTGGCGCTGGCGAGGCGGTCGTCGGCCTCGGCCAGCGCGCGGGCGCGGTGGGCCTCGATGTCGGCGGTGGCGCGGTTGCGGCTCTCCTCGAGCTCGCGCGTCTGCACCAGGCGCATGTCCTCGGCGTCGGCCTCGGCCTCGGACTTGACCGCGGTGGCGTCGCGCTGGGCCTGCTGGCGGATCCGCTGCGCCTGGGCGTTGGCCTCGTCGAGCACCTCGGCGGCCTGCTCCTCGGCGAGACGGAGCATCTCGTTGGCGCGGGCGCCGAGGCCGGCGTACGTCGGGTTCTCGTGCTCCTCGACCCGGGTGCGCAGCGACTCGACCTCGGAGGTCAGCGACTGGAGCCGGTTCTGGGCCTCGGCCAGGCTGGCGGCCAGGCCGGCCTTCTCGGCGGTGGCGGTGCGGACGAAGCTGTCGACGGCGGCGGTGTCGTAGCCGCCACGGCGCACGGTCGGCAGCTGCGGGGCCGGGGCCGGACCGGCCGGGGGACGCGACGCGGCCGGGCGGGAGGCCGGGGCGGCGGGGCGGTCCTCCGAGCGCGGCTGCTCGCTGCGCTGCGGGCGCTCGGCGGCCTGCGAGCGGGGTGCCTGCTCGCGCGGCTGCTGCCGCTGCGAGGGCGCCTGCGGACGCGACTGCGTCCGGGTCGCGGCCGCGCCGGCCGAGGTGCTGCCCGGCTGTGCGGGGGCCTCGTCGACGACGGGCACGACCTGCGTGGCCTCGTCGCCGAGGTCACCGGCGTCGCTCGAGTCGGGCTCGGGGTCGCGGTCGAAGATGGAAAGGCCCTGGTTGCTCATGAATTCCTCAAATCCCCGTGGTGGTCGCCGGCGGTGGCGGTGCGACCGGGCGGGACCGGTGTCCGCCGTACGACGCCCAGTGTCACCCACCACACGCTGCGAATCACGTCGGCCGCGCGCCGACTCGCCGGGCGACCGCACGATCCGGGCACACCGGACGCCGGTGGCCCGGTCGAGCGGGAGCGGAGGACGTGCGAGCGGGGGTCAGACCCCGCGGAAGGCGTTGATCTGGGTGAGGTGCCGGGCGCGCTTCTCCTCGTCGCGGACGCCGAGGCCCTCCTCGGGCGCCAGGCAGAGCACGCCGACCTTGCCCTGGTGCTTGTTGTGGTGCACGTCGAGCGCGGCCTGGCCGACGTCCTCCAGGCCGTAGGTGCGCGAGAGCGTCGGGTGGATCATGCCCTTGGCGATCAGGCGGTTGGCCTCCCACGACTCGCGGTAGTTGGCGAAGTGGGAGCCGATGATGCGCTTGAGGTTCATCCACAGGTAGCGGTTGTCGTACTGGTGCAGGTAGCCGCTGGTGGAGGCGCAGGTGACGATGGTGCCGCCCTTGCGCGCGGCGTACACGCTGGCGCCGAAGGTCTCGCGGCCCGGGTGCTCGAAGACGATGTCGACGTCCTCGCCGCCGGTGAGCGCACGGATGTCGCCGCCGAGGCGACGCCACTCCTTCGGGTCCTGGGTGTGCTCGTCCTTCCAGAACGCGTAGCCCGCCTCGGAGCGGTTGATGATCAGCTCCGCGCCCATCCTGCGGCAGATCTCGGCCTTCTCCTCGCTGGAGACCACGCAGACGGGGACGGCGCCGCCGTTGAGGGCGTACTGCGTCGCGAAGCCGCCCAGGCCGCCGCTCGCACCCCAGATCAGCACGTTGTCGCCCTGCTTCATGCCGGCGCCGTTGCGGCTCACCAGCTGGCGGTACGCCGTGGAGTTGACCAGCCCGGGGGAGGCGGCCTCCTCCCAGGTGAGGTGGTCGGGCTTGGGCATCAGCTGGTTGGACTTCACCAGCGCGAGCTCGGCCAGGCCGCCGAAGTTGGTCTCGAAGCCCCAGATCCGCTGCTCGGGGTCCATCATCGTGTCGCCGTGGCCGTCGGGGCTCTCCAGCTCCACCGAGAGGCAGTGCGCGACGACCTCGTCGCCGGGCTTCCAGGAGTGCACGCCGAGGCCGGTCTTGACCACGACGCCGGCGAGGTCGGAGCCGACCACGTGGTAGGGCAGGTCGTGGCGCTTGGACAGCGGCGAGACGCGGCCGTAGCGCTCCAGGAAGCCGAACGTCGAGACCGGCTCGAAGATCGAGGTCCAGACGGTGTTGTAGTTGATGGCGCTGGCCATCACCGCGACGATCGCCTCGCCCGGGCCGAGCTCGGGGAGGTCCACCTCGTCGACGTGCAGCGACTTGCGGGGGTCCTTGTCGCGGCTGGCGACGCCCTCGAACATCTCGGCCTCGTCCTTGCGGACGGTGGCGCCGCGGTAGGAGGCGGGGAGTGCGAGCGCGGCGTAGTCCTCCGAGGAGGTGTCACCGGCCAGGATGGCGTCGAGGATCTGCTGCACGGTCGTCGGCTCCTAGGGGCTGGGCGATCGGGGCGTCGGTCGGGTGGCCCGACATTAACGACCGGTAACCTCGCTGTCCCCCGACTGTGGCACTCGTCTCAGTCACCCCGACGGGTGGTCCAGGACGGCCCTCAGGGGAAGCGCGCGAACCAGCGCAGCGAGAGCCCCGCGGCCACCAGCCCCAGCAGCAGCGCCAGCACCGCGAGGTACTGGGTGAGCTCGACGTCCTCGGCGCGGAAGCCGATCGAGGAGCGGATGTCGTCGTAGACCTCGACCAGCTCGTCGCTGGTCCGCGCGGTGTACGCCGACCCGTCGGTGTCGGCCGCCAGCGTGGCCAGCGTCGCCTCGTCCACGGGCACCGGCACCAGCTGCCCCTCGGCCATCACGGTGCCGTCCGGGGTGCCGTAGGCGATCGTGGAGACCGGCACGCCGGCCGCGGTCGCCGCCTCGGCGGCCTGGGCGGGGCTGCGGCCCACGGTGTTGGTGCCGTCGGAGAGCAGCACGATGTGGGCGGGCACGGTCTCCTCGCCGGTGCGCTCGGCCATCGCGGCCACCTGGTCGAGCGAGGTGAACACGCCCTCGCCGATGGCGGTGCGGGTGTCGAGGTCGAGGTTCTCCAGCGCGCTCGTCGCGGCCTCGCGGTCAGCGGTCGGGGGCGCCGCGACGGTGACGTTGCCGGCGAAGGTGACCACGCCGACGTTGAAGCCGTCGGGGAGGCCCTCCACGAACTCCACCGCGGCCGCCGAGGCGGCGTCGAGCCGGTTGGGCTCCACGTCGGTGGCCTCCATCGACAGCGACACGTCGATGGTGACGATCACGGTCGCGTTCTCGCGCGGCACCTGGAGCTCGGCCTGCGGGCGGCCGGCGGCCACGCCCAGCGAGGCCAGGGCGAGCAGCAGCAGCGCGGCCGGCAGGTGGCGGCGCCAGCGGGGGCGGCGGGGGACCAGCCGCTCCAGCATCGGCAGCGAGGCGAACCGCACGGCGTACCGGCTCTGGCGGCGCCGCTGCACCACGTAGAGGACGGCGAGGGCCACGACCGGCAGCAGGGTCAGCAGCCACCACGGGCTCAGGAAGCTCATCGGCCACCCCGGCGGGGGGTGCGGCGGCGCACGACGTAGCGGGCCAGGTCGTCGACCCAGTCGCGGTCGGTCCGCAGCACGAGGTGGCCGGCCCCGGCCGCGCGGACGGCCGCGGCGACCGACGCGCGGTGGGCGGCGGCGAGCTCGGCGTACTCCAGGCGGAGGCGGGTCGAGGACGTCCACACCTCGCAGCGGTGGCCGGTCTCGGGGTCGACGAGCACGACCGGGCCCACGTCGGGCAGCTCCAGCTCGCGGGGGTCGACCACCTCGACCACCAGCACCTCGTGGCGCAGCGCGAGCTGCCGCAGCGACCGCTCCCAGGGGTAGGGCCGCTCGGTGCGCCCGTCGGGCTCGACGAAGTCGGTGACCACGACGCGTACGCCGGGCCGGCGGTGCCGGGCGCCCAGGGCGTCGAGCGCCCCGGCGAGGTCGAGGGTCGCGGGCAGGCCGGCGTCGGTGGGGGTCCGCCCGGTGGAGGCGCCCGCCTGGTCGGGGGAGGCGGGAAGCCGGGAGAGCGCCTGCATCGCGGCGGTCCGCGGCGGCAGCGGCGCCGACCAGGCCATCCCCTCGGGCCGCAGGTGGGCCACGCCGAGGCGGTTGCCCGGCCCCGCGCTCAGCAGGCCGAGGGCCCCGGTCACCCAGGTGGCCAGGTCGCCCTTCTCCAGGTCGGTGGTGCCGAAGTCCATGCTGGCGGTCTCGTCGACCAGCACCCAGGTCTCGCGCTCGTGCTCGGCGACGGTGCGCCACACGTGGGGCTCGCTGCTGCGGGCGGTGACGTTCCAGTCGATCCGGCGCACGTCGTCCTCGCCGGGGCGGTAGCGCACCACCTCCTCCGGCTCGCTGCCCGGACCCAGCCGCAGCCCGGCCTCGTCGCCGTGCAGCAGCCCGCCGAGCCGGCGCCGGACGCGCAGGTCCAGCGAGGCGAAGGCGCGGGCGGTGTCGGAGAGCGGGGCGGCCCCACGACGGGCACCGGGCGGCGCGGTCACGCCACCCCGGTCGCGGCGTCCGGGCCGGGGGCGTCGTGCGGCGCCACCTGCGGGGCGGGCACCACCGAGAGCACGTGCTCGACGATGCGTCGCGGGTCGGCGCCGTCGGCCACCGCGTCGAAGGTGAGCACCAGGCGGTGGGCCAGCACGTCGGGGGCGACGTCGGCCACGTCGCGCGGCAGCACGTAGTCGCGCCCCCGCATCAGCGCCAGGGCGCGGGCGGCGGCGACCAGCCCGAGGGTGGCGCGGGGGCTGACGCCGAACTCGACGTGGTGGGCGATCGCGTGCAGCCCGTGGCGCTGCGGCTCGCGGGTCGCGACGACCAGGCGCACGACGTACTGGGCGACGGCGTGGTGGACGAACACCCGGTCGGCGGCGGCCTGGAGCTCGAGCACCTGCTCGGTGCTGAGCACCTGGCGCGAGCGCGGCGGGTCCACGCTCATCCGCTGCAGGATGGTCAGCTCCTCGGCCTCGTCGGGGTAGTCCACGACGACCTTCATCAGGAAGCGGTCGCGCTGCGCCTCGGGCAGCTGGTAGACGCCCTCGGACTCGATCGGGTTCTGGGTGGCCATCACCAGGAACGGCTGGGGGAGGGGGTACGTCGTGCGCCCGATGCTCACCTGGCCCTCGGCCATCGCCTCCAGCAGCGCGGACTGCACCTTGGCCGGGGCGCGGTTGATCTCGTCGGCCAGCACCAGGTTGGCGAAGACGGGACCGAGCTCGGTGTCGAAGGCCTCGGAGGAGGGGCGCCACACCCGGGTGCCGACGATGTCGCCGGGCATCAGGTCCGGGGTGAACTGCAGCCGGTGGAAGGAGCCGCCGACGACGTCGGCCAGGGTGCGCACGGCCAGCGTCTTGGCGACGCCCGGGACGCCCTCGAGCAGCAGGTGGCCGCGGGCCAGCAGGCCGACCACCATCCGCTCGACCAGCGCGTCCTGGCCCACCATGACCCGCTTGACCTCGAACAGCGCCCGCTCCAGCAGCGCCGCGTCGTCGGCGGTCGTGGTGCGCAGGTGCTCAGCCGGCTCGGGGCGGTCGTCGCTCACGCGGACCATCATGGCGCGGCGCCGGTGAGCACGGCCCGGATCGCGCCTAGTGGGCGGCGGGCTCGACCAGCTCGACGAGCACGCCGCCGGCGTCCTTGGGGTGCACGAAGTTGATCCGCGAGCCGGCGGTGCCGCGACGCGGGGCGTCGTACAGCAGCCGCAGGCCGCGCTCGCGCAGCACCGCGGAGACCTGCTCGACGTCCTCGACGCGGTAGGCCAGCTGCTGCAGGCCCGGGCCCGAGCGGTCGAGGAACTTCGCGATCGTGGACTCCTCGTCGAGCGGCGCCAGCAGCTGGATGCAGGACCCGGAGTCGCCGACGCCGAGCATCGCCTCGCGCACGCCCTGCTCCTCGTTGGTCTCCTCGTGGAGCACGACCATGCCGAAGTTGTCGCGGTACGCCGCGATCGCGACGTCGAGGTCGGGCACCGCGATGCCGACGTGGTCGATCGCGGTGAACAGGTGGGTCGGCAGCGCGGGTGCGTCGGTCATGCCGGCCAGTGTGGGACGCGGCCCGACGGGGCGTCGACCCGGTGTGACGTGTCCGACATCCGCGGTCCGCATCCACCCCTGCTGCTCGTCGGTGATGGCGGTTACGGTGGCCAGCAGCCACAGACCCGCTCCCCAGGAGGCTCGCCATGTCCGGATCCGTCATCGTCGCCGGTGCTCGCACCCCGATCGGACGCCTGCTGGGCGGCCTGAAGAGCCTCACCGCGGCCGAGCTCGGCGGCGTCGCCATCAAGGGTGCGCTGGAGAAGGCCGGCGTCTCCGGCGACCAGGTCGACTACCTGATCATGGGCCAGGTCATCCAGGCCGGCGCCGGCCAGAACGCCGCCCGCACCGCCGGTGTCGCGGCCGGGCTGCCGATGTCGCTGCCCTCCATCACCATCAACAAGGTGTGCCTCTCGGGCATCAACGCCATCGCCATGGCCGACGCGCTGATCCGCTCGGGCCAGCACGAGGTCGTCGTGGCCGGCGGCATGGAGTCGATGACCAACGCCCCGCACCTGCTGCCCAAGTCCCGTGAGGGCTTCAAGTACGGCGACGTCGCGCTGGTCGACTCGATGGCCTACGACGCGCTCTACGACCAGACCACCCAGCAGGCCATGGGCCTGCTCACCGAGGAGTGCAACGGCGCCGACGCCAACCTGACCCGCGAGGAGCAGGACGAGTTCGCGGCCCAGAGCCACCAGAAGGCGGCGGCGGCCTGGAAGAACGGCCTCTTCGACGACGAGGTCGTCCCCGTCGAGATCCCGCAGCGCAAGGGCGACCCGGTCGTGGTGGGTCAGGACGAGGGCGTGCGGGGCGACACCACCGCGGAGTCCCTCGGTCGGCTGCGCCCGGCGTTCCGCAAGGACGGCACCATCACCGCCGGCTCGGCCTCGCAGATCTCCGACGGCGCCTGCGCCGTGGTCGTGATGAGCAAGGCCAAGGCCGAGGAGCTCGGCCTGTCCTGGATCGCCGAGATCGGCGCCCACGCCGAGGTCGCCGGCCCCGACTCCACGCTGCAGCTGCAGCCCGCCAACGCCACCGCGAAGGCGCTGGCCAAGGAGGGCATCTCGGTCGACGACGTCGACCTCGTCGAGTTCAACGAGGCCTTCGCCGCGGTCGGCATCTCCTCGGCGCGCGAGCTCGGCATCCCCGACGAGAAGGTCAACGTCAACGGCGGCGCCATCGCGCTGGGCCACCCGGTCGGCATGTCCGGCGCCCGCATCGTGCTGCACCTCGCCCACGAGCTGCGGCGGCGCGGCGGCGGCACCGGTGTCGCGGCGCTGTGCGGCGGCGGCGGCCAGGGCGACGCCCTGGTCGTGAAGGTGCCTGCGTCCTGACGTGGGCAGGCGATCGAGCGGCGACGTCCCGACCCTCGTCGAGAAGGCGCGGTCGGGCGACGCCCGGTCGGTCGCGCGGCTGATCTCGCTCGTCGAGGACGCCTCGCCGCTGCTGCGGGAGGTGATGGCCGGCCTCGCGCCGTACGCCGGTGCCGCGCGCGGTGACGACGCCGCGCGCTCGGGCGCGCAGGTGGTGGGCCTGACCGGTTCGCCCGGCGTCGGCAAGTCCACCTCGACCTCGGCCCTGGTCGGCGTGCTGCGCGCGCAGGGCAAGCGGGTCGGGGTGCTGGCCGTCGACCCGTCGTCGCCCTTCTCCGGGGGCGCGCTGCTCGGCGACCGCGTCCGGATGCAGGACCACGCGCTCGACGACGGGGTCTACATCCGCTCGATGGCCTCGCGCGGCCACCTCGGCGGCCTGTCGTGGGCCACGCCGCAGGCGCTGCGGGTGCTCGACGCGGCGGGCTGCGACGTGATCCTCGTCGAGACCGTCGGCGTCGGGCAGAGCGAGGTCGAGATCGCCGCGATGGCCGACACCACGCTGGTGCTGCTCTCCCCGGGCATGGGCGACGGCGTCCAGGCGGCCAAGGCGGGCATCCTCGAGGTCGGCGACGTCTTCGTCATCAACAAGGCCGACCGCGACGGGGCCGACCAGGTCCGCCGCGAGCTGCGCTCGATGATCGCGCTGGGCGACCGGCCCGAGGGCGCCTGGCGGCCGCCGATCGTCAAGACGGTGGCGAGCAAGGGCGTCGGCGTCGACGAGGTGGCCGAGGCGATCGAGCAGCACCGGCTGCACCTCGTGGAGTCCGGCGAGCTGGGCCGGCGGCGGCTGCGCCGGGCCCGCGACGAGATCGAGAACATCGCCCTGACCGCGCTGCGCCAGCAGTGGCGCGGCGTCCACGAGAACGCCGCGCTCGACGACCTCGCCGAGGAGGTCGTGCAGGGCCGCAGCGACCCGTACGCCGCCTCCGACCTGCTGCTGGAGAGCCTCGAGGCCGGTGGCTCCTGATCGTCCCGCTCAGCCGGTGACGGCGGCGGCGACCCGCTCGACGGCGACCGGGTCGAACAGGATCGTGTAGTGGTTGACGCCCTCGACGGTCTCCACCGTCAGGTCGTCCAGCGCCTCGTCGTACAGCTCGACCGCCGCGGCGGGCAGCAGGCCCGGCGCCTCGCCGAACATGCCCAGCGGCGCGACCAGCAGCGTGGTCGGCAGCCGCAGCCGACCCAGGGCGTCGTCGAGCTCCTCGCCCAGCACCAGCAGGTCGCGGCCGTCGGAGCGCACCGCCTCCTCCACGGCCCGCGAGCGCACCCCCTCGGCGGTCTCGAGGGCGTCGTAGCGCGCGTAGGTCTCGATGTCGGGGCTCCAGGACGGGCCCAGCGCCGGGTGGGCGCGGAACAGGTCGACGTAGGCCTCGGCGTCCTCGTAGGTCCGGCTCAGCCGCTCCAGGGCCGGGCCGAGCGTGGCGGCCAGCAGCTCGTCGTGGTCGACGCCCTCGGGCACGGGCAGCGGCACCCCGCCGTCGACCAGCACCAGCCGTCGGAACGGGGTGGGGTCGTCGTCGACGGTGAGCAGCGCGGCGTACGCCCCCATGGAGTGGCCCAGCAGCACCAGCTCGCCGGTCTCCTCGGGGTCGATCGCCGCCGCCACGTGGGTGAGGTCGTCGGCGTGGCGGGTCAGGCCGGTCGGCCCGGGCAGGTCGCGCGAGGCCCCGCGACCGCGGAGGTCCAGCGCCACCAGGGCCCAGTCGGACGGCAGGGCGCGCGCCACCGCGGGCCAGGACCGGGAGGAGGCGGTGATGCCGTGCAGCGCGACCACGGTGCGGCTCGGCGGGGCGTCGGGGTCGCCGTAGCGGAACGTCGCCAGGGTGCCGCCCTCGACCTCGACGGGGAACGGGACGGGCACGAGGGGAGCGGGGCTCATGCCCGCATCATGCCGTGCGCCGGGTGAGCGCGCCTGCGCCGCTCCGGGGGCGCGCGTTGGTAGAAAGGTCGGGTCCCGCGTGCTCGCGCGGGGCCAGTCCAGCAAGGAGCGACGAGATGACAGGCGTGCTGAAGAAGGGCGTGGGCCTCGTCGTCGTCCTGTTCCTGCTGTGGTTCCTGTTCACGGACCCCAACGGTGCGGGCTCGATGGTGCGCGACATCGGCACCGCCATCTGGGACCTCCTGATGCGCCTCTTCGACGCGCTCAGCCGGTTCCTCACCACCGTCACGGGCTGAGCCCGTGGGCAGGGCCTGGCGCTGGCTGACCGACCCCGACATCGGCGAGCGGCTGCTGCGCGACGGGGTCGACGACGAGGACATCGCCGACGTCGTCACCAAGCACTGGGTGGTCTACGTCGTGCCCGCGCTCGTCGTCGCGGCCGGGGTCGCCATCTGGGCGCTGTTCCTGTTCACCCGGCCCAGCGGGGCGTGGTTCCCCTTCCTGGCCGGCCTCGCGGTGATGGCCTGGGGCGGGGTGATGGCGCTGCAGCGCAACATCGACCGGTTCGTGGTGACCAGCGACAAGGTGTTCCGCGTGCACGGCCTGCTCAACCGGCGCGAGGCCTCGATGCCGCTGGGCCGCATCCTCGACATCACCGTCTACAAGCCGCTGCACGGGCGGATCCTCGGCTTCGGCCACTTCACCTTCGAGTCGGCCGCGCAGGAGCAGGGGCTGCGCGAGATCCGCTTCGTGCCGCGGATCGACCAGCGCAACCTGAAGATCCAGGAGGTCCAGAAGCGCGTGGGCCTGCGCAGCAAGCGGCCGATCCGCCCCTAGGCCCGTGGTCGCACCCGTCCTGTCTCAGAGCCCGGCTGCCTCGGCCAGCTCGACCCGGATCGCGTCGAGCCGTCCCACCGCGGCGATGCGCGCGGCGTCCACGCCGCCCTCGCCGACGGGCACGACCACCTCGAGGTAGCACTTGAGCTTGGGCTCGGTGCCGGACGGACGCACCACGACCCGCCCGCCCTCGGCCAGCCGCAGCCGGACCCCGTCGGTGGGCGGCAGGCCGGGCCCGGCGCCCTGCGCGAGGTCGTCGACCTGGACGACGGCCAGGCCGCCCAGCACCGAGGGCGGCGTGGAGCGGAGCCGGTCGACGGCCGCAGGGATCGCGGCGAGGTCGTCCATCCGCACCGAGAGCTGGTCCGTGGCGTGCAGCCCGTGCTCGCGGGCGAGGTCGTCGAGCCGGTCGAGCAGGGTCAGCCCCTGCGCCTTGAGCCGGGCCGCGAGCTCGCAGACCAGCAGCAGCGCCGAGACGCCGTCCTTGTCGCGGACGTGGGCGGGGTCGACGCAGTAGCCCAGCGCCTCCTCGTAGCCGAAGGCGAGGTCGGGGACGCGGCCGATCCACTTGAAGCCGGTCAGCGTCTCGGCGTACGCCTGGCCGTGGGCGGCGGCCAGCCGGCCCAGCAGCGAGGAGGAGACGATCGAGGCGGCGTAGGTGCCCTGCGCGCCCCGGTCGAGCAGGTGCGAGGCGAGCAGCGCCCCGACCTCGTCGCCGCGGAGCAGCTGCCAGCCGTGGGGGCCGGGCACCGCCACGGCGCACCGGTCGGCATCGGGGTCGTTGGCCACCACGACGTCGGCGCCCACCTCGGCGGCCAACGCGAGGGCGAGGTCCATCGCGCCGGGCTCCTCGGGGTTGGGGAACGCCACGGTCGGGAAGTCGGCGTCGGGCTCGGCCTGGGCGGTCACCACCTGCGGCGCCGCGAAGCCGGCCTCGCGCAGCACGGTCGCCACGGTCTCGCCGCCGACGCCGTGCAGCGGGGTGTAGACCACGGCGAGGTCGCGGGGTCCCTCGGTGCCCACCAGCGCGACCACGTCGGCGAGGTAGCGGTCGAGCACGTCGTCGCCGAGCACCTCGATGCGGTCCTCGGGTCCGCGCGGCACGTCGGCGAGCGCGCCCACGGCCTCGATCCGGGCGGCGATCTCCGCGTCGGCGGGCGGCACGATCTGGCTGCCGTCGCCGAGGTAGACCTTGTAGCCGTTGTCCTGCGGCGGGTTGTGGCTGGCGGTCACCATCACGCCGGCGACGCAGCCCAGGTCGCGGATCGCGTGGGCGAGCAGCGGCGTGGGCAGCGGCCGGGGCAGCAGCAGCGCGCGCAGGCCGGCGCCTGCGACCACCTCGGCGGTGTCGCGGGCGAACACGTCGGAGAGGTGGCGGGCGTCGTACCCGATCACCACGGTGTCGCCCTCGGCGGCACCGCTGTCCCGGAGGTACGCCGCGAGGCCGGCCGCGGCGCGCAGCACCACGACCCGGTTCATCCGGTGCGGCCCCGCCCCCAGCGCCCCGCGGAGGCCGGCGGTGCCGAACTCCAGGAAGCCCTGGAACCGGTCGGCCAGCCCGGCGGTGTCCCCGGCGGCGACCAGCCCCTCGAGCTCGGCCCGCGTCGCGGGGTCGGGGTCCTCGGCGACCCAGGCCCGGGCACGTGCCAGCAGGTCGTCGTCGGCCGGGCGCTGTGCAGAGGTCATCGGGTCAACCTAGGACAGGTTCAGCCGAGCTGCTGCAGCCGGGGGAGGACCTCCTCGCAGAGCCGCTCGACGCTGCCGACGGGGTCGTCGGCGGACGGGCCGACCCAGACCATGCCGAGGCCCAGCGAGGCCCAGACCTCGGCCTGGCGCAGGAAGCCGTCGACGTCGCCCAGGACGTCGCCGCCGTAGATGTTGGTGCGCTGCACCTCGGCCGGGTCGCGCCCCAGGTCGGCACAGTGACGGTCGAGCACCTCGAGCTTGTGGGCCAGCTCGTCGCGGTCGGTGGCGAAGAGGTTGCAGGCGTCGGCGTACTGCGCCACCATCCGCAGCGTCTTGCGCTCCCCGGACCCGCCGACCAGCACCCGCGGGCCGCCCTCGCGCAGCGGCGCGGGACGGCAGACGGTCTCGGCGAGCTGGTAGTGCGTGCCCTGGTAGGGACCCTCGTCGGGTCCCCACATCTGCGCGCAGACCTGGATCGCCTCCTCGAGGCGCTCGAAGCGCTCCGCGGTGGAGGGGAACGGTACGCCGAGGCCGGCGTGCTCGCGGTCGTACCACGCGGCGCCGATGCCGAACAGCGCGCGGCCGCCCGAGAGCACGTCGAGCGTCGCCACGACCTTGGCCAGCAGCCCGGGGTGGCGGTAGGTCACGCCGGTGACCAGCAGGCCGAGCTCGACGCGCTCGGTCTGGCCGGCCAGGAAGCCCAGCGAGGTGTAGCCCTCGAGCATCGGCTCGGCCGGGCCGCCCATCTGCTCCATCTGGAACCAGTGGTCCATCATCGTCAGCGTGGTGACGCCGCCCTGGTCGGCGGCGCGGGCGACCCCGGCCAGGGTGGGGGCGAGCGCGCCGGCCCCGCCGGGCCAGGTCAGGTTCGCGGCGTGGACGGCGAGCTCCATCGGGCGCTCCGCGTCAGCCGAGTGCCGCGACGGCGGCGTCGTAGTCGGGCTCCTGGCCGATCTGCGGCACCAGCTCGGAGTGGAGCACGGTGCCGTCGGAGTCGACGACCACGACGGCGCGGGCCAGCAGGCCCTCGAACTTGGTGTCGAGCAGCCGGACGCCGTAGTCCTCGCCGAAGCTCGAGCGGAAGGCCGAGCCGACCTTGACGTCCTCCAGGCCCTCGGCGGCGCAGAAGCTCGTCATCGCGAACGGCAGGTCCACCGAGACGTTGAGGACGGTGGTGTCCTCCAGGCCCGAGGCCAGCTCGGTGAACCGGCGGACGCTGGCCTGGCAGACGCCGGTGCCGATGCTGGGGAAGATGCTGATGACCTTGCGGCCGGGGAGGTCGGCGAGCGAGAACTCCGCCAGGTCGGTGTCGACCAGCGTGAAGTCGGGGGCCGGGGAGCCGGGGGCGGGGAGGTCGCCGGAGGTCTGGGCGGCGTCGGGGCCGAGTGCGGTGGTAGCCATGCGGGTCAATCTAGACCCGGCACCTCAACGTCGGGCGCGGGGACCGAACCGGGCCGGGGCCGCGCCGAAGGCCGCCTCGCGGGCGGCTCGGGCGTTGGACCCGAGCAGCAGGAGCAGCTGCTCGGCGCGCTCGCGGGCGAAGGTACGCCGCACCGAGGCCGTCCAGGTGTCGTCGAAGAGCCGCTTGGCGGCCGCCAGGGCGTCGGGGGAGCGCTCGGCCAGCTCCCGCGCCAGGTCGTGGGCCGCGGCGACCGGGTCGCCGGCCAGCTCGGTGACCAGGCCGAGGTCGCGGGCCTCCTTGCCGGAGACCTTGCGCGCCGACATGGTGAGCAGCTTGGCGGTGTCGGCCCCGAGGAGCTGCTTGAGCGTCACCACGCCGCTCATGTCCGGGACGATGCCCCACCGGCCCTCCAGCACCGACCACTGCGAGTCGGGGCTGGCGATCCGGAAGTCGGCGGCCAGCGCCAGCTGGAGCCCGCCGCCGTAGCAGTGGCCCGCCACCGCCGCGATCACCGGCACCGGCAGCCGGCGCCACGCCCAGCAGGCCTCCTGGAAGAGGTTGGTCCCGCGCCAGGGGCGAGGCACGAAGGCGGTGACGATGCCCGCCGGCTGTCGCAGCACCGAGCCGAAGTCGAGGCCGGCGCAGAACGACGGCCCCTCCCCGGTCAGCACGACCGCTCGCAGCGAGCGGTCGCGCCGGAGCCGCCGTGCGACCGCGACCAGCTCGTGCAGCGTCTGCAGGGTCAGCGCGTTGAGCTTCTCGGGCCGGTCGAGGCGGACCTCGGCGACGCCGTCGGCGACGGTGCAGGAGACCAGGGGAGCGGGGGAGGCCATGCCGCGAGGCTAGTCCTCGGCGTCGTCGTCCGGGTCGTCGTCGGTGCCGGTGTCGTCGCTGGCGCTGCTCTCGGGGTCCTGCTCGTCGGCGTACGGCGCGGGGTCGCCCTCGTCGTAGTCGTCGCGGTCGGTGAACTTGCCACGGTCGACGTCGAAGTCGCGCTGGGTGTTGTCGATCTCGGCGTGCTCCGGACGGTTCTCCGGGTCGAGGCGAGCCTCGCGCTCCTCCTCCATCTCCTGCTTGGTGTCCTCGTCGGGCTCGGACTCGGTGTCGATGCCCTGGCTGCGGCCGGCCCGCTCGTCGGTGTCGACCCCGCCGTCGTCGAGGATCGTGCCCTCCTCGGCGTGACCGTCCTCGTCGAACTGCTGCTGCTGGTCCTCGCCCATGCCTGCCCCTCCCGGTGGCTGGGCCGCCGCCCCCGACGGGGACGCACGGCCGGTTCCTGGCTACCGGTGCGGCGACCGCGCTGTCAACGGCGCCGGTGCGGTGGCGGACACGGGCGCGCCGCTCAGAGGTGGGGTACGACGCTCCCGAGCAGCTCGCCCATCCGGCTGGCCGCGCTCCGCCCGGCGGCGAGCACCTCCTCGTGGTCGAGGGGCTCGCCGGTGATGCCGGCGGCGAGGTTGGTGACCAGGCTGATGCCGAGCACCTCCATGCCCGCCTCGCGCGCCGCGATGGCCTCGAGCGTGGTGCTCATCCCGACCAGGGTGCCGCCGATGGCGCGGATCATCCGGATCTCGGCCGGGGTCTCGTAGTGCGGCCCGGGCAGCTGGACGTAGACGCCCTCGTCGAGGGTCGGGTCGGCGTCGCGGCACAGCGCCCGCAGCCGGGGGCTGTAGAGGTCGGTGAGGTCGACGAAGCGGGCGCCCTCGATCGGGGAGGTGGCCGTCAGGTTCACGTGGTCGGAGATGAGCACGGGCGTGCCGGGGGTCCAGGACTCCTCGAGGCCGCCGCAGCCGTTGGTCAGCACCACCGTGCGGCAGCCCGCGGCGGCCGCGGTCCGGACGCCGTGCACCACGGCACGGACGCCGAGGCCCTCGTAGAA
Source organism: uncultured Actinomycetota bacterium (assembly GCA_963740935.1). Lineage (GTDB taxonomy): Bacteria > Actinomycetota > Actinomycetes > Propionibacteriales > Nocardioidaceae > Marmoricola. Next base: position 223,150 of record CAVUFX010000006.1, read on the forward strand.
GTGGGTGCGGCCCAGGAAGACCAGCAGGTTCTTCTCGCCCGCGCGGACCGAGCGGATCCGGCCGGCGTGGCCCTCGACGGCCGGCGGCGCGAACCCGGGCAGGTCGGTGGCGCTGATCTCGGCCGTGGCCTCGCCGAGGGCGTCGACGGCGGGCAGCCAGCCCGAGCCCATCACCAGGGCGACGTCGTGGCGCTCGACCCCCGTCTTCTCGGCCAGGACGGCGGCGGCCTCGGCGGCCTGCTGGGCGTACGACGGGGACGCGGTCTGCTCGCTCACGGCCCCGACCCTATGTGCTGGTCTCAGCCGCCGAAGTTGGACCGGCAGGGCCGCGCGCGCAGCGCGGCGAGGTAGTCGTCGGGCGCGTCGGCGGCCTCCGCGGCGTCGGCGAGGGTGCCGAGATAGGTCGCCGAGGGCAGCCCGCCCTCGAACGCGTCGAGCACGTAGGCCCAGGCGACGTCCTCGGAGGCCAGCAGCGAGACCCGCACCTTGACCTTGCGGAACAGGCCGGTGTCGGCGGACTCCCAGGCGTCCAGAGCGGCGACGTCCTCGTCGGTGACGTCGTAGATGGCCACGAAGACCCGCTCGTAGGTGTCCTGCACGATGGTGGCCAGCGCGCCGTCGATGCCGTGCTCCTCGCCACCGAAGGTGAGGCGCCAGCCCTCCAGCCAGCCGGTGCCGCGCAGCGGGGAGTGGGGACACCGCTCTCCCATGCGGGCGGGATCGAGGTTGGTCCCGTAGGCGGCGTACAGCGTCACGGCGTCACACTAAGCCGCGGCGGGCGCCGGCCCGGCATGCGACACAATGAGGGCGTGACGACACCAGACTTCGGGCAGGCCCAGCGCGTCGTGGTGATCGGGGGCGGGCCCGGCGGCTACGAGGCCGCCCTGGTCGCCGTCCAGATCGGCGCCGAGGTGACGGTCGTGGACAGCGACGGGCTCGGCGGCTCGGCCGTGGTCACCGACTGCGTGCCCAGCAAGACGCTGATCGCCACCGCGGAGCTGATGACGGAGTTCTCCGGGGCCCCCGAGCTCGGCGTGCAGTTCGAGGACCACGAGGGCGACCCCGCCCACCAGCTCACCGTCGACCTGGCCCGCGTCAACGCCCGCGTCAAGCGGCTGGCCCGGGACCAGTCCGAGGACATCGGCGAGCGGCTCGCGAGCGAGGACGTGCGGGTCGTGCAGGGGTTCGGGCGCCTCGACGGCCCCGGCGCCGTGGTGGTCTCGCTGCCCGACGGCGGCTCCGAGCGCCTGGAGGCCGACGCCGTCCTGCTCGCGACCGGCGCGGCCCCGCGCACGCTGCCGACGGCCGAGCCCGACGGCGAGCGGATCCTGACCTGGGAGCAGGTCTACGACCTCACCGAGACGCCCTCGCACATGGTCGTCGTCGGCTCCGGCGTCACCGGCGCGGAGTTCGCCAGCGCCTACATGGCGCTGGGCATCGAGGTCACGCTGGTCTCCTCGCGTGACCGGGTGCTGCCCGGCGAGGACGCCGACGCCGCCGAGGTGCTGGAGACGGTGCTGACCCGGCGCGGCATGAACGTGCTCTCGCGCTCGCGGATGGAGTCGGTGACCCGCGACGGCGACGAGGTCACCGTCACCCTCACCGACGGCCGCGCCGTGACCGGGTCGCACTGCCTGCTCGCGCTCGGCTCGGTCCCCAAGACGCAGGGCATCGGGCTGGAGGAGGCCGGCGTCGCGCTCGACGACGGCGGCTTCGTCAAGGTCGACCGGGTCTCGCGCACCTCCGCCCGGGGGGTGTACGCCGCGGGCGACTGCACCGGCGTGCTGATGCTCGCCAGCGTGGCCGCGATGCAGGGCCGGATCGCGATGTGGCACTTCCTCGGCGACGCCGTCACCCCGCTCGACCTGGGCCAGGTGTCCTCCAACGTCTTCACCGCGCCCGAGATCGCGACCGTCGGCTGCTCGCAGCGCGCCGTCGACGCGGGCGAGATCCCGGCCGAGACGGTGCGGCTGGAGCTCGCCGGCAACGCCCGGGCCAAGATGCAGGGCGTCCGCGACGGGTTCGTGAAGCTCTTCGCCCGCCGGGGGACCGGGACGGTCATCGGCGGGGTGGTGGTGGGGCCGCGCGCCAGCGAGCTGATCCACCCGATCTCCATCGCGGTGGCCGAGTCGCTCACCGTCGACCAGCTCGCCCACGTCTTCACCGTCTACCCCTCGATGAGCGGGTCGATCGCCGAGGCGGCGCGCCGGATGCACCACTCGCCGCTCGACTGAGGACACGCTGCAAATCACGCCGGTGTAATTAGCCGGGCATTAGCGCGAATTACCCGGAATGCCTTTCCGGGGGTCGGTGAAAAGCACATACTCGTTTCCGGTTCACTTCATTCCCACCGGTCACTGAGGTCACAGATGTCCCGCACCCCCGGCGTCCTCGGCGCCGCCCGCACCTCCCTCGCGCTGCTGCTCGCGGCGACCGCCGGGCTGGCGGTGGGCGCGGTCTCGCCCGCCGCGGCCGACGCGTCGTACGCCGTGCCCTCCGACGGGGTGCTGCGGCTGACCGGGCACGGCTACGGCCACGGCCACGGCATGTCGCAGTACGGCGCCCGCGGTGCCGCGCAGGCGGGGCTGACCCAGGGCCAGATCATGTCGTTCTACTACCCGGGCACGAGCGCGGGCACGGTCCGCGGCAACATCTGGGTGCGGATCACGGCCGACACCGACGGCGTCCTCACCGTGGCGCCGGCCTCGGGACTGCAGGTGCGCCAGGTCGGCGGCCCGGCGTACTCCCTCCCGACGACGGTCGGCTCGCAGCGACCCACCTCGTGGCGGCTGCGCACCTCGGGGGACCGCAACGTGCTGGAGTTCTACGCCGGTGGCGCCTGGCGTGCCCACCGTCCCGGCTCGGTCCCGATGACCGGGGCCGCTGCGTTCTTCCGGGACTCCGGGCCCACCACGCTGCGGCTCGGCTCGGTCGAGCGGCCCTACCGCGGCTCGCTGCGCTACGTGCAGCGCACCACGGTCAACGTCGTGGGGATGGACGACTTCGTCCGCGGCGTCGTCGCCCGCGAGATGCCGGCCTCGTGGGAGCCGGCCGCGGTGCAGTCGCAGGCCGTCGCCGCCCGGACGTACGCCGCGTTCGAGCGCGCCGCCAACGCCGGCCGCGCGTGGCAGACCTGCGACACCACCTCGTGCCAGGTCTACGGCGGCGTGGCCGCCGAGCACCCCGCCGCCGACGCGGCGGTCCGGGCCACCGCCCGCCAGGTCCGCACCTACGGCGGAGCGCCGGCCTTCACGCAGTTCTCCTCGAGCAGCGGGGGCTGGACCAAGGCCGGCAGCCGGCCCTACCTCGTCGCCAAGGCCGACCGCTACGACGCGACGTCGAGCAACCCCAACCACACCTGGCGCACCACGCTCAAGCGCTCGACGGTGCAGGCGAGCTACCCGGCGCTCGGCACCCTGCGTGCGGTGCGGGTCACCCGGCGCGACGGCAACGGCGACCAGGGCGGCCGGGTCACGAGCGTGGTGCTCGACGGCTCCAGGTCCGACGTCACGCTGAGCGGCACGGCGTTCCGCAGCCGCTTCGGCCTGAAGTCGGACTGGTTCCGCTTCGGGGGGTAGCCGACACCGGGAGGAGCAGGGCCCGGGTGGCGGCCGCCGCGGTGAGACGCCGCCCCGCAACGGCCGATACCGGAGGCTACCCTCGCGTACCCTGGCCGCCATGAGCGTGCAGACGGCCGACCCCGCGGAGTTCCTCCCGCGCCGCCGGCCCTCGCAGGAGCGGAGCCGTCGACGCTTCGACGACATCCTGCGCGCCGCTCGGGCGCTGCTCGTCGAGGTCGGCTTCGAGGCGTTCACCTCCGAGCAGGTCGCGCTGCGGGCCGGCGTGCCCATCGGCTCGCTCTACCAGTTCTTCGGCAACAAGTACGCCATCATCTGCGAGCTCGACCGGCTCGACACCGCCAACGTGGAGAAGGCGCTGGAGGACTTCGGCTCCGAGATCCCCACGCTCGACTGGGCGCAGCTGCTCGAGAAGCTGCTCGACCACCTCGCGACGCTGTGGCGCACCGACCCCTCCCGCCGGGCGGTCTGGCTGGCGATGCAGGCGACCCCGCCCACCCGCGCCATCGCCGCCGGTCACGAGCGCCAGCTCGCTTCCCGGGTCACCCGCATCCTGGCCCCGCTCACCCCCGGCTCGGCCGCCGGCCACCGGCAGACGCTGGCCGAGGTCATCGTGCACGTGACCTACTCGATGCTGAACTTCTCGATCCGCGACGGCCAGTCCCACCCCGACGCGGTGGTGCAGCTGAAGTCGATGCTGACGCACTACCTGCTCGCAGCCGAGGCCGAGGCGGCGCGCCGGCGGATGTGACTGGCACGTAACCCCGATGTCGTGGGACGGTGGTTGCAATGCGAGAAGTTCCTCGCGTTTCCAGCGTCCAACCCGAGGGGTCCTTCGTGTCTTTCCGTCGCATCGCGATCGTCAACCGCGGTGAGTCCGCCATGCGGCTGCTGCACGCCGTACGGGAGCTCAACGCGGCGCACCCCGAGGACCACCTCCAGACCGTCGCCCTGCACACCACCGGCGAGGCCGGAGCGATGTTCGTCCGCGAGGCCGACCTGGCCCACGACCTCGGGCCCGCGTCGGCCCGCCCCTACGTCGACCTCGCCGTCCTGGAGCGGGCGCTGCTGGAGTCCGGCGCGGACGCGGTGTGGCCCGGCTGGGGCTTCGTGGCCGAGGACCCGGCCTTCGTCGACCTGTGCGACAAGCACGGCGTCACCTTCATCGGCCCGAGCGCCGACGCGATGCGTCGCCTGGGCGACAAGATCGGCTCCAAGCTGATCGCCGAGGAGGTCGGCGTCCCGGTCGCACCCTGGAGCCGCGGCGCGGTCGACACCCTCCAGGACGCGCTCGCGGCCGCCGAGCAGGTCGGCTACCCGCTGATGCTCAAGGCCACGGCCGGCGGCGGTGGCCGCGGCATCCGGATGGTGGCCTCGCCCGCCGACCTCGAGGACGCCTACCAGCGCACCAGCGACGAGGCGCTGCGGGCCTTCGGCAACGGCACGGTGTTCCTGGAGCGCCTGGTCACCGGTGCCCGCCACGTCGAGGTGCAGCTGATCGCCGACAGCCACGGCACCGCCTGGGCGCTCGGCGTGCGCGACTGCTCCATCCAGCGTCGCAACCAGAAGGTCATCGAGGAGTCGGCCTCCCCGCTGCTCGACCCGGCCCAGGTCGAGGAGGTCAAGGCCTCCGCCGAGCGGCTCGCGCTCGCCGTCGGGTACGCCGGGGCCGGGACCGTCGAGTTCCTCTACCACCCCGGCGAGCGGACGTTCGCCTTCCTCGAGGTCAACACCCGCCTCCAGGTCGAGCACTCCATCACCGAGGCCACCACCGGCATCGACCTGGTGCGCGCGCAGATCCACGTGGCGCAGGGCGGCCGCCTGGAGGGCGAGAAGCCCGCCGAGGTCGGGCACGCCGTCGAGGCCCGGCTCAACGCCGAGGACCCCGACCGCGACTTCGCGCCCGCCCCGGGCCGCATCCAGCACCTCGAGCTGCCCTCGGGCCCCGGCATCCGCGTCGACACCGGCGTCGCCGAGGGCGACACCATCCCGCCCGACTTCGACTCGATGATCGCCAAGATCATCGCCTACGGCCGCACCCGCGACGAGGCGCTCGCCCGGCTGCGCCGCGCGATGACCTCGACCACCGTGGTGATCGAGGGCGGCGCCTGCAACAAGAGCTTCGTGCTCGACCTGCTGGCCCAGCCCGAGGTGGTCAGCGGCACGCCCGCCTGGGCCGACACCGGCTGGATCGACCGCGTCCGCGCCGAGGGCCGGCTGGCCTCCCACGCGCACGCCGGCGTCGCCGTCGTCGCGGCCGCCATCGAGGCCTACCTCGAGGGCGTCAGGTTCGAGACCGCGCGCCTGGTCGAGACCGCTCGCGGCGGCCGCCCCTCCGCCGCGCACGAGGTGGGTCGTCCCGTCGAGCTGAAGCTCCGCGGCGTGCCCTACCAGGTCTCGACGATCAACACCGGTCCCGGCCGGTTCCGGGTGAGCGTCTCCGCGGGTGCCGACACGCAGACCGTCGACGTGCAGATGGCCCACGTGGACGACGTACGCCGCCGGCTCGTCGTGGGCGGGCGTCGCTACAGCGTCGTGACCGCCACCCACGGCCCCACCACGCTGGTCGAGGTCGACGGGGTCGCCCACCGCGTCAGCCGCGACGAGGGCGGCGTGCTCCGCTCGCCCGCGCCGGCCCTGGTCGTGGCCACCCCCGTCGCCGTCGGCGACGAGGTCGAGGCGGGGGCCACCGTGGTCGTGCTCGAGTCGATGAAGATGGAGACCGCGCTGCACGCGCCGTTCCCCGCCCGCGTCAAGGAGCTGCACGTCATCACGGGCAGCCAGGTCGAGACCGGCGCCGCGCTGGTCAAGCTCGAGCAGCTCGGCGAGGCCGCCGAGGAGGCCACCGACACCGGCCCCGCGGTCGACCTGCCCGCGGACGCCGACGGCGACCCCGCCACCCGCCGCGAGCGCGCCCGCGCCGCGCTCAGCGCCGTCGTGCTCGGCTACGACGTCCCGCCGGAGGACCAGGACGCCGCCCTCTCGGAGTACCTCGCCGTCCGCGACGCCTCGCTGGAGCCGGCCGAGGGCGGGTCCGTGCTGGGCGAGGAGCTCACCCTGCTCGAGACCTTCGCCGACCTCGCCGAGCTGAGCCGCACCCGGCCCGCCGACGAGGACCGGCACACCGAGCTGCGCGTGCACAGCTCGCGCGAGCACTTCCACACCTTCCTGCAGAGCCTGGACGTCGACCGCGGCGGGCCTGCCCGAGCAGTTCCGCGACCGGTTGCAGCGCGTGCTGCGCCACTACGGCGTGACGTCGCTGGACCGCACCCCCGAGCTCGAGTCGGCCGTGTTCCGGATCTTCCTGGCCCAGCAGCGGACCACCCCCGAGGTGGCGCTGGCCTCGGCCCTGCTCGGCTCCTGGGCCCGCGAGACCCCGCCCGTCGGCGACCTCGCCGCCCGGGCCCGTGAGGTGCTCGAGCGCCTCGGCCGGGTGCCGCAGGCGCGCTACCCCGCGGTGGGCGACCTGGCCCGCAGCGTGCGGTTCCGCTGGTTCGACCAGCCGGCCGTCGACGCCGAGCGCACCGGCGTGCTGCTGGGGATGCGCGACGAGGTCGAGGCGCTCGCCGCCTCCGCCGACGTCCCCGACCGCGCGCGCCGGATCGAGGCGCTGGCCTCGATCCCCGAGCAGACCGTCGGGTTCCTGTGCGACCGCCTGGTCCTGGGCCTGCCCGAGCGCGAGCCGATGCTCGAGGTGCTCGCCCGTCGGCACTACCGGGAGTACGACCTGCACGACGTGCGCTCCCTCGACGACCCCCGTCCCGTGGTGGTCGCGGGCTACGTCGTCGACCAGCGTCCGACCCGGCTGGTCTCCTCCCTCGGCACCGTCGCCGAGCTGCGGCCCGGCTCCGACCTCGTCGCCGCGGTGGCGCCCCACGTCGCCGACCGCGCCGCCGGCGAGGACGCCGTGGTGGACCTCTACCTGTCCTGGCCCGACGCGCCCGCCTCCGCCGACGAGGCGAGCGACCGGCTGCGCTCGCTGCTCGCCGCGCTGCCGCTGACCCGCGACGTACGCCGGGTCTGCGTCGCCATCTGCGCCGGCGGCGGTGACCGTCACGTCGGCTACTTCACCTTCCGCCCCGCCGACGAGGCGACCGTCGCCACGATCGAGGAGGACGACCTCACCCGCGGCGTCCACCCCATGGTCGGGCGCCGCCTGGACCTGTGGCGGCTGCGCAGCTTCCACGTCACCCGCATCGAGGCGCCCGAGGACGTGCTGCTCTACGAGTGCGTCGCCCGGGAGAACCCCTCCGACCGCCGCCTCGTCGCGCTGGCGCAGGTGCGCCAGATGTCGGTGGTGCGCGACGACGACGGCGCCATCACCTCGCTGCCGCACGCCGAGCGCGCGGTGGAGAGCTGCCTGGAGTCCATCCGGCGCGAGCGGGTCGCCCGCGGCCTCGGCGGCGCCAAGCTCGACATGAACCACGTCTGGGTGCACGTGTGGCCCGTGGTCGACCTCGACCTCGACGCGCTCGGTGCCCTCGGCGCCAAGATCAGCCCGCTGACCGACGGCGCCGGCGTCGAGGAGGTCGTCGCCCAGGGCCGGCTCGCCGTGCCAGGCGCCGACCCGGTCCCGATGGCGGTGCGGTTCAGCGCCCGGCCCGGGTCCGGCGTGACCTCGACCGTCGAGGACCCCCCGACCGAGCTGCTCCAGCCGCTCGACGACTACGCCTCCAAGGTGGTGCGCTCGCGCCGTCGCGGGCTGGTGTACCCGTACGAGCTCAGCCGGGTGCTCGCCGGTCCCGGCGGCTCGCTCGTCGAGCACGACCTCGACGACACCGGCCGGCTGGTCCCGGTGAGTCGGCCCTACGGCCTGAACAAGTCCGGCATCCTCGCCGCGGTCGTGACCACCCCGACGCCGCTGCACCCCGAGGGCGTCACCCGCGTCGTGCTGTGCGGCGACCCGACCAAGTCGCTGGGCTCGGTCGCGGAGCAGGAGTGCCTGCGCGTGATCGCGGCGCTCGACCTCGCCGAGGAGATGCAGGTCCCGGTGGAGTGGTTCGCCCTCTCCGCGGGGGCCCGGATCTCGATGGACTCCGGCACCGAGAACATGGACTGGGTGGCCCGGGCGCTGCGCCGGATCGTGGAGTTCACCCAGGACGGCGGCGAGATCAACGTCGTGGTGGCCGGCATCAACGTCGGCGCGCAGCCGTACTGGAACGCCGAGGCCACGATGCTGATGCACACCAAGGGCATCCTGGTGATGACGCCCGAGAGCGCGATGGTGCTCACCGGCAAGCAGTCGCTGGACTTCTCCGGCGGTGTCTCGGCCGAGGACAACTACGGCATCGGCGGCTACGACCGGGTGATGGGCCCCAACGGGCAGGCGCAGTACTGGGCGCCCGACCTGGCCGGCGCGTTCGGCGTGCTGATGGCCCACTACGAGCACACCTACGTCGTGCCGGGGGAGTCCGGTCCCCGGCGTACGACCTCGACCGACCCGGTCGACCGCGACATCTCCTCCTTCCCGCACAGCGTCGAGGGCAGCGACTTCGCCTGCGTCGGCGAGATCTTCTCGGTGGCCTCGAACCCCGACCGCAAGAAGGCCTTCGACATCCGCACCGTGATGCGGGCCGTCGCCGACCAGGACCACGACACGCTCGAGCGGTGGGCCGGCATGGCCGACGCCGACACCGCGGTGGTCCAGGACGCCCACGTCGGCGGCTACCCGGTGTGCCTGCTGGGCATCGAGAGCCAGTCCGTACGCCGCTCCGGCTTCCCGCCCACCGACGGCCCGAGCACCTACACCGCCGGCACGCTGTTCCCGAAGTCGTCGAAGAAGGCGGCCCGGGCGATCAACTCCGCGAGCGGCAACCGCCCGCTCGTCGTGCTCGCGAACCTCTCGGGCTTCGACGGCTCGCCGGAGTCGATGCGCAACCTGCAGCTGGAGTACGGCGCCGAGATCGGCCGCGCCATCGTCAACTTCCGCGGCCCGATCGTGTTCTGCGTGATCTCGCGCTACCACGGCGGCGCGTTCGTGGTCTTCTCCAAGGCGCTGAACCCGGACATGACGGTGCTCGCCGTCGAGGGGTCGTTCGCCTCGGTCATCGGCGGCGCTCCCGCCGCGGCCGTGGTGTTCACCGGCGAGGTGGACAAGCGCACCGCCGCCACGCCCGCGATGAAGGCGCTCGACGAGCAGATAGCCGCGGCCCGCGGCTCGGAGCGGATCGGCCTGGTCGTCGAGCAGTCCGCGCTGCGCGCCGCGACCCGCGCCGAGAAGATCAGCGAGGTGGCCGCGGAGTTCGACGGCATCCACGACATCCACCGGGCCGTCGAGGTCGGTTCGGTCGACGCGGTGATCCCTGCCGCGCGGCTGCGGCCCGAGATCGTGGCGGCGATCGAGGGGTACGTCGCCACCACCTGAGGCGTTCTGCCCGTAGCCTGCAGCGCATGTGTCGTGTACTCGCCTACATCGGGCCCGAGATCCCGCTCGAGGACCTGCTCCTCACGCCCCGCAACAGCCTGGTGAACCAGACCCTGGACCCCGAGCGCCACCCGGAGCTGCAGCTGGCCGGGTGGGGGTTCGGGATCTGGAGCGAGCACCTGCTCAAGCCCGACGTGCCGCTCATCTACCGGCGGCCGATGGCGGCGTTCTACGACGACAACGTCGAGGGGATCGTGCCGCACCTGCAGGTCAGCACGCTGCTGTCCCACGTCCGCGCCGCCGCCTACGACGCGGGCGCCGTGCTGGCCGACGAGAACTGCCACCCGTTCTGCTACACCGGCACGCCCTGGATCGTCGCCCAGAACGGCGACCTGCCGCACTGGAAGGTCCTGCAGCGAGAGCTCCTGCAGCACTGCAAGGACGAGTACGTCGAGCAGATGATCGGCACCACCGACACCGAGTTCCTCTACGTGCTGCTGCTCTCCCTGCTCGAGGGCGACAGCAACGACCAGGTCCAGCAGGGCTTCGAGCGGCTGGTCGGGCTGGTCGTCGCTGCCATGAAGACCCTCGACCTCGCCGGCCTCGCGAAGTTCAAGATGGCCCTGGTGCAGCCGGGTCGGATCATCGGCGTCAACTGCGGCACGGGACACCAGGGCGAGCCCGAGCCGGCGGGCGACTGGCGCGAGCTGCGCAAGTCCGGCCCCGGCACCGACGACTTCGTGCTCTCGATGCTCCTGGAGCCGATGTACCTGCTGATGGGGCGCGACTTCACCCACGACGACGCGACGTACGGCTTCGACGACTGCGGCGAGGAGGACGCGACCTCGGTCATCTTCGCCTCCGAGCCGCTCACCGAGGAGGCCGACGACTGGCTGCCCCTGGAGTTCAACGAGATCGTGTTCCTCGAGCGGGTCGGCGACGGCATCACCCGCGAGGTCCGCAAGCTGCGGGTGTGAGCGGTTGCGCCTGCCCACCGGACCGTCGTGTCGTGGACCGCACTAGCCCCGGCGGCTGACCACCTCGACACCTCGGGAGCGTGGCTCGGGGTCGACCAGCCGGGCCGGGAAGCCAGGCGCACGAACGGCGAGACCGGTGGCCGCCTCCAGCCCACGGATGATGTTGGGAGACCACTCGTCGGGGCCGTAGAGCTCGAGCGCCTCCGCGACCCCGTCCTGCAGCAGTGGCAGCAACCTCAGCGGAACCTCCGCCCGGTCGGCCACGGACTGGAACAGGTGGAGGTCCTTGGCGACGAGACCGAGGGTGAACCCGATGTCTCGGCTGCCGTTGAGGATGACCTGACCCTCGGTCTCGTGCACGAAGGAGTTCCCGGACGAGATCCGGATCGCATCGTAGGTCGTGTTCAGGTCCATGCCGGCGGCGGCGGCGACGACGAGGGCCTCGGTGAGCGCCTCCAGGTGAGCGGTGGCGAGGTAGTTCGTGACCACCTTGAGGACCGAGGCCGTCCCGAGGGGCCCGGTGTGCAGGACGTGCCGTCCGATCGTGGTGAGGACGGGGAGCAGCCGCTCGAACACCGGACGATCGCACCCCGCGAAGATCGAGATGTTCCCGGTGGCTGCGCGATGGCACCCGCCCGAGACCGGGCAGTCCGCGGCGGCCACGCCCACGGCGGCGAGCCGGCCGGCGAGACGGCGTACCTCGGCCTCGTCGGTCGTGCTCATCTCCACCCACACCGATCCGGGCCGGAGCGTGCCCAGCAACCCGTCGTCGCCCTCCACCACCTCCGCGCTGGCTGCCGGGCTGGGCAGGCAGGTGATGACCAGGTCAGCGTGTGCCGCCAGGTCGGCGGGTGAGTCGGCCCAGCGAGCGCCGCCCTCGAGCAACGGGGTCGCGGCCTCGCGCTCCAGGTCGAACACCGTCAGGTCATGGCCGCCGATGACCAGCGACCCGGCCAGGTTGGCGCCGACGTTGCCCAGACCGATGAAACCGACGCTCTCGATCACGGGCGTCACGGCCACTAGCTGAACGCCTTGCGGTTGGCCTCACCGAGGATGCGTCGGACCATGGGCGCGAAGTGGCTCAGTGGCTGCGCGTCGTAGGCGGGGTCGAACGAGTTCTGGTCGTAGTTCGCGCAGAAGTCGACCGTGGCCTGGTAGTAGGGGTGATCGCGCCAGCGGTCCCGGGCGTGGGGGTCCGCGCCCAGGTGGTGGTAGTAGTAGAAGCCCTGGAAGACGCCGTGGTGCTTCACGATCCAGTAGTTCTTGTCGCTGACGTAGGGGCGCAGAACCGCGGCGGCTACCTCCGAGTGGTTCGCTGGCGCGAGGTGGTCGCCGATGTCGTGCAGCAGCGCGCACACGACGGTCTCCTCGTCCTCGCCGGCCCGCTCGGCCCGGGTGGCGGCCTGGAGGCAGTGGTCGAGGCGGCTGATCCGGTAGCCCGAGGAATCCTTCATGGTCTCCAGCCAGCCGAGCACGCGGTCGGGGAAGCCCTGCATCTCCTGGGCCTCGATGCGGCCGAGGAGCGCATAGTCCTCGGCCGTGCCGTCCTCCATGCGGCTGAAGCTCACGACGGCGTTCATGAGGCAGCGGCCCGGGACGAGTCGGGCTTGTGGTGGCCGAGCAGGACGCGTCGTCGCGCCATCAGGTCGTCGTACTCCATGTAGACGTCCTGCAGGTGCCGTCCGCCGCTGGTCGGGTCGAAGGGCAGACGGCCGTGCATCACCCGATGGCCGTGCACCGTGATCAGGTCGCCGCTGCAGGTTGCGAAGGCCACCTTGTAGCGGTCGCTGTCGACCATGCGCCCGAGCTTGCGGTAAGCACGGTAGAACTCCTCGACCTCGTCGAACGTCACGTCCAGCGGCTGAGCGAGCTGGTTGGAGAAGCGGAACGTGGTGACCCGCCCCTCGGTGTCGAGCTGGATGATCGGCGCCCGGGCGTAGGTGTCCTCGGTGTCGCTGAACAGCTGGAACGCCACGGGGATCCGGGCGAGCGCCTCGAAGGCGGCCCGGTCGTCGCGCCGGAGATCTGCGACGATGGCCCACCCGTCGGTGACGGTGCTCTCCCCGCCGGTGGCGTCGTTGCACAAGAAGTGCAGCAGCTGGACGCTGGGCGGCCAGTGGTAGCTGGGCATGTCGGTGTGGGGCTTCAGCTCCAGTGCGGTGTGCGCCACGTTGTAGCCGGTCGGGTCGTGCCGGACGTTGTGGATGCGCTCGAAGGCCGTCTCCCGGACGTGGCCCATGGTCTCCGCGAACCGCGCCACCTCGCCGTTGTGCGACGGTGTGCCTCGGACGATCGCGACACCGTAGTCGCGCACCGCTTCGAGATAGGCCAGCTGCCCGGAGGCGGTGCCCACCACGTCGTCGTGGTCGAAGGTGGGCACGCCGGCCAAGGTCGCGTCCCACAGCACGGGTTCGTGCACCAGGCCACCGCGACCCGGGTTCGAGTAGTCATGGGCCTCCAGCCACCCTGCGGTGTACGTCGAGTCGTGGCCGTCGTTCCACGAGACGCGCAGCACCTCGTCCTCGAGCTCAGCCGCGGTCGGAGCGATGTCGTCGGCGATGTCAGCGGTGAAGAGCCGGCGCTCGCCGGACTGGTCGACGCGGCAGGTGGCGCACCAGCAGTTGTCCCGCAGCCAGACGTGGTGGAAGGTCGCCGACCCCGTGCGCAGCCGCACCGTCAGGTGACGATCGGCCAGGACGATCGGGCTGGGCGGGGATGACTCGGTGTCGTAGGTGCTGAGCTGTCCGGACACGGAACCTCCAGATGTCGACGTGGTGACAGCCACCAGTGTTCGCCCCCGTCACGCCCGGGTCAAAGGATGTTTTCGATGCCGATGGGGTGCAGAATGTGTGGCATGAGGCTGGCACACGCCCCAGCGGGGGGCATCCCGCCGCTCCTGGGCCTGCACGCCTACGAGGCGAGTGCCCGGCACCTCAGCTTCGTCGCCGCAGCGGCGGAGCTCCACCTGTCGCCCTCCGCGATCAGCCAGCGAGTGCGCAACCTCGAGGCGCACCTGGGTGTCGACCTGTTCGAGAGACGACCGCGCAGCCTGCGGCTCACCGAGGCCGGCCAGGCCTACCTGCCCGCAGTCCACGACATCTTCGAGGACCTCGCCGCGGCCACGAACGGATTGTTCGGCACTGCGGCGCACTCCAGCCTGACCGTGCGAGTCCAGGTCTCCTACGCGCAGACCTGGCTGGCCGGGCGACTGGCCGGGTTCGCCGCAGCCTTCCCGCACGTCCAGCTCCGCGTGATCACGGCCATCTGGGCTGACACGCTGCTGCCCGGCGAGGTCGACCTCGAGATCCGTCAGGGCAGTGGATCCTGGCCCGGTTACCGCGCCTCGAAGCTGCACGACGACTCGGCGATCGCGGTCCACGGCAGCGGCTACCTCGACGAGTACGGTCCGCGTGTCGAGCGGACCTCGCTCAAGGACAAGCCACGCGTACAGGTGCTGGGGTTCGACGACCTGTGGCGTCGCTTCTTCGGTACGGACCACGACCACGACGGCACGGCGACCACCACCTCGCGAGCAGCCATCACCGTCGACACCTCTGTCGCTGCGATCGAGATCGTGGCCACCAGCAGCATGTGGTCGATCCTTCCCGAGCGCTTCGCACGACGGAGCATCGAGGAGCAGCGGATCTTCCGAGCCCCAGGCGATGCCATCCCGATGCGACAAGCCCACTACTTGCTCCGTCCCGACAACGCGGAACCGCTCAGCGGAGCGGCTGTCGCCTTCTCCCGCTGGCTGCGCGACCAGGACGCCACCGACCTCACCGCCACCTGACCGCCCCGTGGGCGATGGGCACGGTCCATCGCACTCCCGCACCGTCAGACCATCAGCAGACCCAGGTCGGGCGGTCTTGACCTGCACGGTGAGAAGTGGTGCACGACGTCCGGGAGATCCTCCTCGAGCCGGGCACCCATCACCCCGGGCGCGTCCGGCGCAGTCGAGACGTGGGTGTGGCCGGTCGGGGTGGTGACCAGCACCTGGTGGTGGTCGCCGGGGAGGGTGTGGGACTCCCAGCCGGGCGCCTCCTTGGCGTAGTTGCAGGCCTCGCACAGACCCTGACCGTTGGTCAGGGTGGTCTCGCCGCCGTCGGCGACCGGGGTGACGTGGTCGGCGTGGCGGATGGGGGCGTCGCACCACGGGGTGCGGCAGACCTGGTCGCGGACGACGAGGAGCTCACGCAGCTCACCGGAGAAGGTGCGGCGACGGGAGTCGGTGGCGACCAGGTCACCGGTGCCGGGGCGGGTGAACAGGCGCCGCAGCCAGGCGCGCGGGGCGGCGCGGACGACCTCACGGGCCAGGGCGGCGTGGATCGGGCCGTGACCGAGGACCTCGGCAGGCGTGTGGTCGTCGGTGAGCAGCGCGCTGTCGGTCATCACGACGTGGACCTCGACGTCGACGTCGCAGGCGCGCTCCTGTCCGGTCAGGCGCTCGACCAGGGTGTCGGCCATGACCTGGCCGCGCGAGCGCGGCGGCTCGTCGGGTCGGCTGCCGCTGCGAGCAGTGTCCGCCGCCTGCCGCAGCGCCGCCAGGCAGGCGACGCCCTGCTCGACGGGCAGGAACGCGGTCAGGTAGCTCATCGTGTCGGGCGCCGGCCGAAGACTGACGTGGCGGTCAGACCGCGCCCCACGGGTACGCCGGATCGCGGACCCGGCGTCGAGCCGGTAGCCGATCGCCCGGGCTCTCGCCGCCGCCTCGCGGTCGCCGAGGGACGCCAGCCGGTCGGAGAGCTCAGCGTCGACCTGCCCGCGGTGCTCGGCCGAGAGGTGGGCGGTCTCGCGCACGACCACGGTGGCCCGCCACTCGCTGATCTCGCCGCGGGTGAGCAGGTCGAGGGTGCGCGGCATCTCGCGGACCAGCGCCCGGGCCAGGCCCAGGTCGCGGTGACCGCGGTGGGGACTGCTGCGCCGGGCCAGGGCGACCTCGGCCGCCAGGCCCGCGGCCGCGCAGGGAGGCGGGGACGCCGCGCTCCGCCTCGCGGGCGGTGCGGGCGCGGACCAGGCCCTCGGTGACCCGGGCCTGGGCAGCGGCGACCGCACCCTTGAGCCGCTCCAGCGAGGCGATCAGCCCGACCTGGTCGGCCTCGGTCGTGCCGGCCCCGTCGAGGCCGGCGAGCTGCTCGCGCGCACGGTCGAGGTCGGCGGCGGTGGGAGCCGTTGAGCCGAGGACCGTGATGTCGAACATGTGTTCGATTCTACCGGCAGGGTCTGACGGGGTCGAGGGCGTCGAGCGATGTGTGGACGGGGGGTCTCGACCACCCGAGGCCTCCGTCCGGGCGGCCCCCCGACTGCCCGGACGAAGGTGTGGCGACGACCGCGGCTCAGGCCTGCTGCAGCACCACGAACGCCGTCGCCACGTCGGCGTCGGGGTCGTGGGAGAGCGACAGCAGCACCTGGTGGCCCTGCAGCGCGTCGGCGACGACGCCGTGCAGCCGGACCGCCGGGCGGCCCCACGCGTCGGTGACCACCTCGATCTCGCGGAGGTCGACCGCGGCGGGGTCGATCACCTCGGGTGCGCCGTACCGGGTGCTCGACCATGCCTTGAGCACCGCCTCCTTGGCCGCCCAGCGGGCGGCCAGGCTCTGCGCCTGCTGGGAGGCCGAGCGGCCGCCGCCCCGTGCCGTACGCCGCTCGCCCGGCGTGAACACGCGGGCGAACCGGGTGCCCGGCTCGTCGAGCTGGGCGGCGAAGGCGGTGACGCCGACGACGTCGACGCCCACCCCCGCCGCCCGCTCGAGCTGGACCGGGCCCGGGTCAGCGACCGGCTCGGGCATACACCCCGTCCTCGCCCAGGCGCGCCTGCGGGTCGACCAGCATGGCGCTCTCGTCGGCCTTGGTCTCGGCCAGGTCGGAGGACGCGAAGCGACGCTTCTCGGCCTTCTCGAACAGCGGAGCACCACCGTGCATGGCGTCGAGGCGACGGGCCTCGCCGGCCACGAGCCGGGCACCGGCCTTCTCCAGCCAGGCGGCGCGCTGGTCCTCGGGCAGGGCCGCGACGAACGCACCGGGGTGCGCCACCACGATCATGGCCGAGACGTGACCGAAGCCGAGGCTGGTCAGCACGCCGGCCTTGAGCGGGCCGGTCTCCAGCGGCTGCCGCAGCCACACCAGGTGCTCGTTCTCCGCGAGCGCCTCGTCGACGCAGTCCAGCGCGCGGTTCGGCGCCACGGTGCCGCCGACCAGCGTCTGGCACAGGCCGTTGAGCTGGAACGCCGCGGCGCCGCCCTTGGAGTGACCGGTGAGGGCCTTCTGGCTGACCACGAACAGCGGCGCGCCGTCGGTGCGGCCCAGGGCCGCGGCGAGCTTCTCGTGCAGCTGCGACTCGTTGGGGTCGTTGGCGGCGGTCGAGGTGTCGTGCTTGTAGACCACGGCCAGGTCGTCGGCGCCCAGGCCCACCGTGCGCAGCGCCTTCGCCAGCGGCGAGCTCGTCCCGCCGACGCCGGCACCGAGGGCACCGATGCCGGGTGCCGGGATCGAGGTGTGGATGCCGTCGGCGAAGGAGGCGGCGTACGCCACCACCCCGAGGACCGGGAGGCCGAGCTCGGCGGCCACGTCGCCGCGAGCCAGCACGGCGGTGCCGCCGCCCTGACCCTCCACGAACCCGCCGCGACGGCGGTCGTTGGGACGCGAGACGTGACGCTCCTCGATGCCCTTGCCGAGCATCTGGGCGGTGTCGGCGGTGGCGCTCATGTTGCCGAAGCCCAGGATGCCCTCGATGCCGAGGTCGTCGAAGCCGCCGGCCACGACCACGCTGGCCTTGCCCAGCTTGATCTTGTCCACGCCCTCCTCGACCGAGACGGCCGCGGTGGCGCAGGCGGCGACGGGGTGGACCATCGCGCCGTAGCCGCCCAGGTAGGACTGCACGGTGTGCGCGGCCACCACGTTGGGCAGCGCCTCCTGGAGGACGTCGTTGGGCGGCTGCTCGCCGAGCAGCGCGTCGACGTACATCTTCCGGGTGGACTGCATGCCGCCGATGCCGGTGCCCTGGGTGTTGGCGAACTGCGTGGGGTGCACCCAGCGCAGCAGCTCGGCCGGGGTGACGCCGCTGGAGACGAAGGCGTCGACGGTGGCCACGAGGTTCCAGGCGGCCAGCCGGTCGGCGGACTCCACCATGGAGCCGAGGCCCCACACGGCCGGGTCGAACCCGTCGGGCACCTGGCCGCCCACGAAGCGGGTCAGCTTGAAGCGGCGCGGGACGCGCATCTCGCTGCCGGCCAGCCGGGTGACCAGCCAGTCGCCGTCCTCGGTCGCGGTGATCCGGGTGCGGACCGGGTCGGCCTCGACGAAGGCGTCGGCCTCGTCGCGGGTGCGGACCACGAAGGAGGTGTCCTCCTCGAGGAACACCGAGACCATCAGCGGGGCGGTGTTGTCGATCATCTGACCGTCGTCGCGGTAGCGGCGGATGCCGACCCCGGCCTCGATCTGCTCGCCGAAGCGCTCCACGACCTCGGCCTCGGTGAGCGGGTCACCGGACGCGGCGTCGTGCCAACCGGCCTTCGGGGTGGTCTCCCACACGATCTTGCCGGTGGTCCACGCCAGCTCGAGCACGCCGGCGGGGGACAGGGCGTCCTCCACCTCGAGCTCGAAGCGGGTGCGGGCCGAGCCGACCGGGCCGACCTCACCGGCGCCCACGATGACCACGAGGTCCTCGGGGCGGGCGTCGATGCTCGACCAGTCCATGGTCGGCTGCGTGGTGCCCCAGCCGGCGGGGTGGGTGAGCGCGGGGACGGTGTCGGTGGCCTCGCCGGGCTCGACCGACGAGGCCTCGGCGGCCGCACGCGCCTCACGGGCGAGCGCGGCGAGGTCGAGGTCGGCCTCGCCCAGGCCGCCGGTCAGGTCGGCGACCACCGGGGTGGTGGCGGCCTCGGACCGGGCGGAGGGGCTGCACAGCCCGAGGAGCTCGGCGGCCATCTCGTCCGGAGCCCAGGTGCGTACGCCGGCGGCCTCGACGGCGCCGACCAGCGGGTCGTTGCCGCCCATCAGGCCGGTGCCGCGGACCCACCCGATGTGGGCGTGGGCCAGCGAGACGCGCGCGGCCCAGTCGGACTCGGCGTGCCAGCGCTGCACGAAGGCGTCGAACGCGGCCTTGGCCTCGCCGTACGCCCCGTCGCCGCCGAAGCGACCACGGTTGGGCGAGCCCGGGAGCACGACGTGCACCCGACGGCCGATGCGGTGGTCGGCACCCTGGGCGGCCAGGCCGGTGACCAGGCGCTCCACGCCCCAGACCAGGACGCGGAACTCGACCTCGGCCCGCGGGCCGGCGTCGGCGGCCGTGCCCTGCACGCCGGGGGCGGCGAACGGGAAGACCAGCGTCGGGGCGAGGCCCGGACGCAGCTCGGTGCGCTGCCCGCCGGCCTCCTCGACCACGGGGGAGGAGATCCACTCGACCAGCGCGTCCACGTCGGCGTACGACGCGAGGTTGGCCGGCAGCACCCACAGCGCCGCACCGGCGGAGGCGTGGTCGCGGTAGAGCTGCTTGAAGAACGCCAGTCGCTCGGCGGAGAGCCGCGAGGTGGTGGCCACGACGGTGGCACCGCCGCGCAGCAGGTCGCCGACGACCGCGCCGGCGATGGAGCCGGGAGCGGCGCCGGTGACGACGGCGACGTCGTCGGCCCAGGTGCCCTGCTGGTCCGCGGCCGCGACGGCGTCCTCGTAGAAGCCCACCAGGTCGGCGCGCTCGGTGCGGGCCCGGTCCAGCCACCACGCCGCCTGCGCGAGCGCGGCGTCGTCGAGACCGGCGAAGCTGCGGGTGCGCACGGCGTCGTCGCCGGTCCAGATCCGGGCGAGGTCCTCGCGGACCGAGGCCCAGCGGTCGTCCAGCAGCACGGCGCGCTTGGCGTCGAACGACGGGGAGACCTTCTTGGCCCAGTCGGGGCCGAGCTCGCTCTCGACCAGGGCGACCAGCTCGGCGTCGAGGTCGTCGGTCTCCTCACCGAGGCCCTCGTCGGCCAGGCCCAGCTTGCCGAGCAGGTGGCGCGCCGTGGAGGCGAGCACCCCGTCGGGGCCGGTGATGGAGGCGGTGATCTCGCCGAGCGCGGCCGCGTCGACGGTCGCGCCCTCGCCGCCGCCGCCGGCGGCGGGCAGGCCCACCGTGACGCCGTGGGCGGAGGCGACCTGCTGCACGGCGTGGTCGACGACCGAGGCCAGGTCGGAGGTGTCGACGTCGAAGCCGAGCGAGCCGCCGCGGGTGGAGGAGCCGTCGCGCAGGCCCAGGGCCAGCGCCGACTGCACGTGGCTGACCCAGCCGGGGCCGAGCTGCCAGGTGTCCTTGACGCGGTCGGTGATCGCGGCGGGCTTGGCGCCCACCGAGCCGGCGAACTTGCGCAGCTGCTCGCTGACGGCCTCGGTCAGGACCGGGCCGAACGGCGAGTAGCTGCGGGCCAGCTTGGTCACGGTGCCGCCGAGCGCGGTCCACGCCGCCTCCGCGGCGCCGTCGATGGCGCCCAGGCCCAGCTCGGCACCCAGGTCGACGAGCAGCTGGTTGCGGCGCGAGGACACGCCGTCGCACAGCGCCTCGATGGTGTCGGCGGAGCCGATCTGGTCGACGCGCACCTTGGTCCGCAGCGCGGCCAGGGTGGTGGTCGCGGCAGCCGCGTCGTACGCCAGGTCGGCGGGACGCTCCGCACCGGCAGCCGCCGTCGGGGCGGCCGCGGCCTGCGGCTTGGCCTCGGCGGGGGCGGCCTCGCCGGCGGGGGAGCCGGCCTGAGACGTCGCTTCGCTCGCCTCGACCTCCTCCTCCTCGTCGACGACCGGGGTGTCGGTGGCGAACACGACGGCGGCGTCACGCGAGGAGTTCACGATCCGCGGGGCGACACCGGTGTAGGAGGGCAGCTTGGTGGTCTGGGCGGCCAGGTTGGCGATCGTCGGCGCGTTGCCCACGCCGACCTCGACGAACTGCTCGATGCCCAGGCCGGAGCCCATCGGGGTCTCCTCGGCCGGGTCGGCGAAGAGCAGGTCCTGGGTCTCGATCCAGCGCACCGGGCTGGCGAACTGCCAGGCCAGCAGCTCGATCAGCAGGGCGCGGCCCAGGCGCGAGGGGTCGGCCGACCAGGTGTCCCAGTCCGCCAGCGCGGGCCCGAGCAGCGGGGAGTCGACGTAGGCGGCGACCTCCTCGACGTAGGCCCGGTCCAGGCTGAACAGGCGCGGCACCAGGTTGGGGATGTAGCGGCCGATCAGCAGCGACGGGTCGATCGTCTCGGGCAGCAGGTCGTCGAGCCGGGCGCGGAAGTCGTCGACGCCGGCGTGCAGCTCCGAGGAGTGGAACGGCACGTCGATGCCGGGGACCAGGATGAACGCCGCCTTGCCGCCGAAGCGGGCACGGCGCTCGGCCACGACCTCCTCGAGGGCCTCGAGGCCGCGGACGGTGCCGGCGATGGCGTACTGCGAGCCCTTGAGGTTGTAGTTGACGATCTGGATGAACTCGCCGGACTCGGCGGCCACCTCGGCCACGAAGTCGGCGACGTCGTCGTCGGCCAGCCGGATCTGCGAGGGGCGGATCGCGGCCAGGCGGTAGTTGCTGCGGCCCTGCGCGTCGCGGGGGACGAGGTGGTGCATCGCCATGCCGCGGCGGAACACGATCTCCAGCAGCGCCTCGAGGGGCAGGATGCCGGTGACGGCGGCGAGGGCGTTGTACTCGCCCACGGAGTGGCCGCAGGTGATGGCGCCCTCGACGAAGACGCCGGCCTCGCGCATCTCGGCGACCTGGGCCACCGCGAGCGTGGCCATGGCGACCTGGGTGAACTGGGTCAGGAACAGCACGCCGTCGGGGTGGCGGTGGAGCTCGCCGTCGGCCCACAGGTCGGTCGGGTTGTCGCGGACGACGGCCAGGATCGAGAAGCCGAGGGCCTCGCGGGTGTGGCGGTCGGCGCGGTCCCAGACCTCGCGGGCGGCGGTGGAGCGGGAGCGGGCGTCGAGGCCCATGCCCTGGCTCTGGATGCCCTGGCCGGGGAAGGCGTACGCCGTGCGCGGGGCCGCCACGACGGCCTCGGCCACCATGGCCAGCTCGCCGTCGGCCTTGGCGCTGACCTCGACGACGAGGTCGCCGTCGACGACGCCGGTGCGCTCGACGGTGATCTCGACGGTCGCGCCCGGCTGCACCGGGGCGACCCAGCGGGCCAGCCACGAGCGCAGCCGCCGCGGGTGGTGGGTGGCGCCGACCGACGCGGCGGCGCGCTGCGCGACCGCGGAGGTCCACATGCCGTGCACGATCGGGCCGTCGAACCCGGCCAGCCGGGCCGCGGGCACGTCGGTGTGCAGCGGGTTGTGGTCGCCGCTGACCGCCGCGAAGGCGCCCATGAAGTGCGGCGCGGTGACGGTGAAGCGGTCGAGACGGGCGCGGGGCTTCTCCTCGGCGTGCGCGACGACCGACCGAGGGGCGGGGAGCGAGGCGTGGCCGGTGCGGCCGCGGACCATGAAGCGCTCGGTCAGGGTGGCGAGCTCCTGCTCGCCGGCGGTGACGACGACCTCGACGCTGACCACGCGGCCGGCGGTGGCGTCCACGACGCCCGCGCGGGTGGCGGTCAGGGTCAGCGTGGTGCCGTCGGCCAGCGCGCCGAGGGCGCCGAGGTCACCGGTGACCACGAGGCGGTGGTCGAGGTGGACCAGGTCGAGCAGGCCCTCGACGGGACCGATGCAGGCGAACACGGCGGGCCAGGCGAGCCCGACCAGGGTGTCGGGGACGACGCCCTGCTGCGGGTCGGCGACGGCGTCGCCGCGGCGGGTGCGGTCGGGGTCGGTGACGCCGACGTGGTCGGCGACCAGGTCCGCGGACCAGGTGGCGGTGACCGTGGCGGAGCCGTCCATGACCTCGGGCAGCGAGCCCCCGGCGGTGACGGCCAGGAGGTCGGCCATCGCGGCGGTGACGGCGTCCTCGGTGATGACGGGCAGCCCGCCGGACGGCACCGCCGCCAGGTCGAGGGCCAGCTCCAGCTCGCCGTTCAGCAGCGGCACGCGCAGCACGGCGCGGCGGGTCTCGGTGACGTTGCCGACCGGCTCGAGCGTGGCGGCGGTGCCCGCGAGACGGTGGAGCGGGTTGCCGACGACGCGGCCGGCCCACACCACGTCGCGCGAGGTGCGGGCGGCGTCGAGCAGGGTCAGGTCGGCACCGACGGTGGTGCGGGCGACGGCGGGCGTCACGGTGGCGCCCTCGGCGGTCAGGTCGGCGACGACGGCCGCCTCGAAGCGGTCGAGCAGGTCCGCGACCGGCTCGTCCTTGACGGTGATGCCGGCGACCGCGACGGGGCCGGGGATCACGATGACGCTGTCCGCGGCGTACGCCGGGTCGTGGGCCTGCCACAGCGAGTCCGAGCGCCACCAGCGGCGCACGTCGGCGTCGATCACGGGCACGAAGGTGACCGGCTTGCCCGGGCGGCGGCAGACCTCGACGAAGAAGTGCACGTCGGCGGGGTGCAGCACGCAGCCGGTGGCCTCGGGGTGCGCGGCGACGAGGGCGTCGACCGCGGCGGCGGGGTCGGTGGTCGGGAGGTCGGCGGCCCAGGGACGCTCCACGGTGCCCGAGGTCTCGGGGTGGACGCGGCCCAGCGCGCGGTCGAGCAGCTCCTCGAAGCGGGTGCGCAGCGTGACGTCGAGCCAGTCGGTGCCCTCCCGGGGCCCGGCCAGCTCGAGGTAGCGGCGGAGCACCTGCTCGTAGGTCATCGCCTCGACGTCGCCGAAGTAGGGCTTGCAGGTCGCGGCCATGGCGGCGACCAGCTCGTCCTTGCGCGCCAGGGCGGCCTCGGCGTCGCCGGCGACCTGGTCGAGCAGGGCGCCGCAGCGCGAGGCGGCGTTGTCGATCTCGTGGATGTCGGCACCGAGCTGGCTGCGACCCGAGGTCACGTCGCCGGCGGCCTGGTTGACGCCCACCCAGCCGCCGTTCTCGGCGGGGGTCAGGCCCGGGGTGCTGACCAGCAGCTCCTTGACGGCGTCGGAGGTGGTGGCCTCCTTGGCGGCCATGGCGGCGGTGCCGATCAGGACGCCGTCGACCGGCATCGCGGTCTCGCCGTGGGCCGTGGCCCAGGTGCCGCGCAGGTAGTCGACCGCGCGGTCCGGCGTACCGATGCCGCCGCCGACGCAGACGACGAGGTTCTCGGCGGCACGCAGGGCGGGGTACGTCGCGAGCAGCAGCTCGTCGAGGTCCTCCCACGAGTGGTGACCGCCGGCGACGCCGCCCTCGATGTGGGCGATGACGGGGGTGTCCACGGCGTCGGCGATGGCCAGCACCTGGCGGATCTGCTTGACCGTGCCGGGCTTGAACACGACGTAGCCGATGCCGGCGGCGTGCAGGTCCTCGATGATCGCGACGGCCTCGTCGGTCTCGGGGATGCCGGCGCTGATGACCAGGCCGTCGAGCGGGGCGCCGGCGAGGCGGGCCTTCTGCACGAGGCGCTGGCCGCCGACCTGCATCTTCCACAGGTAGGGGTCGAGGAACAGGGTGTTGAACTGCGCGGTGGCGCCCTCGTCGAGGAGGTCGGTCAGGCGCGCGACGTTGGCGGCGAAGATCTCCTCGGTCACCTGGCCGCCACCGGCGAGCTCGGCCCAGTGGCCGCGGTTGGCGGCGGCGGCGACGATCTCGGGGTCCACGGTGGTGGGGGTCATGCCGGCCAGCAGCACCGGGGACTTGCCGGTGAGGCGGGTGAAGGCGGTGTCGACGACGGGGGCGCCGTCGCCGCGGTCGACCAGCCGCGGGGCGAACGTCGACCAGTCGGCGGCGCGGGTGACGCGGGCACCGGGGGTGAACAGCAGGTCGCGGCCGGCGGTGGTGGCGGCCGGCACGACGGTGACGCCACGACCGCGCAGGGCGCGACCGGTCATGTTGGCCGAGAGCTCGGCGGGACCGAGGTCGATGACGTAGTCGGTGGTGGTGCCCACGGCGTCGGTGAGCTCGCGGGGCCAGTCGACGGACTCCACGCAGATCGCCTGGGCGAGGTGCTCGGCGAGCGCGGCGTCGAGCCCGCACTCCTGGGCCCACCCGCGCACCAGCGCGACGGCGGGGGCCAGGTCGGGGTGGTGGAAGCCGAGCGCGACCGGGACCGGCTCGAGCACGGGCGCGAAGGCGCGGCCGCCGCGGGACTTGGCCTCGACCTCGGCGGCCTCGCGGGCGGCGCGGGCCTCGACGGCGCCGCGGAACGCGCGCAGCGCGGCGGGGGAGCCGCTCACCACGAGGCGGCGGGGGCCGTTGACGGCGGCCACGACGGCGGTGTCGCCGGCGGCGGTGTCGTCGAGGAGCTGCTGGACCTCGGCCACCGAGGCGCCGGAGACCGCGAGCATCGGGGTCTCCTCGCCGTGGGCGACCAGGCCGGTGCGGCGGCCGACGATGCCGGACGCGGCACCGATCAGGCGGGCGATGGCGAGCAGCTCGACGTCGCTGCGGGCGTCACCCTCGCGACGACCGGCGAACGCGGCCACGCCGAGGATGCCCTGGGAGTGACCGACCGAGGCGACCGGGGCGACCCGGGTCAGGTCGAGGCCCTCGGCGGCGAGCAGGTCGAGCGTGGCGAGCTGGGTGAGCAGCACGCCCGGCAGCGCCAGGCCGGTGGCGAGGGTCTCGTGGCGGGCCGGGTCGGCCTCGTCCCGGAGCCACTCCTGCGGCGCGAACGGCCGGGGCAGCGCCGGGGCCAGACGGGCGGCGACGGGGGCGACGAGGCGGCCGGACTCCTCGACCAGGGCGGTCAGCCGCGCCAGGTCGGGGTCCTCGCCGAACAGCTCGCGCAGGGTGGCGAACCAGTCGGCTCCCTGCCCCCCGAAGGTCACCGCGAACTCGTCCCCGTCGTGCAGCCGGTCGGCCAGGCTGCTGCCGTCCTCGGGGGTGGCGTGGTCGCGGCGGACAGTGCTCGGCGGAAGCGAAGTCATGTGAGGAGTGTGTCATGTTCCGCGCTCGAACACGAAATCCTCCTCACGTTTTGCGCGGCTCCGTGCGGGACCTCCAGCCGCAGCTCGCTAGCCGGCGTCCTTGATCTCGCAGATCACCGCGCCGTTGGTGACGGTGGCGCCGACCTCGGCCTGCAGGCCGGTGACGACCCCGGCGCGGTGGGCCTTGAGCGGCTGCTCCATCTTCATCGCCTCGAGCACCACGATGGCGTCGCCCTCGGCCACCTCGTCGCCCTCGGCGACCGAGACCTTGACGATGGTGCCCTGCATCGGGGAGGCGACCGCGTCGCCGGAGGCGGCGGCACCGGCCTTGGCGCCGGTCTTGCGCCGGGGCTTCCTGGCCCCGCCCGCCTGGCCGCCGCCGATCGCGGCGAGGCCGCCGGGAAGCACGACCTCGAGCCGGCGGCCGTTGACCTCGACGGTGACGCGCCGGCGCTCCTCGGGCTCGCCGGGCTCGGCGCCGGGGCCGGCGTACGGCGTCAGCTGGTTGTCGTAGTCGGTCTCGATCCACTGGGTGTAGACGGTGAACTCGCCCTCGCCCGTGGGGGTGGAGGGTCCGACGTACGCCGGGTCGCGGACCACCGAGGCGTGGAACGGGATCACCGTGGGCATCCCCTCGACCACGAACTCGTCGAGCGCGCGGCGCGAGCGCTCCAGCGCCTGGGTGCGGTCGCGGCCGCTGACGACCAGCTTGGCGACGAGGGAGTCGAAGGCGCCGGGGATGGTCTCGCCCTCCTCGTACCCCCCGTCCAGCCGTACGCCGGGCCCGCTGGGCGGCGACCAGCGGGTCAGCGTGCCGGGGGCGGGCATGAAGCCGGCGCCGCCGTCCTCGGCGTTGATCCGGAACTCGATGGAGTGGCCGCGGACCTCGGGGTCGTCGTAGCCGAGCTCCTCGCCGGCGGCGATCCGGAACATCTCGCGGACCAGGTCGATCCCGGTGACCTCCTCGGAGACGCAGTGCTCGACCTGGAGCCGGGTGTTGACCTCGAGGAAGGAGATGGTGCCGTCGGCGGCGACGAGGAACTCACACGTGCCGGCGCCGACGTAGCCCGCCTCGCGCAGGATCGCCTTGGAGGAGGCGTAGAGCTCCTCGACCTGGGCGTCGCTGAGGAACGGCGCGGGCGCCTCCTCGACGAGCTTCTGGTTGCGGCGCTGGAGCGAGCAGTCGCGGGTGGAGACGACCACGACGTTGCCGTGCTGGTCGGCCAGGCACTGGGTCTCGACGTGGCGGGGCTTGTCGAGGAACTTCTCCACCAGGCACTCGCCGCGGCCGAAGGCACCGACGGCCTCGCGGGTGGCGGCCTCGAAGGCGTCGGGGATCTCCTCGAGCGTGCGGGCGACCTTGAGGCCGCGGCCGCCGCCGCCGTAGACGGCCTTGATCGCGACCGGCAGCCCGTGCGCTTGCGCGAACGCGACGATCTCCTCGGCGGTCTCGACCGGGTCCTTGGTGCCCGGGGCGAGCGGGGCCTTCGCCTTGTCAGCAATGTGCTTGGCCTTGGCCTTGTCGCCGAGCGCGTCGATGGCCGCGGGGGTGGGGCCGATCCAGACCAGCCCGGCGTCGAGCACGGCCTGGGCGAAGTCGGCGTTCTCGGCGAGGAAGCCGTAGCCCGGGTGCACCGAGTCGGCGCCCGACTTCTGGGCGACCGCGATGATCTTGGCGATGTCGAGGTAGGACTCGGCCGGGGTGGCACCGTCGAGCGAGTGGGCCTCGTCGGCCACGCGGACGAAGAGTGCGTCGCGGTCCGGCTCGGCGTACACCGCCACGCTGCCGATGCCCGCGTCCTTGCAGGCACGGATGACGCGGACGGCGATCTCGCCCCGGTTGGCGACCAGGACCTTCTGCAGCGGCTTGACCTCGGGCACGGTGCTCCTTCGCGGGGGTCGATCGGATCCTCGCCGGAGACTACTGCGGTGAGCGATCGTTCACCCTCGCACCTACGATCGGGGGATGACCGAGGTGACCGGAGACACATCAGCCGACACGGCACGTCAGCGCTGGCAGCAGCGGTACGACGCGGCGCTCACGGGCGGCGCGGTGCGCGACGCCGACTGGACGACGCTCTCGGGCGTCGAGGTGGAGCCGGCGTACGGCACCGAGGACTCGGAGTGGCCGGGGGAGTTCCCCTTCACCCGCGGCCTCTACGCCACCGGCTACCGCGGCCGGGCGTGGACGATCCGGCAGTTCGCCGGCTTCGGCAACGCCCAGCAGACCAACGAGCGCTACCGGATGATCCTGGGCCGCGGCGGCGGCGGCCTCAGCGTCGCCTTCGACATGCCCACGCTGATGGGCCGCGACTCCGACGACCCCCAGAGCCTCGGCGAGGTCGGGCACTGCGGCGTGGCGATCGACTCCGCGGCCGACATGGACGTGCTGTTCGACTCGATCCCGCTCGAGCAGGTCACCACCTCGATGACGATCAGCGGGCCGGCCGTGCCGGTGTTCTGCATGATGCTCGTCGCCGCCGAGCGCCAGGGTGCGGACCTCGCCAAGCTCAACGGCACGCTCCAGACCGACATCTTCAAGGAGTACATCGCCCAGAAGGAGTGGCTCTTCGGTCCCGAGCCGCACCTCAAGCTCATCGGCGACCTGATGGAGTACTGCGCCGAGGAGATCCCGGCGTACAAGCCCCTGAGCGTCTCCGGCTACCACATCCGCGAGGCCGGCTCCACGGCCGCGCAGGAGCTGGCGTTCACGCTGGCCGACGGGTTCGGGTACGTCGAGCTCGGGCTCTCCCGCGGCCTGGACGTCGACGTCTTCGCGCCCGGCCTGAGCTTCTTCTTCGACAGCCACCTCGACTTCTTCGAGGAGATCGCCAAGTTCCGTGCCGGCCGCCGGATCTGGGCCCGCTGGCTGCGCGACGTCTACGGCGCCAAGACCGACAAGGCGCAGTGGATGCGCTTCCACACCCAGACCGCCGGGGTGTCGCTGACCGCCCAGCAGCCCTACAACAACGTGGTGCGCACCGGCGTCGAGGCGCTCGCGGCGGTGCTGGGCGGGACCAGCTCGCTGCACACCAACGCCCTCGACGAGACCCTGGCGCTGCCCAGCGAGCACGCCGCCGAGGTGGCGCTGCGGACCCAGCAGGTGATCATGGAGGAGACCGGCGTCCTCAACGTCGCGGACCCCCTGGGCGGCAGCTGGTACGTCGAGGCGCTCACCGACCGCATCGAGGCCGAGGCCAACGCGATCTTCGACAAGATCCTCGAGATGGGCGGCTCGGACCTGCGCCACGACCACGTCGAGGCGCTCGCGGAGTCCGCCCGCAACGGTGAGGACCCCATCACCCAGGGCCTGCTGCGCGGCATCGAGGACGGCTGGTTCATGTCCGAGATCGCCGAGGCCGCCTTCGTCTACCAGGTCGCGCTGGAGAAGAAGGAGAAGAAGGTCGTGGGCGTGAACTGCCACACCGAGTCGGTCAGCCGTGAGCTGGAGATCATGCGGGTCTCCCACGAGGTCGAGACCGAGCAGGTCCGCGAGCTCGCCGAGCGCCGGGCCCGCCGCGACGACGCCGCCGTGAAGCGTGCCCTGGAGGAGATGCTGGCCGCGGCCCGCGAGGACCGCAACATGGTGCCGCCGATGCTGGAGGCCTGCCGTGTCGAGGCCACGCTGGGCGAGATCTGCGACGTGCTGCGCGCCGAGTGGGGCGAGTACCGGGAGCCGGCGCGCTTCTAGGACGTCGGTACGGCGTCGGCCGGGCCGCTGCTCGGGGCGTGCAGCACCCTCGGGCCGCCGACCCGCGGCAGCGTGAACACGAAGGCGCTGCCCAGCCCGTCGGCGCCCGCCTCGACCCGGATGTCACCGCCGTGCCGGACCACCACCCGGCGACAGATGTCCAGCCCCAGGCCGGTGCCGCCGTAGCCGTCGGTCTGCACCCGCACGAAGGTCTCGAAGACGCGTTGCCGCATCGACTCGGGGATGCCGATGCCGTTGTCGGAGAGCCGCAGCTCGACCATCTCGCCCAGGTCGCGGCCGCTCAGCACGACGTGGGGGCGGACCTGCGGGGCGACGTACTTCACCGCGTTGCCGATCAGGTTGTCGAGCAGCTGGCGCAGCAGCACCACGTCACCGCGCACCCGGAGGCCCGGGTGGACCTCGATCAGCGGCCGGCTCGGACCGTCGCGGCGCAGCCGGGCGACCTCCTCGGCGACGCCCGACAGGTCGAGGTCCTCCGGCGCCAGCGGCCGGTCGCGGGCCACCGTGTAGGCGAGCAGGTCGTCGATGAACGCCCGCATGTGGGTCGCGGCCCCCTGGATCCGCCCGATCATCGCCCGACCGTCCTCGGCGGCGACGTCGCCGAGCGCGAAGAAGTCGGACAGCGAGTCGGCCCAGCCGCTCACCACGGTCAGCGGGTTGTTGAGGTCGTGGGCCACGACCCCGGCGAACGCCGCCAGGTCGCCCTCGTGCTCGCGCACCGTGGTCACGTCGCGGAAGTTGACCACCGCCGCCCGCGGGGAGTCCTCGGTCGCCGGCACCGGGCTCGCGCTGACCTCGATCACCCGGCCGTCGGAGGAGGCGGGGTGGCGCAGCACGACGTCCTCGCGCTGCACCTCCTCCCCGGCCAGGGCACGGCGGAACGGCAGCTCCGCGTCGGTGACCGGGGTGCCGTCGGGGTGGAACAGCCGCACCTGGTCGGTGTCGGCGCTGAGCATCACCGAGGACCGCACCAGCGCCTCGCCCGCGGGGTTGCGGACGATCACCTCGCCGTCGTCGCGGGCCACCACGATGCCCTCGTTGATGTTCTGGAGCACCGCGCCCAGCAGCGTGGCCCGTCCCAGCGAGGCGGCCTCGGAGACCCGGGCTCGCCGGATCGCCGCGTCCCGCTCGCTCATCACGCAGGTGAGCACCAGGGTCTTGAGCACCAGCACGGACAGCAGCGCCTGGGCGAGCGCGGCGCCGAGCCGCGGGTCGGCCATCGAGGCGAACACGCCGCTGCCGCTGAGCGTCATCACGATCGCGAAGCTGCCCGACGCGACCGCGTGCACCACCGCCCGGAGCGCGTCCAGGCGCATCGCCGCCCACAGGCTCGGCACGGTCAGCAGGAAGGTGAGCGGGAGGGGCGTCTGGCGGGTGAACACCGCGCCGTAGACCGCGAGCGTCACGACGGCGAGCAGCAGCAGCTCCACGGGTCCGCCGCGCCAGGCGCGCTCCGACGCGGGGCGTGGCGCCCCGGCCTGCGCCTCGGCGCGCTCCCGGGTCGAGCGGGGCCGCGGGCCGGCGGGGGCGAGCCGGGGGCCCAGGTGGAGCGCCAGCGCGCCGACGGCCAGCATCCAGCTCAGGTTGCGTGCCAGCACCAGCGAGGCGTCCTGCAGGTCCGAGGCCGGGACCAGGCCCAGACCCGCGGCCCGGAACGCCGCGGCAGCGACCGAGCCGACGGTCACCGCCAGGAGGAAGACGGACAGGTCGGCCGTGCGCTGCAGCGGGCGGACCCCGCCGCTGCCCCACACCGTCGGCGCCCAGCGCACCATCACGGCCTGGTAGAGGATGGCCTGCACGACGACCTGGAGGGCCCCCATCACGGCCTGGCCGGGGGTGGCGTCCGCGACCAGGAGCGCCGCCACCCCCGTCGCCGTGAGCAGCAGCACGTCGACGAGCCGGGTCCGCCGGTCGCCGGTGGCGGCCCACAGCAGCGCGACCCCGCTCAGCGGCCAGACCAGGCTGATCCCGAAGTCGGCGCGGAAGCTGGCGAACCCGATGCCGCTCGCGATCCAGGTGGCGCACACGAAGGCCACGAGGCGCAGGACCTCGGGCCCGAGCGCGTGCGTCCGACCGCGGGCGGGCGCGCCACCACCCGCCGCCTCCAGCCCCATGGGCGGCATCATGGCGCGCCGGGAGCCCCCGCCGCAGCCTTTTGGGACCCGTCAGGCCAAGGTGGTCCGCAGGTGCGCGGCGAGCAGGTCGAGCTCCGCGACGACGTTCGTCGGGTCCAGGAAGTAGTGGTCGCGACCCGGCACCCGGTGGTGGTGCACCGCCACCCCGGCGCCGTCGAGACGGGCCGCGAAGCGCTCGCCCTCCTCGCGCAGCAGGTCGTGCTCCGCGGTGACGACCAGGGTGGGCGGCAGCCGGTCCACGGAGGGCGCCAGCAGCGGGGAGCCGTACGTCGACCGGCGGGCGGCCGGGTCCTGGAAGTAGGTCGAGCGCACCAGCTCCAGCACGCCGGACCCGAGCATCGGCCGGGCACCGACGGGCAGCGAGGCCGCCTTCTCGGCCCAGGTGCCGGCCACGTCGAGCGAGGGCACCCCCAGCGTCAGGGCCCGCAGCCGCGGACCACCGGTGTCGCGGGCGAGCAGGGCGGCGGCCGCCGCGAGGTTGCCGCCCGAGCTGAACCCGCCCACCGAGATCCGCGTGGGGTCGAGGTGCCAGCGCGGTCCGTCCTCGGCCAGCCGGAGCAGGACGTCGTGCACCTGCTCGTGCGCCACGGGCCAGCGGACCTGGGGGGCGACGTCGTAGTCGGGCAGCAGCACGGCGATGCCCAGCCGGTCGACGAGGTGCTGCGCCACGAACTCGTCCATCCGGGGGTGCCTGATCACGAAGGCCCCGCCGTGCAGGTGCACGTGCACCGGCAGCCCGCCGCGGTGCTCGGCAGGGGCGTAGAGCAGCGCGCGCACCGGGCCGTGGCGCGTGGTCAGCGTGATCCGCGAGGGCCGCACCACGGGCTCGCCCGGGCGCCGCAGCACCGCCACCAGCTCCCGGTCGTAGCGCACCAGCAGCGGCGCGAGCAGCTGCTGCCACCAGGCTCGTCGCTCGGCACGGGAGGGGAGCGTGGTCACGGAGGGGTTTCGGAGCCGTACCCCGGACGGATGGGTCGGTGGACGCTGGTGTGACCGCGACGGAGGTGTCGGGAACAATGGGGCCCATGACGCAGCAACCCTTCTCGCGACCCGGCGCGGTGGACCTCTCCGGGCTCCAGCCCAGCGCACCGGCAGGCCCTCCGGCAGGAGCCCGCGCCGGCGCCGGCGCGGCGTACGCCCTCTCCGTCACCGAGCAGAACTTCCAGGAGGTCCTCGAGGCCTCGCGCAACGCGCCCGTGCTGCTCGCCTTCGAGAGCCCGCAGCGCTCCCCGGAGAGCGTCCGGCTGGCCGACGACGTGCAGTCGCTGTCCTCGGAGCTCGAGGGCCGGGTCCTGCTCGGTCGCGTCGACATCGACGCGGTCCCGCAGATCGCCCAGGCGATGCAGATCCCCTCGGTGCCGCTCGTGGTGCTGGTGGCGCAGGGCCGGCCGATGCCGCTGTTCCAGGACGCCGCCCCGATCGAGGACCTGCGCGCGGCCCTGGCCCAGGTGCTCCAGCAGCTCACCGCCAGCGGCGTCACCGGCCGGCACCAGCCCCGCACCGGCGGCGGCGCCCTCGACGAGGAGTCGGGCGAGGAGCAGGTCGACCCCCGCTACGCCCCCGCCGAGGACGCGCTCGCGCGCGGTGACGTGGACGCCGCGGTGGCGGAGTACCAGAAGCTGGTCGACGCCAACCCCGCCGACACCGAGGCCGCCGCCGGCCTGGCGATGGCGCGGGTGCTGCAGCGCACCGACGGCGTCGACCTCCAGTCGGCCCGCCACGCGGCCGCCGAGTCGCCCGACGACGTCGACGCCCAGACCCTGGTCGCCGACCTCGACCTGCTCGGCGGCCACGTGGACGACGCGTTCCGACGGCTGGTCGAGCTGGTCCGGCGTACGACGGACGGCGACCGCGACCGGGCCCGGACCCACCTGATCGGGCTGTTCGGCGCGGTCGGCAACGACGACCCGCGGGTCCAGCGCGCCCGGCGGGACCTCGCCTCCGCGCTGTTCTAGGCAGGAGGGGGCCCGTGACCCGTGCCGGTCCCTAGGGTGGGGCACGGGGCCGGACCGACCGGCCCGCTGGGGAGGTTCGGATGAGCACGGTCACGGTGGCCACCACGGTCGACGCGCAGGGCGGGATCCTGGTCGGCGACGACGGCTCGCCGGCCTCGCAGGAGGGCGTCCGCTGGGCGGCCCGCCTGGCCGGCCGGCTCGGCGAGACGCTCCACGTCGTCCGGGCCTGGTCGATCTCCTCGGCCCCCCGCCCCGCCACCGCGACCGGTGGCTACGTGCCGCCGCTGACCGACTTCGAGCAGGCGGTCCTGGACAGGCTGCGCGCCGACGTCGCCGCGGTGGGCGTGCAGGAGGGTGCCACCGTGCAGCTGCACGTCGTGCACGGTGCGGCCGGGCGACGGCTCCTCGAGGCCGCCGCCGGCGCCGACGTGCTGGTCGTCGGCACCCGTGGTGCGGGCGGCTTCCTCGGCCTGCGGATGGGCTCGACCGCCGATCAGGTCGTGCGCCACGCGCCGTGCCCCGTGGTGGTCGTGCCGGTCCACGGCGACGACGACCCCGCCGACCTCGACACCCAGGTGCTCACGGGCGCCTGACCCCGCGTGGGGACCCATGCCCCACCATGGAGCCATGGAGCACACCGCCGCGGCCCCGGTGCGGCTCTCGCTGCGCGGCCAGACCTACGTCGCCACGGTCGCCGTGGCGGCGACGGTGGCGTTCGTCGTCGACTCCCAGCTGGCCTGGGTCGTGCTCCTGGTGCTGACGCTGCCGCTCAGCCTGCTGGCGATGTGGGTCGGCTTCTACGCCGCCCTCGCGGTGGGCGTGCTGGCCGGCCACGGCCCCGACACGGTGTCCTGGCCGGTGGGGGTGGTGTGGGTCGCGGTGTGGACCACCACGGCCTGGATCAACGCCCGGATGGCCGAGAAGCTGCTGCGCCGCGGCTGGGACGCGCTGCGGACCGCGCCGCGCAAGGAGGACGACGACGACTGGAGCGAGGACTGGTACGGCGACCCCGACGACCGGCACCGCACCTAGGCCGGTGGGTCCTCGGCGGCGTCCCGTCCGCTCTCGGTGTACGCCGCCGGGCCCGGGCGGGCGGCCGGGGGAGCGGCGTGCAGCGCCGCCAGGGCGGCCTCGACGCGCCGGGCGGTGAAGTCCGCGCAGCGCTCGCGGACCTCCTCGAGGGTGTGGAACGCGACCGAGCGGATCTCGCGCTCCTGCCGGACCACGGCGTCGAGCACGGAGGGGTCGTGGACGCCCCCGTCGAAGACCAGGCAGAGCGCGTCGTCCCAACCGCCCCACGGGGGCAGCCAGTCGGTGAGCAGCAGCCGCCCCGGCTCCAGGTCGAGGGCCAGCTCCTCGCGCACCTCGCGGGCCACGGCCAGCTGGGGTGACTCGCCGACCTCGACCACGCCGCCGGGCAGGTCGAGGTCGCGCTTGTAGGTCAGCTGGCACAGCAGCACCCGGTCGTCGGGGTCGCGCACCAGCAGCTGGCTGATGGCCCGCTTGCGCGGCAGGAAGGAGTTGAGCAGGGTCCGGAAGCCGTCGGGGTCCTCCAGCGGGACGTCGCCCACCAGCCGGGCGTAGACCACCCGGTCGGTCGCCGGCCGGTCCACCGCCTCGTCGGCGTCCGCGACGCCGCGGGCCACGCCCTCGCGCAGCAGCCCCGAGAAGGTCGCGACGCGCTGCGCCTCGTCGTCCTCGGGGTCGACGTGGGTCTCGACCCGGGTGGCGCCCGCGGCGAAGGCCGACTCGACGACCTGGCGCACCTCGGTGGCGCAGACCCGCAGCCCCTGCTCCTGCAGCGCCGGGTCCCAGGAGACCCGGACCACCCCGGGGGCGACGTCGGTCAGCTCGGCGGGCACGTCGACCACCCGGTCACCGCCGGGCGAGGAGCCAGACGGTCCCGAGCGGGGGCACGCGCAACGACGCCGAGGCGGGCTGCCCGTGGGAGGGCTCCGCGTGCGCGGTCACGGTGCCGAGGTTGCCCACGCCGGAGCCGCCGTAGGCCTCGGCGTCGGTGTTGAGGACCTCGCTCCACTCACCCGCGAACGGCAGCCCGAGCCGGTAGGACTCGCGCGGCTGCCCGGAGAAGTTGGTGACCGAGACCAGCGCGCTGCCGTCGGTGCCCCAGCGCACGAAGGCGACGGTGTTGCCACCGGCGTCGTCGGCCTCCAGCCAGGTGAAGCCCGCCGGGTCGCTGTCCTGCGACCACAGCGCGGGGCTGTCGAGGTAGACGCTGTTCAGGTCGCGCACCAGCCGGCGCACGCCCTCGTGGTCGGCGTCGCCGAGCAGCCACCAGTCGAGCTCGCGCTGCTCGGCCCACTCCTGGTCCTGGGCGAACTCGGTGCCCATGAACAGCAGCTGCTTGCCCGGGTGGGCCCACTGCCAGGACAGGAACGCGCGCACGTTGGCCAGCTGCTGCCACCGGTCGCCGGGCATCTTGCGCAGCAGCGAGCCCTTGCCGTGCACGACCTCGTCGTGGCTGATCGGCAGCACGAAGCTCTCGGAGTAGGCGTAGACCATCGAGAAGGTGACCTCGTGGTGGTGGTAGCCGCGGTGGATCGGCTCGCGGGCGACGTAGCTCAGCGAGTCGTGCATCCAGCCCATGTTCCACTTCAGCCCGAAGCCGAGCCCGCCCTCGCTCGTGGGGCGGGTGACGCCGGGCCACGAGGTGGACTCCTCGGCGATGGTGACCGCGCCCGGCACGTTCTTGTAGACGGTGCCGTTGAGCTCCTGGAGGAAGTGGACCGCCTCGAGGTTCTCGCGACCGCCGTGGACGTTGGGCTCCCACTGGCCCGGCTCGCGGGAGTAGTCGAGGTAGAGCATCGAGGCGACCGCGTCGACGCGGATGCCGTCGACGTGGAACTCCTGGAGCCAGTAGAGCGCGTTGGCGACGAGGAAGTTGCGGATCTCGCGGCGGCCGAAGTTGAAGACGTAGGTGCCCCAGTCGGGGTGCTCGCCGCGGGTCGGGTTGGGGTCCTCGTAGAGCGGGGTGCCGTCGAAGCGGGCCAGCGCGAACTCGTCCTTGGGGAAGTGCGCGGGCACCCAGTCGACGATGACGCCGATGCCGGCGCCGTGCAGCGCGTCGACGAGCCGGCGGAAGCCGTCGGGGTCGCCGAAGCGCGAGGTCGGCGCGTAGTAGGAGGTGACCTGGTAGCCCCAGGAGCCGCCGAAGGGGTGCTCCATCACCGGCAGCAGCTCGACGTGGGTGAACCCCATCTCCACGACGTACGCCGTGAGGTGCTCGGCGAGGTCGTCGTAGCTGTACGTCGACTCGCCGGGTCCGCGGGGGTGGTGCCGCCACGAGCCGAGGTGGACCTCGTAGACCGACATCGGCTGATCGTCGTGGCGGGTGTGGCGCGCCCGCTCGGCCATCCACTCGTCGTCGGACCAGGTGTGGGTCGACTCGAAGGTCATCGACGCGGTGTGCGGCGGGACCTCGGTGTGGAAGGCCATCGGGTCGGCCTTGTCGCGCCAGTGGCCGTCGGCCCCGCGGACGTGGAACTTGTAGGCCTCGCGGGACCCGACGCCGGGCACGAAGCACTCCCAGACGCCCGAGGTGCCGCTCTGCACCATGGTGGTGCGGCTGCCGTCCCAGTCGTTGAAGCCGCCGCGGACCTGCACCTCCTGGGCGTGCGGGGCCCACACCCGGAAGGTGGTGCCCTCGGTGCCGACGTGGGCACCCAGCGCCTCCCACAGCCGCTCGTGGCGACCCTCGTTGATCAGGTGCAGGTCGATCTCGCCCAGGATGTGGTCGTCGGTCATGCGTGGTCTCCGATGCGTTGGATGGCGGCGAGCGGGATGTCGACCCAGGTCGGGCGGTTGCGGGCCTCGTAGCCCACCTCGTAGACGGCCTTGTCGGCCTCGTAGGCGTCGACCAGCGCGTGCTCCGCGTCGGTCATCGGCGAGCCGCCGGCCTCGACGCGGCGGTCGACGTAGCCGCGGAGGAAGGCCTCGCGGTTGCGGCTGCGCCACTCCTGGGCGCGGTACTCCACCTGCGGGCCGGGGTCGCCGAGGTCGTGGAGGTCCTTGACCACCGACTCCACGGCGTAGTCGAAGGAGCGCAGCATGCCGGCGACGTCGCGCCAGGGGGAGTCGGGCAGGCGGCGCTCGCTGAGCGGCTTGGCCGGCTCGCCCTCGAAGTCCACCAGCTTCCAGCCGCGCGCGGTGCGCAGCGTCTGGCCGAGGTGGAGGTCGCCGTGGACGCGGTGCACCTCCTGGCGACCGAGGTCGCCGAGGTCGGCGAAGACGCGGCGCAGCGCGTCGGCGTGCGGCGCGAGCGGGGGTACGTCGGCCAGCTGGGCCTCGAGCCGCACCTGCATCTGCGCGGCGAGCGAGGCGCCCTCGACCGTGTCGTGGCCGAAGTGCTCGCGCAGCACGACGTGGACGTCCGCGACCGCGGCGCCGAGCCGCGCGGACTCGCCGGCGAAGTCGCCGCCCACCTCGTCGGCGTGCAGGTCGGCCTCGCTGAACAGGTTGCGCACGCTGGCCAGCGCGAGGTCCCAGCCGTCGGCGGCGGTGCGGAGGAACTGCTGGAGCATGGCGAGGTCGTCCTCGCCGGCCTGGACCCAGCCGTAGAGGGCGGCGACGTTGGGGTTCTCGGCCTCGGTGAGGACACGGTGGATCTCGATGTCGGGGTTGCGGCCGCTGGTGACCTTGCGGAACACCTTGAGCAGGCTGTCGTCGCCGAAGGCCACCGAGGAGTTGCTCTGCTCGCCGCTGAACAGCGTCGAGTGCACGTCGGTGGCCAGCTCGTGCTCGCCGATCCGGTGGAAGGTGGCGCCGCCGTACGCCTGCTCGCCGCCGCTGGGGGTGGAGCAGAAGGTCTGCAGGTAGACCGCCATCGCCTCGCGGTCGTGCAGGGCGTCGTAGGTCCACCGCTCCCCGGCGTCGGGGTCGAGGTCGTCGCTGCCGTGCCCGACCAGGGCGTGGCCGATGCGGTGCTGCTCCTCGGGGTGGTGCACCAGCGGCATCTGGTAGCGCTCGGTGGTGCCGTCGGGGTAGCCGACGGTGAGCACGTCGATGGTCACCACCGGCGGGCCGGGGAGCGTGGCCACCCGGGTCACGTCGGTGACGACGTGGTCGCGGCCCTTGCCGGCGAACCAGCGGGCCTGGGCGAGGTAGGCCGTCATCTGCGGGTGCTCGCCGGGGGAGGGGGGCGCGGTGGTCATCGGGGCACTCCTGTCGTGTCGTCGGTGCCGACCGAGGGCAGGCGCATCCAGTAGAAGCCGTAGCCGCTCAGCGTCAGCAGGTAGGGGAGCTCACCGATCTTGGGGAACCGGACGCCGCCCAGCAGCTCGACGGGGGTCAGGCCCTCCCAGCGACGCAGGTCCAGCTCGACGGGCTGCGGGAAGCGGGACAGGTTGTGGACGCACAGCACGGTGTCGGTGCGGGGGCCTCGTCCCGAGCCCGTCGAGGGGTCGGGGTCGGTGTGCTCGCGGACGTAGGAGAGCACCGAGGGGTTGGAGCCACCGAGGTCGGTGAAGTCGCCGAGGCCGAAGCACGGGTGCTGCTTGCGGGCCTGGATCATCCGACGCGTCCAGTGCAGCAGCGAGGACTGGTCGTCCAGCTCGGTCTCGACATTGACGCGCTGGTACCCGAAAACGGGGTCCTGGATCGGCGGCAGGTGGAGCCGCCCGGGGTTGGCGCGGCTGAACCCGGCGTTGCGGTCCGGGGTCCACTGCATCGGGGTGCGGACCCCGTCGCGGTCGCCGAGCCAGATGTTGTCGCCCATCCCGATCTCGTCGCCGTAGTAGAGGACGGGCGAGCCCGGCAGCGAGAGCAGCAGCGCGGTGAACAGCTCCATCCGGTTGACGTCGTTGTCGAGCAGCGGCGCCAGCCGGCGGCGGATCCCGATGTTGGCCTTCATCCGCGGGTCCCCGGCGTACTCCGACCACATGTAGTCGCGGTCCTCGTCGGTGACCATCTCGAGCGTCAGCTCGTCGTGGTTGCGCAGGAAGATCCCCCACTGGCAGCCGGCCGGGATGGCCGGGGTGTCCTCGAGGATCT
Source organism: uncultured Actinomycetota bacterium (assembly GCA_963740935.1). Lineage (GTDB taxonomy): Bacteria > Actinomycetota > Actinomycetes > Propionibacteriales > Nocardioidaceae > Marmoricola. The sequence continues at coordinate 262,739 of CAVUFX010000006.1, forward strand.
CCGAGATCGGGAACCGGTTCTCGCGGCGCACGGCCATGAAGATCCGCGGCATCACCGGGAAGTGGAAGGCCATGTGGCACTCGTCGCCGCCGACCTCCGGGTCGCCGAAGTACTCCACGACGTCGCCGGGCCACTGGTTGGCCTCGCAGAGCAGCACCCGGCCCGGGTAGTGCTCGTCGACGAAGCGGCGCACGGCCTTGAGCGCCTCGTGGGTCTCGGGCAGGTTCTCGCCGTTGCTGCCGGGCCGCTCGAACAGGTAGGGCACCGCGTCGAGCCGGAAGCCGTCCAGGCCCATGTCGAGCCAGAACGCCATCGCCTCGAGCATCGCCTCGAGCACGGCCGGGTTGTCGAAGTTGAGGTCGGGCTGGTGGGAGAAGAACCGGTGCCAGAAGTACTGCTGGCGCACCGGGTCCCAGGTCCAGTTCGAGGGCTCGGTGTCGACGAAGATGACCCGCGCCTCGGAGTAGAGGTCGTCGTCGTCGGACCAGACGTAGAAGTCGCCGTAGGGACCCTCGGGGTCGGCGCGGCTGGCCTGGAACCACGGGTGCTGGTCGCTGGTGTGGTTCATCACGAAGTCGATGATCACGCGGATGCCGCGCTGGTGGGCCTCGGCGACGAAGACCTGGAAGTCCTCGACCGTGCCCACCTCGGGCTGCATGCCGGTGTAGTCGGCGACGTCGTACCCGCCGTCGCGCAGCGGCGAGGTGAAGAACGGCGGCACCCACAGGCAGTCGACGCCGAGCCACTCCAGGTAGTCCAGCTTGTCGGTCAGGCCGCGGAAGTCGCCGATGCCGTCGCCGTCGGAGTCGTTGAACGAGCGCACCAGCACCTCGTAGAACACCGCCGTCTTGAACCAGCCGGGGGTGTCGCCGAGGACGACCTGGGGTGACTCGCCCTGCTCGCCGGGCCGGTTGGCCGCGTGCGCCTGCTCCGTCACGCGTCGGCCACCGGGGGGCGGCGGACGGCGAGCACGTGCGCGGGCTCGACCCAGGGGTCGAGGTGCACGTAGTTGTGGGCGCCCCAGGTCCAGTCCTCGCCGGTGATCTCGTCGTGGACGACGAAGGCGTCGTGCCACTCGAAGCCGAGGGAGGGGAGGTCGAGGTGGACGGTGGTGGTGTGCGCGGCGTACGGGTCGACGTTGAGCACCACGACGACGGTGTCGGTGCTGCCGTCCGGGAGCACCTCGGACTTGGAGAACACCAGGACCGCGTCGTCGTCGCTGCTGTGCAGCGTCAGGTCGCGCAGCTGCTGGAGCGCGGGGTGGGCCTCGCGGACCTGGTTGAGCCGGGTGAGGTACGGCGCCAGGGTCTCGCCGCGGTCGGCGGCCCCGTCCCAGTCACGCACCTTGAGCTGGAACTTCTCCGAGTCGAGGTAGTCCTCGGTGCCCGGGCGCAGCGCCACGTGCTCGTAGAGCTCGAAGCCGGCGTACACCCCCCAGCTCGGCGAGCTGGTCGCGGCCAGCGCGGCGCGGATCTTGAAGGCCGGCGGGCCGCCGTACTGCAGGAACGCCGGGAGGATGTCGGGGGTGTTGACGAAGAAGTTGGGGCGCAGCACGGCGCTGGTCTCGTGGGCGACCTCCTGGAGGTACTCCGCGATCTCCCAGCGGGCGTTGCGCCAGGTGAAGTAGGTGTAGCTCTGGTGGTAGCCCACCGTGGCCAGCGCCTGCATCATCGGCGGCTTGGTGAAGGCCTCGGAGAGGAACAGCACGTCGGGGTCGGTGGCGCGGATCCGGCCGAGCAGCCACTCCCAGAACGCCACCGGCTTGGTGTGGGGGTTGTCGACGCGGAAGATCCGCACGCCGCGGTCCATCCAGAAGCGCAGCACCCGCTCGCACTCGGCGTAGATGCCCTCGGGGTCGCGGTCGAAGTTGATCGGGTAGATGTCCTGGTACTTCTTCGGCGGGTTCTCGGCGTAGGCGATGGTGCCGTCGACGCGCACCGTGAACCACTCCGGGTGCTCCTGGGCCCAGGGGTGGTCCGGCGCGGCCTGGAGCGCGTAGTCGAGTGCCACCTCGAGGCCCACCGCGCGGGCCTCGGCGACGAACGCGTCGAAGTCCTCCAGCGTGCCCAGGTCGGGGTGGACGGCGTCGTGACCGCCGTGCCGGCTGCCGATCGCCCACGGCGAGCCCACGTCGGTGGCCGAGGGGGTCAGCGTGTTGTTGGCGCCCTTGCGGTTGACCTCGCCGATCGGGTGGATCGGGGGCAGGTAGAGCACGTGGAAGCCCATGTCGGCGACCGACTGCAGTCGCTGCGTCGCGGTGCGGAAGGTGCCGCTGACCAGCTCACCCGTCGCCTGGTCGACGTGGGCGCCCTCCGAGCGCGGGAAGAACTCGTACCAGCTGGAGTAGAGCGCGCGCTCGCGGTCGGCGAAGAAGGGGTAGGGCCCCTCGACGGTGAGCAGCTCGCGCAGCGGGTGAGCCGCGAGGACGGCCGCCAGCTCGCCGGAACCGGCCGCAGCCAGCCGCGCCTGGACCGGGCGCGCGTCGTCCTGCACGGCCCGCCGGGTGTCGGCCAGCACCCCCGCCTGGACGGCGTCGACGCCGGGCTCGGCGGCCACGCGGTCGAGCAGCAGCACCAGCTCGGCGAACATCACCTCGACGTCGACGCCCGCGTCGATCTTCAGGGGCCCGTCGTGCAGCCACGTGCCGAGCGGGTCGCCCCAGGCCTGCACCTCGAAGGTCCAGGGGCCCTCGGCGTCGGGGCGGACGGTGGCGGTCATCCGCGAGACCTGGTCGGGGTCGGCCACCGCGACCATGCGCACCGGCGGGCGGCGTACGCCGGAGGGGTCGGTGAGCACCACCTCGGCGCCGAGCTGGTCGTGCCCCTCGCGGAACACCAGCGCGGTGACGTCGAAGCGCTCGCCGACGGCGGCCTTCGCGGGGTTGCGTCCGAGGTTGACCACGGGGGTCACGTCCATGACGGGAATGCGTCCGACCATGTCCCCACCCTCGCGGAGCCGCGGGCCGCGCGCAAACGCCGGGGTCCGGTGCCGACCGCGTCCGCGCGATCCGTTGGATCGATCCAAGACTTCGGTTACGGTGCTCCCGTGCGTGCCATCCGACGATTCACCGTCCGCCCCGTCCTGCCCGAGAAGCTGGCCCCGCTCAGCGACCTGGCGCTGAACCTGCGCTGGTCGTGGAGCCCGGAGACGCAGGACGTCTTCGCCGCCATCGACCCCGAGGTCTGGCGCGCCAGCGGCCACGACCCGGTCAGGACGCTCGGCGCCGTCGACCCCGCCCGCCTGGAGGAGCTCGCCGGCGATCGGCGCTTCCTCAAGCGGCTCCAGCTCGCGCAGGACGACCTCGAGGAGTACCTCACCGCCGACCGGTGGTTCCAGAAGCAGGTCAAGGGCCGCGGCCGCAAGGACGCGGGCGACCCCGACCTGCCCACCGCGGTGGCCTACTTCAGCTCCGAGTACGGCATCACCTCGGTGCTGCCGCAGTACTCCGGCGGCCTCGGCATCCTGGCCGGCGACCACCTCAAGACCGCCAGCGACCTCGGCATCCCGCTGGTCGGCGTCGGCCTGCTCTACCAGATGGGCTACTTCCGCCAGTCGCTCTCCCGCGAGGGCTGGCAGCAGGAGAGCTACCCCGTGCTCGACCCCGACGGCCTGCCCATCGTGCCGCTGCGCGAGGGCGACGGCAGCCAGGCGACCGTCGAGATCGCCGTGCCCGGCGACCAGCCGATGGTCGCCCGGGTGTGGATCGCCCAGGTGGGCCGCGTGCCGCTGCTGCTCCTCGACACCGACACCGAGGACAACCCCCCGCACCTGCGCGAGGTCACCGACCGCCTCTACGGCGGCACCACCGAGCACCGCCTCCAGCAGGAGCTGCTGCTCGGCATCGGCGGCGTGCGCGCCGTCCGCGCCTACTGCCGCCTCACCGGGCACCCGGCCCCCGAGGTGTTCCACTGCAACGAGGGCCACGCCGGCTTCCTCGGCGTGGAGCGGCTCCGCGAGCTCACCGTCGCCGAGGGCGGCCCCGGCCTCGACCTCGGCACCGCGCTCGAGGTCACCCGGGCGGGCAGCGTGTTCACCACCCACACGCCGGTCCCGGCCGGCATCGACCGCTTCCCCCGCCAGCTCGTCGAGCAGTACTTCGGCGGCCACGGCGCCGCCCCCGGCGTACCCGTGGAGGCGATCCTGGCCCTGGGGGCCGAGGACTACCAGGGCGGCGACCCCGGCGTGTTCAACATGGCCGTGATGGGCTTCCGGCTGGCGCAGCGCGCCAACGGGGTCTCCCAGCTGCACGGCGAGGTCAGCCGCGGCATGTTCAACGGCCTGTGGCCCGCGTTCGACGAGGCCGAGGTGCCGATCACCTCGATCACCAACGGCGTCCACGCCCCGACCTGGGTCGGCCGCGAGGTGCTCGAGCTCGCCGACCAGCACGGCGACGACGTCTGGGCCGCGGTCGACAAGGTGTCGGGCAAGGACCTGTGGGCCACCAAGCGCGTGCTGCGCCAGCGGCTGGTCGACGACGCCCGCGCCCGGATGCGCCGGTCGTGGCTCGAGCGCGGCGCCGCGCCCGCCGAGCTGGGCTGGATCGACACCGCGCTCGACCCCGACGTGCTCACCATCGGGTTCGCCCGCCGGGTCCCCTCCTACAAGCGGCTCACGCTGATGCTGCGCGACCCCGCCCGCCTCAAGCGGCTGCTGCTCGACCCCGAGCGTCCGATCCAGCTCCTCATCGCCGGCAAGTCCCACCCCGCCGACGACGGTGGCAAGCAGCTGATCCAGCAGATCGTGCGCTTCGCCGACGACCCGGAGGTGCGCCACCGGATCGCCTTCCTGCCCAACTACGACATCGCGATGGCGCAGCCGCTCTACCCCGGCTGCGACGTGTGGCTGAACAACCCGCTGCGTCCCTACGAGGCCTGCGGCACCTCGGGCATGAAGGCCGCCCTCAACGGCGGCCTCAACCTCTCCATCCTCGACGGCTGGTGGGACGAGTGGTACGACGGCAGCAACGGCTGGGCGATCCCCTCGGCCGACGACGGCAGCGGTGCCGGCGCCGAGCTCGACAACGGCCGCCGCGACGACCTCGAGGCCGCCGCCCTCTACGACCTGCTCGAGAAGGAGGTCACGCCCCGCTTCTACGACGTCGACGGTGACGGCGTGCCGCTGCGCTGGATCGAGATGGTCCGCCACACCCTGAAGTCGCTCGGCCCCAAGGTGCTCTCCACCCGGATGCTCAAGGAGTACGTCGAGAAGCTGTACTCCCCGTCGGCCGTGGCCTCGCGGGCGCTGAACGACTCCTACGACGGCGCCCGGGCGCTGGCCGGGTGGAAGTCGCGGGTGCGCCACGGCTGGGCCGAGGTCCGCGTCGACCACGTCGAGAGCGGCGGCCTGCCCGACCTGCCGGAGATCGGCGCCTCGCTCGAGGTGCACGCCTTCGTCTCGCTCGGCGGGCTCGCGCCCGAGGACGTGCGGGTCGAGGTGGTCCACGGTCGCGTCGGCGCCGACGACTCGCTCACCGACACCTCCGCGTCGCCGCTGGCGCTGGGGGAGTCCTACGAGGGCGGGCGGCACCGCTTCGACGGCCACGTCCCCCTCGACCGCGCGGGCTCCTTCGGCTACACCGTGCGGATCCTCCCCGAGAACCCCGACCTCGCCTCCCCGGCCGAGCTGGGGCTGGTCGCGCTGGCGTGAGCGGCTCCGTAGGCTCGTCGGCATGATCGAGCTGCGCAGTCCCGCCGAGATCGACCAGATGCGCCCCGCCGGGCGCTTCGTGGCCGACGTGCTGACCGCGCTGGTGGAGAAGGCCGACGTCGGCGTCAACCTGCTCGAGCTCGACGCCCTGGCGCACCGGATGATCCGCGAGCGCGGGGCGGAGTCCTGCTACATCGACTACCACCCCTCCTTCGGGGCGATGCCGTTCGGCAAGGTGCTGTGCACGAGCGTCAACGACGCCGTGCTGCACGGCCTGCCCCACGACCACGTGCTGCGCGACGGCGACCTGCTCTCGGTCGACTTCGCCGCCTCCGTCGACGGCTGGGTGGCCGACTCGGCCCTCAGCGTCGTGGTCGGTACGCCGGACCCCGCCGACCTCGCCCTCATCGACACCACCCAGCGGGCCCTCGCGGCCGCGATCGAGGTGGCCCGCCCCGGCAACCGGCTCGGCGACATCGGCGCCGCCATCGGCGACGTCGCCCGCGGCGAGGGCCTGAAGATCAACCTGCAGTTCGGCGGCCACGGCGTCGGCCGGACCATGCACGGCGACCCGCACGTCGCCAACGACGGCCGCGCCGGGCGGGGCTTCACGCTGCGCCCGGGCCTGGTCATCGCGATCGAGCCGTGGTTCCTGCACACCACCGACGAGCTGCGCACCGACCCCGACGGCTGGACGCTGCGCAGCGCCGACGGCTCGCGGGGCGCCCACTCCGAGCACACCATCGCCATCACCGAGGACGCGCCGGTCGTGCTGACCGCCCGCGGCTAGGTCGCCCGCTGCTCCTGGAGCAGCACCAGCGACCGCGGGGCCACCGCCAGGGTGTCGCCGGCGACGACCTCGGTGCCGACCGGGTGGGCAGGGTCGGTCGACAGCACGACGCGGCCCGTCTGCACCCACTCGTTGGGCGGCAGCGTGACGTCGCAGCCGGTGGGGGAGGCGTTGACCCAGAGCATGAAGCTGGTGTCGTGCTGCTGCTCACCGCGCGGCCCGGGGGCGCGCAGCGGGTCACCGGAGACGAACATGCCGAGCGCGTGCAGGCCGCTGTCGAGCCAGTCGTCCCCGGTCATCTCCCGGCCCGCCGGGTGGATCCAGGCGAGGTCCTTGGGGCCGCCCCTGATGGTGGGCCGGCCCTCGAACCAGTGCCGCTGCCGCAGCGCGGGGTGCTCGCGCCGCAGCCGGAGCGCCGTACGCGTGATCTCGAACTGCTCCAGCCAGGCGTCGTCGGCGCGCCAGTCGACCCACGAGATCTCGTTGTCCTGGCAGTAGGCGTTGTTGTTGCCGCCCTGGGTCCGGCCGCGCTCGTCGCCGGCGGTGATCATCGGGACGCCGGCGGACAGGCACAGCGTGGCCATCAGGTTGGCCGCCTGCCGTCGTCGCAGCGCCAGCACCTCGGGGTCGTCGGTCTCGCCCTCGACGCCGCAGTTCCAGGAGCGGTTGTTCTCGCTCCCGTCACGGTTGCCCTCGCCGTTGGCCTCGTTGTGCTTGTGGTCGTAGGAGACCAGGTCGCGCAGCGTGAAGCCGTCGTGGGCGGTGACGAAGTTGATCGAGGCGTACGGCGAGCGCCCGTCGTCGAGGTAGAGGTCGCTCGAGCCGGCCAGGCGGGTCGCCACGGTGCGCACCCCGTCGGTCCGCGAGCGCCAGAAGTCGCGCAGCGTGTCGCGGTACTGGTCGTTCCACTCGGTGAACGGCGACGGGAACTCGCCCACCCGGTAGCCCTCGCCGGTGACGTCCCAGGGCTCGGCGATCAGCTTCACGTGCCGCAGCACCGGGTCCTGGCCGATGCAGGTCAGCAGCGCGCCGGCCATGTCGACGTCGTGCCCGGTGCGGGTCAGCGCCGACATCAGGTCGAAGCGGAAGCCGTCGACGTGCATCTCGGTGACCCAGTAGCGCAGCGAGTCCAGGATCAGCCGCAGCATCGCCGGGTCCTCGGCGTTGACGGTGTTGCCGCAGCCGGTCACGTCCCAGTAGGCGTCGGGCTGGCGGGTGTCGTGCGGCCGGGGCGAGACCCGCTTGTAGGCGCCGCGGTCGTCGAGGCCGCGGAAGCTCAGCACCGGACCGTCGGCGCCGGCCTCGCCGGTGTGGTTGTAGACCACGTCGAGCAGCACCTCGATGCCGGCGGCGTGGAAGCTCTTCACCATCTGCTGGAACTCCGCGACCTGCCCGCCGCGGTCGCCGGCCGCGGCGTACGCACCGTGGGGGGCGAAGAAGCCGATGGAGTTGTAGCCCCAGTAGTTGGTCAGGCCGTGGGGCGCCAGGTGGTCCTCGGAGACGAACTGGTGGATGGGCAGCAGCTCGACCGCCGTGACACCGAGGTCGTTGAGGTAGTCGGTGACGACGTGGTGGCCCAGGCCGGCGTACGTCCCGCGCAGCTCCTCGGGGATGCGGTCGTGCAGCGCGGTGAAGCCCTTGACGTGCAGCTCGTAGATCGCGGTGTCGCGCCAGCGCGCGCGGATCGGGCGGTCGTCGCCCCAGTCGAAGTCGTCCCGCACGACCACGCTGCGACCGACGTACGCCGCGGAGTCGCGCTCGTCGCGCCGCAGCGGCTGCGCCGGACGGCCGGCCCGGTCCGACTCGTGGGCGTGCACGGCGGGGTGGGTCACGAAGTCGCCGGACACCGCGCGGGCGTAGGGGTCGAGCAGCAGCTTGTGCGGGTTGAAGCGCATCCCGGCCTCCGGCAGCCACGGGCCGTCGGCGCGGAAGCCGTAGCGCTGACCCGGCTGCAGGCCCGGCACGGCGCCGTGCCAGGTGCCGAGGCTGTGCTCGGTGAGCAGGTGCCGGGTCTCGACCTCGGCGCCGGGGTCCGCGTCGTCGTCGAACAGGCACAGCCACACGTGGGTCGCGTCGGGCGCGTGCACCGCGAAGTTGGTGGACTCCTCGCCCCAGGTGGCTCCCAGGGGCCAGTTGCGGCCCGGCCACACCGCCACGCGCTCGTCGGTGGCCGACCACTGTCCAGGAGTCACAGGGGCGAGTATGAGGCAGCCGTCGCGTTCGCCGTCGCCGGACGCCGAAACCACCCGCTCCTCTAGGGTCGGTGCCGACCGGCCGGCGGTCGACGACGAGGAGGAACTGGCATGGGTGAGTTCGTGCGGCTCGAGGTGGCCGACGGTGTGGCCACGCTGCGGCTGGACCGGCCGAAGATGAACGCGCTGAGCGTGCAGGTGCAGGAGGAGATCCGGGCCGCCGCCGCCGAGGCCACCGAGCGCGACGACGTCCGCGCGGTCGTGCTGTACGGCGGGGAGCGGCTGTTCGCGGCCGGCGCCGACGTCAAGGAGATGGCCGAGATGTCGCACACCGACATGGTCAAGCGCTCCGGTGCGCTGATCTCCTCGCTCTCCGCGGTCGCCCGCATCCCCAAGCCCGTCGTCGCGGCGATCACCGGCTACGCGCTGGGCGGCGGCTGCGAGCTGGCGCTGTGCGCCGACGTCCGCTTCGCCGCGGACGACGCGACCCTGGGCCAGCCCGAGGTGCTCCTGGGCATCATCCCCGGCGCGGGCGGCACCCAGCGGCTGAGCCGGCTGGTCGGCCCCAGCAGGGCCAAGGACCTGATCTTCACCGGCCGCTTCGTCCAGGCCGAGGAGGCCCTGGCCATCGGCCTGGTCGACCGGCTGTTCCCGAAGGAGCAGGTCTACGAGGAGGCGCTCGCGTGGGCCGCGCAGTTCGCGGGAGCCGCGGCGTACGCCCTGCGCGCGGCCAAGGAGGCGATCGACCGCGGGCTCGAGGTGGACCTCGAGACCGGCCTGGAGATCGAGCGCCAGCAGTTCGCCGCACTCTTCGCCACCGAGGACCGTGCCCTCGGCATGGGGTCGTTCGTTGAGAAGGGGCCGGGCAAGGCCCGGTTCGTGGGACGCTGACGCGTTCCCGGCCACCCAGCCCCACCGACGCAGGAGCTCACACGTGCCCCCGAAAGCCCGGACCGACGAGTCCACCCCTCCGCGCAAGTCCCACGTCAGCCAGGACGCGGTGCGCACCCAGGTCGCCCGGGTCGTGCGCATCGTCTTCGGCGTGCTCGCGGCGATCCTGGCGCTGGGCGCCCTGCTGGTCGTGCTGCGCGACAGCGTCAACGAGCAGAACTCCATCGTGAAGCTCGTGACCGACATCGCCGACGCCGTGTCGGGACCGTTCAGCAAGGACGACGGCATCTTCGACTTCTCCGGCAAGAACGCCGAGGCCAAGAACGCCCTGGTCAACTGGGGGATCGCGGCCGTGGTCTACCTCGTCCTCGGCCGCGTGCTGGCCGGCGTGATCGCCCCCGGGGGCAAGCGCTGACCGCGGCGCAGGACTCGCCCGGGGCCTGTGACTGACCCCACCCGGTCGACCCCTCACCGGACTTCCGACCGGTGGGTAACATCGAGTCACACGTCCACCTGAGGAGGGGCCCCCACGGGCCGTTGCCACCATGAACATCATCGTCTGTGTGAAGTACGTCCCCGACGCGACCGCTGACCGCCACTTCGAGTCCGACCACACGGTCGACCGTGCGGGCGTCCCCGGTCTGCTCTCCGAGCTCGACGAGTACGCCGTGGAGCAGGCGCTGCAGCTCAAGGAGAAGGCCGACGGCGAGGAGGTGACCGTGACCGCGCTGACGGTGGGTCCCCAGGAGGCGGCCGACGCGATCAAGAAGGCGCTGCAGATGGGTGCCGACAAGGGCGTGCACGTCGTCGACGACGCGATCGCCGGCTCCGACTACGTCTCGACCTCGCTGGTCCTGGCCAAGGCGGTGGAGAAGCTGGGCGCGGAGACGCCGGTGGACCTGGTGATGTGCGGCATGGCCTCGACGGATGCGTCGGGCTCGGTGGTGCCGGCGATGCTCGCCGAGCACCTCGACCTGCCGCAGGTCACGCTGGGCTCGGTGATCGAGCGCCAGGGCGACCAGGTCCGGATCAAGCGTGACGGCGACACCTCCACCGAGGTCATCGGCGCGACCACCCCGCTGGTGCTCTCGGTCACCGACCAGTCCGGCGAGGCCCGCTACCCCTCCTTCAAGGGGATCATGGCGGCGAAGAAGAAGCCGCTGGAGAGCTGGTCGCTGGCCGACATCGGCGTGGACGCCGGCGAGGTCGGCATCGAGGCGTCGTGGACGCTGGTGGAGAGCACCGAGGAGCGCCCGCCCCGCACGGCCGGCGAGATCGTCGCCGACGAGGACGGCTCGGGCGCCAAGGCGCTGGTCGACTTCCTCGCGTCCAAGAAGTTCATCTGAGCAGGAGAGAGCGACATGTCTGAAGTTCTGGTGCTCGTCGACCACGTCGATGGCAAGGTCCGCAAGCCCACCCTCGAGCTGCTCACCATCGCGCGTCGTCTGGGTGAGCCGTCCGCGGTGTTCATCGGCGACGCCGGCTCGGGTGATGGCGTGGCCGAGACGGTGAAGAAGTACGGCGCCGAGAAGGTCTACGTCGTCGACGACGCCGAGATCAAGGGCTACCTCGTCGCCCCCAAGGCCGAGGTGCTGCAGCAGCTGGTCGAGAAGACCTCCGCCGCCGCGGTGCTGATCCCGTCCTCTGCCGAGGGCAAGGAGGTCGGCGCCCGCCTCGCGGTCAAGACCAGGTCGGGCCTGATCACCGACGCGGTCGACGTGCAGGCCGGTGAGAGTGGTCCGGTCACCACGCAGTCGGTCTTCGCCGGCAACTACACCGTGCAGGCCACGATCACCCAGGGCACGCCGATCATCACCGTCAAGCCCAACTCGGCCGCTCCCGAGGAGGCCGCGGGTGCCGGCACCGTCGAGCAGTTCGCGCCGACCATCTCCGACTCGGCCAAGAAGGCCAAGATCGTCGCCTCCCAGGCACGCAAGGCCTCGGGTCGTCCCGAGCTGACCGAGGCCGCGATCGTGGTCTCCGGCGGTCGTGGCACCGGCGGCAACTTCGAGGAGGTCGAGGGGTTCGCCGACTCCCTCGGTGCCGCCGTGGGTGCCTCGCGTGCCGCGGTCGACTCCGGCTGGAAGCCGCACGCCTTCCAGGTCGGTCAGACCGGCAAGGTCGTCAGCCCGCAGCTCTACGTCGCCAACGGCATCTCCGGCGCGATCCAGCACCGCGCCGGCATGCAGACCTCCAAGACGATCGTCGCGGTCAACAAGGACGACGAGGCCCCGATCTTCGAGCTGGTCGACTTCGGCGTGGTGGGCGACCTCCACACCGTGCTGCCCGCCGCCACCGAGGAGATCACCAAGCGCAAGGGCTGAGCCCCACCGCTCGACGTCGCCCGGGGCCTGCTCAGTGGTCCAGGGTGCGCCGGACCAGGGCGAGCGCCTCGGCGTCGGGGACGCCCAGGGCGCGGACGCGCTCGACGTACGCCGCGGCCGCCTGCCGGGCCGCCCGCTCGACCCCGCCTCCGGTGACCACGCTCCCGGCGCGACCGCGCGTCTCGATCAGGCCACCGGCCTCGAGCTCCTTGTAGGCCCGGGCGACGGTGCCGGCCGCGAGGCCCAGCACCTCGGCCAGGCGGCGCACCGGGGGCAGCCGGGTGCCGGGCGGGAGCGTGCCCGCGTCCACCTGGGCGCGGATCGCCTCGCGGACCTGCTCGTACGGCGGCGCCGCGCCTCCCGGGTCGAGGTCGAGCACGAGGTCGGGGACGGTCACGGGGCAGCCTCCAGGACGGGCGGACGGCCCACCGCAGCACCGGGACCGGCGCGTAGGCTTGGCCGGCGATGACCGTATACCTCGACCACGCGGCGACGACGCCGATCCTCCCCGAAGCCGCCGCGGCCATGGTCGCGGAGCTGACACGGGTCGGCAACGCGTCCTCGCTGCACGCCTCGGGTCGCGCCGCCCGCCGCGTCGTGGAGGAGTCGCGGGAGACCGTGGCCCGGGCCCTGGGCTGCCGGCCCGGCGAGGTCGTCTTCACCTCCGGGGGCACCGAGTCGGACAACCTCGCGGTGAAGGGGCTCTACTGGGCCCGCCGGGCCGAGGACCCGCGTCGCGTCCGGATCCTGTCCACGCCCGTGGAGCACCACGCCGTGCTGGACCCGCTGCACTGGCTGGCCGGCGAGGGGGCCGAGGTCGAGCACGTCGCGGTCGACGCCCTCGGCCGGCTCGACCTCGACGCCTTCCGCGCCACCCTCGAGTCCGACCCCGGCAGCGTCGCGCTGGTGAGCGTGATGTGGGCCAACAACGAGGTCGGCACCGTGCAGCCGGTGGCCGAGGTCGCCGAGATCGCCCACGCGCACGGCATCCCGGTGCACACCGACGCGGTGCAGGCGCTGGGCCAGCTGCCCGTCGACTTCGCGGCGAGCGGCGTCGACGCCCTCACCGTGACCGGCCACAAGGCCGGCGGTCCCTACGGCGTGGGCGCGCTCGTCGTGCGCCGCGAGCTGAAGCCGACCGCGCTGCTGCACGGCGGCGGCCAGGAGCGCGACATCCGCTCCGGCACCCTCGACCCGCCCGCCGTGGCCGGCTTCGCGGTCGCCTGCGAGCTCGCGGTGCAGCACCAGCCCGAGCTGGCCCGGCGGCTGACGCGGCTGCGCCGGCGGCTGGTGGCCGGCGTGCTGCGCGAGGTGCCCGACGCCGTGCTCAACGGTGACCCCGCCGACGCCGCCGACGCCGCCGACGACACCGGGGACGCCGGCGGGCGGCTCCCGGGCAACGTCCACCTCGCGTTCCCCGGGTGCGAGGGCGACTCGCTGCTGATGCTGCTCGACGCCCACGGCATCGAGTGCTCCACCGGCTCGGCCTGCGACGCCGGCGTGCCCCAGGCCTCCCACGTGCTGATCGCGATGGGCCACGACGCGCGGTTCGCCCGGTCCTCGCTGCGCTTCTCGCTGGGCCACACCAGCAGCGAGGCCGACGTCGACGCGGTCGTCGGCGTGGTCGCCGCCGCCGTGGAGCGTGCCCGCAGCGCCGCCCTGGTCTCCCGGGCGCCGTCCGGGTCGGGCCGACGGTGAGCGGGCAGCCGTGAGGGTGCTGGCCGCGATGTCCGGCGGGGTGGACTCCGCCGTGGCGGCGGCACGCGCGAAGGAGCAGGGCCACGACGTGACCGGCGTGCACCTCGCGCTCTCGCGCAACCCGCAGAGCTACCGCTCCGGTGCCCGCGGCTGCTGCACGATCGAGGACGCCTCCGACGCGCGCCGGGCCGCCGACGTGATCGGCATCCCGTTCTACGTCTGGGACCTGAGCGAGGAGTTCCACGAGGACGTCGTGGAGGACTTCCTGGCGGAGTACGCCGGGGGCCGCACCCCCAACCCGTGCCTGCGCTGCAACGAGAGGATCAAGTTCGCCGCCGTGCTCGACCGCGGCCTGGCGCTGGGCTTCGACGCGGTCGCGACCGGCCACTACGCCCGGCTCCGACCGCGCCCCGAGGGCGACGGCGTCGACCTGCACCGGGCCGTCGACGAGGCCAAGGACCAGAGCTACGTGCTCGGCGTCCTCACCCAGGACCAGCTCGCCCACGCGCTGTTCCCGCTGGGCGACACCCCCAAGGCGCAGGTGCGCGAGGAGGCCGCCCGCCGGGGGCTGCTGGTCGCGGACAAGCCCGACAGCCACGACGTGTGCTTCATCAGCGACGGTGACACCGGCGGCTGGCTGGCCGAGAAGCTGGCCGACCGCGGCGTGAACACCGGCGGCGAGATCGTGGCCGACGACGGCGAGGTGCTGGGTCGCCACGAGGGCTCCTGGCGCTACACCGTCGGCCAGCGCAAGGGCCTGCGGATCGGCACCCCGGCGCCCGACGGCCGCCCCCGCTACGTGCTCGACATCGAGCCGGTCTCCGGCACCGTCACCGTCGGCCCGCGCGCGGCGCTGGCCGTCGACGCCCTGGAGGGCCTGCGCCCGCGGTGGTGCGGCCCCGAGCCCACCGGCCCGCTCGAGGGCACGGTGCAGCTGCGCGCCCACGGCGAGCCGCACCGCGCGGTCGTCTCCCTCGACGGCGACCGGCTCGACGTACGCCTGACCGACCCCGCCAGCGGCATCGCCCCCGGCCAGGCCGTCGTGGTCTACGACGGCACCCGGGTCGTCGGCTCGGCCACCATCGAGTCGACCCGCGCCGTCGCCGGGCACCGCGCGTGACCCGCGCCACCGGCGTCGGCTCGCTGCCGGGGGAGGACCTCCGCGAGGCCGTGCGGACCGTGCTCGGCGAGCTGCCCGACCTGCCGCACCTGCCCGAGCTGCCCGCCCGCGGCGCGGTCGCCGACCTCACCGGCCGGGGGGTGGCCGTGATCGGCGACCTCGGCTTCGACCTCCAGCCGGCCGGCTGGCGGCTCACCGACGCACCCGGCATCGACCACCGCCGGGCACGGTCCCTGCTCGCCCAGGACCTCGACGTCCTCGAGGAGGAGTCGCAGGGCCTGGTGGGCCCGCTCAAGGTGCAGGTCGCCGGGCCCTGGACGCTCGCCGCGACCGTGGAGAAGCCCCGCGGCGACAAGGTGCTCAGCGACCACGGGGCCCGCCGCGACCTGGCCCAGGCGCTCGCCGAGGGCGTCCGCACCCACCTCGCCGACCTGGCCCGCCGGGTCCCCGGCGCCGCGCTGGTGCTGCAGCTCGACGAGCCTGCCCTGCCCGCGGTGATGGCGGCCCGGGTGCCGACCGCGTCGGGCTTCGGCCGGCACCGCACGGTCACCCCGCCGGTCGCCTCCGAGGCGCTGGAGTGGGTGCTGGCGGCCGCCGGCGACCGGCTCACCGTCGCGCACTGCTGCGACCCCGACGTGCCGGTCGGGCTGCTGCGGGGGGCGGGTGCCGGTGGGGTGTCGGTGGACGTCACGACGCTCGCCGTGACGGCGTACGACGAGCTGGCGACCGTCCTCGACGAGGGTGGCACCGCCCTGCTCGGCGTGCTGCCCGCGACCGGGTCGGGGACGCCGTCGACCAAGGCGGTGGTGGAGCGCACGATGCGGCTGCTCGACATGCTCGGGCTCGACCCCGGCGAGGTCGCCGACCAGCTGGTGCTGACCCCGACCTGCGGGATGGCGGGCGCCTCCCCGGCGTACGCCCGGGCCGTGCTGACGACGCTGCGCGAGGCGGCCGCCGCCCTCTCCTGACCCGGTGATCCCGACCGCCCCGATGGGTACGGGACGGGACCGACGAGAGGAGCACGACGTGCCTGACCTGAGCGGCAAGAAGGTCGCCATCATCGCCACCTCGCACTTCGAGGAGGCCGAGCTGGTGACGCCCCGCGACGAGCTGAGCAGGATGGGGGCCGACGTCCGGGTGTACAGCACCGGGACCGACCCGATCCAGGCGGTCGAGGGCGACACCGAACCCACCCGGGAGGTGCCGGTCGACGGCGTCTTCACCGACCTCGACGTCGAGACCGTCGACGCGGTCGTGGTGCCGGGCGGAACCGTCAACGCCGACACCATCCGCACCGACGAGGACGCCCAGGAGATCGTGAGGCAGGCCCTCGAGCTCGACAAGGTGCTCGCGATCATCTGCCACGGCCCGTGGCTGCTGGCCTCGGCCGACGTGGCGCGGGGCAGGCGGCTGACCAGCTACCCCAGCCTGGCCGTGGACCTGCGCAACGCCGGGGCGGACTGGGTCGACGAGGAGGTCGTCGTGGACGGCACCCTGGTCACCAGCCGCACCCCCGAGGACCTGCCGGCCTTCGTGGAGGCCATCGCCGAGGCCCTGGCGGGCTGAGGCGTCGTAGACGACGGGGCCGAGGGAGGTCCTCCGGCCCCGTCGCCGCGCGTGGCTCGCTCAGCCGGCGTGCACGCCCTCCGGGGCGTCGTCGGTGGCGAGCTCCTCGTGCTTGACGCCGAGGAAGATCCACACGATCACGCTGGCGCCCCAGATCATGAAGGCGCCGGTGAGGAACGCGTTGGTCGCGCCCTCGGTGAACGCACCCTGGTAGGCGATGTCCGCGAACGCCGCCCGCACCTGCTCGGTGGGCTCGGCACCCGCCGGGGTGGCGGCCTGGAGCGCCCCGGTGATCTGGCCGGCACGCTCGGTGGAGAAGTGCACCGCCACCGTCGACAGCGCCGCGAGCCCGAGGGCGCCGCCGACCTGCTGCATGGTGTTGAGCACGCCGGAGCCGATCCCGGAGTCGCGGTGCGAGACGCCGTGGACGGCCGCCAGGGTCATCGGCACGAAGGTCGCACCCATGCCCAGCGACATCAGCGAGATGAAGGGGAAGATGTCGGCCCAGTAGCTGACGTCGGTGCCGAGGTGCGTCTCGCCGCTCATCACGGTGGCGATGATGTTGCGCGCGCTGTCGTCGACCGAGAGCCGGGAGAAGCCGAGCAGAGCGAGACCGGCCATGGCGGTGCCGATGCCGGCGATCCACCGGGGGTCCACCCTGTCCATCAGCTTCGAGGACACGGTCGCGGCGATCACGATGCCGAGGCTGAAGGGCAGGAACGCGACGCCGGTCTGCAGCGGCGAGTAGCCCATCACGTTCTGCACGAACTGGGAGAGGAAGTAGAACATCGCGAACATCGCCGCCGGCACGATCATCATGGTGGCGAACGCGGTCGCCCGGGTCCGGTCCAGCAGGATCCGGAAGGGCAGCAGCGGGTGGGCCACGCGACGCTCGACGACGACGAACGCGGCGAGCAGCGCGACGCCGAGCACCAGCGGGACCAGGGTCTGGGCGTCGTCCCAGCCGTGGCTGGGCTCGCCGGCCCGGGAGAGGCCGAACACGATGGCGACGAGGCCCGCGGTGCCGGACAGGGCGCCGGGGACGTCCAGCTCGCCGGCGTGCGACTCGCTCTCGGCCAGGACGCGCGGCGCGGCGAAGGCGGCGGCCAGGCCGATCGGCACGTTGATCAGGAAGGTCAGGCGCCAGCCGTCGACGGTGGTCCCGAACAGGTCGGGGGTCAGGCCGGTCAGCCAGCCGCCGAGCAGCAGCCCGACCGCGGCACCCGCACCGGACATCGCGGCGTAGATGGAGAACGCCCGGTTGCGCTGCGGGCCGGCCGGGAAGTTGGTGGTGATCAGCGCGAGCGCGGCGGGGGAGGCGAGCGCGGCGCCGAGGCCCTGCAGGCCTCGCGAGGCGAGCAGCATGCCCTCGTTGGCGGCGAGGCCGCCGACGCCGGAGGCGACCGCGAAGATCGCGACGCCGACCATGAAGACGCGGCGGCGGCCGTAGAGGTCGCCCAGCCGGCCGCCGAGCAGCAGCAGGCCGCCGAAGGCCAGGGCGTAGCCGGTGACGACCCACTGCAGGTTGGCCTGGGAGATGTCGAGGTCGCTCTGGATGAACGGGAGCGCGATGTTGGCGATGGTGGCGTCGAGCACCACCATCAGCTGCGCGACGGAGATGAGGAGCAGGGCCCAGCCCAGGCGGGTGGTGCCGCCGCTGGTCTCGGCCGGCTCGGCGGGGGTGGCCGCGGGCTCACGGGTGTCGGTCATGGCGATGCTTCCTGGGAGTGGGTGGTGGTGCTCGGGGTGGTGCTGTCTCTCGGGCTGCCTGTCCGGCCGGGCGGCGCGAGGCCGACGGCGGGGAGGATGACGCGGTCGATGACCCGGCGCACGACGTCGTCGTCCACCGGCAGGCCGAGGACGAACGCGCGGTGCAGGACGATGCCGGCCAGCGAGGGCGCGATCAGCTCGAGGTCGAGGTCGGCGTCGATCTCGCCGCGCTCGATCGCGAGGCGGTAGATGCGCCGCGACGCCTCGACCTTGGGGGCGATGAAGGCCGAGCGGAACCGCGCGGCGAAGTCGGGATCGCTGCTCACCGCGGTCATCACGGCGCCGAGCAGGCCGGAGGCGTCACCGCGGCCGAGCCCGTGGCGGCCGCAGAAGGTGCCGAGCAGGTCGCCGCGCAGGCTGCCGGTGTCCTGCACCTCGACCTGCGGCGCCTGCTTGGCGCGGACCATGGCGTCCACGACCAGGCTGGCCTTGCCGTCCCAGCGGCGGTACAGCGTCGCCTTGCTGGCGCGGGCCTCCCTGGCCACGGCGTCGAGGGTGAGCCGGTCGTAGCCCGCCTCGAGGAGCAGCCGGACGGTGGCGTCGAGGATCTCCTCCTCGCGCGCCCCCTCGACCCGGGGGCGCAGCTGCGGCGGGGTCATCGTCCCGTCACCTCCCCGACACGTCCATGGAACGAAACCGTTTCGTTCTATCGAAGAGTGTGAAGCCAGCCGGACGGATCCGTGTTCCCCGGGTCCCGGGTGGTCTAGCCGGGGCTGGCCCAGTGGGCAGCCCGCACGGGCCGGCTCCGGGTGTCAGGGAGCGGTGGTCGGCTCCGCCGACGGGGAGGCGTCGGCGGTGGGCGACGGCTCCGCGGTGGGGGTGGGGTCGGCTGTCTGCGAAGGGTCGACCGTCGGCGTCGGGTCCGTGGAGGGGGTCGGCTCCGACGTGGACGTGGGGTCCGCGGTGGGCGTCGGGTCCGTGGTCGCCTCGTCGGCGGGGGCCTCGTCGCGGGTGTCCTCGGAGGGGGAGCCGCCGCCGACGACGGAGGTGACGGTGGTGCGGCCCGCGTCGTCGTCGCCGGCCAGCGAGGCCAGCGACCGGCCGGTGAGGCCCTCGAGCGAGGTGATGCCGACCAGCGCGACCAGCATCACCGCGACGCTGGCCAGGGCGACCTTGCCCCAGGGCAGGTCCACCCGGCGCGGGTCGAGGCGGGCGAGCAGCCCGCCCTGGGCCGCCTCGGCCTCCGCGGTGGCGCGCTCGACGTCGGCCTCGACCGCGGCGAGCCGCTGGGTGCGCGACGTCGCGCCGGTGCGGGAGGCGGCCGCGGAGATGAGCGAGGCCTCGCGCACCTGGGCGGCCCGGCGGCGTACGGCCTCGGCGGAGCGCTTCAGCGAGTAGGAGTACGTCGCGGCGCCGACCGTCGCGACCACGCTGCCGACGGCGGCGCCGATCAGGGTGCCGGCGGTGCCCAGCCAGGAGGCGAAGAAGGCGGCCGAGACGGCGGCGAGCGCGCTCGCCATCACCTGGATCGGGGAGAGCTCGAGCTTGCGGGGGGTGTCGTCAGTCATGGTCCTCGACGGATTGCGGGTGGGCCTACCGAGGTAGTACGTCCCAGGCCCTCGGCGCGTTCCCGGCAGCGGCGTGACCTCGCGCACGTCGAGCCTCGCCGGCGTCACGCCGGTGCGGTCTCCAGGGGACCTCAGGAGGACCGGACGGTCTCCAGCCGCTCGCACGTGCCCTCGACGTCGGTCACGTCGTCACCGGAGCCGATCGAGTCGCGCACCTCGTCGTAGCCCTCGAACTCCTCGAGCGCCTCCAGGCTGCCCGCGAGCTCGCGGCTCTCGGCGGCGAAGGCCTCGCTCACCGCCGTGACGGCCGGGGAGAAGGCGTCGGGGTCGTCGGTGGGGATCGCGCGGGCCTGGGTCTCCAGGTCTTCCAGGTCCGTGACCAGCTCCTCCATCGCGGTGACTGCGGCCTGCTGGATCTTGTCGCCCTCGGCGACCGGGGGCTCGCCCGCGTCGATGACGCGCTGCCGGGCGCTCTTGGCCGACGTGACGGCGTTGGTGGCGCTGCCGACCAGCGTGGTCACGACGTTCTCGGGCGGGTTGTCGGGGATCTCGAGCTGGCCCCGGAGGGCGTCGTTGGCGGAGGAGAGGATCTGGCGCACGCTGCTGGCGCTGCCGCAGAAGGTGCCGGCCCACCCCTGGACCTCGTCGGCGTCACCGCCGCACCCGGCGAGGAGCGGGGAGGCGACGAGGGTCGCGGTCGTGAGCAGGGCAGCGCGGCGTCCGAGAGGGGAGGTCATGGTGCCGATCCTGGCAGAGACCGGTCCCGGCGCCGTACGGCGAGCAGCCGCGGCACGAGCAGCAGCAGGCCCGCGAGCGGCAGCAGCGTCAGCAGCAGGAGGGCGACGTCGACGCCGAGCGGGTCGCCGAGACCGCCCACGACCGCCGAGCCGATGCCGCCGCCGACCAGGAAGAACAGTGTGGCGATGCCGAGCGCCACGCCGCGCACGTCCTCGGTGACGGCGTCGCCCACGGCCTCCATCAGCGCCGGCTGACCCAGGCCGAAGGCGAAGGTGACCGCGACGACGGCGGCCACCAGCAGCACGGCCGAGGTGGTGTAAGCGCCGAGCGCGGAGACGAGCAGGGCCACGGCGGCGACGCCGGCAGCGAGGACGAGGCCGGCCGTCGAGCCGATCCGGGCCAGGATCGGGCCGGCCAGGCGGGGTGCGGCCAGGCCGGTGGCGGCGCTGGGCAGCAGCGCCAGCCCGACCTGCCAGGGCTCCCAGCCGTCGGCGACCAGTACCGCGGGCACCGCGATCAGCAGGGCGAACCACGCGGCCGGCACCGCCCCGGCGGCGAGCGCGCTGCGGACCACGGTGGCGTTGCGGATCACGGTGACCGGCAGGAAGCCGTGCGGGCGGCGGCGTACCCACACCGCGACCGCGGGACCGCCGAGCACCGCGAGGGCCGCACCGACGGCGGCGACGACCGGGCCGGTCGAGGGCGACTGCACGAGCAGCACCACGCCGGCGGCCGTCGCGGCGACCAGGACGGCGCCGACCAGGTCGAGCCGGGCGCCGCTGCCCTCGGTGGGCACCGAGCGCCACAGCAGGGGCAGCAGCAGCGCCCCGAGCACCGGCAGCGCGATCACGGCGCGCCAGCCGAGCAGTCCCTCGACGACGCCGCCGGCGAGCGGACCGAGGCAGCTCACCGCCGCGGCGATGCCCGCGACGCGGCCCAGCGCGAAGCCACGGGCGGAGCCGGAGAAGCGGGCGCTGACCAGGGCGACGCCCAGCGTCGGCACCGCGGCCGCCCCGGCGCCCTGCAGCACGCGCGCCGCCAGCAGCACCCCGAAGTCGGGCGACAGCGCCCCCGCGAGCGCCCCGGCGGTCATCAGCGTGACGCCGACCAGCAGCGGGAGCCGCAGCCCGACGAGGTCGGAGACCCGGCCGTAGACCGCGGTGGCCACGGCGAGCATCAGCGCGTAGAGGCTGATCGCCCAGGCGCTCACGCCGGTGGACACGCCGAGGTCGACGGCGACGGCGGGCAGCGCGATCGCCGCCGAGGAGCTGCCCAGGCCGGCCAGCCCGAACAGCAGCCCCACCAGCACCGGCACGTGCGCGTACCCCGGGGCGGCGCCGGCCGTGGTGTCGCGCGGAGCGGTGGCGGAGGACATCGGGGGTCACAACCTCCCGGGCGGGCCGCTCATTCCTGGCTGCTGCGGTCCCGCACGTCCCGGCTGCGTCGTACGCCGGCCCGGTCGAGCACCGCGAGCACCGACTCGAGGGCGAACCGGTTCCAGGTCTCCTGCCGCGCGAGCATGTAGTGCCCCAGCCGCCCGAGGTCGGCGAACTCCGCCGACGCCGCGACCGGACGGGCGCGCTCGACGTAGGCCCGGGTCGCCCGTGCGGAGGTGATCCGGTCGCGGCTGCCGTGGCCGAGCACCAGGTGGCGTCCGACCAGCGCGGCGACCGGGTCGCCCGGCTCCAGCCACGGGGCCAGCCCGACGACGCCCAGCACGGCCGGGTGGTCGGCCACGCGGACCGCCGTACGACCGCCCATGGAGTGGCCCAGCAGCACGACCGGCGTGCCCGGGTGCTCGCGCGCCAGCCCGGCCAGCGCCCACCGGGCGTCGGGCACGGGGGAGGGCTCGGCGGCGACGCCCTCGTTCCAGCCGCGGACGCCGTAGCGCAGCAGGTACGTCGCGACGCCCTCGGCCGCGAGCCGCGGCTCCAGCACCGCGCGCATCCGGGTGGTCCGCCACAGCGAGGCGCTGCGCCGCCCCACCTCGTCGAGCCCCCGCGGGGCGCCGCCGTGCAGCATCAGCACGACGGCGTGGGGGGCGTCCGGGGCGGTCGCGGGGTCCTGGGGCAGCAGGGCGGGATCGGGCACGCCCGGGGATTCGGTGCGTGCCGCGGTCCGGATGGGTGTCGGTGCGGCACGGCAAGATGTCCCCGTGAGCCCGAGCACCGACCGCACCGCTCCCGACACCACCCCGGCCCAGGACCCGCAGGCCGAGCTGCGCCAGGAGCACCGACGCCTGGCCGAGGAGGCCGAGCAGGCCCGCTGGCGCTACTACGTGCTCGACGACCCGGCCCTCTCCGACGCCGACTTCGACGCGCGGATGCGGCGGCTGGAGGAGCTCGAGGAGCAGGTGCCCGACCTGCGCACCCCCGACTCGCCGACCCAGAAGGTGGGTGGGGCGGTCTCCACCGAGTTCACCGCCGTGGACCACCTGCAGCGCATGGAGAGCCTCGACAACGCCTTCTCCACCGAGGAGCTCGCCGCGTGGGCGCAGCGGCTGGCCCGCGACGGGATCGACGACCCGGCGTACCTCTGCGAGCTCAAGGTGGACGGCCTCGCGATCAACCTGCTCTACGAGGACGGCCGGCTGGTGCGGGCGCTGACCCGCGGCGACGGGCGCACCGGCGAGGACGTGACGCCCAACGTCAAGACCATCGACGCGGTGCCGCACCGGCTCCGCGCGAGCGAGGAGTTCCCCACGCCGCGGCTGCTCGAGGTGCGCGGCGAGGTGTTCCTGCCCGTCCCGGCGTTCGAGCGCCTCAACGAGGCGATGACCGAGGCCGGCAGGCCGATGTTCGCCAACCCCCGCAACGCCGCCGCCGGGTCGCTGCGCCAGAAGGACCCGCGGGTGACCGCGACCCGGGCGCTGGGGATGGTCTGCCACGGCATCGGCGCCCGTCAGGGCTTCGAGCCGCAGGCCCAGTCGCAGTCCTACGAGGCGCTGAGCGCCTGGGGGCTGCCCACCTCCGACCAGGTCGAGGTGGTCACCGGCCTCGAGGCGGTCGCGGCCTACGTCGAGCGGGTCGGCGAGCAGCGGCACACGATCGTGCCCTACGAGATCGACGGCGTGGTGGTCAAGGTCGACGACGTGGGGCTGCAGCGGCGGCTGGGCTCGACGAGCCGGGCGCCGCGGTGGGCGATCGCGTTCAAGTACCCGCCCGAGGAGGTCAACGCCCGGCTGCTCGCGATCGAGGTCAACGTCGGTCGCACCGGCCGGGTGACGCCGTACGGCGTGATGGTGCCGACCAGGGTCGCGGGCTCCACCGTGGAGAACGCCACCCTCCACAACGCCCACGAGGTCGGGCGCAAGGACGTCCGGCCCGGCGACACGGTGATCCTGCGCAAGGCCGGCGACGTGATCCCCGAGATCCTCGGCCCGGTGCTCCCGCTGCGCCCCGAGGGCCTGGCCCCGTGGCAGATGCCCACGTCGTGCCCCGCCTGCGGCACCGCGCTCGCCCAGCAGAAGGAGGGCGACAAGGACCTGCGCTGCCCCAACCACGAGCACTGCCCGGCCCAGGTGCGCGAGCGGGTCTTCCACGTCGCCGGGCGCGGGGCCTTCGACATCGAGGGCCTCGGCTACGAGGCGGCGGTCGCGCTGCTCGACGCGGGCGCGATCGCCAACGAGGGCGACGTCTTCGACCTCGACGAGGCCAAGCTGCTGACCGCGCCGCTGTTCACCCGCGCGCCCCGCAAGGGCGAGGAGGGGCCACAGCTCAGCGCCAACGGGCAGCGGCTGCTCACCCACCTGCGCAGCCGGCTCGGCGTCCCGCTCTGGCGGGTGCTGGTCGCGCTCTCCATCCGCCACGTCGGCCCCACGGCGGCGCGCGCGCTGGCCCAGGAGTTCGGCTCCATGTCCGCGATCCGCGGCGCGTCCGAGGCCGAGCTGGCCGCGGCCGAGGGCGTCGGTCCCACCATCGCGGCAGCCGTCATCGAGTGGTTCGGCGAGCCGTGGCACGAGCGGATCGTGGACACCTGGGAGGCCTCCGGGGTCTCGATGGCCGACGAGCGCGACACCTCGGTGCCCCGCACGCTCGAGGGCCTGACCATCGTCGCGACCGGCTCGTTGCAGGACTTCAGCCGCGACTCGGTCAAGGAGGCGATCATCAGCCGCGGCGGCAAGGCCTCGGGCTCGGTGTCGAAGAAGACCGACTACGTCGTGGTCGGGGAGAACGCCGGGTCCAAGGCCGAGAAGGCCGAGCAGCTCGGCGTCCCCGTGCTCGACGAGGCCGGCTTCAAGCAGCTGCTCGAGCAGGGACCGCCGCCGGCGCCCGAGCCGGAGCCCGAGCCGGAGGACGCCTCCTAGCGGCGTACGACGGCCAGGACCGCCTCCGCGACGGCCTCCTGCTCGGCGGCGAACGGGTGGAAGGCGAGCGCGCGCTGCTGGTCGGTGACGGCACCGTTGACCCACGGGTCCTCGGCGCAGATGTCGTGGCCCTCGGTGGCCGCGGCGACGTCGACGTAGGTCGCGCCGGCACGGCGGGCGGCCGAGCGCACGGTGTCGTTGAGGTCGAGGTTGAGCCGCGCGGCCGCGGCCTGGCTCGCGGCCGGGAGCGGCAGCGCGTCGCAGCTGCCGTCGGCCGCCACGATCGTGGGGTAGCCCACCGCCAGCACCCGCGCGTCGGGGGCGCGGCGCGCGGCCTGCCGGAGCACCCGGACGAGGTCGTCGCCGGTGCGCTGCAGCCGCTGGCGCAGCCGGCTCTCCACTGCGGGGGAGAGCTCCTGCGCGCAGTCGGTGGCCGCGACCCCGGGGCGGCCGCACTGGCCGACCAGGGTGGAGAACACCCCGCCGTCGTTGCCGCCGAGCGAGACGGTGACGAGGTCGGCGTCCCCGGTCACGGCCGCGCGCTGGGGCGGCACCCCGTCGCGCTGCGGCCCGGTCACGTCGGTGGTGTCGGCGCCCGCGCAGCTGACGTCGGTCAGCTCGGCGCCCAGCGCCTCGGCGACCTGGGAGGGGTAGTTGCCGCTGGAGCGGAAGCACCCGCCGGCGACGTCGGTCTGCGGCACGAACGGTGCGGAGGTGTAGGAGTCGCCCAGCGCGACGTACGACGCGACGTCCGACGCCGAGCCCGCTCCCGCCCCGGTGGACGGGTCGGCGGACGGGTCGCCGGACGGGTCGCCGGACGCCGAGGCACCCGCCGACGGGGCGGGCTCGGGCGTGTCGCCGCCGACGCCGCAGCCGGCGAGCAGCAGCAGGGCGGTGAGCCCGCCGAGCAGGAGGGTCGGGCGGGGACGAGGGGGCGGGGAGGAGGAGCGGCGCACGCACCTAGGATGACGCGCATGCCTGACATCACCCGTGAGCAGGTGCGGCACCTGGCCGACCTGGCCCGCATCGACCTCGACGACGCCGAGCTCGACCACCTGGCGCCGCAGCTCTCCGTGATCCTCGAGTCGGTCGCCTCGATCAGCGAGGCGGCCGCGGCCGACGTACCGCCGACCAGCCACCCGCTGCCCGTCACCAACGTCTTCCGCGAGGACGTGGTGCGTCCCTCGCTCACCCCGGCGCAGGCGCTCTCCGGCGCCCCGGCGGTCGAGGAGCAGCGCTTCGCGGTGCCGCGGATCCTCGGGGACGAGCAGTGAGCACCCCGCTGGTCGAGCGCTCCGCCGCCGACCTCGCCGCCGCGCTGTCGGCCGGCGAGACGACGAGCGTCGAGGTGACCCAGGCGTTCCTGGACCGCATCGCCGAGGTCGACGGCGCCGTCCACGCGTTCCTCCACGTCGACGCCGCGGGTGCGCTGGCCGCGGCCCGCGCCTCCGACGAGCGCCGTGCGGCCGGGTCCACGGCCTCGGCGCTCGACGGCGTCCCGGTGGCCGTGAAGGACGTCCTGACGACCGAGGGCCTGCCCACCACGTGCGGATCGCGGATCCTCGAGGGCTGGGTCCCGCCGTACGACGCGACCGTGGTCGCCCGGCTCAGGGCGGCCGGCCTGCCGATCCTGGGCAAGACCAACATGGACGAGTTCGCGATGGGCTCCTCGACCGAGCACTCGGCGTACGGCCCGACCCACAACCCGTGGGACCTCGACCGGATCCCGGGTGGCTCCGGCGGCGGCTCGGCCGCGGCGGTGGCCGCCTTCATGGCCCCGCTCGCGATCGGCACCGACACCGGCGGCTCGATCCGCCAGCCCGGCGCCGTCACCGGCACCGTCGGCGTGAAGCCGACCTACGGCGGGGTCTCGCGCTACGGCCTGGTGGCGATGGCCAACTCCCTCGACCAGGCCGGCCCGGTCACCCGCACCGTGCGCGACGCCGCGCTGCTGCACGAGGTGATCGGCGGCCACGACCCGCTCGACTCCACCAGCATCGACCAGCCCGTGCCCCCGGTGCTCGCCGCCGCGCAGGGCGGGTCGGGCGGCGACCTGAGCGGGCTGCGCATCGGCATCGTCCGCGAGCTGGGCGGGGAGGGCTACCAGCCCGGCGTGCAGCAGCGCTTCGACGAGGCCGTCGAGCTGCTCGTCGGCGCGGGCGCCGAGGTGGTGCAGGTCAGCTGCCCGAGCTTCGCGCACGCGCTGGCGGCGTACTACCTGGTGATGCCGAGCGAGGCGTCGTCCAACCTGGCCCGCTTCGACGCGATGCGCTACGGCCTGCGGGTGCTGCCCGAGGGCGTCGACTCCCCGAGCGCGGAGGACGTGATGCGCGCCACCCGCGACGCGGGCTTCGGCGACGAGGTCAAGCGCCGCATCATCCTGGGCACCTACGCGCTGTCCAGCGGCTACTACGACGCCTACTACGGCTCGGCCCAGAAGGTCCGCACCCTGATCAGCCGCGACTTCGAGGCCGCGTTCGCCGAGGCCGACGTGCTGGTCTCCCCGACGGCACCGACCACGGCGTTCCGGCTGGGGGAGAAGCTGGACGACCCGCTGGCGATGTATCGGGGCGACGTCGCCACCATCCCCGCCAACCTGGCCGGCGTCCCCGGCATCTCGGTCCCGGCCGGGCTCGCCGAGGAGGACGGCCTGCCGGTCGGCTTCCAGGTGCTGGCCCCGGCCACCGCCGACGACCGGCTCTACCGCGTCGGCGCCGCGCTGGAGGCGCTGCTCGAGCAGCGCTGGGGCGGCCCGCTGCTGAGCCCGGACAAGCTCGCGCTCGGCCCGGTCGAGCCCACCACGACCGAGGAGCACGCATGAGCACCCCGACCGAGCTCGTCGACTACGACGAGGCGCTCGCGGCGTACGACCCCGCGATGGGCCTGGAGGTCCACGTCGAGCTCAACACCGCCACCAAGATGTTCTGCGGCTGCCCGGCCGTGTTCGGCGGCGAGCCCAACACCCAGACCTGCCCGACCTGCCTCGGCCTGCCCGGCTCGATGCCCGCGGTCAACGCCCGGGCGGTCGAGTCCGCGATCCGGATCGGCCTCGCGCTGAACTGCGAGATCGCCGAGTGGTGCCGGTTCGCCCGGAAGAACTACTTCTACCCGGACATGCCGAAGAACTTCCAGACCAGCCAGTACGACGAGCCGATCGCCTTCGACGGCTGGACCGACGTCGAGGTCGTGACCGAGGACGGCACCGAGATCTTCCGGGTCGAGATCGAGCGCGCCCACATGGAGGAGGACACCGGCAAGTCGCTGCACGTCGGCGGCGCGACCGGTCGCATCCACGGCGCCGACTACTCGCTGGTGGACTACAACCGCGCCGGCATCCCGCTGATCGAGATCGTCACCCGCCCGATCACCGGGGCCGGCGACAAGGCGCCGGCCGTGGCGCGGGCCTACGTCGCCCAGCTGCGCGACCTGATCGTCGGGCTGGGCGTCTCCGAGGCGCGGATGGACCAGGGCAACCTGCGCGCCGACGTCAACCTCTCGCTCGCGCCGAAGCCCTCGTCGACCGAGCCGGTCGAGGTTCCCCTCGGCACCCGCACCGAGACCAAGAACGTCAACTCCTTCCGCTCGGTGGAGCGGGCCGCCCGCTACGAGGTGTCGCGCCAGGCCGCGATCCTGCGGGCCGGCGGATCCATCGTCCAGGAGACGCGGCACTGGCACGAGGACACCGGCGTCACGACCTCGGGCCGCGAGAAGTCCGACGCCGAGGACTACCGCTACTTCCCCGAGCCCGACCTCGTGCCGGTCGCGCCGTCGCGGGAGTGGGTCGAGGAGCTGCGGGCCACGCTGCCCGAGCCCCCACGCGTACGCCGCTCCCGCCTGCAGCAGGAGTGGGGCTTCTCCGACCTCGAGATGCGCGACACCGTCGGTGCCGGCGCGCTCGGCCTGGTCGAGGAGACCGTCGCGGCCGGGGCGAGCCCCCAGACCGCCCGCAAGTGGTGGCTCTCGGAGCTCGCCCGTCGCGCAAACGAGACCGGCACCGACCTCGCCGCCCTGCCGATCACCCCGGCCGACGTCGCCCGCATCCAGGCGCTCGTCGACGAGGGCAGGATCAACGACAAGCTCGCGCGGCAGGTCTTCGACGGCGTCCTCGCCGGCGAGGGCACCCCCGACGAGGTCGTCGCCTCCCGTGGGCTCGCGGTCGTCTCCGACGACGGCGCGCTCGGCGAGGCCGTCGACCGCGCCATCGCGGACAATCCCGACGTCGCGGCCAAGATCCGCGACGGCAAGGTGGCGGCCGCCGGCGCGCTCATCGGCGCGGTGATGAAGGCGATGCGCGGCCAGGCCGACGCCGGCCGGGTGCGCGAGCTGATCATCGAACGCCTCACCTGAGGCCGACCACCCGGACGCCCGGAGGACCGGCAGCAGCACGGCCGCCCCCGGGCCGCCTCACCCGGAGGGGTGCGACTCCCGGTGCTAGCGTTGAGGAGCCCGGAGACGGGTACCGAATCGTGGTCCCTGGCGGGGGAAGCCGGTCCGAGACCGGTGCCGACCCGCAACCGTGGGCCGTCCTCCGGGGCGGCGAGCCGGAACGCCCGTCGGGGACGACACCCCCTCGATGCTGTCGTGGACCGCAGCGGGTGCGCCTCCCCCGGGAGCGCCCGCCGGAGCCGCGGGAAGGAACCATGCACACCAGTGCCGCACGCCGCCCGACGAGGACCTCGTCCTCGCTCCTGCTGCTCGTCCTCGCCGCCGTGGTCGCGCTGGCCGGCCTCGTGGGCGCCGGGCCCGCCTCGGCGACCAGCGGGGTGCGCACGGCCGACGCCTTCGCCGCCTCCGCGTGGCAGGACGGCTCCACGTCCACGCCGCTGTCGGTCGAGCCGGCCGCGGCCACCGCGTCGGCCTCGCCGTCGCCCTCCGCGTCCAGCGGGGTCGACCTCGACAGCCCCGACTCCGGCGACGGCACCGGCGAGGACGCCGTGCAGAGCACCGACGACAGCGACCTGAGCCAGTTCATCCCGATCGCGGTGATCGTGCTGCTGGTGGTCGTGGTGGGCTTCCTGCTGCTGCGCCGCCGTCGCGACGCCGGCGAGGGCTCGCCCCGGTGACCACGCTGCGGCGCGCGGTGCGCCGCGCCACCGTGGTGCGCGTCGGGCCCGCGGACGCGGGCGCTGCGGCTGGGGCCGACCGCTAGCCTCGCCGCATGAAGAGGCTCGTCGCCCTGCTCGTCACCTCGGTCGTGGTGCTGTCCGGCTGCGGCGGTGGTGACGCCGCCGGGGAGCCCGAGGTCGGCGAGACCCCGTCGCCGGGCACGGCCGACACCGGTTCGGCCGGCGCCTCGCCCAGCCCGTCGGAGACCGGCGAGGCCCGCTCGGGCCGGCCCGAGGTCGTCGGCACCGTGGCCAGCGGGCTGCAGGCCCCGTGGGGGATCGACTTCCTGCCCGACGGCTCGGCGCTGGTGACCGAGCGTGACACCACGCGGGTCTTCCAGGTCGGCGACGGCGAGGTCACCCGCGTCGGCGAGCTGGGCCAGGCCGACCCCGACGGGGAGGGCGGGCTGCTGGGCGTCGCGGTCTCCCCGACGTACGACGAGGACGCGACCGTCTTCTTCTACCTCACCACCGGCGACGACAACCGGGTGGTGAAGGCGACCTTCCGCGGTGGTCGCCTCGGCGAGGCCAGCCCGGTGCTGACCGACATCCCGCGCAACAGCTACCACGACGGCGGCCGGCTGCTGTTCGGTCCCGACGACATGCTCTACGTCTCGACGGGCGACGCCGGCGACACCGACAACGCCCAGGACCGCGAGTCGCTGGGCGGCAAGATCCTGCGGATCACCCCCGAGGGCGAGCCGGCCCCGGGCAACCCCGACCCGGGGTCACCGGTGTGGTCCTTGGGCCACCGCAACGTGCAGGGCCTGGCCTTCGACGACCAGGACCGGCTGTGGGCCTCGGAGTTCGGCGACCAGACCTGGGACGAGCTCAACCTGGTCGAGAAGGGCGGCAACTACGGCTGGCCCGAGGTCGAGGGACGCGACGGCGAGCTCGAGGGCGCCATCGAGCCGCAGGTGCAGTGGGCCACCGACGACAACTCGCCGTCGGGCCTCGCCTTCGTCGACGGCCGGCTGTGGCTCGGCGCGCTCCAGGGCCAGCGGCTGTGGCGCGTCGACGTGGACGGCGCCGCGGCGGCGGACGAGAAGGGCTTCTTCGTCGGCGACTACGGCCGGATCCGCACCGTGGTCACCGCCCCCGACGGCCGGCTGTGGGTCACCACGTCCAACCGCGACGGTCGCGGCGAGCCCGGGCGCGACGACGACCGGATCCTGCTGGTCGAGCCCTAGGAGGGGCTCGCGTCGGCGTCCGGCACCCCGGTCGCCGCACCGGGCGCCGAGCCCGTCGCGGCGGGCACGCGGGCCAGGAGCGCCAGCAGCTCCTGGTGGACCTCCGCGGGGCGCTCCATCGGCAGGAAGTGGGTGGCCCGCAGCTCGCGGTACGTCGCACCCGGGATCCGCTCGGCGGCGGTGCGCATGTCGTGGGTCGAGGCGAGCACGTCGGTGCGGCCCGCCAGGAAGCTGGTGGGCACGGTGATCCGGCGCAGCGAGACCCGCGCGTGCTGCGAGGAGTGGTAGGCGAGGTGCATGTACCACTCCACCGGGGTGGTGAGGAACTCGCGGACCGCGCGACGGGAGAGCGCCTCGTCGGCCACCGGCGCCATGAAGCCGCTGCGGGTGAGCACCCGCAGCGCCCGCGGCCCGATCGCGAGCTGGGAGGACCAGGGGGTGACCGCGCGACCCACGCTCATCGCCACCCGGGTGATGCCGACGGTCAGCGGCTTGCGCAGCGGGCGGGGGATCCGCAGCGGCGCCCCCATCGAGGCGAAGGTGTCGCCGGGCACGCCGCCGACGGCGTACAGGCCGGTGACCCGCTCGGGGTGGCGCACCGCGACCTCGAACATGGTGTTGACGCCCATCGACCAGCCCATCAGCACCGCCGCGTCGATCCCCGCGTCGTCCATCACCGCGATCGCGTCCTCGGCGAAGGCGTCGATGCCGACCCGGTCGCGGTCGGCGGGACGCTCGGACCCGCCGGTGCCGCGGTGGTTCCACGACACGACGCGCACCCCGCAGCCGGGGTCGAGCAGGGAGGGCCAGGCGTAGGGGTTGGTCCCGAGCCCGTTGCACAGCAGCACCGTCGGGCCCTCGACGTCGTTGGTCCAGGCCTGGAGCACGGTGCCGTCGGCGCTGGTGACGGGGTAGTAGCGCAGGGCCAGCCCCTCGTCGGCCGTGGGGGCGAGGGCGAGCGGACGCGGTCGGGACATGGCCGCAGTGTGCCGGACCGCGGCGCCGTGCGTGCGGCAACGGCCCGCCCGTCCCGCGGGCCGGGCGGCCGAGGGAAGGCCGGGATCAGCCCAGGGCGGCGGCGCGGGTCGCGGTGAGGTCGCCGAGGGCGGTGCCGGCGCGGTGGGCGATCACCGTCTCGACGTACGCCGCGACCTCGTCGCGCTCGCGGCGCTGCTCGGCGAGGGCGGTGGAGGCGGCCATCGCGTTGCGGCAGGCGGCCTGCTGGCTGCGCTCGGCCCAGCCGGCCAGGGGGCTGCGCGGGGTGCGGATCGGTGCGACGAGGTGGAACATCGTGGTCTCCCCTGGTGGTGCTCTCCCGGAAGGTCCAACCTAGGCAGGGGACGGGTCCGAGGCGTCACCGTCGTGTGACGAGTGCGTGAACACCCCCGGGACCTCCGGTGCGGTGCGACCGATGA
Organism: uncultured Actinomycetota bacterium; assembly: GCA_963740935.1. Lineage (GTDB taxonomy): Bacteria > Actinomycetota > Actinomycetes > Propionibacteriales > Nocardioidaceae > Marmoricola. The sequence continues at coordinate 294,998 of CAVUFX010000006.1, forward strand.
GTCCGGGGGCCGCGCCGGGTCGTTCCTGGGACGGCACGAGAGGAGCGGTGATGGCACGGACGACGGTGCTGATGGTGGGCACGCGCAAGGGCCTGTGGGTCGGGCGCTCCGACGAGGAGCGGCGGGACTGGTCCTGGACCGGCCCGCACGCCGACATGGAGGAGGTCTACTCCTGCGCCGTGGACACCCGCGGTGGACGCACCCGGCTGCTGGCCGGCTCGTCGTCGATGTGGCTGGGCCCGCGCGTACGCCGCTCCGAGGACCTCGGCGCGAGCTGGGAGCAGGCCGACGACGGCGGGGTGCGGTTCCCCGAGCCGGTCGACGCCAGCGTCGAGCGGGTCTGGCAGCTGGTGCCGGGTGCCGAGGACGGCGTGGTGTGGGCCGGCACCGAGCCGGGGGCGGTCTGGCGCTCTCGCGACGGCGGCGCCACCTTCGCGCTCGAGCAGGCCCTGTGGGACCACCCGCACCGGCCGGAGTGGGGCGCGGGGTTCGGCGGCCAGGCCTTCCACACGATCCTGCCGCACCCCACCGACCCCGACTCGGTGACGGTCGCGATCTCGACGGGCGGGGTCTACCAGACCCGCGACGGCGGCCGGTCGTGGGAGCCGCGCAACAGCGGGATCCGGGCGGAGTTCCTGCCCGAGGGCCAGCAGTACCCCGAGTTCGGGCAGTGCGTGCACAAGGTGGCCCGCCACCCCGCGCGTCCCGAGCGGCTGTTCCTGCAGAACCACGGCGGCGTCTACCGCTCCGACGACGAGGGCGGGTCGTGGACCTACATCGCCGAGGGGCTGCCCGCCGACTTCGGCTTCCCCGTCGTGGTCCACCCGCACGAGCCGGACACGGTCTACGTGTTCCCGATCGGCGGCGGCGAGGGCCGCTACCCACCGGGGGCCAAGGCCCGGGTGTGGCGCTCGCGCGACGCGGGCGACACCTGGGAGGAGCTGCACACCGGTCTGCCCGACGCCTTCTACGTCGCGGTGATGCGCGACGCGATGTGCACCGACGACCACGCGCAGCCCGGGCTCTACTTCGGTGCCCGCAACGGTGCGGTGTGGGGGAGCGCCGACGCGGGCGAGACCTGGCAGCAGGTCGTCTCCGACCTGCCCGACGTGATGGTGGTCAGGGCCGCGTCGGTCCCGGGCTGAGCGTGTCCGGCAGCGGCTCGTCGGCCCGCACCACCCGGTCGGCCCGGTGCCGGGCGGCCTGCACCAGCGCGGCGTTCGGGTCGTCGACGGCTGCCACCCAGGCCAGTGCCTCCTCGGGCGTCTTGCCGAACCGGACGTGGCGCGCGACCAGCCGGGCCCGGCGCAGCTCGTCGTCGACGTCGAGCCACCAGACCTCGTCGACGCACGACCGCGCGGCCCGCCACTCCGGGGTGTCCAGCAGCAGGTAGTTGCCCTCGGTCACGACCAGCCCGACGTCGGCCGGCACCGCGATGGCGCCGGCCAGCGGCTGCTCGAGGTCGCGCTCGAAGGCCGGGGCGTAGACCGTCTCGCCCCGCTCGCGGGCCCCCGGGTCGTCCCCGACCTCGCGCAGCCGGCGCAGCAGCGCGGCGTACCCCCAGGCGTCGAAGGTCTCCGGCGCCCCCTTGCGGTCGCGCAGCCCGAGCCGGTCCAGGCTCACGTCGGCGAGGTGGTAGCCGTCCATGGGCAGGTGGACGCCGCCGAGGTGGGCGGCCAGCTGGACGGCGTACGTCGTCTTGCCGGCGCCGGGGGCTCCGGTGATCGCGATGATGCGGGGCACCGCAGCAACCTACCGGGCGGCCGCGGCCCCGGCGGGCTCGCTGTCGCCGGCGAGGTGGCGGGCCATGAACTCGTGCGCGTGGCGGCCGAGGTCCTCGCTGTCGTCCCACAGGTTGCGCCACACCGCGAGGGTGTTGGACAGGGTCGGGTGCACCACGGCCGAGCTGAAGCTCTCGAAGACCACCGGGCCGTCGTACGCCGAGTCGCGGACCGCCGCGAAGAAGGTGGCGAAGTCGACGTTGCCGGACCCGAGGTAGCCGCGGTGCGACTCGCCCACGTGGACGTAGCGCAGCCGGCCCGCGGCGTCGGCCTGGTGCACCGCCTCCGCCATGCCGTTCTCCTCGATGTTCATGTGGTACGTGTCGAGGTGCACGCCGAGGTCGGCCCCGGTCTCGGTGATCAGGTCGAGCATCTCCGCGGTCGTGTTGACGACGTTGGTCTCGTAGCGGTTGACGACCTCGAGGTTGACGCGCAGCCCGCTGCCGGCGGCGCGCTCGGAGAGCCACGCCATCGACTCCACGACGTGCTGGCGCGAGCGCTCGGTGATCGGCGCGGGGTACTTGTCGAGCACGGAGTAGAGCACCCCGCACAGGTCGGTGGCGCCCATCTCGGCGGCCACGTCGACGGCGCGGGCGAGCAGCTCGCGGCCGCGGGCGACCACGGCCGGGTCCTCGCTGGAGACGTCGGCGCTGTGGTCCAGGCCGAGCGAGGCGGCGGCGCCGAGGCCGTGGGCCTCGAGCAGCGAGCGGGTCATGGCGGCGTCGACGGTGGCCGGGTCGAGGAGCGGGACCTCGATGAGGTCGAAGCCGAGGGCGGCGGTCGAGGAGATGGCGTGCTCGGCCGAGGCCGGCGACCAGTCGCCGACCCAGACGAGGGCGTGCAGGCCCAGGGGGTTCATGGCAGGTGCCTTTCGTGGGGTGCGGTGCGGAGCAGGGGAGGGGTGGTCACGCCGTGGCGGACGGCGGGCGCGGCTCGACGGTCGCCCCCGTGACGAGCGCGACGAGGTCGGGCCCGGTGGTGCCGGCGGTCTCGCGGTGGGCCACGGTGCGTCCCGAGCGCATCACGAACACGTCGTCGGCCACCCGGAGCACCTGGTCGAAGTTGTGGCTGACGAGCACCAGGCCGAGGCCCTGGGAGCGCAGCCGCAGGATCATCTCCTCGACCTTGGCGGTCTCCTGGACCCCCAGCGCGGCGGTGGGCTCGTCGAGGATCACGATGCGCGACCCCCAGCCGGCCGCCCGGGCGAGGGCCACGGCCTGGCGCTGGCCGCCCGAGAGCCCGTTGACCCGGGCGTCGACCGAGGGCACGTTGACGGCCAGGGCGCCGACCATGCGGGCGGCCTCGGCGCGCATCGCGCCGCGGCGCAGCCAGCGCAGCGGGCCGCGCCCGAGCCCGTCCTCACGGCCGAGGTAGAGGTTCTGCCAGACCCGGAGGGTGTCGACGAGCGCGAGGTCCTGGTAGACGGTCTCGATGCCGACGGTGCGGGCCTGCTGCGGCCCGTTGAAGCTGACCGCGTCGCCGCCGACGCGGAGCTCGCCGCCGTCGAAGCGGTGCATCCCCGACAGGCAGCCCACCAGCGTGGACTTGCCGGCGCCGTTGTCGCCGATGATCGCGGTGACGCGGCCGGCCCGGACCTCGAGGTCGCCCTGGCGCAGCGCCTGGACCTGGCCGTAGGACTTGGTCAGCCCGCTCGCGGTGAGGAGGACCTCGCCCTGGGTGCCGGCGGGGGTGGGCTCGTGCTGGGTGGCGGTCATCGGTCGAACCTCGCGAGGAAGGCGGCGGCGATGACGACCACGCCGACCGCGAGCGGCTGGTAGAACTCCGAGAGCCCGAACCGGGTGAGGCCGTTGACCAGGGCGGTCAGCAGCAGCGCACCGGCGACGGGGCTGAGGATCGTGGCGCGGCCACCGAACAGGCTGACGCCGCCGAGCACCACCGCGGCCACGGAGTTGAGCAGGAAGCTGGTGTTGCTGGCGGGCTCGGCCGCGCCGACCCGCCCGACGAGCAGCACGGCGGCGATGCCCGCGCAGGCGCCGGACAGGGCGTACGCCGCGATCTTGACGCGGTCGGTCCGCACCCCGGTGGCCCGGGCCGCCCGCACCGACCCGCCGACCGCCAGCAGGTGGGTGCCGAAGGCGGTGCGGAACAGCAGCAGGTGGGCCAGCACGGCCAGCAGCAGCGCGAGCAGGACCGCCCACGTCACGACGCCGAAGCCCGAGACGGTGAGCTCGAGCAGGAACCGGTCGATCACCTGGGTCGGCTTGCCGTCGGCCAGGATCAGGGCCGCCCCCGACGCCGCGGAGAGCATCCCCAGGGTCACGACGAAGTCGGTGATGCCGCCCTTGGTGATGAGCAGCCCGTTGAGGCACCCGACGGCGACCCCGGTGACCAGGGCGACGAGCACCGCCAGCACGATCGAGTCGGTCCGCGAGTAGGTCTCGCCGAGGGCGATCGCGCTGAGGGTCATCGTGGAGGCCACCGAGAGGTCGATGCCCGCGGTGGCCACCACGAAGGTCTGTCCCAGCACCAGGATGACCAGGATGGCCGCCGCCTGCACCATCGCCCCGAGGTTGCCCGAGGCCAGGAAGCCGGGATCGGCGATGCCGAAGCCGACCACGAGGAGCACCAGCGCTGCGGGGGCTGCGAGCTCGGGCCACGACACCGCGGCCAGTCGCTGCCGGGCGCTCAGGCGGGGTGCCTGGGGCGGGTCGGCGGTGGTGGCGGCCGGCGCACCCGCGTCCACGGGGGTGGTGCCGGCGTCGGAGGCGGTGTTCATGGCGTCCTGTCCGAGGTGGGTGAGGGGTGGGAGGAGCGGGCGGGGGTCACGACGTCACTCCAGGGGGTTCTCGAAGGCCTCGAACGGTGCGGGGAACTCAGCGAGCGCCTGGTCCGCCACGTCGGAGGTGACCACCGCGGTCGGGGAGACGATCTCGGCCGGGAGCTCGTCGCCGGCGGCCGCCTTCTCGCAGGCCTGGACGCCGAGCTGGCCGACGGCGTACGGGTACTGCGCCACGGTGGCGTGGAGGTCGCCGTCCTTGACGGCCTGGAGGGCGTCCTGGTTGCCGTCGACGCTGATCACGGTGATGTCGTCGGCCTTGCCGGCGTTCTTCACGGCCTGCACGATGCCGAGGCCCATGTCGTCGTTGGCGGCGAAGAAGCCCTTGAGGTCGGGGTTGCTCTGCATCAGGGTGGTGGCCGCGGTGAGCGCCTTCTGGCGCTCCCAGTCGGCCGCGACCGTCTGCACGACGTCGAGCGTGCCGTCGACGGCCTCGGTGAAGCCGTCGAGGCGGGCGCCGCTGGTGACGTCGCCGGAGATGCCGCCGATCAGCGCCACCTGGCCCGAGGAGATCGCGGAGACCATCTCGTCGCCCGCCTTGCCGCCGGCCTCGGTGTTGTCGGTGCCGATGTAGGTGGCGATGTCGACCCCGGCCTCCTTGGCCGCGTCGGCGTCGACGGGGGAGTCGATGTTGACGACCGGGGTGTCGGAGGCGGAGATCCGGGCCAGGCCGTTGACCAGGTTGCTGCCCGAGATCGGGTTGACCACGAAGCAGGCGTAGTCCTGCTGGGCGAGCGCGGTGAGCTTGTCGGACTGCCCGGTGGTGTCGGTGATGCTCTGGGCGGCCTGCACGGTGGCCTCGACCCCGTCGGACTTCGCCTGGTCGTCGATGCCCTTCTCCATCGCCTGGAAGAAGGGGTTGTCGAGACCCTTGATGACGGCGGCGACCTTGGTGTCGCCGCCCGAGCCGGACGACGCGGACGAGCCGCCGTCGTCGGAGGAGGAGCCGCACGCGGAAAGGGCGAGGGCGCTGCCCAGGGCGAGGGCGGTGAGGGAGCGGTGGCGGGTGAGCATCAGGTGGTCTCCTTTATGTCTGTGGCTAGACATTAAACATCGGGTATGACGCTCGTCAATAGACAAAACATCCGAGGTGCGCGAGGCTTCCTCCCGGACGGGCCTCTCGCACCGTGGCCCGCCCTCACCCGAGAGCGGAGGACGACGTGACCACCACCTCGCCCGTGCCCGCCTCGATCACCGAGCCGGGCGTGGCCGCCGCCCTGGCCCTGTTCGCCGGCGGCGCCAGCCTGAGCCGCGCCGACGTCGCGACCGAGACCGGCTGGGCGCGGGTGACCGTCACCGCGCGGCTCGAGCGACTGCTCGACGACGGGCTGCTGCGCGCCTTCGACGCCCAGGTCAACGGCCGGGGCCGCCCCGCCACCCACTACCGGCTCGCCGCGGACGCGGGCTCGCTGCTCGTCGCCGACATCGGGGCGAGCGGGCTGCGGGTCGCCCGGTGCGACCTCGCCGGCACGCCCGGCCCCTCGCAGCACCTCGCCAGCGAGATCGCCGACGGCCCCGACGTCGTGCTCCGCACCGTCCGCGAGGGCTGGGCCGCGCTCGGCGACGGTGCACCGGTGTGGGGGGTGGCCGTCAGCCTGCCCGGCCCGGTGGAGTTCTCGACCGGTCGCGTCGTCGACCCGCCCATCATGACCGGCTGGAACGACTACGCCGTCCGTGACGAGCTCACCAGCTGGTTCGGCACCGTCGCCCACGTGGAGAACGACGCCAACGCGATCGCGGTCGGCGAGGTGGCCGCGGTGACCGAGGCGGGCGGCGCCCTCGCCGACGTGCTCGTGGTCAAGGTCGGCACCGGTGTCGGCGCCGGCATCATCAGCGGCGGTCGGGTGCTGCGCGGCGCCTCGGGTGCCGCCGGCGACATCGGCCACACCGAGGCCGACGTCGCCGGGGTGCGGACCGACCGGCCGACCTGCCGGTGCGGCAAGGTCGGCTGCGTCGAGGCGTACGCCGGGGGCTGGGCGCTCGTGCGCGACGCCCAGGACCGCGGTCTCGCGGTCGAGGACCTCGACGGGTTCCTGGCCGCCCTGGCCGAGGGCGACCCGGTGGCCCGGGCCCTGACCGTCGAGGCCGGGCAGGTGCTGGGCAGCGCGATCGCCAGCACCGTCTCGCTGCTCAACCCCGAGCAGGTGCTGCTCGCCGGGGCGCTCGGCCTGGTCGGGGAGCACCTGGTCGCCGGGGTCCGGCAGCGGGTCTACGCCCGGTCGCTGCCCCTGGCGACCCGCAACCTCCAGATCCGCTCGGGCCGGCTCGGCGCGGAGGCCGGCGTACGGGGGCTGGCGCACGAGCTGAGCCGCCGGGTGCTGCTCGGGGCCGCCACGGCGTGAACCGGCGCGCCGGAGCGTCGTACGACGGGATTAGGCTCGCGCCATGACCGGTCCCGACATCAAGCCCCGTTCCCGCGCCGTCACCGACGGACTGGAGGCGACCGCCGCCCGCGGCATGCTCCGCGCCGTCGGCATGGGCGACGACGACTGGGTCAAGCCGCAGGTGGGCGTGGCCTCCAGCTGGAACGAGATCACCCCCTGCAACCTCTCGCTGCAGCGGCTGGCGCAGGCGGTCAAGAGCGGCGTGCACGCCGCCGGCGGCTACCCGCTGGAGTTCGGCACCATCTCGGTCTCCGACGGCATCTCGATGGGTCACGAGGGGATGCACTTCTCGCTGGTCTCCCGCGAGGTCATCGCCGACTCGGTCGAGACCGTGATGATGGCCGAGCGGCTCGACGGGTCGGTGCTGCTGGCCGGCTGCGACAAGTCGCTGCCCGGCATGCTGATGGCCGCGGCCCGCCTCGACCTGTCCTCGGTGTTCCTGTACGCCGGCACGATCCTGCCCGGCAAGGTCGACGGCGAGGACGTCACCATCATCGACGCCTTCGAGGCGGTCGGCGCCTGCCTGGCGGGCAAGATCACCCGCGAGCAGGTCGACAAGGTCGAGCGCGCGATCTGCCCGGGCGAGGGCGCCTGCGGCGGTGCCTACACCGCCAACACGATGGCCGCCGTCGCCGAGGCGCTCGGGATGTCGCTGCCCGGCTCGGCCGCGCCGCCGGCGGTCGACCGCCGCCGTGACGGCTACGCCCACAAGTCCGGCGAGGCCGTGGTCGAGCTGCTGCGCCGCGGCATCACCGCCCGCCAGATCCTGACCAAGGAGGCGTTCGAGAACGCCATCGCGGTCGCCATGGCGCTCGGCGGCTCCACCAACGCCGTGCTCCACCTGCTCGCCATCGCCCGCGAGGCCGAGGTCGACCTGACCCTCGAGGACTTCACCCGGATCGGCAGCAGGGTTCCGCACCTGGCCGACGTGAAGCCGTTCGGCAAGTACGTCTGGGTCGACCTCGACCGGGTCGGCGGCATCCCGATGGTGATGAAGGCGCTGCTCGAGGCCGGGCTGATGCACGGCGACTGCCTCACCGTCACCGGCAAGACGCTGGCGCAGAACCTCGCCGACATCGACCCGCCGGCCGTCGACGGCGGCGTCATCCGCGAGCTGACCTCGCCGATCCACGCCACCGGCGGCCTCACCATCCTGCACGGCTCGCTGGCGCCCGAGGGCGCGGTCGTGAAGTCCGCCGGCTTCGACGGCACCGTCATCCAGGGCACCGCCCGGGTCTTCGACGGCGAGCGTGCCGCGATGGACGCCCTGGCCGAGGGCGCCATCACCGCGGGCGACGCCGTGGTGATCCGCTACGAGGGCCCCAAGGGCGGCCCGGGGATGCGCGAGATGCTCGCGATCACCGGCGCCATCAAGGGCGCCGGCCTCGGCAAGGACGTGCTGCTGCTGACCGACGGCCGCTTCTCCGGCGGCACCACCGGGCTGTGCGTGGGCCACGTCGCCCCCGAGGCCTCCGACGGTGGCCCGATCGCGTTCCTGCGCGACGGCGACCAGATCACCCTCGACGTCGCGAACATGACGCTCGACGTCGAGGTGAGCCCCGAGGAGCTCGAGTCGCGCCGCGAGGGCTGGACACCGCGGGAGCCGAAGTTCACCCGCGGGGTGCTGGGCAAGTACGCCAAGGTCGTCCAGTCCGCTGCCCACGGCGCGGTCTGCGGCTGAGCCGGGGAGTCGTCGTGGACCAGCGGATCAGCTTCGTCACCCTGGCGGTCGAGGACGTCGAGCGCAGCCGGGCCTTCTACGTCGACGGCCTCGGCTGGGAGCCCGAGGTGCTGGTGCCCGGCGAGGTGCTGATGCTGCGGGCGGGGGAGCGGCTGGTGCTCTCGCTGTGGTCGCTGGCCGAGTTCGAGCAGGAGGTCGGTCCCGTACGCCGGGGCGAGGGCGTCTCGCCGGTCACGCTGTCCCACAACGTCGCCACCGAGCCCGAGGTCGACGCCGTCCTGGAGCTGGCCGCCTCGCTGGGCGCCACCGTGAGCGGCCCGCAGCACCGGCCGTGGGGCGGCTGGACCGGCTACTTCGCCGACCCCGACGGCTTCCGCTGGGAGATCGCCACCAACCCCGGCGAGATCGGGCAGCTGGTCCTGCCCCGGCCCTGACCTCCGCTAGCCGGTGAGCGGGGTGATCGGCCCGGTCGGCTCACCCGGGTCGTCGGTGGCGACCCTGGCCGGGGGCAGCGCGGGCGGGTCCTGCGGGCGCCGTACGAGCACGAACACGGTCCAGGCCACCATCAGACCGGCCAGCACGCCGAGCCCGAGCCGGGGGATGAGCGGCAGCCCGATGCCGATGAAGCCGCCGACGACCCACGACAGCTGGAGCATCGTCTCCGAGCGCGCGAACGCCGAGGTGCGGTGCCGCTCGGGCACCGAGGTCTGGATCGTGGAGTCCAGCGAGACCTTGCCCATCGCCTGGGCCACGCCGGCGGTCAGGCCGAGCGCCACCGCCGCCAGCAGCCCGTAGAACAGCGCCGCCACCACCGACATCGCGGCGTCGGCCAGCAGCGCCACCACCACCGTCAGGGCAGGCGTGACCCGCCGCAGCATCGAGCCCAGCCCGATGCCGACGGTGTTGCCGAGCCCGGCCGCGCCGATCACCAGGCCGAGCAGCAGCGTCGCCCTGTCCTCCCAGCCCGGGAACGGCTGGTCGCGCAGCAGGAACGCCATGTACATCGTCAGGAAGCCCGAGAGCATCCGCAGCCCCGCGTTGCACCGCAGCGCGAACCCGACGTCGGCCGGGATCCGGAACTTCCGGCTCTCCCCGCCCAGGCTGACGGGCAGCTCGTCGCCCGTGGAGTCGGCCCGGGCCGGCAGCAGGATCGAGAGGATGGTGGCGCCGGCGAAGACGACGAAGGCGTAGCGCAGCGACCACTGCGCCCCGAAGTACGACGCCCCGCCGGCCAGCGGCGCCGAGATCGCGGCGCCCACGACGCCGGCCAGCGAGATCCGGCTGTTGGCCTTGACCAGCGTCAGCGAGGCGGGCTGCAGCCGCGGCACGGTGGCGGCCCGGGCCACGCCGTACGCCTTGGACGAGACCAGGACGCCGAGCGCGGTGGGGTACATCAGCAGCGACTCCGAGGCCACCGCGTCGGCCATCAGCCAGCAGAAGAAGGCCCGCAGCGCCATCGTGGCGCCGATCGCCCACCGGCGGCCGTGGCTGAACCGGTCGAGGAACGGGCCGAGCAGCGGGGCGACGACGGCGAACGGCAGCATCGTGAGGCCGAGGAACAGCGCGATCGGGCCGCGGGCCTCGCCGGGCTGGGCGAAGAACAGCGTGCCGGCCAGCGAGATCGCCACCGCGGCGTCACCGGCCGCGTTGAAGGCGTGCAGCTCGATCAGCCGGTAGAGCCCGGAGTCGCCGGCGCCCTCGGCGTGCGAGGCGCGCCGCGCCTGCCGGACGGTGTACGTCGCGCCGCGGCCGGTCGCCGACCCGGCGCGCCTGATGCCCCGGCCGGTCGCGTCCACCAGCCGTCGGCTGCGTCGCTCCTCGCCGTCCATGGCCTCATCCTGCCAACAACCGAGGGGACCCGGAGGGCCGGGGAGACACGCCCCGCCCTGATGGGGGATGATCTCGGGCGTGATGCCCACAGCCGACGCGGTCCCGTCCGAGGTCTCCACCGAGGCCGTCGACACCGCTCTCGCCGTGCTGGTGGAGCAGGTCGGCGCCGAGGTCGTCGGCGAGCACCTCGGCACCGAGCCCGAGGACGACGGCGTCGTCACCCACCGCTTCGGCTGCCGCCAGGCCGGCTACCGCGGCTGGGTCTGGGCGGTCGTGACCGCCGACCCGGGCGAGGGCCTGCCCGTGACCGTCGACGAGGTCGTGATGCTGCCCGGTGACGACGCGATCGTCGCGCCGACCTGGCTGCCCTACCGCGAGCGCATCCAGCCCGGCGACCTCTCGCCCGGCGACCTGCTGCCCGCCGACGAGGACGACCCCCGGCTGGTGCCGACCTGGCTCGAGGGCGACCGCCCCGACCCGGTCGCGCGCGCCGTCGTCGAGGAGATCGGCCTCGGTCGGTCGCGGGTGCTCTCGATCGAGGGCCGCGACGCCGCCGCCGAGCGCTGGTACGCCGGCGACCAGGGTCCCGAGTCGCCCCTGGCCCAGTCGGCCCCCGGCCGCTGCGTCGGCTGCGGCTTCCTGGTGCGCCTGGCCGGTCCGCTGTCGACGATGTTCGGCGTCTGCGCCAACGAGTACGCCAACGACGACGCCCGGGTGGTCTCGCTCGACCACGGCTGCGGCGCCCACTCCGAGGCCCAGCTGCGCCGCAAGCAGCTGCCCCCGCCGCTGCCCGACCACGTGCTGGACACGATCGGCCGCGACGACCTCGAGACGTTCTAGCGGCTCAGTCGCTGCGGGGGCCGCGCACCGCGTAGCGGGCGACCAGCAGGTCGCCGTTGCGCTCGTGCTCGAGCAGGGTGAGGTCGAGCCGCCGGGGCAGCAGCGGCCGACCGGCGCCGAGCACGACCGAGGCGATCGAGACCAGCACCTCGTCGAGGTGACCGAGGTCGGCGAACTGGCCGGCGAGGTCGCCGCCGCCGATGATCCACACGTCCTTGCCGCCCGCGGAGGCGAGGACCTCGTCGAGGTGGTCGGCGACCGGCCCCTGCACGAGCCGGACGCCGTCGCGGCGTACGGGCAGGTCGCGGTGGGTGAACACCCAGACCGGCTGGCCCGGACCGGGGTCCCAGTCGGGCTCGTGGCGCTGCAGCCACTCGTAGGTGGTCGCGCCCATCACCTGGGCGCCGATGCCGGCCATGAAGCCGTCGAAGTCGGCCATGCCGCCGGGCTCGTGCTGCTGCTCGAAGAGCCAGGCCAGCGAGTCGTGCTCGTCGGCGAGGAAGCCGTCGAGGGTGGTGGCGGTGTAGTAGCGGCAGCGGGTCACGGCTCGGTCCTGTCCTCGGGGAGCCGGCCCTCCGTGCGCAGCCGGCGCCGACGCCGGCAGTGGTCCCAGCCGACCAGGCCGAGGCCGAAGCCCGCGACGCAGGTCCACAGCCACCACAGGTGGCCGTCCTCGCGGAGCCGGTCGTGGAACGGCAGCAGCACCGCCAGGCCCACCAGCCACAGGGCGGTGCCGACCTGCATGGTGCGGACGCCGTCGAGGTCGAGCGGCTCCACGTCGGCGACGAGGTAGGTGCGGTTGCCGATCTCGCGGACCACCGGCTGCTCGTCGTCGTGCTGCACGGGGTCAACCTAGCCGTCCCACGTGGGGGAGGGGGAAACACGGACGTGACCCGCGGGTGGTTCGATACCGCCCGTGGACACCTTCTTCAAGATCACCGAGCGCGGCTCGACCGTCGCGCGCGAGGTGCGCGGCGGCATCGTCACCTTCTTCACGATGGCCTACATCATCGTGCTCAACCCGCTGATCCTCGGCTTCGCGCCGGACGCCAGCGGCGGCTTCCTCGGCGGCGTCGAGCCGCCCGGCAACCTGCCGATGATCGCGGCCGGCACCGCCCTGGTCGCGGGCGTGATGACGATCCTGATGGGGCTGGTCGCCAACTTCCCGCTCGCGCTGGCCACCGGTCTGGGGCTCAACGCCTTCGTGGCCTTCGCGATCGCCTCCCAGATGACCTGGGCCGACGCGATGGGCCTGGTCGTGCTCGAGGGCCTGGTGATCCTGGTGCTGGTGCTCACCGGCTTCCGCGAGGCGGTGTTCCACGCCGTGCCGGCCCAGCTCAAGATCGCCATCTCGGTCGGCATCGGGCTGTTCATCGCGCTGATCGGCTTCGTCGACGCGGGCTTCGTGCGCCGCATCCCCGACGCCGCCAACACCACCGTGCCGGTCCAGCTCGGCCCCGGCGGCCAGCTCCAGGGCTGGCCCGTCGTGGTGTTCTGCCTCGGCCTGGTGCTCGTCGTCGCGCTGTGGGTGCTGCGCGTCAAGGGCGCCATCCTGATCTCGATCCTGGTCACCACCGTCGTCGCGATCGTCGCCGAGGCCCTCGGCGGCTTCGGCCAGGGCAGCGCCGAGAAGCCGACCGGCTGGGCGCTGACCGTGCCCTCGCTGCCGGGCAACGTCGTCGACGCCCCCGACTTCGGCACGCTGGGGCAGTTCAACCTGCTCGGCTCGTTCGCCGAGGTCGGCGTCGTGGCCGCGGTCCTGCTGGTCTTCACGCTGCTGCTCGCCGACTTCTTCGACACGATGGGCACGATGACCGCCATCGGCGCCGAGGCCGGGCTGCTCGACGCCGAGGGCGCCCCGCCCCACACCCGCCGGATCCTGGTCGTCGACTCGGTCGCCGCGGCCGCCGGTGGCGCCGCGGGCGTCTCGTCGAACACCTCCTACATCGAGTCCGCGTCGGGCGTGGGCGAGGGTGCCCGCACCGGCCTCGCCTCGGTCGTCACCGGCATCTGCTTCCTGCTCGCGATCTTCCTGGCGCCGCTCGTCGCGGTCATCCCCAGCGAGGCGGCCGTGCCCGCGCTCGTGCTCGTCGGCTTCCTGATGATGCAGCAGGTCAAGGGCATCGACTGGGACGACGTCGAGATCGCCCTGCCGGCGTTCCTCACGATCGTGCTGATGCCGTTCACCTACTCGATCACGGTCGGCATCGGGGCCGGCTTCCTGGCGTACGTGCTGATCAAGGTGGTCAAGGGCAAGGTCGCCCAGGTCCACCCGCTGCTGTGGGTGATCGCGGTGCTGTTCGTGGCGTACTTCGCGATCAACCCGCTCACCGCGCTGCTCACCTGAGCCCTCTGCGGTGGTGCGGGTTGCTTCCCGGTCGGAGCCGTAGCTTCCCGGGTGAAGTACTGCGCGGGGAGCGACGGTTTCACAGGGGACCCTGTGAAACCGTCGGCCGGTGCCGCCCGCTCGCCGCGCTGCCGACCTGAGCCCGGGGACGGCAGCGCGCGGGTTGCTCCCCGGTCGAACCCGCAGCTTCCCGTGCGAAGTACTGGGCGGGAAGCGACGGTTTCACAGGGGACCCTGTGAAACCGATCGGGCCGCCCCGGCGAAATACTTAGCACAAGTAACGAGTTACGCTAAGCAACATGACCCCCACCGTGCAGTCCGCCTCGCGCACCGACTCCGGGCTCGCCAGCGAGCTGCGGCTGTCGGTGATGCGGCTGTCCCGGCGGCTGCGCGGCGAGCGGGAGCCGGACAACACGCTCAGCGTCGCGGCGCTGAGCGCCCTCGGCATCCTGTTCCGCGAGGGGGAGTGCACCGTCGGCGCGCTCGCCGCCCACGAGCGGGTGCAGCCGCCGTCGATGACGCGCACCGTGAACGGCCTGGTCGAGGAGGGGTACGCCGCCCGGCGACCCTCGCAGACCGACGGCCGCGCCACGCTGGTCGACCTGACCGAGCGCGGCCGCGAGGTGCTGCTGGCCGACCGTCGGCGGCGTGACGCCTGGCTGGCCCAGCGGCTGCGCGAGCTGACCCCCGACGAACGCGCCCTGCTGCGGCAGGTCGCCCCCCTGCTCCAGAGATTGGCCACGAGTTGAGCCCCACCTTCCGTGCCCTGCACAACCCCAACTACCGGCTGTACGCCGCGGGCGGCGTGGTCTCCAACACCGGGACCTGGATGCAGCGGGTGGCCCAGGACTGGCTCGTGGTGCTGCTCGCGACCAACGACGGCGTCGCGCTCGGCATCACCACCGGCCTGCAGTTCCTGCCCGCCCTGCTGCTCTCGCCGTACGCCGGCCTGATCGCCGACCGGGTGCCCAAGCTGCGGCTGCTCAAGATCACCCAGACCGTGATGGCGCTGACCGCGCTGGTGCTGGGCGCGCTGGCCGTGACCGGCGCCGTCGAGGTCTGGCACGTGTTCGTGCTGGCGTTCGTCTTCGGCACCGGCTCGGCCTTCGACGCCCCCGCGCGGCAGAGCTTCGTCAGCGAGCTGGTCGGCCCCGACGACCTCAGCAACGCGGTCGGGCTCAACTCGGCCTCGTTCAACGCGGCCCGGATGCTGGGCCCGGCGCTCGCGGGCGTGCTGATCGCGGCCTTCGGAGGCGGCGTCACCGCGACCGGCTGGGTGATCGTGGTGAACGGCCTCAGCTACGGCGCGGTGCTCCTGGCGCTGAGCCGGATGCGCACCGCGCAGCTGCTCACCACGGTGCCCGAGGAGCGGCACAAGGGCATGATCCGCGACGCGGTGCGCTACCTGCGCGGCCGTCCCGACCTGCTGCTGGTGCTGAGCGTGGTCGGCTTCGCCGGCACCTTCGGCCTCAACTTCCAGATGACCTCGGCGCTGATGGCCACGCAGGTCTTCGACAAGGGCGCCACGGAGTACGGCCTGCTCGGCTCGATCATGGCGATCGGCTCGCTCAGCGGCGCGCTGCTGGCCGCCCGGCGCACCCGGGTGCGGCTGCGGCTGGTCGTGGGCGCCGCGGTGCTGTTCGGCGTCGTCGAGATCGCCGCCGGGCTGATGCCGACCTACCTGACGTACGCCGTGACGGTGCCGCTGCTCGGCCTGGCCGCCCTCACCATGATCACGGCCGCCAACACCACCATGCAGCTGGCCACGGCGCCGCACCTGCGCGGCCGGGTGATGGCGCTCTACCTGATGGTCTTCATGGGCGGCACCCCCATCGGCTCGCCGTTCATCGGCTGGCTGGGCGAGACCTTCGGGGCCCGCTGGACGCTGATCGGCGGCGGGGGGCTGACGCTGCTCGGCGTGCTGCTCTCGGTGGCGCTGTTCGCCCGCAGCCGGCACCGGCTCGGCGAGAAGGTGCTGACCACCGAGCCGGTCCGGGCCGTCGCCGTCGCCTCCTGACCTGACCCGGCCGACCCCTGACCGGGCGCCGCGCCGCTACGCTCGGCCGATGGGTGGAGCCCGTCAGCTGCTGAGCCGCGTGGAGCGGCGCTGGGACACGCTGCGGGGCGCCCGCCGGCTGCCCACCGAGTTCCGGATCGTCACCTACGTCGGGCACGGCGCGGCCGGTCGGGTGGTGGTGCGCGGCCGGGTCGTGGACGACCCGGAGCCCGCGGAGACGCTGGCCGGCGAGAGCCCGTGGGCGGCCGTGCGGCGCACGGCCCGCGGGTTCCTGACGACCGAGCTGCCCGGCGTACGGCTGCGGGTGGAGGTGGGCGGTGCCAGCACCGAGGTGGTCACCGACACCGACGGCTACCTGCGCGCCGAGCTCGAGGGGGCCGAGCTGACCGCGCCCTGGACGACCGGGCGGGTGGTGCTGGCGGCGGCGTACCGCGGGATCGAGGCCGCGGAGGCCGAGGTGCTGGTGCGCGTCAGCGACGGGAGCGCCCGGTTCGGGGTCGTCTCCGACGTCGACGACACGGTGCTGCGCACCGGCGTGCAGCGCACCTGGGTGATGCTGCGCCAGACCATGACCGGGTCGGAGCTGACGCGCACCACGTTCGCCGGAGCGCCGGAGCTCTACCGCGGCCTGTCGGTGGACGGCCGCAACCCGGTGTTCTACGTCAGCTCCAGCCCGTGGAACCTGCACGAGTTCGTGCGGGGCTTCCTGCGCCACCGGGGCTTCCCGGCGGGGCCGGTGCTGCTGCGCGACCTGGTCACCGGCGGCCACAAGCGCGAGCGGATCGAGGAGCTGCTGCGCGTGCACGCGGACCTGCGGTTCGTGCTGCTCGGCGACTCCGGCGAGCACGACCCGGCGATCTACGCCGAGACGGTGCACCGCCACCCCGGGCGGGTGCTGGCGGTCGGCATCCGCGAGGTGCGGCTCGACCCCGGCGACGGCACCGTCGAGGCCGTCGCCGACGGCTGGGGCGACGACGTGCCGTTCGTGCTGGCCGCCGACACGCTCACGATCGCGCGGCGGCTGGCCGAGCTGGGCCTGGTCGACGAGGCGTGCGTGGCCGCGGTGGCCGCGGCGCCGGACTGAGCCGACGCGGGGCCCGGCTCAGCGCAGCTGCATCGATCCCGACAGCGTCGGCTGGACCGGCAGGCCCCGGTGCTCGGCGACGCGGGCGTCGATCTGCGCGGCGACCTCCTCGGGCCACGGCGAGGTCTTCCGGGTGCTCATGTCCATGTGGAGGCAGATCTCCTCCACGATGCAGCTGATCTGCTCGTGGGTGTCGTCGAGCAGGTAGACCACGAGGTGCAGCGCCCGCTCGGAGCGGCCGACCAGCAGCACCCGCACCGAGACCGCGTCGCCGGTGAGCAGCTCGGCGACGTAGGTGAGGTGGTGCTCGGCGGAGAAGATCGCGAAGCCCTTGTCGGCCCAGTTGGTGGGGATGCCGACCTCGGTCAGCGCCTCGTCGAGGCCCTCGCTGGCGATGCCGAGGTAGTAGCGGACGTTCATGTGCCCGTTGATGTCCTCGAAGGCCACCGGCACGGGGCGCTCGCTGTAGGAGGGGAGGGCGGCGATCTCGGCGTACGACGGCAACGTGGTCACCGCGGGACCGTACCCCACCCGGGCCGGGCCAACCGGACCCGCGACCTAGACTCCCGGGCATGGACCCGCGCTTGCGACGACTCGTCATCCCGGTCGCGCTCGGCGGGCTGATCCTGATCGTCGTCATCGCCGCGCTGACCCGCTAGCCGCGCCGACGATGGCCGACCTGCTGCCCACCCTGTCCCGCCTCCGCGCCGAGATCCTCGACGACGAGCACCTCGTCCGCGCGCTGGCCACCGGCCGTCGCCGGGGCCAGGAGGCCCCGCGCTGGAAGCGCGTCGAGCTGCGCTACGTCGACCTCAAGGGCGGGCGGCACCTCCAGGTCACGGCGTACGACGAGACCCAGGCGCACACCAGCAACCACGCCGGACCGGGGGCGATCGGGGAGGTCCTCGACGACCTGCTCGGCCAGGCCTGGGGCAACTGGCACGTCGACACCGACGAGCGCACCCACCAGCTGCGGGTGACCAAGAAGGGCGAGGCGCTGCTGCACACCACCGAGCGCGACGAGCCCGTCGCCGTCGAGCGGGGCCACGACCACGCCAAGCAGCGGCTGCTGCCCGAGGACCACCCGGTGCTGCGCGCGCTCGGCATCTCCGACGCGCAGGGCCGCGTCAAGCCGTCGCGGCAGGCGAAGTACCGCCAGGTCGAGGAGCTGGTCCGGGCCCTCGACGTCGCGGTGGCCGAGGGGCAGCGTGCCGGGACGCTGCGCACCCCGACCCCCGAGGACCCGCTGCGCGTGGTCGACCTCGGCTGCGGCAACGCCTACCTCACCTTCGCCGCCCACGCCTGGCTCGCGACCCGGATGCCGGTGCTGCTGACCGGCGTCGACGTCAAGGAGCAGTCGCGGCGGCACAACAGCGAGGTCGCCGCCGGGCTCGGGATCTCCGACCAGGTCGAGTTCGTGCAGTCCGGCATCGGCGAGGTCGAGCTGCCGCAGCCGCCCGACGTGGTGCTGGCGCTGCACGCCTGCGACACCGCGACCGACGACGCCCTGGCCCGCGCGGTGCGCTGGGGGGCCGACCTCGTCCTGGCGGCGCCCTGCTGCCACCACGACGTCTCCGCGCAGCTGCGGCAGCAGCCCACGCCACCGGGCT
This sequence comes from uncultured Actinomycetota bacterium, assembly GCA_963740935.1. Classification (GTDB taxonomy): domain Bacteria; phylum Actinomycetota; class Actinomycetes; order Propionibacteriales; family Nocardioidaceae; genus Marmoricola. The sequence continues at coordinate 313,369 of CAVUFX010000006.1, forward strand.
ACGACCTGCTCACCCGCGACGGCATCCTGCGCGAGCGGCTGGCCGACACCCTCACCGACGCGCTGCGCGCCTCGCTGCTGCGGCTGGAGGGCTACCGGGTCGAGGTCGCGGAGTTCGTCGACAGCGCCCACACCCCGCGCAACACGCTGCTGCGGGCGGTCCGCACCCGGGGCGGCAGCTCCGCCGGGTCGACCGCCGCCGCGGACTACGACGCCCTGGTCGCGACCTGGCGGCTGCGTCCCGCCCTCGCCGAGCGGCTGGGTCGTGCGCCGGGCTGAGGCCGGCGCGGTGGCCGCGGCCGCCCTCCTCCTCGCCGCCGCCCCGGCCGGGGCCGCCGACGACCGCGCCCGGGAGGTGTTCGATCTCCAGGACGCGCGGATCGAGGAGTCCAGCGGCCTGGTCGACCTGGGGTCCCGCACGGTCACCACCAACGACTCCGGCGACGGCGCGCGGCTGTTCGTGCTGGACGCCGAGGGGCGCACCACCGCGGTCCGGGAGTACGCCGGTGAGGCGGTCGACGTCGAGGCGCTGGCGCCCGCGGGAGAACCCTCCGAGGCCCCCGACGCGGCGGTCTGGGTCGGCGACATCGGCGACAACCAGGCGGTGCGGCCCTCGGTCACGGTGACGCGGGTGCCGCTGGACGGCGGCCCGGTCGCGGCGTACGAGCTGACCTACCCCGACGGCCCCGCCGACGCCGAGTCGCTGCTCGTCGACCCCGCGGGCCGCCTCGTGGTGGTCACCAAGGCGTTCACCGGCGGGGAGGTGCTCCGGGCGCCGGCGCGGCTCGACCCCGCTGCGCCCAACCGGCTCGAGCGGGTCGCGCGCGTCGACGAGGCGCTCGCGACCGACGCGGCGCTGCTGTCGCCGACCCGGGTGCTGGTGCGGGGGTACGGCGACGCCGGGATCTACGCCTGGCCGTCGTGGGAGCCGGTGCGCCGGGTGCGGCTGCCCGAGCAGCCGCAGGGCGAGGCGGTCTCGGTCGGGCCCGGCGGCCGGGTCCGGGTCAGCAGCGAGGGCGTCGGGACGCCGGTGTGGCAGCTGCCGGCGGCCGCCACCGCCGACCCCGTGCCGTCCGCGAGCGGGTCGGCCTCCGCTGCGCCTGCGCCGTCCGCCAGCGACCCGGCCTCCGCGGCGCCGGCCGCGGCCCCGGAGGCGCGCAGGACGGCGACGGGGGTGTCGACCGGCTCGCGCTCGGCACCGGGCTGCTGCTCGGCGGTGTCGGGCTGGCGGCCCTCGCCCGGCTCTCCCGCCGCGGGCGGCGCAGCCCCTAGAGCCGCTCGACCACGTGGTCGACGCAGCGCGTCAGCGCGGCCACGTCGGCCGGGTCGACGGCCGGGAACATCGCCACCCGCAGCTGGTTGCGGCCGAGCTTGCGGTAGGGCTCGGTGTCGACCACCCCGTTGGCGCGCAGCACCGCGGAGACCACGGCGGCGTCGACGGAGTCGTCGAGGTCGACGGTGCCCACGACGAGGCTGCGGTGCGCCGGGTCGGTGACGAACGGGGCGGCGTACGACGAGGCCTCGGCCCAGCCGTAGAGCGCCTGCGAGGACGCCGTGGTCCGCGCGACCATCGCCTCCAGCCCGCCCTGCTCGAGCATCCACTCCAGCTGCTCGGCGACGAGGAACAGCGTCGCGACGGCCGGGGTGTTGTAGGTCTGGTCCTTGCGCGAGTTCTCGATGGCGGTCGGCAGGTGCAGCGAGGCGGGGACCCAGCGCTGACCCGCGAGCTCGGCGGCGCGGTCGATCGCGGCAGGGGAGAAGGTGGCCAGCCACAGCCCGCCGTCGGCCGCGAGGCCCTTCTGCGGGGCGAGGTAGTAGACGTCGGTCTCGGCGAGGTCGACGGGCAGGCCGCCGGCGCCCGACGTGGCGTCGACCAGGACCAGCGAGTCGTCGTCGGCGACCCGGCGTACGGGTGCCATCACGCCGGTCGAGGTCTCGTTGTGCGGCCAGGCGTAGACGTCCACCTCGGCCTCGCGGGGCGAGGCGAGCGAGCCCGGGTCGGCGCGAACGACGTCGGGCTGGTCGAGGAACGGCGCGGCCGCCGTGGCGTCGGCGAACTTCTGGCTGAACTCGCCGAAGACCAGGTGCTGGCTGCGACGGCGTACCAGCCCGAAGGTGGCGGCGTCCCAGAACACCGTCGACCCGCCGTTGCCGAGCACGACCTCGTAGCCGTCGGGCAGCCCCAGCAGCGCACCGAGCCCCTCGCGCACCCGACCGACCAGCGCGCGCACCGGCGCCTGGCGGTGCGAGGTGCCCATCAGCGTCCGACCCGAGGCCGCGAGCCGCTCGAGGGCGCCGTCCGGGACCTTGGAGGGGCCCGAGCCGAAGCGTCCGTCGGCGGGCAGCAGGTCCGGGGGGATGACGAGGTCGACCACGGTCCTAGTGTGTCAGCGGTGTGCCCCGTCCCCGGCTTCGAGGTCGTCCGTCGCAGCTTCACCCACCCCGACGCGCAGCGGCTGGTCGAGGAGGTGCAGCAGGAGTACGTCGCCCGCTACGGCGGCCCCGACCGGACGCCGCTCGACGCGTCGTACTTCGAGCCGCCGCTCGGCTCGTTCTTCGTCGGCCACCTCGACGGCGTGCCCGTCGCGACCGGCGCCTGGCGACGCCGCACCGACGTGTCGTACGCCGGCACGACCGCGACCGCCGAGATCAAGCGGATGTACGTCGCCGCCGGCGCCCGGGGCCGCGGCCTGGCCCGCGCGATGCTCGCCCACCTCGAGCGCACCGCCCACGAGACCGGCGCCGAGGCGATGGTCCTGGAGACCGGCGAGAAGCAGCCCGAGGCGATCGCGCTCTACGAGTCCAGCGGCTACCGGCAGGTCCCGGGGTTCGGGTTCTACGCCGACGCGCCGCTGTCGCGCTGCTACGCCCGGCTGCTCGGCTGAGGGGCCGGCCGGCCCGGCGTACGACGAACGCCCGCTCCGTCCCCGGAGGGACGAAGCGGGCGCTTGGTCGGGCAAAACTGCCCGCGAGACCGGACATGCCGGACACCGGCGGGCAGTTTCACCGGCTAACCGGTGAAACTGCCCACCCGGCTCAGGCCGCGCCGGACCCGAACGTCGAGGTGTCGATGACGAACCGGTACCGCACGTCGGAGTCGACGACGCGGTCCCAGGCCTGGTCGACCTCGTCGACCGAGATGACCTCGACCTCGGCGCCCAGGCCGTGCTCGGCGCAGAAGTCGAGCATCTCCTGGGTCTCGCGGATGCCGCCGATCTTGGAGCCGGCCATGCTGCGGCGCATCCCGGCGAGCGAGAACGCCTGGTAGGAGCTGTCGCCCTCGGGGATGCCGACGTGGACCAGGGTGCCGTTGAGGCCGAGCAGCCCGAGGTACTTGTCGATCGGCAGGTCGGCCGAGACCGTGTTGACGATCAGGTCGAAGTGACCGGCGAGCTCCTCGAAGGTCGCGTCGTCCTTGGTGGCGTAGTAGTGGTGCGCGCCGAACCGCTTGCCGTCCTCCTCCTTGGAGGTGGTCTGCGAGAGCACGGTCACGTCGGCGCCGAGCGCCGCGGCGATCTTGACGCCCATGTGGCCCAGGCCGCCCATGCCGATGATCGCGACCTTCTTGCCCGGCCCGGCGCCCCAGTGGTGCAGCGGGGAGTAGAGCGTGATGCCGGCGCACAGCAGGGGAGCGGCGACGTCGAGCTCGACGCCCTCGGGGATGCCGAGCACGTAGTTCTCGTCGACGACGATCGAGGTGCTGTAGCCACCGAAGGTGGGCTCGCCGTCGTAGGCCTTGCCGTTGTACGTCGGGACCTCGCCCTTGAGGCAGTACTGCTCGTCGCCGGCCTTGCAGTTCTCGCACTCGCGGCAGGAGTCGACGAAGCAGCCCACGCCGACGCGGTCGCCGACGGCGTACCGGCTGACCTCGGGGCCGACCTCGGTGACGATGCCGGCGATCTCGTGGCCGGGGACCATCGGGAACAGGGCGGTGCCCCACTCCTCGCGGCCCTGGTGGATGTCGGAGTGGCAGATGCCGGCGAACTTGATGTCGATGACCACGTCGTGGGCGCGCGGGGCGCGTCGCTCGACGGTGCTGCGCTCGAAGGGCTTCGAGGCGCCCTGGGTGACCAGTGCCTGGGCGGTGTGACCGCCGGCGGGGGTAGTGGATGTTTCACTCATGCCCGTCGTTGTGCCCCATCGGGCCGCGAACATGCACGAACGCCGGACAAAACGGACATCAACTTCGTACCGTGGTGGGACCCCCTTGGAGGCCACCGTGCACCGCATCCTCGCCCTGCTGCTCCCCGCGCTCTCGACCGTGCTGCTGCTCGTGCTCGGGGCCGCCCCGGGCGCCCGGGCCGACGACCCGCCGCCGACGCCCGCGCCCGCCCCGGTCGAGCCGTACGCGCGCTACGAGCCGCAGACGACCTGCTCGCCCCAGGCCAAGCCGGGCACGGTCGCGGCGCAGCGCTGGGCGGTCGCGACGTACGGCGGTCGCGCCGGGGGCATCTCCCGCGCCTGCGGCGGCAGCCTCTCCGAGCACAAGGAGGGCCGGGCCTTCGACTGGACGCTCGACGCCCGCAGGGCCGCGGACCGGGCGAAGGCGCAGCGCTACCTCACCGCGCTGTTCGCCACCGGCCCGAGCGGCGAGCGCGCCGAGCTGGCCCGCCGGATGGGTGTGATGTACGTGATCTGGAACGACAGGATGTACGCCTCCTACCGCCAGTTCGGCGCCACGGCGTACGTCAACGCGGCCTGCCGCGGCAAGGCGCTGTCGAAGTGCTCGGCCACGCTGCGCCACCGCGACCACGTGCACGTCTCGCTGTCCAAGGCGGGCGGTGCCGGTCGCACCAGCTGGTACGTCGGGCGCGTGTCCCGCGCCCGCTAGAGACGGCCGCCGCCCGTCTCCCCGCGCGAGGGGGGACGGGCGGCGAGCACCAACCCCGAGGGGTCCGGACCGGCCGGACCCGAGGCGGTCAGACGACGAGCTCCTCGTCGGCCGAGGTGTCGCCCCAGGCCTCGTTCCAGCCCTCGATCGAGCTGGCCGCGCGCTCGCCCGGACCGGCGTACACCGCCGACGGCCGGATCAGCCGGCCGGTGGTCTTCTGCTCCAGGATGTGCGCCGACCAGCCACCGGTGCGCGCACAGGTGAACATCGAGGTGAACATCGGCGCCGGCACCTCGGCGAAGTCCAGGACGATGGCCGCCCAGAACTCCACGTTGGTCTCCAGCACGCGGTCGGGACGACGCTCGCGCAGCTCGGCGAGGGCCGCCTGCTCCAGCCGCTCGGCCACCTCGTAGCGCGGCGCGTCGAGCTCCTTGGCGGTGCGTCGCAGCACGCGGGCCCGCGGGTCCTCGGCCCGGTAGACCCGGTGGCCGAAGCCCATCAGCCGCTCGCCGTCGTCGAGCAGCTTCTTGACGTACGCCGTCGCGTCGCCGCTCTTCTCGACGTCCTCGATCATGGTCAGCACGCGCGCCGGGGCGCCGCCGTGCAGCGGCCCGCTCATCGCGCCGATGGCGCCGGAGAACGCGGCGGCCACGTCGGCGCCGGTGGAGGTGATGACGCGGGCGGTGAAGGTGGAGGCGTTCATGCCGTGCTCGGCGGCCGAGCTCCAGTAGGCGTCGATCGCCCTGACGTGCTTGGGGTCGGCCTCGCCCTTCCAGCGGATCAGGAACTTCTCGGCCAGCGTGGTGCCGGCGTCGACCTCGCTCTGCGGCACGATCGGCTGGCCGATGCCGCGGGCGGACTGGGCGGCGTACGACAGGACCATCACGGCGATCCGCGACAGGTCGGTGCGCGCCTGCTCGTCGCTGATGTCGTAGGTCTGCTTCATGCCCAGCATCGGCGCGAGCATCGCCACGCCCGCCTGCACGTCGGCGCGCACGTCGCCGGTGTGGATCGGCAGGTTGTAGGGCTCGGCCGGCGGCAGGCCCGGGTCGTAGGCGCCGTCGATGAGCAGCCCCCAGACCTTCTCGAACGGGATCCTCCCGACGATCTCCTCGATGTCGACGCCGCGGTAGCGCAGCGCCGAGCCTTCCTTGTCGGGTTCCGCGATCTGGGTCTCGAAGGCGACGACGCCCTCGAGCCCGTGGTGCACCTCAGTCATGCGAGGCATTGTGCACCTACTGGCCGGTCAGGTCAGCACTACCGTCCACCGTGGCTCGCGCCGCCCGGCCTAGGGTCGGCCCATGACGACCCCGCAGGACCCCGGGGCCACCCCGGCCGCCGACCGCCTCGCCGCGCTGCGCCAGGAGTACGGCGACACCGGCATCGAGCCCGCCGACCTGCCCGCCGACCCGGTCTCGGCGGTACGCCGCTGGCTCGACGAGGCGGTCGCGGCGGGGCTGCACGAGCCCAACGCCGTGGTCGTCGCGACGGTCGGTGCCGACGGCGGCCCGGCGGCCCGCACCGTGCTGCTCAAGGGCCTCGACGAGCGCGGGTTCGTCTTCTACACCAACTACGACTCCCGCAAGGGCCGCGAGCTCGAGGCGTCCGGCCGGGTGGCGCTGCTGTTCCCCTGGCACGACCTGCAGCGCCAGGTGCGCGTCGAGGGCACGGTCGCGCGGGTGCCGGCGGCCGAGACCGCGGCGTACTTCGCGACCCGGCCCCGCGGCTCGCAGCTGGGCGCCTGGGCCTCGCCGCAGAGCGAGGAGGTGGCCTCGCGGGCCGAGCTCGACGAGCGGTACGCCGCGGCCGAGGCGCGCTTCGCGGGCGTCGAGGTGCCGCCGCCCCCGCACTGGGGCGGCTACCGCGTCGCGCCCGAGGTCGTCGAGCTGTGGCAGGGCCGGTCGGGCCGGATGCACGACCGGCTGGTCTACCGCCGCGACCTCGCGGCGCCGGGGAAGGGCTGGGAGCTCACCCGGCTGGCGCCCTGACGCCCGCACCGACGGGGACGGGGCGCTCGGCCGGCGCCATCGCCGCGCAGTTCAGCGAAGCAGGCGTCTACCCGGCGCCGCCGCCGCCGTTGTCGAGGGTGTCGGAGCCGTCGTCCTCCTCGGCCTGGACGCGGCCGTCACCGGGGCCGTCGCCGCCGCTGCTCGAGCCGCCGCTGCGCTCGCCCGAGCCGTAGTCGGCCTCGTCGGGCGTCAGGGGCGCGGTCTCCGGCTCCTCCTCGCGGTCGGCGCCGATCTGGTCGGCCTCGTCGCCGGTCTGGTCGGGGTGCGTGGCCAGCGGGTTGTCCTCGCCGGGCTGCAGGTCCTCGGGCAGCTGCGCGTCCGTGACCTCGCCGGGCTGCCCGGGCTCGGGGTCCCGGTCGGCGCCGCCGCTGCGGTCGGTGCCGTCGGTCTGGTCGGTGGTCGTCTGGTCCTCGTCCGGCTGCTCAGTCATGGGTGCGACGTACCCCCTGCCGGAAGCCGCACACCAATCCCGTTGAAGGGAGCGCCGCACCGTCCTACGCTGGTGGGACACGGGAAAGGAGGTGGTCCGAGGAATGAGTTCTTCGAGGACGCGTGAGGTGGCTGCCCACTAGCAGCGCACCGCCCAGCCGCGTGAGCGCGCTGGTGAATACCCAGCAGTCACCCGACCCGCAGACGATCCGGGAACACGTCCCCCGGAGCGGCCGAACCCTCGGCCACGTCTGCGGGTCGTCTGCCTTTGTAGGGTGCGGCCATGGCCGACGACGAGACCATCCTGGCGCTGGAGCACGAGATGAGCGTGCTGATCCGGCGACTGCGCCGTCGCATCGCCGAGCGCGCACGCCTCGTCCACCCCGAGCTCGCGCCCGTGGCGTACTCCATGCTGATGGCGCTGCACGACGGCGGCGCCCAGCGGGCGAGCTCGCTGGTCGAGCTGTTCGCCATCGACAAGGGTGCGGTGAGCCGCCAGGTGCAGACCCTGCTGGAGCTGGGGCTGATCGAGCGCACCCCCGACCCCGACGACCGGCGGGCCGCGATCCTCGACATCACGCCGCTGGGACGGGAGCGGCTCGACGCGGTCGCGGCGCAGCGCCGGCTCGAGGTGCGCGAGAAGCTCGGCGACTGGAGCGAGGCGGACCTGCGCGGCTTCGTCGAGGTGATGACCCGCTACAACACCGCGCTCGAGCGCGGCTGAGGCACCACACGACGACTGACCCGGGCGGGCGGCGAGCGCCGGACCGCCCATGGGGGAGGATGGGCACGTGAGCGACCTGATCGACACCACGGAGATGTACCTCCGCACCATCTACGAGCTCGACGAGGAGGGCATCGTCCCCCTGCGCGCCCGGATCGCGGAGCGCCTGCACCAGAGCGGTCCGACGGTGAGCCAGACCGTCGCCCGGATGGAGCGCGACGGCCTGCTGACCGTCGAGGGCGATCGCCACCTCCAGCTCACCGGCGAGGGCCACAACCTGGCCACGCGGGTGATGCGCAAGCACCGCCTCGCCGAGCGGCTGCTGACCGACGTGATCGGGCTCGACTGGGAGCTCGTGCACGAGGAGGCGTGCCGCTGGGAGCACGTGATGAGCGAGACCGTCGAGCGCCGCCTGCTCGAGCTGCTCGACCACCCGACCGAGTCGCCCTACGGCAACCCGATCCCCGGGCTGGCCGAGCTGGGGGAGACCGCCGCCGGCGAGCAGTTCCGGGACGGCGTCGAGGCGCTGACCTCGGTGGCCGGTGCGGAGTCCCGGCGCGTCCGGGTGCGCCGGATCAGCGAGGAGATGCAGAAGGACGAGCCGCTGATGACCGCGCTGCGTCGGGTCGGCGCGCTCCCCGGGGCCGTGGTGGCCGCTGTCGCGACCGACGAGGGCGTGCTGCTCGGCAGCTCGGGGGAGACCGCCGAGATCGTGCCGGAGGCGGCCGACCACATCTTCGTGACGGTCGCCGGCGAGGTCACGCGGGCCTGAGCGCCCCGGCCGCACCGCCGACCCGGTCCCGGGCCTGGTTCCTGGACCGGGCCGCGGTGGCCAGCGACGTCAGCCAGTCGCTGCAGCCGCTCTCGAGCTTGAGGGTCGCCAGGTCGTCGCCCCGGGTGGTGCCGCGGTTGACGAGCACGACGGGCTTGCCCGCCTTGGCGGCGTGGCGCACGAACCGCAGCCCGGACATCACGGTCAGCGACGAGCCCACCACCAGCAGCGAGTCGGCCGCGTCGACCGCGGCGTAGCAGCGCGCCACCCGGTCCTTGGGCACGTTCTCGCCGAAGAACACGACGTGCGGCTTCAGGCGGCCGCCGCAGGCCTCGCAGCCGGGCACCGTGAAGTCGGCCGTCTCCTCCAGGGCGACGTCGCCGTCGGGCCGCATCGCCACGTCGGCGTGGGCCTCGGCCCAGCCCGGGTTGAGCTCGGCCAGTCGCCGCTGGAGCGTCGTACGACCCGAGGTGCGGCGGCAGTCCAGGCACACCACCTCGCTGACCCGGCCGTGCAGCGCCACCAGCTGGCGGTGGCCGGCCCGCTCGTGGAGGCCGTCGACGTTCTGGGTGATCAGCAGCGGCACCTGGCCGGCGGCCTCGAGCGCGACCAGCGCGCGGTGGCCGGCGTTGGGCTCGGCGTCGCCCATCCGCGACCAGCCGACGTGGGCGCGTGCCCAGTAGCGCTGCTGGCTCGCCGGCGTGGCCACGAACTCCTGGTAGGTCATCGGGCGCCGCACCGGTGCGCCCGGGCCGCGGTAGTCGGGGATGCCGCTGTCGGTGGAGAGCCCGGCGCCGCTCAGCACGACCGTGCGGGGGCCGAGGAGGTCGAGGACCTGCTCGGGCGCCGGGGCGGGGTCAGCCACGGGCGTAGCGCACCTCGGCCCGGGCACGCGCCTTGGCGGCCTCCTCCTCGCGGTTCTTCGCAGGCGCCGGGGTGCTCAGCCCGTCCAGCAGGCGTCGGGTCGCGGCCTCGACCTCGGCGACCGCCTGGTCGAACGCGGCCTGGTTGGCCTGCGAGGGCCGGGTCGCCCCGCTGATCTTGCGGACGTACTGCACGGCGGCGGCGTGCACCTCGTCGTGGGTGGCCGGCGGCTCGAAGTTGTGCAGGGTGCGGATGTTGCGGCACATGCCGCCCAGGGTACGTCGCGGAGGGGCCGCACGCATGGGACAGGATGGCGGCCCGACCCGCCCGCACCCCGCAGCCCCAGCCCCAGGAGACCCCGGTGCCCGAGAACACCCCCGACCGCGAGCACGACCTGGTCGTGCTCGGCGCGACCGGCTTCACCGGCGAGCTGACCGCGGCGTACCTCGCCGAGCACGCGCCCGCCGGGCTGCGCTGGGCCCTCGCCGGCCGCAACGCCGGGAAGCTCGAGGCGGTGCGGACCCGGCTGGCCGCGATCGACCCCGCCCTGGGCGAGCTGCCGCTGCTCCACGCCGACAGCTCCGACGCGGCCTCGCTGCGCACGCTCGCGGAGTCGACGCGCGCCGTGATCACCACCGTCGGCCCCTACCTCGCCCACGGCATGCCGCTGGTCGCCGCGTGCGCCGCGGCCGGCACCGACTACCTCGACCTCACCGGCGAGCCGGAGTTCGTCGACCGGGCCTACCTGGCCCACCACGAGCAGGCCGTGGCCACCGGCGCCCGCCTGGTCCACGCCTGCGGCTTCGACTCGATCCCGCACGACCTCGGCGCCTGGTACGCCGTCCAGCAGCTCGGCGACACCGACCCGATCACGCTGCGCGGCGTGGTCCGCGCGGCCGGGACCTTCTCCGGTGGCACCTTCCACTCCGCGCTGGGGGCGATGAGCAACGCCGGCGGCATGCGCAGCGCGATGAAGGAGCGTCGCGCCCGCGAGCCGCGTCCCGAGGGCCGCCGCTCCCGTGCGGTCTCCGGCAAGCCCCACCGCGACCGGGTGCTCGGCCGGTGGCTGCTGCCGCTGCCCACGATCGACCCGTTCGTGGTGGCCCGCTCGGGCGCCGCGCTGGCGTCGTACGGCCCCGACTTCCGCTACAGCCACTACGCCGGCCTCACGACGCTGCGCTACACCGTCGGTGCCGTCGTCGGCATCGGCGCGCTGGCCGCCGCGGCCCAGGTCGGTCCGCTGCGCCAGCAGCTGCTCAAGCGGGTGCCGCAGGGCGAGGGGCCCTCGGAGTCGCGCCGCGAGAAGTCGTGGTTCACCGTCGACCTGGTCGGCGAGAGCGCCGGACGCACCGTCCACGCCCGCGTCTCCGGCGGCGACCCGGGCTACACCGAGACCGCGAAGATGCTGGCCGAGTCGGCGCTGTGCCTGCTGCTGGACGACAACCCGACCACGGCCGGGCAGGTCACCACCGCCCAGGCGATGGCGGCCAACCTGGTGCCGCGGCTGCAGGCGGCCGGCATCAGGTTCGAGGTCGTGTAGGGGCCCGGGGTAGTCCGAGACGTTTGGCACCGTTTTCGGGCGTCGAACGGTGCCGAACGTCTCGGACTACCCGGTGGGGCAGGGGTCGGGTCGCGCTCAGGCGAAGAGGGTGTCGCCGATGAACCCGGTCCTGCGGCGTACGCCGGGGGGCACCGCCCACAGGCCCGAGCCGGTGTGCTGGAGGTACTCCATCAGCCCGTCCTGGGCCGAGAGCCGGGTCTGCATCGGGATGTAGTGCACGTCGGGGTCGCGGACGAAGGCCACGAAGAACAGGCCCGCGTCGAGGCGCCCGAGCGCGTTGCTGCCGTCGGTGAAGTTGTAGCCGCGGCGCAGCATCTTCACGCCCTTGTTCTGGCTGGGGTGGGCCAGCCGGACGTGGGAGTCGAGGCCGATGAGCGGGCCCTCGCGACCCTGGAGGTCGAAGTCGGGCTCGGTGAACTCGGTGCCGCCCGAGAGCGGTGCGCCCTCCTTGCGGTCGCGGCCGACCAGCGACTCCTGCTCGCGCAGGCTGCTGCGGTCCCAGGTCTCGATCTGCATGTTGATGCGTCGCGCGACCAGGTAGGTGCCGCCGGTCAGCCAGTCGGCGCGGGGGTCGTCACCCTCGCCGACCCAGACGAACTCCTCGACGCCCTCGCGGTCCTGCGACTTCAGGTTGGCGGTGCCGTCCTTGAAGCCGAACAGGTTGCGGGCGGTCGGCTGCGCGGTCGAGGTGGAGGAGGTCCGGCCGAAGCCGAGCTGGGCCCAGCGCATCGCGGCGGTGCCGAAGGCGATCCGCGAGAGGTTGCGGATCGCGTGCACCGCGACCTGCGGGTCGTGGGCGCAGGCCTGGACGCAGAGGTCGCCGTTGCTGCGCACCGGGTCGAGCTTGTCGGCCGGGAAGTGCGGCAGCTCGCGGAGCGCCGCCGGCTGCAAGCCGCCGAGCCCGAAGCGGGGCTTCCCGTCCTTCTCGAACAGGCTCGGGCCGAAGCCGAAGGTCAGCGTGAGCCCGGAGGCGTCGAGGTCGAGCGCCTCGCCGGTGTCGTCCGGCGGGGCGTCGTACGACGTGGCGACGCCCTCGCCCACCGGGAGGCCGGACGTCATCGCGCGAGCGGCCGCGGTCCAGGCCCGCAGCAGCAGGATCAGGTCGTCGCGCGACTCCGAGGTGACGTCGAAGGCGGCGAAGTGCAGCCGGTCCTGGGCGGGGGTGACCACGCCGGCCTGGTGCCGGCCCTCGAAGGGGTAGCGGGACTGCCCGGGCTGGCCGGGGTCGTCGGCGGCGTGCCCCACGGCGTACCCACCGACCCCGGCGGCACCGACCGCGAGCGCCCCGGCACCGGCGGCGCCGAGCAGGCGTCGCCGGCTGACGCCGGGGGAGCGGTCGGTGGGAGCCGGGGTCTCGGTCACAGCGTGATCGCCCCGGTGAGCTTGGAGAGCGGCTCGGCGAGGGCGTTGACCTTGTCGGAGAGCTCCTTGCGCTGCGGCTCGGTCACGGTGTCGTAGGAGACGAAGTCGTCCTTGCCCTCGCGGTACTGGTCGAGGGAGGACTGCAGGTCGCGGAACGCCGCCTGGATCTTCTGCGACAGCGCCGGGTCCTTGACGTCGAGCAGCGGCTGCAGGCCCTCGTAGGCCACCCGGGCGCCGTCGACGTTGGCCTGGAAGTCGTAGAGGTCGGTGTGCGACCAGATGTCCTCCTCGCCGGTGATCTTGCCGCTGGCGACCTCGTCGAGCAGGCCCTTGGAGCCGTTGCCGATCTGGTCGACGGTGTAGTCGAGGTCCTGGACCCGCTCGTCGAGGGTCTTCGTGTTCGTCAGCAGGTCCTCGCCGTACGTCGCCCGGTCGGCCCTGCTCAGCGGGGTGTAGCCCGACGCCGGCGGCCACAGGTCCTTCTCGATGCGGTGCCAGCCGGTCCACTCCTGGCCCGGGGTCAGGTCGGCCTCGCGGAGGTCCATCTTGGGGTCGAGGTCGCCGAAGGACTCGGCCACGGTCTCGATGCGCTCCCAGTAGGTGCGCGCCTGCGGGTAGAGCTCGCGGGCGCGGTCGTCCTCGCCCGCGGCGTACGCCTCCACGAAGGCGGTGGTCTCGTCGACGAGCTGCGAGGACTGGTCCTTGACGTACGCCGCGTACTGCGTGGTCGCGGCGTCGATGTCGGCCTGCTCGACGCCGGTGATCTCGGTGTCCTCGCCGGAGTCGGTGACGGTGAACTCCGAGCGGATGCCCTTGCCGGTCATGCCGGGGCGGCAGGAGGCGACGTAGCTGCCCGGTGCGGCGCGGACCACGAGGTCGCGGGACAGGCCGGGTCCGACGTTCTCGATCTCGCCGACGATGCGCAGGCCGTCCTCGGCGTAGAAGTAGAACTCGGTGACCTGGTCGCCGGAGTTCTTCACGTCGAAGACCAGGTTGCCCGAGGGGGCCTCGGTGGTCGTGAGGTCGCAGGCGTCGGCGGTCGAGTCGACGGTGATGGTGCCGGGCCCGTCCGAGGACCCGGAGGCCTGCGGGTCGTTGGACTCGGTCAGGGAGCAGCCGCTCGCGGCGAGCAGGAGCGTCGCGCAGGCGGCAGCGGTCAGGGCGAGCTTCACGAGGAGGAGGTCTCTCTTCTCAGGCGGCCCGCGCCGGGGTGGCCGGCGTGGACGCGGTGGTGGGGGTTCCGGTGCTGCGGCGGCGGCCTGCCCGCAGCAGGAAGACGGTCATGGTCGGGACGACGTAGGCCACCCAGGCGACGGCCTCGAGCCAGGTGGTGGCGGGGGAGAAGTTGAGCGTCCCCTTGAGGATGGTGCCGAGCACCGAGGCGGGCGGGATGGTCTCGCTGACGTCGAAGGCCAGGTCGTTGAGCCCGGGGAGGATCCGCGCCTCCTGGAGGTCGTGCACGCCGTACGCCAGGACGCCGGCCGCCACCACGATGAGGATCGCGCCGGTCCAGGTGAAGAAGCGCGACAGGTCGATCTTGAGCACGCCCCGGTAGAAGGCGTAGCCCATCGCCACGGCCGTGAGGATGCCGAGCAGCGCGCCGAGCAGCGGGACCAGCTGCGACCCGCCGGAGCCGGTCGCCTGGGTGGCCGACCACAGGAACAGCGCGGTCTCCAGGCCCTCGCGGCCCACGGCCAGGAAGGCGACCAGGGCCAGGCTGGCGCGGCCGGCCTCGGCGGCGGCGTCGATGCGGCCGCGCAGCTCGCCGCTCAGCGCCCGGGCGTGCCGGGCCATCCAGAAGACCATCCAGGTCACGAAGCCGACGGCGACGATGGACAGGATCCCGCCCAGCGCCTCCTGCGCCTCGAAGGTGAGGCGACGGGGACCGAAGGTGAGCAGCGCGCCGAAGGCGACCGACATCGCCACGGCGACCGCGACGCCCGCCCAGATGCGCGGCAGCAGGTGGCGACGGTCGGACCGGACGAGGTAGGCGACGAGGATGACGACGACCAGGCTCGCCTCGAGGCCCTCACGGAGGCCGATGAGGTAGTTGCCGAGCGGGAAGGACGACATCCGGTCTCCTGTCAGGTAAGCCTTACCTAATCACGATAGACCCGCCCGTCGCCCATCGACAACAGTGGGTCCGGTCACGCCGGACGTAGGGTCGGGGCGTGAAGGTGGCGCTGCAGGTGACCTGTCTGGGGGACGCGCTGTTCCCCGACGTCGGCAAGGCGACGGTGCGGCTGCTGCGCCGTCTCGGGGTGGAGGTCGACTTCCCCGAGCAGCAGACCTGCTGCGGCCAGCCGATGATCAACTCCGGCTACCTCGACGAGGCGGTGCCGGCGGTCCGCTCCTTCGTCCGGGCCTTCGAGGGGTACGACGCGATCGTCACCCCCAGCGGCTCGTGTGCCGGCGCTGCGCGGCACCAGCACGCGATGGTGGCCCGGCGGGCCGGTGACCAGGGCCTCGCCGACGCGGTGGCGACCACTGGTCCCCGCACCCACGAGCTCAGCGAGTTCCTCGTCGACGTGCTCGGCGTGACCGACGTCGGGGCGTCGTTCCCCCACGCGGTGACCTACCACCCGACCTGCCACTCGCTGCGGATGCTCGGGGTGGGCGACCGGCCGCTGCAGCTGCTGCGGGAGGTGCGCGACATCGACCTGCGCGAGCTGCCCCACGCCACCGAGTGCTGCGGCTTCGGCGGCACCTTCGCGGTCAAGAACTCCGACACCTCGATCGCGATGGGGGCCGACAAGGCCCGCCACGTCCGCGACACCGGCGCGCAGGTGCTGGTCGCGGGCGACGCGAGCTGCCTGATGCACGTCGGTGGGATGCTGGGTCGCCAGCGGGGCGGCGTACGCACGATGCACCTGGCCGAGGTGCTGGCATCTACCGAGGGGCTCGCATGACGCTCGCACCCAGTTCCGCGACGTTCGTCGGGATGCCGGCCTTCCCGCAGGCGGCCCGCGAGGCGCTGGCCGACTCCCAGCTGCGGCACAACCTGGCCCACGCCACCGGCACGATCCGCGACAAGCGGGCCCGGGTCGTGGCCGAGGTCGAGGACTGGGAGGAGCTGCGCACCCGCGGTGCGGCGATCAAGGACGCCACCCTGGCCGACCTCGAGACCCACCTGCTGACCCTGGAGGAGCGGCTGGTCGCCGCCGGCGCCACCGTGCACTGGGCGCGCGACGCCGAGGAGGCCTGCCGCATCGTCGCCGACGTCGCCCGCAGCCACGACCTCGACGAGGTCGTCAAGGTCAAGTCGATGGCCACGGCCGAGATCGGGCTCAACGAGGCGCTGGCCGCCGAGGGCATCGCGGCGTGGGAGACCGACCTGGCCGAGCTGATCGTGCAGCTCGGCGACGACCTGCCCTCCCACATCCTGGTGCCGGCGATCCACCGCAACCGGGCCGAGATCCGGCAGATCTTCCTGGACAAGATGGCCGGCGCCGGCCGCCCCGCCCCCGACGACCTGAGCCAGGAGCCGGCCGAGCTCGCCGGCGCGGCCCGGCTGCACCTGCGCGAGAAGTTCCTGCGGGCCACGATGGCGGTCTCGGGCGCCAACTTCGCCGTCGCCGAGACCGGGACCCTGGTCGTGGTCGAGTCCGAGGGCAACGGCCGGATGTGCCTGACGCTGCCGGACGTGCTCGTCTCGGTCGTCGGCATCGAGAAGGTGGTGCCGACCTTCGCCGACCTCGACGTGTTCCTGCGGCTGCTGCCCCGCTCGAGCACCGGTGAGCGGATGAACCCCTACACCTCGACCTGGACCGGCGTCAGCCCCGGCGACGGCCCGCAGGAGCTGCACGTGGTGCTGCTCGACAACGGCCGCACCCGCGCGCTGGCCGACGAGGTCGGACGCCAGGCGCTGCGCTGCATCCGCTGCTCGGCCTGCCTCAACGTGTGCCCGGTCTACGAGCGGACCGGTGGCCACGCCTACGGCTCGGTCTACCCGGGCCCGATCGGCGCGATCCTCAACCCGCTGATGAAGGGCGTCGGCGTCGACGAGCAGACCGACTCGCTGCCGTACGCCTCCTCGCTGTGCGGCGCCTGCTACGTCGTCTGCCCGGTGAAGATCGACATCCCCTCGGTGCTGGTCGACCTCCGGGCGCAGGTGGTCGACGCCCACCGCGGCGGCCGGCCCTCGCTGGAGGCGGTCGCGATGAAGGGCGCGGGCGCCACGTTCGGCTCCTCGCGCCGGCTGCGCCTGGCCGAGCGCTTCACCGGCCTCGGCACCCGCGTCGCCGGGCGCCTCGGCCTGGCCTCGGCCTGGTCGGGCGCGCGTGACCTGCCCACCGCGCCGCCGGAGTCGTTCCGGGCCTGGTGGAAGCGCACCGGCGGGGACACCGAGGGGGACCGATGAGCGCCCGTGACGACGTCCTGGCCCGGGTCCGCGCGGCCACGGCCACGGCGGTCGCACCTCCGGTCGAGCGACCCACCACGCGGAGCCGTCCCGGTGACGTGACGCTGTTCGTGGAGCGGGTCGCGGACTACCGCGCCGTGGTCGAGCGCTGCACCGCCGAGGAGCTGGCCGCTCGGCTGGCCGAGGTGGTGGGGGAGCGCCGGGTCGTGGTGCCCGACGGCTTCGACGTGCCGGGACTCGTGCTCCCCGGTGCCGTGGCCGACGACGGGTTGGCGGCCACCGCGCTCGACGAGCTCGACGGCGTGGTCACCACCGCCACGGTCGGCATCGCGGAGACCGGCACGATCGTGCTCGACCACGGCCCCGGCCAGGGCCGCCGCGCGGTCACGCTCGTGCCCGACCTGCACGTGTGCGTGGTGCGCGCCGAGCAGGTCGTCGCCGACGTCCAGGACGCCGTCGCCCGCCTCGACCCCATCCGGCCCCACACCTGGATCAGCGGCCCCTCGGCCACCAGCGACATCGAGCTCGACCGCGTCGAGGGCGTCCACGGTCCGCGCCAGCTGCACGTGCTCGTCGTGGGTTGAGCCGTTCGACCGGCGGTCCTGAGCGTTGTTGGAACGTTGCAGCAACGCCGGGGCGGTCCGCCAGCCCGCGATCGGCGACTCCTCGGGAGGTCGGTGCCGCGTCACGCGGGAGTCGCGACGACGGTGACGAGGCCTACGTCATCGACCTCTCGACTCCTTCGACGAGCCCGGCCGGCTCACGGTGAGCGGCGTGCAGCGTGGTGAGCAGCGGGTGGAGCGGGTGAGCGGTGGTGCCCCAGGCCAGAGTCGAACTGGCGACCTTTCGCTTAGGAGGCGGCTGCTCTATCCACTGAGCTACTGGGGCGGGCCGTGCGGACTTGCCTGGGAAAAACCGGCCGAGCCGCGCGGCTGTGTTCCGAGGTGCTGAGGAACGGTCCGAAGTCTAGGGGAGCAGGACGTGCAACCGGTCTCCCGGACACCGATGACGACGCCCGGGCGCGAAAACACGTCAGACCGTGGCCCGGGGCGCGTACATGATCACGGCCACTCCCACCAGGCAGATGAGTGCTCCGCCGATGTCGTACCGGTCCGGCTCGAAACCGTCCGCGACCATCCCCCACGCCAGGGATCCGGCGACGAAGACACCGCCGTACGCGGCGAGGATGCGACCGAAGTTGGCGTCCGGCTGCAGCGTCGCGACGAACCCGTAGACGCCGAGGGCGATCACGCCCGCCCCGATCCACACCCAGCCACGGTGCTCGCGCACGCCCTGCCAGACCAGCCACGCACCGCCGATCTCGGCAACAGCGGCTGCGACGAACAGGGCGAGCGACCGGGCGATGTCCATGGCGTCATGGTCGCAACAGGCTGCGGCCTCACCGGCCAGCGGTCTCACGCCGTGACGGAGTCCGCTGCCTGGTCCTCTGCACCAGGTAGCCACCGGCTGCGGCGAGCAGGACCTTGTTCACGAGGTTTCGGGATCGTCGGGGTCCGTCGTCAGGCTGATCCGGTCCTGCCGCGACGCCTGCCGGTCGGCCTTCGCATGGTCCCGGTCCAAGGCTGCGCCTTGACTTGGGGGGAGCCCTTTCCCGGACGACTTGCCAGTAGCCAGGGAGTACGCCCGGTCGATGTGCTGCTCACGGGTGTCACCCCCGACATCGCGAGAGTCGGAGATCGCGTCACGGGCGTCCGCAGCAGCCACGATCTCGGCCGCCGCCAGCAGGCGCTCGGACCACGCCAACTCGTGTGCGGTCACGGAGGCTTCCCTGGCGGCCACCGACGCCTCCCGCGTCGCGAGAGCGGCCTCGCGAGGGACCAGCTCGGCTTCGCGCTCGGCGGTATCCGCTCGGGGTCCGGTCTCGTCGTGGCTCACGGCCCCAGTGCACCACGCATCGCGGCCGACGCCACCCCGGTTGCTCACCCCAAGGACACCGGACACCAGATCCGGGGCGTCGCGTCCGTGCTGCCACGCCTCCGCCTGGGGCTTTCCTCAGCATGGCCACAGAGTGCCGTGGCAGGATGGGCCGGCTGCTGCTCGCGGGCCGACCCGCGGCGTACGCCCCTGACCAGCACCGACGCCCCTGCCCCGGGCGGAGCCGAAGACCGGAGACGCGCACCGTGAGCGACGCAGAGCCCCGCCACGCCGCCGGTGCGTCTCGTCGCCGCCGGATGGTGCGGCGGATCCTCGTCGGGGTGTGCGTGCTCGCGGTGATCGCGACCGCGGGCGTGGTGGTGGCGTACCGGCAGCTCGAGGGCAACATCAACGCCGTCCAGATCGACCTCGGGACCGACCGTCCCGCGCAGGTCGAGGTGGAGGGCCCCAAGAAGCCGCTCAACGTCCTGGTGATGGGGTCCGACGACCGGTCGGGCAGCGGCATCGGCGGTGAGACCCCGGGCCTGTCGGACACCACGATGCTGCTCCACCTCTCCGCGGACCGGAAGCGGGCGTACGGCGTCAGCCTCCCGCGCGACCTGATGGTCGACCGGCCCGACTGCACCGGCAAGAACGGCCGCACCGTCAAGGGCGCGAAGACGCAGTTCAACGCGGCGTACAACGTGGGCGGTCCCGGCTGCACCGTGCGGACCGTCGAGGCGATCACCGACGTACGCATCGACCACTTCGTGGTCATCAACTTCGCCGGCTTCAAGGACATGGTCGACGCGGTCAACGGCGTCAAGGTCTGCGTGCCCAACGAGGTCAACGACGACATCGGCAAGATCTACCTGCCCGCCGGCACCTACAAGGTCAACGGCAACCAGGCGCTCGACTACGTCCGGGTGCGGCACGGGCTCGGTCTGGAGAACGGCGACATCGGCCGGATGAAGCGCCAGCAGGCCTTCATCGCCGCGATGATCGAGAAGGTCGTCTCGCGGGGCACGCTCGCCAACCCGGTGCGGCTCTACAACTTCCTCGACGCGGCCACCAGCTCGCTGACCACCGACCGCGGCTTCGCGCAGCTGCGCGAGCTGGCCAGCCTGGGCACGTCGCTGAAGGACATCGGCCTGGACAACATCCAGTTCATCACCGTCCCCAACGAGCCCTACCCGGCCGACACCAACCGGCTCCAGTTCGCGCCCGAGGCGACGGCGCTGTGGCGCCGGATCCGTTTCGACAAGCCGCTCGGACCGTTGGCCGCCGACGCCGTGGTGCCGGGCCGCGCCCCGGGCGAGCTGCCCTCGGACAAGCCGTCGGGCGGCGCGACGCCGGGTGCCTCGCCGTCGCCGACCACGACGCCGGACCAGGCGGCCGAGAAGGCCGCGGCCCGGGCCGCGGCGGAGGCGGAGCGCAAGCGGATCGCCGAGGAGGCCGGGCTCTGCGCCTGAGCCCGGTGGGTCGAGGCCGGTGGTCGCGAGCACCCGCACTGCGCTGCTCCGACACGGCGCGGCCGACTTGCCGTCACCGGGTCGCTGTCGCAGGATGACCCCGATGAGGACAGTCCTGACCGGAGGCACCGGCGTCATCGGACGCGCTGCGGTGGTCTCCCTGCGACGAGCCGGGCACGACGTCGCCGTCGTGACCAGGTCGCCGCGGGCGGACCGGGTCGCGGCCTCGCTGGACGTCCCGACGCTGCGCGGCGACGTGCTCGACCGGGCCGCGCTGCGCGCCGCCTTCGAGGGAGCCGACGTCGTGGTCAACCTCGCCGGCCGCACGCCCGTCGGCCACAGCGCCAAGACCCCGGCCCGTGGCGCCACCAGGACCTGCTGCGGACCCAGGGCGTGGCCAACGTCGTGCACGCGGCCCGCGCGGCCGGCGTACGCCGCCTGGTGCAGGAGGGCGTGAGCTACCTGTACGCCGACCAGGCCGACGAGTGGATCGACGAGCAGAGCCGGCTGGAGATCACCGCCGCCACCGAGCCGGCCGCGGTGGGCGAGTCGCACGTGCAGGACTTCGGCGGCTGCTCGCGCACCGGCGTCGTGCTGCGGTTCGGCACCATCGTCGGCGACGACCAGCAGACCCGCTACTGGCTGCGGGCCGCGCAGAGCGGGCGCCGCATCGGGCTGGGCCACCCCTCGGACTGGGCGCACGTCGTGCACACCGACGACCTCGGCGACGCCGTCGTGGCCGCGCTGCACGCGCCCACCGGCGTCTACAACGTCGGTGCGGAGCCGGTGCAGCGCCACGACCTGGTCCAGGGGTACGCCGACGCGATGGGCGTCGAGTCGACCGCGTTCATGGGCGCGGTCGGTCGCTGGTGGATCGGGCCGCGCTACGAGCCGATGGCCCGGTCGCTGCGGGTCTCCTCGGACCACTTCGCCTCCCAGACCGGGTGGCGGCCGCACCGGCCGAAGTTCGACGCCGGCTGGTTCGACGCGGCCCTGCGCCGATGCCCGAGCGCCCCCCGCTGACCCCCGCCGAGCGCGAGCGGCGCCGGCAGCGGCTGGCCGCCGTCTTCGGCGACGTGCTGCCCGAGCAGACCCGCGACGACGTCCGCGAGGCGACCGAGCGGGAGCGGGCCGACCACGACGAGCAGCTGCGGCGCGACGTGCCGCCGCACCACGGTCCGGCCGGCTGAAGGATCGTGCAGACGGTCGGCCGGTCGACCGGCCGCGGTCAGGTCACCGGTCGAGCGGCGAGGACGTGCCGGGGGGCGTCACGGCGCCACCGGAGAGCAGGTCACGGATCTGGCGCAGCAGCTCGATGTCCTCGGGCGTGCCGGGGGCCGGGGAGGGGAAGTAGCGCTCCTTGGCCTTCGTGTAGGGCGTCACGATGAAGAAGTAGACGACCGCGGCGAGGATGACGAACGAGACGACGGCGTTGAGGAACGCGCCGAAGGAGTTCGGCTGGTTGCTGAAGTAGGCCTTCGAGCTCTCCGGGAGCAGGTCGGTGAGCCAGTTCGTGAACGTCGTGACGACCGCACCGAACGCCGTGCCGATGATGACCGCGACCGCGAGGTCGATCAGGTTGCCGCGGAGGAGGAAGTTCTTGAAACCGCTCATGGGAGCTCCTGTCCGAGAGGACGTGACGCCGGGTCGGGGCCGATCCGGCGTGGGTCACGCTAGTCGGTCCACACGGGGACGAGCACCGACGTGGCCGCCCGCGCGGCCACGCGGATCGCCGCCGGGTCGGGCACCGCGACCACCACCAGCCGGCCGGGCGCGGCGACGTCCGCCGGCGTCGAGCCCCGGTCGCCGGCCACGGGCAGCGCCACCACCGGCACGTCCTCGACCAGCAGCTCGGGGGCGGTGCGTCCCTCGGGGTCGGCGACCACGAAGCTGACCCGGTCGCCGACCCGCAGCAGCGAGACCGCCGTCCCGTCGCCGACGCGCAGCGGCACGGCCGTCCGGCCGGGGTAGCCGCGCAGCAGCCGTCCCTGCACCACCCGCAGCCGGGTCAGGGTCTCGCCACGGGTCACTGGGGCGGCGAGCACGCGGCCCACCACCTGGGCCGGGTCGGTCACCGCGTCGTCGGGCAGCGCGTCGGGCGGCAGCCGCCGGGGGACCAGCGCCCCGGACCGCAGCACGGTGCCACCGGCGAGGTCGCTGGCCGCGGTCCACACCCGCACGGTCGGCGGCGTCGCGGGCGCCGTGGCCCCGACGGCCACCAGCACCGCGAGGCCGGCGCAGAGCGCGGCGAGGCCGCGGCGGTGCAGCAGCACCCGTCGTCGCGCCCGACGCAGCACCGTGCGCGGGCCGGACCAGGGGGAACGGGATCGGGAGGTGGGGGGAGTCGCCGGAGCCATGCCCGGACGCTAGGCGCGGAGCGCGCGACGCGTCGTACGTCGTCCACAGGCCCCCGCGACCGGGGAGCCGCCGGACCGGTCAGGCGGACTTCGGCTGGCCCGAGGAGCTGTCGCTCTTCGGCGTGGCCGGAGCCGACTCCTTCTTCGGGGTCGAGGACTCCTTGGCCGGGGCGGAGGAGCCCTCGCCCGACGAGCCCTCACCCGACGAACCGGAGCCCGAGCCGAACCCGAGCCCTGGGCGGCGCGGCTGTCGTTGCGGTAGAAGCCGGACCCCTTGAACACCACGCCCACGGCGTTGAAGACCTTGCGCAGGCGTCCCTCGCACTGCGGGCAGACCGTCAGCGAGTCGTCGGAGAAGCTCTGCACGGCCTCGAAGAAGTGGCCGCAGTCGGTGCAGGAGTACTGGTAGGTGGGCACGGGTGGGGTCCTCCGGGGAAGTCGTGCGGACGGGGGAGCGGCGCTCGCCGTCGCCGCCAGATGCTACGGCACAATGCCTCGCGTGACGTCGTCCCGCCTGCTCGGCCGCCTCGACACCTTCCGCGGCTGGCCGGGGTGGGCGCGCGTGACGACGTACGCCGTGGCGGCGCTCGTGCTGGTCCTCGTCGTGGTCGCCGCCGGCGCGGTCCTGGTGGTGCGTCGGCCGCTGCCGCAGACCGACGGCACCCTGACGGTGCCGGGGCTCGGGGCCGAGGTGGAGGTGCTGCGCGACGCCCACGGGGTGCCGCAGATCTACGCCGACGACGCGACCGACCTGTTCTACGCGCAGGGCTTCGTGCAGGCCCAGGACCGGTTCTTCGACATGGACGTGCGCCGCCACGTCACCGCGGGTCGGCTCTCCGAGCTGGTGGGCCCGGCCGCGGTGGAGGCCGACCTGACGGTGCGGACGCTGGGGTGGCGGCGCGTGGCCGAGCGCGAGTTCGACCTGCTCGAGCCCACGACCCGCAGCTACCTGGAGTCCTACAGCGACGGCGTCAACGCCTGGCTGCGCGGGCGCTCCACGACCGCGATGTCGGTGGAGCACACCCTCCTCGCACTCGGCGGCCTCGACTACCGGCCTGAGCAGTGGACGCCGGTCGACTCGCTGGCGTGGCTCAAGGCGATGGCGTGGGACCTGCGCGGCAACATGGACGACGAGGTCGCCCGCACCCGGCTGGCCGTCGACCGGTCGCCCGAGCAGGTCGACGAGCTCTACCCGCGCTACCCCTACGGCCGCAACGAGCCGGTGCTGCCCGACAGCGGCGGCGGCACGGGCGTCGCGCCGCGCACCGCGCCGGGCTGGGCCGCGGCCCGCCAGGAGGGGCAGCACGGCTCGGGCCGGGCGGAAGACGCCCTCGACGCGGTGCGCGAGCACCTCGCCTCGGTGCCCGCCCTGCTCGGCACCGGCGACGGCCTGGGCTCCAACGCGTGGGCGGTCTCCGGCGAGCACACCGTCTCGGGCGAGCCGCTGCTGGCCAACGACCCGCACCTGGGGGTCTCCCAGCCGGCCGTCTGGTACCAGACCGGGCTGCACTGCCGCTCGCTGAGCGAGGACTGTCCCTTCGACGTCTCGGGCTTCACCTTCGCCGGCTTCCCCGGCGTGGTCATCGGCCACAACCGCGACGTCGCCTGGGGCATGACCAACCTCGACCCCGACGTCACCGACCTGTTCCTGGAGAAGGTCGAGGGCAAGACCTACGAGTACGACGGCGAGCAGCTGCCGCTCCTCGAGCGCGACGAGGAGATCCGGGTCCAGGGCGAGGAGACCCGGCTGATCACGGTGCGGTCGACCCGCCACGGCCCGCTGCTCTCCGACGTCTCCCGCGAGCTGTCCAGCGTCGGCGCGAACGCCGAGGTCGGGCCCGACGCCCCCGAGCGCGGCAACGGCTACGGCGTCGCGCTGGCGTGGACGGCGCTCACCCCGCGCCCCACGGCCGACGCCGTGTTCGCGCTCGGCCGCGCGCGGGACTGGGACGACTTCCGGGAGGCGGCGCGCGACTTCGCGGTCCCCAGCCAGAACCTCGTGTACGCCGATCGCGACGGCAACATCGGCTACCAGGCGCCGGGCGACGTGCCGATCCGCCGCTCGGGCCGCGACGGCCGCTACCCCGCGGCCGGGTGGGACTCCCGCAACGACTGGACCGGCCGGCTGGTGCCCTTCGAGCAGCTGCCGAGCCGGCTCAACCCCGCCGAGGGCTTCGTGGTCTCGGCCAACCAGGCCGTGACCACGCCGGACTACCCGTTCCTGCTCACCACCGACTCGGATCGCGGTTACCGCAGCCAGCGGATCCGCCGGCTGCTGGAGTCGCGCATCGACGCCGGCGCCCAGCTCGACGTCCGGACGATGCAGCGGATCCAGACCGACACCCGCAACCCGATGGGCCCGGTGCTGGTGCCCTACCTGATGCGCCCGCTGATGACCTCGGAGTACTACGCCGACGGCCAGCGGCTGCTGCTCGACTGGGACTTCACCCAGACGCCCGACTCCGCGGCGGCGGCGTACTTCGACACGGTCTGGCGCTCGCTGCTGCGGCTCACCTTCCACGACGAGCTGCCCGAGTCGCTGTGGCCCGACGGCGGCCAGCGGTGGGTGGCCGTGGTCGCCAACCTGCTGCGCCAGCCCGACTCGCAGTGGTGGGACGACAGCACCACCACCGGCGTGGTCGAGGACCGCGACCAGATCCTGGCCGAGGCGCTGGAGCAGGCCCGCGACGAGCTCACCCGGCGGCTCTCGGTCAGCCCGCGGCAGTGGAGCTGGGGCCGGCTGCACCAGGTCGAGCTCCGGCACCAGACCGTCGGCCGGGGCTCGTCGCTGGCGGCGATGCTGCTCGACCGCGGCCCGGAGGCCGTCGGGGGCGGCGGCACCAGCGTCCACGCGACCGCCTGGAACGCGCCGGAGGGGTACGCCGTGACGACGGCCCCCTCGATGCGGATGGTCGTCGACCTGGCGGACCTCGACGCCTCGCGGTGGGTCCTGCTCGGCGGCGCGTCGGGCCACCCGGCCTCCCCGCACTACGCCGACCAGCTCGACACCTGGCTCCGCGGCAGCTCGCTGGCCTGGCCGTTCTCCCGCGAGGCGGTGCGGGCGGCCGCCGAGGACCGGCTGCTGCTACGACCGGGCGGGTAGGCGCACCACGCCGTCGGGCGTGACCGCCGCCCCGACCGCGACGTCGTGCGCCTCGGCGGGCACCGCGTCGAGCACCTCGCCGCGGTGCAGCACCACGCAGGTGAAGGTGTCGCGCGGCAGCCGGTCCAGCGCGCGGTCGTAGCAGCCGGCGCCGCGGCCCAGCCGGGTCCCGTCGCGGCCGACCGCGAGCCCCGGGACGAGCACCACGTCGGCGCCGGCCACCGCCTCGACGCCCAGCCGCTCGCCGGCCGGCTCGAGCAGGCCGCGGGCCGGTCGCAGGTCCTCGGGCCCGGCGTACGCCGCCCAGTCGAGGTCCATGCCGGGCAGCACCACCGGCAGCAGCACCCGCCTGCCGGAGGCGGTCAGCGCGTCCAGGAGGGGACCGGTGCCGGGCTCGTGGGAGACCGACACGTACGCCGCGACGGTCGCGGCCCGGCGTACCTCCGGCAGTGCGAGCACGTGCTCGGCCGTGGCCCGTGCGGACTCGCCGAGGTCGAGCACCGGGATGCGGCGGCGGGCGGCCAGCAGCTGGTCGCGCAGGGCGAGCTTCGCGGTCCGTGTCAGGTCGGGCACGGATGGAGCCTACGATCGGAGCCATGAAGTCGAAGGGACTCAAGCAGGCCCGCGAGAAGATGGCCGCCGCCGGCGTGGACCAGGTGGCCATCGAGGTCTTCTCGCACTACTACCGGCAGATCGAGCACGGCGAGACCGGCATGATCTCCGAGGACTCGATCGACCCGGTCGACATCGAGTCGCTCGCCGACGTCGAGGTGGCCGACGACGTCGCCGCCGAGGCGATCGGCGCGACCGTGGTGATCAAGCTCAACGGCGGGCTCGGCACCTCCATGGGCATGGCCCGGGCCAAGTCGCTGCTGTGCGTGCGCCGCGGGCTGTCCTTCCTCGACGTGATCGCCCGGCAGGTGCTGCACCTGCGTCGCGAGCACGGCGCCACCCTGCCGCTGATCTTCATGAACAGCTTCCGCACCTCCGAGGACACCCTCGCGGCGCTGGCGCGCTACCAGGACCTCGAGGTGGCGGGCCTGCCGCTGGAGTTCCTGCAGAACAAGGAGCCCAAGCTCCGCAAGGACGACCTCTCGCCGGTGACCTGGACCAAGGACCCGTCGATGGAGTGGTGTCCGCCCGGGCACGGCGACCTCTACACCGCGCTGGTCGGCACCGGTCTGCTCGACCGGCTCATCGAGGCAGGCTTCCGCCACGCCTTCGTCTCCAACTCCGACAACCTCGGGGCGGTGCCCGACGCCCGCGTGGCCGGCTGGTTCGCCGAGTCCGGGGCGCCGTTCGCGATCGAGGCGGTGCGGCGTACCCCCTCGGACCGCAAGGGCGGCCACTTCGCCCGGCGCAAGGCCGACGGCCGCATCGTGCTCCGCGAGACCGCGCAGACCCCGAAGGCCGACCAGGAGGCGCTCCAGGACCTCTCGCGCCACCAGTACTGCTCGACCAACAACCTGTGGTTCGACCTGGTCCGGATGCGCGTGGAGATGCAGCGCCGCGACGGCATCCTCGGGCTGCCGCTGATCCGCAACGAGAAGAACGTCGACCCCGGCGACAAGCGCAGCCCCGAGATCATCCAGATCGAGACCGCGATGGGCGCCGCGATCGAGGTGTTCGAGGACTCCCGCCTGATCGAGGTCGACCGGAGCCGGTTCGTGCCGGTCAAGACGACCAACGACCTGCTCGTGCTGCGCTCGGACGCCTACGACATCGGCAGCGACTTCGTGCTCGACCAGCAGGTCGGGTCCATCCCCTACGTCGACCTCGACGACGAGCACTACAAGCTCGTGGCCGACTTCGACCAGCGCTTCCAGTCCGGCGTCCCGTCGATGCGCGAGGCGGAGTCGCTCGTGGTCTCGGGCGACTGGAGCTTCGGGGAGAAGGTCGTGGTGCGCGGCAAGGCCGAGCTCGACGGCGACCACGGCCGCGTCGAGGCCGGCAGCGTCCTCGGCGACGGCCCCGCCGGCTAGGGACCGCTCGTCCCGTCCGACTAGGTTCCTCCCATGTCCTCGCCGACCCGCGACGCCCGCCCGATCCCGCCCGAGGACTACCTCCGGCGGGTGCTGTCGGTGATCACGCCGCTCGAGCCGTCCGAGCGCCCGCTGCTCGACGCCCTGGGCCTGCCGGTGGCCGAGGACGTGCACGCCGACGTCCCGCTCCCGGTCTTCGACAACTCCTCCATGGACGGGTACGCCGTGGCGTTCCGCGACGTCGCCGAGGCCACCGCCGAGCGGCCGGTGCACCTGCCGGTGGTCGGTGAGATCGCGGCCGGCCAGACCACCATCCACACCCTGACCCCCGGCACGGCGGTCCGGATCATGACCGGCGCCCCGGTGCCCACCGGCGCCACCGCCGTGGTGCCCTTCGAGTGGACCACCGAGGAGGGCCGGCAGGTCGTCGTCTCGCAGGCACCCGAGGAGATGCAGCACGTGCGTCGCTCCGGGGAGGAGGTCGCGCGCGGCGACCTGCTGATGCGCCGGGGCGAGGTCGTCGGCACCCGCCAGGTCGGGCTGCTCGCCGCGCTGGGCCGCGGCCGGGTCTCGACCGCCCCCCGTCCCCGTGTCGTGGTGATGTCGACCGGCACCGAGCTCGTCGAGCCGGGCCGGCCGCTGGCGGGCGACCAGATCTACGACGCCAACAGCTTCCTGCTCGCCGCGGCGGTGCGCGCCCACGGCGGCATCGCCTACCGGGCCCGGGCCACCACCGACGACCCCGGCCAGTTCGCCGACGCACTGGCCGACCAGCTGCTGCGCGCCGACCTCGTGGTCACCAGCGGCGGCGTCTCCCAGGGCACCCACGACGTGGTCAAGGAGGTGCTGCGCGAGCTCGGCACGGTGGAGTTCCTCGAGGTCGCGATGCAGCCGGGCAAGCCGCAGGGGTTCGGCGTCGTGGGGGAGGACCGCACCCCGATCTTCACGCTGCCGGGCAACCCGGTCTCGGCGTACGTCTCCTTCGAGGCGTTCGTCGCCCCCGCCCTGCGCCGGATGACCGGGCACGCCCAGGTAGAGCCGGTGCTCCAGGCGGGCTTCCTCACCGAGGCGGTGCGCTCGATGCGCGGGCGCACCCAGCTGCTGCGGGTCCGTGCCGAGCACAGCGGCGGCCGGCTCCAGCTGACCCCGGTCGGCGGTCCCGGCTCGCACCTGATCGCCGGGCTGGCCCAGGCCGATGCGCTGGTGGTGCTCGACGCCGACGTCACGGCCGTCTCGCAGGGCGACGTGGTGCCGGTGCTGCTGCTCGACCGGGTGGCGGGCTCGTGAGCGGCCCGGCCGACGGGGACCGCCTGACCCACGTCGACGAGCAGGGCGCCGCACGCATGGTCGACGTGGGCGAGAAGGACGTCACCTCGCGCAGCGCCACCGCGTCGGGGCGCGTGCTCGTCTCCGCGCAGGTCGTCGCACTGCTGCGTGGCGAGGGCGTGCCCAAGGGCGACGCGCTGGGCGTGGCCCGCGTCGCCGGCATCATGGCCGCCAAGCGCACCCCCGACCTGGTGCCGCTGTGCCACCCGCTCGCGATCTCGGGCGTCACCGTCGACCTCGAGGTCGACGACGACGCGGTCCTGGTGCGCGCCACGGTCCGCACCACCGACCGCACCGGCGTCGAGATGGAGGCGCTGACGGCCGTCTCGGTCGCCGCGCTGACCGTCGTCGACATGGTCAAGGCGGTCGACAAGGGTGCAGTGATCACCGACGTGCGGGTCGAGGAGAAGCTCGGCGGCAAGAGCGGGACCTGGCGCCGTGGCTGACGCGCCGCCGACCCCCCTGCCCGCCGCCGTCGTGGTGGCCTCCAACCGCGCCGCGGCCGGGGTGTACGACGACACCACCGGCCCGCTCATCGTCGAGGCGCTGCGGGCCGACGGCTGGTCGGTGGCCGACCCCGTGGTCGTCGGTGACGGCGAGCCGGTCGGCGAGGCGATCCGCGCGGCCGTGGCGGCCGGCGCCCGGGCCGTGCTGACCACCGGCGGCACCGGGCTGACCCCCACCGACCTCACCCCCGAGGTGACCCGACCGCTGCTCGACCGCGAGGTGCCGGGCATCGCCGAGGCGATCCGCGCCCACGGCACGGCCCAGGGGGTCGCCACCGCGGCCCTGTCCCGCGGCCTCGCCGGGGTCGTCGGTCAGGCCCTCGTGGTCAACCTCCCCGGCTCGCGTGGCGGGGTCAAGGACGGCCTCGCGGTCGTCGTGCCGCTGCTGCGGCACGCCGTGGAGCAGGTCGTCGGGAGCGACCACTGAGCCCCGGGTGGCCCGTGGTGCTGGACTCCGCCGGGGTCCGGCTGCGCCCGATCGCGCAGGCCGACCGCCACACCTGGCGCCGGGTCCGGCAGGCCAACGCCGCCTGGCTGGGGCCGTGGGACGCCACCGCCCCGGCGAGCTCGCGCGCGCAGCCTCGCTCGTTCGCCGCGATGGTCCGCACCATGCGCCGCGAGGCGCGGGCGGGGCGGCAGCTGCCGTTCGTGATCGAGCTCGACGGCCGGTTCGTCGGCCAGCTGACGGTCAGCAACGTGCTGCGCGGCTCGGCCCAGTTCGCCTCGGTCGGCTACTGGGTCGACGAGGCGTACGCCGGCCGCGGCATCGTCACCCGCGCCGTGGCCATGGCCGTCGACCACTGCTTCGGCCCGGTCGGGCTGCACCGCGTCGAGGTGGCGATCCGTCCGGAGAACCACGCCTCGCTGCGGGTGGTGGAGAAGCTGGGCTTCGCCCAGGTCGGCCTCGCCCCGCGCTACCTGCACATCGACGGGGAGTGGCGCGACCACCGGCTGTTCGCGCTGACCCAGGAGGACGTGCCCGACGGACTGCTCGCACGGCTGGAGCAGGACCGTGCCGCGGGGGCCGGCGACCGCTCGTCCCAGCAGTCACAGGAGTGAACTGACGACACACCGCGACGGGTCCGGGGCGGGGTGACCGGGCGCTCGTAGGGTCCGGGTTGTGGACCTCTCAGCTGTGATCTTCGTGGTGCTCGCCCTCGCGTGGGCGGTCTACCTCATCCCCAAGGCCCTCGCCCACCACGACGAGGTGGCGGGGGAGCGGCTCGAGGAGGGTCACTCCGAGAAGGTCCGCGTGCTGACCCGCCGTCGCCGCTCCGTCGAGGAGCCCCTCGCGGGCGAGCCGGAGCGCGAGCAGGTCGAGACCGAGGTCGAGGTGGAGGTCACCGACACCGTCGTACGCCGTGCCGCCCCCGCGCTGAGCCCCACCGCCCGGGCCGCGCGCAACCGCCGCCGCGTGCTCGGCGGCCTCGTCACGGTGCTGCTGGCCGTGGCCGCCCTGGCCGGCTTCGCCCTCGTCCCGTGGTGGTCGCTCGCGATCCCCGCGACCCTGGTCGTCGCGTTCCTCGTGGTCGCCCGCACCTCGGTCCGCCGGGCCCAGCAGGCCCGCCGCCGCGCCGCCACCCCGCCGGTCGACGCCGCCACCCCGTCGGTCGAGCCCACCTCGTCGGTCGAGCCCACCTCGTCGGTCGAGCCCACCTCGTCGGTCGAGCCTGTCGAGACCACCACCCCCGCGCCCGCCGCCACCTCCTACGAGGCCCTCGAGCTGCTCGTCGACCCGACCACGACCCCCGCGCAGCAGGCCGACCTCGAGGCCGCGCTGGCCGACGAGGGCTCGCTGTGGGACCCGCTGCCGCTGACCCTCCCGACCTACGTCGGCAAGGCGACCGCCCGTCGCACCGTGCGCACCATCGAGCTGACCGGCATGACCAGCTCCGGCCACGACGACGCCGACACCGCGATCGCCCGGCAGGCCGACGAGGACGCCGAGCGGACCTCGGCCGAGGTCGCCGACCGCAGGGTCGCCGGCGCCTGACCCGATTCGGGACCAGGCCGGTCCCGGTGGTAACTTTTCCCTCGCGCTCGTCCAGACGGGCGCTCCGGGGCTGTGGCGCAGTTGGTAGCGCGTCTCGTTCGCAATGAGAAGGTCAGGGGTTCGAATCCCCTCAGCTCCACCCCGAGAAGCCGCAGACCCCTGGTCTGCGGCTTCGCTGCTTCCCGGACCCAGGACCGCCCCGTCCGGACGCTGCGTGAGGTCGGCCCGTGCCGGTGTGTCACCCGCCACCGCGTCGGGTACGACCCCACCACGCCGGTCCGCTCGGGCCGTCGGCGTCGAGCCCAGGGGGCCGTCATGACCCAGACCGAGGACCGCAGCGAGGCGCACGAAGGCTCCCTCAACGGGCTGATGCTCGTGGTGGCCGTCGTGTCGGCCGTGAGCGGCCTGCTCTACGGCTACGACACCGGCATCATCTCGGGTGCGCTGCTGCAGATCTCCGAGGAGTTCTCGCTCGGCAACGGGTTGGAGCAGGCCATCGCTGCCGGCATCCTGCTCGGCGCGGTGATCGGCGCCCTGGGTGGCAGCCTGCTCTCCGAGCGCTGGGGCCGGCACCGCACCATCCTGCTGATCTGCTCGATCTTCGTCGCGGGCAGCCTGCTCTGCGCGATCTCGCCGAGCCCGGTGCTGCTGGCGCTGGCACGGGTGCTGCTGGGCGTCGCGGTGGGCGGGGCCACCCAGACCGTGCCGATGTACGTCGCGGAGATGGCGCCGGCGCGGCTGCGCGGCCGGCTGGTGCTGTGCTTCCAGCTGGCGATCGGCGTCGGCATCGTCATCTCGACCCTGGTCGGCGCCACCGAGCTGGTCGACTGGCGGGTGTCGATCGGTGCGGCCGCCGTACCCGCCCTGCTCATGCTGCTGCTCCAGCTGCGGCTGCCGGAGAGCCCGCGGTGGCTGGTCAAGCAGGGTCGGCGCGACGAGGCCGAGGCCGTGCTGCGCCGGGTCCGCCCCGACGGCTACCCGGTCGAGCAGGAGCTCGCGGAGATCGTCGAGGTCGAGGAGCGCAAGGCCGAGACCCGGTCTCGCGACCGCGGGTGGAGCGGGCTGAGGCGCCCCTGGGTGCGCCCCGCGCTCGTCGTCGGCTGCGGCATCGCGGCGCTGACCCAGCTCTCCGGGATCGAGATGATCATCTACTACGCGCCGACGATCCTGACCGACAACGGCTTCAGCACCACCGCCGCGCTGCGGGTCAGCGTCGCCCTGGGGGTGACGTACCTGCTGGCGCAGGTGGTGGGGCTCGTCATCGTCGACCGCGTCGGCCGCCGCCGGCTGACCATGGTGATGGTGCCGGGGGCGGCGCTGAGCCTGTTCGT
Organism: uncultured Actinomycetota bacterium; assembly: GCA_963740935.1. Lineage (GTDB taxonomy): Bacteria > Actinomycetota > Actinomycetes > Propionibacteriales > Nocardioidaceae > Marmoricola. The sequence goes on from CAVUFX010000006.1 coordinate 346,225, forward strand.
GCTGGGGGCGTTCTTCGTCACCGGCAACGCCGGCCAGGACAACATCCCGTTCATCGTCACCTGCCTGGTCGTGTTCATGCTGTTCAACGCAGGCGGCCTGCAGCTGATGGGCTGGCTGACCGGGTCGGAGATCTACCCGCTGGCGGTCCGCGGGGCCGGTACGGCCGTGCAGTCGGCCACGCTGTGGGGGACCAACCTGCTGATCACGCTGACGCTGCTGACCATGATCGAGATCCTCGGGGTGGGCCAGGTGTTCTGGCTCTACGGCCTGTTCAACGTGGCGGCGTGGGTCTTCGTGTGGCGGCTGCTGCCGGAGCTGACCGGGCGCAGCCTGGAGGACATCGAGTCCCACCTGGCCGAGGGCCGGTTCACGCCGGCCGACTTCGCGGAGCGGCGTACGGCCTGAGCGCTGGCGCGCGGCCGTAGGTTCGGGGCGTGGCGACGACGACGCGGGACCCAGGCGTGCAGACGACCGAGCGCTGGGCGGGGCCGGTCACCGCCGGCGTGCTGAGCGCGCTGCCGGGCGTGGTGCTGATGGCGGCGGGCTACTTCCACCCCGAGAGCCTCAACGAGATGACGGCGCACCGGTGGTGGACCCTGCACGTGCCCGGCATGCTCGTCTTCCCGCTGGTCGGGCTGGCGCTGATGTGGCTGTTCAAGGGGCGCCGCGACCCCGTCGCGGTCCTCGCCGTGCTGGCGTCGTTCGTCTACGCCGTCTTCTACAACGCGCTGGACATCCTCAGCGGCATCGGCGCCGGCTGGGTGACCTCGCGGCTGCCGTCCGGGGCTCCCCGGCCCGACGAGGTGCGCTCGATCTTCGCCCTCGGCACGCCGCTCGGCGAGATCGGCTCCTGGGCGCTGCTCCTCGCGGCGCTGCTCGTGGCCGGCGACTCGCTGCTGCGCCACCGGGTGGCGGGCCTGCCGGCGCTGCTGCTGCTCCCCGGCGCGTGGCTGGTGCACAGCGACCACATCTACTGGCCCGGGGGAGCGCTCGGGATGGGCGTCGTGGGCCTCGCCACCGGCTACCTGGCGTGGCTGGGACGCCGGGGTCCCGCCCACACCCCCTGAACGACGGATGTCAACTCCGGGGGCCCAGGAGATCAGCCTGATCTAGTCCAGAAGAACTATGTCCGTATTCCCGGATCTGGCCTACGGTGGTCCTACAGACGTTCGCTAGGTACCTGGGAGGGGCACCATGGGAGCCATCGCACCGCTGTCGGTCCTGCTGGTCGGGATGATCGGGATGCTCGTCGTGGCCATCGCCGTCGTGCGCATCGCGATGCTGGAGCGCAAGGGCCTCGTGCGCGAGCCCGCGCCGCTCGCCCCCGTGCCCCAGGACCCCGAGTCCTGGACCATGCCCGGCGCCGCTGCCGCCTGAGGCCTCAGATCCAGCGGCGGAACCACATCCGCTGCTGCCACTCCGCGTTGGTGAGCAGGCCGTCGGTCCAGATCGGCCAGAAGAACACGAACGCGACCACGGTCAGGGCCAGCAGCACCCCGGCCACCGCGCCGGCCGTCACCCGCCGCGCGCGTGAGGCCGCACCTCCCGCCACGCCGGTGCCGGCGATCCCGCCGACGAGCAGCACCACCGCCAGCACCAGGAACGGCAGGCTGGCCGAGGCGTAGTAGCTGAAGATCGGGCGGTCGTCGTAGCGGAACCACGGCAGCCAGGTCGCCGCCAGGCCGACCAGTACCAGCCCGTGGCGCCAGTCGCGGCGCAGCAGCCCTGCCGCCAGCGACCACAGCGCCGCCACCGACCCGGCCCACCAGACCACCGGGTTGCCGAGCAGCAGCACCTGCCGCAGGCAGGTGGAGCCGGCCGCGGCCGTGCAGCCCTGCGTGCCGGCCGCGATGTCGAGCTCGGTGGAGATGCCGACCGGACGGTTGAGCACGAACCAGCCCCACGGGCTCGACTGGTAGGCGTGGGTGCTGTCGTCGAGGAAGCGGGTGTGGAACGAGAACACGTCGTGGTGGTAGTGCCACAGCGACTGCAGCGACTGCCACAGCTCGGGCAGGAACCCGGTCGCGTCCGTCTCCAGGTAGCTGCCCCAGTAGGGGCCGTACTGGGTGTCCGACAGCGCGCGCTCGTAGACGTCGGCGTGCAGCAGCCAGCCCGTCCAGCTGAGCACGTAGAGCACGAACGGCAGCACCACGACGTACGCCAGGGCGGGGGCGGCGTCGATGACCGCGGACTTCGCCACCGCCCACCGCACACCGAAGGAGCGACGGGCGCCGGCGTCCCAGAGCCACATCGTCAGACCGAGGGCCGCCAGCACGAACAGGGCGGTCCACTTCGTCGAGACCGCCGCGCCCCAGCACAGGCCGGCCGCCAGCCGCCACGGCCGCCACCACAGCCGCGGCCCCCAGGCGCCGGCCGCCAGCCGGGTCTCGCCGACCAGCGAGGCCAGGCGGGAGCGGGTCCAGTCGCGGTCGGCGACGGTGCAGGCGACCGCGCACAGCACGAAGAACGCCAGGTAGACGTCGAGCAGCGCGAGCCGTGAGAGCACGAGGTGCTGGCCGTCCAGGCACAGCAGCAGGCCGGCCAGGACGCCCAGCCCGGTGGAGCGGGTGACCCGCCGGGCGAGCCGGACCATCACGAGCACCATCAGCGCGCCGACCACGGCCGAGGAGACCCGCCAGCCGAACGGCGTCATCCCGAAGGCCGACTCGCCCAGCGCGATCAGCCACTTGCCGAGCTCGGGGTGCACCACCATCGAGGGGTCGCCGGTCCACAGGCCCGTGGTCTGCCCGCCCAGGATCGCGGTGTCGGCGTCCTCGACGTAGGACTGCACGTAGCCGAAGTGCCGCAGCGACCAGGCGTCCTTGGCGTAGTAGGTCTCGTCGAAGGCGAACGCGCGGGGGTTGCCGAGGTCCCACAGCCGCAGCGCGAGCGCCAGCGCGAACACGCCGAGGGCCGCCAGCCAGCCGCGGACGCGGTCGGAGCCGGTCAGCCGGGCCCGGGAGGCGGCCGGGGGGAGCCGCTCGCCGCGGGGCGTCGCGGACAGCGTCGTACGGCGCTCGAGGAGGCTCACGCTGCCCAAGGCTACGGCTGCGATGATCGGGACCATGAGCGATCCGCGCGAGTCCTCGCACCTGTCCGGTGGCGGGGTGCTGGTCCTCGCCGGGACCCCGATCGGCCGCGCCGAGGACGCCTCCCCCCGGCTCGCGAGCGAGCTGCGCGGTGCCGACGTGGTGGCGGCGGAGGACACCCGGCGGCTGCGCCGGCTGGCCGGCGACCTCGGGGTGGAGATCCCCGGGCGGGTGGTGTCGTACTTCGAGGGCAACGAGCACCTGCGCACCGACGCCCTGGTCGACGCGCTCGTGGCCGGCGAGCGCGTGGTGCTGGTGACCGACGCCGGGATGCCCAGCGTCTCCGACCCGGGCTACCGCCTCGTCGCCGCCGCCATCGAGCGCGACGTCACCGTGACCAGCCTGCCCGGCCCCTCGGCGGTGCTCACCGCGCTGGCGGTCTCGGGGCTGCCGGTGGACCGGTTCTGCTTCGAGGGCTTCCTGCCGCGCAAGGCCGGCGAGCGGCTGCGTCGGCTGCAGGCGATGGCCGAGGAGGAGCGCACCCTGGTCTTCTTCGAGGCGCCGCACCGCACCGCGGCGACGCTGGGCGCGCTCGCCGAGGCGTTCGGGCGCCGACCGCCCGGCCGTGGTGTGCCGCGAGCTGACCAAGACCCACGAGGAGGTACGCCGGGGCACGCTGGCCGAGCTCGTCGGCTGGGCCGAGGCGGGTGTGCGCGGCGAGGTGACGCTGGTGGTGCAGGGGGCCGAGCCGCCCGCGGCGGTCACCGACCCCGTGACGCTCGCGGCCCTGGTGGCCGCCGAGGAGGCCGTGGGGGTGCCGCGCAAGCAGGCCATCGGCGACGTCGCCCGGCGGTCGGGGGTGCCGAAGCGGCTCGTCTACGACGCGGTGCACCGCCCGTGACGGCCGTGCTGGAGGGACGTCCCGAGCTCCCCGGGCTGCCCGAGCCGCTGCCGCACCCGGTCGTGGACAACCACTGCCACCTCGACGTCGCGCGCGGCGACGAGCCCGCCCTCGACGTCGCCGTCGCGCTGGCCGCCGCCGCCGAGGTCGGCGTCACGCGCGTCGTGCAGGTCGGCTGCGACCTGCCCGGCGCGCGCTGGGCCGTCGACGTCGCCGAGCGCCACGACGAGGTGGTCGCGGGCGTGGCGCTGCACCCCAACGAGGCACCGCTGCTCGCCGAGCAGGGGAGGCTCGAGAAGGCCCTGGCCGACGTACGCCGCCTGGTCGCCGGCAGCGACCGGGTGCGCGCGGTGGGGGAGACCGGGCTCGACTTCTACCGGACCCCGCCGCAGGGCCGGGCCGCGCAGGAGGAGTCCTTCCGCGCCCACGTCAGGATGAGCAAGGAGCTCGACCGCACCCTGGTGATCCACGACCGCGACTCCCACGAGGACGTGCTGCGGGTGCTCGACGACGTCGGCGTGCCCCCGCGCTGGGTGATGCACTGCTTCTCCGGCGACGCCGCCTTCGCGCGGGCGTGCGTCGAGCGCGGCGCCCACCTCTCCTTCGCCGGCACGGTGACGTTCAAGAACGCCGAGCCGCTCCGCGAGGCGCTGCGCGCGACGCCGCTGGACCGGGTGCTGGTGGAGACCGACGCGCCGTACCTCACCCCCGTCCCGCACCGCGGCCGGACCAACGCCTCCTACCTGGTGCCGCTGACCCTGCGGGCCATGGCGGCGACCACCGGGGTGCCGCTGGCGGAGCTGTGCGAGGCCGTGGAGACCAACACCTTCGCCGCCTTCGGGGGGCCCTGGGGAGCGTGATCCGGCTCACGCCGACCCGCCTGCGGGGCGCCGGCGCGTCGGGTGGCGGTTTGCGCGAGGCCTGTGGACGCACCTAGGGTCGATCGCTGTTGGCCGGAAGCGGGAGCACCACACCTACCGGTTGGCGCCACCCTGGGGGCCCGCGCAGCGTCGACGACGATGCGGCGCGTGAGGCCGGCGCCACCGCCCGCGGTCCGGGAAATGCGATCACTGGAGCACCGTGCACGCACGCCTTGAGCACCTGACCAAGAACAAGACCCTCCTCGTGGGACTGGCCGTGGCCGTCCTGCTGGGGATCGTCGGCACCGCCTCGGCGTACGCCGGGATGAGCAAGACCGTCACCCTCTCGGTGGACGGCGAGCGGCAGCAGGTCCGCACCTTCGGCGGCTCCGTCGGCGACGTCCTCGCCGGCGAGGGCATCGAGCCCGGGAAGCACGACTCCGTCGTCCCCGGTCCGGCCACGCAGGTGCGCGACGGCTCCGAGATCGCGGTCCGCCTGGGTCGTCCGCTGACCCTCGCCGTGGACGGCGAGGAGAAGACGCTGTGGACGACCGCCACCAACGTCTCCGCCGCGCTGAGCCAGCTCGGCCTGCGCTTCGGCAACGCCGCGATGTCGGTCAGCCGTGGCACCGAGATCGACCGCGGCGGCCTCTCGATGGAGGTCGTCACCCCCAAGCGGGTGGTGCTCAAGCTCGGCGCCGAGAAGGCGACGCGGCACGACCTGCCCGTCGCCACCGTCGGTGAGCTCCTCGAGGAGACCGGCGTGAAGGTCGACCGCGACGACGTGGTGCGCCCCTCGCGGGGTGCCGAGCTCGAGGACGGCGACCGTGTGGTCGTCGTCAAGCGCGGCGTGATCTCCAAGCGCGTGGCCGACGAGGCCATCCAGGCGGGCACCGTCCGCCGTGACGACGACACCCTGGCCGAGGGCGAGACCGAGACGGTCCGCGAGGGCCGTGACGGCGTCCGCGACGTGACGTACCGGACGAGCTTCCGCAACGGCAAGGCCGTGCGCACCGTCGTGGTCAGCTCCCGCGTGGTCCGCGAGCCGGTCGACGCGATCGTCAAGGTCGGCACGAAGGTCGCGCCCGCGGCCCCGTCCACCCCGGCGTCCTCGGTCGGCGGCGGCAGCGTCTGGGACGCCATCGCCGCGTGCGAGTCCGGCGGCAACTGGGCGGCCAACACCGGCAACGGCTACTACGGCGGGCTGCAGTTCAGCCCGAGCACCTGGGCGGCGTACGGCGGCTCCGGGATGCCCCACCAGAACAGCCGCGAGCAGCAGATCGCCATCGCCGAGCGCGTGGCTGCGGCCGAGGGCGGCTACGGCGCCTGGCCGCACTGCGGGGCCGGTCACTGACGGCCTCTACGCTCGTCCCCGTGACGACTCCTTCTGCCGGACCGAGCCTGCTCGGTCCGGCAGAAGTGCGTCTGCTCGCGGATCGGCTCGGCCTGCGCCCCACCAAGCAGCGCGGCCAGAACTTCGTGATCGACCCCAACACGGTGCGGCGGATCGTGCGCGACTCCGGCATCGGGGCCGACGACGTGGTGCTCGAGGTGGGCCCCGGCCTGGGGTCGCTGACCCTGGCGCTGCTGGCCGTCGCGCGGCGCGTGGTCGCGGTCGAGCTCGACCCGCTGCTGGCCGACGAGCTCCCCGCCACCGTCGCCGAGCGCGCCCCCGACCAGGTCGGCCGCCTTCGAGGTCGTCCTCGCCGACGCGCTGCGCATCGACGCCGTCCCGGGGCCCGCCCCGACCGCCCTGGTGGCCAACCTGCCCTACAACGTCTCGGTGCCGGTGCTGCTGCACCTGCTCGGCCTGCTGCCGTCGCTGGAGCGCGGCCTGGTGATGGTGCAGTCCGAGGTCGCCGACCGGCTCGCCGCCCGCCCCGGGTCCAAGGTCTACGGCGTCCCGTCGGTCAAGGCGTCCTGGTACGCCGAGGTCCGCCGCGCCGGCGCCGTGGGCCGCAACGTCTTCTGGCCGGCTCCCAACGTCGACTCCGGGCTCGTGGCCTGGACCCGGCGCGAGCCGCCGGCCACCACCGTCAGCCGCTCGGAGGTCTTCACCGTGGTCGACGCGGGCTTCGCCCACCGCCGCAAGGCGCTGCGCGCCTCGCTGCGCGACCTGGCCGGGTCGGCCGAGGCGTCCGGCGAGGCCCTCGCCGCCGCCGGCATCGACCCGCTCACCCGCGGCGAGCAGCTGGTGCTGGCCGACTTCGTGCGGCTGACCGAGGCGCTGGTCGCCACCACCGGCCTACCCGTCGCCCCGGGAGCCGGCCGGTGAGAGCCAGCCCCGTGACCGTCCGTGCGGCGGCCAAGGTCAACCTCGTGCTCGGCGTCGGCCGGCTGCGTGCCGACGGCATGCACCCGCTCGACACCGTCTACCAGGCGGTCAGCCTGTACGACGACGTCCGCGCCTCGCCGTCGGAGCAGTGGGAGGTCGCCGTCCGGTCGGTCGGCGACGTCGACTGCTCCGGCGTACCCCTCGACGAGGGCAACCTGGCCGTCCGCGCCGGGCGGCTGCTCGCCGCCCACCACGGCGTGGACCGCGCGGCCCGGCTCGACATCGACAAGGGCATCCCCGTGGCCGGCGGCCTGGCCGGGGGCAGCGCCGACGCGGCCGCGGCCCTGGTGGCCCTGGACCGGCTGTGGCAGCTGCACACCAGCGACGAGGACCTGCTCGACCTCGCGGCCCGGCTGGGCAGCGACGTGCCGTTCGCGCTGCTCGGCGGCACCGCCCACGGCGCCGGTCGCGGCGAGGTGGTCACGCCCGTGGCGGACACCGGCGACCACTGGTGGGTGGTGGTGCCGCACCACGACGGGCTGTCGACCCCCGCGGTGTACGGCGAGCTCGACCGGCTCCACCCCGACGCCCCCGAGGTGCCGCGCTCGTCCGAGGCCGTCCTCGCCGCGCTCCTCGTCGGAGACCACGCGGCGCTGGCCGCTGCCCTGCACAACGACCTGGAGGACCCCGCGGTGAGCCTGCGACCCGAGCTCGGCGAGCGACTGGCACTGGTGCGCTCGCACCACGACGGGCCGGTGCTCCTCTCGGGGTCCGGCCCCACGGTGCTGGGCCTCTCGCCCTCGCACGAGCACGCCACCGCCACCCGGGGCGCCCTGCTCGAGGCCGGCGTCCCCGTCGTGCACGTCGTGACCGGCCCGGTCGCCGGCGCCCACGTGGTGGAGCTGGCGGGATGAGCCAGCGCGCCAACCTCGTCAACCTCGAGCGCGTCACCAAGTCCTACGGCGTCCGGATCCTCCTGGACGAGGTCAGCCTCGGCGTGGGGGAGGGCGACCACGTCGGCATCGTCGGCCGCAACGGCGACGGCAAGACCACGCTGCTCGACCTGATGGCCGGGCACACCGACCCCGACGACGGCCGCGTCTCGCGCACCCGCGGCCTCGAGGTCGGCTACCTCGCGCAGCGTGACGACCTGGACGAGTCCGCGACCGTGCGCGACGTCGTCCTCGGCGGCCGCGCCGACCACGAGTGGGCGGCCGACCCCACCTCGCGCGAGGTGGTCGAGGAGCTGCTCGTCGGCCTCGACCTCGAGCGCACCGTCTCGGGCCTGTCCGGTGGCGAGCGACGGCGCAGCTCGCTGGCCCGGCTGCTGCTCACCGACCACGACCTGCTGCTGCTCGACGAGCCGACCAACCACCTCGACGTGGAGGCGGTCGCCTGGCTGGCCGGGTTCCTCCGCGCGCGGGCCGCGTCCCGGCGTACCTCCGCGATGGTGGTGGTCACCCACGACCGCTGGTTCCTCGACGAGGTCTGCACCACGACCTGGGAGGTGCACCCGGCCGCGAACGGCGCCGGGGTGGTCGACTCCTACGACGGCGGGTACGCCGCGTTCGTGCTCGCCCGCGCCGAGCGCAGCCGCCAGGCCGCGGCCTCGGAGACCCGCCGCCAGAACCTGATGCGCAAGGAGCTGGCCTGGCTGCGCCGCGGCGCCCCGGCCCGCACCTCGAAGCCGAAGTTCCGGATGGACGCCGCCAGCGCGCTGATCGACGACGAGCCGCCGCCGCGCGACCGGCTGGAGCTGCAGAAGTTCGCCACCCAGCGGCTCGGCAAGGACGTCGTCGACCTCGAGGACGTCGACCTGGTGCGCGGCGAGAAGACGCTGCTGTCCCAGGCGACCTGGCGGCTCGGCCCGGGCGACCGGGTCGGCGTCGTCGGCGTCAACGGCGCCGGCAAGAGCTCGGTGCTCGGCCTCGTCGCCGGCGAGCTCGTGCCCGACCGCGGCAAGGCCAAGCGCGGCCGCACCGTCTCGCTGGCCCACCTCAGCCAGCAGGTGCCGGTCGAGGACCCCGACGCGCGGGTGCTGCCCAGCGTCGAGGGGATCCGCCGGGTGACCAGGACCGCCGACGGCCAGGAGCTCACCGCCACCTCGCTGCTGGAGCGGTTCGGCTTCACCGGCGACAAGCTGACCGCGCGGCTCGGTGACCTCTCGGGTGGCGAGCGGCGCCGGTTCCAGCTGCTCAAGCTGCTGCTGGCCGAGCCCAACGTGCTGCTGCTCGACGAGCCGACCAACGACCTCGACATCGAGACCCTCAACGTGCTCGAGGACTTCCTCGACGCCTGGCCCGGCACCCTCGTCGTGGTCAGCCACGACCGCTACTTCCTCGAGCGGGTCACCGACTCGGTCTGGGCGCTGCTGGGCGACGGGACGCTCTCGATGCTGCCCGGCGGGATCGACCAGTACCTCGAGCACCGGCGGCAGGGGCGCTCCGCGGCGGGCGCCTCGCCGCGCTCGTCGGGCTCTCGGGCTCTTCGGGCTCCTCGGGAGCCCCCGCGGCGACCGCCGGGAGCGCCGACTCGCGGGCGGCCCGCAAGACGCTGGCGCGGGTCGAGAAGCAGCTGGAGAAGCTCTCCGCCCGTGAGACCCAGCTGCACGCCGCGATGCTCACCCACGCCCAGGACCACGCCCGCCTCACCGAGCTCGACGCCGACCTCACCCGCCTCCGCGCCGAGCGCGACCTGCTGGAGACGGAGTGGATGGAGGCGGCGGAGCAGCTGGACTGAGGGGCGTCCCCGGGGGTGGGCAGTTTCCCCGGTTGACCGGTGAAACTGCCCGCGAGACCAGGACGAACCGGTCACCGGAGGGCAGTTTTGCCGTACCTCGACGCCCGAGCCGTCCGTCGTACGCCGCGAGGGGCCTCGATCGCGTCCTGGGCTCCCGAGCGCGCGGGACGTCATACGAACTGGTGCCCAGGACCCACGATCCGCATGACGTCCGGCGTGCGGCCCCGGTGCGTCATACGACGTGGCTGCCCGGACGACCAGCTCGTATGACGTCCCGCGTCGCCCCGGTGCGTCATACGACGTGGCTGCCCGGACGACCAGCTGTATGACGTCCGCGGCGGCCCCGTGCGTCATACGACGTGGCTGCCCGGACGACCAGCTCGTATGACGTCCGGCCCGCGTCCCGCCACCCGTCACCCACCCGCCACCCACCCGCGACGAGCCTCAGGCCAGCGGACCCATCAGCAGCTTGAGCAACCGGGCGAGGGAGTCGCGGTCCTCCGGGGACAGGGCGGCCAGCAGCGAGCGCTCCCGGTCGAGCAGCGACTCGAAGGCGTCGTCGACGCTGCGACGGCCGGTCGCGGTGAGCCGCACCAGCACACCGCGGCGGTCGCGCGGGTCGGGCAGGCGGTCGACGAGGTCGCGAGCCACCAGCCGGTCGACCCGGTTGGTCATGGTGCCGCTCGTGACCATCGTCTGGCGCAGCAGCGCCCCCGGCGTGAGCTGGTAGGGCTCACCGGCCCGTCGCAGCGCGGCCAGCACGTCGAACTCCCACGGCTCGACGCCGACGGCGGCGAACGCGGCGCGGCGCTCGCGGTCGAGCAGCCGGGCGAGCCGGGTGAGGCGGCTGAACACCTCGACGGGAGCCAGGTCGAGGTCGGAGCGCTCCCGGCCCCACGCCTGCACCAGCTCGTCGACCTCGTCCCGCTCCACGGGGCGAGCCTAGCCATCCCGGGAGGCTGCCGAGATTCTCGATGTCGAGATACCGTCGGGGATGACCTTCAGCTGGGACCCCGCCCGCTACCTGGGGTACGCCGACCAGCGCGCCCGCCCCTTCCACGACCTGCTCGCGCGGGTCGGCGCCGAGGACCCCCGGCTGGTCGTCGACCTCGGCTGCGGGGCCGGCAACCTGACCGCGCTGCTGCCGCGACGCTGGCCGGACGCGCGCGTCGTCGGCATCGACAGCAGCGAGGCGATGGTCGGTGCGGCGCGCGACGCCGTGGGCGACGCCGTGGAGCTCGAGGTGGGCGACGTCCGCGACTGGCCGGCCCGCGGGCTGCGGCCCGACGTGCTGGTCGCCAACGCCGTCCTGCACTGGCTGCCCGACCACCTCGCTCTCCTGCCCGACCTCGCGGCCACGGTGGCGCCGGGCGGCTGGCTGGCCGTCCAGGTGCCCGGCAACTGGCGCGCGCCGAGCCACTCGCTGGTCGCCGAGCTGGCCGGCCGGCCGGCGTACGCCGAGCACACCCGGGACGTCGCGCGGATGGTCAGCCACGACCCCGAGACCTACCTGCGGCTGCTCACCGACGAGGGCTGGGAGGTCGACGCCTGGGAGACGACGTACGCCCACGTGCTCACCGGCGCCGACGCCGTCTTCGACTGGATCAGCGGGACCGGCCTGCGACCGACCGTGCAGGCGCTGCCCCCGGGGCTGCGCGAGCAGTTCGAGCAGGAGCTCAAGGAGCAGCTGCGGGCGGCGTACCCCGAGCGCGACGGTGTCGTGGTGATGCCCTTCCGCCGGGTGTTCGTGGTCGCCCGGCGTCGCTGAGCCGCGGCGTCGGACTGGTCAGCCGACGGGGTGGCACGGCACGTCGTGCGTGCCCGTCGCGGCCCGCTGCACCGGCTCCCCGGTCCAGGTCGCCACGACCTCGCGGTAGGTCAGGGTGTGCTGGTAGCCGCCGTGCCCCTGAACCCGCGGCCCCGGGTCGCCGGCCTGGCCGGTCGGGACCTCCGCCACCGGGAGGTCGACGGAGCGGTCCCACGGGGCGGCCACCTCGCCGTCGACGTCACCGAAGACGCGGAACCCCAGCGGATCGGTACGCCGGAACAGGTTGACCCACCGACCGCCGGCCGCCAGCAGCCGACCGCGCAGGCTCCCCGCCACCGGGTCCACCGCCGCGGGTGCGGGGTCGGCCGGCACGTCGGGGAACAGGTCGCCCAGCCGGGTGACGTCGGGGGTGGGCACGTAGCCGACGTCGTCGGCCCCCAGCACGCCGGGGAAGACGCGCCCGTAGAGCGCCCGGACCTGGCTGCCGTACGTCACCAGCCGCACCCGCCCGAGGTGCTCGTCGGAGAGCCGGCTGGCCACCGCGACCACGATCAGCGACCCCTGGCTGTGGCCGGAGAGCACCAGCAGGTTGCGCTCGTGGCGGTTCAGCACCCAGCGTGAGCGCTGGAGCAGCTCGGGCACCACCCGCTCGGCGTAGCAGGGCGGCGCGAGCGGGTGCGCCGCACGTGGCCAGAAGGTGGTCAGGTCCCACAGCACGCCGACGGCCTTGCGCGCGGACTCCGAGCGGCGCATCCGCGAGCCGAGGCCGATGAGGAGCGCCGAGAGGCCCACCACGAGGTACATCGCGAGGTCAGCGACCCCACGCGTCCACCCCGCCCCCTCGAGCTGCCACGGAGCCGCGCCGGTCAGCGCCAGCACCACGACCGGCAGTGCGACCAGCGAGGTGACCAGCCCGACCAGGTCGAGCAGCCGCTCGGCCCGGTGGGCGAACGCGGCCCGCCGCCGGGCCTGCAGGCAGGCCGGCCGGTCGCGGTGCGGGATGTCGTCGTCGGGACGCCCCGGCACGAGGTCGAGGCCGGCCGAGCCGCTCCGGAAGCGCAGCACCGCGCCCAGGAGCACCAGGGGCACGAGCAGCACCCAGAGCAGCTGAGCCAGCGGCATCCACAGCAGCACCGGCGGGATGGCGAGCGGTGCCTGCGGCGACTCCAGCGGATCCAGGACCACCCCGCGCGCCAGGGTGAGCGTGCGGCCCTCGGGCACCTCGATGCGGCTCGACCCCCGGAAGGCGAGGTCCTCTGCCGTGCACCGGCCGGTGGTGGGCCGCGCGTCGACGCAGGAGTAGTCCGCCAGCAGGATGGTGCCCGGCAGCCGCAGCGTCGCCTCGGAGCCGATCTCGGTCCGCCCGAACCGCTTGCCGGTCACCCCCGGTCGGGCGGCGCGCCAGAACCCGTCCGCCGAGACCTGCCCCGCGGTCACCTCGACGTCCCCGTCCGCGCTGCGGACCAGCCGGGCGTGGTGGACCACGACGTCGCCGGCGGCGGCGTACGTCGTCCGCGCCGGCGTGCGCTGCAGCGGTGAGCGCTGCTCCGCCTGGAACTCCTCGGTCTCGACCTTGGTGGTGCTCACCAGGTCGCCGACGCCGTGGTCCGCGCCGTTGAGGAAGTCGGCGGTCGCCACCACGGTCGCCGAGGTGAACAGCAGCGCCACCCAGGCACCCGCCGCCAGCAGCACCGACGGTCCGGCGCCCCGCCAGGCGCGCGCCTTCACCTCAAGCAGCTGCCGGCCATGGCGGTAGTGCCAGACGCCGAGACCGACGGCGGTCGCGACCGCCACGGCGCCGACCACGGCCACGGTGGTGCCGTCGTCCGGTCCGTAGCGACCGGCATTCTGGGCCCAGACCAGGGCCACGAACGCGGCGAGAACCAGGCCGACGACACCGAACGCCACCGGCAGCGGCATCCGGCCTCCGGTGAAGACCACCAGGTGCAGCAGCGTCACCGCGACGAACACCGCGAGGAACCAGAACGTGCGACCGACCCACGCCGAGTCCTGGTCGAGGTCGGCCCCGGCGCCGGTGCACAGCAGCAGCACGAGGGCGGCGTACGTCGCGAGCGCGAGGCCGCCGACGACCCGGTCCAGTGTCCCCGCGCGCGCCCGCACCCGGTCACCGGCGCGGGTCCACGGACTATCCACCGCCCGTGGGTCGACGTCGTCGTCGTGGGGGACCAGGACCAGCAGCAGGCAGCCGAGCAGCGTCGCCCACCCGACGCCGACGACCGCGAGGACGAGCACCTCCTCGACTCCCGAGAGCCGCCCGGCGACCGCGAGGTGCTGGCCGAGGAAGAGCGCGACCGTCGCGACGCCGGCCGCCAGGTGGCGCCGGGCCAGGCTGCGGGTGCGGTCGCGACCGCGCCACAGGGCGGGGTGGCGCAGCACGGGACGACCGTCCGTCGACGGTGCGGCGCCGGGCCGGATGCCGGGCGGGGCCTCGCCGACGTCCTCGTAGCGGGTCACGGTCGTGCGGGAGAGGGACCAGAGCACGGCCAGGACCAGCATCGGGCCGAGCGAGGCCACCGACACCCGCTGGCCCGGGGTCAGGTCGGCGAGGGCATCGGCCCAGCCCGGGAGAGGCTCGCAGCTCGGCACGCCGTACCGGAAGCACTGCCAGGCGAGCAGGTCGACGAAGAGCAGGCAGGGCGTGAGGACGAAGAAGACCGTGAGCAGCAGCCCCGCGGTGCGGACGGCGCGTGCCCCCAGCCGGGCGCGGAGGTGGACTCGGGCCAGGTCGACGCGGGCCCAGTAGGCGAGGTTGACGAGTGCGAAGGGCAGCAGCAGCAGCCAGAGGCTGCGGCGTACCCACCCCAGGAAGCCCTGCACGCCCGAGGTCAGTGCGCCCCAGGAGTAGGCCTCGACGCTGACCGGGGCCCGCGACTCCTCCGGCCCCGGGGTGAGCGAGCGGAGCGGCGGGTCACCGTCGCGGAGCCGGTAGATGCCGGTCAGGTCGTCCCCGGCCACCCGTCCGACGTCGCCGTCGCCCACGCCGAGCATCGCGGCGGGCGAGGTGCCGTGGACGCCGTGGACGCGGAGCTCGACCACCTCGTGAGGGGCGCTCGCTCCCGCCCGCCGGTTCTGCCCCATGGCCCACGCTCACACGCCCGCGCCACGCTGGTCACGCACCGAGGGCAACTGGTCTCGACCAGTCGCCCCGGCGGTGACGCCGCCGCCGACTCAGGCGGCCGGGCGGGCCCCCGACCGCACCCAGGCGTCGCGGGTGGCGACGCCGATGTCGGGGTTGTCGGTGAAGAGGCCGTCGACGCCGGCGTCGAGGAAGGCGCGGACCTCGGCCGCGAGGTCGCCGGGCGCGTTCGGGTCGGTGCCGCGGCGGAAGTTCACGGCCATGAACTGGTTCTCCCGGCGCAGCGTGAAGGGGTGCACCACGAGCTTGTTGCGGTGCGCGTCGCGGACGAGCGGGCTGGGCGCACCGGTCCGGCCCGCGGCGTCGCGGGGGAGGACCAGCTCCTTGTTGGGGCCGATGCCCTCGGCGTACGACGAGATCGCGCGGAGCTCGCGCGGCGTGGTCAGGTCGCGGTAGGTGCGGGGGTCGCCCTGCGCCACGAGGTCGTACGGCGCCCCGGAGCCGTCGATGAGCTGGATGATCGGCAGCTTGGTCATCCGGTCGAGCTGGCGCAGGTTGCTGGTCTCGAAGCTCTGCAGGAACACCTTGTCCTTCGCGGAGTCGAAGCCGCGGGCACGCAGCGTGTCGACGAGGGTGCGCTCCATCGGCAGCCCGAGGCCCTGGAAGTACGTCGGGTGCTTGGTCTCGGTGTAGACGCCGACGTCGCGAGCGGTGCCCGGCCGGGCGTCGTTCGTACGACGCACCAGGTCGAGCACCTCGGTCAGCGTCGGCACCTCGAACCGGCCGTCGTACGCCGTGTTGGCGGGTCGGACCAGCGGCAGCCGCTCCTTGGCCCGCAGCGTCTTGAGCTCGGCGAGCGTGAAGTCCTCGGTGAACCAGCCGGTGACCGCGCGGCCGTCGATGGTCTTGGTGGCCCGGCGAGCCGCGAACTCGGGGCGCTGGGCGACGTCGGTGGTGCCGCCGATCTCGTTCTCGTGGCGGGCGACGAGGACGCCGTCCTTGGTCGGCACCAGGTCGGGCTCGACGTAGTCGGCGCCCTGGTCGATGGCGAGCTGGTAGGCGGCCAGCGTGTGCTCGGGGCGGTAGCCCGACGCGCCGCGGTGGCCGATGACGAGCGGCTGCGAGGCGCGCACGCCCCGGTCGCCGGGTTCGCCGGGGACGCGCGGGGGAGCGGCGGTGGCGGCGCCGGCCAGGCCCGGCAGGCCCAGCAGCAGCGCGAGCAGGAGGGTGGACAGCAGTGCGAGCGCGGTGGGACGACCGCGCTTCCCGAGAGTGGTCATGACGGACAACCAACCCCGGTGAGGTGACGCCACGCAAGGTCCAGGTGTCCGGGAGGGGTCGGGCAGCGGTCGCCGCGGCGACCGCGCCGGCCTAGATGGCGCGGCGGTGGTCCTTGACGACCCCACGCTTCGTAGTTAGTTGGTCGTCCCAACGTACTCGTGATGCACGTCACACGACGGGACAGGTGGGCCGGATGGTGTCAGGACCGGGGACAGGTCTCGCGACCTCGGCCACGGCCGACCAGCTCGTCGTACGCCGCCACAACCTCGCCGTCGTCGCCGCGCACCTGCGCCGGCACGGAGCCCGGTCCAGGGCGCGGGTCGCCGCGGAGACGGGGCTCAACAAGGCCACCGTCTCCAGCCTGGTCGCCGAGCTGTGCAGCCGCGGTCTGCTGATGGAGGGCGAGGTCGAGCGCGGCGCCGTCGGTCGCCCCGGGCGGGTCGTGGAGATCGACACCGGCGCCTACGTCGCGCTGGGCGCGGAGGTCAACATCGACTACGTCTCGGTGCTGGCGATGGACCTGGACGGGGGTGTGGTGGAGGAGCGCCGCGTGCCCCTGGACACCGCCAACCTGGCCCCCGACGTGGTGCAGGCCCGGATGGCCGACACCGCCGCCGAGATCATCGACCGGCTCGTGGCCCGTGGCACGCGTCCGGTGGGCCTGACCCTGGCGGTGCCCGGCCTCTCCGACGAGTCCACGGGCCAGGTCCACGACGCGCCCAACCTCGGCTGGCGCGACCAGCCGGTCGTGGAGGCCGTACGCCGCCGCCTGGGCGACCCCGACTTCCCGATCCACCTCGACAACGAGGCCAACCTGGCGGCGCTGGCCGAGCTCGACAGCCGCGGCCCGGGCAGCTCGGTGCAGCACCTGCTGCTGCTCACCGGCGCGGTCGGCGTCGGTGGCGGCGTGGTCTGCGGCGGACAGCTGCTGCGCGGGGCGCGCGGCTTCGCGGGGGAGCTGGGCCACGTCCAGGTCGACCGCGACGGCGAGCCCTGCCCGTGCGGCCGCCGCGGCTGCTGGGAGACCGTCGTGGGCCTCAAGGCGCTGCTCCGGCTCGCGGCCGACCCCGACGACGAGGTGCTCGACCCCGCCATCGACCTCGAGCGCCGCCTGGAGGTCGTACGCCGCCGCGCCGCCGCCGGCGACACCCGCACCCTCGACGCCATCGACGAGGTGGGCCGGTGGCTGGTCAGCGGCTGCGGCAACCTGGTCAACGTCTTCAATCCCGAGGTGCTCGTCCTGGGCGGCTACTTCGCCGTGCTGGGGGAGTGGTTCGTCCCGCAGCTGCGCGAGGGCCTGCGCAGCCACGTCTTCGCCCCCGAGGCCGGCGGCGTGGTGGTCGAGCTCTCCGTCCTGGGGTTCTCCGCCGCCGTCCGCGGCGGTGCCCTGCGCGCCGCCCAGGCGGTCTTCGACGACCCCACCCTCGCGCCGGTGCGCGCACCGCTCGACCTCGACCACCCGACCCCCGACCGCACGGGAGCCCTCGCATGAGCACCGCCGCCCCATCCCCGGACCAGCCCGGCGCCCCGCTGCTGCAGATGCGCGGGATCGTCAAGGAGTTCCCGGGGGTCCGTGCCCTCGACGGCATCGACCTCGACGTCCGCGCCGGCGAGGTCCACTGCCTGCTCGGCCAGAACGGCGCCGGCAAGTCGACGCTGATCAAGATCCTCTCGGCGTCCTACCAGCCCGACGAGGGCACCATCGTGTGGGACGGCGAGGAGCGCCGGCTGACCTCGCCGATGGCGGCGATCAACGCCGGCATCGCCACGATCTACCAGGAGCTCGACCTGGTCCCCGGCCTGACCGTGGCGGAGAACGTCTTCCTCGGTCACGAGAAGTCGCGCCTGGGGGTGAGCCAGCGGTCGCTGGCCAACCGTGCGGCGCGCGACCTGCTCAAGCGGCTGGGCCACTCCGAGATCGCGCCTCACCGTCGGGTGGAGACCCTGTCCCCGGCCGGCCAGCAGATCGCGAGCATGGCCCGGGCGCTGTCCCACGACACCCGGTTGCTGATCCTCGACGAGCCCTCGGCGGTGCTCGACGCCGGCGAGGTCGCCAACCTGTTCCGCGTGATCCGCGGCCTGACCGCCGAGGGGGTCGCGGTCGTCTACATCTCGCACCGGCTCGAGGAGATCCGCGAGATCGGCGACCGCATCACCGTGCTCAAGGACGGCGCCACCGTCGCCACCGGCCTGTCCGCGCACGACACCCCGACCTCCGAGCTGATCAGGCTGATGACGGGGCGCGCCATCGAGTACGTCTTCCCGCCCCGCTCCGAGAAGCCGTTCGGCGACGTGGTCCTCGAGGTGCGGGGGCTGGGCCTCGACGGGGTCTTCTCCGACGTGGACCTGACGGTGCGAGCCGGCGAGATCGTCGGCCTGACCGGCCTGGTGGGAGCCGGCCGGTCGGAGATCCTCGAGACCGTCTACGGCGCCCGGAAGGCGACCGCGGGCACGGTCAGCGTCGACGGCCGCCGGCTCCGCCCCGGGCAGGTGCCGGCCGCCGTCGGTGCCGGGATCGGGCTCGCCCCCGAGGAGCGCAAGAGCCAGGGCCTGCTGCTCGACCAGTCCGTCGCCGACAACATCACCGTCTCCTCGCTGCGGTCGGTCTCCCGCTTCGGCTTCCTCGACCGCGGCGCCGAGCGGCGCAAGGCCCACGAGCTGTCCACCTCGCTCGACGTGCGCCCGAGCGGCGTGGCCCGACCGGTCCGCACGCTCTCGGGCGGCAACCAGCAGAAGGTCGTCCTCGCGCGCTGGCTGCTGCGGGGGTGCCGGGTGCTGATGCTCGACGAGCCCACCCGCGGCGTCGACGTCGGCGCCCGCACCGAGATCTACCAGCTCGTCCGCACCCTGGCCGACTCCGGCGTCGCGGTGGTCGTGGTGTCCAGCGAGGTCGACGAGGTGCTGGGCCTGGCCGACCGGGTCCTGGTGGTGCGTGAGGGAGCGGTGGTCGCCGAGGCCCCCGCCGGAGAGCTCGACGAGTCGAAGGTCCTGGACCTCGTCATGGAAGGAAGAGTCGCATGAGCAACAGTGGCACCGAGCCCGTCGCGGTCGACGACGTCCGAGGGGACGCCGACCGCTCGGCCACCGAGCGGGCCGAGCAGGAGGGCCTGGAGGCAGGCTCGTCGCGCGGCGGCCGGATCTGGGAGATCCTCTCCTCCAGCGTGGGCCGCAACCTCGGACTGCTCGTCGGCCTGGCGCTGCTGTGTGCCGTCGGGTTCGCCACGGCGGGCGAGCGCTTCCTGAGCGAGTCCAACCTGATCACCGTGCTGCTGCTGGCGTCGGTGATCGGCGTGGTGAGCGTCGGGATGACCTTCGTGATCACCGGCGGCGGCATCGACCTCTCGGTCGGCGCGATCGTCGCGCTGTCCTCGGTCTGGTGCACCACGCTGTCCGTCCAGGCCACCGGCCGCGACGTCGGCTGGCTGACGATGGCCTTCTCGGCCCTGGCGGTCGGCGCCGTCTGCGGCCTGATCAACGGCACCCTGATCGCGTACGGCGGGGTGGTGCCGTTCGTCGCCACCCTCGCCATGCTGGCCAGTGCTCGCGGGTACGCCGAGATCCTCAGCAACCGCCGCACCCAGATCGTCGACGTCCCCGGCTTCACCGACGCCCTCAACGCCCGGCCCCTGGGCGTGCCGATGCTGGTGATCATCTTCCTGGCGGTCGCGGCACTGGGGTGGGTGCTGCTCAACCGCACCACCTTCGGGCGACGCACCGTCGCGGTCGGTGGCAACCCGGAGGCCGCGCGGCTGGCAGGCATCAACGTCAAGCGTCACACCGTGCTGCTCTACGTGCTGCTCGGCATGTGCTGCGGCATCGCCGCCCTGATGATCGTGGCCCGCACGACGACCGGTTCCTCCACCCACGGCGGGTCCTACGAGCTCGACGCGATCGCCGCCGTGGTGATCGGCGGCACGCTGATCGCCGGCGGCCGCGGCACCATCGTCGGCACCGTCCTGGGCGTGCTGATCTTCACGACCCTGACCAACGTCTTCACGCTCAACGACCGCTCCACCTCCGAGCAGGCCCTGATCAAGGGCGTCATCATCGTCGTCGCCGTGCTGCTCCAGCAGCGCCTGGCCGAACGGAAGGTGGCCAAGACCTAGCGGCCCGCCCGCACCCCGACCCGTCCCACCGCTGCACCCGCCATTCCCTCCCGCACCACCAGCACGCAAGGAGCACCGCCATGAACCGCACCCCCCTCCGCACCCGCCTCGGCGTCGGCGCCGTCGCCGGACTGAGCTGCCTGGCCCTGACCGCCTGCGCCAGCAACGACACCGGCTCCTCCTCCGAGGAGAAGGGATCCTCCAGCTCCAACGCCGCCTCCGGCTCCAACGACGAGTCCGGCGACAAGATCACGATCGGGTTCTCCGCCCCGGCCGCCGACCACGGCTGGATGGCCTCGATCACCGAGTCCACCCGCGCCGCCGCCGAGAAGTACGACGACGTCGAGCTCCGCGTCGCCGAGGGCACCAACGAGGTCAACCTGCAGATCAGCCAGGTCGAGACCTTCATCAACGACAAGGTCGACGCCATCGTGCTGCTGCCGTTCGACGGCGACGCGCTCACCCGGGTAGCCCTCCAGGCGATGGAGGCGGGCATCCCCGTGATCAACGTCGACCGCGAGTTCAACGACCCCAACGCCGCCCGCGTGACGGTGCTGGGCGACAACTACGGCATGGGCGTCTCGGCCGGCCAGTACATCTGCTCCCAGCTCGAGGACGAGCCGGACAGCGTCGTCGCCGAGATCGCCGGCATCGACTCCCTGCCCCTGACCCAGGACCGCAGCCAGGGCTTCAAGGACGCGCTCGACACGTGCGGGCTCGACGTCGACGCCCGCGTCGCCGCCGACTTCACCGTCGAGGGCGGCGAGGAGTCGACCCGCAACCTGCTGCAGGCCCAGCCCAAGATCGACGCCATCTGGAACCACGACGACGACCAGGGCGTCGGCGTCCTGGCCGCGATGAAGAGCGAGAACCGCGACGAGTTCTTCATGGTCGGCGGCGCCGGCTCGGCGAACGCCATGCGGGAGATCCAGTCCGGCGACGGCGTGCTGAAGGCGACCGTCATCTACCCCTCCACGCAGGGTGCCGACGCCGTCAAGCTGGCCCGGCTGCTGGCCCAGGAGAAGTCGATGAGCGACCTGGTCGAGGTCGAGGTGCCCCGCGAGGTGCAGCTCTACGCGCCCGTCGTGACCGAGGAGAACGTCGACAAGTACATCGACACCGCCTTCGAGTCCTGAGCCACACCTGACGTCCCCGCCCCGCCCGTCGGACACCCGCGGGCGGGGCGGGGTCACCCACCGACCCTGGAGTGACACCCCGATGACCGAGACCCGTCCCGCCCTGCAGGTCGCCATGGTCGGCCACGCCTTCATGGGAGCCGCCCACAGCCAGGCCTGGCGCGTCGCGCCCCGCTTCTTCGACCTCCCGCTCGCGCCGGCCATGCACGTCGTCGTCGGCCGCGATGCCGGCCGCGCCCAGGACGCCGCCGAGCGCCTGGGCTGGGCGGAGTCGGCCACCGACTGGCGCGAGGTCGTCGCCCGCGACGACGTCGACCTGGTGGACATCTGCACCCCCGGCCACACCCACGCCGAGATCGCGATCGCCGCGCTCGCCGCCGGCAAGCACGTCCTGTGCGAGAAGCCGCTGGCCAACACCGTCGCCGAGGCGGAGGAGATGGCCGCGGCCGCCGAGCGCGCCGCCGCCGACGGCGTACGGGCGATGGTCGGCTTCACCTACCGCCGCGTGCCCGCGGTCGCGCTGGCCCGCAGGCTGGTGCAGGAGGGCCGGATCGGCCAGGTGCGCCAGGTCCGCGCGGTCTACCTCCAGGACTGGATCGCCGACCCCGAGGCGCCGTTGTCCTGGCGCCTGGACAAGGAGCTGGCCGGCTCGGGCGCCCTCGGCGACATCGGCGCCCACGCCGTCGACCTGGCCCAGTTCGTCACCGGCGACCGGTTGGTGGAGGTCTCCGGCCACCTCGAGACGTTCGTGAAGGAGCGGCCCGTCGCCGCCGGCGACACCGCCGGCACCCTCGGCGGCGGGGGCGCCTCGGGCGAGCGCGGCCCGGTCACCGTCGACGACGCCGCGCTCTTCCTCGCCCGGTTCGCGGGCGGCGCGATCGGGACCTTCGAGGCCACCCGCTTCGCCACCGGCCGCAAGAACGCGCTGCGACTGGAGGTCAACGGCTCGCAGGGCTCGCTGGCCTTCGACTTCGAGGACATGAACGTCCTCGAGCTCTTCGACGCCACCGAGCCCGACGAGACCGCCGGGTTCCGGCGGATCCTGGTCACCGAGCCCGGCCACCCCTACGTGTCGGCCTGGTGGCCCGCGGGTCACGGCCTCGGCTACGAGCACGGCTTCACCCACCAGGTGGTCGACCTCGTCGGGGCGATCGCCGCCGGCACCGACCCCCACCCCACCTTCGCCGAGGGCCTGCAGGTCCAGCGCGTGCTGGCCGCCGTCGAGCAGAGCTCGTCCACCCGCACCTGGCAGGAGATCCCCGCATGAGCGGCCTGACCCCCCGTCCCGAGGACACGTTCCTCCGGACGGTGCGGACTGTGGACCGTCGGCTGGCAGGGCACCGACGTGTTCGGGCCCGCCGGCCGCCCGCTGGACGAAGACGCCATGGAGCACCTGCTCGGCGCCCGCTGAGCCCGACCCGACCCGCACCACCACAGGAGGACACACCGATGCCACGTCCCATCACCCTCTTCACCGGCCAGTGGGCCGACCTGCCGCTCGAGGAGGTGGCCAGGCTCGCCTCCGGGTGGGGGTACGACGGCCTCGAGCTCGCCTGCTGGGGCGACCACCTCGACCCCTGGCAGGCGGCCGAGGACGACGCCTACGTGCAGGGCAAGCTCGACCTGCTCGAGAAGTACCACCTGAAGTGCTACGCCATCTCCAACCACCTCAAGGGCCAGGCGGTCTGCGACGACCCGATCGACGGCCGCCACGAGGCGATCCTGTCCTCGCGGGTGTGGGGCGACGGCGACCCGGAGGGCGTGCGACAGCGCGCGGCCGAGGAGATGAAGCTGACCGCGCGCACCGCACAGCGGCTCGGTGTCGACGTCGTCGTCGGCTTCACCGGCTCCTCGATCTGGAAGTACGTCGCGATGTTCCCGCCGGCGACCGAGGAGATGGTCGAGGCGGGCTACCGCGACTTCGCCGACCGGTGGAACCCGATCCTCGACGTCTTCGACGAGTGCGGCGTGCGCTTCGCCCACGAGGTGCACCCCTCGGAGATCGCCTACGACTACTGGACCACCGTCCGGACGTTGGAGGCGATCGGGCACCGCGAGGCGTTCGGCCTCAACTGGGACCCCAGCCACTTCGTGTGGCAGGACCTCGACCCGGTGGGGTTCATGTGGGACTTCAAGGACCGGATCTACCACGTGGACTGCAAGGACGCGAAGCGGCAGACCGGCAACGGCCGCAACGGCCGGCTGGGGTCGCACCTGCCGTGGGCCGACCCGCGGCGCGGCTGGGACTTCGTCTCGACCGGCCACGGCGACGTGCCGTGGGAGCAGTCGTTCCGGATGCTCAACACCATCGGCTACGACGGTCCGATCTCGGTGGAGTGGGAGGACGCGGGCATGGACCGCCTCGTCGGCGCCCCCGAGGCGCTGGAGTTCGTCCGGCGGCTCGCCTTCGACGCCCCCACCGCGGCCTTCGACGCCGCGTTCAGCACCAAGGACTGACCCGGTCCCGCCCGGGGACCCGCGACGCACCGGCGTCGGCGCGGGGCCCCGGGCGGTGCCCGGCGCCGGTAGCCTGACCCCGTCATCGTGACTTTCCCCGGTTGGTCTGCCGGCAGGGCCCGCCTGACTTTGAATCAGGACAAGCGACGTAGGTTCGACTCCTACCCGGGGAGCGTGAGCACCGATCCCACACCCCCGACCCCGTCCGTGCCCGACCTGACGGTGGTGGTCCTGGCCGCCGGCGGCGGCACCCGGATGCGCAGCAAGACCGCCAAGGTCCTGCACCCGCTGGCCGGGCGCAGCATGCTCGGCCACGTGCTGGCCGCGGTCCGCGAGCTCGAGCCGCGGCGGGTGGTCACGGTGGTGGGGCACCAGCGCGAGCAGGTCGCGCCCCACGTCGAGCAGCAGCTGCCCGAGGCGCGGATCGCGGTGCAGGAGACCCAGGACGGCACCGGCCACGCCGTCCGCATCGCGTGGGACGTCCTCGACGACGCCGACCGGCAGGGCACCGTGGTCGTGGCGTACGGCGACACCCCGCTGCTGGAGGGTGCCAGCCTCCGGGCGCTGGTCGCCGACCACGTCGCGGCCGGCCGGGCGGTGAGCATCCTGTCGGGGATCGTGGCCGAGCCCCACGGCTACGGCCGGGTGGTCCGCGACGCCGACGGCGGCGTGACCGGCATCGTGGAGCAGAAGGACGCCAGCCCCGAGGAGCTCGCGGTCCGCGAGATCAACAGCGGCATCCTGGCCTTCGACGCCGCCTTCCTGGGCGCGGCGCTGCCGCGGCTCTCCGCGCAGAACGCCGCGGGGGAGTACTACCTGACCGACACCGTCGCGCTCGCCCGCGAGGACGGCCTGGCCGTCGGCGCGCTGCCGCTCGACGACGTGCTCCAGACCGAGGGCGCCAACGACCGGGTGCAGCTGGCCGAGCTCGGCCGCGAGAAGAACCGCCGCATCCTGGCGCGCTGGATGCGCGAGGGCGTCACGGTGATGGACCCCGCCACGACCTGGGTCGACGCCGACGTGGTGCTCGCCCGCGACGTCACGCTGCTGCCCGGCGTCCAGCTGCTCGGCGCGACCGTGGTCGAGGAGGACGCCGTGGTCGGGCCCGACTGCACGCTGGAGGACGTCGAGGTGGGGGCGGGGGCGCGCGTCGTACGCACCCACGGGCAGCTGGCCGTCATCGGCGCCGGCGCGACCGTCGGACCGTTCTCCTACCTGCGGCCCGGTGCCCGGCTCGGCGCGAACGGCAAGATCGGCGCGTTCGTTGAGGTCAAGAACTCCACGATCGGGGACGGCGCCAAGGTGCCGCACCTGTCCTACGTCGGGGACGCCGACATCGGCGAGGGCACCAACATCGGCGCCGGGACGATCGTGGCCAACTACGACGGCGTGGCCAAGCACCGCACCACGATCGGCAGGCACGCCCGGACCGCCAGCAACAACACCTTCGTGGCTCCGGTGACCGTCGGCGACGGGGCGGCCACCGGCGCGGGCTCGACGATCCGCGAGGACGTGCCCCCCGGCGCCCTGGCCGTCTCGGCCGGTCCGCAGCGCACCATCGCGGGGTGGGTGCTGCGTCGCCGCGAGGGCACCGCGCAGGCGCAGGCGGCGCGTGACGCGGGGGCGACCGAGGAGTGAACCGCGGGTGACCCACTCGTCCGCACACCGGGCTCGTGGTCCACACTTGCGACGCACCGCCTTCCAGCACGAGGAGCGCCGCACGTGAGCGGAATGAAGCGCACCACCGAGAAGAACCTGATGGTCTTCACCGGGCGGGCACACCCGGCGCTGGCGGACGAGGTGGCCAACCTGATGGGCACCGACCTGGTCCCGACGTCGGCGTACGAGTTCGCCAACTCCGAGATCTACGTGCGCTACGAGGAGTCCGTCCGCGGCTCCGACGCCTTCGTCATCCAGAGCCACACCGCTCCGGTCAACGAGTGGATCATGGAGCACCTGATCATGGTCGACGCGCTCAAGCGCGCCTCGGCCAAGCGGATCACCGTGGTGCTGCCGTTCTACGGCTACGCGCGGCAGGACAAGAAGCACCGTGGCCGCGAGCCGATCTCGGCCCGGCTGATGGCCGACCTGTTCAAGACCGCGGGCGCCGACCGGCTGATCGCCGTCGACCTGCACGCCGACCAGATCCAGGGCTTCTTCGACGGCCCCGTCGACCACCTGATGGCGATGCCGATCCTGGCCGACTACGTCAAGGAGAAGTACGGCGACCAGCGGCTCGCCGTCGTCTCCCCGGACGCCGGCCGGATCAAGGTCGCGGAGCGGTGGTCGGCCCGGCTGGGCGGCGTACCCCTGGCCTTCATCCACAAGACCCGTCGCGAGGACCGCCCCAACGAGACCGTGGCCAACCGCGTGGTCGGCAAGGTCGAGGGCCGCATCTGCATCCTCACCGACGACATGATCGACACCGGCGGCACCATCGTGAAGGCCGCCGACGCGCTGATGGCCGACGGTGCGGCCGGCGTGATCATCGCCGCCACCCACGCGATCCTCTCCGACCCCGCGGTCGACCGGCTGAAGAACTCCCCGGCGACCGAGGTCGTGGTCACCAACACGCTCCCGATCCCCGACGAGTGCCGCTTCGACAAGCTCACGGTGCTCTCGATCGCCCCGCTCATCTCCCGGGCGATCAAGGAGGTCTTCGAGGACGGCTCGGTGACCTCGATGTTCGACGGCCACGCCTGACGTTCACCCCGCTGCGTCGGGCTGGCGGGGGGCCCGCGGTGAGCGTCCCGGTGCGGCATGTAAATCGGGGTTATGGACGCTTCACACGGGTTCTGCCGACCCTAAAGCGTCCACAGTCCCGCGCTAGACGGGCCAGTGTTCCGCCGTACGCCGAGACCGGGCGGGTGAGCGGGTCGTACGACCGCCGCGTGACAGGGGCCGCGTCGCCCCGATTTCATCCCGTCGTCGTGCAGCGGCTAGGATCGCGCAGTTGCCTCGGCGAGGGAGCGGACCCGTGAGGGTCGGTTCCGTGATCGACGCGGTCGGTTCGTGACCCCATGCACCGCGCCCGTCGGCCTGCGGTGCATGTGCTGTCCCTGGCCCGTGGCAACCCCCTGACGTAGTCCCCGCACGCCCACCTGAGGAGCCGCACCGATGTCCGAAGACAAGATCCAGGCCGAGACCCGCACCGAGTTCGGCAAGGGCGCCGCGCGCCGCATCCGTCGCGCCGACAAGGTGCCCGCGGTCATCTACGGTCACGGCAACGAGCCGATCCACATCACCCTGCCCGGCCACACCACGTTCCTCGCGCTCAAGCGCGGCGGCGCCAACGCGCTGCTCGAGGTCGACGTCGACGGCAAGAAGTACCTCGCGCTGACCAAGCAGATCCAGGCCGACCCGATCAAGGGCTTCCTCGAGCACCTCGACTTCGTCGAGGTCAAGAAGGGCGAGATGGTCACCGTCGACATCCCCGTCCACGTGACCGGCGAGTCCAAGTCCGACGCGCTGACCGTGACCGAGCTCAACACGGTCTCCATCGAGGCCGACGCCACCGCGATCCCCGACGCCTTCGAGATCTCCGTCGAGGACGCCGAGGTCGGCTTCCAGGTGTTCGCCAAGGACCTCGCCCTGCCCACCGGTGCGACGCTGCTCACCGACGACGAGCAGCTGGTCGTCAACGTGATCCACGCGCCCACCGCCGCCGAGGTCGACGCCGAGCTCGAGGAGGCCGAGGCCGAGGTCGGCATCGAGCGCGACGAGTCCGACGAGGAGGCCGCCGAGACCGAGGGCAGCGAGTCCGAGGCTGCCGGCGAGGGCGACACCGTCCCCGAGACCGACGCGAACTCCGGCCAGCGCTGATCCGCTCCGGTGGTCGATGACGCGGTCTGGCTGGTCGTCGGGCTGGGCAACCCCGGCCCGACGTACGCCGGCACGCGGCACAACATCGGCTACCTCGTCACCGACGAGCTGGCCCGTCGTACGGGTGGGTCCTGGCGCAAGCACAAGACCGGGCGCGCCGACGTCGTAGAGGGGAGACTCGGCGCGCCCGGCACCGCGTCACCGCGGGTCGTGCTGGCACGACCGCGCTGCTACATGAACGAGTCCGGGGGACCGGTCAAGGCGCTGGCCACCTTCTACAAGGTCGCCCCCGACCACGTCATCGCGATCCACGACGAGCTCGACATCGGCTTCGGGACGCTGCGCACCAAGCTCGGCGGCGGCGACAACGGCCACAACGGGCTGAAGTCGATGCGCTCCTCGCTGGCCACCGGCGACTTCTACCGGGTGCGGGTCGGCATCGGCCGCCCCCCAGGTCGCCAGGAGCCGGCCGACTACGTGCTCTCGGCGTACTCCCGGGTCGAGCAGAAGGAGCTCCCCTTCCAGGTCGACACCGCCGCGGACGCGGTCGAGTCGCTGATCCGCGACGGCCTTGATTCCACCCAGCAGCGCTACAACAGCTGAGCACGCCGGTTGAGCCTGTCGAGCCCAGACCACGGTCGGACTCGTCGGTCGAGCCTGTCGAGACCACGGTCGGACTCGTCGGTCGAGCCTGTCGAGACCCTCACTAGGCTGACCCGGTGACCGACTTCGACTCCGACCACGAGCTCGCCGCCTGGGCCGCCACCTCTGCCGGGGAGCTGCTCCTCGACGTACGCACCCAGGGCCTGGAGGGCCGCGAGCTCAAGGACGCCGGCGACCTGGCCGCCCACGAGCACCTGATGAAGGTGCTCGCCGAGCACCGGCCCGACGACGCGATCCTCTCCGAGGAGTCGTGGCGCGGCACCGAGTCGACGCACGACCGCTCGATCACCGACCGGGTCTGGATCATCGACCCCCTCGACGGCACCCGAGAATTCTCCGAGCCGCCCCGCGACGACTGGGCCGTCCACGTCGCGCTGTGGGAGCGCGGCGCCGGTGACGGCGACGGGGGACTGGGCGAGCTGATCGCCGGCGCGGTCGCCCAGCCCGGCATCGGCCAGACCTTCAGCACGGGGGACCGGCTCGTCGTACCTCCCAGCACGTCGGCCCGCCCACGCATCGTGGTCAGCCGCACCCGCCCCCCGGCCTTGGTGCAGGCGCTGGCCGCCGAGATCGACGCCGATCTGGTCCCGATGGGCTCCGCCGGTGCCAAGGTGATGGCGGTCGTCCGCGACGTCGCCGACGCCTACGTCCACGCCGGGGGACAGTACGAGTGGGACTCCGCCGCCCCCGTCGCCGTCGCCCGCGCCGCCGGCCTGTTCACCAGCCGCGTGGACGGTACGCCGCTCCGCTACAACCAGGACGACGTCTCCCTGCCCGATCTCATCGTGTGCCGCCCGGAGCTGTCGGAGACCATCCTGGACTTCGTACGCCGCCACGGGACTGACTGAGCGGGAGTCTTACCGGCTCCACTATGACGCAGGCTGGACTGCGGCGAAGAAACGTCGGCCCATGTCGGACGGCTGGGCGCACGGGTCACCGGGAGCCGCTGCGCCAAGGGCGGGCAGCGGGTGGGTTGCCCTCTTCGCGCCTCTCGGTGCGTGCCCACCTCGCCCCCACGGTGGCCCGTCACGGGGCGAAGGACGCCGAGCCGCCCACGCCGACCGCGGCAAATAGCGGGATGTGCCGCACTCCGCGGTTAGCGTTGTGCCGGGGCCCCGCACGGGGCCACGCACGGGGCCACACAACGGGGCGTGGAACAGGTGCGAGGTGCGGGAGGGGCCTGGGGTGCTGACTCTGTTCGCCGTCCTCATGGCCGTCGCCGGCCTGGTCCTGGCGGCGCTGGCGGCGTACGTCGCTTGGCGCCGCCAGAACCGCATGGGGTGGAGCCTCGCGGTGCTCCTGGTGGCCGTCGCGTGGTGGGGGCTGGCGTACTCCGTCGAGCTGTCGGTCGATGACGTCGCAACGAAGAGCCGGTGGGGTGACCTCAAGTACATCGGGGTGCTGACCCTTGCGCCGGCGTGGCTGGTCTTCGTGCTCCAGTACACCGGCCGGGGACGCCTCGTGAGGAGGCGGCTGCTGCTGCTCCTGGCGATCCCGGCCGTCGCGGCGATGACGCTGCTGGCGGTGCCAGCCACTCACGACCTTGTCCGGTCCTACCCGCCCGCAGCGTCGACGCAGGACCTGCCGATCGTCGAGACGGGCCCGGCGTTCTGGGTGATCTTCGGCTACAACAACCTGCTGCTCGTCGGGGCCACCGCGCTCTTCGTGGCGAGCATGGTCAGGCTGGCGCGCATCTACCTCCGCATGGCCCTGCTGCTGCTCGCCGCCGCACTGTTGCCGTGGGCGGCGAACCTCCTCCACAACTTCGAGGTCGGCTGGTTCGCCCGCATCGACCTGACTCCGTTCGCGTTCACCATCACCGGTGGCGTGCTGGTGTGGGGCCTGTTCCGCGAAAGGCTCGTGGACCTGGCCCCCCTCGCGCGCAGCGCCGTCGTCGAGAGCATGACTGACGCCGTCTTCGTCGTCGACGCCTTCGGCCGGGTCGTCGACGTGAACCCCGCCGGTGCCGACCTGGCCTCGACGAATCGCTCGGCCCTGCTCGGCTACCGGCTGGAGGACCTCATGTCGGGCGCGCTAGGTGCCGAGGTCGGTCCGGGCGGGCTCACTCTCGAGGCAGGTCCGAACAACGCCGGCCCCAGGACCTTCGACATCAGCCAGCAACAGCTCACCGACGGCTCTGGCAGGCGTGCGGGCCAGCTGGTGGTCCTCCGCGAGGTCACCGAGCGGGTCCGCGACCGCGAGCGGCTCGAGCAGGTGCTCCACGACAGGTCACGCGTCGCCGCCGCACTGCAGGCCAGCATGGTGCCCCGGCGACTGCCCGATCTGCCCGCGACCGAGTTGGCGAGCAGGTACCAACCCGCGGGCGACGGCGGCGAGATCGGTGGCGACTTTCTCGACGTCTTCCCCCTCGGCGCGGGCAGCTGGGCCTTCGTCCTGGGGGACGTCAGCGGGAAGGGCGCGGAGGCCGCGGCCGTCAGCGCGGCCGCCCGCTACACCGTACGCGCGCTGGCCGGTGCCGGGTCGGGACCTGCCGCGACGCTGCGTGAGGTGAACGCCAGGCTCCTGGTGCAGAACGACACAGACCGGCACTGCACCCTGGTCCACGGCCACCTGGTGCCGGCGGACGAGCGGACGCCGTCTATGTCGGTCACCCTCACCCTGGCCGGCCACCCGCCGCCCCTGGTCCTGCGCGGAACGGGAGCCGTGGAGGAGGTCGGCAGCCTCGGAGGGGCACTGGCGCTCTTCGACGAGCCCGAGCTGTACGACACCACCTTGGAGCTGGCAGCGGGAGAGGTGCTCTGCGTCTTCACCGACGGCCTGGTGGAGGCCCGCCGCGGGCGGGAACTGTTCGGCGCCGAGCGCGTCGCAGACCTTCTCCGGCGGCACGCTGCGCTGCCGACCGACGAGCTCGCCCACGTCGTTCTCGACGCGGTCCGGGCCTTCCACGGCGGCACGCTGGTCGACGACCTGGCGATGCTCCTGATCAGGAACACCGGCCGGTGGTGATCCGCGTGCTCGAGAGGACCCCGACGGGGGCCTGCCTGAGTACTAGGAGGCGATCCTCGCGGTGGCAACGGGTCTGGGCGCCATCCTCGCCATCGGCTGGGAGGTGGTGAGTGGCACACCTTCGGCTCGGCACCGAGCTGGGGGGTGCCTACGAGGACACCCCCAGCGTCGAGCTCCTCGGCCTTCTCGGTGGCTTCATCACGGCCGCCGATGACGCACGCACCTCGGACCGATCAGTGATCGGACTACTGAGGTGATCACCTCGTATGCGGGCCAGGCGTGGCGAGAACGGTGGGAAGGAGCAGGTGACTCCTCCAAGGACGGGCCCGGCCCGCGCTCACTGCGTCGTACGCGCCCGACCGGCGTCGATGATGCACCTCACCTTGTCCGACGCGACTGTTGCGTAGGCCGGTCGCAAGGCGCACGCTGACCAGGACGAGAGGCGGCACCTATGCCAGAGTCCATCGGCGTCCACATCACGGTGCAGGGCATCGCGCGAAAGTCCTCACAGGAGCGCGTCGGCAGCGAACCCTCGCCCAGCCCCCGGCGACGCACCACCGCTGAAGGAGCGGGGTCATGACGACCGACAACGCCGATTCTATGGAGGCCCTTTCACCAGGGCGCTACCAGCTCGATCCGCGGCGGTCGCAGGTGTTGTACTCCGGGCGCCACATGTTCGGCCTGGGCACGGTCCACGCCACCTTCGCCATCACCTCGGGCGAGGTGCAGGTAGCCGACCCCTTCATCGAGTCCCGTGCCGTGGTCAGCGTGGACGCAGCCAGCTTCACCTCGAACAGTGCCAAGCGCGACACTGACGTGAAGTCCCCGTCGCTGCTGAACGTCGCGGACTATCCCGAGATCACCTTCCGGTCAGCTCGTTGGAGCAGATCAGTGGTGGCTGGAAGCTGAGTGGCACCGTCACCGCGCACGGTGCGACCGTGCCCGTCGACGTCCTGCTGGACGAGGCGACGCCCGAACCGGGTGGAGTACGCCTGCACGCACTCGCCAAGCGCCTCGACCGCTACGCCTTCGGCGTCACCGGTGGCAAGGGAATGGTGGGCCGGTACCTCGATCTGGACCTCGACGTACTCGCCGTCCGGGCCTGAGCCTCGGCACTCGTGGGCCGGGCCCACGCCGGCGTTACGAAGCAGCAAGCAGCGTGCGCTCGTCGCGGCACCGTTGCAGCGGGGTCCTCTGCAGGAGCTGTGACCGGACGCTGGTCGGCCCACCGGCCGCGTGCACCACGGCGCCGACCAAGCAGGCGCCGGTAGCCGGGTGGTCCATGCCAGGCCCAGGTCGTACGCCGTGACGGCGCATTCCCCGCCCCCGCGAGCCCAGAGGCGCACCGGCCAGGTGCCGGCGTACTTGCGCATCGCTGCGTAGCCGGCCCGGTCGGTGGTGAACCGCCCCGAGCCGAGCAGCTTCTCGTGCTGGTCGACGACCTCGATCGTGGCCGACAGCTTGTGGGGATCGACCCCGATGATGGCCTGCTCCATGTGCTGCCCCCGCCTTTGTGTGATCCGGTATGGACGGCGAGGTGGGCATTGCTACTACGAGCAGGGCAGTCCCTTAGCTTGAGCCACGCCTCGTCACGGTGACCGGCGGGACGCAGACCGATGGTGAGCCACACCAGTTCAGCCGGTGGGCAGCCGCATGGAGAGCTTCCCGCCGATCACCTGGACCGAGTCTGGCCAGACACCGGCGCTACGGGAATCGTCTAGTAGCCGCGAGTCGGCAAAGGCCTGCCCAGACACTCAACCTCCTGACATGACGAGAACGGAAAGTCGGTCGTCAGAGCGCGGTGATTCTCTGCGCGAGGGAGTGGCACAGGTTCGCGGTCGCGTCGGCGTCGAGGTCGTGCGTGACGGCCCCCTCGATGGCGAAGGTGACGACCGCTATCTCGGCGTCGCGTCGCACACCCGAGACCGCGGGGGCCAGCTGCTCCTCGAAGAGGGCCTCCACCCGCGCGTGGAAACCGGAGTGCCATTCCGCGATCCGTGGGGATCGCACCACGCGGTCGTGGACGGTGGCGATCAGGTGCCGCACGGGTCTCAGAATGTCGACGAGCCACACGAGCTGCTCGTCGAGAGGTCGTTCTGCGACCGTTGCGTGCTGCCGAACCAGCAGGTCTAGATACAGCGTCAGCGACTGCGACGAACAGCTCGTCCTTGTCGCTGAAGTACCAGTACAGGGTGTTCGGCGTGAGGCCGGCAGCGGTCGCGATCTTGCTCATCGACGCCCCGTCGTAGCCCTCGGAGAGGAACAACGAACTAGCCGCAGCGACGATCTCGTCGCGCTTGGCCTGCTTCGTCTGGTCCTGACGGTTGCGTGGCACACCTCATCTTGACAGCCATTCAAGAGTCCTGCCACCTTTCTTGTACACCGATCAAGAGGAGGCCGCCATGAGTGACCGTCGAGAGCTGTTCTTTCCCTCAGGCGCGGAGCAGTGCCATGCCTGGCTGTACCTGCCCGAGGGCGCAACAGAGGCGACGCCGGCGCCCGTTCTGGTGATGGGTCACGGCCTGGGCGCCATCAAGCAGATGCGCCTGGCCGCGTTCGCCGAACGGTTCCAAGCTGAGGGATACGCCTGCCTGGTCTTCGACTACCGCCACTTCGGGGAGAGCAGCGGGAAACCGCGGGAGCTGCTCAGCATCCCGAAACAGCGGGAGGACTGGCGTTCAGCAGTGGCTTTCGCGCGCAACCTGCCCCAGGCAGACCCGGCCTCGGTGGTCGCTTGGGGGACCTCGTTCGGCGGGGGGCACGCCATCGTGACCGCCGCCGACGACCCGTCGATCGCGGCCTCGATCGCGCAATGCCCGTTCACCGACGGGCTCGCGTCGCTGACCAAGATCCCGCCGAGAGCGGCTGCTCGCCTGACCCGAGCAGCGGTGCGCGACCTCCTCGCCGCCGCGACCGGACGTGACCCGGTCCGGGTGCCGGTCGCCGCCCACCCGGGCGAGGTCGGTCTGATGAGTGCCGACGACGTCTCCGAAGGAGTGCTCGAGCTGCTCGAGGCGTCCGGACTCACCGAGGCCGAGTACAGGTCCCAGGTCCCGGCCCGCATCGGGCTCGCCATACCTCTCGCTAGGCCCGGCCGCAGAACCAAGGACCTCACCAAGCCAGCACTGTTCTGCGTGTGCGACCACGACACCGTCGCCCCAGCGGCCGCGACACTGCGGCACGCCGCCAGAGCACCCGAGGGAGAAGTTCACCGCTACGACGCCGGGCACTTCGACATCTACATCGGCGAGAACTTCGAGCGCGTCATCGCAGACCAGATCGAGTTCCTGCGGCGGCACGTGCCCTCGCGCCTCGGTGGCCCAACCCACCTCGACGACACCCGCGGAGTTTGAACCCCCGGGCCAGAAACCCGGGTATCGACCGCGTCGCACCCAGCCACCGACATCTGGACTTGGGCGGCGCGGCGCGGCGAACGAGTGGAGCAGGACCCCATGCGACCGGTCCTGGGGCGTCTTTCCGCCGCCTGCCGGCGTCCCCGAGGCACCGGATCTGCCGAGTCGATGCTGCCGCTAGGTCCGGGGCGGTGACCAGAAGGGGTCGCGGCCCAAGAATGCGACCAGCCGCGTCTCGGCGTCAGCGTGCTCCGGTACCTCGACGCGAGGTCCGTAGTGCCCGCTGTCTCTCAGCAGCTGATCGATGGGTTCCATCCCGGCGAGCATGGACTCGCATCGCTCTGGGTCGAGTGCCGGCACGTGGCCAGCAGCCGTGGCCAGGTCCCAGGTGTGGTGGAACACGTCGGGGGTGAAGAACCGTGAAATAGCCTGGTCGAGCGGCACGCCGCCGAAGTTCGGGTTGGTCGGCACCAGGGTGGCGGCAGCGGGGTCCTCGAGCAACGACATCACACCTGCTGCGAAAGCCCGCCAGGCCGCAGCCGGATCCGACTGCGCCGCAGGGCCGGGCGGGAGCCTCACCTCCAGATCGTGCACCAGGGCCGGGAACCACCCGATCAGGTGGCCGACGACGTCGCGCGTCTTCCACCCGTCCACAGGCGTGGGGTCATCCCACTGGTCCGAGCGGACGGCATCCACGACCTCCCCGAAGCGGCCGCCGATCTCGCGAAACTCCTCAGCTGGCGTCATGCACATGAGACTGCCCCACGCCAGCCGAATCATCGGCGCCAGACGACAGAGGTGTCCCAGCTGTCTGCTTTGCGACGCCACCACCCCACGTGTGGCGCACACCCGCGCCGCGCGACGACGTGCGCCGCGGCGGCCGCGAGTGTCTCGGTGGCGCTCAATCTGCCGCGTCGAACCGCACTTCTCAAGATTTCCACTCGTCGCGCGATCGAACGGCGCATAGTGCCGGTCAACAGTTCGGTGTCTGGGTGGCAGGACCTGTACCTCGACCCAAACCCAGTTCGGCATCTCTGAGGAAAGGAGCCAACGCTGTGACGTCGGACGGCGTTGCCAGGCGCGAGCGGGGGGTCCTGGCGGAGTGGAACGACGACCGGGGCTTTGGTTTCATCACGCCGGCCGCGGGAGGCTCACGGGTGTTCGTGCACGTGACCGAGTTCCCTCGGGGTCGACGGCCCCTCGCCGGGTGCGAGGTCAGCTACTCAGAGCGTCGAGACCAGCGCAACAGGGCTCGGGCGTCGGATGTGCAGTACCTGGGCGCTGCGTCGTCCAGCCGTTCAGGCACCAACGGGGTGCTCGCGGTCCTTGCCGCTGCGACGTTCGTCTTCGCCCTCCTGGTAGGTCTTCTGGTGGTGGACAGGCTGTCCGCCACGCTGGTGGTCGCTTACGGACTGATCAGCGCAGCAGCGTTCTTGATGTACGGCGTCGACAAGTCCGCAGCGGAAGCGGGCAGGTGGCGCACGTCGGAGCTCACCCTGCATGCGATCGCCCTCATGGGTGGCTGGCCGGGAGCGCTCGTTGCGCGGCGGGTCTTCCGCCACAAGACGACCAAGGAGCCGTTCCGCACCATCTTCTGGTGCACGGTCGTCATCAACTGCGTAGCGCTCGCATGGATCGTGCGCGCGGCTCCACTGGCCGGGGCCCTCTGGCACGACGGGACCTGAGGCGCCGTCAGCCGGCGCCGGTCAGCGTGGCCTTGATCTCCGTCTTCAGGACCTTGCCCACCTTGGAGCGGGGGAGGTCGGCCCAGACCTCGACCTGCTTGGGCGACTTGACGCTCCCGAGCCGGTCCTTGGCGAAGGCCGCGAGGTCGGGGCCGGTCGCGCTCGTGCCCGGCCGGAGCTGGACGACGGCGGTGACCCGCTCTCCCCACTTGTCGTCGGGCAGCCCGAGGACGGCGCAGTCGGCGACGGCGGGGTGCTGCATCAGGGCCTGCTCCACCTCGGTGGAGTAGACGTTGAAGCCCCCCGTGATCACCATGTCCTTGGCGCGGTCGACGATGAAGAGGAAGCCGTCCGGGTCGAGGTAGCCGATGTCGCCGGTGTGGTGCCACCCGTGCGCGCCGGCCTCGGCGGTCGCCTCCGGGTCGCGGTAGTAGCCGCGCATCACCAACGAGCTGCGCACCACGATCTCGCCCCGCTCGCCGCGAGGGAGCAGCGCACCGTCGGGGTCCATGATCGCCACGGTCACCAGCGGGGTGGGGCGGCCGGCCGACGCCAGCCGTTCGTGCGCAACCGACCCGTCCTCACGGAAGTGGTCGGCCGGGGCCATGGCCGAGACCATCATGGGCGCCTCGGTCTGGCCGAACAGCTGGGCCATCACCGGGCCGATCCGCGCCAGCGCCTCCTCGAGGCGCGTCGTGGACATCGGGGCGGCGCCGTACCAGAAGCACTGCAGCGACGACAGGTCCGCCGTCGGCAGCCCCGGGTGGTCCAGCAGCATGTAGATCAACGTCGGCGGCAGGAACGTGTGCGTCACCCGGTGGGCCTCGACGAGCTCGAGGAAGCGACCGACGTCGGGACTGCGCATCACCACGACCTCCCCGGCCCTGGCCATCACCGGGAAGCACAGCACCCCGGCGGCGTGGGTCAGCGGCGCCAGCGCGAGGTAGACCGGCCGCCCGTCGAACGGGTAGCTCATCAACGTCGTCGCCGTCATGGTCTCGAGGTTGGTGCCGGTCAGCACCACCCCCTTGGGGCGCCCGGTGGTGCCGCCGGTGCCGACGATCATGGCGACGTCGTCGACGCCCGCCTCGTCCACGACCGCGCCCGTGGGTACGCCGAGGAACTCCTCCCAGGCGAGCGTCCCCTCGACCGGCTCGCCGTCCAGGCACACCACGGTGCCCAGGCGGGGCAGGTCGCCGCGGATCTGGTCGACCAGGGGAGCGAACGACTGCTGGTGGATCAGCACCGTGCAGTCGAACAGCTCGAGCAGCTCGCGGTTCTCGGCCGCCTCGTTGCGCGGGTTGACCGGGCACCAGACCGCACCGGCCCGGCTGATCCCGAACACCGCGCTGAAGGCGACCGGGTCGTTGGCGGACAGGATCGCGACCTTGTCGCCGGGCTCGACCCCGACGGCGACCAGCGCCGCCGCGATGCGGAAGCTGAGCTCCCGCACCTCGGCGTACGACGCGCTGGCGCCGTCGGTGCTCAGGCACGGGGCCCCGGGATCCACCGAGGCTCCCTTGTCGAGGTAGTCGACCAGGCGCACCGTCAGGCCTGGACCGTGACGACCGGCGCCTGCACCAGCCCGAACGACTGCATCACCCCGAGCAGCTCCCGGTGGCCGAACGCCTGGCAGCCGGAGGCGAAGCCGACCCGGCGGGGCGGTTGCATCAGCAGCGAGTAGGCGGCGTACGCCTGGAGCAGCCCGGTCTGCTTGTAGTTCTGGTTGCCGTGGATCACCACGTGGGCGCGGCCCAGGGGACCGGAGGCGTGCACCGAGTCCAGGGACTTGTTGAGCCGGGGGTTCTCCCGGGGCGGCATCGTGCTCATCACCTGCGCCGCGGTCGCGGCGAGCGCGAGGTACTTCTCGTCGGGATCCATGTCCTTGGTGGCCTCCAACGCCCCCGCGACGATCTGGGGTACGCCGAGCATGAGGGCCTTGTTGAACACCCCGCCGAGCGCCTTGCAGTTCGCCACCCGCGGGTCCCTGCGGTACCACACGGGGTGGGAGGTGCCGCCCCACGGCAGGGCGAGGGCGAGCTCGTGCTGGCCGGGGATGGCGAGCTGGTAGTGCCCGGCGTCGGGGTCGAAGGGGACGTAGGCGTTCTGCTCGAGGTAGTGCGCCCCGGAGAGCGCCGCGTTGAACAAGATGGTCTGCGTCGAGGCGATGGTCGGGCTGCCGCCCCAGAAGACCGCGATGTCGAGCGTGTCGAGGCCGGGCGTCTCGAGCGCGATCTCGGCGGCGATCTCGCCGGTGGTGTACATCTGGGCGATGCCGGGGGCGAGCAGCAGACCGGCGGCGGCGAAGTCGGCGCCGTACTGCTCGTCGCAGGTGATCAGCCAGTCCTGCTCACCGGTGGTGTCGGTGTAGTGGGCACCCGAGGCCAGGCACGCCTCGACCACCTCCGGCCCCCACTTGCTGAACGGCCCGACGGTGTTGAGCACCACCGAGGCGCCGCTGAACAGCTCGGTCAGGGAGGCGACGTCGTGGGTGACCTCGACGACCTCGTAGTCGGCGGTCTCGATGCCGGCGACGTTGCTCTCCATCGACGCCGTCAGCTTGCCGGCGTCACGGCCGGCGGCGACGAAGGGGACGCCGTACTCGCGGAGGTACTCGCAGATGAGCCGGCCGGTGTAGCCGGAGGCGCCGTAGACGACGACGGACTTCTCGGCCACGGTCACATCCCCATTCCGCCGTCGACCGGCAGGCCGACTCCGTTGACGAAGCGAGAGGCGTCCGAGGCCAGGAACACCACGGCGTCGGCCATGTCGGCGACCTCGCCGAGGCGGCCCGAGGGCGTCAGCTCGACGACCGCGCCGACCGCCTCCTCGGGCGAGCCGAACAGGCCCAGCCGGGCCATGTCGACGGCCAGGCCCTGGCCCATCGCGGTGGGGACGAGGCCGGGGTAGATGCAGTTGACGCGTACGCCGTAGCCGAGCTTGCCCGCCTCCATCGCCGAGACCCGGGTCAGCCGGTCCACGGCCGACTTGGTCGCGGAGTAGATCGGGATGCCGGGGAAGGCGATGGTCGCGGCCACCGAGGAGATGTTGATGATGCTTCCGCCCTTGCCGGCGAGGCCCTCCGGGCGCATCGTCCGCAGCCCCCACTTCAGCCCGAGCGCGGTGCCCAGGACGTTGACCTCGAGCATCGCCCGCACGTCTGCGGGGTCGATCTCGGTGATCAGGCTGCTGATCTCGACGCCGGCGTTGTTGACCAGCACGTCGAGACCGCCGAAGTCGGACGCGGCCGCGGTGGTGGCGTT
The DNA here is from genome assembly GCA_963740935.1 of uncultured Actinomycetota bacterium. GTDB lineage: Bacteria > Actinomycetota > Actinomycetes > Propionibacteriales > Nocardioidaceae > Marmoricola. The sequence goes on from CAVUFX010000006.1 coordinate 385,628, forward strand.
CTCCCAGCTGGCCTCGTCGGTGACGTCGAGGTGCACGAACCCGTGCCCCTCGCCCGGCAGCGAGTCGGCCACCTTCTCGCCCAGGTCGTCCTGGAGGTCCGCGACGACGACGCGGGCGCCGGCGGCGGCCAGGGCCTGCGCCATCCCCTCCCCGAGTCCTTGGGCTGCTCCACTGACGAGCGCGGTGCGCCCGCTCAGGTCGAGGTCGGTCATGGGTGAGCTCCTTCGTCGGCGGTGTGTGGTCGCGGTCACAACGTGCGCGATCTCTTGACAGTTGTCAAGGAATTGCTGGACATTCGTCAAGAGAACCCCGGACGCGCCTCCTGACCTGCCCTGACGGGTCCGTCCCCTCCACTAGGGTGTGCCGCATGGCCAGCTCGACCACCGCCGCCAAGGCGCCTCGTCGCGCGCCCGCGGACAAGTACGACGAGCGCCGCAACCAGCTCGCCGAGTCGGCGCTGCGCACCCTGGGCGAGCTCGGCTACGCCCGCACGAGCCTGCGCGAGATCGCCAACAACTCCGAGTTCAGCCACGGCGTCGTCCACTACTACTTCTCCGACAAGACCGAGCTGATCGTCTACTGCGTGCGCTACTACAAGGCCCGGTGCGTACGCCGCTACGACGGTGTCGTGGCCGACTCCGGCACGCCCGAGGAGCTCCTCGACGCCTTCGCGGCCAAGCTCGTGGAGACGCTCCAGCAGGAGGCGCCGATGCACCGCCTCTGGTACGACCTGCGCACGCAGAGCATGTTCGAGGAGACGCTGCGCGAGGCCGTGATGATGATCGACCGGACCCTGCAGGACATGATCTGGCGCGTGGTCGTGCGGTACGCCGAGCTCAGCGGCGTCGACGTCGCGATGACCCCCGCCGCGGCGTACGGCGTCCTCGACGGCCTGTTCCAGCAGGCGCTGCTGGGTCACCTCGCCGGCGACTCGGCGGCGACGCTGGCGCGTCTGGTCGAGCAGGTGCACGCCCTGATGCCGTTGACGCTGTCGGCTGCCTCCGACCACTAGGTTGGCCCCCGTGGCAGCCAAGGCGACGCAGATCGAGGTCGACGACAAGGTCGTGCGGGTGTCCAACCCCGACCGGGTCTACTTCCCGGCGCGGGGCGAGACCAAGAGGGACCTGGTCGACTACTACCTCTCCGTGGGCGACGGCATCGTCAACGCGCTGCGGGAGCGGCCGTGCATGCTGCACCGGTTCCCGACCGGGGTGTCGGGGGAGAAGGTGCACCAGAAGCGGCTGCCCCAGGGGGCGCCGCCGTGGATGGAGACGGTGCGGGTGCACTTCCCGCGCTGGAACCGCACCGCCGACGAGCTGTGCGTGACCGAGCTGGCGCAGGTGATCTGGGCGGTCCAGATGAGCACCGTGGAGTTCCACCCCTGGAACAGCCGTCGCGCCGACGTCGAGAAGCCCGACGAGTGGCGCATCGACCTCGACCCCGGACCCGACTGCCCGTGGGAGACGGTGCAGCGGGTCGCCCACGTCGCCCACGAGGTGCTCGACGACCTCGGCGCTGTCGGATTCCCCAAGACCAGCGGGGGCAACGGCATGCACGTCTACGTCCGGATCGCGCCCGACCACGGGTTCGGTGACGTACGCCGCGCCGCGCTGGCCTTCGCCCGCGAGGTCGAGCGCCGCTCCGACGAGGTCACCACCGCCTGGTGGCGCAAGGACCGCGACCCGGCCGACCTGTTCGTCGACTACAACCAGAACGCCCGCGACCACACCATCGCCGCGGCGTACTCCGTGCGCGGCAACCCGATCGGCACCGTCTCCGCCCCGATCCACTGGGAGGAGGTGGACGACGTCCACCCCGACGACTTCACCATCGCCACGATGCCGGCGCGGTACGCCGAGCTCGGCGACCTGCACGCCGAGATCGACCAGCACGTCTTCGACATCGCGCCGCTGCTGGAGTGGGCCGAGCGCGACGAGGAGGCCGGCGCCGCACCGCCCGTCGAGCCGGAGGAGTAGGGGCGGGGTCTCGACGGGCTCGACCGACGGGCCAGGCGTGACCGTTGCCACGTCTCACTTGACATCCGATCCCGTTGTGTCAAGTTACTGGCGAGTCTAGTCTGCGGGACATGTCCGCCTCCTCCCAGCCTGCCGGTGCCGGTGGCGCCTCGTTCGGCGACAGCGACCTGGCCGATCCCGAGCACGACGTCACGGCGTCGTACGCCCTCGACCCGGCCTCGGTCCGCGCGCTGACCAGGCGGGTGGTGTCGACGACCGGCCGCGAGGTCCCGGCGTACACCCCGATCACCGGCCAGCCGCTCGCGATGGTGCCGCAGTCGGGGGAGGCCGACGTCGAGGAGGCGTTCGCCCGGGCCCGCCGTGCCCAGCGCGCGTGGGCCCGTACGCCGCTCGCCGAGCGCGCCGCGATGCTGCTGCGCCTGCACGACCTGGTGCTCGACCGGCAGGACGAGATCATCGACCTGGTCTGCTGGGAGTCGGGCAAGGCGCGCAAGCACGCCTTCGACGAGCCGCTGCACATCGCGCTGACGGCCCGGTACTACGGCCGCACCGCCGCCCAGCACCTGGCCACCAAGCGGGTCCGCGGCGTCGTGCCGGGGCTGACGCAGGCCGAGGTCAACCGCACGCCCAAGGGCGTCGTCGGCATCATCGCGCCCTGGAACTACCCCTTCACGATGGCGCTGTGCGACGGCATCCCCGCCCTGCTCGCCGGCAACGCCGTGGTCATCAAGCCCGATGCCCAGACGATGCTCTCGGCCCTGCTCGGGGCCCGGCTGCTCGAGGAGGCGGGCCTGCCCGAGGGGCTGTGGAACGTCGTCGCCGGTCCCGGCCGCGAGCTGGGCACGCCGATCATCGACCGCGCCGACTACGTCTGCTTCACCGGCTCGACGCCGACGGGCCGCATCATCGCCCGCCAGTGCGCGGAGCGGTTGATCGGCTGCTCGCTCGAGCTCGGGGGCAAGAACCCGATGCTGGTGCTGCGCGACGCCGACCTCGACCGCGCGGCCGAGGGCGCCGTGCGCGCCGTCTTCTCCAACGCCGGCCAGCTCTGCGTCGCGATCGAGCGGCTCTACGTCGCCGACCAGGTCTACGACCGGTTCCGCGACAAGCTCGTCACACGGACCCGCGCGATGACGCTGCGCCCGGGCCTGGAGTGGGGCAGCGACATGGGCTCGCTGATCTCCCAGGACCAGCTCGACACCGTGGTGGCCCACGTCGACGACGCCGTCGCCAAGGGGGCGCGGGTCCTGGTCGGGGGCCGGGCGCGGCCGGACCTCGGCCCCTACTTCTACGAGCCCACGGTGCTCGAGGGCGTCACGCCGTCGATGACCTGCTTCGGCGAGGAGACCTTCGGCCCGGTCGTGGCGCTGCACCGCTTCCACGACGAGGCCGACGCGGTCTCGCGTGCCAACGAGGGCGAGTACGGCCTCAACGCCTCGATCTACAGCCGCGACACCCGGCGCGCCCGGGAGCTGGCCCGCCAGGTGCGGTGCGGCACGGTCAACGTCAACGAGGCGTTCGCCGCGACCTTCGCCAGTATCGAGGCGCCGATGGGCGGGATGCGGCAGTCTGGGACGGGCCGCCGCCAGGGTGCCGAGGGCGTGCTGCGCTACACCGAGACCCAGTCGGTCGCGGTGCAGCGGCTGCTGCGGTTCGGGCCCGCGTTCGGCATGGACGACAAGACCTACGCCCAGGTGATGACGGCCAACCTGCGGCTGCTGCGGAAGGTGGGACGGGCATGAAGGACACCGGCACGGGCCCGGGAGACGGCGGAGCGGGGGGCGGCGGCTCCGCCGGCGGCGGAGAGCCCGACCTCGACTACGACGTCCTGGTCATCGGCTCCGGCTTCGGCGGCTCGGTCACCGCGCTGCGGCTCACCGAGAAGGGCTACCGGGTCGGCGTCGTCGAGGCCGGCGCACGGTTCGCAGACGAGGACTTCGCGAAGACCTCCTTCGACCTCAAGAAGTTCCTCTACCGCCCCGAGATCGGCTGCTACGGCATCCAGCGCATCGACGCGGTCCGCGACTCCCTGATCCTCGCCGGTGCCGGGGTCGGCGGCGGCTCGCTGGTGTACGCCAACACGCTCTACGAGCCCCTCGGTGCGTTCTACCGCGACCGGCAGTGGGCCCACATCACCGACTGGAAGCAGGAGCTCGCCCCCTTCTACGACCAGGCCAAGCGGATGCTCGGCGTGGTCGAGAACCCGCTGCGCACGCCCGCCGACGACGTGATGGAGCAGGTGGCGAACGAGATGGGCGTGGGGGACACCTTCCACCCCACCCCGGTCGGCGTCTTCTTCGGCCAGCCCGACCAGAAGATGGGCGAGACCGTCGCCGACCCCTACTTCGGGGGCGCGGGGCCGGAGCGGCGTACCTGCGTGGCGTGCGGCGACTGCATGACCGGCTGCAACTACAACGCCAAGAACACGCTGGTGAAGAACTACCTCTACCTCGCCGAGCAGGCCGGCGCCCGGGTGATGCCGCTGTCGACGGTGACGCGGGTCAGCGAGCGATCGGGCGGCGGGTACGACGTACGCATCCGGTTCACCAAGGCCAAGCGCGCCACCGCGCGGTCGACGCGCACGCTCACCGCGGAGCACGTCGTGTTCGCCGCGGCCGCGATCGGCACCCAGAAGCTGCTGCACCGGATGAAGGCCGAGGGCCACCTGCCCCGGCTCTCGGACCGCCTCGGCGAGCTGTCGCGCACCAACTCCGAGTCGATCCTCGGCGCGATCGCGCCGGACACCTCGATCGACTACAGCTACGGCGTCGCGATCACCTCCTCGTTCCACCCCGACGAGGACACCCACGTCGAGCCCTGCCGCTACGGCAAGGGCAGCAACGCGATGTCGCTGCTGCAGACGGTGCTGACCGACGGCGACGTGCCGGGCCGGCGCTGGCAGCAGTGGCTCAAGGAGCTGTGGACCCAGCGCAAGAGCGTCAGCTCGCTGTACGACGTGCGGCACTGGTCCGAGCGCACCGTGGTCGCCCTGGTGATGCAGACGCTCGACAACTCGATCACCGTCTACCCCAAGAAGGTGCCCGGGACGAACAGGTACCGGCTGACCTCGCGCCAGGGTCACGGCGAGCCGAACCCGACGTGGATCCCGATCGCCAACACCGTGGTGCGCAAGATGGCGAAGATCATGGGCGGCACCGCCGGCGGCTCGATCGGCGAGCCGTTCAACATGCCGATGACCGCCCACTTCATCGGTGGCTGCACCATCGGCGACTCGATCGAGACCGGCGTGGTCGACCCCTACCAGCGGGTGTACGGCTACGACAACCTCCACATCGCCGACGGCTCGGCCATCACCGCCAACCTGGGCGTCAACCCGTCGCTGACGATCACCGCCCAGGCGGAGCGGGCGATGGCGTTCTGGCCCAACAAGGGCGAGGCCGACCCCCGCCCGGCGCTCGACGCGGCGTACGAGCAGCTCTCGCCGGTCGCCCCGCACCGCCCGGTCGTCCCCGCCTCGGCCCCCGGTGCGCTGCACCTGCCGATCGTGGGGGTCAGCTGAGGTAGCTGCTCGCCTCACGAGTCGGCGGGTCTCTGGCTGGTGGGTCGTGCTGTGGGTGCGGCAGTGGGCTCGTCGGCGGGCAGTTTCACCGGCTAGCCGGTGAAACTGCCCGCGGGTGCTACAGCAGGGTCGCGCATCGAGCCCCCTGACGACGCTGGTGTGGCAATGGGCGAATGGAGCGTGCTGTACGCCGCGCGGCCACCCGAGCACCGCCGCCCACGACGAACGACCCCGGACACCAGAGGTGTCCGGGGTCGTCCGCGTCACGACAACGACGAGCCAGGGCCCGACCGGGGAGGGAGGGAGGTCAAGCCCTGGCTCGTCCGCTGTGGTGCTGTGCGCGGATCCGACGGGAGGGAGGGAGGGAGGGTGTCGGATCCACCCACCTCAACGAGGGGGTGGGGGGCCGGTTACGGGAGGTCCGGAGAAAGTTTCGACCTGTTCCTCTGGCAGACTCAGGGGTCCGCTGAACCCCCCAACGGAAGGGTCGATCGTGACCGATCACGACCTCGTCCTCGTCGTCGACTTCGGGGCCCAGTACGCCCAGCTGATCGCCCGTCGCGTCCGGGAGGCCCGGGTCTACTCCGAGATCGTCCCGCACACGATGCCGGTCGCCGAGATGCTGGCCCGCGAGCCTGCGGCGATCATCCTCTCGGGGGGGCCGTCGTCGGTGTACGCGCCCGGCGCGCCCGCCGTCGACGGCGAGATGTTCGGGGCCGGCGTACCCGTCTTCGGCATGTGCTACGGCTTCCAGGCGATGGCCCAGGCGCTCGGCGGCGAGGTGGCCCGCACCGGCTCCTCGGAGTACGGCCGCACGCCCGTCACCGTCACCGCCCCGGGCACGCTCCTGGCCGACCTGCCCGCGGCCCACCGCGTCTGGATGTCGCACGGCGACTCGGTGCAGACGGCGCCCGCCGGCTTCGACGTGCTGGCCTCGACCACCAAGACCCCGGTGGCCGCGTTCGAGGACACCGACCGTCGCCTCGCCGGCGTGCAGTGGCACCCCGAGGTGCTGCACACCGAGCACGGCCAGAAGGTCATGGAGCACTTCCTGCTCGACATCGCCGGGTGCCGGCCCACCTGGACGATGGTCAACATCGTCGAGGAGCAGGTCGAGCGGATCCAGCAGCAGATCGGCCCCGACGGCCTCGCGATCTGCGCGCTGTCCGGTGGCGTCGACAGCGCCGTCGCGGCGGCCGTCGTACAGCGTGCGATCGGGGACCGGCTGACCTGCGTGTACGTCGACCACGGGCTGATGCGCAAGGGCGAGTCGGAGCAGATCGAGCGCGACTTCGTGGCCGCGACCGGCGCCGACCTGGTCGTCGTCGACGCCGAGAAGCAGTTCCTCGACGCCCTCGCCGGCGTCTCCGACCCCGAGACCAAGCGCAAGATCATCGGCCGGGAGTTCATCCGGGTCTTCGAGGCCGCCGAGGCCGACATCCTGGCCCCGAAGATCGCCGCCGGCTCGCACGCCGAGGGCGCCACGATGGCGTTCCTGGTGCAGGGCACGCTCTACCCCGACGTCGTCGAGTCGGGCGGGGGAGCGGGCACCTCCAACATCAAGTCGCACCACAACGTGGGCGGGCTGCCCGACGACCTCGAGTTCGAGCTGGTCGAGCCGCTGCGCACGCTGTTCAAGGACGAGGTCCGCCTCGTCGGCGAGCAGCTCGGCCTGCCCGCCGAGCTGGTCTGGCGGCACCCGTTCCCGGGTCCCGGCCTCGGCATCCGGATCATCGGCGAGGTCACCCGCGAGCGGCTCGACATCCTGCGCGAAGCCGACGCGATCGCCCGCGAGGAGCTCTCCCGCGCGGGGCTGGACCGCGACATCTGGCAGTTCCCGGTGGTGCTGCTGGCCGACGTACGCTCCGTCGGCGTGCAGGGCGACGGCCGCACCTACGGCCACCCGGTCGTGCTGCGGCCGGTCACCTCCGAGGACGCGATGACCGCCGACTGGGCGCGGGTGCCGTACGAGGTGCTCGAGACCGTCAGCACCCGGATCACCAACGAGGTGCCGGAGATCAACCGGGTGACCCTCGACATCACCAGCAAGCCGCCGGGGACGATCGAGTGGGAGTGAGGACGCCCGAGGTCATGCGACCCTGGAACGAGTCACCGCGCCCGCCGGCTCACGCCCATGGCTGCGTCGGCTGGAGCACCGCCTCGGCCAGGGCGCGGGTCCGGAGCTCGGTCACCTGCTGGTACTCCGGGTCGGCGACCATCTGGCTGAAGGCAGCCCGGGAGGGGTAGCGCACCAGCAGGACGACGTCCCAGTCCTGACCGGACTCCGCGACCAGGGCGGTCGTGCCCGTGCCGGCGTAGAGCACCTCGCCGCCGTGGCGCGGAAGGAAGGTGGACTCCAGAGCATGGGCGTACTGCTCGTAGAGCTCGCGCCCGCCCTCGACGAAGCGCAACAGGTTGAGCATCACCACGGGTCCGCCGGAATCCTCGGCGAGGAAGCGCTTGAGGTCGGCACCACGAGGATCGACAGCCATGGCCCCGATGATGGCACGCGTCAGCGCGTCACCGGGGCGGGTGCGACCCGGTCCACGTCGGTGGCGCCGCTCGCGGTGCGTGGACTAGCGGCCCGGCAGGGCCGACAGGTCTCCAGCGGCCGAGGAGCTGATCACGCTCAGCGACCCGTCGGCCTCGAGCACGACGGCGGCCACCGTGGACAGGTCACCGCTGCCGGTGGTGCGGACGGCCTGCAGCACCTCGTCCAGGCCGACGCGGCAGCGGGCCATCTGCTCCCGGCGCGGCTCACCGTCGAGCACCAGCACCGTGGGCTCGGCGGTGACGAGGCTGCGCAGCCACGGCAGCCGGGTCGTGGCCGCCGCGGTGACCAGCTGCAGCGTGACCAGCACGCCCAGGGCCACGACCCCGTCGACCAGGCTGGTCCGGCTGTCGAGCAGCACCGTGGCCAAGGTGGAGCCGAGCGCGATGGTGACGACGAAGTCGAACGCGTTCAGCTTGGACAGGGTGCGCTTGCCGCTGACGCGTAGCAGCACCACCAGCAAGACGTACGCCGAGGCGCCGACGAGGAGGATGCGCAGGACGTCGGACCAGGTGTCGAACCACATGTCGCCACGCTACGGGTGCCCCGCCGGCTCGTCCTCGCGGCGGTCGTCCAGGAAATAGGCGCCCAGGCTCGCCGCCACGGTCGCGAACACCACAACGGAGAAGATCGCCAGCGCCACGTCGAGGACCAGCGAGAGCCCGTCGGTCCGGCCCAGAGGTTCACCGGTGATGGTGGCCAGTGCGGTCGCGTGCAGCGCCTCGCCGTAGCCGTCGAAGTCGGCGAGGACGTAGAGCACCTGGCTCGTGGTGAGCACGACGATGGCCCAGAAGGCGGTCAGCCAGCCCAGCCTGCTGCCCAGCACCCGGTGGGCGGAACGTGAGGAACGCACGGCAGAGGAGACCACCCGCGCCGCGCGCAGGAACCTCAGGGCGCGGACCAGCCGGAGCACGCGCAGGAAGGGCAGCGCGAGGAACAGGACCTGCCACCAGTTGTGCTTCAGGAACGCGACCGTGCTGGAGGCGACGACCATGCGCGCGAGGAACTCGACCACGAAGACCACCCACAGCGCCCAGCCCAGGACCGTGAGCGCGAGGGAGACCGGTGACCCGGTCCGCGCGAGCTGCTCGCCCACGACCACCAGGAGGAAGATCAGCCCCAGGGCTGCCATCACCGGGGTGAGCCGGTCGAGGACCGACGCGGCCCACTCGTCGCGCTCCCGCGCCGGGCGGTCGAGGACCGAGACCCGATTCGCCTCGGACGAGGGGGTCCGGTCCACGCCGAGCAGGTGATCGGGCATGGCTGACCGTACCGGGGGGGCAGCCACCCCGCCCCGCGCGGGCACCCGGGGGGCCTGCGACGCCACGGGGCCAGGGACAGCAGCGGGAGGGAATCCGGGGTGTCCACGACGACGGGGCAGGCACGGGCTACCTAGACTCGGCCGCGTCCGAGAGGAGTGGTGCGCAGTGGGGCGACTGGTCACGACGCTCACCCGAGCGGTCCGTCAGCGGGTGCTGGCTCGGACCGGGGGCGTCGACCTGTCCCGGCTCGACAAGGTCCCCGAGTCGCTGGCCTGGCCGCTGCGGCGCGACGTCACCGCCCCCAGCGCGCGGCTCCAGGCGACCCGCAACGCCGACCCGGTGCAGCGGCTGGTGCGGCTGTTCGGCATGGAGGTCTGGCTGGTCACCGGGGACGAGGAGTGCCGCGAGGTGCTGGCCGACAGCGCGTCGTACAGCACCGACATCCGTCCCTACATGGGCCGCAGCGGCTCGGCGACCGACGGCGACATCGGCGGCCTGGGGTTCACCGACCCGCCCGACCACACCCGGCTGCGGCGGCTGCTCGTGCCGGAGTTCACGATGCGCCGGCTGCAGCGGCTGGCCCCGCTGATCCAGCAGGTGGTCGACCGCCAGCTCGACGAGCTCGAGGCCGCGGCCGCCCGGACCGGGGACGGGGTCGTCGACCTGGTGCCGACGGTGGCCTTCCCGGTCCCGTTCCTGGTCATCTGCGACCTGCTCGGCCTGCCCGACGAGCGCCGCGAGACCTTCCGCAGCCTGGCTACCCAGCGCTTCGACGTCACCGGGGGAGGGCCGGGCACCCTCGGGGCCATCGGCGGCTCGCGCGGGTTCCTGCTCGCCGAGGTCGCGCGGCAGCGCCACGACCCGGGTCCCGGCCTGATCGGTCAGCTGATCCGTGAGCACGGCGACGAGGTCAGCGACTTCGAGCTCGGCGGCCTGGCCGACGGCGTCTTCACCGGCGGGCTCGAGACCAGCGCCTCGATGCTGGCGCTGGGCGCCGCCCACCTGCTCGAGCACCGCGAGCTGTGGCACCGGCTGCGGGCCGACCCGAACATCGCCCCGGCCCTGGTCGACGAGCTGCTGCGGCTGCTCTCGGTCGTGCAGGTCGCCTTCCCGCGCTTCGCCCGGCACGACGTCGTGGTGGCGGGGCGGACGATCCCGGCGGGCTCGGTGCTGCTCTGCTCGCTGCCGGCGGCCAACCGCGACCCCCGCACCGGGCACGGCGACGACCTCGACCTCGGCCGTGCCGGTCCGGGTCACCTCGCCTTCGGCCACGGCTTCCACCGCTGCATCGGCGCCGAGCTGGCCCGCATGGAGCTGGTCACCACGCTCACCACGATGGCGCGGCGGCTGCCCGACCTGGCGCTCGCTGCGGCGCCGGAGGACCTCGAGCACCGCGCGCTGTCGATCGTGTTCGGCGTCGAGTCGGTGCCGGTGACCCTCCACGCCGCGGGCTGACCGGCTCAGGACCTCACGGGGCGAGGTCGGCGTACGCCTCGGCCAGCACGTCGGCCCCGGCCTTGACGCGCGTGGTGTACTCCACGCGGTTCCAGGTGGGCCAGGTGAGGTCGAGCTCGTGCCGCTCGCCGTCGACGTCGAGGGTGAACCCTATGCCGGGCACCTCCACCAGCTGCGCGGGGACGCCCTCGCCCAGCGCGGTCCGCGACGACGGGTCGGCCATGCCGAGCATCGACCAGGGCAGCCGCACCCGGAGCGTGTCGTGGTCGGGGTCCAGCTGCCAGGTCGCCATCGAGTCGTACGCCGGGTCCTCGGGGTCCCAGCTGCCCTGGACCAGGCGACCGACGGGGTCGTACTCCGCGGGCCGGCCGCCCTGGGCACGGTTGGTGATCAGCTGCAGGTCGTGCCAGGCCTCGTCCTGGTCGGGGCGGTACGTCGGGCCGGTCACGTCGAGCCGGACCGGGTCGAGCTCGCGACGCACCTGCACCTGCGCGGTGCCCGCCTCGGTGTCGACGCGGAGCCGGTGGTCGGTGCCCTCGGGGCCGGGCACGACGTCGGCGTCGAGCGCGAGCCGGGTCGGGGGCAGCTCGCGCCCGGTGACCTCGACGTGGACGTAGGAGTAGTCGGCCCACACGTAGACGTACTCGGTGTCGCCCCCCTCGGGGACCAGCTCGGCGGCGGCGTCGGGCACCTGCTCGGTGTCGGTGGCCACCAGGCCGAACCACTGCTCGTTGGTCAGCGGGTCGTGCCAGAGCTGGCGGCGCTCGGGGTCCTGGTGCTCCAGGGTGTTCCAGGTCCGCTTGAACCACTCGTCCTCCCAGGAGAAGACGAACCCGCCGGCGATGCCCCGGTCCTCCATCATCCGCAGCATCGAGGCGTCCATCGCCATCGCGTCCTGCTCGGAGTGCGAGCCCTGGTCGCGGCCACGGGTGCCGTCGTGGGCGGAGCCGAGCGAGGCGGGCACGCCGAACTCGCTGACGACCAGCGGCATGGTGCCGGCGAAGTGGTCCTGGAGCGAGGCCAGGTAGCCGGCGTACCGGTCGGGCTCGCCCTCCCAGGTCACACCGTCCAGCCCCTTCTCGAAGCGCTGGAAGTCGGGGTAGTAGGGGTAGGCGTGGAAGCTGGCGAAGGTGCCGCCGGGCCACGCCCTCGTGGGCAGCACGTGCATCGCGTCGACCGAGGCGAGGTCCTCGGAGGCCAGCGGCTCGGTCGGGTGCTCCAGCGGGTCGGTGGTGGGCCAGTTGGCGAGCGCGACCGGCACCGAGGTGCCCCGCTCCGCCTCGGCGGCGGCGAGCACGTCGAGGTGACGGGCGATCCAGCGCTCGGTCGCCGAGGCGTCCCGCGTCGCCGCGAAGAACCTCCCCGGCCGGTACGCCGCCCGCGACGCGAGCCGGTCGGTGCGGACCACGCCCTGGGGGTCCCACTCCACGCCGACGATCCACGAGGCCAGCCAGGGCGAGACGTCGGTGCGCCAGGCGCCGCCGGCGTGACCGGGCCGCTCGGGCCGGGTCAGGTCGCCGTGCACGGCCGCGGAGGTCTCGCGCAGCTCCCGGGTGAACGCTCGGTCCACCGACGCGGTGTAGAGGGTCCGGTCCTCCTCGGTGTAGCTCTCGTCGGGCAGGTAGACCCCCTGCACGAGGTAGAGCGGCGCCTCCGGGTGTGCACGGTTGAACCGGGCGAGCTCGTCGTAGAAGGCGGGCGGGTGCACGGCGTACACCCGGACGACGCGGATGCCCAGCTCGCTCATCTGCCCGAACCAGGTGCGGTACGTCGCGGCCTCGAGGTGGTCGATCTCGCCGGGCTGGTGGCCCGGCGTGGTGCTGCCGAGGTTGACCCCGGGCAGGAAGGTCTTGTCGCCCGAGGCGGTGTGCAGGGCGAGCCCGTCGGGGCCGGAGGTGGCCAGCACGTCGAGCCCGCCGACCGTGCGCGGCGCGGGCTCCCAGCTGGTGGCGGCGGGACGGCCGCCGTCGGTGTCGCCCGAGCCGGCGGGGGAGCCGTCGCCCCCGCAGGCGCTGGCGACCAGCAGGGTCGCGAGCGCGACGAGGAGGGCGAGCGGGCGGCGTACCACGGTTGAAGATTACGGCGGTTGTGCGGCTTTCGTCCGGCTTCTGCGCGACGTCCCGGCAGGGCCTGTCTAGACCACGGGAAACGACACGCAATTTGTTGTTCGCTCCCACTAGACCCCGAATGTGACGGCGGTTACGTTGTGCCGACCAACATTTACATCTCCGGCCCGGCAGCGAACGTTGCTCGGACGACCAGCGGGCGGACGTCGGAGAACCCCTGACTCGACGAAGAGGAGGCGGTCTGCGTGAAGCGGATGCCTGGAGTACTTGCGGTGGGAGCCCTCGGGCTGACCCTGACCCTGAGCGCCTGCGGCAGCAGTGGCGACAGCGGTGGCGGCGACGGCGACAGCGGCGCGGCCGCGGACGCCAAGATCGGCGTCATCCTCCCCGACACCGAGTCCTCGGTGCGGTGGGAGAGCGCCGACCGACCGGCGCTCGAGGCGGCCTTCAAGGACGCCGGCGTGGACTACGAGATCCAGAACGCGCAGGGCGACTCCAGCCAGATGGCCAAGATCGCCGACTCGATGATCACCAGCGGCGTCACCGTCCTGGCCATCGTCAACCTGGACAACGCCTCCGGTGCGGCCATCCAGGAGAAGGCCAAGAACCAGGGCATCGCCACCATCGACTACGACCGCCTGACCCTCGGCGGCTCCGCGTCGTACTACGTGTCCTACGACAACGAGAAGGTCGGCGAGCTCCAGGGCCAGGGCCTCCTGGACTGCCTCGGCGAGGACACCAAGGCCAACATCGCCTACCTCAACGGCTCGCCCGACGACTCCAACGCCACCTCGTTCTCCAAGGGTGCGCACAAGGTCCTCGACGCGAACACCAACTACGAGGTCGTCGCCGAGCAGGCCGTGCCCGGGTGGGACAACACCCAGGCCACGAAGATCTTCGAGCAGATGTACACCGAGAACGACGGCCAGATCGACGGCGTCCTCGCCGCCAACGACGGTCTCGGCGGCTCGGCGATCTCGATCCTGCAGAAGAACGGTGTCGCCGGGAAGGTGCCGGTCACCGGTCAGGACGCGACCGTCCAGGGCCTGCAGGACATCCTCGCCGGCACGCAGTGCATGACGGTCTACAAGTCCGCCACGCAGGAGGCCGGCGCGCTGGCCGACCTGGCCATCGGCCTGGCCAAGGGCGAGGAGCCCGAGGCCGACGGCTCGGTCAAGGACACCGAGGGTGGCCGCGACGTCCCCGCCGTGCTCCTGGACCCGGTCGCGGTGACCAAGGAGAACGTCAAGGAGGTCATCGACGACGGTGGCGCCACCGCCGCCGACGTCTGCAAGGGCTTCGAGAAGGAGTGCGAGGAGGCCGGGATCTCCTGATCCTGGTCGCCCTCGCGACACGGGCCCGGTCCTCCCCCGGGGACCGGGCCCGTCCCCTGCTCCGTCGTACGACGCGGCAGCGCACCACCCGCACCACAGCACCGCACCACCCGTGACCCAGCGCCTTGGAGAACTGATGACCGAACCCCTGCTCGAGCTGCGTGGAGTGAACAAGAGCTTCGGACCCGTCCAGGTCCTGCACGACGTCGACTTCAAGGTCTACCCCGGCCAGGTCACCGCGCTCGTCGGCGACAACGGCGCCGGCAAGTCCACGCTGGTCAAGACCATCGCCGGCATCTACCGCGCCGACTCCGGCGAGTTCCGGTTCGCCGACGAGCAGGTCAGCATCACCAGCCCCAAGGACGCCTCGGCGCTGGGCATCGAGGTCGTCTACCAGGACCTCGCGCTGTGCGACAACCTCGACATCGTCCAGAACATGTTCCTGGGCCGCGAGGCCAAGACCGGCGTGATGCTCGACGAGCTCGGCATGGAGGAGCGGGCGCGCAGCACCCTCGCCTCGCTCTCGGTGCGCACCGTGAAGTCGGTGCGGCAGAGCGTCGCCTCGCTCTCCGGCGGCCAGCGCCAGACCGTGGCCATCGCCAAGGCGGTGCTGTGGAACTCCAAGGTCGTGCTGCTCGACGAGCCGACCGCCGCCCTCGGCGTCGCCCAGACCCGCCAGGTCCTCGACCTGGTGCGCCGCCTCGCCGACGCCGGCCTCGGCGTCGTGCTGATCTCCCACAACATGGTCGACGTCCTCGAGGTGTCCGACCGCATCACCGCGCTCTACCTCGGGCGCGTGGCCGCCGACATCGCGGCCGCCGAGTCCAACCACAGCCAGATCGTCGAGCTGATCACCGCCGGCCGCTCCGGCGACATCGGAATCCCTGCCGCGACCGCGGCCGAGTCGGCCTGAGGAGCCCCCCGTGACCACACCCACCGACCAGACCACCGCCACCTCCGGCGAGGACGGCTCCGGCCCCTCCCTCGCCGCCGTGGACTTCGCCAACGACAAGGCCAGCGCCTCGCTGGGCGAGTCGTTCCGCGACTACCGCGACCGGCTGCGCGGCGGCGACATGGGCGCCCTGCCCGCCGTCCTCGGCCTCGTGGTGCTCTTCGCGGTCTTCTCCGCGCTGCGCCCCGACTCCTTCACCAGCGCGCTCAACATCGCCAACCTGTTCACCCAGGCCTCGGCCATCTCGGTGCTCGCCATGGGGCTGATCCCCGTCCTGCTCCTCGGTGAGATCGACCTCTCGGCCGGTGTCACCGGCGGCATGGCGGCCGGCTTCACCGCGGTCGCGATCGAGCGCAACGACCTGCCCTGGCCGGTCGCGGTGCTGATCGGCCTGGCCGTCGGCGCCCTGGTCGGACTCGCGATCGGGTTGCTGGTCGCCAAGCTCGGCATCCCGTCGTTCGTCGTCACGCTGGCGTTCTTCCTGGGGCTCCAGGGCGTGATCCTCAAGCTGATCGGTCTCGGCGGCTCGGTGCCGGTGCGCGACGAGGTGCTGCGCGCCATCACCATCAAGTCGATGCCGGTCGTGCTGGGCTGGATCCTCGTGGTCGCCCTGCTCGCGCTGTACGGCGGGCTGCTGTTCCTCCGGCAGCGCCGCCTGGCCCAGAAGAACCTGCAGCGGCCCCCGACCTCGCTGGTCGCCGTGAAGTTCGGCGGCCTCGTCCTGGTCATCGTCATCGTCGCCGTGATCCTGTCGGGCAACCGCAGCCGGGTGCCCACCTTCGTGATCGCGGGCATCCCGTACGCCGTGTTCGTGGTCGGCGCACTGCTGATCTTCTGGACCTTCGTCTTCGGCCGCACCGGCTACGGCCGCCACATGTACGCCGTCGGCGGCAACACCGAGGCCGCCCGCCGGGCCGGCATCGACGTCGACCGGCTCCGCATCTCGGCCTTCGTGATCTGCTCGACGATGGCCGCGATCAGCGGCATCATCACCGCGTCGTACGACGGCAAGGTCTCGCCCGGCTCGGGTGGCGGCAACGTGCTGCTGTACGCCGTCGGCGCGGCCGTCATCGGCGGCACCAGCCTCTTCGGCGGCAAGGGCCGGATCCGCGACGCCGTCATCGGCGGCCTGGTGATCGCCACCATCGACAACGGGCTCGGCCTGCTCAACCAGGCGGCGTACATCAACTACATCATCACCGGCAGCGTGCTGCTGCTCGCCGCCTCCGTCGACGCCGTCTCGCGTCGCCGACGCTCCGCCACCGGGACGTAGGACCGTGTCCGCGTCACGGCGACGCGGGACCGGCACCAACCAGGAGGCCGTGCGCCGGCACAACCTGGCCACCCTCCTGGGCCACGTGCACCACTCCGGTGGGGTGTCCCGTGCCCAGCTGACCGAGCGGATGGGGCTGAACCGGTCGACCATCGGCGACCTCGTCCGCGAGCTCGACGAGCTCGCGGTCGTCCACCAATCGACGCCCGACGCGGGCACCACCCGCGTCGGCGTCGGCCGGCCCTCGCTGGACGTCAACCCCGACCCCGACTCGGTGCACGTGCTCGCCGCGGAGCTCGGGGTGGACACCCTCGACGTGGCCCGGGTCGGTCTCGGCGGCGGCGTGCTGGACCGGATCTCGCGGCCCACCCCGGCCTCGCCGGACCCCGACGTCGTGGTCGACCAGGTCGTCGAGATGCTTCGCGAGCTGCTGGCCTCGGCCACGTCCGGCTCCCGGCTCGTCGGCATCGGCGTCGCCGTTCCCGGCGTGGTCAACGACGCCACCGGCCTGGTCCGGTTCGCGCCCAACCTGGGCTGGAGCGACGTCGCGCTGACCCCGATGGTCGCCAGCCGGATCGGCCTGCAGGTGCCGGTGCGGCTGGGCAACGACGCCGAGCTCGGCGCGGTGGCCGAGCACATCCGCGGCGCCGGGCGCCACCTGTCCCACCTCGTCTACATCTCCTGCGACGTCGGCGTCGGTGGCGGCGTGATCATCGAGGGGCTGCCGATGCGCGGGGCCAGCGGGTACGCCGGCGAGGTCGGCCACCAGCGCTTCGACAACGGCTCCGCGCGCTGCCGCTGCGGCAACACCGGCTGCTGGGAGACCGAGATCGGCTCCCACGCGGTGGCCGAGGCCGTCGGCTGCCCGCCCGACCGGATGGAGGAGCTGGAGCAGTTCCTGCGCCCCGGCCGGCCCGTCCCGCCCGCGCTGCGCCGCCTGGGCCACTCGCTCGGCGTCGGCCTCGGCGGCCTGGTCAACGTGTTCAACCCCGAGGTGGTGATCCTCGGCGGCGTGCTGCGCTGGGTCTACCCGCTGGTGCGCGACGACGTGCTCGACGCCTTCGAGTCGTGGGCGCTCGACGCCCCCGCCCGCGAGGCCAGCATCGTGCTGCCGTGGCTGGGCGGTGACTCGGTCATCGTGGGTGCGGCCGAGCTCGCCTTCACCGACCTGCTCGCCGACCCCGTCGGCTCGCTCGCCCGCGCCGAGGGCGCGCTGACCGCGGTGCTCGGGGTCTGAGCGCCAGAGCGACGACCAGCGCGCCTGTCGGGGCGGGTCGTGGGCCGGGTCGTGGGCGGGCGGGCGGCTGCGGGGCGGCGGGGGCGAACGGGCGGCGGGCGGCGTACGCAGCGGGTCGGGGCGGCGGGCGGCGTACGAGCCCGACGTCCTTTTCAGTCACCTGGCGTCTGTTGCAACAGACGTCAAGCGACTGATTACCCGGACGTCCGGGTAATCAGCAGGCCCCTCAGACAGCGCGGGGCAGCGAGCGCCGCCCGGCGTACGTCGCGTCGAGGGCGTCGAGTGCTGCTCCGACCGAGGCGGCGTGGAGACCGAGGCTGCTGGGGGTGACGCGGGTGCCGGGGCCGGTGAAGCCGGAGTCGAGAGCCGCCTCGAGGGCGGGGACGAGGACGTCGGCCAGCGGGACGAACGCGCCGCCCAGGACGACCACGGCCGGGTCCAGGCCGAGTGCGAGGCCGGTCACGCCGCGGACCATCGCCTCGACGACCGGGCGCAGGCGCACCTCGGCGTCGGGCAGGGCGGCCACCCGGGCGGCGTACGCCACGGGGTCCTCGTCGGGGGCGACCTCGAGGCCGGTGGCGGCCACCAGCCCGCGCTGGCCGGCCAGCGCCTCCCAGCAGCCGGTGCGCCCGCAGGCGCAGCGCTGGTCCGTGCCGACCCGCAGGTGGCCGACCTCGCCGGCCAGGCCGCGGGCGCCGCGCAGCACCTCGCCCCCGCTGATCACGCCGGCGCCGAGGCCGACGGTGCCGGTGAGGTAGACCAGGTCGGTCTCGCCGGTGGCGACGCCCTGGAGGTGCTCGGCGCGGGCCGCGCAGTTGGCGTCGTTGTCGACGGCGACCGTGAGCCCGGGGGAGAGGTCGACCAGGCCGGCGGTGAGCCGGTCGGCGAGGGGCTCCTCGCTCCAGCCCAGGTTGGGGGCGTCGACCACCTGGCCGAGCGAGCGGTCGATCAGGCCGGGGACCGCGACGGTGAGGCCGAGCGCGGCCGCACCGCTGGCGTGCAGCCGCGCCAGCTGGTGGCGCGCGAGCCGCAGCACCTGGTCGGTCGCCGGGGGCAGGTCGGCCCAGGTGGTGCGCTCGAACCACAGCTCGGCACCGGTCAGGTCGAGCACGGTCACCGCGAGGTAGTCGACGTTGACCTCGATCCCGACCCCGGCGTGCCGGCTGCCGTCGAGCCGCAGCAGGGTGCCGGGCCGGCCCCGCCCGGGCTCGGGCCTCGGCTGCGGCGACTCCAGGATCACGCCGAGCTCCTCGAGGTCACCGACGATCGCACCCACCGTGGCCTTGGCCAGCCCCGAGAGCCGGGCCAGGTCGGCCCGGCTCCGGGCGGAGCCGTCACGGAGCAGCCGCAGCAGCACGGCGGTGTTGCGCCGGCGTACCTCGTCGGTGGCGCCGGGCCCGACCGCTCCGGTGTGGAGCACCGGCTCAGCGCAGGCCGTAGAGGTGCTCCAGCGCCAGCTGGTCGAGCCGCTCGAACGCCATGCCGCGGGCGCCGATCGCCTCGACGTCGGGCGCGGGGGCGTCGACGATGCTCTGCCAGGTCTCGCCCTCGGCCAGCGTGGGCACCGCGAGCTCGGGCAGGTGGGAGGCCTCGAGCGCGGCCTGCACCTCGGGGTCGGCGCGGAACGCGGTCGCCTTCTCGCGCAGGATGAGGTAGTTGCGCATGCAGCCCGCGGCCGAGACCCAGACGCCCTCGTCGTCCTCGGTGCGGGGGGTCTTGAAGTCGAAGTGGACCGGGCCGTCGTACCCGCCGGCCAGCAGGGTGTCGACGATCCAGAAGGCGCCGCGGACGTTGCCGGCACCGAAGCGGAGGTCCTGGTCGTACTTCGGGCCGTTCTGGCCGTTGAGGTCGATGTGGAACAGCTTGCCCTGCCACATCGCCTGGGCGTAGCCGGCGGCGGCGTTCATGCCCGCCATCTCCTCGTGCCCGATCTCGGGGTTGACCCCGACCAGCTCGGGACGCTCGAGGCGCTCGATGAAGGCCAGCGCGTGGCCCACGGTCGGCAGCAGGATGTCGCCGCGGGGCTCGTTGGGCTTGGGCTCGATCGCGAACTTGAGGTCGTAGCCCTTCTCGGTGACGTAGTCGCCGAGCACGTCGAAGGCCTCCTTGTAGCGGTCGAGCGCGACCATGACGTCCTTGGAGGCCTGCGACTCGGCGCCCTCGCGGCCGCCCCAGGCGACGTACACCTTGGCGCCGAGCTCGGCGGCCAGGTCGATGTTGCGCATCGTCTTCTTCAGCGCGAACCGGCGCACGTCGCGCAGGTTGGAGGTGAACGCGCCGTCCTTGAAGACCGGGTGGCCGAACAGGTTGGTGGTCGCGGTGGTGAGCACCAGGCCGGTGTCGGCCAGCGACTTCTTGAACGCGTCGAGGATCTTCTCGCGCTCGGCCTCCGAGGAGCCGAAGGGCACCACGTCGTCGTCGTGGAAGTTCACGCCGTACGCGCCGATCTCGGCCAGCTTCTCGACCGCGCGGACGGGGTCCATGGCGGGCCGGGTGGGCTCGCCGAACGGGTCACGCCCGGGGTACTGCACGGTCCAGAGCCCGAAGGAGAACTTGTCCTCGGGGCGGGGGGTGAAGTCGGTCATGGGTGGAACCTCTCTGACGGGCGGTCGGGCGGTGGGTGAGGTGCGGGTGGGTCAGGAGCGGGTGGACCAGGCGGCGGTGCGGTCGCGCAGCTCGGCGTACGCCGCGTGCAGGGCCGTCGCGTCGGGTCCCTCCGCTGGGTCGGCGAGCTCGGTGGCCGGGACCGGCCAGTCGGGCGGGGTCTCGGTGCCGAGCAGCGTCCAGGCGGCCTGGCGGGCGGCACCCAGGGCGACGTACTCCCCGGGCTCGGGCAGCGCGACGGGCAGGCCGAGCACGGCCGGCGCCAGCGCGCGGACGGCCGGGTTGCGGGCGGCGCCGCCGATGAGCAGGGCGCGCGCGGGCGAGGCGTCCGACATCGCGTCCATCGCGGCCAGGGCGTCGGCCAGGCTGAGCAGCAGCCCCTCGACGTGGGCGCGGGCGAGGTCCTCGCGGGTGGTCGCGCTGGTCAGGCCGTGCAGGGTGCCGACGGCGTCGGGGCGGGCCGGGGTGCGCTCGCCGTCGAGGTAGGGCAGCAGCGTGAGGCCGTGGGCACCGGGGACCGAGCCCAGCGCGAGCTCGGCCAGACCGGCGTGGTCGACGCCGAGCAGCCGGGCGCCGACGTCGAGGATGCGAGCGGCGTTGACCGTGCAGGCCAGCGGCAGGAACCGGCCGGTCGCGTCGGCGAACCCGGCGACCATGCCGGTCCCGTCGGCGGACGGGCCGGCGGCGACCATCGAGACCACGCCGGAGGTGCCGATCGAGACGGCGGCGTCGCCGGGGCGCAGCCCCAGGCCCAGCGCGGCGGCCATGTTGTCGCCGGTGCCGGGGGCCACGACCGCGTCGCCGTGGTGGCCCACGACCTCGGCGGGCTCGGCGACCCGCGGCAGCACCAGGCCGCGGCCGGCGGCGCGCTCGAGCAGGTCGGGCAGCCAGGCGTCCCGGGCGGGGGAGAAGTAGCCGGTGCCCGACGCGTCGCCGCGGTCGGTGGTGGCCTCCTCGGGCCGGCCCGCGAGGTGCCAGGTCAGGTAGTCGTGGGGCAGCAGCACGCGGTGGGCCCGGGCCAGCGCGTCGCCGGCGTGGTCGCGCATCCAGCGCAGCTTGCTCAGCGTGATCGAGGCGTTGAGCACCGAGCCGACCAGGTCGGCGCTGGCCTGCGGCCCGCCCAGCTCCTCCACGAGCTCGGCGGCGGCACCCGAGCTGCGCATGTCGTTCCACAGCAGCGCGTCGTGGACGGGCTCGCCGGCCTCGTCGAGCACGACCGAGCCGTGCTGCTGACCGCCCACCGCGACCGCGTCGGCGCGACCCAGGAGCGGCCCGGCGGCCTGCTCGAACGCCTCGAGCCAGCGCCGCGGGTCGACGGACGTGCCCTCGGGGTGCGGGGCGGTGCGCTGCTCGACCACGGCACCGCTGTCGGCGTCGACCAGCAGGGCCTTGGTGGACTGGGTGGAGGAGTCGACACCGAGGACCAGAGGCATGCCGCTAATTTATACGACTCCTGAACTAAGTCAAGGGTCGGATGATCCGACCCGCCTCAGGAGTACGTCGTGCCCCGCTGACGCACCGGCCGGCCGATGCCGCTGCCGATCTCCTCGAGCTCGGCGACCGTCTTGGCCGAGCCGTGCTCGGAGCCGGCCATCCGGGAGATGGTCTCCTCCATCAGGGTGCCGCCGAGGTCGTTGGCCCCGGCGCGGAGCATCGCGCGGGTGCCCTCGACCCCGAGCTTGACCCAGCTGGTCTGGATGTTGTCGATGCGACCGTGCAGCAGGATCCGCGCCATCGCGTGGACCGCCAGGTTGTCGCGCAGCGTCGGGCCGGGGCGGGCGACGCCGGCGAGGTAGATCGGCGCGCTGGTGTGCACGAACGGCAGCGGCACGAACTCGGTGAACCCGGTGGTGCCGAGTGCCAGCGACTCGTCCTGGAGGCGGGAGAGGACGCGCAGGTGGTTGACCCAGTGGCGCGGGTTGTCGACGTGTCCGTACATCATCGTGCTGGTCGTGGGGATGCCCACGCGGTGCGCGGTGCTGATCACCTCGACCCAGGTGCGCGTGGGCAGCTTGCCCTTGGTCAGCACCCAGCGGACGTCGTCGTCGAGGATCTCCGCGGCGGTGCCGGGGATCGTGTCGAGCCCCGACTCGCGGGCCTTGATCAGGAAGTCCTCGAAGGACAGGCCGGTGCGGCTGGAGCCGTTGACGATCTCCATCGGCGAGAAGGCGTGCACGTGCATCTGCGGCACCCGCTTCTTCACCGCGGCCGCGAGGTCGAAGTACGCCGTGCCGGGCAGCTCGGGGTCGATGCCGCCCTGCATGCAGACCTCGGTCGCGCCCAGGTCCCACGCCTCGGCGGCGCGGTCGGCGACCTGGTCGAGGGAGAGCGAGTAGGCGTCGGCGTCGGTGCGGCGCTGGGCGAACGCGCAGAACCGGCAGCCGACGTAGCAGACGTTGGTGAAGTTGATGTTGCGGTTCACGACGTACGTCACGTCGTCGCCGACGGTCTCGCGGCGCAGGTCGTCGGCGAGCCGGCAGACCTGGTCGAGCAGGTCGCCCTCGGCGGTCATCAGGGTCAGCGCGTGCTCGTCGGAGAGGTTGCCGGGGTCCCTCTCGGCGGCTCGGAGGGCGTCGGCGCCCGGCGTCCCGCCCGGTAGTCCGAGACGTTTGGCACCCTCGACGGCCCCGGAACGGTGCCGATCGTCTCGGACTACCCCGGCGGAGACGTGGGCGCGGAGCTCGTCCCAGTCGCCGTACACCTCGTCGAAGTCCGAGCGGCGGTCCTCGGTGCGGCCGGTGGTGTCCACGGAGGCGTGCAGGTCGGTGCGACCCACGCTCGCGCCGCCGTCGGGCTCCTGCCACGGCAGCCCCACCGGTCGTACGCCGCTGCGCAGCAGGCCGTCGTCGTCGGCCAGCGCCGCCACGTGGGCCGAGACGCGGGGGTCGATCCACGGCTCGCCGGCCACGACGTACTCCGGGTGCACCGTCAGCCGGGCGCGCAGCGTGAGCCCCGCCTCGGCGGTGACCTCGCGGAGCCGGTCGAGCGAGGGCCAGGGGCGCTCGGGGTTGACGTGGTCGGGGGTGAGCGGCGAGACGCCGCCCCAGTCGTCGACGCCGGCGCCGAGCAGCGCGCGGCACTCCTCGAGGTCGACCAGGTTGGGCGGGGCCTGGAGGCGGACCCGGGGGCCGAGGACGACGCGCGCGGTGGCGAGGGTGGCGAGGTACTCCTCGAGCCCGAGGTCGTCGCGGTGGCGCATCGCGGTGTCGGGCTTGGCGCGGAAGTTCTGCACGATCACCTCCTGCACGTGGCCCGAGCTGCGGGCGACACGGCGCACGGCGAAGATCGACTCGGCGCGCTCGGCCAGCGTCTCGCCGATGCCGACCAGGATGCCGGTGGTGAACGGCACCGAGAGCCGGCCGGCGTCCTCGAGGACGCGCAGCCGCACGTCGGGGTCCTTGTCGGGGGAGCCGAAGTGGGCCAGCCCCCTGGTCTCGAACAGACGACGCGAGGTGGTCTCGAGCATCATCCCCATCGACGGGGAGACGGGCTTGAGCCGGTTGATCTCCTCCCACGACATCACGCCGGGGTTGAGGTGGGGCAGCAGCCCGGTCTCCTCCAGCACGCGGATCGCCATCGCGCGGACGTAGGCCAGCGTCGAGTCGTAGCCCTGCTCGTCGAGCCACGCCCGCGCCTCGGGCCAGCGGTCCTCGGGCCGGTCGCCCAGGGTGAACAGCGCCTCGGCGCAACCGAGCGCGGCGCCCTCGCGGGCGAGGTCGAGGATCTCGTCGGGGGAGAGGTACGGCGCCTCGCCGGCCCGCTCGAGGTGGCCGGGCGTGGTGACGAACGTGCAGTAGTGGCAGCGGTCGCGGCACAGCCGGGTGACGGGCACGAACACCTTGGGGGAGTACGTCACGACGCCCGGTCGGCCGGCGGCCACGAGGCCGGCGTCGCGCACCCGGGCGGCGACCGCGCTGAGCCGCTCCAGGTCGGAGCCCCGCGCGGCGAGCAGGACGGTCGCCTCGGCGACGTCGAGCGCCGCGCCGCGCTCGGCCCGGGCCAGCGCCCGTCGGACCTGCTGCGGGGTGGGGCCGGGGTCGGGGGTCACGTCGGCACTCATCG
Source organism: uncultured Actinomycetota bacterium (assembly GCA_963740935.1). Lineage (GTDB taxonomy): Bacteria > Actinomycetota > Actinomycetes > Propionibacteriales > Nocardioidaceae > Marmoricola. The sequence goes on from CAVUFX010000006.1 coordinate 409,921, forward strand.
GGTCTCAGGCTAGCCCGGCCACCGCGCGGGCAGCTCCAGGCCCGCCTGCGTCATCACCTCGCGCAGCACGTCGGGGCGGTTGGTGATCAGGCCGTCGACGCCGAGGTCGACCAGGAGCCGCATCGTCGCGGGGTCGTCCACGGTGTAGGGCAGCACCCGCAGCCCGGCGGCGTGCGCCTGCGCGACCAGCGCCGGGGTGAGGCTGCTGCGGCTCGGCGAGAGGGCGTCGAAGCCGAGGCTGGCGGCGGCCAGCGCCACGCTGTCGTGGTGGTCGTCGATGTCGAGCCCGGCCAGCCACGGCGAGGCGCCGGGCTGGTCGACCTCGAGACGGTCGGTGTTGCTGAGCGCGTTCAGCCGCAGGCCCGGCTCGGCGGCGCTCACGAGCCGGAGCACCGCCCAGTCGAAGCTCTGCACCGAGGTGCGGGCAACCACACCGGCGTCGGCGAGCAGCCCGACCACGGCCTCGACGAAGCGTTCCCGCGGGGCGGTCTCCTCGGGGTGCACGACGTCGAACTTGGTCTCCACGTTGAGGCCGACGGTCGCGCCGCGCTCGTGCACCAGCTCGACGAGCTGGGCGAGCGTGGCCAGCGGCTCGGGGCCGCAGGAGGGCAGCGCCGCGAGCTCGGACCAGGTGCGGCGGGCGATCAGGTGGCCGGCGTACGTGCGGTCGTGGGAGAGCACCGGCACCCCGTCGCGGCTCACGTGCACGTCGCACTCGAGCGTCGTCACCCCGAGTGCCAGCGCGCGGTCGAAGGCGAGCAGCGAGTTCTCGGGCCACAGCCCGGCGCCGCCGCGGTGGGCCTGGAGGTCGAAGCCGCGGGGTGCTGCGGCGGTGCTCAGGAGACCCACTCCTTGAGCCGTCGGACCAGGCCGACGGGGTCGTCGTCGACCGGGATGACCTGCAGGTTGGTGACCCCCGCCTCGGCGTACGCCGCCAGCCGCTCGCGCACGTGGCCCTCGGGCCCGACCAGGTTGGTCTGCTCGAGCAGCGCGACGGGCACGGCTGCCTCGGCCTCCTTCTTGTGCCCCGCCAGGTAGAGGTCCTGGATCCGGGCGGCCTCGGCCTCGAAGCCGTACTGCGCGACGAGCTGGTTGTAGAAGTTCTTCTCCCGCGCGCCCATCCCGCCGACGTAGAGCGCCACGTGGGGGCGGGCCAGGTCGAGCAGGTGCGTGACGTCGTCGCCGACCGCGACCATGCCGCCGCCGACGACCTCCAGCGGGCCGAGCTCGGCGGGCCGCCTCGCGGAGCCGGCGGCGAGCGCGTCGCCCCAGACCGCGTGGGCGCCCTCGGGGCTGTAGAGGAACGGCAGCCAGCCGTCGGCGTACTCCGCGGTGCCCTCGACCGACTTCGGGCCGAGCGCCGCGATGTAGATCGGCACCGACGACCGCTCGGGATGGGTGAGCATCTTCAGCGGCTTGCCGAGGCCGGTGCCCTGGTCGGGCGGCAGCGGCAGCGTGACCTGGCGGCCGTCGTGCACCAGCACCTCGCGGCGCAGCGCCGCGCGGACGATCTCGACGACCTCGCGGGTGCGGGCGACCGGCGCGGTGTAGGGCAGGCCGTGCCAGCCCTCGATCACCTGCGGGCCCGACGCCCCGAGCCCGAGGATCGCGCGACCGCCCGAGACGTTGTCGAGCCCGGCCGCGGTCTGGGCGAGCAGGGCGGGGGTGCGGGAGTAGACGTTGAGGATGGCCGACCCGATCTCCACGGTCTCGGTGCGGGCGGCGAGGTAGCCCATCAGGGTGGCGGCGTCGAAGCCGTAGGCCTCGGCCACCCAGATGGTGTCGAGACCCGCCTGCTCCAGGCCGGCGACCTGGTCGGCGGTCTCGCGGGGGTTGCCGGAGTAGGTCAGCTGCGTGGAGATCTTCACCAGGCCGAACCTAGAGGGGTCAGGGTCGGCGGGCCAGCCCGCTGGGCCACCAGATGCGGGGGCCGATCCAGTGGCACAGCGCCGGGACCAGCAGCGAGCGGACCACGAGCGCGTCGAGCAGCACGCCGAAGGCGACGATGAACGCGATCTGGGCCAGGAACAGGATCGGGATCACGCCCAGCGCGGTGAAGGTGGCGGCCAGGACCACGCCGGCCGAGGTGATCACCCCGCCGGTGACCGAGAGGCCCTTGAGGATGCCCGGCCGGGTGCCGCGCCGCAGCGACTCCTCACGCACCCGCGTCATCAGGAAGATCGAGTAGTCGATGCCGAGCGCGACCAGGAACACGAACGCGATCAGCGAGGTGGACGGGTCGCTCGCCGGGTAGTCGAAGACGTGCTCGAAGACCAGTGCGCTGACCCCCATGGTGGCGCCGAAGGAGAGCACGTTGGCCAGGATCAGCAGCAGCGGCGCGACCAGGGAGCGCAGCAGCAGCGCCAGCACCAGCAGGATCACGAGCAGGATCGCGGGGATCACCACGGCGCGGTCGCGCTGGGTGGTCTCCCGGGTGTCGACCAGGATCGCGGTCGACCCACCCACCAGCACGCCGTCGTCCAGCGCGTGCAGGTCGGTGCGCAGCCGCTCCAGGGTGGCCGTGGCCGCCGCGGAGTCGCCGGGCGCGTCGAGGGTGGCCAGCACCACGGCCTCGCCGTCGACCACCTTGGGCGTGGTCGGGTCCTCGGGCGAGGCCGGCAGCGCGAACACCGTCGGGGTCCGGTCGGTGGGGCGGGCGATCCCGGGGTGGTCCTGGAGCAGCGCGACGGTCTCGCCCACGCGGGCAGCGGGGACCACGACCTGGACCGGGCTGGAGGCGTCGGACTCGAAGTGGTCGTCGATCACCTCCTGCGCCCGCACCGACTCGACCTCGGTCAGGAACAGCTCGGTCTGCGGCACCGGGTCCTCGTCGAGGGTGGTGATGAAGGCGGCCAGCACCCCGAGCACCAGGGCGGTGACCACGGCGACGGCCGGTGCGCGCCGGCCCACCAGCCGGGCCACGCGTCCCCACGCGCCGCGCTCGTCGCGGTGCTCCGAGCCGTAGGTCGGCATGAACGGCCAGAAGGCGACCCGGCCGAGCAGCACCAGCATCGCCGGCAGCAGCGTCAGCGAGGCCAGCACGGCGCCGACGATGCCCAGCGCACCGACCGGGCCCAGGCCGGCCAGGCTGGAGAGGTCGGAGAGCAGCAGGCACAGCAGGCCGAGCACGACGGTGAGGCCGGAGGCCACCACCGGCTCCCAGCTCGCCCGCAGCGCCCGGCCCATCGCGGTGAACCGGGACTCGTGGTCGCGCAGCTCCTCGCGGAACCGCGAGACCACCAGCAGCGAGTAGTCGGTGGCCGCCCCGATCGCGAGGATGAACAGGATGCCCTGGCTCTGGCCGTTGACGTCGAGGACGTCGGCGCGGGCGAGGCCGTACACCGCCGCGGAGGCCACCCCGAGGGCGAGCACCGAGGAGAAGATCACCACCAGCGGCAGCACCGGGGTGCGGTAGACGACCAGCAGGATCACCAGCACGACGAGCAGCGCCACCCCCAGCAGCAGGCCGTCGATGGCGCCGAAGGCCTCGATGAAGTCGCCGAGGATGCCGCCCTGCCCGCCGACCAGGACGGTCAGGCCCGCCGGGGGGTCCGCGACGACCTCGCGCACCTCGCCCACCGTCTCGAGCAGGGCGTCGCCGTCGCGGGCGTCGAGGTTCACCACCAGCTGGGCGGCGTCGCCGTCGGCCGAGGGGATCGGCCCGCTCACCCCGGAGGCGGCCAGGCCCGGCACGTCGGCCAGCTCCGCGGCGTACTGCTGGAGCAGGGCGGTGTCCTGGTCGGTCAGGCCGCCGTCGCGCTCGGCGACGACCACGGCCGGCAGCGTGTCCTCGTCCTGGAAGCGCACCAGCTTCTCCAGGGCGCGGGTGGACTCCGCGCTCTGCGGGAGGAACGCCGCGTTGTCGTTCTCCTGGATCGACCCCAGCTGCCCGGCGAAGCTGCTCAGCGGCCCACCGACGAGCACCCACAGCAGCAGCACCGCGACGGGCAGCAACCAGCGGCGCGACCGGCCTGCCCGGTGGCTCCCTCTCACCATGGGGTCAGCATCGCCCATCCGGGCCGCCCCGTGCAGGGGTGGGCCGGTCAGCCCGCGAGGCCGGCGACCACCTCGGCGCCGGGCAGCCCGGCCAGGAGGCGGCCCGGCAGCACCAGCTTGGACCCGCGTACGCCGCTCCCGACGACCGCCTGCTCGATGCCCACGACCCGCTCGTCGAGCAGCAGCCGCCAGTCCTCGGGCAGCCCGACCGGGGTGATGCCGCCGTGCTCCATGCCGGTCTCGGCCACCGCGCGGTCGTGGTCGAGGAAGGAGCACTTGCGCACGTCGAGCAGCTTCTTGACCGTGGTGTTGACGTCGGCACGGGTGTCGGCACGGACGAGGCAGGCGGCGGTGCGCTCCTCGCCGGCCCGCCGGCCCATCACCACCACGCAGTTGGCGCTGGCCTCCAGGGGGACGGCGTAGGCCTCCGACATCGCGGCGGTGTCGGCCAGCGCCGGGTCGATCTCGGCGAGCAGGACCTCCTCGGCCTGCGGCCACGTGGCGAGCGCGCGGCGTACGGGATCGGCCAGCAGGTCGGGGCGGGAGGTGGCGGGGACCAGGTCGAGGGTGCCGAGGCGGGGCATGACGGCCACCGTAGTCGCGGCGTTCGCCTCGACGTCGCCGTCCCGTCACCCGGGCCGAGGACCCTGGAGGTCGTGAACGGTCCCCTCGTCATCGGCCACCGCGGTGCCAGCGGCCACCGCCCGGAGCACACCGCGGCGGCGTACCGCCTGGCCTGGCGCTCGGGCGCCGACTCGGTCGAGCCCGACGTCGTCGCCACCCGCGACGGGGTGCTGGTGTGCCGCCACGACCTCGAGCTGTCGCGCACCACCGACGTCGCCGACCACCCCGAGCTCGCGCACCTGCGCCGCCGCCAGGTCGTCGACGGGCAGGTCGAGGAGGGCTGGTTCGTCCACGACCTCGACCTCGACCAGCTGCGCACGCTGCGCGCCCGGGAGCGCTGGCCGCGGCGCCGGCGGCGCAGCGCCGCCTTCGACGACCGGCTGCCGGTCCTCACGCTCGCCGAGCTGCTCGTGCTGCGCGAGCAGGAGTCGGCCCGGGCCGGCCGCGCGCTCGGCGTCCACGTCGAGCTCAAGCACGGCGCCCACCTCGCGGCGCTCGGCCTGCCGCTGGTGGAGCCGCTCGTCGACCTGCTGCGCGAGCACCGGCTCACGACCTCGCTGGCGCCGCTGACCGTGATGGCCTTCGAGGCCGACCTGCTGCGCGGGGTGCGCCGCGAGGTCGACGTCGACCTCGTGCAGCTGCTCGACAAGGGGCAGGCCAAGGCGCTGCGGCGCCGGCGGCTGCACCGGGTGGGGGAGTACGCCACCGGCGTCGGCCTGCACAAGCAGCTCGCCCTGCCCCGCGACGCCGAGGGCCGCAGCACCGGACCGGGCGCAGCGGTGGAGCAGGTGCAGTCGCGCGGCCTCGACGTGCTGGTGTGGACGCTGCGCAACGAGAACCGCTACCTGCCGGCCGAGCTGCGCGTCCCCGGCCCGCCGCGGCGCCACGGCCACGCCGCCCGCGAGGTCGAGCAGCTGCTCGCCCTCGGCGTCGACGGCCTGCTCTGCGACCACCCGGAGACCGCCCTCGAGGTCTGCGCGCGGCGTACGGCCGGGGTAGCGGTGTGAGGGGCGGCCGGCGGGCGGGCAGTTTCACCGGCTAACCGGTGAAACCGTCCTCTAAAAGGGGCATGTCGGGCACCCACGGGCAGTTTCACCGGCTAACCGGTGAAACCGTCCTCCAGAAGGGGCATGTCGGGCACCCGCGGGCAGTTTTGCCTGCTCAACGTCCGCGCAGGTCGCCGACGTCGCTGCGGAGCTGGCCCAGGATGCGGGTCAGCAGCCGGGAGACCTGCATCTGGGTGACGCCGATGCGGGTGGCGATCTCGCGCTGGGTGAGGCCCTCGTAGAACCGCATCGTCAGGATGTGGCGGTCGCGGTCGGACAGCGTGCGCAGCACCGGGCTCAGCACGAGCCGGGCCTCGGAGGCCTGGTGGTCGAGGTCGTCGAGGGGGAGCAGGTCCCCGAGCGTGGTGAGGCCGTCGCCGCCGGCGGGGTGGTCCAGCGAGGCGGGGACGAAGCAGCCGTCGCTGGCCAGCGCCTCGATCACCGAGGCGGGCGGCTCCTCGAGGCGGGCCGCGATCTCCTGGGGCAGCGGGGAGCGGCCGAGCTCGTTGGCCAGCTCGGCGTCGGCGACGTTGATGCGGGCCTGGAGCTCCTGGATCCGGCGCGGCGGCCGGATCATCCAGCCGTGGTCGCGGAAGTGCTTGCGCAGCTCGCCGCGGATCGTCGGCACGGCGTAGGACAGGAAGTCGTGGCCGGTCGTCACGTCGTAGCCGTTGGTGGCCTTGGTCAGCGCCAGCGCCGCGACCTGGCGCAGGTCGTCGAGGGGTACGCCGCGGGAGCGGTAGCGCTTGGCCTCGGCGTGCGCCAGGTCGAGGTGGAGCACGATCACCCGGTCGAGCAGCCGCTGCCGCTCGACCACGGAGTCGCTGGCGAGGGCCAGCGTGAAGAGCTCACGGGTGTGCTCGTTGCGGGCCTGGCTGGCGGTGCTGCGGGCAGCGGCACGGCGGGCGGCGCGGGTGTCGGATCCCTCGGTGGCGCGCACGAGCGCGCTGCCGTCGGCACCCGAGGGCGGTGGAGCAGTGGTGGTCATGGCCACTCGACCTTGCTCTCCCGGGGGAGACAGGGTGCCGCGAGAGCCGCGAGGCTTCCAGGTGCCGGGTCGAGGTCTACAACACCGGCTCCCGCTGCCGTCACAGCAGCGCGTCCTCGCACCCTAGCCCAGGAACAGGTCGAGGATCGCGTGCCGAACAGCTCGATCAGCTGGACCGCAGGTCACCGAGCGGCGTACGACCAGGTCGGTACGCCGCCCGCGCGCCGCCGTCACGCAGCGCCGTCGTCACCGCGCCGGCGACCACGATGACCACGATCCCGACGATCGTCCGGACGTCCAGCTGCTGGGCCAGCGCGACGGCGCCGACCAGGGCGCCGACGACCGGGTCGAGCGCGAACAGGGTGGCCACCACCCGGGTGCCGACCAGCCGGAGCGCCACGAAGTCGCACGAGAACGCCACCCCGACCCCGACGGCGCCGGACACCGCCAGCGTCAGCCACTGCCCGGGCCCGGGCGCGCCGGCGCTGCCGAGCGAGAGCGGGCTCAGTACCAGGGCCGACGCGACGGCCGCCAGGGCGAGCCGGTCGAGCCCGCCGTCGCGACCGAGCCGTTGCGAGGTCAGGGTGTACGCCGCCAGCGAGCCCGCAGCCAGGAGCCCGAGGCAGGTGCCGGTGAGGTCGGCCCCGGGGCCGGGCCGGCTGACCAGGACCACGCCGACCAGGGCCGAGACGGGCAGCAGCAGCCGCCACCCGCGGCCGGTGTGCACCGCGGCCACCGCGAACGGACCGAGGTAGAGCAGCGTCGCGGCGATCCCGAGCGGGAGCCGGTCCGCGGCCAGGTAGAACAGCACGTTCATGCTCGCGATGGCACCCCCGAGGACGGCGATGGCACACCACTCCGCGCGGTCGCGCCCGTGCACCCGCGGCCGGAGCAGGACGACCAGCACGAGCGCCCCGAACACCTGCCGCCAGGCGGCGGCGACCGCCGGGTGGAGGGTGTCGAAGAGCGGCACCGCCAGCGCGGCCGACCCCTGCACGGCCGTGCAGGACACCAGGACGAGTGCCACGCCGGCCAGGCTCCGGCGCGCGGTGGCCGGCATCAGGCCTGCCGGCGCTGACGGGCGCGGTAGCTGCGCGCCTTGTGCTGGTCGCCGCACACCTGCATCGAGCACCACCGTCCCGTCCCGGGCCGCGACGCGTCCCAGAACAGCCAGCGGCACCCCGGGTTGGCGCACGCCTTGAGCCGCGTCAGCCGCCCGGTACGTCGGGCGACGACGAGCTCCACGGCCAGGTCGGCGAGACGCCCGGCCAGCCCGGTGGCGGTGGGCTCCAGGTCGACCTGCCCCACGCCGCCGAAGACGACCTGCAGCGCCCGGTCCGGGCCAGGGAGTCCCGAGCGCCTCGTCCTCGACGAGCACCGAGCGCACCGCCGCCCGGAAGGCCAGCACCCGCGCCAGGTCGTCCGCGTCGACGCGCTCGCCGGGCCCCACCAGGCCCAGGTCCGCCAGGGTCGCCCCCGCGAGGTCGGCGTGGCCGAGCAGGTCGCGCTCCCGGTAGTGGTCCAGGGTGTTGGCCAGGCGCCGCACCAGCTCGAGAGGTCCCGGCGCGGTGGCGGACGGGTCCCAGTCGGCAGATCGGGTCGGCGTCACCACCAAAACAGTTTAACCAGTGATGACGCCGCGTGGCGAGGCGTGCGTCAGAGGCCCAGGCTGCGCCCGATGATCTCCTTCTGGATCTCGGTGGTGCCGCCGTAGATGGTGGAGATCCGGCTGTCGAGGTAGGCCTTGGCGATCGGGAACTCCATCATGTAGCCGTAGCCGCCGTGCAGCTGCACGCCCTGGTTCACCAGCTTGTTCTGGAGCTCGGTGCACCAGTACTTCGCCATCGCGGCGTCCACCGCGGTCAGCTCGCCCGCGAGGTGCTTGCGCAGGCACTGGTCGAGGAACGCGCGGGCCACGCTGGTCTCGGTGGCCATCTCGGCGACCAGGAACCGGTTGTGCTGGAACGTGCCGATCGGCCTGCCGAAGGCCTCGCGGGTCCTGGCGTACTCCAGGCACATCTCGACGATCGCCTCGCAGGCGGCGACCGCCTGCGCCGCGATGATCAGGCGCTCCTGGGGCAGGTTCATCATCAGGTAGACGAAGCCCTGGCCCTCCTCGCCGAGGAGGTTCTCCTTGGGCACCGCGACGTCGGTGAACGACAGCTCGGCGGTGTCCTGGGCGTGCAGCCCGATCTTGTCGAGGTTGCGCCCGCGCTCGAAGCCCGCCATGCCGCGCTCCACGACGAGCAGGCTGATGCCCTGGTGGCCGGCCGCGGGGTCGGTGCGGGCCACCACGATGACGAGGTCGGCGTTGATGCCGTTGGAGATGAAGGTCTTCGAGCCGTTGAGGACGTAGTGGTCGCCCTGGTCGACGGCCGAGGTGCGCACCCCCTGGAGGTCGCTGCCCGCGCCCGGCTCGGTCATCGCGATCGCGGTGACGATCTCGCCCGAGACGCAGCCGGGGAGCCAGCGGCGCTTCTGCTCGTCGGTCCCGAGGCTGGTCAGGTAGGGGACGATGATGTCGGTGTGGACCGAGAACCCGGGTCCGCTGACTCCGGCGCGGGCCTGCTCCTCGGAGAGGATCACGTTGTAGCGGAAGTCGGTGACCCCCGGGCCGTCGTACTCCTCGGGGACGTCGAAGCACAGCAGCCCCGCCTCGCCCGCCGTGCGCCACAGCTCGCGCGGCACGATGCCGTCGCGCTCCCACTGGTCGTGGTGGGGGACGACCTCGCGCTCGTAGAAGGTGCGCGCCGTGCTGCGGAAGTCCTCGTGCTCGTCGAGGTAGAGCGACGGGGTGGGCTCGGCCATGGGGGGTCCTCGCAGCGGATCGGGGCGCCGGTGTCGGCGGATGAGGGTGACACCACCACTGTCACAGCATTGCTGTCAGCGATCAAGGTCCGGCGCGGCGCACGGGATCGCCCCGGCACGTTGCCAGCACGACTGGCACAGTGGGCCGCGACGGTGCCGCCCGGTGCCGCCGGACGTGGAGGAGGCACCGGTGGGCGCTGTGGGGGAAGAGGACGACCTCTACACCGTCGACGAGCTGGCGGCCGCGACCGGCACCACCGTGCGCACGACGCGGTACTACGCCGGCCTCGGCCTGATCCCGCCACCGATCCGGCGCGGCCGGATGGCCTACTACACCTCGCTGCACCGCGCCCGGCTCGACCTGGTCCGGGCCCTGCAGGACCACGGGTTCACGCTGGCCGCGGTCGAGCAGTACCTCCGCCGGCTGCCCGACGACGCCGGCGTCGAGGACCTCGCGCTGCAGCGGGCGATGCTGACCTCGTGGGGCGGTGGCCGTCGCGAGCCCGTGACGCGCCGGCAGCTGGAGGCGCAGGCGGGCCGGCCGCTGAGCGACGACGACGTCGACCGGCTCGAGAAGATCTTCGCCGTACGCCGGGACGGCGACCGCTACGAGCTGCTGCCGGCCTTCGACGTGGCGCTGCGGCTGGACTCCCTCGACCTGCCGACCGACTCCCTCGAGGTGGCCTCGGAGGCGATCAACCGCCACATGGTGGCGCTGGCCGACGAGCTGACCGACGTGCTGCGCCACCGGGTGCTCAAGCCGTTCCGCGGCCGGGAGCACTCCGAGGCCGACACCGCGGCCTTCGAGCAGACCATGTCGCGGCTGCGCCAGCTGACCCTCGAGGCGGTCGTCGCAGGCTTCCAGCGGGCGGCCAACGACGTCATCACCCGGTCGCTGTCGGGCTCCCGGCCCGGGGCCGGGAGCCCGGAGCCGGGTCAGGCGCGCGGGACGACGGCCCAGAGCACCAGGTAGACGATCGGGCCGAGCGGCAGCGTCAGCACCATCGCCAGCGCCGCGAGCACCCGCACCACGGTGGGGTCGACCCCGAGGTAGGCGCCCACGCCGCCGCACACCCCGGCCAGCGGGCCGTCGGTGCGGACCAGCCGGCGGTACGGCGGCGGCTGCTGCCGGAACGGCTGCGGGTGGGGCTGCTGGGCGTGGGGCTGCTGGGCGTGGGGCTGCTGGGCGTGGGGCGGGGCGGGGGTGCTGGTGTCGTGGGTCTGCTCGGTCATCGGGACTCCTCGTCCGGGTGCTGCGGGGTGGGGGTGAGCGGAGCGGTGTGCTCCAGGTCGTCGTACGGCTCGTCGAGCCGGGTCGGCGTACTGCTGCGGCGCTGGTGGCGGTGCCGGCCGCTCAGCACGCTGGCGAGCAGCCCGAGCACGCCGGCCGCGACGAGCACGCCGGGCGCCAGGAAGGCGACCTGGTCGGCTCCGACGGCGTCGGTGGCCACGAGGGCCCAGACCGCGACGGCGCCGGCGAACAGCAGGCCCATCACGAGGTGGGGGACCTTGACGGTCCGGTCGTTCGGCGGGGTGGTGCGGATGTCGTCCACGGGGATCTCCTCTGGTCTCTGGTCGGGCGCTAGCCGCGCTCGACGGTGATCTGGCCGACCCGGGCGTCGACCTCGAGGTCGAGCACCGGGGCGCCGGCGGCGGGGTCGCCGACCTGCCCCTCCAGCACGGGGTTGAGGCCCTCGACGTGGCGGTCCGCGAGGTCGATGGCGCCGGCGTACGCCACCTCGGCCTCGACACGCACCATCACCCCGTCCGGGACGACCACGCGGGCCTCGCCGGCGCCGATCCGGACCGAGACGCTGCGGCCGTCGAGCGCCGCGACGTCGTCGACGTCGCTGAGGTCGAGGGTGAACTCGCCGTTGCCGTCGCGGTAGGAAGACTGCAGCGCGGCGCCGGTCGTCGGCACGACGGTGGTCGCGTCGGCCCGGACCGAGGAGTCGGCGGCGGCGTCCACGATGCTGGTGACGCCCAGGGCCAGGGCGGCGACGAGGCCCAGGGCCACCAGCCCGCCGGGCCGGCCCACGAACGCCCCGACGAGCAGCACCAGCGCGATCACCCCCAGCGCCACGGCGGCGTACGCCGAGACCAGCACGTCACCCTCCACGTCGACGATGCCGAGCACGCCGAGCGCGATCGCCACCAACGCGACGGTGGGCCAGAACAGCAGCAGGCCGGTGCGGCGAGGACGGGGCGGGGGGACCGGCGGGAGGCCGGCGGCGGGGTGGGCGCGGGTCGGAGGCACCCCGGCAGGTCCGCCCCAGGGGTCGGCGGGCGGCTCGCCCGAGCGGGTGGCGGGAGTCGCGGCCTCGCCCCACGGGGAGGGCGGCGGCTCGTCCCGGCGCTCCCGGCGCTGCCGCGAGCTGCTGACCAGGGCTGCGGCGACGAGCACGAGGAGCAGCAGCGGGACCGGGATGCCCAGCCCCACCCCCCAGCCCGCGCCCCAGCCGTCGCCGGCGAACGGGGTGCCGACCACGATCAGGGCGGCGAGGATCCCGGTGACCAGCACGACGGCCCGGCGGCCCTCGGGGCCGACCTCGAGCGGGGCCCGGTCGCGGCCGTCCTCGGGCACGAAGGCCCACACCGCGGCGTACACGAGCAGCCCGGCGCCGCCGAACAGGGCGAGCACCGCGAGCAGCACGCGCACCACGGTGGGGTCGACGCCGAAGTGGCGGCCGAGCCCGCCGGCGACGCCGGCGAGGTAGCGCTCCGAGGTGGACCGGGAGAGCCTGCCGAGGTCGCGGACCTGGTCGGTCCCGAGTCGGGGACCCGGGTCGGTCCGGGTGCTGCCCGCGGTCGGCTGCTCGGGCCGGTCCTGGGGGTGCTCGGGTGGGGGAGGCGTGTGGTCGTCCATGGCCACCATCGTGGTCGGGCAGCGAGGTCGCCACCATCGGGGACGACCCTGGTCCGACCCCCGGGTCCCCGGGACGGACCCCGGGACCGCGCCGGGGTCGCACCCGATGCCCCGGGCGACCTCGGGGTGCCACGATGGTCCGGACATGAGCGCCCCACCCTCCTCCCCGCCCGCCCCGCAGCCCGCCCCCGCGCTGCCGCGGCGGCGCGCCTACCGGGCGACCGACGAGGCGCTGCTGGGCGGGGTGGCCGCGGGCCTGGCCCGTCACCTGTGGGTGCCGGTGGGTCGGGTGCGGATCGCGATGCTGGTGCTGGTGGCGCTCGGCGGCTTCGGCGCGGTGCTGTACGCCGCGCTGTGGCTGGTGCTGCCGGCGCGCCGCGACGCGGTCGGGGGTACGCCGGGCCTCGACGCCGCCACCCGGCAGGGCCGTCGCAGCGGCGGCCGGGCGCGACGGCTCATCGACCACGGACCGCTCGTGGCCGTCGGGGCGATCGCCGCCGGGGTGCTGCTGCTGCTGACCCTGGTCACCGGTCAGACCCTGGCCGTGGCCCCGCTCGTGATCGGCGCGGCCGGCATCTCGGTGCTGTGGGTCCAGGCCGACCGCGCCCAGCGCGACCGCTGGCGCGACGACCGCCGCAGGGTCAACCCGGTGCGGGCGCTGGTCGGCGACGGGGGCGCGGCCGCGTGGCTGCGCATCGTCGCCGGCGTCTCGCTGCTCCTCGTCGCCGTGGTGGTCTTCGCGCTGCGCTCGGGCAGCCTCTCGGTCGCCCTCGACGTCGGTCTGGCGGCCGCGATCGCCATCGTCGGCATCGGCCTGATGCTCGGCCCCTGGCTGGTGCGGCTCGCCGCCGACCTCAGCGAGGAGCGCGAGGCACGGGTGCGCTCGGAGGAGCGCTCGGACGTCGCGGCCCACCTGCACGACTCCGTGCTCCAGACGCTGGCGCTGATCCAGCGCTCGGCCGCCGACCCGGCCGCGGTGCAGCGGCTGGCCCGCGCCCAGGAGCGCGACCTGCGCTCCTGGCTGTTCGAGAGCGACGCCCCCGGGCCCACCACGCTGGCCGGCGAGCTGCGGGCCGCCGCGGCCGAGCTGGAGGACCTGCACGGCGTACCCGTGGAGGTGGTGTGCGTCGGCGACGCCCCGCTCACCGAGGCCGACCGGGCGCTGCTGCTGGCCGCTCGCGAGGCCGTGGCCAACGCCGCCCGGCACTCGGGTGCCGCGACCGTCGACGTCTACGCCGAGACCTCGCCCCGCGCGATCGAGGTGTTCGTGCGCGACCGGGGGAGCGGCTTCGACCCGGCCGACGTGCCCGAGGACCGCCACGGGCTGCGCCACAGCATCGAGGGGCGGATGACCCGGCACGGCGGTCGCGCCGAGGTCCGCAGCACGCCCGGCAACGGCACCGAGGTCCGGCTCAGCATGCCCCGCCACCCCGCGCAGCACCCGCCCCAGGAGGCACCGTGACCAGCACCCGCCCGACCGGCAGCCCGCACACGGTCGTCATCGTCGACGACCACGCCATGTTCCGCGCCGGCGTGCGCGCCGAGCTCGGCAGCAGCGTCACGGTGCTGGCCGAGGCGGCCGACGTCGACGAGGCGGTCGCCGCGGTCACCGCCCACACGCCCGAGGTGGTGCTGCTCGACGTGCACCTGCCCGGGGGCGGCGGGGCCGAGGTGATGCGGAGGTACGCCGCGACGCCGGGCTCGGGCTCCTCGCCGACGCGGTTCCTGGCGCTCTCGGTCTCCGACGCCGCCGAGGACGTCATCGGCACCATCCGCGCCGGCGCCCGCGGCTACGTCACCAAGACCATCACCGGCCCCGAGCTGGTCGCCGCCATCGCCCGCGTCGCCTCCGGGGACGCGGTGTTCTCGCCCCGGCTGGCCGGGTTCGTGCTGGACGCGTTCGCCGGGACCATCGAGGTCGCGGCGGTCGACGAGGACCTCGACCGGCTCACCGAGCGCGAGCGCGAGGTGATGCGGCTGATCGCCCGCGGCTACTCCTACCGCGAGGTGGGGGCCGAGCTGTTCATCTCCACCAAGACCGTGGAGACCCACATGTCCTCGGTGCTGCGCAAGCTGCAGCTGTCCTCGCGCCACGAGCTCACGCGGTGGGCCTCGGACCGGCGCCTGCTCTAGGCCCCCTCGGCGGCCGGGCCAGCAGCCGCGCCGGCAGCAGGCTGGCCCACGCCGGGCGGTGCTCGGGGTGGCGCTGGCCCATCTCCCAGGCGAGGTCGTCGAGGGCCGGGCCCTGCTCGGGGTGCCGCACCCGCCACCAGGGCGGGTAGGAGTCGAAGGCGCGGTCGAACTCGACCACGACCCCGTCCGAGGACACCCGCGCGAACAGCCACGCCCCGGACTGCGCGCTCGCCTCGTCGTGGTGCAGCACGTGCAGCAGCGTGACCAGGGTGCGCTCGGCGGCGGCCGGCAGCCGGGTGTTGGTGGGGGCGGGCACCAGGCGGTCGCGACGGGCCATCACGGCGTACTCGTAGGGGGACGTGGGGCCGTGGACCTGGGCCCACCTGACCACCGCGGGCGGCTGCTGCATCAGCATCCGCTCGGACTCGGCCGTCTCGCGCATCTGCCGGTGCAGCTGGTCGCGGAGCCGCTCGCGGACCGGGCCGCGCGGCAGCAGCGGTGGCGGCGTACGCGCGTCGGCGAGCAGGTCGAGGGCCGCCACGGTCCGGGACCGGACGGCACCGGCCCCGGCGTGGTGCAGCAGCAACGCGGCGTCGACGCGACCGGTGCGTGCCGCCTCGCGCAGCCGGGGGTCGGTGCCCAGCAGGGTGCGCAGCAGCGGCACCGCCCCGGGGTCCTCGACCGAGGTGCTGGTGTCCCACTCCTCGTGGGCGTGCCAGCACACGAAGGTCGGCCGACCCGCGTCGGTGGCCTCGCTCAGCGTCCAGTCCGGTGCCCCGCGGCGGGCGTCCGGCGGGGCGGTGGGCGCCTGACCGGAGCGGCCCCACAGCACCCATCGACCGCCCCGGGTCGGCTGCATCCGCAGCCAGGAACCGTCGCCGCGCTCGAGCCGCAGCACCAGCTCGGGCAGGTCGAGCGCGTGCGCGGTGTCGCCGGGGACGAGCAGGTCGAGGGCCGCGACGCACGCCCAGGACCACCACAGGTCCTCGGGGGGCGGCAGCTCGTCGGGGTCCACGCGGCCATTGTGCGGACGCGGGCTCGTCGGCGCGCCCACCGCCCCGAGGGGCGAGACGGCTACTCCGCGACGGCGGCGAAGGAGGCGTCGATCAGCCACTCCACGGGGGCGCGGTCGTCGGTGTAGACCCGGCCGCCCTCCAGCCCGGGCTCGAGGCGTCCGGCGGCGGCGTCGGCGACGGTGCGGACGTCGTCGGGCAGGTCGGCGTCGCGGAGCTGGTCGCGCGGGTCCTCCTCGCCGGTGGTGGCGAGCAGCACGGTGTTGGTGTCGTCGACCGGGTCGCGCCAGACGTTGCCGTCACCGAAGACCGAGCGCATCGTCGCGGTCAGCACCTTCTCGAGCTGGTCGTTGCCGGGGACGTGGCCGACGTTGACGGTCACGGTGCCGCCGGGGTTCAGCCGGGCCTGCGTGACCTGGAAGAACTCGCGGGTGGTCAGGTAGTAGGGGATGTAGGGCTGGCGGTAGGCGTCGAGCATGATGTTGTCGAACCGCTGGCCGGTCTGCTGCAGCCAGGGCCGGGCGTCCGCGGTGTGGGTGGTGATGCGGTCGCTGGTCATCCCGAAGTACTCGCGGCCGATCTCGCTGACCCGGTCGTCGAGCTCGACCGCGTCGACCTCGACGTCGGGGAAGTAGTGGGTCAGTCCGCGGGCGACGGTGCCGCCGGCGCTCCCGAGGTTGACGATCTGCTTCGGGGGCGTGGAGCCGCCGAAGCCGGCGACCAGCATCGCGTCCCAGTAGCCGCCGAACAGGAAGTCGTCGGGGCGGTAGATCGAGTGGATCGCCTGGCCCTCGTTGAGCTCCAGGACGCGGGTGCCGTCGTCGGCCTCGATCACGCGGGCGTACTGGTACTCGGTCTCGGCCTCGTCGATCACGCGGCCGGCGTCGGTGATGGTCTTGGTCGAGCCCGGGGGGACCGCGACGAGCACGGCGATCGCCACCGTGATCACCACGCCCAGCAGCCGGGTGCGGCCGCGCAGCGCCGGCACCGATACCAGCGCCAGCAGCAGCGAGAACACCAGGAAGGTGCGCTGGCTGCCGACCAGGGGGATCAGGGCCAGGGTGGCGCCGAAGGTGCCGGTGAGGCTGCCGATGGTGCCGAGCGCGTAGAGCCGGCCGGCCGTCTTGCCGGTGTCCTCCACGCTGTCGACCTTGAGCCGGACGGCGTACGGGGAGACGATGCCGAGCATCAGCACGGGCACGGCGATCATCGCGCCGACGCCGACCAGCGAGCCCAGGAACAGGCCGCCGGAGTACTCCGAGAAGGCGCGCACCGACTGGCGCAGGAACGGCGCGGCGAGGAACGGGACGGCGGCGAAGAACACGCTCGAGGCCAGCACCCAGCGGGCCAGGCCGGACAGCGTCGGGTTGCGGTCGGCCAGCCGGCCGCCGATGGCGTAGCCGACCGACAGCGAGACCAGCGTGATCGCGATCGTGTTGGCCCACACGATGGTGCTGGCGCCGAACCACGGCGCGAGCAGCCGGGCGGCCGCGATCTCCGCGCCGAGGCTCGCGGTGCCGACCACGAACACGATCAGCTCGAGCAGGCCCCGCGGGGGCCGGTGGGCACTGTCGGTCGAGGCCGCCTCGGACGTGGTCGCGCTGGTCTGCGTCACGCGGAGGAACCTACCTGGGGCACGGTCACGGTCCGGGCGCCGGCCGCACGGGTGTCGCGACGTCGTCGGGGCCCGGCTGGCAGGAGGGGCACCAGTACGTCGGCCGGGTGCGACCGGCCGGGCCGAGGTCGGCCTGCTGCACCCGGGTGCCGCAGCGGGCGCAGGGGCCACGGTGCCCGTAGACCCAGTAGCGCCGCCCCTGGCGGGAGCCGGGGCCGCCCGAGCGGTAGTCCGAGCGGGGTGCCCGCGTGGCCCGCAGCGCCCGGGGGTCACCGGTGGTGACGCGGAACGGCCGGTCGCGGTTGGCCTCGAGCTGCTCGTGGGCGATCGCCACCAGGGCCTCGAGGTCGGGCACGGCGGCCACGGGGGTGCGGGGGTCGACGCGGCCCAGGAAGCAGATCTCGCAGGCGAAGACGTTGCCGATGCCCGCGAGCAGACGCTGGTCGAGCAGCGCCTCGACCACAGGACGGTCCGGGTGGGCGCGCAGGTTGGCCAGGGCCGCCCCGGCGTCCCAGTCGGGGCCCAGCAGGTCGGGGCCGAGGTGGCCCACGAGCCGGTCCTCGGCGTCGGTGCGGACCAGGTCGAGCAGCACCGAGAAGCCCACCGCCTCGCTGGTCGCGGTGCCCAGGACGACCCGGGCCGTGTGCCAGGGACGGCGCCAGCGGGCACCCGGGCGCTGCACGTCCCACCGGCCCTCCATCTTGAGGTGGGTGTGGAGCGTCAGGCCGGAGTCGAGCCGGGTCAGCAGGTGCTTGCCCCGGGTGGTCGTCCCGAGCACGGTGGCGCCGCGGAGGTCACGGGTCGCCAGCGACGGCACCCGGAAGTCCGAGCGGGTCAGGACCTGACCGGCCAGGCCCTCGTCGAGCCGACGTGCGGCCCGCACGATGCTGTCGCCCTCGGGCACGCGGCTACCCCCTGACCCGCAGGCCGCGTGGGGTCGCGACGAAGCCGGCCGCCTCCATGGCGCGGCGCACCGGCTCGGAGTCGTCGCCGTGGATGCTGGCGCCGTCGGCCTTCTCCACCACGAGCCGACCCAGGGCGCCGTCGCCGACGGCCCGGCCCAGGGCGCCGATCGCCGCGCCCAGCCGCTCCTGGGCCACCGACTCCTCGCCGCCGGTGCCGGCGGGGTCGGTGAAGGTCAGCAGCGTCTTGCCGCCGCGCTCGACGTAGAGCGCGAGGTGGCCGTCGACCAGCACGACCAGCGCGCCGGCCTTGCGGCCCGGGCGGTGGCCGGACTCCTGCGGCGGCCACGGCAGCGCGGCGCCGTAGGGGTTGGCCGGGTCGGTGGCCGCCAGCGCGACGGCGTGCACCGGCTGGGTGTCGCGGTCGCGCTGGGTGTCGCCGTGGCTGCGCAGCCGGTCGATCGCGCCGACGGTGCCGAACTGCGCGGCGCCCAGGCCCTCGACGAAGTAGCCGCGGCGGCAGCGACCGCTGTCCTCGAAGGCCGCCAGCACCTTGTACGCCGCCGCGAACCCGCCGGGCGTGTGCTCGCTGACCACCGCGCCGCGGGTGACCACGCCGTGCCGCTCGAGCAGGCTCTCGGCGACGGCGTGGGCGCGCAGGGTCGGGTCGGTCTCGCGCTCGGGCAGCAGGAACCACCGCCCCGCCATGTCGGGTGGTGCGGCCCGCAGCGCGGCGCTGCTCAGGCGGGGCCGCGACCCGGGACGCGCGCTGCGCACCCGGGGTGGCGCCCGGCGGGCGCGGTGGGCGCTGCGCCCGCTGCGCGTCAGCACCCGCAGCGGCGCGAGGGTGTCGTTGCCGAGCCGGCCCGACCAGACCAGGTCCCACACCGCGGCACCGAGCGCCCTGTCGTCGCTGCTGCCTGCCGCGGTGGCCAGCTGGCGGAAGAAGTAGGCCCCGCCGCCGGCCAGCGCGTCCAGCACCGCCTGGTGGTCGGGGGTCAGCTCCAGCTCGCCCGCCTCGGGCAGGGTGAGCGGGGCGGCGTCGGCCAGGTGCAGCGAGACCCACCCGTCGGCACCCGGCAGGTCGCCGTGGCCGGCCCACACCACCTCGCCGGTCGAGGTCAGCTCGTCGAGCATCGCGGGCTGGTAGTCGGCCACCCGGGCGGGGAGGACCAAGGTCTCCAGGGCGCTGGCGGGCACGCCGCAGCCCGCGAGCTGCTCGACCACGGTCACGACGCCGTCCAGGCCGCGCAGCCGGCTCTGCCGACCGGTGGCGGTGGGCGGGACGACGTGCTGCCAGGCCGGCACGAAGCGGGCCAGGGCGGCGGGCTCGACCGGCTCGACCTCCTGCCGCAGCCGGGCCAGCGAGCGGCGGCGCAGCAGCCGCAGCACCTCGGCGTCGCACCACTCCGCCCCGCTGCCCTGCGGCCGGAACTCGCCCTCCAGCACCCGGCCCTGCGCCGAGAGCCGGGCCAGGGTCTGGTGGCACACCGCGACGCCGAGGCCCAGCCGGGCCGCCACCTCGTGGGCGGTGAACGGGCCGTGGGTGCGGGCGTAGCGGCCGACCAGGTCGGCGAGCGGGTCCTCGACCGGCTCGGTGAACACGTCGGGCACCCCGGGCGGCACCGGCACGCCGAGGCCGTCGCGCAGCCGGGCGACGTCCTCGACGACCGCGAAGCGCTTCTCGCCCGACATCAGCACGGGTACGACGCGCCGCGCGGTCACCAGCTGCTGGAGCCAGCCGTCGACCTGGTCGGGGTCGGTGCAGCGTGCCCGGACCTCGTCGGCGTCGAGCGGACCGAGCAGCCGCAGCAGGTCGGCGACGCCCTCGGCGTCCTTGGCCCGCCGGGTCTCGGCCAGCCGCTGCACCTCGGACTCGACCTCGGCCAGCACCTCGGGGTCGAGCAGCTCGCGCAGCTCGGCGCGGCCGAGCAGCTCGGCCAGCAGGCCCTGGTCGAGCGTGAGCGCGGCGGCCCGGCGCTCGGCGAGCGGCGAGTCGCCCTCGTACATGAAGGCCGCGACGTAGCCGAACAGCAGCGACTGGGCCATCGGTGAGGGCCGCTGGGTCTGCACGTCGACCAGCCGCAGCCGGCGGTCGGCGATGCGGCGGTGCAGCGCGACCAGCGACGGGAGGTCGTAGACGTCCTGGAGCACCTCGCGCACCGTCTCCAGGATGATCGGGAACGAGGGGTAGCGCGCGGCCACCTCGAGCAGCTGGGCGGAGCGCTGCCGCTGCTGCCACAGCGGCGCGCGGCGGCCCGGGTCGCGGCGGGGGAGCAGCAGCGCCCGCGCGGCGCACTCGCGGAAGCGCGAGGCGAACAGCGCCGAGCCACCGACCTCGGTGGTGACCAGCGGCTCGAGCTCGTCGGGCTCGAACGCGATCAGCTCCGCCCCCGGCGGCTCCTGGTCGGTCTCGGGGATGCGCAGCACGATGCCGTCGTCGGTGGCCATCGCCTGGGCGTCGAGGCCGTAGCGCTCGCGCAGCCGGGCGTTGATCGCCAGCGCCCACGGGGCGTGGACCGGGGTGCCGTAGGGGGAGTGCACCACGATCCGCCAGTCGCCGAGCTCGTCGCGGAAGCGCTCGACGAGCAGCTGCTGGTCGTGCGGCACCGCGGAGGTGACCTCCTTCTGCTCCTCGAGCAGCGAGACCAGGTTGTCGGCCGCCCACTCGTCCAGGCCCGCGGCGCGGACCCGGTCCAGGGCCTGCTCGCGCGACATCGCGGAGAGCTCGCGCGTGAACGCGCCGATCGCGCCGCCGAGCTCGGCCGGACGGCCGAGCGTGTCGCCGGTCCAGAACGGCAGCCGCCCCGGCTGCCCGGGGGCGGGTGCCACCAGCACGCGGTCGTGGGTGATGTCCTCGATGCGCCAGCTGGTGGTGCCGAGGGTGAACACGTCGCCGACCCGCGACTCGTAGACCATCTCCTCGTCGAGCTCGCCGACGCGGCTGGCCTTCTCGCCGACGAGGAAGACGCCGAACAGGCCGCGGTCGGGGATGGTGCCGCCGCTGGTGACGGCCAGCCGCTGGGCGCCCGGCCGGCCGGTGAGCTCGCCGGTGACGCGGTCCCAGACCAGGCGCGGGCGCAGCTCGGCGAACTCGTCGCTGGGGTAGCGGCCCGAGAGCAGGTCGAGGGTGGCGTCGTAGGCGCTGCGCGGCAGCGTGGTGAAGGGCGCGGAGCGGCGTACGACGTCGAAGAGGTCCTCGGCCGACCACGTGTCCATGGAGGTGGCCGCCACGACCTGCTGCGCCAGCACGTCGAGGGGGCTCGCGGGCACGTGCAGCGCCTCGATGCCGCCGGTGCGCATCTGCTCGACCGCGACCGCCGAGGGCACCAGGTCGCCCCGGTGCTTGGGGAACAGCACCCCGCGCGAGACCTCGCCGACCTGGTGGCCCGCACGTCCGACCCGCTGCAGCGCGCTGGCCACCGAGGGGGGCGACTCGATCTGGACGACGAGGTCGACCGCTCCCATGTCGATGCCGAGCTCGAGGCTGCTGGTGGCGACCACGCAGGGCAGGCGGCCGCGCTTGAGGTCGTCCTCGATGATCGCGCGCTGCTCCTTGGAGACCGAGCCGTGGTGGGCGCGGGCGACCAGCGGGGCCTCCGGCGGGGTGGCACCCGACTGGCCCGACTGGGCCATCACCTCGGCGGGCGTGCGGTCCTGCGCGGCGTCCTCGGGGTCGAGGCCGGCCCGCTCCGCGGCCAGCTCGTTGAGCCGCGCGGTCAGCCGCTCCGCCAGCCGCCGCGAGTTGGCGAAGACGATCGTGGAGGTGTGCTGCTCGACCAGGTCGAGCACCCGGGCCTCGACGTGGGGCCACAGCGACCCCGCTCGGGGACCGTCGTCGCCCTCCTCGGCCAGCGCGGTCATGTCCTCGACGGGGACCACGACGCGCAGGTCCCACTGCTTCTCCGAGGGGGGTGCGACCACCTCGACCGGGGCCGCGCCGCCGAGGAACCGGGCGACCTCCTCGACGGGGCGCACCGTGGCCGAGAGCCCGATGCGCTGCGCGGGCCGCTCCAGCAGCTCGTCGAGGCGCTCGAGCGAGACCGCGAGGTGGGCGCCGCGCTTGGTGCCCGCGACGGCGTGGACCTCGTCGAGCACCACGGTCTCCACGCCCCGCAGCGCCTCGCGGGCCTGCGAGGTGAGCATCAGGAACAGCGACTCGGGGGTGGTGATGAGGATGTCGGGCGGGGAGGTCTGGATGCGCCGCCGCTCCTGGGCGGGGGTGTCGCCGGACCGGACGCCGACGGTGATCTCCGGCACCTCGAGGCCGAGCCGCTCGGCGGTCTGGCGGATGCCCACCAGCGGGGCGCGCAGGTTGCGCTCGACGTCGACGGCGAGCGCCTTGAGCGGGGAGACGTAGAGGACGCGGCAGCGGTGCTGCTTCTCGGCCGGTGGGGGCGTGGTGGCCAGCCGGTCGATCGACCAGAGGAACGCCGAGAGCGTCTTGCCCGAGCCGGTGGGGGCGACCACGAGGGCGTGGCGACCGGCGGCGATCGCCTCCCAGGCGCCCTGCTGCGCGGGCGTGGGGGCGGCGAAGGCAGCCGCGAACCAGGCGCGGGTGGGCTCGCTGAACTGCTGCACCCCGTCATCCTGCCGGAGCCCACCGACAGGCCCCGATCGGACGGACCGATGAGTCCGGGGTCCGGGGGCGGTCGGAAAGGGGCGCGACGGTTGTCGGTGGTGTCTGGGAGGGTGTCGAGCATGGTGGATGCGGTACGGGCCGAGGGCCTGGTCAAGACCTACGGGAAGGTGCGCGCGCTCGACGGGTTGTCGCTGCGCGTGCCCGAGGGCGAGGTCCTCGGGGTGCTGGGTCCCAACGGGGCCGGCAAGACCACGGCGGTCAAGGTGCTGACCACCCTGATCCGCCCCGACTCCGGCTCGGCGAGCGTCGCCGGCGTCGACGTGGTGGCCGACCCGGCCGGGGTGCGGCGCAGCATCGGGGTGTCGGGCCAGAACGCCGCGGTCGACGAGTACCTCACCGGCTTCGAGAACCTCGACATGGTCGGCCGGCTCTACCACCTCGGCGCCCGGGCCAGCCGGGAGCGGGCGCGGGAGCTGCTGCGGCAGTTCGACCTCGAGGACGCCGGCGACCGCGTGGCCAAGGGCTACAGCGGCGGCATGCGGCGACGCCTCGACCTCGCGGGCGCGCTGGTGGCCCGGCCCCCGGTGCTGTTCCTCGACGAGCCCACGACCGGGCTGGACCCGCGCAGCCGCACCTCGATGTGGGAGGTGATCCGGGGCCTGGTGGCCGGGGGCACCTCGCTGCTGCTCACCACCCAGTACCTCGAGGAGGCCGACCTGCTCGCCGACAACATCGTCGTCGTCGACCACGGCCGGCTGATCGCCGAGGGCAGCGCCGACGAGCTCAAGGCCCAGGTCGGGGGCGAGCGGCTCCAGGTCACCGTGGCCGACCCCGCCCAGCTCGGCCGGGCCGAGGAGCTGCTGACGCCGCTCGCGGTGGGCCCGATCGCGCGCGAGGAGGAGCGGCGCGGCCTGCTGGTGCCCGTCACCGGCGGTGCGGCCCGGCTGGCCGACGCGCTGCGCCTGCTCGACGGCGAGGGGGTGGTCCTCGACGACGTCGGGCTGCGACGTCCCACCCTCGACGACGTGTTCCTCACCCTGACCGGGCGCTCCACCGCCGAGGACGACACCGCCCCCGTGAAGGAGGCCTCCGCATGAGCCTGTCCACCGCCGTCTCCGACGGCTTCGTCGTCGCCAAGCGCAACCTGATCAAGGTCAAGCGCGTGCCCGACCTGCTCGTGTTCACGACGCTGTCGCCGATCATGTTCGTGCTGCTCTTCGCCTACGTCTTCGGGGGCGCGATCGACCAGGGCGGCGACGGCAGCGCCTACCGGGAGTTCCTGATCGCGGGCATCTTCGCCCAGACCGTGGTGTTCGGCTCGACCATCACCGGCGCCGGCATCGCCGAGGACGTCCAGAAGGGCATCATCGACCGGTTCCGCACGCTGCCGATGTCGCCCTCCGCGGTGCTGTTCGGCCGCACGCTGTCCGACGTCCTCAACAACGTGATCGTGCTGGTGGTGATGTCGTTGACCGGCCTGGCCGTCGGCTGGCGCATCCGCGACGGCTTCTGGCACGCCCTGGTCGGCTTCCTGCTGCTGCTCGTCTTCGCCTACGCCATCTCCTGGATCATGGCGCTCGTCGGGCTGCTGGTGCCCAGCCCCGAGGTGGTCAACAACGCCTCGTTCATCATCATCTTCCCGCTGACCTTCATCGCCAACACCTTCGTGCAGCTGGAGACGCTGCCCGGCCCGCTGCGCACCTTCGCGGAGTGGAACCCGATCTCGGCGGTCACGCAGGCGGCCCGGGAGAACTTCGGCAACGTGCCGCCCGGGGGCGGGCTCTCCACCCCGTCGTGGGCGCTGCAGAACCCCGAGCTCTACACGCTGATCTGGTCGGCGGTGGTGCTGCTGGTCTTCGTGCCGCTCGCCTCGGCCCGCTACGCCCGCGCCACCAGCCGGTGACCGCGGCCATCGCGGCGTGGGGCACCACGGCGCAGGAGGCGGCGGCGCACCACCCCGCCGACGCCCACGTGCCGGCCGGTGGGCGGCACTTCGTGCGCGCCGTGGACGTCGACGCCGACCCGGCGACCACGTGGCGCTGGGTCTGCCAGCTCGGCGTCGCGCCGTACAGCTACGACCTCGTCGACAACCTGGGTCGTCGCAGCCCACGGACGCTGACTCCCGGGGCCGAGCGGCTCCACCTGGGCCAGCACGTGCTGTTCGGCCCCGTGGTGCAGCTGGTGACCGGTCGGCTGCTCGTCGTCGCCGCCCAAGGTCTGGGCCGACGGGTGTGCGGCCCGGTGGCCATGTCCTACGAGGTCGTCCCGGGCCGTCGTACGCCGAGCCGGATCCTGCTCTGCCTGGCGGTCGGGCCTCCCCGGCGGCCGCTGCCGGTGCTCGACCGCGCCTGGCAGGCCCTCCTCGGGGCCGGCGACCTCGTGATGGCCCGCCGCCAGCTGCTCACGCTGCGCGACCTCGCCGAGGGCCGCGCCCCGGCCTGAGGCCGGGCTTGGCAGACTGCGGCCATGACCGACGCCCCCACCGCCGCGCCCGCGCACGGCACGCCTCGCGTCGCCGTGATCGGCGGCAGCGGGTTCTACGAGTTCCTCGACGACCCGACCACCGTCACCGTCGAGACGCCGTACGGCGAGCCCTCGGCGCCGATCGCGGTCGGTGACGTCGGCGGCCGGCCGGTCGCGTTCCTGCCGCGCCACGGGGCCGGGCACCGCTACCCGCCCACGCAGATCCCCTACCGCGCCAACCTCTGGGCGCTGCGGTCGCTGGGCGTGGAGCGCATCCTCGCGCCCTGCGCCGTCGGCGGGCTCCAGCCCGAGACGCAGCCCGGCACGCTCGTGGTGCCCGACCAGCTGGTCGACCGCACCACGCGACGGGTGCAGACCTTCGTCGAGACCGGCGCCGCCCACGCACCGTTCGCCGACCCGTACTGCCCCGACCTGCGCGGCGCGCTGACCGCGGCGGCGGGGGAGGGCACGATCGACGGCGGCACCATGGTCGTCATCGAGGGCCCGCGCTTCTCGACCCGGGCGGAGTCGCAGAGCTACGCCGCGGCCGGCTGGACGGTCGTGAACATGACCGGCCACCCCGAGGCCGTCCTGGCCCGCGAGCTGGGCGTCTGCTACGCCACCATCGCGCTGGTCACCGACCTCGACGCCGGGGTCAGCGCCGAGGAGTCGGTCGACCAGGCCGCGGTGTTCGCGCTGTTCGAGAAGCACATCGGGCGGCTCAAGACGATGCTCGGCGAGGTGGTGGCCGGCCTGCCCGACGAGCAGCCCGGCTGCGGCTGTGCCGCCTGGCTCGACGACGTCGAGCTGCCCTTCGAGCTGCCCGGCCCGGGCCGGACGGTGTCGGCATGAAGGTCCTCCTCACCGGCGCCCTCGGCTTCATCGGCGCCCGCATCGACGCCCAGCTGAGCGCCCGCGGCGACGAGGTCGTCCGCGTCGACGCCGTCATCCCGCAGGCCCACGCGGAGGGCACCGCGGTGCCCGAGGGCCTGCACCGGCTCGACGTGCGCGACGCTGCCGAGTGGTCCCACCTGCTCGACGGGGTCGACGTGGTCTGCCACCAGGCCGCCATGGTCGGCGCCGGCGTGACCGTCGCCGACCTCCCGCTGTACGCCGGCCACAACGACCTCGGCACCGCGGCGCTGCTGGCGGCGATGCACGACCGGGGCGTAGACGCGCTCGTGGTGGCCAGCTCGATGGTCGTCTACGGCGAGGGTCGCTACGCCTGCGAGGAGCACGGCCGCCAGGTGCCCGGCGTACGCAGCCGCGCCGCCCTCGACGCCGGGGACTTCGAGAACCACTGCCCGACCTGCGACCGCCCGCTGGCGTGGGAGCTGGTGCCCGAGGACGCGCTGCTCGACCCGCGCAGCAGCTATGCCGCCAGCAAGCTGGCGCAGGAGCACTACACCTCGTCGTGGGTGCGCCAGGCGCGGTCGCGGGCGATCGGGCTGCGCTACCACAACGTCTACGGCCCGGGGATGCCCCGCGACACCCCCTACAGCGGCGTCGCGGCGATCTTCCGCAGCTCCCTGGAGCACGGCCAGGCGCCGCGCGTCTTCGAGGACGGCGGCCAGATGCGCGACTTCGTCCACGTCGACGACGTGGCGCGGGCCAACCTGGCCTCGATCGACGCCGTGGTGGGTCGCGAGGCCGAGTCGTGGTCGGCGTACAACGTCTGCTCGGGGTCGCCGGTGCCGATCCGTCGGGTCGCCGAGCTGCTGTCGCAGGCGGCCGACGGCCCCGCGCCGCAGGTGACCGGGGACTACCGGCCCGGCGACGTGCGCCACGTCGTGGCCAGCCCCGAGCTCGCGGCGCAGGAGCTGGGCTTCCGGGCCCAGGTGACCCCGGAGGCCGGGGTCGAGGAGTTCGCCACGGCGCCGCTGCGGTGACCCCCACCTCGTGAGCGACCTCCCGGCGACCGGAGAAGTCCCGCCCGGATGGCCGAATGAGACGACCTCGCTGGGCGTGCCCCCCTACGGTGTATGCATGTCGACCCGCCCTGCGGCCTGCGACGTGGTGATCCCCTGCCGCGACGAGGCCCCCGCCCTGCCGGCGCTGCTGGCGCTGGTGCCCGAGGGCTTCCACCCGATCGTGGTGGACAACGGGTCGACCGACGACACCGCCGCGGTGGCCCGCCGGCTCGGCGCCACCGTGGTGCGCGAGTCGCGTCCCGGCTACGGCGCGGCGGTGCACGCCGGCCTGGAGGCCGCCACGGCCGACTACGTCGCCGTCATCGACGGCGACGGCTCGATGGACCCCGCCCAGCTCGTCGGCCTCCTGGCCGAGGTGCAGGCGGGAAGGGCCGACCTCGCCGTCGGACGTCGCCGACCGGTCGCGCGCGGCGTCTGGCCCTGGCACGCCCGCGCGGGCAACGCCGTGGTGCTGTGGTGGCTGCGTCGCCGGATCGGCCTCGCGGTGCACGACATCGCCCCGATGCGGGTCGCCCGCCGTCAGCAGCTGCTCGACCTGGGGGTCGAGGACCGCCGGTTCGGCTACCCCGTCGAGCTGCTCCAGCGCGCCGGCCGGGCCGGGTGGCGGCTGAGCGAGCAGGACATCGACTACCACCCCCGCGCAGCCGGCACCAGGTCCAAGGTCTCGGGATCGGTGGTCGGCACGGTGCGCGCCGCCCGCGACTTCGCCAGGGTCCTCACGTGACGCCCGCCGCCCGTCCGCCCGTCGTGCTCGTCGTCGCCAAGGCGCCGGTGCCCGGTCGGGTCAAGACCCGCCTGGGCGCGAGCACCGGGATGCAGGCGGCCGCCGACCTGGCGGCGGCCTCGTTGCTCGACACCCTGGCCGCGTGCGCCGCGGCGTACGGCGAGGGACGCCGCCACCTCGCGCTCGACGGCGACCTGGCCGAGGCCCGCCGGGGCGAGGAGATCCGCTCGGCCCTCGTGGGCTGGCAGGTGCACCCCCAGCGCGGCGACGGGCTCGCCGCCCGCCTCACCGCCGCCCACACCGACGTCTTCGAGGCCGCGGGCGCTCCCGTGGTCCAGGTCGGCATGGACACCCCCCACGCCCCGGTCGCGACGCTCCGTGCCGCGGCCGACCTGCTGACCGGTCCGGACGACGCCGTCCTCGGGCCCGCCCACGACGGTGGCTGGTGGTTGCTCGGCGTCGCCGGGCCGCACCTCCTCGTCCATCTCCCGGAGGTCCCCATGTCCACCGACGCCACCGGTGCGCAGACCCTCGACGCCCTCGCCCGAGCCGGCGGCCGCGTCCACCAGGTCGAGGCGCTGCGCGACGTCGACGAGCTGGCCGACGCCGCGGCCGTGGCCCAGGCCGCCCCGCAGTCGCGGTTCGCCGCCGCGCTGGCGGAGCTGGGCCTCGACGCGAGCGTCGATCCCGGCGCCGAGCCGGTCGCGGAGGTCCGCGCATGAGCACGGCGGAGTACTACCCCGGCGCAGACGGCCTCGGCTCGGAGACCCTCACCGACGGGCACGTCCACGTGAGCTTCAGCGAGATGTTCGCCGACGCGCTGCGCGGCATCCCCTGCTCGGTCCGCGGGGTGTACGCCGAGGAGGAGCTGCTGCCCGTCCACAGCTGGCTGCGCCCGGCCGACCGCGCCGACCGCGCCGTGCTCAGCCACTGCGAGGGCGTCACGATGGACGTCGGCTGCGGGCCGGGCCGGATGAGCGCCCACCTGCACGAGCGCGGCCACGCCGTGCTCGCGGTCGACATCGTGCGCGAGGCCGTGGAGCAGGCCCGGCGGCGTGGGGTCCCCGCGCTGCGCCGCAACGTCTTCGACCCGATGCCGGGCGAGGGCCGCTGGGACACCGTGCTGCTGGCCGACGGCAACATCGGCATCGGCGGCCAGCCCGGCGCGCTGCTGCGCCGCTGCGCCGAGCTGCTCGGCCCCGGCGGTCGCCTGGTCGTCGACCTCGACCCGCCGGGCACCGGCCTGCAGACCCACGAGGCGCGGCTGGTCAGCGAGGGCCGCCGCACCTCGGTCTTCCCCTGGGCCCAGGTGGGCGCGGACGCCATCGAGCCGCTCGCCCGCAAGGCCGGCCTCCAGGTGGACCGGCTGCGCGAGCACCACGGCCGCTGGTTCGCCGTGCTGACGCCGTAGGCACCCGGTGCCGCTCCCCGTCCCCCGGGACACCTCCTTCACCTCGCCGCTGCGCGACGAGCGGCTGACGGCGCGGCTGGGCGCCTGGCTGGGGCTGAGCTTCGGGCTCTGCTTCCTCACCGGCCTCGTCAGCCACTGGTACTACCTGCCCGACCCCTGGTTCCTGCCTCCCACCCGCCCGGTGTGGGGCTACCGGCTGACCCAGGGCGTGCACGTGCTCAGCGGCGTCGCCGCGATCCCGCTGCTGCTGGTCAAGCTGTGGAGCGTCTACCCCCGGCTCTTCGCCGGCCTGCCGCGCGGGGGCGTGCGCGCCCTGCTGCTCTCCGCGCTGGAGCGGCTCTCCATCGCGGTGCTCGTCGCCTCCTCGGTGTTCCAGCTCGTCGTGGGCCTGGCCAACTCCGCGCAGTGGTACCCGTGGGCGTTCTCCTTCCGGGCCACGCACTACGCCGGCGCCTGGATCGCCATCGGCGCGCTGGTGCTGCACGTCGCGGTCAAGCTGCCGGTCATCCGCCGGGCGTTCGGGTCGCCCGTCGACACCGGCCTGCCCGAGCGCACCGGCCCCGGCCGCCGCACCGTGCTGGGCGCCGCCCTCGTGGCCTCGACCGTCGCGGTGCTGGCCAACGCCGGCGGCACGGTGCCGCTGCTGCGCCGCGTCTCGGTGCTGGCGGTGCGCAGCGGCGAGGGCCCGCAGGGCGTGCCGGTCAACAAGTCGGCCGCTGCCGCCGGGGTCGAGCAGAGCGCCCGGGACGCCGGCTACCGGTTGACGCTCACCGGCCCCGGGGGCGAGGTCAGCCTGACCCGCGAGGAGCTCGCCGGCATGCAGCAGCACACCAGCGACCTGCCGATCGCCTGTGTCGAGGGGTGGAGCGCCGGGGCCAGCTGGACCGGCGTACGCCTGGGGGAGCTGCTGGACCTCGTCGGCGCCCCCGTCGACGCCACGGTGCGGGTGGTCTCGCTGCAGCAGTCCGGGGCGTTCCGGTCCACGGTGCTGCCGGCGTCCTTCGCCCGCGACGGCCTGACGTTGCTGGCGCTGCGGCTGCACGGGGAGGACCTCGACCTCGACCACGGCTACCCGTGCCGGTTGATCGCCCCCAACCGGCCCGGCGTGATGCAGACCAAGTGGGTCTCCCGGGTCGAGGTGGTCTGAGTGGCGACCTCGTCGGAGCGGGTGGTGCAGGGGGTGGTCGGCGCCGTGGGCGTCGCCGCCGCGGCGTACGGCGCGGTGCTGCTGCTCGCCCTGGACCTGCCCGACCTCCTCGACGCGGTGCTGTGGCTGGCCGGGGGAGTGGTGCTGCACGACGCGGTCGTCGCGCCCCTCACCGTGCTCGCGACCCTCGGACTGCGCCGGGTGCTGCCGGCGCGGTCGTGGACGACCGTCACCGTCGGCCTGGTCGTGCTGCTGACGGTCACGCTGACCGCGGTGCCGGTGCTGGGACGCTTCGGCGCCCGCCCGGACAACCCGACGCTGCTGGACCGCGACTACACCGGCGGCTGGCTGGTGCTGGCGCTGCTCGTCGTGCTCGGCACGCTGGCGTGGAGCCTGTCGGGCCGGCTCAGAGGAGCTGGTGGAACAGCAGGCCCAGCGCGCCGACCATCGTCCCCGCCGCCGCGATGACGAGCGGGGCCCGCCGCTCGCGGTCGGCCTGCGGGGTGCGCGGCACCAGCGAGACCACCATCGCCACCAGGGCCAGGACGCCGACCAGCGACCCCATCACGATCGGGATGTTGGGGGCCGAGGACTCCTCGGCCGTCGCGCCGCCCACGGTGTAGCAGAGCGAGGAGGTCAGCGCGGCCGTGATGATGGCCGGGAAGGGGAGCGGGCCGGCGCGCAGCTGCAGCGCGGCGGCGACCAGCAGTGCGAGCGAGGCCACCACGACCACCAGCGTCCCCAGCGACATCGGCTCTCCTTGCTCCTCGGTCCGACCGGTCCATGGTCTACACGATCACCCCCCATCGGGCGAGGGCCGGGTGGGTCGGGCACGGCGGTGGCGGCGTCCGGCATGATCGACCGGGTGAGGCACACCGAGTTCTGGACGCGCATGGAGGCGGCGCTGGGAGCGGCGTACGCCCGCGCCTGGGCCGACCAGCACGTCCTCGCCGCGCTGGACGGCCGCACCGTCACCCAGGCCCTGGACGCCGGCGAGGACGTGCGCGAGGTGTGGCGCGCGGTCTGGGCCGAGCTCGGCCTGCCGGCGCGCGACCGCTAGCCCCGGCGACCGCGTCGCGACGCCGCCCGGCGTTCTCCGACCCGTCACCGAACCGTGACGTCGCGGGCCCTGCCGCGCCCGGCTCGTCACGGTTAGGGTCGACCGGTCCCACTCGGAGGATCTGGAGCACCCGTGTCGATCTCTACCCCGAAGCGGCGCCTCACCGGCGCCCTCGCGTCCGCCGCGGTCGCCCTCGGCGCCATGGCCCCCCTGGCCCTCGGCGCCTCGACGGCCGACGCCGCGCCCGTGGCGGCTCCCGACAAGCCGGGCAAGCCGGGGAAGCCAAGCCAAGCCCGGGAAGGCGGGGAAGCCGGACAAGCCCGGTCGCTACGTGCCGGTCCAGCTGCTGTCGTTCAACGACTTCCACGGCAACCTGGAGCCCCCGAGCGGGTCGAGCGGCCGCAACACCACCGGCTACACGGTGGTCGACGGCAAGGCGCCGGAGGCGCGGACCACGGTCGCGGGCGGCGCGGAGCACCTCGCCACCAAGCTCGCCCAGGCGCGTCGGGGCCACCCGAACAGCCTCACCGTGGCGGCGGGCGACCTGATCGGTGCCTCCCCGCTGCTCTCCGCGGCCTTCCACGACGAGCCCAGCGTGGAGTCGCTCAACCGGCTCGGCCTCGACGTCAGCGCCGTGGGCAACCACGAGTTCGACGAGGGCTACCAGGAGCTCCAGCGGATGGCGCGGGGCGGCTGCCTCGACGACGGCGACGGCGAGGACAACCAGGACTCCTGCCCCGACGGGACCTTCGCCGGCGCGGACTTCGACTACCTCGCGGCCAACGTGCGCTACGCGGGCACCTCGGAGACGATCCTCCCGCCGTACGCCGTGAAGCAGGTCGGCAAGGCGCGGATCGGCTTCATCGGCATGACCCTGGAGGAGACGCCCGACATCGTCACCGCGAGCGGCGTGGCCGGCCTGGAGTTCGACGACGAGGTCAAGGCCGCCAACGCGCTGGTGCCGGTGCTGCGCAAGCAGGGCGTCAACGCGGTCGTGGTGCTGATCCACCAGGGCGGCAGCCCCCGGGCGCTGCAGCTGGGTGCCGACGCCACCGGCAAGCCCTACTCGGTCACCGCGCCCTACGACCACACCTGCGCGAAGGGCGGCAGCCTCGAGGACGGCTCGCCGATCCTGCCGATCGCCCGCAACCTCGACCCCGCGATCGACATGGTGGTCTCCGGGCACACCCACAGCCCCTACGTGTGCGACGTCGAGGACCCCGCGGGCCAGGACCGGCTGGTCACCTCGGCCTCCTCCTTCGGGCGGCTGGTGACCGAGACCAACCTGACCTACGACAAGGCCACCAGGGACATCGTGCGGGCCAGCGTGGAGGGCGCCAACCTCCAGGTCACCCGCGACCTGCCCAAGGACGCCGCGCAGTCGGCGCTGATCGCGAAGTACAACGACCTGGTGCGCCCGATCGCCTCGAAGGTGCTCGGCTCGATCACGGCCGACGTCCGGCGCACCCCGACCGGGGAGAGCCCGCTGGGCGACCTCATCGCCGACGCCCAGCTCGCCGACGACTCGGTGGTGACCGGGGGCCAGGAGCCGGTGATCGCCTTCATGAACCCCGGCGGCATCCGCACCGACCTGAGCTACGCCGACCAGGCCTACGACGAGCAGCCGGGCGAGGTGACCTACTCCGAGGCCTTCGCGGTCCAGCCGTTCAACAACTTCCTGGTCTCGATGAGCCTCACCGGGCAGCAGGTCTACGACGTGCTCACCCAGCAGGTCACCGGCGCGAACGCCACCACCCGCAAGGTGCTCCAGGTCAGCGAGGGCTTCCGGTACCGCCTCGGCGCCTCCGGCCCCGTGGACGGCAGCGTGACGCTGGACGGCGTGCCGATCGACAGGACGGCCACCTACCGCATCGTGACCAACAACTTCCTCGCCGACGGGGGAGACGGGTTCCCGGCCTTCCGCGGCGGCACGGGCGTGTTCTACGGGGGGCTCGACATCGACGCGTTCGCCGACTACCTGCAGGCGGGCTCGCCGTACACCCCGCGGCCGCAGGAACGGATCCTGCCGCCGGGCTGACCCGCTCGACCGGGTCCTCCCACGGTCGTCGCGCACGCCGGTCCGCCACCTCGGCGGGTCGGCGTGTTGCGTGGTGCGTCGAACAGGTGTTCGTACTACCGTTGGTCTCCACAGGCAGGGGTCGAGCGGTGGTTCTCCACAGCCCGACAGCAGCCTCCGACGTTGTCGGTGGTCGCGCCTAACGTCTGGCAGGACACGAGGTCGACCCGCGCCGCACGGCGCGACGAGAGGTGAGGAACTCCCATGGCTGCTGCCACCAACAACCGCGAGAAGGCGCTCGACGTCGCGCTCGCGTCCATCGAGAAGCAGTTCGGCAAGGGCTCGGTGATGCGCCTCGGCGACGAGACCCGGGCGCCGCTGGAGATCATCCCCACCGGTGCGATCTCCCTCGACATCGCCCTCGGGCTCGGGGGTCTGCCCCGTGGCCGCGTGGTGGAGATCTACGGTCCGGAGTCCTCCGGCAAGACGACCGTCGCCCTGCACGCCGTGGCCAACGCCCAGGCCGCCGGCGGCATCGTCGCCTTCATCGACGCCGAGCACGCGCTCGACCCCGACTATGCCCAGGCGCTCGGTGTCGACACCGACGCGCTGCTGGTCTCCCAGCCCGACTCCGGTGAGCAGGCCCTGGAGATCGCGGACATGCTGATCCGCTCCGGCGCGCTGGACCTCATCGTCATCGACTCCGTGGCGGCCCTGGTGCCCCGCGCCGAGATCGAGGGCGAGATGGGCGACAGCCACGTCGGCCTGCAGGCCCGGCTGATGAGCCAGGCGCTGCGCAAGATGACCGGTGCGCTCAACAACTCCGGCACCACCGCGATCTTCATCAACCAGCTGCGCGAGAAGATCGGCGTCATGTTCGGCTCGCCCGAGACCACCACCGGCGGCCGGGCGCTGAAGTTCTACTCCTCGGTCCGGCTCGACGTCCGGCGCATCGAGACGCTCAAGGACGGCACCGACATGGTCGGCAACCGCACCCGCGTCAAGGTCGTCAAGAACAAGGTGGCACCGCCGTTCAAGCAGGCGGAGTTCGACATCATGTACGGCAAGGGCATCAGCCGCGAGGGCGGGCTGATCGACGTCGGTGTCGAGGAGGGCCTGGTCCGCAAGGCCGGCGCTTGGTACACCTACGAGGGCGACCAGCTCGGCCAGGGCAAGGAGAACGCCCGCACCTTCCTGCGCGACAACCCGGACCTCGCCAACGAGATCGAGAAGAAGATCCTCGAGAAGCTCGGCATCGGACCGCAGGTCGACGCGCCCGCCGAGCCCTTCGCCGCCGACGCCCCGGGCATCGACCCGGACGGCATCGACTTCTGACGGACTCGCGGCCGCGCGGCCGCGACCACCGGTGACCACGGGAGGTGCGCACGATGACGACCGAGCGTCGACGACGGCCACCCCGTGACCGCTGGGGCCGCGAGCCCTCGGTCGACCTCGACACCGGCCCGGACGCCGATCCGGAGTCGGTGGCGCGCACGATCCTGCTGGACCAGCTGACCGGGCGGGCCCGGACCCGCTCCGAGCTGGCCGACAAGCTGGCGAGCAAGGGGGTGCCCGACGACGTCGGAGACCGCCTGCTCGACCGCTTCGAGGAGGTCGGCCTCGTCGACGACGCCGCCTTCGCCCGCGAGTGGGTCGAGCAGCGGCAGCGCGGCAAGGGCCTCGCCCGCCGGGCGCTGGCGCAGGAGCTGCGACGCAAGGGCGTGGAGGACGAGGTCGCCCAGGGGGCGCTCGAGGAGGTCGACGCCGACTCCGAGGAGGAGTCGGCGCGACGCCTGGTCCGCGCCAAGCTGCGCAGCGTCAGCAGCCTCGACCGCGACCGCGCCACGCGCCGGCTGGTGGGCATGCTGGCCCGCAAGGGCCACTCCAGCTCGATCGCGTTCCGCGTGGTGCGCAGCGAGCTCGACGCGGTCGGCCTCGAGGGCGGGGACGACGACCTCGACGCCGGGCTCCACGAGCCCCTCGGATAGGAGCGGCGTCAGCCGACCCCGGTGGTCGTGATGCCGCCGCCCACGGCGGTCTCCTCGAGCAGGATCGAGATGGTTGCCGCCTCGTCCGCCTCCAGGGTGCCGGCCCGGAGCGCCGCGCGACTCCAGCCGCGCCACATCGTGCGGTAGGCCAGGGGGTTGTGGCTGTCCTCGGCGTACTGCCAGAGCCCGTCGTGGCCGTGGCGCAGCAGCGTGATCGAGGAGGCGGTGTGCAGCGACCCGTCGCCGGGATCGCGCAGCGTGTTGCGCAGCTCGTGCACGACCCGGTCGTGCGTGGGGTCGAAGGAGCTCCAGACCACCTCGTGGCGCGCGAACATGGTGCCGGGGAAGGTCGTCATCGACGTCTGCACCCAGCCGCGGATCGCCTCGCGGCCCACGGCGTCGCCGTGACCGGCGCGCCGGTAGGTCGCGTCCGGGGTGAACAGGTCGGCGAAGTCGCCCCACCGCCCCGACGCGGCGATCTCGTCGACCCGGGCGCGGTAGGTGGCGAACGCCTGCTGGAGGTCGGACAGCTGCACGGGGGTGATCCAAGCAGAACCGGCCGGACGACGCGCCGGTGTCTCACCAGGTCGGCGGCAGGTCGCCAGCTGGAGCCGCGAGGCATCGAGCCGGGTCGACCGGGGTACGTCCCGGTGTGGTCCGCATCGGTGTCTCCGGCTGGACCTACCGCGCCTGGCGCGGCGACTTCTATCCCGCCGGCCTGGTGCAGCGGCGCGAGCTGGCCTACATGGCGGAGCGGCTGACCTCGATCGAGGTCAACGGGTCCTTCTACTCCCTGCAGCGGCCGTCGAGCTGGGAGCGGTGGCGGACCGAGGTGCCCGAGGGCTTCGTGTTCTCGGTCAAGGGCAGCCGGTTCGTGACGCACCTGCGCCGGCTGCGCGAGCCCCGGGTGCCGCTGGCCAACTTCTTCGCCCAGGGGCTGCTCGGTCTCGGTGACGCCCTCGGACCGGTGCTGTGGCAGCTGCCGGCCACCCAGGCGTGGGACGAGGAGCTGGTGGGGGAGTTCCTCGCGCTGCTGCCGCGCACCACCGGCGAGGCCGCCGAGCTGGCGCAGCAGCACGACGACAAGGTCAGCGGTGACCGGCTGTGGACCGGCGAGGTCGCCGACCGACCCCTGGTCCACGTGCTCGAGCCGCGGCACCGCGGCTTCGCCGACCCCGCGGCGCTGCAGCAGCTCGACGAGGCCGGGGTCGGCCTCGTGGTGGCCGACTCGGCCAGCACGTTCCCGCGCTTCGAGCAGGCGCAGGGTCCGGTCGTCTACGTGCGGCTGCACGGCGACGTCGACCTCTACGTCAGCGGCTACGGCGACGAGGCGCTGGACACCTGGGCCGAGAAGATCCGGGGCTGGACGGCCGACGGGCGGGAGGCCTACGTCTACTTCGACAACGACGCGAAGGGCTACGCGCCCTGGGACGCGCTGCGGCTCATCGACCGGCTCGGCCGACCCCCGGGCCTGGAGGACCGGCACGGGTCCTAGAGTCCGCAGGCATGAGCCGTGTCCTCGACCTCTACCGCACGAGCACCACCCTGCCGCTGGTGGGCCCGCTGGTGGGGGAGCGGCTGTTCTCGTTCGCCTTCAGCCAGGTGGCGCCGTACTTCTGGAGCATCCGGCCGCGCTTCACCGTGATCGAGCCCCACCACGCCGAGGTGGTCGTCCCCAAGCGGCGCGCGGTGAAGAACCACATCGGCACGGTCCACGCGATCGCGCTGTGCAACGGCCTCGAGGCCGCGATGGGCGTGCTGGCCGAGGCGACGATCCCGCCCGGGAAGCGCTGGATCCCCCGGGGCATGGAGGTCGCCTACACCGCCAAGGCGACCAGCGACATCACCTGCCACGCCGACACCGACGCCGCGCAGTGGGGCGAGGACGCCCTGCCCGACTCCGGCGGCGAGGTCGCGGTGCGGGTCAAGGGCCTCCGCACCGACGGCGTCGTGGTCATCGAGGGCACCATCTGGCTGTGGGTGACCCCCCGGCCTGAGAGCTGAGCCTGGCCTCAGCTGGTCGCGACAGGGCCCGCTGCGGTGCGCGTCGGCGAGCCGTCGGTGCTGTGCTGGCCGGTGAACCGCCGCTGCGTCCAGGTCGCGATGGCCGTCAAGGTGCTGCACATCAGCACGTAGAGCACCGCGGTCACGAGGTAGGTCGGCAGCTGGTTGCCGAACTGCTGGCCGATGCGCGTCATCAGCAGCACGAGGCCGGGGGCTGCGACGGCGTACCCGAGGCTGGTGTCCTTCAACGCCACGACGCACTGGCTGACGATCGACGGCAGCATGATGCGTACTGCCTGGGGCAGCAGGATCAGGTTGGTGACCTGGGACCGCCGCAGGCCGATGGCCAGGCCCGCTTCGGACTGGCCGTTCGGCACGGCCAGGATGCCGGCGCGGAAGACCTCGGCGAGCACCGAGCCGTTGTAGAGCATGAGGGCGAGCACCACGCTCCAGTAGGCCCCGCCGTCTCCCCGGCTGATGCCGAAGGTGAAGAACAGCAGGATCATCAGGAGCAGGACCGGCACCGCGCGGAAGAACTCGACGACGACCGTGGCGGGCAGGCGCACGAACGGGCTCTCGGCGAGCTTGGCGATGCCGAAGACGAGGCCGAAGACGACCGACAGCACGACGGCGGAGGCCGCCATCTGCACCACCACCAGAAGGCCGTCGACGAGGATCGCCTCGACGTAGCGGGGGGTGATGAAGACTTCCCACAGGTCGTAGGAGAACTGCCCCGCCTGGTAGAGCCGCAGCCCGATCAGACCAAGGACGACGGCGATGCTCACCGACACCCCGAGCGTGTACGTGCGGTGTCGCCGCACGGTGCGCGGCCCAGGGGCGTCGTACAGGATCGAGGCGCTCATCAGGCCACCCGCCAGCGTCGCTCGAGCCGGTTGGCGACGAAGGAGAGGGCCAGGACCAGGACCACGAAGATGCCGGCGAAGACGACGAAGATGCCGTAGCGCTGGGTCGGGTCGCTGTTGGTGAACCCGCGCATCCGCGCGAAGGCCTCGACGACCCCGATCGCGCCGCACACGGTGGTGTTCTTGAGCAGCGCGATCTGCACGCTGGCCATCGGCGGCACCGAGGCCCGGACGGCTTGCGGGAGCACGATCTCGCGCATCACCCCGCCGAAGGGAAGCCCGATGGCACGGGCCGCCTCGGCCTGGCCGAGCGGGACGGCGTTGATGCCGGAGCGGAGCGCTTCGCAGACGAAAGCGGCCGTGTACAGGGAGAGACCGACCACGAGGGCGGTGAAGATGTTGTTGATGCGGAAGGGCCCGAGGTCGAGGTCGGCGAAGGAGAAGGTCAGGCCGACCTTCGGTCCCGCGTAACGGAAGAAGAGCAGCACCACGAGGAGCGGGGTGTTGCGGACGATCAGCACGTACGCGGCGCCGACGCCGCGCAGCACGGCGACGGGGCCGACGCGCATGGCTGCGAGGAGCGTGCCCAGCGCGAGCGAGAGCACCGCGGCGATGAGGAAGAACAGCAGGGTGTAGCCGAAGGCGCGGGCTACCAGGTCGGGATTGTCGACCACGATCTGCATCCGCGGTGCCTCCTCTCAGGTGGACGGTCGTGGACCTGCACGTGCCCGGGGCGAGAACCGCCCCGGGCACGTCAGGGTTGGTCAGGCCTGGCAGTCCTGAAGCGTCGGCGGGTCGGGCACCTCGACGCCGTCGCCACCGAGGGTGAACTCGTAGGCCTCGGCCCAGGTGCCGTCGTCGAAGCTCTTCTCGAGCGCCTCGTTGACGAACTCGCACATCTCGGGGCTGTCCTTGGAGTAGCCGACGCCGATGTTCTCCTCCGAGAAGGGCTCGCCCACGACCTTCAGCTCTCCCTCGTTCTCGGCGGCATACCCGAGCAGGATGGCGCCGTCGGTGGAGACCGCCGCGATGCTGCCGTTCTTGAGGTCGTCCACGCAGGCCGAGTAGTTGTCGGCCGGGGCCGGTGCCATGCCTTCGGACTCGATGCGCTCGAGCGACGTCGAACCGGACGCGGCGCACACGGACTCGCCCTGGAGGTCAGCGACACTCTGGACGTCGCTGTCCTCGGGCACGAGCAGCTGCTGGCCGGTGACGAGGTAGGGGCCCGTCTGGCCGACGATCTGGCGGCGCTCGTCGGTGATGGAGTACGACGCGAGCACCAGGTCGACGCGACCCTGCTGCAGGTAGGGCTCGCGGTTGTCGGAGATCGTCTCCTCCCAGGTGATGTCCTCGGGAGCGATGCCGAGCTGCCCGGCGACCTGCTTGGCGATCTCGACGTCGAAGCCGGACGGCACGTCGTCGGTGGCGCCCTTGAAACCGAGGCCGGGCTGGTCGAACTTGACGCCGATGGTGACCTTGCCAGCCTCAGCGAGCTCGGCCATCTTGCTGCCGGCCTCGAAATCGGGGTTCTCGGCTACCTCGACCTCGGGAGCCTCGGCTCCTTCGGCGCCGGTCGAGGTCTCGCCGGCGCTGCCGCCACAGGCGGACATGGCGACGGCAAGACCCAGGGTCACGATGCCGACCTGGATCTTCCGTGCGCGGGTGCTGGTGAATCGCACTGCCTTCTCCTTCTCTGAGCCGGTGGTCCGGCGTCGGGTGATGGGCGTTGCTGAGGTGCGGGAGGGGTGGCGCGGGTCGGCTCAGTGGGTGAGGATCTTGCCGAGGAAGTCCTTGGCCCGCGCGGACTGCGGGCGGGTGAAGAACTCCTCGGGGGTGTTCTCCTCGACGATCGCCCCGTCGGCCATGAACACGACGCGGTCCGCGGCGGTGCGCGCGAAGCCCATCTCGTGGGTGACCACGATCATCGTCATGCCCTGCTTGGCCAGGTCGACCATCACGTCGAGGACCTCCGAGATCATCTCGGGGTCCAGCGCGGAGGTGGGCTCGTCGAAGAGCATCGCCTTGGGCTCCATCGCCAGCGCCCGGGCGATGGCCACGCGCTGCTGCTGGCCGCCGGAGAGCTGGGCGGGGTACTTCTCGGCCTGGTGGCCCACCCCGACACGGTCGAGCAGCTCGCGGCCGCGCTCCTCGGCCTCGGCCTTGCCCTTCCCGCGCACCTTGATCGGTCCGAGGGTGACGTTCTCGAGGATCGTCTTGTGGGCGAAGAGGTTGAAGCTCTGGAACACCATGCCGACCTCCGAGCGCAGCGCGGCGAGCGCCTTGCCCTCCTGCGGCAGCTCCTGGCCGTCGAGGGTGATCCGGCCCTTGTCGATCGTCTCGAGGCGGTTGATGGTGCGGCACAGCGTGGACTTGCCCGAGCCCGACGGGCCGATGACGACCACGACCTCGCCCTTGGCGACCGAGAGCTGGATGTCCTGGAGCACGTGGAGCTCGCCGAACCACTTGTCGACGTGCTCGAGGACGATCAGGGGCTCGGTCATGGCGCAGACCCTAGGGGCACGGTGGGGGCGAGTCGAGGGAGCGGAGGCCGACGTGCCGCATCGCGACCCGTTCGTGACCTGCGTCGCGACGCACGTCACGCCGCCGCGGGACGTTTCGCCGGACCCCGCGGGGGCACAGGCACGAGCACGCCGTCGTGGCGTGCCACGCACCCCGAGCACGAGGAGCACCACCATGAGCACCCTGGTCGCCAGCCTGGTCCGCGGGTCGGTGAGGACGGCGTACGGCGCCGCCCGCCACCCCTTCACCACCGCCTCGCAGGCCGTGGGCCTCGCCACCGGCGCGGTGCGGCTCGGCCTGGGCGTCGTCCAGGGGCGGATCCCCGGCGCGCCGCCGGAGCAGCGCCCGGCCCCCGGTGGTCCGGCCACCCCCGCGGCCCCCGACGCCCCCGTCGCTCCGGCCGACCCGGCCGCCGGGTCGCCGGCCCCTGCGGCCGCGCCGCTGGAGCCGGTCGTCGACGCGCCGGGGGAGCCGACCGCGACCGGTCCGGTCCGGATCCCGACCCCCGACGAGGTCGCCGTGCGCGCGGCAGGTCCGATGCCCGGGGCGCCCGGCGAGGCGTTCACCACCGAGCCCAAGGTCGCGAGCCGCGACGCGGAGCACGGTGGCAGCGCGAGCGCCGACCGGGAGGCCGTCGACGGCTTCCTCGAGGAGCTCGACGCCGGCGAGCCCGAGTCGCCGATCGAGGCGATCGGCTCGACCACCGGCACCCCGGATCCCGGCGAGGAGGCCGCGGTGCTCGCCGAGGCCGAGACGCTGCAGCGTGCCGCGGAGCGGAACCCGTCCGAGTAGGCGACGGTGCGGCCGTAGGCTGGGGCACTGTCATGGCTGAGCAACGCACCTACGAGGTCCGCACCTACGGGTGCCAGATGAACGTCCACGACTCCGAGCGCCTCACCGGGCTGCTCGAGACGGCCGGCTACACCGCCGCGGGTGGCGCGGAGCCGGCCGACGTCGTGGTGCTCAACACCTGCGCGGTCCGCGAGAACGCCGACAACAAGCTCTACGGCAACCTCGGCCACCTCGCCTCGGTCAAGAAGAAGCGCCCCGGGATGCAGATCGCCGTCGGCGGCTGCCTGGCCCAGAAGGACCGCACCACCATCACCGACCGGGCGCCGTGGGTCGACGTCGTCTTCGGCACCCACAACATCGGCTCGCTGCCGGTGCTGCTGGAGCGGGCCCGGGTCGCCGAGGAGGCCCAGGTCGAGATCCTGGAGTCGCTGGAGGTGTTCCCCTCCACGTTGCCGACCAAGCGCGAGTCGGCGTACGCCGCGTGGGTCTCGGTCTCGGTCGGCTGCAACAACACCTGCACCTTCTGCATCGTCCCGGCGCTGCGCGGCAAGGAGAAGGACCGCCGCCCCGGCGACGTGCTCGCCGAGGTCGAGGCACTGGTCGCCGAGGGCGTCAGCGAGGTCACCCTGCTGGGGCAGAACGTCAACGCCTACGGCGTGGAGTTCGGCGACCGGCAGGCGTTCTCCCGGCTGCTGCGCGCCTGCGGCGAGGTCGAGGGCCTGGAGCGGGTGCGGTTCACCTCGCCCCACCCGGCGGAGTTCACCGACGACGTCATCGAGGCGATGGCGCAGACCCCCAACGTGATGCCCTCGCTGCACATGCCGCTCCAGTCGGGCTCCGACCGCGTGCTCAGGGCGATGCGGCGCTCCTACCGGCAGTCCCGCTACCTCGGCATCATCGAGCGGGTCCGCGCGGCGATGCCGGACGCCGCCATCACCACCGACATCATCGTGGGCTTCCCCGGCGAGACCGAGGAGGACTTCCAGGACACCCTCGAGGTCGTGCGGCAGGCCCGCTTCTCCAGCGCCTTCACCTTCCAGTACTCCAAGCGCCCCGGCACCCCCGCGGCCGTG
Source organism: uncultured Actinomycetota bacterium (assembly GCA_963740935.1). Taxonomy (GTDB): domain Bacteria; phylum Actinomycetota; class Actinomycetes; order Propionibacteriales; family Nocardioidaceae; genus Marmoricola. The sequence continues at coordinate 452,487 of CAVUFX010000006.1, forward strand.
CTGGAGGACCAGGTGCCCAAGGCCGTGGTGCAGGACCGCTACGAACGGCTCGTCGCGCTGGTCGACGAGGTCGCCTGGGCCGAGAACCGCGCCCTGGAGGGTCGGGTCGTGGAGCTGATGGTCGCCGAGGGGGAGGGGCGCAAGGACGCCGCCACCCGTCGGCTGACCGGCCGGGCCCGCGACAACCGGCTGGTGCACTTCACGCCGCTGGCGGTCGACGGGACCCCGCTCGAGGTCCGGCCCGGCGACGTCGTCGAGGTCGAGGTGTCGTACGCCGCACCGCACCACCTGGTCGCCGACGGTCCCGTGCGGTCGGTACGCCGCACCCGGGCCGGCGACGCGTGGGAGGCAGCCACCTCCGCTCCCGCCGCCACGCCCGGTGTCTCGCTGGGGCTGCCGACGATCGGCGTGCCCGCACCGCTGCCGCCGCTGGTCGACGGCTGCTCGCGCTAGCCGCGCACCTCAGCGCCGCCGGGCGACCACCACCGTGCCGACGACGTCCCAGCCGAGCGCGAGGTAGAGCCGCCGGCCCTCCTGGGAGGCCACCAGCACCGCACTGGAGCAGCCGAGCTCGACGGCCGCGTCGCCCAGCGCCCCCATCACCACCGACCCGAGCCCGCGGCGGCGGTGTGCCGGCGCGGTCGTGACGCGGTCGGGCACGCCGCTCCCCCCGGCGACGCCGAGCCGGCCCGAGGCCGCGGTGGTGCCGTCGGGGGCGGTGACCCGGACCCGGACGCACTGCGGCGCGGGGTGGTCGGTGCGGACGGCGTACCCGCTCGGCAGCAGCGCGGGAGCCGGTCGGTCCTCCAGCGCGCGCGCCATCAGCCACTCCGGCAGCGCGGCGGTGGCCAGGCCGTGCTCGGCGAGCCGGTCGGCGACCCGACCGGGGTCGGAGGTGGGGACGCTGATCCAGGGGTCGCGGTCGTCGAGGGAGGCACCGGCTGCCCGGTCGATGCGGCGCGGGCTCGTGTCGGCGTCGAGGACGACGTACTCCACGTCGCGCCCGGGGTCGCCCACGCGGGTGCGGAGCACGCCGTCCTCGACCGCCTCTGCGGCGGGGAGCTCGCGCGCAGCGGCCCACCCGGCCAGCCACCGGCGCACCAGGGTGGCAGGCGGGGACGGGTGCCGGGAGGACGTCCCCGTCATCGGCGCGGCCTCAGACGGGTGGCTCGTCCTCGACGTGCTCCTCGGACTCGTCGACGTCCTCGGGGGCGTCGATCTCGTCGGGCACCTGGTGCTCCTCGACCTGGGCCGACCGCGGCTGGTCGGGCGTGGCCGGCGGCAGGTCCTCGGCGTCGGCCTGCGGAGCGTCGGCGGGACCGCCGGGCGCGAGGTCGGGCTCGGGGTCGGTCGCGGGCTCGGGGGCGGGGGCGAGGTCGCCGTCGGAGGAGCTCACCGGTCGACGCCCGGGGTGCCGCCGGGGGTGCCGTCGCCCATCGGGCCGGTCGGCGCCTTGGGCTGCTTCTTCTCCGTCGGCGTGCTCGGGCTGCTGGGGCCGGCCGGGTGCTGGGTGCCGCGGCTCGGGCCGGGGCCGGTGCCGGGGGTGTCCTGGCCGGAGCCGGTGGGGCCGGCGCCGGTGGAGGCGGTCGGGGTGGTGCCGGCGGTGCCACCGGTGCGGCCGAGGTCGTCGTGGCGGCTGTCGAGGTTGTCGAGGCCCTGCTTGGCCCTCGCCACGCCCTGGCTGATCTTGTCGCTGTGCTTGCCGCCGGTCTTCTTGTCCACCGCGGCCGCGGCCTTGTCGAGGCCCTGGTTGATCTTGTCGCCGTGCTTGTCCACGGCGTCGGTCAGCTTCTTCTTCGCGTCGTCCATGAAGCCCATGGCGTCCTCCTGGGTCTGGGGCGGGCCCGGTCGGGCCCGGTGGCTGCGGGACCAACCTAGCGGGGCGAGACTAGGGGCGTGCCCGAGTCCCCGCTGCCCGTCGTGGCCGTGGTCGGGGCCACCGCCGCGGGCAAGAGCGAGCTGGCCCTGGACCTCGCCGTGCGCCTGGGGGGCGAGGTGGTCAACACCGACTCGATGCAGCTCTACCGGGGCATGGACATCGGGACCGCCAAGCTGCCCGTGGCCGAGCGGCGCGGCGTACGGCACCACCTGCTCGACGTGCTCGACGTGACGGAGTCGGCCACGGTCGCGGAGTTCCAGCAGTGGGCGCGGACGGCGATCGCGGACTGCCACGCTCGCGGGGTGGTGCCGGTGCTCGTCGGGGGGTCGGCGCTCTACACCCGCGCGGTGCTCGACCGGTTCGAGTTCCCGGGCACCGACGCGGACGTCCGTGCGCGGCTCGAGGCGGAGCTGGCCGAGCAGGGGCCCGAGCGGCTGCACGCGCGGCTCGCCGAGGTCGACCCCGCAGCGGCGGCGCAGGTGCTGGCGAGCAACGGGCGACGCGTCGTACGCGCCCTGGAGGTCGTGGAGATCACCGGCCGGCCGTTCGCGGCCACCCTGCCCTCCCGGGAGTACGCCGCGCCGGCGACCGTCCAGGTCGGCGTCGACGTCGACCGGACCCTGCTCGAGGAGCGGATCGCCACGCGGGTCGACCAGATGTGGGAGGCGGGGCTCGTCGAGGAGGTGCGGGGCCTGGTCGACCGCGGCCTGCGCGAGGGGCGTACGGCGCACCGCGCACTCGGCTACCGACAGGTGCTCGCGGCGCTCGACGGGGAGGTCGCCGAGGCCCGGGCGCGGGAACAGACGGTGACCGGCACCCGTCGCTTCGCCCGGCGGCAGGACAGCTGGTTCCGCAAGGACGACCGGGTCGCCTGGGTGGCCCAGGACGACCCCGGCCGGCTGGAGCGCGCGCTCGCCGCGGTCCGGTCCGTCAGCGCTCGCTGAGAAGGTCGAGCTCGCGCGGCAGCTCGCGCATCCGCACCAGCGGGGAGAGCACCACCGGGGCGGCGGCGACCAGCTGGCCCGCCAGCGCGATCCAGAAGACGCCGCGGGCACCGACCCCCTCGCCGAGCAGGCCTCCGACGAACGCGCCGACCGGCATCACGCCCCACACGCAGAAGCGGATCGAGGCGTTCATCCGCCCCAGCAGCGGGCGGGGGCACAGCCGCTGCCGGAAGCTGACCTGCGCGACGTTGTAGACGACCACCGAGAAGGTCAGCAGCAGGCTGGACACGACGACGGCGACGACGGGGTCCAGCACCGTCCCGGCCAGCGGCATCGGCAGCCCGGCGGGCACCATCACCAGCGCCGCGAGCGGGATGACGCGGCCCTCGCCGCACCAGCGGGCCAGCGCCGGCGTCGCGAGCGCCCCGAGCAGGCCGCCCACCGCGCCGATCCCCAGGGCGAGGCCGAGCTGCGCCTCGGTGAGGCCGAGCTCGCGCAGCGCGAACAGCACCAGCAGCGCCCCGGTGGCCGCGGAGAACAGGTTGCTGATCGCGGTGCAGGCCGTGATCCGCCACAGCAGCGGGTGGCCCAGGACGAAGGCGAGCCCTTCGCGCACCTCGACCCGCAGCGGCCGCCGGTCCTCCCGCGCCGGCGGGGTCGCGACGTGCCGGATCCGGCGCACGAAGAACGCCGAGCCCAAGAACCCCACCGCGTTGAGCAGCGAGGTGAGCGGCGCGCCGACGAGCCGCACCAGCCCGCCGCCGAGGGCGGGCCCGCCGATCATGGCCACCGACTGCACCGCCTGGAGCTGCGCGTTGCCCTCGCCGATCTCCTCGGGCTCGACGATCTCGGGCAGGTAGCTCTGGTAGGCCACGTCGAAGAACACCGTCGCGGTGCCGATCACGGTGGTCACCAGCAGCAGCTGGGCGAAGGACAGGACGTCGAGCCACCAGGTCAGCGGGATCGTCAGCAGGGCCGCTGCGCGGACCAGGTCGGCGGCCACGAGCACCCGCTGCTTGCGCCAGCGGTCGACCCAGACCCCGGCGGGCAGCGCGATCAGCAGGAAGGCGAGGTTCTCGGCCGTGCCGAGCAGCCCCATCTCGAGCTCGCGCGCCCCCAGCAGCTCGACCGCGGTGACCGGGATCGCCAGCGTGGAGAGCTGGGTGCCGACCTGGGCCGCGACGTCGGCGGAGAACAGCTGGCGGAAGTCGTGCCGCCGCAGCAGGAGCGGCCCGCGGGTCGGGGCGGAGGCGGTCACCGCGCCATCGTCAGCCACTGGTTGGGAAAACACAATCGGTTATCGTCGGCGACGTGCCGACACCTGCCGAGGCGCCGTACGGCCCGCTCCCGGTCGGCAGCGGTCGCCGGGTCTGGGCGCGTCGACCGGCCGACGAGGCGGAGTCGCGCGCGCTGGCCTCCCCGCTCCGGCTGCGGATGCTGCGCCTGGCACTCCACGAGCCGCGCACCAACCAGGAGCTGGCCGAGGCGCTCGGGCTGCACCCCGCCTCGGCCCTGCACCACGTGCGCACCCTCGTCGACACCGGCTTCCTCGCCGAGCAGGAGCCCCGGCGCGGGCGACGCGGGTCGCGGGAGCGGCCCTACCTGGCCTCGGGCAAGTCGTTCTACGTCGACACCGGGACGCCGGCCGCCGGGCAGCGGCCGGGGGAGCGCGACCTGCTGCTCGAGACGTTCCTCCAGGAGGTGGCCGCGCTGCCGCCGGAGCGGCTGGACAGCACCCGGCTGGGGTTCCGGCTGGGTCCCGAGGCGCTGGCCGACGTACGCCGACGGCTCGCCGACCTGCTCGAGGAGGTCGCCGCGATGCCGAGCGACCCCGACGGCGAGCCGTGGAGCCTCTACCTGGCGCTGCACCCCGAGGCCGGCGGCGTACCGTCCCCGCATGACGACGAGCAGCCCTGAACCCGACCCCCGGCACGCGGGCTGGAGCGAGGTCACCGACGTCGAGGCGCTGACCGCGATCATCGGCGAGCCCGGCCCCCGGGCGCGCGAGAAGGTGCGCCACGCGCTGACCGAGCTCGACGTCGCCTGGCTGGAGTCCTCGCCGTTCTGCGTGCTCGCGACCGCGGCCGCCGACGGCGGGGGACTGGACGCCTCCCCCAAGGGCGACCCCGCCGGCCGGCTGGTGCACGTCGTCGACGAGCGCACCATCGCGATCGCCGAGCGGCCGGGCAACCGCCGCGTGGACGGCTACCGCAACGTCCTGGAGAACCCCCGGGTCGGGCTGCTGTTCGTGATCCCCGGGCGCGGCGACACGCTGCGCATCAACGGGACCGCGCGGCTGGTGAGCGACGCGCCGTTCTTCGACGACCTCGAGGTCCAGGGCCACCGCCCCGTGCTGGCGCTGGTCGTGGAGGTCGAGGAGCTGTTCCACCACTGCGCCAAGGCGTTCCTGCGGGCGCAGCTGTGGGAGCCGGGGTCGTGGGACCCCGAGGCCGTCGTGCCGCGGCGCGCGGTGCTCGCCCAGCGGCTCGAGCGGCCCGATGACACCGTCGACGAGCTCGACGCCTACTACGGCCCGTCGTACGCCGACCAGCTCTACTCCTCGTCGTGACAGGATCCCCGGCGTGAACGAGTACTCCTTCGTCAAGGGCCACGGCACCGAGAACGACTTCGTCCTCGTGCCGGACGCCGGCGGGAAGCACGAGCTCCAGCCCGGGCAGGTCGCCCTGCTCTGCGACCGCCGCGCCGGCCTGGGAGCCGACGGCGTGATCCGGGTGGTCCGCACCGACGCGACCGACGATCCCGCCGCCGTCGCGGCGCGCGGCGAGGCGACGTGGTTCATGGACTACCGCAACGCCGACGGCTCGCTCTCGGAGATGTGCGGCAACGGCATCCGCGTGCTCGGCCGGTTCCTGGCCACCCACGCCGACGTCGACCCGCGCTCGCCGCTGCCGGTCGCGACCCGCGCCGGCACCAAGGTCCTCACCTTCGCCGACGGCGACCCGCTCGGCGAGATCACCGTCGACATGGGCGCCCCCGCCCTGCTCGGGGAGACCACGGTCAGGGTGGGCGACCGCTCCTGGCCGGCCGTCCACGTCTCGATGGGCAACCCCCACGCCGTCGTCTTCGTCGACTCCCTCGACGACGCCGGCCCGCTCACGGCCGCGCCCGGCCACGACACCGACGTCTACCCCGACGGCGTCAACGTGGAGTTCGTGGCGCGCCGCGGCGAGCACCACCTCGCCGTCCGCGTCCACGAGCGCGGCTCCGGCGAGACCCGCTCCTGCGGCACCGGCGCCTGCGCGGTCGCCGTCGCCGCAGCCGTCGCGGACGGCGCCGAGCGCGGCACGGCGTACGTCGTGGACCTGCCGGGCGGCACGCTGCGCCTGGTGTGGACCGAGGACGACCGGGTCCTGATGACCGGCCCCGCCGTGCTCGTCGCCGAGGGCCTCACCGCACTCTGAGGCGTGCGAGACCCCGCTCGCCCGCCCTGCGCGCCGCTCCCTAGGATCCGGCGCATGGACATCAACGGAGCCAGTGCCATCGTCACGGGCGCGGCGTCGGGCATCGGCGCGGCCGTCGCCCGCCAGCTCGCCGAGCGGGGCGCCCGCGTCGTGGTCGCCGACCTGAACCAGGAGAAGGGCGAGGCGCTCGCCGCCGAGATCGGCGGCGTGTTCGCACCGGTCGACGTCACCCGGACCGAGCAGATCGAGGCCGCCATCGAGGAGGCCGAGAAGCTCGGCCCGCTCCGGCTCCTGGTCAACTCGGCCGGCATCGGCTGGGCGCAGCGCACCGTGGGCCGCGACGGGACCTACGCCTCCGCCGCGGACCTCGAGGCGTTCTCCCGGGTCGTGCGGATCAACCTGATCGGCACCTTCGACTGCATCCGCCTCGTCGGCACCGCCATCTCGCGCACCGAGCCGACCGCGTCGGGCGAGCGCGGCGCGATCTGCAACCTCGCCAGCGTCGCGGCCTTCGACGGCCAGATCGGGCAGGCGGCGTACTCCGCCTCCAAGGGCGGCGTCGTGGGCCTCACCCTGCCGGTGGCGCGCGACCTGGCCGCCGTCGGCATCCGCCTCAACACCGTCGCGCCGGGCCTGATCGACACCCCCATCTACGGCGAGGGCGAGGCGGCGGAGGCGTTCAAGGCCAAGCTGGGCGAGAGCGTGCTCTACCCCAAGCGGCTCGGGCAGCCCGCCGAGCTGGCCAGCATGGTGGTGGAGTGCCTGACCAACTCCTACATGAACGGCGAGACGGTGCGCGTCGACGGCGGCATCCGGATGCCCCCGAAGTAGCCGGCTCGCCCCTGACGGGCGCTAGACCCCGTGCCGCGGGTTGCGGTCGGGGTCGTGGGGGTGGGCCTCCACCTCGTCGGGCTGGACCTCCGGGCGACCGTCGCGGGCCGACTGCTCCGGCAGCGGCTCGCCGTCCTCGCCGCGCTCGGGACCCTCGTCGGTGAAGGTGGGTGCGGAGTCGTAGGTGACCCCGATGTCCCTGCCGCGGATCGCGCCGGTCCGCTCGCTGCTGACCCCCATCCCGCCGGCCAGGCCCTCGGGGCTGTCGGCGTTGGGGTCGGACTCGGTCGGCTCGGTGTGCGGGGTGGTCGGGGTGTGCGGGGTGTGCGGGGTCTCGCTCATGCTGGCTCCCTGGGGTGCGGTCGGACGGTACGACGGGACGGCGGGCTGCTGGGCCTACTGGGACGGCTGCTCGGTCGAGGCCTCGGTGTTCTCCCGCTGCTCGGCGGTCTCCTCCGTCGTGGTGTCGGGGTCGGGCTGCTCGTCCTCGACGTCGAGGGTGCCACCGTGCGCGTCCTCGGCGGAGTCGGCGGCCGGCTCGTCGCTGCGCCCCTCGTCGCCCGCGAGCCCCGGCTGCGAGCGGTCCTCCTGGTCCGGTACGCCGGGCGGCGTCGACACCGCCTGCTCGTCGTCGGAGGAGGTGCCGGTCGCGGGGGTGTGGTCGCTCATGCCTACGGCGTACCCGGCCTCCCTCGGCGCCAACCCCACCCCGCCGCGCCGTGGTCGCGCGCGACGGTGATTGCGGCTGTCGGTGCCCGGGTGTGTAGTGGGCACCACCCGGCCCGGTGCGGTGCCGGGTCGGCAGCCACTCTCGGAGGTCCCCCGTGCCACGTCGACTCCCGCCCCGTCTCCCACACCGTCTCGGCGCCGGCCTGCTCGCGCTCACCACCGGCCTGGCCGCCCTCGCGCTGGCCCCCGCGAGCTCGGGCGCCGAGCAGCGGGTGCCCTCCGGGGGCCGCTACAACCTCAAGACGCCCTCGGCGACCGGCTACGGCGGGGCGGTCACCTCGGTCGACCCCGAGGCCTCCCGCGTCGGCCTGGAGGTGCTGCGGAGCGGCGGCAACGCGGTCGACGCCGCGGTGGCCACGGCGGCGGCGCTGGGGGTGACCGAGCCCTACAGCTCGGGCATCGGCGGGGGCGGCTACCTCGTCCACTACGACGCCCGCAGCGGCAAGGTCAGCACCCTCGACGGCCGCGAGACCGCGCCCGCGACGATGCCGACCGACGCCTTCGTCGACCCGTCGACCGGCAAGCCCTACCGGTTCACCCCCGAGCTGGTCACCAGCGGCGTCTCGGTCGGCACCCCCGGCACACTGGCGACCTGGGACACCGCACTGCGGCGCTGGGGCTCTCGCAGCCTGGCGCAGTCGCTGCGTCCCGCGACCCGGCTGGCCTCGCGCGGCTTCGTGGTCGACCAGACCTTCCGCGACCAGACGGCCGACAACGCCGCCCGGTTCCGACAGTTCCCGGCCACCCGGCGCCAGTTCCTGCCCGGCAACCGGCTGCCGCGGGTCGGCAGCGTGATGCGCAACCGCGACCTCGCCGCCACCTACCGGCTGATCTCCCGCCGCGGCACCCAGGCCTTCTACACCGGCCCGCTGGCCCGCCAGATCGCCCGCACGGTGCAGGACCCGCCGACGGTGCGCCGGCCCAGCCTGCCGGTCCCGCCCGGCTACCTCACCACCCGCGACCTGGCCGGCTACCGGGTCGCCTCGCAGGCGCCGACCAGGTCGTCCTACCGGGGCTACGACGTCTACGGGATGGCACCGTCCTCCAGCGGCGGCTCGACGATCGGCGAGGCGCTGAACATCCTGGAGCGCCACGACCTGGGGTCGCTGTCCGAGGTCGACGCGCTCCACCTCTACCTCGAGGCGAGCGCGCTGGCGTTCGCCGACCGCGGCGCCCACGTCGGCGACCCGCGGTTCGTCGACGTGCCCCTGACCGACCTGCTCTCCGACACCTTCGCCGCCGAGCGCGACTGCGAGATCGACCCCGACCGGGCCGCCACCAAGCCCGTCGACCCGGGCGACGTCGACGACTACGACGGGGTGTGCGGCGAGGGCACCCGGCAGCGGCGCCCCGAGCAGGACACCGAGAACATCTCCACCACCAACCTGACCACGGCCGACCGCTGGGGCAACGTCGTGGAGTACACCCTCACCATCGAGCAGACCGGCGGCTCCGGCATCACCGTGCCCGGCCGGGGGTTCCTGCTCAACAACGAGCTCACCGACTTCTCCTACGACGGTGTCGCGGCCGACGACCCCAACCGGATCCAGCCGGGCAAGCGGCCGCGCTCCTCGATGTCGCCGACGATCGTGCTGCGCGACGGCGAGCCGGTGCTCGCGCTGGGCTCTCCCGGCGGGTCGACGATCATCACCACGGTGCTGCAGACCCTCGTCAACCGGCTCGACCTCGGCATGACGATCCAGCAGGCGCTGGCCTCGCCGCGCGCCGCGCAGCGCAACAGCGCCGCCGTGACTGCCGAGCCCGAGTTCATCGCCCTCTACGGCGACGCCCTCGAGGAGTACGGCCACACCCTGACCCGCTCCGGCGACGCCTTCACCAGCGCCGCGCAGATCGGGGCGGCGACGGCGATCGAGCTCGGCCCCCGCGGTCGGCTGACGGCCGTGGCCGAGCCCACCCGTCGGGGCGGCGGGTCGGCGCTCGTCGTACGACCGGGACGGTGACGGCGGCGGGTTCCCGTCGGACCACCACGACCGCGTGTCGGCCGGTGCGGTCGAGATGGTAGGAAACGGGCAGCCGGTGGGGCCGCGGGTCCGTGCCCCAGCGCCGACCCGAGGAGCAGTGGTGGAGACCCCAGCAGACGCCGACCGTCCCTTGATCCCGCCCGTGGTCTACCTCCCGTGTCGCACCACCATCCCCGGCGAGGCCCCGCAGATCGAGCTGCGGCAGCTCGAGGACGGCCGCGTCGCCCTCCTGGCATACACCGCGCTCGACCGGATGGCCCGCTGCTGCGGACCCCACCAACCCTGGGCGCTCTACCCGACCGAGGAGCTCTCGGCGCTCCGACGCACCAGCTCCTACGACGTCGTGGTCTTCGACCAGGAGCTGCCGGTCGAGGTGCGGCACACCGGGGAGGGGGCATGAGCGGGCTGCGGATCGAGGCCGGGGCTGCCACCGCCATCGCCGGCCTCCACGGTGAGGCCGCCGGAGCCGTCGAGGGCGCGGCCGAGTCGGCGCCCGGGTCGGTCGACGCGGGGCCGGCCGAGGCAGCGATCGCCGCGATCCTGCAGCGGGTGGCCGCCGAGGCCAGCGACCTGGCGCAGGTTCACCGCGGCGCGCAGACCGTGATGCACGACGTGGCGACCGACTACACGGCGACCGAGGAGTCGGTCGACGCGGACTTCGACGCGTTGGGCCGCGACGTCCCGGAGGGGTGGACCCGGTGATCGAGACCGAGGTCGAGGGAAGCCCCGGGTCGGTGCGGACCGCGGCGACGTGGGTGGGGGAGACCCTGCTCGGCCAGGTCGAGGAGGCGGGGCGGCTCGGCACCCAGGCTCGGCGGCGTGCCGACAGCGACTGGGAGGGCGAGGCGTCGGCCTCCTACCGCCACGTCGCGGGCAAGCTGGTGCAGGCCTCCGACGAGCAGGGGCACGACCTGGGCAAGGTGGCCGAGAAGCTGCGTACGTACGCCGTCAAGCTCACCCACATCCAGGACCGGATGCGCGAACGGCGGGGCGAGGCGACGGCCGGCGGCCTGACGGTGGCGGGCACGGTCGTCCAGCAGCCGCCGGAGCCTGTCCGTCCGGCCGACCTGCCGGCGGGGTCCACCCGAGCCGAGTCCGACGACTGGGACCGGCGCAACGCCGCCTTCGAGCGGGCCAACGACAAGGTCGAGCTCTACAACCGGCTGGCCACCGAGGTGACGGACGACCGTGAGCGGTTGGACGAGTGGATCGAGGCCAACCTGACCGAGATCGCCACGGCGACCGACCCGACGCTGTTGTCGTACCTCGTCAAGCAGTTCCAGAAGCTGCCGGCGACCGCGCTGCTGTTCAGCGTCGACCTGCGCCGGGGTCGCCTGGACGAGGTGTCGCGGCACTACCGCAGCACGGCCGACCGGCTGCGGGCCGAGCGCGCGGAGGCGCGAGCGGCCCGGAGGTCGGGCAACCCGGCGCGCCGCGCGGCGGGCGCCGCCACCGACACCCGGGGCAACCGCGCCGCCGCCCGCGGCCTCGATGCCGCGGCCGAGGGCGCGGAGCGCCTCGCCCGCAGGCTGCCGCTCGTCGGCACTGCCCTCACCGTGGGACTCGCCGCCGACGACATCGCCAACGGTGAGTCACCGGGCAGGGTGGTCACGAGCGAGGCGCTGGCGGTCGGCGCCGGCGTCGCGGCCGGTGCGGTCGCCGTCACCCTGGGCGCACCGGTCCTCGCGGTCGCCGCGGTCGGCACCGTGGCCGCAGTCGGGGTCGGCATGCTGGCGGAGTACGCCTGGGACCACTGGGTGCCCGAGGACGTCACCGAGGCGGTCGACGAGGGCCTACGGGACTTCGGCGAGGGCGTGGCCGACGCGGCCGGCGACATGGCGGACGCGGCGGGCGACGCGCTGGACGCCGTGACGCCGTGGTGAGCGGTCGCCAGGCGGTGGTCCCGCCCGTCCCGGTCGGCCAGCGGGTCGGCCTGGGCCTGGCCGCCGTCGTCCTCGGGGTCGCCCTGGGCGCGGCCGCGGCAGTGATGGCGTTGCAGGAGCAGGTGCTGCTGGTGGTCGCCGGGGTGCTGCTCCTGGCGGCCGACCTGCTCGCCGTGGGCTACCTGGTGCGGTTCCTGCTGACGCCCCGGGGGGCGCCACGCGTCCTCGAGCGTGACGGCACGACCGTGCTCCCCGAGTCGGGAGTGGCCCGGCTCACCGCCTGGGGCACCCTCGCTGCCTCCCTGGCCTTCCTGGCCGTCTTCGTGCTGGCCGTCGTCGTCTCGGGTGGCTCCGGAGCCGGGCCCGGGGCCGGGGTGTGGGCCGCCGTCCTGGTGCTGCTCTTGGCCGTCCCGACCGTGGTGGGCGTCCTGCACCGCCGGGTGCGGCCCGGTGAGCTGGTGCTGGGACCAGACACGATCACCCTGTCCACGTGGAACGCCGATCGCACCCTGGCCTGGGACGACGTCGCCGAGGTGACGATGGTGAGCGTCCCGCGGCGCACCCTGGTGGTGTACGCCCGCCGTGCCGACGACGTCGTGCACGGCCGCGCCCCGGTCGGGGTCGGGGAGCAGCAGGCGCGCTCGGTCGCCGACGCCGACCGGGCCCTGGCGGTGTCCTTCCCGCACCTGACGGGTGCGCCCGACGTGATCGCCGGGGCCCTGGCCCACTGGAGCGCCACCCCGGCGGCACGCAGCGAGCTGGGCACGCCGGCCGCGCGCGAGCGCCTCGGCGGTCGCCCGGCCACCGGCTGACATACGGACCGGTCGTGGCAGGCACCAGGTCGTATGACGCGTCGCCGCACCCGCGGGCTCAGTCGGACGGACCGAGCGGACTCCTGGCCAGCGGACCGGCGCCGCTGCCGGGCTCCTCGAGGGGCAGGACGGCGGCGAGGGCGACCGCGTCAGCGACGGGTGTGACGCCCACGGCCCCGGTCGAGTCGTCGAGGGGCAGCGTCAGGACGAACGTCGTGCCGACCCCACCAGGACCCTCGAGCGCCGAGATCCGGCCGCCGTGGCGGGCGACCGCTCGGTGGCAGATCGCGAGCCCGAGGCCGGTGCCGGGGTAGCCGCCGGCCGCGGCGGAACGGAAGAAGCTCTCGAAGACGCGGGCCCGGTCGGCGCGGTCGATGCCGAGCCCGTTGTCGGTGACCCGCACCTCGAGCCGGTCGTCGAGCACCCGGCTGGTGATCCGCACGTGCGGGCGCACGCCGGGCGCGACGTACTTCACCGCGTTGCCCACCAGGTTGGCGAACAGCTGCCGGACGAGCAGCTCGTCGGCCCGCACCCGGCCCAGGTCTCGGTGCTCCACCACGGGAGCGGGCTCACCGAGCCCGAGGTCGCGGACCACCTCGTCCACGACGACGTCGAGGTCGAGGCTGGTCTCGTCGAGCTCGGTGCTGCCCGCCAGGCTGGAGGCGAGCAGGTCGTCGATGAGGCGCTCCATGCGCCGGGCGGCGCCGTCCAGCCGGGAGAGGTGCTGCAGCGCGGTGGCCGTGGGCCCGTCGACGGATCCGTGGAGCCCCTCGAGGTCCTCGCGTGCGAGCTCGCCCCAGCTCAGCACCGCGGTGAGCGGGTTCTTCAGGTCGTGGGCCACCACGCCGGCGAAGCCGGCCAGCAGCCGGCTGTCGGCCCGCTCGCGGGTCACGTCGCGCAGCAGCACGACCGCCAGCGGTCCGGGTGCCCGGTCGGCGGGGTCGGAGGGGTCGGAGGGGTCGCCGGGATCGATCGCCTCGTCGTGGTCGAGGGGGACCGCCGAGACCGACAGCACCCGCTCGGCCCCGGTGTCGGGGTCGAGCCGGGCCACGTCGGTCGGTGAGACGGTCTCGCCGCGCAGCGCGCGGGCGTGGGGCAGGCCGCCGGCCGGGGCGGGCCGGCCCCCGATCCGGGAGTGCTCGACGTGGCCCGGGTCGTGCACGTGTCGGCCCGACGCGTCCGCGCCGCCCAGCTCGGCGGCGGCAGTGTTGGACAGCACCACGCGGCCACGGGAGTCGCTGACGCACAACCCGTCGGACATCGCCTCGGTGACGGCGTCGAACAGCGCGGCCCGCGAGGTGGCGCGGGCCTCGGACCGGCGCAGCCGGCGGTCGAGCACCGCGCGCTCGGTGGCGCCGAGGGCGAGCAGCAGCACGAGGGAGGTGGTGACGGCGACGAAGACCTGCAGCACCAGGGCCCGCGTGGTCGGGTCGGACAGCGCCGCGAACGGTCCCCACCCCAGCAGCGTCACGACGACCGCCGCGGTGCCGAAGCCCAGCGAGTGCAGCGCGCCGACCCAGGGGGCGAACCGGTTGCCGATCCAGGCCGAGGTCGCGAGCACGAGGTAGGTCACGGGGAGCTGCTCGTCGGCGGTGAAGACCAGGCTGCCGAGGGCGACGGTGGTCAGCACCGCGAGACCCAGCTCGGCGACCGGCCGCGGACGCGGCTCGGCGGTCAGGGCGAGACGTCCGTCCCGGCGCTCCCGGCGTGCGGTGCGCAGCGCGAGGACCGTGGCGACCACGACGTAGGTGCCGCAGCCGTTGCGCACCACCCACGCGGGTGCCGTCGACCAGCTCAGGTCGCCGGTCAGCGCCCAGGACGCCGGGGCACCCAGCACCGAGCCCACCACGGCGGCCGCCGCGGCGGCCGAGGCCAGGCGCAGCAGGTCGCCCGGGCGTCCGAGCGAGGGACTCACCTCGCCGAGCAGCGGACGGTGCGTCGAGCGCGCCAGCACCAGGCGCACGACCAGCGCCGGCGCGAGGTTGCCCCCCGCGAGCAGCAGGGCGGCGAGGGGCCCGACGGGCAGGAAGTACGCCAGGGTCACGACGGCGACCAGGGTGCTGTCGAGGAGCACCTGGCGGGGCGTCGTACCCCGGAGGAGCCACAGCGCCGCCACCCCCGCCGCGGGCCAGAACAGCGCCAGCCCGGTCTCGGGCAGGACCGCGAGCCGACCGAGCGCGATCATCGCGACGTAGAGCGCGGCCCAGCCCAGCGGTGCGACCGCAGGGCCGAGCCCGGCGGCCTGGGCGGGGCGTGACATGGGTCCAGTGTGTGCCCTTCGGTCCCGGAGGGCGAGGGCGGCATCCGGTGCGGACCGGCGGCTGCCGCGGAGCCGACCGGGAAACCGGTTCGCCCCGTGCGGCGGCCCGAACTAAACTCGCAGGCGTATGACGAACGCACCCGAGAACCTCGACCTCGCCCAGGAGCTCGCCGACACGGCGGACTGGGACGAGGAGACCGGCGAGTCCGGCCCCCGCGCCGCCTCCACCACCACGACGCCCTGGCCCGACCAGCGCGAGGAGACCACCGGCGAGCTCGACCTCGCCGCGCGGCACCAGCTGCGCCGCGTCGCCGGGCTGTCCACCGAGCTCGAGGACATCTCCGAGGTCGAGTACCGCCAGCTGCGCCTCGAGCGCGTCGTGCTGGTCGGTGTCTGGACCGAGGGGTCCGTCGCCGACGCCGAGAACTCCATGGCCGAGCTCGCGCTGCTCGCCGAGACCGCGGGGTCGACCGTGCTCGACGCGCTCTACCAGCGGCGCGACAGCCCCGACCCCGCGACCTACATCGGCCGCGGCAAGGTCGAGGGCCTCGCCGAGATCGTCAAGGCCAGCGGCGCCGACACGGTGATCTGCGACGGCGAGCTGGCCCCGAGCCAGCTGCGCAACCTCGAGGACAAGGTCAGGGTCAAGGTCGTCGACCGGACCGCGCTGATCCTCGACATCTTCGCCCAGCACGCGAAGTCGCGCGAGGGTCAGGCGCAGGTCGAGCTGGCGCAGCTGAGCTACATGAAGCAGCGGCTGCGCGGCTGGGGCGGCAACCTCTCGCGCCAGGCCGGCGGCCGGGTCGCCGGCGGTGCCGGCATCGGCGGTCGTGGTCCCGGTGAGACCAAGATCGAGACCGACCGCCGTCGCATCAACACCAAGATCGCCAAGCTGCGGCGCGACCTGGCCCACATGAAGACCACGCGCGACACCAAGCGCTCGGGGCGCAAGCGCCACGAGATCCCCAGCGTCGCGATCGCGGGCTACACCAACGCGGGCAAGTCCTCGCTGCTCAACCGGCTGACCGACGCCGGGGTGCTCGTCGAGGACTCGCTCTTCGCGACCCTGGACCCCACGACGCGGCGCACCGAGACCGGCGACGGTCGCGTCTACACGATGAGCGACACCGTCGGCTTCGTGCGGCACCTGCCCCACCAGCTGGTCGAGGCGTTCCGCTCGACGCTGGAGGAGGTGGCCGACGCCGACCTGATCGTGCACGTGGTCGACGGCTCCCACCCCGACCCCGAGGGCCAGCTGGCCGCCGTGCGTGAGGTCCTCGCCGAGATCGGCGCCGACAAGGTGCCCGAGCTGGTCGCGATCAACAAGGCCGACGTCGCCGACCCGCACGTCGTCGCCCGGCTGCGGCAGCGCGAGCCCCACTCGGTGGTCGTCTCGGCCCGCACCGGCGAGGGCGTCGCCGAGGCCCTCGCCGCGATCGAGTCCGAGCTGCCCAAGCCGGCGGTCGAGGTGTCGGTGCTGCTGCCGTACGACCGCGGTGACCTGCTGTCCAAGGTGCACGAGCACGGTGAGGTCATCTCGCTCGAGCACACCGGTGAGGGCACCCGGCTCGAGGCACGGGTCAACGAGGTCCTGGCCGGCGAGCTCGCGGCGTACCCCGGCTGAGGCGTCCCGCCACCTAGGATCCGCGACATGCGTCGCGCGACCGCCGTCCCGGCGTACCTGCTGCTCGCGGCGGTGCTGCTGGTGGCGGTCCTCCTCCCGGTGCTGCGGCCGGCCGACCCGGTGCCCACGGCCAACGCCGGCGTCACCGTGACCGACCACCGGGCGGCGTACGTCGTGGACGGCCGCGGGACGCTCCGGGCCGCCGAGACGCTGACCGTCGACTTCGGGGAGCCCCGGGCCGGGCTGGAGCGGCGCTTCGACCTGCGCGACCCGGCGGGTGGGCGCGGCGTGCGGCTGCCGCGAAGGGTGGGTGTCACCCGCGACGGCCGGGCCGAGGAGGTCGGGCTCGAGCGGCGCGCCGGGGTGGTGGTCGCGCGGCTCGGCGACCACGAGGAGGAGCTGGTCGGCGAGCACGTCTACGTGCTGCGCTGGAGCGTCCCCGGGGTGCTGGCCCGGGCGGGCGAGGCCGACGACCGGGCGCGACTGCGGCTCGACCTCCTGCCCGCGGGTTGGGGGATGCCGGTGCTGCGCAGCCGGACCAGCGTGGAGCTGCCGGACCGCCCCGGACGGGTCACGTGCCGGGCCGGGGTAGCGACGTGCCGGCCGCGGGTCGCGGACTCGGGCGTGGTCGTGAGCACCGGCCGGTCACCGGGCGGCGCCGTCGTCCGCGTCGACGCCGTGCTGGGGACCGACGCTCCTGCGGTGTCGCGGCTGCCGTGGCCGTTGCGGCTGGTCCCGGCGCTGGGGGAGCGGTGGTGGCCGCCGGTGGTCGTGCTGCTGCTCGCCCTCGCCACGGCGTACGCCGGGACCCGGCTGGCCGCCCACCCGCGACCGCGGCGCACCCGGCTGGTCGTGCTGGGGGCAGTGCTGCTCACCGGGCTGGTGTGGCTGCTGGCTCCCTGGACGCTGGTCGTGCTGGTGCCCGGCGCCTTCGCGGTGGCGTCGGTGCCGCTGCTGCTCCCGGGCGGTGCCGCGAACGGCACCACCCGGGAGCCGGCGTCGGGCTAGGAGCGGCCGGTCGCGTTCCGTGGGTCGGAGTCGGTGCGCGCCTCCGCGTCGCACGGCGTCTCCTCGACCGCGATCGCGAAGTCGTCGCCGTGGCGGGTGACGCCGTCGACGACGGCCTGCTCGACGGCCGCGCTGCCGTAGCGGCGCCGCACCATCAGCGGGTCGGAGCGCAGGTCCTTCACGAGCGCGACGCACAGCACGATCATCACCAGCACGAACGGCAGCGCCGCCACGATGGTGAGGTTCTGCAGCCCGGTGAGGGCGTCGCCGCCGTCGCCGCCGACCAGCAGCATGACCGCGGCCACGCCGCCCATCACCACGCCCCAGAAGACGATCGTGGTGCGCTTGGGCTCGATGGTGCCGCGCGAGGACAGCGTGCCCATGACGATGGATGCGGCGTCGGCGCCGGAGACGAAGAAGATGGCCACGAGCACCATCACCAGCACCGCGGTGACGCTGGAGAGCGGGAGCTGGTCGAGCATGCCGAACAGCTGGCTCTCGGCCGCCTCGATGTCGCCGAGCCCGGCCCCCTGCTGCTCCATCCGGATGGCGGTGCCGCCGAAGACCGCGAACCACACCAGCGAGACCAGGCTCGGGACCAGCAGCACGCCGGTCACGAACTGGCGGATGGTGCGGCCGCGCGAGATCCGTGCGATGAACATGCCGACGAACGGCGTCCACGACAGCCACCAGGCCCAGTAGAAGACCGTCCAGGCGGAGAGCCACTCGGCCATGCCGTCGCCGCCGATTGCCTCGGTGCGGGCCGACATCTGCGCAAGGTCCTGCACGTAGGAGCCGAGCGCGGTGGGGACGAGGTCCAGGATGAAGACCGTCGGGCCGACCACGAAGACGAACATTGCGAGGGCCAGGGCCAGCACCATGTTGGTGTTGGACAGCCACTGGATGCCCTTCTCGACGCCGGAGACGGCCGAGAAGATGAACGCGATGGTCAGCACCACGATGATGCCGACGAGGACGCCGTTGCCGACGCGACCGATGCCGGTGACGATCTCGAGGCCGGAGCCGATCTGGAGCGCCCCCAGGCCGAGCGAGGCGGCCGAGCCGAACAGGGTGGCGAAGATCGCCAGGATGTCGATCACCCGGCCGGCGGGGCCGGAGGTGGCGCGGCGCCCGAACAACGGCGTGAACACCGAGCTGACCAGCTGCGGGCGGCCCTTGCGGTAGACGCTGTAGGCGATGGCGATGCCCAGCACGGCGTAGATGGCCCAGGGGTGGAGCGTCCAGTGGAACATCGTGGTCGCCATGGCGTGCTGGACGGCCTCGGGGTTGCCTGCCGCACCGGTGCCGGGCGGCGGGGTGACGAAGTGGGACAGCGGCTCGCTGACGCCGTAGAACATCAGGCCGATGCCCATGCCCGCGGAGAACATCATCGCGATCCAGGACACCGTCCGGAACTCGGGCTTCTCGCCGTCGTTGCCGAGCGGGATGTCGCCGAACCGCCCCATGGCCAGCCAGATCACGAACACCACGAAGGCGGTGGCGGTCAGCACGAACAGCCAGCCGGTGTACGTCGTGACCCACTCCAGCGCCGTGCCGGAGACCGAGGTCAGGGAGCTGGTCGAGACGAACCCCCACACCAGGAAGGCCAGGGTCAGGGCTGCGGTCACGCCGAAGACCACCTTGTCGAGCCCGGCGCCGTGGTGCTGCCCGTCGAAGACGGTCTCCAGGGCGGGGTGCTCACCGGACTGCTCGGCGCGGCCGACGAGGTCGGGACTGGTCGCGACGGCGTCGACGGCGTCGTGGCGACCGTCGCGCGGATCCCTCTCGGGTCCGCTGGCGGTCGGTTCTGTGGTGGTGGTGGCCATGCGGTGTGCCTCTCTGTTCGGTACGGCGTGGAGCCGGTCAGCTCGGTGAGGCTGCGCTCGTCCACAGGCCGCGGGGGGCGGCCCGGCGTGAACGATGAACCAGCATAGGGTGCTGCGGTGGTCGAGGAGCCGGGCGTGCGCGAGGTCCTGGCCGCGGCTGTCGCGACCCTGGGCGGCCAGGAGCGGCCCGGGCAGGTGGCGATGGCCGAGGCCGTCGCCCGCGCGATGTCGCAGCGGCGGCACCTGCTCGTGCAGGCCGGCACCGGCACCGGCAAGTCCCTCGGCTACCTCGTGCCCGCCCTGCTGCACGGCGACCGCGTCGTGGTCGCCACCGCGACGCTGGCGCTGCAGAACCAGCTCGTCGAGCGCGACCTCCCGGCCCTGGTCGACGCCGTCAAGGACGAGCTCGGCGGCGACGGCGTCTCGTTCGCGGTCCTCAAGGGCCGCTCCAACTACGCCTGCCTGCACCGCGTCCGCGAGGGCGTGCCCGACGACCAGGGGGCGCTGCTCGACGCCGCCTCGCTACCGGAGGGGTCGCTGGGAGCCGAGGTGCTCGCGCTGCGGGAGTGGGTCGAGGACGAGTCGTCCTCGGGAGGCACCGGCGAGCGCGACCACGCCCCGCGCCACACCGACCGGGTCTGGCGCCAGGTCAGCGTCAGCCACCGCGAGTGCCTCGGAGCGGCCCGCTGCCCCTACGGGCAGGAGTGCTTCGCCGAGCTCGCCCGCGAGCGGGCGCAGCGGTCCCGGGTGGTGGTGACCAACCACTCGCTGCTGGCCATCGACGCCATCGAGGGCATCCCGATGATCCCGGCGTACGACACGGTCGTGGTCGACGAGGCCCACGAGCTCGTGGCGCGGGTGACCCAGGCCGCGACCGACGAGCTCTCGGCGAGCGAGGTCGACCGCACCTCCCGCCGGGCCGCGCGCCTGGTCGAGGGCGACGAGGCCGACGACCTGGGCGACGCCGGCGAGGCGCTGCTCGACGCGCTGCTCGCGGTGGAGCCCGGTCGCGTGGACCGCCCGCCGCAGGCGCTCAGCGATGCCCTCGAGCTGGTGCGCGACGCCGCCCGCTCGCTGGTCTCGGCCCTGCCCAAGGAGCCGGCGGTCGGCTCCGGCGAGGTCCCGGACCCCGGCGCCGCGCAGGCCAAAGGCTGGGCGCAGGAGCTGTTCGCGACCGCCGAGCGGATGGCCGCCGGGTCCGAGCGCGACGTGCTGTGGGTCTCCGAGCGCGACCGGGTCCGCGGTGGGCGCTCGCTGCACGTCGCCCCGCTCGAGGTGGCGATGCCGATGCGGCACGGTCTGCTCGCCGACAAGACGGCCGTGCTCACCTCGGCCACGCTCCGCCTGGGCGGCGACTTCGACGCGGTCGCCACCTCGCTGGGCCTGTGGCCGCGCGAGCGCGTCACCGCCGACGCCCCGGCCGAGGACGAGCCAGAGGAGGACGTGCAGCCCTGGGAGGCCCTCGACGTCGGGTCGCCCTTCGACTACCGGAGGCAGGCGATCCTCTACGTCGCCCGCCACCTGCCGCAGCCCGGACGCGACGGCCTGACCGCCCGCCACCTCGACGAGATCGCGGAGCTGGTCGACGCCGCCGACGGCCGCACGCTCGGGCTGTTCTCCAGCCGGCGGGCGGCCGAGGCCGCCGCGGAGCACGTCCGCGAGGTGCTGCCGCACCTGACCACGCTGGCCCAGGGCGACGCGCAGCTGCCCGAGCTGGCCCGGCAGTTCGTGGGCGACCCCCACACCAACCTGTTCGGGACCCTCAGCCTGTGGCAGGGCCTCGACGTGCCCGGCGACACCTGCCAGCTGGTGATCATCGACCGGGTGCCCTTCCCCCGGCCCGACGACCCGCTGATGTCGGCCCGGCAGCGGGCGGCCGACCAGCGCGGGGGCAACGGGTTCATGCAGGTCGCGGCGACCCACGCCGCGCTCCTGCTGGCCCAGGGCTCGGGCCGGCTGATCCGCACCACCGAGGACCGTGGCGTGGTGGCCTGCCTCGACCCGCGGCTGGTCACCGCGCGCTATGGGTCGTTCCTGCGGGCGAGCCTGCCGCCGATGTGGCAGACCGAGGACCCCGCGGTGGTGCGGCAGGCGCTCACGCGTCTCGCGGGCACGCCGTCAAGCTGACGAGGCGGGTCCACGGGGGCCTCGGCTGACTGCTCAGCGGGCGGTGACGGTGCCCGAGCGGGCCGACCAGGCCGAGCCGCCGAGGCCGTTCTCGGCCTGCGCCAGGAAGCTGTAGCGGCCCTTGGGCAGCCGCCACACCAGGCTGCGGACCGAGGCGCCGACCCGGCTGGAGGTGTAGGTCCGGACCACGCGGTTGCGGGAGTCGAGCTGGTAGGCCTTGATCCGGTAGCCGAGGATCGCCTGTCCGCCGGTGCTCCGCGGAGCCGTCCAGCGCGCGGTGGCGCTCACGGTGCCGCCGTACGCCCCGGAGGAGGCGGTGCCGATCGTCGGCGCGCCGGGCCGGGTGAGGGTCACGGGTGCGGGGGGCGTCGGTGCCGGGGTGGTGGGGGTCGGCGTGGGGGTCGCGGTCGGGGTGGGGGTGGGGGTCGGGGTCGGCGCGGGGCTGGCGGTGGGCGTGACCGTGGGCGACGGGGTCGGGATCGGCGTCGGGGTGGGCGTCGCGGCGCAACCGTTGGCCTGCAGCCGGTAGCGGCCGAGGCTGCCGTAGTCAGACCAGCCATCGCCCGCCGCGTCCCCGGTGCCGACGCCGTCGACGCGCAGGTAATAGGTGCCGGGCTCCAGCTCCCGGGCCACCAGGGCGTCCATGCCGGTGGAGCGGGTGGGCGAGCGCAGCAGCGAGGTCAGCGGGGCGTCGGTGGCCACCTGGGCGCCGGTGCGGTCGAGCAGGTCCAGGCGCAGGTCGAGGGCGGCCTGCTGGCCGACGCCGGTCGCCGTGGCGGTGATCGCGGTCCGGCAGGTCAGGTCGAGGCGGTAGACGTCCTGGTCGGAGCGGGTGCCGATCACCCCGTCCACGTCGTACGCCGCGGCGGGCGCGAGCGCGGTGGCCGCTGCGGTGGTGTCGCCGACCTCGTCGGGGACCACGCCGGTCAGGGCGCCGATCTTGGTCACGTCGTCCTCGGTGTTGGTCGCCCCGGCGTACTCACCGCTGCTCCAGTGGCTGACGGCGCGCACCATGGCGGCGCCCATCACCGGGCCCCAGGTCTCGGTGCCGGCGTGGTAGGCGTCCGAGCCGCGGCCGTCGTGGCGGAGGTCGAAGGTGTGGCCGGCCTCGTGGGCCACGGTCTGCGCGGCGACGACGGGCGACATCGCGCGTCCGCCGACGGGGGAGGCGAACACCCAGGCGGGCTGGTAGCGCGCGGCGCTGTCGACGTCGCCGAAGGTGCCGAGGTAGGCCAGGCCGACGCAGGCCGAGGCGCAGGCCTGCTGCGCGGCAGCGGGGTCGCTGGTGACCACGACGCGGGTGCCGTAGGTGGTGTCGCCCGAGGAGGTGCGCTTCCAGGTGTCGTCGTTGCTGCTGTCGGTGGTGACGTCGACGTCGAAGGCCGCGTAGGTCTCCGACACCTGACGCCAGACCTCCTGGACCCAGGCGTGCTCGGCCGGGGTGAAGGTCCTGCTGTCGCCGTCGGTGTCCCAGCCGGCCCAGGTGCGGGCGCTGATCGGGTCGGTGCGGGAGCTCCAGGCGGTGCCGGTGACCGAGGCGCCGTCGGCGTCGATGACGATCGAGCGAGCGGCTCCGGGCCGGCTGTGCAGCGAGAAGGTCCGGCTGGTGTCGACGTCGGTGCTGGTGATCGCGCCGGCGACGGGGCCGCTCAGGCTCGCGGCCATCGGCTCCTGGAAGTAGACCCGACCCTCGCGGGAGACCCAGGCGCTGTCGTCGTCGCGCAACGTGCGGACCAGCTCGGCGGGGGTGAGACGGTTGCGTCCGGCGACCTCGTCCACCTGGTCCCCCAGCGCTCGCAGCGCGTCGCGACCGTTGCGGTCGGCGTCGATGACCGGGTCGGTGCGGTCGGAGGGCCGGGGCGCCGGATCGGCGGTCCGGGCGGCCGGAGCCCTGCGACCCGCCACCGCGGTCGTCTGCGAGGACGTCTCGGCGCGGGTGACGCCGCTCGCCCCATCGGTGACCGCCGCCTCCACCGCGCCCGTGGCCGCCGGGCCGTCGGTGGACGTCCGGGGCGCGCCGCCCGAGGCGGACACGACCACCGCCGCAGCCACGGCTGCGGTGACGGCCAGGGAGGACAGGCGACGGGCGTGGGGGGTCACCGTCCCATGGTGCGCCTATATACGGACTTGTGTCACGTAATACCTAAAACGGACAGTCACATCCGTCGCAGGACCGCGGTGACCTTGCCCAGGATCGTGGCGTAGGTGCCGTCGATCGGGTCGTAGGCGTCGTTGTGGGGGAGCAGCCAGACTTGGCCGTCCTTCTTCTGCAGGGTCTTGACCGTCGCCTCGCCGTCGAGCATCGCGGCGACGATCTCGCCGTTCTCCGCGGTCGGCTGCTGGCGCACCACGACGTAGTCGCCACTGCAGATCGCGGCGTCGACCATCGAGTCGCCGGAGACCTCGAGCAGGAACAGGGTGCCGTCACCGACCAGCGACTTGGGCAACGGGAAGATGTCCTCGACCCGCTCCTCGGCGAGGATCGGCCCGCCGGCAGCGATGCGCCCGACCATCGGCACCATCGTCGCCTCCGGCATCGCGTCGCCGGAGCCGGTGGGGTCGTAGGGCGACTCGTCAGCGCTGGCGATGGCGCGCCGGGCCGCCATCAGCTCCGGGATGAACACCTCGAGGGCGCGCGGCCGGTTGGGGTCGCGCTTGATGAAGCCCTTCTGCTCGAGCACCCGCAGCTGGTGGGCGACGCTCGAGGAGCTCGTCAGGCCGACGAGCTCGCCGATCTCGCGGATGCTCGGCGGGTAGCCACGCTTCTCGATCGACTCCCGCAGCACGTTGAGGATGCGCTGCTGGCGCGGGGTGAGCCCGGTGACGTCCGGAGCGGCGTCGGGCAGCTCCGAGACGGTGCCGCCCGTGGCGCCTCCCTTCGTCTTCGAGGGGGAGCCGGGGGTCCGTGCGTCTCGCGTCGCCATGTGCCGCACCGTAGTCCAGCCGGGACGGCGACTTCAAACACCTGTTCGAACCGCGTGTCGCGCCCTCGAGCCGCGACACGGTCCGAACAGATGTTCGACGCGGTCCTTGTCCGGGGCCACATCGTGCCCTACGGTCGTACACGTGTTCGATCGAACGTCTCTTCGACTCCGCCGGAACCTCGGTTGTCGGTGGTCGCGGATAGACATCGTTCCAGCACCCGGCAGGGGTCGCCGACCACGTCGGGCCACCAGGTCCGGCCCTTTCCCGAAAGAGGTTGTCCGATGAGCACGCTGAGCATTGCCCCCGAGTTCGCCCGCACGTCCGGCCCGGTCCGGGTCCGTGATGAGCGGTCGCGTCCCACCGTCGCGCCCTCGTTCGACTTCGGCACCCCCGTCCCCTCCGTGGGTCTCGACGACCCGGCGGTGCGGGTGCTGCGGACTGCCCCGGCGCCGACCGCCCCGGCCCCCCGCTCGGTCCGCGACGTCGTGGCCGCCCCGGCACCGTGCCGCGAGGCCGTCGGCGCCCGCCCGGTGCGCCTGACCCGCCGCGGCCGGCTGACCCTGACGCTGACCTTCCTCGGACTCGTGCTGGCCGCCACCGTGGCCGTCGGCGGCAGCTGGGCGACCGCGTCGCTGGGTAGTGGCGAGCCGGTCCAGGTGCGCACCGTCGAGGTGCAGCCGGGCGACACGCTCTACGGCATCGCCTCGAGCATCGCCGAGCCCGGCGAGGTGCGCGAGATGGTCTACCGCATCCAGGAGCTCAACTCGCTGCCCACGGCCACGATCGCCGAGGGCCAGGAGCTCGCCGTCCCCCGCGGCTGAGTCATCGGCCCGTCCGCCACGGGCCGGCATGACGTGCGACGACCTCCTCGACCCGGGTCGACGCACGGGGGAAGCGGTGGGGTGGAGCCGAACCGGCTCCACCCCATCCGCACGTCCGGGCTCAGCTGCGAGCCGCGGCCTCGTGAACCGCCGAACGGCGGGTGCCGTGTCGGTACGCTCAGCGCCGGACGGCGAACGCTCGTCGGGAAGGGCGTGCTGCGGTGTCGTTGCGCTCGGTCGACCTCAGGCTGGTGCTGCCGCACCGCCTCACGACCGCGGTGGTCCTCGGTCCTGCGGCAGGGGTGCGTGAGGGGTTGGCCGCGGCTGGAGTCGAGGTCGTCGGCCCCTCCCGCCGGGTCGATCTGGCGGTCGCAGACGTGTCCGACGCCCGGGAGGTGCTGGCCGTCCCGGCCCGGTCCCAGGTCGTCCTCGGTGCCGCGGCGGCAGGGGCGGTGCGGGCTGGTGCCGGAGCGTGGCACCCTCTGCTGCTCCGCGGCGTGCCCGAGCGTCCGACGGCGGTGCTGCCCCTGTGGGGGCGCGAGCCCCTGCTGCACTACCTGGGGACCACCGCGGTCCGACCCGGGCGACGGGCCGGACTCCGCAACCGGGCTGCGAGGGTGCCCCTGATCTGGGGGCCGCTGGCGGCCGGTGTGCTGCCGCGTCTGACGAACTGCGCAGTTCGCGGCTCGGAGCCCGGACGGCCCGCCGCGCCACGCTTCCTGACGCAGGCACGTGACCTGGGGCTGCCCGGGGACCCCGGGTGGGTGCTCACGCTCGGTGACGGCGACGACCTGCAGCGCGCGGTGTTCCACGTGCTGCACGAGGGTGCGGCACGATGGGTGGTCAAGCTGAGCCGGGTGCCCGGGGCGACGTCGTCCTTCGACAGGGACGAGGCAGGTCTGGCCGTAGTGGCGCGCGCCGGAGGCGTGGTAGCGCGGCGGGCACCGCGGCTCCTGGGCCGCTACGACGTGGACGGGTTGCCGGCGTCGGCGGAGACTGCCGGGCCCGGGCCCCAGCTGGTGCACCAGCTCCCGGGGCCCGGGGGGCGTGCGCTCGAGTCGGTCGCCGGCTGGGTCGTCGAGGTCGCCGAGCAGACGGCGCAGCCCACCGCGGCACTCGACGCCGAGCTGGACCGACTGGAGCGCGAGGTGCTGCCGCCCTGGCGCGGCGCCGGCGCCCCCGCCGACCTCGTCGCCCGGCTGCGGTTGGCGGGGGGCGGTCCGCCCGCCGTCTTGGCCCATCACGACCTCGGGTCGTGGAACGTGGTGGCGGCGGGGGCCGACTTCATGGCTGTGGACTGGGAGTCCGCCTCGGCGGCAGCTCCGCCGCTGTGGGACCTTGTCTACTTCCTCGGGGACGCCCTGGTCCGGGCCGAGGGCGTCGCGGGTCCGACGGTCCTCCTGGACCGCTGCCTCGAGCTGTTCCGCGGCCGAGCACCGGGGTCCCACGTGCTCTTCCGCTGGGTGCGCGAGATGGTGGCGCGGCTCGGTGTCGCGCCGGACCAGGTCGGCGCCCTCGTCACTTTGTGCTGGTTGCACCATGGCCTGTCGGCCGAGCGCCGGAGGCAGGCGTTGGCGGGCGCCGCCGCGGCCCCGGTCGGTCACCTCGCGCAGATGGCCCGGCCGTGGCTGGCCGACCCGGCCCTGGGAGCCGACTGGTCGACCTGGAGGTCGTCGTGAGCGACGGATCAGCCGAGATCGGCTACCGCACGGTCGACCGCTGCGGAGATCGTGGGCGCCACCAGGTCGGACCGGTAGCGGGCGTGCCAGAGATGCTGCCCGGCCACAGCCAGGTCCCGGCGGAGGTCGCGGTCGTCGACCAGCTGCGCGCACGATGCAGCCAGGTCTTCGGGGGTGTCGGCCACGACCAGGTGGGTGCCGGGCTCGACCTCCAGGCCTTCGGCGCCGACGGCCGTGGACACGACCGGCACGCCGTAGGCGAAGGCCTCGAGGATCTTGATGCGGGTCCCTCCGCCGAAGCGCACCGGTACCACCGAGATCGTCGCCGCTCGCAGCTCCTCGCCCACGTCGGGCACCTCGCCAGTCACCTCGACGCCCTCGAGCCCGCGCAGGGTCGCGACCTGCCACTCGTGGTCGAAGCGACCCACCACCCGGAAGACCGCACCGGGAACGCGGCGACGGAGCAGCGGCACCACGTCACGGGCGAACCACGTCGCGGCGTCCAGGTTGGGCTCGTAGGTCAGCAGACCGACCATGAGCACGACCGGGGTCGACGGCTGGCCGACCATCTCGACGGGCTCACCGCGACGCTCGTAGCCGTTCTCGACGACCACCACGTTCGGGCCTCCCAGGCGTTCGCGGTCGAGCTCGCTGCACACCGCGATCACCTCGACCCGGTCCCGGACCGCCTGCTCGGCACGCCGCCATCGGCGCTCGTCGAGGGCGTCGGCCGCCATCCGGGCTGCGCGGCGCGCCCGGTCGCGTGCGCTACGGGCACCCGCACGCCGCTGCGACTCGCGGCGGTGGCGGAGCACCTCCGACTCGAGGTTGTCGAGGTCGACGACCGCGGGGCATGCGACCAGGTCACCGAGCCGGAGGTAGGTCGTGGCATGGCTCCACCAGACGGCGTCGTAGGACAGCGTCGACCACCGCGACAGCTCGCTGCGGGCGTGCGTCCAGTCGTGCCTGTCCAGGGATCGCGGCTGGTCGCTGCGCCACCACCGCCAAGCTCGTCGTGCTGCGGAGCCGGGATGGCTCGGGGCTTGCACGGTCCGGACGCGTCCGAGCGCGAGGTCGTGGGGGGGCGTGGGAGCGGGGCGGCCGTCGTGACGCACCACGAGCACGTCCACCTCGTGGTCGGCGGCCAGAGTGCGCACGACCCGGGCCAGGCGCTGGCGGTAACCGCTGGTGGGGGGCCACGGGTGCTCGTCGGCGACGACCAGGATCCTCACCGTGCCCCCTTGGTGCAACGGGGGCGGTCGTGACGGCGAGGCGCGAGGTGCGCCTGCTCCTGCATGTGGGTTCCGTGGAGTGGGGCGGCGCCGAGGTGATGGTGCGCAACCTGCTCGGAGCGTTGGGCGACCACGTCCGTCCGACGCTGATGGGGGTCGACTCGGGTGTCCTCGAGCGGGTGGTCGAGGGGCGCCCGACCACCGAGGTGCTGCGGGTGCCGCGCATCGTCGGGTCGCGCGACTGGGCAACTGTCCGGGACCACCGTCGCGTGATGCGCCGAGCCCGACCCGACGTTGTGCAGCTCAACCTGCCCGTCCCGTTCTCCGAGCCCTGGACCCTCCTGGGTGCGAGCACGCTGCCGGGCGTGCGCGTCATCGCCGTGGAGCACCTGCCGATGCCCATGCCCTCGGCCAAGCTGCGCGCCGTACGACGGGTCCTCGACCCACGCCTCGCGGCCGAGGTGGCGGTGGGTGGACCAGCCGCCCGCGAGCTCGAGGGCCTGCGCCACCGGCCGCCGGGCTCGATCAGGGTGGTCTGGAACGGTGTGCCCGTACCGGTGCCGGGGGCGGCACCTGCACGTCCTCGAGGGGCACGGGTGCTGGTGGGCGGCGTCGGTCGGCTCCACGAGCAGAAGGGGTTCGACGTCCTCGTGCGTGCGCTCGCGCTGCTCCCGCACGACGTGCACGTCGTGCTGGTGGGCGACGGTCCCGAGGCAGGAGCGCTGCGGGCCCTCGCGCGCGACCTCGGTGTCGCCGACCGCCTCACGCTGACGGGCTGGGTCGAGCGCCCCAGCAGCTGGTACGCCGCCCTGGACGTGCTGGCGATGCCCTCGCGCTTCGAGGGACTGCCGCTCGTGCTCCTCGAGGCTCTCCACGTCGGGGTCCCCGTCGTCGCGACGCCGGTCGGGAGCATCGGCGACGCCGTCCGCGACGGGGACACGGGGCTCCTGGTGCCCGTGGGCGACGCAGAGGCCCTCGCGGCCGCCGTGGGTCGACTCGTCTCCGAGGCCGACCTGGGCCGCCGTATCGCAGTCGCTGGGCGGGCACTGGCGGCGGAGCGGTTCACGGTGGCCGCCATGGCCCGTTCCTACGAGGCTCTCTACGACGAGGTGCTCGGCCCGCGCTGACGCCGCGTGGTTCACAGGGTCGGAACCGTCCACCGGTGGTCCAGGGCCAGGTCACCGACCCCGTCCATGGCCACCGGCCGGCCGGAGACCAGACCGGGCTCGACGTCGAAGATCGCCGCCGAGTCGAGGTCGTCCTCGAGCTGGTGGGTGCCACGCAGCTGCACGTCCACCCGGTAGCGCCCGGGCACCAGCGCGAGCGTGTCCACATCGCAGGAGAAGGTCGCGGGCGCGCCGGGGGATCCCGCGTGGCGCGTGGTGTCGGCGGGCCCGGTGTTGCCGCTGTCCAGCCGCCACACGGGCTGGCCGAGATGGTTGAGCACGGTGAGGGTGCAGGTGCTGCTCGGCTGCAGGCCGGTGACCGACACGGTGAAGCGGGCGGGCTGGCCGGTGGCCGGGCTCCCGCCCTCGCGGTGCTGCACGTCGACGCCGGAGACCATGATGCGGTGCCAGCCGCGCCGGTCGGTGCGCTCGAGCAGGTCGGTCTGCATCAGCTGCTCGAGGCTGCGCAGGTAGAGGCTCACGGTCTGGTCGACCGGGCCGTCCGCCACCACGCAGCCGGTCTGCATGTAGATCCCGCGCTTGCACAGCGACTGGATGACCGCCATGTTGTGGCTCACGAACAGCACGGTCCGGCCCTCGTCGGCGACCTCGCCCATGCGGCCGATGCACTTGCGCTGGAACGCCGTGTCGCCGACCGCCAGCACCTCGTCCACGATCAGCACCTCGGTCTGCAGGTGGGCCGCCACCGAGAAGGCCAGACGGACCCGCATACCGCTGGAGTAGCGCTTGACCGGGGTGTCGAGGAAGCGCTCGACGTCGGCGAAGGCGACGATCTGGTCGAACTGCCGACGGATCTCGGTGCGACGCATGCCGAGGATGGAACCGTTGAGGAAGACGTTCTCCCGGCCGGTCAGCTCGGGGTGGAACCCGGTGCCGACCTCGAGGAGGGAGCCGACGCGGCCGGTGATCTCGGCATAGCCCGACGTGGGCTCGGTGATCTGCGACAGCACCTTGAGCAACGTGCTCTTCCCGGCCCCGTTGTTGCCGATGATGCCGACGGTCTCGCCGGGCGCGATGTCGAGGGTGACGTCGTCGAGCGCCTTGAGCACCGCCCCCTCCGGCGGAGGAGTGCCTCGTCCCCGCAGCCGCCGGAACGGCTCGGCCACGAGGTGGGTGGCGCGCTCGCGCAGGGTGTCGTCGCCGTACCCCCGGACCCCGATGCGGAACTCCTTGCCGAGGGACCGCGTGCGGATGGCCAGCTCAGATGACATCGGCGAGGGTCCGTTCGACGCGGCGGAAGAAGATGGTGCCCGACGCGAGCAGGGCCGCAGCGACCCCGACCGAGATCAGCAGGGCGGCCCAGGGATCGGTGGCGGTGCCCAGCATGGCCCAGCGGAACCCCTCGACCACGCCGACCATCGGGTTGAGGGAGTACAGCCACTGCCAGGACCCGCTCAGCAGCGTCGCGGGGTAGGCGACGGGCGTGGCGAAGAGCCCGAACTGCACCAGGAACGGCACGAGGTGCCGTACGTCGCGGTAGAGCGCCATTGCGGCCGAGAGCCAGAGGGAGGCACCGAGGGCCACCGTGAACGCCAGCAGCGCGATCGGGATCGCCAGGAACATCCGCCACCCGCCACCCACGCCGTAGACGGCCATCGCCGCGAGGAGCACCCCGGTCGCGATCAGGAAGTCCACGAAGCTGGCGATCATCGAGGCGATCGGGACCGAGAGGCGGGGGAAGTAGACCTTGCTCACCAGGTCCGTGTTGGACACTAGGCTGGAGGAGGCGGTGCTCACCGAGCTGGAGAAGAAGTTCCAGACCACGAGTCCCGCCAGGGCGAACACGGCGTACGGCACGCCGTCCGAGGGCACCTTGACCAGCCGACCGAACACGAGGGTGAAGACCACCGCCGTGGCCACGGGTTGCAGGACGGCCCACGTCGCGCCCAGGACGGTCTGCTTGTAGCGGACCTTGATGTCGCGCTGGGCGAGGAAGCCCAGCAGCTCGCGGTACTCCCACAACTGGCCGAGGCGGAGCGCCGTCCAGCCGCGGGTCGGCTCGATCCGGATGGTGCGCGGCGCCTCGTCCGGTGCTGACGGGCTGGACGGGGGGCTCGGCACGAGGCTTAGGGTAACGTCCGCGCAGGTGGGAGACCTACCGAACGCGCGGTCCGCAGACGGGACCTGGCCGGTGCTGGTCCCGGAACCGGACGGCGAGCCCGAGCCGCTCGGTAGCGCTCCCTCGATGTCAGTCGTCGTCGCCGCCTACCAGGCGGAGACCACGCTCGCCGCCGCCCTCGACTCGGCCCTGTCGCAGACCCTGGCGCCGTTCGAGGTCGTCGTGTGCGACGACGGCTCCACGGACGGCACGGCCGAGGTGCTCGAGCGGTACGCCGGTCGCGTGCTCGTCGTGCGGCAGGACAACAGCGGCGAAGCAGCGGCGAAGAACGCGGCGGTGGAGGCGGCATCGGGTGAGTTCGTCGTGGTCCTGGACGCCGACGACGTCTTCGAGGCCGAGCGGGTCGAGGCGCTCACCTGGCTGGCCGTACGTCGGCCCGACCTCGATGTGCTCACGACCGACGCGGTAGTCGAGGCCGACGGCCGGGAGGTGCGGCGGGCGTACCACGCCGGATGGACCTTCCCGGTCGACGACCAGCGCGCCGAGATCCTGTCCCGCAACTTCGTGCTGGGCCTGGCTGCGGTACGTCGCGAGCGCTGGCTCGAGGTCGGCGGGTTCGACCGGTCGCTGAGCCGTGCCACCGACTGGGACTTCTGGCTGCGGCTCGTGCTCGGCGGCTCCCGGGTGGGGCTGGTGGACGCGCCGCTCGCCCGATACCAGCTCGCGACCGGGAGCCTGAGCTCGGACCGGCTGGGTGTCGTCCGTGCCCGCATCGTCGTGCTCGAGCGGGCCGCCGCCCGCGAGGACCTCAGACCGCACGAGCACGACGTGGTGAGGGCGGCCCTGCGGCGCGAGCGCCTCGACCTGGCGGTGCGGTCGGCCGCCGCGTCGCTTTCCGGGCCACCCGCCGACGCCCGCCGCGCTCATCTCACGCTCGTCCTCCACCGCGGGCTCGCTCCCGGGCACCGCGTGCGCGCACTGGTCGGCGTGCTGGCTCCGTCGCGACTTGCCGCCCGCCGGCGTCGGCGGGGAGACGGTCGGGTCGAGATCGGCTCGGGGCTGTGGGTTCAGCCGCTCGACTGAGCTCGGTGCCGCTCCCACCTCGCCCGCAGCCGCCGCTCCCAGCGGGGCGGGGGTGACTGTGCCGTGAGCATCTTCCAGGTCAGGCTCGCGGCGTCGTCCCACAGCTTGGGTTCGACGCGCCGCAGGCACCACCGGTCGGTCCCGGCGCCGTTGCGGCCCTGGCGGGTGGTGTAAGCCAGGTCGTAGCCCGCGTCGCGCGCCGCGTCGCGCACCTCCCGGTCGTGGCCGCCGTGGGGGTAGGCGAGGGCTCCGGGGACGACGCCGAGGTGCGCGGAGATGTCGGCGCGCGACCCCTGCAGCTCGTCCCGGAGCGTCGCGAGGTCCTGCTCGTCGAGCCTGACGTGGTGGCGGGCGTGGCTGCCCACCTGGACACCGTCGGCCAGGGCCGCTGCGACGGCCGGCCAGTCGGCGATCGGCTCGTCGCCCATCCAGTACGACGTGCCGCCCGACGCCCCGGTCACCACGAACAGCTGCGGGTGGTGCCGCCCGTGGCGCCGCAGCTCGGTCACCGCCTCGGCGAACCCGTCGTCGGCGGTCACGACGTAGGAGCGGCGCGGCAGCACGCCCTCGGGGTCGGTGTGGAACTGCACGACGTCCTCGTGGGTCAGCGCGTGCCACCGGAGCAGGCGCAGCGCGCGCAGGTGCGCGGCGCAGGGCCTGAGGGTCGACGTCCATCCGCTCCTGGCCGGGGGAGCCCAGCCCGGCGAGGCGGTGGTAGCAGAGGACGACGTACGAGCTCGAGGTGAGCCGTCTCCACTCGCGTGCGGTGGCTGCTCGCCGTACGCCGGACCAGAAGGCGACGTCGGCGGCCAGGGCGATGGGCATCGCCCCCGCGAGCCGCCACCAGGGCAACGCGGCTCGGCGCGCCAGCCGGGCGCGCCAGCCGGCGGCGTACCAGGAACCGACCTGGAGGTGGGGAAGCAGCTCGGGCTCGGCACGCACGACCGCCACCGAGCCCTCACCCCGACATCTCGACAGCGCGACCAGCTCGCGCCTGGTGCGCACGACGTCGGCGCGTCGTCGCTCCTCCAGCGGTCGTCCTGCCGCGAGGTGGCGGGCGACGGTGGCCTCGACCCGGGCGGGGTCACCGGAGGCAACTCGCTCATCCCCGAGGCCGACCACCGTGCGCCGCCACGGGCCGACGACGGAGCGGAGCTGCCCGAGCACGTGGTCGTCACCGGCGAGCCACCGTGCCACACGACCCCCGCCCGACCCGCCCAGGACCTCGATGACGCTCGTCGGCGGGGGGGCTGTTGCTGGGCTCCCGGGCATGGTCGGGCAGTGTAACCAGCACGCGAGCCTGCCGGGATACGGCAGGATGCGTCCTGTGCCACGGTCCCCGCTCCCCGAGCTGAGGGCCCGTCTGTCCCGTCAGCTGCGCAACCTGCCCCCCGGCCGCCGTCTCCGCCTGCGGCTGGCCGTCGACGTGGTCGAGGAGCTGGTGGGCGACCGCGACGACGTGCGGCTGCTCGACGCGGGCAGCGAGGAGGGCCTGTTGTGCCTGGAGCTGGCTCGGCGCCACCCCAGGTGGACCCTGGTGGGCGTCGACATCAGCCACCGGCCACTCGTCCGGGGCAGGGCGTGGTCCCGGGAGGAGCACCTGGGTGTCAGCTACGTGCAGGCAGACCTTCAGCGACCGCTCGGTGAGGAGCTGTACGACGTGGTAGCGAGCCTCGAGTCGCTCGTCGAGGTGCCTGACGACCGCGAGGCCATGCGGTCCATCGTCGCTGCTCTCAAGGTCGGGGGCCTCGTGGTGGCGCAGGTCCCGACCCACGACTGGACGCCCGTGCTGTCGGGCGCCGAGCGCACGTGGCGGCGGGAGGCCCGCCACGGCTACGACCGGGCCGACCTGGTGAGCATGTTCGAGGGCCTCGGCCTGGACGTGCTCCAGGTCCGGCCGACGTTCCGGCGCACCACGGCGCTAGCCCAGGACGTCCGCGACCGGCTCAAGCATCGCGGGCGCGTGGTCCGGCTCGGCCTGCTGCCGCTCTCCGCCGGCGCGGTGGGGCTCGAGCGCCACGGACTCACGTGGGGCCCGCCGCGTGCCCTGTTCGTGGTGGCGGTCAAGCGACCGATCGGGCGGTAGCCGCCCGACCCCGTCGCTCGGCCCGTCGGCGTACGCGACGTCCCACGAGCCCCGGCGCGAGGACTGCTGCTGCGGCGAGCGCCCGCCGTCGGCGACCCGCCCCGCTCGCGACGGCGAGCTCCAGGTTGGCCCGGCGGCGGCCTCGCCCGCCCTCGATCAGGAGCCGCTCGGCGCGCGCGTCGAGGCCGCGCACGTGGTAGACCCGCCGGGCGTCGTGCAGCGCCGCAGTCTGTCGCTCGGACAGCCGATGAGTCCGCTCGGCTCGGTCCAGCAGCTCGACCCGGGCCGTCATGGACTCCCACCGGTCGGCCGAGAGGCTGCTGCCGTGGACGGCGTAGTCGGCCAGTGGCTCGAGCACGCAACCGGCCCGGACACCGGAGAGCAGGAGCCGCAGCTGCAGGTCCCAGTCGTAGCCGCGGGCGAGGTCCTCGGCGAAGCCGCCTGCCTGCTCCCAGGCCGAGCGGCGTACCGCCACGTGGGCGAAGAAGTAGGTGCGGCGCAGGATTTCGACGTCCTGCTCGGCGGTCGGGAACTCGTTGGCCCCGTAGAACGTCCCCCGCCTCGTTCCGTCGACCACGAACCACGCGTCTGTGGTGAGGAGGTCCAGGTCGGGGCGGGCTTGCGCCAGGTCGCCGAGGCGCTCGAGCCGGTGTGGCTCCCAGGTGTCGTCGGCGTCGAGGATGACGAGGAAGTCTCCCTGGGCGTCGCGGGCGACGTCGTTGCTGGCACTCGCAGCGCCACGGTGCGGCAACCGGTGCAGCCGCACGCGGTCACCGAAGGGAGCCAGGGCGCCGGCGATGTCGTCACGCGACCCGTCGTCGCCCACGAGGATCTCCAGGGGCGGCTCGGTCTGGGCGAGCGCCGACCCCACGGCGGCCCCGATCTCGTGCGCTGCGTCGTACGCCGCCACGACCACAGAGAAGGTCGGCCGCGGCCCGGGCGCCATCGACGCGGGTGCCTCGGGCGCGGCGAAGGCGGGGTCGGGACACTGCGGTGAGGTCACCGACGAGATTCTGGCACCGGCGGGCGCTCGCCGCCCACTAGTCTGCCCAAGGTGAGCGACGGCGAGCCTGCACACTCCGTGGTCATCCCGACATTCCAACGACGCGAGAGCGTCGTGGCCGCGGTGCGGGCCCTGGTGTCGCAGACCGTCGCTCCGCACGAGGTCGTGGTGGTCGTGGACGGGTCGACCGACGGCACCACCGAGGCGCTGCAGGGGCTCGACACGCCGTTCGCACTGCGAGTGGTCGAGCAGACCAACTCCGGTGCCTCCCGCGCCCGCAACCACGGTGCCGGGATCTCATCGGCGCAGCTCATCCTGTTCCTCGACGACGACATGCTGGCCGCACCCGACCTCCTCGAGGTCCTGCAACGGCGGCACGCCGCAGGGGCCGACGCCGTCCTCGGGCACATCCCGGTCGCGCCGCAATCACCCCCCGGGTTCCTGCTGACCGGGCTCGACGAATGGGCTCAGCGCCGCCGGGACCGCCTCTCGGCGGAGGGGGCCCCGCTCACGGCCGCCGATCTCCTCACCGGTCAGCTGTCGGTCAGGCGCGAGGTGTTCGAGGAGCTGGGAGGATTCGACGAGACCTTCACCGCCGGGGGCACCTTCGGCAACGAGGACACCGACTTCGGCCGTCGGTTGTTCGCGGGAAGGCACGAGATCGTGTTCGACGCCGGCGCGGTCAGCCACCAGCTCTATACCGTGACGCCGCGCGCCTACCTGCGTCAGTGGCACCAGTGTGGTGCCGCTGACGTCGCCTACGTACGCAAGCACCCAGACGACCTGGCAGAGATCTTCGGAGCCAAGCGCCCGGGCACACGGAGCAACCGCTACTTGATGCGACCGCTCTCGCGCGTGCCGGTGGTCCGTGACCTGGCCGCTGCGGGGCTGCGGTCCGTGGCGCTGGCGATGGCCGCACGGCGGCCCGAGGGCGAGATGGCCCGCACGGTGTTCTTCAAGACCCGCAACCTGGAGTATTGGCGCGGTGTGGCCGAGGGGGGCGGCATGCCGACCGCGCGTGGCCTGCGGGTCCTCTGCTACCACGCGGTGGCCGACCTCGGCGCTGCTCCGGGTCTCCGACAGTACGGCGTACCGCCGGAGATGCTGCGGTCGCAGCTGCGTGTGCTGCGGCGCACGGGACACCGCTTCGTGACTCCCGACGAGGCCGTGCGGGCGCTGACCGGGCGAGCGGGACTACCGCGCCGCGCGGTGCTGGTGACCTTCGACGACTGCTACAGCGACCTCGTCACGGCGGGTCTGCCCGTCCTGCAGCAGGAGCACGTGCAGGCCGTGGCCTTCGCTGTCGCGGACCGGGTGGGTGACAGCAACCGCTGGGACCAGGTGACCGGGGCCCCAGCACTCGCGCTGCTGGACGCCGAGGGCTTGGCCCGGCTGCAGCGCGCGGGCACGGAGATCGGCGCCCACGGCAGCACGCATCGTCCCCTCACGAGCGTGTCCCACCACCCCGCCGACCTGCGGAGCGAGGTCGCGGGAAGCGTCGAGACCCTCGAGCAGCTGGGCCTGCGCCGTCCTCGGCTGTTCGCCTACCCCCACGGCGAGAACGACGCTCTGACCAGGCGGGCCGTGGCCCTGGCGGGGCTGGAGCTCGCGTTCACGGTCACGCCCGGCATCGCTGTCCCCACCGGTGAGCACACCGCCGTGCCCCGCATCGAGGTGCTGCGGCGCGATGGTGCCGGGCTCCTGTTCCTGGCCAAGGTCGCGTCCGGGGGGCGGGTACGCGCGGACGACCTGCCAGCGCAGGCGCGCAGGGCCCGCCGGCGTCTCAGCGGGGTGCGACGTCGACTGCGTCAGGGGGCCCACACGCGGTAGCGCCACGAGCCCTGGGCCCGCCCGACACGCCACCCCAGCCGGGCCGCCCACTTCATCCGTTCCTGCGAGGACCGCAGCGACGGAAGCAGCGCGAGCAGCGTCATGCCCCAGCCCAGCAGGGCCCGCCCGGCGGGCGGCTTGTCCAGTCCGTGGGAGCGGTAGCGCTCGTACATGTGGACGCTGCCGATCGCGTAGTTGCGCCACTGTCGGAAGCAGCCTGCCCACGTCTCACGATGGCGGTAGTGCACGAGCGCGTCGGGCACGAGGACGA
The DNA here is from genome assembly GCA_963740935.1 of uncultured Actinomycetota bacterium. GTDB lineage: Bacteria > Actinomycetota > Actinomycetes > Propionibacteriales > Nocardioidaceae > Marmoricola. Next base: position 489,990 of record CAVUFX010000006.1, read on the forward strand.
GCTCCGCGCCCGCGAGCTGGGCGCGGTAGCAGTAGTCGCGGTCCTCGCAGGCGAGCTCGACGGTGGGGTCGAAGCCACCGAGCTCGTGGTGGAGCTCGCGCTGGACCCCCATCGACGTTCCGAACGTGTAGGGCAGGAACGCAGGGTTCGTCTCCAGCAGCCCGGGACGGGGGGTGTGGATGCCCAGTGACCACGGCTCGTTCAGCTTGCGGTGGTCCAACCGGGCGGCGACGAGGCGGTGCATCGCAAGGGCCTCCGCCATGGCGTCGAGCGTGCCAGGCGCCAGCTCGTCGTCGGCGTCGCAGAAGACCAGCCGTGTGCCGCGCGCCGCGTTCACGCCGGCGTTGCGCGCTGCCCCTGGCCCACGACGGGCCGAGGCGTCCACGATCGTCAGCGCGGGTAGCTTGTCGCGGTAGCTTTCCGCGATCTCGACGCTTCGATCGCTGGACCCGTTGTCCGCGATCACCACTTCCCACGGCACGCGGCACGTCTGAGAGGCGACCGAGTCCAGTTGGTGGGACAGGTACTGCTCGACGTTGCGCATGGCGACGATGACGCTGAGGACGACGTCCCCGTCGTGCATAATCCGGTCGCCGTGCACGCGGTGACACTACTCGTCGCGCCGTTCGTCCGTCCCCGTGTTGACCATCTGTCGGTCAGTGCCCCTCACCGGAGAGCGACGGACTGGCCTCGGCCACCCGCAGCGGCGTCGTGGGTCCGGTGGTGGTGACGGTGCCGGCGACGGGCTGCAACGGTCCGCCGTTGAGGGACCACTGCGCGGACCAGGTCACCACGACGCGGTGCTGCACCGTCACGTGGGCGTCGGCGTAGCGGTGGACGACGTCCTTGGCCGGGTACGGCGCTCCGGCCGTGCTCGTCGTGGTGCTGGTCCCGTCCCCGTGCTGCCAGGTGAAGCTGCTGGGCTCGATCTCCAGCCGCACGCTCTGCCCCAGGATCGTCACGGTGCGCGTCAGCGGCTCGGCCTCGGTAAAGAAGATCGTGTCGAAGTTGACCAGCGTCTTGTCACCCGGCTGGCTCTGCGACCGCAGCTCCGGAACCGGCACACGGCGGAACGCAGCCAGCACCATCGCGTCCGTCACCTGGGGTGGGGCGGGAGCAGCTGCGGCGACGGCGGGTGGTGCCCCGTTGGACGAGCAGATGAACCCGAGCGGGGTCTCGCCGCCGGCTGCAACTTGCCACTGCCGGTAATGCACGCTGCCGGGTGGGCAGGGGCTGGCTGGGCACACGCCCGCCCCGGTGTTGGGGTTGCCTACTCCCGTGTCGCACGGGCTCCGGTAACTCGTAGCGCTGGACCGGACGCTTGCACCTGGCAGGATCGGGTCGCGCAGCGTTTCGGCGGCTGTGCGCGTTGCGACGTCAGTGGTCGTTCTGCCGCTGCAGCCGAAGAAACCAGTCGAGGGCAGATCCAGCGTCCACGTCATCATCTGCGCTGGCACGCCGAGTGCCAGCGCTGCCCACCCAGCAGAGATGCATACTGCAATCAGCGAGACAATGCCTTCGGGTCACGCGCTGCGTCCAATTGATCTATGAGCCAGTCGGAGCCCTCGCGCTTGAGCCGTGAAACTTGCAGTGCCCCTGCCGCCGTCATACGTCTCAGGCTGAGTTCGCCTTTACTCGGGACGATGCTCTGCGGTTCGAACTGAATGTCGACATCGACGAACCCGACGTTAGCAGTGAGTTCGTACTGCGCTCGAATGGTTGCGGCTTCCATGCCCCCCCGGATCTCGCCTCGCTTGGGATAGACGCTATCGATCCCGCTCAGCAATGCTGCGCACCGCACAGAACGCAATCAAGGTGCAGCGAAGCTTCTGCAGCGTCGGTCTCGCCCGTCTGCGGCTGGCGTAGTTGAGCGACTCTCGACGCAGTACTCGACTACTGCGGCCGCGCCGCGCCGTCGAATGCTCGCGATGATCTCAGGAGTGGCGATCGGCGCGGGGCTGCGGATCGGGGACGGCTTCGAACTTGGCGGCGGTGGTGACGTCGAACGGGCCGATGAAGGCTCCGGGTTGTCGCCGCCACAGGCAGCCGAGAGCCCGACGACCGCCACGGTCGTCACAGTGGCCACCACCTGGCGCAGCCGTCGCATAGGTCACCTCGTCGATCCGTCCCGAGAACGTCGAGACCGTATCTACCCAGGTCAGCGGCGCGCCACACCGCGTTTCCGTCTGTGGACAACCGGTGCCGAGGGGTCAGCGACCGGCGACGCGGCGGCCCGGCGTACGGGCGGGACGTGCGGGACGCTGGTCCTCGCGCACCACCGCGGCCAGTCGTACGCCGAGGAGGAGACCTAGCAGCAGGCACGCGGCCGCCCCGATCGTGGCCGCCACGAGCGCCGTCCAGGCGCCACCGCCGGACTCGAGCTGCCGACCTGCCCCGATGGCCAGGACGACGAGCACCCCCCACGCGATCACGCACGCTGTGGTGGCCAGCGCCAGCAGGGCGAGGCGACCACGCGGAGCCTGTCGCGGTGCCGGACTGGCTCGGTGCTGGTGGGGGCCGCTCACGGGGCCATCATGCCGACCCGGGGCACGACGGGGGAGCCGATCGACAGCACCCGGGCGGTGCGAGGGCATCGCACCCGCCCGGCGGGGCCGTTCGAGGACGGTGACACGCCGTCGACCTACTGGGCCGCCCAGCGTTTCCAGATCGTGACCGGGCCGCTGACCTGCGCAGACGACGTCATCTGTCCGTGATCGCCAGATCGGTGGTCCGACGTGGTTGCACCCCGGCGGGGCCCGGTCTACGGTTCCCCTACATCTAGTAGTTACACGGATGTAGTTATCCACATCTAGTCCCACAGGGGCGGTGGGGTTACGCACAGCGAAACCCTGTCGTCCACACGGAATCCACAGCTCAGCACACAGGTTGAACCCTGGGAAGGAGGTCCCCGATGCACTGCCCCTTCTGCCGCAGCACCGACACGCGGGTCCTCGACTCCCGGGTCGCCGAGGACGGCACCTCGGTGCGTCGTCGTCGCACCTGCCCCACCTGCGAACGTCGATTCTCCACCGTCGAGCAGATGCAGCTGATGGTGTGCAAGCGCAGCGGCGCGACCGAGCCGTTCACGCGCGACAAGGCCGTCGCCGGCGTCCGCAAGGCCTGCAAGGGCCGCCCGGTCTCCGAGGACGACCTGGCCCACCTCGGCCAGCTGGTCGAGAACGACCTCCGCGCCGCGGGCTGGGCCGAGGTGCCCGCCCACGAGGTGGGGCTGGCCATCCTGGCGCCCCTCAAGGCGCTCGACGCGGTCGCCTACCTCCGCTTCGCGAGCGTCTACAAGTCCTTCACCAGCGCCGACGACTTCGAGAGCGAGATCGCGCTGCTGCGCGCCGCCTCGGCTGTCGGTGGTGACGGCTTGACTGGGTCCGACCCCGATGCACGGGTCGCGACCCCCCAGCCCACGGGCTGACCACGATCAGCCCCGTGCGCTGTGGGGAAGCAGCGCGCGGGGCCACCACGTAAGACCAGATGAGCACCACCAACCAGGGAGCACGGGACATGACCGAAACGGTGAGCAGCACCGGCACAGCACGGGGACGTCGCAAGGGCGGCCTGAAGATCGAGCAGACCTTCTCGACGCCCGGGGTCCACCCCTACGACGAGCTCACCTGGGAGCGACGCGACGTCGTCCAGACCAACTGGAAGACCGGCGCCACCGTCTTCGAGCAGCGCGGCGTGGAGTACCCCACGACCTGGAGCGTCAACGCCTCCACGATCGTGACCACGAAGTACTTCCGCGGCGCCGTCGGCACCGACGCCCGCGAGTGGAGCCTCAAGCAGCTCGTCGACCGCGTCGTGAGGACCTACACCGCCGCCGGCCGCGAGCACGGCTACTTCGCGAGCGAGAAGGACGCCGAGGTCTTCGAGCACGAGCTGACCTGGCTGCTCGTCCACCAGTACTTCTCCTTCAACTCCCCGGTCTGGTTCAACGTGGGCACCCCCAGCCCGCAGCAGGTCTCGGCGTGCTTCATCCTCTCCGTCGACGACTCGATGGACTCGATCCTCAACTGGTACAAGGAGGAGGGGTTCATCTTCAAGGGCGGCTCCGGCGCCGGCCTCAACCTCTCCCGCATCCGCTCCTCCAAGGAGCTGCTCTCCTCCGGTGGCACCGCCTCGGGCCCCGTCTCGTTCATGCGCGGTGCCGACGCCTCCGCGGGCACCATCAAGTCGGGCGGCGCGACGCGTCGTGCGGCCAAGATGGTCGTCCTCGACGTCGACCACCCCGACATCGTGGAGTTCGTCGAGACCAAGATGAAGGAGGAGGACAAGATCCGCGCGCTGCGCGACGCCGGGTTCGACATGGACCTCGGCGGTGCGGACATCACCTCCGTCCAGTACCAGAACGCCAACAACTCCGTCCGTGTCAGCGACGAGTTCATGCGTGCGGTCGAGGACGGCACCACCTTCGGCCTGCGTGCCCGCGACACCGGCGAGGTCATCGAGACCGTCGACGCGCGGCAGCTGTTCACCAAGATCAGCGAGGCCGCCTGGGCCTGCGCCGACCCCGGCCTGCAGTACGACGACACGATCAACGACTGGCACACCAACCCCGAGACCGGCCGCATCACCGCGTCCAACCCCTGCTCGGAGTACATGTCGCTCGACAACTCCTCGTGCAACCTGGCCTCGCTCAACCTGCTCAAGTTCCTCAAGGACGACGACACCTTCGACGGGCCGCTGTTCGCGCAGGCCGTCGAGCTGATCATCACCGCGATGGACATCTCGATCTGCTTCGCCGACTTCCCGACGGAGCCCATCGGCGAGACCACGCGCAACTACCGCCAGCTCGGCATCGGCTACGCCAACCTCGGTGCCCTGCTGATGGCGATGGGCCTCGGCTACGACTCCGACGGTGGCCGCGCGATGGCCGCGACCATCACCTCGCTGATGACCGGCCAGTCCTACAAGCGCTCGGCCGAGCTCGCCGCGGTCGTCGGTCCCTACGCCGGCTACGCCCGCAACGCCGACGCCCACAAGCGCGTGATGCGCAAGCACCAGGCCGCCAACGACGTGGTCCGCACCCTCGGCGTGCACGACGCCGGCGTCCACAAGCTGGCCACGAAGGTCTGGGACGACGTCCAGAAGCTCGGCGAGAAGAACGGCTTCCGCAACGCGCAGGCCTCCGTGCTCGCGCCGACCGGCACCATCGGCTTCATGATGGACTGCGACACGACCGGCATCGAGCCGGACTTCTCGCTGGTCAAGTTCAAGAAGCTCGTCGGCGGCGGCTCGATGCAGATCGTCAACCAGACGATCCCGCGTGCCCTGAAGAAGATGGGCTACCAGACCGAGTCGATCGAGGCGATCGTCGAGTTCATCGCCGAGAACGGTCACGTCATCGACGCGCCCGGCCTCAAGACCGAGCACTACGAGGTCTTCGACACCGCGATGGGTGCCCGTTCGCTCAAGCCCATGGGTCACGTGCGGATGATGGCGGCCTGCCAGCCGTTCCTCTCCGGCGCCATCTCCAAGACGGTCAACCTCCCGGAGTCGGCCACGGTCGAGGAGATCGAGGACGTCTACCTGCAGAGCTGGAAGCTCGGCCTCAAGGCGACCGCGATCTACCGCGACAACTGCAAGGTCGGCCAGCCGCTGTCGGACGGCAAGTCCGAGTCCTCCAAGAAGGACCAGGGTCTGTCCACCGCGACGGTGGCCCCCGAGGTCGTCGAGAAGGTCGTCGAGGTCCACAAGCCGTTCCGCAAGCGTCTCCCCAAGAGCCGTGCCTCGCGGACCACCAGCTTCACGGTGGGTGGCGCCGAGGGCTACATGACCTCCGGCGCCCACGACGACGGCGAGCTCGGCGAGGTCTTCCTCAAGCTCGGCAAGCAGGGCTCGACCCTGGCCGGCGTGATGGACGCCTTCTCGATCGCGGTCTCGATCGGCCTGCAGTACGGCGTCCCGCTGGAGACCTACGTCTCCAAGTTCACCAACCTGCGCTTCGAGCCCTCCGGCCTGACCGACGACCCCGACGTCCGCATGTCGCAGTCGCTGATGGACTACGTCTTCCGCCGGCTGGCGCTGGACTACCTGTCCTTCGAGGACCGCTCCATGCTCGGCATCTACTCGGCCGAGGAGCGCACGCGTCACCTCGAGACCGGCTCCTACGAGCCGCTGGAGGAGACGGGTGGGTCCGACGAGCTGCTCGCCGAGCCCAGCGTCTCCGTGGTCGAGGCCAGGGCCTCGGGCCAGGACCGCGACGACCGCGCCGACGACCTCGAGACCAAGGACACCCACGGTGCCGAGGCTCGCGAGGTCCCCGCCAAGGTCACCCAGCACGAGGCCCGCACCTCGGCCGAGCTGCTGGAGAAGATCACCGGCACGGCCGTCGACTCGCCGCTGTGCATGACCTGCGGCACCAAGATGCGGCCCGCCGGCTCCTGCTACGTCTGCGAGGGCTGCGGCTCCACCAGCGGCTGCAGCTGACGCTCAGCACCTGACGGGCCCCCTGGCGCCTCGGCGCCGGGGGGTCCGTGCGTCCACGGGAGGGTCACGGTCGGTCGAGCCACCGCCGGCCCAGCGAGCCGGTCACGACCGCCGCGGCCGCCAGCGCGACGGCGTACGCGGCGCACGTCAGGTCGGACGCCGACGCCCCGACCGCAGGGTCGAGCACCGGAAAGATGCTGAGGAACGCGTAGCCCGCGCCGGCCGCGGCGTACACGGCGAACGCCACGCCTGCAGCCCCGGCGAACGCCCGCCACCTCGTCCTCGGGTCCGACAGCGCGATGCACCCTCCCGTGAGGACGGCGACGACCGCCACCACACCCAGGGTCCTGCTCACGAAGAGCAGGTGGTCCGAGGAGTCGGGGAAGTCGTTGAAGGCGTAGGCGAGGAAGAAGACGACCGGCGCGGTGAGGCCCAGTGCCAGGGCGGTGAGCGACGCGACGGCGTACACCGGCGACGACCCCCGCTGCGGGGCGGTCGAGGACGGGAGCGTGGAGATCATCTCCCCAGGGTGCGGGCGGGAGCACCGGCGCCACATCCGTGCTGCTACTCAGCCGGGGGACGGAAAAGGCGTTGCCCCGGACCGATCGCGGTGCGACCGTCGGGAGATGCCCGCGCCCGCCCTCGCCGATCTCGCCGCCCACCTCGACCGGTGGGCCGAGGAGCACGACCTGTCCGGGTCGTTCCTGCTGACGGCGGCGGGGGAGACGGTGTTCGAGCACTGCTGCGGGTACGCCGACCGCGCAAGTCGTACGCCGGTGACGCCGGCCACCAGGTTCGCGCTCGCCTCCCTGACCAAGATGTTCACCGCCGTCGCGGTCACCCGGCTGGTCGCAGAAGGGCGGCTCGGCTTCGAGACCCGGGTCGTCGACGTGCTGCCCGCGCAACGACGACCCGACACGCTCGACCCGGCGGTCACCGTCCACCACCTGCTCTGCCACACCTCCGGCATCGCCGACTACTGCGAGGAGGACGAGGACTCCCCGGCGTACGTCGAGGACTACGGCTCGCTGTGGGACGACCTGCCGGTGTCCCGGATGGAGCGCCCGATCGACTTCCTGCCGCTGTTCGGGGACCGGCCGGCGTACCGGCCACCGGGCGAGGGCTACCAGTACTCCAACGCCGGCTACGTCCTGCTCGGCCTCGTCATCGAGGAGGTCACCGGCGAGGAGTACGTCGACGTGGTGCAGAGCCGTGTGTTCGACCCGGCCGGGATGGGCGCGAGCGGCTTCTTCCGTTCCGACGAGCCGGTCCCCGACGTCGCCGTGGGCTACCTGCCGCGGGCCACGCCCGGGTCGCCGTGGCGCTCGAACGTCTTCCGCGTCCCGGTCATCGGCGGCGCCGACGGCGGTGCTCACTGCACCGCCGGTGACGTCGACCGCTTCCTGCGCGCGTACGCCGACGGCACCCTGCTCGGCGACCTCGGCCCCGAGGTCGTGAGCCGCCACGCGGACGCGGGCGGCGGGTTCGGCTACGGCTACGGGGTCCTGCTCTACCCCGACGGCCGCCTCGGCCACGGCGGCGCCGACCCCGGGGTCGAGGTGATGGCCCACCGCTGGCCCGGCGAGGACGTCCACCTCGTCGTGCTGTGCAACGGCGAGGACCGGTCAGCCGACGTGCGTGACCGGATGGTCACGGCGGCGCGGGCCAGCGGGATGCTGGGTGCCGACTGAACCTCGGCGCGGGCGGTCCGACGGGCCTGCGCGAAGCAGGCCTGGGGTCGCGCAGGATCTGCTCGACCCGCTCGTCGTGGCGCTTGCCGGGAATCGTGATGGCCACGATCGTCCTCCCATGCCACGCGCCGGTCGCGGAGCGCGAGAGCGCCGCGGTGACGGGGAGACGACGACGAAGACGAGGGCCACGAGCAGCCAGGTCGTGGCCCGGCCCCGGGACCCGCAGCAGGCAGGATGGTCGGACGCACAGGCGCAGGGTGACCACGAGGAGGGAGCATCGTGAGCGAGCGCGAGCAGTGGAGGGGCGGTCGGCTGGGGTCGGCGTCCGAGGCGGACGCGCCGTACTACTGGGACCGGGCGCTCGGCGAGGTCCACGTGATGGTCGACCAGCTGGCCGAGGAGCTGCGCCTCGCGCCGGCGGAGCGGCAGTCCAGCGCGGACGACGCGGTGCTGCGCTCGGCGTACGACCTGGCGAGCGCAGCGCACGCAGCGCTGGCCGAGGTGCACCTCGACCTGGCACGGGACCAGCTGGCCGGGTTGCGGCACCTGATCAGCGACTCCTTCGACCACTCACCCCTCGGGGACCGCTGGCTCCTGGTGAGCCGCAACCTGTTCGGAGTGTGAGCGCGGTCCGTCCGGGGTCCTCGTTACGGTGACGGGGCCCCTGTCGCCCTTCCCCGGAGGACCCGTGCCCTACTCCTCGCTGTCCCACCTCGAGTGCTCCGCCACCGGCAGAGCGCTACGACGCCGACCAGGTGCAGGGGGTGAGCGCCGTCGGCAAGCCGCTGCTCGCGCGCTACGACCTCGAGCAGGTCCGGGCGGGGCTGACCAAGCAGGAGGTCGCGTCGCGGCCGCACGACCTGTGGCGCTACCACGAGGTGCTGCCGGTGCGGGACCCCGCGCACGTCACGACGCTGGGCGAGGGGATGACCCCGATGCTGCCGCTGCCGACGTACGGCGCCTCGATCGGCGTGCCCGGGCTGCTGATGAAGGACGAGGGACTCGTCCCGACCGGCTCGTTCAAGGCGCGCGGCGCCGCCGTCGGCGTCTCGCGCGCCCGCGAGCTGGGCGTGCGGGCCGTCGCGATGCCGACCAACGGCAACGCCGGTGCCGCGTGGTCGGTGTACGCCGCCCGCGCCGGCATCGGCTCGCTGATCGTGATGCCGGTCGACGCCCCCGAGATCACCCGCCGCGAGTGCGTCGTCGCGGGCGCCGAGCTCTACCTCGTCGACGGCCTGATCAACCACGCCGGCGCCCTGGTCAAGGCAGCGGTCGAGAGCCGGCCCGGCTACCAGGAGGTCTCCACGCTCAAGGAGCCCTACCGCATCGAGGGCAAGAAGACGATGGGCTACGAGATCGCCGAGCAGCTCGGGTGGGAGGTGCCCGACGTCATCCTCTACCCGGCCGGGGGAGGGGTCGGCCTGATCGGCATCCACAAGGCGATGCTCGAGCTGCAGGAGCTGGGCTGGATCGGTGAGAGGCTGCCGCGGCTGGTGTGCGTGCAGTCCACCGGTTGTGCCCCGATCGTCGACGCCTTCCACGCCGGGCTGACCGAGAGCACCCTGGTCGAGGGCACCCACACCCTGGCCTTCGGCATCAACGTGCCCAAGGCGCTCGGCGACTTCCTGGTGCTGGAGGCGGTGCGCGCGTCGGGCGGCACGGCGATCGCGGTCAGCGACGACACGATCCTCGCCGAGACCACCGCCCTGGCCACTGCCGAGGGCACCTGGATCTGCCCCGAGGGCGCGGCCTGCATGGCGGCTGCCCGCGAGCTGCGCGCCAGCGGCTGGATCGCCGAGGGCGAGCGCGTCGTCGTGCTCAACACCGGCACCGGCCTGAAGTACCCCGACACCGTCACCGTCGACGTCCCCACCCTGGCGCGGGACGGCGTCGTGCCCGGGCCGGGGACGCGCCCGATGCGGCAGGATGGCTGACGTGGCAGACGAGCACGGCCTGGTGTTCCCGGCCGACGACGAGGGCAGGCGCAGCACGTCCCGCACGGGCCGGGGGGTGGTGGCCGACGCGTTGCGCCGGGTCGACCCGACCGGTGCCCGCGCGGCGGAGCAGGAGACCGCCTGGCGGACCGGCTACCTGACCCACTTCCGCCGGGCCGTGGAGGCGGGGCTCGACGGGCCGGACGCCGCGGTCACGGTGGCCCGCGACGGGCTGGACTCGTTGCACGCGCGGATGCAGGTGCTGGGCCCGGACGGACAGGACCACCACCTCGCCGACTGGCCCGACGACGGCGCCGAGGTGCACGGGGTGGAGGTCACCGGCGAGGGCGAGGCCGTCCGCGAGCTGGTGCTGCCGTACCACGGGGAGCGGCTGCGCGGCCCGGGCATCCGCCGCAGGGTCGCGGGCTGGGTGGAGCGCGGCGTGGTCGAGCCGAGCGTCGCCGAGGCCGTCGACCTGGTGCTCGACAACCCCGACTGGCTCCGCCTCGAGGGGCACACCGTCGCGGTGCTGGGCGCCGGCGCCGAGATGGGTCCGCTGCCCTCGCTGGTCCGGTGGGGCGCCCGCGTCGCCGCCGTCGACCTGCCCCGCCCCGACATCTGGCAGCGGGTGCTGACGCTGGCCCGCAACGGCGCCGGCACGCTCGTCGTGCCCACGCTGCGCGCTGACGACGACCGCGCCCTGGACGAGGCCGCCGGGCTCGACCTGCTCGGCCAGGTCCCGGCGATCGAGCGGTGGCTGGCCGCCCAGCCGGGCACGCTCGTGCTCGGCAACTACGTCTACGCCGACGGCGCCGTCAACACGCGGGTCAGCACCGCGGTCGACGACCTCAGCCGGCGGCTGCTGGCCGACCGCGGCGACACCGCCCTCGGGTTCCTGGCCACCCCCACCGACGTGTTCGTGGTGCCGGGGGAGGCGGTGGCGCACTCGACGGCCCTCTACGAGAGCCGCTCGGGGCGGTCCAAGACGCTCGGGCGTCCGCTGCGGACCCTCTCGGGCGGCCGGCTGCTGCGTCGGCAGTACGTCGCGGGCTCCGACCCCGGCGTCAACGACTCGCTGGTGCCGCAGCAGGGCCCCAACTACGCGCTCGCCAAGCGGGTGCAGCGGTGGCGCGCCACGCTCGCCCGCCACGAGGGCGTCACGGTGTCGATGAACGTCGCGCCGCCGACCCGCACCCGCTCGGTGGTCAAGAACCGGGCCCTCGCGGCGGCGTACGCCGGGGCGCACCGCTTCGGTGTCGAGGTCTTCGAGCCGGCGACGTCCAACGTGCTGATGGCCGCGCTGCTGGTGCACGACCTGCACACGCAGGGTGGACCGCAGCACGAGCAGCCCTGGCAGGACGAGGCGTACGCCGCGTGCCACGGCGGCCTGTGGCGCACCGCCTACGCCCCCCGCAGCGCGCTCGGCCTGGCCGCGCTGCTGGGGTACGGCGCCGCGCGCGGCTGACGCCCGACAGGAAGACCGGGCGTCAGCCGCAGCTCAGGTCAGCGCAGGCCGAGGGCGCGCGAGCAGTGCGGCCACGCGCCCCAGCCCTGACCCCGCTTGATCCGCTCGGCGACGCGGATCTGCTCGCCCTTGGTGGCGCGGTGGGGCATCTGGGCGAACCGCTTGCCGCCGAAGGCACGCCAGGTGCGGGGGCTGATCTGGAGGCCGCCGTAGTAGCCGTTGCCGGTGTTGACGTGCCACCGGCTGGTCGACTCGCAGTGGGCCATCCGGTTCCAGGTGCGCGTGGTCGCGGCCTCGGCGGCGGGACCGGTGAGCACCGGGAGCGCCAGGACGAAGGCAGCGAGCAGCGACATGACGAGCTTGCGCATGAGGGTTCCTCCACGCGCCTGCGAGGTTAGCTGTCGGGTTCGGGCCGGGGAGCCCGGTCACTGTCGTGACTTCACCCCGAGGACCGCGGTGCGGTCCGGGAAACCTGGGTTCCCCGCTCCTGTCCGAACAGTTCGTGTGACACCCCCGCGCGGACAGGACTCGGCGGTCGCGGGGGCACGCCCCGCGACGCGGGACACAGCACCCTAACCCGTCCCCGGAGGGTTGTCGCTGGTCCACAGGGGTGGTTCCGAGGGGCCCCGACGCACCAGTGGGCCGTCGGGACCCCGGTCGGCCCTCAGCGAGTGGCTGCCAGCTCCCGCTCCGGCGTGGTCGCCGTCGGAGCGGCGGAGCGGTGCAGCCGCTCGCCCTCCACGTCGACGACGGGCAGCAGCCGGTCGAGCCAGCGCGGCAGCCACCAGGCCGTGTCGCCGAGGAGGTACATCACCGCCGGGATCAGCGCCATCCGCACCACGAAGGCGTCGAAGAACACCGCGGCCGCCAGCGCGAAGCCGATGGACTGGATCAGCGGGTCGTCCTGGAGGACGAACGCGGCGAACACCGAGATCATGATCGTCGCGGCCGCGGCGACGACGCGGGCGCTGTTGCGGAACCCGTCGACGACCGCCTCGCGGGCGCTCGTCCCGTGCACGTAGGCCTCGCGCATCCGGGTCACGAGGAACACCTGGTAGTCCATCGCCAGCCCGAACACGATGCCGATCACGATGATCGGCATGAAGCTGACCAGCGGCTGGCCCTCGACCAGGCCGAGCGCGCCCTCCTGGAAGACCAGGACGGTGGCGCCCAGCGTCGCGAGCACCGAGAGCAGGAAGCCCAGGGTGGCGGTCAGCGGCACCAGCAGCGACCGGAAGACGAGCATCAGCAGCAGGAACGCCAGGCCGACGACCACCGCGAGGTAGATCGGCAGCGCCTCGGTCAGCCGCTCGGAGACGTCGGTCTGGATCGCGGTGATGCCGGTCACGCCCAGGTCCGTGCCGGTCTCGTCCTCGATCTGCGACTGGTCGGCGCGCAGCCGCTCCAGGAGGTCCAGGGTGGCCTGGTCCGACGGTCCGCCCTCGGGGGTCACGAGCACCTGCGCGCCGAGGCCGTCGCCGGTGGTGGCGACCACCTGGGCATCGGCCACGCCGTCCTGGCCGGAGGCCCAGGCGACGACGTCGCCGAAGGCCTGCTGGGCCGACTGGCCTCCGGGGGTACGCCGGGCGTCGACGACCACGAGCAGCGGTGCCTCGCGACCGGGGCCGAAGGCCTCGCTGACCAGGTCGGAGGCCTTGCGCTGGGTGGTGTCGACGGCCGAGGTGGAGTCGGTGGGCAGCGAGAGCTGGAGGCTCTGCAGGGGCGCGGCCAGCGCGCCGAGCCCGACCACGACCAGCAGCACCACGACGATCGGGGCGCGTCCGACCAGCCGGGCCCAGCGGACGCCGTTGTTGACGGCCAGGCCGTCTGCCGTCGCGCGCGTCCTCGCGGCGGCGTACGCGACCGGCGAACGCCTTGGAGCCGAGCATGCCGAGCAGGGCGGGCAGCAGGGTCAGCGCCACGAGCACGGCGAGGAACACGGTGCCGGCGGCGGCGAGGCCCATCGAGGTCAGGAACGGGATGCCGACGATGCTCAGCGCGCCGAGCGCGATCAGGACGGTGAGGCCCGCGAAGACGACGGCCGAGCCGGCCGTGCCGACCGCGACACCGACGGCCTCGCGCCGGTCGTCGGTGCGGCGCAGCTCGGTGCGGTAGCGGGCCAGGATGAACAGCGTGTAGTCGATGCCGACGGCCAGGCCGATCATCGTGGCCAGGATCGGGGTCGTGGTGCCGATGGTGGTCAGCGCCGTCGCGATGCTGATGCCCAGGATGCCCAGGGCGACGCCGATCAGCGCGGTCAGGATGGGCAGGCCGGCCGCGACCAGCGACCCGAAGGTGATGATGAGGACCACGGCCGCGACGGCGATGCCGACGAGCTCGCTGGTGCCGCCGACCTCGGGGATCGCCTGCAGGCCCGAGCCGTTGACCTCGGCGGTCAGCCCGGCGTCGCGGGCGTCCTGGAGGGCGTCGAGCAGGGCCTCGCGGGTGGCGGGCTCGACGTCGGCGGGGGAGGCCACGTCGAAGTTCCAGGTGATCACGCCGATCCGGTCGTCCTCGCCGAGCGGCAGCAGGGCTCGGGCGTTCTCCTCGGCCACCCGCTTCGGCGTACCGGCCTCGACGGCGCCCGAGACGGCCTGCTCGAACTGCGCGTCCGAGGCACTGACCGGGTCGGTCAGCGGCGGGTCCGAGGGCATCTGGGGGAGGTCCTGGAGGGCGGCGACGAGGGTCTCCACCTGCCCGGAGTACGGCTGCTCGCGCAGCGACCCGCCCTCGGGAGCGGCGACCACGACGTTGACCGTGGCGAGGTCCTGGGCGTCCTCGGCCTCGGGGAAGAGGTACTGCTGCAGCTCCTGTGCCTGGAGCGCGGGGATGCCCGGGATGGTGAAGGTGTCCTCCATCGGCTTGCTGACCGTCGCCGCCAGGGTGCCGGCGCCGATGACGACCAGGAGCCAGGCGGCGACGACGACCGGCCAGCGGCGGAACGCGGCGGTGCCGAGGCGGTGGAGCAGGGTGGCCATGTCTCTCCTCGAGAGGGGCTGGGTGGAGCGGGTGGTCGGGTGGGTGCGGGCGACTCAGGCGAGCAGGTCGCGGGCGGTGTCGAGGGTGGCGAGGAAGACCGGCGCGAGGTCGGTGCCGTGCTCGCCGGTCAGGAAGCGGTCCATCGCCAGGTGCAGGCACGCCACGACGAGGGTGAGCGCGACGTCGAAGCGCTGCCGGTCGTACGCCGTGCCCTCGCGCTGCTCGACGAGGCCCAGGCAGCTCTCCACGAGCTCCTGCATCCGGTCGAGCGCGTGCTGGATCAGTCGGGGGTTGGCCTGCATCGCGGCGCGGCCGAGGCCGACCTCCTCGGGGCTCTCGGGGCGCTCGTGCAGCACCTGCACCACCACCTCGGCGAGGTCGTCGACCAGGCTGCCGTGCGGGCCGCCCGCCACGAAGACCGCGAGGATCTCGGGCCGGATCACCGGCGGGGGACCGATCACCGCGTCGTCCTTGCCGGGCACGTAGTTGAACAGCGTGCGCCGCGACACGCCCGCCTCGCGGGCCAGGTCCTCCATGGTGAACCCGTCGATGCCGTGCTCGAGGGCGAGCCGGCGCGCGGCCGCGACGATGTCGTGCAGCGTCTGCTCGCGCTTGGCCGCCCGGCCGGTCGACCCGGCGGTCGCCGTGGTTGCACTCTCGGTCACGGAGTGCAGTTTTGCACTGGCGTCGGGGCCGGTGCAAATCGGGGCGCCCGCGGCGCCAGGCGTCAGGGGCCTGCTCGCCGGCCTCGCGGCCCGGTCGGGGGTGGTGGGACCGGCACGGCGTGGAGCGGCTCCGGGCGGCCACTAGGCTCGGCGCGCACGCGACCGCTCGGGTCGCGCCGTCACCCGGGAGAGCCATGACCGAGTCCCAGGAGCCCCGCGAGGCGGCTCCGTCCCCGCTCGGGACCCGTCGCGCGGGCGTGCTGCTGCACGTCACCTCGCTGCCCGGGGGCGACCTCGGCCGCTCGGCGTACGACTTCGTCGACTGGCTGGCCGACGCCGGTGCCACGGTCTGGCAGCTGCTGCCGCTGGTGCCCGTGCACGAGGACGAGGCCTCGCCCTACAACTCGTTGTCCGCGATGGCCGGCAACCCGCTGCTGATCAGCGAGGAGCTGCGGCGTGAGCACGGCCTGGGGTCGCTGGCCGAGCTCTCGCCGGAGCAGCGCACCCAGCACGACGTGTGGTGCGAGCAGCACGCCGGCTGGCTGGAGCCGTACGCCGAGTTCACGGTGCTGCGCGAGCTGCACGACCGCGCCCCCTGGCTGAGCTGGGAGCCCGGGCTGCGCGACCGCGAGCCGACCGCCGTGGCCGAGGCGCTGGCCCCGCACGCCGACCGGCTGGCCGGCGTACGCCTGGAGCAGTGGGTGTTCGACGAGCAGTGGCGCGCGCTGACGACGTACGCCGCGGAGCGCGGCGTGCTCACCTTCGGCGACCTGCCCATCTTCGTGGCGCCCGACAGTGCCGACGTCTGGGCCGACCGCGCGATGTTCCGGCTCGACGCCGAGGGGCGCCCGACGACCGTGACGGGCGTGCCGCCGGACTACTTCGCCGCCGACGGCCAGCGCTGGAACAACCCGCACTACGACTGGGAGGCGATGGCCGCCGACGACTTCGGCTGGTGGCGGCGCCGGATCGCCCGGCAGCGCGAGCTGTTCGACCTGGTCCGCATCGACCACTTCCGCGGGTTCGAGGCGGCCTGGCACGTGCCGGTCGACGCCCCGACCGCCCGCGAGGGCGCGTGGGTGGAGGGGCCGGGGCGCGAGGTGCTGGCCGCGATCGTCGAGACCGCGGGCGAGGGCACCCTGGTCGCCGAGGACCTCGGCGTGATCACGCCCGCCGTGGACGAGCTGCGGACCTCGGCCGGGCTGCCCGGCATGAAGGTGCTGCAGTTCGCCTTCGACGGCGGCCGCAGCAACCCCTACCTGCCGCGCCACCACGGCGAGGACTCCGTCGTCTACACCGGCACCCACGACAACGACACCACGCTGGGCTGGTGGTCCGAGCTCGACCGCAACGCCCGCCGTCGGGTACGCCGCCACCTGCCCGCCGGCGAGCCGATGCCGTGGGCGCTGGTGCACCTCGCCCTCGCGTCGACGGCCCGGCTGGCCGTCGTACCCGCCCAGGACCTGCTGTCCCTCGGCTCCGAGGCCCGGATGAACACCCCCGGCACCGCCACCGGCAACTGGGGCTGGCAGGCCGAGCCGGGTGCGTTCACCCCCGACCTCGCCGCCCGGTTCCGGGCGTTGGTCGTGGGGTCGGGCCGCGACGCCAGCGCCATGTAACGCGGAGTTGTTGCACCTGAACAAGGCGTGCACCGCACACTCGGGCACCACAGCGGCGCGGTAGTTGATCAGTCCGGGGCGGCTGGCTGTGAGCTTCTCCAGACGAATTCCGGGATTTCACCCACGCCGCGTGGTGTCGCAGGGTCTCCTGTCCTGATGACGGCGGGGGAGTCGGCGCGTGAGACGGCGCGACGCAGCAGGGAACGGCACGGGCGGGACACGGCGTGGTCGCGCAGCTTCGACCGCGGGGGTGCGGGGGAGGAGCTGACCGCGGCGGCGCTGTCCGCACTCCCCGCGGCTGAGTGGACGGTGGTGCACGACGTGCGCTGGCCGGGCCGACAGCGAGCGAACCTCGATCACCTCGCCATCGGGCCGGGTGGCGTCTTCGTGATCGACTCCAAGCACTGGTCGGGCCGCGTGGTCACCGGTCGCGGCGAGCTGCGGCAGAACGGTCGGAAGAGGTCGAGGTCGGTCGAGGGCGCCGCGGCCCAGGCCGACAGCCTGCGATCCATGGTGGCCCACCTGGATCCCCGCCTGGTGGTGCCCGTGCTGTGCCTGGTCGGACAGGGCCGGGTCGAGGAGCGCATCGGTCAGGTCCTCGTCACCTCACCCGAGTCGATCGTCACCACGTTGACCTCCGTGCAACGGGTGCTGCCCGAACCCGAGCGCCGCCGGCTGGCCGGTCGCCTCGCGCGCGAGCTCCCGACGGCGGTGGGGCCCCGGTCGGCGGGCCGGAGCCGGCGTACCCGTGCGTCAGGCGTTGCGCTGCTACCGCCCACGATGGCGCTGCGACCGCCCCCGGGCCCGCCCCGACGCACGCGCCGACCGGGTGGCCGCTCGTGGGCCGGTCTGCTGACGGTGCTCGGGCTGTTGGTCGCCCTCGTCCTGGCCGTCCAGACCGGTCTGGTGCAGGCGATCGCCGAGCGCATCTTCGCCTCGCAGCTCGGGCCGGCCACGGCCGCTCCCGGTCAAGCGGTCACCGTCCCCGGCGGGGGTGAGGTGCCCGACCTGCAGGTCACGGTGAACGACGCGGTCCGCGTGGTGCCGCGATCGGGGCCGGCTCCCCCAGGGCGAGCGGCTGTGGGCGGCGTACGTCGTGGTCCGCAACACCGGGACGACACCGCACCGCCCACCCGCCGTCTACGCCCCGGACCTGCGCAGCGACCGACGGGCTGAGCCGTGCCGCCGCGGACGTCGAGGTACGCCGCGGCCGGTCGCTCGACGACGAGACCGTGCTGGCCCCGGGGGCGGTGGCCCAGGGGTACGTCGTGTGGTCGCTGCCGCGCGGGACCTCGCCGGACCGGGCGGTGCTGCGCGGCGCCGGTGGCACCGTCCGCTGGGACCTGACCGTGCGCTGACCGGCCCCCTCAGGCGGCCAGGTCGTCCGGCGTCACCGGCCGCAACCGGGCGTCGTCGGCGACGTGGACCGGGTGGCAGCGCACGCCGGCCTCGCGGGCCCCGGCCAGCAGAGCAGCGGCCAGCCGGCGGTCGTCGTCCTGCAGCCCGGCGCGACCCGGTCGCACCACCAGGAACGCCAGGGAGAGGTCGTCGAGGACGTCGCCCAAGGCGTCGGTCAGCATGGCGAACAACGGGCCCACCTCGGCGGCGGCGGCGCCGTCGGGCAGCTCGTCGACCTCCATCAGCTGGGGGAGCGGCCGGCCGTCGCGGTCCACGAACGTCACCCACAGCGAGCGCCGGGAGAAGCCGAGCGGCGACATCAGCAGCTCCCACAGGCGGTGGAGGTCCTGCTGGCGGTGGACGACGAGGCGGTCGAGCTCGGCGCGGACGTCGCCGGGGGCGTCGCGGTGGTCGGGGTGGTCGGGAGGGGTGGGAGTCGGAGTCATGCGACCAGGCTGCCTCCCTGATCGCGGTCGTGGGCCGTCGTCCACAGGCCAGTTCCGGCGGGTCCGGCCCGGGTCGCCGGGTCGTCCCCGGCGTACGCCCTTCTGGTGCGGGGGTGTGGTGCCCGAGTGCGCGGTGTGCGCCTTGTTCAGGTGCAATAACTCCGCGTTACATGGGGTTTTCGGCCGCCCGCCCGGCCCGACTAGCCGCACGCGGCGTCCAGGAAGGCGAGGAGGCGGTCCTGCTGGGCGGGGGTGGGCACCACGACGCGGGCGCGGGGCGCGGCGTCGCCGACGACGAGCCAGACCCGCCACACGAAGGTCTGCGTGCTCTGGCTGCGGCCGTGCTCGTCGCACCGGCCGGGGCGCACCCGGAGCGGCAGCGCGACGCGGTGCGGCGTCGCCGGACAGCGTGACCGGGCCGGGCAGGGCGAGGTCCATCAGCACCGAGCCCTGCACCTGGTCGACGCGGACGGTCTCGGCACCCGACCGGCGCTCCAGCACCAGCGCCCCGTCCAGCGCCGCGGACGAGACCGTCGCCGGCGGCGGGGTCGCGGGTCCAGCGGTCGGCGTACGACACCGAGACGGCGCGCCGCAGCGCCCGGGCGTCGCAGTCCGAGCGCCACAGCCGCTCGAGGAACCGGCGGCCCGCCGCGTCGACGGGCCGCCGCAGCGTGCGCAGCCGCCCGGCCTGGCGCACCACGGCGACGCCGGTGGCCGGCGCCGCGGCCGCGGACGGGGCGCACCTCGCGCGGGGCAGCCGGTAGCGCAGGTCGACGACGCTGCGCCCCGGCACGTCGTACGCCGCCCGCTGCCGCCGCAACGGGAAGCCGGCCCAGTCGACGCCGACCGAGACCACCCGCAGCGACTCGTCGTCCCCGTTGCTCACCCGGACCCCGGCCCGGCGGCTGCCCTCGTCGAAGCGTTGCTGCACGAACGAGAGCCCGACCCCCGCCGGCATCGGGTCGGGCCGGGCGGTCACGGTGCGGTCGGAGTACGGGCCACCGCTGGGGGAGGGCGACGGCGTGGCGGACGGCGAGCCCCCGCACCCGGCGAGCAGCCCCAGCGCCACCAGGATCGCCACCAGCCGGGACATCGGCACCGACACCGCCCCGGCGTCGGGCCGCACGCGCCGGAGGTCTCCCACGTGCCCACGGTGCCACGTCGCCCCCGCACGTGACAGATGTCATCGACGAGCCGTGACCGACCGGCCCCGACGGGTGACGCCTGGCACTACTCCGGGGCGGCCGAGAGGAGCAGGGTGGAGCCATGAGCACACCTGAGCAGCCCGCCATCAGCGTCCGGGGCCTGCGCCGCCGCTACGGCAGCGGCGCCGACGCCTTCGAGGCCGTCCGCGGAGTCGACCTCGACGTCGCGCCCGGCACCATCCACGCGCTGCTCGGCGTCAACGGCGCCGGCAAGACCTCCATCCTGGAGGTCGTCGAGGGCCTGGCTCCGGCCACCGAGGGCGAGGTGCGGGTGCTGGGCCTGGACCCGGTGGCCGACCGTCCCGCCGTACGCCGCCGCACCGGGGTGCTCCTCCAGCGCAGCGGCTTCGTCGGCGACCTGACCGTCCGCGAGACGCTCCGGATGTGGGCCGCGACCGTCACCTCGCCGCGACCGATCCAGGAGTCGCTGGAGCTGCTCGACCTGACCGACCGGGGCGACGTGCGGATGCGCGGCCTGTCCGGCGGCGAGCACCGCCGCGTCGACATCGCCTGCGCGCTGATGGGACGCCCCGAGGTGGTGATGCTCGACGAGCCGACGACCGGCCTGGACCCCGAGAGCCGCCGCTCACTGTGGGGCCTGGTGCGCGACCTGCGCCGGCAGGGCGCGACGGTGCTGCTCACCACGCACTACCTCGACGAGGTCGAGGCGCTGGCCGACCGGGTCTCGATCATGCGGGCCGGGGAGATCGTCCGCGAGGGCACGGTGGCCGAGATCGTGGCCGACCACCCCTCCCAGATCTCCTTCCGCACGCCGGACCGCGCCCTCGCGCTCCCGCCGGGCCACCTCGAGCAGGACGGCGAGCTCAGCGTGCTGCGCGTGCCCGAGCTGCAGCCGGCGCTGACCGACCTGCTGCTGACGGCGCGGACCGAGGGCGTCACCCTCGAGCGGCTCAGCGCCCGTACGGCCAGCCTCGAGTCGGTCTTCCTCGACCTCGCCGCCGACCCGCACGGCACCACCCACCGCCCCGACCAGGTCCTGGAGGACGCCCGATGACGACCACCGCCCCCGCCCCCGACACAGGCCCGTCGTCCCGCGCCGTCGGGCTGCGCCGCACGCTCAGCCTCGGCCGCAGCAACTGGACGCTGATGGTGCGCAACCGCACCACGATGCTGTACGCCTTCGCGCTGCCGCTGTTCCCGCTCGTGCTGCTGTTCGCCGCCGAGCGCGGTGGCGGCGACGTCGCCGCCGGGGTCGCCGCGATCGGCACCACGCTGGTGATGGCGCTGACCTTCCCCGGCTACTACAACCTGCTCTCGATGTTCGTCACCCGCCGCGACGAGCTGGTGCTCAAGCGGCTGCGGACCGGCGAGGTGCGTGACCGCGAGCTGGTGGTGTCGATGGCGCTGCCCGGCGCCGCGATCGTGCTGGCGGTCACCGTGATCTGCGTGCCGGTCGCCCTGGCGGGCGGGCTCGAGCTCCCGCTCAACCCGCTGCTGCTGCTCCTGGGGGTGCTGCTCTCGGTCGTCACGTTCGCGGCGTTCGCGCTGTGGACCGCGGCCTGGACCCGCAACGCCGAGGCGGCCCAGCTGACCAGCGGCCCGGTCCTCCTGCTCGCGTTCCTCGGCTTCATGCTCCCGGTCTTCCCGGCCGACCTGCAGCGCTACGTCGAGCTGCTCCCCGGTGCGGCCGTCAGCGAGCTGCTCCGGGTGGCGTGGTTCGCGCAGGAGGCCGGTGGCGGGTCGCTGTCGTTCCTGGAGACCTGGGGCGCCTCGGTGCAGCCGGTGCTCGTGCTGGCCGCCTGGACCGCGTTCGCCCTCGTCCTGGCGCGGCGCTCGCTGCACTGGGAGCCCCGCGCCTGACCCGTCGGCGCCCGCTCCCGCCCCGCCCCACCTGAGAGGATCCCCCCGTGAGCCGCCCCGTGAGTCGCCCCCTGCTGAGCCGGGTCCCCGGCTGGTCCCGACGCTCCGACGTCGCCCGGGTCGACCTCTACACCCGCGGCTCGCTGTACGTCGTGATCTGGTTCCTGCTCGCCATGGGGGTGATCTCGGCCGCGGCCCGGCTGGGCGACACCCCGGAGGCGGCGGTGCTGGCCGTGGCCTGCCTGGCGCTCGGCGTGCTGGCCACGCTGGTCCTGCGGCACGGTCTCGACGACCGGGGGGTCGAGGGCACCGGCGTGACGACGGTGCCCTGGGCACTGCTGGGACCCCTGACTGCTGTGGTGCTGGCGCTGTGGGTCTGGGCCCTGACCCTGCGCGACGTCGAGGCCGGACCGGTCGTGGTGATCGCGTTCGGCAGCCTCGCCTGGGCGGTCGGCGCGCTGCGGACCCCGCGGCTGCACCGGGCGGTGCTCGCCGGGGCGGCCGTCGCGGCGTACGTCGCCTCGGGCAGCGTGGGCGTCGCGGTGTACGCCGTCGGCGCCGGCGCCTTCTTCCTCTTCACCGTGCAGAGCTCGCTGTGGCTGCTCGGCGTCGTCACCGAGCTCGACCACGGCCGGCGCAACCAGGCCGCGCTGGCCGTCGCCGAGGAGCGGCTGCGGTTCTCCCGCGACGTGCACGACGTGCTGGGTCGACGGCTCTCGACGATCGCGGTGCAGGCCGAGCTGGCGGCGACGCTGGCCCGCCGCGGCGACGAGCGCACCGCCGAGAAGATCCTCGAGGTGCGCGCCACCGCCCACGACGCCCTGCGCGAGGCCCGTCAGCTCGCCCGCGGCTACCGGCCGCTCGACCTGGGCCAGGAGCTCGACGGTGCGGTCTCGCTGCTGCGCTCGGCCGGGATCGGCTGCGACGCCGTCCTCGGGGACCTGCCCGAGGCCTGGCACGAGCCGGCCGCGCGGGTCGTCCGGGAGGCCGTGACCAACGTGCTGCGCCACTCCACCGCCACCCACGTGCGGATCCGCTGCGACGCGCACGGCGTCGAGGTCACCGACGACGGCGGCCCGGCCCGCACGGCCACCGCCGACGGCAGCGGCCTGCGCACCCTGGCCGACGACCTCGCCCCGCTGGGCGCCCGGCTCGGGTCCGGACCGACCGGCACCGGCTTCGAGGTGCGGCTGCGGCTCGACGTCGACCGGTCGCACCAGCCCGGGCCCCACGCCGGACCGGTCCCCGCGAGGGCCGAGGAGGTCCGGTGATCCGGGTGCTGCTCGCCGACGACGAGCACCTCATCCGCGGCGCGCTGGCGCAGATGCTCGAGCTCGAGGAGGACCTCAGCGTGGTGGCCCAGGCCGCGACCGGCGACGAGGCCATCGCCGCGTGCCGCCGCGACGCCCCCGACGTGGCCGTGCTCGACCTCCAGATGCCCGGGCTCGACGGGCTCGAGGTGGCCGAGCGGCTGCACCGCGAGCTGCCCCACGTCGCCTGCATGATCGTGACCAGCCACGGCCGGCCCGGGCACCTCAAGCGGGCGCTTGCCGTCGGCGTACGGGGCTTCCTGCCCAAGACCACCTCGGCGGTGACCCTCGCCGAGGTGGTGCGCACCGTCCACGCCGGCGGGCGCCACGTCGACCCCGAGCTGGCCGCCGAGGCGATCGCCGCCGGCGACACGCCCCTGACCCCGCGCGAGGCCGACGTGCTCGAGGCGGCGGCCGACGGGGCGCCCGTCGACCGCGTCGCCGGGCGGGTCCACCTCTCGCCGGGGACCGTCCGCAACTACCTCTCCACGGCCGCCGCCAAGCTCGGTGCGGCCAACCGGCACGAGGCGGTCGCGACCGCCCGCCGGATGGGCTGGATCAGCTGAGCCGCAGCCCCGTGTGAGACCACTCACGGGCGCCGTGCCGACGCGTCGCGCCGGGCCCGGGCGGGGCCCACAATGGCGGGTGTGAGCGACGCACGGGAGACCTTCAAGATCCTCGACCTGGCCCTGCGGGTCGGCGAGATCCTGCTGTCCTCCGGCGCCGGCGCGGCGGACGTCACGGCCACCATGCTCGGCCTGACGCGACACCTCGGCCTGCCCAACGCCGACATCGACGTCACCTTCACGCTGCTGCGGATGAGCTACCAGGCCGACTCCGAGGAGCCGCCGGTGCTGCTCACCCGCAACGTCGCCCAGCGCGACATCGACTACGACGACCTCACCCGGGTCCAGGGCCTGGTCAACGACGTGATGCGTGACCGGGTCGACGTCTCCGAGGCCCGTCGCCGGGTCGCCTGGATCAACTCCACCGACCACTACCTGCCGGAGTGGTCCTCGGTGGTGGGCAGCGGCGTCGTCGGGGCCGGCATCGCGCTGCTGCTCGACGGCGACGCGCTGGTCACGTCGGTGGCCTTCCTCGCCGGCGTCGCCATCACGGTGCTGATGCGCACCCTCAACCGGCGGCAGTGGCCGATGTTCTACCAGCAGGCCGCAGGCGGGTTCCTCGCCACGGCCCTGGCCCTCGCGGCCGCGGTGCT
The DNA here is from genome assembly GCA_963740935.1 of uncultured Actinomycetota bacterium. Taxonomy (GTDB): domain Bacteria; phylum Actinomycetota; class Actinomycetes; order Propionibacteriales; family Nocardioidaceae; genus Marmoricola. The sequence goes on from CAVUFX010000006.1 coordinate 514,183, forward strand.
CGCCGAGCGCGCCGGCCTGGGGGTCGACGTCTCGCTGGTGGTCACGGCCAACATCGTGATGCTGCTCTCCGGCATCGGCTTCATGGGCGCGATCCAGGACGCGCTGAGCGGCTTCTACCTCACCGCCGGGGCCCGGATCATCGAGGCGATGCTGGCCACCGCGGGCCTGATCGCCGGGGTGTCGGCGGGGCTGGCCCTGGCGCCCGGCCTCGGCATCAGCACCATCGGGCTGCGGCCCGGGTCGATCGAGCTGGCCGCGCCGCCGCTGGTGCTGCTCGGCGCGGTGGTGGCGGCCTGCGCGTTCGCCTTCACCAGCTACGCCCCGCTGCGGGCGCTGCCGGCGATCGCGATGAGCACGGTCGCGGGCCACCTCGGCTACCTCGCCGTGCTGGACCCGCGCGACGCCCGACCGTGGGCCGCCGCGGTGGCCGCGGTCATCATCGGGCTGCTCAGCTACGCCGTGGCCGGGCGGGTGCGGGTGCCGCCGCTGGTCGTGGTGGTGCCCGCGCTGGTGCCGATGCTGCCGGGGCTCACGATCTTCCGCGGGCTCAGCTACATGTCCGACGGCGACACCCTCGGCATCCTGCAACTGTCGGCGGCAGCAGCCACCACCATCGCCCTCGCGGCCGGCGTCATCCTGGGGGAGTACGTCGCCCAGCCGGTGCGGCGCAACGCCCGCCGGCTCGAGGACCGGCTCGCGGGGCCGCGGATGGTGGGCGTGATGCACGGCCACCTGGCCCGGCGTACGCGTGGGACCAGCGCCGGCGCCTGAGCCCTCAGGCGCAGCGGCCCCGCCCCAGCGCCCGCAGCCCGCGGAGGTCGCCGGGGCCGAGGTCGCGCTGCGAGGTGGTGGTGGCGTGCATCAGCTCGCCGGGGTCGTCGACGTGGTCGAGGCCGACGAGGTGCCCGAGCTCGTGCAGCGTGATCGCCGCGGCGACCTCCTCGCCGCCCGGCCGGTCGTGCAGCTCGGCGAAGGCGTCGCGGTCGAGGGTCACCTGACCGGTCAGGTAGCGCCGCCAGCCGTCGCGCTCGACCATGACGCTGCCGCCGATGCCGGCCACGCGTCCCTCCAGGGCCGGCACCTCCTCGGCGTCGGCGAAGGTGACCAGCACGGGGTCGGGGTCGGCGACGTCGCGCAGCCCGAGGTCGACGCGACCCGCCTCCCAGCGCGGCCGGGCCGACGAGGTCCCGGCGTACTCCAGGCGCAGGCCGGTCGCCTCGCCGATCCGGGCCATCGCCCGGCGCAGGTGCGCCAGGTCGGCCCTCGGCTCGGGCGCCCCGTCGAGGTTGACCTGCACCCGCACCGGGTCGCAGCTGCTGTAGGCCACCGGCACCCGCGGTCGGCCGCGCTGGGTCGCGGTGAAGGCGAAGCTGCCCTCGCCGGGCGCCGCCGTCTGCGCCGTCCGGCCGGGGCCGCCGACCAGGGGGTCCAGGAGCGGACGCGCGGAGGGCAGCAGGCTCGGCACCGCCACCGCGAGCCCGACCACCAGCACCACCGTGACCGCCGTGACCAGCAGGTTGCGCAGCCCGCCGCTGCCGTCCTCGCGTGGGCGCGGCCCGGCACGGGGGAGGACGTACGACGCGGCGCGGGCACGATCCGATGGTCGCAGCCGCACCCTGACCGGGGGGCCGGAACCGGTCACCGGCGGTGTCGGACCGCGGACGTAGTGTGACCGGGACATGAGTGCGCAGTTCCCCCTCCCCGGCCTCCCCACCGCACCCGAGCCCGCCCCGGAGCGCGGCCCGTCCGGGCGGTCCGGACGACGCGGCCAGCCCACCCGCGAGCAGCTGCTCGACGGGCTCAACGACCCGCAGCGCGAGGCCGTGGTGCACGAGGGCTCGCCGCTGCTCGTCGTGGCGGGCGCCGGGTCGGGCAAGACCCGGGTGCTCACCCGCCGGATCGCCTGGCTGATCTCCGAGCGCGGCGCGCACCCGGGCTCGATCCTGGCCATCACCTTCACCAACAAGGCCGCCGCCGAGATGCGCGAGCGGGTCGAGGAGCTGGTGGGTGGCCGGGCCCGCATCATGTGGGTCTCGACGTTCCACTCCGCGTGCGTGCGCATCCTGCGCAAGGAGATCGACAAGTTCGGCTTCAAGTCCAACTTCACGATCTACGACGCCGCCGACCAGAAGCGGCTGATGGCCCTGGTCTGCAAGGACCTCGACCTCGACGCCAAGCGCTTCCCGCCGCGCGCGATCCTCAACTGGGTCAGCAACGCCAAGAACGAGCTCCAGGACCACGAGGACGCGGCCAAGGCCGCCGAGAACACCCAGGAGGAGGTCTACGCCTCCGCCTACGCCGAGTACCAGCGCCGCCTCACCCAGGCCAACGCGCTCGACTTCGACGACCTGCTGATGCTGACGGTCCACCTGTTCCGGGCGTTCCCGGCGGTGCGCGAGGGGTGGCGTCGCCGCTTCCGCCACGTGCTGGTCGACGAGTACCAGGACACCAACCACGCGCAGTACGCCCTGATCCACGAGCTGTGCTCGCAGCGGCTCGAGGAGCCGACGACCGGCCCGACGCCCGGGGGCGAGGAGGTGCCGGCGGCAGAGCTGATGGTGGTCGGTGACGCCGACCAGTCGATCTACGCGTTCCGCGGCGCCAACATCCGCAACATCATGGACTTCGAGCAGGACTTCGCCGACGCCCGCACGATCCTGCTCGAGCAGAACTACCGCTCCACCCAGACGATCCTCACCGCCGCCAACGCGGTGATCAGCCGCAACGAGAGCCGCAAGCCCAAGCAGCTGTGGACCGACGCGGGCCAGGGCAGCGGCATCGTCGGGTACGTCGGCGACGACGAGCACGACGAGGCGCGGTTCGTCGCCGAGGAGATCGACCGGCTGACCGACGACGGCGCCGCTCGGGCCGGTGAGGTCGCGGTGTTCTACCGCACCAACGCACAGTCCCGGGTGTTCGAGGAGGTCTTCATCCGCGTCGGGCTGCCCTACCGCGTGGTCGGGGGCGTGCGCTTCTACGAGCGCCGCGAGGTGCGTGACGCGCTCGCCTACCTGCGCGTGCTGGCCAACCCCGCCGACTCGGTGTCGCTGCGCCGCATCCTCAACACCCCCAAGCGCGGCATCGGCGACCGTGCCGAGGCCTGCGTGGAGTCGCTGGCCCAGCGTGATCGGATCACCTTCTGGGAGGCGCTGCAGCGGGCGCAGGACGCCCCCGGCATCGCGACGCGCTCGCTCAGGGCGATCCAGGGCTTCGTCGACGTCGTCGAGCAGCTGCAGCAGATGGTCGCGGCGGGGGAGCGCGTCGACGTGGTGCTGGAGCAGGCGCTGACGCGCAGCGGCTACCTCCGGGAGCTCGAGGAGTCCGAGGACCCGCAGGACGAGACCCGCGTGGAGAACCTCGCCGAGCTCGTGGCCGTGGCCCGGGAGTTCGCCGAGGACCCGGTCGCCGGCCCGTCGGCCGACCCGGCCGAGGTGGAGGCGGGCGAGACCGAGCCGCCGGGCCTCGTGGACTTCCTCGAGCGCGTCTCCCTCGTCGCCGACAGCGACCAGATCCCCGACACCCCGCCGGACGGCGAGGGCGACGGTGCTCCGGCTCCGGGCGTGGTCACCCTGATGACGCTGCACACCGCCAAGGGCCTGGAGTTCCCGGTGGTGTTCCTGACCGGGCTCGAGGACGGCGTCTTCCCCCACCTGCGCTCGCTGGGCGACAAGGTGGAGCTGGAGGAGGAGCGCCGGCTGGCCTACGTCGGCCTGACCCGCGCCCGGGAGCGGCTCTACGTCTCGCGCGCCGTGGTGCGCTCGGCCTGGGGCGCCCCGCAGCACAACCCGGCCTCGCGCTTCGTCGACGAGCTGCCGGTCGACCTCGTCGACTGGCGCCGCACCGAGGCCGCGATGACGTCGTGGAACCGCCCCCAGCTGGGCTACGGCTCCTCGCGCCAGGCCGCGCCGCAGCGCCAGTTCGGCACCGTGAGCGCGCGTCGCGACGCCGCCCAGAAGGCCAAGGCCAGCCGGCCGGTGCCCTCGCTGGACCCCGGCGACCGCGTGCAGCACGACAGCTTCGGGCTCGGCACCGTCATCGCGCTGGAGGGGGCCGGCGACAACGCGGTGGCCTCGGTCGACTTCGGCACCGAGGGCGTCAAGCGGTTGCTGCTGCGCTACGCACCGGTCGAGAAGCTCTAGCGCTGCAGAGCAGCGCGAGCGGATCTCGGGGGAGACCTACGGCTTGAGGCCGTGGAAGGTGAGCGCCTGGTAGGGGTCGACGGGGTCGCCGCCCCCGGGGCGCACCTCGAGGTGCAGGTGGGGGCCGGTGCTGTTGCCGGTGCTGCCGACGGTGCCGATCTGCTGCCCGGCGGTGACCTTGTCACCGGGGGAGACGCCGATGGTCGTCTGGTGGCAGAAGTAGATCTCGGTGCCGTCCTCGAGCGTCATGATCGTGCGGTTGCCGTAGGCGCCCGCCGACCCGGTCTCGGTGATGGTGCCGTTGGCCACGGCGACGATCGGGGTGCCCGAGGGCGCCGCGAAGTCGAGGCCGGTGTGGTCGCTGGACCAGAGCCCGCCGGCGGTGCCGAAGCGGGCGGTCAGGCGGTAGCCGGTGGTGGGCAGCACCCAGGCGTTCTCGGCGATCTCGCCGGCGCGGGCCTCCGCGGCCCGACCGAGCTGCTTGAGCTCGGCGTTGCGCTCGGCGGCCTGCTCCTCGGCGGCGCGCTGGAGGCGGACCTCGGCGGCGTCCTGGAGGGCCTGGCGCTCGGAGTCGCGGCTCAGCGCCGCCTCGCGCTCGTCGCCACCGCGGACGACGCCCTGGGCGTCGGTGCCGGCGGAGATGGCGCGGGCCTGGGCGGCGGCGGTCACGGCGCGGGCACCGGGAGCCTCCTCGCTCGCGGCCACGGCGCCGGTGCCGGCGGCGACCAGGGCGACGACGCCGAGGGCGCTGGGCAGCACGCTGAGCCGGTGGCGCCAGCGCGGGCCGGTCGCGGTGGAGACCGAGGTCGCGAGGGCGGCGAGCGAGGGCACCGCGTCGCGGGCGCCGGTGCGGACCGTGGTGGTCGCACGGGCCAGCAGCGAGGGCGGCGTCTCGGCACGACGCCGGCCGACCCCGACCGCGCCACGGGTGGTCGACCGGACGTCGCGGCCGCGGCGGTCACCGCGGTGCGTCGCCCGGTGCTGTCCCCGGTGCTGAGCCATGCGTCGGCCTCTCGTGTGTCTGGATCCTGTCGGAGCGGAGGCACCCGCTCGGTGGTAGAAGTTCAAACGACCCGTCACGATAGCCACCACTCGGCCCGAGACGAAATCGTGACCTGGCCAGTGTGGACCGACGTGGGGGCTGCGAGCGGGGGAACGCCGCCCCGCTGTGGGGCGACTCACACGTCCCGGGACCTCGGCTAACCTGCCAGGCATGTTGCGCATCGTGGTGGCCAAGCCCGGACTCGACGGCCACGACCGGGGCGCCAAGGTCGTCGCACGGGCGCTGCGCGACGCCGGGCACGAGGTCGTCTACACCGGCCTTCACCAGACCCCCGAGCAGATCGTCGAGACCGCCCTGCAGGAGGACGCCGACCTGATCGGTCTCTCCGTCCTCTCCGGCGCCCACATGACGCTGTTCCGCCGGATCCTGGAGCTGCTCGAGCAGCGCGACGCCCGCGACATCGTCGTCTTCGGCGGCGGGATCGTGCCCGAGGAGGACGTCGCGCCGCTGCACGAGCTGGGCGTCGCGAAGATCTTCACGCCCGGCGCCACCACGGGCGAGATCACCGGGTGGGTGGCCGAGCACTTCGCCGACGAGGCCGACCGCCCCGCCTGAGCCCGCCGCCCGATCCCGTCGCTCGATCCCGCCGCCCGATCCCGCTGCTCAGCCGCCGTGCGCCCGCACGTGCTCGACCACGATCTCGGCGAGCCGGGCCGGCTCCGAGCGCGGCACCCAGTGCCCGGTGTCGAGCTCGACGCGGGTGTGGTCCGAGCAGCGGGCCTCGAGACCGTCGAGGCTGACCGGCCGGATGAAGGTGTCGTGCCGGGCCAGCACCACGCGGACCGGCAGGTCGGTGTGCCAGGCGGTCGGGCGGCGTACGACGTTGCGCCGGTAGAGCCCCAGCCCCGGGACCGCGGCGCGACCGAGCGCGGGGCCCCAGTCGAGCAGGTGCGCCGTCGGGTCCAGGCGCTCGCCGATCCGTCGCAGCAGGCCCTGGCCGGGTCCCCACAACCACTCCGGTACGCGGGGCAGGCAGAACAGCACGGCGTACCAGCTGTGCAGCAGCTGGGGGAGGAGCGCCCACCGGCCCGGACCGGTGCGCAGCCGCGCGTGCAGGTGGTCGAGCGGGAAGCCGCAGACCGAGGTGAAGGAGGCCAGCCGCCCCCGGAGCCGGGGGTCGTGGGTGGCGGCGGCGACCACCTCCCACCCGATGATCGACCCCCAGTCGTGGCCGACCAGGTGGAACCGCTCGCCGTCCGGCACGGTCGCCCCGACGACGGCCACGACGTCCTCGACCAGCAGCCCCACGTCGTACGCCGCCCGCTCGCCGGGGGCCTCGGACCGACCCGCGCCACGGTTGTCGGGGGTGACCACGTGCCAGTCGGCGGGCAACCGGGCGACCACGTCGTCCCACAGCGTGCGGTCGTCGGGATAGCCGTGCAGGAGGACCACGTGGGTGCCCGACGTGGGGTCGCCGTGCTCGGTGAGGCGCAGCGTCACCGGGGGGACCGTCGCGGCTGTGACCTCGGTCTCGCTGGGATGCACGGGAGGACCCTACGTGCCGTCGACCCCCGAATCGGTCTAAGGTCGCTCGGAGGTGGCCGCCGGGCTCCGCTCGCGCGCGCCGCCCCAACCGACGAGAACTCGAAGGAGCGGTCGACCCGTGGACCTGATGGAGTACCAAGCGAAGGAGCTCTTCGCCAAGCATGGTGTGAAGGCGACCCTCGGCACGGTCGTGACGACCGCCGAGGAGGCCAGGGCCGCCGCCGAGGAGATCGGTGGCGTCACCGTGATCAAGGCGCAGGTCAAGGCCGGTGGCCGTGGCAAGGCCGGCGGCGTCAAGATCGCCAAGACCCCCGACGAGGCCCAGCAGCACGCCGAGGCGATCCTCGCGCTGACCATCAAGGACCTGCCGGTCAACCGCGTCCTGGTCACGCCGGCGACCCCGCCGGTGGAGGAGTACTACTTCTCCTTCCTGCTGGACCGGTCCAACCGCTCCTACCTGTGCATCGCCTCGGTCGAGGGCGGCGTGGAGATCGAGGAGGTCGCCCGGACCAACCCCGACGCGGTGAAGAAGATCGCGATCGACGCCGGCACCGGTGTCGACGAGGCCAAGGCCACGGAGATCGTCGACGAGGTCGGCTTCCCGGTCGAGCTCCACGACCAGGCGATCACCATGGTGCAGCAGCTGTGGGCGGTCTTCGTCGAGGAGGACGCCACCCTGGTCGAGGTCAACCCGCTGGCCCGACTCGAGGGCGACGTGCTCGAGGCCCTGGACGGCAAGGTCTCGCTCGACGAGAACGCCGACTTCCGCCAGGCCGACCACGAGCAGTTCGAGGACAAGGACGCCGCCGACCCGCTCGAGGCCAAGGCGAAGGCCAAGGGCCTGAACTACGTCAAGCTCGACGGCTCGGTCGGCATCATCGGCAACGGCGCCGGGCTGGTCATGTCGACCCTCGACGTCGTGGCGTACGCCGGTGAGGCGCACGGCGGCCAGAAGCCGGCCAACTTCCTCGACATCGGCGGCGGCGCCTCGGCGCAGGTCATGGCCGACGGCCTCGACGTGATCCTCAACGACGAGCAGGTCAGGAGCGTGTTCGTCAACGTCTTCGGCGGCATCACCTCCTGCGACGCGGTCGCCAACGGCATCGTCAGCGCGCTGGAGATCCTCGGCGACGAGGCCAACAAGCCGCTCGTCGTGCGCCTGGACGGCAACAACGTCGAGGAGGGCCGCCGCATCCTCGCGGAGGCCGACCACCCGCTGGTGGTCATCGAGCAGACCATGGACGGGGCGGCCGACAAGGCTGCCGAGCTCGCTGCGAAGGCTGGTGCGTGAGAGATGTCGATCTTCCTCAACAAGGACTCCAAGGTCATCGTCCAGGGCATCACCGGCGGTGAGGGCACCAAGCACACCCGCCTGATGATGAAGGCCGGCACCCAGATCGTGGGCGGCGTCAACGCCCGCAAGGCCGGCACCACCGTGACCCACCAGGACCCGGACGGCCACGACGTCGAGCTCCCGGTGTTCGGGTCGGTCGCCGAGGCGATCAAGGAGACCGGCGCCGACGTGTCGGTCGCCTTCGTGCCGCCGGCCTTCACCAAGGACGCCGTCATCGAGGCCATCGACGCCGAGATCGGCCTGCTGGTGATCATCACCGAGGGCGTGCCGGTGCAGGACTCCGCGGAGTTCTGGGCCTACGCGCAGGGCAAGCAGACCCGGATCATCGGGCCCAACTGCCCCGGCATCATCACCCCCGGCGAGGCGCTGGCCGGCATCACGCCCGCCACGATCTCCGGCTCCGGCCCGGTCGGGCTGGTCTCGAAGTCGGGCACGCTGACCTACCAGATGATGTTCGAGCTCAAGGACTTCGGCTTCTCCACGGCCATCGGCATCGGCGGCGACCCGATCATCGGGACCACGCACATCGACGCCCTCGAGGCCTTCGAGAACGACCCCGACACCCAGGCGATCGTGATGATCGGCGAGATCGGGGGCGACGCGGAGGAGAAGGCCGCGGCGTACATCAAGGAGCACGTGACCAAGCCGGTCGTCGGCTACGTCGCCGGGTTCACCGCCCCCGAGGGCAAGACCATGGGCCACGCCGGCGCCATCGTCTCCGACGGCGCGGGCACCGCGCAGGGCAAGAAGGAGGCCCTCGAGGCCGCCGGGGTCAAGGTCGGCAAGACGCCGTCGGAGACCGCCCAGCTGATGCGGGAGATCCTGCAGTCCCGCTGAGCCCCACCTCGACGCGAGCCCCCCTCCGCCCCGGCGGACGGGGGCTCGCTCGCGTCCGGGAGGACCTCGGGGTCAGGTGACGGCGTTGCGGGCGGCGTACGCCGGGTCGAGGTGCTCCTCGCGGTCCAGCACCAGCACCAGCCGCTCGACGGCGGTCTCCACGTCGGCCAGGGTGTTGTAGAGCGGCGCGAAGCCGAAGCGGGCGATGTCGGGGTCGCGGAAGTCGCCGATGACGTCACGGGCGATCAGCGCCTGCACCACGCCGTACGCCGCGGGGTGGCGCAGCGAGACCTGGCTGCCGCGCCGCGCGTGCTCGCGCGGGGTGACCACCTCGACCCGCGTCCCCAGGTGCTCGTCGACCAGCTCGATGAAGCGGTCGGTCAGCGCCAGCGACTGCGCCCGGAGCTCCTCGACCGTGACGCCGTCGAACGCCTCCAGCGAGGCCTCCAGCGCCGAGAGCGCCAGCACCGGCGGCGTGCCCGAGGCGAACGAGCCGACGCCCTCGCGGGGCTCGAAGTCGCGCGCCATCGCGAACGGGGTGGCGTGGCCCATCCAGCCGCTGATCGGCTGCCGGGCGGCGGCCTGGTGACGCGGTGCGACCCAGAGGTACGCCGGGGACCCGGGCCCGCCGTTGAGGTACTTGTAGGTGCAGCCCACCGCGAGGTCGGCCCCGGCGGCGGTGAGGTCGACGGGCACGGCGCCGGCCGAGTGGCACAGGTCCCACAGCACCAGCGCGCCCCGTGCCTGGGCCGCGGCGGTGAGGCCCGGCAGGTCGAACAGCGCGCCGCTGCGGAAGTCGACGTGGGTCAGCGACAGCAGCGCCACGTCGTCGTCGACGGAGGCCAGCGGGTCGGCGGGGTCGCACCACCGCAGCTCGAGGCCGAGCAGCTCGGCGACCGCCGCGGTGACGTAGCCGTCGGTGGGGAAGGTGGTCGGCTCCAGCACCAGCACCCGGCGGTCGGGCCGCAGCCGCGCCGCGGCGACGGTGGTCTTGAACAGGCTCACCGTGGTGCTGTCGCCGAGGTGCAGGTCGGCGGCGTCGACGCCGATCAGCGGGGCGATCCGGGCCGCCACCCGGCCGACGAGCTGCATCCAGCCGGCGTCGTTCCACGAGCGGATCAGGCCGTGGCCCCACTCCGAGCGCACCACCTCGCCGAGCCGGTCGGCGACGCCGGCGGGCAGCGCGCCCAGCGAGTTGCCGTCGAGGTAGACCAGCCCCTCGGGCAGCTCGAAGCGGCCGGGTCCGGGGATCACGCGGACCTCACCGGGCACGTCATCGGCGTGGTCCCGTCAGCTCGAAGAGCCGGTCACGCGCCCGGACCACCAGCGCCTCGAAGGTCGCGGCGTCGACGTCGGCCCCCTCGACCGGCGTCAGCAGCACCTGCGTCACCCAGCGACCCACCCGGGCCACCCCCATCCAGTAGCCGACGGTCTCGTCCTCGCGGACCTCGCTGTCCAGCCGCCACGAGGACGTGACCGAGCCGCGCGGACCGGGCTGGTCGACGCTCTCCGCGCTGACCCGGGCGGAGAGGTCGTCGTCCTCGCAGCGCGCCATCGCCGCGCCGATCCGGTCGACGAGGCGCTGGGCGCGGGCCACGGTCGCGAACCGGCCGTAGGTCTGGCTCACGCCGAACCGCTCGTCGACGCGGGCCCCCGGCACCAGGAAGGTGCGGGTGCGGGGTCGGGCGGCACCGGCGCGGACGAAGTCGGCCTGGTCGCACGTGGTCGCCGACGGGTTGGGCCGTGCGGGCGTCGGGCGGGTGCCGACCCAGGGCCGGTCGATGCGGCCCACGACCGGCAGGTCCGCGGCGGCGAGCGTGCCCCGGGCCTCGCCCGAGCTCGCCGGCAGCACCGGGGTCGCCTCGACGTCGCCCGGACAGCCCCCGGCGGGGTCGGTCCCGCAGAGCGCGGCGACCGCGGTGGTCAGCACCGCGGCCGCGCTGCGGTTGGCCACCGCGTCGCCGCCGCGCGTCACCGCCACGGTGGACACGGTGAGCGCGCCCGAACGCACCACGCCGACCACGAAGGTGCGGGTCAGGGCGGGCCGCCGGGCGTCGGGCAGGCGCAGACGCAGCAGCCGGGCCTCGTCGCCGAGGCCGTCGAGCCGGTAGGTGCCCTGCAGCTGCAGGCGGGCCTCCCGGCACCCGGCGAACCACCCCAGCGTCGTGTCGTACGCCGCCTGCGCCGCCTGCGCGTCCGCGCTGATCTCGACGGTCTGGAGCAGCGTGCGACGCGGGGCGTTGGTGGTGGCGAAGGTGCGCACGAAGGTGCCCTCGCCCTCGGGGTCGGCGAACCGGCTGCCCTGGCACAGCGTGTTGATGCCGGTGCCGCCGGTGTTGTCGGTGGTGCCGACCAGCCGCCACCGCTGCCGCGGTGCCGCGGCCTGCGCGTCGGTGACGCCGAGCAGCGTCGCCGCGGTCACCGGGCGGGGCGCGGGGGTGGCGCTCGGCGAGGCGCCCTCCAGGTCGTCGACGGCGGCACCGATCCCGCCGTCGCGGCGCACGAGCACGGTGGCGACGACGGCGAGCACGAGCACGACCGCGAGCAGGCCGAGCCAGGTGCGAGGTCCGCCGGGCAGCCGACGGCCGCGGCGGGCGCCCGCGCGGTCCTCGTCGGGGGCCGGGGAAGTGGTGCGCACGAGGGAGGAGGCTACCCGCGTGGCGGGACGACCTCGCGTCCGCTTGCGTTCAAGATGGTGGCGATGACCGACCTGCTGAGCCGCCCGCCGCACACCGACCCCGACGACCCGCGTCGCCGGGCGCGCGGTGGTGCGGTCTCCCGGTGGGTCGCCTCGGTGGTCGCCGGACTGCGCGGCGAGCAGGAGCGCACGCTGGCCGGCGCGGCGGCGCTGGCCGCCGGCGGTGCCGTCGCCGCCGGGCTGCTCGGGCTGATGGGGCTCGCCCTGGTGGGCTGGTACCTCGCCGACGGCGGTGCCCACGGCAGCACCCGCGACGCGCTGCGCGCCGGCGCCGACCTGTGGCTGGTCGGCCACGGCTCCGGCGTCGCGATCGGCGGCGTGCCGGTCGGCGTGGTCCCGCTCGCCCTCACCGCGGCCGCGGGGTGGCTGGTGCACCGGCTCGCCGTCCGCGCCGGTCGCACCGCCCGGCCGACCGAGGACGACCGCACCGTCGCGCAGGCAGCCGTCACGCTGACCGGCGTCTACCTCGTGCTCGCGGTCCTGACCTGCGTCCTGGCCGGCACCGACGACGTCAGCCCCGGCCTGGGACGCACCGTCCTCGGCGCGCTGCTGGTCCCCGGCGTGCTCGGCACCCTCGGCCTGGCGCGCGGGACCGGCCGGCTCCGGCCCTGGCTCGACACCGTCCCGGGCTGGGTCCGCGCGGTCGCCCACGGTGCCGCCAGCACCGTGGCCGGCCTGCTGGTCGCGGCCACCGCGCTGACCGTCGTGGCGGTCCTGCTCGGCACCAACGACGCGATGGCGGTGCTGGCCGGGCTGCGCCTCTCCGGCGGCGACCACGCGGCGTACGCCGTCGCGACCGCGCTGCTGCTGCCCAACGCCGTGCTGTGGGCCGCGGCCTACCTCGTCGGTCCCGGCTTCTCCGTCGGCGTCGGCACCACCGTCTCGCCGGGCGTGGTCAGCCTCGGCCCGGTGCCCGCGTTCCCGCTGCTCAGCGCCCTGCCCGAGGCCGGGCCCACGCCGTCGTGGCTGATGGGCCTGCTCGTCGTGCCGGTCGTGGTGGCGGCCCTGGGTGCCCGGCGCGCGCAGCTGGCCTACGGCGTCACGGCGTACGACTCCTCGGCGCTGCGCGGCTTCGGCTCCGGCGTCCTCGCGGGCGTCCTCACCGCGCTGCTCACCGGGCTCGCCGGCGGCGCGCTCGGCACCGGCCGGCTGGTCCACGTCGGGCCCTCCGTGCTCGAGGTCGGGGCCGCGGCCGTGGCCTCGATGGGCCTGGCCGGGCTGCTCGCCGGACTGGCCACCGCGTGGTGGCAGCGCCGCTCGTCGGAGCCGGTCCCGGAGCACGTCACCGACTGAGTAGCCTGTGGCGGTGCTGCCCGCCGCCGAACGCCGACTCGTCGTGCTCGTCTCCGGCAGCGGCACCAACCTGCAGGCCCTCGTCGACGCGAGCACCGACCCGTCGTACGGCGCCCGCGTGGTCGCCGTGGGTGCCGACCGCGACGGCATCGAGGGCCTGGTCCGCGCCGAGCGGCACGGCCTCCCGGCGTTCGTGCACCGGCTCGGCGACGCCCCCACCCGCGAGGACTGGGACGCCGGCCTCGCCGACGCCGTGGCCGCCCACGAGCCCGACCTGGTCGTCCTCGCCGGCTTCATGAAGCTGGTCGGCCCGACCTTCCTGGCCCGGTTCCCGGGCCGGGTCGTCAACACCCACCCGGCGCTGTGCCCCAGCTTCCCGGGGACCACCGGACCGGCCGACGCCCTGGCGTACGGCGTCAAGGTCACCGGCGCGACGCTGTTCGTCGTCGACGACGGGGTCGACACCGGCCCGATCGTCGCGCAGGCCGTGGTCCCGGTCGAGGACGACGACGACGTCGCCTCCCTCCACGAACGCATCAAGGTCGCCGAGCGGGCGATGCTCGTCGACGCCGTGGGCCGCCTGGCCCGCGAGGGCTACACCATCACCGACAGGAAGGTGCGGATCGGCGCATGACCGAGAGCACGCTGCCCCAGGACCGGATCGCGCTGCGGCGCGCGCTGGTCTCCGTCTACGACAAGTCCGGCCTCGAGGAGCTCGTCCGCGGCCTGCACGACGCCGGCGTCGCGCTGGTCTCGACCGGCGGCTCGGCCCGGCTGATCGCCGACCTCGGGCTGCCCGTGACCAAGGTGGAGGACCTCACCGGCTTCCCCGAGTGCCTCGACGGCCGCGTCAAGACGCTGCACCCCCACGTCCACGCCGGCATCCTCGCCGACCGGCGGCTGCCCGCCCACGTCAGCCAGCTCGAGGAGCTCGGCGTGGAGCCGTTCGACCTCGTCGTGTCCAACCTCTACCCCTTCACCGCGACCGTCGCCTCGGGCGCCGGACCCGACGAGTGCGTGGAGCAGATCGACATCGGCGGCCCGTCGATGGTGCGCGCCGCCGCGAAGAACCACCCCTCCGTGGCGATCGTGACCTCCCCCGAGCGGTACGCCGACGTGCTGGCGGCGCTCGCGGAGGGCGGCTTCTCCCACGACCAGCGCAAGCGGCTCGCGGCCGAGGCGTTCGTGCACACCGCGTCCTACGACGTGGCCGTGGCCAGCTGGATGGGCTCGGTGCTCACCGACACCTCCGACGGCGCCGGCTTCCCGGCCTGGGTCGGCGGGACCTGGGAGCGCGAGTCGGTGCTGCGGTACGGCGAGAACCCCCACCAGGCCGCCGCGCTCTACCGCAACGAGCTCGCCCCCGGGCTGGCCCAGGCCGAGCAGCTGCACGGCAAGGAGATGTCCTACAACAACTACGTCGACGCCGACGCGGCCCGCCGGGCGGCGTACGACTTCGACCAGCCGGCCGTGGCGATCATCAAGCACGCCAACCCGTGCGGCATCGCCGTGGGGGCCGACGTCGCCGAGGCGCACCGTCGGGCCCACGAGTGCGACCCGGTCTCGGCGTTCGGCGGCGTGATCGCCACCAACCGGCCGGTCTCGGTCGAGATGGCCCGCCAGGTCGCCGAGGTCTTCACCGAGGTCGTGGTGGCCCCGGCGTACGACGAGGGCGCGGTGGAGGTCCTCCAGGCCAAGAAGAACGTCCGGCTGCTGGTCGCCGAGCCCGCGGAGCGCGGCGGCGTCGAGATGCGCCCGATCTCCGGCGGGCTGCTGGTGCAGGCCCGTGACGCGGTCGACGCCGAGGGCGACGACCCGGCGACCTGGACGCTCGCGACCGGCGAGGCCGCCTCGACCGACGTGCTCGAGGACCTGGCGTTCGCCTGGACCGCCTGCCGGGCCGCGAAGTCCAACGCGATCCTGCTGGCCAAGGACGGCGCCTCGGTCGGCATCGGCATGGGCCAGGTGAACCGGGTCGACTCCTGCCGGCTCGCGGTCGACCGGGCGGGGGAGCGGGCCGCGGGCTCGGTCGCCGCCTCGGACGCGTTCTTCCCCTTCGAGGACGGCCCGCAGATCCTCATCGACGCGGGCGTCCGCGCCATCGTGCAGCCCGGTGGCTCGGTGCGCGACGAGCTGACCGTGAAGGCCGCCGAGGCGGCCGGCGTCACGATGTACTTCACCGGCACCCGGCACTTCGCGCACTGATCCGCGACGGGCACCGCACCGCGCGGTCGAGCCTGTCGCGACCACCGCACGACCGATGGGAGGATGCGGCACGTGAGCGCACAGAAGCTGGACGGCACCGCGACGGCCACCGCCATCAAGTCCGAGCTGGCGGGGCGCGTCGCCGCGCTGCGCGAGCGGGGGGTGGTGCCCGGGCTGGGCACCGTCCTGGTCGGTGACGACCCCGGGTCGCGGTGGTACGTCAACGGCAAGCACAAGGACTGCGCCGAGGTCGGCATCGCCTCGCTGCGCGAGGACCTCCCGGCGACCGCCACGCAGGACGAGGTGCTGGCCGCCGTACGCCGCCTCAACGACGACCCGGCGTGCACCGGCTACATCGTGCAGCTGCCGCTGCCGAAGGGGATCGAGGAGAACCTCGTCCTCGGCGCCATCGACCCGGCCAAGGACGCCGACGGCCTGCACCCCACCAGCCTGGGCTGGCTGGTGCTGGGTGAGAGCGCGCCGCTGCCGTGCACGCCGTTCGGCATCGTCGAGCTGCTGCGTCGCCACGGCGTCGAGATCGCCGGCGCCGAGGTCGTCGTGGTGGGTCGCGGCGTCACCGTCGGCCGCCCGCTCGGGCTGCTGCTGACCCGCCGCTCGGAGAACGCGACCGTGACGCTGTGCCACACCGGCACCCGTGACCTGGCCGCGCACACGCGCACCGCCGACATCGTGGTGGCCGCCGCCGGCGTGCCGGGCATCATCACCGCCGACATGGTCCGCGAGGGCGCCGCGGTCCTCGACGTGGGCGTCTCGCGGGTGGACGGCAAGCTCGCGGGCGACGTCGCCGACGACGTCTGGGACGTGGCCGGCTGGGTCTCGCCCAACCCCGGCGGCGTCGGTCCGATGACCCGCGCGATGCTGCTGTCCAACGTGGTCGGCCTGGCCGAGCAGACCGCTGCCCGGACCGCCGGCTGACCCGAGCGTGAGCCCGCCCCAGCCGCCGCCGCTGCCCGCTCCGGGCCGGCGTCCCTCGACGCTGGGCGGGATGGTCTACCTGCTGGTGGTCGCGGCCACCGGCGTCGGCGTCCTCGTCGTCGCGCTCGGCCCCTGGCGCCGCGGCGTGATGCTGATCGGCGTCGCGCTGCTCGTGGGTGCGCTGCTGCGCACGGTGCTGCCCGAGAACGAGGCGGGCATGCTGCGGGTGCGCCGCAGCCGCTGGATCGACCTGCTGATGCTGGCCGGGGTGGGCGGTGCGCTCATCGTGCTGGCCGTGGTGATCCCGGACCAGCCGGGCTGAGCGGCCGCCTGGTCAGGCCCGGGGCGTCAGGCCCGCCCGGTGACCGTCTCGCACCACAGCCGGGCGTAGCGCTCGCCGTCGACCCGCAGCGCGACGTCGACGCTCGCCGGTGCCTGGCCGTGCGGGTCGTGGGCGAGGTCGCCGGCCCAGTCGCGGCGGTCCACGATGGTGCGGCCGCGCGACCAGGTGCCGGCCAGCTCGACCCGGATGGGCAGCCGCCGGCTCTCCAGGCCCTCGGGGTCGACCACCGCGCACACGGCCCCGGCGTCACCGATGGTGGCCGAGCCGCGCCCGAACCGGTCGCACTGGAAGACCACCAGCTCGCCCGCCAGCCCGGCCGGCCCGCCGAGCGCGGCGAGCTCCACGCCCTGCTCCCGGGTGACCTGCGGGCCGTAGAAGACGTCGAGGCCGTACATCGCGACGTCGATGCCCAGGTCGGTCGCTGCGTCGAGCACCACCGCCGCGGCCTCGGGGTCGTGGAAGACGTTGAACTCCGCCGACGCCGTCGCGTTCCCGACCTCGGCCGCCCCGCCCATGAACACGATCCGCTCCAGCCCTGCCGCCACGGCCGGGTAGGTGCGCAGCAGCAGCGCCACGTTGGTCAGCGGCGCGAGCGGGACCAGCGTCACCGGCTCGTCGCGGGCGGCGGCATCCAGCAGCACGTCGCGCAGCAGCTCGACCGCGTGGCGGGGGTCCGGCTGCCGGGTCGACCGCACCCGACCCAGGTCGCCCATGCCGTCCTGCCCGTGCACGTGGCGGGCGTCGCCCGGCGGCTCGAGCAGCGGCAGCGCCGCCCCGGCCGCGACCGGCACGTCCTGGCGCCCGCACACGTCGAGCACGCTGAGCGTGTTGGCCACGACGTCGGCCAGCGGGGCGTTGCCGCCCACGCAAGTGACGGCCCGGAGGTCGAGCGCAGGGTGCAGCGCCGCGAGCAGCAGCGCGCACGCGTCGTCGACCCCGGTGTCCACGTCCAGGACGACCGGCGTGCGGCGGCGTACGGACTCGGTCACGGCGTGCCTCGCTTCCCGTGGGTTGCTGCTGCTTCCCGGTCGATGTTCTGGTGGGCAGCGGTTTCACGGGGACCCTGTGAAACCGACGGTTCGCCACCCCGCCGGGTCGCTTCCCGGGGGTTCCTGCTGCTTCCCGGTCGATGTTCTGGTGGGGGAGCAGCGGTTTCACAGGGGACCCTGTGAAACCGACGGATTCGCCACCCCGCCGGGTCGCTTCCCGGGGGTTCCTGCTGCTTCCCGGTCGATGTTCTGGTGGGGGAGCAGCGGTTTCACAGGGGACCCTGTGAAACCGTCGGGCCGACGACCAGCGACGGTCCCCCGAGCAACCCCGGGAAACCGTCGCTGCCGATCAAGCGGGCCTCAGATCAGGCCGAGCCCCTTGACGGCGTCCCGCTCCTCGGCGAGCTCGGCGGTGGACTTGTCGATGCGGCCGCGGGAGAAGTCGTCGATCTCCAGGCCCTGGACGATCTCCCAGTCACCGTCGCGCGTGGTGACGGGGAAGGAGGAGATCAGGCCCTCGGGTACGCCGTACGACCCGTCGGAGACGACCGCCATCGAGACCCAGTCGTCCTGCGCGGAGCCGTACAGCCAGTCGCGGGCGGCGTCGACGGTGGCCGACGCGGCGGAGGCGGCCGAGGAGGAGCCCCGGGCGTCGATGATCGCCGCGCCGCGCTTGGCGACGGTCGGGATGAAGGTGTCCTCGAGCCAGGCCTGGTCGCCGACGGCCTCGGCGGCGTTCTGGCCGCGGACCTCGGCGTGGAACAGGTCGGGGTACTGGGTGGCGGAGTGGTTGCCCCAGATCGTCATCTTCTTGATCTCGGTCACCGAGGCGCCGGTCTTCGCGGCCAGCTGCGAGATCGCCCGGTTGTGGTCGAGGCGGGTCAGCGCCGAGAACCGCGAGGGGTCGATGTCGGGGGCGTTGGTCATCGCGATCAGCGCGTTGGTGTTGGCCGGGTTGCCCGTCACGCCGATACGCACGTCGTCGGCGGCGACGGCGTTGAGCGCCTTGCCCTGGGCGGTGAAGATCGCGCCGTTGGCCTCCAGCAGGTCGCCGCGCTCCATGCCGGGGCCGCGGGGGCGGGCGCCGACGAGGAGGGCGAGGTTGACGCCGTCGAAGACCTTCTCGGCCTCGTGGCCGATCTCGATGCCGGCCAGGCCGGGGAAGGCGCAGTCGTCGAGCTCCATGACCACGCCCTCGAGGGTCTTGAGCGCGGGCTCGATCTCCAGCAGACGGAGCTCGATCGGCCGGTCGCCGAGCGCTCCGCTCGCGAGACGGAAGAGCAGGCTGTAGCCGATCTGGCCGGCGGCACCGGTGACGGCGACCTTCAACGGAGTGGGGCTCACGGTTTCTCCTGGTACGACGGGGGCGCGGACCCGTCCGACGCTAGCAGCGCCGGGCCCCGGACTTCCCGGGGAGCACCTAGGGTGGCGACATGGAGCCGGTCGACCCCAGCAGGCTGCGCATCTCCGACGCCGACCGGCACCGGGTCGCGGAGCTGCTGCGCGAGGCCGCGGGGGAGGGGCGCATCGACCTCGACGAGCTCGACACCCGCCTCGAGGCGGCGTACGCCGCGAAGACCTACGGCGACCTGGTGCCGATCACCCTCGACCTGCCCGGCCACCACAGCAGCACCCCTGCCGTGCCGCCACGTCCGAGCATCCCGCCCACCCGCCCCCGCGGGGTGCCGCCAGGGCTGTCGCTGCCCGTGCACCTCGGCTCCTCCGCGGTCCTGAGCGAGGTCAGGCGTCGCGGCGAGTGGGCCGTCGGCGAGACCCACAACGCGCTCGCGGTCATGGGGACGGTGCTGATCGACCTGCGCGAGGCCCGGTTCGACGCGCGCGAGGTCACCATCACCGCCAACGCCGTGATGGGCGAGGTGCTCGTCGTGGTCGACGCCCGCACCGTCGTCGTGGTCGAGGGCACCGGCGTGATGGGTGTCTTCGAGGAGTCGCGGTCCTCGGTCGCGGCCGACCTCGACGAGGACTCCCCGGTGGTGCGGGTGCGCGGCATCGCGCTGATGGGCAGCGTGCGGGTCCGCCGCAAGGGCCCTCCTGGCGAGCTCCGCCGGCGGTTGTTCGGCCACGGTGGTCACTGACCACGTCGCGTGCGGGCGCGATAGTTTGGCCCGGTGACCGACTCCAAGATCATCTACACCCAGACCGACGAGGCGCCCGCCCTGGCGACGTACTCCTTCCTCCCCGTCATCGCCGCGTACGCCGCGAAGGCGGGCGTGGACGTCGAGACCCGCGACATCTCGCTGGCGGGCCGGATCATCGCCGTCTTCTCCGACCTGCTCCCCGAGGACCAGCGGGTCGACGACGCGCTGGCCGAGCTCGGCGCGCTGGCCAAGACGCCCGAGGCCAACATCATCAAGCTGCCCAACATCTCCGCCTCGGTGCCGCAGCTCAAGGCCGCCGTGACCGAGCTGCAGCAGCAGGGCGTCGCGCTGCCCGACTACCCCGACTCGCCGCAGACCGACGAGGAGAAGGACGTCCGCGCCCGCTACGACAAGGTCAAGGGAAGCGCCGTCAACCCGGTGCTGCGCGAGGGCAACTCCGACCGCCGCGCGCCGGAGTCGGTCAAGAGCTACGCCCGCACGAACCCCCACTCGATGGGGGAGTGGAGCTCGGACTCCAGGACCAACGTCGCGACGATGTCGGGCGACGACTTCCGCCACAACGAGCAGTCGGTCGTCATCGACCAGGCCGGCTCGCTGCGCGTCGAGCTGGTCACCGACGCCGGCACCCAGGTGCTCAAGGAGTCGATCCCGGTCGAGGCCGGCGAGGTCGTCGACAGCACCTTCATGAGCACCAGCGCGCTCCAGGACTTCCTGCGCGAGCAGATCGCGCGGGCCAAGGCCGACGACGTGCTGTTCTCGATCCACCTCAAGGCGACCATGATGAAGGTCTCCGACCCCATCCTGTTCGGCCACGCGGTGCAGGCCTTCTTCCCCTCGCTCTTCGCCGACAACGCCGAGGCGCTGCTCGAGCACGGCCTGGACCCCAAGAACGGCCTCGGTGGCATCGTGTCGGGCGCCGAGAAGGTCGGCGGCGACGTCGCCGCATCGGTCAAGGCCTCGATCGAGAAGGACCTCGCCGACGGCCCCGCGATCGCGATGGTCGACTCCGACAAGGGCGTCACCAACCTGCACGTGCCGAGCGACGTCATCGTCGACGCCTCGATGCCGGCCATGATCCGCACCTCGGGCCACATGTGGGGCCCCGACGGCGGCGAGGCCGACACCCTCGCGGTGATCCCCGACTCGTCGTACGCCGGGATCTACCAGGTCGTCCTCGACGACTGCCGCGCGCACGGCGCCTACGACCCCGCCACGATGGGCTCGGTGCCCAACGTCGGGCTGATGGCCCGCGCGGCCGAGGAGTACGGCTCCCACGACAAGACCTTCGAGATCGCCGAGGCCGGCACCGTGCGCCTCGTCGCCGAGGACGGCACCGTGCTCAGCGAGCACCAGGTGCAGCCCGGCGACGTGTGGCGCGCCTGCCAGACCAAGGACGTCCCGATCCAGGACTGGGTCAAGCTCGCCGTCACCCGCGCCCGTGCCACCGGCGACCCGGCGATCTTCTGGCTCGACGAGACCCGGGCCCACGACCGCAACCTGATCGCCAAGGTCGAGCAGTACCTCCCCGACCACGACACCGACGGCCTCGACATCACCATCAAGTCGCCGGTCGAGGCGATCCAGGTCTCCGTCGACCGGATCCGCCGCGGCGAGGACACCATCTCGGTCACCGGCAACGTGCTGCGCGACTACCTCACCGACCTGTTCCCGATCCTCGAGCTCGGCACCTCGGCCAAGATGCTCTCGGTCGTCCCGCTGATCAACGGCGGTGGCCTGTTCGAGACCGGCGCCGGCGGCTCCGCGCCCAAGCACGTGCAGCAGCTGGTCAAGGAGAACTACCTGCGCTGGGACAGCCTCGGCGAGTTCCTGGCCCTCTCCGAGAGCTTCAGCCACCTCGCCACCACCGGCGACAACCTGCGCGCCAAGCTGCTGGGGGAGACCCTCGACCGCGCCACCGGTCGGCTGCTGGAGGAGGGCAAGTCGCCGCAGCGCAAGCTCGGCACCATCGACAACCGCGGCAGCCACTTCTACGTCGCGCTGTTCTGGGCCGAGGAGCTCAGCGTCCAGACCGAGGACGAGGCGCTCGCCGCCGACTTCGCGGAGCTGGCCAAGCGGCTGCGCTCGGACGAGGAGGCCATCACCGGCGAGCTGATCGCCGTGCAGGGCTCGCCCGCCGACATCGGCGGCTACTTCCGCCCCGACCCCGAGAAGGCGGCCGCGGTGATGCGCCCCTCGACGACCTTCAACGAGGCGCTTGCCTCGCTCTGAACCGCAATGACGGGATAGTCCGAGACGTTCGGCACCGATGTCGGGCTCCAATTGGTGCCAATCGTCTCGGACTATCCCGCCGCACGGTGACGCACGCCACCCGCGGGTTTCGGCCGATCGGGAACACGAGGGGAACCTCGTCGTTGTCGCAGGGGTGACCACGACGATCGAGGACCCCCGCCTGGCGGAGACCGACGCGACCGACGGCGGTGTCGCCGCGCGACGGCGCACGGCCGGCCTCGCGCTCGTCGCGCTGGCCACCGGGGCGTTCGCGATCGGCACCACCGAGTTCGTCTCCATGGGCCTGCTGCCGCAGCTGGCCCGCGGCGTCGGCGTCGACATCCCGACGGCCGGCCACGTCATCTCGGCGTACGCCGTCGGCGTGGTCATCGGCGCGCCCGTGCTCGCCGTGCTCGGTGCCCGGCTGCCGCGCCGCGGGCTGCTGCTCGGCCTGATGGGCGTGATCCTGCTCGGCAACGTGCTCACCGCGATCTCCCCGGGCTACGGCACCCTGATGGCCGCCCGGTTCGTCTCCGGCCTGCCCCACGGCGCGTTCTTCGGCGTGGCCGCGCTCGTGGCCGCCGACCTCGTCGCCCCGCACCGTCGCGCCCAGGCCGTCAGCCTGGTGATGACCGGCCTCACCGTCGCCACCCTGCTCGGCGTCCCGGCCGCGACCTGGCTGGGCCAGGGCCTGGGCTGGCGCGCGGCGTACGGCCTGGTCGTGGCGCTGGCCGCGCTCACCCTGGTGCTGCTCGCGCTGCTGGTCCCGCGGCTGCCCGCGGACCGTGGCGCCAGCGGGCGCACCGAGCTGCGCGCCCTCAAGGAGCCGCAGGTGCTGCTCACGGCGCTGGCCGGCGCGATCGGCTTCGGCGGCATGTTCGCGATCTACACCTACGTCGCTCCCACGGTCACCGAGGTGGCCGGGCAGCGCGAGGGCATGGTGCCGGTCTACCTGCTCGCCTTCGGCCTCGGCTCGGTGCTCGGCACCCTGGTCGGCGGCCGGCTCGCGGACTGGTCGATCCTGCGCTCCACGGTGATCGGCGCGCTGGCCATGGGCGTGCTGCTGGCGGCGTACGCCGTGACCTCGCAGTGGCTGGTGCCCGGCATGCTCACCGTGTTCCTGATCTCCGGCTCGGGCGGGGTGTTCACGATCGGCCTGCAGATGCGGCTGATCCAGGTGGCCGGCAAGGCCCGCACCCTGGGCGCGGCGCTGAACCACTCCGCGCTCAACGTCGCCAACGCCCTCGGCGCCTGGCTGGGCGGGCTCGCCGTCGCCGGCGGGCTGGGCTACCCCTCGACCGCGTGGGTCGGCGTCGGGCTCTCGCTGCTCGGACTGGTGGTGCTCGGCATCTCGGTGGCCCTGCAGCGGCGTACGACGCTCGCCGCGGCGACCGCCTGACCCGCTAGCGCCACTCCTCGGCCAGCAGGTCGAACCGGGTGGTGTCGCCCCAGGTCCCGTCGCCGAGCAGGGCCTCGCGGCGGGTGCGGCCGACCTGGTGGAGGCCCGCCGAGGTCAACACCCGGCACGACGCCGCGTTGGCGGAGGCCGCGTGCGCGTGGACCCGTCGCAGCCCCAGCCCGCCGTCGTCCCAGGGCACGAAGGCGTGCCGCAGCGCGGTCCGGACCGCCCGGGTGGTCAGCCCGCGGCCACGGGCGTCGGGGTGGGCCCAGAACCCCAGCTCGGCCTGCCGGCGGTGGTGCAGGTCGAAGAGCTGCACCAGCCCGAGATGGAGGTCCGTGCCGGGGTCGGCCACGGTCCAGGCGACCGCCTCGCCGCGCGCGGCCCACTCCCGCCGCTCCTCCACGAGGTCGGGCCAGCGCTCGATCGTGTGGGGCGCCCGCTCGCGGGGCCCCTCGCTGAAGTGCTGCATCACGGGGTCGGCCAGACACTCCAGCATCCGCGGCAGGTCGGCGTCGGCCACGGGGCGCAGCACCAGGTGCTCGTCGCGCAGCACGGGCACGTCGTACCAGGGGTGACGCGGGGAGAGGTCCTCGCCGCGGGCGAGGGTGCCGTGCCACGCCGGGACCAGGACGCCGCGCTGCTGCATCCAGTGGCGCTCCCGGCCGACCGCGAAGCCCAGCCGCCACGCCAGCCGGCGCGAGGGCCAGTTCCAGCGCTTCGCCACCCACTCCACGGCCTGCAGGTCGCGCTCCGCGAAGCCCCACCGCAGCAGCAGCCGGCAGGCGCGCTCGGTCAGCCCGCGCCCGCGGGCCCAGGGGCTGGTGGCGTAGCCGATCTCGGCGAGCCCGTCCCCGTGGTGGGCGAGCCCGACCCCGGCCGCGAACCGCTCCACGCCGTCCGCGTCGCGCGCCGTGACCGCGAAGCCCCAGTAGCGGTCGCTCTCCCAGCCGCCCGGCACCTGGTGCCGGACGAACGTCCTGGCGTCGTCGAGGGTGTACGGCGCGGGCACCGACGTCCACGCCTGCACCGCGGGGTCGGTGCACTGCTCGAGGATCGCCGGTACGTCGTCCTCCCGGTGCCGGCGCAGCGTCACCACGCCGTCGCTCAGCGTGGGGACGGAGGTCACGGGTAGGACATCCCCATCGCCTCGCGCACCTCCGCGAGCGTCGCGTCGGCGATCTGGTTGGCGCGCTCGTTGCCCTGCCGCAGCACGCCGTCGACGTGGCCGAGGTCCTCCGCGAGCTCGGCGCGGCGTGCGCGCAGGGGCGCGAAGTAGGTGTTGACCGCCTCGGTGACCCGCTTCTTCAGCCCGCCACCGCCGCCGTCGCCGATCTCCTCGGCGATCGTCGCCGGGTCGCCGCCCTCGCACATCGCGGCGATGGTCAGCAGGTTGGCGACCTCGGGCCGGTGCTCGGGGTCGTAGGTGATGTGGCGGTCGCTGTCGGTCTTGGCACCCTTGAGCTTCTTGGCGGTCTCGTCGGCGCTCATCCGCAGCTCGATCACGTTGCCCTTGGACTTGCTCATCTTGGTGCCGTCGGTGCCGAGCACGTGGGTGGCCTCCGACAGCAGGGCACCCGGCTCGGGGAAGGTGACGCCGTACTTTTCGTTGAAGCGGCGCGCGACCACGCGGGTCTGCTCGATGTGGGGCAGCTGGTCCTTGCCGACCGGGACCACGGTGGCCTTGCAGAACAGGATGTCGGCCGCCTGGTGCACCGGGTAGGTCAGCATCAGGCCGTTGATCGAGGTGATCCCGGCGGTCGCCGCCTCGTCCTTGACGGTCGGGTTGCGCTGCAGCTCCGCGACGCTGACCAGGCTCAGGAACGGCAGCAGCAGCTGGTTGAGCGCCGGGACCGCGGAGTGCGTGAAGATCGTGCACCGCGCGGGGTCCAGGCCCGAGGCGAGGTTGTCGAGCAGCAGGTTGCGGACGTTGCCGCGGATGTCGCCCGCGACCTCGCGGTCGGTGATCACCTGGTAGTCGGCGATCAGCTGGAGGATCTCGACGCCGGCCTCCTGGAGCCGCAGCCGGTTGCGGATCGAGCCGAAGTAGTGCCCGACGTGCAGCGATCCGGTGGGGCGGTCGCCGGTGAGCATCCGCAGGTCGCCGGGTGCGCTGGCGATGCGGGCCTCGAGGGCGGCGCTGCGCTCGAGGGCAGCGCTGAACGAGTCGGTCATGGGGAGGTCCTCCTGGGGAAGAGGCCCAACTCTACAAAGCCGCCGACGGGGCTGACGGATCGGTCGGCGGGGTCGCTAGGGTCGTCGTCGTGCCCACCATCGGAGTCAGTCTCGCCGTGCCGGAGCCGTGGGGGCACCAGCTGCAGGAGTACCGCGTCTCGCTCGGTGACGCGGCGGCGGTGCACATCCCGACGCACGTCACGCTGCTGCCCCCGTTGGCGGTCGAGGAGGCCGACGTACCCCTGCTGGAGGAGCACCTGAGCCGGGTCGCGAGCCGCACCCGGGCGTTCGCGGTCCACCTGCGCGGCACCGGCAGCTTCCGGCCGATCTCGCCGGTCGTCTTCGTCGGCGTCGTCGAGGGCATCAGCGCCTGCGAGCAGCTGGCCGCCGACGTGGTCTCGGGCCCGCTCGCGGTCGACCGCAGCTTCCCCTACCACCCGCACGTCACCGTCGCGCACCACCTCGGCGACGACCTGCTCGACCGCGCCTTCGACGACCTCGCCGACTTCGACGCCGAGTTCGGGGTCGCCGAGATGTGGATGTACCGCCACGACCCCGTGACCGGCTGGCAGCCGACGCGGGCGTTCGCCCTCACCGGCGGGTAGGCCCCCCGGCGTACATGTGACGCGGTGTTGTGGCTGCTGAGTGACCGGTGTGCGCCATGTTCAGCTGCAACAACTCCGCGTTACATGGGGGTCAGTGGCCGTGGCGGATCGAGGTGCGCAGGTCCTTGTTGAGCTGGGAGATGACGTCCAGGGGGATGCCCTTGGGGCAGGCCGAGGCGCACTCGCCGATGTTGGTGCAGCCGCCGAAGCCCTCGTGGTCGTGCTGGGCGACCATGCTGGCGACGCGGGTGTCGCGCTCGGCCTGGCCCTGGGGGAGCTCGCCGAGGTGGGTGATCTTGGAGCCCAGGAACAGCGACGCGGAGCCGTTGGGGCACGCCGCGACGCAGGCGCCGCAGCCGATGCAGGTGGCGACGTCGAAGGCGCGGTCGGCGTTGGCCTTGGGCACCGGGGTGGCGTGGGCGTCGGGGGCGGCGCCGGTGTTGACCGAGACGAACCCGCCGCTGGCGATGATGCGGTCGAAGGCCGAGCGGTCGACCATCAGGTCCTTGATGATCGGGAACGCCGCAGCGCGCCACGGCTCGACGGTGATCGTCTCGCCGTCGTCGAAGGAGCGCATGTGCAGCTGGCAGGTCGTGGTGACCTCGGGGCCGTGGGCCTCGCCGTTGATCATCAGGTCGCAGCTGCCGCAGATGCCCTCGCGACAGTCGTGGTCGAAGACGATGGGCTCCTCGTCGTCGTTGATCAGCTGCTCGTTGAGCACGTCGAGCATCTCGAGGAACGACATGTCCTCGGAGATCTCGTCGACGTCGTAGGTGTGGATGGCGCCCTCGGCCTGGGGGCCGGCCTGGCGCCAGATCTTCAGGGTGAGCTTCATGGGGTGGGGATCTCCAGGTGGGGGGTGACGCGGGAGGGGCAGGGGGAGGGGAGGCGGGTCACTTGTAGCTGCGCGCGGCCATCTTGACGGCCTCGTAGACGAGGTCCTCCTTGTGCAGCACCGGCTTCTCGCCCTCGCCGGCCCACTCCCAGGCGGCGACGTAGGCGTACTGGTCGTCGTGGCGCAGCGCCTCGCCGTCCTCGGTCTGGGACTCGCCGCGGAAGTGGCCGCCGCAGGACTCGCGCCGGTTGAGCGCGTCGATGCACATCAGCTCGCCGAGCTCGAAGAAGTCGGCCACGCGGCCGGCCTTCTCCAGCGACTGGTTGACCCCGTCGCCCGAGCCCAGGACCTTGACGTTGCGCCAGAAGTCGTCCTTGAGGGTGCGGATCAGGTCGATGGCCTTCTTGAGGCCGTCCTCGGTCCGCTCCATGCCGCAGTACTCCCACATGATGTTGCCGAGCTCGCGGTGGTAGGAGTCGACGCTGCGGGTGCCCTTGTTGGACAGGAAGTGGTCGATCCGCGCCTCGGCCGCCTCGCGGGCCTCGACGACCGCCGGGTGGCTCTCCTCGACCTTCTCGAACGGGGAGTCGGCCAGGTAGTCGCGGATCGTGTTCGGCAGCACGAAGTAGCCGTCGGCCAGTCCCTGCATCAGCGCCGAGGCGCCGAGGCGGTTGGCGCCGTGGTCGGAGAAGTTGGCCTCGCCCGCCACGAACAGCCCGGGGATGGAGGACTGCAGGTCGTAGTCGACCCACAGGCCGCCCATCACGTAGTGGACGGCCGGGTAGATCCGCATCGGGACCTCGTAGGGGTCCTCGCCGGTGATGCGGGCGTACATGTCGAACAGGTTGCCGTACTTGCTCTCGATGGCCGGGCGTCCCAGGCGACCGATGGCCTCGGAGAAGTCGAGGTAGACGCCGCGGCGCACACCCTCGACCTCGGGGCCGACGCCGCGGCCCTCGTCGCACATGTTCTTGGCCTGGCGCGAGGCGATGTCGCGGGGCACCAGGTTGCCGAACGAGGGGTAGATCCGCTCGAGGTAGTAGTCGCGGTCGTCCTCGGCGATCTCGCGGGGGTCCTTGTCGGCGTCCTTCGCGTCCTTGGGCACCCAGATGCGGCCGTCGTTGCGCAGCGACTCGCTCATCAGGGTCAGCTTGGACTGGTGGGCGCCCGAGACCGGGATGCAGGTCGGGTGGATCTGGGTGTAGCAGGGGTTGGCCATGTAGGCGCCCTTGCGGTGCGCCCGCCACGTCGCGGTGACGTTGCAGCCCATCGCGTTGGTGGAGAGGAAGAAGACGTTGCCGTAGCCGCCGCTGGCGAGCACCACCACGTCGGCGAGGTGGGTCTCGAGCTCGCCGGTGACCATGTCGCGCACGATGACGCCGCGGGCCCGACCGTCGACGACGATCAGCTCGACCATCTCGTGGCGGGAGTACTGCTGGACCGTGCCGGCGCCGATCTGGCGCTCCAGGGCCTGGTAGGCGCCGAGCAGCAGCTGCTGGCCGGTCTGGCCGCGGGCGTAGAAGGTGCGGGAGACCTGGACGCCGCCGAAGGAGCGGTTGTCGAGCAGGCCGCCGTACTCGCGGGCGAACGGCACGCCCTGGGCGACGCACTGGTCGATGATGTTGGTGCTCACCTGGGCGAGGCGGAAGACGTTGGTCTCGCGGGAGCGGTAGTCGCCGCCCTTGATGGTGTCGTAGAAGAGCCGGTGGACCGAGTCGCCGTCGCCCTTGTAGTTCTTGGCCGCGTTGATGCCGCCCTGGGCCGCGATCGAGTGCGCGCGCCGGGGGGAGTCCTGGTAGCAGAACGTCTTGACCTGGTAGCCGGCCTCGCCGAGCGTGGCCGCGGCCGAGCCGCCGGCCAGGCCGGTGCCGACCATGATCACCGAGACCTTGCGGCGGTTGGCGGGGTTGACGATCCGCGCCTCGAACTGGCGGGTGTCCCACTTCTCCTCGACCGGGCCGGCAGGCGCCTTGGTGTCGGCGATCGGCTCGCCCGGGACGTAGTAGCCCGCGGCGTCGTCGTGCTGCTGCGGGTCGTCGGGGGAGGAGGGGTCGGAGGTCTTCAGTGCGGGGTTGCTCATGACTTTCCCTTACTTGGAGATGACGCCGGCGAGGACGCCGAGAGGGACGAGGGAGAACCCGCCCGCCACCACCACGGCGACGACGAGCCCGGCGCGCTTCCACAGCAGCCGTGTGCGCGCGGAGTTGGTGAACCCGAGCGTCTGCCCGGCGCTCCACACCCCGTGGTGCAGGTGCGTGCCGAGCATGAACATCGCCACGAGGTAGATCAGCGTCAGCCACCACACCGAGAACGAGTCGACCATCAGGTTGAACGGGTCGTTGGTGGCGCCGCCGCTGACGTTGACCTTGCCGACGGTGAAGTTGAGCAGGTGCCAGACGATGAACAGCAGCAGCGTCACCCCGCCCCAGCGCATCAGGTGGGAGGAGAAGGAGGAGTGCTTGTTCTTCTTCACGACGTACTTCGAGCCGCGTGCCGTGTTGGCGCGGCGCCACAGCACGACGGCGGCGTAGACGTGCAGTGCGAGGGACGCCAGGAGCACGACGCGGATCACCCAGAGCAGCCCGCTGTAGGGGAGCAGCGGCTCGCCCAGGGTGCGGAGGTGCTCGGCGTACTCGTTGAAGGCGTCGTGCCCGGCGAAGGCCTTGAGGTTGCCGTACATGTGTGCGAGGACGTAGCCGATGAAGACGAGGCCGGTGACGGCCATCAGGAGCTTCAGGGCGATGGTCGATCGCGTCGACCTGCTGATCTTCTCGAGAGTCGCGGTTGCCACAACCGCAACGGTATCCCGGTGACGGGCGTGACGGGGCGCACGGGTGTGTGAGACATCCCTCGCGTCGGGCCCGCGTCGGGCCTGGTGGGGGACCGGCGGCTGCGCTTCAGCCGCGCACCACCCTCACCGTCGTACGCCGGGACGCGGTGAAGTCCCACACGGTGCGGGCCAGCCGCGACGACAGCCGGAGGCAGCCGTGCGAGGTCGAGAAGTCGGTGCCGAGGTAGTGGTCGGGGTGGATCTGCGCGCCGCTGGACATCGACCGCGGGATCCGGTGGAAGCCGAACCCGCAGGACGCGAACCGCACGAAGTGGTCCAGCCACAGCGAGCCGCTGCGGTTGCGCACCACGCGCGCCGCGCGGCCGCAGTAGGAGCCGGTGGCGTAGCTGCCGGGGGAGAGCTCGCCGGGGTTGTCGACCATGCCGCCCTGGGCCACGACCCGGTCCTTCGCGTCGACCACCCAGACCCAGTTCTGGCGCTGGCTGGCCACGATCCGTCGGCCGCTGCCGCTGCGCGCGGGGACCGGGCGTGCGTCGCAGCGGCCCGCCGAGGACGCGGCGAGGCGGCGCCTGGTGGTGGCGTCGAGGCGCCCGGTCTGCGCCAGCGCGTGGCGCGACTGGAAGCGCACCACCGCCGAGCGGGTCCAGGGACCGACCTTCCCGTCGGCACGGCCGGGGTCGCAGCCGAGCGCGGCGAGGCGGCGCTGCGCCTGGGTGACGGTGAGGCCGGCGGCGTGGGCGGGCGCGCTCGGCGCCAGCGTCACCACCAGCGCGGCGAGGAGCAGGAGCACCAGGGCGGGTGCCCCGGTGCGGGGACGGGTCGTCGTCATGGCAGGGCCTCGCCGGTGGTGGAGGAGCCCCGGATCGGGTCCGCCGCGTCGCCGGGGCTCGACGGCGCGCGGTGGAGGATCAGCACGGCCCGGTCGTCCTCGCCCCGGCGTACCTCCCGGAGCAGGCGCTGGGCGGCGCCGTCGAAGCCGTGGGCGACCGCGGCGGCACCGCGCTCGCGCAGCCACGCCAGGCCGACGTCGAGGTCGTGGGAGCGGTACTCGATGACCCCGTCGGTGTAGAACATCAGCGCCTGGCCGGGGGCCAGGACGCCGGTCGTGGTGTGCATCTCGGGCTGCTCGACGATGCCGAGCGCCATGCCGCGCGCGGCGTCGGTGCGCCACTCGCGGTCCTCGGGCCACCACACCAGCGCGGGCGGGTGGCCGGCGCTGGTGAGCCCGTAGGCGCCGGTCTCGAGGTCGATCGTGACGTGGATGGCGGTGGCGAAGGCCTCGTCCTGGCGCTGGCGCAGCAGGAAGTCGTTGGCCGACTCCAGCAGTCCCTGCGGCGGCAGCGCACCGATCAGCCCGCCCAGGGCGCCGCCGAACTGCAGCGCCTGGGAGGCCGCGCCCACGCCCTTGCCGCACACGTCGACGAGGATCATCTCCAGCCGCCGGCCCTGCTGGGAGAGGTCGGCGACCAGGAAGTCGCCGCCGTAGCCGATGCCGCTGGCCGCGATCATCGCGGACTGGGTGGTCCACCCCTCGGGCAGCGGCGGCACCGTGCCCGACGCCTGGAGCCGGCGCCGCAGGTCGTTGAGCATCGCCTCGCTCATCGGCCCGGGCAGGCCGCTGTGCTGGCGGCTGCTGGCGAACAGGATCAGCCCGATCGACATCAGGACGGTGACCACGACCGTGACGCGGGTGGGGTTGAGCCCGACCTCGGTCACCAGCGCGGTCACCGAGAGCACGTACGTCGTCGCGCACAGCACCACCAGCGGGCGGAAGCGCAGCAGCAGCATGCCGAGCAGCAGCCACACGTAGTACGCCGTCAGCGGCATCAGCGCGTAGTTGGCCAGGGAGACGCCGAAGCAGGCGACCACGCCGAGCAGCAGCGCGACCAGGGTCAGCGACTGGCTCTCCGCGCTGCCGGTGCGCCAGGTGGCGACCGGGTCGGTGAGGTAGCGACGCAGACGCGTCGAGATCGAGGTGGTCTGCACGCGCTGTCCTCCCCCCGAGAGCCTGCGTCCCCCAGGCTAGGGGCATCGGGGGGTGCAGCGGGGGTGGGACCCGACTGGTCTAGTGGGGAACGCCCTCGACGCGCAGCGTCGCGGGCACCGGCGGGCCCGCCGGTCGCGCGGGGGTAGTGCTGCTCCAGCAGCTCGGCGACCGCGTCGTCCCAGGTGCGGCCGGCGACCGAGGTCCGGGCCTGGGCCGCGAGGGTGAACCGCAGGTCGGGGCTCGCGGCGAGCCGGGCCACGGCCCGGGCCAGCGCCTTGCCGCCGCGGTCGGTGGTGACGAGCAGGCCGTTCTGCTCGTGCTCCACGGCGCGGGTCGCCGTACCGCTGTCGAAGGCCACCACCGGTACGCCGCTGGCCAGTGCCTCGAGCAGCACCGGGGCGTACGCCGCCCGCTTGCGCGGCTGCACCAGCAGGTCGGCGCTGGCCAGGCAGCGCGCCCGCTCCACCCCGGTCGCACGGGGCACGACCTTGGCCCCCGCGGCGCGCAGCTGGTCCGCCCCCGCGCCCTCGCCCAGCGCGACCAGGCGCACGCCGGGCAGCCGGGCGATGGTGGCCAGCCGGCCGACGACCTTGCGCCGGTCCAGCGGGCCGTCGTGGACCGCGACGACCCGGCCGCCGTCGGGCGCGTGGGCGCGCGCCCACCGGTCGTGCAGCGCCTCGTCGCGCAGCCCGGGGTGGTGGTGGTCGAGGTCGACGCCGGGTCCCCAGCGGCGGGGCTCCAGCACCAGCGTCGGTACGCCGAGCCGGTCGGCCGCCTCGGCGGCCTTCATCCCCAGCCGGTGGGGGTCGAGCAGGTGGCACACGTCGGGACGGGAGAGCGCCATCGCCTCCCGGACGGCCGAGACCGGCGTCATCCGGCTGGCCCAGCACATCCGGGCGCCGTGGAACGTCGCCTGCCCCCGCCCGCCGGCGAACACGACGACGTCGTGCCCGGCCGCGGTGAGCCGGACGGCCACCTCCCGCGTGACCCGGGCGGACGGGTCGTCGGCGGGGGTGAAGGACTCGCTGACCAGTGCGATGCGCATGGTGGTCACGCTGCGGTGCCCCGATGTCGCCACGGTGACGCCCGCGGGTGTGTCAGGTGAACGTGCCGGGCGCGTCGGCCGGCACGGCCCGTTCGAGCTCCGGGGACAGCCGGCCGTGCAGGCAGACGTCGTGGCGGCGCTCGCCGCCGGGGGCGTCGGGGTCCCGCAGCGGCAGGAAGGCGCGGCGTACCCCCTCCCGGGCGTAGCCCGCGCCCGTCGCCACCGCGCACGAGGCGGGGTTCTCGACGCTGTGGTCGAGCTGGGCCCGGACCTGGTGGGGGCCGCCCTCGTCCTCGAGCAGCCAGCGGGTCAGCAGCCGCAGCGCCCGGGTGCCGACACCGCGACCCCGGGAGTCGGGGTGCACGCCGTACCCCACGTCGGCGACCCGGAAGGGCGGCGGCACGTCCTGGCGCCAGTCCAGGACGCCGAGGAAGTGCTCGGGGGCCGCCTCGTCGGCGACGACCAGCCGCCCCGGCACCCGGTCGTCGAAGTGGAGCCGGCTCTCCTCGACCCGCGGCTCCAGCTGCTGCACCGAGGTGGGGAGCACCACGAACGTCGGGGTCCCGTAGCGCTGCTCGTCGGGGTCCTCGTAGAGCTCGAACCAGCGCGCCAGGTCGTCGTGGTGGGCGGGCCGCAGCACGAGACCCTCGCCGGTGACGAGGTGTCGACGTCCGGCCGCGTCCCTGGTGTCCACGCGCCCAGGCTAGGACGAGTTTCACACTCGCTGGTCGTGCCGCGGGTCTGTCCCTACCCTCGGCCCATGACCAGTGACGCCCGTCTCAGCCTGGCCGAGGGCAGCCAGCACACCCGGGAGGACTGGGAGCGGGCGGCCGCGGCGGTGCTGCGCAAGGCTCGCCGCCTCGACGAGGACGCTCCCGACCACGACGTGTGGGACGCGCTGACGCGCACCACGCTCGACGGGCTGCGGGTGCCGCCGCTGGGCACGCCCGAGCTGGTCGCCGACCTGCCCGCGCCGGTGCGCCCACCCGCTCGCGACGCCGGGTGGGACGTCCGCACCTGGCTGGCCGACGCCGACGCGGCCCGCGGCAACGCCGCGCTGCTCACCGACCTGGAGAACGGCGCGACCTCGCTGCTGGTGCAGGTCGGGGCCGGCGGCACCGCCCCCGAGGACCTGGCCCGGCTGCTCGAGGGGGTGCTGCTCGACGTCGCCGCCGTGGTGCTCGACGCCCCCGCCGACCCGCTCGGCGCGGCGCGCGCCCTCGCCTCGGTCGCCGAGGGCCTCCAGGCCCCGCTCGCGGCCGGCACCAACCTGGGCGTCGACCCGGTCGCGGCGCGGGTGCGCGGGCAGGTCGCCGACGGCGCGGACACCGGTGCGGACACCGACGCCGGGGTCCTCCGCGAGGCCGCCACGCTGGCCCGCGAGCTCGGCTGCCGCGCCTTCGTGGTCGACGGCACCGCGCTGCACGACCGCGGTGCCTCCGACGTGCAGGAGGTCGGCTACGTCCTGGCCGTCGCCGCCCACCTGCTGCGCACCCTGGAGCAGGCCGGCGTCGCGGTGGACGACGCGGCCGGGCTGGTGGAGTTCCGGCTCGCCGCCACCGACAGCCAGTTCGTCACGATCGCCAAGCTGCGCGCCGTACGCCGGCTGTGGGCGCGCGTGCTCGAGCTCAGCGGCGCGTCGGAGGACCGGCGGCAGATGGTGCTGCACGCGATGACCTCCCGCCCGATGATGACGCGCTACGACCCCTGGGTGAACCAGCTGCGCACCTGCGTGGCCGCCTTCGCCGCCGGGGTCGGCGGCGCGGACGCCGTCACGGTGCTGCCCTTCGACTCCCGGCTGGGCGTCCCCGACGCCTTCGGTCGCCGGGTCGCGCGCAACACCTCGACGCTGCTGGTCGAGGAGTCGCACGTCGCCCGGGTCGCCGACCCGGCCGGCGGCGCCTTCGCGGTGGAGCGGCTGACCGACGACCTCGCCGTCGCCGCGTGGGAGGAGCTGGGCCGGCTGGAGGGGGCCGGCGGCGTCCACGCCGCGCTCGCCGACGGCTCGCTGCTGGCCCGGGTCGCCGACGTCGTCGCCGAGCGCGACCGTCGCGTGGCCACCCGCGCGCAGCCGTTGACCGGCACCTCGGAGTTCCCGAAGCTCGACGAGACGCTGCCCGAGCGGGAGCCGTACGCCGAGGGCGTCCACGCCGTCCGCCCGTACGCCGAGCCGTTCGAGCAGCTGCGCGACGAGCCCGCCACCGCACCGGTGTTCCTGGCCACCATGGGCACCGTCGCCGCGCACACGGCGCGCGCCACCTTCGCCCGCAACCTGTTCGCCGCGGGCGGGGTCGACGTGGTGAACCGCGGCGCCCACGAGGACGTCGCGGCGGTGCTCGCCGACTACGCCGGGTCCGACGGCGGCCGGCCGGTGGTGTGCCTGGTGGGCCACGACCGGGCGTACGACGCGTGGGGCGCCGACCTGGCCGCCGCGCTGCGCGAGGCCGGTGCGACCCGCGTGGTCGTCGCCGGCAGGCCGCAGGACTGGGCCGACGACAGCTGCGCGGTGGGGGTCGACGCGCTCGACTTCCTGCGCCGGACGAGGGAGCACCTGCGATGACCGTCCCCGAGAGCTTCGCCGGGCTGCCCCTGGCGGGCGAGGTCCGTGCCGACGAGCCGGTCGAGCGGGAGCCCTGGGCCTCGCCCGAGGGCATCGACGTGCTGCCCGTCTACGGCCCCGAGCACCTCGAGGGCCTCGACGCGCTGGACACCTACCCGGGCCTCGCGCCGTTCCTGCGCGGTCCCTACCCGACGATGTACACCACCCAGCCCTGGACGGTCCGTCAGTACGCCGGGTTCTCGACCGCCGAGGAGTCCAACGCCTTCTACCGCCGCAACCTCGCGGCCGGCCAGAAGGGGCTCTCGGTCGCCTTCGACCTCGCCACCCACCGCGGCTACGACTCCGACCACCCGCGGGTCAAGGGCGACGTCGGCATGGCCGGCGTGGCGATCGACTCGATCTACGACGCCCGCACCCTCTTCGAGGGCATCCCGCTGGACGAGATGTCGGTCTCGATGACGATGAACGGCGCGGTGCTGCCGATCATGGCGCTCTACATCGCCGCGGCCGAGGAGCAGGGGGTGAGGCCGGAACAGCTCACGGGGACCATCCAGAACGACATCCTCAAGGAGTTCATGGTCCGCAACACCTACATCTACCCGCCGCAGCCGAGCATGCGGATCATCTCCGACATCTTCGCCTACACCTCGGCCAAGATGCCCCGCTTCAACTCGATCTCGATCTCCGGCTACCACATCCAGGAGGCCGGGGCGACGGCCGACCTGGAGCTGGCGTACACCCTCGCCGACGGCGTGGAGTACATCCGCGCGGGCCTCGACGCCGGCCTCACGATCGACCAGTTCGCGCCGCGGCTGTCGTTCTTCTGGGCGATCGGGATGAACTTCTTCATGGAGGTCGCCAAGCTGCGCGCCGCCCGCGCGCTGTGGGCCCGGCTGGTGGCGCAGTTCGAGCCGGAGAACCCCAAGTCGCTCTCGCTGCGCACCCACAGCCAGACCAGCGGCTGGTCGCTGACGGCGCAGGACGTGTTCAACAACGTGCAGCGCACCTGCATCGAGGCGATGGCCGCCACCCAGGGCCACACCCAGTCGCTGCACACCAACGCCCTCGACGAGGCGATCGCGCTGCCGACCGACTTCTCGGCCCGGATCGCCCGCAACACCCAGCTGCTGCTGCAGCAGGAGTCGGGGACCACCGACACCATCGACCCCTGGGGCGGCAGCTGGTACGTCGAGCGGCTGACCCACGACCTGGCCGAGAAGGCCTGGGCCCACATCAGCGAGGTCGAGGCGGCCGGCGGCATGGCCCAGGCCATCGAGGAGGGGCTGCCCAAGATGCGCATCGAGGAGGCCGCCGCCCGCACCCAGGCGCGGCTCGACTCCGGTGTGCAGACCCTGGTGGGCGTCAACACCTACCGGCTCGCCGACGAGGACCAGCTCGACGTGCTCCGCGTCGACAACGCCAGCGTCTACCGCCAGCAGCTCGACAAGCTGGCGCGGCTGCGCGAGGAGCGCGACGACGACGAGGTGCAGCGCACGCTCGACGCGTTGACCCGCTCGGCCGAGGCCGGCGTCTCGACCGGCGCGACCAGCGGCCCGGAGGCCTCCGACGGCAACCTGCTGGCGCTCGCCGTCGAGGCGGCGCACGCGAAGGCGACGGTCGGGGAGATCTCCGAGGCGCTGGAGAAGGTCTACGGCCGCCACCGCGCCACGATCCGTACGATCTCGGGCGTGTACAGGCGCGAGTCGGGCAGCAGCGAGGCGCTGGACGCCGTGCTCGCCGCCACCGAGCGCTTCGCCGAGGCGGAGGGCCGTCGGCCGCGCATCCTGGTGGCCAAGATGGGCCAGGACGGCCACGACCGCGGCCAGAAGGTCATCGTGACCGCGTTCGCCGACATGGGCTTCGACGTCGACGTGGGGCCGCTGTTCTCCACGCCCGAGGAGGTCGCCCAGCAGGCGGTCGACGCCGACGTGCACGTCGTGGGCGTCAACTCGCTCGCCGCGGGCCACCTCACCCTCGTGCCCGAGCTGAAGCAGGCGCTGGCCGAGCAGGGGGCCGAGGACGTGATGGTGGTCGTGGGCGGCGTGATCCCGCCCGACGACGTGCCCACGCTGCTCGAGGCGGGCGCCGCCGAGGTGTTCCTGCCCGGCACCGTGATCGCCGAGGCCGCGCTCGGGCTGCTGGAGAAGCTCGCGGCCCAGCTGGGCCACTGAGGTGGCCGGCAGGGACGTCGCCTCGCTGGTCGCCGGCATCCGCGAGGGCCGCCGCGCCGCGGTCGCGCGCGCCATCACGCTGGTGGAGTCGGCCCGGGCCGACCACCGCGTCACCGCGCGCGAGCTGCTGACCGAGCTCGCGGCGGGGGAGCAGGACCGCACCCCGGCGGTGCGGGTCGGCATCTCCGGCGTGCCCGGCGTGGGCAAGTCGACCTTCATCGAGGGCCTCGGCACCCGGCTGACCGGTGCGGGTCACCGCGTCGGGGTCCTGGCCGTGGACCCCTCCTCGGTCCGCACCGGCGGCTCGGTGCTGGGCGACAAGACCCGGATGGCGACGCTCACCGCCGACCCGCACGCCTACATCCGGCCCTCGCCGAGCGCCGGCACCCTGGGCGGGGTGGCCCGCGCCACGACGCAGGCGATGGCGGTGCTCGAGGCGGCGGCGTACGACGTGGTGCTGGTCGAGACCGTCGGGGTCGGCCAGTCCGAGGTGACCGTGGCCGGCATGGTCGACACCTTCCTGTTCCTCACCCTGGCCCGCACCGGCGACCAGCTCCAGGGCATCAAGAAGGGCATCCTCGAGATCGCCGACGTGATCGCGGTCAACAAGGCCGACGGCGACCGGGCGGCGGAGGCCGGCTCGGCGGCCAAGGAGCTGGCCGGAGCGCTGCGGCTGGTGCACTCCTCGACCGAGGCCTGGGTGCCGCCCGTGCTGACCTGCTCGGCGCTGCACGGCGACGGGCTCGACGAGGTGTGGGCGCGGGTCCTGGGCCACCGGGAGTCGCTGGGGGAGCAGGGCCTGGCCGCCAAGCGCGCCGCCCAGCAGCACGACTTCACCTGGGCGCTGGTGCGCGACGAGCTCGACCAGCGGCTGCGCCGGTCGCCGGGGGTGGCGGCCGTGCGCGACGACGTACGCCGCGCGCTGCTGGCCGGCGAGACCACGGCCCCGCTGGCCGCGGACCGGCTGCTGGCGGCCTACGACTCCGACTGAGGACCCGGTCTCGACCGGCGGGTGTCGCCCCGGGACGGGGGTCGCGGCGGATACCCTTGCCCGAGTGACCCCGCCACGGAGCCCCGACCTCGACCTCGCGCAGGCCGTGGACGCGGGGGTCCGCGAGCGCGAGGAGATGCTCGTCGAGGTCCGTCGCGACCTCCACGCCCACCCCGAGCTGTCCTGGGCCGAGCACCGCACCGCCTCGCTCGTGGCCAAGCACCTCGAGCACGCCGGCCTCGACCCGCGGCCGATGCCGCGCGGCGGGCTGCTGGTGGAGGTGGGGGGCGCGCTCGACGGCCCGACCGTCGCGCTGCGCGCCGACCTCGACGCGCTCCCGGTCGAGGACCGCACCGGTGACCCGTGGGCCAGCACGGTCCCGGGCGTCGCCCACGCCTGCGGCCACGACGTGCACACCACCGCCCTGCTCGGCGCCGGCCTCGCCCTGGCCGCGCACGCCGACCGGCTGCCCGGTCGCGTCCGCCTGGTCTTCCAGCCCGCCGAGGAGGTGATGCCCGGCGGCGCGCTGATGGCGATCGACTCCGGGGCGCTGGACGGCGTCAGCCGGATGTTCGGCCTCCACGTCGACCCGACGCTCGACGTCGGCACCGTCGGGCTCCGCGAGGGCCCGCTGACCGGCGCGGCCGACCACCTCGACGTGGTCCTGACCGGCAAGGGCGGCCACACCTCCCGGCCGCACCTGACCGAGGACCTCACCTTCGCCCTCGGCAAGCTCGTCACCGAGCTCCCGGCGGTGCTCTCGCGACGTCTCGACCCGCGGGCCGGGGCCAGCGTGGTGTGGGGACTGGTCCAGGCCGGTTCGGCGGTCAACGTGATCCCCTCGACCGGTCGCGCGGGCGGCACCGTGCGGATGCTCGACGCCGTCGCCTGGGCCGACGCCGAGCAGCTGGTGAGCGACATCGTCGAGCAGATCGTGGAGCCGTACGGCGTCGAGCCGCTGATCCGCTACGTGCGCGGCGTGCCCCCGGTGGTCAACGAGTCGCGGTCCACGCAGCTGCTGGGCCGCGCCGTGCGGGCCGTGCTGGGCGACGAGGCGGCCGTGGGCACCACGCAGAGCCTCGGCGGCGAGGACTTCGCGTGGTACGTCGACAGCGTCCCGGGCGCGATGGGACGCCTCGGGACGAGGACGCCGGGCGGCCCGACGTACGACCTCCACCAGGGCGACCTGCGCGTCGACGAGCGCGCCACCGGGGTCGGTGCGGGCGTGCTCGCGGCGGCCGCGCTGGCCGCCTTGGTCACCGACCGATAACGGTTGCTGCCGACCCGTCGCCCTCGATAGGTGCCACCCACCGGCTCCCTTAGGGTGCGTTCGAGACGTGCCGGTCCGTGGCACCCGAGACCCAGGAGGCATCGTGCGTCGCATGAGCAAGATCGCGGCAGTGACCATGGTGGGGGCCCTCGCCCTGACCGGGTGTGGCAGCAACAGTGGCGGCGGGGGTGGCGGCAGCAGCAGCTCCGGCGGCTCGGCGTCCGAGGACGTGTGCAAGAGCAAGACCGACGGCGACGGGCCCAAGATCGGCCTCGCCTACGACGTCGGCGGCCGCGGCGACCAGTCCTTCAACGACTCGGCGTACGCCGGCCTGGAGAGGGCCGTCGAGGAGATCGACGCCACCTGCGTCGAGGCCAACGCCCAGACCGACGACAACGACACCACCCGCGCGGAGCGTCTCCGCACGCTCGCCGAGGGTGGCGTCAACCCGGTCATCGCGGTCGGCTACCTCTACTCGCCCGCGGCGGCGCAGGTCGCGCCGGAGTACCCCGACGTCGACTTCGCCGTCATCGACGGCTTCAGCACCACCATCGCCACGGACGCGACCAACCTCGCCGACCTGACCTTCGCCGAGAACGAGGGCTCCTACCTCGTCGGCGTCGCCGCGGCGCTGAAGTCCGAGAGCGGCAAGATCGGCTTCGTCGGCGGTGTCGACGGCGCGCTGATCCAGAAGTTCGAGGCGGGCTACGTCGCCGGCGCGAAGTCGGTCGAGCCCAACATCGACATCGACGTCCAGTACCTCACCCAGGACCAGAACGACGCCGCCGCCGGTTACGAGAACCCCTCAGGCGGCAAGGCCGCGGCCGAGGCGATGTACCAGGACGGCTCCGACGTCGTCTACCACGCCGCCGGCAAGTCGGGCCTGGGCGTCTTCCAGGCCGCTGCGGCCGCGGGCGAGGGCAACTGGGCCATCGGCGTCGACTCCGACCAGTACCTCACCGCCGCGAAGGACCAGCAGCCGCGCATCCTGACCTCGATGCTCAAGCGCATCGACACCGCGGTGTTCGAGGCCGGCCAGACCGTCGCCGACGACAGCTGGAAGTCCGGGTTCGTGACCTACGACCTGAAGAGCGACGGCGTGGGCTACTCCACCTCGGGCGGTTTCGTCGACGACGTGAAGGACCAGATCGACGAGGCCGGCGACCAGATCAAGAGCGGCGAGGTCACGGTTCCCGCCGAGCCGGAGAAGTGATCCGCCGGTCCGGCCGCGTGCCGGACCACCAGCAGTGACCAGGTGCCCGGGCGACCCGTAGGGTCTGCCCGGGCACGGGCGCTCCACCCACGAGGAGGTAGCCGATCGTGTCGTCCAGCACCGGCTCGCAGACGCACCCGGACCGCACCGCCACCCCGGCCATCGAGCTGCGCGGCATCGGCAAGCGGTTCCCCGGCGTGATCGCCAACCACGACGTCGACATCACCATCGACAGCGGCACCATCCACGCGCTCGTGGGGGAGAACGGCGCCGGCAAGTCGACCTTGATGAAGATCCTGTACGGCGTGCAGAAGCCCGACGACGGCACCATCACCGTCGAGGGGCAGCAGGTCGCGCTGTCGACCCCGGCCGACGCGATCGCGCGCGGCATCGGCATGGTCTTCCAGCACTTCATGCTGGCCGACAACCTCACCGTCCTGGAGAACGTCACGCTGGGCGCGGAGAAGCTGCACGGCATCGGCGACGCGGCCCGCAGGCGCATCACCGAGATCTCCGAGCAGTACGGCTTCGGCCTCGACCCCGACGAGCTCGTCGAGACGCTCGGCGTCGGCGAGCGGCAGCGGGTCGAGATCCTCAAGGTGCTCTTCCGCGGCGCCCGCATCATCATCCTCGACGAGCCCACGGCCGTGCTGGTGCCGCAGGAGGTCGACGCGCTGTTCGACAACCTGCGGCTGCTGCGCGACCAGGGCAACACCCTGATCTTCATCTCCCACAAGCTCGACGAGGTCCGGGCCGTCGCCGACCGGATCACCGTCATCCGACGCGGCACCACCGTGGCCTCCGTCGACCCCCACGAGGTCACCTCGCGCCAGCTCGCCGAGCTGATGGTCGGCAGCGAGCTGCCCTCGCCGAGCACCGAGGAGTCCACGGTCACCGACCGGGTGCTGCTCTCGGTGCGCGACCTCACCGTCCTCGACCCGTCGACGAGCCCCGGGCCAGGGCCGGGGCGGGCGGTGCTCGCCGAGGTCTCCTTCGACATCCACGCCGGCGAGGTGCTGGGCATCGCCGGGGTCGAGGGCAACGGCCAGACCGAGCTGGTCGAGGCGCTGGTCGGGATGCGCCGCCCCGCCGCGGGCTCGGTGCACCTCGCCGACCAGGACGTCACCGGGTGGTCGACGCGCCAGCGGCGCGAGTCCGGCATCGGCTACGTGCCCGAGGACCGTCACCGCCACGGCCTGCTGCTCGACTCCCCGCTGTGGGAGAACCGCATCCTGGGCCACCAGACCCGACCGCCGTCGGTGCGCGGGGGCTGGCTCGACGTCCGCGGCTCGCGCAAGGACTCCAGCCGCATCGTCGAGCAGTACGACGTCCGCACCCCCGGCATCGACACCACCGCCCGGGCCCTCTCGGGCGGCAACCAGCAGAAGTTCATCGTCGGCCGCGAGATGAGCGGCGACCCGGTGCTCCTGGTCGCGGCCCACCCGACGCGCGGCGTGGACGTCGGCGCCCAGGCCCAGATCTGGCAGCACGTCAAGGACGCCCGCCGCGAGGGGCTGGCCGTGCTGCTCGTCTCCGCCGACCTCGACGAGCTGATCGGCCTCTCCGACACCATCCGGGTGATGCTGCGCGGCCGCCTCGTCGGCGACTTCGACCCGCAGACCGTCACGCCCCAGCAGCTCGGCTCGGCGATGACCGGGGCCGGCGCAGAGGAGACCGCGCGATGAGCGTCGTACGCCGGGGCGCGATCGTCCTCGCCGCCCCCGTCCTCGCGCTGGTGGTCGCGGGCCTGATCGTCAGCGGCCTGCTGATCTCGACCGGTGACGACGTCGCGGGCTTCTGGTCGGTGATGACCCAGCTGCCGGGGGAGCGCGCCATCGTCGCGATCGCCAACCAGTCGGCGATCCTCTACCTCTCCGGGGTCGCCGCGGCGATCGGCTTCCGGATGAACCTGTTCAACATCGGCGTCGAGGGCCAGTACCGCCTCGGCGGCTTCGCGGCCGGCGCCTTCGCCGGCCAGGCCTGGCTGCCGGGCTACCTCAACACGGTGGCCGCGATCCTGGTCGCGATGCTCGTCGCCGCGCTGTGGGCCGGCATCGCGGGCGCGCTGCGCGCCTACCGCGGCGTCAGCGAGGTGATCTCGACGATCATGCTCAACGCGATCGCGGGCTCGCTGATCGGCTACTTCATCAAGCAGTGGGGCGAGCGCACCGGCAACGCCACCAACACCAGGGCGATGCCCGAGGGCAGCCGGGTC
Organism: uncultured Actinomycetota bacterium; assembly: GCA_963740935.1. GTDB lineage: Bacteria > Actinomycetota > Actinomycetes > Propionibacteriales > Nocardioidaceae > Marmoricola. The sequence goes on from CAVUFX010000006.1 coordinate 557,132, forward strand.
GGCACCATCGCGCTGTTCCCCGACAGCCCGGTCCAGCTCTACGGACTCACCCTGCTGGCGGTCGTGGTCGGGGTCGCGTTCTGGGTGCTGCTCAACCGCACCCGGTTCGGCTTCGACCTGCGCGCCACCGGCTCCTCGGAGTCCGCGGCCGTGGCCAGCGGCGTCGACACCCGCCGGATGATCGTGGTGACGATGCTGGTCTCGGGCGCCGTCGCCGGCCTGGTCGGGCTGCCGGTGATGTTCTCGCAGTCGTTCAACTACGGCTCCTCGTTCCAGACCGGCCTGGGCTTCACCGGCATCGCGGTGGCGCTGCTGGGCCGCAACCACCCGGTCGGCATCGCCTTCGGCGCGCTGGTGTTCGCCTACCTCTCCCAGCAGGCCAACCTGCTCAACATCCAGGCCGGCATCAGCCCCGACATCATCGAGGCCACCCAGGGCATCATCGTGCTGGCCGTGGTCATCGCCTACGTCGTGGTGCGCCGCTACCGCGTCCGCCAGGAGCAGGCGCAGGTCGCGCGCCAGCTCAGCGACGAGGCTCCCCCCGGTGGCGCCGCGCCCACCGCCCCCGCGACCCCCGCCGGAGGTGCCCGATGAGCATCCCCTCCCCCGCGAGCGGCGCGACCGGCGCGCGTCCGGCCGTCGCCCCCACCGACGAGCCCGCCCCGCACCGCGGCCTGCGGCTGCTCGGCATCGGCGTGGCCGTCTTCCTGCTGCTCTGCCTGGTGCGCGTGGTCACCGGTGCCGGCCCGCTGACGTCCTTCGGCACCCTGGCGCTGACCCTGACCGCCGCCACCCCGATCGCGATGGCGGGCCTGGGCGGGCTGTGGTCCGAGCGTGCGGGCGTGGTCAACATCGGCCTCGAGGGCATGATGATCCTCGGCACGCTCGGCGCGGGCTACATCGGCTACAACTACGGCTGGGTCGCCGGCGTCCTCGGCGCGGTCCTGTTCGGCGTGGTCGGCGGGGCGCTGCACGCGCTGGCCACGGTCGTGTTCGCGGTCGACCACATCGTCTCCGGCGTCGCGATCAACATCATCGCGCTCGGCATCTCCGGCTTCCTGGCCGAGGTGTGGTTCTCGGCGCTGCCCGGCGGCGGGCCGACCCAGTCGCCGCCGCTGCCCTCGATCCCGCGCGTCGACCTGCCGTTCCTCGCCGAGCCCGCCAAGGCGCTGGCCGACCGGGGCTGGTTCGTGCTCAGCGACCTCGCCTCGCTGGTCGAGGTGTTCACCCGCAACCTCTCGCTGCTGCACGTCGTCGGCCTGCTGCTGCTCCCGGCGAGCTTCTGGCTGCTGTGGCGGACCCGGTTCGGGCTGCGGCTGCGCTCGGTGGGCGAGGCGCCCGCCGCCGCGGAGTCGCTCGGCGTCGACGTCTACCGCTACAAGATCGTCGCCGTGCTGGTCTCCGGCGCGCTGGCCGGCCTCGGTGGCGCGATGATCGCGATGGTGTCCTCCTCGGGCTTCCAGGTCGGGATGAGCAGCGGCATCGGCTACATCGGCCTGGCCGCGATGATCTTCGGCAACTGGCGTCCCACCGGCCTGCTGATCGGCGCGCTGCTGTTCGGCTACACCCAGGCGCTGCCGTTCCGCGACGGCCCCGAGACCGTGCACGCGCTGCTGCTCCTGGTCGGCGTGCTGCTGGTCGTCGTCGCGGTCGTCCAGGTGGTCCAGCGCAAGGGCCGCACCGCGGTGTGGCTCGGCGTCTTCGCCGTCGCGTTCCTGGCGTGGTTCGCCAGCACCGACGTGGTGCCGGCCGACTTCACCCGGATGTCGCCCTACGTGACCACGCTGCTGGTGCTCGCGCTGGCCTCCCAGCGGCTGCGGATGCCCGCGGCCGACGGCGTCATCTACCGCAAGGGCTCGGCCGGGTGAGCACGGCTCCCGACGAGCCCGCCGGCGGCTGGGACGCGCTGCGCGCCGAGGCGGTCGCCGCGTCGGCGCACGCCTACGCGCCGTACTCCCGCTACCGCGTCGGCGCCGCCGCCCTCGTCGACGACGGCCGGGTGGTCTCGGGCTGCAACGTGGAGAACGCGGCGTACGGCGTGGCGCTCTGCGCCGAGTGCGGGCTGGTCTCCCAGCTGCACCGCACCGGCGGTGGCCGGCTGACCCACTTCGCGTGCGTGGACGGCCAGGAGCAGCTGATCATGCCGTGCGGCCGGTGCCGGCAGCTGCTGTGGGAGAACGGCGGACCCGACCTGCTGCTGCTCACCCGCAGCGGCGTACGACGGATGGACGAGGTGCTGCCCGATGCCTTCGGCGCCGACGACCTCGCTTGACCTGACCGCGGCCGAGGTCGTCGCCGACCCCTACCCGGTGCTCGCCGCCGAGCGGGAGCAGCACGCGGTGGCCCGCCACGAGGCCACCGGCACCTGGCTGGCCTTCTCCCACGCCGCCGCCGGGGCGGTGCTGCGCGACCGCCGCCTGGGGCGGATCTGGCGCGACCGCGAGCCCGCGGCGTACCTCGAGCCGTTCAACCTGCTCCACCGCCACCAGATGATGGAGAACGAGCCGCCGGAGCACACCCGGCTGCGGCGGGCGGTGGCCGGGGCGTTCAACCGCGGCCACGTCGAGCGGCTGCGGCCCCGGGTCCGCGAGCTGGCCGCCGGCCTGCTGGCCGAGGTCGACCCGGACGGCTTCGACGTGCTGGCGGCGTACGCCGAGCCGCTGCCCGTGCTGGTCATCGCCGAGCTCGTGGGGCTCGACCGGGCCGACGTGCCGTCGCTGCGGCGCTGGTCGCAGGCCGTCGTGCGGATGTACGAGCCCTCGCCCGGCCCGGAGACCGTCGACGCGGCCGTGACGGCGGCGACCGAGTTCGCCGACCTGGTCCGCGACCACGTGGCGCGCCGGCGGGTGCAGCCGGGCGAGGACCTCACCACCGACCTGCTCGCCGCGGGCCTGACCGAGGTCGAGCTGGTCGCCGCGGTGGTGCTGCTGCTCAACGCCGGGCACGAGGCGTCGGTCAACGTGTTCGGCAACGGGCTGGTGGCCGCGCTGCGCCACGGCGTGCGGCTCGGCGAGGTCGACGACCTGCCGGTGCTCGTCGAGGAGATGCTCCGCTTCGACTCCGCGCTCCAGCTCTTCGAGCGCACCGCCACCACCGACGTGGAGGTCGGCGGCGTGGTCGTGGCCGAGGGCGAGCGGGTCGCCGCGCTGCTCGGCTCGGCCAACCGCGACCCGGCGGTGTTCGCCGACCCCGACCGGTTCGACGCCGCTCGTGGCACCAACCCCCACCTCGCCTTCGGCGCCGGGCTGCACTTCTGCCTGGGCGCGCCCCTGGCCCGCATGGAGCTGGTCGAGTCGCTCGACGCGCTGCGCACCACGCTGCCCGGGCTGGCGCTCGCGGGCGAGCCGACCAGCCGGGGCACCTTCGTGCTGCGCGGCTGGAGCGACGTACCCGTCCGCGGCTGACCCGGCGCCGACGGCCGGCCGCGGGCGGACTCAGGCCTCGCGGGTCCGTGGGCTGATGCCCAGGCCGAGGACGGCGAGCGCGACCAGCCCGGCGACCAGGACGGGCAGCGCCACCGTCGGCACGAGCACGGCCAGCAGCGCCCCGCCGAGGCCGACGAACACCGCCTGCGACATCTGGTCGGCCAGCTGCACCGAGGAGGAGTGGAAGCCCACCTCCTGCTGCTCGGAGTGGGCCAGCATCAGGAACGACAGCGAGGAGTACGACAGCCCCATGCCGGCGCCGCTGAGCGCGAGCCCGACGAACGCCAGCCACGGCACCACGCCGAAGGTCACCGGCACCAGCAGCGCGAGCCCGACCGCCACCAGCGCGAAGCCGGCCCGGAGCAGCGTCGCGCGCGGCAGCTGCGGTCGGCGGCCCTGCCAGGTCGAGGCGGCCGACCAGCCCAGCGAGCCGACGATCAGCGGTGAGCCGGCCGCGGTCAGCGACCAGCCGTGCGTCGTGGTGAGGGCGAGCGGCAGGTAGGCGTTGGCGGTGAAGAAGGCACCCGAGACCAGCCACCGGCCGGCCACGACCGCGCCGATGCCGGCGCTCGCCCGGGGCGTGCCGGCGGGGAGGACGCGCACCAGCGCGAGGCCCAGCACCACCACCGCACCCACCACGAGCGCGAGCCGGCCGCCGCGGGGGTCCTCGGCGGCCCAGGTCAGGACCGAGACCGCCGCGGCCGCCGTGAGCGCCGCGGGCACCAGGCCGGGCCGGGCGACGGGAGGCTCGCCGTCGGGGGCGGCGAGTCCCGCCACGGCGGGCAGGATGAGCAGCACCGCGACCACCACCAGCGGGACCAGGCCGAGGAAGACCCAGTGCCAGGAGAAGCGGTCGGTCACGAACCCCGCGACCGGTGGGCCGACGAGGGAGGGCAGCACCCACGAGGCGGAGAGCAGCGCGAACACCGCCGGCCGGGCGGCCCGTGAGTAGACCACGGCGATCAGCACGTACACCCCGACGCCCAGCCCGCCGGAGGCGAACCCCTGCAGCACCCGTCCGGCGAGCAGCGGCGTCATCGACGGCGACAGCCCGGCCAGCAGCAGGCCGCCGCCGAAGAGCACCGGCCCCACGAGCAGCGGCAGCCGGGGACCGTGCCGGTCGCACCAGCGCCCCGCCAGCACGGTGCCGACCACGGTGCTGGCGATGAAGGCCACGAACGGCCAGGCGTAGGTCTCGACCGACCCGAGGTCGGCCACCAGCGCCGGCATCGCCGTACCGACCCCCATCGCCTCGAAGGCGATCAGGCTGATGGTCAGCACGATCCCCACCGTCACCGCGCGGTGGGCGGGCCCGATCAGCTCCTCGCGCACGCTCGGCTCGGTGGTGGTCACGGCCCCAGCCTGCCCCCCACCCCCGAGCGCACCCCCGGCACCACCCCGGCACCACCCCGGCACCACCCCCGGGCACCACCCCATGTAACGCGGAGTTATGGGGTCTGGACACGTGGCGTACGCCGCACTCGGGCACCACAGCGCCGCACCAGGTGCCCCGCGGCCTCGCCACCGCGCCGGCCCGGGTCGCCACGCTGCGGGCCACGGCGTACGACGGGTACGGTGACCGCCCGCCCGGCCAGACCGCGGCCACCCCACCCACCCGGCTCCCAGGAGGACCCCCGCATGGCGCAGCACGACGCCGTCGAGGTCATCGTCGCCAAGCGCGACGGTGGCGAGCTCAGCGACAGCCAGATCGACTGGGTGATCGACGCCTACACCCGCGGCGAGGTCGCCGACGAGCAGATGTCGGCGCTCGCGATGGCGATCCTGCTCAACGGCATGGACCGACGCGAGATCTCGCGCTGGACCGCCGCCATGATCGCCAGCGGGGAGCGGATGGACTTCTCCTCGCTGTCACGGCCCACCGCCGACAAGCACTCCACCGGCGGCGTCGGCGACAAGATCACGCTGCCGCTCGCCCCGCTGGTGGCGGCGTGCGGGGTCGCCGTGCCGCAGCTCTCCGGCCGCGGCCTGGGCCACACCGGCGGCACGCTCGACAAGCTCGAGGCGATCCCCGGCTGGCAGGCCTCGCTGTCCAACGCCGACATGCTGCGCCAGCTCGAGGACGTCGGCGCCGTCGTGTGCGCCGCGGGGTCGGGGCTGGCCCCGGCCGACAAGAAGCTCTACGCCCTGCGCGACGTCACCGGCACCGTCGAGGCGGTCCCGCTCATCGCCTCCTCGATCATGAGCAAGAAGATCGCCGAGGGCACCGGCTCGCTGGTGCTCGACGTCAAGGTCGGCACGGGCGCCTTCATGAAGGACCTCGACCGCGCCCGCGAGCTCGCGGAGACGATGGTCGCGCTCGGCACCGACGCCGGCGTCCACACGGTCGCGCTGCTCACCGAGATGTCGGTGCCGCTCGGCCTGACCGCGGGCAACGCGCTCGAGGTCCGCGAGTCGGTCGAGGTGCTCGAGGGCGGCGGCCCGGCCGACGTCGTCGAGCTCACCCTGGCCCTGGCCCGCGAGATGCTCGCCGGCGCGGGACGCGACGACGTGGACCCCGCCGAGGTGCTGGCCTCCGGCGCGGCCCTCGACGCCTGGCGCTCGATGGTCGCGGCCCAGGGTGGCGACCCGGACGCCGCGCTGCCGACCGCGCGCGAGACCCACGTCGTCACCGCGGCGTCCTCGGGCGTCCTCACCCGGCTCGACGCGATGGCCGTGGGCATGGCCGCCTGGCGCCTCGGTGCCGGTCGCGCCACCCAGGGCGCCGCCGTCCAGGCGGGCGCCGGCGTGGAGTGGCACGCCCGCCCCGGGGACGAGGTCACCGAGGGCGAGCCGCTGCTGACGCTGCACACCGACGAGCCCGAGCGCTTCGAGCGCGCGCTCGCCTCGTTGGAGGGCGGGTACGACGTCGCGCCGGCCGGCACGGCGTACGAGCCCGGCCCGATCGTCATCGACCGGGTGGGCTGAGGCGGCCCACCCCCTCAGACGTACGTCGTGACCTCGCCGGACAGCAGGCTGGCACCCCCGGTGGCGAAGGCCGGCACGTCGCGCGCGGCGGCCTGGCCCTCGGGCCCGCCGAAGCCGGACTGGAACGACTCGCGGTCGGCGAAGGTGAGCACCGCGACCAGGTAGTGGTCGGCGGGGGAGCCGTCGGGCGCGGGGTCGGCCTTGTGCGAGGTGTAGGACAGCAGGCCGGGCACCTTCGCGGCGAGCGGCGCGTGCGTGCTCTCGTAGTGGGCGTCGAAGGCGGCGGGGTCGTCGGGCTGTCCGTAGACGACGGTGAGCTGGTAGGTCATGGGCCCACCCTCGTCGCTGCGTGGGCCCGGCACAAGGACGGCACAAGGACGGCGCGGGGTACTCCGAGACGTTCGGCACCCCTGAGGGCCTTCTTCAGGTGCCTTACGTCTCGGACTACCCGGCGTCGGGGCGTGCTCAGCTCAGGAGAGCAGCAGCACGACCGTCTCGGCGACGCAGGCGGGCTTGTCCTGGCCCTCGATCTCCACGACGTACTTCAGCGTCAGCTGGCGACCGGCGGGGACCTCGGTGATCGCCCCGACGGTGGCGACCAGGCGCACCCGCGAGCCGACACGGACGGGGTTCGGGAAGCGGACCTTGTTGACGCCGTAGTTCAGCTTGGCGCCGGAGGTCTGGAGGTCGATCACCTGGGCGCTGAGCCAGGGGATCAGCGAGAGCGTCAGGTAGCCGTGGGCGATGGTGCCGCCGAAGGGGCCGTCCTTCGCGCGCTCGACGTCGACGTGGATCCACTGGTGGTCGCCGGTGGCGTCGGCGAACTGGTCGACGCGCTCCTGGGTGATCTCCACCCACTCGGTGGTGCCCACCTCCTCGCCGGTGGCGGACTCGATCTCCTCGAAGGTGCTGAAGGTGCGCATGCAGGTGGCTCCCGTTCGGCGTCGACCCGTCCCGGGCCTCGCCCGACGACGGTGTTGGATGGCGGCATGGCCGAACCTACCGCCCTCACCGCCGAGCTCGTCCGGTCCGTCCCGAAGGTGCTGCTGCACGACCACCTCGACGGCGGGCTGCGTCCCGCGACGATCGTCGAGCTGGCCGACGAGGTCGGGCACGCGCTGCCCGCCGACGACGCGGACGCGCTGGGTCGCTGGTTCGTCGAGTCCGCCGACAGCGGCTCGCTGCCGCGCTACCTGGAGACCTTCGACCACACCGTCGCGGTGATGCAGCGCGCCGACCACCTGCGCCGGGTCGCCCGCGAGTGTGTCGAGGACCTGGCCGCGGACGGGGTGGTGTACGCCGAGGTGCGCTACGCCCCCGAGCAGCACCTGGGGGCCGGGCTGACCCTCGACGAGGTGGTGCACGCGGTGCAGGACGGCATCGACGAGGGCACCGCCGCGGTCGCGTCGGGCGGCGGCCGGCCGGTCGTCGTACGCCAGCTGCTGACCGCCATGCGGCACGCCGCCCGCTCCCGCGAGATCGCCGAGCTGGCCGTCGACCACCGCGACCGCGGGGTGGTGGGCTTCGACATCGCGGGCGCGGAGGCGGGCTACCCGCCCAGCCGCCACCTCGACGCCTTCGAGCACATGAAGCGCAGCAACGCCCACTTCACGATCCACGCCGGCGAGGCCTTCGGGCTGCCCTCGATCTGGGAGGCGCTGCAGTGGTGCGGCGCCGACCGGCTCGGTCACGGCGTACGCCTGATCGACGACATCGAGGTCCGCGACGACGGCGAGGTGCGGCTGGGCCGGCTGGCCTCCTACGTCCGCGACACGCGCGTGCCGCTCGAGCTGTGCCCGCACTCCAACGTGCAGACCGGTGCCGCGGCGTCCATCGCCGAGCACCCGATCGGGCTGCTGGCGCGGCTGAAGTTCCGCGTCACGGTCAACACCGACAACCGGCTGATGAGCGGCACCTCGATGACGCGCGAGATGCAGGCGCTGGTCGAGGCGTTCGGCTGGGGCCTGGAGGACCTGCGCTGGGTCACCGTCAACGCCATGAAGTCGGCGTTCGTCCACTTCGACCAGCGGCTCGCCCTGATCGAGGACGTCGTCAAGCCGGCGTACGCCGAGGCGCTGCGCGGCTGACGCCCGCACCCGCAACGCCGGCTGGACCCCCGGACACGCCCGTGGCGACCATCCGTCATCGGGCGCTGCGGGCGCGACAAACGGGGTGTCCGTCGGGGAGGGTGTGGCCGTGCACCACCGCGGCGCCGGCGTTCCCGGGCGTCCGACGGTCGGGGCGCAGGGACGGCGATCGGGGGGATCGCCGTCTCGTCGCCGGGGCGGTCCGCGTGCGTCTGACGTGCGGTTTCTGAGAACATGACGGGCATGGACGTCATCGACCACGGTCGTGTCCTCGGGGAGACGCCCGACATCCGCCGGTTGCGCGAGCAGTCCGACGAGGTGGAGCGGCTCGTCGGGGAACTCGCCGCCAGCGACGCACGGGGGAGCGACGAGGTGCGTCCCCTGGTGGGGCTCAAGGCCCTCGTCGGAGAGCTGCGGAGGCTCGAGCCGACGGCCACCCGGATCGCCCGGGTGCTCCAGCCCGACTACTCCTACGACCCGGAGGACCCGGGCGTGGAGCTGGCCCGGCGGGCCCAGGCGCGCGGCGTCGAGCAGCGGCTGGTCACCTCGCCGCAGTCGCTGCGCACCCACCCGCTGCTGACCTCGATCTTCCCCGGGACGCTCACCGGACCGGTGTTCCTGCGCGCCATGGTCGTCGACGAGGCGGCGGCCGTGATCGGCGGTCGCCCCGACGCGTTCGGCAACCGGGTCGCGTGGAGCACGCGCTCGCCGCAGGTGATCGCCGCGGTCCTCGAGGTGTGGCAGGAGACGCTGCCGCACTGCCGGCAGGCGCTCGCCCCGGGCGAGGACCCGCCGCTGACACCGCGTCAGCTCGACGTCGCGCGACTGCTGTGCACCGGGGAGAAGGACAAGTCGATCGCGCGGCTGCTCGACCTCTCCGCCCGCACCGTCGAGCGCGAGGTCAGTGCGATCCTGCGTGCCCTCGGGGCCACGAGCCGCACCGAGGCGGTGCTGCTGATGCGGGGCCGCGGCGTCAACGGCGGCTGGCCGGAGACGGTGGACCCGGTCGGTCCGTGAGCCCGGCGACCGCTCGACGCGCCTCCTCGGGCGTGCACACCCGGCACCCCAGCGACGCGGCTCGTGCGACGACCGCACGCTGTGCGCGCAGCAGGTGCAGGCCGCGCCGCACCAGGTAGAGCGGCGGCTTGCGCCGCTCGCGCAGGTCGCGCGAGAGCCGGCGGGCGAAGGTGACGACGGGGTGCTGGGTCACGCAGTACGCCGCGGCGAGCAGCCCGTGCTCCTCGCACCGGGCCACCACCTCCTGGGCGAAGATGCCCTCGGCCACCACCAGGGCGGCCCCGTCCAGGGCGAGCACCCGGTGGCCGGTGCGGGCGCTGCGCGCCAGGTCGTAGACCGGCGCGTCGACGCGGCCGGTGCGGCACAGCTCCGCCAGGGCCGCGACCGCGGCGTCGCGGTTCCACGAGCCGGGGGAGTCCCAGTCCACGATCGGCTGCCCGCCGGCGAGGTCGAGCCGGGGCAGCGTCGGGTCGTCGCCGTCCTTGTAGAAGTCGTCGAGGCGCAGCACCGGCAGCCCGAGCCGCTCGGCGAGCCGTGACTTGCCCGACCCCGAGGGCCCGGCGAGCACGACGACCCGCGCCAGCAGCGGCGCCGGGTCGGGAGCGGCCACTCAGAGGCCCATCGGGTGCCAGACCGTCTTGGTCTCCAGGAAGTCGGTCATCCGGTCCAGGGCGGGCGTGGCCAGCAGGTCCTCGGCGCGCGGGCGGCGTACCCGCTTGAGGTTGTCGGCCGCGGCGATCTCGAGGTTGCGCGCGAGCTCGGCGTCCTCGACCCCGGTGAGGTCGATCGCGTCGACGTCCATGTGCGAGGCCAGCCAGGGGGCGATCTCGTGCTGCGGGCCGGTGAGCAGGTTGACCACGCCACCGGGCACGTCGGAGGTGGCCATCACCTCGGCCAGCGTGATCGCGGTGAGCGGGTGCGGCTGGCTGGCGATCACCACGCAGGTGTTGCCGGTGGCGATCACCGGTGCGACCACGCTGACCAGGCCGAGCAGCGGTCCGGCCGGGGCGACCACGGCCACGACGCCGGTCGGCTCGGGCGCGGAGTGGTTGAGGTAGGGGCCGGCGACCGCGTTGGCGCCGCCGACGACCTGGCCGATCTTGTCCGACCACCCGGCGTACCAGACCAGCCGGTCGATCGAGGCGTCGACGTAGGTCCGTGCCCGCGAGGCGGTGACGCCCTCGGCGGTGCGCAGCTCGGCCTCGAACTGGTCACGGCGGCTCTCCAGCACCTCGGCGATGCGGTAGACCACCTGGCCCCGGTTGTACGCCGTCCGGCCGGACCAGCCGTCGAAGGCCTTGCGCGCGGCCACCACCGCGTCGCGGGCGTCCTTGCGCGAGGCCCGCGAGGCGTGGGCCCAGAACCGGCCCTTGGCGTCCGCGACGGCGTACGCGCGGCCCGACTCCGAGCGCGGGAAGGCCCCGCCGATGTAGAGCTTGTAGGTCTTGCGTACGTCGGCGCGCGCCATCACTCGCTCCCCTTCAGGTAGGCCGCCAGGCCGTGCCGTCCGCCCTCGCGGCCGTAGCCCGACTCCTGGTAGCCCCCGAAGGGGCTGGCCGGGTCGAACTTGTTGAACGTGTTGGACCACACCACGCCGGCGCGGAGCCGCGAGGCGGTCCACAGGATGCGCGAGCCCTTGTCGGACCAGACACCCGCCGAGAGGCCGTACGGCGTGTTGTTGGCCTTCGCGACCGCCTCCTGCGGCGTGCGGAAGGTCAGCACCGAGAGCACCGGGCCGAAGATCTCCTCCCGGGCGATCCGGTGGGCCTGGCTGACCCCGGTGAACAGCGTCGGGGCGAACCAGAAGCCCTTCTCCGGCAGCTCGCACGGCGCCGACCAGCGCTCGGCGCCCTCGGCCTCGCCGACCCCCACCAGCTCCCGGATCCGGTCGAGCTGCAGGTGCGAGTTGATCGCGCCGACGTCGGTGTTCTTGTCCAGCGGGTCGCCCAGGCGCAGCGTGGCCATCCGGCGCTTGAGCCGGTCGAGGACGTCCTCGGCCACCGACTCCTGGACGAGCAGCCGGGAGCCGGCGCAGCAGACGTGGCCCTGGTTGAAGAAGATGCCGTTGACGATGCCCTCGACGGCCTGGTCGACCGGGGCGTCGTCGTAGACGATGTTGGCGGCCTTGCCGCCGAGCTCCAGGGTCACCTTCTTCGCGGTGCCCGCGACGCTGCGCGCGATCGCCTTGCCGACCTCGGTCGAGCCGGTGAAGGCCACCTTGTCGACGTCGTCGTGGGAGACCACCGCGCGACCGGTCGCGCCGGCGCCGGTGACGATGTTGACCACGCCGGGAGGCAGGTCGGCCTGCTGGCAGATCTCGGCGAACAGCAGCGCCGTCAGCGGCGTGGTCTCGGCCGGCTTGAGGACCACGGTGTTGCCGGCGGCCAGCGCGGGCGCGACCTTCCAGGCCAGCATCAGGAACGGGAAGTTCCACGGCACGACCTGGCCCGCGACGCCGAGGGACTCCGGCCGGGTGCCGAGGCCGGCGTGCTCGAGCTTGTCGGCCCAACCGGCGTAGTAGAAGAAGTGGGCGGCGGCCGTCGGGACGTCGACGTCGCGGGCCTCCTTGATCGGCTTGCCGTTGTCGAGGGTCTCGAGCACCGCGATCTCCCGGGCGCGCTCCTGCACCAGCCGGGCGATGCGGAAGAGGTACTTGCCGCGCTCGGCACCGCTCATCCGCGACCACACCCGGGTGTGGGCGCGGCGGGCGGCCCGGACGGCGTCGTCGACGTCGCGCTCGTCGGCCTCGGCGACCTCGGCGAGCACCTCCTCGGTGGCCGGGCTGATCGTCGTGAACGGCGTCCCGCGACCCTCGACGAACTCACCGCCGACGAACAGGCCGTAGGAGGCCCGCAGGTCGACGGCCGCACGCGACTCGGGGGCGGGGGCGTACTCGAAGGGGGATGCCATGCGTCAGTCCATCGTCACGTGGTCGGGGCCGCTGTAGCGGCCGGTGGTCAGCTTGGTGCGCTGCATCAGCAGGTCGTCGAGCAGGCTGGAGGCGCCGAAGCGGAACCAGTCGGGGTCGAGCCAGTCGGGTCCGGCGACCTCGTTGACCATCACGAGGTGCTTGATCGCGTCCTTGGTGGTGCGGATGCCGCCGGCGGGCTTGACGCCGACCTGCTGGCCGGTGGCGACGCGGTAGTCGCGTACCGCCTCGAGCATCACCAGGGTCACCGGCAGCGTGGCCGCCGGCTGCACCTTGCCGGTCGAGGTCTTGATGAAGTGCGCGCCGGCCATCATGGCCAGCCAGCTGGCCCGGCGTACGGCGTCGTAGGTCTGGAGCTCGCCGGTCTCGAGGATGACCTTGAGGTGGGCGGGGCCGCAGGCCTCCCGGACGGCGACGATCTCGTCGTGGACCTGGAGGTAGCGGCCGGTCAGGAAGGCGCCGCGGTCGATGACCATGTCGATCTCGTCGGCACCGGCCGCGACCGCGTCCCGGGTGTCGGCGAGCTTGACCTCGAGCGAGGAGCGGCCGCTGGGGAAGGCGGTGGCGACCGAGGCGACGTGCACGCCGGAGCCGCGGAGGGCGTCGACGGCGTGGGGGACCATGTCGGGGTAGACGCACACGGCCGCGGTGGCGGGGCAGGAGGCGTCGCTCGGGTCGGGACGCCGGGCCTTGGCGGCCAGCGCGCGGACCTTGCCGCGGGTGTCGGAGCCCTCGAGCGTGGTGAGGTCGACCATCGAGATGGCGAGGTCCACGGCGTACGCCTTGGCGCCGGCCTTGATCGAGCGGGTGCCCAGCGCCGCCGCGCGCTGCTCGGCGCCGACCTGGTCGACCCCCGGGAGGCCGTGGAGGAACCGTCGGAGCGCGGCGTCCGACGCGGTGGCGTCGTGCAGCGGGGCCGTGAGAGTCACCGAGCGATCGTACGTGCCAGACCCGGGCGCACCTCGGCGGTGGCCCGGGTCCGGCGTACTGGGGCGGGCGCGGGGCCCGCGGGGGAGGTCAGCCCTCGAGCGAGGCGTCCAGGGTGATCTCGACGCCGGTGAGCGCCTTGCTGACCGGGCAGCCGGCCTTGGCGTCCTGCGCGGCCTTCTCGAAGCCGGCGGCGTCCAGGCCCTCGACCTCGCCGACCACGGTGAGCTTGATGCCGGTCAGCCTGAAGCCGCCGTCTCCCTCGTCCGGGCCGAGCGAGACCGCGGCGGTGACGTCGAGCGACTGCGGCGTGCCACCGGCCTCGGCGATCAGGGCGGAGAGCTGCATGGCGTAGCAGGACGAGTGGGCGGCGGCGATCAGCTCCTCGGGGCTGGTGGTGCCCCCGGCGTCGTCGGCCGCGCGCTTGGGGAAGGAGACGTCGTAGGTGCCGACCTTGGAGCTGCTGAGCTCGACCTGGCCGGAGCCCTCCTGCAGCGAGCCGTTCCAGGCGGTGCGGGCGGTACGAGTAGGCATTGCGATCTCCTTCAGTAGGTGAGCACGTCATCTGCGCACATTGTCTTGCGCACAAGATGATCGTAGGCACGGTAAGATCGCCGACACAAGTAGTTCACGGGAAAACTTCTGACGACGAGGAGAGGTCCGATGGCCGCGACGAAGGAACTGGCCCCGGTGCGCGGCCTCGACGAGCTCCTCTGCTTCGACCTGTACGCCGCGTCGCGCGCCGTCACGGCCTTCTACCGACCGCTGCTCGACGAGCTCGGCCTGACCTACCCGCAGTACCTCGTGCTGGTGGCGCTGCCCGCCGAGGGCGCGGTCCCCGTCAAGCAGATCGGCCACGACCTCGAGCTCGACCACGGCACCCTGACGCCGCTGCTGCGCCGCATGGAGCAGGCCGGGCTGCTGACCCGGCGCCGGAGCACCGTCGACGAGCGCCAGGTCGAGGTCGCGCTGACCCCGGACGGTCGCCGGCTGCGACTGCGCTTCGACGACGTGCAGTGCCGGGTCGGCGAGGCCGTGGGTCTCGACGACCAGGAGTTCCGGGCGCTGCAGGCCTCGCTGGTGCGGCTTACCCGCGCCGTACGCCGGGCCGCCGACGCCTCGGCTGACGGTTAGCGATCGTTAACGTCGCGGGGCTAGCATGCCTCGCATGACCTTCGAGCTCTCCGAGGACCACGAGTCGTTCCGTCGCGTCGTACGTGACTTCGCCGAGAAGGAGATCGCGCCCCACGCCGCCCAGTGGGACCGCGACCACCACTTCCCGGTCGACGTGGTGGCCTCGATGGGCCAGCTCGGGCTGTTCGGCCTGACCGCCCCGGAGGAGTTCGGCGGGGCCGGCGAGGACGGCGACTTCACCTCGCTGTGCGTGGCGATCGAGGAGATCGGACGGGTCGACCAGTCGCTGGGCATCACGCTCCAGGCGGGTGTGGGGCTGGGCGTCAACCCGGTCCTGGAGTACGGCACCCAGGCCCAGAAGGAGCGCTGGCTGCCCGACCTCGTCGCCGGCACCGCGCTCGCCGGGTTCGGCCTGACCGAGCCCGGGGCGGGCTCCGACGCGGGCGCCACCCGCACCAAGGCCGAGCTCGACGGCGGCGAGTGGGTCGTCAACGGCGCCAAGCAGTTCATCACCAACTCGGGCTCCTCGATCACCTCCCTGGTCACCGTCACCGCCCGCACCGGCGAGCGGCCCGACGGCCGCCCCGAGATCTCCGCGATCATGCTGCCCAGCGGCACGCCCGGCTTCACTGCCGAGAAGGCCTACGACAAGCTCGGCTGGCACGCCTCGGACACGCACCCGCTGTCCTTCGCGGACGCCCGCGTGCCCGAGGACCACCTGCTCGGCGAGCGTGGCCGGGGCTACGCGCAGTTCCTGCGCACCCTCGACGACGGCCGCGTCGCCATCTCGGCGCTGTCGGTCGGCTGCATCCAGGCCTGCCTCGACATGGCGCTGGCCTACGCCGGCGAGCGGCAGACCTTCGGCGGCCCGATCGGCCGCAAGCAGGGTGTGGCCTTCCAGATCGCCGACCTCGAGGTGATGCTGCACGCCGCCCGCGGCCTGACCTACCGCGCCGCCGCCCTCAAGGACGCCGGCGCCCCGATGAAGGACTTCAAGCAGGCCGCCGCCGTCGCCAAGCTCTACTCCACGGAGTCGGCCGTCACCGCCACCCGCATCGCCACCCAGGTCTTCGGCGGCTACGGCTTCATGGAGGAGTACCCCGTCGCCCGCTTCTACCGGGACGCCAAGGTCCTCGAGATCGGCGAGGGCACCTCCGAGGTGCAGCGGATGCTCATCGCCCGGGGGTTGGGCCTCCCGGTCGAGTAGGCGGCGTACGCCTGGGTGTGTATGCGGGAGGCAGTTTCACCGGCTAGCCGGTGAAACTGCCCGTCGGTGTCCGGTTCGTCCCAGTGTTGCGGCCGGTTTCACCGGCTAACCGGTGAAACTGCCCCCGCACGTCCTACCCGGAGGGGGAGGACCAGAAGTCGGTCCAGGTGAAGCCGAGCTCGTCGAACATGAGGCGGAGCAGGGGGAGGCTGATGCCGACGACGTTGTGGGGGTCGCCGGTGACGCCGGCGACGAAGGCGCCGCCGAGGCCGTCGAGGGTGAAGGCGCCGGCCACGGCGAGGGGTTCACCGGTGGCGACGTACGCCGCGATCTCCTCGTCGCTGACGTTGGCGAACCGCACCTGGGTGGCCGCCGACCGGGCCAACCAGACCTCGCGGTGGGTGTCGATGACGCAGTGGCCGGTGTGGAGCACGCCGGAGCGGCCGCGCATCTGCTGCCAGCGGCGGGTCGCCTCGGCCTCGGTGCCGGGCTTGCCGAGGATCTCGCCGTCGAAGGACAGCACGGAGTCGCAGCCGATGACGAGGGCACGCTTCTCGGCCGACGCCACGGCGACGGCCTTGAGCTGGGCGAGGCGCATCGTGTAGTCGGCGGGGCCGGTCTTGGGGACCGCCTCCTCGTCGACGCCGCTGACGACCACCTCGGGCGACAGGCCGGCGTCGCGCAGCGTCTTCAGCCGCGCCGGGGAGGCGGAGGCGAGGACGAGCTTGGGCACGCGGGCCACGTCAGCGGGCGCTGGCGCGCCAGGCGCCGGGTCCGTGGCGGTGCGGGCCGCGCACCAGGCGGTGACGGGCCGACCACTCCGAGCGGGGCGCGGGGACGTCCGGGGTGCCGGCCGAGGCGGAGGCGGCGATGACCGCGACCAGCGCGGCCAGCTCCTCGGGCGTCGGGTCGCCCACGACGACGCGCAGGAGCGGGGTCTCGACAGGCTCGACCGACGATCCGGCGTCGACCGACGAACCGGCGTCGACCGACGAGCCGGCGTCGACCGACGACCCGGGCTCGACCGACGAGACGTCCGGCTCCGAGGACGACCCGCTCACAGCGGGATGTTCCCGTGCTTCTTGGGCGGCAGCGTGGCGCGCTTGGTGGCCAGCAGCCGCAGCGCGCGGACGACCTCGATGCGGGTCTCGTGAGGCGTGATCACCGCGTCGACGTAGCCGCGCTCGGCGGCGACGTAGGGGTTGGCCAGGGTGTCCTCGTAGTCCGCGATCAGCTCGGCGCGGCGCTGCTCGACGTCGCCGCCGTCGTCGGCGAGGGCCTTGAGCTCCTTGCGGTAGACGATGTTGGCCGCGCCCTGGGCACCCATCACCGCGATCTGGGCGGTCGGCCAGGCGAGGTTGATGTCGGCGCCGAGGTGCTTGGAGCCCATCACGTCGTACGCCCCGCCGTAGGCCTTGCGGGTGATGATCGTGACCAGCGGGACGGTGGCCTCGGCGTAGGCGTAGATCAGCTTGGCGCCGCGCCGGATGATGCCGTTCCACTCCTGGTCGGTGCCGGGCAGGAAGCCGGGCACGTCGACGAAGGTGAGCACCGGGATGTTGAACGCGTCGCAGGTGCGCACGAACCGGGCGGCCTTCTCGGAGGCGTCGATGTCGAGGGTGCCGGCGAACTGCATCGGCTGGTTGGCCACGACCCCGACCGACTTGCCCTCCACCCGGCCGTAGCCGATCACGATGTTGGGCGCGAAGAGCTCCATCACCTCGAGGAACTCGCCGTCGTCGAGGACGCCGGCGATGACGGTCTTCATGTCGTAGGGCTGGTTGGCGCCGTCGGGGATCACGGTGTCGAGCTCGCGGTCCTCCTCGGAGACCTCGAGCGAGGCCGGGTCGTCGTACGCCGGGGGCTCGTCCATGTTGTTCTGGGGCAGGTAGGAGAGCAGCGCCTTGGTGTACTCCAGCGCGTCCTGCTCGTCGGTGCCCATGTAGTGGGCGTTGCCCGACTTGGTGTTGTGGGCCCGGGCGCCACCGAGGTCCTCCATGGTGACGTCCTCGCCGGTGACGGTCTTGATCACGTCGGGGCCGGTGATGAACATGTTGGAGGTGCCGTCGACCATCACCGTGAAGTCGGTGACGGCCGGGGAGTAGACGTGGCCGCCGGCGCAGGAGCCCATGATCAGGCTGATCTGGGGGATGACGCCGGAGGCGTGCACGTTGCGGCGGAAGATCTCGCCGTACAGGCCCAGGGAGACGACGCCCTCCTGGATGCGCGCGCCGGCGCCCTCGTTGATGCCGATGATGGGGCAGCCGGTCTTCATGGCCAGGTCCATCACCTTGGTGATCTTCTCGCCGTACACCTCGCCCAGCGAGCCGCCGAAGACGGTGAAGTCCTGGGAGAACACGCACACCTGGCGGCCGTCGACGGTGCCGTAGCCGGTGATGACGCCGTCGCCGTAGGGCCGGTTCTTCTCCAGCCCGAACGCCACCGAGCGGTGCCGCGCCAGCTCGTCGAGCTCGACGAAGGAGCCCTCGTCGAAGAGGTGCTCGATCCGCTCGCGGGCGGTCATCTTGCCCTTGGCGTGCTGCTTCTCCACCGCCTTGGCCGACCCGGCGTGGACGGCCTCGTCGACGCGTCGCTCGAGGTCGGCGAGCTTGCCCTGGGTGGTGTGGATGTCGATGTCCGACCCCGCCGGGGGGACGTCGGTGCCTTCACCGGGTGGTGCGCTCAACGTGGGGCTCCTCGTCGTCGTCGCGGCGGCACGCTGGCACGCCCCGCGTTCGTGCGCCAATGTAGACGGCATGAACGCCGAGCAGCCACGCCGCCCACCGCTCGACGCCACCGCCGTGGGCAGCACCGGCCGCTGGCGCGTGGAGGTGGTGGAGGGCTCCGGCTCGACCAACGCCGACGTCGCCTCCCGGTACGCCGCGGGCGAGGACGACGGCCTGGTGCTGGTCGCGGAGCACCAGAGCGCCGGTCGCGGCCGGCTCGGGCGGGAGTGGGTCAGCCCGGCCCGCAGCTCGCTGACGGTCTCGTTCCTGCTGGTCCCGCCGGCCGGCGTACGCCCGGAGCGGTGGGGCTGGCTGCCGCTGGCGACGGGCCTCGCGGCCGCTGCTGCCGTACGCCGCTCGGCCGGCGTCGAGGTCGCGCTGAAGTGGCCCAACGACGTGCTCGCCGAGGACGGCCGCAAGCTCGGCGGCATCCTGCTGGAGCGGGTCGAGCGCGACGGCACCCCCGCCGCGGTGATCGGCATCGGCCTGAACTGCACCCAGACCCAGGACGAGCTGCCCGTGCCCGAGGCCACGTCGCTGGCCCTCGCGGGAGCGGCGGGCGCCACGGGCGAGGTGGACCGGGCGGCGCTGCTCGGCGCCCTGGTCGAGGAGCTCGACGCTCAGCTGGGGCGGTGGGCCGAGGGGGAGGACCTGCGACCGGCGTACGTCGCCCGGTGCACCACGCTGGGGCGGCAGGTGCGCGTCACGGTGCCCGGGGGCGAGGTGCTCGGCGAGGCGGTCGACGTCGACGCGGAGGGCCAGCTGGTGGTGCGCACCGGCGCCGGCGAGCAGCACCTGGGCGCGGGCGACGTGGTCCACGTCCGCCCGGCCGGCGCGTCGTGACCGCACCGCCTCGGCGCGGCCCGCACCCCGGCGCACCGGTGGCATGATCGCGCTGTGGTGATCTCCTCCAAGCTGCTCGACGACGGCGAGCGGGTCCTCGTCGGCACGCGCACCCACCCCAAGGCGCTGTTCCTGCCGGCGCTGCTGCTGGTCGTGGTCGCCGGGCTCGCGGGCTTCCTGAGCACGCTGCCGGACGGGGAGCGGGCCGGCACCTGGCGGCTCGTGGTCGGGGTGCTCGCGCTGCTCGTGGTGCTGCGGGTGAGCGTGCTGCCGTTCCTGAGGTGGCTGAGCACGACCTACGTCGTCACCGACCGGCGGCTGATCACCCGCACCGGGCTGCTGACCCGCACCGGCCACGACATCCAGCTCGACCGGATCAGCGACATCACCTACGAGAAGGGCCTGCTCGACCGGGTCCTGGGCTGCGGCACGCTCGTCGTCTCCGACGCCGGCGAGATGGGGATCCGGCTGCCCGACATCCCCCGGGTCGAGGAGACCCAGCTGATCGTCAGCCGCCGGCTCCACCGCTCCTCGCGGTCGCATGACGACGCCTGAGGACCTCGAGCGGGCCATCCTCGGCGCCGTGCCCGGACTGACCGGCGAGGAGATCTCCGCCCGAGCCGGCCTGACCCGCGACCAGACGCAGCGGCTGTGGCGGGCGCTGGGCTTCCCCGAGGCCGGCGGCAACGCGGCGTTCGGCGCCGCCGACGAGGCCGCCCTGCACCGGGTCGCCACGATCATGCAGGAGGACAGCCTCGACTTCGACGCGGTGCTGCGGATGACCCGCGCGCTCGGGCAGACGATGGACCGGCTCGCCGAGTGGGAGGTCGCCACGCTGTCGGCCGCGCTGGAGCGCGACCGGGGCGAGCAGGCCCGCGCCGAGGAGGCGCTGCGGCTGATCCGTCGCATCGGCCCCGAGTTCGAGGCGCTGCTGACCTACGTGTGGCGACGCCACCTCGTCGCGGCGGTCTCCCGGGTGGAGTCCGTGGACGCCGCGGACGAGCAGGTCGCCGAGGCCACCGTCGGGTTCGCCGACCTGGTCAGCTTCAGCGCGCTCACCAACCGGCTGCGCGACGACGAGATCGGCGACCTGGTCGAGGTCTTCGAGGGCCGCAGCCACGACGTGGTCTCGCGCTGGCGCGGCCGGGTGGTCAAGACGCTCGGCGACTCGGTGCTGTTCCTGGCCCCGACGCCCTCGGACGCCGTCGAGATCGCCTGGGACATCGTCAAGGTCATCGGCGGCGACAAGCGGCTGCCCGACGTACGGGTCGGGCTGGTGACCGGCTCGGTCGTGATGCGGATGGGCGACGTCTACGGGCCCGCGGTCAACCTCGCGGCGCGGCTGACCGGGGTGGCGCGCCGCAACCGGGTGATCACCGACGTGCACACCGCCCAGGCGCTGCCGCGCGACCGCTACGAGACGCGCACCCTCCCGGCGCGGCCGGTGCGGGGCTTCGGCGACCTGCAGCCCGTCGCCGTGCGCCGCACCCAGTCCTGACGGCCCGCTCGCGGCAGCTCACAGGAAGTCGGCCGGGTCGAACTCCTCGATGGCCAGGACGCGGATCCGGGGCAGCCGCGTCTTGAACGCGTTGACGTCGTACTCCAGGTCGAAGAACTCCAGGCCGCGGGTCTCCAGCGCCCGGAACCCGGCGTTGCGGAACTCCTGGAAGGCCATCTGCCCGACCCGGCGGGTGCCGACCAGGTCCTCCATCTGCGGGATGAAGTCGCCGTCGTTGCTGACCAGGACGACGTCGTCCTCGCGCTCGCGCAGCGCCTCGAGGGTGCGCTGGATGGCGATGTCGACGACCTTCTCGGCCGCGCCGCCGCGCAGCGGCACCGGGCGGTAGCCGATGCTGATCAGGGCCTGCACGAAGCTCATCGGCAGCTCGTCCTTGACCGCGAGGAAGAACAGTCCGGAGACCGGCTGGCCCCACTGCGCCTCGGCGTACGTCAGCAGGCGCTCCCAGCGGGGCCGCTCCTCGGGGTTGGGCCGGCGGCCGAAGACCGAGGCGCCGAGGGTGGCGTCGATGTTCTCGCCGTCGACCAGGACGTACGTCGTGCGCGCGCTCTCGCTGCCGCCGCTGCTCATGGGCCGACCCTATGCCCGGGCGACCCCCGCGGCCCCGGATCGGTAGGGTCGGCGCGTGGCAACCCTCGCTCCGACCGTCGCCGTGATCGGGGGCGGCCAGCTCGCCCGCATGATGGCCGAGCCGGCGGCCGCGCTCGGCATCCCGCTCCGGCTGCTCGCCGAGGCCGAGGGCGTCAGCGCCGCCCAGGTCGTGCCGGACCACCTCGTCGGCGACTACACCGACCTCGACACGCTGCGCCGCGTCACCGAGGGCTGCGCGGCGGTCACCTTCGACCACGAGCACGTGCCGACCGACCACCTCCACGCCCTCGAGCAGGTGCTGCCCGTCCACCCCGGTCCGGACGCGCTCGTGCACGCCCAGGACAAGGCGGTGATGCGGGCCCGGCTCGCCGAGCTCGACGTGCCGTGCCCCCGCAACGCGGTGGTGGCCTCGGTCGCCGAGGCCGAGTCGTTCGGGCTGCCCTGCGTGCTGAAGACGACCCGCGGCGGATACGACGGCAAGGGGGTGTGGTTCGTGAGCACCCCCGAGGAGTGCGAGGCGGTGTTCGCGACCGCGGCCGAGCAGGGCCGCACCATCCTGGCCGAGGAGCGCGTCGACTTCCGTCGCGAGCTGTCGGCGCTGGTGGCGCGCTCGCCCTCGGGCCAGCTGGCGGTGTGGCCGGTCGTGGCCTCGACCCAGCGGAGGGGC
Organism: uncultured Actinomycetota bacterium; assembly: GCA_963740935.1. Classification (GTDB taxonomy): domain Bacteria; phylum Actinomycetota; class Actinomycetes; order Propionibacteriales; family Nocardioidaceae; genus Marmoricola. Next base: position 579,129 of record CAVUFX010000006.1, read on the forward strand.
ATCTGCCACGAGGTGATCGCCCCGGCGCCCGACCTCGACCCCGAGCTGGCCGTCGAGGCGCAGCGGGCGGCGATGCGGATCGCCGGCGAGCTCGGCGTGACCGGGGTGCTGGCCGTGGAGCTCTTCGAGACCCACGACGGCCGGATCCTGGTCAACGAGCTCGCGATGCGACCGCACAACACCGGTCACTGGACCCAGGACGGCTCGGTCACCAGCCAGTTCGAGAACCACCTGCGCGCCGTCCTCGACCTGCCGCTGGGCGCACCCGACGCCCGCGAGCGCTGGACGGTGATGGTCAACATCCTCGGCGGCGCCCGCGAGACCGGCCGGCTCTACGACGGCTACCCGCACGCGATGGCCCGCGACCCGCGGCTGCGGGTCCACCTGTACGGCAAGGAGCTGCGACCGGGCCGCAAGGTCGGTCACGTCAACGCCTACGGCGACGACCTCGAGGACTGCCTCGAGCGGGCCCGGCACGCGGCGGCGTGGTTCGCCGGCGACCTCGGTGAGGAGAGCGAATGAGCCAGAGCGCGCGCGTCGGGATCGTGATGGGGTCGGACTCCGACTGGCCGACCATGCAGGCGGCGGGCGAGGCGTGCGCGGAGTTCGGCGTCGCCTTCGAGGCCGACGTGGTCTCGGCGCACCGGATGCCCGACGAGATGCTCGGCTACGGCCGCGAGGCCGCCGGACGCGGCCTCCAGGTGCTCGTCGCCGGCGCCGGCGGCGCGGCCCACCTGCCCGGGATGCTCGCCGCGGTCACCCCGTTGCCGGTGATCGGCGTGCCGGTCGCCCTGAAGTACCTCGACGGGATGGACTCGCTGCTCTCGATCGTGCAGATGCCCGCGGGCGTGCCGGTCGCCACCGTCGCGGTCGGCAACGCCCGCAACGCCGGGCTGCTGGCGGTGCGCATCCTGGCCGCCTCCGACCCCGACCTGCAGCGGCGGATGGTCGAGTTCCAGGCGAGCCTGCGCGACGCCGCGCACGCCAAGGGCCAGGTCGTGCGCGACGCGGCCTCGGGATCGCGCCGCACCGGCTTCTAGGGCTCGGCCGTCCGCCCTCGCGCCACCGTGCCCGGTCAGTCGCGGACGCGGCCGCGCAGCTGCTTGACCTGGGAGCGGCGCTTCTTGCCCTCGGCCCGACGACGCTGCGAGCCGCGGGTCGGCTTGGTCGGCACCCGGGGGAGCGGCGGCGGCGCGAGCGCCTCGCGGAGCCGGTCGGCCAGGCGCTGCCGGGCCGCCGTCCGGTTGCGGTGCTGGGAGCGCTGCTCCGAGGAGGTGACCGACAGGCGGGGCCCCAGGGCGCGCACGGCACGCTCGCGCTGGGCGTCGGTCAGCGCGCCCGTGGTGGTCAGGTCGAGCACGACCTCGACCCGGCTGTCGGTGGTGTTGACCGACTGCCCGCCCGGTCCGGACGAGCGGCTGAACCGTTCCACGAGGTCGCCCTCGGGCACGGTCAGCCCCGACGGGAGCCCCGGCCCGGGGCGCAGGTGCAGCCCCGCTCCCACGTCACCTCCGCCGTCCATGCGCCCAGGCTAGGGCGAGCGCGAGCGGTCGCGGGTGTGAGGCCAGCCCTCAGCGCTTGCGCCACTCGATGGCGGGGCAGGTGTCCATGACCATGGCGAGCCCGGCGGCCGTCGTACGACCGAAGGCGGCCTCGTCGACCACCCCGAGCTGGAACCAGACGCCGCGGGCGCCGACCTGCACCGCCTCGTCGGCGAACTGGCCCGCGGCCTCGGAGCGGCGGAAGACGTCGACCACGTCGACCGGGAACGGGATGTCGGCGAGGCGGGCGTACCCCTGCTCGCCCAGCACCGTCGGCGCGTCCGGGTGGACGGGCACGATGCGCTTGCCGTGCTGCTGGAGCAGCGAGGCGATGGAGTACGCCGTCCGGCTGGTGTCGCCGGAGAGCCCCACCACCGCCCAGGTCTCGCACTCGTCGAGCATCAGGTCGACGGCCTCCGGGTCCTGCCACGTCGTTGCCATGCCCCGAGCCTAGGCTCGCGGTCATGGCGACCGGTGACGTTGCGTCCACCCCGGGGCGGATCCGGGCCGGCCAGGTCACGCCGGCGCCCGGCGGGCCGCACGTCGAGCAGGTGGGCTGGGGGGTGGCGCGCCAGGTCGCGCGGCTGCTGGCCGAGCAGGTCGACGACCCGCTGCTGGCGCGGCTGCCCGAGCTCGCCGAGGCGCCGGGCCACCTCGTGCACGTCCTGTTCGAGCGGCGTACGGCGACCGCGGCCTCGCTCGTGGAGCTGGTCGGCGACACGGGGGTCTACCGGGGCGACGTGGTGCTGGGCGGCGCGGTCGAGCAGGCCCGGCTGGCGCTGGTCGTGCGGGCGTCGTACGACGCCGCTGCCGCGGGCGCGACCTGGCTGGCCGTGCCGGACGCGACCGACGACCTCGGGCCGCTGGGGCTGGCCTGACCGGCGCGGGGGGCTGCGCTAACGATCGCTAACATCGGGGCCATGACCTCTGACGCCGGCTACCCGATGTACGCGCTCTCCGAGGAGCACCAGGCGATCCGCGAGGCGGTCCGTGCCGTCGCGGACGCCAAGATCGCGCCGTTCGCCGCTGCGGTCGACGAGGAGGCCCGCTACCCCCACGAGGCCGCTGCGGCGCTGCTGGCCTCGGACTTCCACGCCCCGCACGTGCCCGAGGAGTACGGCGGTGCCGGCGCCGACGCGCTCGCCACCGTGATCGTGATCGAGGAGGTGGCCCGCGCCTGCGCGAGCTCCTCGCTGATCCCGGCGGTCAACAAGCTGGGTTCGCTGCCGGTGCAGATCAGCGGGTCCGAGGAGCTCAAGAAGCACTACCTCTCCAAGCTCGCCGCGGGGGAGGGCGGGTTCTCCTACTGCCTCTCCGAGCCCGACGCCGGCTCCGACGCGGGTGGCATGAAGACCACCGCCAAGCCCGACGGCGACGGCTGGGTGCTCAACGGCACCAAGCGCTGGATCACCAACGCCGGCGAGTCGGAGTACTACACCGTCATGGCCGTCACCGACCCCGAGAAGCGCACCCGCGGCGGGATCTCGGCGTTCGTGGTCGAGAAGTCCGACGAGGGCGTGTCCTTCGGCGCCCCCGAGAAGAAGCTCGGCATCAAGGGGTCCCCGACGCGCGAGGTCTACCTCGACGACGTGCACATCCCCGCCGACCGCATCATCGGCGAGGTCGGCAGCGGCTTCGTCACCGCGATGAAGACCCTCGACCACACCCGGATCACGATCGCCGCGCAGGCCGTCGGCATCGCCCAGGGAGCGCTCGACTACGCCCTGGCGTACGCCCAGGAGCGCCAGCAGTTCGGCAAGCCGATCGCGGACTTCCAGGGGATGCAGTTCCTGCTCGCCGACATGGGCATCAGGGTCGAGGCGGCCCGCCAGATCACCTACGCCGCGGCCGGCCGCTCCGAGCGCGGGGACGCGGACCTCACCTTCTTCGGCGCGGCCTCCAAGACCTTCGCCTCCGACACCGCGATGCAGGTCACCACCGACGCGGTGCAGGTGCTCGGCGGCTACGGCTTCACCCGCGACTACCCGGTCGAGCGGATGATGCGCGACGCCAAGATCACCCAGATCTACGAGGGCACCAACCAGGTGCAGCGGATCGTCGCCGCCCGCCAGCTGCTCGCCGGGATCCAGTCGCAGCTCTGACCTGGTCGTCCCCGGACGTCATCGAGGTCGTGGTCCCCGGGCCACGGTCCTGATGACGTCCCGGGCCCGGGCGGGGGGCGACGGGGCCGGACACGCAGGAGCCCCGCCCCCGGCGTACCGGGGACGGGGCTTCGAGGCGGGGTCGTCAGCTCTTGAAGGCGTCCTTGACGTTCTCGCCGGCCTGCTTGACCGACGACTTCGTCTGGTCGGTCTTGCCCTCGGCCTTCAGCGAGTCGTCGCCCGTGGCGTCGCCCGTCGCCTCCTTGCCCTTGCCCTTGAGGTCTTCCGCGGTGTTCTGTGCCTTGTCAGCGAGTCCCATGGTGGTTCCTCTCGTAGCGGGTGTGAGGTCCCCTGTGCCCGATCTCGCGCGGACCGAACGCTCGCCCGGTCCGCGTCTCGCGACCTGAGCAGGCGGGCACGGCGTCAGGCCGAGCGGGCCCAGGCGGCGTACAGCGGGTCACGGCCCCACCGGCGACCGGTCCGCAGCGCGGTCGTCACCTCCTCGAAGCCCGCTCGCTCCAGGTAGGCCCGGACGATCGCCACCCGGCCGTCCTCGTCGGTCGCCAGCCACCCGCGGACCGCCTTGGTCGGGAAGCACCGGTTGCTGAAGGTGAGCACGACCGTGCCACCGGGACGCAGCACCCGCGCCGTCTCGCGCAGCACCTCGACCGGGTGGACGAGGTAGTCGATCGAGACGCAGCAGACCACCGCGTCGTACGACGCGTCGTCGAAGGGCAGCCGGGGGTCGACGTTGAGGTCCTGGACGACGACCTCGTCGGCCAACGGGTTCGCCGCGAGCTCGGCGGCGTTCATGCCCAGCGCGGTGAGCCCCTCGCTCGGCCTCCGGGACAGGTGCGAGACCCAGGACGACATCAGGTCGAGCACCCTGCCGTCCGGCACCCCGAGCTCGTCGTACAGGTCGCGGACCGCTGCGACCGCGCCGTCGTCGATGTGGGTGACGAACCGGGGGAACGCGTAGAACCCGGCGTCGTCACCCGGCTCCTGACGGTCGAAGAAGCCGGGCGGCCAGCCGTCGTCGGACATGGCTGCAGTCTGCCTCGGGCCTCGCAGTCGTCCCGGACGGGCGACCGCCGATGAGTCCGCACCCCGGCCGGTGTCTGCACCCCTGACGACGAGACGAGGAGTGCTTGCGATGAAGACGGTCGTGTGGGTGGTGTCGGCGCTGCTGGCGGCGGCGTTCGTGATGGTCGGCCTGGGCAAGCTGGTGTCGTCGGGGGCGGACCTGGAGGCCGCCGCGGACGGCATCCCGGTGCTGCTGTTCCGGATCGCCGGGGTGGCGGAGGTGCTGGGTGCGATCGGGCTGGTCGTGCCGGCCGCGACGCGGATCCGGCCGTGGCTGACGCCGGTCGCCGCCGCGGGCCTCACGTTCACGATGCTGTGCGCGGTCGTGGCGAACCTGAGCGTCGGCGGGGGAGCGACGGCGCTGTTCCCGCTGGTGCTGGGCGTGCTGAGCGCCTTCGTGGCCTGGGCCCGCCGAGGTCCGTACGCCGTGGCGCCGCGGACCACCTCGGACCCGGCCACCGTCCGGGCCTGACCGTCCCGCTCCCGGCCACCGGGCGTGCGGGATGCTCGACGGTGTGGAGCGACGGCTGGTGTGGGGTGCGGTGCTGTGGCTGCTGCGTCCGGCGTACGTCGTGCTGGAGCTGGTCGTGGCCGCCGCCACGACGGGCGAGTACCGGCTGGACCGGGACACCGTGAGCGACCTGGGGGCGCTGACCTGCGACCCGCGGTTCTGCTCGCCGTGGCACGACCTGATGAACGCCACCTTCGTCGGCACCGGGCTGCTGCTCGCGCTGGGGGCGCTGCTGCTCGCCCCGCGGCTCGGCAGTGTCGTGACGGTGCTGCTGGCGGTGGCCGGGGTCAGCTCGGTGGCCACCGGCCTGGCGCCGGTCGACCAGTCCTCCGCGATCCACTTCCTCGCCGCGGCCCCGCTGTTCGTCTGCCAGCCGGCGGCGCTCCTGCTGCTGGGCGTGCGGCTCCGGGCCGAGCACCCGCGGCTCGCGGCCGCGCTGCTGGCCACGGGCGTGGTCACGGCCGTCGCCGCGGTGGGGTTCGTGCTCGGCGCTCCCGCGGCCGGGGTGCTCGAGCGGCTCGCGCTGTGGCCGGTGCTGGTCGCGCTGGCAGCGGTGGGGTCACGCTGGCTGGCGTGGGACGATCGGGGTGTGAGTGTCACGTGATGAGCGACCCGAACCGTCCCGTCGCCCCCAGGCGTTCGCGCCACCTGCTCGACCCTGCCGACCTGCACGCCAGCCACACCCGGTCGCAGGGGTCGATCGAGTCGCTGACGCGGGTGCAGACCTGGGTCATCTCGATCCTGGCCGTCTCCACGATCCTGCACCTGTCCGTGGGTGCGGTGTTCATCGCCTACTTCTCCGACGCCGACCGGCTCGACGCGCGCATCGGCGCCAACGTCATCGCCTCGCTGATCGGGGTCCTGGCCGTGGCCTGCGGGATGCTCATCCACCGCCGGTCGCCCGTGTCCCCGTGGCTCGCGCTCGGACTGCTGCCCGGCGTCGTCGGCGCGATCCTCACCTTCGGCTGACCCGGGTCCCGCGCCGCGGGGCGAGCGACGCGAAGGGGGTACGTGGGGGTCATGACCTCCACCCCCTCGTCCCCCGCTCCCGGCTCCCTCGGTCTCCTCGTCCTCGGCAGCGGACCCGCCGGCGTGCAGGCCGCCACCGCCTACGTCCGGGCCGGTGGCGCCGGGCCGGTCGTGCTGGTCTCCGCCGACCGCGACGAGCCCTACCAGCGGCCGCCGCTGTCGAAGTCCGTGCTGGCCGGCGAGGAGCCGCCCGAGGCGACCCCGGTGCTGGAGGACGAGGACGACGTCGCCGCCTTCGAGCAGGTCGACCTGCGGCTCGACACCCGGGTCGCGTCGATCGACACCGGCAGCCGACGGGTGCGCACCGAGGACGGCACCGAGCTGGCCTACGACCGGCTCGTCGTCGCCACCGGTGCCTCCCCGGTCGAGCTCGACGGCGTCGGGGCGGACGCTCGGGTGTTCTCGCTGCGCACGCTCGAGCACAGCCGTCGCCTCGTGGAGGCCGTCGGCTCGGCCACGTCGGCCGTGGTGGTCGGCTCGGGCTTCATCGGCTGCGAGGCCGCGGCGTCGCTGGCCGGGCGCGGCGTACGCACCACCCTGGTGACCCCGGAGCCGGCGCCCCAGGCCGCGCGGCTCGGTGACTGGGCGGGGGAGCGGATCGCGGCGTGGCTGCGCGAGGCCGGGGTCGAGCTGCGCACCGGCCGCAAGGTCGCCTCGGTCACCGCGCCGGCCGCGGTGCGGCTCGACGACGACTCGCAGGTCGAGGCCGACCTCGTGCTGGCGGCCGTCGGCGTCGCGCCCTCGACCGGCTTCCTGGACGCCGCGCTCGAGCTGGAGGACGCCCGGGTGCGGGTCGCGGCGTCGATGCAGACCTCCGACGATCGGGTCTGGGCCGCGGGCGACGTCGCCCAGGCGCACCACCCGGTCGCGGGTCGGCCGCTGTCGGTCGAGCACTGGTACGACGCGGAGACGATGGGCGCGACCGCCGGTCGCAACGCCGCGGCGTACGGCTCCGCGGACGGGTCGGGCGGGTCTCCCGAGGAGTGGTCGGACGTCCCCGGCTTCTGGAGCGAGATCGGCGAGCACACCCTGAAGTACTCCGCCTGGGGCGACGGCTACGACCACGCCGAGACCGTCGACCACGGCGAGGGCGCGTTCACGGTCTGGTACGCCGACGCGGCCGGCCTGCTGGTCGGCGTGCTGACGCACGAGCGCGACGAGGACTACGAGCGCGGTGGCGAGCTGATGGCCGACGGCGCGACCCTGGCCGAGGCGCTCGCGCCGGCGGGCTCGTGAGCGACCTCGAGCGCTTCGTCCACGCCCAGGACGACGGCGGCACCTACGACCGGGCCCTGGCCGAGCTGCGTGCCGGGCGGAAGACCAGCCACTGGATGTGGTTCGTGCTGCCGCAGGTGGCGGGTCTGGGCCACAGCCCCACGGCCCAGCGGTACGCCGTCGCGGGCCTCGACGAGGCGCGTGACTACCTCGCCCACCCGGTGCTCGGCCCACGGCTGCGGGAGTGCTGCGAGGCGCTGCTCGACCTCCCGGCCGACGCCACGGCCACCGGGGTGCTGGGCGGGATCGACGCGGTCAAGCTGCGCTCGTCGATGACGCTGTTCGCCCGCGCCGACCCCGAGGAGCCGCTGTTCGGGCGGGTGCTGGAGCGGTACTTCGACGGCCCCGACGCCGCCACGGACGCCCGGCTGGGGTGAGGGACCGGCCGGCGACGCGGTCCCGTCGGCGTTGACGGGCCCGTCGCGCGCCGCGAGGCTGTGTCCCGTGGCGACGAAGCTGAGCGACCTGCCGGGATCGACGTGGACCAACTGGGTGGGCAACCAGTCGTTCACCCCGGCGCACACCGCGGCGCCGCGCGACGAGGCGGAGGTCGTGGCGCTGGTGCGGCAGGCGGCCGAGCGCGGGCTCGGCGTGCGCGTCGCCGGTGCGGGACACTCCTTCACGCCCGTCGTCGAGACCACCGGGCTGCGGCTCGACCTGTCCGCGCTGCGGGGCGTGGTGGCCACCGACCCGGCGCGACGTCGCGCCACCGCGCTGGCCGGGACGCGGATCCACGACTTCTACGAGCCGCTGTGGGACGCCGGACTGGCGCTGCGCAACCAGGGCGACATCGACACCCAGCACATCGCCGGGGCGGTGGCGACCGGCACCCACGGGTCGGGTTCGCGCTACACCAGCCTCTCGGGCGTCGTACGCCGGATGCGGGTCGTCACCGCGACCGGCGAGGTCCGCGACATCGGCGAGGACCAGCCCGAGCTGCTCCGCGCGGCCCAGGTCTCGGTCGGGATGCTCGGGGTCGTGACCGAGCTCGAGCTCGACGTCGCCGACGCCTACCGGCTGCAGCAGCAGGTCGGGCTGCGGCCGTTCGAGGACGTGATGGAGCACTGGGACGAGCTCGTCTCGACCCACCGCCACTTCGGGATGTTCTGGCTGCCGAGCGAGGAGTCGGGCGCGCTCTACAACCTCGACGGCCACGGCCGGTCGATGGCCGACCAGTGCTACGTCAAGGTGTACGACGAGGTCGACCCCGACGTCCCCGACACGGACGGGCTCGAAGGAGGCACCGAGGGCCACCGGGTCGACCGGTGCTACCGGATCTTCCCGATGGTCTACGACGCGAACTTCCACGAGCTGGAGTACTTCGTGCCCCTCGACCGCGCCCCCGACGCGCTACGGGCGATGCGCGAGCTGATGCTGGCCCGGCTGCCCGAGTCGGTCTACCCGCTCGAGGTGCGCACGGTGGGGCCGGACGAGGCGTACCTCTCCCCGCAGCTCGGCACCGCGACGGCCGCGATCTCGGTCTCGGGCACGCCGGGCACCGACTACTGGGACTACCTGCGCTCGGTCGACGCGCTGCTCACCGAGCACGACGCCCGGGTCCACTGGGGCAAGCTGCACTTCCTCACCCCCGAGCGGCTGCACCGGCTCTACCCCCGCGCGGAGGAGTTCATCGCGCTGCGCCGCGAGCTCGACCCGACCGGGATGTTCCTCAACGACCACCTGCGGCCGCTGTTCGCCTGAGCGCGAGGTGGCCGCCGAGCAGGCCGGCGACCGTCACGACCACGTCGCCCGCCAGAGCGAGCCCCACGCCGGCCGCACGACGGTCCCGCAGCCGCGCGACCAGCGAGCCGAGGAACAGGAACGTCGCGACATCGGTGCCCAGCGCGTGCACCGCGCCGACCCGTCGCCCGGCGCCCGACATCTCCGACCAGTCAGCCGCTCCCGCCACCGCGGTCGGCACCCCGGCGACGAGCCCGGTCGCCACCAGCACGGTGGCGCTGCGTCGTGCGCCCGGCCCGCCGACCAGGTCGAGCACCGTGGCGCTGAGCCAGCTGCCGATCACCACGTCGGTGAGCATCGGGTGGAGGGGGTGTCCGAGGGCGTCGGTGTGCAGCGGCGTACGACGGGACCACGTCAGCACCGGGCCGTAGACCCGCTCCTGGGCGTCCGCCACCCGTTCCGCGACCGGGCTCCGACCCACCGTGCGGAACATCCGCTGTGCCACGGACGTCGACGACACCCCAGCAACCTACGCCCGACCGACCCCCGGGGCCAGGGTCGTCTCCCGCGGACAGGTCTTCAGGAGGACGGCCGCTGCAGGTCGAGGCGCAGGTCGCGGCCCAGCAGCGCGCCCAGCCGCGCCGTCTCCTGCTCCAGCGCCGCCCCGGGCGGGGGCTGCTCGTCCAGCCACGCGACGCGGAGGTCGTCGCCGCGGCGCGCCCAGGTGCCGCGGACGACGCCGCCGTGGGTGACCGGGTGGGCCTTGCGCGTGACCGCGGCGCGGTGGTCCGGCGGCGTGACGTGGACGTCCCTGGTGCCCGGGCCCATCACCCACGCGTCGTGGCCGGGCAGGAACCGGACCGCGGTCGAGGGACGCGAGGCGAGCAGGTCGTCGAGGTCCTCGGCGAGGACGTACGCCGCAGTGCCCTCGACGTCGACCTCAGCCACGTCGCCGCGCAGCCCGTCGAACCACCGGTCGAGCCGCTTGCGTCCCGCGCTGAGGCCCTCGCCGAGCCGGTGGTGGACGTGGTCGCGGGTGGCCGGACCGTGGCTGCGCAGGTACGCCGCGACGGCCCACGGCCCCGCCTCCTCCAGCGGCGGCAGGCCCGCCCACCGGGGGTTGCGGTCGAGCCGCTGCAGCGTCGACCGGCGGTCGCGCGGCGGCCCGAGGCAGACGTCGCCCTGCCAGGTCAGCGGCTTGAGCAGCGTGGTGGGGTCGCCGTCGAAGACGGGCCGGAGGTGGCGGTACGCCCGGTGGGCGGTCAGCCGCGCGCCGAGCTCGTCGGCGCTCAGGGTCTCGTCGCCGATCGCGTCCCGCACCGCCGCACGGAAGTCGGGCCAGTCCTCGGGTGCCAGGCCGTAGTGCTCCACCCAGCTCGGCAGCTCCCACTGCCGGCCGGCCGCGCGCAGCGCGAGGTAGGCGCCGCCCTCCTCGGGCGCGAGGTGGTGCACCCCACCCCCGAAGGCGAACGCCGTGACGACGCGGCCGTCGGCCACCGCGTCGGCCAGGTCGCCGGCCCGGGAGACGGTGCTGCGGGTCCTCACCGCGAGCTCGGCCAGGGCGCCGTCGGCGGCCGGCACCGACCCGAGGCGCCGGACGACCTCGGCCACCGGCACGGACCCGACCGGGTCGAGCAGCTGCCGCCCGGCGCGCCAGCCGAGCGCCTGCGCCCAGGTCACCGAGGCGGCGGGCGAGGTCGTCACACCGGCAGCGTCCCACCGGTGGCGGCCGACCGCACCCCTTGCGCGGCCGCGGAGTCTGGGAGGATCGGCCCATGCGCGCACCGACCGGCACCACCCGCACGGACGCCCGATGAGCGGCCGGATCACCCGTGGCTTCACCGGCAGGCGCCGCGGCCGGCAGGGCGACCGGCTGCCGCCGGGGCAGTACGACGTCGGTGGCGGCTGGCCGACCCTGACCGCCGAGGCGACCCCGACCGTCCGGACCGAGCAGTTCGAGCTCGCCGTCGACGGACTCGTCGAGCGGCCCACCACGTGGTCGTGGGACGAGCTGCTGGCGCTGCCGCGGTCGACGTACGCCGGGGACATCCACTGCGTGACGACCTGGTCGAAGTTCGACATGACCTGGCGGGGCGTGAGCGTCGACGTGCTGCTCGACCGGGCCGGTCCGCTGCCCGGGGCGGCGTACGCGCTGGTGCACTCGAGCAGCGGCTACACCACCAACCTGCCGCTCGCCGACCTGCGCGACGGGAAGGCGTGGGTGGCGTGGGAGGCCGACGGGCAGCCGCTGACCCGCGAGCACGGGGGACCGGCGCGGCTGCTGGTGCCGCACCTGTACTTCTGGAAGTCGGCCAAGTGGGTCTCGCGCATCGAGCTGCTCGACCACGACCAGCAGGGCTTCTGGGAGCGCAACGGCTACCACGACCGCGGCGACCCGTGGGTCGAGCAGCGCTACCAGGGCGACTGAGCCGATGAGCGCGATCGACCCCATGGACGAGGTCGGCGCCCGCCCGACCGCCTGGACCGAGGCGCGGGTGGTCGAGGTGGACCGGCCGACCGCCGACACGGTGCGGCTGCGGCTCGAGCCCGCCGAGCGGCAGCGTCACCGGCCCGGGCAGCACTACCTGGTGCGGCTGCGCGCGCCCGACGGCTACACCGCGCAGCGGTCCTACTCGCTCGCCTCCGACCCGGACGACCCGCTGCTGGAGCTGCTCGTGGAGCGGCTGCCCGACGGCGAGGTCTCGGAGTTCCTCGCCGACGTGCTGGAGGTCGGCGACGTCCTGGAGGTCCGCGGACCGCTGGGGCGGTGGTTCGCCTGGGACACCACCACGAGGGCGCTCTGCCTGGTCGGCGGCACCGGCGTCGTGCCCGCGGTCAGCATGCAGCGCGCCGCCTCCCGCCTGGGCCGCGCCGACCTGCTGGGCGTGGTCGCGGTCGGTCGCGCCCCCGGCCACCTGCCGTACGCCGAGGAGCTGGCCGCCGGCGGCGCCACCCTCGCCTGGACGCGGGCCACGGTCGACGGCCGTCGCGCCGGTGCGCCCACGCCTGCAGAGGTCACCCCGCTGCTGGCCGGCGTCGAGGTCGCGTTCGTGTGCGGCTCGGCGCGGTTCGCGTCGTACGCCGAGACGCTGCTGCAGGAGTGCGGCCTCGCCCCCGGGGCGATCCGGGTCGAGCGGTTCGGCCCGACGGGCTGAGCCCGGTTAGGGTGGGCCCACGCGTCTCGTGGACCCAGGAACCCGGTGTGACTCCGGGGCGGTTCCGCCACTGTGAGACCGACCCGCGGTGCGGGCGGTCCAGCCAGACACTGGCCACGGGACAATCCGACCACCGGGGCGTGAACCCCGAGGAGGACCACCCGTGACCTCTCCGCGCATCGCGCTGCTCTCCACCTCCGACACCGACCTGCTCTCCGCGCGGGCCTCGGGCGCCGACTACGTCTACGCCAACCCCTCGCGGCCCGGCCACCAGTCGATGGCCGCGGTGATCGAGGGCGCCGACCTCGTCGTCGGACGCATCCTGGGCTCGCCGACCGACCTGTGCTCGGGCTTCGCGCGGATCCGCGACACCGGCATGCCGATGCTGGTGCTGGGCGGCGAGGAGCAGCCCAGCGCCGAGCTGATGGAGCTCTCCACGGTGCCGATGGGCGTCGCCGCCGAGGCCCACCGCTACCTCGCGCAGGGCGGCCCGACCAACCTCGCCCAGCTGCACGCGTTCCTCTCCGACACCGTGCTGCTCACCGGCGAGGGCTTCGAGGCGCCCGCCGAGGTGGCGCCGTGGGGCTGGGCCGAGCGCACCTCGACGGCCGCCGCGGGCACGACCTCGGGCGACCTGCCGCGGGTCGGGATCCTCTACTACCGGGCCCACGAGGTCTCCGGCAACACCGCGTTCGCCCACGCCCTGGCCGACGCGGTCGACGCGACCGGCCAGGCCGTCGGCGTGCCGATCTTCTCCTCCTCGCTGCGCACCGCCCCCGACGAGCTGTACGCCGCGCTCGGCACCCTCGACGCGCTGGTCGTGACCGTCCTCGCGGCCGGGGGCAGCAAGCCCGCGACCGCCAGCGCGGGCGGCGACGACGAGGCGTGGGACGTGGAGCGGATGGCCGCGCTCGACATCCCGATCCTGCAGGGCCTGTGCCTGACCAGCAGCCGCGCCGAGTGGGAGGCCAGCGACGACGGCGTCAGCCCGCTCGACTCCGCCACCCAGGTCGCGATCCCCGAGTTCGACGGTCGCATCATCACCGCGCCGTTCTCGTTCAAGGAGATCGACGAGGACGGGCTGCCCCGCTACGTCGCCGACCCCGAGCGAGCCGCCCGGGTCGCCGGCATCGCGGTCGCCCACGCCCGGCTGCGGCACGTGCCCGCGACCGAGCGCAAGGTGGCGCTGATGCTCTCGGCGTACCCCACCAAGCACAGCCGCGTCGGCAACGCCGTCGGCCTCGACACCCCGGTCTCCACGATCCGGCTGCTGCGCCGGATGCGCGACGCGGGCTACGACCTCGGCGGCCCCGGCGCGATCCCGGGCCTCGACCTCGAGGACGACACCGAGGCCGGCGACGCGCTGATCCACGCGCTGATCGCGGCCGGCGGCCAGGACGAGGAGTGGCTGACCAGCGCGCAGCTCACCGACGCCCACGTCCGGATCACGCCCGAGCAGTACGACGCCTGGACCGCCGACCTCGACCCCACCCTGCGGGCCGGGATGGTCGAGGCCTGGGGCCCCGCGCCCGGCCGGCTCTTCGTCAACGACGCCGGCGAGATCGTGCTCGCCACCATCACCGCCGGCAACGTGGTGCTGCTGATCCAGCCGCCCCGCGGCTTCGGCGAGAACCCCGTCGCGATCTACCACGACCCCGACCTGGCGCCCTCCCACCACTACCTCGCGGCCTACCGCTGGCTGGCCGCGCGGCCCGAGGCGGGCGGCTTCGGCGCCGACGCCGTGGTCCACCTCGGCAAGCACGGCTCGATGGAGTGGCTGCCCGGCAAGAACGCCGCGCTGTCCGCCGCGTGCGCCACCGACGCCGCGATCGGCAACCTGCCGCTGATCTACCCCTTCCTGGTCAACGACCCGGGCGAGGGCGCCCAGGCCAAGCGCCGCGCGCACGCCACGATCGTGGACCACCTGATCCCGCCGATGGCGCGCGCCGAGTCCTACGGCGACATCGCCCGGCTCGAGCAGCTCCTCGACGAGCACGCCAACATCGCGGCGATGGACCCGGCCAAGCTGCCGGCCGTCCGCGGCGAGATCTGGCAGCTGATGCACGCCGCCGAGATGCACCGCGACCTCGGCCTGGAGGAGCGGCCCGACGACGAGGAGTTCGACGACTTCATCCTCCACGTCGACGGTTGGCTGTGCGAGATCAAGGACGCCCAGATCCGCGACGGCCTGCACGTGCTCGGCCAGGCGCCCGACGGGGAGGCCGAGGTCAACCTGGTGCTCGCCGTGCTGCGCGCCTCGCAGGTCTTCGGCGGCGACTCCAAGGCCGTCCCGGGCCTGCGCGCCGCGCTGGGGCTCAAGGAGGGCGCCGAGGCGGTCACGGCCGTCGACGAGATCGAGGCGCAGGCCCGCGACCTGGTGCTCCGGCTCAGCGCCGAGGACTGGTCGCCGGCCGCGGTCACCGGGCTGCACGACGACCCGCTGGTGCAGGACGTGCTCTCCTTCGCGGCCACGCAGGTCGTGCCGCGGCTGCGGCGTACGACCGACGAGCTGGACGCCGTGCTGCACGCCCTCGACGGCGGCTTCGTCCACGCCGGCCCCTCCGGCTCGCCGCTGCGCGGGCTGGTCAACGTGCTCCCGACGGGCCGCAACTTCTACACCGTCGACCCGCGCGCGGTGCCCTCGCGGCTGGCGTGGGGGACCGGGCAGGCGATGGCCGAGTCGCTGGTGCAGCGCTACCTCGACGACACCGGCGGCTACCCCGAGTCGGTCGGCCTCTCGGTGTGGGGCACCAGCGCGATGCGCACCTCCGGCGACGACGTGGCCGAGGTGCTGGCGCTGCTCGGCGTCCGCCCGGAGTGGGACGAGGCGTCCCGCCGGGTCAACGAGCTGCGCGTCGTACCCCTGGAGGAGCTCGGCCGGCCCCGCATCGACGTGACGGTGCGCATCTCGGGCTTCTTCCGCGACGCCTTCCCGCACGTGGTGGCGATGCTCGACGACGCGGTGCAGCTCGTCGCGGGGCTCGAGGAGCCGGCGGAGGCGAACTTCGTGGCCGCCCACGCCCGCGCCGACCTCGCCGAGCACGGCGACCAGCGGCGCGCGACGACGCGCATCTTCGGCTCCAAGCCGGGCTCCTACGGCGCCGGCATCCTCCAGGTCGTCGAGAACGGCAGCTGGCGCGACGACCAGGACCTCGCCGAGGTCTACACGGCGTGGGGCGGCTTCGCCTACGGCCGTGACCTCGACGGGGCGGCGGCCGCCGACGACATGCGCACCAACTACCGGCGCATCAAGGTCGCGGCCAAGAACATCGACACCCGCGAGCACGACATCGCCGACTCCGACGACTACTTCCAGTACCACGGCGGCATGGTCGCCACGGTGCGCGCGCTCACCGGCACCTCGCCGGAGGCCTACGTCGGCGACTCCACCACCCCCGACGCGGTGCGCACCCGCACGCTGCAGGAGGAGACCAACCGCGTCTTCCGCTCCCGCGTGGTCAACCCGCGCTGGATCGCGGCGATGCAGCGCCACGGCTACAAGGGCGCCTTCGAGCTGGCCGCGACCGTCGACTACCTGTTCGGCTTCGACGCCACCACCGGCGTGGTCCACGACTGGATGTACGCCGCGCTGGCGCAGGAGTACGTCCTCGACGAGACCAACCAGGCGTTCATGAAGCAGTCCAACCCCTGGGCGCTGCGCGGCATCGTCGAGAAGCTCCACGAGGCCGTCGACCGCGGCCTGTGGGAGTCGCCCGACGCCGACCTGCTGGCGCAGCTGCAGCAGGTCTACCTCGACCTCGAGGGCGACCTGGAGGACCGGGAGTCGTGAGTGCCACGGGGCGCTCCGGCGCCCTCCCACCCTCACGACCCACCTCGGACGGCGTACGCCGGGTGCGGCTGATCGGCGTCGGGCCGGGCGACCCCGACCAGGTGACCCTGGAGGCGGTCCGCGCGATGCGCGAGGTCGACTTCTTCGTCGTCTCCGACAAGTCCGGCGCCGGCTCCGACGACCCGCTCGTGGCGGCGCGCGAGCGGCTGCTGGAGCGCCACCTCGACGGCCCGGCGCGCGTCGTACGCGTGGACGACCCGGTGCGCGAGCGCCGGCCCGACCGGACCGCGACCGACGCGGAGTACGCCGAGGTCGTCGCCTCCTGGCACGAGGCCCGTGCCGCGGCCTTCGAGCGGGCGCTGCTCGACCACGACGGCGACGCGGGGTTCCTGGTGTGGGGCGACCCGGCGTTCTACGACTCCACGATCCGGGTGCTGGAGCAGGTGCGCGACCGCGGTCGGGTGCCGCTGGCGATCGAGGTGGTGCCGGGCATCTCCAGCATCCAGCTGCTCGCGGCGCGGCACGCCATCGTGCTGCACGAGGTGGGCCAGGCGATGCACGTGACGACCGGTCGGCGGCTGCAGGAGGCCGTCGACGCCGGTCAGGACAACATCGTGGTGATGCTCAACCGCTCGCTCGGCCTCGAGGGCCTCGACGACTGGTGGATCTGGTGGGGCGCCGACCTCGGCACCCCGCACGAGGAGCTCGTCGCGGGACGGCTCGGCGACGTGCGTGCCGACATCGACGCCGCGCGGGAGCGGGCGAAGGCGGCGGCCGGCTGGGTGATGGACGTGTTCCTGCTGCGGAGGGTCTCGTGACCCGGCCCGACCGCGACGTGATGCTGTGCCGCGACTGCTGCTGCGGCACCGACAAGCACCCCCGCACCGACCACGACGGCCAGCGTGACGCGCTGCTCGCGATGGACGGCGTCGCCGGCGTGCGGGTGCGGGTCGTGGACTGCCTCGACCAGTGCGACCGCAGCAACGTGGTGCTGGTCCGCGACTTCACGGGCGGTCGGCGACCGGTCGACACCTGGCTCGGCGGCGTCCTCGACCCCAGGGCGACCGAGCGGGTCGTCGACTGGGTCGGCGAGGGCGGCGAGCTGCCTCGCGAGCTGGAGCCGCACCGGTTCGGGCAGAACCGCCGGGGTCGGTGACCCGGTGACGCGGGCCGGGGCGCTGCTCGTCGCGGGCACCACCTCCGACGCGGGCAAGAGCGTCGTCACGACCGGGCTGTGCCGCGCGCTGGTGCGCCGGGGGCTCGCGGTGGCGCCGTTCAAGGCGCAGAACATGTCCAACAACTCGATGGTCACCCGCGAGGGCGCCGAGATCGGCCGGGCGCAGTGGGTGCAGGCGCTGGCCGCGCGGGCCGAGCCCGAGGCGGCGATGAACCCGGTGCTGCTCAAGCCCGGCGGCGAGATGCGCAGCCACGTCGTGGTCATGGGGCAGCCGGCCGGGGAGGTGTCCTCGCGCGACTTCGTCGACGGGCGGCGCCACCTGGCGCGGGCGGCGTACGACGCCTTCGACGACCTGGCCTCGCGCTTCGACGTGGTGGTGGCCGAGGGTGCGGGCAGCCCGGCGGAGATCAACCTGCGGGCCAGCGACTACGTCAACCTCGGGCTGGCGCGGCACGCCGGGATGGCGACGGTCGTGGTCGGCGACATCGACCGCGGCGGGGTGTTCGCGGCCATGCTGGGCACCGTCGCGCTCCTGGAGCCCGACGACCAGCGGCTGGTGGCGGGGTTCGTGGTCAACAAGTTCCGCGGCGACCGCACCCTGCTCGAGCCCGGGCTGCGACAGCTCGAGGAGCTGACCGGGCGCCCGGTGCACGGCGTGCTGCCGTGGGACCCCGACCTGTGGCTGGACTCCGAGGACGCGCTGGACCTCGAGGGCCGGCGGGCCGGGTCGGACCGGCCGGCGCTGAAGGTGGTCGTCGTACGCCTGCCGCGCGTCAGCAACTTCACCGACGTCGACGCGCTCGGGCTCGAGCCCGACCTCGACGTGGTCTTCGCCAGCGACCCGCGCGCGGTCTCCGACGCCGACCTGGTCGTGCTGCCCGGCACCCGCGCGACGATCAGCGACCTGGCGTGGCTGCGGTCGCGCGGCCTCGACCGGGCCGTGCTCGCCCACGCCGCGGCCGGTCGGCCGGTGCTCGGCATCTGCGGCGGGTTCCAGATGCTGGGGCGCACCGTGGCCGACCCGGACGGCGTCGAGGGCGCGGCCGGCACGTCGGTCGAGGGACTGGGGCTGCTCGACGTGAGCACGGAGTTCGCGGCCTCCAAGGTGCTGCGCCTGCCGTCCGGGTCGGCCCTGGGCGCCCCCACGACGGGCTACGAGATCCACCACGGCCGGATCACGCGCGGCGACGCCGAGGAGTTCCTCGGCGGGGCGCGCGCCGGGTCGGTGTTCGGCACGATGTGGCACGGCAGCCTGGAGGGCGACGCGTTCCGGCAGGCGTTCCTGGGCGAGGTCGCGCGGTCGCTGGGCGGGGCGCGGGAGCCGTCGTCGGTGAGCTTCCCGGCCAGCCGCGAGCGCCGGCTCGACCTGCTCGGCGACCTGGTCGAGGAGCACCTGGACGTCGACGCGCTGCTGGCGCTGGCGACGTCGGGCCCGCCGGCCGGGCTCCGTCTGCTGGAGCCGGGGGCCTCACGGTGAGCGTGCTGCTGCTGGGCGGGACCGGCGAGGCGCGCGCGCTCGCGTCGGCGCTGGTCGACGCGGAGGTCGCCGTCGTGTCGTCGCTGGCGGGGCGCGTCGTACGCCCTCGACTGCCGGTGGGCGAGGTGCGGATCGGGGGCTTCGGGGGGACCGCCGGCCTGGTCGCGCACCTGCGCGCGGCCGCGCCGGACGTCGTCGTCGACGCCACCCACCCGTTCGCGGCCACCATCTCCGCCCACGCCGCCGAGGCCTGCGCCGAGGTCGGCGTACCGCTGCTGCGGCTGGCCCGGCCCGGCTGGGATCCCGCGCCGGACTGGCACCAGGTCGACTCCCACGACGAGGCGGCCCGGGTGACGGCGTCGCTGGGGGCCCGTCCGTTCCTCACGGTGGGCCGGCAGTCGCTCGAGTCGTTCGTCGGGCCGCTGGCCGCGGCGGCCGCGCTGGTGCGGGTGGTCGACGAGCCGTCGGTGGCGCTGCCGGCCGGGTGGACGCTGCTGCGCGACCGGGGGCCCTACGAGCTCGACGGCGAGCTGGCGCTGCTGCGCTCGCACGGCGCCGACGTGCTCGTCACCAAGGACTCGGGCGGGTCGCACACCCGGCCCAAGCTCGACGCGGCCGCCCGGCTGGGGGTCCCCGTGGTCGTCGTACGCCGCCCGTCGGCGCCGGCCGGGGTGCCCGCGGTCACCGACGTCGACGAGGCTGTGACCTGGGTGCTCGCCCGTCTGGAGGAGGAAGCATGAAGGTGCTCGTGACCGGAGGGGTGCGGTCGGGCAAGTCGCGCCACGCGGAGGAGCTGCTGGCGGACTCGGCTGCCGTGACCTACGTGGCGCCCGGGCCCACGGCCGAGGAGGACCCCGACCCCGACTGGGCCGACCGCGTCGCCGCCCACCGGGAGCGCCGCCCGGCGTCCTGGACGACGCTGGAGTCGCGCGACCTCGGTGCCGCGCTCGCGACGGACGGCGCCGTCCTCGTCGACTGCCTCGGCACCTGGCTGACCGCCGTGCTCGACGAGGCCGGCGCCTGGGAGCAGCCCTCGGCCGAGGTCCACGCCCTGGTCGCCTCCCGGCTCACCGTCGCCGTCGCGGCGCTCGCGGCCGCGCCGGGGCCCGTCGTGCTGGTCACCAACGAGGTCGGTCTGGGCGTGGTGCCCGCCCACCGGTCGGGCCGGCTGTTCCGCGACCTCCTGGGCACGGTCAACCAGACCCTCGGCGCCGCCTGCGACGAGGTCCACCTCGTGGTGGCCGGCCGGGTGCTCGTGCTCTGAGGGCACGGGTGCGGGGGCGCACCGAGGTCGGTCGCGGTCGCCGGCGGCGTACATCGGCGGACATCTCGGGCGGCCTGGCAGCCTTTTCGGTCACTGGGCGGGTGTTGCAACAGCCGTCAGGTGACCGATTACCCGGACGTCCGGGTAATCAGCCGCCGGCCGGCCCGGCCTGCCGGTCACGCTCGCTGGCGGCGTACGTCAGCGGACATCTCGGGCGGCCTGGCAGCCTTTTCGGTCACTGGGCGGGTGTTGCAACAGCCGTCAGGTGACCGATTACCCGGACGTCCGGGTAATCAGGCGCCGCCGCCAGGCCGGCTGGCGCGCGAACTGATCGTCGTCCGGGCGAACTGGTTGGATGACGGCGTGACGTACTCCCCGGACGAGCGCGAGGGCGTGCCGTGGGCGATGCAGCTGGTGGTGCGGGTCGAGCGCGACCCGGCGCCGGACCACCTGGCGGTGCTGCGGTCGGTGGCGTCGGCGGTCGCGCTCGCGCTGGACGCGTTCACCGGTCCCGAGGCCGACGCGGACGTGCGGGCGCGCACCGAGGAGTGGCGGTCGGGCCCGATCCGCAAGGTCGTACGCCGCGCGCGCGGCGCCGGCTGGACCCGCCAGCTCGCCGTGCCGGGCGTCGTCGTGCACGCGGGTGAGGTGGACGTGGCCGTCCACGTGCCGGGTCGCGTCGACGAGGTCGATCCCGAGGTCGCCCGGCTCCAGGTCGGCGGGCTGACCCTGGAGACCGCCGAGCAGACCGACCGGGACGCGCCGGTCGCGGTCGTGCTGAACCCGCACGTCGCGATGACGACGGGCAAGGCCGCGGCCCAGGTCGGGCACGCGGCCCAGCTGGTGCTCCAGGGCCTCCAGCCCCAGCCCGCCGCGGCGTGGCTCGCCGACGGGGCGCCGGTCGTGGTGCGGACGGCGGCCGAGGACGAGTGGGGCCGGCTGCTGAGGACCGCCCAGGTCGTGGTCGCCGACGGCGGCTTCACCGAGGTCGCGCCCGGCACCGTCACGGTGGTCGCCACCCACGGGTGGTGAGACGCCCGTGACCAGCCGCCGCGTCCTGCTCGTGCACGGGCTGTGGGCCGGGCCGAGCACCTGGTGGCGGGTCGGGCCGTTGCTGGAGGGACGGGGCTGGGAGGTCGAGCGGGCCACGCTGGCCGGTCACGGTGGGAGGCCGCTGGGGTCGGTCCGCTCGGTCGCGGACCTGGCCGACGACGTCGCAGCGCACCACGACGGCGGCGCGCTCGTGGTCGGCCACTCGCTGGGGGCGGTGGTGGCGCTCGAGCTGGCCGCGCGACCGGCGTACGCCGTGGGCGTGCTGCTCGAGGACCCGCCCGGCCCCGGTCGCACGCGACGCAGCCGGGAGGACGCCGAGCAGCGGACACGGGAGGACGCTGCGGCCCGGTCGGACCCGCACACCGCGGTGTCCGAGCTCCTGCACGGCCACCCGACCTGGACCCGGCGCGACGCCCGCACCGTGGTGGAGGGGCGGCTGCGCTCGGCCCCGGAGCTGCAGCGGTTCTCGGCCCGGCACCTGTCGTGGGACCTGCCCGCGCGGGTGGCCGCCTGCCCGGTGCCGGTCGGCCTGGTGGCGGCCGTGGGGCGCTACTCGGCGCTGGCCGAGCCCGACCGGGGCACCTTGCTGTCCGTGCTGGAGCACGTGACCGAGGTGGCGTCGGGTCACCACGTCCACCTCGACGCGCCGTCGGCCTGGGTCGCGGCCGTGGACGCGTTCGGGACCGCCCTCGGTCCGGGCTCCCCACCCCGCTGAGCCGGTCGCCGAGCGGGGGAGCGGCGTCAGCCGATGCGGTCGGCCAGGGTCGCGACGCCGGGCCCGGTCAGCTCGGGCAGCACCACGGACCTGCCGCTGGCGGCCAGCGCGAGCGCCTCGCTGGTGCCGCGGACCTCGGCGCCCTCACCGTGGTGCCAGTCCTGGTCGGTGGCGACCAGCCGCAGCCCGGCCAACCGCCCCCGCGGCACGAACCCCGAGGCACGGCGGCCGGACACCACGAAGTCGAGCACCGGTCGCCACCCGGCCGGGTCGGGCCCGACGTCGCGGCCCAGCGGGCGGGCGACGTCGCGGAGATGGATCGCGGTGTCCGCCAGCGGGCCCAGCGCTCCGACGACCGGCGCGCTGAGCGGGGTGCTCGCGCGTTCGCGGAGGTCGCGGACCAGGTCATCGACCGGCCGCTGCGCCTCGCGCCGGGCGGTGTCGTCGACCATCCGGTGCAGGTCGCCCCGGGCCCGGACGACGTCGCGGAGCAGCCGCAGCGGGGAGTGCCCGCCCTCCGGGGGCACCAGGTGGGCGGCGACCTCGCGCACGGTCCAGCCCGCGCACAGGCTGGGCGTGCGCCACTCCTCGGCGCTCAGGCCGGCGAGCAGGTCCGCGGCCAGCAGCCGGTTGGCCGTGGCCAGCGCGAAGAGGGCTTCCCGGGAGGTGTCCACCGCTCCACGATAGGCACCGCGGCCGTCGGTCTCAGGTCGTACGACGGGCCAGCAGCGTCGAGTCCTCGATGTCGAAGGTCTCCCCGTCGCGCTCGACCGAGCGCGGCCGCTGCTCGACCACGACCGGCTCGAAGCCCTCCGGCAGGCCGGGCAGCAGCTCGGCCGCCTCCCACATCGCGCGACGGTGGCTCTCGGTCAGCTGGGTGTGGTGCGCCGAGGGCGCGTGGCCGACGACGAGCAGGTGGCCGCCGGGCGCGACCGCCGCAGCCAGCCGTCGGGTGACCTCGACCATGCCGTGGTCCGGCGGGTGCAGGAAGTGGGTGGTCACCAGGTCGAACTGACGGCCCTCGGCGCCGAGCTGGCGCGCGTCGACCTGCCACCAGTCGGTGCGGTCGGCGACGCCGGCCTGCTCGGCGTGCCGGGCGGCGCGCGCCAGGCCGTTGGCGGAGAAGTCCGCGCCGGTCACGTGCCAGCCCTGCTGGGCGAGCCAGACCACGTCGCCGCCCTCGCCGCAGCCGACGTCGAGCGCGGTGCCGGGGCTCAGCCGGGAGGCCTCGGCGACCAGCTGGGGGTTGGGTCGTCCGCTCCACATCGTGTCCTCGCCGGCGTACCGGTCCTCCCAGCCGGCGGGCTCGAAGAAGTCCTCGGACGTGGGGTCGTGATCATGGTCCTGCGTGTGCTCGTCGTGCCGGTGCTCGCTCATGGTCAGAGGATGGCCGCGACCGGCCGCCCGCGACAACTCACGTTGCCAGAACGGCAACACGGTCACCGGTCACGGTGTCGCAGCTCGCGTCGGAGCTCGTGCGCCTCGGAGTAGACCCGCGAGAGCAGGGCCGCGACCTGCTCGTTCACGCTGGCCACCTCCTCGAGCGCGATGGTGTGGCCGTTGACAGGATGCAGCCACAGGTCGTTGAGGCTGCCCATCCCGCCGTACGCCCCGAGCACGTGGTCGAGCCCGACGGGGTCCCCCGCCTCGATCCGCCGCAGGGCCCCGGCCAGGGTCTGCGCCCAGTGGTCTGCGCGGTGACGTCGCAGGAGAGCGACGAGGTCGCCGAGGTCCGCCTCCAGCGATTGCTTCGTCATCAGGTCACGACCGGCTCAGCCCGGCGTGGAGCCGCCCGCGACCTCGTAGTTCCACACCTCGCTGTGCGTCGAGACCGGGGCCGGGGCGTCGCCGCCGGCGCGCTCGACGGCGGAGCGGTGGCCCTCGGAGAAGCCGGGCGAGCTCAACCAGCCCTGGAACGACTCCTCGTCGCGCCACCGGGTGATGACGAGCCACTGCACCCGCTCGTCGGTCGGGCGGAGCAGCTCGAAGCCCTCGAACCCGTCCGCGCCGTCGACGGCGCCGGCACGGGCGGCGAACCGGTGGGCGAGCTCGTCGCCGGAGCCGGCGGGGACGGTGATGGCGTTGATCTTGATGACGGTCACGGGGTCCAGGGTGCCAGGGGTGCGCCCACGGAGGGTCAGGCGGCACCACGCCGGTGCTCTCGCGTCGTTCGAGCCCGGTTCGTCACCGGCTCCGGTCAGACTGCTCCCATGGCCCCGGACCTGGACTACGCACCGCTGACCCGCCGGCACGGGCTCGGGGCCCGGCTGCGGGCGGTGGCGGGCAACAACGTGCTCGTGATCGGGGGCACGGCCGCGGTGCTGATGACCCTCCTCCCCGGAGCCGTCGTGGTCGGGCTCGTGGCGACCGGGTCGGCGGGCGACGACGTGGCGTTCACCGTGGTGATGGGGGTCATCGCCGTCGGCGGCCTCCTGGTGGTCCTCGACGTCCTCGGCAAGGCCGCGGGCGGTGAGGCGCTCGACGCCTTCGCCGAGGCCAACGACCTGGTGGCGATCCGCTCCAGCACGGCGCTGCAGTACGCCGGCAGCGTGTTCGCCGACGGCTCGCACTCGGTCCACCGGGCGGTGCGCACCCGTGGCGAGGTCTTCGTCGAGATCGGTGAACGCTTCCCCGTCGGCACCCCTCTCGATCCCGAGTCCGAGCGGCGTCCTGCGGCCTACCTGCGTGCGCGGCTCGGCGACCGGGTGCCCCCGCGCACCGACTGGCGGGGCCTGGTCACCTCCGACCTCGACCACGAGCTGACCGGTTGGGCGGGGGCCTACGGCGTCGAGATCTCCGGCGACGAGGTGACCGTCCTCGGCACCGAGCCGCTCCAGCCCGACGTCGCGGGTCGGGTGGAGCAGGGACTCGGCCTGCTCGAGCGACTCCTCGTCCTCATCGAGGCGCGCACCGGCCTCGCCGGGGCCGAGGCCGCCCCTGACCGGGGCCCGGTGACGACCCCGTCCGGCATCACCATCCCGCCTCCGGAGCGAGCTCCCGAGGGGCAGGGAAAGACACGGCGTCCCGTGGTCGTCGTGGCGTGGACACTGGCGGCGGTGCTCGGGCTCCCGGTCGCGTTGGCCGTGGTGATGTCGAGCGTGGGCGACTCGCTGCTCGGCAGACCCGTCCTCGCGACCCTGGTGGTCGGGGGGTTCGTCGCCCTGGCGGGTGCCGTCATGACCTGGCTGGTGCGGCAGTCGGTCACGCCCCGCGGGGAGAGCCGGGGCGAGCGGTGAGCCGGTGGGCGGCGTACGCCGCGGCGAGGACTGCGGCGGCGAGGTCGACCCGACGGGCCAGTGCGAGGGCCGGGGTGACGTCGTACGCCGTCGGGGCGCGTCCGTCGCCCATCTCGGGGCGGTGCTCGACCCGGGTGCCGTAGGTGTTGGTGCCGCCGAGCCGGAGCCCGAGGGCCCCGGCGAAGCTCGCCTCGACCGGGCCCGCGTTGGGGCTGGGGTGGCCGGCGGCGTCACGGCGCCAGGCGCGGAGAGCACCGCGCGGGTCGGGGCCGAGGCCCGCGGCGAGGAGGGCGGTCAGGCGGGAGCCGGGCAGGTTGAGGACGTCGTCGAGGCGGGCCGAGGCCCAGCCGAAGGCGGCGTACCGCTCGCTGCGGTGGCCCACCATGGCGTCCAGCGTGTTGGCGGCGCGGTAGCCGACCAGCCCCGGCACGCCGGCCACGGCGCCGAGGACGAGCGGGGCGACCACGGCGTCGGAGGTGTTCTCCGCGACCGACTCCACGACCGCGCGGGCCACCTCGCCGGCGGTGAGCGTGCGGGTGTCGCGGCCGACGAGGTGGGTGAGCCGCTGCCGCGCCTCGGGCAGCCGGTCGGCCTCGAGCAGCGCGGCGACGGCGCGACCCTCCCGGTCGAGCGAGGTGCCGCCGAGGACGGCCCACGTCGCGAGGGCGGTGACTGCCGTGCGGGCCAGCGGGTGCGTCCGCGACGCGCGCTCGGCCAGCAGCCCGAGGCCGGTCGTGCCGCCCACCAGCACCAGCGTGTACGCCGCGCCCCGCGGCCGCGTCGGCGCCCAGGCCCACTGCTCGAGCGCGCCCGCGACCCGCCCGAACCCGGCCACGGGGTGGAACCGGGCGGGGTCGCCGAGCAGCCGGTCGGCGGCGGAGCCCAGCGTGAGGCCGAGGGCGCGGGAGGTGGAGAGGTCCATGGAGACGCCCTAGTAGTGGATCGAGGCGCCGGCGACGGCGACCAGCATCGTCGCGAGCGCCAGCTCGACGGCCGCGCCGAAGACGTCGCCGGTGACCCCGCCCAGGCGGGTGGTGGCGCGACGCACCAGCAGCAGGACGACGCCCACCGCCAGCAGCGCGCCGAGCGCGGTGCGGGAGAACGGCAGGCCGAGCCAGGAGGAGATCAGCGTCGCCACGAGGACGCCACCGCACCAGGTCGCCACGGCCGCGACCACCGGCACCGACCCGGTGAAGGTCTCGCCCAGCCCGTCGCTCCGGGCCGCCGGCACCCCCCGCCGGCAGGTCAGGGCGAGTGCGCAGCGCGACAGGCACACCAGCACGCCGACGATCACCGGTCCACCGGACACCGGCACCAGCGACGCGATCGCCGACACCTGCACCCCGAGCACCAGCAGCACGGCGACGCCACCGGCGGGCCCGGACGTGCCGCTGTGCATCACCTCGAGCGACCGCGCGCGGTCGTAGGAGGCCGTGAGCCCGTCGGCGGTGTCGGAGAGGCCGTCGACGTGGAAGGCCCGGGTCCCGAGCACGAGGAGGCCCACGGCCAGGAAGCCGAGGACCAGTCCTGGCACCTGCGCCCGGTGGCCGACCAGGAGCAGCAGCGCCACCGCCGCACCCAGCGGCAGCACGGCGAGCGGGGCGAGCAGCACCGCCCGTCCGGCCGTACGCCGGTCCACCGCGCGCGGCGGCGGCACGCGCAGCACCGTGAGGGTGCCGACGGCGAGCCGCCAGGCGTCGCTCACGCGGTCACGCGGCAGGTCACGGAGTCCGGTCCAGGTCGGTCACAGGGAGGTGGCCAGCTCGCGGCGCCGCTGCACCGCCACCGCCTTGTCGTGCTCGCGACCGATCAGGCCGGCCAGCGCGAGGCCCAGGGCGGCCCACATGGTGGCGAGCACGAGGATCGAGGCGCGACGGAAGAACCACAGCGTGTCGGCGGGGAAGTCGCCCACCTCGTTGACGGTGGGCATCAGGGTGCCGGCGACCATCACGACCACGAGGTACGCCGAGACGCCCGCGACCAGGCCGAGGTAGGCCCCCGACGACGCGGCGATCCGGCGACCGAGGAGGACCGCGGCGACCGCGGCGGCCAGCGAGATCGCCACGAAGGCGAAGTAGAGCGCGGTGCGGTCGCCGATGGTGTCGCCGCTGCCGACGGCCGGCGGCGTGGCGGGGTACTTCAGGAAGGGCACCAGGGCGAAGCCCACGAAGCCGACCGCGGCGACCAGGCCGGTGGACTGCCGCGGCGTCAGCCGGCCCAGGCGCCCGACGGCGCCGGCCGAGGCCAGGCCGACCAGGCCGCCCAGGGCGACGCCCACGGCGAGGTTGCCGCTCAGCAGCCCGATCGTCGACTGCACGGTGCGGGACACGGCGGCGTCCTCGTCGCCGTGGGAGTGCGCCGGGGTGCCCTCCGCGTGCGTGTGGTCCTCGGACTCCGAGGTGGCCGGGGCAGCGGCGGACTCCTCGAGCCCGATCGCGGTCTCGACCTGCGGCTCGCCGACCACGAAGGCGACGGCGAAGGCGGCGAGCCCGGCGATCAGGCCGGCGAGGAGCCCGCTGACCAGGAAGGTGCGTGCGGTCATGACGGGTCCGTTCGGGACGACCGGCGACCGGGCGGGTGAGATCGCCCGGCGGGCCGGGACGAGTGGGGGAGCGTGGTCCTCGACGAGGACCGGGCGATCAGTGGCAGGGGAAGGCCAGCAGGTGCCGGCCGTCGTGCACGAACTCGTGGACCAGCGTGCCGGAGGTCAGCGAGAAGGCACCCTGCTCGGCGCCGATGAAGAACAGGACCAGGGTCCCGAGGAGCCCGAAGAAGAGGGCCCAGGGGGCCAGCTCGGCGAGGGGGATCGAGGGGAGCTCGATCTCGACGGCGGGGGTGGCGGTGGTGCTCGACATGGGTCCTCCAAGGGATGCGTGCGTCCCTGGTAGCTGGGGTGGTGGACGGACGAGAGGGTCTGACTCCACCGCCGCCGGACGATCGTGGTGACCGTCTGGAGGAGGTGTCACAGTAGCGCGACTGTGCCGGATTCCCACCGGCTTCCTCGTGCCCGCGCGCTCACCCTAGGGCATCACGAGGCCCGGTGGGCAAGTGCGTCCAGCGCGGCGAGCAGCTGTGTCGTGCGCGCCTCCGGACGCACCGCGATCCGGACCCACGCGGGACCCAGTCCGGGGAAGGTGTCGGCCCGGCGTACGGCGATCCCGGCCTCGCGCAGCGCGGCGTGCACGCCCTCGCCGACCTCGGCCAGGACGAAGGACGTCGCCGAGCCGACGTGGACCAGACCACGCGCGGCCAGGCCCTCCTCCAGGGCGGTGCGCCACCCCGTGAGGGTGGCCGCACGGCGCTCGGACTCCTCGACGGCGGCCGGGCTCGCGCACGCCGTCATCGCGGCCGCGGCGGTGCTCGACACCGACCACGGGGTCTGGGCGCGACGCAGCCCGGCGACCACCTCGGGCGCGGCCAGCAGGTAGCCCGCCCGGACGCCGGGGATCGCCCAGTGCTTGGTCAGGCTGCGCACCACGACGAGCCCGGCGTCGGCGTGGCCGGCGAGCGTCTCGGGCTCGCCCGGGACGGTGTCCATGAAGGCCTCGTCGACCACGACCAGCCGGCCCGGCCGGAGCAGCTCGCGGACCGTCGCGGCCGGGTGCAGCACGCCCGTGGGGTTGGTCGGGTTGCCGAGCACGACGAGGTCGGCGTCCTCGGGCACGGCCGCCGGGTCGAGCGCGAACCCGCTCTCGCGGGTGCACGCCACCGTGGTGACGGTGTGCCCGGCCTGCTCGAGCGCGGCGTGCGGCTCGGTGAACTGCGGGTGCACCACCACGGGCCGGCGCCAGGGGCGCAGCCGGGCCAGCAGCGTGAACGCCTCGGCGGCACCGGCGGTGGCCAGCACCTCGGCGGGCGTCCGGCCGTGGCGCTCGGCCAGGGCGGCCTCGGCGGCGGTCGGCGAGGGGTACCGGTCGAGCCCGTCCAGGCTGTCCCGCAGCGCCGCGTCGAGCCAGGGCGGCCGCGGGCCGGCGTACACGTTCACGGCGAGGTCGAGCAGCCCCGGCTCCGCCTCGACGTCGCCGTGGTGGCGCAGCGGGTCGGGGAGGGTCGTGGTCTCGACGGGCTCGACCGACGGTGCGGCCGGCTCGACCGACGACGGGGCCAGGGTCTCGACGGGCTCGACCGACGGCCGGGGACGCGCGGCGTGGACGGCGTCGGCGAACCGTTGCGCGAGGTGGGGGTGGCCGGCCCAGTGGGTGTGGAGGTACGACGCGTGCACGGTGTCGCTCGCGAAGCCGGTCGCCTCGCCGTCGATCGTCCAGGCCGCCGCGTCGCCCGCGGGTGGGTCGGTCCTGGTGCGGTGGAACTCGTGGCCGGTGACCTCCTCGCCGACGCGGGTGAGCAGCGAGTCGACGTCGGCCGTGGCGCGGGGGTAGCGCAGCGTCAGCCGCGGGGTCATCTCCGCGGTCGCGGTCAGGGCGCCGACCATGGGGGAGTCGTCGACGCTGCTGCAGAGGTAGAGCAGGCCGGCGCACTCCGCGACGGTGGGTACGCCGCCCGCGACCGCCGCGCGCAGGTCCTCGCGCAGCGACGCGTTGGCCGTCAGCGTCTCGGCGTGGACCTCGGGGAACCCGCCGCCGAGGTAGAGCCCGCTGGTGCCCTCGGGCAGCCGGGTGTCGGTGAGCGGGTCGAAGGCGACGACGTCGCACCCGGCGGCGCGCAGCAGCTCCTCGGTCTCGGTGTAGCGGAACGTGAAGGCGCGGCCGCCGGCCATCGCGACCACGGGACGCCGCGCGGACGGCGCGGGTGCGCACACCTCGGACGCGGGGTCCCACGGGACGTCGTCGAGGTCGGGGGCGGAGGCGGCGAGCTCCATCAGCGCCTCGAGGTCGACGCTCTCGGCGACGTGCTCGGCGAGGCGGTCGAGCGCGTGCGCGGCCTCGTCGCGCTCGGCGGCCGGCACCAGGCCGAGGTGGCGCGAGGGGGCGGAGAAGGCGTCGTCGCGCCCGATGGTGCCCAGCACCGGGACCCGGATCGAGCTGCGGACCTCCGCGACCTGGCGCGGCGAGCCCGCCTTGTTGAGGATCACCCCGGCGACGGTGATGCGGGGGTCGAAGGTGCACATCCCGTGCACGACGGCGCCGATCGAGCGCGAGGAGCGGGAGATGTCGACGACCAGCACCACCGGCGTACGGGTCAGGCGCGCGACGTGGGCGGTCGAGGAGAACCCGTCGCCGCCCATCCGGCCGTCGAAGAGGCCCATCACGCCCTCGACCACGGCGACGTCGGCCCCGGCGGCACCGTGCAGCAGCAGCGGGGTGACGCGCTCCTCGCCGACGAGGTGGGGGTCGAGGTTGCGACCCGGCCGGCCGCTGGCCAGGGCGTGGTAGCCCGGGTCGATGTAGTCGGGCCCGACCTTGTGCCCGCTGACCTCGTGGCCCGCGCGGCGCAGCGCGGCCATCAGCCCGGTCGCGACCGTGGTCTTGCCCTGCCCGGTGGCGGGGGCGGCGACGACGAACCGGGGGAGCCGGGTGCTCACGGGGTCACCACTCGATGCCCTTCTGGCCCTTCTGGCCTCGGTCCATCTGGTGCTTGACCTTGGTCATCTCCGTGACGAGGTCGGCGACCTCGACGAGCCGGGGGTGGGCGCGGCGGCCGGTGACGACGACGTACTGGCGCCCCGGGCGGTTCGACAGCGTCTCCACGACGTCCTCGACGTCGACCCAGCCCCACTCCATCAGGTAGGTGAACTCGTCGAGCACCAGCAGGTCGTGGGTCTCCTCGGCGAGGCGGCGCTTGACCTCGGCCCAGCCCTCCGCGCCCTCGACGGCGTGGTCGGTCTCGGAGCCCTCCTTGCGCGACCACGACCAGCCGGCGCCCATCTTGTGCCACTCCACGGGACCGCCCTCGCCGGTCTCCCGGTGCAGCTCGCCGAGCCGCTCGAGCACGGTCTGCTCGCCGATGCGCCACTTGGCGGACTTCACGAACTGGAACACCCCGACGTTCCAGCCCTGGTTCCAGGCGCGGATGGCGAGGCCGAAGGCGGCCGTCGACTTCCCCTTGCCGTCGCCGGTGTGCACCATCAGCAGCGGCTGCTGGCGGCGCTCGCGCGTGGACAGCCCGTCGTCGGGCACGGTCAGCGGCTTGCCCTGCGGCATCAGGCGGCTCCCTGGTCGGAGGTGGTGGGGACGGCGGGGACGGGACGGACGTTCTGCTGCACCAGCGCGGTGAGCCGGTCGGCGCTGACCTCGGCGACGGGCACGTGCTCGGCGCGCAGGTGCTCGGCGAGGACGCCGGCCAGGCCGAGCCGCATCGCACCGCTCTCGCAGTCCACGACCAGCGCGTCGACGCCGTCGGCGGCGAGGTGGGCCGCGACCTGCCGGGAGCGCGCGACGGCGTCCGCTCCGGAGGTGGCGCGGCCGTCGGTGACCACGACCAGCAGCGGTCGGCGGCGCGGGTCGCGGACCTTCTCCAGGCGCAGCACCCGGGCCGCCTCGAGCAGGCCCTCGGCGAGCGGCGTACGCCCTCCGGCGGGCAGGTCGCGCAGCCGTGTCGCCGCGATGTCGACCGAGCGGGTCGGCGGCAGCGCGAGCTCGGCGCCGTGGCCGCGGAAGGTCACCAGCCCGACCTTGTCGCGGCGGCGGTAGGCGTCGAGCAGCAGCGAGAGGATCGCGGTCTTGACCTGCTCCATCCGGCGACGCGCGGCCATCGAGCCCGACGCGTCGACGCAGAACAGCACCAGGTTGGACTCCTGTCCCTCCCGGGTGGCGACGCGCAGGTCGTCGGAGCGGAACAGCAGCCGGCCCGTCGTACGCCCCCGGAGGACCTGGTGGGGCGCGGCCGCCCGGACGGTCTCGGCGAGGTGCAGGGAGCCCGCGGTGTCGGAGCCGCCGAGGCTGCGCCGCGAGCCGGTACGACGACCCGACTCGGTCACCGCGCGGCTGCGCTTCCCGGCCTCGCCGGCGCCGGTGCCCCGGACGGTGAACAGCCGGGTGCGGTAGGGCTCGCTGGCGGCGTGGACGGTGCCGGGCGGCGGCTCGTCGCCCGCGCCCGGTGTCGCCGGCGGGGCCGCTGCCTGCTCGTCGTGCGCCGGCTCGTCCTGCTGCGGGACGTCATCAGGAGCGTGGTCTCCAGGCCCCGATCCTGATGACGTCCCGGGCGGGGGAGCGTCGGTGGGGCTCTCCGACCCGTCCTCGCCGTCCGCGGGTCCCTCGGAGGGGTCCCGCGGCTGCGGCGGCTCAGGCTCCGGGTCGGGCTCAGGGTCGGGCTCCGGGTCGGGCTCCGGGTCGGGCTCGTCGTCGCCGAGGATGCGGTCGAGCAGGTCCTCGTCGAGGCCGGGGGCGTCGAAGGGGTTGCGGCGGCGGCGGTGGGGCAGCGCGAGCCGGGCGGCGGCGCGGATGTCCTGCACCAGCACCCGGCGGCGGCCGTGCCAGGCGGCGTGGGCGACCGCGGTGCGGGCGGTGACGATGTCGGCGCGCATGCCGTCGACCTCGAACGCGGCGCACACCTCGGCGATCTTGAGCAGCGCCCCGTCGCCGAGCACGACGTGCGCGACCAGCTCCTGGGCGGTGCGGATCCGCGTGGTCAGCGACCGCTCCTCCTCGTCGTACGCCGCGGCGAACGCGTCGGGGTCGGCGTCGAAGGCCAGCCGGCGGCGTACGACCTCGACGCGCAGCGCCGGGTCGCGCGGTGCCGCCACCTCGACGGTCAGCCCGAACCGGTCGAGCAGCTGCGGGCGCAGCTCGCCCTCCTCGGGGTTCATCGTCCCGACGAGCACGAACCGCGCGGCGTGCTCGACCGAGACGCCGTCGCGCTCCACGGTCGAGCGGCCCATCGCGGCGGCGTCGAGCAGCAGGTCGACGAGGTGGTCGTGGAGCAGGTTGACCTCGTCGACGTAGAGGATCCCGCGGTGGGCGCGGGCGAGCAGGCCGGGCTCGTACTCCGCCTTGCCCTCCGAGAGCGCGCGCTCGAGGTGCAGCGAGCCGAGCACGCGGTCCTCGGTGGCGCCGACCGGCAGCTCGACGAGCCGGACCGACCGGGACTCCACGGGGGCGTCCGCGGCGAAGGGGCCGTCGGGCGAGAGCGGTGCGCGGTCGCGCGGGTCGGTGGAGAACCGGTCGCCGGCGACCACGTCGATCGCGGGCAGCACCGAGGCGAGGGCGCGCACGATCGTCGACTTGGCGGTGCCCTTCTCGCCGCGCACCAGCACCCCGCCGACGTCGGGCGAGATCGTGGTGAGGACCAGGGCGAGCGCCATGTCGTCGGAGCCGACGACGGCGCTGAAGGGGAACTGCTGTGGCACGGAGGCTCCCGCTCGTCGCCAGTGGTCAGTGGCTCGAGGCCGGTCTTCGGACTTCCCGGGCCACGTCCTCGGACGCGTCCCGGATCACCGCAGCGGGCCTGTGCCGGACTCTCACCGGCTTCCCAGATTCTCCCGTCGGGACGCGGTGGGGCTGGGGTGGCGCTGCGTCCGTCGGGGCACCTCGTGCCTGTCGGGCGTCACGATAGCGTCTGCCCTCGTGACCTCCGGAGCCCGACCACGCCTGACGGTCGTCGGCATCGGCGCCGACGGCTGGGACGGCCTCCCCGAGCGGCTCCGCGAGGTGGTCCGGTCGGCCCCCGTGGTGCTCGGCGGGCACCGCCACCTCGACCTGCTGCCGCCGGTGGCGGGCCAGGTCCGCGAGCCGTGGCCCTCGCCGCTGCGCGACGGCCTGCCCGCCCTGCTGGCGCGTCACCCGTACGCCGTGGCGCTGGCCTCGGGCGACCCGCTGGTCTCCGGCATCGGCAGCACGCTGGTCGGCCTGCTCGGGCCGGACGCCGTCCGGGTCGAGCCGGCCGTCTCCTCGGTGGCGCTCGCGCGGGCCCGGCTGGGCTGGGCCGCGGAGTCCGTCGAGGCCGTCACCCTGGTCGGTCGCGACCCCCACCTGCTGCTGCGCGCCCTGGCCCCGGGGCGGCGGCTGCTGGTGCTGTCCTCCGACGAGCACACGCCGGCGGCGGTCTGCGCGCTGCTGGTCGACCAGGGGTACGCCGCCACCCGCGTCGTCGTCCTGGGCGACCTCGGCGGGCCCGAGGAGTCGCGGCGCGAGGGCACCGCCGGCGACTGGACCGGCGCCGCGCCCCGGCTGCACGTCCTCGCCCTCGAGGTCGCGGGCCCGGGCAGCGTGGGGGCGTCGTGGGCCGCGGGGCTGCCCGACGCGGCGTACGAGCACGACGGCCAGCTCACCAAGCGCGACCTCCGCGCCGCGGCGCTGGCCCGGCTCGCGCCCCGTCCCGGGCAGCTGCTCTGGGACGTCGGCGCCGGCGCCGGGTCGGTCGGCATCGAGTGGGCCCGCGCCCACCCGACCTGCCGGACCGTGGCGGTCGAGTCGCACCCCGGGCGCGCGGCGCGCGTGGCCCGCAACGCCGCCGCCCTCGGCGTGCCCGGGCTCGTCGTGGTCGAGGGTCGCGCGCCCGGCGCGCTGGCCGGGCTGGAGGCCCCCGACGCCGTCTTCGTCGGCGGGGGAGCGACCCGCCCCGGCGTGCTCGAGGCCTGCCTGGACGCGCTGCGCCCCGGCGGCCGGCTGGTCGTGCACGGCGTGACGCTGGAGACCGAGACGCTGCTGGCAGGGGCGTACGCCGCCCACGGCGGCGAGCTGACCCGCCACCACGTCGAGACCGCCGAGCCGATCGGCAGCTTCACCGGGTGGACGCCGGCCCGCGCCGTCGTGCAGTGGGCCTACCTGAAGCCCGCACCCGCATCCGCTTCGCCCGCCGAGCCCGCTGCCCAGGAGACCCCGTGACCGTCCACTTCGTCGGAGCCGGCCCCGGCGCCGCCGACCTGATCACGCTGCGCGCCGCCACGATGCTGGCGGCCGCCGACGTGGTGCTCTACCCCGGCACCTACCTCGACGCCGAGGTGCTCGGCCACGCCCGGTCCGACGCCCGGCTGGTCGACACCCAGGACCTCGACCTCGACCGGATCGTCGCCGAGCTCGTCGAGGCCCACCGGGCCGGCCGCGACGTGGTGCGGCTGGTCTCGGGCGACCCCTCGCTCTACTCCGCCGTGGCCGAGCAGACCCGCCGGCTCGACGCCGCCGGGGTCGCCTGGGACGTCACCCCCGGCGTCCCGGCGTACGCCGCTGCTGCCGCCGCCGTGGGCCGCGAGCTCACCGTCCCGCTGGTCACCCAGTCGGTGGTCCTGACCCGCGCCCGGGCGCGGTCGACCGCGATGCCGGAGACCGAGGCGCTGGGCCGGTTCGCCGCGACCCGGGCGACGCTGGCGCTGCACCTGGCGATCACGCGGACGCGGGAGCTGATGGCCGAGCTGGAGCCGGAGTACGGCGCGGACTGCCCCGTCGTCGTGGTCCACCGCGCCAGCCAGCCCGAGGAGCTGGTGCTGCGCGGCACCGTCGGCGACATCGCCGACGCCGTGGAGGCGGCCGGGCTGCGGCAGGCCGCGGTCGTGCTGGTCGGCCGTGCGCTGGACCCGTCGGGCGGCGGCGAGTCGTTCCTCTACGACCCGGCCCGCGACCGGGCCGCCAAGCGGCGCTAGCCGCTCAGGACGGCGTCGAGCGGGCCGTCCACACCGCGCCGGAGGCCGAGCGGCGGGTGCCGGTGCAGCCGATGACGAGCAGGCACTTCATGTCGACCGACGCCGCGTCGAGGTCGGCCAGCGTGGTCACGGTCAGCGACTCCTCGGCGCGGCCGACGTCGCGACCGACCACGACGACGGTGTCGGCCGGCCGGTGCTCGAGCAGGATCTTCTGCGCCTCGACGACCTGGTCGGTGCGCGAGCGGGAGGCGGGGTTGTAGATCGCCAGCACCAGGTCGGCGTCGGCCACCGCCCGCAGCCGCCTCTCGATCAGCGACCACGGCTTGAGCCGGTCCGAGAGGCTCATCACCGCGAAGTCGCCGCCGATCGGCGCGCCGGCCCGGGCCGCCACGGCCTGCACGGCGCTGACGCCGGGCAGCACCCGCACCGCCACCGCGGCGTACGCCGGGTCCTCGGCCGCCTCGAACACGGCCGCCGCCATCCCGAAGACGCCCGCGTCGCCGCCGGACACGACCGCCACCCGCTCGCCGGCCAGCGCCAGGTCGAGGGCCAGCCGCGACCGGTCGAGCTCGACGGTGTTGCCCGACGCGTGCCGGGTCAGCCCGGCGCGCTGCGGGACGCGGTTGACGTAGGGGGCGTAGCCGACGACGTGGTCCACGCCGGCCAGCGCCTCGGTCACCTCGGGGGTGATCCAGCGGTCGGGGCCGGGTCCCAGGCCGACGACCAGCACCTCGCCGGTCGGCTGCGCGTCCGTCGCGGGGGCGGCCGTGGCCGGCGTACGCCGCCCCACCGGGTCGTCCGCGGCGCTGTCGCCGGCGACGACGATCAGCGAGAAGTAGGGCACCGTCGCCGGGTCGACGTCGGCCACCGGCAGCCACCGCTCGGCGGGCATCGAGGCGCGCTCGACGTAGACCGCGTGCTCCAGCCGGCCGGCCTGCGCCAGCGCCGAGCGGACGGCCGGGAAGGTGCGGCCGAGCTTCATGATGATGGCGCCGTCGGTGTCGGCCAGGCGGCGGGCCAGCTCGGCCTCGGGCAGCGTGCCGGGCAGGATCGTGAGCACGTCGGTCTGCCGCACCAGCGGGGCCGCGACCGAGGCGGTGGCGGCGGCGAACGCCGGCACGCCCGGGACGACCTCGGTCTCGAAGCGGCCCGCGAGCCGGTCGTGCATGTACATGTAGGAGCCGTAGAACAGCGGGTCCCCCTCGGCCAGCAGCACCACGGTGCGGCCCGCCTCGAGGTGGGCGGCCAGCCGGGCGGCGGACTCCTCGTAGAAGGCCGCGATCGCCCCGGCGTACCCACCCGGGTGGTCGGTGGCCCCCGTCGTGACCGGGTAGCGCAGCTCCTCCTCGACGACCCCGGCGCAGATCAGGTCGGCGGCGATGCGACGCGCGTTGGACTGCTTGCCGACGCCGGCGTGGTAGGCCACCACGTCGGCCTCGGCGATCAGCCGGGCGGCCTTGAGGGTGACCAGCTCGGGGTCGCCGGGGCCCAGGCCGACGCCGTAGAAGCGCCCGGCGGGCACCGGTGTGCTCACCTCGGGGTTCACTCCGCCTCCTGGGCCAGCGCGTTGACGGCCGAGGCGGTCATGGCGGACCCGCCGCGTCGGCCCCGGACGGTGAGGAACGGTACGTCGATCCCGTGGTCCGCGGCCAGCGAGGCCAGCGCGTCCTTGGACTCCGCCGCCCCGATGAAGCCGACCGGGCAGCCCACGATCGCGGCCGGGCGGGGCGCGCCGTCGAGCAGCATCTCGAGCAGGTGGAACAGCGCGGTGGGGGCGTTGCCGATCGCGACGACCGCGCCCTCGAGGTGCGGCTCCCACAGCGAGACGGCCGCG
This sequence comes from uncultured Actinomycetota bacterium, assembly GCA_963740935.1. GTDB lineage: Bacteria > Actinomycetota > Actinomycetes > Propionibacteriales > Nocardioidaceae > Marmoricola. The sequence continues at coordinate 616,525 of CAVUFX010000006.1, forward strand.
GCGGAGCGGGTCGTGCCCCAGTCGCGGGCCAGGCTCGGCACGGCCGGGTCGCGCAGCAGGCACACCACCTCGTTGTCCTTCGGCAGCCGGGTGCGGGTCACGCCCGAGGCGACCATGTGGGCGTCGGCCAGGATCGGCGCCCCGGCCTGGAGCGCCGCACGCGCGGCCGGGACGAGGTCGGGGTGGAAGACGAGGTCGTCGACGAGGTCGGTCTGACCGGTCCCGTGGACCATCCGCACGGCCACGGTCGAGGCGCCGGGGGGCAACCCGTCGAGCGCGGTCTCGCGGCGGATCGTGGCGAAGGAGTCGACGTAGATCGCGGGTCCGGAGTCGACGTAGTCGTAGTGGCGCGAGGGCCGCCTCAGCACGCTCACCACACCACCTCCTCGCTCGTCGGGTCCGGCACGACGACGCCGTGCCAGGGGGTGACCACCAGCTCGCGGCCGGGGGCGACGAGCCGGTCGAGGAGGTCGCGGTCGAGCACGCCGTCGGGGACGGCGACGTGGTCGCCACCGGGCTGCCGGCCGTACGCCGCCCGCGCGCCCGGCGCGGGCACCCGCGGGTCGCGGTCGCCCGGCTCCACGAGCGGGGCGTCGAGCTCCTCGACGTGCCACGGCGCCGTCGGGCCCTCGCTGCGGGCCGCCAGGAACCGGTGCGCGAGGTCGGCCAGCCGCTGCGGCGCCTCGTCGAGACCGACGACCGGTCCCCACGACCCGCCGACGCGGAGCTGGGCGGTGCGGTCGTCCAGGGCGACCAGGCCGAGGTCGCCGGGGCGCTCCAGCAGGTCGCCGCGGCCGTCGTCGAGCACGTGCAGGAACCGGCCCGGCAGGTCGGCCAGCGGCGGGTCGGAGCGGAGGTGGCGGTCGAGCTCGTCGGCGACGGGCCGCAGGTCGGTGCGGCCGCCGGCCAGCCCGCTGAACGGCGAGACCATCACGTTGCGACCCAGCTCGTGGCTGCGCGAGGGCAGCAGCCCGGTGGCCTCGATCGCGGCCACGACCTCCTCGGGCAGCGCGCCCGAGGCGGTGGCCGAGGCCGGGTCGCCCCAGGGGAGCGCGCGCAGCTGCAGGTTGGCCCGGCCGGTCAGGTGCAGCCGGCCGTCGCCGTACGCCGCTGCCACCGCGGCCAGGCCGGCCAGCGCGTCGGGGGCGACGCGACCGCCCACGAGGCGCACCCGGACCAGGGCGCCGTCGTCGGCCGGCCACGGGCGCAGCACGCCGGGGCACAGGTCGCGCCGGGAGCGGGTGGAGGTGGGGGTCACCGGTGGTCCTCGGAGGTCTGGGGCCCGTGCGCGTGGCCCTGTCGCGACCCCACGGCTGTTGCCGCGGAGGCCAGCAGGTCTTCGGACTCGGGATCCTCCGTCACGGAGCGCCTTCCCGGACACCTCGTCCAGTGGCTGTCGTGAGACCTGCTCCGCCCGTCACCCACACCGCTGCGCGTCAGTCCCGGCCTCTCACCGGGTTCCCTCGACTGGCACGCGCACGCTACCAACCGATCGCCGCTCCCGGCACCCGCCGTGCCCGGGCCTACACTCCCCGGCCATGAGCCCGTCGACGTGGAACCGGCCGGTGCCGCTGATCGGCGACCGGACCTCGGCGGCCGAGCGGGCCGACGACGTGGCCGCGTGGGCGTTCCCCGAGGCCGACCGGCGGGCACTGCACGACGTGGTCGCGGCGCGGCGCGACATCCGCCGCTACCGCCCCGACCCCGTCGACCCGGCGATCGTGCAGCGGGTGCTGTCGGCGGCCCACGCGGCGCCCTCGGTCGGGCACAGCCAGCCGTGGCGGTTCGTGGTCGTCTCCGAGCCCACGACCCGGGAGCGGGCGGCGCGGATGGCCGACGAGCAGCGGCTGCGCCAGGCCGCCCAGCTCGAGCCCGACGCCGCGCGCCGGCTGCTCGACCTGCAGCTCGAGGGGATCCGCGAGGCGCCGCTGGGGGTCGTCGTCGCCTGCGACCGGCGTACCCCCGCCGCCGGGGTGCTGGGTCGCGCGACCTTCCCCGACGCCGACCTGTGGTCGTGCGCCTGCGCGATCCAGAACCTGTGGCTGGCTGCCCGCGCCGAGGGGCTGGGCGTGGGCTGGGTGACGCTGTTCGACCCCGCCGACCTGGAGGGCCTGCTCGGCCTGCCCGACGGCGTGGTCACGCTGGGCTGGCTCTGCCTGGGCTGGCCCGACGAGCGACCGCCCGCGCCGGGCCTGGAGCGCGCCGGCTGGTCGCGGCGGCAGCCGGTGGCCGACGTGGTGATGGCCGAGCGCTGGACCGAGGCGGACGCCGCCCCCGCCCCGCCGCCCTCGCACCTGCGCGCCCCCGGCCGGGCCGAGGTCGTCGGCGTCCGCGACCACGCCGACGCGATGCTCACCCCGCCCGGCTCGCTCGGGCTGCTCGACCGCGCCGTCGACCGGCTCGAGGCCGCCGCCCGGCTCCGGCCCGACCCCGCACCCGCCCGGGGAGCGCTGCTCGTCGTCGCGGGCCGGCACCCGGTCACGGCCCTCGGCGTCAGCGCGTACGCCGGGACGGTGACCGACGACGTCGTGGCCGCCTCGCTCGCCGGGGAGTCGGCGGGGGCGGCCGCCGCACGGTCGGCCCGCCTCGACTTCCGGCTCCACGACGCGGGCACCGCGACCGGCGACCTGCTGCACGCCGACGCGCTGGCCGACGACGCGGTGGCGGCGCTGCTGGCGCAGGGCCGGGACCTCGGCCGCGAGCTCGCCCGCGACCACCTGCTGGTGGCGGTCGGCGAGGTCGGGGTCGGCAACACCACCGTCGCGTCCGCGCTCACCGCGCTGCTGCTCGACCTGGCGGCCGACGACGTCGTCGGGCTCGGGGCGGGCGCCGACAGCGCGATGCTCGACCGCAAGCGCGCCGTGGTCGCCGGGGCGCTCGAGCGGGCCCGGGGGGAGCGAGGGGATCGAGGCCCCGCCCGGGCGCTCGCCGCGGTCGGCGGACCGGAGCTGGCCGTGCTGGCCGGGGCGGTGCTCGGTGCTGCCGAGGGCGGCGCGGTCACCGTGCTCGACGGGCTCGCCACCAGCGTCGCCGCGGTGGTGGCGACGCGGCTGGAGCCGGGCGTCGCGGCCTACCTCGTCGCCGGGCAGCGCAGCCGCGAGCGCGTCCACGCCCGGGTCCTGGAGCACCTCGGCCTGGAGCCGCTGCTCGACCTGCGGCTGCGGGCCGGCGAGGGCGTCGGGGCGGCGCTGGCCTCCGGGATGCTGCTCAGCGGGCTCGAGCTGCGCCGCGGCACCGGCCGGACCGCACCCGCACCCGCACCGGCACCCGCACCCTCGGACGACCCCGCCAACGGCTGAGGCCGCGACCCCGCGTGGTGCGGGGCCGCGGCCTCGGGCCGTGCCTGGTGGGGCCTGCGGCCCCGGGGTGTCACTTGCCGGCGGTGGCGTTCTTGAACGCGGTCGCGGCCTTGAAGCCGGGGACCGTGGTCGCGGCGATCTTGATGGTCTCGCCCGACTGCGGGTTGCGTCCCTCGCGGGCCGAACGGGCGCGGGGCTCGAAGGTCCCGAGACCGGGGATCTGCAGCTTGTCACCCCCGGCGACGGTCGAGGTCACGGTGTCGACCAGCGCGGCCAGGGCGCGGTCGGCGTCGGCCTTGCTCAGCTCGGCCTTGTCCGCGATGGCGGCGACCAGCTCGTCCTTCTTCACGTTTGTCTCCTAGCGATGTCCGGTGTGGGCGGCTCTGCCCGGCCCCGACCCTAGGTGGTCGCGGCCGGCATGGCCACGCCCGGTGGGGCCGCCAGCGTGTCGTGGCGCGGTCAGGAGGTGCTGCGGCAGCCCCGCAGCAGCCCGTCCCGGGTCGCGGCGACCACGTGAGGCGGGTCCCTAGACCGTGACGTCGGGCTCCCGGGTGACCGCGGCCGGCGGACCGCCGGGCGAGCAGTGGTGGTCGGGCGGGCAGGCCGCGCAGTCGCTGCGGCGCGGCTGCCGCGGCGGGACGCCCACCGCGGAGAGCAGCCCGGCCAGCACGAGCAGCCCGGCGGCCACCAGCATCACGGTGCCGAACCCGTCGACGACCCGGGCCGGGTCGGTCAGCCCGCTGCCGCCCAGCCCGCCGATCAGCGGCACGGCCGCGACCGCGACCAGGCCGGCGGTGCGCGCCGCGGCGTTGTTGACGCCGCTCGCGAGGCCGACCAGGTCGTCGGGCGCGGAGGCCAGCACGGTGGCGGTCAGCGGCGTGACCATCAGGGTCAGCCCGAGCCCGAACACCGTGGCGGGCGCGAGCACGTCCACGGCGTACGACACCTCGGCGTCGATCCGGCCCAGCAGCACCACGCCGACCGCGGCCAGCAGCGGGCCGGCGGTCATCGGCAGCCGGGGACCGAGCCGGTCGGAGAGCACACCGGCGCGCGAGGACAGCAGCAGCATGCACAGCGTGACCGGGGACAGCGCCAGGCCGGCCAGGAGCGGGGAGTAGCCGGCCCCGACCTGGACCGCGATGCCCACCGAGAAGAAGACCGCGCCCAGGGCGGCGTACGCCAGCAGGGTGACGGCGTTGCTGACCACGAACACGCGCGAGCCCAGCAGGGCGCCGGGCACCAGCGGCTCCCGGGCGCTGCGCTCGCGCAGCACGAAGCCCACGGCGGCCAGGGCGCCGAGGCCGAGGCCGAGCAGGACGCGCAGGTCGCCCAGGCCGTACGACGCCCAGGCGGTCAGCGCGTAGGAGACCAGCCCGAGCGCGCCGGCCAGCCACAGCGCGCCGGGCCAGTCGAGGTGGCCCGCGGTGCGGCTGGGCGGCAGGTCCGGCACGTGCCGCCGGGTCACCACGACCACCGCGAGCGCCAGCGGCAGGTTGACCAGGAACGCCCAGCGCCAGTCGCCGACCGCGATCAGCCAGCCGCCGACGAAGGGCCCGATGGCGCCCGCGACGCCGGTCAGTCCCGACCAGGTGCCGATCGCCCGGGCGCGGTCCTCGACCGCGAAGGAGTGCTGCAGGATCGCCAGGCTGCCCGGCGTCAGCAGCGCGGCGCCCACGCCCTGCACCGCCCGGCTGGCGATGAGCGTGCCGACGTCGGGTGCGAGCCCGCAGGCCGCCGAGGCGAGCGCGAACAGCGTCACCCCGAGCAGGAACACCCGCCGCTGCCCGAAGGTGTCGCCGAGCGCCCCGCCGACCAGCACCAGCGCGGCCAGGCTGAGCGCGTAGGCGTTGACGACCCAGGTCAGCGACTGCGACCCGGCCCCGAGCTCCTCGCCGATCCGGGGCAGCGCCAGGTTGACCACGGTGGCGTCGATGAACGTGAGCGCCGCGCCGAGCACGGTCGCGGCCAGCACCCAGCGGGCGCGCGGCTCACCGGACCGGAGCGCCCCGCTCGGTGGTGGTGTCGGTCCGGGCGTCGTCGGGTCGGTCGTTCGGCTCACGCCGGGCCACGCTACGCCGCGCGGGCGGTGCGAGGGCGTGGGCGATCCCGCCCACGACCGCAGCGAGCAGCACCGCGGCGACGACGTCGCTCGGACGGTGCCAGCGCAGCAGCACGGTGGCGGCGCCGGCGACCCCGGCGGCCGCGGCCCCGGCCAGCAGCGCGGTGCCGTTGAGCAGCCGCGGCACGGCCAGCACCAGCCCGGCGGCGAGCCCCGCCACGGCGGCGGTGTGGCCGCTCGGCAGCGAGTTGCCGGCCGCACCGTCGACCAGCTCGGGCCGGTCGAGCACGAGCTTGAGCAGCCGGGCCAGCACCGGCGTCGCCCCGACGGTCGCGACCACGGCGGCGGCCCGGCGCGGACCGTGGACCACCAGGGCGAGCAGGCCCAGCGCGAGGCCGGCGAGCAGCACGGATCCCGGCCGAGACCAGGCCCAGCAGCTGGGCCGACCGGCCCTGCCCGGGCAGCCGGTCGGCGGCCCAGAGCATCAGCCGGTCGTCGAGGTACTGGCCCTCGGGGGTGAGCACCGCCGCGGCGTACACCCCGACGAGCGCGAGGCCGGCCAGGACGGCGAGACCCAGTCCCCGGCGCACGTCGCGACCGCGACCGGTGGTCGCGGGGCGTGCGGGCGAGCGAGGGTCACGGGCGTCGTGCGTCACGGGGGCCTCCGGTCTGGGGACGGGCTCCGATCATCCCCCGTCCACCTGAGACGGCGCTGTGCGCGCGCCGCCGGGCCGGACGGCGCGTCAGGCGCCGATGTCGTCGCCGCCCGTGGGCTCGTTGGCCGCGATCTCGGCCTCGTCGCCGGCCGGGCACGCGGGGTTGGTGCACACCCCCGGGTCGCGACCCGCGTCGTCGGTGGGGCGGGGCTGCCCGCAGTCGGGGCAGAGGGTGCCAGGGGTGCCAGGGGTGTCAGGGCGTCGTCGCGTCGGTCATGTCCTGCCACTACCCGAGCCGGGCCCCGACTATCCCTTGCGTCCGGAACACTCACGATATATCGTCAACATATCGAGACTGTGTCGGAGAGTCCGTGATCATCCCGGACCCGACGCCTCACGAAAGGAGATCTCGACATGAGACACCCCCTCTTCAGCTCCGACGACGAGCCCGTGCGCCGCCAGCGCGGCGGTGGCGGGCGGGGCCGCGGACACCGCGGCCACGAGAGCTGGTCCGGCCCCTGGGGCGGCCCGCTCGGCGGTCCGCCGCCGTGGGTCGCCCAGATGTTCGGACCCGACCTGACCGGGATGCACCGCCGTGGTGGCGGGCCCGGCCGCGGCCGGCCGCGGGCCCGCCGAGGCGACGTCCGCTCCGCGATCCTCGACGTGCTGGCCACGTCCCCCGAGGGCATGAACGGCTACCAGGTGATCCAGCAGATCGCCGAGCGCTCCCACCACCAGTGGAAGCCCAGCCCGGGATCGGTCTACCCGACCATCTCGCAGCTCGAGGACGAGGGCCTCGTCGAGGACGCGCCCGCGGGCCGCAAGGCGCTGCAGCTCACCGCCGAGGGTCGCGCCTACGTCGTCGACCACCCCGAGGAGATGGCGGCCGTGTGGGCGCCGTTCGTCCCGGAGGAGGACGACAACGAGGCCGTGAACTTCAAGCAGGTGATCGGCCAGACGGTCGGCGCCATCGTGCAGGTCGTCAGCACCGGCACCCCCGACCAGCGCGAGAAGGCGCTGCGCATCCTCGCCGAGACCCGGCGGCAGATGTACGGCCTGCTCGCCGAGGGTCCAGACGACCTCGAGGACGGCGACGACGAGCTCGACGGCGACGACGCGTCGTACGACGACGGCACGGACCCGCGGGAGCGGTGATGACCGAGCTGCGCATCGGTGACGGCGAGCGCGACGCTGCGGTGTCGGCCCTGGGCGAGCACTACGCCCAGGGCCGCCTCACCAAGGACGAGCTCGACGAGCGCACCGACGCCGCCTGGACGGCGCGGACGGCCGCGGACCTGCGGCCGCTCTTCGCCGACCTGCCGGCGTCCGCCGCGGCCCGGCCCGGCCCGCCCGGCCCGCCCGCGTCGGTCGCGCCCCCGCCCCGGCGCCGGGTGCCCCGGCAGGCGCTGCTGGTCGCGCTGGTGGTCCTCGTGGTCGTCACCCAGGGCAAGCTGCTGCTGCTCGCGCTGCTGCTGTGGTTCGTGCTCTCGCGGCACCACGCCGTCCCGCCGCCGCCGTGGGCCCACCGCGGCCGGGGCGGTCCGCCGCACGCCGTCCCGCCGCCGCCCTGGGGGTACCCGCAGGGTGGTCACCGCCGCTGATCGCTGCGAGGGTGGGCGCGTCCCGACCGGGACGGGCCCGTCCGGCAAGGAGATCCCCGTGGCACAGACGGCAGCGACCGACGCCCCCGCCGAGCGCGGCCTGGCCCGCTTCGCCCAACGACTGGCCGGGTGGACCGAGCGGTGGTTCCCCGACGCCTACGTCTTCGCCCTCATCGGCGTCGTCGTGGTCTCGCTCGCGGCCATGCTCAACGGCACCAGCCCCAAGGGTGTCGCCGAGGCCTTCGGCGGCGGCTTCTGGGACCTGACCGCCTTCACGCTCCAGATGGCGATGGTCGTGCTGACGGGGTACGTCGTGGCGACCTCGCCGCCCGCCGCGAAGCTGATCGAGCGCATCGCCCGGGTGCCCGGCACGGCCCGGGGCGCCGTGGCCTTCGTCGCGCTGATCTCCTGCCTGGTCTCGATGCTCAACTGGGGCCTGAGCCTGGTCTTCAGCGGGCTGCTGGCGCGCGCCATCGCCCGTCGCCCCGACCTGCGAGCCGACTACCGCGCGCTCGGCGCCGCGGCGTACATGGGCCTGGGCGCGGTCTGGGCGCTCGGCCTGTCCTCCTCGGCGGCCCAGCTCCAGGCCACCGCGGCCTCGCTGCCGCCCGAGCTGCTGGAGATCACCGGCGTGCTCGACTTCGGCGACACCATCCTGACCTGGCAGTCGCTGACGATGGCGGTGATCCTGATCGTGCTGACGGTCGCGATCTCGTGGTTCTCCGCCCCGCAGGGCGCCTCGATCAGGACCGCCGAGGACATGGAGATCGACCTCGACGACACCGTCGCGGCGCCCGGTCCGCGGACCCGCCCCGGGGAGTACCTCGAGCGCTCGCCCGTGCTGCCGATGCTGGTCGGGCTGCTGGCGCTGATCTGGCTGGTCTACCAGTTCGTCGAGAACCCGCTCCTGACCGTGGTCAGCAACCTCAACACCTACCTGCTGCTGTTCGTCATCCTCGGCCTGGTGCTGCACGGCACCCCGCGCAACTTCCTCGACGCGGTCAGCAAGGCGGTGCCGACCACGGCCGGCGTGCTGGTGCAGTACCCCCTGTACGCCGCGATGGCCGCCGTGCTGACCCGCGCGACCGGCAACGGCGGGATGACCGTCTCCGAGCACCTCGCCGACCTGTTCACCAACCTGGGCGGGGGAGGCGGCTTCGCGGTGGTGATCGCGATCTACACCGCCCTGCTCGGCCTGCTGGTGCCCTCGGGCGGCGGGAAGTGGCTGGTGGAGGCGCCGTACGTGATGCAGTCGGCCACCGACGTCGGCATGAACCTCGGCTGGACCGTGCAGATCTACAACGCCGCCGAGGCGCTCCCGAACCTGGTGAACCCGTTCTTCATGCTGCCGCTGCTCGCCGTGCTGGGGCTGCGCGCCCGCGACCTGGTGGGGTTCACCTTCGTGCAGTTCCTGTTCCACCTGCCGGTGGTGCTGCTGCTGCTCTGGCTGCTCGGCATGACGTTCGAGTTCGTGCCACCGGTCGTCCCGTAGGAGGCGCACGGCGGGCGGTCCTAGATGAGCGGCAGCCGCTTCTGCGAGCGGGGCAGGTGCTCGTAGCCGCGGCGTACGGCGTCCTCGAGGTGCTCGGCCGGGTAGGGCCAGTGGCCGGCGGCCAGCGCCTCGGAGACGGGCACGCCGCGGGTGGCCAGGTCGCGGATCGTCTCGGCCACCACCCCGATCGCCGAGCGCTGCTCGAAGACGAAGTCGCGGTCGACCGGGGTGCCGTGCCCGGGCACCACGACGGTGGCCGGGCCGACGAGCTCGAGTGCGAGGTCGAGGCTGAGCGGCCACTCCATCGGCCAGCTGTCCGCGCCCCACACCGGGTGGCCGGACTCCTCGACGAGGTCGCCGGCGACGAGCACGTCGGCGTCCTCCACCCGGGCGACGAGGTCGCCGTCGGTGTGGCCGCGACCGGGGTGGACCAGCTCGACGACGCGGTCGCCGAGGTCGACGGCCGAGACCGAGGAGAAGGTGCGGTCCGGCGGCGAGACGGCCGCGGCCCGCGCCTCCGCGGCCCGCTCCCCGGCGTACGCCGCGACCGACCGGGGCAGGTGGCCGGTGTAGTCGGCCGCCTCGTGCGCGGTCACGACGACGTCCTGGCCGGCGGCCCGGGCGGCGGCGTTGCCCAGCACGTGGTCGAGGTGCGCGTGGGTGTTGACGACCGCCACCAGCGGCGCGCGCGTGGCGCGGCGTACGACGTCGAGCACCTCGCCGAACGACGCGTCCGAGGTGTGGGTGTCGACCAGCAGCAGCCCGCGCTCGCCCTCGACCGCGGTCACGTTGACGTCCCACCAGGGGTGGCGCACCACCCAGACCCGGTCGCCGAGCTCGGTCAGGGTGGGCTCGCTCGGGGCGTGGGGCGTGGCGTCGGACACCCCGCGAGCGTATGACGCGGCGCGTAGACTTGGCACTCGGAAACCGGGAGTGCCAACCTGGCCGCAGCGTCACCCGACGGGTGGCCCCGAGGAGTGGACGGAGGAGCTGTGCAGGAGGACCGTCGGCTCGCCGTGCTGCGGGCCATCGTCGAGGACTACGTCGAGACCCGCGAACCCGTGGGGAGCAAGGCGCTGGTCGAGCGTCACCACCTCGGCGTCTCGCCCGCCACCGTGCGCAACGACATGGCCGCGCTGGAGGAGGAGGGGCTGATCGCCCAGCCGCACACCAGCGCCGGACGCATCCCCACCGACAAGGGCTACCGCCTCTTCGTCGACCGGCTGACCCAGGTCAAGCCGATGTCGGCCGCGGAGAAGCGCGCCATCGCCCGCTTCCTCGAGGGTGCCCACGACCTCGACGACGTCATCTCCCGCTCGGTGCGGCTGCTGGCGCAGCTGACCCAGCAGGTCGCGATCGTGCAGTACCCCACGCTCGCCCGTTCCACGGTGCGCCACGTCGAGCTGGTGTCGCTGACCGAGACCCGCGTGCTGCTGGTGCTGATCCTCTCGACCGGGCGCGTCGAGCAGCGGGTCGTGGAGCTGCCGCAGGGCCTGGAGCCCGACGCGCTCGCGACGCTGCGCTCCAAGATCCTGCACGCCGCGGTGGGGGAGCGGATCACCGACGCCGCGACCGCGCTGGGCCGCCTCACCGAGCAGGTCGAGCCCGGCGACCGCACCCCGGTCGCCGTGATCGGCGCCGCCCTGGTCGAGGCGATGAGCAACGAGCGCACCGACGAGCGTGTCGTGGTCGGCGGCACCGCCAACCTGGCCCGGTTCGGCGACGGCTTCGACCTCTCCATCAAGCCCATGCTCGAGGCCCTCGAGGAGCACGTCGTGCTGCTGCAGCTGCTCGGCGAGGCCACCTCGGCCGGCGCCGTCACGGTGCGCATCGGCCACGAGGGCCCCTACCGCGAGCTCGCCACCACCTCGGTGGTCGCGACCGGCTACGGCCCGGGCGAGGAGGTCGTCGGCTCGCTCGGCGTCGTCGGCCCCACCCGCATGGACTACCCCGGGTCGATGGCCGCCGTGCGCGCCGTCGCCCGCTACGTCTCCACGATCCTCGACCAGGCCTGACCCCGGCCAGCACAGCCCTCACCCCGCACGCATCCCCGTGGCCCGCACGGCCGCCCCCGACCAGGAAGAGACACGTTGAGCCAGGACCCCTACGCGATCCTCGGCGTCTCCCGCGACGCCGAGGCCGACGAGATCAAGAAGGCCTACCGCCGGCTGGCCCGCCAGCTGCACCCGGACGTGAACCCCGACCCCGCGACCCAGGACCGGTTCAAGGAGGTCTCGGCCGCCTACGAGGTGCTCTCGGACCCCGAGAAGCGACGGATGTACGACCTCGGCGGCGACCCCTTCGGCCGCGGCGGTGCCGGGGCCGGCCAGGGGGCGGGCTTCTCGTTCACCGACATCATGGACGCCTTCTTCGGCGGGCAGGCCGGCGGCGCCGGACAGGGCCGCGGTCCCCGGCCGCGCTCGCGCCGCGGCCAGGACGCGCTGGTCCGGCTCGAGATCGACCTCGCCGAGGCGGCCTTCGGGGTCTCCCACGAGCTCAAGGTCGACACCGCCGTGCTGTGCACCGTCTGCGAGGGCAGCGGCGCCGCGGCCGGCTCCACCCCGATCACCTGCGAGACCTGTCACGGCCGGGGCGAGGTGCAGCAGGTGCAGCGCTCGTTCCTCGGTGAGGTCCGCACGCTCCGGCCCTGCCCCGCGTGCCGCGGCTTCGGCGAGATCATCCCCGAGCCCTGCCGCGAGTGCTCCGGCGACGGCCGGGTCCGCTCGCGCCGCTCGCTGACGGTCAAGATCCCGCCCGGGGTCGACACCGGCACCCGCGTGCAGCTGGCCGGCGAGGGCGAGACCGGCCCGGGCGGCGGACCCGCGGGCGACCTGTACGTCGAGATCCACGTCTCCCCCCACGAGGTGTTCAGCCGCGACGGCACCGACCTGCGCTGCCACGTCACGGTGCCGATGACGGCCGCCGCGCTCGGCACGAGCATCAAGCTGCCGCTGCTCGAGGCCGACGTCGCCGAGGCCGACTCCGAGATGGACCTATGGGTCGACGTCGAGGTCCGTCCGGGCACGCAGTCGGGCCAGGAGCAGGTGCTCCGCGGCCGGGGCGTCCCGCACCTGCGCTCGCAGGTGCGCGGCGACCTCGTCGTCACCATCGACGTCGAGACCCCCGCCCGCCTCGACGACAGGCAGACCGAGCTGCTCCAGGAGCTGGCCCGGCTGCGCCACGAGGAGTCGCCCGACGGCCGGATCCAGCAGCCCCACAAGGGCATGTTCGGCCGGCTCCGCGACGCCTTCAACCCGCGCTGACGACCACCCCGTGAGCCTGCCCGTCTTCCTCGGACCCGTCGCCGACGCCGCCGTCGGCGACCGGGTGCGGGTCGAGGGCGACGAGGCCCGGCACGCGGTGGTGGTGCGCCGCACCCGCGTCGGCGAGCACCTCGTGCTCACCGACGGCGAGGGCACCGCCGTCACCGGCGAGGTCGTCGAGGCGCAGAAGAGCGCGCTCGTCGTCGAGGTCCTCGAGGTGCGCCACGAGGAGCGTCCCGGTCCCCACGTCACCGTCGTCCAGGCCGTCCCCAAGGGCGACCGGGCCGAGCTCGCGGTCGAGGTGCTGACCGAGGTCGGCGTCGACCGCGTGGTGCCGTGGGCCGCCGCCCGGTGCGTCGGCGTCTGGCGGGGCGATCGCGCCGAGAAGTCCCTGGCCAAGTGGCGCGCCACCGCCCGCGAGGCGGCCAAGCAGTCGCGCCGGTCGTGGCTGCCCGAGGTGCGCCGGCTGGCCACCACCGCCGACGTCGTCGCCCTGCTCGAGCGGGCCGACCTCGGCGTGGTCCTCCACGAGGCGGCGACGACGGCGTTCGCGGCGCTGCCGGTGGACGTACTGGGCCGTGACGGCTCGGTCGTCGTGGTCGTCGGCCCCGAGGGCGGGCTGAGCGACGAGGAGGTCGCCGCCTTCGCCGCGGTCGCGGGCACCCACGTCGTCACGGTGGGCCGCTCGGTGCTGCGCACCTCCACCGCCGGGGTGGTCGCCGTGGCGGCGCTGCTCGCGCGCACGCCGCGCTGGGCCTAGGCCCCGACCTCGACCCCGTCGAGGAAGTCGACCACGGTCGCCAGCGGCATCTCGCACGGCTTGAGCACCCACCCGTCGGCCAGCGCGTAGGCGTTGGTGCTCACCACGCCCGAGCCGTCCAGCGCCTCGACGGGGTCCGTCGCGCTCACCGGACCTGCAGCCGCTTGGTGTCCCGGCTGCCGTCGGCGAGCGCGACCACGAGCACGAAGTCGCCGACGGGGGAGGACACGTCGAAGTCGTACGCCGCCACCTCGCCCGGGCGCTCGGCCCGCGCCGTGCCCTCCCGGACGACCTCGTCGCCGAGCCGCAGCTGCCACGCCAGCCGCCCGTCGTCGGACCGCGCCCAGCCGTGCACCGTGAAGGCGCTGCTCACCACCGCCCCGTCGGCGGGGCTGTCGACCATCACGGGGGCGAGGGCCGACTCCTCGGGCGCGACCGGGTCGGCGAGGTCGACGCCCCACAGGTCGTCGGCCGGGGCGCCGTCGAGCAGCACCTCGACGGGGAGCCGGCTGCGGGTGGCGGTGCCGACGGTCCACACCAGCGCCTGGAGCGCGGTCCGCGCCTGGTCGCGACCGACGCCGGCGCCGGTGTCGAGCCCCGCGAGGTCGACGGTGACGCGGTCGCTGCCGACGCGGGTGGCGACCCGGGCCTCGACGCCGGGCCAGGCGGGCGCCAGGTCCTCGTCGACCACCTGTCCGCTCACCAGCTGCTCGACCGCGACCTGCACCGCGTCGCCGGTCGCGTCCTCGACGAGGTGGCGGTCGGCGTGCAGCAGCGACCCGCCCACGGCGTACGTCGTCACGGCCAGGTCGCGCGGCTCCTGCTCCTCGCCGTCGGCGGCACCGACCCGGGGGCCGTCGCCCGCGTCCACGGCTCCGTCGGTGGGGCCGGCCGGCGGCTCCCGGTCGGCGGCCCAGGTCGTCCCGGCGATCACCACGACGGTCGCGGCGGCGGCCGCGAGCACGCGCGGCACCCACCACGTGGGGCGCTGCTCGTCGGGGGGCGCGGCCATGGGGACCTCCTGCCGCCACGGTACGGCGGGCCGCACCGGGCCGGGCCGGGCCGGACCGGGCCGGACCGGGCGCTCCCGGGCTGGGGCACACTGGGGCCATGAGCGCGTCGAGCCCCGTCGAGGACTGCCTGTTCTGCCGGATCGTGGCCGGTGAGGTCCCCGCCGACGTGGTGCACCGCGGCGACACGACCCTGGCGTTCCGCGACGTGGATCCCCAGGCGCCCACCCACGTGCTGGTGGTGCCGCAGGAGCACCACGCCGACGCCGCGGCGCTCGCCCGGGACGCGCCCGCCACCGTGGCCCACCTCGTCGACGCCGCCCGTGAGGTCGCGGCCGCCGAGGGGCTCGACGACGGCTACCGCCTGGTGTTCAACACCGGCGCCCGGGCGGGCCAGACCGTGTTCCACGTCCACCTGCACCTGCTCGGCGGACGCGACCTCGGCTGGCCCCCGGGATGAGCCGCTCCGCTCCGGTCCTCGCGCTGCTGCTGGCCCTGCTGCTCACCGCCTGCGGGTCCGCCGACTCGTCCTCCGAGCAGGCGGCACCCACCTCGCCGTCCGCCACCGCGTCCGAGGCGGGCACGGAACCGGGCACGGAGCCGGGCGGGCACGGCGACGGCGGCCACGGCGACCACGCCGAGCAGGCGGCCGACGACCGCCCGCCGCGCCCGCTGCGAGCCGGGGAGCGCCGCCTCGGGCTCGAGATGCCGGCCGACTACACGCCCTCGGCGCCCTACGGCCGCGGCACCGACGACTACCGCTGCTTCCTGCTCGACCCGCGGCTGGACGCCGACCAGGTGATCACCGGGTTCGACGTACGCCCGGGCAACCCCGAGGTCGTCCACCACGTGATCCTGTTCCGGGTGCCGACCGAGCAGGTCGCCGAGGCGGAGAGGGTCGACGCCGGGAGCGACGAGCAGGGCTGGACCTGCTTCGGCGACACCGGGCTCGGCGGCGGTCCTGGAGCCGGGCTCGACGACGCGCCGTGGCTCGGCGCCTGGGCGCCCGGCGGACGCGAGCAGGTCCACCCGCGCGGGCTCGGGGTGGAGCTCGGCCGCGGCTCGCGGCTGGTGATGCAGGTGCACTACAACCTCGTCGGCGGCACCTCCCCGGACCGCAGTGCCGTCGACCTGCGCCTGGCCCCGCGCACGCCGCGCACCACGCTGCTGCACACCCAGCTGCTGCCCGCCCCCGTGGAGCTGCCCTGCCGCCCGGGCCGCGACGACGCCGCCCTGTGCCAGCGCGCGACCGCGGTCGCCGACGTCAAGGAGCGCTTCGGCGACGGGCCCGGCGCCACCGCCGACCTGCTCCACCTGCTGTGCGGGGAGATCCGCCCGGGCGCGGTGCAGACCTGCGACCGCCCGGTGACCACGCCCCAGACGGTCCGCGGCGTGGCCGGCCACATGCACCTGCTGGGGCGGGAGATCCGGATCGAGGTCAACCCCGGCACCCCGCGGGCGCGGACCCTGCTCGACGTGCCGGTGTGGGACTTCGACGACCAGGGCAGCCGCGCCGTGCGGCCCACCCGCCTCGAGCCCGGCGACACCGTGCGCGTCACCTGCCGCCACACCCAGGCGCTGCGCGACCGGCTGCCCGCCTTCGACGGCGTGCCCGAGCGCTACGTCGTCTGGGGCGAGGGCAGCACCGACGAGATGTGCCTGGGGATCCTCCAGGTCACCCGGCCCTGACCTCGAGCCGGCCAGGCGCGACCCGCCCCGCGTCGTACGCCGGGGCCGGCTGGGTACGGGGAAGGAACCCGGATGACCGGGCGTTCTGCCTCCCGTAGCATCGACACGATCATCGCCACCACACCGAAGGGCGGCCCACCGTGGGCCAGCAATGACCGAACCCAGCGCCGGCACCACCGGGACCCCCGAGACCGCCGCCACGCGGACGCCGCACACCGTGGTGGTCCCCTCCAGCATCAACATGGTCTCGCTGCTCGGACCCCGCGACGAGCACCTCGCGCAGATGGAGAAGGCCTTCGACGCCGACGTCCACGTGCGCGGCAACCAGATCACCCTCACCGGCGCCCCGGCCGAGGTGGCCGTGGCCGAGCGTGCCCTCGACGAGCTGGTCACGCTGATCCGCACCGGTCAGGGCCTCTCGGCCGAGACCGTCGAGCGGGTCATCGCGATGCTCCAGGCCGAGACCACCGAGCGGCCCGCCGACGTGCTCTCGCTCAACATCCTGTCCAACCGCGGCCGCACGATCCGCCCCAAGACGCTGAACCAGAAGCGCTACGTCGACTCCATCGACAAGCACACGATCGTGTTCGGCATCGGCCCGGCCGGCACCGGCAAGACCTACCTGGCGATGGCCAAGGCGGTCCAGGCGCTGCAGGCCAAGAAGGTCAACCGGATCATCCTGACCCGTCCCGCGGTCGAGGCCGGCGAGCGCCTCGGCTTCCTGCCCGGCACGCTGAGCGAGAAGATCGACCCCTACCTGCGCCCGTTGTACGACGCGCTGCACGACATGCTCGACCCCGAGCTGATCCCCAAGCTGCTGGCGGCCAACACCATCGAGGTGGCGCCGCTGGCCTACATGCGCGGCCGGTCGCTCAACGACGCGTTCATCATCCTCGACGAGGCGCAGAACACCTCGCCGGAGCAGATGAAGATGTTCCTGACCCGGTTGGGCTTCGGCTCCAAGATCGTGGTCACCGGCGACGTCACCCAGGTCGACCTGCCCTCGGGCACCAAGTCGGGGCTGCGCGTGGTCGAGGACATCCTCGACGACGTCGAGGACATCGCCTTCAACCGGCTGACCGCGCACGACGTGGTGCGGCACCGGCTGGTGGGCAAGATCGTCGCGGCGTACGACGACTTCGACGCCCGCCAGGAGGGTGCCCACCCGCCGGCCCGTCCCGTCGAGCGACGTACGGGGGAGGGCCGGTGAGCATCGAGGTCCAGAACGAGTCCGGCACCGAGCTCGACGAGCACCGGCTGCAACGGCTCGGTCGCTTCGTGCTCGACCGGATGCGGGTCCACCCCCTCGCCGAGCTGTCGGTCACGGCCGTCGACGAGGCCACCATCGCCGAGCTCAACGCGAAGTGGATGGACAAGACCGGTCCGACCGACGTGCTCGCCTTCCCGATGGACGAGCTGCGCCCGGGCCTGGTCAACGCCGAGCCCGAGGAGGGCGTCCTCGGTGACCTCGTGCTGTGCCCGGCGGTCGCCGCGCTCCAGGCGGAGGCAGCCGGCCACGCGACGCAGGACGAGCTCGACCTGCTCACCACCCACGGCATCCTGCACCTGCTCGGCTACGACCACGGCGAGCCGGAGGAGCACCGCGAGATGTTCGCGCTCCAGGCGCAGCTGCTCGGCGAGTTCCTGGGCCACGAGTCGGCGGCGGCCCAGCACGCTGCCCGGCAGCCCGCGTCGGACGACCGGGGCTGAGCGCATCCCGATGGACGGTCACGGCCCGGCCCTGATCCTCACCGTGGTGGCGCTCGTCGCCCTCGCCGCCGTGCTCGCGAGCACCGAGGCGGCGACCACGTCGTTCTCCCGTGCGCGGGCCCTCGAGCTCGCGCAGGAGCAGCGCCCCGGTGCGGTGCACCTGCTGCGGGTGCTCGACGACCCGGCGCGCCACCTCAACGCGCTGCTGTTCCTGCGGCTGCTCAGCGAGACCGCGGCGGTCGTGCTGGCCACGGCGGTGGCGATGAGCCTGCTGGGCCGCAACGACTGGTCCACCGCGCTGGTCGCGACCGCGGTGATGTTCGTGGTCCTGTTCGTCGTGATCGGCGTCGGCCCGCGCACCATCGGCCGGCAGCGCGCCGAGGCGGTGTCGCTGGCCACCGCCGGCGCCGTGCTCGCGCTCTCCCGGGTGCTGGGACCGCTGCCGCGGCTGCTGATCCTGGTCGGCAACGCGCTGACCCCGGGCAAGGGCTTCAGCGAGGGCCCGTTCGGCTCCGAGGCCGAGCTGCGCGAGATGGTCGACCTGGCCGAGGCCTCCAGCCTGATCGAGTCCGACGAGAGCCGGATGATCCACTCCGTCTTCGAGCTCGGCGACACCTCGGTGCGCGAGGTCATGGTGCCCCGCACCGACGTCGTCTACATCGAGCGCCAGAAGACGCTGCGGCAGGCGATGTCGCTGTTCCTGCGCAGCGGCTACTCCCGCGTGCCGGTGGTGGGGGAGGACCTCGACGACATCATCGGCTTCGTCTACCTCAAGGACGTCAGCAAGCGGGTCTTCGACCGCAAGGCCGCCGAGAGCACCGAGGACGTCGAGCACCTGATGCGTCCCGTCCTGCACGTGCCCGACTCCAAGCCGGCCGACGACCTGCTGCGCGAGATGCAGGCGCAGCGCCGCCACATCGCGGTGGTGGTCGACGAGTACGGCGGCACCGCCGGCATCGTCACCATCGAGGACGTCCTGGAGGAGATCGTCGGCGAGATCACCGACGAGTTCGACGCCGAGGAGACCGGCGTGGAGATCCTGCCCGACGGGGCCCGACGGGTGCCGGCGCGCTTCCCGGTCGACGACCTCGAGGACCTCGTCGGCGTCGCCGTCGAGGACGAGGACGTCGACTCGGTCGGCGGCCTGATGGCCAAGCACCTCGGCGTGGTGCCGATCCCGGGCTCGACCGTCGAGGTGCTCGGGCTCCAGCTGACGGCCGAGGAGGCCAAGGGGCGGCGCAAGAAGATCGGCACCGTCCTGGTGCGCCGGATCGAGCAGGAGGCGGAGGCCGACGACGAGGACGCCCCCGAGCGGGGCGAGGAGCGGCGTACCCGCGCCGAGCGACGCGAGGACCGGAGCGACCGCGTCCGCTCCTCCCAGGGTTCCTAGACTCCCGCGCATGGACGACACCGCCGTGCCCCTGATCGACGACCCCTCCGCCGAGGACCGCAAGCTCGTCGTGCTGGCCCGGGCCACGCGGCTGCGGGCGCAGGCCGCCGAGGGGGCCGCGCTCCGCGACCTCGACGGGCGGACGTACGCCGCGGCGACCGTCGACCTGCCCCACCTGCAGGTCAGCGCCCTGGGCGCCGCGATCGCGATGGCCGTCGCCAGCGGGGCCGCGGGCCTGGAGGCGGCCGTGCTGCTGACCGGGGCCGGCGCCGTGACCGACGACGACCTCGCCGCCGTCGGCGACCTGGCGGGCACCGGCGTGCCGGTGCTGCTGGGCGACGCGGCCGGGCGGCTGGCCCACCGGCGTACGACCTGACCCCACGGCACCGCCTGCGGCCGCCGGGGGTGGCCGGGTGGCACAGTGGCACCGTCGAGTGCCATGATGGTTGTTGATCACAACGACTTCAGGAGGTGTCGCAGATGACCGCGCTGCTGCCCACGGCCTCACGCCGCGCCGCGAGCACCACGGGTCGGGCGGCCCACGACGCCGCCGTGCGTCGGTTGCGGGCGTCGTACGACGCGCTGCCGGCCGGCTCGCCCGTGCGGCTCGCCAAGCGCACCTCCAACCTGTTCCGCCCCCGCGAGGCCGTCCCCGGCGCCGGGCTGGACACCTCCGGCCTGACCGGCGTGATCGCCGTCGACCCGGGCGCCCGGACCGCCGACGTGCAGGGCATGTGCACCTACGAGGACCTCGTCGAGGTCACCCTGGCCCACGGCCTGGCGCCGCTCGTGGTGCCGCAGCTGCGCACCATCACGCTGGGTGGCGCGGTCACCGGCCTCGGCATCGAGTCCACGTCCTTCCGCCACGGCCTGCCCCACGAGTCGGTCCTGGAGATGGACGTGTTCACCGGCGCCGGCGAGGTCGTGACCGCCAGCCCCACCGAGCACGCCGACCTGTTCGCGACCTTCCCCAACTCCTACGGCTCGCTGGGCTACGCGACCCGGCTGCGCATCGAGCTGGTGCCGGTCACCAGCCACGTCGCGCTGCGCCACGTCCGCTTCGACGCGACCGGCCCGCTCGAGCAGGCGATCGCCGAGGTCACCGACGCCGGCGCCTGGGCGGGGGAGCGCGTCGACCTGATGGACGGCACGTCCTTCGAGCCGGGTCACCACGTGCTGAGCCTGGGCCGCTTCGTCGACAGCGACCTGCCCGGCTCGGACTACACCGGGCGCGAGATCTACTGGCGCTCGGTCGCCGAGCGGGAGACCGACCTGCTGACCGTGCGCGACTACCTGTGGCGCTGGGACACCGACTGGTTCTGGTGCTCACGGGCCTTCGGGGCCCAGCACCCGCTGGTGCGCCGGGTGTGGCCGCGCCGGCTGCGCCGCTCCGACACCTACCACCGGCTCGTCGGGCTCGACCAGCGCCTCGGCGTCGTCGACCGGCTCGACGCCCGCGCCGGGCGCCCGGCCCGCGAGCGCGTGGTGCAGGACGTCGAGGTGCCCGTCGAGCGGCTCGGGGAGTTCCTCGACTGGTTCGACGAGGCGGTCGGCATGCGGCCGGTGTGGCTGTGCCCGCTGCGGCTGCGCGACGCCACGGTCGGCAGCGACCCGTGGCCGACGTACCCCCTGGAGGCCGGGCGCACCTACGTCAACGTCGGCTTCTGGGGCGCCGTGCCGGTGGGCCCCGAGGCACCCGACGCACCCCTGAACCGCGCGATCGAGGCGAAGGTCGCCGAGCTGGACGGCCACAAGTCCCTCTACTCCGAGTCCTTCTACGACCGCGCCACCTTCGACCGCCTCTACGACGGGCCCCACCTGGCCGCGGTCAAGCAGCGCTACGACCCCGACGACCGACTGACGAGCCTCTACGACAAGGCGGTGCGACGACGATGACCACGACCCGAGAGCCCGGCACGGCGCGAGGCACCACGCCCGCCCGGATGACCATCGCGCAGATGTTCGAGACCCTGCTGCTGCGGCCCGCGCCGATCCGCTTCACGGCGTACGACGGCAGCAGCTACGGCCCGCCGGACGCCGCGTTCGGCCTGGACCTCAGGACCGAGCGCGGGCTGGCCTACCTGGTGACCGCCCCCGGCGACCTCGGCCTCGCGCGCGCCTACGTCTCGGGCGACCTCGACGTCCGCGGCGTGCACCCCGGCGACCCGTACGACGCGATGGTGACCCTGCTCCGCGTGATGCGGTTCCGTCGGCCCAGCCCGGGCCAGGCGGTCGCCCTGATGCGCTCCATCGGGCTCTCGCAGCTGCTCCCGCCGCCCCCGCCGCCGCAGGAGCACCTGCCGCGCTGGCGCCGGGTGATGGAGGGGCTGCGTCACTCCAGCGAGCGCGACTCCCAGGTCATCTCGCACCACTACGACGTCTCCAACCGGTTCTACGAGATGGTCCTCGGCCCGTCGATGACCTACACCTGCGCGCTGTTCGAGACCGAGGACACCTCGCTCGAGGACGCCCAGCACGCGAAGTACGAGCTGGTGGCCCGCAAGCTCGCCCTCCAGCCGGGCCGGCGGCTGCTCGACGTGGGCTGCGGCTGGGGCGGGATGGTGCGCCACGCCGCCCGCGAGCACGGCGTGCGGGCGCTCGGCGTCACGCTGTCGCGCGAGCAGGCGGAGTGGGCCCAGGCCGCGATCCGCGCCGAGGGCCTGGAGCACCTCGCCGAGGTGCGTCACCTCGACTACCGCGACGTGCAGGAGACCGGCTTCGACGCGGTCAGCTCGATCGGGCTGACCGAGCACATCGGCGTCGACCAGTACCCCGCCTACTTCGGCTTCCTGCGCGACAAGCTGGTCCCGGGCGGGCGGCTGCTCAACCACTGCATCACCCGCCCCACCAACAAGCCGACGTCCACGGGTGCCTTCATCGACCGCTACGTCTTCCCCGACGGCGAGCTGACCGGCTCCGGGCGCATCATCACCGAGGCGCAGGACGCCGGGCTCGAGGTGCAGCACGAGGAGAACCTGCGGGTGCACTACGCCCACACCCTCGCCGGCTGGTGCCGCAACCTGGAGGCGCACTGGGACGAGGCCGTGGCCGAGGTCGGCGAGGGCACCGCACGGGTGTGGGGCCTCTACATGGCCGGCTCCCGGATGGGCTTCGAGCGCAACGAGATCCAGCTCCACCAGGTGCTGGCCACCCGCGCCGACGACGAGGGCCGCAGCCACTTCCCGCTCCGCCCCGACTGGGTGTGACCCCGGCGTCGGCGGACCGCCTCGGGGGGTTCTTCGCGGGGTTCCGGGTAGTCCGAGACGATCGGCACCGTCTCGGGCCTCCAGATGGTGCCGAACGTCTCGGAGTATCCCGACCGATAGCCTCACCCCGTGACCTCCCGTACGCCGCACCGCGCCACCGTGCGCGCGCGGCGGCGGATCTCCGAGCACCTGCTCCGCCTCGAGCTCACCACCGACGGCACGCTCACCTCGACCGGCGTCGCCGACGAGTGGCTGGCGCTGACCGTGCCCGGCCAGTTCCAGACCCGCTACTACACGGTGCGCTCGCTCGCGGGCGACGACCTCGTCCTCGACGTGGTCGTCCACGACGCGGGCCTGGTGACCGGGTGGGCGCAGACCGACTGCGTCGGCGACGAGGTGGGGCTCGGGGTGCCCAAGGGGTCCTTCGAGCTGCCCGACGACGCCGGCTGGGTGGTGCTGGCCGGCGACCTCACCGCGCTGCCGGCGATGGCCCGGATCGCGGAGGACCTCGACGGCCGGCTGCCGCTGACGGTCCACGCCGAGACGCCCGACGGACCGCTGGCCGACTACCTCGGCGTACCCGCCACCTGGCACCACGCCGAGGCCGGCACCAGCAGGCTCGCCCAGACCGTCGCCGGGCTCGACTGGCCCGAAGGCCCGGGCTACTTCTGGATGGCCGGGGAGTCCGCACAGATGCGCGACATCCGGCGCCACGTGCGTCGCGACCTCGGCTGGGACTCCCGGCACCACGAGGTGATGGGCTACTGGAGCGGCAGCCGCGGCCGGCAGGCGCGGCGCGTCGACCCCGGTCCGCTGTACGCCCGGGGCCGGGCCGAGGGCAAGACCGACGAGCAGATCTGGGCCGAGTACGACGACAGCAGGGACCCCGCATGAGCACCCCACCGCTCGACCCCCACCGGTCGGGCTTCGCCTGCTTCGTGGGCCGCCCCAACGCCGGCAAGTCGACGCTGACCAACGCCGTCGTCGGCACCAAGGTGGCGATCACCTCCTCCAAGCCGCAGACCACCCGCACCGTCGTGCGCGGCATCGTGCACCGGCCCGACGCGCAGCTGGTCCTCGTCGACACCCCGGGGCTGCACAAGCCGCGCACGCTGCTGGGCGAGCGGCTCAACGACCTCGTGGTCACCACGTGGGCCGAGGTCGACGTGGTGGCGGTCTGCTTCCCGGCCGACCAGAAGCCGGGTCCCGGCGACCGGTTCCTGGTCGACGAGCTGGCCAAGGTCCGGCGTACGACGAAGTTCGCGGTCGCCACCAAGACCGACCTCGTCACCCCCGAGCAGCTCGGGCAGCACCTGCTGGCCATCGACCGGCTCGGCCGCGAGACCGGCACCGAGTGGGCCGAGATCGTGCCGGTGTCGGCGGTCAACGGCGACCAGGTCCAGCTGCTGGCCGACCTGCTGGTCCAGCGGCTCCCCGAGGGCCCGCAGCTCTACCCCGACGGTGACCTCACCGACGCGCCCGAGGAGGCGATCGTCGCGGAGCTGATCCGCGAGGCCGCGCTGGAGGGCGTCCGCGACGAGCTGCCCCACTCGATCGCCGTGGTGGTCGAGGAGATGGGCCTGCGCGAGGGCCGGCCCGCCGACAAGCCGCTGCTGGAGATCCACGCCAACCTGTTCGTCGAGCGCTCCTCGCAGAAGGGCATCGTGATCGGCCACAAGGGCTCGCGCCTGAAGGAGGTCGGCACCGCCGCCCGCCACCAGATCACCGCGATGCTGGGCACGCCGGTCTTCCTCGACCTGCACGTCAAGGTCGCCAAGGACTGGCAGCGCGACCCCAAGCAGCTGCGCCGGCTCGGGTTCTGACCCGGCCTAGGTCGGCCGTCGGTCGGGGCCGGTAGCGTCGCCGCGTGACCGCCTGGGAGGAGCTCTACGACGCGCACGCCCGGGAGCGTCGGGTGGACGAGCCGGCCAAGCGGGTGCGCGCCCCCGAGCGCACCCCGTTCGAGCGCGACCGGGCCCGCGTGGTGCACGCGGCGTCGCTGCGACGGCTGGCCGCCAAGACCCAGGTGCTGGGTCCCGGCACCGACGACTTCGTCCGCAACCGGCTCACCCACTCCCTCGAGGTCGCCCAGGTCGCCCGCGACCTCGCCCACCCGCTGGGCTGCCACCCCGACCTGGCCGAGACCGCGGCGCTGGCCCACGACCTGGGTCACCCGCCCTTCGGCCACAACGGCGAGGTGGCGCTCGACGAGCTGGGGGCCGAGGCCGGCGGGTTCGAGGGCAACGCCCAGACGCTGCGCATCCTGACCCGCCTCGAGGCCAAGTCCTTCGACGCCGACGGCGGCTCGGTCGGCCTCAACCTGACCCGGGCGACGCTGGACGCCTGCACCAAGTACCCCTGGCCCCGCGCGGACGCCCCGTCCGCCCAGCCGGGCAAGTTCGGCGTCTACGACGAGGACCGGCCCGTCTTCGCCTGGCTGCGCTCCGGCGTCGAGGGCCCCCGGCGCGCGGTCGAGGCGCAGGTGATGGACGTCGCCGACGACATCGCCTACTCGGTCCACGACCTCGAGGACGGCGTCGTCCTGGGCGGCATCGACCTGGCCCGGCTCGACGACCCGGGGGAGCGGGCCGCGGTGTTCGCGACGGTCCGCGAGCTCTACCTGCCCGAGGTCGAGGAGATCGAGCTCGACGAGGCGCTGGCCCGGGTCCGCGCGGTCGGCTCGTGGCCCGGTGCGGCGTACGACGGGAGCAGGCGGGCGCTCGCGGCCCTGAAGAACCTCACCAGCGACCTGATCGGGGTGTTCTGCGGCGAGGTGCACCGCGCCACCGTCGAGCGTCACGGTCCCGGCCCGCTGGTGCGCCACGCGGCCGACCTGGTGGTCCCGATGGGCACGCTGGCCGAGGTCTCCGTGCTCAAGGGGGTCGCCGCCCACTACGTGATGCGCTCCGAGGCGCGGCTGGGCCTGATGGAGCGGCAGCGGCAGCTGGTGGCCGAGCTGTACGCCGCCTTGCGCGACCGCGGGCCCGACGCCCTCGACCCGCTGCACGCGACGGACTTCCACGACGCCGCCGACGAGCAGGGCCGGACCCGCGTGCTGATCGACCAGGTCGCCAGCCTCACCGACGCCTCGGCGGTGGCGTGGCACACCCGCCTGTGCCGGTGACCCGGGGGAGGCACTGCCCGCGGCCGCGCGCGAGGATGGCGCCATGAGCGAGCGACTGGTCTGGCTGCCCTTCGACCCCGCCGAGCTCGGCGAGCTGCCCGCGGGGCTGCGCTACGAGCACGTCGACCCCGACAGCGACGAGGTGCCGGCGAGCATCGACGAGGTCGCGTTCGTGGTGATGCACTACCGGTTCAGCGCCTCTGACGGCGAGCTGCTCGCACGGATGCCGCGCCTGGAGGTGGTGCAGACGCAGACCGCGGGGGTCGAGCACGTCCGGCCCTACCTGCCCGAGGGCGTCACGCTGTGCAACGGCCGCGGCATCCACGACACCTCGACCGCCGAGCTCGCCCTGACCCTGACGCTGGCCTCGCTGCGCGGCATCCCGGAGCTCGTCCGGGCGCAGGGCCGCGGCACCTGGGAGCCGGAGCAGCGCGAGTCGCTGGCGGACAAGACGGTGCTGATCGTGGGCCACGGCCAGATCGGCGCCGCCATCGAGGAGCGGGTGCGGGCCTTCGAGGCCGACGTGGTCCGGGTCGCCCGCAGCGCCCGCGACGGCGTCCACCCGATCGGCGACCTGCCCTCGCTGCTGCCCGACGCCGACGTGGTGATCGTCGTGGTGCCCGGCACCGCCGAGACCGTCGGCCTCTTCGACGCCGCGATGCTGGCGCGGATGCGCGACGGCGCGCTGCTGGTCAACGTCGCCCGCGGCCCGGTCGTCGACACCGACGCGCTGCTCGCCGAGCTGACCAGCGGCCGGCTCCGCGCCGGCCTCGACGTCACCGACCCCGAGCCGCTCCCCGAGGGCCACCCGCTCTGGGACGCCCCCGGCCTGCTGCTCACCCCCCACGTCGGCGGCGCCAGCAGCGCGATGCAGCCGCGCGCGCGCAGGCTCGTGCGCGAGCAGCTCGAGCGGTACGCCGCCCGCGAGGACCTCGCCAACGTGGTGACCGGCGACTACTGAGCGGCGGGTCGCTGTCCGTGGGCGTGGGCGGTGGCGTGGGTGGCGTGGGTGGCGGTTTCACAGGGTCCCCTGTGAAACCGGCGCTCCCCGGGCGATGTTCTGGCCGGGAAGCAGGGGGATCGGCCGGGGAGCAACCCGTGGCGGTACGACGCCCGCCCGGCGTACGACGCACGCCAGGCGTGGCCGTGGGCGTGGGTGGCGGTTTCACAGGGTCCCCTGTGAAACCGGCGCTCCCCGGGCGATGTTCTGACCGGGAAGCAGGGGGATTGGCCGGGGAGCAACCCGCGGCGGTACGACGCCCGCCCGCGTACGACGCCCGCCCGGCGTACGACGCACGCCATCGACTCGTCGGGGGGTCGGCGACCGTGCGCGATCGCGGCGCGCCGCAGTGGCGGCTCCCGACCACGACCACGACCCCAGGAACCACCGAGACCGACCCGGCACGGCCGGATCGGTCTCGGGGTGGAGCGGGTGGAGCGGTGCAGCGATGGAGCGGCTCCCGGGCGGACCCGGGACACGACTCAGGGCAGGTTGCCCTGCGGGCCGTTGTCGTCGCCGACCTTGAGCCGGTCGGGGTTCAGGTCGCCCTCGGCCTGGGCCTCCGAGGCCGCGCCCGTGGGCGTGGAGGTGGAGACGACGCCCGTGGGGCCCGAGGTGCCGGAGCCGGTCGAGGAGCCGGTCGAGGAGACCTTGTCCTTCGCCGTGCCGGACGCGTCCTTGGCCGCGTCGGCAGCCGAGCTCGCCGTGTCGGCGACCTTCTCCTTGACCAGCGGTGCCTTCTCGCGGGCGAGGTCGGCAGCCTGATGGGCCTTCTCCTGCACGCGCGGGTCGTTCTTGACCTTCTCGTAGGACTCGCGGAGCTGCTCGTAGCGGCCCCGTCCCGCCTTGGCGCCGAGCACGTAGCCGACGCCTCCTGCTGCCAGGACTACCAGCTTGCCGATCATGGGGTTCCCTCCTTCTGCTCCCGTGGGGGAGCGTCTGTGGCGGCCGGCGCGTTGTCGCGCTGGCTCGCCTCGCGCCGGATCTTGCGCCCGATCGCGGCGTCCTTGTCACGCTGCTTGCGCAGCTTCTTGATGTTGCGGGTGTCGCGCGGGGGGAGCTGCAGGTCCTCCTCGGCGGGCATGCCGGCCTGCAGCTGTCGTCCCCGCTCGAGCTCGGAGTCGAGCTCGGCGCCGAAGAGCAGCGCCAGGTTGGTGATCCACACGAACAGCAGCGCCACGATCACCGAGGCGGCTGCGCCGTAGGTCTTGCTGTAGTTGGCGAACGTCGCGAGGTACAGCGCGAAGGCCACCGAGGCCAGGACCCAGATGCCGATGGCCGCGCCTGCGCCCACCGAGATCCACTTGAACTTCGGCTGCTGGATGTTGGGGGTGACGTAGTAGAGCAGCCCCACCAGCACCACGACCATGACCAGCACGAGCGGCCACTTCACGATCGCGAAGGTCGTCACCGCGGCGTCGCCGAGGCCGACGACGTTGCCGATGGACTGCAGGATCGGGCCGGAGACCACGAGCAGCACCAGCACCGCCGCGGCCAGGACGACCGAGACGAAGGTCAGCAGCAGCATCACCGGGCGGAGCTTCCAGAACGGACGCCCCTCCTCGATCTCGTAGATCTTGTTCATCGCACGGCTGAACGCCCCGACGTAGCCCGAGGCCGACCACAGCGCGGCCAGCAGACCGACGACCAGGCCGACACCGGCGGCGTCGGAGCTGGCCACCGAGGTCAGGAACGGCTCGACGGTCCCGAGGATCTGGTCGGAGACCAGCGGCCGCAGGATCCGCAGCACGTTCTCGACGGCCGCCGCGGGATCCGCGAAGACGCCGATGGTGGAGACCAGGGCGATCATCGCGGGGAACACGGCCAGCACCGCGTAGTAGGTCAGCGCGGCGGCGAGGTCGGTGCACTGGTCCTCGCCGAACTCGTGCAGCGTCTTGCGCAGCACGTACCCCCACGACCGCTTGTGCAGGTCGGTGGGGGAGTCGGGCTTGTCCTCGTGCGAGGCCGACCCGGGGGTCGCGGTGGCGACGTCGTCGCTGCTGCGGCGTACGTCGGACCCGCTCACCGTCGGCTCCGCCAGGCGATGATCAGCAGCGCGAGCAGGACGCCGGCACCGGCGCCGGCGGCCGCGCCGACCAGGCCGGGCTCGGGGGAGCCGTCGGCGGTGGTGGCGCGGTTCTTCACGTCGGCCACCTTGTGCTTGGCCTGGGCCTTGACGTCGAGCTTGGCGGTCAGCTGGTCGACGGTGCCGGCCAGCTGCTCGCGCTGGCGCTCGATGTCGGCCTGGATCTCCTCGGGGGTCTGGCTCATGCGCGCTGTCCCTTCACGGTGGCGATGTCGTCCTTGACGCCCTGCTGGGCCTTCTCGGGGGCGAGCGGGGTGGCCTGCTGGACCTGCCCCTTGCCGGTGAACGCCAGGATGCCGGCGAGCACGAACAGCACGACCGCCACGATCAGGGCGGCGAGCCACCCGTCGAGGACGAGCGCGAGGGCGAGGACGGCGGTGGCGACGAGCGTGCCGAAGCCGAAGAAGGCGAGCAGTCCGGCAGCGCTGAACATGCCGATGCCGACGCCGACGCGCTTGCCCTTCTGCGCGAGCTCGGCCTGCGCGAGACGCATCTCCGAGCGGATCAGGTCGGGGACCTGGGTGGTCAGCTGGTTGACCAGGGCGCCCAGGGTGGGGTCGGCTCCCTGGCGGGCGTCGTGGGTGGGGGAGGTGGGCACCGCGGCGGAGCCCGACTGGTCGGTCATGGTGGACCCGTAGCCCGATCGGGCCGTGCTCAAACCCCGGGCGCGGCCCCCACGCTCCCCCGGTCGCCGTCGGCGGCCCCCCGTAGACTTCGCGTCGTGGCAGGGCGGATCAAGGACGAGGACATCGCGGAGGTCCGCGAGAAGACCCGCATCGACGACGTCGTCTCCTCCTACGTCACGCTCCGCAACGCCGGGGGCGGCTCGATGAAGGGCCTGTGCCCCTTCCACGACGAGAAGTCCGCCTCCTTCCACGTCACCCCGTCGCGCGGCTTCTACCACTGCTTCGGCTGCGGCGCGGGCGGCGACGTCATCAGCTTCGTGATGGAGATGGACGGGCTGTCCTTCAGCGAGACCGTGGAGCGGCTCGCCGAGAAGGTCGGCATCCAGCTGCGCTACGAGGAGGGCGGTCCGGCCCGGCCCAAGGGGGGTCCGCAGCGCCCGCGGCTCGTCGAGGCCCACAAGGTCACCGCGCAGTGGTACGCCGAGCAGCTGGCCACCCCCGCCGCGCTCCAGGCCCGCCAGTTCCTCGACTCCCGCGGCTTCGACGCCGAGGCGGCCGCCCACTTCGGCGTCGGCTTCTCCCCGCGTGGCGGCGAGGACCTCTACCGCCACCTCCAGAAGCTCGGCTTCACCGACGACGAGGTGGTCACCGCGGGGCTCGTCGGGCGTGGCCGCGGCCTCTACGACCGGTTCCGCGGCCGGCTGATGTGGCCGATCCGCGACAGCAGCGGCGACGTCATCGGCTTCGGCGCCCGCCGGATCTTCGACGACGACCGCATCGAGGCCAAGTACCTCAACACCCCCGAGACGCCGATCTACAAGAAGAGCCAGGTGCTCTACGGCATCGACCTGGCCCGCCGCGAGATCGCCCGGTCCAGCCAGGCGGTCATCGTCGAGGGCTACACCGACGTGATGGCCTGCCACCTCGCCGGGGTGAAGACGGCCGTCGCGACCTGCGGCACCGCCTTCGGCGACGACCACGCGCGCGTCGTACGCCGGCTGCTGCACGACCACGACGACTTCCGCGGCGAGGTCATCTTCACCTTCGACGGCGACGAGGCCGGGCAGAAGGCCGCGCTGCGCGCCTTCGAGGGCGACCAGGTCTTCGCCGGCCAGACCTACGTCGCCGTCGAGCCCACCGGCATGGACCCCTGCGACCTGCGGCTGAAGTCCGGCGACGCCGAGGTGCGTGAGCTCGTGGCGCGTCGGGTGCCGCTCTACCGGTTCGTGCTGGCCAACGTGGTGCAGCGCTACGACCTCGACCGTGCCGACGGCCGCATCGACGCGATGCGCGAGGCGGCCAAGCTGGTGACCGCGATCCGCGACCGCTCCAAGGTCGACGCCTTCGCCCGCGAGCTCGCCGGGATGCTCGGCATCGAGCCCGCCGACGTGCAGCGCGCCGTGCGCACCGCCGCGTCCCGGGGCACCGCCCCCGCCGACGCCGCGCCGCGCCAGCAGCAGGCCGACCTGCCCGACCCCCGCGACCCGCGCCTCTACCTCGAGCGCGAGACGCTCAAGCTCGTGGTGCAGCACCCCGGCGCGGTCCGCAGCACCGTCGGCGACGTCGACGGCAGCGACTTCACCCACGGCGCCTACCGCGCGCTGTGGTCGGCGGTCGGCGCCGCGGGTGGCGTGGCCGGCGCCGACGACCAGTGGGCCGCCCGGCTGCGCGACAGCGTCGAGGACGCGCGGCTCAAGACCCTGGTCAGCCAGCTGGCGGTGGAGCCGCTGCGGGCCCGGGAGCCCGACCCGGCCTACGTCGCCCAGCACGTCCACCGGCTGCGCGAGCTCACCGCGATGCGCCGCATCGCCGAGCTGAAGTCCAAGCTGCAGCGCACCAACCCCGTCGAGCAGGCCGTCGACTACAACCGGATGTTCGGCGAGCTGGTCGCGCTGGAGCAGCACCGCCGCTCGCTGCGCGAGAAGGCGTTGGAGAGCCAGTGAGCCCCGCGTGGCGGCTGCCGTGGTCGCGACAGGACCCGGGCGAGGTCGCACCTCCCGCCGAGGTGCTCTCGCGCGCGGCGCTGCCGCGTGGTGACCGGGTGCTGGCCTCGGCGCCGACCCAGGACGGCACCTGGCTGCTCGGCACCCGCGAGCGGTTGGTGATCGTGGAGGAGCGGGGCGTCACCTGGCTGGCGTGGGAGCGCGTCGAGGACGCGGCCTGGGACAGCGAGGAGCAGCGGCTGCGGTTGCGCGGCGTGGGGGAGTACGGCCGCCGCCGCCCGTCGTGGGACCTCGTGATGGACGAGCCGCCACTGTTCCTGCAGCTGCTGCGTGAGCGCGTGATGGCCAGCATCGTGCTCCAGCGCAAGGTCCCGGTCCGCGACGGCCGAGGGGTCATGGTCATCGCCCGGCGCAGCCCGGTGGGCGGCCCGGTGTCCTGGATGCACAGCTACGACGCCGGCCTGGACCCCGACGACCCCGAGGTGCAGGCGATCTCCGAGCTGCTGCTGGCCCGCGCCCGCTCCGAGCTCGGCGAGGCCGCCGACGGCACCTCGCTGGAGGACCGGGTCGGGCGGTCCGGCCCGATTTAGCGAGCACGCACCGAGGTTGCTAGGGTTTGCGGGCGCGATCCCCTGTAGCTCAATTGGCAGAGCATTCGACTGTTAATCGGAGGGTTGTTGGTTCGAGTCCAACCGGGGGAGCACAGCAGCGAAGGCCCTGATCCACTGCGGATCAGGGCCTTCGACGTGTCCGGGGGAGTCGGCGTCCCGGCGTACGCCGCCTAGTCGCCCCAGCCCATCGGGAACACCTCGAAGGGCGCGGCCAGCGCGACCCCGAGCCGCTGGCCGGTGGGGCGGGCCATCCCCTCGAGGAACTCACGGGCGTCCCAGTCCGCCCACCCCAGGCCGTCGATGTACGCCGCGTGCGCCTCCAGCGAGGCCACCCCCGCGTCGAAGGTGCCGGTCGTGTCCACGGCGTGGGTCGACCCCGGCGACCCGAAGGCCCACACCTCGCGCACCCCGCCCCACGGCTCGAGCTCGCCGCCCTGACCGGTGAGCTGCTCGCCGAAGACCCAGCGGTTGCCGGCGTCGCGGACCGCGTCGACCACGGCACGGCCCACGGCGACGTGGTCGGCCTGGTTGAGGTTGCGCCCGCCCCAGGTCTCGCGGAAGTTGCCGGTGATCACCACGTCGGGGCGGTGGCGGCGTACCTCCGCGGCGAGCAGGCGGCGCAGCGGAACGCCGTGCTCGAGGACCCCGTCGGGCTGGTGCAGGAAGTCCACGACGTCCACGCCGACGATGCGGGCGGAGTCGACCTGCTCGGCCTCGCGGACCGCGCGGCACTCGCCCGGGGCGAGGGCGTCGATGCCGGCCTCGCCGCTGGTGACCATGGTGTAGCCGACCCACTTGCCCTGCCCGGTCCAGCGGGCCACGGCCGCCGCGGCGCCGAACTCCATGTCGTCGGGGTGGGCCACGATGCACAGCGCCCGCTCCCAGGTCTCGTCGAGCGGCTCGAGCGGCGGGGGGCGGTCCATCCCCCGACGCTAGTGGCTGCTCCGGGTCCTGCCCAGGGCTCCGGGTGCCCAAGCGCACAGTCGCTCTGGTAAGCGCAGGGCGCACCGGGCACTACGCTTGGCCGGTGAACGAGAGCATCGAAGCAGTGGGCGGCCTGAGGTTCGACGAGCTGGGACTGGACCCCCGGGTGGAGAAGGTCCTCAAGGACGTCGGCTACGAGAGCCCCTCGGCGATCCAGGCGCAGGCCATCCCGCCGCTGCTCGAGGGCCAGCACGTCGTCGGCCTCGCGCAGACCGGCACCGGCAAGACGGCCGCCTTCGCGCTGCCGATCCTCTCGCGCATCGACGTCAGCGAGGCCTCGCCGCAGGTGCTGGTGCTCGCCCCCACCCGTGAGCTCGCGCTCCAGGTCTCCGAGGCCTTCGGCCGGTACGCCGCCCACATCAAGGGCCTGCACGTGCTCCCGGTCTACGGCGGCCAGGGCTACGGCGTCCAGCTGTCCGCGCTGCGCCGCGGCGTCCACGTCGTCGTCGGTACGCCGGGCCGCGTCATGGACCACCTCGAGAAGGGCACCCTCGACCTCAGCGGGCTGCGCTTCGTGGTGCTCGACGAGGCCGACGAGATGCTCAACATGGGCTTCGCCGAGGACGTCGAGACGATCCTGGCCCGCACCCCCGAGGGCAAGCAGCTCGCGCTCTTCAGCGCCACGATGCCCTCGCAGATCCGCCGGATCATCAAGCGCTACGCCCCCGGCGCCACCGAGATCACGGTCAAGAGCTCCTCGGGCACCGCGACCAACGTCAAGCAGCGCTACCTCAAGGTGCCGCACCCGCGGAAGATCGACGCCCTCACGCGCATCCTCGAGGTCGAGAACTTCGACGGCATGATCATCTTCGTCCGCACCAAGCACGCCACCGAGGAGCTCGCCGAGCGGCTCCGGGCGCGCGGGTTCGCGGCCCAGGCCATCAACGGCGACGTCGCCCAGGTGCAGCGCGAGCGCACCATCGACCAGCTCCGCAAGGGCAAGCTCGACATCCTCGTCGCCACCGACGTCGCCGCGCGCGGCCTCGACGTCGAGCGGATCAGCCACGTCGTCAACTACGACATCCCCACCGACACCGAGTCCTACGTCCACCGCATCGGCCGCACCGGCCGCGCCGGGCGCAGCGGCGACGCGATCTCGTTCATCACCCCGCGCGAGAACTACCTGCTGCGCTCGATCGAGAAGGCCAACCGCACCACGCTGGAGCAGATGCAGCTGCCCACCGTGGAGGACGTCAACGCCTTCCGGGTCACCAAGTTCACCCAGGCCATCACCCAGGCGCTGGGCGACAGCCAGCTCGGCGTCTTCCGCGAGCTCGTCGAGGCGTACGCCGCGGAGCACGACGCCCCGGTCGCCGACGTGGCCGCCGCCATCGCGGTCCTCGCCCAGGACGGCGAGCCGCTGTTCGTCGAGGACGTCCCCGAGGCGACCCCCGAGCGTCGCGAGCGCCGCGAGACCGGCAGCAACCTGGTGCCGTGGAAGATCCAGGTCGGCAAGCGCCACCGGGTCGAGCCGCGGATGATCGTGGGCGCGCTCGCCAACGAGGGCGGCCTGAAGCGCTCCGACTTCGGCCGCATCGACATCAAGCCGGCCTTCACCGTGGTCGAGCTGCCCGCCGACCTGTCGCAGGAGACGCTGGCCAAGCTGGCCGACACCCGCATCTCGGGCATCCTGATCGACCTCCAGCCCGACCGCGGCCCCCGTCGCTCCGGCCCGCCCCGCAAGTTCGAGGGTGGCGGCGCTCCCCACAAGAAGCCGCGCCACAAGGGCTGAGCGGGTCGCTGCCGTTCGCGCTGAGGGCTCTGGCGGCGGCGGCGGTTTCACAGGGTCCCCTGTGAAACCATCGCTTCCCGGCGTGAACATCGCGCGGGAAGCAGCAGGATCGCGCGGGGAGCACGTCGTACGCCGCGGCCGCAGGTCCGTCGTCGGAGGAACTCGGTCACCACGTGACCGCGGTCCTGCGCTGGAGCGGGCGCCTCTGGCGGCGGCGGTTTCACAGGGTCCCCTGTGAAACCATCGCTCCCCGGCCTGAACATCGCGCGGGAAGCAGCAGGATCGCGCGGGGAGCACGTCGTACGCCGCGGCCGCAGCGTCGTCGTCGGAGGATCTCGGTCACCACGTGACCGCGGTCCTGCGCTGGAGCGGGATCGTGCCCGACTAGGCTCACCCGCCGAGGGGCGGTAGCTCAGCTGGTTAGAGCAGAGGACTCATAATCCTCCGGCCGTGGGTTCAAGTCCCACCCGCCCTACCAGCCGCCTGTCACCCTCGACCTGTGCGCCACCGGGCTCCCGGGGGCCGTCGACCGGAGGAGACGCGGACATGCAGATGGTCGACCGGGTGCCGGACTGGATGACGCCGGTGGCGTGGGTCTACATCGGGCTCTCCCTGGCCGCGGCCGCCGTCGTCGCCGCCGACATCCACCTCGGCGGGCGTCGGCACGCGCGGGTCGCGACCGAGCTGGTGTGGATCACCTCGGCGCTCTACCTGGGCCCGTTCGCGGTGCCGCTCTACCGCAGCCGGGGCCGTGCCGCCGTCGGCGGCCGTGAGGCCGCGGCGACCCCCGCGGCACCGTCCTCGGACGTGGTCGCGGCGGGGCTGCCCGGCGGGGGAGCGTCCGCGCTCGCGCACCTGGTCGGCGTCCCGCTGGTCCTGGCCTCGGGGCTCACCATCGCGGGCATCGACCTGTGGGTGATGATCCTGGTCATCGGTGCCCTCGCGATGCTGCTGCTGTTCGTCTACGAGCGCGGCGCGCTGCCGCTCGGCGCCGCCGCGACCGCTGCGGTCGTGACGGTCCTCGCGTTCGACGTCGGGATGGGTGGCTGGATGCTGCTGCTGCACTTCAACGCCTACATGCCGCCCGCGACCGAGGGGAGCTTCTGGTTCCTGATGCAGGTCGGCATCCTCCTCGGACTCGCGACCGGCTACCCGGCCGTGCGCTGGCTGCACCGGAGCCGCCGCACCGCGGTGCCGGTGCCCTGAGGGGCGCCTCTCCGACAGGACCTGGCGTCAGCCCGGCGCGCCGCCCGGCAGCCGCAGCTCGAAGGTCGCTCCCGGGCCGTCGTCCGGTCGGACGTGTCGGACCGTGCCGCCGTTGGCGTGCGCGAGCTCGTGGACGAGGTGGAGGCCGAGACCGGTGCCGCGCACGGTGGCGGCCACGCCGCTGGCGGCGCGCGAGAAGCGCTCGAACAGGTGCTCCTCGAAGTCCTGGGGCACGCCCTCGCCGTGGTCGCGGAAGGTCAGGGAGACCTCCTCGCCGACCTGCGCGATCCGCACCAGGTAGGGCGGCCGGCCGTAGCGGCCGGCGTTGGTCAGCAGGTTGTCGACCATCCGGCCCAGGTGGAGCGGGTCCACCCACGCGACGGCCTCGCCCGTGGTGGTCAGCTCCATCCCGAGGTGGTGGGCCGCCTCCACGACGACCTGGACGACGTCGGTCGGCTCGGGCCGCGTCGGGATCGCGGACGACTCGACGTTGACCAGGGTCAGGATGTCGCTGAGCAGGCTCTGCATCCGGCGTCCGGCGCGGGTGGCGCGGCGCAGCAGGTCGCGCCGGGCCGCGTCGTCGGTGTGGTCCCACTCGGCGTCGAGGATCTCCAGGTAGCCGTTGGTGGCCGCGACCGGCTGGCTCAGGTCGTGGCCCAGCATGCCGATGAGGTCGGTGAGCAGCCGGTTCTTGGCGCCCAGGTCCTCGGCCAGCGCCCACTCCTCGGTGACGTCGCGCATCACGCCCCGGAGCAGCAGCACCCGACCGTCGTCGCCGCGGACCTGCGTGGTCCTGCTGTGGACGTGCCGGACGAGACCGTCGGGCCGGATGATCCGGTAGGAGGCCTCGTACTCCTCGCCCCGGGCGGCCTGGCTCCGGACGGCCTCGATCAGCTCCCGGTCCTCGGGGTGGACGGTTGCGAGGTACTCCGCCAGCGTCAGCCCGGGACCGTCGGGGTCGTGGCCCAGGATGCTCAGCAGCTGGGGGGACAGGCGCAGGGTCCCGGTGGCGGGCTCGATGGTGTAGCTGCCGGTGCGGGCCAGGGTCTGGGCAGCGACGAGGTCACGGTGGACGCGGTGCTCGTCGGTGATGTCGGCGACCAGGACGTAGAGCCCGTGCACGTCGCCGTCGTCGTCCACGTCGGGGACGTAGTCGACGCGGACGTGCCGGGTCTCGCCGTCGGCGGTGACCAGGGCGCGCTCGAAGTGCTGCTGGTCGCCGGCGAGGGCGGCGGTGAGGCGGGGGAGGTTGGCCCGGTACGCCGCGGGCCCCAGGACGTCACGCAGGTGCATGCCGCGGATCTGGTCCGGGGTGAGGCCGAACCACGGCTCGTACGTCGCGTTGGCCACCACGTTGCGCAGCTCCCGGTCCCAGTAGGACACCATCGCGGGGATCTGGTCGACCAGGGCACGCCAGCGCTCGACCTCCTCGTGCGCGGACGCCCCGCCGACGCTCGGCACCGCTCGCTCCGGCGGGTGCGGGCGCGACCGGGGCCGCCTGGGGTACCTCACACCCGGGCCACCCGGGGCGCGACCTCGGTGCCGAGCAGCTCGATGCCCCGGAGCAGGTCCGCGTGGGCCAGGAGCGGGTTGGTCATCTGCATCGAGAGCCGGTCGACGCCCCCGAGCTGCTCGGCGACGCGACGGATCTTCTCGGCCAGCGTGTCGGGGTCGCCCATGAAGAACGCGCCGTCGGGACCCGACGTGGCGTCGAACTGGCCGCGCGTGGGGGGCCGGAAGCCGCGCTCGCGCGAGATCGAGCTGAACATCTGGTGCCAGCCCGGGTAGATGGTGTCGGCCGCCTGCTTCACCGACTCCGCGACGTAGCCGAACACGTGCAGCCCGACCTGGAGCTTCTCGGGCGGGTGGCCGGCCTGGGCGCCCGCCCGGCGGTAGAGCTCGACCAGCGGGGCGAACTGGCGCGGCTCGCCGCCGATGATGGCGATCATCAGCGGCAGGCCGAGCAGCCCGGCGCGCGCGAACGACTCGGGGGTGCCGCCGACGCCGACCCAGATCGGCAGCGGGTCCTGCACCGGGCGGGGGTAGACGGTCTGGCGGACCAGGGGCGGGCGGTGCCGGCCCGACCAGGTGACCTCGTGCTCGTCGCGCAACCGGAGGAGCAGCTCGAGCTTCTCGGTGAACAGCGAGTCGTAGTCGGCCAGGTCGAGGCCGAACAGCGGGAACGCCTCGGTGAAGGAGCCACGGCCGACGACCAGGTCGATGCGGCCCTTGCTGATCAGGTCGAGCGTCGCGAACTGCTGGAACACCCGCACCGGGTCGTCGGCACTGAGCACCTTGACCGCGCTGCCGAGCCGGATCCGCTCGGTGCGCGCCGCGGCGGCGGCCAGGATGATCGGGGGAGCGGAGTCGTAGTACTCGCGGCGGTGGTGCTCGCCGATGCCGAAGGAGTACAGCCCCGAGGTGTCCGCGAGCGCGATCTCCTCGAGCAGGTGCTCCATCCGCTCCGCGGGGCCCACCACGTGGCCGGTGGCCGGGTCGGTGACCTCTGCGACGAAGCTGTCGATGCCGATGTGCACGGGGGCCTCTCCGGCGGGCCGGTCCGTCCGTCCCGTCGGACACGATTCAACCACCCTGCCGGATCGTAGGCTCCGCCTCATGGACCTCCAGCTGCGCGACTCCCTCGTCCTGGTCACCGGCGGCAGCAAGGGCATCGGCCTCGCGGTGGCCCGGGTGGCGCTCGAGGAGGGCGCACGGGTGGCCCTGGTCTCCCGCAGCCGGGACAACCTCGACGCGGCGGCGGCCTCCCTCGACGCGGGCGACCGCGTCACGACGTACGCCGCGGACCTGCAGGACCCCGCGCAGGCGCTCGAGGTCGTGGCCCGCGTGGAGCAGCAGGCCGGCCCGGTCGACGTGCTGGTCTGCTCGGCCGGCGCCGCCCGTCGTACGCCGTTCGCGGAGCTCGACGCCGCCGCGTGGCACGACGCGATGCAGGCGAAGTTCTTCAGCTACGTCCACGTCGTCGACCCGGTGGTCAAGCTGATGGCCGAGCGGGGCCGGGGCAGCATCGTCAACGTGATCGGGTTCGGCGGCAAGCGCGCGGCGCCGACCCACCTCGCCGGGGGCGCCGCCAACGCGGCGCTGATGCTCGTCACCGCCGGTCTCGCGAACGCCTACGGCCCCAGCGGCGTGCGGGTCAACGCGGTCAACCCCGCCGGCACCCTGACCGAGCGCCAGAGCGAGGGCATCAAGGCCACCGCCCGGCTGCACGGCATCTCCGAGGAGGAGGCGCTCGCCCGGCAGGTGGGCAGCGCGCCCCTGGGTCGGCTGGCCGAGCCGCGGGAGGTGGCCGAGACGGTCGTCTACCTCGCCTCGGCGCGCGCCAGCTACGTCAACGGCGCGGTCGTCTCGATGGACGGGGCGGCGACGCCGATCGTGGTGTGACGGGCCACCGCCGCGGCCGCGAGGTCGCGGACCGGCCGGGCCCCACCGGGGAGGACGGTGCTGCGGGCCCGGGCGGCCAGCGCGCCGTCGTACAGCAGCAGCAGCTCGGCCGCCAGCGCGTCGGGGTCGGCTGTCCCGGTCGCCTCGGCCAGTGACCGCAGCCGGTCGCGCAGCAGCCGGGTGTCGGCGGCCAGCACCTCCCACGCCGGGTGGCCGGGGTCGTTGACCTCCACCGTGGCCGCCAGGAAGGCGCAGCCGCGCGCGTTGCCCGGGGTGCGACGGAAGTCCTCGAGCGCGTCGAACACCGACAGCGCCCGGGCCCCGGCGTCGTCGCCGCACCGCTCGAGCGCGGCGTCCCAGGTGGCCCGCCAGCGCTCCAGCCGCCGGACGAGGTACGCCGCGACGAGGTGGTCCTTGCCCGGGAAGTGGGCGTAGAGCGTCGCCGGCGCCACGCCCGCGCGGGTCAGCACCGCGTCGACCCCGGTGGCCGCGATGCCGCGCTCGTAGAACAGGTCCTCCGCGGCGTCGAGGAGCCGGTCCCGGGCGGGGGGCTTGCGCGTGGTGGTGTCCATGCCCGTACTGTAACGACCACTATGGTGAAGCGATCGTTACAGTCGATGGACGGCGGCAGCGCGACCGGGCTGGTCGTCCCGGGCACCGCGCTGATCGCGGTGACCTACGGCGTGGTCCGCTACGGCTTCGGGCTGCAGCTGCCGCGGCTGTCGGAGGAGTTCGGTCTGACCTCCGCACAGGCGGGGGCGATCGCGGCGGGCAGCTTCGCGGCGTACTGCGTCGCGGCGCTGGCCGCCCAGCGCCTCATCGACCGCCGGGGCGCCCGGCCGGTGCTGTGGGCGGCGGCCGTGCTGGCCTCGGCGGGCGCGGCGACCGTGGCGCTCGCGGCGTCGACGACGCTGCTGGCCGTCGGCGTGCTGGTCGCCGGCAGCGCGGCAGGAGCGGCCTCGCCCGCGATGGTCGTCGCCGTGGCCGCGTCGGTACGCCGCCCGCTCGCCGGCCGCGCCCAGGCGGTCGTCAACGCCGGCACCGGGATCGGGGTCGCCGTGACCGGCGTCGCCGTGCTGGTCGCGCCCGAGGTCTGGCGACCGGTCTGGGCAGCGGCCGCGGTCGGGGTGCTGCTCACCGCCCTCGCGGTCGACCGGCGGGCCAGCTGGCCGGCCCCCGTGCCGCCGACCCGCGACGAGGTGCCGGGGGCCGGCCTGCGCCGGGCCTGCGTGGCGGCGACGGTCGCCGGGCTGGGCAGCGCCGCGGTGTGGACCTTCGGTCGCGACCTGGTCACCACGACGGGCGGCCTCCCGGGCCGCACCACCGCCGCGCTGTGGGTGCTGCTGGGCAGCGCGGCCGTGCTCGGCGCGCTGAGCGGCGACACCGTGCGGGTCCTGGGCCTGCGCCACGCGTGGACGCTGACGGCGGTGCTGAGCGCGGTGGGCACCGGGCTGCTCGCGCTCGCCCCGGGCCAGGTGGCCGTGGTCGCCCTGGCCGCGGCCCTGTTCGGCGGCGCCTACACCGCGCTCAGCGGCGTCCTGATCGCCTGGGCCGCCGCGGTGCGCCCGGGCACGGCCGGCCAGGCCACGGCGACCCTCTTCGTCGCGCTGACCGGCGGCCAGGCGCTCGGTGCGGTGGCCACGGGCCTGCTCACCGACCTGGTCGGTGCCCCGCTGGCGTTCTGGGCGTGCGCAGCGGTGCTGCTGGCCGCCGCGGCGGCGCGGCCGGCTCAGGCCAGCCCGAGCCGGTCCAGGATCCAGGCCAGCGTGAACGCGCGACGGGCCCAGGCCTGGTAGCGCCCCGAGACCCCGCCGTGGCCGGCCGACATCTCGGTCTTCAGCAGCACCTCGGGCCGGCGGTCCTCGGCGGTGGCGCGCAGCCGGGCGACCCACTTGGCGGGCTCCACGTAGAGCACCCGGGTGTCGTTGAGCGAGGTCTCGGCCAGGATCGGCGGGTAGTCGCCGGCGCGCACGTTGTCGTACGGCGCGTAGGAGGCGATGTAGTCGTACACCTCCGGGTCGGCCTCGGGGTTGCCCCACTCGTCGTACTCGGTGACCGTCAGCGGCAGCGTGGCGTCGAGCATCGT
The DNA here is from genome assembly GCA_963740935.1 of uncultured Actinomycetota bacterium. GTDB lineage: Bacteria > Actinomycetota > Actinomycetes > Propionibacteriales > Nocardioidaceae > Marmoricola. The sequence goes on from CAVUFX010000006.1 coordinate 657,460, forward strand.
GGTCAGGTTGTCCACGAACGGGACCCCGGCCACGACGCCGTCGAACAGCGCGGGCGCCTCGTTGGCGACCACGCCCATCAGCAGCCCGCCGGCGCTGCCGCCCTCGGCGACCAGGCTGCTCGCCCAGCCCGCGGCGCGCAGGTGCTCCCCGCAGGCGACGAAGTCGGTGAACGTGTTGCGCTTGCGCAGCAGCTTGCCGTCGTCGTACCACCGCCGCCCGAGCTCGCCGCCGCCGCGGACGTGCGCGATCGCGAACGCCGCGCCGCGGTCGAGCAGCGAGAGCCGCGCCACCGAGAAGTAGGGGTCCATCGAGGCCTCGTAGGAGCCGTAGCCGTAGAGCAGCGTGGGCACCGGGCCGCGGGCGCGCGCGTCGCGACGCACCACCAGCGAGATCGGCACCCGCTCGCCGTCGGGCGCGGTGGCCCACAGCCGGTGCTCCTCGTAGGCGTCGGCGTCGAAGTCGCCCAGCACCGGCGTACGCCGCAGCAGCGTCAGCGACCGGGTGGCGAGGTCGTAGTCGTAGACCGACGCAGGGACGGCCAACGAGGCGAAGCCGAGCCGGATCACCGGGGTGTCGAACTCGCGGTTGCCCCGCAGGCCGACGGTGTACACCTCGCGGTCGAAGGGCACCACGAAGTCCTCGGCGACGCCGGTGCCGTCGAGCACCAGGACCCGCAGCCGGGACAGGCCGCCGCTGCGCTGGCTGACCACGAGGTGGCCGGCGAAGGCGTCGACGTCCTCGATCCGGGTGGCCGGGTCGTGGGCGATGAGCGGCTGCCAGTCCTCGACGGGGGTCGGGTCGACGGGCGAGGTGGCCACGGCGAAGTCGGGACCGTCGGCGTTGTGGGTGATGACGAAGCGGTCCTCGCCCCCGATCACGGCGTGCTCGAGGCTGAGGTCGAGGTCGTCGCGGCGGGCCAGGAACAGCCGCAGGCCGAGCTCGGGGCGCTCCACGTCGAGCACGTGCCACTCGGCGGTCGTCTTGGAGTGCGCCACGACCATCACGAAGCGCTCCGAGCGGGTGCGCCCGACGCCGACCGCGAAGCGCTCGTCGGTCTCGTGGTGGACCAGCTCGTCGGCGGCCTGCTCGGTGCCGAGCAGGTGGCGCCACACCTTGTCGGCGCGCCAGGAGTCGTCGACGGTGACGTAGTAGAGGGCGCTGCCCTGCGGGTCCCAGGTCACGCTGCCCGCGGTGCCGGTGAGCCGGTCGGGCAGCTCCTCGCCGGTGCCGAGGTCCTTGACGCGCACCTCGTAGCGCTCGTCGCCGACGACGTCGGTGGCCCACGCCAGCAGCTGCTCGTCGGGGCTGACCGTCGAGGCGCCGAGCGAGAAGAAGTCGTGGCCCTCCGCGAGCGCGTCGAGGTCGAGCAGCACCTGCTCGCCCGGCAGCGCGGGACGGTCCGGCGCGGTGTCGGCGGGCACCGGCGGCGACCAGTCGGACGGGTCCGCGACGGGGACGCGGCACGAGGCGCCGTACTCCCGGCCGGCGAAGGAGCGGCCGTAGTACCAGTGCCCGCCGCGGCGGGTCGGCACCGACAGGTCGGTCTCCTGGGTGCGGGAGCGGATCTCCTCGACCACGGTGTCGCGCAGCGGGCCGAGGTGGGCGGTGGCCTGCTCGGTCCAGGCGTTCTCCTGCTCCAGCAGGGCCAGCACCTCGGGGTCGTCCTTGGCGCGCAGCCACTCGAGGTCGTCGTGGCGCTCGCGGCCGTGGATCACGCGGGTCGTACGACGGGCGGGGGCCAGCGGGGGCAGGGAGTCGGGCACCCGGCGAGCCTAGTCAGCCACCAGCTGCCGGATCACCGCCGCGGGGTTGCCGACCGCGAGCACCCCGGCGGGCAGGTCGCGGGTCACCACCGACCCGGCCCCCACCACGGTCCCCGCCCCGACCGTCACCCCGGGCAGCACGGTCACGCCGTCGCCCAGCCACACGTCCGCGCCGATCGTGACCGGGCGGGCCACCCGCCAGCCGTCGCGACGCTGGTCGGCGTCGAGCGGGAGCGTGACGGTGAGCAGCCGGACGTCATGGCCGATCCGGGTGTCGTCGCCGACCGTCACGGCAGCGGCGTCGTCGAGCACCAGCCCGCCCTCGGCGACCACGCGGGCACCGAGCCGGACCTGCTCGCCGTAGCCGACGCGCAGCGGTCCCCGCACCTCGACGTCGGCACCGACGTGGTCGAGCAGGTCCGCCAGCAGCGAGCGCCGGGTGTCGCGCGCGCTGGCCGGGGTGGCGGCGTACGTCGCGGCCAGGTCGGTGGCCCGGTCGGCCCGGGCGGCGAGGTCGCGGTCCACGGCGTACGGCTCCCCGGCGAGCATCCGGTCGCGCATCGTGCGGGGTGGGCCGAGGGTCTCTGCAGGCATGGGGGACACGCTAGGCGTGGAACGATGGGTCCATGGACACCGTGCGGCCCATCGAGACCTGGCTCACCGACATGGACGGCGTGCTCGTCCACGAGGAGGACGCGATCGTCGGCGCGAGCGACTTCGTCGAGGCGCTGAAGTCCTCGGGCAAGAAGTTCCTGGTGCTGACCAACAACTCCATCTACACCCCCCGCGACCTGCGGGCCCGGCTGCTCGGCAGCGGCATCGACGTGCCCGAGGAGTGCATCTGGACCTCCGCGCTCGCCACCGCCGACTTCCTGGCCGACCAGCGGCCCGAGGGCACGGCGTACGTCGTGGGGGAGTCGGGGATGACCAACGCGCTGCACGACATCGGCTACGTGATGACCGAGCGCGACCCCGACTACGTGGTGCTGGGGGAGACCCGCACCTACTCCTTCGAGGCCATCACCAAGGCGATCCGGCTGATCGAGTCGGGCTCGCGCTTCATCGCCACCAACCCCGACCCCAGCGGCCCCAGCCCCCAGGGCACGCTGCCCGCCACCGGGTCGGTGGCCGCGCTGATCACCCGGGCGACGGGCCGGGAGCCGTACTACATCGGCAAGCCCAACCCGCTGATGATGCGCAGCGCGCTCAACCGGCTGGAGGCCCACTCCGAGACCACCGTGATGATCGGCGACCGGATGGACACCGACATCATCAGCGGCCTCGAGGCCGGCATCCGCACCGTGCTCGTCACCACCGGCTCCACCCGGCCCGACATGATCGACACCTTCCCCTACCGGCCGACCCGGGTCGTGGACTCGGTCGCCGACCTCGTCGACCTCGCCCGGGCCCCCGGCGGGGAGATGTAGACCGCCGGCTGCGACCTAGCGCCCCTCGGCGTGGGCGGCGTCGCGGATCTCGCCGACGAGCTCCTCGATGACGTCCTCGAGGGTGGCCACCCCGACCACCTCGCCCTCCTGGTCGACGACCCGCGCCATGTGGGCGCCGCGGGCCTGGATCGTCTGCAGCGCGCCGACCAACGTCTCGGAGCTGCCGACGGTGGCGAAGGGGCGGATCCACTTGTCCTCGACGATGCGGGCGCGGCCCTGCGGGTCGGACTGGAGCACGTCCTTGATGTGCAGGTAGCCGACCAGCGCACCGTCGTCGGCGGCCACCGGGAACCGCGAGAAGCCGGTGCGGGCGCACACGACCTCCACGTCGGAGGCCCGCGCGCCGCGGCGTACGGTCTCCAGCCCGGACAGCGGCAGCAGCACGTCGGCCACGGTGCGCGAGGTGAAGCCCAGGGCGCCGGAGAGCCGGGCGTACTCCCGCTCCTCCAGCAGCCCCTCGGCCCGGGACTCGTCGACCATCGCCTCGACCTGCTCGCGGGTGAACGAGGAGCTCACCTCGTCGCGCGGCTCGATGCGCAGCAGCCGGATGATCGCGTTGGCGATCGCGTTGAACAGCCACACCACGGGACGCAGCACGGTGATGACCAGCATCATCGGCGGCCCGAAGGCCAGCGCCGCCCGCTCGGGGCCGGCCAGGGCGAGGTTCTTGGGCACCATCTCGCCGAGCACGACGTGCAGGTAGACCACCACGAGCAGCGCGATCACGAACGCGACCGGGTGCACCCACGACTCGGGCAGGCCCACGGCGTAGGCCGCCGGCTCGAGCAGGTGGGCCAGCGCCGGCTCCGCGACGGCGCCGAGGCCCAGCGAGCAGACGGTGATGCCGAGCTGGGCGCCGGCCATGACCAGCGAGACCTTCTCCATCGCCCGCAGCGTGGAGCGCGCCATCCGGGAGCCCTGCTTGGCCCGCGGCTCGATCTGGGTACGCCGCGCGGAGACGAGCGCGAACTCCGCGCCGACGAAGAAGGCGTTGGCCAGCAGCAGCGCGACGCCGAGCAGCAGGGCGGCCTGGGTGCTCATCGGGCCTCCCCGTCCGGGTCGGCGTCCTCGGGCAGCAGCCGGCGGATCGAGATGCGGTCGACCCGCAGCCCGTCCATCCGCTCCACCCGCAGCACCACGTGCTCCTGCACGGGCGCCTCGTCGTCGTCCTCGGGCACCTCCACCGGCAGCGGCACCAGCGCCCGGTCACCGCGCTGGGGGACCCGGCCCAGCTCGCGCACGAGCAGGCCGGCGACGGTGTCGTAGTCCTCGTCCTCGGGCAGCTCCAGGCCGGTGGCGGCGGCGACCTCGTCGGGCCGCAGCAGCCCCGAGATGATCCAGGAGCCGTCGGGGCGCTGCCGCAGCCGCGAGCCGTAGCGGTCGTGCTCGTCGGCGATGTCGCCGACGATCTCCTCCACGACGTCCTCGAGCGTGACGACGCCGGCGGTGCCGCCGTACTCGTCGGAGACGATCGCCATCTGGAACCCCTCGCCGCGCAGCAGCGACAGCAGCGGGTCCAGCCGCAGCGACTCGGGCACCACGGTGGCCTCGACCATCACCTCGCGGATCAGGGTGTCGCTGCGCTCCGAGCGGGGGACGGCGACGGCCTGCTTGACGTGCACCGAGCCGACCACGTTGTCGGAGGTGCCCTTGATGACCGGGAACTTGGAGAACCCGGTCGAGCTGGAGAGGTCGATGATCTCGCTGACCGGGTCGGTGGCGTCGACGCAGGCCATCTGCACCCGCGGCGTCATGATCTCCCCGGCGGTGCGGGGCCCGAAGGCGACCGAGCGCTCGACCAGGTTGGCGGTCTCGCTGTCCAGCGTGCCCTCGGTGGCGCTGCGCTTGGTCAGCGAGGCCAGCTCGTCGACCGAGCGGGCCGAGCGCAGCTCCTCCTGCGGCTCCGCGCCCAGCGAGCGCACGATGGCGTTCGCCGACCCGTTGAGCAGCCGGATCGGGCCGCGCATCACCGTGGTGAACACGCGCATCGGCACCTGGGTGGCCTTGGCGGTGGCCAGGGGGAGCGCGATCGCGAGGTTCTTGGGGACCAGCTCGCCGAAGATCATGGTCAGGCCGGTGGCGAGGACCAGCCCGGAGGCCACCGCGATCGGGGTGACCGCGGACTCCGGGGTGCCGATCAGCTCCAGCGGGCCGCGGATCAGCTCGGAGATGGCCGGCTCGGCGAGGAAGCCGATGGCCAGGTTGGTCAGCGTGATGCCGACCTGGGCGCCGGAGAGCTGCGTCGAGAGCGACTTCAACGCCACCCGTACGCCCTCGGCGCCCTTGTCACCGCCCGCCGCCGCCTGCTCCACGGTGGGGCGGTCGACGGTGACGAAGCTGAACTCGGCTGCCACGAAGACGCCGCAGGCCAGCACGAGGCCGGCCGAGACCGCCAGCAGGAGCCATTCCATGCCGACCATTGTGGGGGGTGGGTGCCACCGGGGTGACCGCGCCCACCCCCACGGACCCGCCCGGTGCCCGGGCACCTGGGATTCGCGGTTTCGCTGGTCACGGAGGTGGCCATGCGTCACAATGGACGCACAAGTCCACATCTGCACCGCAAGTCATGCGACCTGCTGCTCGTTCGAGACCGCTGGGGAAGGCGTACCTCGACGCCGAGCACAAGGAGGATCTCGTGACTGCAGCAGCCAACCGCCCCGCCACGCGTGGAGTGCTCTACGTGCACTCCACGCCCTCCGCGCTGTGCCCGCACGTCGAGTGGGCCGTCGGCGGGGTGCTGGGCCTTGCCCCGCGCGTGGAGTGGACCCCGCAGCCCGCCCAGGCCGGCCACTACCGCACCGAGTACTCCTGGGCCGGTGACACCGGCACCGCCGCCGCCATCACCTCGGCGCTGCGCGGCTGGAACCACCTGCGCTTCGAGGTCACCGAGGAGGCGACCTCCTCGACCGAGGGCGCGCGCTACTCCGTCACCCCGACGCTCGGCGTGTTCCACGCCGTCACCGGCCTGCACGGCGACGTGATGATCCCCGAGGACCGGCTCAAGGCCGCGGTGGTGAAGGCCTCGCTGGGGGAGACCACCCTCGAGCTCGAGGTCGACAAGCTGCTGGGCCGCGCCTGGGACGCCGAGCTGGAGACGTTCCGCCACGCCGGCGAGGGCGTCGCCGTGCGCTGGCTGCACCACGTCGTCTGACCGGCGTCCGACCGGGGGCGCTCAGCCCCGGGACGCGCTCCGGTCGCGGTGGGCGAGGTAGTCGACGAGGTCGCCGACGTGCACCAGCTGCTTGGTGACGGCATCGGGGACGCGTACGCCGAGCCGGCGCTCGCACCCCTCCAGCACCTCGATCATCGCCAGCGAGTCGACCCGGAGATCGTCGACGAAGCGGTGCTCCGCGCGGACCTCCTCTGCCGGGGTGCCGGTCACCAGCGCGACGAGCTCGGCGACCTGGCGCAGCCGCCGCGGGTCGAGGTCCGGGGCGGCCGTGGGGGGTCGGGCGGAGCGCGGTGGCACCCGCGGATCCTACCCACCGAGGCGCTCCGGGAGCGGGAATCGCCCACCAGGACGGGGGATCCGGGCTCCGGAGTCCACATGGCAACCCGCTGGAGCGGGGACCGACCAGAAGCCGACCGCACGTGGTTGACTCGGCAACGGTGGCACGACGACCCCCAGGAGAGCGCATGACCGGCGAGTCCGACGCAGCCTTCGAGCTGCAGCGCGTGACGATCCACGGTCACGAGCGCGCCTTCGTGCGCGCCGGCTCGGGCCCGGCCCTGCTGCTCCTGCACGGCCTCGGCTGCGACCACACCACGTGGTTCCCCGCGATCCGCGACCTGGCCCGCCACTTCACCGTGATCGCCCCCGACCTGCTCGGCCACGGCGTGAGCGCCAAGCCGCGTGCCGACTACTCGGTCGGCGGCTACGCCAACGGGATGCGCGACCTGCTCACCGTGCTCGGCGTCGACAAGGTGACGGTCGTGGGCCACAGCTTCGGCGGCGGCGTGGCGATGCAGTTCGCCTACCAGTTCCCCGAGCGCACCGAGCGGATGATCCTGGTGGCGCCCGGCGGGCTCGGTCCCGAGGTCACCCCGCTGATCCGGATGATCACGCTGCCCGGCTTCCACCAGGCGATGGGCGTGGCCACGCTGCCCGGCGTACGCCACCTGGGCAAGGCGGGCCTGCGGGCGCTCTCGCGCACCGGGCTCCACGGCACCCGCGACCTCGCCGAGGTCGCCGACATCTACGAGTCCTTCAAGGACCCCCGCGCCCGGGCCGCGATCGCCCACGTCGTGCGCGCCGTGGTCGACCTGCGCGGCCAGATCGTCACCATGGTCGACCGGGCCTACCTGACCCAGGCGATGCCCATGCTCGTGGTGTGGGGCACCGACGACCTGGTGATCCCCGCCAAGCACGCCGACAACGCCGCGCGCACCGCGCCGGGCGCCGTCGTCGAGATCGTGCCCAACGCGGGGCACTTCCCCCACAAGGACCACCCGGAGCGGTTCGTCCGGGTGGTGCAGGAGTTCGTCCGCGCCACCCACCCCGCGTCCTACCACCGCGGCCGCTGGCGCAGCCTGCTGCGCAACGGACCGGCGCTGCCGTCCAACCGGGCCGAGGCGGGCGACGCCCCGATGACGCCGGTCGCCCAGCTGCCCGGCGCCTGACCCTCACCCGCGAGCGGGGGGCCAGGCGCCGGACCGCGGTGGCTCAGGCGTCGCCGCCCTCCTGGGCGACGTCGGCGACGGCCGTCGGGTCGTTGATGCGGTACTTCTCGAACGCCTCCGTGACGACCTCGGGCTTGACCTCGCCGCGCTGCGCCAGCGCCCGCAGCGTGGCCACCACGACGCTCTCGGCGTCGACCTGGAAGTAGCGGCGGGCGGCCGGACGGGTGTCGGCGAAGCCGAACCCGTCGGTGCCGAGCACGTGGTAGTCCTCGGGCACCCAGTGGGCGATCTGCAGCGGCACCGCGCGCATGTAGTCGCTGACCGCGACGACGGGGCCGATGGCACCCTCGAGCTTGGTCGTGACGTAGGCGTCGCGGGCCTTCTCGCCGGGGTGGTTCAACGACCACCGCTCGGTGTCGACGGCCTCGCGGGCCAGCTCGTTCCACGAGGTCACCGACCACACGTCGGCGGCCACGCCCCACTCCTCGGCCAGCATCTGCTGCGCCTGCCGGATCCACGGGAAGCCGACCCCGGAGGCCAGCAGCTGTGCCCGCGGCGCGTCGCCGTCGCCCGGCACCTCGGGGGCGTCGGAGAACTTGTAGATGCCCTTGAGCAGGCCCTCGAGGTCGAGGTCCTCGGGCTCCTTGGGCTGGCTGACCGGCTCGTTGTAGACCGTCATGTAGAAGATGACGTCCTCGCCGTGCGGGTGCTCCTCGCTGGAGGTGTACATCCGGCGCAGGCCGTCCTGCATGATGTGCGCGACCTCGTAGGAGGTGGCGGGGTCGTAGTGCACGACGGCCGGGTTGGTGGCCGCGAGCAGCGGCGAGTGGCCGTCGGCGTGCTGCAGGCCCTCACCGGTGAGCGTCGTACGACCCGCGGTGGCGCCGATCAGGAAGCCGCGCGCCAGCTGGTCGGCCATCGCCCAGATCGAGTCGCCGGTGCGCTGGAACCCGAACATCGAGTAGAAGATGTAGAACGGGATCATCACCTCGCCGTGGGTGGAGTACGACGACCCGGCGGCCGTGGCCGAGGCCATCGCGCCCGCCTCGGAGATGCCCTCGTGGAGCAGCTGGCCGTCGACGTCCTCGCGCCACTTCAGCAGCAGCTTGCGGTCCACCGACTCGTAGCGCTGGCCGAAGGGGTTGTAGACCTTGGCGCTCGGGAACATCGAGTCCATGCCGAAGGTGCGGTACTCGTCGGGGGCGATCGGCACGATGCGCTTGCCGATCTCCTTGTCCCTCATCCAGTCGCGCAGCAGGCGTACGACGGCCATCGTGGTCGCCACCTTGGACTTGCCCGAGCCGGCCTTGAGCTCCTGGTAGCTCTCGTCGCCGGGGACCTTGAGCTCCTTGGCGCGGATCACCCGACGGGGGATCGAGCCGCCGAGCTGGCGGCGCCGCTCGAGCATGTACTGGATCTCGTCGGAGTCCTTGCCCGGGTGGAAGAACGGCGCGGTGCCGTCGGCCTCGTACGCCGCGGTCAGCTCCTTGTCGCTCATCGGCAGGTAGAGCCGGTCGCGGAACTTCTTGAGGTCGTCGAGCTTGAGCTTCTTCATCTGGTGGCTGGCGTTCTTGCCCTCCAGGCCCTCGATGGTCCAGCCCTTGACGGTGTGGGCCAGGATCACGGTCGGCTGGCCCGCGTGCTTGTTGGCGGCGTCGAAGGCGGCGTACACCTTGCGGTAGTCGTGGCCACCGCGCGGGAGCTTCTCGATCTGCTTGTCGCTCATGTGCTCGACCATCTTCTTCAGGCGCGGGTCGCGGCCGAAGAAGTGCTCGCGGTTGTAGGCGCCGTCCTCGACCGAGTAGGTCTGGAACTGGCCGTCGGGGGTGCTGTTCATCGCGTTGACGAGCACGCCGTCGACGTCGCGGGCGAGCAGGTCGTCCCACTCGCGGCCCCAGATCACCTTGATGACGTTCCAGCCGGCGCCGCGGAAGTTGGACTCCAGCTCCTGGATGATCTTGCCGTTGCCGCGCACCGGTCCGTCGAGCTGCTGGAGGTTGCAGTTGATGACCCAGGTCAGGTTGTCGAGCTCCTCGCGGGCGGCGACGGTGATCGCGCCCAGCGACTCGGGCTCGGCCATCTCGCCGTCGCCGAGGAAGGCCCAGACGTTCTGCTGCGAGGTGTCCTTGATGCCGCGGTTCTGCAGGTAGCGGTTGAACCGCGCCTGGTAGATCGAGTTGATGCCGGTCAGGCCCATCGAGACCGTGGGGAACTCCCAGAAGTCCGGCATCAGGCGCGGGTGGGGGTAGGACGGCAGGCCCTTGCCGACGCCGTGCTGCACCTCCTGGCGGAAGTGGAGCAGCTGCTGCTCGGTGAGCCGGCCCTCGAGGTAGGCGCGGGCGTAGACGCCCGGCGAGCCGTGGCCCTGGATGTAGATCTGGTCGCCGCCGCCGGGGGCGTCCTTGCCCTGGAAGAAGTGGTTGAAGCCGACCTCGTAGAGCGAGGCGGAGGACTGGTAGGTCGCGATGTGGCCGCCGACCTCGAGGCCGGGCCGGTTGGCGTCGGAGACGGTGACCGCGGCGTTCCAGCGGATGAACGCGCGGATCCGGCGCTCGATGTCCTCGTCGCCGGGGAACCACGGCTCGCGCTCGGGGGCGATGGTGTTGATGTAGTCGGTGCTGCGCAGCGCCGGGACGCCGACCGACTGCTCGCGGGCCCGCTCGAGCAGGCGCAGCATGACGTAGCGCGCCCGGTCGCGGCCGCGGTCGTCGAGCATCGCGTCGAACGACTCCAGCCAGTCCTGGGTCTCGTCGGGGTCGATGTCGGGCAGCTGGGTGGGGAGGCCCTCGTGGATGACGGAGGCGCGGGGTGCGGAGGCCGCAGGCGTCGGCGCCTGGGCGGGCACGACCGTCTGCTCGGCCTGCGGAGTCTTCTTCTCGGAGTCGCTCACGGGGCAATCGTGCCACCGTCTGCGGCACGGGAGAATTTACTGGCGAGTACGCCCGGGACCCGGGTCCGCCGCGCCCGGGTGGGCGGGTGAGGCTTGCGTCCTGCCGGGAGGTCTAGTGGACTACGGGCACATCACGCCCGGGACGACCCGGCGCGTGCCGCAGGGGGACACGGATCAGGAGGCCTCAAGGTGAGCCCGAGCACAGGGGGCGACGTAGCGCTGGGAGACCGGTTGGGTCTCAAGGCCGGCACGGTCGTGCAGGAGCTCGGCTGGGACGAGGACGTCGACGACGACGTGCGCAAGGCGATCGAGGACGCCATCGACGCCGACATGGTGGACGGTGACCACGGCGACGTCGTGGACGCGGTCGTGCTGTGGTGGCGCGACGACGACGGCGACCTGGTCGACGCGCTCGTGGACTCCCTCACCGACCTCGTGGGCGGCGGCGCGATCTGGCTGCTGACCCCCAAGGTGGGCCGGCCCGGGGCGGTGGATCCGGCGGATGTCGCCGAATCCGCGCCGATCGCGGGACTTTCCACCACGACGACCGTTGCTGTGGGTAGAGAGTGGACGGGCACCCGGTTGGTGGCGCCCAAGAGCCGCTGACGCACCCACAGGAGGCCCCGCTACATGCCCTCGTTCGACAAGCTCGGCAAGCAGGCAGTACGCCAGACCCGGATGCTCAAGGTGATGGCCACCAGCGGGGTGATCCGACCCTACGGTCCCCGCAAGCTGCTCGGCATCGCCACGACGATCCACCGCCGCGGCATCGGCTTCGCGGGCGGCATGGGCGCGCTGGCGGTGCGCAGCGGCGACGAGGTCGGGCTGGTCGACGAGCTGGGTGAGCTGACCTGGCGCGAGGTCGACGAGCGCGCGACCCGCCTCGCCCGCGGCCTGCACGGCATCGGGGTCTCCGAGGGCGACAGCGTCGCGGTGCTGTGCCGCAACCACCGCTACTTCGTCGACGTCTCGACCGCCCTGTCCAAGCTGGGCGCCGACATCCTCTACCTCAACACCGCGTTCTCGGCGCCGCAGCTGGGCGAGGTGTGCGAGCGGGAGAAGCCCGTCGCCCTCGTCTTCGACGACGAGTTCACCGAGCTGGTCGACTCCTCCGGCATCGACGTGACCCGGGTCGTGGCCTGGCACGAGGGCGAGGTCGGCGACGCCACGCTGGTCGAGGCGCTGATCGAGGGCGCCCCCACCGACGACGTGGCCGTCCCCGAGCACACCACCCGCCCGGTCATCCTCACCTCCGGCACCACCGGCACCCCCAAGGGAGCCCCCCGCGACGAGGCCGGCATCGACGGCGCCGTCGCGCTGCTGTCGAGGATGCCGTTGCGCACCGGTGGCCGCACCTTCATCGTCGCGCCGCTGTTCCACACCTGGGGCTGGGCGCACCTCAACCTCGCGATGCTGCTCGGCTCCACGCTGGTGCTGCGCCGCACGTTCGACCCGGCCGAGGCCCTCACCACGCTGCGCGAGCAGGAGTGCGACGCGATGGTCGTGATCCCGGTGATGCTCCAGCGCATCATGAAGCTGCCCGAGTCCGAGCGCAGCGGCGACTGGTCGTTCCTCAAGGTGGTCGCGGCCTCCGGGTCAGCACTGCCGGGCGACCTCGCCTCGGACTGGATGGACGCCTTCGGCGAGAACCTCTACAACACCTACGGCTCGACCGAGGTCGCCTGGGCGACGATCGCGCAGCCCCAGGACATGCGCGAGGCCCCCGGGACGGCCGGCAAGCCGCCGTACAACACCGTGGTGAGGATCTACGACGAGCAGGGCGAGCCCGTCGAGCAGGGGGAGTCGGGCCGCATCTTCGTCGGCAACACGATGCTCTTCGGCGGCTACACCGGTGACACCGACGAGAAGAAGGACGTCATCGACGGCCTGATGTCCAGCGGTGACGTCGGACGGTTCGACGAGCAGGGGCGGCTGTTCGTGGAGGGCCGCGACGACGAGATGATCGTCTCCGGCGGCGAGAACGTCTTCCCGCAGGAGGTCGAGGACTGCCTCTCGCGCCACGAGGCGGTCGCCGACGTGGCGGCGATCGGTGTCGACGACGACGACTACGGCAAGCGGCTGCGGGCCTTCGTGGTCACCAGCGGCGACGTCGACGAGGACACCCTGAAGAACCACGTCAAGGAGAACCTCGCCCGCTACAAGGTGCCGCGCGAGATCGTCTTCCTCGACGAGCTGCCGCGCAACGCCACCGGCAAGGTCCTCAAGAAGGACCTCGCGGAGCACGACGCCGACGGCGCTCCCGGCGGTCAGGGCGGCGAGGGCGACGACGAGCAGGCCTCCTGAGGGGCCGGGAGCCGGGCTGGCACCATGGCCGCATGAGCCTGGCCATCGGTGCGCGCGCGCCCGACTTCACCCTGACCGACCAGCACGGCCAGGACGTCACGCTCTCCGAGCACGCCCGCGGCAAGGCGGCGCTGGTCGTGTTCTACCCGTTCGCGTTCAGCGGCGTGTGCACCGGAGAGCTCACCGGGCTGCGCGACCGGCTCGGCGACTTCGAGACCGCCGGGTCCACGCTGCTCGCGATCAGCTGCGACCCGCTCTACGCCCAGCGCGCGCTCGCGGACCGCGACGGGATCTTCTTCCCGCTGCTCAGCGACTTCTGGCCGCACGGCCAGGTGGCCTCGGCGTACGGCGTCCTGGACGAGCGCACCGGCGGCCCACGACGGTCGTCGTTCGTGATCGACCGCGAGGGGATCGTGCGCTGGCACGTACACCACCCCCAGGGCCGTCCGCGCGATCTCGACGAGCACGCGCGACACCTGGCTGCGGTGGTCTAGTGCTGTGAGACCAGTTTCAACCAAAGACTTGGATGGCGGCTTTCCGTCGGGCAGAGTTCTCCTTGTCGCGCCGCTGGTGACCCGAGACGCCAGCGGCGCGACTTCTTCGTTCCCGGACGCCTCGTGCTCCGGACGGCGGCTCCCACTAGGGTGAGGCCGCGTGCCGGGTGCCGGCACCCAGGGGCGTATAGCTCAGCGGTAGAGCCCCTCGCTTACAACGAGGTGGTCGGGGGTTCGATCCCCTCTGCGCCCACCGCGACCACGACGCGCGCGACGGGAGGAGCCGGGATGGGTGCCGAGGGCGGCCTGCTGGTCCTGCTCCTGCTGGTCTTCCTGATCGGGCTGAGCCTGTGGGGCATCGTCGACGCCGCGCTCCAGCCCGACCGGGCGTACGCCGAGATCGGACTGCGCAAGGGCCTGGTCACCGGGCTGATGATCCTCACCTGCGCGGTCGGCGCGGCGGCGTACTTCCTGCTCGTCCGTCCCCGGCTGCTGCGCGTCCAGCGCTGAGGAGGCGCCGCGGTGGTCGTCGGGGAGCCGTTCGCCGAGCTGCTGCTGGTCGGCGGTCGGTCGAACTCGCTGGGACGCAGCGCCGAGGTGGTCGACTCGGTGCTCGCGGACCCGCCGCGGCTGCGCGAGCTGCTCGACTGCGTCCACCACGACGACGCCTGGGTGCGGATGCGCGCGGCCGACGCCGTGGAGAAGGTCGTCGGGGCCGACCCGCGCCGGCTGCACCCCCACGTCGACGAGCTGCTGACGACCTGGACCCGCAGCGACCAGGCGTCGGTGCAGTGGCACCTCGCCCAGGTCCTGCGCCAGGTCGACCTCACCGACGACCAGCGGCGACGGGCGGTGGCGTGGTTGGCCGAGCAGGTGGCGACCGTCGAGGTCGACTGGATCGTCGCGGTCGAGGTGGTGCGGACGCTGGTGGCGTTCGTGCAGGCCGGAACCGCGGACGCCACGTCGGTCGCCGGGCTGGTCGAGGTGCAGCGGGGCCACCGCTCCGCCTCGGTGCGCCGCAAGGCGGACGGGTTCCTGGTGCAGCTGCGGGGGAGTGCGGAGCGCTGACGGTGCCGGTCAGGGCTCTGGGCGCGCCGGTGCCCCGGACCGGGGTGGTCCGGGTGGTGGGGCGGTCAGGTTCGTCGGGGCGTGCCGCTGAGTGGTGCCCGGCTCGCGGGGACCACCGTGTGGCGGTGCCCGGTGGGAGAGGTCCACTCGTAGCTGGGCAGGCTGCCGTCGTCGCGGCGGCGGTAGGTCCAGCCGCCGTGGGTCTTGGCGTTGTGGTGTCGTCGGCACAGCGGCGCGAGGTTGGCTCCGCTGGTCTGGCCGGGCGGGCCGCCCGTGGCCGGATCGGCCCACGGCACGACGTGGTCGAGGTCGCAGCGTCGTGAGTCGGTCGAGCAGCCGGGGAAGACGCAGTGCGCGTCGCGGAGCTGCACCTGCTCGCGCAGCAGTGGTGGCGGGTCGTGGGCGTCGACGGCCCGGGCGTCGCCCAGGTCGATCACGGCGCGGACGCTGACCCGTCCGTCGGCGAGGTCGTGACGGCCCAGCCAGTCGGCCAGCAGCCGGGTCGAGACCGCACCCAGGCCCTCCACCGAGGCCACGCCGTGCTCGCCGGTCAGGTCGGCGGGGGTGACGTGCACGAGCAGGTCGAGCGACCCGGTGCCACCGGCGGTGGGAGCGGCACCGGGGCGGCCGGACATCAGGTCGAGGGCGTGCTGGGGGTCGGCCAGGACGCCGACGGCCCGGGCGCGGCGTACGTCGAGGGGGTCGGTGTCGCCCAGCCCCCGCAGGTCGGCAGCGATCCGGGCGACGCTGCGGTCGAGCAGCTCGGCGTCGGGGGTGTCGAGGGTCATCACGACGTCGCTGGTGGCGGGCGCGGCGCCGTCGCGGCGCAGCCAGACCCCGCGCCGGGCCAGGGCCTCGTGCTCGTCGGCCACCGCGCGGTCGGGGTCGGCGTGCAGCCGGGCCTCGTGGACCAGCCGGCGGACCTCGACGCTGGCCACCCGGTCCGGCACCGCGCAGATCAACCGGTCGGCGTGGAGTGCCGCGTCGAGGGAGAGGTCGTGGGTCTCCCGCGAGACCTGACGGGCCTGCCACACCCGCGGACCCGAGCACAGCGTCGCCTCGCCGAGCAGGGTCCACAGCCGGGGCAGCCGGAACGCCAGCTCGAGCGCGTCGGCCATCAGCTGCTGCGCGTGCAGGAACGGCACCCCGAGCGCTGCGGCGAGCTCGACCGGCGCGTCGGGCGCGACCAGCGGGGCGCCGTCGCCGGCCAGTGGCGGCGGCGGGGCCAGGTCGCGCGACAGGCCGCGGTCGCCCCATCCGGCGTACGCCACGACGCCGTCGGCGTCCACCGGCGCCGGGTGGAGCAGGGCCCACTGCAGCGCCAGCCGGAGCTGGCGCAGCTGCGCCTCGTGCTCCTCGGCGCGCGCCTCCCAGGCCGCGTCGATCAGGCGCGCCTTCTGGAAGGTGGTGGTCTCGGTCACGGTCCGATCCTAGCACTGGTCACCGACGAAAGCGAACACATGTTCGAGGAATGATGTCCTCGAAGTGCGGTCTCCTCGCGGCGCCTCACGCCGCATGACTAGGGTGGCGGCATTCCACCGCCCCGTGAGGAGGGTCACACCCGTGATCGTGCCGTTCTCCGTCTCCGACTTCCTCGACCGCGCGCTGGCGGTGTACGCCGAGCGCACCGGCATCGTCGACGAGCCGGACCAGCCCGCCGCGAGCCTGGGCGAGATCAGCTACGCCCGGATGGGCGAGCTCGCGCGGGCGCAGGCCGCGCGCCTCGACCAGCTCGGCATCGGCGTCGGCGAGCGGGTGGCGTACGTCTCCCACAACAGCGCCCGGCTGCTGACCGCGTTCTTCGGCGTCGCCGGCTCCGGCCGCGTGCTGGTGCCGGTCAACTTCCGGCTCTCGCCCGACGAGGTCGGCTACATCGTCGAGCACTCCGGCGCCCGCGTGCTCTACGTCGACCCGGAGCTCGTCGACTCCCTGGCCGGCGTGGAGTGCGAGCACACCTTCGTGATCGGCGACGACGAGGCGATGTACGCCGAGGGCGTGGACCCCGAGCCGTGGGAGCCCGACGAGAACGCGACCGCGACGATCAACTACACCTCGGGCACGACCGCGCGACCCAAGGGCGTGCAGATCACCCACCGCAACATCTGGACCAACGCGGTCACCTTCGGGCTGCACGCCGGGGTCAGCGACCGCGACGTCTACCTGCACACGCTGCCGATGTTCCACGCCAACGGCTGGGGCTGGCCGTTCGTGGCCACGGGGGCCGGCGCCCGCCACGTGGTGATCCGCAAGATCGACGGCGCCGAGATCCTGCGCCGGGTCGAGCGTCACGGCGTCACCGTGATGTGCGCCGCCCCGGCGGTCGTGGCGGCCGTGCTCGACGCGGCCGAGTCGTGGGAGGGCGAGGTGCCCGGACGCGACCGGGTCCGCATCATCGTCGCCGGCGCCCCGCCGCCCACCCGCACGGTGGCACGGGTCGAGGAGGAGCTGGGCTGGGAGTTCATCCAGATCTACGGCCTCACCGAGACCTCGCCGCTGCTGACGGTCAACCGCACCCGCGCGGAGTGGGACGACCTGTCGGCCGAGGAGCGGGCCGCCAGGCTGGTGCGGGCGGGCCAGCCGGCCCTGGGGGTGACGCTCGACGTGTCCGGGAGCGGTGAGGTGCTGGCGCGGTCCAACGTGGTGCTGGAGGGCTACTGGGAGCAGCCGGAGGAGAGCGCCGCGGCGCTGGCCGACGGCTGGTTCCACACCGGCGACGGCGGCGTCATCGGCGACGACGGCTACCTCACCATCCAGGACCGCAAGAAGGACGTGATCATCACCGGCGGCGAGAACGTCTCCTCGATCGAGGTCGAGGACGCGCTGTTCTCCCACCCCGACGTCGCCGAGGTGGCGGTGATCGGGGTGCCCGACGAGAGGTGGGGCGAGACGATCAAGGCGCTGGTGGTGCGCACGGAGGGGTCCGAGGTGACCGAGCAGGAGCTGATCGACCACGTCAAGCAGCGGGTCGCCCGCTACAAGGCGCCCTCGTCCATCGAGTTCCGCGAGGTGCTCGCCCGGACCGCCACCGGCAAGCTGCAGAAGTTCAAGCTGCGCCAGCCCTACTGGGAGGGCCGGGAGCGGCAGGTCAACTGACGGGCGCCGCGGGTAGCCTCCGGCGCATGCCGACCCTGGGTGAGCTCACCGCGCTGCTGGACCGCTGGTACCCCCCGGCCCACGCCGACTCCTGGGACGCCGTCGGGCTGGTCTGCGGTGACCCGGCCGACGACGTGCACCGGGTCCTGCTGGCCGTCGACCCGGTGCTGGCCGTCGCCGACGAGGCCGTCGCGCTGGGCGCCCAGCTCGTCGTCACCCACCACCCGCTGCTGCTCACGGGTGTCCACGGCGTCGCGGCCACCGACCCCAAGGGCGCGGTGGTCCACCGGCTGGTGCGGGCCGGCTGCGGGCTGCTCGCCGCCCACACCAACGCCGACAGCCCGGCCCTCGGGGTCTCGGAGTCCCTCGCGCTGGCGCTCGGGCTGGTCGACGTACGCCCGCTGGAGGCCGACGAGACGGCCGCAGACGAGCCCGACCGGGGCTCCGGGCGCGTCGGACGGCTGCCGACCCCGCTGACGCTGCGTGACTTCGCCGGGCTCGTCGACCGCGTCCTGCCCGCCACGGCGCACGGCGTACGGGTGGCCGGTGACCCCGACCAGCGGGTCGAGCACGTCGGGCTGTGCGGCGGCGCGGGCGACTTCCTGCTCGACCGGGCGCGGGCTCGAGGGGGTCGACGTCTACCTGACCTCCGACCTGCGCCACCACCCCGCCTCGGAGCTGCGCGAGCACGCCGCGCACGGCAGCGGCGCGCCCGCCCTGGTCGACGTCGCGCACTGGGCCGCGGAGAGCACCTGGCTGCCGGTGCTCCGGCGGCGGCTGCTGGCCGAGCTGGGCGATACGGTGGAGGTCCACCTGAGCACGATCCGCACCGACCCGTGGACGTTCCGGGTCTGAGCCCGCCCGCGACCCCGCCCGCGACCCCGTAGGAGACCCACCGGTGAAGGCCGACCCGTCCGCCCAGCTCCACCTCCTCGACGTGCAGGAGCTCGACTCCCGGGCCGACACGCTGCGCCACAGGCTGCGCTCGATCCCCGAGGCGCACCAGCTCGAGGAGCTCACCCGCCGCCGCCGCGAGGTCGACGACGCCGCGCGCGACCACCGCATCGAGGTCGCCGACCTGACCGCCGAGCAGAAGCGTGCCGACGCCGACGTCGAGCAGGTCAAGGCGCGCCGCACCCGCGACCAGGGCATGGTCGACGGCGGCGGCATCAGCGACCCCAAGGCGCTGGAGCGGATGCTCGGCGAGCTGCAGTCGCTGGAGCGTCGGATCACCTCGCTCGAGGACACCGAGATCGAGGTCATGGAGCGGCTCGAGACCGCCGAGGAGGCGCTCGCCGGGCGCGAGGCCGAGCTCGCCGAGATCGACGCGCGCGCCGCCGAGCTGCGCGCCACGATCGAGTCCTCGGCCGGCACGCTGCAGACCGAGCTCGAGCAGGTCGAGGCCGAGCGGTACGCCGTCGCGCTCGACGTCCCCGACGACCTCCGCGCCCTCTACGAGAAGCTGCGCGCCAACAAGGGCGGCACCGGCGCGGCCGCACTGCGCCGTCGCGAGTGCGGCGGCTGCCGGCTCACGCTGAACGCCTCGGACCTCGCGATCATCGCCCGCAAGCCCGCCGACGAGGTGGTGCGCTGCGAGGAGTGCGACCGGATCCTGGTGCGCACCGAGGAGTCCGGCCTGTGAGCAGCGGCACCGCCTCCACCCCCAGCCGCGGCTGGGGGCCGCCCTCGGAGCCGACCACGCTGGTGCTCGTGCGTCACGGCGTCACCGACCACACGATCGGCAAGCGCTTCTCCGGCGGCCTGGCCAGCGCCGACCCGCCGCTCAACGAGGAGGGTCGCGCCCAGGCGCTGGCCACGGGGGAGTGGCTGGCCCCGCTGGCCGGCGACTTCGACGTGGTGGTGAGCTCGCCGGTGCGGCGTACCCGTGAGACGGCGGAGATCCTCGCCGAGCAGCTGCGCCTCGAGATCGAGGTCGAGCACGGCATCGCCGAGATGGAGTTCGGCTCCTGGGACGGCCTGTCGTTCACCGAGGTCCAGGAGCAGTTCCCCGACGACCTCACCGCCTGGCTCGGCGACCTCGACTCCGCCCCGCACGGCGGCGAGTCGATGCGCACCGTGCAGAAGCGGGTGCTCGAGGGCCGCGACCGCATCCTGGAGCAGTACGCCGGCCGCACCGTCGTCGCCGTCAGCCACGTCACCCCCATCAAGGTGATCGTCGCCGAGGCGATGGGCGCCTCGCTCGAGGGTGTCTACCGCATGGAGCTGGGCCCCGCCTCGGTCACGGTCGTCTCCTACGCCACCACGCCCGAGGGCGAGGTCCACCCCTACCTGCGGCTGTTCAACGGGCGTCCCACGCACGTCTTCGGCTGAGCGTCCGCGGAGCGGGGGCGACCTCAGACCTCCCGGACGACCACGTCCAGCCGGGTGCCGGCGGCGGTGGCGGCGTCGGGCTCGACGTGCCAGCCGAGGTCGCGCAGGGCCTCGGCCAGCCGGGCCGGGGTGCCGGGGGAGGCGCCGGCGGTGAGCAGGGCGGCGACGAGGCGGCCCTTGGTGGCCTTGTTGAAGTGGCTGACCACGCTGCGGCGGCCGTCCTGCTCGTGCAGCACCCGGACGGTGGCGACGCGGGGCGCGAGCTCGGGGGTGGGACGCCAGAACGCGGCGTACGTGCTGGAGCGCAGATCGACGACGAGGCCGCGGCCGGCCGCCTCGAGGACGGCCTCGCCGAGGACGGGGCGCCACAGCGAGGCGACCGGGCCGAGCCCGGGCAGGCGTACGCCGCCGGCGAGCCGGTAGGAGGGCAGCCGGTCGCCGGGGCGGACCAGGCCGAACAGCGAGGAGGTCACCGCGACCTGGCGGGTGGCGCGGCGCCGGGCGGCGGCGTCGAGGCCGGCGAGGTCGAGGTGGTCGTAGAGGACGCCGGTGTAGAGCGCGTCGGCGCGGGTCGTGGGCGCCTCGCGCAGGGTCGCGTTGCGGCGTACGTCGTCGAGCTGGGTGGGCCCCAGGCCGAGCACCTCGGCGGCCCGGTCGGGGTCGCCCGCGCACAGCCCGACCAGCGCGTCGAGCACCCGCTCGCGGGTCGGCGTGAGCCCGGGGTGGGAGAGCGCGCCGAGGTCGAGCGGCGTGCCGCGCCGCGGGACGGACTTGCCCTCCGAGGGCGGCAGCAGGATCAGCACCGCGCCAGGGTAGGGGCAGGCGCTACGGTGCCGGAGGCGGCCCAGGGCGGGCCGGTCGCGAGGAGGGGAGCGCCGGTGGGCACTCGGGTGCTGCACGTCGACGGGGTCGAGGACGAGGCGCTGCGACGCGGGCTGGAGGCGATCCGGGTCGAGCAGGAGCTGCCGGCCGCGTTCACCGAGGAGGTACGCCGCGCCGCCGAGGCCGCGGCGGCGTCCCCCCGCCTGCCCGACCTCGACCGCACCGACCTCGAGCTGGTCACGATCGACCCGCCGGGCGCGCGCGACCTCGACCAGGCGATGCACCTCGAGCGCGACGGGGAGGGCTACGTCGTGCACTACGCCATCGCCGACGTGATGGCCTTCCTCGAGCCCGGGGACCCCGTCGACCTCGAGGCCCGCCGCCGCGGGGAGTCGCTCTACGGCGCCGACACCAAGGTGCCGCTGCACCCGCAGGTGCTGAGCGAGGGGGCGGCCTCGCTGCTGCCCGACCAGGTGACCCCCGCCTTCGTGTGGACCCTCGCCCTCGACGCCCGGGGTGCCGTCACCTCGGCGGAGGTGGTGCGGGCACGGGTGCGCTCGCGGGCGCAGCTGGACTACGAGGCCGTGCAGCGGCAGCTCGGCGACGCCGACCCCGGCGGGACCCTCGGGCTGCTGCGGGTCGTGGGCGGGCTCCGCGTCGCCCAGGAGGCCGCCCGCGGTGGGATCTCGCTGCCGATGCCCGCCCAGGAGCTGGAGCGGCGCGAGGACGGCTGGCACCTGGAGTACCGCGAGATGCTGCCCGTCGAGAGCTGGAACGCCCAGGTCTCCCTGATGACCGGGTTCGCCGCCGCCGCGATGATGGTCGAGGCCCGGGTGGGCGTGCTGCGGACGCTGCCGCCGGCCCCCGAGGAGGCGATCCGCCGGCTCCGGCGTACGGCGCGGGCGCTGGGCGTCGACTGGCCCGCCGACCTGCCCCACCCCGACCTGATCCGCACCCTCGACCCCGCCCGGCCCGAGCACGCGGCGCTGGTGGTCGCGGCCACCTCGCTGCTGCGCGGCGCGGGGTACGCCGTGATGGACGGCGAGCTGCCGGAGCTGACCGAGCACGCCGCGCTGGCCTCGCCGTACGCCCACGTGACCGCGCCGCTGCGCCGCCTGGTCGACCGCTTCGGCCTCGAGGTGTGCGCCTCGCTGACGGCCGGTACGCCGGTGCCGGACTGGGTGCGCGAGGCGCTGCCGACGCTGCCGCAGGCGATGGCCGACTCGGGTCGCCGTGCCGGCGCCTACGAGCGGTCGGTGGTCGACCTGGCCGAGGCGCTGACGCTCCAGGGGCGCGTCGGGGACGAGCTCGCCGGCGTGGTGCTCGAGGCGCAGGACGAGGGCCGCAAGGGCACGATCATGCTGCGCGAGCCCGCGGTCGAGGCGCCGCTGCGCACCGAGCGCGCCGGCGGCCTGCCGGTGGGCGAGGACGTCACCGCGACGCTGGTCGAGGCCGACCCCACCACGCGGCGGGTCCGCTTCAGCTGCTGAGGGCGGCGGGCAGGCTGACCGTGAAGGTGCTGCCCTCGCCCAGGGCCGAGCGCACCGCGACGTCGCCGCCGTGGCGCTGCACGATCCGCTGCACGATGGCCAGGCCGAGGCCGGTGCCGGGCTGCGCGACCGCCTCGGGGTTGGTGGAGCGGAAGAACTCCGAGAACAGCTGCTGCTGGTCGGCCTCGGAGATGCCGATGCCCTCGTCCTGGACGCTGAGCACGACCCGGCCGGACTCGCCGGGACCCACCACGACGCGGACCCCGCGCCCGTGGGGGGTGTACTTCACGGCGTTGCTGACGACGTTGAGGACCACCTTGTCGAGCTCCTCGGCCTCGCCGAGGGCCAGCACGGGGGAGCCGGGCAGGTCGAGCTCCAGGCGCAGCTGCTTGGTCTGGGCCGACAGCGCGGTCATGGCCAGGGCGTCGTGGACGAGGTCGACCAGGTCCACCGCGGTGGGGGAGAGCGGCTTGGCGGTCTCGCCGACCTTGCGCAGCAGCAGCAGGTCCTCGATGACCCGGCTCATCCGCCGCGAGGCGCGGCCGATGGCGTCGAGCGACATCCGGGCCTCGGGCGCGATCGGCAGCGTCTCGGACTCCAGCATCTCCAGGTGGCCCCACACCGTGGTGAGGGGGCTCTTCAGCTCGTGGGAGACCGTGGCGATCAGCTGGCTCTTGTAGGTGTCGAGCGCCTGGAGCTCGGCGACCAGCTCGTGCTCGTGCTCGAAGGTGCGGGCGTTGAGCGCGGCCCGGCCGAGGTCGTGGCCGATGTCGAGCAGCGCCGAGGTCTCCACCGTGCTCCACAGGCGCGCCGGGTCGCTGCGCATCAGCACGATGCTGCCCAGGCACTCGGGTCCGGCGCCGAGCGGCACGAAGACCAGCGAGGCCATGCCCATGCCGCGCAGCAGCGCGACCACGTGGTCGAAGTGCTGGGTCGACATGGGTTCCGGCACGGCGTACGCCTCACCGACGGTCATGACCTCCTGGTGGTGCCAGCAGAAGCGTGCGGCCCGCTCGGCGAAGTCCACGATCTCCGCGGGCAGCGACTCGCGCAGCTCCTCGGGCAGGAACTCCGCGCCCTCGCGGCCCTCGGTGGCGACGGTCTTGATCCACACCTGCTGCGCGTCGAACCCCTCGAGCAGGGTGCGGCGGCTCTCGTCGAGCAGCCCGTCGAGGCTGAGCTGGGCGCTGGTGGTGCGGACGATCTCCTTGACGGTGTCGGCCATCGCGACCTGCTCGAGGAACGACTCGCGCTCGACCGCGGACAGCACGGCGCGGCTGGCCAGGCCGGCGAAGCGCTCGAGCACACGACGGCGCTCGGCGTCGGGGCGACGGCCGTCGACCGGCTCGTCGATGGCCAGGGTGCCGCGCAGCTCGCCGTGCGCGTCGTACAGCGGGGCGACGAGCATGTCGAGCGGGTGCCACGCGTCGGGGTCGTCGCTGACCGCCACGTCGGGCACGACCCAGCCGCCGTTGCCGTTGCCGTCGTCGCTGCGCTCGTGCGGCACGAACTGCAGACGTCCCCAGTCGTCGGCCAGCAGCAGCTCGTCGAGCATCAGCTTGGCGGGGATCCGGGTGCCGATCTCCTCGGGCATGCCGGTGTCGATGACCAGCTCGAGGTCGTCGCCGCGGCGGATCCGGATGGCGGCGACCGCGAATCCGGCGACGGCCACGACGCCGTCGGCGATGAGCTGGAGGCTCTCGAGCAGCGTGTCCGGGACGCGGAGGTCGAGGGACCGGGCACCGAGGTGCGTCTGCGGGTCGTGCTCTGACATCAGGATCCCCCCTCCGCGTCCAGGGTAGGGGGTCCTCGATATCTTGTTGAACATTTGCGAATAATAGGGAGGAATACCGTCGGATCGGTCAGGTCGTCGTACGCCGTCCGCGTGGCCTATCCTGGCCCGGCGGACGGGCTGGCCGGGCGACCGCGTCGTGCCGGGAGACCGGTCACGTCGAGGAAGGTCCGGGCTCCACAGGACGAGGTGGTGGGTAACGCCCACCCGGGGTGACCCGCGGGACAGTGCCACAGAGAACAGACCGCCACCGTCGGCTCGCCGGCGGCGGCAAGGGTGAAACGGTGGTGCAAGAGACCACCAGCGCGGCGGGTGACCGTCGCGGCTCGGTAAACCCCACCTGGAGCAAGACCGAACAGCGAGTGCTCGAGGGCGGTCCGCCCGAGCTCGCGGGTAGGTCGCTGGAGGCGGTCGGCAACGGCCGCCGGAGATGGATGGTCGCCAACCGTGGGCGTCGCGAGGCCCCACGGCGAACAGAACCCGGCCTACGAGCCAGCCCGTCCGCACCCGGGCTCCGACGACGGGTCCCGGCAGGCTCTCGACCGTCAAACTCATCAGCTGTAGAGTTCATCGCATGATGAGTTCGGCGATCGAGGCTGCGGACGTCCACGTCCGTCGCGGCCGGACCGACGTGCTGCACGGCCTGAGCTTCGAGGTCGGGCGGGGCAGCGTGACCGGGCTCCTCGGGCCGAGCGGCAGCGGCAAGACCACGGCGATGCGAGCCGTCGTCGGGGTGCAGGCGGGCGTCCGGGGTCGGCTCGACGTGCTCGGTGAGCCGGCCGGGTCGGCCTCGTTGCGGGCCCGCGTCGGCTACGTGACGCAGAGCCCGGCGGTGTACTCCGACCTCAGCGTCCGCGCGAACCTCGACTACTTCGCGGCGATCCTGGGGGCGGATGCCGCCCGCGTCGACGGCGTCCTTCGCGACGTCGACCTGCACGCCGCCGCCACCCAGCCGGTCGGGACGTTGTCCGGTGGCCAGCGCGCTCGCGTCTCGCTGGCCGCCGCGCTGCTCGGTCGGCCCGAGCTGCTGGTGCTCGACGAGCCGACCGTCGGTCTCGACCCGGTGCTGCGGCGCGACCTGTGGGCGATGTTCGGCGAGCTCGCCGCCGCCGGCACCGCGCTCCTGGTCAGCAGCCACGTCATGGACGAGGCAGGCCGCTGCGACCGCCTGCTGCTGCTGCGCGAGGGCCGGCTGGTCGCCGACGACACCGTGCCCGGGCTGCTCGAGCGGACCGGGACCACCGACGTCGAGGCAGCGTTCCTCGTGCTCGCCGAAGGCGCAGCGGCATGACCGCCCGCGTCACGCTCGCCACCGCCCGGCGGGTCCTCGCCCAGCTGCGCGGCGACCGCCGCACCGTCGCGTTGCTGCTCGTCGTGCCGCTGGTCCTGCTCACCCTGCTGCGCTACGTCTTCGACGACCAGCCAGCCGCGTTCGACCGGATCGGCGGGCCCCTGCTGGCGCTGTTCCCGTTCACGACGATGTTCCTGGTGACGTCGGTGGCGATGCTCCGCGAGCGGACGTCCGGGACCCTGGAACGGCTGCTGTCCATGCCCGTCGGCAAGGCCGACCTGCTCGTCGGCTACGCCCTCGCGTTCGGCCTCGTCGCCGTCGTCCAGACCGGCCTGGCATCGGCGCTCGCGCTCGGTCCGCTCGGTCTCGACGTCGCCGGGACGGCCTGGCTCGTCGTCCTGCTCGCCGTGCTGAACGCGCTGCTCGGCACCGCGCTGGGCCTGCTCCTGTCGGCCTTCGCGCGCACCGAGTTCCAGGCCGTGCAGTTCCTGCCCGCCGTCGTCCTGCCGCAGCTGCTGCTGTGCGGCCTGTTCGCACCACGGCAGGCGATGGCGGTGCCGCTCCAGTGGCTCTCGGACGTGCTGCCGCTGACCTACGCCGTCGACGGGATGCAGCAGGTGGCAGCGTCCTCGGACGTGACCTCCACGCTGCTCCTCGACCTCGGTGTCGTCGCCGGCTGCGTCGTGGCGTTCGTCGGCCTCGGCGCCGCGACCCTGCAACGCCGTCGCGGGTGAGTGCCCGCGGCGGCCGGCGACCCGGCGACAGCGGCACCCGTGAAGCGATCCTCGCCGCCGCTCGCGAGAGCTTCGGCTCCGCCGGCTACGGCGGCACCACCATCCGTGGCATCGCGCGCACCGCGAGGGTCGACCCCGCGCTGGTCCACCACTTCTTCGGAAGCAAGGCCGGGTTGTTCGGCGCGGCCATGGAGCTGCCGTTCGACCCGGCCGGGTTCGTCCCCGGTCTGCTCGCCGATGGGTTGGACGGGCTCGGCGAACGGGTCGTCCGCGCGTTCCTGACCATCTGGGACGCCACCCCTGGGCAGGGCCCGATGCTGGCCCTGCTGCGCAGCGCCGTCGCCGACGAGCAGGCCGCGCGACTCGCTGCGGGCGTTCCTCACCCGGGTGCTGCTCACGCCCCTCGCGCAGGCCGCCGGCGACGACCGCCCCCAGCTCCGGGCCAACCTGGTCGCGTCCCAGATGGTCGGTCTGGCCGTGGCCCGCTACGTCGTCCGGCTCGAGCCGCTGGCGTCCGCTGCACCCGAGGAGCTGGCGCCGGCGCTCGGACCCACCCTGGACCGCTACCTCACCGGACCCCTCGTCTGACCCACCTGCCGCACGAGCCGGCCCGTCCGCACCCCGGGGCAGCCGACCCTCGGGTGGGTACGTCGGTCCTAGCCGATCTGGATCTCCAACGGGTCGCCCCGGCGCAGCGTCTCCACGGCCTGCTGCGCCCACGCGCGGTCGAACTCCAGGCCCGGGATGGTGTTCAGGACCAGGTGCAGCGTCGTCACGGCCGTCTCGAGGTCCTCGCCGGCGGTGTGCGCGACCACGTCGTCGACGGTGGTCTTCACCCGGGTGCCGATGTGGTCGAGGAACGACTTCATCCCGTCCTCGCTGGGGTCGAACTGGGTCACGGGTCCTCCTGGTGACGTCTCCGGGCTGCCCGGCCCGCGGGGAGCGGACCGGGCAGCAGGAGAGGGGTGCTACTTCTTCTTGCCCTTCGAGGACTTCGACTTCTTCGCGTCCTTGGTGTCCTTCGACCTGGCGTTCTTGGCGTTGCTGCTCTTCGCGGTCTTGGCGTCGGACTTGGACCCGCGGGCGAGGCGGCGGGGGTCGATCGCGGAGGCGACCGAACCGGCCGTGTCGGCGGCCTTGGCGGCCGCCTTGCGGGCACGGGTGGTCTCCTTCTCCAGCAGCGAGAGCGTCTTGGTCAGCTGACCCGTCAGCTCACGGGTGACGCGCTCGGCGGTCTCGCGGGCGATCTGCTCGATCGCGGCGGGGGACAGGTCGAAGCGGCCGGCGTCGGAGGCGGACGTGGGGGCCGAGCTGGGGGAGGAGGCGGTCGTCGTGGGCGAGGACGGGGTCGTCGTCGTGGCGGGAGGCCTTCTTCGCGGGGGCCTTCTTCGGCGGTCGACTTCGTGGCGGTCTTCTTCGCCGCCGGGGTCTTCTTCGCGGTGCTCGTGGTGGTGGTCGACTTCGCGGTGGTCTTCTTCGCCGCGGGAGCCTTCGTGGCGGTGGTGGACTTCGTCGTCGACGCCTTCTTCGCGGGAGCCTTCTTCGCCGGGCTCTTCTTGGCGGGGCTCTTCCTGGCCGGGGTCTTCTTCGCGGTGGAGGTGGTCGACGAGGTCCCGGACGCGGCGTCCGACGAGCCCGACGAGCCCGCGGCGGACGTGGCCGTGCCGGTGCTGCCGGGAGAGGCGGTCTCGGAGGCCGTGGACGTGCCGGAGGTCCCGGACGTCCCGGTGCTCCCGGGGGTGGTGCTGCTGTCGCTGGCGTCGGTCACGGTGAGGTTCCTCCCGTACGGCGCGGCTCGGTCACCGCGCGCTGTCGGGCCAGCATGCCGCATCCGGCGACGTCGCGCAGGGAGCCGGGAGGACGGCGGCGGTCCCTCAGACCAGGCGGGTGACCTGCACGTCGACGAACATCCGCGAGGTGCCGGAGCCGGAGAAGATGCCCGAGAGCGGCTTCACGTCGCCGTAGTCGCGGCCGGTGGCGGTGACCACGTGGCGGTCGCCCGGCTCGGTGGCGTTGGTCGGGTCGAAGCCGCGCCAGCCGTCGTCCCACCACTCGACCCACGCGTGCGACTCGCCCGTGGCGGGGACGCCGACCTCGGGGTCGACCTTGGGGTGGAGGTAGCCCGAGACGTAGCGGGCCGGGATCCCGACCGCGCGCAGCGCGCCGATCGCGATGTGGGCCATGTCCTGGCACACGCCCGTGCGGCGCTCCCACGACGACGCGGCGACGGCGTCGACGGTGGTCGACCCGGAGACGTAGCGGACCTCGTCGTGGACGAGCAGGCACAGCGCGCGGGCCGCCTCGCTCGGGCTGCCGGTGCGGCGTACGACGTCACGGGCCGTCTCGACGAGGTCGTCGGAGGGGGCGACGCGGTCGGGCAGGGTGAGGTAGTCGGTCTGCGCGTCGACGAGCCGCGGCTCGCGCAGCTGCTCCCACGACAGCACCGGGTCGCCCGCGGGGACGCGCTCGGTCTGCACGGTCGCGGCCGCGGTCACGGTCAGCGACGTGTGCGGGTCGAGCACCTCGAACGCGGTCACCTGGGAGCCCCAGTAGTCGCGGTAGGTGTAGGTCCACGGCGTCGGCGAGACCTCGACGCGCGAGTGCACCACGATCTGGCCGGGCAGCGTCACCGGGGTCAGCCGGGCCTCGTTGAACGAGGTGTTGGCCTTGCCGTCGTACTCGAAGCCGGTGGTGTGGACGATGCGCAGCTGCAGGCTCATCGGTCTCCCTCTCGGGTGGGGGCGTACGCCGGGGCGCCGGTCGGGCAGCAGGGGCGGGTCATGCCCGCACCCCGTGCCACTCGGTCGCCTCGGCGCCCGCGAAGTAGCGGCGGGTGATCGCGTCGGTGGCGAGCGCGCAGGTGCGCTGCAGCCGCTCCATCTCGCTGGGCAGCTCGGCGACGAAGTCGGACAGCGAGCGGTACTCCAGCTCCGCGCGGGTGCGGCCCAGCAGCCGCTGTGCCTCGTTCTGCACGCCGACGCGGGTGCCGGCGGACTCCAGGCTCTCCAGCGCGCGCTCGGCCTGCGTCAGCCCGAAGACCACCGAGCGGGGGAACAGCCGGTCGAGCAGCAGGAACTCCGCCGCACCACGCTCGGTCTCCAGGCCCTTGTAGGTGCGCAGGAACGCCTCGTAGGCGCCGCACGCCCGCAGCGAGGTGCCCCAGGCCGAGCCCGAGGTGAGCGCCGCGGTGGCGACCAGGCGCGAGGTCATGTCGGCGCGCTCGATGGAACGGCCCAGGACGAGGAACTGGTAGCCCTCGTCGCGGGTCATCGTGGCCTCGCCGATGCCGTTGATCTGGGCGGCGCGGTCGCGCACCCAGCGGAACGCCACCGGGGGACGCATCGAGCGGAAGTGGCCCGAGGGGATCGCCCGGTAGGTGGTGTTCATCGCCTCCCACATCGAGGTCGACAGCGTCTCGCGGGCGCGGCGGGCGCTCTCGCGGGCCGCAGCCAGGGTCGCGGCGATGGAGGCGCTCGAGGTGGTGTCGTACGCCAGGACCCGCAGCACCTCGGCGGTGTCGATCGCGGTCGCGGTGTCGTCGGGGTCGACCTCGACGCCCATGATCGAGAGCAGGGTGCGGCAGGTGGTCTCCTCGTCGACGCCCGGGTCCTCGAGGATCAGCTGGGTCTGCACGTCGAGGATCCGCGCGGTGTCCTCGGCGCGCTCGACGTAGCGTCCGATCCAGAACAGGGACTCCGCGATCCGGCTCAGCACGGCTGCTCCTCGGTGGTCTCGTGCGTCTCGTCGGTCGAGCGTCTCTCGTCGGTCGACCGCTTCGTCGCGCTTTCTCGTCGGTCGACCGCTTCTCGTCGGTCGAGCCTGTCGAGACCTGCTGCTGCTGGTCCTGCTGGCTGGAGAACGACTCCAGCGCCGGGCCGACGTCCTGCGGGGTGGCGTGGGGCAGCACCCGTTCGGGCTCGGCGCGGGGGACCGGTCGGCTCGTGCCGGCGAGCACCCAGGTGTCCTTGGAGCCGCCGCCGCGCGAGGAGTTGACGATCAGCTCGCCCTCGCCGAGCGCGACCCGGGTGAGGCCGCCGGGCAGCACCCAGACGCGGTGGCCGTCGTTGACCGCGAACGGCCGCAGGTCGACGTGGCGGGGACGCATCACGCCGTTGATGTACGTCGGCACGGTGCTCAGCTGGATCACCGGCTGCGCGATCCAGGACCGCGGGTCGGCCAGGACCTTGGCGCGGAGCTCGTCGAGCTCGGCGCGGGTGGCGTGGGGACCGATCACGATGCCCTTGCCACCCGAGCCGTCGACGGGCTTGAGGACCAGCTCGTCGAGGCGGTCCATGACCTCCTCGCGGTGGTCGGCGTCGCCGAGCCGCCAGGTGTCGACGTTGCGCAGGATCGGCTCCTCGCCGAGGTAGTAGCGCACCAGGTCGGGCAGGTAGGTGTAGACGAGCTTGTCGTCGGCGACGCCGTTGCCCACGGCGTTGGCGATGGTGACGTTGCCGGCGCGGGCGGCGTTGAGCAGGCCCGAGCAGCCCAGCAGCGAGGTGCTGCGGAAGTGCACCGGGTCGAGGAACTCGTCGTCGACGCGGCGGTAGATCACGTGCACCGGCTCCAGGCCCTGGGTGGTGCGCATCATCACGCGGCCGCGGCGGCACTCGAGGTCGCGGCCCTCGACCAGCTCGACGCCCATGGTGCGGGCCAGCAGGGCGTGCTCGAAGTAGGCGCCGTTGAAGACGCCGGGGGTGAGCACCACGACGTTGGGGTCGGTGACACCGGCGGGCGCGGCGGCGCGGAGCGCGGTGAGCAGCTTCTGGGGGTAGCCCGCGACCGGGCGGATCCGGTGCTCGGAGAAGACCTCCGGCAGCGCGGCCGCGATCGCGCGCCGGTTGGTCATCACGTAGGAGACGCCCGAGGGCACCCGCACGTTGTCCTCGAGGACGCGGAACTCGCCCGCGTCGTCGCGGATCAGGTCGATGCCGCTGACGTGGACGCGCACGCCGTTGGGCGGCTCGATCCCGGCGGCGGCGCGGTGGAAGTGCGAGGAGGTGGTGATGACGCGGCGGGGGATGACCCCGTCGTGGAGCACCTCGCCCGCGTCGTAGACGTCGGCGAGGAACTTCTCCAGGGTCTGCACGCGCTGCTGGACGCCGGCCTCGACCTTGGCCCACTGGTCCATCTCGATGACGCGGGGCAGCACGTCGAGCGGGAAGGCCCGCTCCTCGCCGCCGATGTCGAAGGTGACGCCCTGGTCGAGGTAGCTGGACTGCAGCGCCTCCACCCGGGTCTGGAGCTCGGCCGGTCCCATGTCCTGCAGGGAGGGCTGGAGCTGGCGGTAGGGGGTGCGCAGGTCGGTGGCGTCGTACATCTCGTCGTACGCCGCCCCCATCCCGCTGGCGTAGTCCTCGAACATCCCGGTCACGGGGGCGACCCTAGCGGCGCCGTGTGTCGCGCGTGTGGCGCGTCCGGAGTCAGGGTTCGGTGAGGATCTCCGCACCCGAGTCGGTGACGAGCAGGGTGTGCTCGAACTGGGCCGAGGGGCGCCGGTCGCGGGTCACCACGGTCCAGCCGTCGTCCCACATCTCCCACTCGTGGGTGCCGAGGTTGAGCATGGGCTCGATGGTGAAGGTCATGCCGGGGCGGATCAGGTCGTCGTAGTAGGAGTCGTCGAAGTGCGGCACCACCAGACCGCTGTGGAAGTGGGTGCCGATGCCGTGGCCGGTGAACTCGCGGACCACGCCGTAGCCGTGGCGCCGGGCGTAGGACTCGATCACCCGGCCGATCACGTTGATCTCCCGGCCGGGGCGCACCGCCCGGATCGCCCGGGCGAGCGCCTCACGGGTGTGGTCGACCAGGGCGCGGACCTCCTGGCTCACGCCGGGGGTGAGGAAGGTGGCGTTGGTGTCGCCGTGGACGCCGTCGAGGTACGCCGTGACGTCGATGTTGACGATGTCGCCGTCCTGCACCTCGTAGCTGTCCGGGATGCCGTGGCAGATCACCTCGTTGACGCTGGCGCACAGCGACTTGGGGAACCCCTTGTAGCCCAGCGTGGAGGGGTAGGCGCCGTGGTCGCACAGGAACTCGTGGCCGATCCGGTCCAGCTCGTCGGTGGTGACCCCGGGGGCGACGTGGGAGCCCACCAGCTCACGCGCCTGCGCGGCCAGCCGGGAGGCGGCCCGCATCCGCTCGATGGTGTCGGCGTCCTTGACCTCGTTGCCGGTGAACGGCCGCGGCTCGGGCCGGTCGACGTACTCCGGACGCACGATCGAGTCCGGGACGGGACGGCGCGGGGAGACGCGGCCAGGGGCTATGGCAGTCACGGCGTCGAGTGTAGTTTCGCTGCGCATGAGCCAGTTCTGGTACTGCCTGAAGCACCACGCCGTCGAGGGACCCGACGGCTGCAAGGCCAAGGACCGCCTCGGCCCCTACGACTCCGAGGCCGAGGCCTCGCGCGCCCTCGACAAGGTCGAGGAGCGCAACGAGGCCTGGGAGGGCGCTGACGGCCCCGACGGGGACGAGGCCGAGGGCGAGCCCCGCGCCTAGCCCACGAAGGTGCCGGCCACCGTGGCCGGTGCGGTGCGGCCGTCGACGTGCTGGCTGTCGCCGGTGCCGTAGGTCCAGGCGAAGCCGTGCGCGCGCCAGATCCGCACGACCGGGTGCGAGGCCGAGCGCCAGGCGACCCGGGCGTGGCTGCGCGTGGACCACCACGAGTTCGGCACCCAGCCGGTGGCCGAGCGGTAGGGGTTCTCCCAGGTGTTCAGGTCGATCGCGCGGCCCCGCGCGTGGGGCGACATCACGCCCGGCCTGTTGACCACCCAGCGGCAGTTGAAGGCCGAGGTGTTGTCGGCGCGCATCGAGGCGTGGTCGTCGGCGCCGCGGACCCGCGAGCTCCAGCCGAAGCGGTCGACGCGGTACATCCGTCGGATCGGGAGCTGCTGGGCGTACATGTCCTCGAGGGCCGCTGCGGCACGACCGGCGACGGCGGTCGCCAGCACCATCTCGCCGCGGTAGCGGTAGCCGTCGAAGCCCCAGTAGTTGATCCGCAGCAGCCGCAGGCCGGAGCGGCCGACCGGGCACCCGCGGTGCCAGCTGCGGCCGACCATGGTGTTCCAGACCGCATCGGGCAGCGTGGTGACGACCGCGTTGGCGCCGGCGCCGCTGGCGCGCGACTGGGCGGCCAGCGCCGCGGGGCGGGGTGCGGCGGCGGGCAGCACCACGGGGGTGCCGGAGGGTCGGTTGTCGACCCACCGGTTCGACGAGGTCGCGGCCCGCCACCAGCTGCCGGAGCCGCCGACGGCGCGCCACGAGGCGTCCGTGCGCGGCGTCAGCCGGATGGACCAGCGACCGGCCGCGTCGGTGCGCAGCGACCGGTACGTCTTCCACGAGCCGCCCGGGGGACGTCGCTGGACCGACACCGCGGCGCCGGTGACCGGGGACCCGTCGGAGGCCAGGTAGCGGCCGTCGAGCTCGATCGAGCGCTCGTCGACGACCGAGGCCGGGCCGCTGATGGCCATCGAGGTGCTCAGCACCTGACCGGTGGCGGTCGCGGTGGGCGAGGTGGCGGCGGCGTACGACGCGTCGCCGGCCCAGACCGCCCGCCACGAGGTGCTGCCGGCCGGCAGCCTGACCGCGACCGTGGCGGTGCCGTCGCTCCCGGTGGTCGCCGTGGCGACCGTCGACCAGGACGACCCGAGCCGCTGCAGGGCGAGCGTGCGGCCGGCGACGCCGGCCTGGGCGCCGTCGCGCAGTCCGACCCGGAACGGGGCGGAGAGCCCGGCCTTGCCGGTGGGGGCCAGCAGGCTCGCGGTGGCGGCTGCCGGAGCCGCGGCCGTGGCGGGGGCGGCGCCGAGGCCGAGGGCGGCCACCAGGGTCGCGACGAGGAGGAGCAGGGCACGGGTGGGGCGGGGGTGGTGCACGGGAGCCTCCGAGCGCGGCGGTGGAGCTGAGTGGTGGGGCGCGTGTGACGTGTGATCACAAACTAGGCCAGGTCCGGCCGCTGCGTAAGGTGATCGCCGTGGTCCAGCAGCAACCGCCCCCGTGGGGCTTCGTCGGCATGGGAGCGCTGGCCTGCCTGCTGTTCCTCGACCTCGGCACGGCCAACGTGGCGCCGTGGTGGGTCACCGTGCTGCTCGTGCTGCTGTGGCTGGTGCTGTTCGCCTTCGCCGTGCGCTGGTTCGTGCCGCACCCCCGCCGGGTGCTGTGGCTGCCGGCGCTGGGGTTCGCGGTCTGGCTGCCCACCATCGTGCTCGGCAGCCGCGTCCTCGGCTGGAGCTAGACCGCGCGTCCGGACCGGGCGGTGCGGGGTCAGGCCGGGGAGACCCGCAGCACGCGGTCGCCGTTGCCGTTCGCGGTGGTGACCAGCAGGTCGCCGCCCGGGAGCGGGGTGACCGACCGGAGCCGGCCGTAGCCGCGCAGCGCCGCGGGCGTCGCGACCCGGGTGAGCCTGCCGCTGCGGTCGAAGGCCATGAACAGCATCCGCTCGCCCTTGAGCGCCGCCACGGCGAGGGTGCCCTCGAAGGCGCCCCACCGGGAGCCCGCGACCCAGGCCGCGCCCGAGGTGGCGATGGTGCTCGAGCCGGACCGCCAGCGGGCGGACTGCTGGGTGCCGGGCAGGGCGTGGTCGGTCATCGGCCTGCTCTCGTCGTAGCCCGGCGTGGGCTGCCAGCCGTAGTCGCCGCGCGAGACCAGCTTGTTGACCTCGTCGTCGCGGTAGGAGCCGTGCTCGACCGACCAGTAGCTGCCGTCGCTGCGCTGCGCGAGGCCCTGCACGTTGCGGTGGCCGTAGGTCAGGACGTAGCGCGCGATCCGCGAGCTGCTCCTGATCAGGGGGTTGGTGGGCCACGGGTTGCCCGACCAGCGGTTCATCCGCAGCACCTTGCCGCCGAGGCTGCCCAGGGTGCGGGGGTTCTTGCCGATGGCCGCGTCGCCGGTGCCGACGAGCAGCGCGCCGTTGCGGGCCAGCATCAGCCGACAGCCGCCGTGGCGCCCCGAGGTGGCGGGGATGCCGGTGAGCACCGCGCCGGACGAGGCGGCGCTGCGGCCGTCGGCGGAGAGCTGCCACGCCATCACGCGCACGTCGTGACCGGTGCCGCGGTAGCCGCCCTGGCAGGTGTAGAAGCGGCGGTTGGCGGCGAAGTTGGGGTCGACCTCGAGGCCCATCAGACCGGTCTCGCCACTCGCCCACACCGTGCTCGACGCGTAGCTGACCGGCTGCACGCTGCCGCCGTCGACGAGGAGCAGCCGCTTGCTCGCCCGCTCGGTCACCAGGAGGCGGCCGTCGGGCAGCGGCTTGGCGTCCCACGGCAGCGCCAGGCCGGAGGCCACGGTGCTCACCCGCAGCGCCGGGTCGGCGGCCGCGGCTGGCGCGGTGGCGCCGAGACGCGGTGGCAGCAGCGAGGCGGTGAGGGCAGCAGTCAGCAGCAGGGCCACGAGAACCAGTCGGCGCATGGGTCGACGGTAGCCCGGGGCACCGACACCGCGACGGGCTCAGGCCATGAATCCCAGGGACGCGGGGGTCACGCCCGGGAACACCGTGGCCAGCGAGCGGTCGGGGAAGCGGCGTCCCAGGACCTCGCCGAGCACCTGGCGGTAGTCGGTGGTGACCTTGAGGTCGCCCTCGGCGAGCTCGGCGGCACCCAGGCCGGGCCAGCGGCCGTAGTACCGGCCGCCCTTCACCCCGGCGCCCGCGACGAGCATCATGTTGCCCCAGCCGTGGTCGAAGCCCTGGCTGCCGTTCTCCTGCACCCGGCGGCCGAACTCCGAGATCGTCACCACCGTGACGCGGCTGCGCAGCGGGCCCAGGTCGGTGAGGAACGCGGCCAGCGACCGGGCCAGCCCGTCGATGCTCGACTGCATGCTTCCCCAGCCGGTCGTGCCGTAGCCGGTGTGGTAGTCCCAGGACCCCGCGTCGATGGCGATCACGTCGGTGCCGAGGTCCGCGCGGATCAGCTTGGCGGCGCTCTTCAGGGGTGCCGCGAAGGGGTCGGCGTTCCAGACCGTGGGGTACGCCGTGCTGCCGGCGGCCACGGCGGCGATCGTGGAGCCGGCGGTCCGCGAGACGGTGACGGCGTCGGCGGCGCTGCGCGCCAGCGGACCGGTCGCCCCGGCCCAGGCGGTCGACAGGCTGCCGTACCGGCGGTCGGGGGCGGCGGTGTCGAGCCCGGGCAGCGAGAGCCGGTCCAGGCTGCTGGTGGCCATCACCGAGCGCTCGCCCGACAGTGCGGTGGTGGGGTAGCTCAGGCCGAGCTGGACGGCGTCGAGGATGCCGCCGGTGGCCGAGCTCGGGCCCATGCCGATCATCCGGTTGACCCACCCCGACCGGGCCTCGCTGCCCGGCGCCGCGTCCTCGATCTCCTCGATGGCCGAGAAGTGCGAGCGGTTGGGGGCGGGCAGGCCCACGGCCTGGATCGCCGCCAGCTCGCCCGAGGCCCAGAACGGCGTGAGCGGCGCCATCTTGGGGTGCAGGCCGAACATCGCGTCGGCGCAGACGACCTGGTCCTTGGGCACGGCGGTCGTGGGCCGCGCCCGGTAGTAGCCCGCGTCGCCGTGGGGCACGACGACGCCGAGGCCGTCGATGCCGCCCCGCAGCGACAGCACGACCAGGACGTTGCCGCCCTTGGTGCCGGCGTAGCTGGACTGCATCACCGAGTCGCCGAAGAGCTGCGTGACGGCCATGGCGCCGCCGAGGCCGAGGGCGCCCTGGAGGACGCGCCGGCGCGAGGCGCCGGCGCGGGCGAACTCGGTGCAGCAGTCGTCGGCGGTGGCGCCGGCGGGGGAGTGCGGGGTGTGGCTCATCGGGTCGTCCTCGTGCTCGGGGGGCTCAGCGGGATCGGGTGGGTGCGCCGGTCAGGGCGCCATGTGGTCCGGGGTGTCGAGCAGCGCCTCGGCCACCGCCGGGAACATCCAGGTGCAGACCCGGTGCGTCGCGGTGACCGT
Source organism: uncultured Actinomycetota bacterium (assembly GCA_963740935.1). Classification (GTDB taxonomy): domain Bacteria; phylum Actinomycetota; class Actinomycetes; order Propionibacteriales; family Nocardioidaceae; genus Marmoricola. The sequence goes on from CAVUFX010000006.1 coordinate 694,488, forward strand.
GGTGCTGCCGGCCAGCCCGGTGGCCTGCTGCACCGCCTGGCGCAGCCGGGTGTCGGCCGCGCGGCCGAACCAGCGGGCGACGAGGTGGTCGGTGTAGCCGTCGAGCGTGGTCGAGGCGCCGCGCAGGAACGTCGCGCCGGTGGCGTACGACGCCCCCTTGGGCCACCAGCCGCCGGCCTGGCTGCGGTGCATCTCGTAGGAGTTGAAGACCCGCGAGGTCGAGGACCAGGCGGCGTTGCGCAGCGGCGCGCCGTCGGGCCGGGGCCAGGAGTAGAGCGCCGCGCCGCCGTGGTTCCAGTTGGCGTGCTGCGACCAGGCGCCCTCGACCGAGGGGGCCGCGTTGACGTCGACCTGCAGCACCCGGGCCGTGGCGACCATGTCGTCGATCGGCGGTCGCACCTTCGCCCCCGTGGAGGCGGCGAACTCGGGGTGCGAGGTGAGCGCGGTCAGCATCGCGGGGATCGAGGTGTCGTGGGCCAGGTAGGCCTGCGCGACGGCGTCCACGAGCCCGGCCGAGGGGGTGTCGGAGACGAGGTACGTCGCGAGCTTGGTCGCCAGGTTGCGCGCCGTGGCGGGGTGCCGGGCCAGGAAGCGCAGGTAGGCCTCGGCGACGGCCTGGCCGTCGGTGGAGCTGTTGGCGTGGGTGAAGCCGAGCACGCTGACGGCGCCCGTGGCGTGGGCGGCGGTCTTGTAGAACGGCTCGAAGGTCTCGCCCCAGTCGACGGTGTAGCCCGACAGGATCCTGGCCGAGTCCTTGACCATGGCCTCGGTGTAGCCGGCGGCCCGGCCGACGGTGTGCAGCTCGAGCAGCTCGCGACCCTGGTTCTCGTTGGGCTTGTCGCGGACGTTCTTCCAGTTGTCGAGGTAGAGCCGCATCGCCGGGTGCAGCGCGGTGGCGATCAGCAGGTCCTCGAACCGGCCGAGGGCGTGGCGGCGCACCGTGGCGTCGTAGTCCATCCGCCAGACCCAGGCGCGGTCGTGGTTGGCCGGGATGTGCAGGGCGTTGCCCCAGAAGTCGACCATCCGCTCCAGCACGGTGCGCTCGGAGTAGATGCGCCGCAGCATCGACCAGTTGCCCATCTCGTGGGCGTAGACCCAGCCGCCCTTGACCTGGTCCACCTGCTTCTTCCAGCGCGCGGCCGGCTCGTCGAGCCGGAGCGAGCCGAACCAGTCGTCGACCACGGCGACCTTGGGGTGCTCCACGATCCGCGTGGGCTCGAGCTGGGCCGCGAGCCAGGCCTCGGGGGTGCCGACCGAGCGGAGCTGGGCGAGCGAGCGCTGCGAGAAGCCGGTGCCGAGGCGGTTGAGGAACAGCCGCTCCCGCGCGCTGGCGACGGCGGTGCCGGCCATCGACGGGGTCTCCACCAGCGGGACGGGGGCGCCGGGGGGCACGGAGGGGGCGCTGGGGGTCGGGGTGCTGGGCGTGGGGGTCGCCGACGGTGCCGGGGTGGTGCTCGGGACCGGGGACGGCGCGGGCGCCGTGGTGGGTGCCGGCGCCGGGGCAGGCGACGGCCTCGGGGTCGGCGCGGGCGTGGGCCTGGGCGTCGGCTTCGGCGTGGAGACGACGACGGGCCGCTTGACGACCTTGCGACGACGCCTGCGGCGTCGCTTGCGGGTGGAGATCAGCGCCATGGCCGGATGCCTCGGATTCGTTCGTGGGGCCTCGACAGCGGGGCCGTCGGTGAGGCACCAGTCTGACCCGGCAAACGGACCTAAGTCCCGAAAACCGCGAAACGCACTAAACGGACATCACAGCAGGGTGGTCGATCTCCCGCCGCGCTGACTAGAAGGTGTGCTCCGGGCCCGGGAACGCACCGGTGCGGACCTCGTCGGCGAACTCGCGGGCTGCCTCGGAGAGCACGCCGCGGAGGTCGGCGTACTGCTTGACGAAGCGTGCCATCCGGCCGCCCCGGAGCCCGAAGGCGTCCTGCCAGACCAGGACCTGAGCGTCGCACCCGACGCCGGCGCCGATGCCGATCGTCGGGATCGCCAGCTCGGCGGTCACCTGCGCGGCGACGTCGCCGGGCACCATCTCCATCACCACGGCGAACGCGCCGGCGGCCTCGACGGCGCGGGCGTCGGCGAGGATGCGGTCGGCGGTCTCGCCGCGGCCCTGGACCCGGTAGCCGCCGAGGGCGTGCTCGCTCTGCGGCGTGAAGCCGATGTGGGCCATCACGGGGACGCCGCCGCGGGCCAGCAGCTCGATCTGCGGGGTCATCTCGACGCCGCCCTCGAGCTTGACCGCGTGGGCGCCGCCCTCCTTCATGAACCGGACGGCGGTGTCGTAGGCCTGCTCGGCCGAGCGCTGGTAGGAGCCGAACGGCAGGTCGCCCACGACGAGCGCGCGCCGGGTCGAGCGTGCGACCGCCCGGGTCAGCGGCAGCAGCTCCTCGACGGTGATGGGCAGCGAGGTCTCGTTGCCCAGGACGTTGTTGGACGCGCTGTCGCCGACGAGCAGCACCTCGATGCCGGCCTCGTCGAACACCTCGGCGGTGTACATGTCGTAGGCGGTCAGCATGGCGAAGCGCTCGCCACGCTGCTTGAGCTCGCGCAGGTGCTGCGTGCGCACCCGGCGTACGGGCGACCCCGTGGCGGCGGCAGCGGGGGTGGCGGCACCGGTGCCGTACGGCGGGGCGGTCTCGTCGCTCATGGGCCTCACGCTAGACCCGGCTCCCCACGCAGGTCCTGGCCCGCACGGGTGTTCTGCGACACTGCCGAGGTGGACTTCGACTCCGCCTACGCCCACGGCTTCGCGCGGGTCGCCGCCTGCACCGTCCCGGTGGCGGTCGCCGACCCGGCCCGCAACGCCGCCACCGTCGTCGCCCAGGCGCGCGCGTGCCACGACGAGGGGGTCGCGGTCGCGCTGTTCCCCGAGCTGTGCCTGAGCGGCTACTCCCTGGACGACCTGGTGATGCAGGACCCGCTCCTGGACGCCGTGCAGGAGGCGATCGCCGAGGTGGTGGCGGCCAGCCGCGAGCTGCGGCCGCTGATCGTGGTCGGGGCGCCGCTGCTCGAGGGCAACCGGCTCTACAACTGCGCCGTGGTGATCCATCGCGGCGAGGTGCTCGGCGTGGTCCCGAAGTCCTACCTCCCGACCTACCGCGAGTTCTACGAGGCCCGGCACTACGCCGCCGGCGCCGACGTGGTGCGGCGCACGGTGGTGCTCGACGGGATCGAGACGCCGTTCGGCACCGACCTGCTGTTCCGCGCCACCGACGTGCCCGGGCTGACCGTCTTCGTCGAGGTCTGCGAGGACCTGTGGGTGCCGGTGCCGCCGAGCTCCCGCGCCGCGCTGGCCGGGGCCACGGTGCTGCTCAACCTCTCGGGCTCGCCGATCACCGTCGCCCGCGCCGAGGTCCGCCACCTGCTGGCCCGCTCGGCGAGCGCGCGCTGCCTCGCGGCGTACGCCTATGCGGCCGCCGGCGAGGGCGAGTCGACCACCGACCTGTCGTGGGACGGCCAGACGATGGTCTACGAGTGCGGCGACCTGCTGGGGGAGACCGAGCGGTTCCCCGCCGGACCGCGGCGCACGGTCGTCGACGTCGACCTCGACCGGCTCCGCCAGGACCGGCTGCGCCAGGGCACCTTCGAGGACAACCGCCGCGGCCTGGGCGTCGACCGGGCCGACTGGACCGAGGTCGAGTTCGCCGTCGACCCGCCCGCCGGCGACGTCGGGCTGCGGCGCAAGGTCGACCGGTTCCCGTTCGTGCCCGACGACCCGGCGCTGCTGGCCCAGGACTGCTACGAGGCCTACAACATCCAGGTCTCGGGCCTGGAGCAGCGGCTGCGCGCGATCGGCCAGCCCCAGGTCGTCATCGGCGTCTCCGGCGGCCTGGACTCCACCCACGCGCTGATCGTGGCGGCCAAGGCGATGGACCGGCTGGGCCGTCCGCGCAGCGACATCCTCGCCTTCACGCTGCCCGGCTTCGCCACCGGCGAGACCACCAAGGGCTTCGCGACCCGGCTCTCGCACGCGCTCGGGGTGACCTTCGAGGAGATCGACATCCGGCCCGCCGCCCGGCAGCTGCTGGAGGACCTCGGCCACCCGTACGCCGCGGGCGAGGAGGTCTACGACATCACCTTCGAGAACGTCCAGGCCGGCCTGCGCACCGACTACCTCTTTCGGCTGGCCAACCAGCGCCGCGGCATCGTGCTGGGCACCGGCGACCTCTCCGAGCTCGCGCTGGGCTGGTGCACCTACGGCGTCGGCGACCAGATGTCGCACTACACGGTCAACTCCGGCGTGCCCAAGACCCTGGTGCAGCACCTGATCCGGTGGGTCGCCGCCAGCGAGCAGCTCGGCGCCGCCGGCAGCGAGGTCGACGAGCTGCTCCGGGCGATCGTGGCGCAGGAGATCACCCCCGAGCTGGTGCCGACCCGCGAGGGCGAGACCCCGCAGAGCACCGAGTCGAGCGTGGGGCCCTACGCGCTGCAGGACTTCACGCTGTTCCACGTGCTGCGGCACGGCGTACGCCCCAGCAAGATCGCGTTCCTGGCCCGGCACGCGTGGCGCGACGCGGACGCGGGGGAGTGGCCGCCGAACTTCCCCGCCGAGCAGCGGGTGGCCTACGACCTGCCCGAGGTCAAGCACTGGCTCGGGGTCTTCCTGCGGCGCTTCTTCTCCAGCCAGTTCAAGCGCTCGGCCCTGCCCAACGGCCCCAAGGTCGTCAGCGGCGGCACCATGTCGCCGCGCGGTGACTGGCGGATGCCCAGCGACGCGACCGGCACCGCCTGGCTGGCCGACCTCGACCGGGTGCCCGACGCGTGAGCGCCGTGGAGCCGACCCCGCGTCGACCCCGGATCCTGGTCGTCGAGCACGAGGCCGGGGCGCCGGCCGCGCTGCTCGGCGACTGGCTGGTGGAGGCCGGCGCCGACCTCGACGTCCGCCGCCCGTACGCCGGGGACGCGCTGCCCGACGACCTGGCCGAGCACGACGCGCTGCTCGTGCTGGGTGGCTCGATGGGCGCCCACGACGACGACGCGCACGCCTGGCTGGCCCCCACCAAGCAGCTGGTCCGCGAGGCCGCCGCCCGGTCGGTCCCCGGGCTGGGCGTGTGCCTGGGCCACCAGCTGGCCGCGGCCGCGCTCGGCGGCCGGTCCGCGCCCAACCCGGCCGGCCAGCAGCTCGGCCTGCTGCCCGTCGGCTGGACCGACGCCGCGGGGGCGGATCCGCTGCTGTCGGCCGTGGCCGACGAGCCGCCCGCCCGCGGGCTGCACTTCAACGACGACGTCGTGGTCGCCCAGCCGCCCGGCGTGGTCGTCCTGGCGACCGCGCCCGGCGGCGAGCTCCAGGCCGCCCGGCTCGCCCCCACCGTGTGGGGCGTGCAGCTGCACCCCGAGGTCGACGCCGCGATCGTGGAGCAGTGGGCGGCCGAGGACCCCGACCGTCACGCCGAGGGCGACGTCGCCCGGCTGCTCGCCGAGCTCGACGCTGCGCGGGCCGAGCTGGACCGCACCTGGCGTCCGCTCGCGACGCGCCTGGTGGCCCTGGCCGAGCGCCCCGACGACGCGCACTAGGCTCCGGGGCATGGGCAAGCAGGAAGACTTCGTGCTCCGGGCACTCGAGGAGCGCGACGTCCGCTTCGTGCGGCTGTGGTTCACCGACGTGCTGGGCTACCTCAAGTCCGTCTCGGTGGCTCCGGCCGAGCTCGACGGCGCCTTCGAGGAGGGCATCGGCTTCGACGGCTCGGCCATCGAGGGCTTCACCCGGGTGACCGAGGCCGACATGCTGGCCCACCCCGACCCGACGACCTTCCAGCTGCTGCCGTGGCGCGGCGAGGGGCCCTCGACCGCCCGGATGTTCTGCGACATCGGGATGCCCGACGGCTCCCCGTCGTACGCCGACCCGCGGTTCGTGCTCAAGCGCACCCTCCAGCAGGCGGCCGACAAGGGCTTCACCTTCTACACCCACCCCGAGATCGAGTTCTACCTCTTCCAGGGCCGTCCCGGCCTGGGCGAGGAGCCGGTGCCGGTCGACCGCAGCGGCTACTTCGACCACACCGCGCAGTCCCGCGGCGCCGACTTCCGCCGCGAGGCGATCTCGATGCTGGAGTCGATGGGCATCTCGGTGGAGTTCAGCCACCACGAGGGCGGACCCGGCCAGCAGGAGATCGACCTGCGGTACGCCGACGCGCTCTCGACCGCCGACAACATCATGACGTTCCGCACCGTGGTGCGGGAGGTGGCGCTGAGCCAGGGCATCTGGGCCAGCTTCATGCCCAAGCCGTTCACCACCCACCCGGGCTCGGGCATGCACACCCACGTCTCGCTGTTCGAGGGCGACACCAACGCCTTCTTCGAGGCGGGCGCGGAGTACCAGCTCTCCCGCACCGCCCGGCACTTCATCGCGGGCCTGCTCCGGCACGCCGGTGAGATCACGGTGCTGACCAACCAGTGGGTCAACTCCTACAAGCGCCTGATCGGTGGCAGCGAGGCCCCCTCCTACATCTCGTGGGGCCACAACAACCGCTCCGCGATGGTGCGGGTGCCGATGTACAAGCCCAACAAGGCGCAGTCCACCCGCGTCGAGCTGCGCAGCATCGACGCCGCCTGCAACCCCTACCTCGCCTTCGCGGTCATCCTCGCGGCCGGCATGAAGGGCATCGAGGGGGAGTACGAGCTCCCGCGCGAGGCCGAGGACGACGTCTGGTCGCTCAACGACCGCGAGCGCCGGGCGCTCGGGCTCGAGCAGCTGCCGAAGAACCTCCACGACGCCATCAAGATCGCCGAGGACTCCGAGCTGCTGGCCGAGACGCTCGGCGAGCACGTCTACGAGTTCTTCCTCCGCAACAAGCGTGCGGAGTGGGAGGAGTACCGCGGCCAGGTCTCCGCCTTCGAGCGCGACCGGATGCTCCCCGTCATCTGAGGCGCACCTCGCGGGCCGAGCCCGGTCCGTCGGTCGAGCCGCACTCGACGGTCGAGCCCGTCGAGACCCCCCGGGTCGGGGTGGGCGAGGTCGAGTGCGACACCAGCGTCGTGGGTGGGGTGCGTTTACGACCGTGGTGTGGCACTGGGCGCGGGACGCCCTCTCGGCCGTCCGCCTCGGTCGGTCGAGGCCGCACTCGCCGGTCGAGCCCGTACTCGTCGGTCGAGCCCGTACTCGTCGGTCGAGCCCGTCGAGACCCCCGGGTCGGGAACCCGCCAGCGGATCGGCGTACCTGAGTAGGAGTACGCATGCGGGGGAGCGGCGCACGACGCGAGGGTGGTGGCATGACCTCGCGAGAGACCCACGTGCCCGACCACGCGATCAGCAGCATGCTGCTCCCCGACGGGGCGCAGGCCGACCTGCGGCTCGCGGGCGAGGCGGTGACCGTGACGGTGCGCGGCGAGCTCGACCTGCACACGGCGTCCTGCCTGCGGCAGACCCTCGCGGCGGCGGTCTCCGAGGAGGCCGACCTCGTGCTCGTGCACCTCGACGAGGTCACCTTCATGGACTCCACCGCGCTCGGCGTGCTGGTCGGGGCCTGGAAGGCGCAGACCGCCCAGGGCCGGCGGCTCGAGCTGGTCTGCAGCCGCCCGGAGCCGCTGAAGCTGCTGCGGCTGACCGGTCTCGACGAGGTCCTCGTCGTCCACCCCGGCGCCCCGGTGGCGCCGGCCTGACCCCGCGCCGCGGTAGGTTCGGCGGGTGCCGAGCCGAGCCCAGCCCTCCGCGGGCGACCTGGCCCGCCTCGGGTTCCTCGACACCGCCGCGGCGGTCCCGCTGCTGGCCGGGCTGGGGAACGCCGCCGCGCCGCTGCTGCCCCTGATCGGCCGCAGTGCCGACCCCGACCAGGCGCTCGCCGCGCTCGCCGACCTGGCGGACGCGGTGGAGGACCGCGATCGGCTGCTGCGCGAGGTCGCCGACGACGAGGGCACCTCGATGCGGCTGCTCAGCGTGCTGGGGGCCAGCCAGGCGCTGGCCGAGCACCTGCGCCGCCACCCCGAGCACTGGTCCGACCTGTGCGACCCGAGCCTCGGCTCGACCCGCCCGACCGCCGGGAGCCTGCGCGCGGCGCTGGTCTCCGCCGTCGGCGCGGACGCCGCGGACGCCGCGCCGGTCGCGACGCTCGGTCACGCCGAGGCGATGGACGCGCTGCGCGTGGAGTACCGCCGGCTGCTGCTGAGCCTGGCCGCGCGCGACCTCGCCCACCACGTCGGCGTCGACGACGTCGCGGCCGAGCTCAGCGACCTGGCCGCGGGCACGCTCGAGGCCGGCCTGGCCGTGGCGCGCGCCAAGGTCGGCGAGGCCGCGTCCGGGGCGCGGCTGGCCGTGGTGGCGATGGGCAAGTGCGGTGGGCACGAGCTCAACTACGTCTCCGACGTGGACGTGGTCTTCGTCGCCGAGGCGGCCGAGGGCGTGCCGGAGAACGTCGCGCTGCGCACCGCCACCCAGCTGGCCTCGACGCTGATGCAGGTGTGCGGCGACCACACCCGTGAGGGCACCATCTGGCCCGTCGACGCCAACCTGCGGCCCGAGGGCAAGTCGGGCCCGCTGGTGCGGACGCTGGCCAGCCACGAGGGCTACTACGGCCGCTGGGCCAAGACGTGGGAGTTCCAGGCGCTGCTCAAGGCGCGACCGGTCGCCGGCGACGCCGCGCTGGGAGCGGCGTACGTCGAGATGATCAGCCCGCTGGTCTGGTCGGCCGCGGAGCGCGAGGGCTTCGTCGAGGAGGTCCAGGCGATGCGGCGCCGGGTGATCGCCCACATCCCCGCCGACCAGAGCGAGCGACAGCTCAAGCTCGGTTCCGGCGGTCTGCGCGACGTGGAGTTCGCGGTCCAGCTGCTCCAGCTCGTGCACGGTCGCACCGACGAGGAGGTCCGCCCGCCGACCACGCTCTCGGCGCTGGCACGGCTGACCGAGCGGGGCTACGTCGGGCGCGACGACGGCGCCGAGCTGCACGACGCCTACGCCTTCCTGCGCACGCTGGAGCACCGGATCCAGCTCTACCAGCTGCGCCGGACCCACGTGGTGCCCGCCGAGGAGGCCGCCCGCCGCCGGCTCGGCCGCTCGCTGGGGTTCACCAAGGAGCCGGTGCAGGAGCTCGACAAGCTCTGGAGCTTCCACCGCCGCGAGGTCCGCCGGCTGCACGAGAAGCTGTTCTACCGGCCGCTGCTCGCCGCCGTCGCGAGGATGAGCAGCGACGAGGCCCGGCTCAGCCCGGAGGCGGCCACCGAGCGGTTGGCGGCGCTGGGCTACCTCGACCCCAAGGCGGCGCTGCGGCACCTCGAGGCGATGACCTCCGGCGTACGCCGCAGCGCGCAGATCCAGCGCACCCTGCTGCCGGCGATGCTGCAGTGGTTCGCCGACGCCCCCGACCCCGACGCCGGGCTGTTCGGCTTCCGCCGGATCTCCGAGGCGCTGGGCTCGACGCCGTGGTACCTCCGGCTGCTGCGCGACGAGGGCGAGGCGGCGCAGCGGATGGCGCAGGTGCTGGCCACCAGCCGCTACGCCACCGGGCTGCTCCAGCGCGAGCCGCAGGCGGTGGCGCTGCTCGGCGAGGACGAGCGCCTCGAGCCGCTCGGCCGGGCCGCGGTGCAGGCCGAGATGGCCGCCGCCGGACGTCGCCGCGAGGACCCGCGCGAGGCGGTGCTGGCCATCCGGGCGATCCGGCGCCGCGAGCTGCTGCGGATCAGCGTGGCCGACCTGTGCGTGCCGTTCGGGGTGGAGGAGGTCGGCTACGCGCTCACCGACGTCACCAGCGCCGCCCTCGAGGCCTCGCTCGCCGCCGTCGTGCGCGGTGTGGAGGCTGCCCGCGGCACGGCCATGCCCACCCGGCTGGCCGTCGTGGCGATGGGTCGCTACGGCGGGTTCGAGCTCGGCTACGGCAGCGATGCCGACGTGATGTTCGTCCACGACCCGCTCCCCGGGGCCGACCCCGCGCTCGCGGCCTCGATGGCCCAGGCCGCGGTCAACGACCTGCGGCGGCTGCTGGGGGAGCAGGGCAAGGACCCGACGCTCGAGGTCGACGCCGACCTGCGGCCCGAGGGCCGGCAGGGCCCGCTGGTGCGGACGATGGAGTCGTACGCCGCCTACTACGCGAAGTGGTCCGCGGTCTGGGAGGCGCAGGCGCTGCTGCGGGCGGCCCCGGTGGTCGGCGACGCCGACGTGCAGGAGCGCTTCGCGGCGCTGATCGACCCGCTGCGCTTCCCCGAGCGCGGGCTGAGCCAGGACGACGTGGTCGAGATCCGTCGGATCAAGGCGCGCGTGGACGCCGAGCGGCTGCCGCGCGGCGCCGACCCGGCGACCCACTTCAAGCTCGGCCGCGGCGGCCTCTCCGACGTGGAGTGGACCGTGCAGCTGCTCCAGATGCAGCACGCCGGCCGGGTCCCCGAGCTGCGCACCACCAAGACGCTGGAGGCGCTGCGGGTGGCGGTCGAGCACGACCTGCTCGACGGGGCCGACGCCGAGGGGCTGGTCGAGGCGTGGCGGTTCGCCAGCCGGGCTCGCAACGCCACGGTCCAGGTGCGGGGCAAGCCCTCCGACCAGCTGCCGCGCGACGCCCGCGAGCGTGCGGCGGTGGCCGCGATCCTGCAGTACGAGCCGGGCGAGTCCGACGCGATGGTCAACGACTACCTGAGGTCGGCGCGCCGGGCACGGGGCATCGTCGACCGTGTGTTCTGGGGCTAGGACAACTTCTCGGCTTCATCGCCGTCGAAAGAAGCTATCATCTTCAGATGACGTCGATGAAGCAGGATGCTGACGCCACCCCCCTGGCGGTGGTGATCGGCGACGTCGTGTCCTCCCGGGCCGCGGCCGACCGCGCCGACCTGCACGAGCGGCTGGACGACGCCCTCGCCTCCTCCAACCGCGACGTCCGGCCTGCCACCCCCTGGCGGATCACGGTGGGCGACGAGTTCCAGGGCGGGTTCGCCTCGGTGGGGGCGGCACTGCACGCCGTGCTGCTGCTCCGCACGGCGCTGGCGGGAGCGCCGGCCGCCGACGGGGGCTCCGATCGCGAGGGCCCCGGCCCGGTCGACGTCCGGTTCGGGGTCGGCTGGGGCCCGGTCGCGACGCTGGCCGAGGAGCCCCGGGTCGAGGACGGCCCCGGCTGGTGGGCGGCCCGCGAGGCCGTCGAGGAGGTCAAGCGGTCGGCGCGCCGCGCCGGGTTGCGGCACCGCCGGACGGCGTACCGGCTGGCTCTCGGGACCACCGGCCCGGACCCCGACCTCGTCAACGCCGCGCTGCTCTGTCAGGACCAGGTGGTGGGATCGGTCTCGCCCCGGTCGCTGCGGCTGCTGGGGGGACTGCTGCAGGGCCGGCCCCAGGCCGACCTCGCCGTGGCCGAGGGCATCTCCGCCTCGGCGGTCTCCCAGCGGGTCCGGCACGACGGGCTGGCCGCCGTGGTGGCGGCCGACGAGCTGGTGAGGAGGGTGTCGTGAGCTGGATCGCGCTGCTGCTGGTGGGGCTCGGCGTCACCGACCTGGTGCGCTCGTGCCGGTCGCTGGGCGGCCTGGAGGGCTGCGTCGGCGGGTCCGTCGCGGTGCTGCTCGGCCTGCTCGCCGGGCTGACCTCGGTCACCGACGTCGTCGCGCTGCTCCTCGTCGCGGCGGTCGGCGTCGCCTGGGGCCTGCTCGTCCAGCGCCACCTCGACGGGGGCAGCGCCGCCCCCGCGCTCGGTCTCGGCCTCGGGGCGGTCGTGGCCGCGCTGCTGCTCTCGGGCGCGGCCGGCGAGGTGGGCGGGGCGGTCGGGTCGTGGGTGGACGGGTCCGGGCTCCCCGGCGTACGCGACCTGGGAGCGGAGCGGGTGCTGATCGTCGCCGGCGTGCTGCTCGCCCAGCTCAGCACCGGCAACGTCGTGGTGCGCCTCGTGCTGGCCGTGACCGGCACCGTCAACCCGGCCGAGGACCCCGAGCAGCAGCTCAAGGGCGGCCGGCTGCTGGGGCCGATGGAGCGGCTGTTCATCGTCGGCCTGGGCCTGGCCGGCGAGCTGACCGCGGCGAGCATCGTGATCGCGGCCAAGGGCCTGCTGCGCTGGCCCGAGCTGCAGTCGCGCACCGACCAGGCGCGCATCCACCGGCTGACCGAGTACTTCCTGGTCGGCAGCTTCGTCAGCTGGCTCGTGGCGCTGACCTGCCTGGCGCTGCTGCGAGCCTGACGGGCCCCTAGTCCTCGAGGCTGCTCAGGTCGCCGGGCACGTCGACCGCGCACGACCGGAGCACCTCGAGCGGCAGCAGCGTGAGCACGGCGGCGTTGGTCGAGGCCAGCACCACCGGGGCTGCGGCGCCGTCGGCGTGGGCCACGCCCCAGTTGCGGGCGGTCACGCACCAGCGGTCGCCCGGCACCAGCCCCGGGAAGGCGTACGCCGGGACCGGGGTCGACAGGTCGTTGCCGATCGCGCGCTGGTGGGCGAGGAACTCCACCGTCATCACCGCGCAGACGGTGTGGCTGCCGCGGTCCTCGGGCCCGGTGCCGCAGCAGCCGTCGCGGTAGAACCCGGTCATCGGCTCGGTGCCGCACGGCTCGAGCGGCCCGCCGAGGACGTTCTCCTCAGGTGTCGCCGGGTCGGTGCGGTCGTCGGTGGGAGCCATGGGCCCAGCATGCTCGCCCGGCGCGGGGGTGACGCACGCCGCGCCGGGCGGCGGCCTCCTCAGGAGGCGTGGGGCTCCGCGCCGCTCTCGATGTTGAACATCCACGCGACGCCCCAGGCGTCGGTCACCTGGCCGAACCAGGCGCCCCACATCTGCTGCTCCAGGGGCACGTCGACGGTGCCGCGAGCGGAGAACGCGTCCCACCAGCCGCGCAGCACCGCCTCGTCGTCGGCCTCGCCGCTCAGCGCCACCGCGACGTCGTTGCCGCGGCGTACCTCCTCGCCGGGAGGGCCGTCGGAGGCCATGATCCGGAAGCCGTCCTCGGCGACCAGGAGGGCGTGCATCACGCCCTCGGGCGGCGGCACCGGGCCGGTCTCGCCCATGTCGCCGTAGGTCATCACGTCGAGGTGTCCGCCCAGCACGGACCGGTAGAACTCCATCGCCTCGCGGGCGTCGCCGTCGAAGATCAGGTAGGTGGTGAGGTAGCGGGACACGGTGTCTCCTCGGGGGTTCGCGGTGGGGATGGCGGCCGGTGGCCGTCGTGCTTCTGACCGGGGTGGGTGATGGGAATCATCGCGGGCGGGCCCGTGACGCGGTCGTCCTCCGACGCCGGACGCCCTCGAGGACACGTGCACGAAACAACCGCGTGATCTGGCCCGCCTAGGTTCGGGCGCACACGAGCCATCTCGGGCCCACTCACCAGGAGTTCCCCATGACCGCCAACCAGGTCCGTCTGCAGGCCATCAAGGGCGTCGAGGCCACGGTGCCTCCGGCGTACAGCTTCGACCCGGGCGAGGAGCCCGGCCAGATCTTCGGCGAGAACGTCTTCAGCCTCAACGCGATGCAGAAGCGGCTGCCCAAGAGCGTCTACAAGTCCGTGGTCTCCACGATCGAGAAGTCGACGCCGCTGGACCCTGCCGTGGCCGACGCCGTCGCCTCGGCGATGAAGGACTGGGCGATGGAGAAGGGCGCGACCCACTACGCCCACGTCTTCTACCCGTTGACCGGCCTGACCGCGGAGAAGCACGACAGCTTCCTCGACCCGGTGGGCGACGGCACCGCGTTCGCGTCGTTCTCCGGCAAGACGCTGGTGCAGGGCGAGCCCGACGCGTCGTCGTTCCCCAACGGCGGGCTGCGCAACACCTTCGAGGCGCGCGGCTACACCGGCTGGGACGTGATGAGCCCGGCGTACGTGCTGGAGAACCCCAACGGCAACACGCTGTGCATCCCGACGATCTTCATCTCGATGACCGGTGAGGCGCTCGACCACAAGACGCCGGTGCTGCGCTCGCAGCAGGCGATGTCGGCCCAGGCCAAGCGGGTCCTGGAGCTGTTCGGGCACGCCGACCCGGACAACGTGGTGGCGTACTGCGGTCCCGAGCAGGAGTACTTCCTGGTCGACAGCCACTTCTTCACCGCGCGCCCCGACCTGCTCAACGCCGGCCGCACGCTGTTCGGCGCCAAGCCGCCCAAGGGCCAGGAGTTCGACGACCACTACTTCGGCGCCATCCCCGAGCGCGTGCTCGGCTTCATGATGGACACCGAGCGGGAGCTGTTCAAGCTCGGCATCCCGGCCAAGACCCGTCACAACGAGGTCGCCCCCGGCCAGTTCGAGGTGGCGCCGATGTTCGAGCGTGCCAACGAGGCCAGCGACCACCAGCAGCTCTTGATGACGACCTTCAAGTCGGTCGCCCGCAAGCACGGCATGGAGTGCCTGTTCCACGAGAAGCCCTTCGACGGGGTCAACGGCTCGGGCAAGCACGTCAACTTCTCGTTGGGCAACAGCGAGCTCGGCAGCCTGCTGGTGCCCGGCGACAACCCGCACGACAACGCGCAGTTCCTGGTCTTCTGCGCCGCCGTGATCCGCGCGGTCGACCTGTACGGCGGGCTGCTGCGCTCCTCGGTCGCCTCGGCCGGCAACGACCACCGCCTGGGCGCCAACGAGGCCCCGCCGGCGATCATCTCGATCTTCCTCGGCGACCAGCTCGCCGACGTGTTCGACCAGATCGCCAAGGGCGGCGCGACCCACTCCAAGGAGAAGGGCACGCTGACCATCGGCGTCGACACGCTGCCGAACCTGAGCAAGGACCCGGGCGACCGCAACCGCACCAGCCCGTTCGCCTTCACCGGCAACCGGTTCGAGTTCCGTGCCCCGGGCTCCAACCAGACGGTCGCCGGCCCGATGGTCGTGCTCAACACGATCATGGCCGAGGCGTTGGACCACGCGGCGACGTACCTCGAGGAGGCCGTGGCCGCCGGCACCGACTTCAACGAGGCCGTGCAGGCGCTGCTGACCGAGATCGTCACCGACCACGGCAAGGTCATCTTCAACGGCAACGGCTACTCCGAGGAGTGGCCGGTCGAGGCCGAGCAGCGGGGCCTGAAGAACCTCCGCACCACGGTCGACGCGCTGCCCGAGCTGATCACGCCCGAGGCGCTCGAGCTGTTCGCGAAGTACGACGTGTTCAGCGACCGCGAGATGCACAGCCGCTACGAGATCGGCCTGGAGCAGTACGTCCTGTCGATCTCGGTCGAGGCCAACCTGACCCTCGAGATGGGCACCACCATCGTGCTGCCCGCGGCGGTGCGCTACCAGACCGAGCTGGCGACCAACGTCTCCGCGCTCAAGGCGGCCGGCGTCGAGGCCGACCTGGCCGACCTCGAGGCCGTCTCGGTCCCGCTGGCCGCGCTGCGCGCCGGGCTCAAGGAGCTCGCCGCGGCAGTCGCCCACGAGCACCCCGAGGACGCGATGGAGGCGGCGAGGTTCTGCCGCGACAGCGTGGTCCCGGCGATGGCCGCGGTCCGCGAGGCCGCCGACACCCTCGAGGGCGTCGTGGCCGACGACCTGTGGTCGCTGCCGACCTACCAGGAGATGCTCTACCTGCTCTGAGGTCGACCGGTGCTGGCTCAGCCGAGGTCGAGCTGAGCCAGCACGAGGTCATCGCGCTCGGGCGGCTCCAGCCTGACCCGCCACGATCGCCCCTCGGCCTGGCCGCACGGACGCGGCTGCGCCGCGGCGTCCGAGGTGCAGGCCGCGGAGAGCAGCCGACCGCCTTGCAGCAGGACGGTCCGGGGCACCCGCCCGCCGGGGTAGCTCAGGTCCAGCGAGGTCACCCGAGCCAGCGCGCGGGTCGATCCCTGGGCGCTCCGTGACACCGCGCCTGAGAGCACGTAGCTGACGTGCACCTCCTCGGCGCCGTCGAGCGCATACACCTCGCGCGACCCGTCGATGACGTCGGGACCGGGGCGCTGCCCGTCCGGCGTCTCGACCCGCACGTCGCGTGCGGTGATCCGTCGAGCGCCGGGGGCCACCGGCGGACCCAGAACGATCCGTGGGATCGGCCGGGTCGCCGCGACCCAGTGGTCCACCCGGATGTCGCCGTTGGGCGCGATCCGGCTTCGCACGTACTCGCTGTCGCGCGCCACCGCCACCGGGAGCTCCAGTTGCGACGCCGGGGTCGCCGTCTCGACCGGCGGGGTGGGCCCTCCCCAGCGCGACACCACCACGCCCAGGAGACCGAAGGTCAGCAGCACGGACACCACGAGTGCCACAAGCACCACCGTGCGCGCGGGCAGGCGGGCGAGGTCGGACGCCGGCTCCTCGTCGTGCGCCGGCTCCGCGGTGCTCCCGGGCTCGGTGGGCTCGTCCGGGACGACCTCCGGTTCGTCGAACGCCGCCTCCCCCCACGCTGGCTCCTCGATGTCGTCCACCGGCGCGAAGACGCCGCCCAGGTGCGGCTCGTAGGGAGTGCCGTCCTCGTCCACGACGGCCCCGTCGGCGTAGTGGTAGAGCCAACAGTCGGCGGGCTCGCCCGCCACCTGGGTCTCGTGCAGCACCCACCCCGGGTCCTCGGTCACCCCCGCGGCCTCCCGCTCCTCGGTGTCCACCGCCCTCACCCGCCTCGCCGGCTCGGCGGAGACGCGGGCGCGGCGGTGACGACGACCAACCGCTGGTAGCCGCCCCGCTCGGGGAGGTAGGGCGGCGCGCAGGTGACCATCACGAGCCTCCGCCGACCCGCGGGGTGGTAGATCGCGCGCTGTTGCAACGCGGTCGCCCGGTCGAGCAGCTGCACCGAGGTCGCGGTGAACGACTGGCGAAGGCCGGTCGAGGTGATCTCGAACCGGTCGCCGCGACGCGCCCCGAGGAGCTCGGCGAAGGGGCCCAGCCCCTGCGAGCGCGAGTCGACGTGTGCCGCGAGCAGGGTCGAGCCGAACGGGTCCCCGATTCCGGCTCCGCCGCGCCACCAGCCGGCCTCGTCGACGTCCGCGGGGACGTCGAGCACCCCGTCGGTGCGGGACGACACTCCTCGCACCCGGACGACGGCCCCGGAGTCCAGCCGGACGGCGACCGGGGGTTCGCGGCGTACGGCACCCGCGCGACGAGCCGGACGGGACTCGACCATGACGGAACCACGCTCAGCGGCAGCCGCAGGCACCACAATCGGGCCCGTGGTCGTGGTGGGTTCCGCGGGGGAGG
Organism: uncultured Actinomycetota bacterium; assembly: GCA_963740935.1. Lineage (GTDB taxonomy): Bacteria > Actinomycetota > Actinomycetes > Propionibacteriales > Nocardioidaceae > Marmoricola. The sequence goes on from CAVUFX010000006.1 coordinate 711,472, forward strand.
GCCACCAGGACGTCGAAGTGGCGATGACCACGCCGACGATGACCGCGGCGAGGAGTGGGCGCGGCACCGTGCCGCGGCGCGGTGCCACCTCATCGCCGATCAGCGGGCCGCTGCCACGACCAGGGCGAGAGTGCGGCCACGGGTCCGCCCGCTCCGAGGGTGGCCAGGCCGGCCGACCCCGTGTCGATCGAGCGCGGCACCACCGAGCCGTCCGTGGCCAGCCCGAGGGTGTGCGCGACGACGTCCATCGAGCCGTCGCGCGGGTTGCCGACGGCATACACCATCGTCGCCGTGCGGGCCGCCAGGTCGACCGAGAGGGGCCCCAGGATGGGGTCGCCGGAGGTGCCTGCGGGCAACAGCTCGACCTCGTGCGTCCCGGCGGGGACGTCGGCGTCGGCGTACTCGCCGTTGGCGATGTTGCGGAACACGACCTTTCCGTCGAAGCGGACGTCGGCCGGCGCAACGGTGGCCGTGTGCGCGAGGAGCAGGCGTGCCTTGCCGGGTCCGATCGGTGAGTCGGGCGTGGTGTAGCTGCTGACGACGAGCGGACCGTTCACCGAGGCCGGGCGGTGGAGCACCACGTCGTTCCCGGAACCGCTGGTCACGTCGATGCGGGTGGTCAGCGTCCGGCCGCCCGGCGCGCCGGCAAAGGAGAGCTCGTGGTCCCCGGGGGCGAGGCTGATCGGTCCGACCACCGATCCGACCACGGCCTGCTGCTGGACGGTACGGCCGTCGACCTGCACGTCCACCTTCGTGCCCGGCACAGCCTGCACGAACGTGACCTGCCCTCCCCCGGCGGCCATCGCGCCGGAACCTGCGCCCGCCGCGAGGCCGAGCGGGACCAGGGCGAGTGCCGCGAGCAGTGCTCGCCACGTGTTCTTGGTCATCCGGGACCCCCAGGAACGATTCGGCGACGACGCGTGAGGCCGGCGCAACGACCCTTAGACCAGCACCAGTTTCGAGGCTCGTCAAAGGGTCCTGGTCCGGTCTGGTGGTGATCGACCGATAAGTTCCGTGACTACCCGCAGGTAGTTCCACTCTGCGGTCACTGCACCGACGCGGGCTCCCCGGTCAGCAGCCGCACCGCCAGCGCGGTGGTGGCGTCGACGCCGAAGAAGCCGGCCACCCGGGTGACCCGGTCGATGTCGAGCGGCAGCAGCCCGAGCGTGCCGGGCACGTCGGGGGTGAGGCCGAGGTCGAGGTCGGCGTGGCCCGACATCAGGTCGACGTTGAACTCGTAGCGCTCCCGCGCGCCGGGCGCGGTGAGGCGGCGTACGACGGTGGCGCCCGTGCGGCGACCCCCGGTCTCGGCCGCCTGGGCGTCGAGCGCGGCGACGAGCGAGCGACCCGCGTCGTGGTCGACGTCGGCCCAGACCGCCTGCATGCCGCCGGCCACCTCGAGCAGCGCGACCGCGGCCTTCTCGCCGATGCCGGGCACGCCGGGCAGGTTGTCGCTGGCGTCACCGCGCAGCGCGGCGTACGCCAGGTAGTTCTCGGCGGCGACGTCGTACATCAGGCGCAGCCGCGTGGGATCCAGGAGCGGCGAGCCGGAGATGCCGCCGTCGATGAGCCGCAGCACGCGGGTGTGCGGGCTGATGTGGGCGAAGGCGTCACGGTCGGAGGTCACGATGACGCAGTCCCAGCCGTGGCGGCCGGCCCAGGCGGCGCCCGAGGCGCTGACGTCGTCGGCCTCGAGGCCCGGGGGAGTCAGCGTGGCCAGGCCGAGCGCCTCGAGCAGGGCGCCCGCCCGCTCGAGCTGCTGGACCAGCTCGGGGTGCTTCTCGGCCCGACCGGCCTTGTACAGCGGGTAGCGGTCGCGCCGCTGGGAGGCGGTGCGGTCGTCGAGGCCGAAGAGGACGGCGTCCGGCGCGAACCGGTCGATGCACTCCAGGATCTGGCGCAGCATGCCGTGCAGCGCCCAGACGGGTCGCCCGGACCGGTCCACGATGCGGGTGTGCGCCCGGGCGTGGTGGTTGCGGTGCAGCAGCGAGGGGGCGTCCACGACCAGGAGCAGCCTGCGGGGGAGGGCGGCGTCGGGTGGGGTCATGGAGATCGCGGCCCATGCTACGGGCGGGCCGCGCTGACCCCGTCGGTCGCGCCCCGCTCGTCGGTCGAGCCCGTCGAGACCACGAGCTCACCGGAAGTCGCGCGACGACGCCCGCGCCTGGAGCACGGCGCCGGCGCCGGGGACGACCACGTCGATGCCCTCCACCCGGTCGGCGACGAGGTTGACGACGCCCTCGTTGCGCTCGAGGCGGCCCCGCACCACGACCGCGACGCGGTTGCGGGCTGCCTGGCGGTGGACCTTCATCACCCCGATCGAGCAGACGACGTTGAGCATGCCGGTCTCGTCCTCGAGGTTGAGGAAGGTGACGCCCATGGCCGTGCCGGGCCGTTGCCGGTGGGTGACCAGCCCGCCCACGTGGACGCGGCGGCCCGACTCGGTCTCGGCCAGCTCGGCGACCGAGCGGACGCCGGCGCGCCGGAGCTCCTCGCGCAGGTGCTCGACCGGGTGCCGCTCGGGCGAGACCCCGGTCGCCCAGAGATCGGCCAGGGTGATCTCGGGCTCGCTCAGGCCGGGCAGGGTGGGCGCCGCCGGCGCGGGGGTGGTGCCCGGCAGGTGCTCGGCGGACTCGGCGAAGCCGGCGGCCCACAGCGCCTCCCGGCGACCCAGACCCCAGGCGTCGAAGACCCCGGCGGTGGCCAGCGCCTCGAGCTGGGTCGAGGTCAGCCCGGCCCGCCGGGACAGGTCGGTGACGCCGGTGAACGCAGCCTCCTCGCGCGCGGCGACGATCCGCTGGGCCACCTCGGCCCCGATACCGCGCACCGAGTCGAGCCCCAGCCGTACGGCGAGCGCGCCGTCGCGCCGGTGGGCGGGCACCGGGTCGGGGGTGCCCGGCACCCACTCGGCCCGCTCGAACCGGGGCCGGCAGCAGGCGTCCAGGCCGGTGGGGGCGACGCCGCCGTCCTCGAGGGGCTCGAGATCGGCCTGGGCCGCGGACCGGGTGACGTCGGGGCGGCGTACGTCGACACCGTGCCGACGGGCGTCGCCGACCAGCGACTGGGGCGAGTAGAAGCCCATCGGCTGGTTGCGCAGCAGGCCGGCCAGGAACGCTGCGGGGTAGTGCAGCTTGAACCACGAGGAGGCGTAGACGAGCAGCGCGAAGGACAGGGCGTGCGACTCGGCAAAGCCGAAGTTGGCGAAGGACAGGATCTTGACGTAGATCGAGTCGGCCAGGTCGCCGGTGATGCCGCGGCGCTGCATGCCGGAGTAGAGCTTGTGCTTGACCGACTCGATGCGCTCGACCCCGCGCTTGGACCCCATGGCCCGGCGCAGCAGGTCGGCGTCGTCGCGGCTGCAGTCGCCCAGCGCGACCGCCATCGCCATCAGCTGCTCCTGGAACAGCGGCACGCCCTTGGTCCGCTCGAGCACGGGCACCAGCTCGGGGTGGTCGTAGGTGACCGGCTCCTGGCCGGTGGCCCGGCGCACGTAGGGATGGACGGCGCCGCCCTGGATGGGGCCGGGGCGGATCAGGGCGATCTCGATGGCGAGGTCGTAGAACTCGCGCGGGCGCAGCCGCGGCAGGGTCCCGATCTGGGCCCGGCTCTCGACCTGGAAGACGCCGATCGAGTCGGCGCGGCAGAGCATGTCGTAGACCGCCGGCTCCTCCTTGGGCATCGTGGCCAGCGTCCACCTCTCTCCCAGGTGCTCCTCGGCCAGCCGCATGGTGTGGTCGAGGGCGCCGAGCATGCCGAGGCCGAGCAGGTCGAACTTGACCAGGCCCATCGACTCGCAGGCGTCCTTGTCCCACTGCAGCACCGTGCGCTTGTCCATGCGCGCCCGCTCGATGGGGCACACCTCGCCGATGGGGCGCTCGGTCAGCACCATGCCCCCGGAGTGGATGCCGAGGTGGCGCGGTGCCCCGAGCAGCTCCTCGGCCAGCGCGACCACGGGCTGCGGCACGTCGTGGGCGTCCGGGTCGCCCATGTCTCCGGCGACCACGGACTTCCAGCCGTCGATCTGCTTGGACCACGCGTCCTGCTGGCCCTGGGAGAAGCCGAGCGCCTTGGCGGCGTCGCGCACCGCCATCCGCGGCTGGTAGGCGATCACGTTGGCGACCTGGGCGGCGTTGTGCCGGCCGTAGGTGTCGTAGACCCACTGGATCACCTCCTCGCGCCGGTCGGAGTCGAAGTCGACGTCGATGTCGGGCTCCTCGTCGCGGTGGGCGGAGATGAACCGCTCGAAGGGCAGCCGGTAGAAGACGGCGTCGACGGCGGTGATGCCCAGGGCGTAGCAGACCGCGGAGCTCGCGGCCGAGCCCCGGCCCTGGCACAGGATGCCCCGCTCGCGGGCGAACGCGACGATGTCGTGGACGATGACGAAGTAGCCGGCGAAGTCCTTCTCGGCGATGACCCGCAGCTCGTGCTCGAGCCGCTCGCGGGCCTCCCGCTGGTGGGGCACGCCGACGTAGCGCTCGGCGAAGCCGCGCTCGGCCAGCTCCCGCAGCCAGGAGTCGGCGGTGTGGCCCTCCGGGATCTGGCGCTTGGGCAGCGCGGGGGAGGCCTTGCGCAGGTCGAAGGCCAGCTCGTCGGCCAGGGACACGCTGCGGGCCACGGCGCCGGGGTGTGCCGCCAGCGCGGCGGCCGTCTCCGCGCCGCTGCGCAGGTGGGCCGACCCCGAGAGGTCGAGCCAGCCGTCGAGCTCGGCCAGGCTGCGTCGGGCGCGCACCGCCGCCATCGCCGAGGCCACCCGGTGGCGTGCCGGCGTGGCGTGGTGGGCGTTGCCGGCGGCGACGACGTCGAGGCCGTGCACCGCGGCCAGCCCGGCCAGGGCGGCGTTGGTCGCCCCGGCGCCCGGTCGCGGCGAGAGCTCGACGAGCACGTGCTCGAGGCCGAACAGCGCCGTCAGCCGGTCGAGCTCCTCGGCCGCCGCGCGCTCGCCCCCGGTCGCCAGCGCCTGCCTGACGGCGCCCTTGCGACACCCCGTGAGCACCGTCCAGTGACCGCGCCCGCGCTCGGCCAGGCTCTCCAAGTCGTAGTCCGGGCGGCCCTTCTCGTCGCCGCGCAGGTGGGCGTCGGTCATCGCCGCGGCGAGCCGGTGGTAGCCCTCGACCCCGCGGGCGAGCACGAGCAGGTGACTGCCCTCCGGGTCGGGCACGCCGTTCTGCGGACCGCTCAGCCCGAGGGAGAGCTCGGCGCCGAAGACGGTCGGCAGCCCGTGGGCCGCCGCGGCCTCGGCCAGCATGGGGGCGCCGTAGAACCCGTCGTGGTCGGTGATCGCCAGCGCGTGCAGACCCAGGCGCACAGCCTCCTCGACCAGCTCTGCCGGGGAGCTCGCTCCGTCGAGGAAGCTGAAGTTGCTGTGGCAGTGCAGCTCGGCGTACGGCGTGACCGTGGCGGGCCGCTCGATCGGCCGGGCCTCGGTGGGGGCGCGCTTGCGACGGGAGACCGGCGCGTCGTCGGCTCCCGGCAGTCCGCTGAGGCGGCGCTCGAGCTCGGCCCAGCGCATCGCGGGGTTGTTCCAGCCCATCAGCGCACCCCGTCGGGAGAGTCGTGGTCAGTCATACGCCGCCTCCAGGGACCAGCCGGCGGGACCGCGGAGCAGCAGCCAGGCGCGGCCGTCGGAGCCGACGACCTGGAACCGGGCGGACAGGCCGGCGCCTCCGGCCCACCAGCCCTCGTCGGTCGGCCACGGGCCGGCCCACGCCTTCACCGGCTGCCAGGGGACGCTGCTGCCCTCGACCCGGAAGCGCGCGGGCTCGCCGGTCACGACGCCGCGGTCGGTGACGCGCACGTCCTGGTCGCGGTCGTCGACGACCTCCGCGTCGCGGGGCACGGCGAAGACCCGCACCGGCGCCGGTCCCGGCACCCGACCCGGCCACGGCCGGTCGACCGGACGCAGGTCGACGGCACGCTCGCCCCAGGGCACCAGCGCCTGCCGGGCGGCGGGGCTGCGGCCGCCCTGGAGCACCGGCCGGAGGACGGCGTCGTAGCCGATCATGCCCTGGACGCGAGCCACGCCCCGCTCGACGAGGTCGTCGGACGCGCTGCCCCACAGCGCCTCGCCGTGGGCGGCGGCGGACTCGACCACCTCGGGCACGAACCGGATCCGCTCGATGGGGGCGGACACCGACCCGGACTGCTTGCGGGCGCGCAGCGAGCCGCCCACGTCGGCCGACTGGAGCTGCCAGTGCACCCGGTCGACCAGGTCGCGGGCACCGAAGTGGCGGGGGTGCAGCCAGGTGCGCGAGGAGCAGACGACGCCGTCGGCCTCGGCCTCGACGCGGACACCGGTGGCGACCAGCTGGCGGGCGGCGAGCTGGGCGACGAACCGCTCGGCGGTGGTCCGGACGCTGAAGGTGACGGCCTCGACGGAGTCCAGCGGCGGCTCGAACGGCACCTCGGCGTCGAGCTCGGGCGGCGGGGTGCGGGCGGCGAACAGGGTCTGGTCCTCGCCGCGCGCGCGGCGGCGTACGGCGGCCCCGTAGGCACCCAGCCGGTGGCCGACCGCCTCGGCCGGCAGGTCGGCCAGGCCGCCGAGCGAGCGGATGCCGAGCCGGTCCAGCAGGCTGACGAGCTCCCGGCCCTGCGCCCCCTCGTCGGCCAGCACGCTCACGGGCAGCCCGCGCAGGAAGTCGGGGGCGCCACCGGGCGGCACCACCGTCCAGGACTGCGGGTCGGCGGTGCGCGCGGCCTGCTCGGCGGTAAAGAGGTCGTCGGCCACGCCGAGGCGCACGTCCTTGACGCCGCACTCGACCAGGGCCTGGGCGACGGTGGCGGCGGCGTAGGTCTCGTTTCCGTACCAGCGGTCGGGCGCCCGGACGGCGAGCAGGCCCGGCCGCAGGGCGGCCACCCCGGGCCGGAGGTCCTCGACGGTCGCGAGGACCGGCTCGAAGGCGCGGGCGTCGCGGTCGGGGTTGGCGGGCAGCAGCACCAGCTCCGGGCAGCGGGCCTGGGCGTCGCGGCGGCGCTGGCCGCGACGTACGCCCTCGGCGCGGGCAGGGCCGTTGCACACCTCGACGAGGTTGGCGTGCAGCACGGCGGCGGGGGAGCGCGGCGGCGCACCGGCCTCCTCGAGCGCGGCAACCACCGACCAGTCGGGGCACCACACGACCATCACCCTCATCGGCGGCCTACCCGATCGCCCGACGGAGGTCGCGCCGCTGGTCTGCACCGTCGACGAGGTCGACGCGCACCACGCCGGGCCAGCTCAGGTCGACGCGCTGCGGCAGCCGCGACCCCCGATGCACGAGGACACCGGCACGACGTGACTCGAGCTGGCCGGTGCCGGCCTCGGCCCCGTGCCAGCCGGACTCCACCGTGCTCAGCCGCGCCTCCACACGGGGCCAGCGGCCGTGGACCACGAGCACGGCCGACCGGTTGCGCAGCCGCGAGTCGAGGACGGCGGCGTTCTTCTCGCTGACCTTCGCGGGCGGCCGCAGCACGACCACGCGAAGCACGTCGACCAGGGCAGCCGTCACCTCCAGCCAGTGATCGCCCGGATCCGGGACCAGCACGGTCCGTGACAGCTCGATGCCGAGCGAGGCGGCGGCCTCGGCCCCGAAGTCGGGGCACCCGGCGAACCCGACCCAGGCCCCGGACTGCGAGGCACCGGCCGCCAGGGCGAGGGCGAGCGAGGCCGAGTCGACTGCGTACGTCGCCCCGGCGTGCAGCGGCAGCACGTCGACGAGCCCGGGCAGGGTGGGCACCGGGTCGGCGGCGGGCCTACGCTCCATCGCAGCCATCCGCTCGCGCAGCTGCTCGACGACCGGCCGCGTCGGGTCGAGCTGGGCGGTGCGGGCGGACGACATGGATCAAGGATCGAACACATGTTCGAACGCGTCAAGCGGTTCGGCGTGTCCTGTGCATCGACGGGAGCCCGCTCACTCCTGACGGGTGCCGAGCTGTCGCGCGGCGTCGAGCAGGACGGGAAGCAGCGTGTCGGCGATGACGCCGTAGCCCGCGCTGGAGGGGTGGAACCGGTCGGCCGAGAACAGCGACGGGTCGGTGGCGAAGGCCCGGGACGCCCGCTGGTCGGGGTCGGCCACGCGTCCCCCCGCCGCGAGCACGGCGGTGACCTGCTGGCTGCGGAGCTGCTCCCCGGCGGCGCGCACGGCTTCGCGCAGGAACACGGGCACGTGGGGCACGGCGCTGAGGTCGGGCGCAGGAGCCACGACCACCTCGGCGCCGGCGGCGTGCAGGCGGCGTACGGCCTGGGACAGCGCCTGCACCGCGCGCGCGACGGGCTCGAGGTGGGTCAGGTCGTTGGCCCCGATCACGATGACGACCAAGGAGGGCCGCCACCCCAGCACCCCGGTCACCTGCGCGTCGAGCCCGGAGCTGCGGGCGCCGGGCACGGCGAGCACGCGGGTCTCGACCTCCCAGCCGTGCAGCTCCAGCCCCTCGGCGAGCCGCGGCGCGGGGCGGTCGCGCTGGCGTGCGGCACCCTGGCCCCACGCGATGGAGTCCCCGAGCAGGGCGAGCCGTAGTGTCACGCCACCAGCACAGCAGGGGCGCCCAAGGGGTGGTCCGGACCGGGGGACGGGGCCGGTCCCCGGCGGTACCGTGGCGTGTTGCTGCTCACCGAGGGGATGCCATGCGTCGACGGGGTCTCGTCGTGGGTGCGGTGCTGGCGCTCGCCCTCGGGGCGCAGCTCGCCGTCGGGCCGCCTCCGGTCGCGACCGCGGCCGAGACCGCCGACGACTCCGCCCCGGCGGCCGCCTGGCGGGTGCTGCGCGCGGAGTCGTTCACCACGACGCTGACGGTCGACCGGGCGTCGTGGGTCAAGGACCCGCAGACCGCGACGAGCCGGTGGGCGGTCGACCAGTTCGACGACAACGGCCGGGTCTGGCACGCGATCAGCGACCCGGCGATGACGCGGCAGCTGCGGACGCTCGACGTCTACCGCAAGCGGGTCGCCTTCGGCACCGACGGCTGGTTGACCGCCGAGGTCGCCGCCGTAGACAAGAACCGTGACGGCCGGCCCGACTCCAGCCCCGGCCTGGCCACGACGGTGCTGCCCGACGGCGAACGGGCCGCCCGGCTGAGCGAGCCGTCGTGGGACGCGGGCGTGGTGATCCGACCGACCCGGGCGCTGCCGGCGGCGTACCGGGTGGAGATGACGCTGCGCGGCATCGACTTCGGCGGGGAGCGCGATGGCTCGCTGTCGTACGCCGGGAAGACCAACGGCTACCGCGCCGGCAGCTGCCGGACAGCCTTCCCGTGGACCTTCCAGGGGGCGATCCCCGGCCGGTCGCGCTGCCGCTACCCGAGCGTGAAGAAGGAGAACGGGTTCTACTTCCTCACGATCCTCGACCACGCCAACGGGGCGCCGCACGGCAACGCCGGCATCCACTACCGCCGCAAGGTGGTGCTGGACTCCTACAACAGCCAGGCGTCGTGGTCGGCGTCGAACGCCATCTGCAACCCCGCGACGGGACGGCTCGAGAGCACGCTGGACGGCACCTACAACGCCGTCAACGCGGCCTTCGTGCGCGGGGACGCGTTCCGCCGGGAGAACAACTTCGTGGGCAACCAGTACTTCTTCCGCACCCCCTGCGGCGACTTCGACGGCGCCGGCCGGTGGGGTGCGTCGGGGGAGTACCGCGACCTCGCCTCCAGCGTGGAGCTGCGCCCCGAGCTGTTGCCGACCGAGCGCTACCGCTTCGCCGTCGAGCGCGACGCGAGCGGCTACACGATCGAGCTGAGCGGCCCGTTCCGCCACGTCGGCCAGGCGACGTACCGGCTGCACCACGACTTCGTCGAGGACGGCCGCCCGATCTGGCACTACAACCAGACACCGGGGGAGTACGACGGCCGCTTCGACCGCTCGCTGACCCACACCGGCCCGGCCGGGAAGTTCGTCACCCGCCACACCTGGCCGGCCGGCTCGGCGTACCCCGACTCGTTCGTGATCGGCGACCCCCACCTCAACTTCTACGAGGGGTCGGCGGTCGTCGACGACGTCCGGCTGCTCGTCCCGGCCGGCTGACCGCTCAGTTCGGCGTACGGCGGGGGTCGGAGCAGTGACACCCTTCGAGCCACCCCAGGAGCACCCGATGTCCTTCCAGGCCTACCTCGACAACGCGGAGAAGAAGACCGGCAGGACCCCGCAGCAGCTCGTCGACCTCGCCCACGCCCGCGGCTACGGCGCCGACACGAAGTCCGGCGAGATCCTGGCCTGGCTCAAGGACGACTTCGACCTCGGCCGGGGGCACGGCATGGCGCTGGTCCACGTCATCAAGAACGGCCCCGGGATCGGCGACCAGCACGTCGGCAGCTCCGGCGTGCACCGGGACGAGTCGGCGGTGCTGCGGCTGGACGGGCTCGCTGCGCGCTGACCGCCGCTGGGGTGGGCCGGAGCGCCGGCCCGGGGGTTCCTAGACTGCCGACGTGGTGGCGGCGGGGGACGGGACAGCGCGTACGGCGTTCCGACGCGGGCTGCGGTTGGGCGTCCCCTTCGCGGTGGTCGGCTTCCTGCTCAGCCTCTCCTTCGGGGTCCTGGCGCGGCAGGCGGGCTTCAGCGTCATGCAGGCCGTCGCCACCTCGGTGATCGTCTTCGCCGGGTCGGCGCAGTTCGCGATGCTGTCGGTGGTCACCGTCGGCGGCGGCATCCCTGCCGCGCTGACGGCGGCGAGCCTGATGAACGCGCGGTTCCTGGCCATGGGGGTCGCCCTGGCGCCGTCGTTGCCGGGTGGACCCGTGAAGCGCGCGCTCCAGGGGCAGACCGTCGTCGACTCCTCCTGGGCGCTCGCCAATCGCGGCGACGGGACGTTCGACCGCTGGCTGCTGTTCGGCACCACCGTCCCGCAGTACGTCACCTGGACGCTCGGCTCGGTCGTGGGTGCGGTCTCCGGGGGCGCCCTCGGCGACACGCAGCGTCTCGGCCTCGACGCCATCTACCCCGTCTTCTTCCTCTCGCTGCTGTTCGCCGAGCTCCGGGACCCGACCTCCCGGTGGGCTGCGCTGGGCGGGGGACTCCTGGCCCTGGCGCTGGCGCCGATCAGCCCGCCGGGCGTCCCCATCCTGGCCGCGAGCGCGGTGGCGCTCATCGGCCTGGTGCGGAGGCCGAGGTGACGCTGACCTACACCCAGGTCTGGGTGCTCATCCTCGGTTGCGCGGCGCTGACCATGATCATCAAGGCGTTCGGACCAGTGCTCCTCGGTGGCCGGGTGCTGCCCTCGTGGGTCAGCCGCGTGATCGTCCTGATGGCGCCGACGCTGCTGTGCGCGTTGGTCGTGACCTCGGTGTTCGCGAGTGGCCGCTCGTGGTCGGCCGGGGCCCACACCGTCGGCGTCGCCGTGGCGGCCGTGATGCTGTGGCGGCGATGCTCGCTCGTGTCGTGCGTCGTCGTGGCCGTCCTGGTCACCGCGGGCCTGCGGGCGATCTGACAGCTCGCCGCCCGGCAGCGGTGCTGCACTGCCCGCCCCCGTACCCCACGTCTCGCGGTTCTGGTGGAGTTCGCGGTTTCCCGCCCAACGGGTAGCCGGCTCCCTACGCTTGCTCGGGTGACAGCAGTGGACTCGGGTCCGGTCCCGCAGACGCTCGACCAGCCGTCCCCCGAGCCGGTCCTGGGGCCGGTCCCCGAGCCGGTCCCGGCCTACCCCACGGGGACCCTCGACGACAGGACGACCGGGGGAGGGGCCGCTGGGACCACGTCCCGCCGACCGCGTGGACTGGGGAGCATCCAGACCAAGCTGCTGCTGATGCTGCTGCTGGCCAGCATCGTCTCGACCGCCGTCGTCGGGTTCTTCGGCTACCGGTCCGGGACCGAGGCGCTGGAGGAGGCGACGTACGCCCGCCTCCAGGAGGTCGGCAACGACCGCCGCAACGAGGTGCAGGACTTCATCGACCGGGAGAAGTCCGCGGTCCTGCTCGACAGCCGGGGCGCCGCGGTGGAGGCGTCGAAGGCGTTCAACGCCGCCTTCGAGGACCTCGACACGGCGCGGACCACAGCCGGGCAGCGGGACGCGCTCGCGGCCTTCTACGCCGACACCTTCGTGCCCGAGCTGGAGAGGACACGGGGCCAGGAGTACGAGGCCGCGGCGTTCGTGCCGTCGACGGCGGCGCGCACCTACCTGCAGGCCAACTACACGCGGTTCTCCGGCGACCAGGAGAAGTCGATCCGGCGCGACGACGCCGGCGACGGGAGCGCCTGGACCCGGGCGAACAAGACGTTCAACCCCTACTTCCGCTCGGTCGTCACCGAGCTGGGTCTCGACGACGTCGTCATGCTCGACAACGACGCGAACGTCGTCTACACCACCCACAAGCGGGCCGACCTGGGCAGCAACGTCGCCCGGGACGAGTACCGGGGCGGCGGGCTCCAGCAGGTGTACGACGCCGCCATCGAGTCCAACTCGAGCGGCTTCGTCAGCGTCGGCGACTTCGAGCACTACCTGCCCTCCTACGGCGCACCCACGATGTTCATCGCCTCACCCATCGGCACGGCTGACGACCTGACCGGCGTGCTCGTCTACGAGCTCTCGATCGAGAAGCTCAACACCGTGCTGACCGGCAACAAGGAGCCCGGCGTCTACGAGGGCCTGGGGAGGACCGGCGAGGCCTACCTCGTCGGCGAGGACGGCACCCTGCGCACCGACTCGCGCGAGCTGTTCGAGAACCCCGAGGCGTTCGCGTCCAAGGCCGTCGCGACCGGCACCCGCCCCGACGTCGCGGACCGCATCGTGGAGACGCGGCAGACGATGCTGGCGCTGGAGGACAGGTCGGCTCCGGCGCGCGAAGGGAGCCTGGGCCGCTCGGGCACGATGCGGGGGCTGGACTACCTCGGCCACGACGTCCTCGCGGCGTACCAGCCGGCAAAGATCGAGGGCCTCGACTGGACGATGGTCACGAAGATCTCGGCCCGTGAGGCCCTGCAACCGGTGAGCGAGTTCGCCCGCAACCTGCTCTTCGCGACCGCGGCGGTCATCCTGCTCATCTGCGCCGCATCGGTCCTGATGGCGCGCGTCTTCACCGTGCCGCTGAACCGGCTGCTCGAAGGGGTGCGGGCCGTGGCCGGCGGGCGGCTCGGGGCGCAGGTCGACGCGGGACGCCGCCACGACGAGTTCGGGGACCTCGGCGTGGCGTTCAACGACATGAGCTCCAGCCTGCGCACCAAGCAGGAGCTGATCGAGGCGCAGCGGGCCGAGAACGACCGCATCCTCGCCGGGCTGATGCCGCCCCCGGTCGTGCAGCGGTACCGGGGTGGGGAGACCGACATCTCGGCTGAGCACGACGACGTGTCCGTGGTGTACACCGACGTCGAGGGCTTCGACCAGTTCACCGGCCGTCACTCCGCCTCGGAGTCCCTGAAGCTGCTGAACGCGCTGTCGCGTGGTTTCGACGACGCCGCGCGTGCAGCCGGGATCGAGAAGGTGCGCAGCGTCGGGACCGGGTACGTCGCCTCCTCCGGCCTGGTCGTGCAGCGTGTCGACCACGCCCGTCGAGTCGTCGACTTCGCCCTCGGGGTCGCCGACATGGTCCAGCGGTTCAACAGCCAGCACGGCTCCAGGCTGGTGGTGCGCGCCGGTATCAACTCCGGAGCCGTCCGCAGCGGCCTGGTCGGTCGCAGCGACGTCGTCTACAACCTCTGGGGAGACGCCGTGGACCTGGCCTACCGGGTCCGCACCGTCGCGGGCGCGCCCGGCATCTACGTCACCGACGAGGTCAAGCAGCGCCTCACCGGCGGCTACGAGTTCACCCGTACCGGCACCGTGACCGAGAACGACAGCACCGTCCCGGTGTGGCGGCTGCGCGGCGGCGGCGACTCGTGAGCACGACCGACCAACCCTGGTTCGCCTGGGCCCTGGTCGTCATCATCGGCCTCCCCGTCCTGGTCCTGGTCCTGTCCGAGGTCCACCTGCGACTGCAACGTCGCGGCAGCCCCCTCGCGGGCCCTCTCAACCGGTTGCGGCTGTGGCTCGTCCCCCTCGCTGCGCTCCTGGTCCTGCTCACCCAGGCCGCCGACCTCAGCCGCGACAGCAACAGCGTCCGGCTCGTCGCGACACTGGTCGGCATCCTGGCCGTCGGGATCACGCTCGGCGCTCTCAACGCAGTCCTGTTCGGCAACGCCACCGAGGGCACGTGGCGCGACCGCCTGCCCAGCATCTTCGTCGACCTGGCCCGGCTCGTCCTCGTCGCGAGCGGCGCCGCCATCGTCGCCTCGCTCGTCTGGAACCTCGACGTCAGCGGCCTCTTCGCCGCCCTGGGTGTGGGGTCCATCGTCATCGGCCTGGCCCTGCAGAACGCCGTCGGCAGCGTCGTGTCCGGCTTGCTGCTGCTCTTCGAGCAGCCGTTCAAGATCGGCGACACCCTCGACGTGGACGGCACCTCGGGCAAGGTGGTCGAGATGAACTGGCGCTCGACCCACCTCGACACCGGCACCGGCATCCAGGTCATCCCCAACGCCACCATCGCCGACGCGTCGTTCGCGAACTACAGCCGCCCCACGCCCGCCCACGACCACGTCGTCACCACGTCCTTCGCCCCGGCCGACAGCCCTCACGACGTGATGCGCACGCTGATGGAGGTGGCCGAGGGGATCCCGTTCCTCCGAGCAGCCGGATGGCCCTCCGTGCGCATGGGACCGGGCGGTGCCTACGAGACCACGCTGCCGCTGGTCACCGCCGGCCAGTCGGCGAAGGCCCAGTCCCTGTTCCTGGTCTGGCTCTGGTACGCCGCACGCCGCAACGCGATCTCGCTGGACGGCGAGTCGTTCGTGCCGCAGCCGAAGGAGACGGTGGTCCAGGCGCTACGACTGGTGCGGTCGACCCTGGGGCTCACCGACGACGAGGTCGACCGCCTCGCGGACGCGTGTGCGGTCGAGACCTACGGCCAGGGCGAGACGACGATCCGCGCCGGCGTGGTGCCCGACCGGTTCGCGTTCATCGTCGCCGGCCACGTCCGACTGGTCGCCCAGACCAGCGACGGCGCCCAGCTCGACGTGGTCGACCTGGAACGTGGCGACGTCCTCGGCGCCCAGGCCCTGCTCCGTCAGCAGGTCCCCATGACCGGCATCGCCGCCACCAACGTCGAGGTGCTGCAGGTCCCGCTGTCGGTCATCGACGAGCTCGTCGGCCAGAAGCCGCGGGTCGCGCGCACGCTCAACGCGATCGTCGAGGCCCGCGACACCCAGATGCAGCACGCCTTCGAGTCGCTCAACAGCTCCGCGGAGCTCGCGGGACCGGTCCAGCCTGCAGTGGCCTCCCGCGTCGGGGCGGGTGCCTGAGCCACCGCGTTGAGCGAGGTCGGGACCTGGTCGATCTCGGCCAGCAGCAGCGCCGAGGAGGCGAGGTAGGGGTTGGCCGAGGGGTCGGGGCAGCGGAACTCGATGCGCTTGGCCTGGCACCAGGCGGTGGTAGGAGTTCACCGTCGACCTGCAGGCCGGACCTCGCATCCCCGTCCTGGCCGCGAGCACGGTGGCGCTCGTCGGCCCGGTGCTCCTGGGCGGCCGCGAGCTGCCGCCCTGGTTCACCCGCGTGATCGTGCTGATGGCGCCGACGCTGCTGTGCGCCCTGGTGGTGACCTCGGTGCTCGCGAGCGGGCGCTCCTGGTCCCTGGGTGCCCATACCGTCGGCGTCGCCGCTCTGCGTCGTCGTCGCCGTCCTCGTGACGGCGGGGCTGCGGGCGATCTGAGGCTGGCGTCACCCACGCGTGGAGCGGGTCCGCAGCGAGCAGACGCGAGCCGTGGCTCAGAACTCCGACATCTTGTCCCAGCCGTCGCGGTCCGCGGCGTCGATGTACATGATGTCGGGGCGCTCGGCGATGTACTGCTTCGCGTCGCCGTCGCCCTGCTGGAAGTGCTCGGAGCTGACGTGCGCCTCGCCGGCCGCCGCGTCGTCGAAGGCCTCGATCGTCAGGATCGTGTCGGGGTCGTCGACGCTGCGGTAGTGCTCGTAGAACTTGTTGCCGGGCTCGGCGCGCGTCGCGTCGGTGTACGCCTGGCTCGCTGCGAGGTAGGCGTCCGCGGTGCCGGGCTTGAGCTTCTTCTTCACGGTGATGTAGATCAAGGCGTTCTCCTCGGTGGGTGGGTGAGCCAATCCTGTCCGTACCTTCCAGTTGCTACCGCGCCGCAGGTAGCGCATCGCGGGACACGGTGTGACGCCTGAGGCACCATTCGGTGCGTGCCTCACATCCTGGACCTCGGGTCGCGGGTCAGCGGTGAGTGGCTCGGGGACGGGGCGTACGTCGTCGTCCGCGACCGAGCAGCCCGCGCCGCACGTGCCCCCCTGCACGAGACCTTCCACGTGTACCTCGATGCCCACGGCGTGCTGCGTACCGACCACGAGCTGTGGCTGTGGTCCGACCCCGCGGTCCGGCTCCACCGCAAGTGCGAGCGCGCGTCATGACGATCCACAGCTTCCACCTCGCCGAGGTGCCATCGTTGGTCGGAGCGCGTGCGCTCCTGCGCCCTCCGACGAGCTCGAGAGCCGGCCTCGACCACGTCGAGTGCCTGTCGCTGATGCGCCTCGGCGCCCCCGCGATGTCGCCCGACCGGTTCCAGCTCAACCGGCTGGCCGTCTTCGCGCAGTGGCAGGACGAGGACGCGCTGGTGCAGTTCCTGACGCGAGACGCCCTGGGACGCGTCCTGGAGTGACGGCTGGCACGTACGACTCGAGTTCATCCGCCGCTGGTCGACCATCGCCGCGCTGCAGAGCCTGCCCCCGAGCGCCGGAACCATGGAGCAGGACGAGCCGGTCGTCGCCGTCACGCTGGCACGCATGCGACTCCCCGAGGTGCCACGTTTCCTGCGTCACGGCCGGCCCGTGGAGCGACTGGTGCGAGACCACCCGGGCGTCACTCTCGCGGTCGCCGGCCAGCGCCCACCGAGGACCATCTCGACCTTCTCGGTCTGGAGCAGCGTGCGCGAGATGGAGCAGATGGTCCACGGACGCTCGGAGGTGCCCGACCCCGACCGGCACGCCGCAGCCATGCGTGAGCGCCGGCGTCGCGACTTCCACCACGAGTTCGCCACCTACCGCTTCCGGCCCCTCTCCGAGCACGGCACGTGGGAGGGCCGTACCGGCATCGTGCCCGCTCCAGGGGGCCGCTGACAGCGACCTGCCCACCCGACGCGGGGTGATCGGGCACCTAGTCTCTGTGCGCTGAGTCGTGCCAGGCCCGGGCTGGCCATGTGTCTGGAGAACTCGCCTGAGGCGGTGGAACCTCGGCCTGACCGCATGGCATGCCGCTCAGGCTGCTGTGCTGGTCCTCGCCTGGGACGTCGCGATAGATCTGTCCACGGCCTACCCCGAAGGCCGGTCGCTGCCGCGCTGGCGCAGGCCCACCGCTCGGGGTGGGCCTTCGTGCTGTCTGCGACGGTGCGCGTCGCGGGCGACCTGGACGTCGCGGAGGAGTGCGCGCAGGAGATGTACTCCACGCGCTGCAGGCCTGGACCCGGGACAGCATCCCGGAGCGGCCCGGTGCGTGGCTGACCACGCGGCGCGGAACAGAGCGCTGGGTCGGTTGCGTCGCGAGGTCACCCTCCGGTGCGAGCTCCCGCTGCTCGTGGATCTGGTGACCGGCGATCCGCACGACCCGGCCGACTCGGACTGGCCCGACGCCGCGGTCCCGGACGACCGGCTCCGGCTGGTCTGCGGTGGCGGTGCCACCGGCATCGTGCACCGCTCATCCGGTCCGGGATCGGGGACCTCAGCGAGATTCCAGGTACCTCAGCACCGCCAGGACGCGCCGGTTCGTCCCGTCCTCCGGTAGACCCAGCTTCATGAAGACCGACCTGACGTGCGCCTCGACGGTCCGCTCGGACACGACGAGCTTCGCGGCGATGGCCGTGTTGGACAGGCCCTCGGCAACCCGGCCGAGGACGTCGAGCTCGCGACTCGAGAGGTCGTCGAGAGCAGAGCCCCCACGAGCCTTGACCAGGGCCTGGATGACGGCGGGGTCCAGGGCAGTCCCGCCATCGGCGACCCGCTCCGCCGCCGTGATGAACTCCGCCAGGTCGAGCACCCGGTCCTTGAGGAGGTAGCCGAAGCCGGCCGTGCCGACGAGCGGCAGGACGTGTCGCAGCTCGATGTGCTGGCTGAGCAGGAGCAATCCGGAGGAAGCATCCTCAGCCCGGATGTCGGCAGCAGCTTCGGCGCCGTCGGACTCCATCGTCGGTGGCATGCGTACGTCGATGATGGCCAGGTCTGGTCTGTGCTCCCGGACCGCGTCGCGGAGCGCGGCGGCATCGCCGACAGCTGCCACGACCTCGTGACCTTTCTCGCTGAGCAGTCGCACGATGCCCTCGCGGAAGAGGACCGAGTCCTCGGCGACGACGACCCGCACTCAGACCACCGCCAGGATCGTCGTACCGCCACCGGGCGTGGCGCGGACGCCGAGGGTCCCGCCGACGGAGACGATGCGGTCGCGCAAGGCCGTCAGGGGAGCGTCGTGGGGCACCCCGCCGACGCCGTCGTCCTCGACCTCGACCGCCAGGCGGTCGCCGTGCGCGGCCACCCGGACGCTGATGTGGGAGGCGCGAGCGTGCTTGAGTGAGTTCGCGACGGCCTCGCTCACCACCAGGTACACGGTCAACGCGCGAGTATCGCTGACCTCCGGGAGCTCGCCCACCGTCAGCTCGAACGGGATCGGCGACGCTGCCTTCACCGCGGTCAAGGCAGCGGCGAGGCCGTCGTCGAGCAGGCTGGGGCGCACTCCCTGGGCGATCCGGCGCAGCTCGTCGACGGTGCCCTTCAGCTCCGTCACAGCGGCATCGACCTCGGCCGACTGGTCAGGGGGCAGGTGCTCCTGCAGCAGGCGCAGCCGCATCCCGGTCGCGACGATGCGTTGCTGAGCCCCGTCGTGCAGGTCGCGCTCCAGACGCCGTCTCTCGGAGGCGGAGGCCTCGACCAGTCGCCGCCTGCTCGCCTCGGTCTCGCCGAGCGCCTCCTGCAGGACCAGGCGGAGTCGGGCGACCTCGATCGGCACCCAGGCCGCCTTCGCCAGATCAGCGATCCGGCGCCGGGCACGAACCGAGTCCCAGCCCAGGTGCAGCCTGGCGATGACGTCCCCGCCTGCTTCGATCGCGAAGCCGTCCGGCTCGGGCACGGTGGTGCCGTCGAGGCGAGCCCACCCACCGTCGGGACGGGCGAGCGTGACGACGAGACCTGGGTCGTCCTGGACCTGTCTCAGCACCGTCTGGATCTCCTCGGGCTGGCGCCTGCCGGCTCGTACGTCGGCCGAGAACCGCTCCACCTCGGCGACCGCGACGTGACGGTCACGATCGACGACCCGCCCGACGAGGGCTGCGATGTGGCGCTGCAGTGGGAGCAGGACGAGCGCCGACACGAATGCGGCCACGCCGCTGGTCAGGCCGGTGCTCAGCGAGAGGAGCCGGCCGATGGCGTAGACCACCGAGGCGAAGACGGCCGCCGACGCGAGCACCGTGACGAGCCATGCGGTCGTGCCGCTGAGGAGCCGATCCACGTCGAACAGGTCGTGCCGGACGATGGCGGCGCCCACCGCGGTGGGAACCAGGGTGACGATGGCGACCAGGAACGGCGTGTAGGCCACGTCGAGCGATGCACCCAGCCACTCGGCGACCCATCCGGTCACGAGCAGCACGACGACCGCGATCCCGGCGAGCATGAGCCATCGGATCTGCTGGCGGGTGCGACGATCACCGCCCCGGTGGCGCGACACCAGGGACGCGGCGCCCAGGACCAGGCACGCGGCGATCGTGATCAGGGCCAGGATCGCCACGGGATCCAGCCAGGCGCTGTCGGGACCGCCGACGACCTTGCCGTCGACCTGTTCGCCGCCCCACTGGGCCGCGACCATGGCGAGCGTGGCCAGGGCGAACGCCCACGGCACGGTGCGCCAGACGCGACCCTCGGAGCGACCTCCGGGGAAGACCAGCATGAGCGCGAGCAGACCCGCCAGGTTGGCCGGCCAGATGCCGGTGGACCACGGCAGCTCGGCGAGCGGGCCCACGTGGGCGGTGACCAAGGCGACCGAGGCGGTCGTCCACGCCAGCGCCGGGCCCGCGGGGGACGCGGAATCGTGGCGGACGACGAGCCATGCGACCAGGACGGCGTAGCCGCAGGCCAGGCACGGGACGAAGGCGCCCCACTCGCGGATCGCGGCGGTGTAGGTGGCGCTCACGAGCACGCCTAGGGACGCGAGTCCCGTCAGGAGACGGGAGGCGCCGGACGACATGCACGCCATGGTGCCAGCGCGATGCTCCAGCACTCCTCAGTGCTGGCACCGATCGCAGCTGCCGCGCTCGCGCCGATGCCGGCTGCGCCGGTGTCGATCCAGGCTGAGCAGCATCCCGCCAGCCACACCTCAGGAGCACGACATGAACATCATCTTCACGGTCCTCTTCGCGTTCGCCATCGGCTACCTCATCAAGGACCGAGTACTCGCGGTCGTCGCCTACCTCGCGGTCGGCGCCATCGTCTTCGCCTACCAGACCCTGTCCGTCCTGCTGAGCTGGATGGCCGATGAGCCGCCGGTGGCGTTCGGCCCGTCACCGACCGGCTTTCCGGTGGAGTACAGCGGGAGCGAGCTCGCGGGGTACGGCGTCGTCAACCTGGTCGTCATCGTCGTCGGGGTGGGCCTGGTGATCGCCGGGACGAAGGTGCGCGCGCGTCGAGCCGCCAAGCAGGACGTCGTCTCCGTGGCCTGACCTCGGAGGTGTCCCAGTGGGCTGCGCTGACCCGCGTGCGCTGCAGGTCGCGGCAGTACTTCTGCTGGATGTCGTCGTCGTGGTTGCCTCGCCGTCCCCAGGCAGACGGGTCGGTGCTGGCGGCCGCATCGCGACTCCGCCAGCACCGATCACCCCCCTCGGGGTCGAACTGCTCGGACGGCTGCAGCGGCGTGACCAGGGCAGTCCTGCGAGGGCGTGCACGGCGACTGATCGAGTGGCTGGTTTCGACAGGCTCAACCAACGAACGGCTCGACCAACGAACGGCTCGACCAACGAAGGCTCGACCGACGAACGGCTCGATCGACGGGAGGGGACCGCCCGACCTGCGCGGGCGGGAACGCCGACGGGCCCGACCGGCGTACCGGTCGAGCCCGTCGAGGGGGTGATCAGATGTCGTAGTAGAGCTCGAACTCGTGCGGGTGCGGACGCAGCTGCACGGGGAGGATCTCCTGCTGACGCTTGAAGTCGATCCAGGTCTCGATCAGGTCGGGGGTGAACACGTTGCCCTCGGTGAGGAACTCGTGGTCGCGCTCGAGGTTGTCGAGCACCGCGTTGAGCGAGGTCGGGACCTGGTCGATCTCGGCCATCTCGTCCGGCGGCAGCTCGTAGATGTCCTTGTCGATCGGGTCGGCGGGCTCGATCTTGTTCTTGATGCCGTCGAGGCCGGCCAGCAGCAGCGCCGAGAAGGCGAGGTAGGGGTTGGCCGAGGGGTCGGGGCAGCGGAACTCGATGCGCTTGGCCTTGGGGTTGGCGCCCGTGATCGGGATGCGCACGCAGGCCGAGCGGTTGCGCTGGCTGTAGACCAGCGAGATCGGGGCCTCGAAGCCGGGCACCAGGCGGTGGTAGGAGTTCACCGTCGGGTTGGTGAACGCCAGCAGCGACGGGGCGTGCTTGAGGATGCCGCCGATGTAGTAGCGCGCCATGTCGGAGAGGCCGGCGTACCCGGTCTCGTCGTAGAACAGCGGCTCGCCGTTGTTCCAGATCGACTGGTGCACGTGCATGCCGGAGCCGTTGTCGCCGAAGATCGGCTTGGGCATGAAGGTCGCGGTCTTGCCGTTGCGCCAGGCGACGTTCTTCACGAGGTACTTGAACTTCATGACGTCGTCGGCGGCCTTGAGCAGCTCGTCGAACTTGTAGTTGATCTCGGCCTGGCCGGCGGTGCCGACCTCGTGGTGGGCACGCTCGACCTGCAGGCCGGACTTCTCCAGCTCGATGACCATCTCGTCGCGCAGCTCACCGAAGTGGTCGTACGGCGCGACGGGGAAGTAGCCGCCCTTGTACTTGACCTTGTAGCCGCGGTTGTTGTCCTCGGAGCCGGAGTTCCAGGCGCCGGCCTCGGAGTCGATCTCGTAGAAGCCGGTGTTGGCCTTGGTCTCGAAGCGCACGTTGTCGAAGACGTAGAACTCGGCCTCGGGCGCGAAGTAGGCGGTGTCGCCGACGCCGGTGCTCTGCAGGAACGCCATCGCCTTGCGGGCGATGTTGCGCGGGTCGCGGGAGTAGGCCTCGCCGGTGATCGGGTCGTGGATGAAGAAGTTCACGACCAGCGTCTTGGACACGCGGAAGGGGTCGATGTACGCCGTGGTGGGGTCCGGGAACAGCGACATGTCGGACTCGTGGATGGCCTGGAAGCCGCGGATCGAGGACCCGTCGAAGCTCAGGCCGTCGTCGAAGACCGACTGGTCGAACGACGAGACCGGCACGGTGAAGTGCTGCATCACACCGGGAAGGTCGCAGAACCGGACGTCGACCATCTCGACGCTCTCGTCCTTGAGGTACTTCAGCAGCTCTTCGCTGTTGTTGAACATTCGTCCTCCTTGGTCGCCCTGCGACCGCGTGGAAATGGTGAGCGTGACGTCAGCGGGCTGACGCGACGACGCGAAACTACGTACGGGTGGTTGCACGACCGTATCCACATTGTTTCGGGCACGTAACACGAAGGTCACCCGACGGTCACCGGCGACCCGTGCCTGGCTAGGCTCGTGGCGTGCCTGAGTACGCCTCGTGGGGACGGCGCATCCTCGCCCTCGTCGTCGACTGGATCGCCTCGATCCTCGTCGTGGTGGGGTTCGTGGGCGTCGGCCGCTACCTCGACGACCCGGCGTCGGGCTGGTGGGTCCTCGGCGGCTTCGCGCTCCAGGTCACGCTGTTCACCGCGCTGCTCGGCGGCTCCTTCGGCCAGCTCGTCGCCGGCGTCCGGGTGCTGCGCGAGGACGGCCGGCTGCTGCCGTTCGTCCCGACGCTGCTGCGCACCGTGCTGATCTGCCTGGTGGTGCCGCCGCTGGTGTTCCAGTCGGCCACCGGGCGGGGTCTGCACGACCTGTGGACCCGGTCCGCGGCGTACGACGCCCGCAGCGCCCGCCGACCCGCCTGACGTCGGCTCAGGCCAGGAGCGGCCGGGGAGCGGCAGCGGTCAGCGACCGCGCATGTTGCCGCGCATGCCCTTCATCGAGGTCGGGATCGGGCCCTTGGGCATCGGCACGGCCGAGCGGTGGGCGTCGATCGCCTTGATGCGGGCGAGCACGTCGGTCAGCTGCGCGGGCTTGACCTCCTTGCCGAGCTTCTGCACGGTCTTGGTCAGCTTGGGCAGCGGCACCTGGCCGGGCTCGCGGCCCACGACCAGCTCGTGGATCGGCACCTCGCGGGCGACCCGCTCGTGGCGGCGGCGCTCGGAGGCCAGCAGGCCCTTGAGGCGGGTCGGGTTGCCCTCGCCGATCAGCACGATGCCGGGACGGCCCACGACGCGCGTGACGATGTCCTGCTGCTTGTTGACCGCCACGGCGGGGTCGGTCTTCCAGCCGCGGCGCAGCTGCTGGAGCGCGGCGGCGGCGGCGCCGGGACGCCCCTCGATCTGCTTGTACGCCGCGGTGGCGGCGCGGCGGCCGAAGACGACGAGGACGGCGAACAGGCCGATCAGCAGGCCCATCCCGATCGGGAACCACAGCGACCGGAAGATCAGCAGCATCAGCGCGAAGCCGGCCAGGCCCGCGAGCAGGAAGGTGCCGAGCAGGATCAGCCCGATCCTGGGGTCGGACTGCTTGGTCATCGTGTAGCTCTGCCGGATCTGCGCGATCCGACCCGGCTTGGAGGGGTCCTTGACCTTCTTCGCCTTGGGCTGCTTCTCGGGCTTCGTCGCCATGCGTGGTGCCTTCGCGGTGGTGAGCTGGGTGGGCCGCCGCCCAGTCTCTCAGACCGGGAGGGGGGAGGTCAGGACGCGGTCTCGCGCGCCTCGATCGCCTGCTTGTACAGACGACCCGCGCGGTACGACGAGCGCACCAGCGGACCGCTGAGCACGCCGGCGAAGCCGATCTCCTCGGCCTCGGCGGTCATCTCGACGAACTCCTCGGGCTTGACCCAGCGCTCGACGGGGTGGTGGCGCGGCGAGGGGCGGAGGTACTGGGTGATGGTGATGAGCTCACAGCCCGCGGCGTGCAGGTCGACCAGCGCCTGGTGGATCTCCTCGCGGGTCTCGCCCATGCCGAGGATCAGGTTGGACTTGGTCACCAGGCCGAACTCGCGGGCCTGGGTGATCACGTCGAGGGAGCGCTCGTAGGTGAACGCCGGACGGATCCGCTTGAAGATCCGTGGCACCGTCTCGACGTTGTGGGCGAGCACCTCGGGCCGGCTCTCGAAGACCTCACGCAGCAGCTCGGGGCGGCCGTTGAAGTCGGGGATCAGGTTCTCCACGCCGGTGCCGGGGTTGAGCTCGTGGATCTGCTTGACCGTCTCGGCGTACAGCCAGGCACCGCCGTCGGGCAGGTCGTCGCGGGCGACGCCGGTGATGGTGGCGTAGCGCAGGCCCATGGTCTGCACCGACTCCGCCACCCGGCGGGGCTCGTCGCGGTCCAGCGGCTGCGGCTTGCCGGTGTCGATCTGGCAGAAGTCGCAGCGGCGGGTGCACTGGTCGCCGCCGATGAGGAAGGTCGCCTCGCGGTCCTCCCAGCACTCGTAGATGTTGGGACAGCCGGCTTCCTGGCAGACCGTGTGCAGGCCCTCGGACTTCACGAGCTTCTGGAGCTCGGTGTACTGGGGGCCCATCTTGGCGCGGGTCTTGATCCACTCGGGCTTGCGCTCGATGGGGGTCTCGGCGTTGCGGGCCTCGAGTCGGAGGAGCTTGCGGCCTTCACTTGCTACCTGGGTCACCGCTCCAGCGTACGTCGGTGACGCAGGTCTCCCCGCACCGGCGGAGCCCGCCCGCACCCGACCGCGGGGTCACACGTCGCGGCGGGAGAACCACACGACCGAGACCGCGCAGGCCACGACCAGCAGCACGCCCAGGAACAGCGCCGCCTCGGTGTGGGTCATCACCTGCAGCTCGGTGCAGCGGCCCAGCAGCGAGCAGGCGGCCGACGGGTCGTCGTACCGCAGGTCGCTGCGCAGCCAGCCCACCGCGTTGGTGCCCACGGCCCAGCGCCCGGCGCCCTCGACCGGCAGCAGGCTGATGGCGACCTCGCCGCCCACGGCGTACACGAACAGCAGGGCGAGGGTGGCCACGGTGTGGCGGAAGACCATCGTCAGCGCGAACGCGCCCAGCGCGGCGGCCGCGGCGAGCGCCGTGCCGCGGGCGACCTGGAGCGCGACGGGGGAGAGGTCGCCGGAGCCGACCTCGACGCCCCGGGCGCGGGCCACCAGCAGCAGCACCGCCCAGAACGCGGCCAGGGCGAACAGCGCGGTGGCCGCGCAGCCGACCACGACCGCGGCGGCCTTGGCCAGCCAGACCCGACGTCGCCGGGTCTCGAAGAGCAGCTGGGTCGACATCGAGCCCGAGGTCCAGTCGCCGCCGGCGAAGGTGCTGCCCGCGACGATCAGCAGGCCCGCGACCAGCAGTCCGACCTCGACGCCGCGACCCTCGCGGACCGCGGCCGGGTCGAGCGCCTCGCGGGGGTAGAACGCCTGCTCGCCGGGCAGCAGCGCCGCGGCGCAGTCGTCGGCCGAGGCGTCGGGCCCGAGGTAGTCGGTGGGCGCCTCGCGGCAGGCGCGGACCTCGGCGCGCACCTGCGGGTCGCGCTCGGCGAGGTCGACCTGGGCGCGGGCGTCGACCCGCTCGTTCTGGGTCAGCGGCCGGGTCTGCCACGCGGTGACGCCCGCGGCCAGCGCGGCGACCACGACGGTGCCGAGCAGCAGCAGCGCGACGCTGCGCCGGGTGCGCAGCCGGGTCAGCTCCACCAGCAGCAGCCGGGTCACGACGCGGCCTCCGGCGCGCTCGGCTCGTCGCGACGACCGGTCAGGCCGAGGAAGAACGACTCCAGGGTGGGACGCACCTCGGTCAGCTCGCTGACGTAGAGCCCGCGCTCGGCCAGCAGCCGGGTGAGCTGGGCGGGGTCGCCGTGGCCCTGCACCACCAGGTCGGTGCCCTCGCGGGTCACGGTGTGCCCGGCCGTCTCGAGGAAGTGCTGCGCCGCGCGCGGGTCGGCCACGCCGAGCCGGGTGCGCGACACGGCGGCGCCGAGCAGGTCCTGGACCGGCCCGGAGGCGAGCAGCCGGCCGTGGCCCACGATCGAGACCGAGTGGCAGACCTGCTGCACCTCGGCCAGGATGTGCGAGCTCAGCAGCACCGTGACGCCGGCGTCGCCGAGGTCGCGGACCAGGTCGCGGATCGAGCGGATGCCGGCCGGGTCGAGGCCGTTGGTCGGCTCGTCGAGGATCAGCAGGTCGGGGTCCTTCAGCAGCGCCGAGGCGATCGCGAGCCGCTGGCGCATGCCGCCGGAGTAGGCGGCGTACGGCGTCCGGTCGCGTCGCTCCAGGCCGACCTGGTCGAGGGCCGAGTCCACCGCGCCGCGCGGGGCGCCGACGGTGCGGGCCAGCAGCGCGAGGTTCTTGCGGCCCGAGAGGGTGGGCACGAAGTGGGGCGCCTCGACGACCGCGCCGACCCGGCCCAGCACCTCGGGCAGGCGGTCGGGCACGTCGACGTCGAGGAGCCGCATCTGGCCGCTGGTGGGGCGGGCGAGGCCGAGCAGCAGTCGCAGCGCCGTGGTCTTGCCGGCGCCGTGGGGGCCCAGGAAGCCGTGGACGCCGCCGCGGGGGACGGCCAGGTCGAGCCCGTCGAGGGCGGCGTGGCGGCGGAGGCCGGAGCGGTAGACCTTGCGCAGGTCGCTCGTCTCGATCACGAGCTCGCTCATGCCCGTGCACCCCTCACAGCAGCCCGGTCCTGGACCGGTCCAGCATGGCGCAGCGGTCGGTCAGCCCCGCGGATTGAGCACGGGGACACGCAGGTCCGCGTGCGCCGGGTCGCGGGGCGCACCGGGGGCGACCGGGCGGCGGCCCGGCTCGGGACGGGGCTCGTAGTCGGGCGTCGCGGCGTACGGCTCCCAGGCGAGCAGCTGCGTCAGCCGCGCCCGGACCAGCGGCAGCACCTCGGCGACCGTGACGTGTCGGCCGAGCTCCTCGCTGAGCGTGGTGACGCCGGCGTCGTCGATGCCGCAGGGCACGAAGCGGTCGTACCAGGCGAGGTCGACGTCGCAGTTGAGCGAGAAGCCGTGCATCGTGACGCCGCGGGCCACGCGGATGCCGAGCGCGGCGATCTTGCGCTCGGGGCGGCCCGGCCCGGCGTCGGTGCCGGGCGTCGCCCGCAGCCAGACGCCGCTGCGACCGGGCACCCGGGCGGTGGCGACGCCGAGGTCGGCGCAGACCAGGATCAGGGCCTCCTCGACCCGGCGTACGTAGTCGACGACCAGCACGTGGTCGGGCAGCCGCACGATCGGGTAGCCGACCAGCTGGCCGGGGCCGTGGAAGGTGATCTTGCCGCCGCGGTCGACGTCGACGACCTGCACCGGCTCGCCGGTCGCGGTGGAGAGGTCGGTGGGCCGCTCGTGCGGCTCGGTGCGCTTGCCGGCGGTGTAGACGGCCGGGTGCTCGAGCAGCAGCGTCGTGCCGGGCGCCCCGGCGACGACCTCGGCGTGCACGGCTCGCTGCCGCTCCCACGCCTCGAGGTAGTCCACGGGGGCGTCGGTCAGGTCCTGGAACTGCAGCTCGGCCACGCCGTCACGCTATCTCGCGCGCCCGGCAGATCCACCTGTGGACGACCGACCGCACCGCCCCCGCAGCGGGCAGCCTGGACCCATGACGGTGTGGCGGGCGGTCGGGGTCGCGCTGTGCGGCGTGCTCGTGGCGCTGGCCGCGTGGACCGGCCGTGACGTGCCGGCGCCCGCTCCGGCGGCGCCCGCCGCTCCCGTGGCCCGGGCCGCGCCGGCCGGGGACGGCCCCCTGGACGTGCCGGACGTGCTGGACGTGCTGCGCGCCTGGGACCGGCGCCGGGCGGCGGCGTGGTCGGCGGGCGACGCCGAGGCAGCTGCGGCGGCTCTACGTCGCCGGGTCACGGGCGGGGCGGGCCGACGTACGGCTGCTGCGGGAGTACGCCGCCTCCGGCACCCGGCTGCAGCGGCTGACCACCCAGGTGTTCGCCGTCGACGTGCTCGACCGCGCCCCCGGTCGGCTGCGGCTGCGCGTGGTCGACCGGGTCGCCGGCGGCGAGGTGGTCCGGGCCGGGCGGGTGTCGGCGCTGCGCAGCGGGCCGGTGGTGACCCGCCGGGTCGAGCTGGTGCGCCGCGACGCCGGCTGGCAGGTACGCCGCTCGGAGGCCGTCCGTGGGTGAGCGACCGTCAGCGGCTCGGGGAGAGGCCCTCGGCCAGCACCGCGCGGACGTCGGGGTCGTGCCAGGTGTAGCCGCTGCGGATCAGCGCCTCGGGCACCGCGTTGACCGAGTCGAGCACGAGGCCGCCGAGCTCGCCGCCGGCCTTGCGCAGCACCACCGCGGGCGCGGGTACGACGGCCGGCCGGTGCAGCAGCGAGCCCAGCGCCTCGGTGAACTCGGCGTTGGTCGGGGTCACCTGCGAGCAGAGGTTCACCGGGCCCTCGACGTCGTGCTCGGCGGTGTGGACCACGGCGTCGACCCAGTCGCGGGCGCTCATCACCGGCATGTGCTGGGTGCCGTCGCCGAGCCGGCCGCCGAGGCCGGCGGAGAACAGCAGCCGCAGCCCCTTGAGCGGCATCGAGCGGCGGTCGAAGACGGGAGAGGTGCGCAGCACCACCACGCGGGCGCCGGCGTCCGAGGCGGGGGAGGCGGCGGCCTCCCAGGCCCGCGAGACCCGGGTCAGCAACGCGTCGCCGCGGGAGTCGGCCTGCTCGGTCAGCGGATCCGCGCCGTGGTCGCCGTAGAAGCTGATGCCGTTGCCGGCGAGGAAGACCGGCTTGCTCGAGGAGGCGGCGATCGCCTCGGCCAGCACCGAGGTGGTGGTGATCCGGCTGTTCATCAGCTCGCGCGCCCACCGGGTCGAGTGCGGGTTGCCGACCAGCGGGGAGCCGGCCAGGTTGACCACCACGTCGTGGTGCTCCACCACCTCGACGCCCAGCGGGGCGGCGTACGGGTCCCAGCGCAGCTCCTGGCTGCCGGGGGCGCGGCGTACGAGGGAGGTGACGTCGTGGCCGCTCGCGACGAGCTGCTCACGCAGCTGGGTGCCGAGGAAGCCGGAGGAGCCCGCGATCAGGAAGCGCATGGGCCCAGCGTCCCACCGGGGTGGTCGGGAGGGGACCGCGGCCGCACCGGTTGCCCCTCGCAGCCCCTGACGCAATAGGCTCGGGCGCGTGAGTGATTTCGATGTCGTCGTCCTCGGTGCGGGCCCCGGTGGCTACGTCGCCGCCATCCGCGCCTCGCAGCTCGGCCTCAAGGTCGGCGTGATCGAGAAGCAGTACTGGGGCGGGGTGTGCCTCAACGTCGGCTGCATCCCCTCCAAGGCGCTGCTCCGCAACGCCGAGCTGTCGCACATCCTCACCCACGAGAAGGACGTCTTCGGCATCACCGGCGACGTCTCGATGGACTACAAGCCGACCCACGCGCGCTCGCGCGAGGTCTCGGAGTCCATCGTCAAGGGCGTCCACTTCCTCATGAAGAAGAACAAGATCGAGGAGATCCACGGCTGGGGGACGTTCACCGACGCCAAGACCATCGAGGTCGAGCTCGACGACGGGTCGACGCGCACCGTCACCGCCGACCACGTCATCATCGCGACCGGCGCCACCACCCGGCTCGTGCCCGGCACCTCGCTGAGCGAGAACGTCGTGACCTACGAGGAGCAGATCCTCGACGCCGAGCTGCCCGGCTCGGTCGTCATCGCCGGCTCCGGCGCCATCGGCGTGGAGTTCGCCTACGTGATGAAGAACTTCGGCGTCGACGTCACCATCGTGGAGTTCCTCGACCGGATGGTGCCCACCGAGGACGCCGAGGTGTCCAAGGAGCTCGCCAAGCACTACAAGAAGCTCGGCGTGAAGGTGATGCTCAAGACCAAGGTCGAGAAGATCGAGGACACCGGCTCCGGGGTCAAGGTCACCGTCTCCAAGGACGGCAAGGAGGAGGTCATCGAGACCGACAAGGTCCTCCAGGCGATCGGCTTCGCACCCCGCCTCGACGGCTACGGCCTCGACAAGACCGGCGTCGAGACCACCGAGCGCGGCGCCATCGCGGTCGACGCCCGCGGCCGCACCAACGTCGACGGCGTCTGGGCGATCGGCGACGTCACCGGCAAGCTGATGCTCGCCCACACCGCCGAGGCGATGGGCATCGTGACCGCCGAGACGATCGCGGACCACGAGACCATCGAGATCGACTTCGACATGATCCCGCGGGCGACGTACTGCCAGCCCCAGATCGCCTCCTTCGGCTACTCCGAGGCGCAGGCGAAGGAGAAGGGGTACGACGTCAAGGTCGCCAAGTTCCCGTTCTCGGCCAACGGCAAGGCCAAGGGCCTCGGCGACGCCGTCGGCTTCGTCAAGATCGTCGCCGACGCCGCGCACAACGAGATCATCGGCGCGCACCTGATCGGCCCCGACGTGACCGAGCTGCTGCCGGCCCTCACGCTGGCCCAGAAGTGGGACCTCACCGCCGACGAGGTCGCCCGCAACGTCTTCGCCCACCCCACCCTCTCCGAGGCCGTCAAGGAGGCCGTCGAGGGGATCGCCGGGCACATGATCCACATGTAGGTCGCGTGGGGGCGGGCAGTTTCACCGGCCAGCCGGTGAAACTGCCCGCGCAACCGGGCACATCGGGCGCCGCCGGGCAGTTTTGCCTGACCGGGGCGCCCGTCATGCTGTCCGGGCCCTGTCGTACCTCGCCGGACTCAAGCCGGTGGCACCAGCCCGGCGTCGCGCAGCGCGAGGTAGCCGCCGTCCAGGTCCGTCGCGCGTCGTACGCCGAGCCGGCGCAGGGTCGCGGCGGCCAGGCTCGAGGAGTAGCCCTCGTTGCACACCAGGACCACCCGCCGGTCGGCGTCGGCCTCGGGCAGCCGGTGCGGCGAGGTGGGGTCCAGCCGCCACTCCAGGACCAGCCGGTCCACCACGAGCGCGCCGGGGAGCTCGCCGTCCGTCGTACGCCGCTCGCGGGGACGCAGGTCGACCACGAGGGCCCCGGCGTCCACCTCCGCGGCCAGCTGGTCGGGCCGGACGCGGTCCAGGTCGCGACGTGCCTCGTCGAGCAGCTCGGCGATCGCGGAGCCGTCGGCGTCCGTCCCGGGCGCGGGTGGGGGAGAGGTCATGGGGTGCCGTACCCCCCGCGCGCGGCGGCACGCCCCCAGGAAGGCCGGACGCCTCCGGACGCACCGACGCGGTGCCCGGCTGCCGCGTGGCAGCCCGGCACCGCGCCGAGACGGCGTCTGGTCAGACGTCGAACTTGGCGGCCTCCAGGCGACCCTTGACGTCCTGCAGGAAGCGACCCGCGTCGGCGCCGTCGACCAGCTGGTGGTCGTAGGTCAGCGCCAGGTAGACCATGTGGCGCACCGCGATCGTCTCGCCCAGGTTGGGGTCGTCGATGACGACCGCGCGCTTGACGACGGCGCCGGGCCCGAGGATCGCGACCTGTGGCTTGTTGATGATCGGGGTGTCCCAGAGGGCGCCCACGCTGCCGAGGTTGGTGATCGTGAAGGTGCCGCCCGACAGGTCGTCGGGACCGATCTTGTTGGTGCGGGTGCGCTGCGCGACGTCGGCGATCTTCTTCGCCAGGCCGGCGATGGAGAGGTCGCCCGCGTCCTTGACGACCGGCGTGAGCAGGCCCTTCTCGGTGTCCACCGCGAAGGCGACGTTCTCGCTGTCGTGGTAGGTCACCTCGCCCGCCTCGAGGTCGAACGTCGCGTTCAGCGCCGGGTGCGACTTGAGCGCGTCGACCGCGGCCTTGGCGAAGAACGGCAGGTAGGACAGCTTCACGCCCTCGCGGGCCAGGAAGTCGGCCTTCGCGCTCTCGCGCAGCCGGGCGATGTTGGTGACGTCGACCTCGACCACCTGGGTCAGCTGCGCGGAGGTCTGCAGCGACTCGCGCATCCGGGTGGCGATCACCTTGCGCAGGCGGGAGACCTTCTCGGTCTTCCCGCGCAGCGGGCTGGGGGTCGACTTCTCGGCGGCGGGGGCCGACCGACCCGACTCCGCCGCGGGCTCCTCGGCGGGTGCCGCGCTGGCCTGCTTGGCCGACTCGGCCGCCGCGAGGACGTCCTGCTTGCGGATCCGCCCACCGACGCCGGTGCCGGTGATCGAGGACAGGTCGACCCCGTGCTCGGCGGCCATCTTGCGCACCAGCGGCGTGACGTAGGTGCCGCCCTCGGAAGAGGAGGACGACGAGGAGGAGCGACGAGGAGGTCGACTCGCCGGAGGGCTGGCCGCCGTCCTGCTTGTCCTGCTTGGTCGGGGCGGGCGCCTTCTCGGCGGCGGGCTCGGCCTTGACCGGGTCCTCGCGCTTCTCGGGCTCCGGCTCGGCAGCCGGCTCCGGCTCGGGCTCCGGCTCGGGCTCCGGCTCGGGCTCCGGCTCCGGCTCCTTCTCGGGCTCGGGCTCGTCGGAGGACTCGGGAGCGGCCGAGCCGTCGCCGATGACGCACAGCTCGGCGCCGACCTCGACGGTCTCGTCCTCCTCGACGCTGATCGACTGGAGCGTGCCGGCCACGGGGGAGGGGATCTCGGTGTCGACCTTGTCGGTGGAGACCTCGAGCAGCGGCTCGTCGACCTCGACCTCGTCGCCGACCGACTTCAGCCAGCGGGTGACGGTGCCCTCGGTGACCGACTCACCCAGCGCGGGGAGCGTGACCGGGGTTCCGCCACCGCCACCACCGCCGCCGGACTTCTTCTCGGCCGGCTCGTCGGACGACGCCTGCTCGGCGGCCGGCTCGTCGGTGTCCGGGGCGCTCTGCTTCTCGGACTCGGGGGTCTCGTCGCCCTCGGGGAGCTCGCCGGTCTCCGCGGCGTGCTCCTCCTCCTGCTCGGCCTTCTTCTCCGACTCGGCCTCGTCCTTGGGCTGGGCCTCGGGCTCCGCGGAGCCGGACTCCTCGCCGCTGCTCTCGCCCTCGTCACCCACGACGCAGAGCTCGGCGCCGACCTCGACGGTCTCGTCCTCCTCGGCCTTGATCTCCAGGAGCGTGCCGGCGACCGGCGAGGGGATCTCGGTGTCGACCTTGTCGGTGGAGACCTCGAGCAGGGGCTCGTCGACCTCGACGGTGTCGCCGACCGACTTCAGCCAGCGTGTGATGGTGCCTTCGGTGACGGACTCGCCCAGTGCGGGGAGGTTCACGGGAGTCGACATCGGGATCCTTTGCTCGTCGTGCGAAACGGGGTGCGAACAGGTGCGGGTCGGGCGGGGTGGTCCAGGGCTATCAGGTCAGGAGTGGGCGTGCAACGGCTTGCCCGCGAGGGCCAGGTGGGCCTCGCCGAGCGCCTCGTCCTGGGTCGGGTGGGCGTGGAAGAGGGGAGCGACGTCCTCGGGGTGGGCGTCCCAGCCGACGATCAGCTGCGCCTCGCCGATCAGCTCGCCGACGCGGGAGCCGACGAGGTGGACGCCCAGCACGGGCCCGTCGGTGCGGCGCACCAGCTTCACGAAGCCCTGGGTCTTGAGGATCTGGCTCTTGCCGTTGCCGCCGAGGTCGTAGGTCAGCGTCTCGACCTGGTCGCCGTGGCGCTCGCGGGCCTGGGCCTCGGTGAGGCCGACCGAGGCGACCTCGGGCTCGGAGTACGTCACCCGCGGGATGGTCGACTCCTCGACGGGTCGCGGGTCGAGGCCGGCGATGTGCTCGGCGACCAGGACGCCCTGGGCGAACCCGCGGTGGGCGAGCTGGAGGCCGGGGACGATGTCGCCGACGGCGTACACGCCCTCGACCGAGGTGCGGCACCGCTCGTCGGTGACGACGAAGCCGCGGTCGAGGGTGACGCCCTGCTCGGCGTACCCCAGGCCGTCGGTGACCGGGCCACGGCCGACGGCGACGAGCAGCAGGTCGGCCTCGTGGGTGGCGCCGTCCTCGACGGTGACCACGACGCCGGCGTCGGTCGCCTTGACCGACTCGACGCGGGTGCCGGTGTGGAAGCGGATGCCGCGCTTGCGGAAGGCCCGCTCGAGGGCCTTGGAGGACTGCTCGTCCTCGCTGGGGACGAGGTGGGGGAGCGCCTCGAGGATCGTGACCTCCGCACCGAAGGAGCGCCACACGCTGGCGAACTCCACGCCGATCACGCCACCGCCGAGCACGACCACCGAGCGGGGCACCTCGGTCAGGCCCAGCGCCTGCTCGGAGGTCAGCACGCGGGTGCCGTCGACCTCGACGCCGGGCAGGGTGCGCGAGAAGGAGCCGGAGGCGAGCACCACGTGCTTCCCGGTGTACGACGCCGCGCGTCCCGAGCCTGTCGGGGGGTCGACCTCGACGGTGCGCGGACCGGTGAGCCGGCCGGTGCCCCGGACGACGGTGATGCCGCGGCTGGAGACCAGCCCGGTCAGGCCCTGGTGCAGCCGCGAGACGACGCCGTCCTTGTAGGCGTTCACGCCGGCCATGTCGATGCCCTCGAGCGTGGCGCGCACGCCGAACTGCTCGGAGTCGCGCGCGGAGTCGGCGACCTCGGCGGCGTGGAGCAGCGCCTTGGTGGGGATGCAGCCGACGTGCAGGCAGGTGCCGCCGACCTTGTCCTTCTCGATCAGGACGACGCTCAGGCCGAGCTGGGCCGCACGCAGCGCGCAGGCGTAGCCGCCCGAGCCGGCCCCGAGCACGACGACGTCGTGCTCGCCCGACCCGTCGGGGGTCTCCCCGGCTGCCGTCGCCGACCCGTCTGGCACGTCGAACCTCCCATGTCGCATGTCCGCGTCCATCCAACCACCTCCGCCCGACGCCCACGACGAGCCCCGGTGACCCGCCAGTAGCCCGGTGCGCCCCGCCGGGGGTCCCGTCCGCACGCATCCGCCTCCGTGATCACCGGCGATGCCGCACACTGTGCGGCATGGGGTTGCGCGACCGCTTCCGGCGCGGCCGGCGCCGGGTGTCCGGCGACGGCCCGGTGGTGCGCGCCTCCGACGCCGCCGACGAGCAGCACCTGCGCGAGTTCATCGAGGCCCGCCGCGGGGTCGAGGGCTTCGTCGAGCCCCGCACCACGGTCACCGACGTCACCGTCCTCCTCGTCGCCCACGACGGGGAGTGGACCCGCCGACGCGTGCCGTCGGTGCGCTGGGCGCACGACTTCTGCAACCGCCACGGCGTCCCGTCGTACGACGCGGGGCTCGTCGGCATCCCGCAGCGGATGCGGGAGTTCAACCACCGCCAGTCCCAGGCCCGCAAGGACCTGCTGCGGCGCAGCGTCCAGGACGACGACGCGGGTCGCTGACCGGTCCGGTCAGTCGGCCGCGGGCACCAGCCCGGCGGCGTACTCCACCAGCGTCGTGACGGCGTAGCCGGTCGCGCCCGAGGGCACGTGACCCCACGCACCGCCGCCGTTCCAGGCGGGACCGGCGATGTCGAGGTGGGCCCAGGGAACCTCGCCGGTGAACCGCTCGAGGAACGCCGCGGCGTACAGCGTGCCGCCCCAGCGGACCCAGTTGGCCTGGAGCACGTCGGCGATCTCGGTGTCGACGACGGCCTTGCGCGACTCCTCGGGGATCGGCAGCCGCCACAGCTTCTCGCCGCTGCGCGCGGCGGCCTCGGTGAGGCCGGCGGTGGTGGCGTCGTCGCCCATCAGCCCCGCGACCTTCTCGCCGAGCGCGACCACGCAGCCGCCGGTGAGGGTGGCGACGTCGAGCAGCACGTCGGGCGACTGCTCGACGGCCAGCGCCAGCGCGTCGGCCATCACCAGCCGGCCCTCGGCGTCGGTGTTGGTGACCTCGACGGTCTGCCCGTCGCGCATCGTGAGCACGTCACCGGGCCGCATCGCGCCGCCACCGGGCATGTTCTCGGCCATCGGGGCGTACGCCGTGACGGCGACCGGCATCCCCAGCGCGCCGATGGCCAGCGTGGCCGCGATGACGGCGGCAGCACCGCCCATGTCGTTCTTCATCGTCGCCATGCCGGCACCGGACTTGATGGTGAGGCCACCGGAGTCGTAGGTGATGCCCTTGCCGACCAGCGCCACGTGGTGGGTCGCCCCGGGCGGTGCCCAGGTCAGCCGGACCAGCCGCGGCGGGCGGTGGGAGCCCTGGCCGACCCCGAGGATGCCGCCGCAGCCGAGCTCGACGAGCTCCTCGGGCCCGAGCACCTCGACCTCGACCCGGGGGCCCTTGTCCTTGCCCTTGCCCTTGCGCGACCCGACCAGGTCGACGACCCGGTCGGCGAAGGACTCGGGGTAGAGGTCGTTGGGCGGGGTGTTGACCCAGTCGCGGGCGTGGTCGACGTGCTCGGCGACGGTGCGAGCCCGGTCCAGCGCGGCGACGACCTCCGCGTCGCGGGCGACCGGGCTGAGCAGCAGCACCTCGGAGACCGACGTCGGCTCGGCGCCGGACTTGTAGGCGGTGAAGGAGTACAGCCCGGAGGCGAAGCCCTCGGCCACGGCGGCGACCAGCGCGGCGTCGTCGGCGGGCAGCGCCAGCGCCACGGAGGCGGCGTTGCCGAGCGAGCGGGCCGCGGTGCCGGCCGCGCGGCGTACGACGTGGGCGTCGACGGCGTCCGCGGCGCCCAGGCCGACGAGCAGCAGCTGACCGGCACGGACGCCCTCGGGGCTGGGGAGCCGCAGCGTCTCGCCGGGCTCGCCGCGGAAGGTCATCGAGCTGAGCAGCGGCTTGAAGCGGCGACCGTACGCCGCGGCGACGTCCTCGCCGCCGGCGGCGAGCTTCACGTCGCCCCCGCGGGTGCGGACGGCACCGACGACGACCACGTCGGTCCGGGTCTTGGTGGGACTTCCCTTGCGCAGCGTGTACGTCGTCACCCTGGGCATCGTAGGGGCAGCCGGCGAGGCGCCCTCGCTGCGGTAACTTGCCGACCATGCCCGCCCCGCCGCCCGCCCCGCTGCAGCACTCGCCCCTGCACGAGCGCCACGTCGCCCTCGGCGCCAAGCTGGCCGAGTTCGGCGGCTGGGAGATGCCGCTGGAGTACACCGGCGTCCTGAAGGAGCACGCCGCGGTCCGCGAGGCCGTCGGGCTCTTCGACGTCAGCCACCTCGGCAAGATCGACGTCCGGGGCCCGGGTGCGCTGGAGCTGCTCAACCGCTGCCTGACCAACGACCTGCGCCGGATCGCCCCCGGCGAGGCGCAGTACACCCTGGTCTGCGACGACGCGACGGGCGGCGTGGTCGACGACCTCATCGCCTACGTCCACGACGACGACCACGTGCTGCTCGTGCCCAACGCGGCCAACACCGCCGAGATCCTGCGGCGGCTGCGCGCGGTGGCCCCCGCCGGGGTCGAGGTGACCGACCAGCACACCAGCCACGCCGTGCTCGCCGTCCAGGGACCGCTCTGCGACGCGGTGCTCGACGCCGTCGGGCTGCCGACCGGCCACGACTACATGTCCTTCCGGGTCGCCGAGGTGGAGGGCGTCGAGGTGGTGGTCTGCCGCACCGGCTACACCGGCGAGCGGGGCTACGAGCTGGTCGCCCCGGCCGGGGTCGCCCCCGCGCTGTGGGACGCCCTCGTCGCCGGCGGTGCGGCCTCGGGCCTGGTGCCCTGCGGCCTCGGCGCCCGCGACACGCTGCGCACCGAGATGGGCTACCCCCTCCACGGCCAGGACATCTCCCTCGACGTCACCCCGGTGCAGGCACGGCTCGGCTGGGCCGTCGGCTGGGACAAGCCGGAGTTCTGGGGTCGGGAGGTGCTCACCGAGCAGCGCGCCGCCGGACCGCGAGTGGTCCTGCGCGGCCTGGTCGCCGCCGGCCGCGGCATCGCGCGACCCGGGATGAGCGTGAAGGTCACCCGCGACCTGCCGGTCGGTCACGTCACCTCCGGCACCTTCAGCCCGACGCTGCGCAAGGGCGTGGCGCTGGCGCTGGTCAACCACCAGGTCCAGCTCGGCGCGGAGGTGCTCGTCGACGTCCGCGGCCGCGGCGAGGTCTTCGTGGTCACCAAGCCGCCGTTCGTCCAGGCCGGGGTGCGCGGGACCTAGGACCCGTCGCCCGGCACCCGCACGTCCCCGTCACCCGAGAGGTCACCCATGAGCGAGACCCACGACAACGCCTTCGCCTCCACCGCCAGCGCGGACACCGTGCCCTGGTGGTGGCAGCTGCTCGACGCCGACGGCCGGGTGCTGCCCGGCGAGCGCCGCGAGTTCCCCACGCGCAGCGACGCCGAGAGCTGGGTCGGCGAGGCCTACCCCGACCTGGCCGAGGACGGCGTCGCCGCGGTGACGCTGTTCGAGGGCGACCGCGAGGTCTACGGCCCGATGTCGCTCGCCGCCGAGTGAGCCGCGGCGGGTCCGGCGGCTACTTCGGCTTGCCGCCGATGCGCACCTGGGGCTTGGGGGAGCGCAGCGGGCGCACCTGCAGCGCGCGCAGCACGGCGTAGAACACGGTGCCGCGCGAGCCCTCGTCGGGGAACCGCTCGCGCAGCGCGCGCTTGAGGCGGAACACCAGCCACAGCGTGTCGATCAGGACGACCAGGATCGTGGTGGTCCACAGCGCCCCGCCGAAGCGGACCAGCGCCGGGTTGCCGGAGGCCTGGAGCACGAAGGTGAGCAGCAGCAGCGGGAGCAGGAACTCCGCGATCGAGACGCGTGCGTCGACGAAGTCGCGGATGAACCGCTTCACCGGTCCCTTGTCGCGGCTCATCAGGTAGCGCTCGTCGCCGGCCTTCATGCCCTCGCGCATCCGCCGGCTCTCCGCGGCCCGCTTCTCCCGGGCCTGGCGCCGGGCCTGCTTGGTGTCGGTCACCGCCCGCGCCCGCGCCTTCGCGGCGGCCTCGGCCTCGCGCCGCGTCGGCGTCGGTCGGCCCTTCCCGGTGCCGGTGCCCCGGCCGTCGCCGGCAGGGGAGCCGGCGGTGGTGGAGGTGGGCTGGGCGGCGGGCTCGTCGGCCTTGCTACGGCGGAACAACGGGGCGATCCCCTCGGGACGGTGGCGGTGGGCGGGCGGTCAGCGTACCCGTCGGCCCGCCCCGTCCCGGCCGCCACCGCGGCCGGACCCCTCGTCCTCGGTGGTGGGGGCCGGTACCGTGACGCCATGAGCCTCATGAAGCGGATCAGCACGGTCTTCCGGGCCAAGGCCAACAGTGCCCTGGACAAGGCGGAGGACCCGCGCGAGACCCTCGACTACAGCTACCAGCGCCAGCTCGAGATGCTGACCAAGGTACGCCGCGGCGTGGCCGACGTCGCCACCAGCCGCAAGCGGGTCGAGCTGCAGATGAACCAGCTCCA
Organism: uncultured Actinomycetota bacterium; assembly: GCA_963740935.1. Classification (GTDB taxonomy): domain Bacteria; phylum Actinomycetota; class Actinomycetes; order Propionibacteriales; family Nocardioidaceae; genus Marmoricola. The sequence continues at coordinate 750,667 of CAVUFX010000006.1, forward strand.
GAACCAGAGCGACAAGCTCACCTCGCAGGCCCAGAAGGCCCTCGACATGGGCCGCGAGGACCTCGCCCGCGAGGCGCTGACCCGCAAGTCCGCGCTGACCGGTCAGCTGAGCGACCTCCAGGCCCAGCACGCCCAGCTCCAGGGCGAGGAGGAGAAGCTCACGCTCGCCTCGCAGCGGCTCCAGGCCAAGGTCGAGTCCTTCCGCACCCGCAAGGAGACCATCAAGGCCACCTACACCGCGGCCGAGGCGCAGACCCGGATCGGCGAGGCGTTCTCCGGCATCTCCGAGGAGATGGGCGACGTCGGCATGGCGATCCAGCGGGCCGAGGACAAGACGCTGCAGATGCAGGCGCGTGCCGGTGCGGTCGACGAGCTGATCGCCTCGGGCGCGCTCGACGACGCCAGCTCGATCAACCGCGGCGACGACATCTCCCGCGAGCTCGAGGCGATGAGCAGCCAGTCCGACGTCGAGTCCGAGCTCGCCGCGCTCAGGGGCGGCAGCAGCAGCGCGCCGACCCCGCAGCTCGACGCCCCCGACGCCGCGACCCCGCCCGCCCAGGACGCCCCGGGGCAGGCGACGCCGCGCGCCGAGGGGGAGCAGCGATGATCGTCCGCATCCTCACCGAGGGACAGCTCGTGGTCGACGACGACCGCGTCGAGGAGCTCAACACCCTCGACGCCGCGGTCGAGTCGGCCGTCGAGGCCGGCGACCACGCCGCCTTCGCCGACGCGCTCGCGGCCCTGCTCGAGGGCGTGCGCCGCTCCGGCAGCCCGCTCGCTGCCGACGTGCTGCACGACTCCGACCTGATCCTGCCGCCCGCGGACGCGACGTTGGAGGAGGTCCGCGAGATGCTGGGTGACGAGGGCCTCATCCCGGGCTGACGGGGAACGCCTCGTGCCCTCCTGCGCGTTCACCTGACATGGCCCGCACCCGCTTCGTCGACGACTCCGGACTCACCCTCCGGATGACCGCCGTGATGTTCGTCCTCGGCGCGCTGTTCGTCGCGCTCGTGGTGAGCCTCATGGCGATCTCGAGATCGCTTCCGCTGGCGGTGCTGATCGGCCTGGCGGGCATCGGCGTCGCCTTCTTCCAGTGGTGGCGCTCGGACACGGTGGCGCTGCGCGCGATGGGGGCCCGCGTGGTGACCCCCGAGCAGGCGCCCGAGCTGCACGGCATGATCGACCGGCTCTGCGCGATGGCCGACATGCCCAAGCCGCGGGTCGCGATCGCCGACAGCCACATCCCCAACGCCTTCGCGACCGGCCGTTCCCCGGAGCGCTCCGCGGTGTGCGTGACCACCGGCATCCTGCAGCTGCTCACCGTCGAGGAGCTCGAGGGCGTGCTCGCCCACGAGCTCTCCCACGTCGCCCACCGCGACGTGCTGGTGATGACCGTGGCCTCCTCGGCCGGCATCGTCGCCGGGATGGTCACCCAGGGTGCTCGGTTCGGTGCCCTGGGCGTCGGCCGGTCGCGCAACAACAACGCGGCCGGGCTGGTGCTCGCCCTGGTCGTCTCCCTGGTCGTGTACGCCGTCAGCTTCGTCGCGCTGCGGCTGCTCTCGCGCTACCGCGAGCTGTGCGCCGACCGCTCGGGGGCCTACCTGACCCAGAAGCCCAACGCGCTGGCCTCGGCGCTGACCAAGATCAGCGGCCAGATGAACGCCGTGCCCGAGCGCGACCTGCGAGCGGCACAGTCGATGAACGCCTTCTTCATCACCCCGGCCGTGCGCGGCGTCTCGATGAGCACCCTCACCGCGACCCACCCGCCGCTGGAGCAGCGGCTGGACCAGCTGGCCAAGATCGCCACCGCCCTGGGCAAGACCTACTGACCGTGGGCTTCTGGGACGCGATCCGGGGCCGCACCACGCCCCGGGCGGCGACGCTCGACGCGCTGTTCGCGGTGCCGTCGGCGGCGCTGACCCTCGAGGCGGGCCTCGGCCTGCGCCCGACCGGGGCGGGCTCGGTCTGCTTCCGGGCCGCCGAGGGCGCGGCGTCGGTGCACAGCCAGGCCGAGGCCGCCGCGCTCGTCGGCCACGACGGCGGCCCCGCGACCGAGTCGAGCGTCGACGACTACGGCTACACCTGGCTCACGGTCCGCACCGACCCGCCCGACCCGGCGACGCTGGTGACCGACCTGCACGCGGTCAACTCGGCGCTGGAGGCGCAGGGCTTCTCCTCCAGCCTGCTGTGCTCGGTGATCGCGTTCGCCGACGACCAGGGCGCTCCGGCGTACCTCGTCTACCTCTACAAGCAGGGCACCTTCTACCCGTTCGTGCCGTCCGGATCCACGACCCGCGACCCGCTGCGCGAGCGGCAGCTGCGCGACGAGGTGGGGGCGGACCTGCCCGTCGAGCCCGACCAGGGACGCTGGATGCCGATCTGGGGCCTGCCCGTCTGATCCGGAATCCGACCCGGAGTGACGGCATCCGCCCTAGTATGTCCGCTATGGGAGTTCTGGAGCAGATGCGCGACGCCGAGATCGCCGCGCTGGACCTGCTCTCCGGGGCTCCGCCGCAGATCCTGGACCACCTCGTCCGGGCCGCAGCGCTGATGACGGGGGCCAGGGCCGCCCGCATCAACGTGCTCGACTCCCACGCCCAGCACGCCATCGCCGACTCGACCGGCGCCGTCGGTCGTGACGACCTCGAGGCCTCCCTGTGCGCCCGCGTGCTGCGTCGCCCCGAGCGCCAGCAGCTGGTGCCCGACGCCAGGCTCGACCCCCGGTTCAACGACAGCGTGTTCGTCAGCTCCGGTGCGATCACGACGTACGCCGCGGCCCAGCTCGTCACCAGCAACGGCGTCTCGATCGGCACCCTGTGCATCTTCGACCCGCAGCCGGTCGACGTCTCCCCGGCGATGATGGACGGGCTCGAGCAGCTGGGGGAGGCGGCCGTCCAGGCGATGGAGGCGCGCCGCAACCACGACCAGATGGGCCGGCTGCTCCAGCAGCTCGCCGGTGGCAGCAAGGAGCTGCGGCGCTCCAACGAGCACCTCGCCGCCTTCGCCGGCCAGGTGAGCCACGACGTCCAGGGCCCGCTCGCCGCGGTGCTGATGTCGCTCCAGCTCATCGAGGAGGAGGTCGGCGCGGCCGAGGCGCCCGGGGCCGACCCGGTCGAGCCGGAGACGGTGGCGATGCTGATGGGCACGGCGATGTCCGGCGCGCAGCGGATGCGGGCCACCGTCGCGGGGTTGATGGACTTCGCGGTCCTCGGTGGTCGGCTCGAGGTCGTCGAGCTCGACACCGGGACGCTCGTGGAGGACGTGCTGGTCGACCTCGCCGCGCGGCGAGGTCGCACCGAGGTGGTCGTCGAGGACCTGCCGCCGCTGCACGGCGACGGCGTCCAGGTGCGCGCGGTGCTCCAGAACCTCCTCGCCAACGCCATGAAGTACGCCGTCAGCAGCCGGCCGGTCGTCCACGTCAGCGGTCGCGTGGTCGACGGCGTGACGCGGATCAGCGTCGCCGACAACGGGCCCGGGGTGCCGCTGGAGCAGCGGGCCAAGGTCTTCGAGCTGATGGTGCGCGGCGACGGCGTCACCCAGACCGGGGTGGAGGGCCTGGGCATCGGCCTGGCCACCTGCCGCCGCGTCGTGGAGTCGCACGGCGGCCGCATCGGCGTCGACGAGGCGCCCGGCGGTGGCGCCGACTTCTGGTTCGAGCTGCCCGTCCCCGTCCTCTAGGCCCGCCGACCGCCCGGCCCGCGCACCCCGAGCGACCCCGGACGAGACGTTCTGGTGCGCTCGCGCCCGGTCCTGGGTCACACTGCACCTGATCCACGTCAGGGGGCGAGCGTGCACGACACCGGGAACGGTCTGCCCGCGTCCGAGCGCGACCGCGTCCGTGACGCGCAGGTGGAGGCCTACCGCGTCGCCGGGCTGCCGCAGGCCGAGCTGACCGACCTGGCCCGCCTGGCCGCCCAGATCGCCGGGGTTCCCGCGGCCGCGGTCAACCTGATGCGGTCCGGCGACCAGAGCACCGTCGCGGCGTACGGCACCGAGGCGGGGGTGTGCGACCGCGAGGACGCGATGTGCGACGCGATCCTCTACGAGGGCCACCCGGTCCGGGTGCGCGACGCCTCGCAGGACCCGCGGTGGGCCGACAACCCCTACGTCACCGGCGAGCGGAACTCGTTCCGGTTCTACTGTGCCCACCAGCTGGTCTCCCCGGCCGGCGTCGTCTTCGGCACGCTGTGCGTCTTCGACCACGTCGCCCGCGAGATCGACGACGGCGTGGACGCGCTGCTCGCCGACCTGGCGCTGCGGGTGGTCGACCTGCTCGAGCTGCGGCTGCGCACCCGGCAGCTCGAGGAGGCGGTCACCGACCTGACCCGGACCCGCGAGCTGCTGGAGCGCTCCAACGAGCGGCTCAGCCTGTTCGCGGCCCAGGTGGCCCACGACCTCAAGGGCCCGCTGGCGTCGCTGTCCTTCGCGCTGGGGGTGCTCGACGACCACGACGGCTCGGTCGCGCCCGAGGACGCCTGGCTGGTCGAGCGGGCCCGCGGCAGCGTGAACCGGATGGACGGCCTGATCGGCGACGTGCTGCGCTTCGCCACCGGGCAGGGCGGGGTGCTGCACGACGAGGTGGACCTGGCCGTGCTCGTCGGGGAGGTCTGCGACGACCTCGCCCTGCAGCTGCAGCGCGTCGAGGTGCGGCTGGGCGAGCTGCCCGTGGTCGACGGCGACCGGACCCAGCTGCGGCTGGTGCTCCAGAACCTGGTGGCCAACGCCGCCCGGTTCACCCGCGACCGCGAGGACGGCCTGGTCCGGATCTCGGCCGGCGTGAGCGCGGGGACCACCGGACGCGCCGGCCGGGCGGGCTGGTGGCTCGAGGTCGCCGACACCGGCCCCGGCGTACCGCCCGCGGACCGGGAGCGCGTCTTCGACCTGATGGTGCAGGGCGGGGTCGTGGGCAGCCAGGGCGACGGCCACGGCGCCGGCCTGGGCATCGGCCTGGCCACCGCCCGGCGGCTCGTCGAGGCCCACGGCGGCACCATCGGCATCGGTGAGGCGCCCGAGGGCGGCGCCCTGCTGCGCGTCGAGATGCCGCCGGGCTGACGCCGCCGGAGCCCGCGCGCGTCGCGGGCTAGGGTCCGGTCATGCGCGTCGTCATCGCTCCCGACAAGTTCGCCGGCACCCTGAGCGCGGTCGAGGCGGCCGCCGCGATCGCGGACGGCTGGTCCCGCCGCGCCCCGGGCGACGAGCTGGTGCAGGTGCCGATGTCCGACGGCGGCCCCGGCTTCGTCGACGTCCTGCACGCCGCGCTGGGCGGCGAGCTCCAGGCCGTCACCGTCGACGACCCGTACGGCGCCCCGGTCCCGGCCGCGGTCCTCCGCGTCGGCGACACCGCCTACCTGGAGTGCGCCCAGGCCGTCGGCCTGCACCTCACCCCGCCCGCCGAGCGCCGGCCCGAGGTCGGCTCGACGCGGGGCCTGGGACAGCTGCTGGCGGCCGCGATCGAGGGTGGCGCCCGTCGGGTGGTGGTCGGGCTCGGTGGCTCGGCCACCAACGACGCCGGCGCCGGCCTGCTCGCCGCGCTGGGCGCCACCGCCGGCTCCGGCTCGCTGGTCGAGGGTGCGAGCGGCCTGGCCGAGGTCGCCGAGGTCGACGTGAGCGCCGCCCGTGCCGCCGTCGAGGGCGTCGAGCTGGTCGTGGCCAGCGACGTCGACAACCCGCTGCTCGGGATCACCGGCGCCACCAAGATCTTCGGCCCGCAGAAGGGCCTCACCGACGAGCGCCTGGTCACGGTCGACGCCTGGCTGCAGCGCTTCGCCGAGCAGACCGACCGCAAGCTGGCGGCCCGCAAGGGCACCGGCGCCGCGGGCGGCCTCGGCTTCGCGCTCCAGCTGCTCGGCGCCGAGCAGACCAGCGGCGTCGTGCTGGTCGCCGAGGCGGTCGGGCTGGCCGACCTGGTCCGGGGCGCCGGCCTGGTGCTGACCGGCGAGGGTGCCTTCGACTTCCAGTCCCGCTCCGGCAAGGTGCCCTACGGCGTGGCCGAGGTCGCGGCGTCGGCGACGGTGCCGTGCGTGGCGCTGGCCGGGCAGGTGCTGGTCGGGTCGCGGGAGATGCGGGCCCTGGGGGTCGAGTCGGCGTACGCGATCGTCGACCTGGTGGGGGAGGAGCGCGCCTTCGCCGCTCCCGCCGAGGCGCTGGCCGAGCTGGCGGAGCGGACCGCCCGCACCTGGTCGCGCTGAGCCGCGCTGGTGACCCGGAATATCCGGCCGTGTGCGACGATTGAGACGTCGTACAGCGCACCCCACCAGCTTTGGAGAGCCACATGACCGAGCAGGTCGACACCGCTACCGAGATCCGCACCGACGGCATCAACGTCACCGACACCGCGTCGAGCAAGGTCAAGAGCCTCCTGGAGCAGGAGGGTCGTGACGACCTCCAGCTGCGCATCGCCGTGCAGCCCGGCGGCTGCTCCGGCCTGCGCTACCAGCTGTTCTTCGACGAGCGCACCCTCGACGGCGACGTCGTGACCGACTTCGACGGCGTGTCCGTCGTCGTGGACCGGATGAGCGTCCCCTACCTCAACGGCGCCACGATCGACTTCATGGACTCGATCGAGAAGCAGGGCTTCACCATCGACAACCCCAACGCCACGGGCTCCTGCGCCTGCGGCGACAGCTTCCACTGAGCTGAGGGCCCTCCGGGGCCACGCGGTTTTCCAAGGCCGGCCCCCGCCGGCGCCCCGCGCCCGTCGGACGCGGCGGGAGGCGGTCCCCTTCACGGGGGGCCGCCTCTCGTGCTGTCCGGGGCACTCCGCAGCGTCGCCGACCTCAGTCGAGGTGCAGGTGCAGGCGCGCGGCGAGGTGGGCCGTCGCCGCGCTCACGGTGACCTGCGGCTTGGCGACCTCGCGGGGGTGGCTGTCCCAGTCCAGCGAGGGCGCCGGACGACCCAGCGCCAGGTCGTCGAGGCGCTGCCGGGGGAGGGAGACGCGGTCCCCGCAGGCAGCGCAGTCCGAGGTCATCGTCGGGGCGGGGTCCTGGTCGGCGTACGCGAGACGCTGGTAGGTCATGCCGCCGACGCTAGGGGCTACTCGGGGGTACTCCACGGAGTACCGCTGGGTAGTGTTCGGGGCGCGTCACGCGGGCCCGCCACGGCGGTCCCGGGGCGTCCGAGAGCCGAACCTCCCGCCACCGAAGGACGTCCATGTCGCTGCTCATCGCCGGTTCCATCGCCACCGACCACCTGATGAGCTTCGGCGGCAAGTTCGCCGACTCGCTCGTGGTCGACCAGCTCGACAAGCTCTCGGTGTCCTTCCTGGTCGACGACCTCGAGATCCGGCGCGGCGGCTGCGCCGGCAACATCTGCTTCGGCCTGGGCCAGCTCGGCCTGCGACCGGTGCTGGTGGGGGCAGCGGGGGAGGACTTCGGCAGCTACCGCTCCTGGCTGGAGCGGCACGGCGTGGACTGCGACTCGGTGCGGATCTCCGAGGACAAGCACACCGCCCGCTTCGTGTGCACCACCGACACCACGATGGCGCAGTTCGCCAGCTTCTACCCCGGCGCGATGAGCGAGGCCCGGCTGATCGAGCTCGGTCCGATCGCTGCACGGGTGGGGGAGCCCACCCTGGTGCTCGTCGGGCCCGACGACCCCGAGGGCATGGTCCGCCACACCCAGGAGTGCCGTCAGCGCGGCTACGCCTTCGTCGCCGACCCCAGCCAGCAGCTGGCCTTCGGCGAGGGCGAGATGATCCGCGAGCTGGTCGACGGGGCGGCGTACCTGTTCTGCAACGAGTACGAGTCGCACATGATCGCCCAGAAGACCGGCTGGTCGCCCGAGGCGATCCTGTCCCGCGTCGGCACCCAGGTGGTGACCCTGGGCAAGGACGGCGTCCGGGTGGAGTCGACCACCGCCGAGACCATCACGGTCCCCGCCGTCCCCGGCGTCACGGCCGTCGAGCCCACCGGTGTGGGGGACGCGTTCCGCTCCGGCTTCCTCGCGGCTCTGGAGTGGGGCCTGGCCCACGAGCGGGCCGCCCAGGTCGGCTGCGTGCTCGCGGCGTACGTCGTGGAGCGCGTGGGCACCCAGGAGTACTCCTTCACCCACCAGCAGTTCGTGGAGCGCGTCGGGGCGGCGTACGGCGACGAGGCGGCCGCCGACGTGCGCCCCCACCTGCTCGGCTGAGGCCCCGGGACGTGCCCCTTACACCCCGGTTCACAGCCGCACCTCACCTGCGCCCCGGACGCCTCTCAGGAGGGGCGGGTAGTAGGCTCGGCTCGTCCGTAGTCGGCCCGTCCGGCGACCGTGACAGCCGGTCCCCCCGAGAAAGGGCTCGTCTGTGAGTCTGCAGCTCCCCACCCGCCTGCGCCGGTCCTCGGCGACGGGTCTGCTGGTCGTCGTCGCGCTGGTGCTCAGCGGGTGCTCGGCCGAGACCGACACGCAGCTCAAGCGGCTCGCGATGCCCGAGGCGGCGACGCTCGAGGCCCCCGCCGTGCACACCCTGTGGATCTGGGCCTGGGTGGCCGCGATGGCCACCGGTGTCTTCGTCTGGGGCCTGATCCTCTTCGCCTCGATCCGCTACCGGCGGCGCAGCGAGACCGAGATCCCCGTGCAGACGCGCTACAACCTGCCGATCGAGGTGATGTACACCATCGCCCCGGTGATCATGGTCCTCGTCTTCTTCGTGTTCACCCTGCGCGCGCAGGCCGACGTCCTCAAGGACGACGACGACGCCGACAACGTCGTGACCGTCGTGGGCCAGCAGTGGTCCTGGTCCTTCAACTACAACCTCGGCTACGACGAGGAGACCGAGGCCTACGAGCCGCGCGAGGGCGAGGACGTCGTCTACGAGGTCGGCACCGCCGCCGAGCCGCCGACGCTGTGGCTGGTCAAGGACCAGTCGGTGCAGTTCAACCTGGCCTCGCCCGACGTCATCCACTCGTTCTGGGTGCCGGCGTTCCTGTTCAAGATGGACGTCATCCCCGGTCGTCACAACAGCTTCAGCGTGACCCCCACCCGTGAGGGCACCTTCCAGGGCCGCTGCGCCGAGCTGTGCGGCGTACGGCACACGCGGATGCTCTTCTACGTCAAGGTCGTCGACCAGCAGGAGTACGACGACCACCTGGCCTCGCTCGCCGAGCGCGGCAACACCGGCCCGGCCCTCGGGGGTTCCGAGGTCGACACCGTCAGTGGCCTCGAGACCGAGAGCAACGGAGGAGAGTAGTGACCGCCGTCTCCGACGCACCCAGCACCACCCAGCGGGTCACCACCCCGCGCAAGCCGAGCCTGGGGCAGCAGGTCGTCAGGATCCTGACGACCACCGACCACAAGCTGATCGGCAAGCTCTACCTGACCACGTCGTTCGCGTGGTTCCTCGTCGGCGGACTCCTGGCACTGGTGATCCGGTCCGAGCTGGCCTTCCCGGGCTCGCAGGTGGTCAGCGACGAGATCTACAACCAGCTGTTCACGATGCACGGCACGATCATGCTGCTGCTGTTCGCGACGCCGCTGTTCTTCGGCTTCGCCAACGTCCTGATGCCGCTGCAGATCGGCGCGCCCGACGTCGCGTTCCCCCGGCTGAACATGCTCAGCTACTGGTTCTACCTCTTCGGTGGCCTGATCACCGCCAGCGGCTTCCTCACCCGTGAGGGGGCGGCCGACTTCGGGTGGACGGCGTACACCCCGCTGTCGGACGGCGTCCGCTCGCCGGGCGTCGGCGGCGACCTGTGGGTGATGGGCCTGTGGCTCGCGGGCCTGGGCACGATCCTGGGTGCCGTCAACTTCGTGACCACCATCATCTGCATGCGCGCGCCCGGCATGACGATGTTCCGGATGCCGATCTTCGTGTGGAACACCCTGGTGACCAGCCTGCTGGTCCTGATCGCGTTCCCGATCTTCGCCGCGGCCCTGCTGGCACTGGCGGCCGACCGGACCCTGGGAGCCCAGCTGTTCGCACCCGAGCACGGCGGAGCCATCTTGTGGCAGCACCTGTTCTGGTTCTTCGGCCACCCCGAGGTCTACATCATCGCGCTGCCGTTCTTCGGCATCATCACCGAGATCCTCCCGGTCTTCAGCCGCAAGCCGATCTTCGGCTACGTCGGCCTGGTCGCGGCGACGATGGCGATCGCGGTGCTCTCGGTCGCCGTGTGGGCGCACCACATGTTCGTCACCGGTGCCATCGACCTGGCCTTCTTCTCCGGCATGACGTTCCTGATCGCGGTGCCGACCGGGGTGAAGTTCTTCAACTGGATCGGCACCATGTGGGGTGGATCGATCAGCTTCGACACCCCGATGCTGTGGGCGATCGGATTCCTCGTGACGTTCCTGTTCGGGGGCCTGACCGGGATCATCCTAGGCTCGCCGCCGCTGGACTTCCACGTCTCGGACTCCTACTTCGTGGTGGCCCACTTCCACTACGTCGTGTTCGGCACCGTGGTGTTCGCGATGTTCGCGGGCTTCTACTTCTGGTGGCCCAAGATGACCGGCCAGATGCTCGACGAGACCTGGGGCAAGGTCCACTTCTGGCTGCTGTTCCTGGGCTTCCACACCACGTTCCTGGTGCAGCACTGGCTGGGCGTCGAGGGCATGCCGCGGCGGTACGCCGACTACGCCGCGAACGACGGGTTCACCATCCTCAACCAGGTCTCGACGGTCGGGGCGTTCCTGCTGGCGTTCTCCACGCTGCCCTTCTTGTGGAACGTCTACATCAGCTCGCGCTCGCCCAAGGTGTCGGTCGACGACCCGTGGGGCTGGGGCCGCTCGTTGGAGTGGGCCACCTCGTGCCCGCCGCCGCGCCACAACTTCGTGACGCTGCCGCGGATCCGCTCCGAGTCGCCGGCCTTCGACCTGCACCACCCCGAGATCGCGGCTCTGGAGTACGCCGACAACGACCTCAGCGGTGCCGCTGACGCCCCGGACATGGACGGTCGCTTCGACCACCTGGCCGACGACGACAAGGGAGGCCGGCGATGAAGGCCGAGACCTGGATCTTCGTGTTCTGCAGCGTCTTCTTCCTGCTGGTCACGCCGCTGTACTGGCTCTCGAGCGGCGACCTGACCGGCACCACGGCGCTGGTGATGACGTTCCTGCTGGTCACGCTGATCGCCTTCTACCTGGGTTTCCACGCCAGCAAGATGGACCCGCGTCCCGAGGACCGCAAGGACGGCGAGATCGCCGAGGGCGCCGGCGAGCTGGGCTTCTTCCCGCCGTACAGCTGGTGGCCGCTGTGGTGCGGCCTGTGCCTGTCGGCGATGGTGCTCGGGGTCGCCATCGGGTGGTGGCTGTTCCTGATCGGTGCGGCGCTCGGCGTGATCGCGCTCTCCGGCCTGATCTTCGAGTACTACCGCGGCGAGTACGCGCACTGAGTCGAGCACCTTCATGGTGTGACACGGCTCACGTCGTGAGCGAGACGTGCACGTCTCGTAATCGCGGGCTTGTTAGCCTGAGGACTCCGCTGCCTCGACCTTCTCTGGAGTCCTGCGATGTCCCCCCGGACGCTACGTACCCGCCCCGCCATCGCGGCCCTGATGGTCTCGGCACTCGCGCTCAGCGGGTGCTCGCTCGCCAGCGGCTCCGACGAGCCCGGCACGGCCCCGGCGCGCGCCGGTGAGGCACCCAGCGCCACGGAGCAGGCGCAGTCCGCCGCCGTGGTGGCCAGCAACATCGAGCCGGGCGCACAGGGCGTCGACCTGACCCGCAAGCTCCGGCTGACCGTGCAGGACGGCACCTTCAGGGACGTCGCCGTCACCACCCGTCGCGGCGCGCCCGTGCAGGGCCGCCTCTCGGCCGACAAGACGCGCTGGGTGTCCCAGCAGCCGCTCACCTCCGGCACCCGCTACCGGGTCGCCAGCACCGCTGTGGACGCCGACGGGCTGCAGAAGTCCTTCGCCTCCGGCTTCCGGGCACGCGTGCTCAGCCTCGACGAGCAGACCTACCCCAGCTTCGTCGGCGACGGCCAGACCGTCGGCGTCGGCATGCCCGTGATCGTGCGCTTCGACGTCCCGGTGACCGACAAGGCCGCGATCGAGAAGAAGCTCGAGGTGACGAGCAGCCCCGCCCAGGTGGGCGCGTTCCACTGGATCAGCGACAACGAGGTCCACTGGCGGCCGAGGACCTATTGGAAGCCCGGCACGAAGGTCACCGTCGAGGCCGACGTCGGCGGCGTACCCGCGGGCAACGGCATCTACGGCCAGGTCGACCGCACCATGAACATGACCATCGGCAGCGCCATGGTCTCCAAGGTCGACATGAACAGCCACCAGATGCAGGTCTTCCGCAACGGCACGCTGCTCCGGACCATCCCGATCACGACCGGCGAGCAGCCCAAGTTCACCACCCGCTCAGGCACCAAGGTGATCGTGGAGAAGTTCCGCCAGAAGCGGATGAACTCCGAGACGGTCGGCATCGACTCCGACAGCGCCGACGGCTACGACATCGACGACGTCGAGTACGCCATGCGCGTGACGTACTCCGGGGAGTTCATCCACGCCGCCCCGTGGTCGGTCGGCAGCCAGGGCGCCGCCAACGTCAGCCACGGCTGCACCGGCATGAGCACCGCCAACGCCGGCTGGCTCTACGAGAACTCGAAGGTCGGCGACGTCATCGAGTACACCGGCACCGACCGCGGCACCGACCTCACCAACGGCTTCGGCGACTGGAACACCTCCTTCGCCGACTACAAGTCCGGCTCCGCCCTCAGCTGAGCCCCGAGCACGCAGGCACGCCGAGCGGGCAGTTGTGCTGGGCGCAGGTACGCCGAGCGGGCAGTTGTGCTGAGCGCGGGTGCGCCGAGCGGGCAGTTGTGCTGAGCGCGGGTGCGCCGAGCGGGCAGTTGTGCTGAGCGCAGGTACGCCGAGCGGGCAGTTGTGCTGAGCGCACCTGCACGCCGAGCGGGCGGTTGTGCTGAGTGCAGGTGCGCCGAGCGGGTAGTTGTGCTGGGCGCCGACCCGCCGAGCGGGTAGTTGTGCTGAGCGGCGAGGCGTCGCCCGGTCGACCTCCCAGGCGTACGGGAGGGCCGGTTTCGGACCATCGCCCGGTCGGCAGCCCGCGCCCCAGCACAAGTGCCCGGTCGGCGACCTAAGGCTGAGCAGAACTGCCCGGTCGGCGGCTCTGGGCTGAGCACAACTGCCCGGTCGGCGGCTCTGGGTTGAGCACAACTGCCCGGTCGGCGGGTTGTGGCTCAGCAGAAGTGCCCGGTCGGGTACGACGAAGGGCCCCGGGAGCGACGTCCCGGGGCCCTTCGCGTCGAGCTGTGTCAGCGGCTGCTGAGCTGGTTGTCGGAGACCGACTCCTCGCGCCCGTCGAACTGGTGCCCGTCGGCGGAGTAGCCGCTCATGGCCACCTCGTGCGCATGCTCGAGCTCGGCGTGGTGGTGTGCCTCGGTGAGCTCGTCGCGGGTCGGCTTCTGCACGTTGTCGCCGTACCAGAGCTGCGAGAGACGGCCGCGCAGCTTGTCCTTGCGCGCGGTGGGGGAGGAGACCCCGTTGTCGTCGGTCGTCAGCTGGGGCACGAAGACCTCGTCACGGTCACGAGCGGTGAGCGTGTAGGCACGCTCCAGCGGGAGCGGCAGGTGACGCTCGCTGTAGCCACCCTGCGCGTCGCGCATGATGATGCCGCTCTCGTAGCCGTGCAGCAGCTTCTCGTTGTCGTGACGCTGGAGCGAGATGCACCAGCGGCGCGTGATGATGAACGCGATCACCGGGCCGATGAACACGGCGGCCCTGATGAAGTAGGTGATCTGGTTGATGCTGAGGTTCATCTTGATGGCGAGGATGTCGTTGCCGCCGGCGGCCCAGAGCAGACCGATGAAGGTCATCAGCGCGACCATGGTGGCCGTGCGCGTCGGGGCGTTGCGGGGGCGCTGCAGCAGGTGGTGGTCGCGCTTGTCCTGGGTGATCCAGGACTCGATGAACGGCAGCATCAGCAGGATCGTGAACATGACGCCGGGCAGCACGATGATCGGCAGCAGGACGTTCCAGGAGAGCGTCAGGCCGAAGAAGTGCGACTCGATGCCGGGCATGATCCGCAGCGCGCCGTCGGGCCAGCCCATGTACCAGTCGGGCTGGGAGCCGGCGGTCACCTCAGCCGGGTTGTAGGGACCGTAGGCCCACACCGGGTTGATGGTGATGATGCCGCCCATGAGGGTCAGCACGCCGAAGACGATGAAGAAGAACCCGCCGGCCTTGGCGGCGTACACGGGGAGCATCGGGAAGCCGACGACGTTGCCCTCGGTGCGGCCGGGTCCGGGCCACTGCGTGTGCTTGTGGTAGACGAGCAGCAGCATGTGGGCCGCGATCAGGGCCAGGAGCACGCCGGGGATCAGCAGCACGTGGACGGTGTAGAGCCGCGGGATGATCGCATCGCCGGGGAACTCGCCGCCGAAGAGGAAGAACGAGGCGTAGGTCCCGATGACGGGGATCGACTTCATGAATCCGTCGGCGGCTCGGATGCCGGTGCCGGAGAGCAGGTCGTCGGGCAGCGAGTAGCCGGTGAAGCCCTCGAGCGTGCCGAGGATGAGCAGCAGGCAGCCGATCACCCAGTTGAGCTCGCGGGGCTTGCGGAAGGCGCCGGTGAAGTAGACGCGCATCATGTGCACGAACATCGAGGCGATGAAGATCATCGCGGCCCAGTGGTGGACCTGGCGCATCAGCAGGCCGCCGCGGATGTCGAAGGAGATGTGCAGCGCCGACGCGTAGGCCTCGGACATCTCCAGGCCGCGCAGCGGCGAGTAGGAGCCGTCGTAGACGATCTCGGCCATGCTCGGGCGGTACCACAGCGACAGGAACACGCCCGTCAGCAGCAGCACCACGAACGACCACAGCGCGATCTCGCCGAGCATGAACGACCAGTGGTCGGGGAAGACCTTGCGCAGGTTCTTCTTGGCCAGCCCGGCGAGGCCGAGCCGGTCGTCGGCCCAGGTCGCCGCAGCGCCGACCTTGGAGGGCTTCTCGGACTTCGCGGCGGTCTTGCCGTTGCTGCGAGCGACGGTGTCAGCACTCATGTCTGTCACTCTTCTCCAGGCTCGTCGTTGTTGCGCTCCCAGAAGGAGGGGCCCACGGCTTCGGTGAAGTCGCGGGTGGCGACCAGGTAGCCCTCGTCGTCCACGGCCAAGGGTAGCTGCGGCAGGTGACGAGCCGCGGGGCCGAAGATGACCTTGCCGTTGTCGGCGAGGTCGAAGGTGGACTGGTGGCAGGGGCACAGCAGGTGGTGCGTCTGCTGCTCCCACAGGGAGATCGGGCACCCGACGTGGGTGCAGATCTTGGAGTAGCACAGGATGCCGTCGACGCCCCAGTTCTCGCGTCCGGGCCAGGGCTTGATGTCGTCGGGCTGCATGCGGACGATGACCACGGCGGCCTTGGCCTTCTCCTGCTGGAGCTCGATGCCCTCGTAGACCGGCTCGCCCTCGGCGTCCTCCTCGAAGAAGATCGCCGGCTCGCCGTTGACGAGCTGGCCGACCTCCATGTCCTGGGGACGGATCGGAGTGCCGCTGACGTCCTGGACGACGCGCATGCCGCGCTTCCAGACGGTCTTGTAGAGCTTGTCACCGGGCAGCGGACCGAGGTCGCGCAGCAGGATGACGGCCGGCGCCCCGAGCAGGAGCACCGAGCCCAGCAGGCTGTTGCGGATCAGGGGGCGACGGGCGATGCCGGACTCCTCGGTGCCGGCGCGCAGCGCGGCGAGGGTCTCGACCTTGTCCTCCTCGCTGGAGGACGCGGAGTGGCGGTACTCGACCATCTCGGTGTCGGCCATGAGCTTGCGGGCCCACTGGATGGTGCCGACGCCGATCAGGGTGAGCGCCAGGCCCAGGAACAGGCCCATCGTCAGGTTGGAGGCGCCGAACCCGAGGAGCACCGAGGGGGTGTCCCCGATCTCGAAGACGAAGTAGGAGACGCAGAACAGCACCGTGCACACCGCGGAGAGGGCGAACATGAGCGCGACCTGGCGCTCGGCGCGCTTCTCCAGGCGCTCGTCGACGTCGGTGGGCCGCGGCTCGTGGGCCGGCAGGCCCGGGTCGTCGAACAGGTCGTTCTCGACCCGCTCGAGCTCGCCCTTGGCCGTCATGCCGTGCCGCCCTTCTTCTTGGTCGATCGGGTGGAGTGCGCGGCGATCCACACCGCGAAGCCGACGAGGACGCCCATGCCGACCAGCCAGGCCGCGAGGCCCTCGGTGACCGGACCCAGGGAGCCGAGCTGGAAGCCGCCGTACTTGGGGGCCTCCGCGCGCTCGTTGAGGTAGGCGATGATGTTGCGCTTGTCCTCGGGGGTCAGGACCTCGTCGGAGAAGACCGGCATCTGCTGCGGGCCGGTGAGCATGGCCTCGTAGATGTGCTTGTTGGAGACGCCGTCGAGCGACGGGGCGAACCGGCCGCGGGGGAGCGCGCCACCGGCACCGGCGAAGTTGTGGCAGGCGGTGCAGTTGGTGCGGAAGAACTCGCCGCCCTCGACCACGCCCTCCTCGCCGACGTCCTCGGTGTCGGTCTCCGACGACGCGGGGACCTCGGGGCCGGGGCCCAGCGAGGCGACGTAGGCGGCGAGGGCCTCGATCTCGGCCTCGTTGTAGACCGGCGGCTTGCGCAGCGCCTGGGTGCCGGGCTGGGCCATCGGCATCCGGCCGGTGCCGACCTGGAAGTCGACCGAGGCGGCGCCGACGCCGACCAGGGTCGGGCCGTACTGGTTGCCCTGCTCGGTGGGGACGCCCTCACCGTTCTTGCCGTGGCAGGAGGAGCAGCCGACCAGGAACAGCGCGCGGCCCTGGGCCACGAGGTCCTCGTCGGCGGTCTTCTGCTCGGCCTGGGCGGGGGAGAGGAAGGCGAACACCCCGCCGGTGAGGACGAGCGCCAGCAGCACCACGACGGGGCCGGCGAGGCGGCTGCGGCGGTGTGCCGAGAGGCGGCCGGTGATCCGGCTGCCGAGCTTCTGCGTGAGTCGCACCAGGAAACCCTTCGGGAAAGTCAGGAGAGCGGGGGCTGCAGGACTACTTGATCAGGTAGACGGTCGCGAACAGACCGACCCAGACCACGTCGACGAAGTGCCAGTAGTACGACACGACGATCGCGGTGACGGCCTGCTCGTGCGTGAACTTGCGGGCCAGGTAGGTGCGCCCGAGGACGAAGAGGAAGGCGACGAGGCCGCCGATGACGTGGATGCCGTGGAAGCCGGTGGCCAGGTAGAACACCGTGCCGTACGCCGAGGACGGGATCGTGAGGCCCTCGTGCACCAGCTCGGCGTACTCGAAGGCCTGCCCGCCGACGAAGATCGCACCCATGACGTAGGTGAGGATGAACCACTCGCGCAGGCCCCACTGCTTGAACTGCCACAGCTTGCCGGTGCGGCCGACCACGCCGTCCTCGGCCTTGAAGACGCCGAGCTGGCAGGTCACCGACGAGGCGACGAGGATGATCGTGTTCACCGTGGAGAACGGCACGTTGAGCAGCTCGGTCTCCTGGGCCCACAGCTCGGGGCTCACGGAGCGGATCGTGAAGTAGGCGGCGAACAGGGCCGCGAAGAACATCAGCTCGCTCGAGAGCCACACGATCGTGCCCACGCTGACCATGCTGGGTCGGTCGTGGTGCCCGTGGAGTCGGGATGCCGGGATAGCCGTTGCTGTCGCCACCTGATCATTATTGCCCCACCCTGTGAAACGGCCATCCCTCACCCCGGTGTTTTGCTGAGAAGCACCACCTAACCTGGAGGGGTGCCGCCTTTCTCCCCCTCCGCGATCCTCACCGAGTGGGGGCTCTCACCGGTGCTGTTCGTGCTCGTGGTGTGGGCCGCGGGCCTCTACCTGTACGCCGTGTGGCGGCTGCGCGACCGGGGCGACCGGTGGCCCGTGGGGCGCACGCTGGCCTTCGTCGGCGGTGGTCTCGGCACCTTCTTCTTCGCGACCAGCTCGGGCATCGCGGCGTACGACACGACGCTGCTGAGCGTCCACATGGTCCAGCACATGCTGCTCTCGATGGTGGTGCCGGTGATGTGCGCGCTGGGGGCGCCGGTGACGCTGGCGCTGCGGACCCTGCCCGCCCGGCCGCGCCGGGTGCTGCTCGCGGTGCTGCACTCCCGCGTGGCGCGGGTGCTCACCTTCGCCCCGCTCACCCTGGCGGTCTACGTGATCAGCCCGTGGGCGCTCTACTTCACCGGCTGGTACGACGCGACGCTGCGCTCGGACCTGCTGCACGAGCTGATGCACGTGCACCTGGTGGCCGTGGGTGCGTTGTTCTTCACACCCATCCTCGGCGTCGACCCCGTCCCGGGGCGGGTCAGCCACCCGTTCCGGCTGCTGATGCTGATGCTCACGCTGCCCTTCCACGCCTTCCTGGGCGTGACCGTGATGGGGCAGACGACCCTGATCGGCGGCGACTGGTACCCCTCATTGAAGTCCGAGCTGCCGTGGCTGCCGGACCCGTTCGCCGACCAGCACCTGGCCGGCGGCATCCTCTGGGGCTCCGGTGACCTGATCGCGCTGATGATGTTCGTCACGCTGTTCGTGCAGTGGGTGCGGGCCTCCCAGCAGGAGGCGCGTCGCGAGGACCGACGGCTCGACCGGCTCGACCGGCGGGACCGGGCCGAGGATCGGGACGCGCAGTCGCGCGAGCAGGCGAGCGCCTCCCCGGCCGGACCCAGGCGGTAGCATCCGCGACGTGACCTCCGCCTCCTCCAGCGCCGGCCAGACCCTCCGGGTCCTCGTCTACAGCGACGACGTCGACACCCGCGAGCAGGTGATCCTCGCGCTCGGCCGTCGGCCGCACCCGGACCTGCCCGAGGTGGAGTACGTCGAGGTGGCCACCGAGCCCGTGGTGATCCAGCAGATGGACGGCGGCCGCGTCGACCTGGCGATCCTGGACGGCGAGGCCGTGCCCGCCGGCGGCATGGGGATCGCCAAGCAGCTCAAGGACGAGATCTACCGGTGCCCGCCGCTGCTGGTGCTCACCGGCCGGGTCCAGGACAACTGGCTCGCGACGTGGTCCCGCGCCGACGCCGCCGTGTCCCACCCGCTGGACCCGATCGAGCTCGCGGAGGTCGTCATCCGGCTGCTGCGCTCGCGGGTCCCGGCCGCGACGTGAGCCCGGCCGCGGCGTCGCCCACCGCGACCGCCGCGCACTCCTGGCCCTCGGTGCTGGGCGGGCTCGTCGCCGGGCGCGACCTGGACGCGGGGGAGACCGCCTGGGCGATGGGCGAGGTCCTCGCCGGCGCCGCCACCCCCGCGCAGGTCGCCGGCTTCGCCGTGGCGCTGCGCGCCAAGGGCGAGACCGTGGCCGAGATGGAGGGCCTGGTCGACGCGATGTACGCCGCCGCGACGCCGCTGTCGGTGCCCGGGCGGCTGCTCGACGTCGTCGGCACCGGCGGCGACCGGTCGTTCTCGGTCAACATCTCCACGATGGCCGCGATCGTGGCCGCGGGGGCGGGCGCCACCGTCGTCAAGCACGGCAACCGCTCCGCCTCGTCCAAGGCGGGCAGCGCCGACGTGCTCGAGCACCTCGGCATCCGCCTCGACCTGCCTGCCGCCGACGTGGCCCGGGTGGCGGGGGAGGCCGGCATCACGTTCTGCTTCGCCGCGGCCTTCCACCCGGCCCTGCGGCACGCCGCCTCCGCGCGCAGCGAGCTCGGCATCGGCACGACCTTCAACTTCCTCGGGCCCGTCGCCAACCCGGCGCGGCCCGCCGCCCAGGCCATCGGCTGCGCCGACGTGCGGATGGCGCCGGTGCTCGCCGGCGTCTTCGCCCGGCGCGGGGTCGACGCCTGGGTGTTCCGGGGCGACGACGGTCTCGACGAGCTGACCACCACGACCACGTCACGGGTGTGGCTGGTGCACGACGGCGTCGTGACCGAGCACCTGCTCGACCCCGACGTGCTCGGGATCGCCCGGGGCACCGCCGAGGGCCTGCGCGGCGCCGACGTGGCGTACAACGCCGAGGTGGTGCACCGCACCCTCGACGGCGAGCCGGGCCAGGTGCGCGACGCGGTGCTGCTCAACGCCGGCGCGGC
The DNA here is from genome assembly GCA_963740935.1 of uncultured Actinomycetota bacterium. Classification (GTDB taxonomy): domain Bacteria; phylum Actinomycetota; class Actinomycetes; order Propionibacteriales; family Nocardioidaceae; genus Marmoricola. Next base: position 770,590 of record CAVUFX010000006.1, read on the forward strand.
CCTGGCCGTGCACGCCCAGGAGCCGGGCACCCTCGAGGAGCAGCTCGCCGCCGGGCTGGCACGGGCCACCGAGGCCGTCGACACCGGCGCGGCGCGTGCCGCGCTGGACAGGTGGGTGGCCGCGACCCGCTGAGCTCAGCCAGGCCTCGCGGCCGTCTCCGCCGGGATGTGCCGGGCGGTCCACCACGCGCCCACGGCGACGAGGAACCCGGCTGCTGCCAGGGCGCCGAGCAGCCCCGCGACGACGGCCGCCGGCCCGGGCACGACGTCGGCGAACGTGGTCGACAGCCCGAGGTCCGCCTCGCGCGCGGCCACCTGCACGACGCAGACCACCTGGCTCACCCCGGTGAGCACGAGCACGACGAGGGCCACCGGCCCGGACGGCCGACGACCGCTGCGGTCCAGGCACCAGCCCGCGACGGTGGAGAGGCCCAGGGCGAGCGGGACGGCGTACCGGCCCTGCCAGGCGAACGGCTCGGAGGCGTAGGAGACGACGGTCAGCACCACGGCGACGCCGAGCCACAGCAGCACCAGCAGGCCGATCACCAGGCGACCGCGTGGGCCGCCGGCACGGAGCCCGAGGACGAGCAGTGCACCGAAGGCCAGCACCCACATCGGGTAGACGGCGAGGGGCGCGTACTCGTTGCGGAGCGGGAAGGCCGCGACGGTCTGGAGCACCCAGGCGAGCACCTGGACCGGCAGGTCGCCGGGGCGCAGCGGCGGCAGGTCGGCCTGGGGCGGGGCCAGGGCGTTGGTGCCGGCGAGCCGGACCCAGGCGGCAGACAGGACGAGGGCAACAGAGACCACCGCGGCGCTGATCGCCACCGCCCTCCGGTTCGTCCCGAGGTGCCCGCGCCACCAGGCCCGGGGACGCAGCAGCGCCGCCGTCGCGAGGACGAGGGGCACCCAGAGCAGCCCGGTGGTGTGGGTGGTGGCGACCGCGACCGCCCCGACGGTCAGCGCCGGCCACGGCGCGGGGCCCCGACCCGTCACCACCCCGAGCGCCGCCGACCACGCCAGCAGCCCGCCCGCCATGCCGATGCCGTTGGGAGCCGCCACCGTCGTGCTGTAGACCACGACCGGCGTGGCCGAGACGACGAGGGCGAGCGCGGGCCAGGCCCCACGGGCCCACCGGCGGGTCACCACCACGCTCCAGGCCAGCAGCAGCGCCGAGAGCAGGCCGGTCACCGCCCGCATGGCGTAGTTCGCCGCCGCGCCCGGGAACGGACGGGCCACGACACCTGCAACGGCGTAGTAGGCGGGGTTGTAGGACGAGGCGGCCGAGGCGATCTCCACGGTGCCGTCGGCGAAGGTCCGGACCGGACGGCAGTTGTCGGGGCCGGTGTAGCGGTAGGAGGCGCACATCGGCCCGAGCGCCCGGGCGACGTCGTCGCGGACCCGCATGAGCTCGCCGCGGCCGTCGGACGCGGGCTCGCTGCCGGTCAGCTGCCCGCGCGAGGTGGCGTCGGCCTTGACGACGTGGTCGAACTCGTCGCTGCCGCGGAAGGTGGGGACGGCCAGCACCCAGGCCAGCTGGAGCAGCAGGCACCCGGCCAGCACCTGGCCGAACAGCCGTCCCGAGGGACTGCTCACGCGCACCTGACCCGGGTCGCCCGCGTCCGCGCGGTCAGTCGAGCCCGAGGGAGAAGGCGGTCTCGAGGTCGTGGCGGGAGTAGGTGCGGAAGGCGATGTGGGTCTCGGTCTCCTGCACGCCCGGCACCTTGTTGAGCTGGTCGGCGACCACGCGGGCCACGTCGTCGTGGCCGGCGACGCGCACCATCGCGATCAGGTCGATCTGGCCGGTCACGCTGTACACCTCGGTGATGCCCTCGAGCGCCGCGATCGCCTCGGCGACCTCGGGGATGCGCGCGACGTCGGCCTTGACGAAGACGATGGCGGTGATCATGGGGTCAACGTACCGCCGCCTCCGACGGTGGGGCGGAAGCACGCGGGGTCCGGTCAGCGCGTCGGTCGGTGCACGGTGGCGAGCTGGCGTCGCTCGTCGAAGGGCACCAGCCCGGCGCGCGAGGTGGCGACGGCGTCGTGGACCTCGAGGTGCCGGGCCGCCCCGCCCACGGGGCAGGTCCACTCGCCCTCGACGTGGACCAGGCGCACCCCGGGCTGCTCGAGCCAGCGCAGCACCAGCTCGGACTCCTCCGCGGTGGCCGCCGGTGTCGGTCCGACCCCGGGGAGCACCGTGTCGGCCGACTCCCGCAGCCCGCGGACCCAGTCGCCGGCGTGCGCTTCGACCGGGATCACCCCCGCGGCGGCGAGCCGGCCGTGGCGGACCACGTGCACCGCCCAGCGGCGGTCGTCCTCGCGGCGGGCCGCGACCAGCTCGGCGCACCCGGACAGGGAGCCGAGCCGCTGGGTCCGCGAGGCGGCGCGCACGAAGGCCGACAGCCGGTCGCGGTGCACCCCGGCCTCCTCGAACCGCTCGCCCTGGGCCAGCACCGCCATCCGCCGGGTCAGGGTCTCGACGACCTGGTCGGCGTCCTCGCGCAGCGCGGTGCGGAGCCGGTCGACCTCCACGGCGTAGGTGTCGAGGTCGACGCTGCCGTCGCAGGGCGAGAGGCACCGCTGCATCTCGGCGAGCACGCAGGGCGAGCGGGTGGGCGTGAGGGGCAGCCGGTCGGTGCACTGCCGCACCGTGAAGGTCTCGTGCAGGGCGGCCACGCAGCGCTCGGCCGTGCGACGCGAGGAGAACGGGCCGAGGTAGTCGGCGCCGTCGTCGGCGACCTTGCGGACCAGCGAGAGCCGGGGCCACGGCTCGACGGTGAGCTTGACCCAGTGCACCTTGTCGGGCCGGCGGCTGCGCCGGTTGTAGCGCGGCCGGTGCGCGGCGATCAGCCGCAGCTCGCGCACGCCCGCCTCCAGCGGGGTGGCGCACTCGACGTGGTCGACCGACCCGGCCAGGTTGACCATCTCGCCCATCCGCGCCCGCGACTCCGAGGCGGTGAAGTAGGAGCGGACCCGGGTGCGCAGGTCGCGCGAGGTGCCGACGTAGAGGACCTCGTCGCGGTCGTCGCGGAACAGGTAGACGCCGGGAGCGTGCGGCAGGTGCTCGGCGAGGTGGCGCTTGCGGCGCACCGCCGGGCTCACCCGGGAGCTGAAGGTGCTGAGCTCCTCGAGGGTGTGCACGCCCAGGCCGCCGAGCCGCTCCATCAGTCCGTGCAGCACGTCGACCGTCGCCCGGGCGTCGGAGAGCGCCCGGTGGTTCGGCGTGGTGGTCGACCCGAACGCGACGGCCAGCGAGCTGAGCTTGCAGTTGGGTGCGTCGTCGCGGGTGATGACGCGGCGTGCGAGCCGGGCGGTGTCGAGCACCTCGAAGCGTGGCCACGGCCGCCCCTGCTGCGCGGCGAAGTGCTGGAGGAAGCCGACGTCGAAGGGGGCGTTGTGGGCGACCAGGACGCAGCCCTGGGCGAACTCGAGGAACGACGGGAGCGCCGACTCGATCGACGGGGCGGTGGCCACCATCGAGCTGGTGATGCCGGTGAGGACCGCGATGAAGGGCGGGATCGCGGCGTGCGGGTTGACCAGCGTCTGGAACTCGCCGAGCACCTCGCCCCCGCGCACCTTGACCGCGCCGATCTCGGTGATCATCGAGCCCCCCGCGGCCGAGCCGCCCGTGGTCTCGAGGTCGACGACGCAGAAGGTCAGCTCGCGCAGCGGACGACCGAGCTCGTCGAAGCTCATCTGCGCGTCCCACCTGCTCATGGGGAGGACGCTAGGCGGCGGCACCGACAACGCGGCGCACCACCGGGCCGGGCGTGGCGGGCCGCGGTCGGGGACACGGTCGGGGACACGTCGTGGGAGCACCCGGTCGCGGGCGGGTTGTCGGTGGCGGGTGCTGGAGTGCTCGTGACCGGCCTTCCCCCCGCTCTGCAAGGAGACCCCGATGAGCGTCCACATCGACTGCGACACCTGCCTGGTGCGCGGCCTGGCCTGCCACGACTGCGTCGTCACCGTGCTCCTCGGGCCCCCTCCCGAGCTCGGCTTCGACGCCGAGGAGGCGCACGCGCTCGAGGTCCTGGCCGGCTCCGGGCTGGTGCCGCCGCTGCGGATGGTGACCCCGGTGAGCGGCCCGGAGATCGAGTCGGCGTGAACAACGCCACACCCGGCGTCCCCAGCCTCGACTTGGTGGTGCACCGACCCCTGTCCTAGGGTCGGCGGCTGTTGGCCGTCGTCAGCGGGCACCGACCGGGTGCCCACGAGGGCCGCGCCGAGTCCGGTCCCGTCTCCTGGGGGGAGAGGGGTGGCCCGGAGCCGGGGACCCATGTTCCTGGGGTGAATCCAGTCGCCGAGGGCACCGATCGTGCCGTCACAGCCTGGTAGGGCGTTCTTTGGGCCCGAACCCGTCAGCTCACCTGGTAGGCGTCCAGACAAAGAGGAGACCGGCCGCTCGTGAACGACGGTTGGAAGTACCCCCATGCCCGCGCATCCGTAGGAGCGGCCCTCGCCCTGGGCCTCACCGGCCTCGGCGTCGTCCAGGCCGCTCCTGCCACCGCGGCACCCGACGACAGGCTCGAGAACCGCATCGAGGCCGCCCGCGCCGAGGTCGACGAGGTCGCCCCGGCTGCGGCCGTGGCCACCCGACGCCACGACCGGGCCCAGGCCCAGGTGGCCGCCGCCCGCGAGCGCGTGACCTCCCTGACCCGCCGCATCGAGCGCGCCCGCACCCTGGCGGACACGGTCCGCACGAAGGTCGCGACCGACGTGCTCGCCGAGCACCAGGCCTCGGGTGGCGCCACCGCCCCGACCGTGCGGTCGCTGCCGGCCGACTCCGAGGTGCTGCTGAGCAACGTCAGCGCCGTCTCCGAGGACACCGGCGGCCGCATCGAGCAGGTCGCACAGGCCACTGCCACCGCGCAGCGGCTCGCCGAGCGACGGGTCCAGGTCCGCCAGGCCCTCGTCGACCAGCGGGCCACCGCCACGCGGCTCGCTGCCGGCAAGGCCGCCAGGGCGGCCGTGGTCGACCGCGCCCAGGGCAAGGTCGAGGCCCTCGAGGCCGAGCTCGCCGAGCGGCAGCAGGAGCGCGAGGCCGAGGCCGCCGAGAAGACCGCCGAGACGGCCGGCTCGGCCGTGTCGTACGCCATGGCGCAGGTCGGCAAGGCCTACGTCTGGGGTGCCTCGGGCCCGAGCGCCTTCGACTGCTCCGGGCTGACGATGGCCGCGTGGGCGACGCAGGGCGTCTCGCTGCCGCACAACTCCGGCGCCCAGTACGCTGCGGGGACCCCCGTCTCCGAGAGTGAGCTGCAGCCCGGTGACCTCGTCTTCTACTACAGCCCGATCAGCCACGTCGGCCTCTACGTCGGCAACGGCCAGGTCGTCAACGCGCTGAACCCCGGTTCGGGTGTCCAGGTCTCGGGGCTGCACGACATGCCCTTCTCCGGCGCGGTCCGCCCTGGCTGACCCCGGTCCGGACGACGCCGCCCGTCCCCCGCGTGGGGCGGGCGGCGTCGTGCGCTCCGCAGGGCCGGCCTCGCGCCCGGTCCGGCTCGCGGCCACGCTCGCCGCGGTGCTGCTGACCACCACCCTGAGCGCCTGCGAGCAGGAGGTCGACCTCGAGCCGCCCCGTGCCCGCGAGCGCGCCTCGCTCACGGCCGACCAGGCGCAGCGTGCCCTCGACGGTCTGGTCGCTGCGCTGGAGAGCCGAGACCGCGAGGACGCCGCCGCGGTCGCGACCCCGCGGGCCGAGGGGCTGCTCGCCGACGTCGCCGACAACGCGCGGGCGCTGCGGCTCGGCGACCTCGCGATGCGCTACGTCGACCGCGCCGCTGCGGCCTCCGCCGAGGAGCGCGAGCGGTGGGGGAGCGACGCGGTCCCCGTGACGGTGCGGCTGGCCTACGCCTACGGCGGGGTGGACACCGGTGCCGCCCAGGTGGAGACCCGCGTCGGTCTCGTGCCCGACGGCGGCTCCGCACGCGTGGCCGGGTTCGGCGGCGACGGTCGCACCCCGCTGTGGCTGGTCGAGCGGCTGCGCGTGGTGCGCACGCCGGGGACGCTCACCGTGGTGGCGGGGCGGGCGGGCCGCTACCCGCGGCTGACCGAGCGGGCGCTGGTCCAGGTGCGCCGGGTGCTGCCGCAGTGGCGCGGGCCGCTCGTGGTGGAGGTGCCGCGCACCCGGGCCGAGCTCGACGCGGCGCTGGACGCGCCGGCGGACCGCTACGACGAGATCGCCGGTGTCACCACGACCGCGGACGGCTCCACGACCCGCGGCGCACCGGTGCGGGTCCTGCTCAACCCCGACGTCTTCGCCCGGCTCGCGCCCGCCGGGGCGCAGGTCGTGGCCAGCCACGAGGCGGTGCACGTCGCGACCGGCTCCAGCTTCACCGCGGTGCCGACCTGGTTGCTCGAGGGGTTCGCCGACTACGTCGCCCTCGACGACGCCGGGGTGCCCGTCGACCGGGCGGCCGCCCAGGCGCTGCGCCGCATCCGCGAGGACGGTCCGCCCGACCGGCTGCCCACCACCGCCGACCTCGACCCCACGGCGAGCGGGCTCGGCGCGACCTACGAGCTCGCCTGGCTGGCGTGCCGGTTCCTCGGCCAGCGGTACGGCACCCCCGACCTGGTCCGGTTCTACGAGGAGGTGGCCGGTGGGACGCCGCCAGGCACGGCGTTCCGGGAGGTGCTGGGCACGACGCAGGCGGCGTTCGTGACGGCGTGGCGGGCCGACCTGCGACGGTTGGCGCGCGTGGCAGGCTGAGCGCGTGACGCCGGCCCGCCGCTCCGCAGCCGTCCTGCTGCTCGTCGCGGTGGTCGGCTTCGCGGTCGCAGCCGTGCTGCTCGTGCCCTGGGACTGGGTGCCGGGCGGCCGGGTGCTCCCGGTGCGGGCCGACGAGGTGTTCGGCGCCCGGCAGGTCGAGCGCGCCACGGCGTACTCCTCGGCGCAGCGGCACCTGGGATGGGCCTCGCTCGTGGTCTCGCTGGTGGTCGGCCTGCTGCTGGGCCTGACCCGGCTGGGCTCGGCGGTGGTACGCCGGCTGCGGGGCCGGTGGTGGTGGCGTGCGCTGCTCGCCACGCTGCTGGTGCTGCTGGCGGGGGAGGTCGCGACCGCACCGTTCAGCGTGCTGGTGCGCCGCAACGCGCTCGAGGCCGGCCTGAGCACCCAGCCGTGGCCGGGCTGGCTGCGCGACCAGGTCGTCTCGCTCGGCCTCTCCTGGGTGTACGCCGGGCTGGTGGTCCTGCTCGTCGTGGGGGTGGCCCGGCGCGCACCCCGCCGGTGGCCCCTGGTGGTGGGTGCGGTGGCAGCGCTGCTGGTGGTGGTGGGGTCGTGGATCTACCCGGTCGTGGTCGAACCGCTGTTCAACCGGTTCACCTCGCTCCCGGACGGGCCGCTGCGCTCGCAGGTGCTCGCGCTGGCCGGTGAGGAGGGGGTGCCCGTCTCGGACGTGCTCGTCGCGGACGCGTCGCGGCGCACCACCACGCTCAACGCCTGGGTCTCGGGGCTGGGCAGCACCCGTCGGGTGGTGCTCTACGACAACCTCGTCGACGACGTGCCGCGCCGCGAGACGCTGGTGATCGTGGCGCACGAGCTGGGCCACGCGAAGAACCACGACGTCGCGGTGGGGACGACGCTCTCGGCCCTCGGGGCGGCGGCCGGGGTCGGGCTGCTGGGGGTCGTGGTCGGCCCGACGCTGCTGCGATGCGCCGGGGCGACCGGGGTCGGCACCCCCGAGGCGGCGCCGCTGCTGCTGGTCCTGGTGACCGTCGGGACGCTGGTCGCGAGCCCGGTGCAGAGCACCGTCAGCCGGGCGGTCGAGGCGCGGGCCGATCGCGAGTCGCTGACCGCGACCGGCGACCGGGCGGCGTTCGAGCGGATCCACGAGCGGCTGGCGGTGCGGTCGCTGGCGGACCCCGACCCGCCGGCGTGGAGCCGGCTCTGGTTCGGCACCCACCCGACCGCGCTGCAGCGGATCGGCCTGGCGCGGGGGCTGGAGCGGGTGCGGTGAGGCGGCGGGGCGGGGGACCCCCTGGAACGAGCACACGCCCGACCCCGTCACCGAGGTGACGAGATCGGGCGTGCGTGGCGGCGGCTCACCACCCCCCGGCAGTGCGGGTGCGTTGCTCGGGCGCACCCGCTGAGAAGCCGCCGTCGGGCCCGCGCTCGTGGTCGCGCGGGACGTCAGGTGGACCCAGGTGGGTTGTCCGAACAGCGAGCTGTCAGGCGCAGGTCGCGGACGAGGCGGTGCCGGTCTTGACGGCGTCACAGGTGGTGTCGAAGGCGCCCTGGATCATGCCGCCGAGGGCGAACACCAGGGTGACGATGACGGCGGCGATGGCGGCGACCAGCAGGCCGTACTCGACGGCGGAGGCGCCGTCCTCGTCGCGACGGGCGGCGATGGTGCGGAAGAACTCGAGCATGATGGTCTCTTTTCGTGAGCAGCGAGTGGAGCTGTCGGCCGGGAGGGCCAGTGGGATAACTCTCCCAAACCGGACAGATCGGTACATCATGCTCACGGCCGGTTCCGCGTGACTCGATCGGGTGGTTGTGCAGGTAGTCCACACGGGCTACCCGGGCCGGGCCAGGGGTGGCCGTTCGGTCAACCCGGCGGGGTGACGTCCGCGATCAGGCCCATCCGCATCGCCGTCACCAGGGCCTGGGCCCGGTTGGCTGCGCCCAGCTTGTCGTAGATCCGGCCGATGTGGCTCTTGGCGGTCGACTCGCTGAGGTAGAGCCGGGCGGCGATCTGGCTGACGCCGTGGCCCTCGGCCAGCAGGTCGAGCACCTGGCGCTCCCGGTCGGTCAGGCGGGGCACGCCGGAGCGCATCCGGCGCATCATCGCCTCGGCGAGGCCGGTGCAGGTGAAGGTGAGCGGGGCCACCGAGGCCTGCTTGGCGGCCGAGACGACGGTCGAGGTGGGCGCGTCCTTGCCGACGAAGGCCGAGGCGCCGGCGTCCATCGCCGCGAACAGCTGCTCGTCCCCGGCGTACATCGTGAGCACGACGAGGCCGATGCGCTTGTCCTCCTTGCGCAGCGTGCGGACCACGTCGAGCCCGGAGCCGTCGGGGAGCCGGACGTCGGTCACCACGACGTCGGGCGCGAGCCGGGCCACCTGGGCGAGGCCGTCGGCCACCGACCCGGCCTGCCCCACCACCTCGAAGCGGTCGTCCTGCGCGAAGGCTCCGGCGAGCCCCTGACGGATCAGCTCGTGGTCGTCGATCAGCAGCACCGTGGTCATCGCTCACACGGGCAGGGGAGCCCGGCCTCCGGACGTGACGCTACCGCGTGGGCGCCCCGACACGGACCTGGACACGGGTCCCGGGCCGCTCGGGCGTGGGGGCCTCGATGCCGAGGTCGGCACCGATGGCCATCGAGCGCTCCCGCATGATCTTCAGGCCCTGGGAGTCGGCGCGGGGCCGGTGGCCGCGGGTGCCGTCGTCGCGCACCTCCACCTCGGCGTACGGCGAGCGCACCGTGCAGCGCAGCCACAGGTTGGCCGCGCCGGAGTGCTTGCGGGCGTTGTTCATCGCCTCCTGCGCGATCCGCATCAGCTCGAACTCCTGGTCGCGGGGCAGCCGCGGGCCCTCCTCGTCGAGGGTGACGTGGACGGTCATCGTCGAGGTGGTCCCCACCTGGTTGGCGTACGCCGAGAGGCTCTCGCCGAGTCCTGAGCTGGCCGCCAGCTCGTGGCGCAGGTCGAAGATCGAGTGGCGCAGCTCTGCCACCACCCGGGTCACCTCCTCGCGCAGCTCCACGATCCGGGCCAGCTGGTCGGGGTCGCGGGTGCCGGCGGCCAGGTTGTCGACGAGGTAGCCGAGGCCCGCGACGTCCTGAGCCACCCCGTCGTGGACCTCGCGCGCGATGCGCTGGCGCTCCTGGGCGGTGGCGCTGTCGCGGACCCGGCCGAACAGCAGCGCCGCCTGCAGCTGCACCGCCAGCCGGGACAGCCGGGTGCGCAGCTCGAGTGCCGTGGCGGACTCGACCGGGCGCAGCGCCTCGAGGACCAGCACGGCGATGGTCTCGTCGTTGGAGACCAGCGGCAGCGCGAGGCGGCGCTCGCGCAGCATCATCGCCTCGTACTCCCAGCAGCGGGCCGAGAGCTCCTCGGCCCAGGCCATCGCCCCGGGCTCGGTCCCGGCGCTGTAGCGCAGCGGGACCATGGCGCCCGTCGTCGAGCGGGTGAACACCCCCGCCGCCCGCAGCGGCACGGTGTCGTCGGCCTCCTCCATCACCTGCTCGGCGATGCCCACCGCGTCGAGGCCGCCGCTGAGCCGGCCGGCGAGCGCCTCGAGCCGGCGGATCAGGCCGACGGCGCTGCGGTAGGAGGTGTCGGTGTCGCTGGTGGCCTGCGCGTTGCGCAGCGTCGCGCCGAGGAAGCCGAGGCCGACGCCGGTGGCCAGCCAGAGCACCGCCTCGGTGGCGAAGTCGACGTCCCAGCGCCGCACCACGACGAGACGCACCAGCACCATCGCCGCCAGCTCCAGCACCAGCACGCGCACCAGCCCGGACCGGCCCGAGTCGAGCGCGGCGACGAGGACCGGCACCACCAGGTAGGGGGTGACCGTGGTGTGGGCCGGGAAGCCGACCGCGGCCGTGACCGCCACGACGATGCCCTCGACCAGGGCCACCGTCGTCGGGGACCAGGGTCCCCGGGCGTCGGCGAGCAGTGCCAGCAGCGCGGCCGCGGCGACCACGACGATGCCCAGGAGGTCGCCGGTGCCCGCCAGCACCGTCAGCGGGAGCAGCGCCGCGAGGGTGAAGACGCGGGCGGCCAGCGCCACGCGGCCGATGTCGGTCACGCCTCAGAGTTTGCCCGAGAAGCTGGTCATCATGTTGATCCCCGCCGGACCGAGCACGGCGATGAACAGGCAGGGCAGGATGCAGAAGATCAGCGGGACCAGGATCTTGACCGGCACCTTCTGCGCGGCCTCCTCGGCCCACTGCCGGCGCTTGACCCGCATCTCCGAGGACTGCACGCGCAGCACCTGGCCGACCGGGATGCCGAAGGCGTCGGCCTGCACCATCGCGCCCACGAACGTCCGCAGGTCGGGGAGGTCGGTGCGCTCGCCCATCGAGCGCAGCGCCTCGGCGCGGCCACGGCCGATCTGCATCTCCTGGAGCATCCGGGAGAACTCCTCGGAGAGCGGGCCCTCGGTGTTCTTGGCGACCTGGGCCACCGCGGCGTCGAAGCCGAGGCCGGACTCGACCGAGATCGTCAGCAGGTCGACCGCGTCGGCGAGGGCGCTCTGCATCTCCTCGTTGCGCTCGTGGGCGCGCTGGTAGAGGTAGAGGTTGGGCGCGTTGTAGCCGGCCAGCGAGGCCACCACGACGAGCCCCAGGGTCACCGGGAAGGACACCCCCAGCACGACCAGGAGCGGCAGCGAGACCAGCAGCGCGACCACGAACCCGACCACCTTGCCGGCCATCACGCGGTCCACGGTCCACCCGGCCGGGTTGCCCGCCTTCTCGAGCTTCTCGCGCACCCGCAGGTGGGCATCGGCCGGACTCATCCGTCGGCCGATGCCCTGGGTGCGGGCCAGCAGCGGCAGCAGCACGCGGTCGGCGAAGGAGGCGTCCTGCTCGGCGCGCAGCTCCTCGGGTGCGGAGGTGATCGCCTCGAGCACCTCGAGCGACCGGCTGACACCGGAGGCCTCCTTGGTGAGGCCGCCGACGGCGCCGAGCACCAGGAACAGGCTGAGGAAGATCAGGCCGATGCCGCCGGCCAGCACGAGCGTCGTCACAGCTTCACCTTCGCGACCTTCATCATCCACGCGAACCCGACCACGAGCATGATCGTCATGACCCCGAGCAGCACCCAGCCGATGGTCGTGGTGAAGAGCACGCTGACGTAGTCGGGCTTGCTGACCGAGAGGTAGAGCAGGAAGACCGGCGGCAGCCCGCCCAGGATCCAGGCGGAGAGCCGGCCCTCGGCGCTCAGCGCCAGGACCTGACGGCGGAGGTACTCCCGCTCGCGCAGGGTCGCGGCCACCTGCAGCAGCAGCTCGGCGAGGTTGCCGCCGACCTGGCGCTGGATCCGGATCGCCATCACGACCCACTCGAAGTCCTTGCTCTCCATGCGGTCGGCGACGCCCTCCAGCGAGTCCTCCAGCGGTACGCCGAGGCGGCTCTCCACGATCACGCGACGGAACTCCGTGGAGATCGGGTCGGCGCCCTCCTTGACGATGGTGTCGACCGACTGGGTCAGCGACAGCCCGGCGGACAGGCTGCCGGCCATGAGCTGGAGGGTGTCGGCCAGCGAGCCGGCGAAGGCCTTGAGCCGTCGGGCCTTCTTCAGGCCCAGGAACACCCAGCCGCCGACGGCGCCGAGCAGCAGGAAGACCACGGCCAGGACGATGTTGCCGCGGCTCAGCAGCATGCCGAGCAGGCCCGCCAGCACGGCGGTGCCGGCGTGGACGAGCAGCCACTCGGCGGGCTTCAGCGACATGCCGGCGCTGTCGAGGCGGGCCGCGATCTTGGCCTCGAGACCCTCGTTGCCGGCCAGCGCCTTCTCGGCGACCGAGCGGGCCTGGGCGCCGATCCCCTGGTCGGCGTCCTGGTCGGAGCTGCGCGGGGCGCCGTACACCCCGTAGGCCTCGAGCTGCTTGCGCAGCCGCTCGTCCTTGGAGACGCCCGGCCGGACCAGGAACAGCCCGGCGACGATGCCGAGCAGGCCGACGCCGATCGCTCCGACACCCACGGCGACGGCCACGGGGGGCAGGTCGATGCGCGGCCCGACCGCGGGGACGGGCCCCGCCGCGGCGGGCTCCTCGACCTCCGGTGCCGGGGCGGCCGCCTCGCCGACGGTGAGGAAGGCGCTGGCGGTCACGTCGGAACCGTCGACCGGGACGACCACCTCGACGTCGGCCTGCGGCTCGGTGCCCTCGGGCAGGGTGACGTCCACGACGAGCTGGCGGCGCAGCGCGTCGGCCTCGCCGGCGAAGGCCGCGCCCAGCGACGCGGGATCGGCGTCCATGACCTGGCCGCCGCCGGCCTGGGCGATGAGCTGGAGCGGCTGGCTGGCCGCGTCCTGCTGCTGGAGCGAGACGACGTCGACGGCCACGTCCTCGCGGTCGAGGGTGCGCAGCACCTCCGAGAGCGGGGTGTCGGTGGTGTCCTTGCCGTCGGAGAGCACCAGCAGGCTGCGCGCCCCCTCCTTCCCGCTCGCCTCGATCGCGCCGAGCACGCCGTCGTAGAGCGCCGTGTCACGGGTGAGCGTCAGGCCGGCCACCGCCTCGCGCAGCGCCGCGCGGTCGCGAGACGGCTTCACCAGGACCTGGACGTCGTCGTCGAAGGAGACCAGGCCGACGGCGACGTCGGCCGGGGCGGTCTCCAGGAACAGGGTGGCGGCCTGCTTGGCGGCGGCGATCCGCTCGCCGCGCATGCTGTTGCTGGTGTCGATGGCCAGGACCGTCGTACGCCGCACCTCGGCGTTGCCGGTCGCGGCGGTGGCCGTGGCGACGGCGTCCGCGCCCCCGACCTCCACGCCCACGCCGCTCGTGTCGACCTCGCCCGTGGCGGGGACCGAGACGAGCAGGCGTACGCCGCCCTCGCGCACCTCGGCGTGGTCGATGCTGGCCCCGGCGGCACCGGGAGCGACCGGGTCGGCGGCGGTGGGGCCGGCGGACGCGGGCACGGCCGCGCCGGCGAGGACGAGCAGGACCCCGCCGGCCGCGGCCCGCAGCGCGGTGCGCCGCTGCCGGGGGCTCACCGGAACCCGCCCCCGGTGGCGAACACCCGCGGGTCGACGGTGACGTTGTTGTGCGCCATCTTCTCCAGGAACTTCGGCCGCAGGCCGGTGCTGCGCAGCGATCCGAGCGACCGTCCCTCGGCGTCGAAGCCGGCGGAGTTGTCGAACAGGAAGACGTCCTGCAGCGTGATGACGTCGCCCTCCATCCGCTCGACCTCGGTGACGTGGGTGATGCGGCGGGTGCCGTCCTTGAGACGGGCCTGGTGGACGATCAGGTCGACCGCCGAGGCGATCTGCTCCCGGATGGCGCGCACCGGGAGGTCCATGCCGGCCATCAGCACCAGCGTCTCCAGGCGCGAGCAGGTGTCGCGCGGGCCGTTGGAGTGGACCGTGCAGATGGACCCGTCGTGGCCGGTGTTCATCGCCTGGAGCATGTCGAGCGCCGAGGCGTCGCGGACCTCGCCGACCACGATGCGGTCGGGCCGCATCCGCAGCGAGTTGCGGACCAGGTCGCGGATCGTGATCGCGCCCTTGCCCTCGATGTTGGAGGGCCGGGACTCCAGCCGCACCACGTGGTCCTGCTTGAGCTGGAGCTCCGCGGCGTCCTCGATGGTGACGATCCGCTCGTCGGAGGGGATGAAGGACGAGAGCACGTTGAGGGTCGTGGTCTTGCCGGCGCCGGTGCCGCCCGAGACCACGACGTTGAGCCGACCCCGCACGCAGGCGTCGAGGAAGTCGGCCGTGCTCTCCGAGAGCGAGCCGAACCGGATCAGGTCGTTGACGGTCAGCGGGTCCGTGGCGAACTTGCGGATCGTCAGCGAGCTGCCGTCGATGGCCAGGGGCGGCACCACGGCGTTGACGCGGCTGCCGTCCTGGAGCCGCGCGTCGACCATCGGGGAGGACTCGTCGACGCGACGGCCGATGCGCGAGACGATCTTGTCGATGGTGCGTCGCAGGTGGGCCTCGTCCTTGAAGGCGCCGGGGACCTTGGTCAGCTTGCCCTTGCGCTCCACCCAGATGTCGTAGGGCCCGTTGACCATGACCTCGGCGACGTCCTCGTCGCGCAGGTAGGCCTCGATCGGGCCGTGGCCGAGGATGTCGTCGGAGATGTCGAGCGTGATCCGGTCGCGGTCGGCGCGGGTGAGCGGGCGGTTGGTCGCGGCGAGCACGTCGGCCAGGACGGCGCGCACCCTGCCCGCCAGCTCCTCGGCCTCGAGGTTGCTGTCGTAGAGCTGCGGGCCGAGCTCCTGGAGCAGCTCGGAGTGGACGTGCTCCTTGAGGTCCTGGAACCGGTCCTCCGCGCCGAGCCGGGCGCCGCTGCTCTCCGCCATCACGGTCAGTCGCGAGGGGGTCGGCGCCGCGGGGGCGGCGGGGGCGGTGCCGTCGGCGACGGCCCGGTCGACGTCGGCGTGCCGCGTGGGAGCGGTCGAGGGGGCGACGACGGTCGCGACGGGTGCCGGTTCGCCGGCCGGCGGGGTGCTCTCCGACGTGCGGCCCAGGGCCGCGATCCGGTCGCTCAGGCTGCTCACGCGGACTCCTTGCGGCGGCGGCCGAACAGGCCCCGTCGGCTCGTGGTGGCGGCTCCCGAGGTGAGGGCGAGCTCACCGGCGATCCGCGGCAGGAAGGCCGCGATGGCGCGGGAGACCGGGTGCTCGGGCTTGGCGTGGACGATCGGGTCGCCGTGGTTGGTGGCGCTGGCCACGGCGGTGGCGCTGGGCAGGGTGAGCGAGACGGGCATGCCGAGGATGCCCTCGACGTCGGAGGCGGTGAGCCCGACCTCGTCGTCGGCCCGGTTGAGCACCAGGTGGCGGCGCTCGACGAGGTGCAGCAGGTCGAGGGTCTCCAGCGCGACCTTGGCGTTCTTCACGGTCGGCACGTCGAGGGTGGCCACGATGATGCACTCGTCGGTCTCGTCGAAGGCGCCCAGCACCTGGTCGTCGAACCCCGGCGGGGTGTCGATGACCACGTGGTCGAAGCGGTGCCGCAGCGTGCTGATGATGCGGCGCACCAGCGCGGGCGTGATGCGGTCGCGGCTCTCGGGCTGCGTGGGGGCGGCCAGCAGCTGGAGGCCGCTGGGGTGCGAGGTCAGCAGGCCCTCGAGCAGGGCCCAGTCGAGCCGGTCCTCGAAGCCGGCCGCGTCGGCGATGGTGTGCGTGGGGATGACCTGCACGGTGATCGCGACGTCGCCGAAGGCGAGGTCGAGGTCGACCACGCACACGCGGGAGCCGAGCTGGGTGAGCGCCAGCGCCAGGTTGACCGTCATCGTGGTCTTGCCGACGCCGCCCTTGGGGGAGAAGACGGTCACCACCCGGCCCTCGTGCTCGGCGCCCTGGCCGCCGTTGATGGCCAGCCAGGTCTGCTTCGCTCGCGCCAGGGCGGCGGCGAGCGCCTCCGGGTCGTCGGCCGCGACGACGGCGCCGATGCCGGCCTGGAGGGCCTGGGCGTAGAGCTCGGGCCGGAGGTCGTGGCGCACCAGGACCACGCTGGTGGCGGGGTGGGTACGCCGGACCCGCTCGGCGATCGCGGCGGCGTCGGCCATGGCCACGCTGGGGCCCAGCACGACGGCGGGGTCGGCCCGGCGGGCCAGGGAGGCGTCGACCTCGTCGGCACGGCTGAGCACCTGCGCGCCGCTGCCCAGCGCTGTCGACATGACGCTGGCGACGGCGGTGTCGAGCTCCAGCAGGAGGGTCATCGGGTGTCCTCGGGGGGGAGGGGGTGCACGGGCACGGGGTCAGCGGAACAGGTTGTCGAGGTCGACGCCCTGCGAGGGAGCGACCTCGGAGTCGTCGTTGAGCAGGCCGAGCGCGAGCGTGCCGTTCTGGGTGCCGTACATGACCCGCTCGGCCTCGCGCTGGCTCACGGCCAGGGTGAGCAGGGTCTGCGGCAGTACGACGGGCGCGGGCTCGCCCTCGGCGGCCTCGCCCTCGGCGGGGGCGGCGACCGGTTGGGAGGAGGTGGCACCCAGGCCGAGCACCTGGACGTTGGGGAGCAGCAGCCGGCTGAACGGCCCCTTGGCGTCGTTGCCGGCCATGAAGACCGCCACCCGGTTGCCGGGCTGCAGGAAGCCCGCGACGCGGGAGGGGTCGTCGAGGTTGACCGAGATGGCGATCTTGCCCTCGGGGATGCCCAGCGTGGTGGCTGTGCCCTCATCGGCCGCGCCGAACTTGGACGCCACGATCTGCTCGCCGGGCAGGATCTCGACCGTCGCGGCCATGTCCTGGACGTCCTCGAGCGTGGTCAGCGCGCCGGGCAGGACGTCCTGCGAGGACACCTGGCCGGTCGCGATCTTGCCGGCGGCCTGGGCCGCGGCGACGGTCTCGCCGACGGCGATCGACTTGGTGGCGCGGAGCACCTGCACCGCGGCGTACCGCTCGTCGGCGCGGCTGTCGGCCCCCTTGACGTAGAGGAAGACCAGCAACGTGCCGAGGGCGGCGACGAAGGCCGCCACCAGCAGCAGCACTTTCCTGCGATCCATGAATGTTCGTCCTGCCTCGTGGTGCCGGGGGAGGAGCGGACCCGGGGGGGTGCCGCCCGTACGCCGGGCGCGGGACTCGCGCCGACACGGACAGCGTGCCGGAGCAAGTCCGTTTTGTCCGTCAATTACGGACTCTCCGCCACACCTGCCCATCAGAACTAGACCAGTTCGCCGCGGCGACCCTCCCGGGGCCGTGGAACGGCCCGTCCGGAAGGGGGTGGGAGGGGCTGCTCAGCGCCGGTAGAGGGCGTCGACGTCGTCGCCGTGCTCGCGGGTGACGACCGCGCGGCGGAGCTTGAGGCTGGGGGTCAGCTGACCGCCCTCCTCGGTCCAGGAGTCGGCCAGCACCCGGAACGCCCGGATCGACTCGGCGCGCGAGACCGCCTCGTTGGCGGCGTCCACGCCGCGCTGCAGCTCGGCGCGCAGGTCGGGGTCGTCGAGCAGGTCGGCGACGCGGGACGACCTGCCGTGCTGCTCGGCCCAGGCCGGCAGCGTCTCCTCGTCGAGGGTGACCAGGGCGCCGATGAAGGGCCGGCCGTCGCCCACCACCAGGCACTGGTCGACCAGCGGGTGCGCGCGCACGAGGTCCTCGAGCACCGTCGGGGAGACGTTCTTGCCGCCCGCGGTCACCAGGATCTCCTTCTTGCGACCGGTGATCCGCACGAAGCCCTCGTCGTCGATCTCGCCGACGTCGCCGGTGTGGAACCAGCCGTGGGCGTCGATCACCTCGGCGGTGTCGGGTGCGGTGTCGGGCGCCGGGTCGGACGCCGGGTCGCTGGCCGCAGCGGGGCCCTCGCCCTGCCAGTAGCCGGCGAAGACCTGGCCGCCGCGGAAGAGCAGCTCCCCGTCGTCGGCGACGCGCACGCTCGCGCCGGGCAGCGGGCGCCCGACGGTGCCGATCTTCTGGGCGTCGGGGGTGTTCACGGTCAGCGCGGCCGTGGTCTCGGTCAGGCCGTAGCCCTCGAGCACGCTGACCCCGATGCCGCGGTAGAAGTGGCCCAGCCGCTCGCCCAGGGGGGCGCCGCCGCTCACGGCGTACGCGCAGCGACCGCCCAGCGCCTCGCGGAGCCGGCCGTAGACCAGCCGGTCGAAGAGCCGGTGCCGCAGCCGGAGCGACAGCGGCACCCGGCCGCCGTCCTGGGCCCGCGACCACGCGATCGCGGTCTCCGCGGCGCGGTTGAACACCCCGCCCCGGCCGTCGGCGACGGCCCGCTGGGAGGCGGTGTTGAAGACCTTCTCGAAGACCCGCGGCACGGCCAGCACGAAGGTCGGCCGGAACGCGCCGAGGTCGTCGACGAGGTGCTTGATGTCGGCGGAGTGCCCCAGACGCACCCGGGCACGGACGCAGCCGACCTGGATGACGCGCGCGAAGACGTGCGCGAGCGGCAGGAACAGCAGCGTGGAGGGGGCGCGGTCGGCCGCGGTGCGGGCGGCCTCGGCCTCGTCGTCCCCGGCCGGGGCGGCACCGAAGAGCGCGTCGAGCTCGCTGACGGCGACGGTCAGCTCGTGCAGGAAGTTGCCGTGCGTCAGCCGACAGCCCTTGGGGCGTCCGGTGGTGCCCGAGGTGTAGATCAGCGTGGCGAGGTCGGCGGGGCCGGCCGTCGTACGCCGGGACTCCAGCTGGTCGTCGGACACGTCCTCGCCCAGGGTGCGCAGCACGGCCACCGCGTCGCCGTCGAGGGACCACAGGTGGTGCAGCCGGGGCAGGTCGGCGCGCAGCCGGGACACCCGCGAGCGGTGGTCGGGTGTCTCCACGACGGCGGCGACCGCACCCGAGTCGCGCAGGATCCAGGCCACCTGGTCGTCGCTGGAGGTCTCGTAGACCGGCACCGTCACGGCGCCGGCGAACCAGATGGCGTAGTCGAGCAGGGTCCACTCGTAGCGGGTGCGCGAGAGCAGCACCACCCGGTCACCGGGCTCGATGCCCGCGGCCACCAGCCCCTGGGCGACGCCGCGCACCTCGGCCAGGAACTCGGCCGCCGTGACGTCGCGCCAGGTGTCGTCCACGGGCCGCGAGAACGCCACGTCGTCGGGGTGCTGCTCGCCGTTGCGGACGACGTCGTCGGTCAGGTTGCCGACCGGGACCTCGACCTCCAGGGCCGTGGAGTACTCACGCAACGCCGGACCTCCTCCTCGGTGACTGCTCGACCACGCCCGGCGCACGTTACCCGCGGCCTCCGGCGGCCCGACGGCAGCGTGCGGGGCGACCGGACAGGTCGGCTAGCCTGACCAGCCCCACCCCGAACGCCCCAGGACGGACCATGGCCGAGCAGACCACCTCCAGCATCGTCGTCGCCGCCCCGCCGGCCGACGTCATGGCCGTCATCGCCGACTTCGAGCACTACCCCGCGTGGGCCCAGGGCATGAAGCGCGCCGAGGTGGTGGAGCAGGGCGCCGACGGCCGTGCCGAGCAGGTGTTCTTCGAGCTCGACGTGACCCCGATCAAGGACTCCTACACCCTCGCCTACGACTGGAGCGGCGACGACCGCGTCACCTGGGAGCTCGTCGAGGGCAAGGTCCTCAAGGCGATGCAGGGGGCCTACGAGCTGCGCCCCACCGCGGGCGGCACCGAGGTGACCTACCGGCTGGCCGTGGAGCTGAGCATCCCGCTCATCGGGATGCTGCGCCGCCGGGCCGAGAAGGTCATCATCGACACCGCGCTGAAGGGCCTGAAGAAGCGCGTCGAGTCCCTGGGCTGAGCGCCCCGTGAGCGTGCGGACGATCCTGTTCACCGGCAAGGGCGGGGTCGGCAAGACCACCTCGGCGGCCGGGACCGCCGCCCTCGCGGCCCGTGGGGGTCACCGCACCCTGGTGGTGTCCACCGACGCGGCGCACTCCCTCGCCGACGCCTTCGGGGTCCCCGCCGGTGAGGAGCCGGTCGAGGTCGCCCCGCGGCTGTGGGTGCAGCAGGTCGACGCCCAGCGCCGCTTCGAGCGCTCCTGGGCCGAGATCCAGGGCTACCTGCTCGCGGTGCTCGAGAGCGCCGGCGTCGACCCGATCACCGCCGAGGAGCTGACCGTGCTGCCGGGCGCCGAGGAGGTGCTCGCCCTGCTCGAGCTGCGCACCCAGGTGGTGAGCGGGCGCTGGGACGTGGTCGTCGTCGACTGCGCCCCGACGGCCGAGACGCTGCGGCTGCTGGCGCTGCCGGAGGCGCTGGGGTGGTACATGACCCGGGTGTTCGGGGTGCAGCGCCGGGTCGTGCGCGCGCTGCGACCGGTCCTCACCCGGGCCGCCGGCGTCCCGATGCCCGAGGACTCGGTCTTCGACGCCGTCGAGCGGCTGCACCGCGACCTCGAGGAGGTGCAGCAGCTGCTGTCGGGTCCCGGGGCCACGGTGCGGCTGGTGCTCACCCCCGAGACCGTGGTCGT
The DNA here is from genome assembly GCA_963740935.1 of uncultured Actinomycetota bacterium. GTDB lineage: Bacteria > Actinomycetota > Actinomycetes > Propionibacteriales > Nocardioidaceae > Marmoricola. The sequence goes on from CAVUFX010000006.1 coordinate 791,064, forward strand.
CGCCGAGGCGCGCCGGTCGCTGACCACGCTGTCGCTCTACGGCTACCGGGTCGACGGCGTGCTGGCCAACCGGGTCTTCCCCGAGGGCGGCGGCGACCCCTGGCGCGAGGGCTGGGTGGCCTCGCAGCGCCAGGTGCTCGACGAGGTGCGGCAGTCCTTCGCCGGGCTGCCGGTGTGGTGCTCGGCGTACTCCGCGGGCGAGCCGGTGGGCGTCGAGGCGCTCGCGGACTTCGCCCGGGCGGCGTACGACGGCCACGACCCGCTCGCCGAGCCCGACGGCGACGGCCCGATGACCATCACCCGCACCCGGGCCGGCGCCGAGCTCCGGATCGCGCTGCCCTTCGCCCGGCGCGACGACGTCGACCTGGCCCGGCACGGCGACGAGCTCGTCGTCACGGTCGGGTCGCACCGCCGGCTGCTGGCCCTGCCGGCGGCGCTGCGACGGCACGCCGTGGCCGCCGCCCGCGTGGAGGACGGGGTGCTGCGAGTACGGTTCCGCTTCGAGCAGGAGGAGCAGGTGTGAGCGACGCGGACGGGCCCCCGACCGGCCCCGGCAGCGACCCGGGCGGGTCCGGCGGCGAGCCCGTCGGCAGCGTGGGCGAGGAGGCGGCCAAGCTGTTCGGCGCGCTCTCGGACTGGGCCAGGGACCAGGGCGGCGAGCACCTCGGGGCGGGCTCCCCGGGCCCCACGGGCGCGGCCGGAGCCATGGGCGGGATGGGCCAGGCACTCGGCGACGCCGCGCGTCGGGCCGAGGAGCACCTCGCCACCGGCGGCGCCGCCTGCCGGTGGTGCCCGGTGTGCCAGGTGGTCGCGGTGGTGCGCCAGACCAGCCCGGAGGTGCGCACGCACCTGAGCACCGCGGCGGGGTCGCTGATGCAGGCCGCGGCCGCGCTGCTGGCCACGTCGCCGCCGGGCGCGACGCAGCCGGTGGAGAAGATCGACCTCGACGACGGGTCGGTGTGGGACGAGCAGGACTGGGACGGGGAGCGATGACGCTGACGGTGGGGGTCGACATCGGCGGGACCAAGATCGCCGCCGGGGTGGTCGGCGAGGGCGGTGAGGTGCTGGCGCGGTCGCGGACGCGGTCGCCGGCCACGGACCCGCCCGAGATCGTGCGCACGATCGGCGAGCTGGTGCGCGGCCTGCTCGCCGAGCTGCCCGAGGGCTCCGAGGTCGAGGCGGTCGGGGCGTCGGCGGCCGGGTTCGTCGACAAGCAGCGCTCGACGCTGGTCTTCGCCCCCAACCTGGCCTGGCGCGACGAGCCGCTCCGCGCCCACCTCGAGACCGAGCTCGACCTCCCGGTGATCATCGAGAACGACGCCAACGCCGCCGCCTGGGGCGAGTTCCGCTTCGGCGCGGGCGAGGACGTCGACAGCCTGCTGATGCTGACCATCGGCACCGGGGTCGGCGGCGGGATCGTGCTCGACGGCGAGCTGGGCCGGGGCGGCTTCGGCATGGGTGGCGAGGTCGGCCACCTCACGATGGTGCCCGACGGCGTGCCCTGCGGCTGCGGCAACCTGGGCTGCCTGGAGTCCTACGGCTCCGGCTCGGCGCTGGTGCGGATGACCCGCGAGCACGCCGCCGACGACCCCGCCGCGGCCGCGGTGCTGGCCCGGGCCGGCGGCGACGCCGAGAAGATCACCGGGCCCATGGTCACGACCGCGGCGGCCGAGGGCGACGCGTTCGCGCTCGCCCGCCTCGCCGAGCTGGGCGACTGGATCGGCCGGGGCGTGGCCAGCCTGACCGCCGTCCTGGACCCCAACGTCGTCGTCATCGGGGGCGGGGTCAGCGAGGCGGGCGACCTGCTGCTCGAGCCGATCCGTGACAGCTTCGCCCGCCACGTCACCGGCCGCGGGCACCGTCCGCTCGCCGAGGTGCGGGGGGCCCGTCTCGGCAACGCCGGCGGGATCGTCGGGGTCGCCGACCTCGCACGCCGCCGCTGATGCCCACCGCGGCCGCCGGCGTCCCCTCGATCGGGGTCGACATCGGCGGCACCAAGGTCCTGGCGGCCGTGGTCGACGAGGCCGGCCGGGTGGTCGACACCGAGACGACCGCGACGCCCGGGAAGGGCTCGGGCATCGACGACGCCACGGCCGAGGAGGTCGAGGACGCGCTGGTCTCGGTCATCGGGGCGCTGACCCGGGAGCACGGCCGCTGCACGGTCGGCGTCGCCGCTGCCGGGTTCGTCGACGCGGTGGGGGAGCGGGTGCGCTTCGCCCCGCACCTGCCCTGGCGCGACGAGCCGCTGGCCGACCGGCTCACCGCACGGCTGGGACACCGCGTGGTGGGCGAGGTCCACGTCGACAACGACGCCAACGCGGCGCTGTGGGCCGAGGTGCGCTTCGGTGCCGCCGGCGACGCCGAGCACGTCGTGATGATCACCCTCGGGACCGGCATCGGCGGGGCGCTGCTGCTCGGGGGCGCGCTGCACCGCGGTCGCAACGGCATGGCAGGCGAGCTCGGGCACATGCAGGTGGTCCCCGACGGCCTGGCCTGCGAGTGCGGCGGCCGGGGCTGCTGGGAGCAGTACTGCTCGGGTCGGGCCCTGGGTCGCGCCGCCGCCGCGGCCGGCTCGCGGCTGTCCGGCCCGCTGCTCACCGAGGCGGCCCAGTCCGGCGACCCGGCGGCCGTCGCGGCGTACGACGAGGTGGGGCGGTGGCTCGGCATCGGAGCCGCCAACGTCGCGGCCGCGGTCGACCCCGAGCTGGTCGTGGTCGGGGGAGGGGTGTCGGCGGCCGGCGAGCTGCTGCTCGGCCCGGCCCGCCGGGCGCTCGCCGAGAGCCTCGTGGGGGCCGGCTACCGGGACCTGCCCGACCTGGTCGGCGCCCGGCTCGGCCCGCTCGCCGGGGTGGTCGGCGTGGCCGACCTCGCCCGCGACATGCTCTGAGCGGCGCGGGACCCGCGGCGCCGCGAGGGGCCTAGGGGTGGGCCCGCTGGGCCTCGGCGCGCGGGCGCTCGTAGCCCGGGGCGAGCTCCATCGCGAGCTGCTCGAGGAACAGCCCCACGTCGGTGACGATGCCGCGGGCCTGCGAGGAGCCGCGGTCGGCGAGCTTGGTGACGGTGGCCGGGTTGATGTCGACGCACACCAGCGGGACCGAGGCCGGGAGCAGGTTGCCGGTCGCGACCGAGTGCAGCATGGTCGCGACCATCAGGCAGAACCCGGCGCCGTCGAGCTGGGCCCGCATCGCGCGCTGGCCGTCGATGACGTCGGTGTGGACGTCGGGCAGCGGGCCGTCGTCGCGGACCGACCCGACCAGCACGAACTCCTTGCCGTGGGTGACCAGCGCGTGCATCACCCCGCTGGTCAGCACGCCCTGCTCGACCGCGGCCCGGATGGAGCCGGCCTTGCGGATCGTGTTGATGGCCCGGATGTGGTGCTCGTGGCCGTGCTCGACGCCCTGGCCGCGGGCGAGGTCGATGCCCAGCGAGGTGCCGTACAGCGCGGACTCGATGTCGTGGGTGGCCAGCGCGTTGCCGGCGAACAGCACGTCGACGTACCCCGCCTCGACCAGCGCCACCATCGCCGGCGCCGCGCCGGTGTGGACGACCCCGGGGCCGCCCACCCACAGCACCTTGGTGCCGGCGGCCTTGGCCTCGCGCATGCCCTCGGCGACCTGGCGCACCAGCACGGCCTGCGGCTTCTCGCTGGAGACCTCGGACTCCATGAAGCCGAACGAGCCCTCGCTGCGCTGCGAGGACGGCACCGTGACCCGGACGCCCGCGGCGCCGCAGACCACCTGCATCCCGGCCCGGACGTCGGCCATCGGGACGGTCCGGACCACGGCCGCGGTGCCCGAGGCCTCGTCCCCGCCCTGGCCGTCGACGACCAGCCCGCAGTCCATCTCGGGGTTCTCCACCGACCACCAGCGGCCGCCGAGGCGGACCTGCGTCTCGAGGTTGGTGCTGGAGTAGAAGCCGTCGGGGAAGACGCCGTCCTGCTCGGCGGCGACGACCTCGGCCTCGCCGGGCTCGACCTGGTTGACGCCGTGGGTCTGCAGCCGCATCAGGATCCGCTGGAGCGTCCCCTCGTCGCCGGCCGACACCTCGATCCGGGCGTACGACGGGTCGCCGGTCCCGTGGCCGATGTCGAACTGGAGCACCACGTAGTCGCCGCCGTACTCCGCGACGTCGTTGAGCACCCGCGAGAGCGCGCCGGAGTCGATGAGGTGGCCGGTGATCTCGACGCTCTCCTGGTGGGACCGCTGCGACACGGGCGTTGCTCCTCGCTCTCGGGGGACCGCGGCGTGCCGCGGCTGGGACCCGACGGCGCTGCGCCTACAGCACCGCGCCGTCGTCGTGGCCGTCGCGGGGACCGGGCCGCATCGAGGCGACCAGGAAGCCGAACCCGCCGACGAACCAGGCCATGAATAGCACGCTCAGCCACTGCGGGATCGAGGCCCCCGCGACGATGGCGACCAGGGTGAGCATCGGGACCCCGAACAGGCCGATCCACGCCAGCAGCCGGGGCGGGGACGCCAGCGGCACCCGGGGCGGCGGCGGGGGGACGTAGTGGTCCTCCGGGTCGTCGGCGACGGGGTCCTGCGCACGGTCCTGCGTGTGGTCGCCGGACCGGTCGACCACCGCGCCGGGGGCCTCGTCGAGGTCGAGGCGACGGGCGCCCGGCCGGGGCGTCTCGACGGCCGGCGGCTCCTCGGGAGCGACCGGGTGCTCGAACGCGGGGTGGTCGCCGTAGTGGTCGACGATCGCCTGCCACGCCGCGGCCTCGCGGGCGGCGGCAGCGTCGGGGGACTCCGGCGCCGGCCCGGCCCCGGCGTCCGCCCCGGTCTCCGGGGCCCGCTCGTCGTCGCCGTCGGAGGGGGTCACGACGGCCCTCCCGGGACGCCGGTGCGCTCGCTCACGTGTCTACCTCCGCAGGTGCCGGGACGACCCCGGGGTGTGGGCCCATCGTGTCACGCGCTCCCCGGGTGGACCAGGTTGCGGACCCTGGGTGACGGTTCGGCCAGCAGGCCACCGATGCCCTAGTGTTCGAACGTCAGACAGGGAGGTCGGCGTTGTTCTACTGGTTCCTGAGGTACATCGCCCTCGGCCCGGTGCTCCGGGTCGTGTTCCGACCCCGGGTCATGGGCCACGAGAACGTCCCCGAGACCGGACCCGCGATCCTCGCGAGCAACCACCTGTCGTACGCCGACTGGCTGTTCATGCCGCTGACGATCTCCCGCAAGGTCACCTTCGTGGCCAAGGCGGAGTACTTCAACTCCCCGGGCGTCAAGGGCTGGCTGCAGAAGAAGTTCTTCTCCGGCGCCGGTCAGGTCCCGATCGACCGCTCGGGCGCCAGCGCCGCCGAGGGCGCGCTGACCACCGCCAAGCGGGTGCTGGCCTCGGGCGAGCTGTTCGGCATCTACCCCGAGGGCACCCGCTCGCACGACGGCAAGCTCTACCGTGGCAAGACCGGCGTGGCCCGGCTGGCGCTCGAGACCGGCGTGCCCGTCGTCCCGGTCGCCGTGGTCGGCACCGACGTGGTCGCCCCGCCCGGCAAGAAGTTCGGGCAGTTCACCCGCCCGCACGTGCGCTACGGCCGGCCGCTGGACTTCAGCCGCTACGAGGGCATGGAGAACGACCGCTACATCCTGCGGTCGATCACCGACGAGATCATGTACGAGATCATGCGGCTCTCCGGCCAGGAGTACGTCGACACCTACGCCGCCGTCGCCAAGGAGGCCTCCCGCGCGGAGCGCGCCTCGAAGCGCGAGGCCGCCGAGGCCGCCGAGGCCGCGGCGGGGGCCGAGGAGATGACCCCGCTCCCCGGCAGCCGGCAGGAGCCCGGCGCGAGAGCCTCCTGAGGGTGGTCGGCAACGCGGGCGTCGCCCGCGAGGGCGAGCCCGGTCCCGCGGAGCGGCCCGACGAGCACGGGCCGGTGCAGGACACCCTGCTGCGCGCCCTGGGCGTGCTGCGGTTCGTGGTCCTCGCCAATGCGCTCGCGCTCTACGTGCTCCGCTCCGGGACCTACGACCACCCGCGGGTGGGCTGGGTGGTGGTCGCGGTGCTGGCGGGGTGGACCGCGTTCGCGGTCTGGGCCTACGGGCGACGCTCGTGGCGCCGGGCGCCGCTGCTGCTGGCCGACCTGGCGGTGGGGCTGGCCGCGATCGCGCTGACGCCGTACGTCAAGGGCGACGGGTCGACCGCCACGCTGCCCGGCTTCTGGGTGATGGGCGTGGTGCTCGCCTGGGCGGTGGTCTGGCGCGCGCCGGGCGGTCTCGCGGCCGCGGTGGCGGTGAGCCTCGCCGACGTGAGCATCCGCGACGACTTCACCCAGGCCAACTACGGCAACATCTTCCTGCTCCTGGTGGGGGGAGCGGTGGTCGGCTTCCTGTCGGTGCTGCTCCAGCAGACCGCCGCCCAGCGCGACCGCGCCGAGCGGGCGGCGGCCGCCGCGGGGGAGCGGCAGCGCCTCGCACGGGTGGTCCACGACGGCGTCCTGCAGGTGCTCGCGCTGGTGCAGCGCCGGGGCCCCGAGCTCGGCCCGGACGGCGCCGAGCTGGGCCGGCTGGCCGGTGAGCAGGAGGTGCGGCTGCGCGGCCTGGTGCAGACGGGGTCGCGCGACCTCGTCGGACCGCTGGGCGAGCGCGACCTGGCCCGGCTGCTGGCCGACCTGCAGAGCGCGCAGGTGCAGGTGGTCGTCCCCGGCACGCCCGCCGTGGTGCCGGCCGAGACCGCCGGCGAGCTGCTCTCGGCCGTCGAGTCGTGCCTGAGCAACGTCCGCCACCACGTCGGCCGCGACGCCCCGGCGTGGGTGCTGCTCGAGGAGCTGCCCGACGCCTGGGTGGTGTCGGTGCGCGACGAGGGCCCCGGCATCCCCCCGGGCCGGCTGGAGGAGTCCGCGGCGCAGGGGCGCCTCGGCGTGCACCAGTCCGTCGTGGGCCGGCTGCACGACCTCGGCGGCGAGGCGACGGTGCGCTCCGGCCCGGAGGGCACCGAGTGGGAGCTCAGCGTCCCCCGGCTGCCCGGACGGCGGGACCCCGCGTGACCATCCACACCGAGCACCCCTTCGCCGACCCCGACCCCGATCCCGTACGCCGGCTGCGCGGCCGCCTCGGCGGGGCGGTGACGCTCTGGACCGCCGGTGACCTCGACGGCACCCACGCCGGCCTGACCGTCTCCTCGGTCATGGTCGGCCGCGGCGAGCCCGGCCACGTGCTCGGGCTGCTCGACCCCGACTCCGACCTGCGCGACGTGCTCGACGACACCGGGCGGGCGGTCGTGCACCTGCTGCAGTGGCGCCACCGCGACCTCGCCGAGGCGTTCGCGGGCCTGCTGCCCGCGCCGGGCGGGGCGTTCCGCGCCGCCACCTGGGAGCAGGGCGGGCACGGCCCGGTGCTGCTCCCGGACACCAGCCACGCGCTCGTCGAGGTCGAGGAGGTGCGCGAGGTCGGCTGGTCCCTCCTCGTCGACGCGCGGGTGGTCGACGTCGTGCTGCACGAGGACCTCGAGCCGCTGGAGCACCGTCGAGGACGCTACGCCCGGCCCCCGGGCCGCTAGGGTCACGCGCGTGAGCCAGGGGGAGATCGGGCAGCCCGGCGCGGCCGGGGCGTTGCGGGTGATGGTCGTCGACGACCACCCGATGTGGCGCGAGGGCGTCGCGCGGGACCTGACCGAGAGCGGGATGCGCGTGGTCGCGACCGCCGCGGACGGCCGCGAGGCGCTCGCCCGGTTCCCCGCGGCGCGGCCCCAGGTGCTGGTCCTCGACCTGCAGATCCCCGAGCCGCGCGGGGTCGAGGTGACCGCCCGCGTGGTCGCCCTGGACCCCACGGTGCGCGTCCTGATCCTCTCGGCCAGCGGTGAGCAGCAGGACGTGCTCGACGCCGTCAAGGCCGGGGCCACCGGCTACCTCGTCAAGTCGGCCTCGCGCACCGAGCTCCTCGACGCCGTACGCCGGGTGGCGCTCGGCGACACGGTGTTCACCCCCGGCCTCGCCGGTCTGGTGCTGGGGGAGTACCGCCGGCTCTCCGACACCCCCGCGGCCGACGCCGACGCCCCGCGGCTGACCGACCGCGAGACCGAGGTGCTGCGGCTGGTGGCCAAGGGGCTGTCGTACAAGCAGATCGCGGAGCGTCTGGTGCTCTCGCACCGGACCGTGCAGAACCACGTGCAGAACACGTTGCGCAAGCTGCAGCTTCACAACCGGGTGCAGCTGGTGCGCTACGCCATCGAGCAGGGCCTCGACGACGAGCCGTCGGCGTAGCCACGCCGACGACACCGACACCGACGCCGACGGATCGACGAACCGTCCCACGGGAAGCAGGGGGCGCCCGGTAGCGTTGTGCCGCACAGCCGAAGGGAGTCCCCACATGGGTCAGGGCACGTTGCTGTTCCGCGCGTCGCTGGGTGCCGTGCTGCGCGCCGAGCGGATGCGCCAGTCGATGACGCTGCGCGACCTGTCGGCCCTGGCCCGGGTGAGCCTGGGCTACATCTCCGAGATCGAGCGCGGTCAGAAGGAGGCGTCCTCGGAGCTGCTGGCCGCCCTGTGCGAGGCGCTCGACCTGCCGCTCTCCGCGGTGCTCCGCGAGGTCAGCGACCACGTCGAGACCCAGGAGCTCGCCCTGCTCGGGGTGCCGGCGCTCGTCGTGGAGCGCGACCGTGGCGCCGCGAGCGGCGACGTGGTGGCCTCCGCCGCCTGAGCGGGGTCTCGACAGGCTCGACCGGCGAAGGCGGCTCGACCGGCGAGGGTCGGGTCTCGACAGGCTCGACCGACGAGGCGGCTCGACCGGCGAAGGGCGGCTCGACCGGCGAGGTTGACGTTCAGGCCACGCCGACCGCCTTCTCCAGCGCGGCCAGCTCGTCGTCGAGGTGGGTCAGCAGCCGCTGCAGCGAGGGGACGCTGCGCCGGCAGCCGGTGAGGCCGAAGCACATGTCGTCGACGTAGCTGTTGCAGGTGATGTTGAGCGCCATGCCATTGATCGGGATGGACAGCGGGTAGGTGCCGACCATCCGGGCGCCGTTGAGGTACTGCACCTTCTTGGGGCCCGGCACGTTGCTGATGATGAGGTTGAACGGCGGGCGCAGCAGCCCGTGGAGGCGCAGCGTCGGGATCACGATGGACGGCGCCATGCCCAGCGCCGTCATCGCGGTGATCTGGAGCGGCGTCATCGAGCTGAGCGCCTGCTTGCCGGTCACCATCGAGGCGTGGATCGAGGACAGTCGGTCCGCGGCGTCGGGCAGCTCGGTGCCGAGCTTGACCATCACGGCCCCCACCGCGTTGCCGCCGTCGCCCGAGGCCTCGCCGGACTTCTTGGCGTTGAGCCCGACCGGGACCATCGCGACGAGCCCGGTGTCGGGCAGCGCCTCGCGCTCGACCAGGTAGCTGCGGATGGCGCCCGAGCACATCGCGAGCACGACGTCGTTGAGCGTGGTGCCGCTGGCCTTGCCGACCGCCCGCAGCCGCTCCAGCGGCCAGCTCTGGGCGGCGAAGCGCCGCGAGCCGGTGATCGTGGTGTTGAACATCGTGCGCGGGGCGTAGAGCGAGAGCGCCGAGGTCTCGTTGCGGACGCCGTGCAGCAGCGTCTTGACCAGGGCGCCGGGCAGGCCGGCCGCGTCGGCGGTGATGCCCAGCGCGGTGCGGAACGCCTCGACCGGGACGCCGGCGATGCTGCGCTCGGCCTCCTCGCGGGCCTTGCGCGTGCGCGCCCTGGGCCGCGCCGCCCACATCGGGGCCATGCCGCGCTCGTCGGGGTCGGTCGACATCACGCTCTGGAGCAGCCGCATCGCCGAGACGCCGTCGACCAGCGAGTGGTGGAGCTTGGTGTAGAGCGCCACCCGGCCGTCGTCGAGGCCCTCGATGAGGTGCGCCTCCCACAGCGGGCGCTCGCGGGCCAGCCGGGTGCTGTGCAGCCGGGAGCACAGCTCGAGCAGCTCGCGGACCCGGCCCGGCTCGGGCAGGGCACTGTGCCGGAAGTGGTACTCGAGGTCGAAGTCGTCGTCCTCGGTCCAGACCCACTGCCCGGCGGTGGTGATGCCCCGCGTCGGTCGCCGCAGGAACAGCGGCGCGATGTCCCCGGCCTCGCTCATCGACTCGTAGATCTGGCGGGCGTAGTCCTCGGGTGCGCCCTCGGGGCGCTCGAAGAGCTGCAGGCCACCGACGTGCATCGGCATCTGTCGGTTCTCGGCGAACAGGAACGCCGCCGAGGTCGGGTCGATCGGGACAACCACAGGTAGTGCCTCTCTTGGGGTGGGCCGATCCTCGCCTGTCGTGACGTCCGGCACAACCGACCGGTAACCAGGTGTTCCGGCAAACGGCTGCGGAGGTGGCGGTATGCGCGCAAAATCGGACACATCGGACTTGATATCCCTCCAGGAGGTGCTCGGTGTCGTACGCCCCGTCGTCGTGGAAGGCCACCCCCGTGGCCTCGGCGTACGAGCTGCACGTCCTGAAGCGGCTCGGCTGCGGCTGGTCGCGGGCCGGCCTCGACGCCGTCCGGGCCGCGGGCGGCATCGACACCTGGCTGCAGCGCCAGCTCGAGCCGGACTCGGTGCCCGAGAACGCGATGACGCAGCAGGTGGACTCGTGGTTCGCCGCGCTGAGGCGCACCCCGGCCCAGAAGGCCGCCAGCCACAACGCCGACACCTACCGCAACTGGCAGTACGGCCTGGACCTCGCCAACTGGAGCACGCTGCGGCGGATGTACACCGCGCGACCGGTGCTGGAGACGATGGTCGACTTCTGGAGCAACCACCTCCACGTCTCGACCGCCGACGAGAAGGTCTACGTCCACCACCACGACTACCACCTGACGCTGCGCCGGCACGCGCTCGGCCGGTTCGAGGACCTGCTCGTGGCCGCGGCCACGCACCCGGCGATGCTGCTCTACCTCGACAACTTCCGCTCGGTCCGCGGCGCCCCCAACGAGAACCAGGGCCGCGAGCTGCTCGAGCTCCACACCGTCGGTGCCGGGGCGGGCTACACCGAGGACATGGTCAAGGACTCGGCCCGGCTGCTCTCGGGGCACACCGTCGACTGGGGCGGCAGCTACGAGGGCTACTACAGCACCGCGGCGCACACCACCGGGGCAGTGCAGGTCCTCGACTTCACCCACCCCAACGCCTCCACCGACGGCCGCGCCGCCTGCGAGGCCTACCTGCGCCACCTGGCCCGCCACCCCGCCACCGCCGCCAACGTCGCCCGCCGGCTCGCGGTGCGCTTCGTCAGCGACACCCCCTCGGCCGGGCTGGTCGCCCACCTCACCGAGGTCTTCACCAGCAGCGGCACCGACATCCGCGCGACGCTGCTGGCGCTGGTGGCGCACCCGGAGTTCCGGGCCTCGGCCGGGCAGAAGGTCTCGACCCCGGTCGACGACCTGGTGGCGACGGTCCGCTCGCTGGGCGTGGTCGCCCGCAAGCCCACCCGCGGGCACGGCGCCGGATCCTTCCCGATGCACCTCAACTACTTCCACCAGGGCCTGAAGCTCTACAGCTGGCCCCGCCCCGACGGCGCGCCGGAGACCAACCCGGAGTGGAGCTCGGGGGTGCGGATGCTGCGCTCCTACCGCACGCACTGGAACCTCGCGGGCGGCTACTACCCCAAGATCGACGCGACCTACCCGTCGGCGCGGTCGCGGGTGCCGGCCTCGCGCCTCACCTTCGCGCAGTACGTCGACCACCTCAGCCGCAGCCTGCTGGGCCGCGGCTCGACGGCGCGGATGCTCAAGGCGGCGTGCCTGGCCACCGGCTGCACGCCGACCACGCGCATCACGCGCACCCACGCCGTCGCGTCGTGGCAGTTCCCGCACGTCGCCTCGGTCCTCCTGGACTCGCCCGAGCACCTGACCCGCTGACACCGCGACCCGACCCGCCCCCGGAGACCCCCATGCACCCCACCGCCACCGCCGCGACACCCGCCCACGCCGGGTGCGAGGAGTTCGACCGCGCCGCCCGGGCGAGCCGGCGCGGGTTCCTCCAGGGCATGGCCGTCGGCACCGGTGCGCTGGTGACCACCTCGGTCTTCGGCGACACCTTCGTGGAGGCCGCGCACGGGGCGACCCCGGGCGGCAACGTCCTGGTCGTGGTCAGCTTCCGCGGCGGCATCGACGGCCTCGGCGTCGTGGTGCCCCACGGCGACCCCGGCTACTACCGCGCCCGCCCCAGCATCGCGGTCTCGCCGACCTCGGTCCTGGCCGGCGACGCCATGTTCGGCCTGCACCCCCGGATGGCCCCGCTGCTGCCGATGTGGCAGTCCGGACGGCTGGCCGCGGTGCACGCCGTGGGCCTCGAGGTGCCCAACCGCTCGCACTTCAAGGCCATCGAGCTCGTCGAGGACTCCGACCCCCGCTCGTCGGTGCGCCGCGGCTGGGTCAACCGGATGATCGGCCAGCAGGGCATCGTCGGCCCCGCCGAGGCCGTCCACCTGACCTCGCCGTTGAGCCCGACGATGTTCGCCGGCCCCGCGCCCACGATGGCCACCGACGGCTTCAAGACGCTGACGCTGCCGGGCGCCACCGGCGCCCGCCGGTCCAAGCGGTACGCCGGCCAGCGGGCCGTCTGGGACGGGACCGCCGGACCGCTGAGCCAGGCCGCCGCCGACGCGCTGTCCATCAGCCAGGGGCTGGCGACCAGGATGACCTCGTCGTACAAGCCCGCCAACGGCGCGGCGTACCCCACCGCCTGGCCCGGGACCGAGCTGTCCGAGGCGCTGCGCGACGCCGCCAACCTGATCAAGCGCGACGTCGGCACGTCGGTGATCAGCATCGACTTCGGCTCCTGGGACATGCACGCCGACTACGGCAACCAGGGCAGCGGCCAGATGCAGGGCATGATCGGCGCGTTCGCCGCCGCCGTGGCCGCCTTCTTCACCGACCTCGGCACCGTGGGCGACCGGGTCACCCTGGCCACCATCTCGGAGTTCGGCCGCCGCGTGGCCCAGAACGGCAACCGCGGCCTCGACCACGGCTGGGGCAACATGATGCTGCTCGCCGGGGCCGGCGTGAAGGGCGGGAAGTACTACGGCCGCTGGCCCGGGCTCTCCGACGGCAAGCTCGTCGCCGGCGACCTCCAGGTCACCACCGACTACCGCAACGTGCTGGGCGAGGTCGTGAGCCGGCGGTTCCCGCAGGCCTCCCTCGGCGAGGTCTTCCCCGGCCTGTCCTACGCCCCGCTCGGCGTGATGGCCTGACCCGTCGCGCCCGCGACCCCGAGGCGGCCCCCGAGACGGCCCGGCCCGCGCGCCCGGTCCCGGCGATAGGTTCGGGCGGTGGACCCGCAGCCCCGACGACGCGTCGTCGCGTCACCGATGATGGGCTCCGCGCTGGCCGCGGGCCGGCTCAGCATGCGGCAGCGTCGCGCCCGGCTCCGGACCAAGTCGTGGCAGGTGGCGCAGTGCGCCGTCGCGGCCGGGGTGGCGTGGTTCGTGGCCCGCGACGTCCTGGGCCACCCGGCCCCCTTCTTCGCGCCCGTGGCCGCGGTGGTGAGCCTGGGCACCAGCTACGGGCAGCGGCTGCGCCGGGTCGCGGAGGTCACCGTCGGCGTCGCCGTCGGCGTGCTGCTCGGTGACCTCATCACCTACACGCTCGGCAACGGGCCGCTCCAGATCATGCTGCTCGTCGCGATCGCGATGACCGCGGCGCTGCTGCTCGACGCCGGCACGCTGCTGGTCACCCAGGCGGCGGTGCAGGCGATCATCGTGGCCACGCTGGCACCGGCGCCGGGGGCCTCGCTGCTGCGCTGGACCGACGCGCTCGTGGGCGGCGCGGTCGCCCTGGTCGCCGCGGCCGTGGTGCCGCGCGCGCCGCTGCGGCGGCCCCGGGAGCAGGCGGCGGTCGTGGTGCGCAAGATCTCCGCGCTGCTGCGCGCCGCGGCCGAGGGCGTCCTCGACGGCGACGCCGAGCGGTCGATGCAGGTGCTGCGCGACGCCCGCGCCACCGACGGGCTCGTCGAGGAGCTGCGGGCCGCGGCGGCCGAGGGGCTCTCGGTGGTGGCGTCCTCGCCCTTCCGGCTGCGGCACCGCGGCGGCGTACGGGCGATGGCGGAGCTGGTCGAGCCGCTCGACTTCGCGCTGCGCAACACCCGGGTCCTGGTGCGCCGGGTGGCGGTGGCCGGGATGCGCGAGGAGCCCGTGCCCGCGTCGTACGCCGCCCTGCTGCGCGAGCTCGCGGCCTGCAGCGACGCCGTGGCCGAGGAGCTCGCGGCCGGCCGGTTGCCGGGGTCGGTGCGGGCCCGGCTGATCGCCCTGGGCCGGGAGAGCTCGCGCGCCGAGCGGGTGCACGACCTGTCGGCGGAGGTGGTGCTGGCCCAGGTCCGCTCGATCGTGGCCGACCTGCTGGCCGTCAGCGGCATGGACCCGGTCGTGGCGACCAACCAGATCCCGCGGCTGCCCGACTGAGTGCTAGAGCTCGTCGACGACGGACTCGACGACCGAGACCAGGTCGCCGCCGGTGCGCTCGGCGACGCGGCGCTGGCGCTGGTACGACGCGCCCTGCTGCGGGATGTCGGCGACCGAGGCCAGCTCCTCGACGCACCCGAGCCGCTCCGCGACGGGGGCCAGCTCGACGAGCAGGTCGGCGAGGTCGTCGCGCAGCAGCCGCTCCGCGGAGGTGTCGTCGAGGATGATCCAGGCGTCCAGGCCGTAGCGCGCCGCCCGCCACTTGTTCTCCTGCACGTGCCACGGCGGCAGCGTCGGCAGCGTCTCGCCACGCTCGAGCCGGTCGACCAGGTGGACCACGAGGCAGTGCGTGAGGGCGACCAGGGCACGCATCTCGCGCAGCGTCGAGACGCCGTCGCAGATCCGGACCTCGACGGTGCCGAGCCTGGGGGCCGGTCGGACGTCCCAGCGGATCTCGTCGATGTGCTCGATGACGCCGGTGGTGAGCAGGTCGTCGGCGTACCGCTCGAACCCGGCCCAGTCCTCGAAGGCGAACGGCAGGCCGGCGGTGGGGAGCTGCTGGAACATCATCGCCCGGTTGCTGGCGTAGCCGGTGTCGGTGCCGGCCCAGATGGGGGAGGAGGCCGAGAGGGCCTGGAGGTGGGGGTACCACTTCAGCAGCGCGGAGACGACCGGCATGGCGTGGTCGCGCGTGACGCCGACGTGGACGTGCACGCCCCAGATCAGCATCTGCCGGCCCCACCACTGGGTGCGCGCGATCAGCTCCTCGTAGCGCTGGCCGGCCGTCAGCTGCTGGCGCGACCACTCCGCGAAGGGGTGGGTGCCGGCGGAGTAGAGGTCGACGCCGAGCTCGGCCGCGAGCGGGCGGACCAGGTCGATCAGCTCGGCGAGCTGGTCGACGGCCTCGCCGGTGGTCCGGCAGATGCCGGTGGTCAGCTCGACGGTGTTGCGCAGCAGCTCGCGGTGGATCCGGGGCTGCTCGCCGTGGCGCTCGTGGACCAGGTCGAAGAGCTGCGAGGCGGCGTTGACGAGGTCACGGGTGTGGCGGTCGACCAGGCCGAACTCCCACTCCACCCCGAGGCTGGGGGTGGGGGAGTCGTGGAAGTCGATGGGCACGGGCTCATCGTTCCACGCGGGTGCCTCAGCCCGGCGCCCGGCGCAGCCGGTCGAGCCAGCCGCGGTGGGTGCCGTCGAAGGCGCCGGTGCGGTCGGTGACCGCCGCGAGCACCTCCTGGCAGCTGCGCACCGCTGCCTCCACGACCTCGTCGGGGTAGTCCAGCTCGACCCGGTGGGCGGCGAACTCGTCCTCGTCGTCGACCCAGACCCGGCCCGTGGTGCCCCGGATGACGTCGAGGTCGAGGTCCACGGCCCGCACCAGGTGCGCGTCGTGCCAGGTGGCCGGGGTGGCGATGTCGACGTAGACGTCGAAGGGCCGGCGTACGTCCTCGCCGTAGAAGGTCGCCAGCCACCACGCGTCGTGGGGCACCAGCGTCACGTGGTCGGCGGCGGCGTGGAACGCCCGGGTCGGGCTCGCCAGCAGCGTGCCCTCGGTGATGCCCACCCAGGTGCCGTGGGCGTCCTGTCCCAGGCGCACGGCGTCGAACTCCCAGTGCGGGGAGTCCGGCCACTTGCGGCACTCCACCCGCACGGCCGGGGCCGGGCGGGCGGGGTCGGGTGCGGGGGGCATGCGCGCGAGGATACGACCCGTGGCCCGCCCCCCGTGCCGCCTCAGACGATCTTCTTGCCGGGGTTCATCCGGCCGGCGACGCGGGCCACCACGTCCTGGTAGCGGGCGCCGGCGATGCGGCCGAACTGGTGCAGCGCGTGGGCGTCGAGGCCCACCAGCTGCCGCGGCTTGCCGGCCAGGGCGCCCTCGAGGATGATCCGGGCCGCCTTGTCGGCGGTCATCTTGGCCAGCTTCTGGTCGAAGAAGTCGTCGGTGGCCTGCACGTCGGTGCCGGCGACCTTGCGGCCGTTGCGGGCGATGCCGGTCTTGATGCCGCCGGGGTGCACGCAGGTGACCTTGACCGGGTGGCGGTTGACGATCATCTCCTCGCGCACCGCCTCGGTGAAGCCGCGCACCGCGAACTTGGTGGCGTTGTAGGCGCTCTGGCCGGGAATGCTGATCAGGCCGAACAGGCTGGAGATGTTGACCAGGTGGCCGTCGCCGGAGGCGATCAGGTGGGGCAGGAACTCCTTGGTGCCGTGGACGACGCCCATGAAGTTGATGCCGACGATCCAGTCGAAGTCCTCGTAGGGCATCTCCTCGAAGTCACCCGCGTAGCTGACGCCCGCGTTGTTGACGACCACGTCGACCGCGCCGAACTGGGCGGCGACGGCGGCGGCCCAGTCGACGACCTCCTGACGGGCCGCGACGTCCACCCGGTCGCTGCGCACCTCGACGGCACCGGCGTCCTTCAGCAGGTCCACGGTCTCGGCCAGGCCCTGCTCGTTGACGTCGCTGACCGCGACGCGGGCGCCGTGGCGCGCCGCGAGCAGCGCCACCTCGCGTCCCATGCCGGAGCCGGCGCCGGTGACGACGACGACCTTGCCCTGCAGGCGGTCCAGTCGTGAGCTCATGCTGCGTTCTCCTCGGTGTCGGTGGTGCGCTGCTGGGGGGTCGCGACGTACGCCGCGGGGTCGAAGCCGGCGAGCTGGCGGCGCAGCGTGAACAGGCTGCGGGGCCAGAGCGTGGTGTTGCGGCCGTGCTCGTCGAGGTACCAGCTCGAGCATCCGCCCTGGTGCCACACGGTGTGCTGCATGCGGCGCTGGAGGCGCTCGTTCCAGCGGCGCTGGGCCTCGGGGCGCGGTTCGACGGTGGCCACGCCGTGCTCCTCGAGGTGCGCCAGCGCGGCGCGGATGTAGCGGATCTGGCTCTCGATCACGAAGACCATCGAGGAGTGGCCCAGGCCGGTGTTGGGGCCGACGATCTGGAACAGGTTGGGGAAGCCGGCGATCGTGGTGCCCTTGTACGCCGTCATGCCGTGCTCGCGCCACACCTCGGCCAGGGTGCGGCCGTCGCGGCCCCTGATGTGGTGCGCGATCGGCTGGTCGGTGGTGTGGAAGCCGGTGGCCACGACCAGCACGTCGATCTCGCGCTCGGTGCCGTCGGCGGTGACGATGCCGGTCGGGGTGACCCGGGCGATCGGGTCGGTGACCAGGTCGACGTGCTCGCGGTCCAGAGCGGGGTAGTACTCGTTGGAGATCAGCACCCGCTTGCAGCCGAGCTTGAAGTCGGGCGTGACCCGCTCGCGCAGGGCGGGGTCGGCGATGCCCTTGCGGATGTTGCCGCGGGCGAGCAGCTCGGCGGGCTTGGCGATGTCGGGCGCGGCGGTGAAGGCCGGCACGTAGGTCTCCCGGGCCAGGAACACCCCGAGCCGGTAGAGCCGCTGCAGGCCGGGCACGTGGCGCAGCGCCGCGCGCTCGAGGGCGGGGTAGGCGCGGTCCTGGCGGGGCACGATCCAGGGCGCGGTGCGCTGGTAGACGTCGAGGTGGCCGACGGTCTCGGCGAGCCGGGGCACGATCTGGATGGCCGAGGCGCCGGTGCCGATCACGGCGACGCGCTTGCCGGTGAGGTCGGCGTCGTGGTCCCAGCGGGCGGAGTGGAAGATCCGGCCCCCGAAGGAGTCGATGCCCTCGATGGCCGGCAGCCGGGGCTCCGACAGGCCGCCGGAGCCGGTGACCAGCACGTCGGCGGTGACGGTGCCGCGGTCGGTGGCGACCTGCCACACCTGGTCGCCCTCGTCCCAGGTGGCGTCCTCGACGGTCACGCCGAAGCGGAACCGGTCGAGCACGCCGGCCTCGCGGGCGGTGCGCTCGAGGTAGGCGTGGATCTCCGGCTGCTGGGAGAACGAGCGGGTCCAGCCGGGGTTGGGGGCGAAGCTGAAGCTGTAGAGCTGGCTCGGCACGTCGCACGCGGCTCCGGGGTAGGTGTTGTCGCGCCAGGTGCCGCCGACTCCTGCGCCCTTGTCGACCACGACGAAGTCCGTGACCCCGTCCTGGTCGAGCTTGATCGCGGTGCCCAGTCCGGCGAATCCGGCGCCGACGACCAGGACGCGGACCCGGGAGGGGAGCGCGGCGTCGTCGCGGGTGTGCTCGGGGGTGGTGCGGGTGTGCTGGCTCATGCGTCCACGTTCCCAGCCTGTTGAACGCCCGTCAACAAGCCTGTTGAAAGTAGTTCAGTAAGATGGGCCACATGACGTCCCCACGGGTCCGCATGTCGCCGGACGCCCGGCGCGAGCAGCTCCTCGAGCTCGGCGTACGGCTGCTCGGGACGCGGTCGCTGGAGGACCTCTCGATCGAGGTGCTGGCCGAGGAGGCCGGGATCTCGCGCGGCCTGCTCTACCACTACTTCGGCGGCAAGCAGGAGTTCCACGTGGCCGTCGTACGCCGCGCGGCCGACGACCTGTTCGCCGTCACCGCCCCCGACGGCCACGGCACCCAGCTCGAGCAGCTGGCCGGCTCGCTGGAGCGCTACGTCGACTACGTGGCGGCCAACTACCAGGGCTACGTCTCGCTGGTCCGGGGCGCTGCAGGGGGCAGCGTCGAGCTCCAGCAGATCTACGAGCAGTCCCGCAACGCGCTCACCGACCGCCTCTTCGACGGCGCCGTGGCCGAGGAGGCCGCCCAGCTCGGCCTGACCGACACCCCCGGCGTACGGCTGCTGGTGCGGGGGTGGGCGGCCTTCATGGAGGAGGTCGTCGTCGAGTGGGTCCGCGACGACCGCGGCGTCTCCCGCACCGAGCTCCTCGACCACCTCGCCGCATCCCTCCCCGGCATCCTGGCCCCGCTGCGCCCCTGACCCACACCTCGGTCTGCGGTGGTGCCGAGGTGTCCGTCCCGAGGGTCGACTCCCCGCCCGTCGGACGATCAGCTCGCGGCTCGACCTGGGTGTGCTGCGCGGGCCGGGCCTGCCGGCCCGCCCAACTGATCGTCGCTCGGGCGAGGCGTGCCGAGGTCGGTCGATGGACGGCCACGTCCTCAGCCGGGTGCGCGGGTGCCACGACGGAGCGCGACGAACCGCAGCACGGTGACGGCGAGGTTGGCGGCGGTGAGGACGACCACCTCGGTCGTGGGACCGGGGTCGGTGGCGGTGTGGAGGAGGTGCAGCGCCCCGGTGGTCACGGCGAGACCGACGGCGAGGACGACGAGCCCCTGCACCTGGAGGCGCACGACGTCGCGCCGACCGCGCACGCCGAAGGTGAACCGCCGGTTCGCAGCCGTGTTGGCCACCGCCGTGACGAGCAGCGCCAGCGCGTTGGCCCACCAGGGCGACGTCGTGGTGCGGAGCAGCAGGAACAGCAGGGCGTACGCCAGGGTCGAGGCGACGCCGACCGCGACGAACATCCCCAGCTGGAGCCCCAGCCGACCCCGACCCGCCCCGGCGCTGGTGCGGCCGAGCCGCTCGCCGACCTCGTGGAGCGGCAGCGTGCCCCGCAGCAGGGCGGTGCCCAGGCGGGCGACCCCGCGCAGGTCGTCGAGGGCGGTGCGCAGCACGTCGACGCTGCTGTCGGGGTCGTCGACCCAGTCCACCGGCACCTCGTGGATGCGCAGCCCGGCGCGCTCGGCCACGACGAGCAGCTCGGTGTCGAAGAACCACGCGTCGTCGCGCACCAGGGGCAGCAGCTCCTGAGCCGCCTCGCGGCGGATCGCCTTGAACCCGCACTGGGCGTCGCTGAACCCCGCCCGTAGCGTCCGCCGCAGGACCTGGTTGTAGCCGCGGGAGATCAGCTCGCGCCTCGCCCCGCGCTGCACCCGCGACGTCCGCGCCAGCCGCGAGCCGATGGCGAGGTCGGAGTGGCCGCTGACCAGCGGCGCCACCAGGGGCAGCAGCGCTGCGAGGTCGGTGGAGAGGTCGACGTCCATGTAGACCAGGACGTCGCTGGACGAGGCCTGCCACGTCCGCTTCAGCGCCCGACCCCGGCCCTTCTGGGCCAGGTGCATCACCTCGACCTCGGGGTGGATGTGGGCGAGCCGGCGGGCGATCAGCGCGGTCCGGTCGGTGCTGGCGTTGTCCGCGACGGTGATGCGGGCGCTCCAGGGCAGCGTCCGCAGGTGCGCCAGCACCCGCTCGACCGACGCCTCGAGCTGCACCTCCTCGTCGTGGACCGGGATCACCACCTCGAGGACCGTCACCGCCGACGTCCGCTGGGCGACGGCGGCGCGGGGGGCCTGCGCCGGCTCGAGCAGGGCGCTCACCGGACGCCGGCCGCGAGGTCGTAGACCGTGGCGCCGTCCACCGTCTGCGCGGTGAAGTTCTCGCCCACCCAGGTCGTGATGGTGTCGCTGCCGTCCCCACCCGGACCGCCGCCGCTGCCGGCGATGAACCAGTGGACCTGCCCGTCGGCGACGAGCTGCTGGAACTGCGCCAGCGTCGGGCTCGGGTCGCTGCCGTTGAAGCCACCGATGGCCATCACCGGCTCCTCGCTGGCCAGCTGGTAGCCCGCCGCGTTGTTGGCTCCCACGGTCGCGGCGGCCCAGGTGTAGGCGTCGGAGTCGGTCTGCAGCAGCGCGGTCATCTCGGCCGAGGAGGTGCTCCCGTCGAGCAGCCCGCCCATCCCGCCGCCCGCTCCACCGCCCGGGCCGCCACCACCGGGGCGACCGCCGGGATCGCCCGTGCTGGTCGGACCGGCGCTCGGGATCGACCCGGCGTGCGGTGTGGCGGCGGTGCTCACGGCGTACGCCGCGGGGCCGGACAGGCCGACCACCAGCGCGACCGAGGCGACGACCAGGGCGAGGGTCCGGGGCAGCTGGCCCAGCGCTGACAGCGCCAGCGCTGTCACCAGCCCGAGCACCAGGACGGCCCACCGCAGCCACGGCAGGAAGTCGGCGGTCCGGCCCAGCAGCAGGAACGCCAGCACCGAGGTCAGCGCCAGGGTGCCGGAGAGGACACCGGCGGCGAGCAGCGAGGAACGGTGGCGCCACAGCACCCAGGCGCCGGTGCCGACGAGCACGGCGATGGCGGGCGCCAGCGCCACGGTGTAGTAGGCGTGGAAGATGCCGGCCATGAAGCTGAACGTCAGGCCGGTGACGAGCAGCCAGGTGCCCCAGAGCACCAGCGAGGCCAGCACCGGCGGGCGCCGGCGCACGAACCACGCCGCGGTCGCCCCCAGGACGAGGGCTGCGGGCAGCAGCCAGGCCACCTGGCCGCCGACCTCGCTGCCGAACATCCGGAACAGGCCGGTGGAGCCCCAGCCGCCCCCGCCGCCGACCGACCCGGCCTCCTCGCCGTCGAGCCGACCGAGGCCGTTGTAGCCGAGGGTGAGCTCGAGGATCGAGTTGGTCTGAGAGCCACCGACGTAGGGCCGGCTCGAGGCGGGCAGCATCTCGACGACCGCGATCCACCACCCACCGGCGAGCAGCATCGCGCCGAACGCGACGAGCAGGTGGCCGACGCGTCTGCCCCACGAGGTGCGGGCGAAGAGCAGGTAGACCAGCGCGAGCGCGGGCAGCACGAGGAAGGCCTGGAGCATCTTGGCGAGGAAGGCCAGCCCCACCAGCGCTCCGCCGAGCGCGACCCAGCGCACCGGGTGCCCCCCAGGGCTGCTCCGGGTCTCCTCGACGGCGCGCAACGTGGCGCCGGCGGCGCCGACCAGCAGCAGCACCAGCAGCGCGTCGGGGTTGTTGAAGCGGAACATCAGCACCGCGACCGGGGTCAGCGCCATCACGGCGCCGGTGACCAGCCCGGCGGCCGGCGATCCCGTCGTACGCCGGACCAGCCGGTGCAGCAGCGCGACCGTGGCCACCCCCATCAGCGCCTGGGGCACCAGGATGCTCCAGCTGGAGAGCCCGAACATCCGCACGGAGAGCGCCATCGGCCACAGCGCGAGCGGGGTCTTGTCGACCGTGATCGAGCTGGCGGCGTCGCTGGAGCCGAAGAAGAAGGCCTTCCAGGACTCCGACCCGGCCTGGACGGCGGCGGAGTAGAAGGAGTTGGCCCAGCCGCTGGCCCCGAGGCCCCACAGGTAGAGCAGCGCGGTGGTCCCGAGGAGCGCCAGCAGCGCCGGCCGGGCCCAGGCGGGGTCGGCCTCGGGTCCGCGCCAGGCGCGCCGCAGCAGCGGTCCCGTGCCGCTCCGGTGCGAGATGTCGCGCGACGCGGCGTGGGGCGGGCTCGACGGTGCCTCGGGGGCGGGCGGGGCCGACCTCGACAGGGTGCTCGTGGTGTCCATGGAGCCACCGTGACGACCGGGTCTGCGAGGGTCGTGTGGCCGCTCTGTGGCGGCGCTGTGAGCCTGACCGTCGGTCGTCAGCGGGGGAGCGCGACCACGAAGGTGGTGCTTCCGGGCCGCGTGCCGACCTCGACGCTGCCGCCGTGAGCCTCGGCGATGGCCGCGACCAGGGAGAGCCCGAGGCCGGCGCCGCCGGAGGAGCGGGTGCGCGAGGAGTCGCCGCGCGTGAAGCGCTCGAAGGCGCGGGGGACCAGGTCCGGCGGCAGCCCGGGCCCGTTGTCGTGCACCGAGACCCGGACCCGGTCGCCGGCCGCGGCGGCTGCGACGGTCACGGTCGTGCCGGGAGGGGTGTGGGCGCGGGCGTTGCCGAGCAGGTTGCGCACCACCTGGTGCAGCCGGTCGACGTCGCCGAGGACCGTCACCGGCTCGTCGGGCAGGTCCAGCCGCCAGTGGTGGGCGGGGGAGAGGACCCGGGCGTCGGTGACCGACTCGAGGAGCAGCAGGGTCACGTCCACCTCGTCCCGCTCGAGCGGTCGTCCGGAGTCCAGCCGGGCCAGCAGCAGCAGGTCCTCGACCAGCGCCGACATCCGGTCGGCCTCGGTCTCGACCTTGGTGAGCGCACCGGAGAGCGCGACCGGGTCGTCCGGCGTACGACGCGACAGCTCGGCGTACCCGTGGATCGTGGCCAGCGGGGTCCGCAGCTCGTGCGAGGCGTCGGCGACGAACTGCCGCACCTGCTGCTCGCTGCGGTGTCGCGCGCCCAGCGAGGCCTCGACGTGCACGAGCAGGCTGTTCAGCGCCGCGCCGACCCGGCCGACCTCGGTGCGCTGGTCGGTCAGGTGGTCGGGGACCCGCTCGTCGAGGTCGATCTCGCCCGAGGACAGCGGCAACCGCGAGACCCGGTCGGCCGTGGCCGCGACCTCGTTGAGGGGCCGCAGCTGCCGACGCACCACGACGGTGCCGAGCCCGGCCGCCAGGCCGAGGCCGAGCAGGACGAGCAGCGCCTCGTAGCCGACCAGCGTGGTCACCGTCTCGTCGACCTCCCGAGTGGGGAGCCCGCTCACCAGGGTCGAGCCGTCGGGTGAGGCGACCGCGGCGACGCGATAGCGGCCGACGGCCGGGAGGTCGACGGCGTGCACGTCGCCGTCGACGGGGACGTCCGCGAGCGCCTCCAGCGCGCTGCTGGAGAGCTGCCGCTTGCCGCCGTACTCCCGGGTCAGCACGACGCCGTCGGTGCCCGACGCGTCGCCGGAGCCGTCGATGACCGAGACGAGCGTGCCGGGGCCGAGGTTGCGCGGGTCGAGGCCGGGCGGCGCGCCGTCGTCGCCCCGCCCGCCACCGGGGCCCTGGCCGATCCGGACCGAGGAGCGGACGTCGTCGTCGAGGCGGTCCAGCAGCGAGGAGCGGATGGCGAGCGTCGTGATCGCGGCGATGAGCAGCGACACCGCTGCCACGAGGGCGACGGCGGTGACGACGAGGCGGGCGGTCAGCGTCCGCGGCGTACGCATCTCAGCCGGCGTCCGCGGCGGCGGCCTCGACCGGCTTGAGGACGTAGCCGGCGCCCCGCATGGTGTGGATCATCGGGGCCCGGCCGGCGTCGATCTTCTTGCGCAGGTAGGAGATGTAGAGCTCGACCACGTTGGCCTGGCCGCCGAAGTCGTAGTTCCACACGCGGTCGAGGATCTGGGCCTTGCTGAGCACCCGGCGCGGGTTGCGCATCAGGAACCGGAGCAGCTCGAACTCGGTCGCGGTGAGGGTGACCTCGTCGCCGCCGCGGCTCACCTCGTGGCTGTCCTCGTCCAGGGTGAGGTCGCCGACGGTGAGCGTGGAGTCGCTGCGGGCCTGCTGGGCGCCGGCGCGGCGCATCAGCGCTCGGAGCCGGGCCACCACCTCCTCCAGCGAGAACGGCTTGGTGACGTAGTCGTCGCCCCCGGCGGTGAGGCCGGCGACGCGGTCCTCCACGGAGTCGCGGGCGGTCAGGAACAGCACGGGTACGTCGGAGCTGTCGGTGCGCATCCGGCGCAGCACCTCCAGGCCGTCGAAGTCCGGCAGCATCATGTCGAGCACCACCGCGTCGGGGCGGAACCGCTTGGCAGTGGCGACCGCCCGGGATCCGGTCAGGGCGACCTCGACGTCCCACCCCTCGTAGCGCAGCGCCATCCGGAGCAGCTCGGCGATGTTCTCCTCGTCGTCGACGACCATCACCCGCAGCGGCGAGCCGTCGGGGCGGGTGAGGTCGAGGGAACCGTTCTTCATGGGTTCACTGTGAGCCGCCTGTCCGTCGCGAGTCCATGGACACGCTGTGCGTCACCTGTGAACGCCGATGCGGACCCGCAGGCCCTCGCCAGCCCCGGCACAGTGCCCTGACAGGTCGGCCGGCGACGGTTCCAGGCATGAACGACGACACCCAGCCCCAGCGTCCCGTCCCCCCGTCCACCGACGAGCAACCCGCAGCGGCGGCGCGGCCGGGGCGCCTGCAGCAGCTCCGGGGCTGGCGCGGCGCGGCCGTCGTCGGTGCCGCCGCGGTGATCCTCGGCTCGGCCGGCGGCGTCGCGCTCGCCCAGGCCGGCGGCGACGCCGGTGACGACGACGCCCGGGGCGGGTACGGCGCACCGGGACACGGGCCCGCGGGCCGGCCCGGCGCCGCTCCCGGGACCGACCCGCGCGCCGGGGAGGAGGGGGCCGGACCGTGCGACGAGGACGGCGGCCGCGGCCACGGTCCCCGCGGCGACCGGGAGGGCGACGGCGCACCGACGCCGCCCGAGGGCGGGACCGAGGGCTCCTCGGACCCCACCACCTAGGGCGGTCCCGCGACGGGCGTGGCCGCCGGGTTGGAGCCGGGAGGCCGCGCCCGTCAGACTGGTGGTGCTGTGCACCTCCACTTCCCGCCCGACCTCCCCGTCTCGGGCCGACGCGACGACATCGCCGCTGCGATCCGCGACCACCAGGTCGTCGTGGTCGCCGGGGAGACCGGCTCGGGCAAGACCACCCAGCTGCCCAAGATCGCGATGCTGCTGGGGCGGGGCGAGGGCAGGGCCGCCGGCGGCCGGCTGATCGGCCACACCCAGCCCCGCCGGATCGCCGCCCGCAGCGTCGCCGAGCGGATCGCCGAGGAGCTCGGCACCGAGCTGGGCGAGACGGTCGGCTACCAGGTGCGGTTCACCGACAGGACGTCCGCGCAGGGACGCGTCAAGGTGATGACCGACGGCATCCTGCTGGCCGAGCTCCAGCACGACCGCGACCTCGACCGCTACGACACGCTGATCATCGACGAGGCCCACGAGCGCAGCCTCAACATCGACTTCATCCTGGGCTACCTCAAGCGGCTGCTGCCGCGACGGCCCGACCTCAAGGTCGTCATCACCTCGGCGACCATCGACCCCGAGCGGTTCGCGCGGCACTTCGCCGCCGCCGACGGCACCCCTGCCCCGGTCATCGAGGTGTCGGGTCGCACCTACCCCGTCGAGGTCCGCTACCGCCCGCTGCTGGAGGAGGCGTACGACGACGAGGAGGGCGAGCCGGTGCAGCGCGACCAGACCGAGGCGGTCCGCGACGCCGTGAGCGAGCTGGTGCGCGACACCCCCGGCGACGTGCTGGTGTTCCTGCCGGGGGAGCGCGAGATCCGCGACACCGCCGACGCGCTCGCCGACCTGGCGGAGGGTCCCCGGGCGGTGCGGGGCGGCTTCGACGTGGTGCCGCTGTACTCGCGGCTCTCCGGGGCCGAGCAGCACCGCGTCTTCGAGCGGCACACCCGGCGCCGCGTGGTGCTCGCGACCAACGTCGCCGAGACCTCGCTGACCGTGCCGGGCATCACCGGCGTCATCGACACCGGTCTGGCCCGGATCAGCCGCTGGTCGACGCGCACCAAGGTGCAGCGCCTGCCCGTCGAGGCGATCAGCCAGGCCAGCGCCCAGCAGCGCTCGGGCCGCTGCGGACGCGTCGAGGCCGGCGTGGCGATCCGGCTGTACAGCCAGGAGGACTTCGAGGGCCGCCCGGAGTTCACCGAGCCCGAGATCCTGCGCACCTCGCTGGCCAGCGTCATCCTCCAGATGACCTCGCTCGGGCTGGGCCAGGTGGAGCGGTTCCCGTTCGTCGAGCCCCCCGACACGCGGGCGGTGCGGGCCGGCGTACAGCTGCTGGAGGAGCTCGGGGCGCTCGTCCCGACGGCCGGGGGCGACTCGACGGGCGGTGGCCGCGGGGGGCGGGGGCCTCGGCTGACCCGGACGGGACGGTCGCTGGCCCGGCTGCCGATCGACCCGCGGCTGGGCCGGATGATCCTGGAGGCCGACCGGCTGGGGTGCCTGCGCGAGGTGCTGGTCATCACCGCGGCGCTGTCGATCCAGGACCCGCGCGAGCGCCCGGTCGAGCACCGCGCGCACGCCGACCAGCTGCACGCGCGCTTCCGCGACCCGCGCTCGGACTTCCTGACCTGGCTCAACCTGTGGCGGCACCTGAAGGCCCGTCAGGCCGAGCGCGGCTCGAGCGCGTTCCGCAGGCTGTGCCGCGAGGAGCACCTCAACTACGTCCGGATCCGCGAGTGGCAGGACTTCGAGTCCCAGCTGCGCCAGGTGGCCAAGCAGGTCGGGCTGCGCACCGGCCGCGCCGCGAGCGCCGAGGACCAGGTCGACGGCGACGCGGTCCACCAGGCGCTGCTCTCCGGGCTGCTCTCGCACATCGGGCTGCGCGACGCCGAGAAGCGCGACTACCTCGGCGCCCGCGGCACCCGGTTCTCGATCTTCCCGGGGTCGGCGCTGTTCAAGAAGCAGCCCGACCTGGTGATGGCGGCCGAGCTGGTGGAGACCTCGCGGCTCTACGCCCGACAGAACGCCGCGATCGACCCGGTGTGGGCCGAGCGCCTGGCCGGCGACCTGGTCTCCCGCCAGCTCGGCGAGCCGCACTGGTCGAGCAAGCGGGAGGCGGCGATGGCCCATGAGCGGGTCACGCTGTACGGCGTGCCGCTGGTCGCCGACCGGCTGGTGGCCCTGGGCACCCGCGACCCCGTGCACGCCCGCGAGCTGTTCATCCGGCACGCGCTGGTCCAGGACGAGTGGCGCTCGCGGCACAAGTTCTTCGAGACCAACCGGCAGCTGCTCGACGAGGCCGCAGAGCTGGAGAACCGCGCCCGCCGCCGCGACATCGTCGTCGACGAGGACACCCTCCACGACTTCTACGACGCCCGGATCCCCGCGGAGGTGGTCTCGGGCGGGCACTTCGACGGCTGGTGGAAGCAGGAGCGGCGGCGTCGCCCCGACCTGCTGACCTTCGACCCCGACATGCTCGTCCACGACACCGCCGGGGAGGTGACCGGTCGCGACTTCCCCGACGCCTGGCAGGAGGGGCCGCTGACCTTCTCGCTGAGCTACCACTTCGAGCCCGGGTCGCAGGACGACGGCGTGACCGTCGACGTGCCCCTGGCCACGCTCAACGCGGTCGGGCCGGCGCCGTTCACCTGGAACGTGCCCGGCCTGCGCCACGAGCTGGTCACCGCGCTGATCCGCTCGTTGCCCAAGCAGCTGCGGGTCAACTTCGTGCCGGCGCCGGACTTCGCCCGACGCTTCCTCGAGGTGGCGCCGCCGGGGCAGGAGGACCTCCTCGACGCGCTCTCGCGGCAGCTGCGCGCGATGACCGGGGTGCACGTGCCCCGCGACGCCTGGGACCTCGCCAAGGTCCCGGCCCACCTGCGTCCCACCTTCCGCGTGCTGGACGAGGACGCGCGCGAGGTGGCGGCCGGCAAGGACCTGGAAGCCCTCAAGACCCCGTTGCGGCCGTCCTTCGACGCGGCCGTCCAGCAGGTCGCCTCGGAGTCCGGCCTGGGAGCGACCGGGCAGCTGCGCTGGACGTTCGGGCCCGTGGCGGCGTCGTTCACCCAGTCGCGCGCCGGTCACGAGGTGCGGGCCTACCCGACCCTGGTCGACGAGGGCAGCACCGTCGGGCTGCAGGTCGTGGCGTCGGCGGCGGAGCAGGAGGCCCACCACCGGCTCGGCGTCCGCCGGCTGCTGCTGCTCGCCGTGCCCTCGCCGGTCGCGTCGATGGTCGAGGGTCTCGACAACGCCGCCAAGCTCGGGCTGGCCGCGTCGCCGTACCCCGGCGCCCGCGCCCTGGTGGAGGACTGCGTCGTCGCGGCCGCCGGCTCGCTGGTCGACGAGACCCCGACGGTGCGCGACGAGGCCGGCTTCGAGGAGCTGGTCGCCCGCGCCCGCCGCGAGCTGCCCGACCGCGCCGCCGGGGTGCTGCACCAGGTGCTGCGGGTCCTGGCCGCCTGGCGCCCGGTCGACAAGGCCCTGCGCGGCCGCGTCGAGATGGCCGCCCTGCCCGCCATGAACGACCTGCGGGCCCAGCTCGAGCGGCTCGTGGGCCCCGGCTTCGTCGCGGACGCCGGGTCGGAGGCGCTGCGGCACCACCCGCGCTACCTCCAGGCGATGCTGCTGCGCGTCGAGCGGCTCGGCGACCTGGTGCGCGACCGCCAGCTGATGGACGCCGTCACGCCGTTGCAGCAGGCGTGGGAGCACCGCCGCGCCGCGCTGCCGCCCGGCGTACCCCCGACCGCGCCGGTACGCCGGGTCCGCTGGATGCTCGAGGAGTACCGCGTCAGCCTCTGGGCGCAGCAGCTCGGCACCGCCCAGCCCGTCTCCGACTCGCGGATCCGCAAGGCGCTGGAGGCCTGACCGGGCTCGGGCCCTTCGACAGGCTCAGGGACCGATGGGGTGCTCAGGGACCGGTGGGACGTGCGCCGCGGCGGTGGACCGCCCACCCGACGAGGACGAACAGCAGGCCGGAGGCCAGGAAGCCGAGGTCCCAGGACAGCGGGGCGCCGAGGTCGTCGCGGACGTGGTGGACGCCGAGCAGCTGGTGGTTGACCAGGCCCTCGACGAGGTTGAACAGGCCCCAGCCCGCGAGCATCAGGCCGAGGTGGAACGACCAGGTCGGCGCGATCCGGTCCTGCCGCCAGGCCGAGACCGTCGCCAGGGAGCCCACGAGGACCAGCACCCAGGTCAGGACGTGGAAGAAGCCGTCGGCCAGGGTGTTGGCCTCCAGGCCGGCGACGGTCGTGGTGGGGCTGCCGGGCACCGAGCTGATCATGTGGTGCCACTGCAGCACCTGGTGCAGCACGATGCCGTCGACGAAGCCGCCGAAGCCGATGCCGAGCAGCAGGCCGGGGACGCGGCTGGGGGGCAGCCGGGTCGAGGTGGACGCGGGGGAGCGGGTGCTGGTCACCTCGGTCCGTACCCGCTGCGCGCCCTCACATCCAGGGTCGGGCGGCCTCGAGGACGGCGTCGAAGGTGCGACGGTCGAGAGCGGCGCCCTCGCGTCGCACGGCTGTCGGGTCGAGGTGGAGCAGCCGGTCCAGCCGCACCTCGCTGGGCCGGCGCCGGGCGTCCCAGTCGCCGGTGCCGACGTCCATCCAGAGGCGGCCCGCGCGTCGCTCCTGCTCGGCGTCACGGTCGTGGTCCTTCGAGGTCAGCGGCAGGGCGAGCAGCGCTCCGCCCTCGGTGCCGACCACGAGCACCGGACGGTCCTTGCCCTGGGACGCGTCCTCCTCGTAGGGGACCCACGCCCAGCAGACCTCCCCCGGGTCGGGCTGCCCGTCGGCGCGCGCGTCCCAGCCGACGACGCGGTCGGTGCCGGTCGCAGGACCGCGCTGGGGGCTGCGACCGGTGCCGCGCCGGGACGTGTCGCGCGAGGACGTGCGACGCGACCCGGACCGGGTCACCTGCTCGAGCGCGTCCCGCACGGCGCCGCGGGGGATGAGCGGGGTGAGGGCACGGAGGTCCCGGAGGCGGATCCGCATCCTCACACCTCGCTCGAAGTAGGGCGTCGGGCCGGGAGCGCCTCACGGCGCGTGGCCGCTCGTAGCGGCTAGATGTGGGACCCGGGGCTGCCGCGGCCCGACGCAGGCACCACCCTACAAGCCGACCCGGCGACGCGCACGCGCATCGCGGGCGACGATCACCACACGCCCGGCCAGGAGTGCGGACAGGTCAGCCGAGCTGCCCCGCCAGCTCGAGCCGACCGGCGCGCTCGAGCTGGTCGGAGAGGGTCAGCAGCCGCGAGGCCGAGACGTCCGAGGCGTACGACGCCGTCGACCGTGCCTCGTCGACGCGACCCGCGGCCGCGACCCGGGCGAAGGCCGCCGCCCGGAACAGGGTGTCGGCGAAGTCGCCCTGGACCACGCCGCCGAGCACCTGGTCGACCAGCGCGCGGACCTCGTCGGGTCCCGGCGGCACGACCACGCCGGAGACGACCTCGGCCACCGGCACGTGGTGCCGGCCGCGCTCGAACTCCGCGGCGGCGGTCTCCGGGTCGGCGTACACCCAGCTGCGGAGCAGGTAGAGCCGCCACAGCGACCCGGCCAGCGAGTCCGCCGCCGCCCCCGACCACAGCTCGGCGAGCGTCTCGAGGCCCTCGGTGTCGGCGAGGCGCACGACGCGGGCCACCAGCTCGGCGTCGCCCTCGCGGCGCGCACCGCGCACCAGCGCGGTCGCGGCGCGGTCGGCGGCCTCGCTCATCGTGGCCGGGTCGACCTCGCCCTCGATCGCCTCGAAGTGCCGGGCTCCCGGCATCGAGGGACGGTGGTGCGGACGCTCGCTCATCGACCCGTCGTGACCGCGGTGGCCGCGCGGCCGCACGGCAGGAGGTCGCGGCCGGCGGGGTGGACGTGCGACCGCGGGGAAGCCATGCGGTGAGCCTAGGGCGCGGGCCGATATCGTGACGCCGCGCGGCCGTCGGGGCCGGGCCGGGAGGGGACTCGCAGATGGTGGACGCGTCGTCGGTACGCCGCTCGGTCGCGGGCGCCGTCGCGCTCGTCGCCGTCGCGGCTCTCGCAGGCGGCTGCACGTCGGGGGAGCAGGAGCCGCCGCAGGCGGACCCGTCGCCCAGCGCGAGCCCCACCGACGACGGCACCCTCGACTTCGCGGTCTACGGACCGGAGGCCGTCACCGACGCCTACCGGGCGCTGGCCGAGCAGTGGACCAGTGCCCACCCCGACGCCCCGGTCGAGGTCACGGCGTACGACGACCGCGCGCAGGCGTCCGCGGCCCTGGCCGAGCAGCGTGAGGCCGGCGAGGCCCCCGACCTGTTCCTGGCCGACCGCCAGGACCTGGGCACCCTGGTCCAGGACGAGGCCGTACGCCGGGTCGACGACCTGCTCGCCGCCCGCGAGGTCGACTTCGGCGACGGGTTCTCCCGCGTCGGCCTGGCCGCGTTCAGCGACGAGGCCGCGCTGCAGTGCATGCCGGTCGACGTCTCGCCGCTGGTCGTCTACTACAACCCGCAGCTGGTCGAGCTCGACCAGATCGCCGAGGAGGGCCGCGCGGCCATCACCGCCGAGCGCGGCTGGACGATCGCGGAGTTCGGCCGGGCCGCCGCGCAGCCGCGCCGACCCGGCGTGCGCGGGCTCTACGTCGCCCCCACGCTGGAGCAGATCGCGCCCTTCGTGGTCTCCGGCGGCGGCCAGGTCGTCGACGACCAGGTCGAGCCGACGACCCTGACGCTCTCCGACGACGCCAGCCGCGACTCCCTGGAGCGGCTGCTCGAGGTCGTGCGCGACCCGGGCCTGACCTTCGGCCAGGAGGCCATCGAGCGACGCTCGGCGCTGTCGCGGTTCAAGGCCGGCAAGCTCGGCATGCTGCTCGGCTACCGCGACCTGACCGCCGAGCTGCGCCGAGACCCGAGCCTGACCTTCGACGTGATGCCGCTGCCGGTGCTCGGCAGCGGGGCGACCAACGCCAGCATCACCGGCGCCTGCATCTCCTCCGGGTCCTCGGACGAGGCGGGCGCCGCCGACTTCCTCGCCGCGCTGACCTCACGCTCCGCGCAGGACGCGCTGGCCGCGACCGGCTACGTGGTGCCGGCCAACACCGAGGCCCTCGACGACGAGGCGTTCCTGCAGGCGGGCCAGCGGCCGCTGCACTCGCAGGTCTTCGTGCGCGAGGCGCGCGACGTGCAGCTGCTGCCCGCGACCGCGTCCTGGGGCGAGCTCGAGGACTCCCTGAGCGGGGCACTGGAGGACCTGTTCTACGAGCCCGTCATCGACCCGCTCGAGGACCGGCTGACGGCGATCGACGAGGCGTCGGTGCCGTTCCTCGACCCGGAGGCGGCCTCGGAGACCCCCTCGGCCGACCCGTCCAGCAGCCCGACGCCCGACGACTGAGCGCGGCTACTCCGCCGGCGTGACGGGCGGGGCGGGCTCGACCGGTGCCACCGGCTCGGTGGGACGGGGGTCGAGCACCGCCGCGGCGAGCATCGGTGCGGTGATCTCGACCTGCCAGGCGCGAGCACCCAGACGACGGAGGTCCTCGGCGACCGCGGCCGTCACGGTCGCCGCGTCGCCCTCGGTGACCGGCGGCTTCCACATCACGCGACGCAGGTAGTCGGGGGTCAGCAGGTTCTCGACCGGGACCCGGTGCTCCTCGGCGTACGCCGTGACCAGCTCGCGGGCGTGGGCCAGCCGGCCGGCGGCCACGGGGTCGCGCTCGGCCCAGACGCGCGGTGCCGGGGGAGCGTCGCTGCGCATCGTCAGCGGCGGCAGCTCGTGGTCGGGGACCTGGCGGGACGTCTCGAGCGCGGCCAGCCAGCGGTCGGCGAAGCGGCGGGCGCCGCGGCCGTGGAAGCCGGGGGTGTCCAGCAGGGCGGCGCGCGTGGTGGGCATCGCGTTGGCCGCCGCGATCATGGCGGCGTCGGGGATCAGCCGGCCCGGCGTGGTGTCGCGCTGCTCGGCGATCTGGTCGCGCACCGTCCAGAGCTCGCGGACGGCGGCGAGGCCGCGGCGGCCCTTGGCCTTGTGGATGCCCGAGGTGCGGCGCCAGGGCTCGGCGCGCGGGGCGGGCACGTGGTCGACGAGGTGCTGGAACTCCTCGGCGGCCCAGCGCTCCTTGCCCTGCTCCACCAGCTCGGCGACCATCACCTCGCGCAGCTCGACGAGCACCTCGACGTCGAGGGCGGCGTACTCCAGCCACGGCGTGGGCAGCGGCCGCTTGGACCAGTCGACCGCGGAGTGCTCCTTGCGCATCGTGCGGCCCATGACGACCTCGACCAGCGTGGCCAGCCCGACGCGCGGGTAGCCCAGCAGCCGGGCGGCGAGCTCGGTGTCGAAGAGGGCGCGCGGCTCCAGCCCGAGCTCGCGCAGGCAGGGGAGGTCCTGGCTGGCGGCGTGCAGGATCCACTCCGCGTCGCCGATGGCGGCGTCCACGTCGGCGAGGTCGTCGAAGGCGATCGGGTCGATCAGCGCACTGCCGCTGCCCTCGCGACGCAGCTGGATCAGGTAGGCGCGGGAGGAGTAGCGGTAGCCCGAGGCCCGCTCGGCGTCCAGCGCGACCGGCCCGGTGCCCGCGGCGACGCGGCGCACGACCTCGGCCAGCGCCTCGGGGGTCTCGGTGATCTCGGGCAGGCCGTCGCGCAGGACCAGCAGCGGCGGCGGCTCGACCTCGGGCTGCTCGTCGGTGGGGCCAGTCACGGGCTCCGAGGGCATCAGGCCGGGCCGCGCTGACCGCGGCGCGAGGGCATCACGGCGATGCCCTCGGGCACGGGCGGGAGCCCGACCGCCGTGCACAGCAGCTCGCCCCAGGCCTCGACGTGCGGGGTGAGGTCGCCGCTGGGCGACCAGGAGGCGCGGATCTCCAGCTGGGCGGTCGCCGGCTCGTCCGCCATGCCGCCGAAGCTCTCCGAGGACACGCAGGTGACGCTGCCCGAGGGGGCGGCGTACGTCGCACCGTGGGCGTCGAGCGCCTCGACCAGCCAGCTCCAGCCGACCTCGGCCAGCAGCGGGTCGGTGACGAGCTCGGGGTCGATCTCGGCGCGGGCGTAGACGACGCAGCGGAAGGTGCCCTCCCAGGCGTCGTTGCCGGCCGGGTCGTGGAGCACCACCATGCGGCCGGACCCGACGTCCTCGCCGTCGACGGTCACGTCGGCCGAGAGCGCGGAGGCGTGCGGGGCGATGCGCTGCGGGGCGGGCATCTGCTCCACGAACAGCTCGGGCCTGAAGCGCGCAGCCTGCAGCTGGGCCACGGCCCGCCGGAACTCCGGGGGCGCCGCAGCCGGCTCGAGGCGTGGGTGGTCGGGTGCCGCCATGGCCTCAATGTAGGCCGCGAGTCGTCGACCCGTGTCCCGACTCGCCGCCTGACCTGGGAGGATCGGACCATGCCCGCCGCCTCCACGACCGACCCCGCCGTGCACGACTCCGCCTTCCTGCGGGCGGCCCGCAGCGAGCCGGTGCCGCACACCCCGGTGTGGTTCATGCGGCAGGCCGGGCGGTCGCTGCCGGAGTACCGCAAGCTCCGCGAGGGCACCACGATGCTCGAGTCGTGCATGGAGCCCGACCTGGTCGTGGAGATCACGCTGCAGCCCGTACGCCGCTACGGCGTCGACGCCGCCATCTTCTTCTCCGACATCGTGCTGCCGCTCAAGGCCGTGGGCGTCGACCTCGACATCACCCCCGGTGTCGGTCCCGTGGTCGCCTCGCCCGTCGAGACGCTCGCCGACGTCGAGGCGATCCCCGACCTGACCCCGGCGCACGTCGACTTCGTCACGGAGTCGGTCCGGCGCCTGGTCGGGGAGCTCGGCGCGACCCCGCTGATCGGCTTCGCGGGCGCGCCGTTCACCGTCGCGTCGTACCTCGTGGAGGGCG
This sequence comes from uncultured Actinomycetota bacterium, assembly GCA_963740935.1. Classification (GTDB taxonomy): domain Bacteria; phylum Actinomycetota; class Actinomycetes; order Propionibacteriales; family Nocardioidaceae; genus Marmoricola. The sequence goes on from CAVUFX010000006.1 coordinate 826,180, forward strand.
GCCCCTCGAAGGACCACGCCCGCACCAAGGCCATGATGTTCGGCGCACCCGAGGTGTGGGAGGCGCTGATGCGCAAGATCTCCGGCATCGCGGCGGCCTACCTCGAGGTGCAGGTCGAGGCGGGGGCCTCCGCGGTGCAGCTCTTCGACTCCTGGGCCGGTGCCCTCTCGCGCGCCGACTACGAGCGCCACGTGCTGCCGTGGTCGACGCAGGTGCTCGGCCGGATCGGCGCGACCGGGGTGCCGCGGATCCACTTCGGCGTCGGCACCGGCGAGATCCTCGACCTGATGGGCCGGGCGGGCGCCGACGTCGTCGGCGTCGACTGGCGGGTGCCGCTCGAGGCGGGCATCGCCCGGGCCGGTGGCCGGGCGGTGCAGGGCAACCTCGACCCCACGCTCGTCTTCGCGCCCACCGAGGTGATGCTCGAGCGTGCCCGCGAGGTCGTCGAGACCGGCCGCACCGCCCCGGGCCACGTGTTCAACCTCGGCCACGGCGTGATCCCGGCGACCGACCCCGACCAGCTCGCGCGGCTGACCGACTTCGTCCACGAGGTCTCGGCCCGCTGACCCGGCTCAGCTGGCCGGCGCCGCCGGGTCGGTGACCGCGGCGGTGCGGCGACGGCGCAGCACCCGTGCGAGCGGCACCCCGACCAGGGCGAGCAGGGCGGCGAACGGCAGCACGGCGCCTGCGGCCGTGGCGAGCACGACGCCCGAGGCGGCCATCGCCTCCCAGCCGCCCTCGAGGCCGGCCAGGAAGCCCCGGGTCTGGGCCGGGGGCGGCGTCGTGGCCGCCGGGCGGGCCAGGTGCAGCGTGATCGTGCTCAACGAGGTCTGGTCGGCCAGGTAGGCCTGCTGCTGCTTGAGCGAGTCGAGGTCGGCCTGCCTCCGGGCGAGGTCGGACTCGATGCGGATCACCTCGCCCAGCCGCTCGGCGCGCGAGAGCAGCGACTCGATGCTGCGGATGCTCCGCTCGGCGGCGCGGACGCGTGCCTGGTTGTCGACCACCTGGGTGGTGACGTCCTCGGCGCTGCGGGTCTGCTCGGTCACCCGACCCAGGTCCGCGAGCTCCTCCAGCGCGGTCGCGAACCGCGGCGTCGGCACCCGCAGCACCAGCGTCGAGCTGCGCGGCCGGCCCTCGTCGTCGCTGCCGGTCTGCTCGTCGGCGACCAGCCCGCCCCAGGTCCGCGTCAGCGACAGCGCCTCGTCGCGGGCGCGCTCGACGCGTCGGGTCTCGACCCGCACCTCGCCGGTCGCGACCACCGCCCGCTCGAGCGGCGTCCGGGGCCGCGGCGTCGCCGACTGCCGGGCGGGTCGACAGCGACCCGTCCGCCACCTCGGGCGCCACCTGCTCCCCGGTGGAGCCCGACGCGCCCCCGGAGTCCGACGAGGCGGGGTCGCCGCCTCCGGGGCCGCCGGGACCGCAGCCCGTCAGGAGCGCGAGCAGGAGCAGTGCGAGCACGGCGGCGACGGGGGCAGCGGGGGCGGTGGGGCGGGTGCGTGTCATGCCGGTGTGACGCAGCCGACGCCGGGGCGGTTCCCGCGCTGGTGGGCCGGGCGTCGTACGCCGCCGGTGTGCCACGCTGGCGAGGTGCCCGACCGTCCGTCCGCGTCCACCGGGACCCGCCCCCACGTGGTCGTCGTCGGCGGCGGCATCTCCGGCCTGGCGGCCGCGCTGCGGCTGCGCACGCTGCGACCGGGTGTCGAGGTGACCGTGCTCGAGGCCTCGCCCCGGCTCGGCGGCAGCCTGCGCGTCGAGGAGGTCGGCGGCGTCCGGGTCGACGTCGGCGCCGAGGCGGTGCTGCACCGCCGCCCGGAGGCGACCGGGCTGGCACGCGAGGTCGGGCTCGGCGACGACCTCGTGCACCCCGCCACCACCGCGGCGCAGCTGTGGAACCGGGGCCGCCTGGTGCGGCTGCCCCGGACCCTGATGGGGGTCCCCACCGACCTGCGGTCGCTCGACGGCGTGCTGTCGCCCGCCGGGGTGGCCCGGGCCGCGCTCGACGCCGTGCTGCCGGCCACCGAGCTCGGCGAGGAGGACGTCAGCGTCGGGCACCTCGTCGAGGAGCGCCTCGGCGCGGAGGTGGTCGACCGGCTCGTCGAGCCGCTGCTCGGCGGGGTGTACGCCGGCCACGCCCGCGAGATCTCCGCCCGGGCCGCGGTGCCCCAGGTGGTCGCGCTGCTGGCCCGCGACCGGGCGCTGTCCCGCGCGGCCCGCGACGCCCTGCCCCCGGCCGACCAGCCCGTGGCGCCGGTCTTCGCCGGGATCCGCGGGGGAGTGGGCCGGCTGCCCGGCGCGGTCGCCGCGGCCGCCACCGCGGCCGGCGCCACCGTCCGCACCGGCGCCACCGTGCGCGACCTGGTGCGTCGTCCCGGCGAGGGCTGGCACCTGGTCGTCGGATCCGCGCACGACCCCGAGCTGGTCACGGCCGACGCCGTCGTGCTGGCCACCCCCGGGCGTGCCACGGCCCGGCTGCTCAGCGACGTCGCGCCCGCCGCGGCGCTCACGCTGGCGCGGCTCGACCTCGCCTCGGTCGCGATCGTCACGCTCGCCGTGCGGGCCGCCGACCTGCCGCCGGTCGCCGGCTCCGGGTTCCTGGTGCCGCCCGTGGACGGTCGCGCCATCAAGGCCTCCACCTATCTCCTTCGCCAAGTGGGCGTGGGTCCGCGAGGCCGGGGCGGCCGACGACGTGCTTCTGCTGCGCTGCTCGTTGGGGCGTCACCGCGAGGAGGAGGTGCTCCAGCGCGGCGACGACGAGCTGGCGGCGCTGGCGGTGGCCGACCTGGGGGACGCGATCGGTACGACCGTGCGCCCGGTCGACGTGCACGTGCAGCGCTGGGGCGGGGCGCTGCCGCAGTACGCCGTGGGCCACCTCGACCGGGTGGCGTCGGTGCGCCGGGAGGTGGGGCGGCTGCCGGGGCTGGCGGTGTGCGGATCGGCGTACGACGGGGTCGGCGTGCCGGCCTGCATCGCCTCGGCCGAGCTGGCGGTGGCCGAGGTGCTTCTGCGGCTTGACACAATGGGGCCATGACGACCGAGCAGAAGTCGCAGGGCAAGAAGGCGCGCGAGCTGAACGACACCATCCGCTACACGATGTGGTCGGTGTTCGCGCTGCGCGACCTGCTGGGTCCCGACGCCGACCGCGAGACCGAGGGCCGCGAGCTCGACGAGCTGGTGGCCAAGCTGGAGGCCGGCGACGTGGTCGTCCGGGGCCTGTACGACGTCGCCGGGCTGCGCGCCGACGCGGACCTGCTGGTGTGGTGGCACGCCGAGACCGTCGAGCAGCTCCAGGCCGCCTACCACCAGCTCCGCTCGACCCGCTTCGGCCGCCGGCTCGCGCCGGTGTGGTCCCAGGTCGCGCTGCACCGGCCCGCGGAGTTCAACAAGAGCCACATCCCCGCGTTCCTGGCCGGCGAGGCCCCGCGCGACTACGTCTGCGTCTACCCCTTCGTCCGCTCCTACGAGTGGTACCTCCTCGAGGACTCCGAGCGCCGCGCCATGCTCGCCGAGCACGGCCAGATGGCGCGTGACTACGCCGACGTGCGCGCCAACACCGTCGCCAGCTTCGCGCTGGGCGACTACGAGTGGCTGCTCGCCTTCGAGTCCGACGAGCTGCACCGCATCGTGGACCTGATGCGCCACCTGCGCGGGTCGACGGCCCGGCGCCACGTGCGCGAGGAGCTGCCCTTCTACACCGGCCGCCGGCGCACGCCGACCGAGATCGTCACCGCGCTGCCCTGAGGACTCGGTCGGGGAGTGCCGCTCAGGCGTCCTCGGGACCCGTCTCGGCGTCCAGGGTCATGGAGACCGAGTTGATGCAGTAGCGCTGGTCGGTGGGCGTGCCGTAGCCCTCGCCGGCGAAGACGTGGCCCAGGTGCGAGCCGCAGCCGGCGCAGCGCACCTCGGTGCGGACGCTGCCGAAGGACCGGTCCTCGACGTACTCCACCCGGTCCTCGGCCAGCGGGGCGTAGAACGACGGCCAGCCGCAGTGGGAGTCGAACTTGGTCTCCGAGCGGAACAGCTCGGCGGTGCACGCGCGGCAGCGGTAGACGCCGACCGTCTTGGTGTCGGTGTACTCGCCGACGAAGGGCGCCTCGGTGCCCGCCTGACGCAGCACGCGGTACTCCTCCGGGCTGAGCTCGGCCTTCCAGTCGGCATCGCTCTTGTTCACCTGATAACTCATGCCGCCAACGATAATCTCGGCGACCAAGCGGTGAAATCCGCGTCACAGGGTATTGACCTGAGCAGTGGACATCTGTTCACTCAAACGGACACCCAGCCGAGAAGAGGACGTCGTCGATGGTGGCTGAACGCGTGCCCGAGAAGGTGACGGGGGCGGCGAGCAAGCTCCCGTGGTCCAGCATCCGCAAGATCGGTGCCGGACTGACCACCCCGCTGCACCCGGACGACTACCTGTCGCTGATCAACCCGCTGTGGACCGCGCGCGAGCTGCGCGGCCGCATCGAGAAGGTCGTCCCGGAGACCGACGACGCCGCCACCATCGTGATCCGGCCGGGCTGGGGCTGGCGCTACGACCACGTCCCGGGCCAGTACGTCGGCATCGGCATCCAGGTGGAGGGCAAGTTCCACTGGCGCTCCTACTCGGTGTCCTCGCCGCCCAGGCGCAGCGGCCGCACCATCGCCATCACGGTCCGCGCCATGCCCGAGGGGTTCCTCTCCGAGCACCTGGTCTCCGGCCTGGAGCCCGGCACGATCCTGCGCCTGGCCGCCCCCAACGGCGACTTCGTGCTCCCGGACCCGCCGCCCGGCAAGCTGTTCTTCCTGGTCGGCGGCAGCGGCATCACCCCGGTGATGTCCATGCTGCGCACCCTGGACCGCCGCGGCACGATGCCCGACGTGGTGCTGGCCTACAGCTCGCCCAACGAGGAGCGGATGATCTTCCGCGAGGAGCTCCAGCAGCTCAGCGAGAAGCACGAGGGCCTGACGCTGCACCTGCAGAGCACCGACGAGGACGGCATCCTGGAGATGTCCGACCTCGACCGGGTGTGCCCCGACTGGCGCGAGCGCGAGACCTACGCCTGCGGTCCCGCCCCGATGCTCGACGCCTGCGACGAGCACTGGGAGGCCAACGACCTCGAGGACCACCTGCACCTCGAGCGGTTCTCCCTCGACCTCGGTGGCGACGGCGCCGAGGGCGGCACGCTGACCTTCACCAACTCGCACAAGGAGATCGAGGTCGACGGGGCCCAGACCGTGCTCGAGGCCGGCGAGGAGGCCGGCCTCGGCCTGCCGTACGGCTGCCGCATGGGCATCTGCCACACCTGCACGCTCACCCTCGCCGAGGGCACCGTGCGCGACCTGCGCAACGGCGACGAGTACAGCGGGCCCAACGTCTCGATCCAGACCTGCGTCACGGCTCTCGCCGGCGACTGCAAGCTCGACATCTGAGCCACCTCCGGCTCACGCACGTCCACCTGCACCACCGACAAGGAGTCGCACGCATGGCCATCGCCGATGTGAAGGAGTACACCCACCTCTCGCCCGAGGAGGTGGAGGAGCTCGGTCGCGAGCTCGACCAGATCCGCGCGGACATCGAGGAGTCGCGCAACGCCGACGACGCGGCGTACATCAACCGCATGATCACCATCCAGCGCCGCCTGGCTGCCGCCGGCCGCGTCACGCTGTTCGCCAGCAGGTGGAAGCCCGCGTTCTTCGCCGGCGCCGCGATGCTCGGCGTGGCCAAGATCCTCGAGAACATGGAGATCGGCCACAACGTCATGCACGGCCAGTGGGACTGGATGAACGACCCCGAGATCCACTCCAGCACCTGGGACTGGGACACCGCCCAGCCCGGCGAGCAGTGGAAGCACAGCCACAACTACGTGCACCACCAGTTCACCAACGTGCTCGGCCACGACAACGACATCGGCTACGGCATCCTGCGGATGGCCCGCGAGCAGAAGTGGAACGTCTTCAACCTCGGCCAGCCGATCTACAACGCGCTGCTCGCCTCGCTGTTCCAGTGGGGCGTCGCGCTCCACGACCTCGACATCGAGTCCATCCGCAAGCTGGAGAAGGACCCGGAGGTGATGAAGAAGCAGCTCAAGCAGATCGGGGTCAAGGTGCGCCGCCAGGTCGGCAAGGACTACGTCCTGTTCCCGCTGCTGACCGGTCCCGCCGCGATCCAGACCGCCAAGGCCAACGCGCTCGCCAACCTGAGCCGCAACCTGTGGTCCTACATGATCATCTTCTGCGGTCACTTCCCCGACGGTGCGCTGCACTTCTCCGAGGAGGAGATCGAGGACGAGACCCGCGCGGAGTGGTACCTGCGCCAGATGCTCGGCTCGGCCAACTTCACCGGCGGCAAGACGCTGCACATCATGTCGGGCAACCTCGGCTACCAGATCGAGCACCACCTGTTCCCCGACCTCCCGAGCAACCGCTACGAGGAGATCAGCAACCGGGTGCGGCCGTTGTGCGAGAAGTACGGCGTGCCCTACACGACCGGCCCGCTGCACCGCCAGTACGGCCAGGCGCTGCGCACGATCATGAAGCTCTCGCTGCCCAACAGGTTCACCAAGCCGGCGCGCCACGACAACCCCGACTCGGTGGAGGTTCCCCGTGGCCGCAAGAAGGACTCGGAGCGGCCCACGCGGCGTACCGAGACCGGCACCTGGACCACCCGGGCCTCTGCATGATCGACCAGCCCCGCACCGGGATCGGCGAGCTGCCGTTCGCGAGCATGGGTGACCTGGGCCTGGACAAGAAGCGGGTGACGCAGTGCGCGCTCAGCCGCATCTGCGGCGTCTGTGCCCAGTCGCTGGACCGACCGGTGGCGTTCGTGGGCAGCGGCGAGGAGCTGGCGCGCAACGCGTTCCACTTCCCGCCGACCCACCGTGCGTGCGCCGAGCACGCGCTGGCGCACTGGGCGCCGACCTGGAGCGCGTCGCTGGGACACTCGACGCCGCCGGAGAGCTGGGTGCTCGTGACCACCTCGGGCTTCGAGTTCGTGCGGCAGAACGCCGACGCGGTGGACCGCCGCCCGGTGTTCTCGCCCAACTCGATCCTCGAGCAGGTCGAGACCCCGGCACTGCGCTCGACCTGAGCGACATGCACGACCCACGACGCGCTGCTGCTGGGTTGCCGGCGGCAGCGCGTCGTCGTCAGCTCGCGGGGCCCGACCCTCCGAGCGACGGATGCCCGATCGCGGCCATCAGCCGTTGCGTCGCCCCAGGGCTGGTCACGGCCCCGATGCGCGAGGCGACGTCGGCGCGACGCTCCCCCTCGGGGTCGCCACCGCCGACCACCTCGCGCAGGAAGTCCAGCAGGGACTGCCGGTCCGTCAGCAACGGACCGGCCAGCGAGCTCGCGAAGTCGGAGACGTTGAAGCCGCGACCCTGCTGGTACTCCTGCAGGTCGGGGCAGAAGTGGCCGATAGGCCGGTCCAGCGTGAGGTAGTCGGTCCAGATGCTGCTGTAGTCGGTGACCAGGCACCGCGAGTGACCCAGCAGCCCGTAGAAGGGCACCTGCGCCGCTGCGAGGTCGGCGTCGGTGAGGACGCGGAAGCCTCCCGTCGCGTAGTCGTCCACGTCGAGCATGTGCGGCTTGACCACGATCTGACCGCCCAGGCTGGTGACGAGGTCGTCGGCGGCGCGCAGGTCGTCGAAGAGGTCGGCGCGGGCGCTCAGCCTGCCGGAGTCCGACCACGACTGACCCTCGCCCCCGCCGGACTCCCGGTAGGTGGGAGCCCACACGACGACCGGCGCGACGGGGTCCAGTCCCAGGGCGGCCAGGGCCGTCGCGTCCACGGCACGCCTCATCTGGTCGACGCGTGGGTTGCCGGTCACCAGCAGGGACGAGGGCGACATCCCGAGCCCTTCGGCCTTGCTGCGGCCGAACTGAGCCGTTCCCGCGACGACGTAGGTCGACGACAGCTGCGCGTGAAAGGCGGAGTTGGCGGTCCGCTTCGGGCCGTCGCCGTGCCAGACGTTGACGATGGTGCGGTTGGCGGGCGGTGGCGGAGAGCCGAAGAGTCCGTGGGTGAAGAAGACCAGCTCCGCCGTGACGTAGCGGTAGTAGGCGCGGAGGGACCGTTTCGGGACGGGGTGCAGGCGCGACCGGTCGAGGTCTGCGAGCATCCAGGCGGCGTCGCTGCCGTCGGAGGCCACGAGCCAGTAGACCTCGCCCGCGTAGTGCTGCAGGAGGTGGCGCAGCACCTCCACCGCGTTGCCCTCTCGGTCGGGGACACCGTGCACGACGGCGTACCGACGCGGTGGGAGACACCTCATCGAGATCAGGGTGACCCGGGCCAGGAGTCGGTCGAGCCACTGCGAGCGAGAGCCTGCGGCCCCGACGAACCGCGCCCGCACGTGTGCGGCGCCTCGGGTCGTGGACGCAGCGGCTCGGGGGGGAGGGGGCACGGTGGCCGTGGCTTTCTGCTCGTGGGGGGCCGCGCGGGACAGGTTCGTCCGACCAGGTGCACGACGTCCCGATTATGCAGGGTGGGAAGATCCGACGGGACCAGTGCCACTAGGTTGGCGAGGTGGCCACTCCTCCAGCGATCGTGGCGGCCGACGACCACGAGGTGCGGGTCACCAGTCCGGACCGGGTGATCTACCCCGCGACCGACCGCACGCCTGAGGTCACCAAGCTCCAGGTGGTGGAGTACTACGTCGCCGTCCGCGACGGCATCATGCGGGCGCTCGCGGACCGGCCGGTCGCGCTGGAGCGCTGGACCACTGGCGTGCACGAGGGCATCACGCTGGCGACCGGGCGCGGCGACAAGAGCGACGCGTTCTACTCCAAGCGGGTGCCCAGGGGCGCTCCGGCGTACGTCGAGACGGCCCGGGTCGCGTTCCCCAGCGGCCGTCCCGCCGACGAGGTGTGCGTGGCCAACCTCGCCACGGTCGGCTGGTGCGCCCAGATGGGCACCATCACCTTCCACCCGTGGCCGACCCGCAGCGGCGACAACGACCACCCCGACGAGCTGCGCATCGACCTCGACCCCCAGCCGGGCACCACCTTCACCGACGCGGTGCGCGTCGCCGGGGTGGCCCGCGAGCTGCTCGAGGAGCTCGGCATCACCGGCTACCCCAAGACCAGCGGCAACCGCGGCGTGCACGTCTATGTCCGGGTCGAGCCGCGCTGGGACTTCGTCGACGTCCGCCACGCCGCGATCGGGTTCGGTCGCGCGCTGGAGGCCCGCGACGAGGGCGTCACCACCAAGTGGTGGAAGGAGGAGCGCGGCGAGCGGATCTTCGTCGACTTCAACCAGAACGCCCGCGACCGCACCATCGCCTCGGCGTACTCGCTGCGGCCCCGGCCCGGCGCCCCGGTGTCCACCCCGGTCACCTGGGAGGAGCTCGCCGGCCTGACCGACCCACGAGACTTCCACCTGTTCTCGGTGCCCGACCGGCTGGCGGACGGCGACCCCTGGGCGGGCATCGACGACACGGCGTACTCGCTGGAGCCGCTGCTACGGCTCTACGAGGAGTCCGGCGAGGGCGAGGCCAACTACCCGCCGGACTACCCCAAGATGCCCGGCGAGCCGCCCCGGGTGCAGCCGTCCAAGAAGGTCGCCTCGCACTGGGACGACGACGGCAACCGCGTGGAGGACCCACCCCTCAACCGGTGATGCTCTCCACGAACGAGCGCAGCGCCGGGAGGCCGAAGCTGTCGATGGGGGTGTGGGTGGCGGGGACCACCTCGGCGACGACCTGGGCGGCGAGCGGCAGCCCGAGGGTCGCGGCCAGGACGGCCTTGGCGGCCTCGTCGCGGTGGTCGGGGCCGAGCTCGGCGAAGACCGGGTGGTGGACCTCGACGCCGAGGCGGCCGCGGTCGACGCGGGCGCCGACGACGACCTCGCGCAGCGCCAGGTCGTGACCGGCGACCACGACGGAGGCGGTCTCGAGGTCCTCGACCGGCGGCTGCACGGCCGGCTTCTTGCGGAACACGGCCATCAGAACCCCGAGATCCCCTCGCCGTCGCCGGCCTGCTCGTCGAAGTTCTCGTGCTCGAGCAGGTGCAGCACCGGGACCCCCAGCTTGCGGCGGGCCCGCGAGGTCCAGTCGACGTGGAAGAGCTCGGCGACGACGTGGGGGCGGGTCAGCACGATCACCTCCCGCGCGTCCACCTCGCGCGCGCGGGCGACGAGGGCGTCGACGGGCTCGGCGGTGACGGCCAGCCCCACAGCCTGCGCACCGGCCGCCTCGAGGGCGGCGACCCCGGCGGCGACGTCGGTGTCGCAGCGCGCCCGGCTGTCGCGGCGCAGCTCGGCGGCGTTCTCGGCGTCGACGAGCACCGGCGGGGTGGACAGCAGCTCGCCGGCACCGAGCGCGCCGACAGCGCCCTCGACCTGGGCGGCAGGGTCCTCGACGGGCAGCATCAGGTGGTAGCGGACGGTCTCGTCCACGCCGTCGTGCAGCGCGACCAGGTTGGTCACGTCGGTGGGGCTCAGCGGCTGCTCCACCAGCACCACCACGTCGTACGACGCACCGGGCCGGCGCACGTCGGGGCCGGGGGTCTGCTCGGTCATGCCACGCTCCTCACGAGTCGGTCCCCAACACCCTAGTGAGGTCGTAACCCACCGGCTCCTCGAGCTGCGCGTAGCCGCACGACCCCGGGTCGCGGTCGGGGCGCCAGCGCTTGAACTGGGCGGTGTGGCGGAACCGGCTGCCCTCCATGTGCTCGTAGCCGACCTCGAGCACCCGCTCGGGCCGCAGCGGGGTGAACGACAGGTCCTTGCCGACGCTCCAGCGGCTCTGCGTGCCCGGCACCCGGTCGGGGTTGGCGATCGCGTCGCCGGCCCACGCCGACCACGGGTGGTCCTCGATCGAGCACTCCAGCGGGGCGAGCTCCTCGACGAGCTCGGCGCGGCGGGCCTTGGTGAAGGAGGCGGCCACGCCGACGTGCTGGAGCCGGTCGCCGTCGTAGAGGCCCAGCAGCAGCGAGCCCAGCAGCGGCCGGTCGGCGGTGCTGTTCTTGTGGAGCCGGTAGCCGGCCACCACGACGTCGGCGGTGCGGGCGTGCTTGACCTTGAGCATGGTGCGGCCGTTCTCGACGTACGCCGAGGCCAGCGGCTTGGCCATCACCCCGTCGAGCCCGGCGCCCTCGAACTGCTCGAACCACTCCTCGGCCTCCGCCGGCTCGGTGGTGGTGCGGGTGAGGTGGATCGAGCCGTCGACGCCCTCGAGATGGGCGAGCTCGGCCTCGAGCCGGGCGCGGCGCTCGGCGAGCGGACGGTCGACGAGGGACTCGTCGCCGATGGCCAGCAGGTCGAACGCGACGTACGACGCGGGCGTCTTCTCCGCGAGCATCCTGATGCGCGACTCGGCGGGGTGGATCCGCTCCTGGAGCACCTCGAACTCCAGCCGGAGCCCGATCGCGACGAACAGCTCGCCGTCGAGCACGCACCGGTCGGGCAGCTGCTCCTTGACCGCAGCCACCACCTCGGGGAAGTAGCGGGTCAACGGCTTGGTGTTGCGCGAGGCCAGCTCGACCTCGTCGCCGTCGCGGAAGACCAGGCAGCGGAATCCGTCCCACTTGGGCTCGAAGAGCAGTCCGCCCTCGTGATTGCCGGGGTCGGGGACGCCCTTGACGGACTTGGCGAGCATCGGCCGGACGGGCGGCATCACGGGGAGGTCCACGGATCCGACCGTAACGTCTCGCGCGCGGTGGTTGGACGTGCTCGGGCTGCTCTCGTAGGTTGGGGGCGCGTTCGGGGGGTCGACGCACGGTCTGCTTGGGGGGACGAGCAACGGATGACGGCATATCGAGACGCCGTGTCTGCCCTGGGTGCCCGTCAGAAGTCGCAGCGGGGCGTCTCGCTCTACTCCCGCTTCGTCAACCGCCCGCTCGGCCGGTTGGTCGCTGCCGCGGCGTACACGCTGGGGATGTCGCCGAACCTCGTGAGCCTGCTCTCCGCCCTGGTCACGCTGGCCGGCGTGGCGGTGCTGGCGCTCGTCGCACCCACCTGGTGGTCCGGCGTGCTCGTGTGGCAGCTGCTGGCCTGGGGCTTCGTCCTGGACTCGGCCGACGGCCAGGTCGCCCGCCTGCAGTCGCGCTCCTCCCCGGGAGGGGAGTGGCTGGACCATGTCATCGACGCCGGCAAGATGGTGGTGGTGCACGCCGGGGTGCTGGTGGGCTGGTTCCGCTTCACGGACCTCGCCGACGGGTTGCTGCTGGTGCCGCTGTTCTTCCAGCTCGTGGCCGTGGTCATGTTCGCCGGGCTCACCATCGTGGCGCTGCTCAAACGGGTCAGCCGCACCCCGGCGAGCGCAGGCGCGAGCAGCCCCTCGCTGGCGCGCGCCGTCGGTCTGCTGCCGGCGGACTACGGCGTCCTGACGCTGTGCTTCGTGCTGTGGGGGGCCGTCGACGTCTTCGCCGCGGCGTACACCCTGCTGGCGCTGGTCAACGCGGTGCTGCTGGTGCTGCTGAGCACCAAGTGGTGGAGTGAGCTGCGCTCCCTGGCCGCGCCTCAGGGCTGAGCGGCCCGCTCGGGCGCGGTGGGGGACTCGGCCCGCAAGGCGTTGCGGAACCCGTGCCGGGCCAGGGGCCCGAAGACCAGGGGGGAGGCCACGGCGGCCGCCACGAAGCCGGCCGTCACGCTGGCCGCACCCCCGCCCACGACGTAGCCGACCGCGAACCCCACGCTCGAGACCAGTGCAATCACGGCGCGGCCGGCAGTGACCCGGGCCTGGTGACCCATCACCCTCAGCACCATGCCCTGCATGCCGGACCACCCCGACAGGACGGTGTAGGTCCCGACGACGGCCAGGCCCAGGACGACGTCACCGTTGTCGACGCCGCGAAGCGCGAGCCCGGAGAAAGCGATGACCGCCATCACCAGGGCCACGACCGATACGGCGGCGGCGCAGATGACGCGAGCCAGGCGGGTGCCCGTCGCGATCAGCGTGCGCGCAGTCGCGAGCGAGGACCGGGTGGAGGCGTCTGCCACGAGGTTGTTGACGCTGGCCGCGAAGACCAGGTTGAGCGGCCCCAGGAGCGACTGGGCCAGCCGGATACCCGCGACCACCCCGCTCGAGGCCGACGCGCCGAGCACGAGCAGGGGCACCGCGAGCACGAACTGCCCGGCGACGAAGTCGGTCAGCTGCCACCCGGCCGCGCGTCGGTACGCAGACCACGGCGACGGCGCGACCGGCGTCGCCGTCCGGACGGCGAGCATCACGGCGGGGAGCAGCAGGGCGAGCAGGAGGTAGCCCTGCAGCTGCACGGCGCCCGGGCTGTCGAGCAGCAGGAGCATGGCCGGGGTCGCGAGGACCAGCACGAACCGCAGCAGCTCGGCCGAGGCCACCAGCCACCGGCGGTCCTGGCCGATGGCCCGGTAGCGCAGCCAGTCGTAGAGGGGCTGCAGGACGACGAGTGCGGCCAGCACCGCGACCTCCCGCCGCGACGAGACACCGAGCGGACCGGCCACCAGGGTCATGCCCAGCGCCACCAGGGCGGCCAGGGTCAGCGCGGCCCTGGCGCGGACGAACGAGCGCGGGTCGTGGCGCTGGTGGATCAGGGCCGGCTGGAACAGCACCGCCTGCCCCAGCCCGGTCACCATGTTGCCGACCAGGTTGAGCAGGGCGAAGACGGCGAACTGACCAGGCTCCATCAGGGCTGCGCCCACGATGACGGGCAGGGCGCCGGAGGCGCTGCTGAGGACCTGCGACAGCGTCAGCGGCCGGGTGGCGAAGCCGAGGACGCCCCGGGTGAACCGGATGAGTGTAGCCAGCAGGGGCATCTGGTCAGCGGGTCCGCTGGGCGAGCGTGACGGCGCGCTCCAGGTTGTCGCCGATCGCGGACAGCGTGAACTCTGGTGCCGGTGCGACCAGTCCACGTCGCACGGCACTGACCATGGCGCGGTTGCCGACGACGTCGGTGAGCAGGCGGGTGAACGCCGGTCGATCGAGCGGGTCGACCGACCAGCTGGGGCGGTGGTGCGCCGTGATCTCGTGGTGGGCGCCGTCGTGCACGGACACGACGACAGCGCGACCGCTGTTGACGGCCTCGAACCCGCCCAGCGAGCGGTAGTCGGCGAGGCTGGGGCACACGACGACGTCGGCGGCCTGGTAGAAGGCGCCCACGTCGCAGTAGCGGACCCGTCCGTGGAAGCGCACCCGACCCGCGAGGTCGGGGCGGTCTGCTCGCTCACGCATGGCCTCGAGCTGGTCCCCGTCGCCCACGACATCTAGCCGCCACGACGGTGCCGAGTCCGGCACCTGTGCCAGCGCCTCGAGCAGCTGGACCAGGCCCTTGCGGTCGTTCACGGAGTTGACGAAGAGCAGCGAGACGGGTCGGTCGTCGTCGGGCTCCGTCGGCCCGGCACCGACGCCGATGCCGACAGGGTGGTCGGGCGGCGTGTCGGGCCGCGCAGCGCAAGGATCGGACGTGAGGTAGGGGCCGACGATGATGCGCTCCGGCGGTGTCCCGACGGTCTCCACCAGCCAGCGCTTCCCGATCTCGTTGCTGACCATGATGACGTGGGGCAACCGGCAGATCCATCGTTTCAGCCGGGTGACGGCCGGCCTCGACGGTGCCCCCCGGTAGGCGGGGTCGGACTCCACCAGCAGCACCCGGCGACGCCCCGTGACCAAAGCGATGAGGAGCGCCAGCACGGCTACCGGCGTGAACTCTATGACGATGAACGTCCGGGCCGGTAGCCGCGCGAGGCGCCACGCGGTCAGCAGGCTCGGGATGCGGACCACGCTGCGGTAGCTCGTGCCGGCCCGGGACCGCTCCACCCCGACGAGCCGGAAGCGCAGCACCGCTCGGAGCGGCAGGGCGAGGTAGCGGCCGGTGTCCCACCCCTCGACCACCGGGATGATCGTCCGGGGAAACCGCCGCTGGAACTCACCGAAGATCTGCTCGAAGTAGGCCAGGTCGCCGTTGAAGCCGTAGGAGGTGGAAATCCACGCCACCGACGTGGCTCGGGAGCCCCGTGCCATCGAGTCCTCCTGTCGCGAGCGCGTGCTCTCAAGCCAATGGGGAGCATATCCGACGCCGGACCGGCGCACCGGAGCAGTGACGCGTTCGGACGGGGTCGGTCCCCTCGCTGGGTAGGGTCGGGCCATGCCGCTGCCCGACGCTCTGAGGCGCTTCACCGGACGTGACTACGACCGAGGCCGCTCCGTCCTCTGGCAGGTGGCCTGGCTGCTGACCCAGAGCCTGGTCACCCAGCACTGGTGGTGCCCGGGATCGGTGCGCGTGCGGATCCTGCGGTCCTTCGGCGCCGAGATCGGCGCCGACGTCGTTCTGCGCCACCGAGTGCGCATCCACTGGCCGTGGAAGCTGGTGGTCGGCGAGGGGTCCTGGGTCGGCGAGGGCGTGTGGATCCTCAACCTGGAGCCTGTCCATATCGGCCGCAACGTGTGCGTGTCTCAGGAGGTGCTGTTGTGCACCGGGAGCCACGACCGGCACTCGCCCTCCTTCGAGTTTGACAACGCGCCCATCACGGTTGACGACGACGCCTGGCTCGCCGTGCGCGCCACCGTGCTACGCGGCACGGTGGTGGGGCGGGGTGCGGTCGTCGGCGCCGGCGCGCTGCTGACCGGGGGCGCCGTCGCCCCCGGGTCGGTCGTCCTGGCTCCCCGGGCCGTGGTCCGCGACGCCGACACGTCCGCGTGAGCGCCCCGCCGCCGGTGGCGCCCGGACGTCGCGTCCTGTCGGTCGTCACCCTGGTGACCCCCCACGGGGAGTACGGCGGCCCGGTCCGTGTGGCCGTCAACCAGGCCGCAAGCCTGCGCGAGGCCGGGTGGGACGTGCTGCTGGTGGGGGCGCACCGCGGGTGGGGTGCCTCCGGGCCGCCCTCGCAGGTCGACGGGGTCCCCACGAGGCTCTGGCCGGCCCGCACCCTGGTGCCGGGCACCGGCTTCGCCGGCGTGGGTGCCCCGGCGCTGTGGCGGTGGCTGCGTCGTCACCTCCACGAGTTCGACGTCGTGCACGTGCACCTGGCCCGCGACCTCGTGACGCTGCCTGCTGCCTGGCTGGCGCGGCGCGCCGCGGTGCCGTACGTCGTGCAGACCCACGGCATGGTGGACGCGTCGTCCAACCCGCTGGCCCTGCCGCTCGACGCCGGTCTGACCCGACCGGTGCTGCGCTCGGCCGGCCGCGTGCTGCACCTGACCGACACCGAGCTCGAGGGTCTGCGCGGGGTGCTGCCGGAGGGGTTCAGCGCCCAGGTCCTGCACAACGGCGTCCCGCTGCCGCGGACACCGGCCGGCGGGCGGTCGCGCACGGTCCTGTACCTGGCGCGGCTCGCACCACGCAAGCGACCCCTGGCTTTCGTCGCCGCGGCCCGTGCCCTCGCGCCGCGGCACCCCGACGCCGAGTTCGTCGTCGTCGGCCCCGACGAGGGGGAGGGCCCGGCCGTGGCGGCCGCTGTGCGGGCGGCCGTCGACGAGGGGGTACGGATCCGGTGGGAGGGTGCCGTCGCACCCGAGGCGACCGAGGCGGTCATGCGGGGGGCCGGCGTCTACGTGCTGCCGGCCGTGGACGAGCCGTACCCGATGTCGGTGCTGGAGGCGATGGCCCTCGGGTTGCCGGTCGTGGTCACGGACAGCTGCGGGCTCGCCGCGGCCGTGGGACGCGCGGGCGCGGGGCACGTGGTCGACGCGACCCAGGCGGCCCTGGAGGCCGCTCTTGACGAGCTGCTGGCCGACCCGGAGCGGGCACGGGACATGGGGCGCGCCGGACGGGCCCTGGTCGAGCGGGAGATGGCGATGGGTGACGTCGCGACCCGGCTCGGAAGCACCTACGCCGAGCTCGTCTCAGCGCGCTGACCACCGGCGCACGAAGAGCACGCACGCGACCGCGACCACGAAGCCGCCGGTGGCCTGCAGGAGGGAGCCGCGCAGCAGGATGGTGAGGAAGACCGGGAAGACCGCACCCACGATGCCCCACACGTCGCCGAGGTGCAGCCGCTCGCCGAGGCGCAGGTCCATCCGCTGCAGCCAGTAGCCGAGCAGCAGGAACGCGATCCCGACACCCGCCGGGCCGAGGTTGACCATGGCCTCGGCCCACATCGGGGCGGAGAGGTTCTCCACGTAGTAGTTGCGGTACTGCGCGAGCAGGATCCCGGTGTCGGTCGGCTTGTCCGCCCAGATCGACCGCGGCAACCAGAAGAGCAGGCTCCCAGTGATCTGCCGCAGCGGCTCGACCAAGCCGTCCTGCCAGTAGGCGTAGCTGTTGGCGATCTGCCAGAACGAGTCGTAGTCCGGGTTGGCGCGGTACTCCTCGAAGAACCCGGCGCGCGCGAAGCTCGCGGTCTCGTCGGTGCGGCGGAACGCATCGGCCAACGGGAACAGGAACAGGAAGGCCCCAATGGTGCCGAGGGACAACAGGCGCGCTCGGCTCGGGGTCCTGGCGGCGCCTAGGTAGACCGCGATCGCGAAGGCCACGATGCCGAAGCCATAGCGAGAGGTCGAAATGGGGTTGTTGCTCACCAGGAGCAGTCCCACCCCCAGCAGCGCGAACGTCGTCAGCCACCCCCGTGTGGTGGGGCTGGTGGCGCGCAGGCGCAGCTGCACCATGGCGCCGGTCCCGATCAGGAGGGGGTAGACCGACAGTGCCGACACGATGGCGTTGACGGCGGGGTCAGGGAAGGCCGCGTCGCTGATCTGGCTGGCGCCGTCGCGACTGGCGAACAGGGTGCCGATGCCGATGCGCGAGACGAAGAACGCCAGGAAGAGCAGGCCGACGGCGTACAGCAGGTAGGCGCGGGCGGCGTGCGGCACGTTGGACCCGCCGGCCGTGTCCGCAGCCGCGTCCGTGTCGGTGCCCGGGGCGTGGCCCTCGGCGGCGACCGACGGCTCCCGCCCGACGGGGTGCGGCAGCCGGCTGCGCAGGAACGCGGTCGCCCGGCCCACCTCGTAGGCCGCCAGCCCCCCCAGCACGACGTAGGCGGCCGGCAGGTCGAGCACGGGGTCCATCCCCGGGGTGGTGCCCGAGATCTGGTCGGAGCGGATCTGCACGCTGGGCGCGAGCCCGAGGAACAGGTAGACGAAGAGGCAGAAGAAGAAGTCGAACAGGCGCGGTCGGCTCGCGCAGCAGATGAAGGCCAGGCGGGCGCCGTACACCGCCATGATGCCCAGCGTCAGCTGATGCCCGTCGGACCGGCCCACGTCCGGGATGCTGCTCACCAGCCAGATCGGGAGCGCGATGCCCAGCCCGCCGACCAGGGACACCAGCCCCGCGAGTCCGAGTACGGGTTGGTCGCCGTCACGCTCGTCGCGGCCGCGGACGTCCAAGTGCTGGTCCCCACCGAGGGACATCGATCGACCGCCCTCCGTCGCATTCCGGCCCCGGGTGGCGCGCCCGGCGGGCTATCATCGCATGGCTGGCCCGACCGTCTCGGGGACTGGCTGGCCCTCGTGGCGAGGGATACCCGCTGATCAAGGAGCTCTCACCAACATGACGCTGCGTGGCATCTGGGGTCTCGTCCGCTTCAACTGGCTGATCCTGGTCGCGGTCACCGCTATCGGTGCCGGGTTCGGCGCGCTGGTTGCCAGCGCCCAGACGCCTGAGTACACCGCTCGATCCGAGGTGTTCGTGGCCGTGAACAACGGCGGGACGACCAGCGAGATCGCGGAGGGCGCCGCCTACTCGCAGGACCAGGCCCGTAACTTCGCGGCGGTCGTGACGAGGGAGGTCGTGTTGCAGGGGGTCATCGATCGCCTCGATCTCGACACCGATGTCAGCACGCTGCGCGGCCAGGTGACTGCCACGGTGCCGCTCAACACCTCGATCATCACGATCGCCGTGGTCGACACGTCTTCCCAGCGCGCCGCCGCCGTGGCCAACGGCGTGAGCGACGCGCTGTCTCGGGAGGTGCCCCGTCTGGTGCCGAGCTCGAGCAGCTCCTCGACACCGCTCAGTGTCCAGTCGGTCGAGCAGGCCACCCCGCCGGCTGTCCCTTCCGCACCTCGCACCAACCTCCTGATCGTGCTCGGTGCGCTCCTGTGGCTGGCTGCAACCGTGCTGGCGTTGGGCGTGCGCGATCTCGTCAAGGGCAAGGTGAGGTCGCCCGACCAGGCTGTCGAGATCACCCACGCGCCGCTGCTGGGCACCATCTCCAGCCACCGTTCCCTGCACAAGCGGCCGATGGCGGTGGCGGTCAAGCATGCGCTGCGCGCCGAGCAGTACCGCCAGGTCCGTACCAACCTCCGGTTCATCCAGATGGACCAGGGCAACAAGGTCTTCCTCATCACCTCGTCCATCCCAGGCGAGGCCAAGAGCACCACCGCGGCCAACGTCGCGGCGACCCTGGCCGAGGACGGCGTGCGGGTCTGCCTCGTCGAGGCGGACCTGCGCAAGCCGAGCCTGGCCGAGACCATGAACCTCGTCGCCGGGGTGGGCTTCACCAGCGTGCTAGCACGGTCGACGCCCCTCGACGACGCTCTGCAGGGCTGGGGGGATCACGGTCTTCAGGTGCTGCTGGCGGGCGAGGTGCCCCCCAACCCCAGTGAGATCCTCGGCTCGGCACGCGGTCAGCAGTTGCTACGCGACATTCGCGACCGGTTCGAGGTCACCATCATCGACGCCCCACCCCTGCTCCCGGTGACCGATGCGACCATCCTTGCCAGGTTCGCTGGCGGTGCAGTGCTGGTCGTCTCAGAGGGCACCGTCGAATTGAGGGAACTGCGTAGGGCCGTCAGCCGGATGGCAATGGTGGACGCGCCAGTCCTGGGAACCATCGTCACGATGTCGAAGGACACGACGTCGGGGACCTACTACGGCTCCTATGTCACGAAAAACAGGCGCAGGAAGGCCGCGGCGACGCCGACCAGGAGAACGGCCCCGCCGCCGACCGTCGACCACTCTCGCGACGGGTCAGTGCGGGCCACCTCGCGCATGTGAGTCGTTGCAAACCGTGACTCGTTCGGAGCGGGCTGTCGGGGACAGCTTTCCGGCGGTTGATCGATGACGAAAGACATAGCGACGGACGGGTGGGGGAGGTGATCAGCCTTCAAGTGCCGTGTTCAACGATGCCTCGATCGCGTCTGCTATCGCCAGGTGCCCGTTGTCACTGGGGTGAACGTCGTCATCGGCAACCAGGTCGGGACGACCTCGAAGCGGTTGTCCGATGTCGAGAAAATTGTCTTGACCGACCTCGTCCTTCACAACTGAACGAAGCTCGTTGAGCTGCTCAGGTGGTGATGTGAAGTCCCACAACGGGTTGGTTGCGAGCACGCGTGCGCGCGGGAAGGCTTCTTCCAAGTAGGCGAACAGGCTGCCGACCGCCTCCTCCTCGTCACGCGATGGTTCAGAGAGGTCGTTACGTCCCCCGGAGACGAGGATGACGTCGGGATCGAGACCGTCCCGTTTCGCGCGCTCGGCCATCCCTCCGAACGAGGGGCACGTCGCGCGGCCGCAAGCGACCTCGCCACCGGTGTCGTAAGCCTTGACGAAGCCCGTGCCACCTTGCGCCAGATTGGTGATCGACCAGCCGGTGGAAGCGGCGAGCAGATTCACCCATCGCTTGCGCGGGTTCGACGCGCCGGCACCCGCGGCATAGGAATCGCCGAGAACGACCAGCGAGTCGACGGTCTGGTCAGGGTTCGCGGTGAACGAAGCACCTCGCGACGGCTCGCGAGAGAGCACCGAAGTGACAAAGGTCAACGATGCGATCGTGACGGCTGCACATGCGAGCGCCCCCCATGCATTCCTGGTCGGACTTAGCATGCTCGTGATGGTACGGGCAGGGCAGGAGTGGACCGGGGGCGAACCGGTCGCGTCATGGCTCGGAAGAACTCACGGCGTAGTACTGCAGGTCCAGTCGCCAGGGCGAGGTGGTGACGGGCACCGGCGAGGCCGCCTCGACGACGGTCGCGCCACCGCGGATGACGCGGGCGCTCACATCGCCCGCGACGAGCGGCACGGTGAAGGCGCTGACGCCGGCTGGGGCGGTGAACATCGTCGCCCCGGTCGTCGTCCTGACTTCCACCTGCGCAGGCTGACGCAGCATGACGAGGGCCTCGACCTGGTCGCGTACCGGAACGGGACCGGCCAGATCGGGGGCCATGGCCAGCTGTCCGGGTGGTGGCGCAGCCGCAGCGGGGTGAACCCGATGACTGAGGACCAGGAGCTCGCTGGTGATGCTCGGCTCCCGCCGGGTCTCGAACCACTCCGCGTAGTACCGAGAGATCTCGAGAAAGGCGGTGCCGTGGGCCAGTGACGGGGCCAGGTGGGTCGACTCGCTGTAGTCGTTCCAGGTGACGAGCTGCACCTCGTCCGCCCCGGCCTCGATCGCAGCCCCCCAGGACGCCCGCAACGTCGCGGTGTTGCCGGCCTCGGCGAAGCGACCGCTGCGGGGTCGCGCATCCTGGGCCGCGACGGCGGCCATCCAGGTGCGGTCGAGCCGATGGGCTCGCGCTGCGTCGCGCCGGCTGGCGGCGTTGCCGGCGACGGTGCGCGCCCCCCAGCTGCCGAAACCCCTGCTGAAGGGCGCGAAGGCCCGCAGGTTGGCGTCGTTGGGGTCCAGGAAGACGGCGGTGAGAGCGACGGGCACGTCGTGGTCCCGGCGGAGGTGGGAGATCAGCTTCTGCCACCACGACGTCGGCCGGCGCTCGGCGGCGAACGAGTCGAGGCGGAACGCGCTCCCGGTGCGGGCGGCAGCGGGGGAGCGGTAAAGCTCGGCGAGCCGCTCGGCCACGACCGACGGGTCCGCCCTGCCGATCGAGGCGGTGGCGTCGACGGAGACCGCCACCTGAAACCCGCCCACGTCCGTGGCGGCCTGCATCAGGTCGACCCCGGCCCGCCAGTTGCTGCCGTCCAGGGTCATCACGTTGAGGATGAACCCGTCGATGCCGGCCGACTTGGCCTGCTCGACCTCGGTGCGCAGGTCCTGGAGCCGGAAGTCCTCCCCGCGCGGCGGTCTCGGGAGGGGTCGGTCACGCAGCAGCCCGCCGTACGCCGCGTGCTTGCCCCTTTCGCCCGCGGGGTCGAGGTAGTTGCGCGTGTAGTAGTCGGACTCTGCGGGCGCGTCGTCGATGGAGATCGGGTAGGGCGGGAAGTAGTGGGCCCACACGGTTGCCTCGGCGACCGCGCCACCCCCACCACCCCCGGGTGCGGCTCCTGGGATGCTGGGGCGGCAGCCCGTCCAGACCACGAGCAGCACCAGGACGAGCAGGCCGAGGCCCGCCATCCTGGTCGGTCGGTGGTTTTGAGAGGTGCCCATGCGCTACTTCCCTGCCGACGTCGGCGCCGACGCGGGGACGGACCCACCGCGGGGCCGGCGTGTCCCCACGGTAGGCGAGGTCACCCAGGGAGCGCCACGTCGCGCCGCAGTCGTCCGGACCAGCCCTCCATCCACGTGGCAGGAGGGCGCCGAGGACCCGGTCACTCCTCGTTAGACTCCACGCGTCGTCCACGCGTGGTGGTCGGACCGAATTGCACTGGGGGACGAGACGCGTGGGCAAGACAGCACTGATCACCGGCATCACGGGGCAGGACGGCTCCTACTTGGCTGAGCACCTGCTGGCGAAGGGGTACGACGTCCACGGCATCAAGCGCCGGGCGTCGATGCTCAACACCCAGCGGATCGACCACATCTACGAGGACCCCCACGAGCCGGACCCCCGGCTCCACCTGCACTACGGCGACCTCACCGACTCTTCCAACCTCACCAGGATCGTCGGAGACGTACGGCCGGACGAGATCTACAACCTCGGGGCGCAGTCACACGTCGCGGTGAGCTTCGAGCAGCCCGAGTACACCGCCGACGTCGACGGGCTGGGCACGCTGCGCCTGCTCGAGTCCGTCCGGCTCCTGGGCCTGACCGACAGCGTGCGCTTCTACCAGGCCTCGACGAGCGAGCTCTACGGGTTGGTCCAGGAGACTCCTCAGACCGAGACGACCCCGTTCTACCCGCGCTCGCCGTACGCCGTCGCGAAGCTCTACGCCTACTGGATCACGGTCAACTACCGCGAGTCCTACGGCATGTACGCCTGCAACGGGATCCTGTTCAACCACGAGTCGCCGCGGCGCGGCGAGACCTTCGTGACGCGCAAGATCACGCGCGGGCTCGCCCACATCGCCCTGGGCCTCGACTCCTGCCTCTACCTGGGCAACATGGATGCCCTGCGCGACTGGGGCCACGCCAAGGACTACGTGGTGCTGCAGTGGATGCTGCTGCAGCAGGCCCAGCCCCAGGACTACGTCATCGCGACTGGCGAGCAGCACTCGGTCCGCGACTTCGTCCGGTGGAGCGCCGAGGCACTCGGGGTGACCCTGCGGTTCGAGGGCACCGGCGTCGAGGAGACGGGCGTCGTGGAGTCCGTCGAGGGCGACCTCGCACCCTCGTTGCGTCCGGGTGACGTGGTGGTGCGCGTCGACCCCCGCTACTTCCGGCCCGCCGAGGTGGAGACGCTCCTGGGCGACCCCCGCAAGGCCGAGGCCGACCTCGGGTGGAAGCCGACGGTGGGGGTGCGCGAGATGGTGCGCGAGATGGTCGAGCACGACCACGACGCGGCGCGACGCACCGCCCTGCTCAAGCAGCACGGGTTCGACGTACCGCTGACGGCGGGGGAGTGAGGGCGGCATGACGACCCCCAAGCGCGTGTTCGTGGCCGGCCACCGGGGCATGGTGGGCTCGGCCATCGTGCGCCAGCTCGAGGGCCGCGACGACGTGGAGCTGGTGACCGCGACCCGGGACGAGCTGGACCTCGTCGACCAGCGCCAGGTCACCGACTGGTTCGCCCGCACGCCGCTGGACGAGGTCTACCTGGCCGCCGCCAAGGTCGGCGGGATCCAGGCCAACAACACCTACCCGGCCGACTTCATCTGGCACAACCTGATGATCGAGGCCAACGTCATCAAGGCGGCCCATGACCAGGGCGTCGACCGGCTGCTCCTCCTGGGGTCGTCGTGCATCTACCCCCGGGAAGCACCGCAGCCGATGTCCGAGGACACGCTCCTCACCGGCGTGCTCGAGCCCACCAACGAGCCGTACGCCGTCGCGAAGATCGCCGGCATCAAGCTGTGCGAGAGCTTCGCCCGGCAGTTCGGTCGTGACTACCGCAGCGTCATGCCCACCAACCTCTACGGGCCCGGCGACAACTTCCACCCCGAGAACAGCCACGTGCTGCCTGCGCTGATCCGCCGCTTCGACGAGGCCGCGCGCACCGGCACCGAGGAGGTCGTGGTCTGGGGGAGCGGGCGGCCGCGCCGCGAGTTCCTGCACGTGGACGACATGGCGGCCGCGTCGGTGCACGTCATGGAGCTCGACCGGGAGACCTACGAGGCCAACACCGAGCCCATGCTGTCGCACATCAACGTCGGCACCGGGAGCGACCTGTCGATTCGGGAGCTGGCCGAGCTCGTGGCCTCGACCACCGGTTTCGAGGGCCGGATCTCCTTCGACACGAGCAAGCCCGACGGCACCCCCCGCAAGCTCCTCGACGTCTCACGTCTGGCGCGCCTGGGGTGGGAGTCGTCCGTGCCGCTCGACCGCGGGGTGGCCGAGGTCTACGACTGGTACCGCGCGCAGGGGCACGATGTCCGCGGTGGCTGAGGGCACCGGCCGGATCCTGTTCGTCGGGATCAACTACGCACCCGAGCCGACCGGCATCGCCCCCTACACCGCGGGCATGGCCTCCGGTCTCACCCGCCGCGGTCACGACGTGCGCGTGGTGACCGGCTACCCGCACTACCCGTGGTGGGAGGTGCCCGAGGAGTACGTCGGGCGCCGGATGCGCGAGCGCGTCGACGGGGTCCCGGTCGAGCGTCGGCGCCACCACCTGCCACGTGACCAGGGCACCCTGCGCCGGGCGGCCATGGAGGTCGACTTCGGCCTGCGCTCCACGTTGACCCGGTGGGGCCGCCCCGACGTGGTGGTCGCCGTCAGCCCGGCCCTGATCGCTGCCCGGATGACGGTGGCCCGGGCCCGCGCCGCGAGGATCCCCGTGGTGACCTGGGTGCAGGACATCTACACCCTCGGGCTGGTGGAGACCGGTGGCAGCGCGCGGCAGCAGGGCCTCGTGCGGGCGGTCGAACGCGGGCTACTGCAGGCCTCGACCCGCGCCGTCGTCATCCACGACCGGTTCCGGAGCCGGCTCGAGCAGGACCTCGACGTCACGACCCCGATCGACGTCGTCCGCAACTGGTCGCACGTCGAGGGCGTTGATGACCCCGACCGCCGGGCTACCCGGGCCTCGCTGGGTTGGGCCGACGACGACGTGGTGGTGCTGCACGCCGGCAACATGGGCGCCAAGCAAGGCCTGGAGAACGTGGTGGACGCCTCCCGGTTGGCCTCCGACCGACTCTCGCGGGTCAGGTTCGTGCTCCTGGGGGGCGGCAACCAGGCCGACACCCTGCGACGACGCGACCCCAATCACCGGCTCCAGATGGTCGATCCCCTGCCCGACGGCGAGTTCGAGCGGGCGCTCGGCGCCGCCGACGTGCTCCTGGTCAACGAGCTGCCCGGTCTCACCGAGATGTCGGTGCCGAGCAAGCTCACGACGTACTACGCGACGGGGCTGCCCGTGCTAGCGGCCGTCGGTGCCGGCAGCACCACCGCGGCCGAGATCGGACTGTCGGGTGGCGGCCGCGTCGTCCCGGCCGGCGACCCCGCTGCCCTGCTGTCCGCAGCCGAGGCGCTGGGGTCGGATCCCGATCAGGCTGCTGCGCTGGGTGCGGCCGGCGGGAACTTCCGTCGTCGTCACCTCACCGAGGCGGCCGCCCTCGACGCCTTCGAGCAGACGCTGAGCAGGGCGGCAGGAGCCTGATCGGCTCCCACCGCCCCGCTCGGTCGTGCGCCTAGCGGCCGAAGGCCCAGTACTGGAAGTCCTGGACGAGCGGCAGCGGGGTGACGTCGCGGGTCGAGGTCAGGTCCATCACGGTGGCGCCGTCCCGCACCAGCGTGGCGCGGACCCCGCCGTCCTGCAGCGGGATGGTGACCGCCGACGTCCCGGCCGGCAGTGAGAAGCTATCCCCGTTGCCGCCGCTCGTGAGCCGAAGGGTGGCCGGCTGCTTGAGGAACACCAGCCCCTCGACCGTGTTGCGGGTGGAGGTGGTCGAGCCGCCAAGCGTGTTGGCCCAGGCTTGGATGCCCAGCGTCGTGCCGAGAACCGACGAGCGGTGGATGCGGTGCGTGACGTAGACGTGGTCCTCGGTCGTGGCCGGTGCCGCACCCCGCTTGAACCAGGAGGCGTAGTAGCTCGAGATGTCGAGGAAGACGCTGCCGTGGGCCATCGAGGGGGCGATCGAGGAGGACTCGCTGTAGTCGTTCCAGGTGACCATCTGCACGAAGTCGGCGCCGTCACGGATGGCCTTGGACCAGGTGGCGCGGCCGGTCTCGGTGTTGCTCGCCTCCGCGAAGTTCAGCGACTTCGGACGTGCGTCCTGGAAGGCCACGGGCTCCATCCAGGTCCGGCCGAGGGCGTGCGCCTTGGCCGCGAAGTTCGGCATGTTGTTGACGCTGCGGGCACTGCGCACTCCCCAGTTGCTGAACCCGTGGCTGAAGGGGGCGAAGGCCTTCATGTTGGTGTCGGAGGAGTTGAGGAAGACCGCCATGAACTTGACCGGCACCTTGTGGGTCGTCTCGAGCGAGGTGATGGTCTGGTCCCACCAGGCCGCACCCTTCTTCTCCGCGTAAAAGGACGAGAGCAGGTACTCGCCGTCGACCCGCTCGGCCGAGGAGTAGGCGTACAGCTCGGCGAGCTTCGCCGCGGCGGCGTCGGGGGTGAGGGTGGCAAGTGCGCCGTTGGCGTCGACATTGGGCACCACGGTGAAGTCACCGACATCCCGTGCGGCCTTCATCAGGTTCACGCCGGCGTCCCAGTTGCTGCCGCTGGCGCCCATGATGTTGAGGGTGAAACCGTCGATGCCGGCGGCCTTGGCCTGGCGGACCTCGGTCCTCAGGTTGGCGAGCTTGTAGTCGCTGCCGCCCGGGGCGACTCCGACCGGGCGGTCGCGCAGCAGGCCACCGAAGGCCGCGTGCTTGCCGCCCTCACCGAGGGGGTTGAGGTAGTTGCGGGCGTAGTAGTCCGAGGTCCAGGTCTGGTTGTCGATCGAGACCGGGTAGGGCGGGAAGTAGTGGGCGAACACCCGTCGCCCGCTGCCCTGCGGCTCGGCCGGAGGCGTCGTGGGGGCCGGTGCCGTGGTAGGTGACGGCGACGCGGTGGGGGACGGCGAGGCCGTGGGCGACGGCGACGCCGTCGGCGTCGCGGTAGGCGTCGGGTCGGCCGTGGGAGTGGGTGCCGGTGCCGAGACGGCGACCGGGGCCGTGGTCGGGGTCGGCGTGGGGGTGGGCGTGGGGGTGGGCGTGGGGGTCGGCGTGGGGGTCGGCGTGGGAGTGGGGGTGGGGGTCGCCGTCGTGGTGGGAGAGAACGTGAGCACCAGGGTTGGCATGTACGGCGCGTAGCCCATCTCGCGGGAGAGCACCCGGATGTTGTCCAGCCCGCTCCCCGTCATGCGGACGGTCACCGGCTTGCCCATCCTGCCGGACAGCGCCGAGACCGAGCCGGTGGCGCGGTAGAGGGTGTTGCGCGCGGTGGTGTTGGCCAGCGAAGCGAGCGCCGCGCCCGTGGCGGTAGGCCGGTTGGCCCAGGTGATGCCGGTCTCGGTCCAGCCGGTGTTGTCGAGCACGGCGAAGCGGGTGGCGTCGCTGGACGCGGCGGTGCTGTCGTTCGAGGTCCGGACCTGCATAGTCACACCCGTGAGGGTCGTGCCCGACGGAGCCGACGGAAGGGTGAACCGCAGGTAGGACTCCAGCAGCGAGGTGCCCGAGCCACGCGACGAGAGCTGGTCCTGGGTACCGGCGTTCTGGGAGGGGCTCAACGAGGCGACCGTGGCGTCGGCGCTCGGCAAGATGGTCGAGACGACGGGCGAGGTGCGCGTGGTCTCGACGGCGGCGACCCGCGCCGTGCTCAGGAGCAGCCGGGGGCCGGACTGGCCGGACTTGGCGAGGACGATGCGGCGCACGGCGGAGGAGTGGGTGATCTTGAGGGCCACCGTCGAGGCGCCGGTCAGGCGCACGGGCACCGAGATGGTGACGCCGGTGCGGGGGGTCGGTCCGGTGCCAACGACCCGGCCGGTCAGGCCTCGCGCGGTGCGGTGGGTGAGGCGGGAGCTCCATCCCGAGCCGACGGACTGCACGCGGATGCTCCCGGAGCGTGCCGTGGAGCTCAGCACCTTCAGCTCGAGCGTCGCGCGGCCCGAGACGGCGCGGGCGAGCGCGGGGTCGCTGAACTTCAGGTAGGTGGCGTTGCGGTGGGTGACGCCGAGGTAGCTGCTGCGCTGGTAGGTCGCCCGCGGGCGGGACGCGCTCGTCCACGTCGCGGTCGTCGGCCGCAGGGTGACGTCGACGTCCGAGACGGCGGTGTCGGCCTCCGCAGAGGTTGCGCCGGTGCTGGAGGCCACCGACGGCAGGGAGCCACCGAGCGCGACGGTGATCATGGCCAGGGAGAGGCCGATGCTCGTCAGGAACTTGTTCTTCACGGGAGTCCTCGCTCAGGCTGCGGGTCGGGATCCGGGACGCAATATGTACTGAATGTCCGGTTCCCAAAGCGTAGGACGGTCTAGTCCGCGATTCGTTCAAATCGGACATTTGCCGCGATGTTGCTAGTACTGGCCTAGTTTGCGCGCCGTTCGTGGGAGGGCACGACGAAGGCCCCGAGCACGAGGGTGCTCGGGGCCTGACGGACTCGGCTGTGAACAGCCGGAGCCGGGACTACTCGGGGGTGTAGGTGAGGGTGAGGGTGGGGGCGTAGGGCGCGTAGCCGACTTCCTTTGCGTGCAGTCGGAGGTTGTCGCTGCCGGAGCCGGTCAGGCGCAGGGTGACGTCTTGGCCACTGAGCGAGCTGAGGACCCCGGGGTTGCCGGTGGTCTTGTAGTAGGTGTTGAGCGCGGTGGTGCCGCTCAGCGTGGCGAACAGCGTGCCGGTGCCGGTGGGTCGGTTGTTCCAGTTGAGCGCGGCCTCGGTCCAGGTGGCGCCGGGCAGCACCCTGGCCTCCGTGGTGTCGCCGGAGGCAGCCGCTGCGTCGTTGGAGGTCCGCACCTGCAGGCTGGCGGCGGTCAGGGTGGTGCCGGTCGGGGCCTGGGGGAGGGCGAAGCGCAGGAAGGTCTCCTGGGCGTTCGTCCCAGCGCGCACGGCGATCTGGTTGCTGCTCCCCGAGGTGGTGGTGGGGGTGGCCTGGTTGGCCATCGT
The DNA here is from genome assembly GCA_963740935.1 of uncultured Actinomycetota bacterium. Taxonomy (GTDB): domain Bacteria; phylum Actinomycetota; class Actinomycetes; order Propionibacteriales; family Nocardioidaceae; genus Marmoricola. Next base: position 855,287 of record CAVUFX010000006.1, read on the forward strand.
GTCCTCCGCGACGTTGACGGTCACGGTGACCGGCTGGGCGGGAGGGGCCGATCCGACCGCGGCCCGGGCCGCGCTCGAGGCGGCGCTGGTGTTGCCGGCGGCGTCGCGTGCCACCACCTTGTAGTAGTAGGTGCCGGCGGTGACGCCGTCCTGTTGGAAGGCGGTCGAGGTGACCTGGCCCACTCGGTTGCCGGCACCGACCGTGAAGTCGGAGGTGGCGCCGCGGTGGACGTCGTAGCCGTCCACGCCGACGTTGTCGGTGCTGGGAGACCACGAGAGCGAGACCACGTCACCGGACACCGCGACCGAGACCCCAGCGGGCACCGACGGCGCCACCGAGTCCGCCGGGGGCGGGGTGTCGCCGTCGGGGGTGTAGGTGAGGGTGAGGGTGGGGGCGTAGGGCGCGTAGCCGACTTCCTTTGCGTGCAGTCGGAGGTTGTCGCTGCCGGAGCCGGTCAGGCGCAGGGTGACGTCTTGGCCACTGAGCGAGCTGAGGACCCCGGGGTTGCCGGTGGTCTTGTAGTAGGTGTTGAGCGCGGTGGTGCCGCTCAGCGTGGCGAACAGCGTGCCGGTGCCGGTGGGTCGGTTGTTCCAGTTGAGCGCGGCCTCGGTCCAGGTGGCGCCGGGCAGCACCCTGGCCTCCGTGGTGTCGCCGGAGGCAGCCGCTGCGTCGTTGGAGGTCCGCACCTGCAGGCTGGCGGCGGTCAGGGTGGTGCCGGTCGGGGCCTGGGGGAGGGCGAAGCGCAGGAAGGTCTCCTGGGCGTTCGTCCCAGCGCGCACGGCGATCTGGTTGCTGCTCCCCGAGGTGGTGGTGGGGGTGGCCTGGTTGGCCATCGTGTCCTCCGCGACGTTGACGGTCACGGTGACCGGCTGGGCGGGAGGGGCCGATCCGACCGCGGCCCGGGCCGCGCTCGAGGCGGCGCTGGTGTTGCCGGCGGCGTCGCGTGCCACCACCTTGTAGTAGTAGGTGCCGGCGGTGACGCCGTCCTGTTGGAAGGCGGTCGAGGTGACCTGGCCCACTCGGTTGCCGGCACCGACCGTGAAGTCGGAGGTGGCGCCGCGGTGGACGTCGTAGCCGTCCACGCCGACGTTGTCGGTGCTGGGAGACCACGAGAGCGAGACCACGTCACCGGACACCGCGGCCGAGACCCCAGCGGGCACCGACGGCGCCACCGAGTCCGCCGGGGCCGCGACGGTGGCGGCCGCAGCAGCGCTGGGCTCGCTCCGGTTGCCGGCCACGTCGCGGGCAACGACCTTGTAGTAGGAGGTGCCGGCCGGACGCCTGAGGTCCTGGTAGCCCACGTCGGTGGTGTCGGCCACGCGCGTGGCCTCACCGACCTGGAAACCGGCGCTGGACCCGCGGTAGACGGTGTAGCCGGTGATGCCCACGTCGTCGCTCGAGGGCGTCCAGGCGAGGCTCACGTCCGAGCCGGTGACCTGGGTGGTGACGTCGGTGGGGGTGGAGGGCTTGGTGGAGTCGGGGACGTCGACCGCGGCCGACGCCGACGGCTGGCTCAGGTTGCCGGCGGCGTCCTGGGCGACCACCTTGTAGAAGTAGCGGCCGCGCTGCAGGCCGGAGTCCGCGAAGGTGGGCGAGGTGGTCTCGCCGACCTTGGTGGAGCTCGTGACCTCGAAGTCCGCGCTGCTGCCGCGGTGGACCTGGTAGCCGGCCACCGCGACGTCGTCGGTGGACTCGTTCCACGTGACGGTCGCCCCGCCGGCCCCCTGGGCCGCGGCGTCGACCCCGCTCGGGACCGAGGGCGGCGTGCGGTCGGCCACGGCGGCGGCGGCTGCCGAGGAGGCCGGGCTCTGGTTGCCGGCTCCGTCGACGGCGACCACGCGGTAGTAGTAGGTGCCGGGCGCAGGAGCGGGCTGCTGGAACGATGTCGAGGTGGACTCCCCGACGAGGGTGGACTCCGAGGGGGTGAAGGTCTCGGAGTCGCCGCGGTAGACGCGGTAGCCAGAGACGCGCAGGTTGTCCTGGCTCTCGGTCCACGTCAGCGACACCGTTCCCGCCGAGACCGAGGCCGACAGGGCGGACGGGGCCGTGGGAGCCGTGGCGTCGGCGACGCCGGTGCCGTAGTGCTGCGAGACCTGGGCCGCGGTGAGAGCGGTCGGATACACGGCGAACTCGTCGATGGTGCCGGCGTAGTAGGTGTTCGCGGGAGCGTCGGGCCACCCGTTGAGGTTGCCGCCGCCGATGCGCCAGTAGCCGGTACCGGTCTCCGCCGTCGAGGTGGCGTTGCTGCCGACCTGCTGGCCGTCGACGTACAGACGGGTGCCCGAGGCGTCCTGGGTCGCGACCACGTGGTGGAAGACGCCGTCGTCGTAGCGGGCGGAGGACCTGAGGGTCGACATGGCGCCGTTGTAGGTGCCGAAGGTGAGGCGGCCGTCACCGCTCATGTAGAGCATCTTGTCGTAGTTGGGCCCGTTGCCGACGGGGGCGTTCTCGAACCCGAGGATCTTGCCCCCCGGGGTCCTGGTCGAGAACCAGGCCTCGGCCGAGAAGACCCGGGTCGGGGACAGCGGCTGCTGCGTGGCCACGGTCCCGAGGGTGGTGCCGCTCGTCTGCACGGCGCCGTCACCCTCGACGGCCCCGGTCACGTTGCGGGTCGTCGCCTGGCCGTAGGTGCCGGGGGTCTCGGCGAAGTACGACGAGTCCTGCGCCGTGCTGCCGGTGGCCTCGGACAGGCGCCAGTACAGCGACGGGTCGTCGTCGTAGACCGAGCCGCCGTAGGTGTCGACCGGGCGGGGGGTGACGTTGACGGTGCCACCACCGGCGCGGAAGTGCTCGGTGATCCTCCGGGAGGGGAGCACTCCGGGGTAGACAGCGGCCTCGTCGACCTGGCCCGAGAGGAAGTTGCTGGTCGGGCGGTTGGGCCACCCGTTGAGGTTGTCGCCGCCGACGTGCCACACGCCCTTGTAGGCCTGGGCGGCGGACACGCCGTTGGTGCCGACGCGGCGGCCGTCGACGAACAGCTGCATGCCACCATTGCCCTGGGTGCCGACGACGTGGTGCCACTGGCCATCGTTGAGCGCGGCCGGAGTGCGGAGCACTGTCGCTGAACCGTTGTACGCGCCGAGGGCCACGCGGCCGCTGTCCTCCATGTAGAGGTGGCGGTCGTAGCTGCCGCTGAGCTGCGTCGCGCCGGTGTCGGTGCGTGGGCGGCCGCTTCCGTATCCGATGATCTTGCCGCCGCGCGTCGACGTCGTCCTGATCCAGGTCTCGACGCTCCACGTGGTGGGGGCGACGGCGTACTCGTCGTTCCACACGTAGTCGTCCACGCCGTCGAGGGCCAGCGAGCCCGAGGTGTCGCCGGCCACCGCTCCCTGGGTGCTGGTCGACGCGCCTCGTGCGCCGAGGCCGTTGAGTCGGCGGGTGGCGGTGCTGCTGGCACCGGCGTCCTGCACCCAGGTGCCGTTGCTGGCGCCGGTCCAGTACAGGGACGGGGCGTCGGCACGCACGGTCGAGGCGTACGAGCCCGAGGCAGCGCGAGCCGTGGCTGTCGTCGCAGTCGACAGCGCCGATCGGTTGGTCCCGTCGGTGGCGACCACGCGGTAGCTGTAGGTGGTGCCCGCAGTGACGGACGTGTCGACGAAGGAGACCTGGGGCCGCTTCCACCACATCGAGCTGGACTGCCCGACCCACACCGGCACGGGGTTGCCGTTGCGATAGACCTCGTAGGTGATCTCGCTGTCGTCGGGGTCGACCACGGTGCGCCACCGCACCTGCACGGCGCCCTCGGAGGTGGCCTCGGCGACGACCGGGCCCGGCGTCGGAGGCCTCACGACGTCATCGGGTCCGAACCGCACCAGCCCGCGCTGCGGCTTGCCGTTGATGGTCGTGAACTCGCCACCGCCCCAGAGGTACTTCTTGCCAGTGGTCTTTCCCGTGGACAGCGTGAGGGCGCGGGGGCCGATGCGCTCGCCGATGCCGTCGTTGGTCTTCGGGTCCCAGCCGAGGAGGGTGGCGTTGGAGGCGTCCTGCGCCATGAAGTAGTTGCGCTTGCCGTCCTGGAACGCCTCGGCGCTGCAGTCGTGCGCGTGGCTGGCCGAGTAGAGGGTGCCCTGATACTGGTAGGTCGCCTGGGTGGCGCCCAGGCAGGTGTCGCGCCACACCTGGTCGAGGGTGGTCCAGTCGATGGCGAGGCGGCCATCGAAGACGCCGCCGCCGGTGCCCTCGTTGCTCACGTAGAAGCGACCGTCGTCCCCGCTGAAGATGTGCTTGGTGACCGAGTTGTTGTGGATGAACCCGGCCGGGTAGGTGCGCAGGTTGGCGCCGGTGCGGCCGTCCACGACCGCGATCGAGTGGGAGTAGACGCCGTTGACGTTGAAGAAGTCGCCGCCGATGGCGACCTTGGCCCCGTCGGGCGACACGGCCAACGCCCGCCCGGGCGCGTCGACGTTGGCGATGAAGGGAAGGACCGTGCGCTCACGCACGTCCACGGCCGCGTAGCGCAGGCGCTGTAGGCCACCCACCGACTGAAAGTCACCACCGAGGTAGAGGGTGTCGCCCTTGATGGCCAACGAGCGGACGGTCGAGGACACGGTCGGCACCCGGAAGGCGGTGACCGAGCAAGTGGTGAGGTCCAGGGCAGCCACCCGGCCCGTTGCAACGCCGTTGACGCTGCCGAACTCGCCCGCGACGTAGACGGTGCCGTCGGTCGCGGTGGTGATGGCCCGGACGGTCGGGGCCGTGCCTCCGGTGACGTTGAACTGGCACACGTCGGGGGCGCCCGAGTCGGCGTCGAGGACCGCCAGCCGTCCCGCCGCGACCGACGGCGCGGTGCTGCCGTCGGGGGCGACCAGCTGGGTGAAGTCGCCGCCGGCGACCACCTTGCCGCCGGACTGTCCCAGGGCCCAGACCGTGCCGTCGGTCTGCCACGTCGAGGACGCTGCGCTCGAGAAGTGGACGCCGGGCGAGAGAGCCTGCGCCGACGACCCAACCAGCACCACCAGGAGGGCTGTAACGACGCTGCCGACAGCAGCCGCCGCCGTGGTCTTCCGAACTGTGAAGTGGTGCACATTACCTCGATAGATCATGGCCTCTGGCCCCCGTTACCGCCGCCACGACGGTATGTCGGATCAACGCCGAATTGGTCATGAGGTGACGCGGTGTGGACGGATGGTCTAGCCCGCTGGGCGCTCGGCTATCGCCCCTGCCTAGGGTTGGACGTGTTCGGGCTGGGGTCGTCCCCGGGGAGGGTGGCGGTCCGGGCGGGGTTCGTGTCTCGGGGGAGCGACACATGACGTTGTACCGCGTCGGTTATGCGAGCGGGGTGTTCGACATGTTCCACGTCGGTCACCTCAACATCCTGCGCGAGGCCCGCGCGCGGTGCGAGGTGCTCGTGGTCGGTGTGGCCACCGACGAGTACGTCGTGCGCCTCAAGGGCGGGCCCCCCGTGATCCCGTTCGTGGAGCGGCTGCAGATCATCTCGGCGCTGCGGGTCACCGACGAGGTGGTGGGCGACAGCTCGGCCGACAAGCGCGTCGCCTGGCGCCACCGTCGCTTCGACGCCATCTTCAAGGGCGACGACTGGAAGGGCGTCCCGAAGGGACGGGCCCTGGAGGAGGAGATGGCGTCCGTCGGGGCGGACGTCGTCTACTTCCCGTACACCGTCCACACCTCCAGCACCAAGCTTCGCGCCTTCCTCGACCTCCACCTCGACGCGGAGCGTGGCCGGGGCTGACGGCGTCGCGCTGCGCCATACTCACCGCATGAGCGAGGACCGCTACGCCCTGGCCGACCAGCTGCGACTGCCCCCGGGCACGGTGCGGCTCGCCGACCTGCCGACCGACGCCCACCCCGGACTCGACGGCGGCAAGCAGGAGGGGGTCGCGGCGCTCGCCGCGCTGGGCGCCGAGCTCGCCGAGCTCCAGGAGCGGATGTACGCCGACGCCTACACCGGCGGCTCCCACCGGGTGCTGGTCGTGCTCCAGGGCATGGACACCTCCGGCAAGGGCGGCGTGGTGGAGAAGGCGATCGGGCTGCTCAGCCCCAACGGGCTGCGGATCACCTCGTTCAAGAAGCCCACCGACGAGGAGCTCGCGCACGACTTCCTGTGGCGCATCGACCGGGCGCTGCCCGACCCCGGCGTGGTCGGGGTCTTCGACCGCTCGCACTACGAGGACGTGCTCGTGCACCGCGTCCACGGGCTCGCCGACGAGGCCGAGCTGGAGCGTCGCTACGAGGCGATCAACGCCTGGGAGAAGGGCCTGGTCGACGCGGGCACGGTGGTGGTGAAGTGCTTCCTCCACATCTCCGCAGACACCCAGAAGGAGCGCCTGCTCGCCCGCCTCGACGACCCGGACAAGCAGTGGAAGTTCAAGCCCGGCGACGTCGACGAGCGCCAGCACTGGACCGACTACCAGCGCGCCTACGAGATCGCCCTGGAGCGCTGCCACACCGCCGCCGCGCCCTGGTACGTCGTCCCGGCCGACCGCAAGTGGTACCGCAACTGGGCCGTGGCCCGGCTGCTGCTCGACGCGCTGCGCGGCATGGAGCTGTCCTGGCCCGAGCCCGACTACGACGTCGCCGAGCAGCGCGCGCGGCTCGAGGCGGAGGGGCAGGAGTGACCCGCCCGTGAGGTCGGTCAGGGCGACCCGCTACGTCACGCCGCTGCGCGAGGGCGGCTCGCTCCCCGGGGTGGTGGAGGCCGACGACCTCGGCGTCTACGTCTGCAAGTTCCGCGGCGCCGGCCAGGGGCTGCGCGTCCTCGTCGCCGAGGTGGTCGTCGCCGGGGTGGCGGCACTGGTCGACGTGCCCGTGCCCGAGCTGGTCACCGTCGAGCTCGGCCGCGACATCGCCCGCTACGAGGCCGACGAGGAGGTCCAGGACCTGCTCACCGCCAGCCTCGGGCTCAACCTCGGCGTCGACCTGCTGCACCGCGCCTTCGGGTACGACGCCTCCTACGAGCCCGACCCCGACCTGGCGGGCCGGATCCTGTGGCTGGACGCGCTGACCGCCAACGTCGACCGCTCCTGGCGCAACCCCAACCTGCTGCTGTGGAGCGGGGCGCTGTGGGCGATCGACCACGGGGCCTCGCTCTATTTCCACCACAGCTGGCCCGGCGGCGGTGGCAGCCCCGAGCGCTTCGCGGGCCAGGCGTACGACGCCGGCGAGCACATCATGCGCAGGTTCACCTCCCGGGCCCGTGCCCAGGACGCCGCCCTCGCGGCCCGCGTGGACGAGCCGGCGCTGCGCCGCATCCTCGCCGAGGTGCCCGACGAGTGGCTGGAGCCCTCGCCGGGCGCCGAGGACGCCGAGGCGGTCCGCGCGCGCTACGTCGCCTACCTGCTGGCGCGGGTGTCGGGGGAGCGGCCGTGGCTGCCGTCACTGCCCGACGGGGCGGGGGAGCGGACGTGAGGGGCTACCAGTACGTCGTGCTGCGCTGCGTCCCCCGCGTCGAGCGCGAGGAGTTCCTCAACGTCGGTGTCGTCCTGCACTGCGAGGACGCGGGCTACCTCGCGTGCGCCGGCCACGTGGACGACGAGCGGCTCCGCGCGCTGGACGCCGGGCTCGAGCCCGAGCTCGTCCGCCGGGCGCTGCGCGGGGTGGAGGAGGTCTGCCGCGGCGAGGGCCGGCTCGACCTGGCCGTCGGCGCCCGCGCCACGGCGTACGGCACCCGCGAGGCGGCCGACACCCTGGGCACCCGGTTCGGGCTGCTGCGCGCGCCCCGCAGCACGGTGGTGCAGCCGGGGCCGGTCCACGGCGGCCTGACCGCCGACCCCGCGGCCGAGCTGGGGCGGTTGCTCGCGGCCTACGTCGGGTAGTCCGAGACGATTGGCACCGTCATGGGCCCGCTGGAGGTGCCATACGTCTCGGACTACCCGGACGGGGGTGGTCGAGGGCCCTAGACGGGGACGAGCTCGACCGCGCCCACCGCGTAGCGGGCCAGCACGGTACGGGCCAGCTCGGGGTCCGCGCCGAGCGGGGCGGACACCGCGACCGCACCGGCCTCGAGGGCCAGCTCGGCCGCCCGGTCGGGCAGGAAGCCCGGAGCCAGGAACATCGAGGCCACCGCGACGTGGCGGCGGCCCTCGGCGCGGAAGGCGCGCACGGCCTCGCCGGTCGCAGGCGGCGCCGAGGAGGCGAACGCCGCGACCACCGGGAGCCGGTGGCGGGCGCCCCACACCCGGGCCAGCCGGGCCACGGCCTGGTTGGCGACGGTGTCGGAGGACCCGGACGCCGCGAGCACCAGGGCGTCGAGCTCGCGGACGCGGGCACCGCGCAGGGCGTCGCGCAGGCGGGCGTCGAGGACGCCGAGGAAGGCCGGCTCGAGGCCGAGGATCCGGGTGGCCCGGACCTGGAGGCCGACGTGGCGGTCCATGGCCTCGCGCACGACGCGGGGGACGTCGACCTTGGCGTGGTAGCCCTCGTTGAGCAGCAGCGGCACCACGACGACCTCGTCGTGGCCCTCGGTGACGAGGCGGTCGACGACGGCGTGGAAGCCGGGCTCGGCCAGCTCGAGGAAGGCGGCCTCGACGCGGAGGTCGGGGCGCAGCCGTCGGGTCTCGGCGGCCAGGGACTCGACGGTGGCGGCCGAGCGCGGGTCGCGGCTGCCGTGGGCGAGGGTGACGAGGGCTGGGGCGGTCACGGTCCTGCTCCCTTCGAGCTCGTGCGGCGGACGCCGTTGTCCGGTGCGGGTGGGGTCGGGCCGCGCGAGGGGCCCAGGGTGGTGGTGGTCGGAGGGCGCGGTGCGGCTACTGGTGGATGCCGCACTCGGTCTTGTTGCTGCCGGCCCAGCGGCCGCTGCGTGCGTCCTCGCCGGGGGCGACCCGGCGGGTGCAGGGCCAGCAGCCGATCGAGGGGTAGCCGTCGTACTGCAGCGGGTTGACCAAGATGCCGTTCTCGTCGATGTAGCGCTGCACGTCGTCGTCGGACCAGCGGGCGAGCGGCGAGACCTTGACCTTCTGCTTCTTCTCGTCCCAGCCCACGACGGGGGCGATCACCCGGTTGTGGGTCTCGGCCCGACGCAGCCCGGTCGCCCAGGCGTCGTACGACGCGAGGCCCTCGGCCAGCGGCTGCACCTTGCGCAGCTTGCAGCACAGGTCGGGGTCGGTGCGGAACAGGTCCTGGCCGTACGTCGCGTCCTGCTCGGCGACCGACTGCACGGGCGTGATGTCGATCAGGTTGACCGGCATCGTCGCCGCGACCGCGTCGCGGGTGCCGATGGTCTCGGCGAAGTGGTAGCCGGTGTCGAGGAAGACGACGTCGACGCCCGGCGCGACCGTCGAGGCGAGGTGGGACAGCACCGCGTCGCTCATCGAGGAGGTGACGCAGAACCGCGAGCCGAAGGTGGCCACGGCCCACTCGATGATGTCCTCGGCCGGCGCGAGCTCGAGCTCGGCGCCGACGTGGAAGACGATGTCCTTGAGCTCCTCGGTGGTGCGGCCGGCGGTCTCCGAGCCCCGGTAGTCGCGGGCGGCCAACGTGGTGGGGATGGTCATCGCGCACCCCCGGTCGAGGTGCCGGTGGAGGGGCCGGCGGACGGACTCGACGAGGCGGAGGCGGGGCGACGCAGCTGACCGATCATGCTGACCTTGAACGCCCGCAGGCAGGAACGGCATTCCCACGCGCCGTGCGGGGAGGTGCCGTCCTCGGCCTCGTGGGGCCGCAGGTCCTCGTCGCCGCAGAACGGGCAGTGGAACGGCACGGCCCGGGCACTCACGCGGCGTCCCCGGCCAGCGACTTCTCGCCGCGCAGCAGGACCTCGTCGGCGCGCACGGCCCAGGCCGCGAAGGCCTCGCCGTCCTGCCGGTCCTCGAGGTAGTTGCCGACCACGACGGTGACGTAGTCGTCGAGCCCGGCGCTGGTGACCTTGTGGGCACGCAGCTTCTTGCCGAACTGCTCGTTGAGGCCCAGGGCGCCGCCGAGGTGCACCTGGAAGCCCTCGACCTGCTGGCCGGCGTCGTCGAGCACGAGCATGCCCTTGAGGCCGATGTCGGCCACCTGGGTGCGGGCGCAGGCGTTGGGGCAGCCGTTGACGTTGACCGTCACCGGCACGTCGAGGTCGGGGAAGCGCCTCTCCAGCTCGGTCACCAGGTCGGTGGCGCGCTGCTTGGTGTCCACGATCGCCAGCTTGCAGAACTCGATGCCGGTGCAGGCCATCGTGTTGCGGCGCCAGTTGGAGGGCTCGGCCTCGAGGCCCAGCTCGCGCAGGTCGCGGACCACGGCGTCGACGTCGGCCTCGGCCACGCCGAGCACGACGAGCTTCTGCTGGGCGGTCAGGCGGGCGCCGGCGGCGGCGTACCGCTCCACGACGTCACCGACCCCGGTCAGCACCGCACCGTTGACGCGGCCGGCGACGGGCGCGACGCCGATGTAGAACCGGCCGTCCTTCTGGGCGTGGACGCCGATGTGGTCGCCGCTGCCGCCCGAGGCCTCGGGGGAGGGTCCGTCGAGCAGGGGGCGCTGGAGGTACTCGGTCTCGAGCACCTCGCGGAACTTCTCGCGGCCCCAGTCGGCGAGCAGGAACTTCAACCGGGCGCGCGAGCGCAGCCGGCGGTAGCCGTAGTCGCGGAAGACCGAGACCACGGCCTCCCAGGCGTCGGGCACCTCCTCGACGGGGATCCAGACACCGAGCTTGGTGGCGAGCATCGGGTTGGTGGAGAGGCCGCCGCCGACCCAGAGGTCGAAGCCGGGACCGTGCTCGGGGTGGACGGTGCCGACGAAGGAGACATCGTTGACCGAGGGGACGCAGTCGAGGCTGGGGTGGCCGCTCGCGGAGGTCTTGAACTTGCGCGGCAGGTTGGAGTACGCCGGGTCGCCGATGTAGCGCCGCTTGATCTCCTCCAGCGCGGGGGTCGCGTCGATGATCTCGTCGGCCGCGACACCGGCCACGGGGGAGCCCAGGAACGGACGGGGGGAGTCGCCGCAGGCCTCGAGGCTGGTCATCCCGACGGCGTCGAGACGGTCCCAGATCTCCGGTACGTCCTCCACCTCGATCCAGTGGTACTGGATGTTCTGGCGGTCGGTGATGTCGGCGGTGCCGCGGGCGAAGTCGGTGGAGATCGAGCCGAGCGCGCGCAGCTTGGCGGCGTCGAGCAGCGCACCGTCGGAGCGGACCCGGAGCATGAAGAACTCGTCGTCGAGCTCCTCCTCCTCGAGCATCGCGGTCTTGCCGCCGTCGAAGCCGGGAGCGCGCTGGGTGTAGAGGCCCATCCAGCGGAACCGCCCGCGCAGGTCGGCCGGGTCGATGCTGGCGAAGCCGCGCTTGGAGTAGATGTTGATGATCCGGGCGCGGACGTTGAGCGGGTTGTCGTCCTTCTTGGACTGCTCGTTCTTGTTCAGCGGCTCGTTGTAGCCGAGCGCCCACTGGCCCTCGCCCTTCTTGCGGCGTGGCGGGCGGCCGGAGCGGCCGACGCGCCCCTCGGCGGGGGCGGGAGAGGTGCTGGAGGTCATCGTTACCTGTTCCTGGTCGGGAAGGACGCGGTGCGCACGACGAGGTCGGCGCGCGGACGGGGCGTCCGGCGGGGCCGTGAGCTCGGCGGGGTGGAGGCGGGGCTCGCGGCGCTCAGGAGGCGTGACGACACATCATGCTGCGGGTACGACCGAGGTCCACGTGGCGGCGGGCCACGAGCCAGGTCGTCGATGCAGCGGTGATCACGGACGCAAGTCTCACGTGGCGGACACAGGCCCACAAATCAAGGTCTCATGCAGTGAGACCGTTGTCCGCATCATGGACATGACGGTGCGGTCGCCCAGGGCCCGGTCGGTGGGTCGCTCTAGGCTGCCCCCATGACTGACGAGCGCCTGGCCAAGACCGTCTCCTCGGCGTACGACGCCGCCCTCGAGGTCATCGCCTCGGTCGAGCCGCGGGTGGCGCAGGCCACCCGCCAGGAGCTCGCCGACCAGCGCGGTTCGCTCAAGCTGATCGCCTCGGAGAACTACGCCTCGCCGGCCACGCTGCTCACGATGGGCACCTGGTTCAGCGACAAGTACGCCGAGGGCACCGTCGGCCACCGGTTCTACGCCGCCTGCCAGAACGTCGACACCGTCGAGGCGCTCGCCGCCGAGCACGCCCGCGAGCTGTTCGGCGCGCAGTACGCCTACGCCCAGCCCCACTCCGGCATCGACGCCAACCTGGTCGCGTTCTGGTCGATCCTGGCCAACCGCGTCGAGACGCCGACGCTCCAGCGGCTGGGCGCCAAGAACGTCAACGAGCTGACCGAGGACGACTGGGAGAAGCTGCGCCACGAGTTCGGCAACCAGCGCCTGCTCGGGATGTCGCTGGACGCCGGCGGCCACCTGACGCACGGCTTCCGCCCCAACATCAGCGGCAAGATGTTCCACCAGCAGCAGTACGGCACCGACCCCGAGACCGGGCTGCTCGACTACGACGTGGTGCGCGCCAAGGCGCAGGAGTTCCGGCCGCTGGTGCTGGTGGCCGGCTACTCGGCGTACCCCCGCCGCGTGAACTTCGCCAAGATGCGCGAGATCGCCGACGAGGTCGGCGCCGTGCTGATGGTCGACATGGCGCACTTCGCCGGCCTGGTCGCCGGCAAGGTGTTCACCGGCGACGAGGACCCGGTCCCGCACGCGCAGGTCGTCACGACCACCACCCACAAGTCGTTGCGCGGCCCCCGCGGTGGCCTGGTGCTGGCGCAGGAGGAGTTCGCGGCCGACGTCGACCGGGGCTGCCCGATGGTGCTCGGCGGCCCGCTGTCCCACGTGATGGCGGCCAAGGCGGTGGCGCTCGCCGAGGCCCGGCAGCCCGAGTTCCGCACCTACGCCCAGTCGATCGCCGACAACGCCAAGTCGCTGGCCGAGGGCTTCCTGACCCGCGGCGCCAAGCTGGTCACCGGCGGCACCGACAACCACCTCGTGCTGCTCGACGTCTCCGGCTTCGGCCTGACCGGTCGCCAGGCCGAGTCGGCGCTGCTCGACGCGGGCGTGGTGACCAACCGCAACTCGGTGCCGAACGACCCCAACGGCGCCTGGTACACCTCCGGCATCCGCTTCGGCACCCCCGCCCTGACCACCCGCGGCTTCGGCGCGACCGAGTTCGACACCGTCGCCGACCTCGTCGTCGAGGTCCTCTCCCGGACCCAGGCCGGCACCAACAAGGCAGGCGCGCCGTCGAAGGCGACGTACGCCACCGAGGACGGCGTCGCCGCCCGGGTCAAGGACCGCGCCACCGAGATGCTCGACCGCCACCCGCTCTACCCGGGCCTCCAGCTCTCCTGACCGACCGGGCAGTTCTGCTGGTCCTGGACCCGCCGAGCGGGCAGTTCTGCTGAGCCCGGGCACGCCGAGCGGGCAGTTCTGCTGAGCCCGGGCACGCCGAGCGGGCAGTTCTGCTGAGCCCGGGCCCGCCGAGCGGGCAGTTCTGCTGGGCTCGGGCACGCCGAGAGGGCAGTTCTGCTGAGCACGGCTGCCCGCTCGAGAGGGCAGTTCTGGGGCGCGCACAACTGCCCGCTCGGCGGTCCTGGGGCGCGCACAACTGCCCGGTCGGCGGTCCTGGGGCGCGCACAACTGCCCTCTCGGGGGTCCTGGGGCGCGCACAACTGCCCGCTCGGGGGTCCTGGGACGCGCGGACGTGCCCGGTCAGCGCCAGCCGTACGCCACCTCGGGCCGGCCGGCGCCGCCGTACCGCGGCCTCCGCTCGACGGCGCCGTCGTCGGCGAGGTGCTCGAGGTAGCGGCGCGCGGTGACCCGGGAGACGCCGACGGCCTCGGCGACCTCGGAGGCCGACATCGGCGCGGGCGTACGCCGGAGCACGTCGGTCACCTGCCGCAGGGAGTCCGGGCTCATCCCCTTGGGCAGCGCCGACGCCGAGCCCCGGGCCCGGAGCGCGCCGAAGAGCTGGTCGACGTCGTCCTGCACCACGTCGTCGGCGGTGCCGCGCAGCTGCTCGCGGTAGGCGGCGTACTGCTCGAGCTTGGTGCGGAACGCCGCGAACGAGAAGGGCTTGAGCAGGTAGAGCACCACCCCCTGCGACACCGCCCGGCGCACCACGTCGCTGTCGCGCGCCGAGGTGACCGCGATGACGTCGCACAGGTGGCCGGCCGCCCGGATCCGCTGCAGCAGCCCGAGGCCGTGGCCGTCGGGCAGGTGCATGTCGAGCAGCACCAGGTCGACCTCGCCCGGGCGGGAGTCGAGCAGCCGCATCGCCTCGCCTGCCGAGCGGGCGACGCCGGCGAGGTCGAAGCCCGCCACCCTCCCGACGTACGCCGCGTGGGCCTCGGCCGCGATCTCCTCGTCCTCGACGACCAGCACCCGCACGACGCTCACGAGGACGCCGCCGGGGAGCCCGGGGAGGGGTGCGAGGAGGGTCCCAGGATCACGGTGAACCGCGCCCCGCCGAGGTCGGAGGAGTCGACCGCGACGGTGCCGCCGTGGCGCCGGGCGACCTGGCCGACGAGTGCCAGGCCGAGGCCGCGGCCCTCGACGGCCTTGGTCGACCAGCCGCGCTCGAGGACCCGCTCCGCGTCCTGGGGAGGTACGCCGGGCCCGCTGTCGTCCACCGCGAGGAGCAGCCCCTCCCCGTGGTCCTCCAGCCGCAGCCGGACCTGGCGCCGGTCGGACTCCGCGACCGCGTCGAAGGCGTTGTCGATCAGGTTGCCCACCACGGTCACGAGCTCGCGCGAGGACACCGCCACGTCGGCGCCCACGGACCCGGCCAGCCGCAGCTCGATGCCCTGCTCGGCGGCCTGGGCGGTCTTGCCGAGCAGCAGCGCGGCGAGCGCCGGCTCCTCGACGGCGCCCACGACCTCGTCGGCGAGCGCCTGGGCGACGGCCAGCTCCTCGGTGGCGAAGTCGACCGCCTCCTCGTGGCGGCCGAGCTCGATCAGGCCGACCACGGTGTGCAGCCGGTTGGCGGCCTCGTGGTTCTGCGCCCGCAGCGAGGCCGTCAGCCCGCGCACCAGGTCGAGCTCGCCGGTGACCGACTGGAGCTCGGTGCGGTCGCGGACCGTGACCACCGCGCCGACCTCGGCGCCGCCCCAGTACGCCGGGGCGGAGCTGATCACGAGCACCTGGTCGCGCAGCACGTAGAGGTGGTCGCTCTCCGCGACCCGGCCCCGCGCCGCCTCGACCATCGCGGGCGGCAGCCCCAGGTCGTCGAAGCGGCGGCCGACGACGTCGTCGGGCAGCCCGAGCAGGCGGCGGGCCTCGTCGTTGACCAGCTGCACCCGGCCCTGCTCGTCGAGCAGCACCAGCCCCTCGCGGACCGCGTGCAGGACTGCCCGGTAGTACTCGTACATCCGGGTGATCTCCCGCTCGCCCATCCCGTGGGTCTGTCGCCGCAGCCGCCGCGAGATCAGCCAGGCGCCGGCGAGGCCCACGACCAGCGCGCCCAGGGCCGCGAGCCCGATCGAGGGCAGGTCCTCGAGCAGCTGCTGCTGGATCCGGTCCAGCGTGATGCCGACCGAGACCAGCGCCACGACCTGCTCGCTGCCGTCGTCGGCCACGACCGGCACGACCGCGCGCACCGAGGGGCCGAGCGTCCCGGCGTACTCCTGGGTGAAGGGGCGTCCCCGCGGCGCGGTGCCGAGGTCGCCGATGAACGCCTCACCGATGCGGCCGGGGTCGGGGTGGGTGAAGCGGGTGCGGTCGAGACCCATCACCACGACGAAGTCGGTGTCGGTGTCGGCGCGGACCTCCTCGGCGTACGGCTGCAGGGTCGCCGACGGGTCGCTCCCCAGCACCGCGGCCCGCACGGTGGGGGAGTCGGCCATCGACTCCGCGACCGCGAGCGCCTGGCCCCGGGAGTCCTCGCGCACGTCGCGCCGGGCGTCGACGGCGGCGAGCGCGACGGCGCTGACCACGAGCACCACCACCACGAGCACCTGGAGGAGCAGGATCTGCCGGGCCACGGGGCTGTCCCGGGGACCGCCGCGCCGTGCCATGCGCCGCATCATGCCGTACGCCGCGCCCGCGCCGCCGCGCCAGCACGCGGCGAGGTCCCACCCGGTGAACACAACCTACGAAAGGGTGACGCCAGTCACAGGGGGTCGCAGGATGTGCTCCAGGGCACACGCCCGGGACGCCGCACGACCGAGAGCCGGAGGACGCATGAGCAGCACGGACACCCAGGGGACGACGGTCAAGAAGGACCGCACCCACTACCTGTACATCGCGGTGATCGTCGCCGTGGTGCTCGGCGTGATCGTCGGCTTCGTCGCCCCCGACTTCGCGGTGAAGCTGAAGTGGATCGGCGAGACCTTCGTGGCGCTGGTCAAGATGATGATCCAGCCGGTCATCTTCTGCACCCTGGTCATCGGCGTCGGCTCGGTCCGCAGCGCCGCGAGCGTCGGCAAGGTCGGCGGGCTCGCCCTGGCGTACTTCCTGACGATGTCGACCTTCGCGCTGGCCATCGGCCTGGTCGTGGGCAACCTGATCGACCCGGGGGAGGGCCTCGACCTCACCGACGAGACCGCGGGCGTCGGCGCCGAGCAGGCCGAGGGCGCCGGCTCCACCACGGAGTTCATCACCGGCATCGTGCCCGACTCGCTGTTCTCCTCGCTGACCTCCGGCGAGGTCCTGCAGACGCTGTTCGTGGCGCTGCTGGTCGGCTTCGCGCTGCAGGCCATGGGCCGCTCCGGCGAGCCGATCCTCCGGGGCATCGGCCACCTCCAGCGCCTGGTGTTCCGGGTGCTCTCGATGGTGATGTGGGCCGCCCCGATCGGCGCGTTCGGCGCCATCGCCGCGGTCGTCGGCGAGACCGGCATCGACGCGCTGAAGAGCCTCGCGGTGCTGATGGGCGCCTTCTACCTGACCTGCTTCATCTTCGTCTTCGGCGTGCTGGGCACGATCCTCAAGCTGGTCACCGGGGTCAACATCCTGAGCCTGTTCAAGTACCTCGCCCGCGAGTTCCTGCTGATCGTCTCGACCTCCTCCTCGGAGTCGGCCCTGCCCCGCGTGATCGCCAAGATGGAGCACGCCGGCATCGACAAGACCACCGTGGGCGTGGTCATCCCGACCGGCTACTCCTTCAACCTCGACGGCACCGCGATCTACCTCACGATGGCCTCGATCTTCATCGCCGACGCCCTCGGCATGCCGCTCTCGATCGGCGAGCAGATCTCGCTGCTGGTGTTCATGGTCATCGCCTCCAAGGGCGCGGCGGGCGTCTCCGGCGCCGGTCTCGCGACCCTGGCCGGCGGGCTGTCCTCGCACCGGCCCGAGCTGCTCGACGGCGTCGGCCTGATCGTCGGCATCGACCGCTTCATGTCCGAGGCCCGCGCAGTCACCAACTTCGCCGGCAACGGCGTCGCCACGGTGCTCGTCGGACACTGGACCGGCACCCTGAACCGCGAGCGGCTCGACGAGGTGCTCGCCGGCCGGGCGCCGTTCGACGAGATGACGATGCTCGACGACGACCACTCCGAGGGCGACCGCGCCAAGGACCTCGACGCGCCGGCCGGCAGCACGGCGGGCTCGACCACGACCTGAGCGTCCGCACCACCGCAGCACGACCCGGGCCCTGGTCCGCCGCGAGGCGGGTCAGGGCCCGTCGCGCGGTGCGGCCGCCGGCTCGGTGCGCGCCAGCAGGTCCAGGGAGTACGCCGCGAGCGTCGCCCGCCGTCGTGCGAGCCCCAGCAGCTCCGGGGTCACGGCGTCGTCGAGGTGCTCGAACGGCACGGCCGAGAGCCCGGCGTACAGCATGACCTGGAGGGCGTGCGCCCGGCGCACCACCTCGACCGGGGTGTCGTCGCCCTCGGCCCGCAGCCCGGCGACGTACGCCGCCAGGCAGGCCTCGTCGCGCGCGGCGAGAGCGGCGACGTCCTCCTCCTCCGAGCGTCCGGTCTGGACGTCGCCGACCAGCAGCTGGCCGAGGTCGAAGCCGACGGGGCCGGGTCCGAAGAAGCCGTAGTCGATCAGCACGAAGCCCTCGGTGCCGGGGGAGTCGAGCAGGTTGTTGGGGCAGGCGTCGCCGTGCGCCGCCAGCACCGGCAGGCCGGCCAGCTCGGCGGTCAGCGCCTCGGCCCGCCCGCCGGCGGCGCGGAGCCCCTCGCGCACCCCGGCGAACGTCTCGACCAGCAGCGGGTGCTGCCACAGCGCCTCGTCGAGCAGGACGGGCAGCACCTGGGAGTTCAGCCGGCCGTGCAGGTAGGTCCAGGCGGTGAGGTCGTGGCCGACCTCGGCCGCGCACGCGCGCACGCCGGGGCTGGCCGCGAGCCGCCCGAGCAGGCCGGCGGCCAGGAGGTGGCGCTCGAGGTCCCAGCGGCGCTCGCGCACCGGCACCTCCGGCAGCCAGACCGACGCGGACAGGTCGTCGAGGTCCTCGACCAGCAGCGCCCGCGGCATCGTCAGCCCCTCGGGCAGCCGGGCGGCGAGGTCGGAGCGGTACGCCAGCGGCTCGGTGCGCCAGGGGAACCCGGACCGGGCGAGCTCGTGGGCCTCGGGCGGGACGAAGGTGAAGGCGGGGTGCCGGCTCCAGCACTGCACCTGCTTGACGAACACCGACCACCGGACCGCGACGGGCGGCCCGCCCCCCTCGTGGGTCGAGCCCGTCGCGACCTCGGCCTCGCCCCGCACCCAGTGCCGGCTCGCGGTCGTGATCGCATCGAGGTCGTAGTCGACGGGGGTCACCGTGACGTCGCGCAGCCGGACGTGGTCCGGGGGCGCGAGGAGGAGGTCGGCGACGAGCGTCGTCAGCGTGGCCTCGTCGACGGCGGCCGGGCCGAGGGCGGCCAGGGCGGGGGCGGCGGGAGCGGGGGAGCGGGCCATGACGGCCTCCGATCGGCGAGCGGCACCACCTCGAACGGTGACCCGTCCGACGATCCAGGTCAAGGGCACACCGCCCCGCGGGGATCAGCGAGGCCCGCGACCGGGTGCTGGCCCGACCACGACGCGCCGGTGGCTCAGACCAGCGAGCGGTAGATCTCCATCGTCCGCTCCGCGATCGCGGGCCAGCTGAAGTGCTCCTGTGCCCGGCGGCGCCCGGCCACGCCGTACGCCGCCGCCCGCTCCGGGTCGCTGACCGCCTCGACCAGAGCGGCGGCCAGGTCGGCGACGTACTGCTCGGGGTGCAGCGGCGTCCCGGTGCCGTCGGTCGCCTGCTCGATCGGCACCAGCCACCCGGTCTCGTCGTGCACCACGACCTCCGGGATCCCGCCCGTCGCGGTCGCGACGACGGCGGTCTCGCAGGCCATCGCCTCGAGGTTGACGATGCCCAGCGGCTCGTAGATCGAGGGGCAGGCGAAGACGGTCGCCGCGGTGAGCAGGGCGACGACGTCGGGCCGCGGCAGCATCTCCGAGATCCACACCACCCCGTCGCGCTCGGCGGCCAGGGCATCGACCAGGCCGCGGACCTCGGCCTCGATCTCGGGGGTGTCGGGCGCTCCGGCGCACAGCACCAGCTGCACGTCGGGCGGGAGCTGGGCCGCGGCGCGCAGGAACAGCGGCAGCCCCTTCTGGCGGGTGATCCGGCCGACGAAGATGACGCTCGGGCGGTCGGGGTCGACGCCCAGCTCGCGCACCCGGTCGGGGTTCGGCGCGGGCTGCCAGTCCTCGGTGTCGATGCCGTTGTGGACGACCTGCACGCGGGCGGGGTCGATGGCGGGGTAGGAGCGCAGCACGTCCTCGCGCATCGCGGCGCTGACCGCGATCACGGCGTCGGCGGACTCGTACGCCGTCTGCTCGACCCAGCTCGACACGGCGTACCCACCGCCCAGCTGCTCGGCCTTCCAGGGCCGCATCGGCTCCAGGCTGTGCGCGGAGACCACGTGCGGGACGCCGTGCAGCAGCTTGGCCAGGTGGCCGGCGAGGTTGGCGTACCAGGTGTGGGAGTGGACCAGGTCGGTGCCGGCGCAGCCGCCGACCATCTCCAGATCGACGCCCAGGGTCCGCACGGCGGCGTTGGCCGCGGCGAGGCCCGGCGGGTCGGCGTACGCCGTGGTGCCGGCCTCGGCCCGCTCACCGCCGAAGCAGTGCACGCGGGCGTCGACGCCGTCCACGGCGCGCAGCGCGCGCACCAGTTCGGCCACGTGGACGCCGGCGCCGCCGTACACCTCGGGCGGGTACTCCCTGGACAACACGTCGATGCGCATGGCAGCAACCTAGTGCGCGAGCGCCACCAGCGCTCGCGCGTGACCCCAGTCACCCCTAGGGTCCTCCCATGAGCTCCTCGTCGCGGCGCAAGAAAGTCCTGGCCATCGTGCTCGCGGGCGGTGAGGGCAAGCGGCTGATGCCGCTGACCGCCGACCGCGCCAAGCCGGCCGTCCCGTTCGGCGGCATCTACCGCCTGATCGACTTCGCCCTGTCCAACGTCGTCAACTCCGGCTACCTCCAGGTCGTCGTGCTGACGCAGTACAAGTCGCACAGCCTCGACCGCCACGTCACCACCACCTGGCGGATGTCGACGCTGCTCGGCAACTACGTCACGCCCGTGCCCGCGCAGCAGCGCGTCGGCAAGCGGTGGTACCTCGGCAGCGCCGACGCGATCTTCCAGTCGATGAACCTCCTCGACGACGAGAAGCCCGACATCGTCGTGGTGGTCGGGGCCGACCACGTCTACCGCATGGACTTCTCGCAGATGGTCGACGCCCACGTCGCCAGCGGCGCCGGCGCCACGGTGGCCGCCATCCGGCAGCCGATCTCGCTGGCCGACCAGTTCGGCGTCATCGACGTCGACCCCGCGCGCCCCGATCGGATCCGCGCGTTCCTGGAGAAGCCCACCGACCCCGCCGGGCTGCCCGACTCGCCCGACGAGGTGCTCGCCTCGATGGGCAACTACGTCTTCGACGCCGAGGCGCTGCGCGAGGCCGTGACCCGCGACGCCGAGGACGAGGACTCCAAGCACGACATGGGCGGCGACATCGTCCCGGCCTTCGTCGCGCGTGGCGAGGCGGCCGTCTACGACTACAAGGACAACGACGTGCCGGGCTCGAACGAGCGCGACCGCGGCTACTGGCGCGACGTGGGGACGATGGCCTCCTACTACGCCGCCCACATGGACCTCGTCGCCCACCTGCCGGTGTTCAACCTCTACAACCAGCAGTGGCCGATCTACACGACCTACGGCCCGCAGCCGCCGGCCAAGCTGGTCGAGGGCGACGGCATGACGCCGGTGACGGTCTACAACTCGATCCTCTCCCCGGGCGTGGTCGTCACGGGCGGGTCGGTCCGCGAGTCGGTGCTGTCCCCGTCGGTGCGGGTCGCCTCCGGCGCCCGCGTCGAGGGCTCGGTGCTGCTCAACGGCGTCAGCGTGGGGGAGGGGGCGGTGGTCAGGAACGCCATCCTCGACAAGAACGTCGTGGTGCCGGCCGGTGCCCAGGTGGGCGTCGACCCCGAGGCCGACCGGGCCCGCGGGTTCGTGGTGGAGGACGGGCTCACGGTGCTGGCCAAGGGTCAGGACGTGGCCCTGTGAGCGACGCGGGCAGCCGGGCCGGCACGCCCGCCCGGCCCGAGGACCTGGTCGACGTCGCGCAGCTCGTCTCGGCGTACTACACCGAGGTGCCGGACCCCGACGACGTCGACCAGCAGGTCGCCTTCGGCACCAGCGGCCACCGGGGCTCCTCGCTGCGCACGGCGTTCAACGAGCAGCACATCCTCGCCACGACGCAGGCGATCGTCGACCACCGCCGCGAGCAGGGGTACGACGGTCCGCTGTTCGTCGGCGCCGACACCCACGCCCTCTCGGTGCCCGCGTGGGGCACCGCCCTGGAGGTGCTGGTCGCCAACGACGTGACCGTGATGGTGGACGACCGGGGCGGCTACACGCCGACCCCCGCGGTCTCGCACGCCATCATCCGGGCCAACCGCGGCCGCACCACCGGCGCTGGGCTCGCCGACGGCATCGTCGTCACCCCGTCGCACAACCCGCCCGCGGACGGCGGCTTCAAGTACAACCCGCCCCACGGCGGGCCCGCCGACTCCGACGCCACCAAGGTGATCGCGGCCCGCGCCAACGAGCTGATCCGCGGCGGGCTGCGCGAGGTGCGGCGGGTGCCGCTGGCGCAGGCCCGCGAGCGGGCCGTCCGCTACGACTTCCTCGGCAGCTACGTCGACGACCTGCCCTCGGTGCTCGACCTGGACCGCGTCCGCGAGGCGGGGGTGCGCATCGGCGCCGACCCGCTCGGCGGCGCCTCGGTGCACTACTGGGGCGAGATCGCCGAGCGGCTGGGGCTCGACCTGACCGTGGTCAACCCGCTGGTCGACCCGACCTGGCGCTTCATGACGCTGGACTGGGACGAGAAGATCCGGATGGACTGCTCCTCGCCCTCCGCGATGGCCTCGCTGATCAGCCGCAAGGACGAGTACGACATCGCCACGGGCAACGACGCCGACGCCGACCGGCACGGCATCGTCACGCCCGACGCCGGGCTGATGAACCCCAACCACTTCCTGGCCGTCGCGATCGGCTACCTCTTCGGCGGCGCCCGGCCCGACTGGCCCGCGGCCGCGCGGATCGGCAAGACCCTGGTGTCGTCCTCGATGATCGACCGGGTGGCCGCCTCGCTGGGCAAGCCGCTGGTCGAGGTGCCCGTCGGCTTCAAGTGGTTCGTCCCCGGCCTGATGGACGGCTCGTTCGGCTTCGGCGGTGAGGAGTCGGCCGGCGCGTCGTTCCTGCGCCGCGACGGCTCGACGTGGACCACCGACAAGGACGGCATCCTGCTGGCCCTGCTGGCCAGCGAGATCCTCGCCGCGACCGGTCGCAGCCCCAGCGAGCACTACGCCGACCTGGTGGCCGAGCACGGCGCCCCGGCGTACGCCCGGGTCGACGCGCCGGCGGACCGCGAGCAGAAGGCTGCCCTGGCGGCCCTCTCGCCCGACGACGTCACCGCCACCTCGCTGGCGGGCGAGGAGATCACCGGCAAGCTGACCGAGGCCCCCGGCAACGGCGCGGCCATCGGCGGCCTCAAGGTCACCACCGAGTCGGCCTGGTTCGCCGCCCGCCCCAGCGGCACCGAGGACGTCTACAAGATCTACGCCGAGTCCTTCCGCGGCCCCGACCACCTCGCCGAGGTCCAGGCGGAGGCCCGGCAGGTCGTCTCCGCCGCCCTCGGTAGCCCGTAGTCCCACCGCCCGCCTGCCCGCCTGCTCGCAGACGCGCGGACACAAGTCTGGTCCTCCAGTTGCCCTCAGGCGGGGCGACCTGTCGATGCCAGCACTTGTGTCCGCGCGTCCACGACCCGGCTGAGCACGTCGAGCACGTACGCCGGGTCGTGCATGACGTCCTCCCAGGAGAACCGCAGCACCGTCCAGCCGTCGACGACCAGGAGGTTGTAGCGGCGCGAGTCGCGCCGCAGTGCCGCACGGTCACCGTGCCACGCGAACGAGTCGGCCTCAAGGACGATGCGCAGCCGGCGGTCGACGAGGTCGGGCCGGACCGTCGCCCGTGACCCGACGATCCGCAGCTGCGGTCGGACGTCCAGTCCCTCGACCTGCAGGGCGATGGCGCGCAGGCACGACTCGAACGGGTTGGCCGCGTCACCGTCGGCGTGTCGGACGACGTGCAGCACGGCCGGGCGTCCGCGGCCGCGGACCGTCGCGCCGAGGTCGGTCAGCACGTCCCGGCGTACGCCGTGCCTCAGCGCGGAGTCACCGATGGTCAGTCCCTCGTCGGCGGGCAGGGTGCGCAAGCAGTCGAGCAGGGTGCGGCGAGCCGAGGTGCAGATCCCACCGACGACGTCCTCGGGCCCCAGGTCGGAGCGGTGCACCACCGCCGTCGGTGGAGTGGCCAGCCGCCGGCGGCGCGGGACGGTGACGTGTGTCGTGTCCGGGATCGTCTTGACCTCCCAGCCGTGCCAGAGCGCGGCACTGGTGTGGCTGAGCATCGCGCGCAGCCCATGGGCCGTCAGGACGTCGAGGTCGAGGCCCGGCAGCCCGTAGCGGCCTCGTGAGACCCAGACGATGTGACCGACCCGGACCGCCTGGTCGAACTGAGCGCGTCCGGTGGCTTCGAGCACCTCGCCGCGCGTGGCGAACCCGCCCCGCTGCTTGAGGAACCGGACGACGTCGGACACGCGCACACCCTCGTCCACCCACACCGTTCCGTCGAACGCTCCTCCACAAGGGTCCCCGCCGTCGCGCACACGCGCGGACACAAGTGCGCGGCGGCGCCCGGTCTGCCCCCGCTTGCGACCCGCGGCGAGGACTTGTGTCCGCGCGTCTGCGCGGGCCGGGCGCCACAGGAGCGGTCAGGCGACGGGGGTGGCGCGGGCGGCGATCCACTCGGTCCGGGTGCCGACGGGCAGGGTGCCGAGGGTGCCGTTGTAGTCGCCGCCGAGGCGGGTGGAGCAGAAGGCGTCGGCGACGTCGGGGGGAGCGAGGCGGAGCAGCAGCGAGGCCTGGAGGCAGGCGGCCATCTGGCCGGCGAGGCGGCGGGCGGAGTGCTCGAGGGTCTCGACGTCGCCGAGCATCGTCAGGACGCCCTCGACGGCGCGGTCCAGCCGCGGGTCCTCGCCGCGGGCGAGGCCGACCTCGGTGAGCCAGGCGCCCAGCACCTCGGGCTCGCGCGTCAGCGCACGCAGGACGTCGAGGGCGTTGACGTTGCCCGAGCCCTCCCACACCGAGTTCAGCGGCGACTCGCGGAACAGCAGCGGCAGCCCCGACTCCTCGACGTAGCCGTTGCCGCCCAGGCACTCCAGCGCCTCGGCCACCATCATCGGGGTGCGCTTGCACACCCAGAACTTGGCCAGCGGCAGCGCGATCCGGCGCAGCGCCGCCTCGTGGGGGTCCGTACGCCGGTCCACGGCGGTCGCCAGCCGCATCGCGAGCACCGTCGCCGCCTCGGACTCCACGGCCAGGTCGGCCACGACGTTGCGCATCAGCGGCTTGTCGGCCAGCAGCCCGCCGAACGCCGAGCGGTGCGCCACGTGCCACGACGCCTCGGCCAGCGCCTTGCGCATCAGCGACGCCGACCCGAGCACGCAGTCGAGCCGGGTGGCGGCGACCATCTCGATGATCGTGCGTACGCCGCGGCCCTCCTCGCCGAGCCGCTGCGCCCAGGTGCCCTCGAGCTCGAGCTCGGCCGAGGCGTTGGAGCGGTTGCCCAGCTTGTCCTTGAGCCGTACGACGTCGATGCGGTTGCGCTCGCCCGAGGGCAGCACCCGGGGCACCAGGAAGCACGACAGCCCCCCAGGTGCCTGGGCCAGCACCAGGAAGACGTCGTTCATCGGGGCGGAGGTGAACCACTTGTGGCCGTGCAGGGTGTACTCGCCGTCGACCGAGGTGGGCCGCGCCTGCGTCTCGTTGGCCCGTACGTCGGAGCCGCCCTGCTTCTCGGTCATCCCCATCCCCGCCAGCGCGCCCGCCTTGTCGCCGAGCAGGCGTACGCCGGGGTCGTAGACCGGCGCCGCCAGCTTGGGCGTCCACTCCTGGGCCAGGGCGTCGTCGACGCGCAGCGCGGGGACGGCGGCGTACGTCATGGAGATCGGGCAGCCGTGGCCCGGCTCGGTCTGCGACCAGGCGAGGAAGCCGGCGGCGCGGCGCAGGTGGGCGTGCGGGGAGCCGGACTCCCACGGGGCGGCCTGGAGCCCGTGGCCCACGGCCCGCTCCATCAGCCAGTGCCACGAGGGGTGGAAGCGGACCTCGTCGACGCGGTTGCCGTAGCGGTCCACGGTGACCAGCTCGGGGTGGTGCACGTTGGCCAGCCGGCCGTGCTCGCGCGCCTCCTCGGTGCCGGCCTCGCGACCGAGGTCGGCGAGCGTCTCCAGCACGCCGTCGGGGGCGTGGCTGCGCACCGCGTCGACCAGGGCGGCGTCGGAGGTCACGACGTCGTGACCGATGAGCGGCGGGGCCTGGTTGCGGGCTACCCGGGAGTCGGCGCTCATGGCCTTACCGTAGTGCTCATGGCCGTCCAGAGCAGTCCGCGCCGCCAGGTGCGCGGGTTGTCCTGGGAGACGGTCCGCACCTCGCTGTGGCAGCTGGTGGTCAACACCGTCGGCACCTGCATGCGCCACCGGGTGACCGGCCTGGCCGCCGAGGCGGCGTTCTTCGCGGTGCTCTCGCTGCCGCCGCTGATCTTCGCGCTGGCCGGCTCGATCGGCTACATCTTCGCGCAGTTCAGCGAGAGCCAGATCGCGGAGGTCCGCGACACCGTGATCTCGCTGGCGAGCCAGGCGCTGACGCCGCAGACCGTCGACAGCATCATCCGTCCCACGCTCGACGAGGTGCTCTCGGGCGGCCGGTACGACGTGATCTCGATCGGCTTCGTGCTCGCGCTCTGGTCCGGCTCCCGGGCGCTCAACGTGTTCCTCGACACCATCACGATCATGTACGGCCTCGGCGGCCAGCGCGGCATCGTCGGCACCCGCGCGCTGTCCTTCGGGCTCTACGTCCTCGGCATGGTCATGGGCGTGGTGCTCGTCCCGCTCGTGGTCGCGGGCCCGACGCTGATCGGTCGCTGGCTGCCCGTGCGGCTGGCGTTCCTCGACCAGCTCTACTGGCCCGTGGTGCTGCTGCTCGGCATCGTGTTCCTGGCCCTGCTCTACCACCTGTCGGTGCCGGTGCGGACCCGCTGGCGCTGGAACCTGCCGGGCGCGGTGTTCACGATGTTCTGCTGGGTCTTCGGCTCGGCGCTGCTGCGCTGGGTGCTGGTCGGCACCGCCCAGGGCTCGACCTCGATCTACGGCCCGCTCGCCGCACCGATCGCGGTGCTGCTGTGGCTCTACCTGCTCTCGATCGCGGTGCTCATCGGCGCCGCGCTCAACGCCGCCTTCGACCAGGTGTGGCCGCAGAAGGAGCTCACCAGCGCTCGCGCCGAGCGGCTGCGGCGGATCTCGCTCGACAACGTGCTGCCGTGGCGCGCTGGGTCGGTGCCCGGCAGCCGCACCCCGGACGAGGAGCCGGTCCTGGAGCCGGAGCCGGCCGCGGAGCCCGAGCGTCGGCCGGTGGCCGGCGCCCCCGGCCGCGAGGCCTGAGGGTCGCTGCGGGCCCGGCCCCCGGCTGCGTGCCATGCTTCGGTCCGTGGCCAACGTGACCCTGCCGACCCCGGTGGTCCTCGCCGGCGCCGGGCTCTGCCTGCTCGCGGGCTACCTGGTGGGTTCGGTGGCCGGAGCGACCGACCGGGTCGAGCGACGCACCGCCGAGGTGGCGTCGTACGACGCGGAGGACCAGCGGGTCTGCCTCACCGGTGCCGCTGTCGAGGGCCTCCCCGGCACCGACGACGAGGACCGGCTGTGCGGCTCGCTGCGGCGTACGCCGTCCAGCGCCGTGCCCCGTGAGGGCGACACGATGCGCTTCGTCTCGGTCGCGACCGCCGAGCAGGTCGACGGCAGGGCCCGCCAGCAGGTCGTCGTCATCGGCGACGTGGTGCGCTAGCCGTGGCGGCCGCACCCCGCACCTTCGGGATGCTCACGCTCCCGGCGCGGCAGCGCTCGCCGTGGTGGGAGCTCGGTCGGCGGCTGCTGGCCGCGGTCGGGATCCTGGCGTTCACGGTCGCGCTGGTCTACTTCGACCGGGACGGCTACGTCGACAACAGCGACCCCGACAACGAGGTCAGCTTCATCGACGCCATGTACTACACCACCGTCACCCTGAGCACGACCGGCTACGGCGACATCGCCCCGGCCACGGACACGGCCCGGCTGGTCAACGCCTTCGTCATCACGCCGCTCCGCATCGCCTTCCTGGTGCTGCTGATCGGTACGACGCTCGAGGTGCTCGCCGCGCAGGGCCGCGAGATGTTCCGGGTGGCCCGTTGGAGGAGGAAGATGAACCAGCACGTCGTCGTCATCGGCTACGGCACCAAGGGACGCAGTGCCGTGCAGACCCTGGTCAGCAACGGCACCTCCCGCGACTCGGTCGTGGTGGTCGACCCCTCGACGGTGGGTCAGGAGGAGGCCAACGCCGACGGCCTGGCCGTCATCACCGGTGACGCCACCCGCCGCGACGTGCTGCGCCGCGCGGGGGTCGAGCACGCCCAGCAGGTCATCATCACCACCGCCCGTGACGACACCACGGTGCTCGCGACCCTGACCGTGCGGCAGCTCAACCCCGACGCCTACATCGTCGCGGCGGTGCGCGAGCAGGACAACGTGCAGCTGGTGCGGCAGAGCGGTGCCGACTCGGTGATCACCTCCTCCGACGCCGTCGGCCGGCTGCTGGGCCTCGCGTCCTACTCGCCCAACCTCGGTGCGGTGATGGAGGACCTGCTGACCTACGGCGAGGGCCTCGAGGTCGCCCAGCGCGAGCTGCTCGTCGGCGAGGTGGGCCGGGCGCCGCAGTCGCTGCCCGACCAGGTGATCGCGGTGGTGCGCGACGAGAAGGTCTACCGCTACTTCGACCCGACGGTCACGCTGCTCGCACGGGGCGACGAGCTGATCGTCGTACGCCCCTCCAAGGAGCTGCCCTGGGCCCCTCGTCCGGGCACCCACAACGAGGCCCTGGCCGACGACGAGGGCTGAGCGGGCCCGTCGCCCCCGGGTGTTCACCTCACCTGGGCTGCGCCACTGGCGCGTAGCGGCTGCGCCGTGGGGTCCCGCCTCGTAGGCTGGGGTGGTGAAGGAAGCCGTGAAGGGCCTCGGGCTCAAGGTGCTGGGCTGGGCCCTGTTGCTGCTCGGCATCGCGGCACTGCCGCTGCCGGGTCCGGGGGCGTTCATCATCTTCGGCGCCATGTTCGTCCTGGCGACGCAGTACGAGTGGGCCGACCGCCGCCTGGACAAGGTGAAGGTCTGGGCGCTCAAGGGTGCCGCCGACAGCGTCAAGACCTGGCCGCGCATCGTGGCCTCCCTGCTGGGCGTGGCCTGGCTGGTCGGGCTCGGCATCTTCTGGGGCATGCGGCCCCCGGCTCCCGACTGGTGGCCGCTGCGGGAGAGCTGGTGGCTGATCGGCGGCTGGGGCACGGGGGCGACGCTGATCGCGTCCGGCTTCATCGCGCTCGGCCTGCTCATCTACAGCGTCGTCAAGCTGCGCGGCGCCACCAAGGCCGACATCGAGGCGCAGGCCACCCGCAGCGGGGCCAGCGACGGTCCCGGCGTGCACCACGACCAGGCGGGCAACCGGGTCGAGACCGAGCGCCCGGCCGGCACCGCGACCCACTAGGAGGACCTGCCGTGTCCTCGGAGACCGACGCCTGGAGGTCGGCCCACCGCCGCGTCTGCGAGCTCGTGGTCCAGGCGACCCCGGCCGAGCTCGAGCGGCGCGTGCCCGCCACGCCCGGCTGGACGGCCCGCGAGCTGGTCTCGCACGTGGTCGGGCTGGGTGCCGACGTGCTGGCCGGCGACGAGCCGGACGACCACAACGCCGGGTGGACCCAGGCGCAGGTCGACGCGCGCCAGGACCGCTCGGGCGCCGAGCTGGTCGCCGAGTGGCGCGACCTCGCCGACGACCTCGTCGCCTGGATGGGGGAGCACGGCACCCGCCCCCTCAACGACGTGCTGATCCACGAGCAGGACCTCCGCGGCGGGCTGGGCCGCGCCGGCGCCCGTGACGCCCCCGGCGTCGACGTCGTACGCCGGAGGATGGCCGGTCGCCTCGCCGCGGCCGTGGGAGAGCGACCGCCGCTCGCCCTGGTGGGCCCCACCTGGAGCTGGGCGTCCCAGGGGACGGTCGACGGTGCCGCCACCGTCGTGGAGGCCGACGACTTCGACCTCCTCCGGGCGCTGTGCAGCCGGCGTACGGCCGAGCAGCTGCGGGGCTGGACCACCCGCGGCGACGTCACCCCCTACCTGGCCGCCTTCGCCGGCCTCGGCGAGCCGCCCGCGCGACCGCTGCCGGAGTAGGGGCTCGGTCCGGTCCCGCCCGGGTGCCGGTTCGCCGCCGGGGGGTGGCCGGTGACAGGCTGGGACGCATGGACCAGCACGCCACCCCCACCCCCGCCCCGACCTCGGCGGGCAGCACGGTGCCCTCGCGCGAGCGCACGATCGGCCAGGGCCTGGCGTGGTTGGCGACCTGGAGCGGACGGTTCGTGCTGGTGACCCTGGCCGCCATCGTGGTGGGCCTGATCATCAAGTACACCTGGACCATCCTGTTCCCGGTGCTGCTCGCGCTGGTGCTGGCCACCGTCCTCGCCCCGGTCTCGCGGTTCCTGCGCACCCGGGCCGGCCTCCCCAGCGGCCTGGCCGCGGCGGCCACCCTGATCGGCTTCCTGGGCGTCTTCGTGGTCGCCGGCTTCGCCATCGCCCCCTCGGTCGTGGGGCAGAGCGAGGACATCGTCAAGAGCACCAACGCGGGCCTGCAGAAGCTGCAGGACTACGTGCAGGGCCTCGACTTCGTCTCCTCGGTGCAGATCGACAACGGGCTCCAGAAGCTCCAGGAGCAGATCAGCGGCTCGGCCTCCTCGATCGCCTCGGGCGTGATCACCGGCGTCTCCGCGGTCACCAACGGCCTGATCACGCTGGTGATCACGCTGATCCTGACGTTCATGTTCCTCAAGGACGGCCGCCGCTTCCTGCCCTGGCTGCGCCGGATGGCCGGCCCCCGCGCCGGTGGCCACCTCCAGGAGGTGGGCCACCGCTCGTGGCGCACCCTGGGCGGCTTCATCCGCACCCAGGCGCTGGTCTCGCTCATCGACGCCGTGCTGATCGGGGTCGCGCTGCTGATCGTGGGCGTGCCGCTCGCGGTGCCGCTGGCGCTGCTGACCTTCTTCGCGGGCTTCATCCCGATCGTGGGTGCGGTCGTGGCCGGCCTGATCGCCGTCCTGGTCGCGCTGGTCTCCAACGGCCTGACCGGCGCGATCGTCATCCTGGTCGTGATCCTGCTGGTGCAGCAGCTCGAGGGCAACGTGCTCTCCCCGTGGCTGCAGTCCAAGTCGATGCAGCTCCAGCCGGCCGTGGTGCTGCTCTCGGTGACCCTCGGCTCGACGCTGTTCGGCATCACCGGCGCCTTCCTGGCCGTGCCCGTCGTGGCCGTCCTCGCGGTGGTGGTGCGCTACCTCGATGACGTGGTCGAGGACACCACCACGCCGGGCAGCAACCCTCCCTACCTCGCCGGCGGTCCCTCGGGGGACGAGCCCGACCCCAGCACCCGCCAGGGCGAGGACGACCTGACCCGGGCCCAGCGCGACCCGGGCGACGACCGCGCCGACGTCGACACCGACGACGACCACCCGACCGCACCCCCGGTGTCCTGATGACCTCGGAGCCGGTCGTGGTGGTCGGGGGCGGCATCGCCGGCATCGCCTGCGCCCGCCGGCTGCGCACCGCCGGGATCGAGGTGCGGGTGCTCGACCGGGGTCGCCGGCTCGGCGGCCGGATGGCGACGCGCACCGTCGGCGGCCGTCCCGTCGACACCGGCGCCTCCTACTTCACCGTCTCGGACCGCCGATTCGCCGCGGTCGTGCGCGAGTGGGAGTCCGGTGGCCACGCCCACCCCTGGACCGACCGCTTCCACGTGCTCGGCGGCGACGCCCCCGAGGTCAAGCAGGGTCCGGTGCGCTGGGGCACGCCCCGCGGCTCCAGGTCGCTGGTGGAGCAGCTGGCCCGCGGGATCGACGTACGCCGGCAGGAGGTCGTCTCCGTGCGGCGACGACCCGGCGGGCTCGAGGTCGACGGCCAGCGGGCCGCCGGGGTCGTGCTGGCGATGCCCGACGCCCAGGCCGCCCGGCTGCTCGGCGCCGACCTCCAGGACGTGCGGGGCCTGCTGACGCGGCGCTCGGAGCCGGTGCTCGCGCTCACGGCGACGTTCGGGCGGCGTACGTGGGAGGGCGCGGAGCGCTTCGACGGCGGCTTCGTCAACGGTGACGACGTGCTCGCCTGGGTGGCCGACGACGGCCGCCGCCGCGGCGACGACGCTCCGGTCCTGGTGGCCCACTCGACCCCCGCCTTCGCGGCACGCCACCTCGCCGACCCGCGGGCCGCCGGCCCGGCGCTGCTCGAGGCGCTCGGGGGAGTGCTGGACGTCGGCGAGCCGGTCTCGACCCGGGTGCAGCGGTGGTCGCTGGCCCGGCCCGTCGGCAGCCGCACCGCCACGCACCACCTGCGCGACGGGGTCGGGGTGTGCGGCGACGGCTGGGGGCCGGTCTCCAAGGTCGAGGGTGCCTGGCTGTCGGGGGACACGCTCGGGGCCGCGATGGTCCGCGCGACGGTCGGTGCGACCGGCCGCTGACCAGCGCACACCCGCGGCCCGATCACTGCATGGGTCGGCGCGCTTCGGGCACGTAGGGTGAACTCGACGAACGGGGAACCCGTGTCACCGCTCCAGCTCGACGAGGTCTTCGAGGAGCCCCCGTCCGTGGTCAGCACCATCCTGTGCACCGCGATCGAGGCCGCCGGCTGGACCCTGGTCGGGGTCTGGGACGGCGGCCAGCGCCTCGTGTGGACCGTCGACGACGAGCAGCTCTCGACGCCCGCCACGATCCAGGCCGTGATCAGCGACGCCGCCGGCGGCGGCTCGCAGGTGCAGGTGTCCTCGCTCGACGAGCTCTGGCGCGGCGACGTGCAGGACCCGTCGGTGCG
Organism: uncultured Actinomycetota bacterium; assembly: GCA_963740935.1. Taxonomy (GTDB): domain Bacteria; phylum Actinomycetota; class Actinomycetes; order Propionibacteriales; family Nocardioidaceae; genus Marmoricola. Next base: position 887,576 of record CAVUFX010000006.1, read on the forward strand.
GTTCGCCGTCCGACGCAGCGACGCCGGGTCCGACGACCCGGGCCCGCGCTGAGGCAGGCGCGGGCGTGTACCTGCTGCCCGACGTCGTCGGGGACGACCCGACCGTCGTGTTCTGCGGCCGGGCCGGGATCGACAGCCCGAAGGCGCGTGAGCACCGCTACGACGCCCCGGGCAACCGGTTCTGGTCGCTGCTGCACGACAGCGGGATGACCCCGCGACTGCTGCGGCCCGACGAGGAGGCCGAGCTGCCGGCGTACGGCCTGGGCAGCACCGACCTCGTCCGCACCGGCCCGGAGTGGACCCGGCCGTCGTCGTACGCCGTGGCCGAGCTGGTCGCCAAGGTCGAGCGCTGGCAGCCGGAGTGGCTGGCCTTCACCAGCAAGACCGTGGCCGCGCTGGTGGCGCGGGACCAGGGACGCCGGCCGCCCGGGCTCGGCCCGCAGGACTGGTACGTCGGGGGCGCCCAGGTGTTCGTGCTCCCGGGCACCAGCGGCGCCAACCAGCGCAAGGACTACGACGGCCGCGTCGACCGGCTGTCGTGGTTCGTCGAGCTGGCCCAGCTCAGCGGCGCTTGCGCTCCTTCTTGACCCGGCGCCGCAGCTGCAGGATGCGCAGCGCCCCGGCCGAAGCGACGAGCAGCGCGCCACCGGCGGCCGCGATCAGCAGCGTGGCCGAGAGGGGAGCCTGGCCGGTCCAGCCGAAGTAGCTGACCTCGACGCTGTTGGTGTTCTGCAGGATGAAGATCGACAGCAGGATCAGCACCACGATCAGCGCGATCGTGGCGGTCCAGATGCCGCTCGTGCGCGAGCCGCGCAGCGGGTCCTTGCCGCTCGTCGACGGCGACGTGGGGGCGGGGGAGCCGTCCGTGGCGGGGCCTGACGTCGGGGAGCCGGGCTCGGTGGGGGACGGGTGCTCAGTGCTCACGGGTCTGCTCCTGCGGGGTGGGGATCGAGCGCGGTCGCTCGTGGGTGACGTACCCCCGCAGCGGCCGGCCACGCGTCGGCCGGCACCCCAGCCTAGGGGTCGGGCTGGGGGAGGGTGTCAGGATCGACCGCGTGTTCGTCCTCTGCTCGTGCGGCCAGCGTCACTGGGGGCGGTACGGCGCGGCCGGGCTGCTGCTGACCGATCCGCTGCGGACCGGCGTACTGCTGCAGAAGCGGTCGGTGCACGTCCACTCCGGCGGCACCTGGAGCGTCCCCGGCGGCGCCATCGAGCGCGGCGAGGGGCCGGTCGACGCCGCGCTGCGCGAGGCCCACGAGGAGGCCGGCCTGCGGGCCCGCGACCTCGCGGTCTCGCGGACGGTCGTGGGCACCGACCACGGGACCTGGTCCTACACCTACGTCATCGCCGAGGCGCCGCGCCCGGAGCGCGCCGAGCTGCGCAGCGCGGGCGCGACCAGCTGGGAGGCCGACCGCACGACGTGGGTCGACCTCGACCTGGTCGAGTCCTACCGGTTGCACCCCGGGCTGCGCGAGGTGTGGCCACGGCTGCGCGAGGAGCTGCTGGAGGGCTGACGCGCAGCGCGGCAGCAGCGGGCCGTGGGTCGGACGGCACCCCGCGTGACGACCTGGAGCTCGACGTCCTTCCGGCGTACGGGCGCGGTCGGCTCGGCTAGCGTGGCCGGCATGAGCGAGCAGACGCCCCAGGCGGACGACCAGCAGGAGTGGCCCGAGAACTGCCCGCAGTGCGGCACCCGGTTGCAGTCGGTCGCGGTGGACTTCGCCGCCGACTCCGACGACGAGGTCGGGGCGACGGCCGACGTCGCCGAGGCGGTCTTCGTCGACCGCTGCCCCGACGCGGAGTGCCCGGCCAACCGGGACGCGACCGAGACCGCGCCGGCCACGCCGGACGGCTCGCTCGGCGACCGCCAGCCCGACGAGCCGACGCTGCCGGGGTCGCTCGGCGGCGACAACGGCGGCGCCTGAGCTCACCGCGTCAGCAGCAGCACGAGCACGGCGGTCACGACGGCCGACAGGACCAGGGAGCCCAGGCAGCCCAGGCGGTTGCTGAAGAAGAGGAACACGGTGCCTCCGGGGGATCGGTGGGGCGGCGCGTCGTACGACGGCCGCGGTCACCGATACCCCCGGCGCACGGTCTCAGACCGGCGCGGGCTCGGTCTCGGGCGCGGTGTCCGGGTCGGCGCCGGGCTCCGGCACGACCTGCGGACCCGACGGGACGACCTCGGGGTCGCTCTGCGGGGTGGCGCCCGGGTCCTCGCCCGGGGCGACCGGGCTGACCTCGGGCGTGCCCTCGGGGGCGTCGTCGGGCACGGCTCCGGGGTCGGTCACCGGCTCGAGGGGTGCGGTGGTCATCGCTGCGGGTCCAGGTCGGGGTTGCCCGTGCCCGGCGAGGTGTCGGGCTCCGACGGCTCGTCGGGCTGGATGATCGGCTGCTGGTCGGGGTCCTGCACGGGTTCCGCGGGTGTGGTGGTCATGGGTACGACGTACCCACGCCCGCGCGGCTCACGACGTCCCGCGTGCGACCACCGTGGGTGGGCAGCGTCGCCGTCGTCCTCCGAGGGCGGTCGGACCCCGAGCACCGCGCTCGGGGCACCGGGCGACGCCGAGCACGAGACCCCGCGGTCTAGTCGCGCGGATGCGCACCCGGCAGAACCATGAGACAACAGCGGGGTCGGTCTCGGCGCGGGACGGGTCGACCCGGGGGCCCGGCGCCGTCGGCGACGGGCGCTGCTCATCTCTGACCGCCTGGACTGCAGGGGGGTCCAGGCGGCCACGGGATGGGTGCGGTGCGGGGGTTCGCTAGACCGGTCCGACGTCGTTTCACTGCGCGAGACGCAACCGTGGAAGCGTGGGTGGTGACGGGCGGTGCGTGATGTCCCCCCGGCATGGCGTGCCGTCCGTCCTCACGCCGCGGGTCGCCAGGCTCACCACTGGCGGTTCGCGAGGACGTCGGCCCGCCGAGGAGTCTCGGCGGGCCACGATCCGGTCAGCGCCTGAGTCGGATGACGTCGATCTCGCCGTCCAGGGTGACGACGTAGGCCCGGCGGCCGATGACCTGCATGGAGGTCGGGCGGTCGAGGCCCTCGGCGATCCGCGTCATCGACCCGTCCCTGTTCACCCGGAGCACGGCGCCGGTGTCCGGGAGTGCCGGGTCACCGGCCTGTCCACCCGCCGGGAACGTGCCTTGGGACAGGGCGTAGAGCCTGCGGCCCTGGGCGGCGACGTCCACGGCGAGGCGTGCCCCGGCGGCGACGTGCTCCGTGGTGCGGGTCCGCAGCCCGAGACGGACCACGCGGCCGTCGCCGGGGACGTGCGGCACGCGGCCTGCCTGCGCCATGTACACCCGGTGGTGCCAGGTGGTGATGCCGGTCGGCGCGACGTCGCCCAGGGTCTCCACCTCGGAGACAGCGCCGGACGTGGTGGCGTAGTAGACGCGGTTGTGGTGTCCGTCGGTGACCAGGAAGCCGGCGCGGTGGGGAGTCATCGCGTACTGGACCCCGCTGGGGATGGCGTGGTCCGTCGTCGGGGGATGGGCCGTCGCGAAGCTCCCGATGTCCGTGACCACGGTCTGGGCGCGTGGGCCGTCGATCCGGTAGATGCCGTCGATCGAGGAGCCTCCGACGGCTGGGCCGACCAGGGTGACCAGGACGTACGCCGTGTGGCCGCGGAAGGCGACGTCCATCGCCCCGCCGATCGGGGCCACGCGGGTGGGTAGTCCGCTCGTGACCAACCGTGTGGCTCCGCTGCGCGGGTGGACCTTGGTCACGGTCCCGGCGACCCCGTCGGCGACGTAGATCCAGCCGTCGGGACCCACGGTGCTCCCGACGGTCCCACCGAGCCCCGTCGCGAGGACGCGGGCCGAGTCGCGACACGGGACCTGGGCCGTGGCTGGTGCCGTCGTGAGCGTCAGGGTCACGGCAGCGGCGAGGGCGGCCCCCAGGAGGACCACCCTGCGAAGCATCGTGGCAGTGGTCATGGTGGTTCCTCCGCGAGTCTGGCCCCGGGACTCGGGACCGCGTGCTCATGACGCTCGTCCTCGGACGCCGCTGCTGCACGACGCGAACTGACCAATTCCGAGAACGGTCGGAGATAGTCAATTCTGGCTAGGACGTGCCGGCGCGGCACCCCTATCGTGAACAGATGCCCACGTGGCAGCGGCCGGACCCACCAGTCCGCTGGTTGCGGATGACCCAACCGGCGTACGTGGGTCGCGGACGCCAGTTCGAGGCGCTGGAGCAGGCCTGGCAGAGCGTCACGGCAGGCGTGCGTCAGGCCGTGTTCGTGGGGGCGGAGGCGGGAGGGGGCAAGACCCGTCTCGTGGTCGAGGCCGGGTTGGCGCTCCACCGCCATGGCGCAGCCGTGCTTGCGGGTGCCTGCCGCGAGGACATGGGCCTCGCGCTCGATCCGTTCGTCGAGCCGCTGGCGACCTTCCTGGCCGGCACCGACACGACCGCCGCGCTCCGTCCGAGCACCCTCGCCCATCTGGAGATCGCCACCGCAGGCATCGGTGGCGACGTCAGCGAGGACGACCTGTTCCGGAACGAGCTCTACTCGGCCGTGGTCGACGCGCTGCGGGTCGCCACCGCGTCGGGGCCGCTCGTGCTGGTGCTCGAGGACCTGCACTGGGCAGGGCAGGCCGCCCGCGACCTGCTGAAGTACGTCGTCTCGCACACCGCCGAGCTGCCGCTGCTGGTCCTGGCGACCCTGCGCAGCGCACCCCCGGACCGGTCGGCGGAGCTGAGCGAGCTGGTCTCCGACCTGTTCTGGCTCGAAGGAGTCTCGCGGCTCGACCTCAGCGGGCTCGACGTGGACGAGATAGCGACGTACCTCGAACGCAACGGACTACGCACCGGCCGCGAGGCGCGACGTACGGCGGCGATCATGCGTGACGCCACCGGAGGCAACCCGTTCCTGCTGCGGGAGATCTGCCGGGACCTCGTCGGCGGGCCGAGTGCCTGGGTCCCGAGCGCGCCGTTGCCGTACGCCGTGTCGATCGCGGCGCGACTTGCCGCGCTGACACCGGACGAGCGCCTGGTCATCAGCGTGGCCGCCGTCATGGGCGAGGACGTGCAGGTGAGTGAGCTGGCAGGTGCATCGGGACGGTATGCCGCCCGCCCGTTCGGTCGTGACACCGTGCTGGCGGCGCTCGCCGGGGCCAAGTCGGCGGGGCTGCTCGACCCGGGGACCGGTGACGTCACCACGGCCCGGTTCCCGCACGCCCTGGCGCGCCAGGCCGTGGCGCAGGGCCTGAGCGATCTCCAGCTCGCCCGGGTCCACGCGGCGATCGCCCTGGACCTCGACGAGCACCACCCGACGGCGACACGGCGCACCGTTCGCCTCGCGGCCCACTTCGCCGGCGCCGCCGACCTGGGGTACGAACCCGAGGCGTGCCAGCACCTCGCCCGGGCCGGTGACCTGGCGCGGGCCTCGGCGGCTCATGTGGAGGCCGCCGACTGCTACGAGCTCGCCGCGTCGTACGCGAACGATCCTGCGGACCGCGACCGGCTGTTGCTCTCGGCGGCACGCAGCGCTCTGCTGGGCTGGCAGAACGACCGGTCGCGTGCGCTCAACGAGCGTGTCGTGCGCGGCGGCGACGCCGAGTCGAGGCTGCGAGCTGTGATCGGCCACGCGGCGACTGCCTGGCGAGACGGCGTCGACGCCCGCATCTCGCGCGCGATGCTGAGTGAGACCCTGGCCGACCACCTCGAGGCCGCGCCCGACCTGCTGGTGCACGCCACTGCTTCGCTGGCTCGGCTCGAGGCCTGGACGGGCCACACCGCAGTCGGCAGACGCCTGGGCGCCCGTGCTCGCGACGAAGCCCGGGCGCTGGGCGACCCTGTCCTCGAGGCCAAGGTGCTGTCGATCACGATGAACGACGGCAGCGGCTTCCACGAGCTCGACGACATCGTGCACCGGGCAGAGGACCTGCGCCGGCTCGGCACCGACGCGCGCAGCCTCAGCCTGCTCGGCCCCGGCGCCTACCATCGCTGCGCCGCCCACTACGTGCGGGGCGAACCCGGCGAGCTCGCCGTCGCAGCCCACGAGCTGCAGGACGTCGCCGACGGCTCGTTGCAACCGTTCTGGGTCTGGGTCTCCAGCGCCGTCTGCTTCGGCCTCGAGCTCAGCCGTGCGGAGTTCGGCCTCGCTGCCGAGACGCTCGCGGCCATGCGTCGCCAGCTCGAGAGAGGAAGTGCCCCTCGCGGCCGAGGGCCGGACGGGATCATGTCCTTCGCGCTGCGGCGCGAGACAGGCCTGCCGCCGACAGCGCGGTCCTTCCTGAGCCGTCCGGGTGCGACCGGGACCTGGCCACCCGCCGCGCTGGCGCTCGCCACGGAGCTGTGCGAGCCCGAGCTCGCTGCCGACTGGCTCCACCACATCATGGCCGGCGACCTCACCGACCTGATGTCCTCGGCGTCGTGGCCGGCGGCCCTGTCCTACCTCGTCGACGCCGCAGTGCTCGCCGAGGACCGCGGAGCCGCGGGTCGTCTGCTGCCGATGGTCCAGGCGTACGCCGGCCACAACCTGCTGGCCGCCGAGTTCCTCCACCCCCTCGGCAGCGCCGATCTCCCGCTGGCACGGCTGCTGTCGCTGCTAGGCCGACCTGACGCCGGACGACACTTCGAGGCTGCGGCGGTGATGGATGAGCTGATGGGCGCCAGCCTCCACCTCGCCACCACTCTCGCTGCTCACGCCCGGCACGCCACGCTCCACCCCGCACCCGGTGTCGACGCCGACTCGCTGGCCGCACGGGCTCGACTGCTCGCCGAGCGCTACGGCCTCGATCGCGTGAGCCGCGCCCTCGACGAGGTGACCTCGCTCGATCGACCCCGGTGGGGTCTGACACCTCGCGAGCAGCAGGTGCTGGTGCTGCTCGGACGTGGGATGTCCAACCGGGACATCGCCGAGTCGCTGGTGATCAGCGAGCACACCGCTGCCAACCACGTGCGCTCGATCCTGATGAAGACCGACACCGCCAACCGGACCCAGGCCGCCGTCCTCGCCGGCGTCGCTCAGCCCTCGACCCCGACCAGCGACCCGTCCGGGAGAACCCGGTGACCCACCTCGACGATGACATCGGCAGGCAGGCCTGCGCGCTCCGCCGCTCGGGTGAGTGCTTGTGGCGACTCCGCCTCGTAGAGGCAGTAGGACTTGCGCTGGTCCGCCGAGAGGAAGGACATCAACCAACGGACATCCTCGTCGTCGTTGATGGCGTTGATCTCCGCCGCCCCCTCGGACGTCGGCACCATGAGCTCGGCATAACGGCGTTCGATCATGAAGACTGGCATGCGCTCACCTGATCCTGCTCCTGAGCCACCTCCGGATCGGATCAGGCTATGTGCCTCGTGCCGTCTCCGGTAGTGCCTCCTGCCGTGGGCGTGGTGAGAGACGGGAGCTTCCTCCTCACACCTGCAGCCGAACGCTTCCGCTGCGCAGTTGCCGCGACGGAGGAGTGGCTGGCCGGCACCAGCCGAGATGAGGTTGCAGCCGCCATGACCGGGAGATCCTCAGGGAGGCGCGAGTCCGTGGGCCCTCGCTCTACGGAGGAGGCCCTCGAGAGGGCGTCTGACTCGCATGTCTTCGGTGGGCGATACTGGGTTTGAACCAGTGACCTCTTCCGTGTCAAGGAAGCGCGCTACCACTGCGCCAATCGCCCCGGGTGGTGCTGGTTGTTCAGTTCGAGGTGGGTACGGGATTCGAACCCGTGTTCACGGATTTGCAGTCCGTTGCCTCGCCTCTCGGCCAACCCACCGTGGAGTCCCGGCAAGACGGGGTGTTCCCGAGCGGACGACGAGGCTCGAACTCGCGACCTCAACCTTGGCAAGGTTGCGCTCTACCAACTGAGCTACGTCCGCCTGCAACCACTGGTTTCCCTGCGGTGCGGACGTAACCATAGCCGAACTGGTGCGGAGCACAAACTCGGGGGGTGCCCCTGCGTCGCGGCCCCTTCCTGAGCCTGGAGCGACGGCATTTCGGGCGCCCGGAGCGACCCGCGGAGGTCGGTCCGCCGCCCGTGGGGACGGCTCTGCGCGACTAGGGTCGGGGCATGCAGGTGTGGGTGGACGGCACGGTCCTGGACGATCCTGAGCAGCCCGCGGTGCGCGTGGCCGACCACGGGTTCACCGTCGGTGACGGCGTGTTCGAGGCGGTCAAGGTCGTTGACGGTCGGCCGTTCGCGCTGACCCGCCACCTCGATCGCCTGGCGCGGTCCGCGGCGTCGCTGTCGCTGCCCGCACCCGACCTCGGCCGGGTGCGCGGCGCGATCGAGGAGGTGCTTGCCCGCGAGGAGCTGCCGCTGGGCAAGCTGCGCGTCACCTACACGGCCGGTCCCGCGCCCCTGGGGTCGGGGCGGGGGAGCGGCGAGCCGACCCTGGTGGTGGTCGCGACGGCGATGGACCCGACGCCGGAGACGACGTCGCTCCACCTCGTGCCGTGGCCGCGCAACGAGCGCGGGGTGCTCGCCGGCGTCAAGTCCACGTCGTACGCCGAGAACGTGCTCGCCCTCGCCGAGGCCCAGCGCCACGACGCGACCGAGGCGCTGTTCGCCAACCTGGCCGGGAACGTCTGCGAGGGCACCGGCTCCAACGTCGCCTACGTCGTCGACGGCGAGGTCCGCACGCCCACCCTCGCCTCGGGCTGCCTGGCCGGGATCACCCGGGCGCTGCTGCTCGAGTGGGCCGAGGTGACCGAGGTCGACGAGCCGGTCGAGGTGCTCGACCGGGCCGAGGAGATCCTGCTGCTCTCCACGACCCGTGACGTGCAGGGGGTGCACCGGTACGGGTCGCGGGAGCTGGCGGCGCCGGGGCCCACCACGAGGACGCTGATGGAGACGTGGGCGGCGCGGGAGGCCGAGCACCTGGACCCGTGAGGGTCGCCGAGAGGGGTGCGCGGCCGCCGGTCGGGTCGTCTCAGACTGCGAAGAGGTGGGCGAGCTCGGTGTCGAAGTCGACGAACGCGCTCTCCTGGCCGTCGGGTACCGACGCCAGCATCTTGCCCACGAACGTGTTGACCGCGCGGGAGCCGGCCTGGACGAGCAGCTCGCCGTCGGGGGAGCAGAGCTCGACGATCACCACGGCGGAGCCGTTGGAGCTCAGGCAGGGCCAGACGTGCACGTCGCCGTCGCCGGTGGGCTCGTAGAGCCCCTCGACCAGCAGCTCGCGGCCGAAGGTCCAGCGGACCTCCTGGACGCCGGTGCGGAACACCATCGTCACCGCGAACGGGTCGGCGGGGTCGAAGACCAGGTCGGCCTCCAGCGCGGTGGACTCGCCCTGCGGGTCCACGAACTCCAGCTCGACGCTCTCGGTGATGACCTGAGCGGTCTTGGTCTGCTTCATGTGCTTTCCCCTTGATGTCCCGCGAGGCCCCCTCCACGGGACCTCTTCGCGCTCTCACCGCGATGGGGAGAGTCTGCTGAATACCGAGGCTGGCTGACAGGCGTTCTTCCGAAATGTCGGGTTTGTCCAGGGGGTGGTCTACACATTCCCTGCGACTGGTCTAATTCAGTGGTGCAGCGGTCTAGTCAGGTTGCACGCCGGGGGTAGCCAGGTGGGCGGGGTCGGGATAACGCAAAGGGACTAGAGGCCCGTCGTACGCCTGGGTCATGCCGGTCACACGCGGGTCGCGGGCAGTCCTCCGGAGGCCCTCGGGCCCGGGTGAACGAGCCTGCCCCGGTGCGCTAATGTGTGCCGCGCACCGGCTCGCCGGTGCGCTCGGGCGATTGGCGCAGTGGTAGCGCGCTTCGTTCACACCGAAGAGGTCACTGGTTCGAACCCAGTATCGCCCACCGAGCAGATACGGCCCCCTGAGCTGCGTTCGAGCAGGATCGGCGGCCGTTCCACCCGCGGAGACGTGTCGGACCCGTGTCTGAGGAGCACCGACCAGACGTGGGACGCCAGCCACGCCTGGACTAGGCCGACCGTTGACGCGTCAGCCGGGCGGTGCAACTTTCGACACGGGGAGATGCCCCCTCGGGTCGCAAAGGGAGTGTGTGGCATGAAGGTTTCGAGGATGGTCGCTGCAGGTGTTGGTTCTGTCGCGCTGGTGATCGCCGGTTCGGCATCTGCATCCGCCGGGGAGGTGACCGGCAACGGCAAGGCCACCCAGGCGCCAGCGCACTCCAACTCGATCTGTTCCTACTCGGGGCAGAACGACGACCCGAACGAGCCGGGAGAGGGTGGCCGCGTCCAGAGCTACGGGCAGGTCGTGAAGGCGGGGGGCAAGGCATTCGCCCCCAGCCCCGGCGCCGCGTGCAACGGTCGCACGGGCTTCTTCGCCGGTGGTGGGGGCGAGTAGCCCCATCGTGCGGAATCGCAGGACCGCCCCGGCATCCGTGCTGCCGGAGCGGTCCTGGGTCCGACGCAGGTACGCGGACCAGAAGGTCCGTCGAGTGCGCACCTGGGACCCGAGCGACGATCAGTTCGCACCCGTTGCGGTCACGGACCGCCTGGCGCCCGGCCGCTCCCTGCCGAGCTGATCGTCGCTCGGGCGGGCCGTGTCCAGGTCCGGCCTCAAGGACTGGCCCAGCCCGGACCCGACGGTCGTCGGGGCTCACGATCGTCGGGTGTTCCGTGTGCCTGTCCTGTCGTGACACGCGATGGTGTCGCCGAAGCGGCGACGGGGCGCATCTGCACGTGACACCAGGATCGCCGGCGAGTCCGGTCCTTGGTGGGGACCCCGTGTAGCCGCGGAGCAGCCCGCCGCGGCCGCTCCGCACGGCGCCTCGCGCCGTCGCCGTCGCGGGACGCGCGCTGCGCGTCCCCCGGTCGTACGCCGATACGATCGCCGGGTCCGTCTCCCCACCGTTCCCCAGGAGCTGTCGTGCCCGACATCAAGGTCGTCCTCGTCCACGCCGACGCGCGTCAGGACCAGACGGTGACCGTGGGCACCAAGGCCTGGGAGCTGTTCCGCGACGACCCCGACGTGATCGCGGCGCGGGTCACCGGCGCGAGCGGCGAGCGGGCGCTGCGCGACCTCGCCACCGAGCTCGCCGACGGCGACGTCGTGGAGTCGGTGCTCATCGACAGCCCCGACGGCCACGACATCCTGCGTCACTCCACCGCTCACGTGATGGCCCAGGCGGTGCAGGAGCTCTTCCCGGACGCGCGCCTCGGCATCGGGCCGCCGATCGAGAACGGCTTCTACTACGACTTCGACGTCGCGACGCCGTTCAACCCTGCGGACCTCGAGAAGATCGAGACCCGGATGCGCAAGATCGTCAAGGCCAACCAGCGCTTCTCGCGGCGCGTGGTCTCCGACGAGGAGGCCCACGCCGAGCTCGCCGAAGAGCCCTACAAGCTCGAGCTGATCGGGCTCAAGGGCGGCGGCGCGGCCGGCGAGATCGCCGAGGGCGCCGATGCCGAGGTCGGCGCCGGCGAGCTCACCATCTACGACAACCTCGGGCGCGACGGCGAGGTCGTGTGGAAGGACCTGTGCCGGGGTCCCCACCTGCCGACGACCAAGCGGATCCCGGCCTTCAAGCTGATGCGGTCGGCCGCGGCGTACTGGCGCGGCGACGAGAAGAACAAGCAGCTGCAGCGCCTCTACGGCACCGCCTGGGAGTCCAAGGAGGCGCTCGACGCCCACCTGCACCGCCTCGAGGAGGCCGAGCGCCGCGACCACCGCCGCCTGGGTCGCGACCTCGACCTGTTCAGCTTCCCCGACGAGATCGGCTCCGGCCTGCCCGTGTTCCACCCCAAGGGCGGGGTGATCAAGCGGGTGATGGAGGACTACGTCCGGCAGCGCCACATCGAGGAGGGCTTCGAGTACGTCGGGACGCCCCACATCTCCAAGGAGCTGACCTTCCAGCTCTCCGGGCACCTGCCGTACTACGCCGACGGCATGTTCCCGCCCATGGAGATGGAGGGGTCGACGTACTACCTCAAGGCGATGAACTGCCCGATGCACAACCTGATCTTCCGGTCGCGGGGCCGGTCCTACCGCGAGCTGCCGCTGCGGCTGTTCGAGTTCGGCCACGTCTACCGCAACGAGAAGTCCGGGGTGATCCACGGCCTCACCCGGGTGCGCGGCTTCGCGCAGGACGACTCCCACTCCTACGTCACCCCCGAGCAGGCACCGGGCGAGATCACGCACCTGCTCGACTTCGTGCTCGGCCTGCTGCGCGACTTCGGGCTCGACGACTTCTACCTGGAGATCTCGACGCGCGACGACTCCAAGCCCGACAAGTTCGTGGGCAGCGACGAGGACTGGGCCGAGGCGACCGCCGTGCTGGAGCGCGCGTGCACCGAGTCGGGCCTCACGCTGGTGCCGGACCCCGGGGGTGCGGCGTTCTACGGCCCCAAGGTCTCGGTGCAGGCGCGCGACGCGATCGGCCGCACCTGGCAGATGTCGACCATCCAGTACGACTTCAACCAGCCCCGCGGGTTCGACCTCCAGTACCAGGCCGCCGACGGCAGCCGGCAGCAGCCGGTGATGATCCACTCCGCCAAGTTCGGCTCGATCGAGCGCTTCGTCGGCGTGCTGGTGGAGCACTACGCGGGCGCGTTCCCGCCCTGGCTCGCGCCGGTCCAGGTGCAGGGCATCCCGATCGCGGAGCGGCACGGCGACTACCTCGCCGACGTGGCGCGGCGGATGAAGGCCCAGGGCGTGCGTGTCGAGGTCGACCACTCCGACGACCGGATGCAGAAGAAGATCCGCAACGCCCAGCTGCAGAAGGTGCCGTTCATGGTGATCGCCGGCGACCAGGACGTCGAGGCGGGGGCGGTCAGCTTCCGCTACCGCGACGGCCGCCAGGACAACGGCGTACCCGTCGAGGAGGCCATCGCCCGCGTCACGCAGGCGGTCGCCGCCCGCGAGCAGGTCTGAGCGTGGGCGCGGGCCCGGACGGGCTGCCGGACGGGGTGCGGGACGGCTTCGAGGGCTTCGACCGGCTGTGGACGCCCCACCGGATGGCGTACGTCGCCCCGGCGACCCCTGCCGGTGACGGCTGCCCCTTCTGCGCGATGGAGGACCTGCCGCCGGAGCAGAGCCTGGTCGTGGCGACGGGGGAGACCTGCTACACGGTGCTCAACCTGCACCCCTACAACCCCGGCCACCTGATGGTGCTGCCGCTGCGCCACGTCGCGGACCTGGAGGACCTCGACGAGGCCGAGGCGGCCGAGCTGATGACCACCACGCAGCGCGCCATCCGGGTGCTGCGCGAGGTCAGCGACCCGCACGCCTTCAACGTCGGGCTCAACCTCGGGGGGGTCGCCGGGGGGTCGCTGTCGCAGCACCTGCACCAGCACGTGGTCCCGCGCTGGTCGGGCGACGCCAACTTCATCACCGTCGTGGGCGGCACCAAGACGCTGCCGCAGCTGCTCTCGGACACCCGCGAGCTGCTGGCGCAGGCGTGGAGCGGGGCCGGCGGCTGACCGCCCCACGCCGACCGGTCAGCCCTTCTTGCCCTTCAGCGCCTGCTTGGCCAGGAGCGTGGACTCCTCGGCGGCGCCCCGCTTGTCGGCGCGCTTCTCCTTGATGGACTTGCTGGTCTTCTTGGTCATGCCCTGCCGCGGCGACTTGTCGCTCATGTGGCGTCCTCAGAATCGGATTGCCTGGCTGGCTCCGTGCACCGACGGTACGCCCCACCCCGCCGGCGGGCCCCGACACCGGTAACCTCCTCGGCGTCATGTTGGACCGGTTCAAGAACTTCTGGCAGGGCGTCGTGCTGGCGCCCGTCATCGACCTCCTCATCCGGCTGGGGGTCAGCCCCGACGTGGTGACGCTGGTCGGCACGCTCGGGGTGAGCGCCGGGGCCCTGGTGTTCTTCCCCCAGGGCATGCTGCTCACCGGCGTGCTGGTGATCACGGCGTTCGTCTTCAGCGACCTCGTCGACGGGGCGATGGCGCGCAAGACCGGCCGCGTCTCGGTGTTCGGCAACTTCTTCGACTCCACCCTCGACCGGATCGGCGACGGTGCGATCTTCGGCGGGCTGGTGCTCTACTTCGCCGGTCCGGGCGACAGCCGGCTCTACACCTGCCTCACGCTCTACTGCCTGGTGATGGGCGCGGTCACCTCCTACGCCCGCGCCAAGGCAGAGTCGCTCGGGCTCCAGGCCAAGGGCGGCCTGGCCGAGCGGGCCGACCGGCTCGTGGCCATCCTGGTGATGACCGGTCTCGGCGCGATCTTCGGGCAGCCGTGGCTGATGCACCTGACCATCTGGGTCCTCGCCGCGGCCAGCACCGAGACCGTCGTACGCCGGGTGCTGATGGTCCGTCGGCAGGCGCTCGCCCTCGAACGGGAGGCGCAGCCGGGACCTTCGTGACCCCGGCATAGCCTCTGCCCATGGACGCACGCCCCGAGCAGACCCCCGAGCACACCCCCGCACACCCCTCCCAGCAGGCCGGCCAGCCCACCGGCACCGGCACCGGCACCGGCACCGTCAAGCGCGGCATGGCCGAGATGCTGAAGGGCGGCGTCATCATGGACGTCGTCACCGCCGAGCAGGCCAAGATCGCCGAGGACGCCGGCGCCGTCGCGGTGATGGCGCTCGAGCGCGTCCCCGCCGACATCCGCGCGCAGGGCGGGGTGGCCCGGATGAGCGACCCCGACATGATCGACGGCATCATCGAGGCCGTCTCGATCCCGGTGATGGCCAAGGCCCGGATCGGCCACTTCGCCGAGGCGCAGGTGCTGCAGAGCCTGGGCGTGGACTACATCGACGAGTCCGAGGTGCTGACCCCGGCCGACTACGCCCACCACATCGACAAGTGGCGCTTCACGGTGCCCTTCGTGTGCGGCGCGACCAACCTGGGCGAGGCGCTGCGCCGCATCACCGAGGGGGCGGCGATGATCCGCTCCAAGGGCGAGGCCGGCACCGGCGACGTGTCCAACGCGGTGATGCACATGCGCACCATCAACGGCGAGCTGCGCCGCCTCGCCGCGCTGTCCGAGGACGAGCTCTACCTCGCGGCCAAGGACCTGCAGGCGCCCTACGAGCTGGTCCGCGAGGTCGCGAGCACCGGCACGCTGCCGGTCGTGCTCTTCACCGCCGGCGGCATCGCGACGCCCGCCGACGCGGCGATGATGATGCAGCTCGGCGCCGACGGCGTCTTCGTCGGCTCGGGCATCTTCAAGTCGGGCAACCCCGCCGAACGGGCGGCCGCCGTGGTCGCCGCCACCACCTTCCACGACGACCCCGACATGGTGGCCAAGGTCAGCCGCGGGCTGGGCGAGGCGATGGTCGGCATCAACGTCGCGGACCTCCCGGAGCCCCATCGCCTGTCCGAGCGCGGCTGGTGACCCTTCGCCCGGTATAGCCCACTCGGCTGACATTTGACCGAAGTGTCCCTGTTGGGCGTCGGGATCGTCCACAGTTCTCTCACCTCGCCACCGCGCGAGGACCTGGTCCCGGCGTGACGCATCGGGGGACGCGTCGCGCCGGGACCTGTGGTCCCCGGCCCCGGCACCGCACCTAGGCTGGTCCGGTGCCCGCCCCCGTCCCCGTCATCGGCGTGCTGGCCCTGCAGGGCGACGTCCGCGAGCACCTCGCCGCGCTGCACCGGCTCGGGTGCGAGGCCCGCGTCGTACGCCGGCCCGAGGAGCTCGCCGCGGTCGAGGCGCTCGTGGTGCCCGGCGGCGAGTCGACCACCATGGTGCGGCTCGCCCGCACCTTCGGCCTGCTCGAGCCGCTGCGCGAGCGGGTCCGCTCCGGGATGCCGACCCTGGGCACCTGCGCGGGCATGGTGCTGCTCGCCGACCGGCTCCTCGACGCGGCGCCCGGCCAGGAGACCCTGGGCGGCCTCGACGTCACGGTGCGCCGCAACGCGTTCGGCCGCCAGGTCGCCTCGTTCGTGGACGAGGTCGAGCTCGACGGGCGTCGCGGGGCCGGTGCCGGCGGTGTTCATCCGCGCCCCGTGGGTGGAGAGCGTGGGCGCGGGCGTGGAGGTCCTCGGCCGGGTCGCCCGGGGGCCGGCACTGGGTAGGATCGTCGCGGTTCGTCAGGGCCCGCTGCTGGCGACGTCGTTCCACCCGGAGATGGGTGGGGACGACCGTGTCCACGAACTGTTCCGGGACCTGGTCTCGGCCACCGCACGCGAGGGAAGGAACAGCTGATGTCAGGCCACTCCAAGTGGGCGACCACGAAGCACAAGAAGGCCGTGGTCGACGCCCGGCGCGGCAAGATGTTCGCCAAGCTCATCAAGAACATCGAGGTCGCGGCCCGGATGGGCGGCGGCGACGTCTCGGGCAACCCGACGCTCTACGACGCCATCCAGAAGGCCAAGAAGTCCTCGGTCCCCAACGACAACATCGACCGCGCGGTCAAGCGCGGCTCCGGCGCCGAGGCGGGCGGGGCGGAGTACAGCACGATCATGTACGAGGGCTACGGACCCAACGGCGTCGCCTTCCTGATCGAGTGCCTGACCGACAACAAGAACCGCGCGGCCATGGAGGTCCGCACCGCGATGACCCGCAACGGCGGCTCGCTCGCCGACCCCGGCTCGGTGTCCTACCTGTTCCACCGCAAGGGCGTCGTGGTGGTGCCCTCCTCCCAGGAGGCCAAGGCGGTCAGCGAGGACGACCTGGTCGAGGCCACCCTCGAGGCCGGCGCCGAGGACGTCCACGACCTCGGCGAGGCGTTCGAGGTCCTCAGCGAGGCCACCGACCTCGTCGCGGTCCGCACCGCCCTCCAGGACGCCGGCATCGACTACGACTCCGCCGACGCGGCGTTCGTGCCGTCGATGCAGGTCGAGCTGGACGCCGACGGCGCCGGCAAGGTGTTCCGGCTCGTCGAGGCGCTCGAGGACCTCGACGACGTGCAGAACGTCTACGCCAACTACGACGTCCCCGACGACGTGATGGCCACCGTCGACGCCTGACCCGCGCGGGTCCGGCTCCCCGTGTCGCTCCCCGGCGGCGGCTCGCTCGCGGGCTAGCGTGGTGCGAACACGTGTTCGGACGGCGACGGGAGCAAGGATGCGCGTCCTGGGGATCGACCCGGGCCTGACCCGCTGCGGGGTCGGGGTCGTCGAGGGCTCGATCGGTCGCCCGCTGTCGCTGGTCGAGGTGGGCGTCGTACGCACCTCCTCGGAGCTGGAGGTCGCCCACCGGCTCCTCGAGCTGGAGGTGGGGCTCGAGGACTGGCTGGACCGCACCCGGCCCGACGCGGTGGCCGTGGAGCGGGTCTTCAGCCGCAGCGCGGTCAGCACCATCATGGGCACCGCCCAGGCCAGCGGCGTGGCGCTGCTCGTGGCCGCGCGCCGCGGACTGCCCGTCGCGCTGCACACCCCCAGCGAGGTCAAGGCGGCCGTCACCGGCAACGGCCGGGCCGACAAGGCGCAGGTCGGTGCCATGGTCACCCGGCTGCTCCGGCTCGACGCGATGCCCAAGCCCGCCGACGCCGCCGACTCCCTCGCCCTGGCCATCTGCCACGTCTGGCGCGGTGGCGCCACCGACCGCATCGCCGCGGCCCTGGAGAAGCAGGCCGCGGCCCGTCCCCGAGGAGTCCGTCCGTGATCGCCTTCGTCCGCGGCCGCGTGGCCGGCACCAGCCTGACCTCCGCCGTGCTCGAGGTCGGCGGGATCGGCCTGGAGCTGCAGTGCACGCCCGACACCATCGCCGGGCTGCGCCACGGCGCCGAGGTCTCGCTGCCGACCAGCATGGTGGTGCGCGAGGACTCGCTGACGCTGTTCGGCTTCGCCGACGACGACGAGAAGCAGATGTTCGAGCTCGTCCAGACCGCGAGCGGCGTCGGGCCCAAGCTGGCCCAGGCGATGCTGGCGGTGCTGCGTCCCGAGACGCTGCGTCGAGCCGTGGCCGGCGACGACGTCAAGACGCTGACCACGGTCCCGGGCATCGGCCAGAAGGGCGCGCAGCGGATCATCCTGGAGCTGCGCGACCGGATCGGCAGCCCGGGGTCGTACGCCGAGCCCGGCACCACCGCCGCCCCCGCCGGCGCCACGGGCGGGACCGACTGGCAGGCGCAGGTGCAGACCGGTCTGGTGGGCCTGGGCTGGAGCGCGAAGGAGGCCGACCGGGCGATCACCGCCGTCGCGCCCGAGGCCGACCAGATGGCGACCCCCGACGTGGCGCGGCTGCTGCGGCTCGCGCTGCGCGCGCTGAGCAAGGCCTAGGCCCGTGGACGAGTCGCAGCTCGAGGCCGCGGAGGCGGCGTACGTCTCCGGGCGGGCGCTGGTCGCGGCCGACGCCGACGGCGACGAGCGGGTGGTCGAGGCCGCGCTGCGCCCGCGCACGCTCGAGGAGGTGGTGGGACAGGAGCGCGTCCGCGAGCAGCTCGCACTGCTGCTGGAGGCGGCGCGCCGGCGCGAGCGGGTGCCCGACCACGTGCTGCTCAGCGGTCCGCCCGGGCTGGGCAAGACGACGCTGGCGATGATCATCGCGGCCGAGATGAGCTCCCCGCTGCGGCTGACCAGCGGCCCGGCGATCACGCACGCGGGAGACCTCGCGGCGATCCTGTCCGGCCTCAACGAGGGCGACGTCCTCTTCGTCGACGAGATCCACCGGATGTCGCGGCCCGCCGAGGAGATGCTCTACATGGCCATGGAGGACTTCCGGGTCGACGTGGTCATCGGCAAGGGCCCCGGTGCCACGGCCATCCCGCTCGAGATCCCGCCGTTCACGATGGTGGGTGCCACCACCCGTGCCGGGCTGCTGCCCAGCCCGCTGCGCGACCGGTTCGGGTTCACCGCCCACCTGGAGTTCTACGAGCCGCCCGAGCTGGAGCGGATCGTGCGCCGCTCGGCCCGGCTGCTGGAGGTCGAGCTCGGCGCCGACGGGGCCGGGGAGATCTCGGGCCGCTCGCGCGGCACGCCGCGGATCGCCAACCGGCTGCTGCGCCGGGTGCGCGACTACGCGCAGGTGCGCGCCGACGGCGTCGTGACCCGCGACCTGGCCCGGGCCGCCCTCGACCTGTTCGAGGTCGACGAGTCCGGCCTCGACCGGCTCGACCGGGCCGTGCTCGACGTGCTCTGCCGCCGCTTCGGCGGCGGTCCGGTCGGGGTGAGCACGCTCGCGGTGGCCGTGGGGGAGGAGCGCGAGACGGTCGAGGAGGTCGCCGAGCCCTTCCTGGTGCGCCTGGGCCTGCTCGCCCGCACCCCGCGCGGCCGCGTCGCGACGCGTGCCGCCTGGCAGCACCTCGGCCTGGTGCCCCCCGAGACGGCCGACGCCACGCTGTTCGGGTCGGAGGCCGACCAGGCCGAGTAGCCCGGTTACACTGCCTCGTCGGTGCCCCGGCGACGCGCGCGCTCCGACCCGCCCCCGGGCGGGTCCCGTGCCCCGGAGGTGCCACCCGGTCTCGTTCCCCCGTTCTTGGAGTTGGTGTCGTCGTGCCTCCCGCTGCACAGCTGCTGGTCGTCGTGGTGGCGCTGGCGGCCTTCTGGATCATCGTGATGCGCCCCGCCCGGGTGGCGCAGCGCAAGGTCGTCGAGCTCCAGCAGGAGCTGCAGGTCGGTGACGAGGTGGTGCTGTCCGCGGGGATCTTCGGGACGATCCGTTCGTTGTCCGACGCGCGGGTCGAGATCGAGATCGCGCCCGGCACCGTGATCACCGTGGCCCGCCAGGTCGTCGTACGCCGGGTGGAGGACCTGCCCGACGAGACCCGCCCCGACACCGCGACCGACACCACCACCGACCCCGAGACCGGCCAGGACCCGCGCGCCCCGCGCGGCCCGGCCGACCCGACCCAGGACTGAGGCAGCAGTGGCCAGCACCCAGCGAGTGCCGCGTCCGGTCCGGACGCTCGTCGTCTTCGGCCTCACCATCCTGGTCCTGTTCGGCCTCGCCGGTGCCGGTGGCACCTGGAAGCCGCGCCTGGGTCTGGACCTCGAGGGCGGCACCCGGATCACGCTCTCCGCGCTCGACAGCGGGGGATCGGTCACCGCGACCAAGCTCCAGCAGGCCGCCGGCATCGTCGACCAGCGCGTCAACGGCAGCGGCGTCTCCGAGGCCGAGGTGTCCACCCAGGGCGACCGCAACATCATCGTCGAGATCCCGGGCGACAACCGCTCCGACCTCGTCGAGGCCGTCACCCGCACCGCCCAGCTGCGGTTCCGGCTCGTCGCCGGCGCCCCGCAGCCCGGCCGCGCCGCGGAGCAGCCCAGCGCCTCGCCCAGCGGGTCGCCCAGCGGGTCGCCCAGCCCGTCCTCGGGGGCCTCCCCGAGCAGCAGTCCGAGCCCGTCGGCCACCGCCGGCCAGGGCGACGCGACCCCGGCCGGGCGTCCCGCGCCGTTCGCCGAGCCCAGCGACTCACCCAGCCCCTCCGCGACCCCGTCGGCCTCGCCGAGCGCCGAGGCGCCCGCCGAGCCCACGGCCCCCGACCCGGCGCAGCAGCCCGAGGTCACCGAGGAGGGCGCCTCGGTCGACGACCCGCTGGCGTGGTCGACCAATCCCGGCGTGGAGTGGCTGACCAACTTCCAGCAGTTCGAGTGCCCCGCCGCCGGCTCCGCAGCCAAGCCCGAGGCCGACGACCCCGACGAACCGCTGGTCGCCTGCGACGAGGACGGCAACAAGTACCTCCTCTCCAAGGCGGTCGTCGAGGGCACCGAGCTGCGCTCCGCGTCGTACGGCATCCCGCCGAGCGGCACCGGCTACGCCGTGCAGCTCGGCTTCAAGGCCAGCGCCCGCGGCACCTTCGGCGACGTCACCACCGCGCTGCAGCGCAACGGCGGCAGCTTCGCGATCGTGCTCGACGGCACCGTGCTCTCCGCCCCCGGCGTCAACGAGCCGATCCTGGACGGCAACGCCCAGATCACCGGTGACTTCAAGGAGTCCGAGGCCCGCTCGCTGTCCAACTCGTTGAAGTACGGCGCGCTGCCGATCCGCTTCGCCGAGCCGACGGTCGAGACCATCGGCCCCTCGCTGGCCGGCAACCAGCTCTCCGCGGGCGTCCTCGCGGGCGTCGTGGGTCTCGCGATCGTGATGATCTACTGCCTGTTCTACTACCGCGGGCTCGGCCTGGTGGTGATCGCGTCCCTGCTCGCGGCGGGTCTGATCACCTACGGAGCCGTGCTGGTGCTCTCGGCCTCCGCCGGGTTCACCCTCACCCTGCCCGGCATCGCGGGACTGATCGTCGGCGTGGGCATCACGGCCGACTCGTTCATCGTCTACTTCGAACGCATCCGTGACGAGATGCGCGACGGTCGGTCGATGCGCGTCGCGGTCGAGACCGGCTGGGCCCGGGCCCGCAACACCGCGCTCGCCGCGGACGCGGTCTCGCTGCTGGCCGCGGTCGTGCTGTTCATCTTCGCCGTCGGCGTGGTGCGCGGCTTCGCGTTCGCGCTCGGCGTGAGCACGCTGATCGACATCGCGGTGTTCTTCTTCTTCACCAAGCCGGTCATGACGCTGCTCGCACGCCGTAGGTTCTTCAACACCGGCCACCGCTTCTCGGGCCTGTCCCGGGAGACGCTCGGGGTCGACGAGGCGCCACCCGCCCGCACGGGCCTGGCCGGAGGGAGGGCCTGATGGGTCGCATGAGCCGCCTGGGCAACAGGCTGTACGAGGGGGACACCTCGATCGACTTCGTCGGTCGCAAGTGGCTCTGGTACGCCATCTCGGCCGTGATCATGGGCATCGCCGTCACCGGCCTGCTGGTGCGCGGCCTCAACTTCGGCATCGAGTTCGAGGGCGGTGTCGAGTACCAGGTCAACCTCCCCGCCAACGAGGTCACCCAGGACAACGTCGACGTCATCCGCGCCGCGGTCGCCGACACCGGCCTGGACGCCGCGTCCGCGCCCATCGTGAACACCTCGGGCACCGACTCGATCCGGGTCCAGACCGAGGAGATGAGCAACGACCAGGCGACCGAGGTCCGCGACG
Organism: uncultured Actinomycetota bacterium; assembly: GCA_963740935.1. Lineage (GTDB taxonomy): Bacteria > Actinomycetota > Actinomycetes > Propionibacteriales > Nocardioidaceae > Marmoricola. Next base: position 909,301 of record CAVUFX010000006.1, read on the forward strand.
CGATCGCCGAGGCCATCGGCGTCGACGCGCTCGACGACATCTCCAGCCAGGAGGTCGGCGCGAGCTGGGGCGAGCAGGTCGCCGAGCGCGCGCTGCTCGGCCTCGTGGTCTTCCTCGTGCTCGTCGTGCTCTTCATCTGGGCCTACATGCGCGAGTGGAAGATGTCGGTCGCCGCCCTGGTCGCGCTGGCCCACGACCTCGTCATCACGATCGGCATCTACGCGATCTCCGGCTTCGAGGTCACGCCCGCCACCGTCACCGGCGTGCTCACCATCCTGGGCTTCTCGCTCTACGACACCGTCGTGGTCTTCGACAAGGTCAAGGAGAACACCCGCGCGACCAAGGGCAGCCGCCGGACGTACGCCGAGCAGGCCAACCTCGCGGTCAACCAGACGCTGGTGCGCTCGATCAACACCTCGATCGTCGCGCTGCTGCCCGTCGGCGCGATCCTCTACGTCGGCGTCGCCTCCCTCGGCACCGGCGCGCTGAAGGACCTCGCGCTGTCGCTGTTCGTCGGCATGGCGGCCGGTGCGTACTCCTCGATCTTCATCGCCACCCCGCTGGCGGTGCACCTCAAGCAGGGCGAGAAGGACATCAGGGCCTCCGACGCCCGGGCCAGGGCCCGGTCGCGCCGCAACGTCGACCGGTACGCCGAGGTGCCGGTGTTCCACGAGGGCATGCCCGTCGGCGACGAGGGTGCGGCGTACGACCCCGACGACACCGACGACCCGGACGCCGGGCCAGACGACGACCGTGCCCCCGCCGGCCCGGTGCGGGCGCCGGCGCGGCGGCCCGAGGCCTCCGGCTCCGGGCGGGTCGTGCCCGAGTCGCACTCCCCGCTGCGCGACGGCGGCGCCGCCAAGCGCAGCCAGCCCACCCGCCAGCCCCGCTCCAAGCGACAGAAGTAGGAGCCGATGGCCACCGACGCAGCGACGGGGGAGACCGCCACGAGCGGGCTCTCCGCCGACATCGACCGGCTCGTCCGCGACGTCGAGGACTTCCCGAAGGCGGGGGTGACGTTCAAGGACATCACCCCGCTGCTGGACGACCACGCCGCCTTCACCGCCGTGGTGCAGGCCCTGGCCGATGCCGGGCGCGACGCCGAGGGCCGCGTCGTGGTCGACAAGGTGGTCGGCATGGAGGCGCGGGGCTTCATCCTCGCCGCGCCCGTGGCGCTCGCCCTGGGCGTCGGCTTCGTGCCGGTGCGCAAGCCGGGCAAGCTCCCGCACCGGACCCGTGCGGTCTCCTACGCGCTGGAGTACGGCGAGGAGACCCTCGAGATGCACCTCGACGCGCTGGACGAGGGCGACCGGGTGCTGGTGGTCGACGACGTGCTCGCCACCGGCGGCACCGCCGAGGCGACCGTGTCGCTGGTCGAGCAGGGCGGCGGGACGGTGGCCGGGCTCGCGGTGCTGATGGAGCTGAGCTTCCTGCCCGGGCGCGCCAAGGTGGGCGACCTGCCGCTGACCGTGCTCCACACGGTGTGACCGCGGCACCCACCCCGACGACCTAGACTGGGCTGCAGAGGTCCGCACCGCACGGAGGGAGGCCTCGTGGCCGAGGAGCCGGTGGTCACCGACCACCCCGTCGAGGACGGGCTCGCCCCCGCCCGGGACAGCCCCGCGTCCGGCTCCACACCCATCGCGCCGTCCACTCCTTCCCGGGCCCCCGTCACGCCCGAGCCGCTGCCCACCGCGCCGCGTCCCGCCCGCGCCGCCGAGCGCGGTGCCGCCCTGTCCGGTCGCGGCGTACGCGCCCGCCTCGCGCGGATCGGCACCAGCAAGCAGGTCGGCAACCCGGTCCTGGAGCCGCTGTTCCGCACCGTGCGCGCCAACCACCCCAAGGCCGACCTGGCCCTGATCGAGCGCGCCTACGACGTCGCGGAGCTGCACCACCGCGGCCAGCGCCGCAAGAGCGGCGACCCCTACATCACCCACCCGCTCGCGGTGACCACGATCCTCGCCGACATCGGCATGACCGAGCCGACCCTGGTGGCGGCGCTGCTCCACGACACGGTCGAGGACACGCCGTACACGCTCGACCAGCTGCGCAAGGACTTCGGCGACGAGGTCGCCGTGCTGGTCGACGGCGTCACCAAGCTCGACAAGGTCAAGTACGGCGACTCCGCGCAGGCCGAGACCATCCGCAAGATGATCGTGGCGATGAGCAAGGACATCCGCGTCCTGGTCATCAAGCTGGCCGACCGGCTCCACAACATGCGCACGCTGCGCTACGTCAAGCAGGAGACCCAGGAGCGCAAGTCCCGCGAGACGCTCGAGATCTACGCCCCGCTGGCCCACCGCCTGGGCATGAACACCCTGAAGTGGGAGCTGGAGGACCTCGCGTTCGCCACGATGCACCCCAAGATCTACGACGAGATCGTGCGGCTCGTCGCCGAGCGGGCCCCCTCACGCGACCAGTTCCTGACCGAGGTGACCGGCCAGGTCGACCGCGACCTGAAGACCGCGCGCATCAACGCCCGCGTCACCGGACGGCCCAAGCACTACTACTCGATCTACCAGAAGATGATCAACGGGGGCCGCGAGTTCTCCGACATCTACGACCTGGTCGGCATCCGTATCCTCGTCGACTCCGACCAGGAGTGCTACGGCGTCCTGGGCGTGCTGCACAACCGCTGGAACCCGCTGCCCGGGCGGTTCAAGGACTACGTCGCGATGCCGAAGTTCAACATGTACCAGTCGCTGCACACCACCGTGATCGGCCCCGCGGGCAAGCCGGTGGAGATGCAGATCCGCACCGTGGCGATGCACCGCCGCGCGGAGTACGGCGTCGCGGCGCACTGGAAGTACAAGGAGGACTCCCGCAACGGCGTGGACACCGAGCGGGCCGCCGGCTCCGACGGCGACCTGCAGTGGCTGCGGCAGCTCCTCGACTGGCAGAACGAGGTCGAGGACCCGGGGGAGTTCCTGGACTCGCTGCGTTTCGAGATCAACAGCGCCGAGGTGTTCGTCTTCACCCCGCGCGGCGACGTGATCGGGCTGCCGATCGGCTCGACGCCCGTCGACTTCGCCTACGCCATCCACACCGAGGTCGGCCACCACACCATCGGCGCGCGGGTCAACGGCCGGCTGGTGCCGCTGGAGTCGGCGCTCGAGCACGGCGACGTCGTCGAGGTGTTCACCTCCAAGTCGCCCAACGCCGGGCCGTCGCGCGACTGGCTGCAGTTCGTCACCTCGCCGCGTGCCAAGAGCAAGATCCGCCACTGGTTCACCAAGGAGCGGCGCGAGGAGGCCATCGAGCACGGCAAGGAGCAGATCGGCCGGCTGCTGCGCAAGGAGGGCCTGCCGCTCAAGCGCGTGATGACGCACGACTCGCTGACCCAGGTCGCCAACGAGCTGCGGCTGCCCGACGTCTCCGCGCTGTACGCCGCGGTCGGCGAGGGCAACCTCGGGGCCCAGACGGTCGTGCGCAAGGTGATCGAGGTCGCCGGCGGCAAGGACGGTGCCGCGGAGGACCTGGCCGAGGCGGTCACGATCACCCGCCCCCGGCGTACGACGTCAGCGGGGTCGGACTCCGGCATCGTCGTCAAGGGCGTCAGCGACGTCCTGGTCAAGCTGGCCCGGTGCTGCACCCCGGTCCCCGGCGACGAGATCCTCGGCTTCGTCACCCGCGGGGACGGCATCTCGGTGCACCGGCGCGACTGCACCAACGCCACCTCGCTGCTCAACCAGCCCGAGCGCCTCGTCGACGTCGAGTGGGCCCCGACCTCCCAGTCGACGTTCCTGGTGCAGATCATGGTGGAGGCCCTCGACCGGGCCCGGCTGCTCTCCGACATCACGATGGTGCTCTCGGACCAGCACGTGAACATCCTCTCGGCCAGCCTCTCCACCAGCCGCGACCGTGTCGCGAAGAGCCGCTTCGCCTTCGAGATGGGCGACCCCAAGCACCTCGGCGCGATCCTGAAGTCCGTGCGCCAGGTCGACGGGGTCTTCGACGCCTACCGCGTCACCCACTGACCAGCCACGCCGAGCGGGCATCTGCGAGCCAGGACCCGCCGACCGGGCAGTTGTGCTGAGCCAGGCACCCGCCGACCGGGCAGTTCTGCTGGCCGGCGCCTGCACAAGTGCCCGGTCGGCGGCGTGGGGCTGCGCACAACTGCCCGGTCGGGGGGTCCTGACTGAGCAGAAGTGCCCGGTCAGGAGAAGTCGGAGGCTGCCTGACGGGCCATGTCGAGGAACTGCTGCCGCGACGCGAGCTGGGCCTCGAGGTCCTCGGCCCGGCGTTCCTCACCGGCGGTGCGGGCCTTCTCGAGGTCGGCCTCGAGACCGGCGACGGCGCGCTCGAGCTGACCCAGCATGTCGTCGGCGCGGGCCGACTTCTCCGGGTCGCTGCGCTTCCACCTGTCGTCCTCGACCTGGCGGATCGCCTGCTCGACCTTGCGCATCCGGCCCTCGAGCGTCTTGATCTGGTCGCGGGGGACCTTGCCGGCCTCCTCCCACCGGTCGGCGAGGTCGCGGAAGGCGCGCTTGGCGGCGTCGAGGTCGGTGACCGGCAGCAGCGCCTCGGCCTCGACGAGCAGCGCCTTCTTGGTCTCGGCGTTCTCCGCGAACTCGCGGTCCTGCTCGGCGTTGGCGGCGTCGCGCGCCCCGAAGAAGACGTCCTGGGCGGCGCGGAAGCGCTGCCACAGCGGCTCCTCGAGGTCGCGCGGGGCGGGGCCGGCGGCCTTCCACTCCTGCATCAGCGAGCGGTAGCGGGTCGAGGTCGGACCCCACTCGGTCGAGGCGCTGAGCGACTCGGCCTCCTTGACCAGGCGCTCCTTGACCACGCGGGCGGAGTCACGCTGCTCGTTGAGCTCGGCGAAGTGCGCCTTGCGGCGGCGGGTGTACGCCGTGCGCGCGCCGGAGAACCGGTGCCACAGCTCGTCGTCCTGGCGCTTGTCGAGCCGGGGGAGCGACTTCCACTCCTCGAGCAGGGCCCGCAGCCGGTTGACGCCGTTGCGCCAGTCCTGACCGGTGGAGACCGCCTCGGCCTCCGCCACGATCTGCTCCTTGCGCGCCTGGGAGGCCTGCTGCTTGCGCGCGCGCTCGGCCCGGCGCTGGTCGCGCTGCGCGGTGAGCAGCGGGCGCAGCGCGTCGAGGCGGGCGGTGAGGCCGGCGAGGTCGCCGACGGCGCGCGGCTCGACCAGCAGGTCGCTGACCTTGGCCAGCGACGCGGTCGCCTCCTCGGGGCTCAGCGCGCCCTTGCGGATCCGCTGCTCGAGCAGCTGCACCTCGAAGGCGAGGGCGTCGTAGCGCTGGGTGAAGAAGTCGAGCGCCTCCTGGGGGGTGCCCTCGGGGAACTGACCGACCTCGCGCTCGCCGTCGGGGGTGAGGACGAACACGGTGCCGTCCTCACGCACCCGGCCGTGCTCGACCTCGAGCACCGAGTCGGGGGCCGGGGGACGGGACGGGGCAGCCGGTGCCGTCGGGGCGGGCGCGCTCGCAGGGGCTCGAGGCGGTCCGGGGACCGGCCGGGGGCCGGGGACCGGCGCAGGCGCCGAGGACGGGTCGGACGGTCGAGGAGCGTCGGGTCCGGAGGAGTTGCCCTGGGCGGTCACGTTCGCCACACCTGCTTCGCGTCGAGTCGTTGGCGGTCCAGCCCTGCAATCGTAGCCATGCCCGGGGCACCGTCCGGCGGCCAGTAGGCTGGCTCGGTCCACCACCCGACCACGCAGGAGACACACAGGTGCTGATCGCAGGCTTCCCGGCCGGGCCCTGGGGCACCAACTGCTACGTCGTGGCGACCGGTGCGGGGCAGGAGTGCGTCGTCATCGACCCGGGCAAGGACTCCGCAGACGGTGTCGCCGACGTGGTGCGCGAGCACGGGCTCAAGCCGGTCGCCGTGCTGGTCACCCACGGCCACGTCGACCACATGTGGTGCGTGGCCCCGGTCGCCGGCACGTACGACGCGACCGCCTGGATCCACCCGGCCGACCGCCACCTGCTGAGCGACCCGATGGCCGGGATGTCGCGCGAGACCACGGCGATGCTGCTCGGCGGGAAGTACGAGTTCGCCGAACCCGACCGGGTCGAGGAGCTGGCCGACGGCCGCACCCTGGAGCTGGCCGGCCTCTCCTTCGTCGTCGACCACACCCCGGGGCACACCGAGGGCTCGGTCACCTTCCGTACGCCGTACCCCTCGACAGACTCGGGGACCGGAAGCGCCGACGTCTCCGAGGTGATGTTCTCGGGCGACCTGCTCTTCGCGGGCTCGATCGGGCGCACCGACCTGCCCGGCGGCGACCACCCGACGATGCTGCGCAGCCTGCGCGAGAAGGTGCTGACGCTGCCCGACGACGTCGTGGTGCTGCCGGGCCACGGCGAGCAGACCAGCATCGCCCGCGAGCGGGCCACCAACCCCTACCTGCTGGACCTCGCGGACCAGACCCCCGCGCCTCCGACCCGGGGGCTCTGAGATGGCCCGCACCGCCCCGCTGAGCGGGTTCCCCGAGCTGCTGCCCGCCCAGCGCCACGTCGAGCAGCAGGTGCTGGAGCGGCTGGCCCGCACCTTCGAGCTGCACGGCTTCGCCAACCTCGAGACCCGCGCGGTCGAGCCGCTCGACCAGCTGCTGCGCAAGGGCGAGACCTCCAAGGAGGTCTACGTGCTGCGGCGGCTGCAGGCGGCCGAGGAGGGCGGCGACTCCGGCCTGGGGCTGCACTTCGACCTCACCGTGCCGTTCGCGCGCTACGTGCTGGAGCACGCGGGCAAGCTGGAGTTCCCGTTCCGGCGCTACCAGGTGCAGAAGGTGTGGCGCGGCGAGCGGCCCCAGGAGGGGCGGTTCCGTGAGTTCACGCAGGCCGACATCGACGTCATCGGCCGCGACACGCTCGCCTTCCACCACGACCTCGAGGTGGCCCGCGTGATGCTGGCCGCCCTGGGATCCCTGGACTTCCTGCCGGGCTTCCGGCTCCAGGTCAACAACCGCAAGCTGATCCAGGGCTTCTACGCCGGCCTCGGGGCGCGCGACGTCGAGGCCGTGATGCGGGTCGTCGACAAGCTCGACAAGCTGCCCCGCGAGCGCGTCCACGGCCTGCTGCTCAGCGACGCCGGCCTCGATGAGGAGCAGGCCGACGCCTGCCTGGCGCTGGCCTCGATCACCACCCCCGACACCTCGTTCGTGGAGCGCGTCCGCGCCCTCGGCGTACGCCACGAGCTGCTGGAGGAGGGTCTGGCCGAGCTGGCCGCCGTCGTCGAGGGCTGCGCCGGGCTGGTCACCGACCGCGTGGAGATCGTCGCCGACCTCACCATCGCCCGCGGCCTCGACTACTACACCGGCACCGTCTTCGAGACCCGGCTGCACGGGCACGAGTCGCTGGGCTCGATCTGCAGCGGCGGCCGGTACGACGCCCTCGCCACCGACGGCCGCACGACCTACCCCGGCGTCGGCATCTCGCTGGGCGTGAGCCGCCTGCTCGTGCCGCTGCTGAGCCGCGGCGTCGTCGTCGCCGACCGCTCCGTGCCCAGCGCCGTGCTGGTGGCGGTGGTCGACGAGGACCGCCGGGCCGCGAGCGACGCCCTCGCCGCGCAGCTGCGCGGCAACGGGGTGCCCTGCGAGGTCGCCCCCAGCGCGGCGAAGTTCGGCAAGCAGATCCGCCACGCCGAGCGGCGCGGCATCCCCTACGTGCTCTTCCCGGGGACCGACGGGCACGAGCACCAGGTCAAGGACATCCGCAGCGGCGACCAGACCACGGTCGACCCCACCAGCTGGACGCCGCCCGTGGAGGACCTCCACCCGCGCGTCCGGTTCGACGAACAGGAGCAGCAGTGATCCGCACGCATGACGCCGGGAGCCTCCGGGCCGAGCACGTCGACACCGAGGTCGTCCTGGCCGGCTGGGTGGCCCGCCGCCGCGACCACGGCGGGGTCGCGTTCATCGACCTGCGCGAGGCCAGCGGCGTCGTCCAGGTGGTCATCCGCGACGAGGCGGTGGCCCACCAGCTGCGCAGCGAGTACTGCCTCAAGGTCACCGGCACCGTCTCGGAGCGCCCGGAGGGCAACCAGAACCCCGCGCTGCCGACCGGCGAGATCGAGGTCATCGCGACCGAGGTCGAGGTGCTGAGCGAGGCCGCCCCGCTGCCGTTCCCGATCGACGACACCGCCGGCTCGAGCGGGGGCAACGTGGGGGAGGAGGCGCGGCTGCGCCACCGCTACCTCGACCTGCGTCGGTCCGGTCCCAACGCCGCGCTGCGGCTGCGCAGCCGCGTCAACGCCGCCGCCCGCTCCGTGCTGGACCGCCACGACTTCGTCGAGGTCGAGACCCCGACCCTCACCCGCTCGACCCCCGAGGGGGCACGCGACTTCCTGGTGCCCGCGCGGCTGCAGCCCGGCAGCTGGTACGCGCTGCCGCAGAGCCCGCAGCTGTTCAAGCAGCTGCTCATGGTCGCCGGGATGGAGCGCTACTACCAGATCGCGCGCTGCTACCGCGACGAGGACTTCCGCGCCGACCGGCAGCCGGAGTTCACCCAGCTCGACATCGAGATGAGCTTCGTCGACCAGGACGACGTCGTCGCGCTGACCGAGGAGATCCTCGGCGCGCTGTGGGGCCTGATCGGCGTCGAGGTGCCGACCCCCCTCCCGCGCCTGACGTACGCCGAGGCGATGGCCCGCTTCGGCTCCGACAAGCCCGACCTGCGGATGGGCCAGGAGCTCGTCGACTGCACCGAGTTCTTCGCCGACACGCCGTTCCGCGTGTTCCAGGCGGCGTACGTCGGTGCCGTGGTGATGCCCGGGGGAGCCGGCCAGCCCCGCAAGCAGCTCGACGCCTGGCAGGAGTGGGCCAAGCAGCGTGGCGCCCGCGGCCTGGCGTACCTCCTGGTCAAGGAGGACGGCGAGCTCACCGGTCCGGTCAGCAAGAACATCTCCGAGGAGGAGCGGGCCGGGATCGCCGCCCACGTGGGCGCGCAACCGGGCGACTGCATCTTCTTCGGCGCCGGTGCCCCCAAGTCCAGCCGGGCGCTGCTCGGCGCCGCACGCCTGGAGATCGGGCGCCGTCTCGGCCTCCTCGACGAGGACGCGTGGAGCTTCGTGTGGGTCGTCGACGCGCCGCTGTTCGAGCCCGCCAGCGAGGCCGAGGCCGCCGGCGACGTCGCCGTGGGCGGGGGCCAGTGGACGGCCGTCCACCACGCCTTCACCAGCCCGCAGGACGTCGAGCACTTCGACGAGGACCCCGGCAACGCGCTGGCGTGGGCCTACGACATCGTCTGCAACGGCAACGAGATCGGCGGCGGCTCGATCCGGATCCACCGCCGCGACGTGCAGGAGCGCGTGTTCGCGCTGATGGGCCTGGACCGCGAGGCGGCGCAGGAGAAGTTCGGCTTCCTGCTCGACGCGTTCGCGTTCGGCGCGCCGCCCCACGGCGGCATCGCCTTCGGCTGGGACCGCATCTGCGCGCTGCTGAGCGGGGTCGACTCGATCCGCGAGGTGATCGCCTTCCCCAAGAGCGGCGGCGGTTTCGACCCGCTCACGCAGGCGCCCGCAGCGATCACGGCCGCCCAGCGCAAGGAGGCCGGCGTGGACGCCTCGGCGCAGGCGGAGAAGGCGCCGAAGGGCTCCGACGCCGAATAGTCGCGCCTTGGTAACGATCCCGCCTACATCAGGTCACGGCGCTTAACTCGGACAGGTCGAGTGCCTAGTGTTCCCACGGTCGGTCAGGCCCTGACCGGTCATGCACCTGACGGTCCCGCTCGTGGCGGGACCGCACGGAGGAGGAAACACGTGAGAAGCAAGCGCCTGTTCACCGCCGGGGCGGTGATCGCCTCGCTCAGCGTCATGGCGACCGCCTGCGCGGCTCCCAGTGCCGACGAGGGCGAGGGCAACAGCGACCAGCCCACGTCGCTGAACCTCGGTTGGAACCAGCCGTTCTACTCCTACAACGAGGAGACCTCGAACGGCAACGCGACCGCCAACTCCAACATCAAGTACCTCATGAACGACCAGTTCTGGTTCGTCAACGCGGAGGGCGAGATCGAGGAGAACACCTCCTACGGCACCTACGAGAAGACCAGCGACGACCCGCTGACGGTCGAGTACACCGTCGGTGACGACACGAAGTGGTCCGACGGCACGCCCGTCGACGCGGCCGACCTGCTCCTCGTCTGGGCCGCCGGCAGCGGCAACGTCAACACGATCGAGGCCGACCAGGTCAAGACCGACGACGCCACCGGCCTGCCGCAGAACACCAAGGGCAAGGTCTACTTCGACACCTCCTCGCAGGGTCTCCCGCTCGTCACCGAGACGCCGGAGATCAGCGAGGACGGCAAGACCCTGACGATGGTCTACGACGAGCCGTTCGCCGACTGGCAGTACGACATGACCGTCAACGTCCCCGCCCACGTCACCGCGGCGAAGGCGCTCGGCGTCGACGACCCGCAGGAGGCCAAGGACGCGCTGGTCACGGCCATCCAGGACGAGGACGAGGCCGCGCTGGCCAAGATCTCGTCGTTCTGGAACACCGGGTACGACTACACCAAGCTGCCCGACGACAAGGACCTTGCGCTCTCCTCAGGTGCCTACCTGATGAAGGAGTTCAAGGAGAACCAGTACATGACGCTGGAGAAGAACCCCGACTACAAGGGCGAGCACGCGGCGTCGATCGACCAGCTGACCGTGCGCTGGAACGAGGACCCGCTGGCGCAGGTCCAGGCGCTCCAGAACGGTGAGATCGACATGTTCTCCCCGCAGGTCACCACCGACGTGGCGGCGGCGGCCGAGAAGGTCGACGGCGTCGAGATCGAGACCGGCGTCGAGGGCACCTACGAGCACATCGACCTGGTCCTGAACAACAAGGGCCCGTTCGACCCGGCCAGCTACGGCGGCGACGCCGAGAAGGCCACGCTGGTCCGCCAGGCGTTCCTCTCCGGCGTCCCGCGCCAGGAGATCGTCGACAAGCTGATCAAGCCGATCAACGCCGACGCCGAGGTGCGCAACTCCTTCACCCGCACCGAGGGCACCCCGGGCTACGACGAGATCGTCGCCCAGAACGGCTCCTCGGAGTACTCCGAGGTCGACCCCGCCCGCTCCAAGCAGCTGCTGGAGCAGGCCGGCGTCAACGGCACCGTCGACGTCCGCGTGATGTACGCCGCCGACAACGTCCGTCGTGCCAACGAGTTCCAGCTGCTCAAGCCGGCGCTGGCCGAGGCGGGCTTCAACCTGATCGACGCCAAGTCGGCCAAGTGGGGCGAGAAGCTCGGCGACGGCACCTACGACGCGGTCGTGTTCGGCTGGCAGTCGGAGACCCCCGCGGTCACCGAGTCCGGTCCGACCTTCGTCACCGGCGGCATCAACAACCTGATCGGCTACTCCAACGACACGGTGGACTCGGAGTTCGAGAAGCTGAACACCGAGACCGACGAGGCCGCGCAGGTCGAGATCCTGGCCACCGTCGAGAAGGAGCTGTACGAGGACGCCATCGGCCTGACGCTCTACCAGTTCCCGTCGGCGAACATCAGCAACGGCAGCCGCGTGACCGGGCTCGACCCGGCCATCCTGGCGCCCACGATGTTCTACGGCTTCTGGGACTGGGAGGTCCCGTCCGGGAGCTGATCGGCTCCCGAGGCTGATCCCGTCCGGGACACCCCGGATCCACGTGGTGGGTACTGTCGCTCTGCGGTGGTGCCCACCACGTGGACTGTCCGCGTCCCTCCGAGCGTGAGGTAGGACCCCGCCATGGTCGTGTTCTTCGTCAAGCGGCTGCTGATGTCGTTCCTCGTCGTCCTGGTCTCGACCCTGATCATGTACGTCCTGGTCGACCTCTCCATCGACCCGCTGGCCGACCTCCGCACCAGCACCGCGCCCAACAAGGCGCAGCAGATCGCCAACCGCACGGCCGAGCTGAGGCTCGACGACCCCGTGATCCTGCGCTACCTCGACTGGTTGCGCGGTGCCTCGGGATGCCTGTACGGCAGCTGCGACCTCGGCGAGAACTGGAAGACCAACCAGCAGGTGACCTCACTGCTCTCGGGAGCCGTGACCACCACCATCCAGCTGGTCACCGTCGCGACCGTGCTCGCGATCGTGCTCGGCGTCCTGGTCGGCATCGTGAGCGCGCTGCGGCAGTACTCCGGCTTCGACTACTCGATCACCTTCCTGTCCTTCCTGCTCTACTCGCTGCCCGTGTTCTGGGTGGCGGTGCTGGCGAAGGTCTACCTGGCGATCGACCTCAACGACTTCCTCGCCGGCGAGAACGGCCAGGCGGCCCAGCTGTCGTGGACGTTCATCGTGGTGGCGGCCCTGCTGGCCGGGCTGATCGTCTCCTCGGCGATCGCCGGGGCTGGCCGCACCCGGTTGCGCAACTTCGGCATCGCCGCCGGTCTCACGGTGGTGCTGCTGGTCTTCCTCAACCTCACCGGCTGGTTCGAGCGTCCCCAGATCGGCATCGTGCTGATCGCGCTGAGCGCGGTCGGCTGGGCCTTCGTGATGACGATCCTGTCGACCGGGCTGCGCAACAGGAAGGCGCTGCACTCCGCGCTCTCGGTCGCAGCCCTCGGCGTGGTGCTGTGGTACCCGATGCTCTTCGTGTGGTTCTACGCCCGTGACGCCGGCATCCTCGGCTGGCCGTTCGTCCTCGGGATGTTCCTGCTCGGCCTGCTGCTCAGCGCCGGGATCGGCTACGCGTGGGGCGGGCCCGACCGCGGCCAGTCGATGCGCACGGCGGCGCTCACCGCGGTCCCGGTCTCGATGATGCTGTTCACCGACCGGCTGCTGCAGAGCTGGGCCAGCTACAACGACAACCAGGCCATCAAGGGCCGTCCGATCGCCACCATCGGGCGCGCGACGCCCAACCTGGTCGGCGACTTCTGGATCCAGACCCTCGACGTGCTCACCCACCTGGCACTGCCCACGGCGACGCTGATCCTGATCTCGTTCGCGTCCTACACCCGCTACTCGCGGGCCTCGATGCTCGAGGTCATGAACGCCGACTACATCCGCACCGCGCGCTCCAAGGGCCTCACCGAGCGCACCGTGGTGATGCGGCACGCCTTCCGCAACGCGCTGCTGCCGCTGGCCTCGATCGTGCCGATCGACATCATCACGCTGCTCGGCGGCGCGGTCATCACCGAGACGGTCTTCGGCTGGTTCGGCATGGGGCGGCTGTTCGTCGACTCCCTGGGCGGCGCCCAGCAGGACCCGGTGATGGCCTACATCCTCATCGTCGGCATCCTCGCGGTGCTGGCCAACTTCGTGGCCGACCTCGTCTACGCCGTTCTCGACCCCAGGATCCGGGTGGCCGCATGAGCACTCCTCTCGAGCCCACGGGACACCTCGACCCGGTCGGCGGCGACACCAACGAGAACGCCATCGAGCTCAAGGACGTCGAGGGCCTCTCGCAGGGCCAGATCGTCCGACGCCGCTTCTTCCGCCACCGCGGTGCCCTGGTCGGCCTGGTCGGCCTGGTGCTGGTGGCGCTGCTGGCGTACACCTCGATCGGCGCCTTCGGCATGCCCGGCTGGTGGAAGTTCGACCACTTCCGCCCCAACGACGTCGCCAACGGCGGTCGGCCCAGCCTCAGCATGCCGACCTGGCTCGGCGGCAGCGGGTTCGCGATCGGCGACCACCCCTTCGGCCAGGACGAGATCGGCCGGGACGTCTTCGCCCGTGTCATGAAGGGCACCCAGACCTCGCTCAACGTGATGGTCGTGATCAGCCTGCTGGCCGCGGCCCTCGGCATGGTCGTCGGCGCGCTGTCGGGCTACTTCCGCGGTGCCGCCGACCAGGGCCTGATGCGGCTGACCGACCTGTTCCTGACCTTCCCGGTCATCGTGATCGGCGCGGTGCTGGGCAACATCGCCGGCAACGCCGGCACGTTCTGGCTCGCGATCGCGCTCGGCGCGGTCACCTGGCCGACCCTGGCGCGGCTGGTGCGCGGCGAGTTCCTGACGCTGCGCGAGCGGGAGTTCGTCGACGCCGCCAAGGTGGCCGGGGCCAGCAGCTTCCGCATCATGCGCAAGCACATGATCCCCAACGCGATGGGCGTCATCATCGTCAACACCACGCTGCTCGCCTCGCAGGCGGTGCTGCTCGAGACCTCGCTGTCCTACCTGGGCTTCGGCATCAAGTCGCCCGACGTCTCGCTCGGCACGATGATCTCGGAGTACCAGTCGGCCTTCGCGACCCGGCCGTTCCTGTTCTGGTGGCCCGGCGTGTTCATCATCATCATCGCGCTGGCCGTGAACTTCATCGGCGACGGCCTGCGCGACGCCTTCGACCCCCGCCAGAAGCGGATCCCCTCGGCCCGCAAGATGCGGCTCGCGGCCGCGAAGGACGACCGCGGTGACGAGTCGAGCGTCTCCGGCTCGGTCCAGTGACCCGCCGGGCGGGGGCCGGCTCCGGCTCAGCCGACGAGCGGCAGCAGCACCGAGGCCAGGGCCAGCACCACGACGCCGGCCAGCGTGCCGGGGTGCCAGGAGCGGCGCAGGTCGGGTCGCTCCAGCCGGGCCCCGTCGAGGAAGCCGGCCTCCCGCAGCGCGGCGAGGCGGCCCTGCACCAGCACGGCCGCCGTGCCCTGGTCGCCCCGGGCCCGCTGCGTGCCGCTCGGGGCGGGCGCGGCCCAGGCCTGGACGGGTCCGTACGCCGTGACCAGCCGCAGCCCGTAGCGGCCCTCGACCGACTCCAGGGCCGGCCAGGGCACGTCGAGGGTGCGCAGCGTGTTCACCACCCGCACGCCCCCGTCGGAGACCTCCACCCGGGCCCGCCAGAAGCCGGCCCAGCCGAGCAGGCCGAACAGCGCGAGCGGGGCGGCGTACGTCGTGACCGCGTCGGTCCCGGCGAGCAGTGTCGAGCCCACCCCCGAGGCTGCGACCCCGACCATCGTCGCGCCGAGCGCCCGCGCCGAGCGCGCGCGCACCACCTCGGTGGGACCCAGGGCCTGCATGCGCCCACCCTGGCAGAGACCGTCCGAAAGGCATCGTCGTGAGCACTCCCGAGGACCAGCTGCACCCGGTCGGCGCGCCCGTCGGCACCGACGCCACCGCTCGCACCCGCGAGGAGCACGACGGCCCGCTGCTCGAGGTCGAGGACCTCAACGTCCACTTCTACGTCGACGGCGACTGGTTCCCCGCGGCGATCGACGTCAGCTACCACGTCGAGGCCGGCGAGGTCCTGGCCATCGTGGGGGAGTCGGGCTCGGGCAAGACCCAGTCCTCGATGTCGCTGCTCGGCCTGCTGCCACCCAACGGCCGCTCCACCGGCAGCGCCAAGCTGCGCGGCCAGGAGCTCGTGGGCCTGACCGGGGCACCGCTGCGGCGGATCCGCGGCAAGGAGATCGCGGTGATCTTCCAGGAGCCGATGACCGCGATGAACCCCGTCTACACGATCGGGTTCCAGATCGTGGAGACCATCCGCTCGCACTTCGACATGTCGCCCAAGGACGCCCGCAAGCGCGCCATCGAGCTGCTGACCCTGGTCGAGATCCCCGAGCCCGAGCGCCGCTTCGACGCCTTCCCCCACCAGCTCTCCGGCGGCCAGCGGCAGCGCGCCATGATCGCTCAGGCGCTCGCGTGCGAGCCGCAGCTGCTGGTGGCCGACGAGCCCACCACCGCCCTCGACGTCACGGTGCAGGCCGAGATCCTCAAGCTGATGCGTGAGCTGCGTGAGCGGGTCAACGCGGGCATCGTGCTGATCACCCACGACATGGGCGTGGTGGCCGACATGGCCGACCGGATCGTGGTGATGCAGCACGGCCGGATCGTCGAGACCGGCACGGCCGACGACGTCTTCAACCGGGCCCAGCACCCCTACACCCAGCAGCTGCTGGCCTCGGTGCCGCACTTCGGCACCGCCAGCGCTGCCGACGGCGAGGCCCGCACCGAGCGCGACCGGGCCACCGCCGCGAGCGACACCCGGCCGCCCATCTTCGTGGCGGACCACCTCGTCCTGGAGTACCCCAAGCGCGGCAACCAGCCGGTCTTCCGGGCCGTCGACGACGTCTCGCTCTCGATCCAGCCCGGCGAGGTCGTCGGCCTGGTCGGCGAGTCCGGCTCGGGCAAGACCACCATCGGCCGGGCGGCGATGGGCCTGCTGCCCGTCGCCGGCGGCAGCTTCGAGGTGGCCGGGGTGCAGCTGGCGGGGGCCAGGCGCAAGGACCTCAAGCCGTTGCGCGACAAGGTCGGCATCGTGTTCCAGGACCCGGGCTCCTCGCTGAACCCGCGGCTGCCCGTCGGCGAGTCGATCGGCGAGCCGCTGCTGCTGCACCGTGGGCTGAAGGGCAAGGAGCTCAGCGCCGAGGTGGAGCGCCTGCTCGACGCGGTCCACCTGCAGCGGGGATTCCGCAACCGCTACCCCCACGAGCTGTCCGGCGGCCAGCGGCAGCGGGTCGGCATCGCCCGGGCGCTGGCGCTCGACCCCGACCTGCTGGTCGCCGACGAGCCGACCTCGGCGCTCGACGTCTCGGTCCAGGCCAAGGTGCTCGACCTGTTCCAGGAGCTGCAGCGCGAGCAGGGCTTCGCGTGCCTGTTCATCAGCCACGACCTCGGTGTGGTCGAGCTGCTGGCCTCCCGGATCGCGGTGATGTACATGGGCAAGCTCGTCGAGGTCGGCCCCACCGACCAGGTCGTGCGCACCCCGCAGCACGAGTACACCCAGCGGCTGGTCGCCGCCGTGCCGGTGCCCGACCCCGCCGAGCAGCGCCGCCGCCGCGAGGCGCGCGACGCCCTGATCGCGCGGGTCGGCGTCAGCTGATCCTCGTGGCCGGTCGGCCGGCCGGGTTCGGCGTACGGCGGGGCACGTGTCGCCTGTCGGTTTCACAGGGTCCCCTGTGAAACCGCAGCTTCCCGTGTGAAGTCTTGCCCGGGGAGCATGGGTTCTGGCCGGGAAGTGAGCTCGTACGCCGCGGGGTGGTGGTCGCTGGTCCCAGTCGGGTGGCGGGCGGGTTGGTTTCACAGGGTCCCCTGTGAAACCGCAGCTTCCCGCGCGAAGTACTGCCCGGGAAGCGCAAGTTCCAGCCGGGAAGTGAGCCCGCACGCCGCGGGGTGGTGATCGCTGGTCCCAGTCGGGTGGCGGGCGGGTTGGTTTCACAGGGTCCCCTGTGAAACCGCAGCTTCCCGCGCGAAGTCCTGCCCGGGAAGCGCAAGTTCCAGCCGGGAAGCAAGCGTCGTACGACGGGGCGGTGGGCCACCGGCCTGGTCCCGGCGTACGACGTCGGCGTCGGCGGCTAGGGTCGCCTGCGATGGACGGCCTGTTCGAGCTCGACGACGCAGCCGCCCCGGCCAACCGGCCGGGCGGGACCGCCGGGACCCTCGCGGGCAACGCCCACGCCTCGGCCCCGCTCGCGGTGCGGATGCGCCCGCGCACCCTCGACGACCTCGTCGGCCAGCAGCACCTGCTGCGGTCGGGCTCACCGCTGCGCCGGCTGATCGAGGGCGACCAGCCGATGTCGCTGCTGCTGTGGGGGCCGCCGGGGACCGGCAAGACGACCATCGCCTCGATCGTCTCGGTCGGCACCGACCGCCAGTTCGTCGAGGTCTCGGCCGTCTCCGCCGGGGTCAAGGAGGTGCGGGCCGCGATCGACACCGCCCGCAACCGGCTGGTGCGCACCGGCGGCGAGACGGTGCTGTTCGTCGACGAGGTGCACCGGTTCAGCAAGGCCCAGCAGGACGCGTTGCTGCCGGGCGTGGAGAACCGCTGGGTGACGCTGGTCGCCGCGACCACCGAGAACCCGTTCTTCTCGGTGATCTCGCCGTTGCTGTCCCGGTCGCTGCTGCTCACCCTCGAGCCGCTCTCCGACGACGACGTCCGCGGGGTGATCGAGCGTGCGCTGGTCGACGAGCGCGGACTCGACGGCGCGCTGCGCATCGAGACCGATGCCATGGACCACCTGGTCCGGCTGGCCGGGGGAGACGCCCGTCGTTCGTTGACCTACCTCGAGGCCGCGGCCGGGGCCGCGGGGGACACCGGGGTGATCGACCTCGCCACCACCGAGCGGGCGGTCGACCGCGCGGCGGTGCGCTACGACCGCCAGGGCGACCAGCACTACGACGTCACCAGCGCCTTCATCAAGTCGATCCGCGGCTCCGACGCCGACGCGGCGATGCACTACCTCGCCCGGATGGTCGAGGCCGGCGAGGACCCGCGCTTCATCGCCCGCCGGCTGGTGGTCCTCGCCAGCGAGGACGTCGGGCTGGCCGACCCCACCGCGCTGGGCGTCGCCGTCGCCGCGGCGCAGTCGGTGCAGCTGATCGGGATGCCCGAGGCGCGGCTCAACCTGGCCCAGGCGGTCCTCCACCTCGCCCTGGCACCCAAGTCCAACGCGGTGATCAAGGCGATGGACGCCGCCTCGGCCGACGTCCGGGCCGGCAAGATCGGGCCGGTGCCGGCGCACCTGCGCGACGCCCACTACGGCGGCTCCAAGGAGCTGGGCCACGGCACCGGCTACCGCTACTCCCACGACGCCCCCTACGGCATCGCCGAGCAGCAGTACGCCCCCGACGTCGTCGCCGACGCCACCTACTACCGGCCCACGGCGCTGGGGGCGGAGGCCTCGCTCAAGGAGCGCTGGGAGCGCGTCCGCCGGCTCGTCCGCGGCAGGTAGGGTCGGACGCCATGGACTCGCCGCTCACCCTGGGACTCGCGCTGGCCCTCGGCGCCGCCCTGCTGGTGGTCGCCGCCCTGGTCGTGCAGGGCCGTCGCGCCCGCGCCGCCACCCGTGACCAGATCGCCGCCGCCCGGGCCGAGTCCGCGCTGCTGCGCGAGCGGGTCGAGGACCTCGCCGCCCGGGTCGAGCGTCGCGACGCCCCCGCCGCGGTGGCAGACGGGGCGTCCGACGCGGCGGCCGACGGGGCGGCGTACGTCATCACCGACGCGGGCACCGTGCCCCCGCTGGAGCCGCGCCCGATGGTCTCCGACCGGGTCGTGCTCAACGCCGCGCTGGGCGAGCCGCTGGTGCGCGCGGTCGCGCTGGGCCACGGCGTACGACGCGCGCTGAGCGCCGAGTCGCGCAACCGGATCCGCTTCGAGATGCGCCGCGAGGCCAAGCGCGCCCGCAAGCAGCGTCGTCGCGAGATGCGCGACGCCTACCGCGAGGCCCGGCTCGGCACGCCGGCCCACCGAGGACCCGGGGGCCCGGGCCGCATGAGGACCGCGCGATGAACCGCGGCTTCTGGTTCGTCGCGGGTGCCGGGGCCGGGCTGTACGCCGCCGCCCGCGCCCGCCGCGTGGCCGAGTCCCTGACCCCCGACGGCCTGCGCGACCGGCTCGCGGGACTGAGCCTCGGCGCCCAGCTGCTCGCCGAGGAGGTCCGCACCGGCGCGGCCGAGAAGGAGACCGAGCTGCGCGACCGGCTCGGTCTGGCGGCGCCCGAGCCCGGGACGCCCGCCCTGCGCCGCACGCCCCCGACGCCCCCCACCCCGCTCCAGATCCCCGAGGAAGGCACCACCTGATGGACAGCGCCGACATCCGCCGCCGCTTCGTGGCGCACTTCGAGGCGGCCGGCCACACCGCCGTGCCCTCGGCGTCGCTGCTCGTGCCCGACCCCAACCTGCTGTTCGTCAACGCCGGGATGGTGCCGTTCAAGCCCTACTTCCTGGGCCAGGAGACCCCGCCGTGGCCGCGCGCCACCAGCGTGCAGAAGTGCGTGCGCACGCCCGACATCGAGGACGTCGGCAAGACCACCCGCCACGGCACCTTCTTCGAGATGTGCGGCAACTTCAGCTTCGGCGACTACTTCAAGGAAGGCGCCATCGAGCTGGCCTGGGACCTGGTCACCAGGCCGCTGGCCGACGGCGGCTGGGGCCTGGAGGAGAGCCGGCTCCACCCCAGCGTCTACGAGGACGACGCCGAGGCGGTCGCGCTGTGGCGCAAGGTCACCGGCCTGCCCGACGAGCGGATCGTGCGGCTGGGCCGCAAGGAGAACTACTGGTCGATGGGCGTCCCGGGCCCCGGCGGCCCGTGCTCGGAGATCCTCTACGACCGCGGTCCGGCGTACGGTCCCGACGCCGACCTGTCCACCATCGGTCCCGACATGCCGACCGAGCTCGAGGACCGGTTCCTGGAGATCTGGAACCTGGTGTTCATGCAGGACGAGCTGTCCGCGGTGCGCTCGAAGTCCGACTTCGACATCGCCGGGTCGCTGCCGCAGCGCAACATCGACACCGGCATGGGCCTGGAGCGGGTCGCGCTGCTCCTCCAGGACAAGCCCAACATGTACGAGACCGACGTCGTGTTCCCCGTGATCCAGCGGGTCGAGGAGCTGACCGGTCGCCGCTACGGCGCCGACCCCGGCGACGACGTGCGCTTCCGGGTGGTGGCCGACCACGTCCGCAGCTCGATGATGCTCATCGGCGACGGCGTCACGCCCGGCAACGAGTCGCGCGGCTACGTGCTGCGCCGGCTGCTGCGGCGCGCGGTCCGCTCGGTGCGGCTGCTCGGCTACGAGGACCGGGCGCTGCCCGAGCTGTTCCCCGTCAGCCGCGACAAGATGGGGGAGACCTACGCCGACCTGCTGACCGACTGGGACCGGATCGCCTCGGTGGCGTACGCCGAGGAGGACGCCTTCCGCTCGACGCTGCGCACCGGCACCACGATCTTCGACACCGCGGCGGCCGAGGTGCGCACCGGCGGGGGGACGACCCTCTCGGGCGAGCGGGCCTTCGCGCTGCACGACACCTACGGCTTCCCGATCGACCTGACCCTGGAGATGGCCTCCGAGGCCGGCCTCGAGGTCGACGAGGCGGGCTTCCGCTCGCTGATGGCCGAGCAGCGCGACCGGGCCAAGGCCGACGCGCAGGCCCGCAAGGGACGGCACGCCGACACCGGCGTCTACCGCGGCATCCTCGGCGAGCACGGCCCGACCGAGTGGCTGGCCTACGAGACCCTGGAGACCGAGTCGAGGCTGCAGGCGGTGCTGAGCGGCGGGCGGCCCGTCGCCGGTCTGGCGGCGGGAGAGGTCGGCGAGGTCGTCCTGGACCGGACCCCGTTCTACGCCGAGTCCGGCGGCCAGGCGGCCGACGCGGGCACCATCGACTTCGCCGGCGGCACCCTGGAGGTGCTCGACGTGCAGCGCCCGGTCAAGGGCCTGGTCGTCCACCAGGTGCGCGTCCTCGACGGCGAGCTGCCGCCGGGGGCGACGCTGCACGCCCGCGTCGACCCCGAGTGGCGCACCGGCGCGCGCCAGGCGCACTCCGGCACGCACGTGGTCCACGCCGCCCTGCGCGAGGTGCTCGGGCCCCAGGCGCTGCAGTCCGGCTCCTACAACCGCCCGGGCTACCTCCGGCTCGACTTCGGCTGGACCGGCGGGCTCTCGCCCGCCCAGGTGCACGACGTCGAGGAGGTCGCCAACCGGGCGCTGCGGGCCGACCTCCCGGTCGGCTGGCAGTACATGACGCTGCCCGAGGCCAAGGAGTGGGGCGCGATCGCCCTGTTCGGCGAGACCTACGACGTCGGCCAGGTGCGGGTCGTGGAGATCGGCGGTCCCTGGTCGCGCGAGCTGTGCGGCGGCACGCACGTCGACCACTCCAGCCAGATCGGCACCATCGTGGTGACCGGCGAGTCCTCGGTCGGGTCGGGCAACCGCCGCATCGAGGCCTTCACCGGCGTCGAGGGGTTCGCCTACCTCGCCCGCGAGCGTGACGTGGTCGGCGAGCTGTCCACCCTGCTCAAGACGAAGCCCGACGACCTCGTGGGCCGGGTCTCCGACCTGGTCGAGCGGCTGCGCACGGCCGAGAAGGAGATCGAGAAGGCGCGGGTCTCCCAGCTGCTGGCCTCCGCCGGCGAGCTCGCGGCCGCGGCCGAGGACCTCCACGGCGTGGCGCTGGCCGGCCGGGTGGTCGCCGGCGCCGGCGGCGGCGACGTACGCACCCTCGCGCTCGACGTGCGCGCCCGGCTCGCGCCCGAGCGGCCCGGTGTGGCGGTCGTCGTCGGCACCGGCGGCGGCAAGCCGTCCGTGGTCGTCGCGGTCAACGACGCCGGCCGGGCGGCGGGTCTCTCCGCCAACACCCTGGTGCGGGTCGCGACCCAGGTGCTCGGCGGCAAGGGCGGCGGCAAGGACGACGTCGCCCAGGGCGGCGGCGCCGACGCCGACCGCGCCGACGAGGCGCTCACCGCGGTGCGCGACCACCTCGCGCAGGGTCGTCCCACGGCGTGAGCACCGCTCCGGGGGTGCGGCTGGGGATCGACCCGGGCGAGGCCCGCATCGGCGTCGCGAGCAGCGACCCGCACGGCATCCTCGCGACCCCGCTGGAGACGGTGCCCCGCGCCCGGGGCGACCTCGACCGGCTCGCGGCGCTGGTGGAGGAGCACGACGCCCGCCTGGTCTACCTCGGCCTGCCTCGCTCGATGTCCGGGGGAGAAGGACCCTCGGCGGGTAGGGTTCGAGCGTTCGCGCAGGACCTGGCGGCCCGGATCCACCCGGTGCCGGTGCGGTTGTGCGACGAGCGCCTGAGCACCGTGACCGCCGAGGGGCAGCTGCGGGCCCAGGGGCGCAAGGGCAAGAAGCGTCGGGCGGTGGTCGACATGGCCGCGGCCGTCGTCATCTTGCAGGGGGCTCTGGAGAGGGAACGACAGACGGGCGACGCGGCCGGCGAGCTGGTTCCGGCCGACGCCCCGGACCAGTAGGGACGACACGTGAGCCACACCGACTACAGCGGGGACGAGCCCCTGCTCGAGGACGGGTACGACGAGGGCGACGACTGGAGCTACGAGGAGCCGCGCAAGCGCCGCGCTCAGCAGCTGCCTCCCTGTCCTGGTCGTGCTGGTCGTGCTCGGCGCCGGGCTGTTCCTCGGTGGCCGGTGGGCCTACGACGAGCTGAGCACCCGGTTGGCCTCCGCGCCCGACTTCGAGGGCCCCGGCACCGGCGAGGTCGTCTACCAGGTCGAGGACGGCTCCACCTCGGCGCAGATCGGCCGCGACCTCAAGGAGGCGGGCGTCGTCGCGAGCGTCGACGCCTTCACCGAGGCCGCGCGGCTCGAGGAGGACTCCCGCAACATCCAGGTCGGCTACTACCAGCTCCAGGAGAAGATGAAGGCGAGCGACGCCCTCGACGTCCTGGTCGACCCCGCCAACCTGGTGCAGGCCCTGGTCACCGTGCCCGAGGGGGCGCGGGTGCGCCAGGTGGTCGACTCCATCGCCAAGAACACCGACATCCGCCGCCGTGCCGTGGTGCGCGCCCTGGCCGACGGCGACGCGATCGGGTTGCCGGCCGAGGCCGAGGGCAACCCCGAGGGCTACCTGTTCCCCGCCACCTACACGGTGCCGCCGAAGATGACCGCGGTCGAGCTGATCAGCCAGATGGTGGCCAAGACCAAGGAGGTCGAGGCCTCCCTGGACATCGAGACCCGCGCCGCGGCCCTGGGGCTGACGCCGGAGGAGGTCCTCACGGTCGCCAGCATCCTGGAGTACGAGGCCAACAAGTCCGAGGACTACCCCCGGGTCGCCCGGGTGCTCTACAACCGGCTCGACGACGACATGGCGCTGCAGCTGGACTCCACGGTCTCCTACGTCAGCGGCCGGTCCGGCGACGTCTGGACCACCTCGGCCGAGCGCGACTCCGACTCGCAGTACAACACCTACCGCTACGCCGGCCTCCCGCCCGGCCCGATCGGGTCGCCCGGCGAGGAGACCATCGAGGCGGCGCTGAAGCCCGCGAAGGGCGACTGGCTGTTCTTCGTGCCCGACTACGAGGCCGACACCACGCGCTTCTCGGTGACCCTGGCCGAGCACAACCGGTGGGTGGAGAAGCTGCGCGAGTACTGCCGGACCAACGAGGACTGCTAGCCCGATGCGCTGCGCCGTGGTGGGCACCCCCGTGGCCCACTCCCTCTCACCTGCCATGCACCGGGCGGCGTACGCCGAGCTCGGGCTCGACTGGACCTACGACGCCGTCGAGCTGGCCGCCGCCGACCTGCCCGACCACCTCGCGAGCCTCGACCGGCACTGGCGCGGGCTGTCGCTGACGATGCCGCTCAAGCGCACCGTGGTGCCCCTGGTCGACTCGCTCGACGACTGGGCCCAGATCTCGGGCGCGGTCAACACGCTCGTGCTGGGCGACCGGCGGCGGCTCGGCTTCAACACCGACGTGCCCGGCGCGATGGCGGCGCTCGTCGAGCGAGTCCACGACCCGGTGCGCGAGGTCGTCGTGCTCGGCGGCGGCGCCACCGCCACCTCGGTGCTGCTCGGCCTCGTCGAGCTCGGCTGCACGCGGGCGCACCTGCTGGTGCGCGACCCGGACCGGGCGGCGGAGACCGTCGCGACGGTGCGGCGCCACCGGCGCGCCCCGGAGGTCACGGTCGGCAGCCTGCCCGACGCCGTCGCCCGCGGCGGGCTGGGCGAGGGGGCGGCGGCCGACCTGCTGGTCTCCACCATCCCCGGCCGGGCGCAGACCGCCGACGTGCTCGCCGCAGCGGCGACGGTGCCGCGGGTCTTCGACGTCGTCTACGACCCCTGGCCCACGCCGCTGGCCCGCGCCGCCGACGAGTCGCGGCGGCCGCTGGTGAGCGGTCTCGACCTGCTGGCCCACCAGGCCGTGCTCCAGCTCCAGGTGATGGCCGGGCGGTCGGTGCCCGTGGAGCGGCTGCGCGTGGCCGCACGCCGTGAGCTGCGGCGCCGCGAGCACGAGGCGGCCGTCGCGAGCGGGTCCGCCCTGGCTGTGGACGACGGCGCCGGCGTCTCCCCGAGCGCCTAGCCTCGCTGTCGTGCTCCTCGCCGATGCCCTGCTGGGGACCGCGCTGCTGCCCGCGCTGCTGCGGCGCTGGTGACGGCCCTGGCCTGCGCCCTGCTGGCGCTGCCGGCCCCGGGCCTGCTCGCCCGGCTGCCCGAGCCGGAGCCGGACCCCGCCCCCGAGCCCGCGCTGGCCGGCGAGCCCGCGGTGGAGACGCCGCCGTCCGCGCTCGGTCCGCCGCCGCCCAAGGAGCCGTACGCCGCGATCGCCGCCCTGCCCGGGCTGCGGGCCGGGCTGGTCGTGGCCTGCGCGGTCGTGGGGGCGGCCATCGGGGCGGTGCTCGGCTGGACCGGGGCGCTGCTGTTCCTGGTGCCGCTCGTCCCGGTCGGGGCGGTGCTGCTGGTGGTCGACTGGCGCACGACGCTGCTGCCCACGCGGATCATCCGGCCGGCGTACGTCCTGCTGGCGGTGCTGCTGCCGGTCGCGGCGCTGGTCGACGGCGACCCCGGGGCACTGCTGCGGGCGGCCGGCGGGTGGCTCCTGGTCGGGGGCTGGTTCTGGGTGTTCTGGGCCCTGCTGGGCGCCTGGGGGTTCGGCGACGTGCGGCTGGCGCGGGTGCTCGGACCGGCGCTGGGCTACCTGGGCTGGGAGCACGCCGTGGTCGGGCTCGGCCTGATGGTCTTCCTGGGCGGCCTCGGCGGCGTGGTGCTCTCGCTGCTGCGGCGCAGCCTGCGGCGCCGCTACCCCTACGGCCCGTTCATGCTGGTGGGAGCGGCCCTGGCGGTGGTCGCCGCGCCGGCCATCGCGACGGGTCTCGGCTACTAGGGAGGGTCCCGGAGGGGCCGGAGCCCCGTGGGAGACTGGCGCCATGTTGCGCTGGCTCACCGCGGGGGAGTCCCACGGACCGTCCCTCACCGCGATCCTCGAGGGCCTGCCGGCCCACGTCCGGGTCACCTCCGAGGACATCTCCGACGCGCTGGCCCGGCGCCGGCTCGGCTACGGCCGGGGCGCCCGGATGAAGTTCGAGCAGGACCAGGTGCGCGTCACCGGCGGCGTCCGCCACGGCGTCACCCAGGGCGGCCCCGTCGCGATCGAGGTCGGCAACACCGAGTGGCCCAAGTGGGAGCGGGTGATGTCGGCCGACCCCGTCGACGCCGAGGAGCTCGCCTCGCTGGCCCGCAACGCCCCGCTCACCAAGCCCCGCCCCGGTCACGCCGACCTGGTGGGCATGCAGAAGTACGACTTCACCGAGTCCCGCCCGATCCTGGAGCGGGCCTCGGCCCGCGAGACCGCCGCGCGCGTGGCGCTGGGCCGGGTCGCCTCGGCCTTCGTCGAGCAGGCCACCGGGGCGCGGCTGGTCTCCCACGTGGTCGAGCTCGGCGGCGTGCCTGCCCCCGCCGGGTCGGTCCCCGGCCCCGACGACGTCGCCCGGCTCGACGAGGACCCGGTGCGGTGCCTGGACCCCGACGCCTCCACCCTCATGGTCGAGCGCATCGACCGGGCCCACCAGGACGGCGACACCCTCGGCGGGGTCGTCGAGGTCGTGGTGCACGGGCTGCCCCCGGGCCTGGGCTCGCACGTGCACTGGGACCGCCGTCTCGACGCCCGGCTGGCCGGCGCGCTGATGGGCATCCAGGCGATCAAGGGGGTCGAGGTCGGCGACGGCTTCGACCTCGCGGCGACCCCCGGCTCGCTGGCCCACGACGAGATCGTCACCGAGGACGGCAGCCTGCGGCGTACGTCGGGCCGCTCGGGCGGCACCGAGGGCGGCATGTCGACCGGTGAGGTCCTGCGGGTCCGCGCCGCGATGAAGCCGATCGCGACCGTGCCCCGCGCGCTGCGCACCGTCGACGTCGCCACCGGCGAGGCGACCCGTGCCGACCACCAGCGCTCCGACGTCTGCGCGGTGCCGGCCGCCGGGATCGTGGCCGAGGCCATGGTCGCGCTCGTCATCGCCGACGCGGTGCTCGAGAAGTTCGGCGGCGACAGCGTGGGGGAGACCCGGCGCAACGTCGAGAGCTACCTCGACGCGCTGCGGTTCCGGTGAGCAGGGATGCCGCCGGGCGGCCGCGGGCGGTGCTGGTCGGGACGATGGGCGCCGGCAAGACCACGGTGGGCCGTCGTCTGGCCGCCCACTGGGACGTGCCGTTCCGCGACTCCGACCTCGACGTGGAGGAGCGCGAGGGCCGCTCGGTCTCCGACATCTTCGTGGACTCCGGCGAGGCCCACTTCCGTCGGCTCGAGCGCGAGGCCGTGGCCGACGCCCTGGCCGGTCACGAGGGCGTCCTCGCCCTCGGCGGCGGCGCGGTGCTCGACGAGCAGACCCGGGCGCTGCTGGCCGGCCACGAGGTCGTCTTCCTGCGGGTCGGGCTCTCCGACGCCGCCCAGCGGGTGGGGCTCGGGGTCTCGCGGCCGCTGCTGCTCGGCAACGTCCGCGGCCGGATCAAGCAGCTGATCGACGAGCGCACCCCGGTCTACGAGTCGGTCGCCGTGCACGTCGTGGACACCGACGGGCTCGACGTCGACGCGGTCGTCGCGGGGGTCCTGGACCGGCTCGAGGGCAGCGGTGGCTGAGGCGACCGTGCTCCACGTCGGCGGCGCGTCGCCGTACGACGTGGTGGTCGGCCACGACGTGCTCGACCGGCTGCCCGGCCTGCTCGGCGCCGACGTGCGCCGGGTGGCGCTGTGCCACGCCCCCGGTCTCGACGACCTCGTCGCCCGGGTGCGGGCGCAGCTGGACGGGCTCGAGGTGCTCGACCTGCCGCTGCCCGACGGCGAGCACGCCAAGACCGCCGCGGTCGCGGCGCAGGCCTGGGAGGCGCTCGGCGAGGCCGGCTTCACCCGCTCCGACGCGGTCGTGACGGTCGGCGGCGGCGCCACCACCGACATGGGCGGCTTCATCGCCGCCACCTGGCTGCGCGGGGTCCCGGTGGTCCACGTGCCGACCACCCTGCTGGCCATGGTCGACGCGGCCGTGGGCGGGAAGACCGGCATGAACACCGGCACCGGCAAGAACCTGGTGGGCAGCTTCCACGAGCCGGCGGGCGTGCTCTGCGACCTCGACGCGCTCGCGACCCTGCCGCGGGCCGAGCTCGTCGCCGGCCTCGCCGAGGTGCTCAAGTGCGGCTTCATCGCCGACCCCGAGATCCTGGCGCTGGTCGAGGCCGCGCCCGACGCGGTGCTCGATCCCGGCTCCCCGGTGCTGCGCGAGCTCGTCGAGCGGGCGGTCGCGGTCAAGGTCGGTGTCGTGGTCGAGGACCTGCGTGAGACCGGGGGCCGCGACGGCCACCCCGGGCGCGAGGCGCTCAACTACGGCCACACCCTGGCCCACGCGGTCGAGCGCGGCACCGGCTACCGGGTCCGGCACGGCGAGGCGGTGGCCCTCGGCATGGTCTACGTCGCCGAGCTCGCCCGGCTGGCGGGCCGGCTCGACGACGCGACGGCCGCCCGGCACGCGTCGGTGCTGCGGTCGGTGGGCCTGCCGGTGCGGCTGGCCGACGTCGCGGCCGACGACCTCGCCTTCGAGGACCTGCTCGCCACGATGCGGGTCGACAAGAAGGCCCGCGGCGACCGGCTCCGGTTCCTCGTGCTCGACGGGCTCGCCCGCCCGACCGTGCTGGCCGGGCCCGAGGAGGCGGCGCTGCGCGCGGCGTACGACCACGTCCGGAGGGGGACACCATGACCGACGACCGACCCGACCGACCCGACCCGGCCGACCCGCCCGGGTCGCCGGGTGCTCGTGCTCAACGGGCCCAACCTGGGCCGGCTGGGCAAGCGGCAGCCCGAGATCTACGGCCACACGACGTACGCCGACCTGGTCGGCCTGTGCGAGCAGTGGGGCCGTGACCTCGGGCTGGACGTCGAGGTCCGGCAGACCAACCACGAGGGCGTGCTGCTCGACTGGCTCAACCAGGCCGCCGACGACGCGACCCCGGTGGTGCTCAACGCCGCCGCGTGGACGCACTACTCGCTGGCGCGTCTACGACGCGTGCGCCCAGCTCACCGCACCGCTGGTCGAGCTGCACATCAGCAACCCCCGGGAGCGGCCGGAGGAGTTCCGGCACACCTCCTACGTCACGCCGCACGCCCAGCACGAGGTGGTCGGGCAGGGCGTCGACGGCTACCGCCAGGCGCTGGAGCACCTGGCCGGCACCGCCACGGACTAGGGCGTGCCGTTGACCGCGGCGGGCGGGTCGAGCACCTGGCGCGACTCGTCGGGGTTGAACCCGTGGCGCACCGCCCACAGCACCGCCTGGCTGCGGCGCTGCACGCCGATCTTGCGGTAGGCCGAGCGGATGTAGGTCTTGACCGAGTTGATCGAGAGGTAGGCGCGCGCCGCGACCTCCTGGTTGGACAGGCCCTGCGCGATCAGCGCCAGCACCTCGGACTCCCGGGCGCTGAGCCCGAAGCCGCGGCCCGGCCAGTCGCCGCTGCTGATCGGCGTCTCGGCCTCCTCGGTGGACCGGCTGACCACCACCGAGCCGGCGGCGACCTTCTCGATGGCCTCGACCAGCTGGTCGGCGGTGGCGGTCTTGCTGACGTAGCCGGCGACGCCGAGGTCGAGGCACTCCTGCACCAGGGCGGGGTCGAGGTGCCAGGTGTAGATGATCAGCGGCGCGGCGGTGGTCGCCAGCACCTCGGCGACCGGGCCCACGACCCGCTCGCGGGTGAAGGCGTCGTAGAGGAGCACGTCGACGTGGCTC
Organism: uncultured Actinomycetota bacterium; assembly: GCA_963740935.1. Lineage (GTDB taxonomy): Bacteria > Actinomycetota > Actinomycetes > Propionibacteriales > Nocardioidaceae > Marmoricola. Next base: position 938,588 of record CAVUFX010000006.1, read on the forward strand.
TGGACCGACACCCCGTTGTCGAGCTCGACGACCTGCACGCGGGAGGTGAACGGCTCCAGCATCCGGTGGACGCCGGCGACGACGACCTCGTAGTCGTTCATCACGGCCACCCGCACGGCAGCACCCTGCGCGGCAGGTGTCAGCGCAGACGTGGACATGCTGCCCAATGTAGTCCAGGGCGCGGACCGCCGTCGGGCCGTCCGGGGTGGCCACCCCTGTGGGGGAGGTCGACGACGGGGGTGGGGGCTAGCGTCGGCACGTCCGTCCCCGATCCCACCAGGAGCGCACCGGTGCCCCACACCGCCGTACGGCTGCGGGGCGACGCGCCCTCCGGGCCGACGACGGCGGCCCCGGTGGGACTGGTGACCGACGCGGTGCGCGCGGCGTACGCCGACCCGGAGGGCCCCGACCTGGAGGCGGCGCTCGACCTGGCCGTGCACCTCGGCGGGACGCTGCCGCTCCCGGCCGGGGGCGGCACGCTCGTGCTGTGGGAGGCGCTGGCCTCGCTGGGCGCCGTCGACCTCACCGTGGCCCGGGTGGTCGAGCCCCACCTCGACGCGCTGGCGATCCTCGCCGAGGCGGGCGGCCCGGCGTCTCCCGAGGGCGCCACCTGGGGGGTGTACGCCGCGGAGGGCCCGCAGCGGCTCCGCGCCCGCGAGACCGACGGCGGCTGGCTGCTGGACGGCGACAAGTCGTGGTGCTCGCTGGCCGACCACGTCTCGCACGCGCTGGTCACCGCCTGGGTCGACGACGAGCGCCGCGGGCTGTTCGCCGTCGACCTCGCCGCGACCGGCGTCGCCCGGCAGCCCACCGGTGCGTGGGTCGCCCGCGGTCTCGCCGCCGTGCGCAGCACCGGCCTGCGGCTGGACGGCGTGGTCGCCCAGCCGGTGGGCGGGCCCGACTGGTACCTCTCCCGACCGGGGTTCGCCTGGGGCGGGGTCGGCGTCGCGGCGGTGTGGTTCGGCGCCGCGGTCGCCCTGGCCCGTCGGCTGCGCGAGTCCGCCACCGGGCGGGTGCCGGACCAGCTGGCCCTGGCCCACCTCGGGGCGGTCGACAGCGCGATCGACGGCGCCCGGCGGGCGCTGGTCGACGCCGCCCGCACCGCCGACAGCGGCCCGGCTCCCGAGCGGGCGGGGCTGGTGGCCGCCCGCGTGCGCCAGCAGGTCGCCGACGCGGCGACCGAGGTCCTCGACCGGTGCGGCCGGGCGCTCGGCCCGGGCCCGCTGGCCACCGAGGAGCCGCACGCCCGTCGCGTGGCCGACCTCGGCCTCTACCTGCGCCAGCACCACGCCGAGCGCGACCTGGCCCGGCTGGGCTCCCTCGTCCTGGCCGACGACGTCGCCGACGACGAGCGGTGGTGGTGACGTCGTGGTGACGCCGCGCCGCTACACCGACCTCGGCCCCGGGACCTCCGCCCAGGCCTGGCGTGCCCACCCGCGCTGGGCCGCCGGCGACCCGGTGGACCTCGACGGAGTGCACCACCTCGTGGTGGTGGCCGCCCACCCCGACGACGAGTCGCTGGGCGCCGGCGGGCTCGTCGCACTGGCCCGGTCCGAGGGGGTCGGCGTGCACCTGGTCTGCGCCACCGACGGCGAGGGCAGCCACCCCGACTCACCCACCACCAGCCCCGAGCAGCTGGCCGCCGTGCGGGCGCACGAGGCCCGCGCGGCCGCGCTCGAGCTGGGCGTGCCCGAGGGTCGGCTGGTCCGGCTGCAGCTGCCCGACGGCGACCTGGCCGCCCACCAGGAGGAGCTCACCCGCCACCTGGTCGAGCTGGTGGTCGCCGGCGGTGCGGGGGAGCGGACCGTGCTGGTGGCGCCGTGGCGCGAGGACGGCCACCCCGACCACGAGGCGGCGGGCCGGGCGGCGGCCGCGGCCGCGCGGCGTACCGACGCGGTGCTGTGGGAGTTCCCGGTGTGGGCCTGGCACTTCGGCGACCCCGACACCGCCCCGTGGGACCGGCTGCGCCCACTGGCGCTGACCGGGCCCGCGGCGCAGGCCAAGCTGCGCGCCATCAGCAGCCACCGCAGCCAGGTGGCGCCGCTCTCGGACCACCCCGGCGACGCCACGCTGATCGGACCCGAGGTGCTCGAGCACTTCGCCGGCGTCGTCGAGCACCTCGTCGTGACCCCGCCCGCGCAGTGCCCCGACGACGCCCTGGACAGCGTCCACCGCGAGGCCGCGGACCCGTGGGGCGTGGAGAGCCGGTGGTACGAGCGCCGCAAGCGCGAGCTGGTGCTGGCGGCGCTGCCTCGTGCGAGCTTCCGGCGCACCCTGGAGGTGGGCTGCTCGACCGGCGCACTGGCGCAGGCCCTGCTCGAGCGGAGCACGGCCCTGGTCGCCGTCGACCGGTCCCCGACGGCGCTGCGCTCGGCCCGGGCCCGGCTCGCCGACGCGGCGGGCGCGGAGGTGCGCGAGCTCGACGTGTCCGAGGCCTGGCCCGAGGGCCGGTTCGACCTGGTGGTGGTCTCCGAGGTCGGCTACTTCCTCAGCCCCCGCGCGCTGGACCGGATGGTGGACCGCCTCGCCGAGGGCCTCGACGACGACGGCGTGGTGGTGCTGTGCCACTGGCGGCACCGCATCCAGGGCTGGGCGCTGGACGGCTCCGACGTGCACGAGCGGGTGGCCCGCCGGCTCGACGTGCCCCTGCAGGCGACGTACGCCGACCGCGACGTCGAGGTCCGCGTCCACGCCCGGGACGACGCCTGGCCCGACCCGGGTCGCTGAGCAGCGCTAGGCGCGCAGCTTGTCGTGGAGGAAGCCGAGCACCCGGTCGACCGCCTCCTGCTGGCGGTGCAGCGTGAGCGTGGAGTGCTGACGGCCGTCGAACTCGACCCGGACGAAGGCCTCCCCGAGCTCGTGGGTGAGGGTCTCGAAGCGCTTGCCCACGGCCAGGTCCTGGCGGTAGCGCAGCCCCATCACCTGGCAGCCGCCCGCGGCCCGCTCCTTGACCACCGCGAGGTCCTCGGGGCTGAGGTTGACGTCGCGCGAGCGGGTCGGGCCGACGGGGAAGGGCGCGCTCGGCTGGGCGAGCACGGGGGCGGCGACCGCGGTGTCGACCATCATCGCGAGCGCGAACCCACCGGTGAAGCACATCCCCAGGGCGCCCACGCCCGGTCCGCCCAGCTCCGCGTGGAGCTCGCGCGCCAGGCTGCGCAGCCAGCCCGCGAGCGGGGTGGTCACGCCCGTGGCGAGCTTGGTGAACTCGTTGCTGACGCAGACCTTGCGCACGGTGTCGAGGAGGTAGCCCGCGCTGACCGGCCGGCCCGGCGTACCGAACAGGTGGGGGAGCACGACGGTGAACCCCGCCTCGACGACCTCGTCGGCGAACGCGACGAACTCGGGCGTCATGCCCGGGATCTCGTGGATCACGACCACCCCCGGTCCGGTGCCGCGGCGGTAGACGGGGTGGGTGGTGCCGTCGTGGGTGTGCTCGCCGTGCGTCCAGGCGTCCAGGGTGCTCACCCGGACCAGTCAACCAGTCGTGCGGCCCGGTGTGGGAGCGTGAGGCGAGTGAGGTCGTACCGCTGCCGGGTGTGCGAGAACCCGCTCCACTTCGAGAACTCCCAGTGCGTGTCGTGCGGGACCCGGCTCGCGTTCTCCCGCGCCGAGCGCGAGATCGTCCCGGTCGACGCCGCGGGGCGGTACGCCGCTCCCGACGGCACCGGCTGGACGGTCTGCCGCAACCTCGACCTCTCGGGCTGCACCTGGCTGGCCGCCACCGAGGGCGCGCAGTGCTCGGCGTGCGACCTGACCCGCACCCGGCCGCACGACTCCGACGCGGTCGGCCTGCGCCAGTTCTGGGACGCCGAGCGCGCCAAGCGCCACCTGGTGGCCGAGCTGGACGCGCTGGGCTTCCCCGTCGTGGACAAGCACACCGACCCGGTGGACGGGCTGGCCTTCGACCTGCTCAGCAGCGTCGCGGAGTCGGTCACCATCGGCCACGCCGACGGGGTCGTCACGATCGACCTCGCCGAGACCGACGCCTCGCACCGGGAGCGGCTGCGCACCCAGCTCGACGAGCCCTACCGCACCATGCTGGGCCACTTCCGGCACGAGTCGGGCCACTACTTCGAGTGGCAGCTGGTGCGGGGCGAGGAGCAGCTGGCCCGTGCTCGCGAGCTGTTCGGCGACGAACGGGCCGACTACCAGGCCGAGCTGGACCGGCACTACGCCGAGGGGCCGCCCGACGGCTGGGAGTCGTCCCACATCTCGGCATACGCCACGATGCACCCGTTCGAGGACTTCGCAGAGACCTGGGCGCACTACCTGCACATCTGCGACACGATCGAGACCGCCTCGGCGTACGGCCTGACGGCGGAGCCGCCCACCGACGGCGGCTCGTTCCGCGACGTGGTGGTCGGCACCTGGGTGCCGCTCGCGATCGCGCTCAACATGATCAACCGGAGCATGGGCCAGGACGACCTCTACCCGTTCGTCATCCCCGCCCCGGTGCTCGACAAGCTCGACTTCGTCGCCTCGCTGGCGGGAGGCGCGTCGTGAGCGACGACGGGCTCTGGCTGGGCGACCACACCCCCGATCCCACCGACGCCCGGGCCGCGAGCGACGCCCGACGGCACCGCGACGTCCTCGGCCGGTTCGCGACCGGGGTGACGGTGGTGACCGCCGCCGACGACGGCGAGCCGGTGGGGCTGACCTGCCAGTCCTTCAGCAGCGTCTCGCTCGAGCCGCCGCTGGTGCTGTTCTGCGTCTCCTCGAGCTCGAGCACGTGGCCGCGGATCCGCCGGTCCGGCCACTTCTGCGTCAACGTCCTCGCCGCCGACCAGCAGCCGCTCGCCCGGGCGATGGCGGTGCGCGGGCCGCACAAGTTCACCGACGTCGACTGGCGCCCCGGCGTCACCGGCTCCCCGGTCGTGGCCGGCGTGCTCGCCCACGTCGAGTGCCGCATCGAGGCGGTCCACCCGGCCGGCGACCACGACGTCGTCATCGGCCGCGTCCTCGACCTCGGCACCGGCTCGCCCACCACCCAGGACCCCCTCCTCTTCCACCGGGGCGCCTACCTCTCGGAGGGGTGAGCGCGCGGCTGCCGGCCGCTCGGCTGTGCGGGCGCCCGCTCCCCAGCCACACACCCCCACGCACGCAGACGCGCGGACACACGTCTGCCGAACCGGTCGCCAGACCCGGACGAAACCGGACCAGCCCGGCAGCCGGGTCGGACGTGGGTCCGCGCGTCTGCGAGGGTCGGGCGGTCTCCTGTGAGGCGCCCGATCCCCAGGCCGGAGGGGGGCTGTGGACGGCCGTTCGACGGGTACGCCGCAGCGGCGCAGGGTGTCACCGTGGACGCGCACCCGGACCCCCGACCGACCCGCCCCGACCAGCCGCTCGACCTGGCGCTGCCGGCCGGTCACAGCCGGCTGCCGCTGGAGCGGCCGTTCAGCCGCGACGAGGCGCGCCGGGCCGGGGTGGAGCGACGGGCGCTGGAGCGACTGCTGGAGCAGGGCGAGCTGGTCCGGCTGCTGCGGGGCGTGTACGCCGCGGCAGCGCTCGTCGACGTGCCGGCGGTCCGGCTGGCCGCGGTGGCGCTGGCGGCGGGGCGGGCCGACGACGCGGTGGTGGTGGACCGGACGGCGGCGTGGCTGCACGGCGTGGACGTCGCCGGGTGGGCGCAGGGGCCGGTGCCGCTGGACCTGCGCCGTCGTACGCCGTCCCCGCGCGGCCGGAGCGGACCGGGGTGGGAGGACCGCGACCTGGTCCGGCGCGGACCGCTGGTCGTGACCTCGGCGCTGCGCACGGCGGTCGACCTCGGTCGCGGCGGGCCGGAGGCGTTCGCGGCGGCGGCCCTCGACGGGCTGCTGCGGGTGGGAGCGCTGCGTCACACCGAGCTGCTGGCCGAGCTCGCCCGCTGGTCGGGGCGCACCGGCGCGGTGCGGCTGCGCGAGCTCGCGGCGGGCGCGGACGGCCGGGCTGCGACGGCGGGGGAGTCCGTGCTCCGGCTCGGGTGGCACCGCGCCGCGCTGCCGACCCCCACGCCCGGGCTGCTGGTCCGGGCCGGCGACCGGCTGGTGCGGCTCGCGCTGGGCGTGGCCGACCGCCAGTTCGGGGCGGTGCTGTCGGGCCAGCTCGGCCGGGGCGAGGTGGCCACCGGCGACCTCGCCCGGCTCGCCGACCAGGGCTGGCGGGTGGTGCTGCTGCGCGAGGACCGGGTGCTGCGCGAGGACCCGGCGCTGTGGGGCGCCCACCTGGTGCGCGAGTTCCACCAGCAGCTGCTCGCCCAGGTCGGGTGAGCGCAGGTCGGGTGAGCGCCGCGTCCGGCTACCCCTCGAGGGCCTCGATCGCCTCGTGCATCGTCAGGGTGCGTCGGGCCGACTCGACGTGCAGGTTCTCGACCATCTTGCCGCGGTAGGTGACCACGCCCGAGCCGCGTCCGTCCTCCCACGCCTGGAGCACGCCGCGGGCGTCCTCGACCGCCGCCTCGCTCGGGGCGAAGGCGGTGTTGGCGCCCTCCACCTGCCCGGGGTGGATCAGGGTCTTGCCGTCGAAGCCCAGCTCCCGGCCCTGCCGGCACTCCGCGAGGAAGCCGTCGGTGTCCTTCACGTCGTTGTAGACGCCGTCGAGGACCGCCTTGCCGGTCGCGCGTGCGGCGAGCAGGGCGAGCGAGAGACCGGTCAGCAGCGGGGCGCGGCCGGGCACGTGCTCGGCGTACAGCTCCTTGACGAGGTCGTTGGTGCCCATCACCAGCACGGTCAGGCGCTCGGAGGCCGCGGCGATCTCCTCGGCGTGGAGCAGGGCGTACGGCGTCTCGAGCATCGCCCACAGCGTGGTGCGCTCGGGGGCGCCGTGGCGCTCGAGGGCGTCGACGAGGGCGTGCACGGCCTGCGCCGAGCCGACCTTGGGCACCACGATCGCGTCGGGCCCGGCCTCGCACGCGGCCCGGAGGTCGGCGTCGTGCCACTCGGTGTCGGCGCCGTTGACGCGGATGGTCAGCTCGCGACGGCCGTACCCGCCCGAGGCGGCGGCCGCTGCGGCGGCCTCGCGGGCGCCCGCCTTGGCGTCGGGGGCGACGGCGTCCTCGAGGTCGAGGATCAGGCCGTCGCAGGGGATCGACCTCGCCTTCTCCAGCGCCCGCTCGTTGGAGGCGGGCATGTAGAGCACGGAGCGGCGGGGCCGGAACTGCTCGGCGGCGTCGGTCATCTCAGGCCTCCGTGCCGATCGCGTCGTACTGCTGCCTCAGGGCCGGGTCGACCGCGGCCAGCTGCTCGGCGAGCTCGACCATGACCAGGCACTGCTTGAGCGAGGCGTCGTCCTCCATCTTGCCGTCGAGCATCACCGCACCGGTGCCGTCGCCCATCGCTTCGACGACCCGCCGGGCGTGGGCGACGTCCTCGGGGGAGGGGGAGAAGACCCGGTTGCGCGATGGCGACCTGCGTGGGGTGCAGCGACCAGGTGCCGACGCAGCCCAGCAGGAACGCGTTGCGGAACTGGTCCTCGCACGCCACCACGTCGGTGATGTCCCCGAACGGCCCGTAGTAGGGGTAGATGCCGTGCATCGCGCAGGCGTCGACCATCCGGGCGATCGTGTAGTGCCACAGGTCCTGCTGGTACGTCGGCCGCGACCCCTCGACGTCGCCGTCGACGGGGTCCTGGCGCACCAGGTAGCCGGGGTGGCCGCCGCCGACCCGGGTGGTCTTCATCCGGCGGTCCGCGGCGAGGTCGGCCGGACCCAGGGAGAGTCCCTGCATCCGGGGCGAGGCGCCGCAGATCTCCTCGACGTTGACCATGCCGCGAGCGGTCTCGAGGATCGCGTGCACCAGGATCGGCCGGTCGAGCCCGGCCTTGGCCTCCAGCTGCGCCAGCAGCCGGTCGACGTAGTGGATGTCCTCGGCGCCCTGCACCTTGGGCACCATCACCACGTCGAGCCGGTCGCCGATCTCGGTCACCAGCGTGGTCAGGTCGTCCAGGCCCCAGGGCGAGTCCAGCGAGTTCACCCGGGTCCACAGCTGCGTGGGGCCGCGGCCGCCGCCGAGCTCCGGGCTGGCGCGGGCGATGTCGACGAGCCCCTGACGAGCGGCGAGCTTGTTGTCGGCCTTGACGGCGTCCTCGAGGTTGCCGAGCAGCACGTCGACCGAGCCGACCATGGCGGGCACCTTGGCGGCCATCTTGGGGTTGCTGGGGTCGAAGAAGTGGATCGCTCGGCTCGGCCGGGCGGGGATCTCGCGCAGCGGCACCGGGGCACCGACCGCGAGCGGGGCGAAGAAGTCCTTGGCGCTGCGCATGCGCCGGACGCTAGCAGCGGCCCACCGACCCGCGGGTATGACGAATCCCACGCGGATCGGCGGCGCACCAGCGCCGCTCAGGTGGGGTGTGCGCTGCGGGGCAGGGCGAACGGGCCGAGGTAGAGCAGGTCGCCGTCGACGGCCAGCGGCGTGCTCCCGGGCGGTCTCCCGGCGACGTCGAAGGTGGTGCCGCGGAGCCGCTCGAAGGTGAGCGGGTCGGGGGCGCCGAAGGCCTGGGCGTGCAGCAGCAGCCGGTCGTCGTCGAGCGCCTCGAGCCGCACCGGCCCGTAGGCGCCGGCGAGCTCGGGTGCGGGCAGCGGCGGCGCGTCGTACGCCGGGGGCGGCAGCGCGGGCACGCCCAGCAGCTCCAGCAGGTCCGGGAGCAGGACGTCGAACAGCGCGCTCCCGCCCGGCGGGCCGAACAACGGCCCGGCGCTGCTGGCGAGCAGCACGAGGGCGGCGTCCTGGTCGGGGAAGCAGCGCAGGAAGGCCCGGTGCCCGCCGGTGTAGCCGGCCCAGCCGAAGGCGCGGTGCTCGCCGCGGTCCCACGTCGCCCAGCCCAGCCCCCAGGCGTCGAACACGGTCCGGCCCGGCAGCGCGACCGCGGGCGTCCGCACCGCGCGGACGTCGTCGACGTGGAGCCGCCCGTCGCCGTCGGCCAGGTGCAGCCGGGCGTAGTCGAGGAGCTGGTCCGCGGTCGCCCACCACTGCGACCCCGCCGCCGAGGCCGCCGCGGCGTGGGTCGGCGGGACCGGGCGGGGTCCGGCGTCGGGACCCACCTCGTGGCCCTCGGCGGCGTCCTCGGGCATGCCGAAGGTCGTCGCCGGGCCCAGCAGCGCGGTCGCGGCCTGCTCGAACCCGCGGCCCGTCGTACGACGCAGCAGCAGGTCGAGCGCGGACCACCCGGCGTTGCAGTAGCTGAACCGACCGGGCGCGTGCACGAGCGGCATCCCGGCGACGCGGTCGGCGAACGCCTCGAGGCCCTCGTCCGGCTCGGGCAGCAGGTTGGGGCGTCCGCTGGTCTGCGAGAGCAGCGTGCGGGCCGTCTCCGGCCAGAGCCCGGGACCGAGCTCGCTCCCCGGCTGGTCCAGGTCGAGCCGACCCTCCCGGGCGGCATCGAGGACGAGCAGGCCGGTGAGCGACTTGGCCAGCGACCCGGCGTGGAAGGCGGTGCCGGGCGTCACCGCCGGGCCGCCGAGGCTGGTCGTGCCCCCGCACACGACGAGACGGTCCTCGCCGGTGCCGAGAATGGAATGGTTCAAGACTGTGGGACGGGGTACACGAGACGGGACGACGCACCAACCCCTGGAAGGAACTGTCGTGACCGACATCAGCTACACCACCCCCGGCCTGTCCACCGAGCAGAGCACCCGAGCCATCGAGCTGCTCCAGTACCGGTTGGCCGCCTACAACGACCTGCACCTGACCCTCAAGCACGTGCACTGGAACGTCGTCGGTCCCAACTTCATCGCGGTCCACGAGATGATCGACCCGCAGGTCGAGCTCGTGCGCGGGTTCGCCGACGCGGTCGCCGAGCGGATCGCCACCATGGGTGGCTCTCCCGGCGGCACCACCGGCGACATCGCCAGGGTCCGCGACTGGGACGACTACGACCTGCGCCGCGACACCGTGGCCGCGCACCTCGCGTGCCCTCGACCTCGTCTACCGCGGTGTCGTGACCTCGAACCGCGACGCGATCACCGAGACCGACGACCTCGACCCGATCACCCAGGACATGCTGATCGCGCAGACCGCCGAGCTGGAGAAGTTCCAGTGGTTCGTGCGGGCGCACCTCGAGAACGCCGCCGGGGCAGATGCCACCACCGGCGAGTCCAGCTCCGAGGCCGGCGCGGCGGACGCCTCGCGCTGAGGAGACCGACCGCGGAGCCGCTCCCGCTGCGGACGAGACCCGGTGGGCCTGGTGGCCCGCCGGGTCTCGTCGTACGCCGGGCCCGCGCGGCCTCGCTGACATAGCGTGGCGTCGACGGGTCCCCGTCGCGTCCCGAGGAGCTCCCGTGCCCGTCCTGACCTCTGGTACCCCCACCGCGCTGGCTGCTCGCGCGCTGGCCCTGCTGCTGCTCGCGGTCGTCGCGGTCGGTGTCTCGACGGCCGGCCCCGCCGCTGCCGCCGGGAGCCCGGCACGCGCCACCTGGGTGTGGGGCCGTCCCGCACCGGGCCCGCTGGTCAGCTGGGCCACCAAGCAGCGCGTCGGCGAGCTCTTCGTCGCCGTCCCGCGCTCGCTCGGGAGCTCGTCAGACCTGGCGTGGGCGACCGACCTCTCGCGACGTGCCCACCGCGCCGGCATCCGGGTGGCGGCGCTGGGGTCGGCCACGGAATGGGTCGACCGCCCCGCCGAGGCCGTCGCCTGGCAGCGTGACGCGCTGGCGACCGGGCTCTTCGACGGCGTCCACCTCGACGTGGAGCCCTGGCAGCACCCGGCGTGGGACACCGACCGCGCCGGGGTGGTGGCGCGCTACCTCGCGCTGCTGGACCGGGTCGGCGTCGCCACCGGCCTCCCGGTCGAGGTGGACGTGGCCTGGTGGCTGCACACGGTCGACTCGGCCGAGGGGCCGCTGGACGCCGCGGTCGCGCGACGGGTGGACCGGATGACCGCGATGACCTACCGGGACACCGTCACCGGGACCGACAGCATCACCGACCTGGGGCGGCAGGTGCTCGCCACCGCGGCCGCGGCCGGTGTGCCGTGCCGGCTCGCCGTGGAGACCCGCTTCCTGGGCACCGATCCCGTCTCCCAGAAGCAGACCTTCTGGGGACAGGGCCCGACCGTGCTGTCCCGGGCGCTCGCCGGCGTGGACGCCGCCCTGGCCGGCCACGCGGCGTACGCCGGGACGGCGGTCCACGACGAGGCCGGCTGGCGCGCCCTCTAGGTCAGGACCCGACCTCGGACCGGTCGCCGGCCCACAGCGTGTGGAAGGTGCCCTCGCGGTCGACGCGCGCGTAGGTGTGCGCCCCGAAGTTGTCGCGCAGCGCCTGGATCAGCGCGGCGGGCAGCCGGTCGCGGCGCAGCGCGTCGAAGTAGGACAGCGAGGAGGCGAACGCGGGGACCGGGATCCCGGCCTGCGTCGCCGCGACGACCACCCGGCGCCAGCCGGCCTCGCCGTCCTTGAGCGCCTGCGCGAAGTACTCCTGGGTCATCAGCGTGGTCAGGTCGGGCTCGGCCTCGTAGGCCTCGCGGATCCGGTCGAGGAACTTGGCGCGGATGATGCAGCCGCCGCGCCAGATCGTGGCCAGGTCGCCGGGGGAGACGTCCCACCCGTGGACGTTGCTGCCCTCGACGATCTGGTCGAAGCCCTGCGCGTAGGCGACCACCTTGGCGGCGTACAGCGCGGCCCGGACGTCCTCGACGAAGCCGGCCTCGTCCTCGACGCCGGGGGTGTCGCTGGTCTGCGAGAACACGGCGCGGGCGGCCTCGCGCTGCTCCACGTGGCCCGAGACGCTGCGGGCGAAGGTCGCCTCGGCGATGCCGGTGACCGGGATGCCGAGGTCGAGCGCGCTCTGCACGGTCCAGCGGCCGGTGCCCTTCTGCTCGGCCGCGTCGACCACGACGTCGACGAACGCCTTCCCGGTCCCGGTGTCGGTGTGGGCGAGCACGTCGGCGGTCATCTCGATCAGGAAGGAGTCGAGGTCACCCTCGTTCCACTCGCGGAACACCTCGGCGAGCTCGGCCGGCTCCTTGCCCAGGACGTTGCGCAGCACGTCGTACGCCTCGGCGATCAGCTGCATGTCGGCGTACTCGATGCCGTTGTGGACCATCTTGACGAAGTGCCCGGCCCCGTCGGGTCCGACGTGCGTGGCGCACGGGGTGCCGTCGACCTGGGCGGCGATGTCCTCCACGACCGGCCCGAGCGTCTCGTAGGCGTGCTCGGAGCCGCCGACCATGATCGAGGGGCCGTTCAGCGCCCCCTCCTCGCCGCCGGACACGCCCATGCCGACGAAGTGGAGCCCCTTCTCCTGCAGCGCCTCCTGGCGGCGGAGCGTGTCGGCGAAGTGGGCGTTGCCGCCGTCGACCACGATGTCGCCCTCGTCCAGCAGCGGCACGAGGTCGTCGATCACGGCGTCGGTGGCCTCGCCCGCCTTGACCATGACGATGATGGCCCGGGGCAGGCGGATGCTCGCGACGAAGTCCTCGAGGGACTCCGAGCCGACGAAGTCGCCGTCGTCGCCGTGCTCCTCAAGCAGCCTCGTCATCTTGTCGGTGGAGCGGTTGTGCACGGCGATGGTGTGGCCGTGCCGGGCGATGTTGCGCGCCAGGTTGCTGCCCATCACGGCCAGGCCGGTCAGGCCGATCTCGGCGGTCGGCTCGGGTGTGCTCACGTCTGCTCCTCGTCACGGGGCCTCCCGGACCAGGCCGGACGACGGGAGGGGGACCGTGGGCGACGTACCCCGGGCGGGACCGTGCGACACGGTGCCGTCCGCGCCGGTCTCCCGGACCCACCCGCCGACAGGTCAGCCCGTGGTCCGGCCGCCGCCGTCTAGGGAGACACCAGGCGGGTGAGCGCCAGCCGCGCCAGCGGGGCGTACGCCGCCACGACGGGCAGCGCGCCCCGGACGACCAGCCAGGTGGCCGAGCCGCCGACCGTGGCCTCGACCCCGTGCTCGAGGTGCAGCCGGGGCAGGCCGGGGAGCGGTCCCAGGCGCACCTCCCAGGCCCAGGTCCGGGCGGCCTCGTCGACGTCGAGCACCGTGAACGGGATGCCGACGGTGGGCCGGGGGAGCAGCCCGGCGCGGACGGTGCCGGTGGCGCCGGTGACCAGGCGGGGCACGTCGACCTCGACGCGCTGGATCTGCGGCGACCAGGTCGACCACAGCGCGGGGTCGGCGTACCGCTCCCAGGCGAGGTCGGCAGGGGCTCGTCCGGAGGCACGCAGCGTCACCGTCGTCATGCCCCGACGCTAGCCGCCGGGGGCCGCCGGGGCCTCCGGTGCCCCGGCTAGGTTGGGGACGACGACGCGGTCGCCCGCCCGCGACGCCGACGACGAGGAGCACGATGACCCGCTTCACCGCCAGCAAGCAGTCCGCCGCCACCGTGCGGTCCTCCCCGAAGGAGGTGTGGGCGGCGCTGACCGACCCCGAGCTGCTGCCGCGGCTGACGCCGTACCTCCAGCGCATCGACGCGGAGGGCGACACCTGGACGTGGCGGGTGACGCGGATCCCGGTGCTGGGCGCCTCGATCGGCTCGGCCTTCGTGGAGCAGATGCACTTCGACGAGCCCGACCGGATCGCCTACGCCCCCCATCCCGAGCACCCGGACCAGCAGACCCAGGTCCGCGGCGAGTACCACCTCGAGGGCCGCGACGGCGGCACCCGGCTGTCCATCGACATCGAGGTCAGCGTCGAGCTGCCGTTCCCGCGGGTGGCCCGCGTCGCGGTCGAGGGCGCCATGGTCACCGTGATGAGCGGGATGGGCGTCGCCTTCTCCCGCAACCTGCTGCGCCACCTCGGGGAGCGCTGATGCGCCTCCTGGTGATCGGCGCCTCCGGGTACGTCGGCTCGCGGCTCGTGCCCGCCTTCCTCGCCGCCGGCCACGAGGTCGTCGCGGCGTCCTCCTCGCAGCCGCGCCCCGAGCGCTTCGCCTGGGGCGAGGACGTGGAGTGGCGGCGCTGCGACGTGACCGAGGCCACCCAGGTCGCCGCTGCGCTGGAGGGCGTCGACGGCGTCTGCTACCTCGTGCACTCGCTGGACCGGCGGGCCTTCGAGGACCGCGACCGGGTCGGGGCCGAGACGGTGCGCGACGCGGTCCGCGCCAGCGAGGTCACCCGGGTGGTCTACCTGTCCGGGCTGGTGCCCGAGGTGCCCACCCAGGACCTGTCGGCGCACATCTCCTCGCGCCTGGAGGTGGAGGAGATCCTCGCCGAGGCCGCCTCGCCGACCTGCTCGGTGGTGTCGCTGCGCGCAGGCGTGGTCGTCGGCGCGGGATCGACGTCCTTCGAGGTCATCCGGCAGCTCGCGACGCTGCTGGTCGTGCAGCCGGTCCCGACCTGGCTCGAGCACCAGGTGCAGCCGATCGCGGTCACCGACGTGCTGCGGGCGATGGTGGAGGCGTTCGAGGAGGACCGCCTCACGGGTGCCGTCGACATCGGCGGGCCCAGCGTGCTGCCGTACGCCCGGCTGCTCGCCGAGTGCTCGCGCGCCGCGGGCCTGCTGCGGATCCGGATCCCGATCGTCCCGGTGCCGGCCTCGCTGGTCAGCCTGGGTGCGGCCGCCCTGGTCGCCGCGCCGTTCTGGACGGTGTCCTCGCTGGTGCAGAGCCTGCGCCACGACATGGTCTGCCGGCCCGGGCACACCTGGGAGCCCAGCGACGGCCGACCGCTGCTCGGGGTGCGCGAGGCGATGGCCCGCGCCTTCGGGGAGCCTGGCAGCACCCCCGAGGCGCCGCTGCCCAGCGACGCGGACTGGACCCGGTCGCGGGCACCGGTCCTCGACGAGCTGCACGCCCCGGCCACCGTCCGCGCCGGGGCCAGCCTGGTGCTCAAGCGGGCGCGCTCGGTGCTCTCGGTGCTGCCCGGCCGCTGAGGCGGCGCGCCTCGCGCTTCAGACGGCGGGCCCCTGGTCCCGCAGCCGCTGCACGTCGGTCATCGCGGCGCGCAGCTGCTCGAGCCACTCCTCGGTGTGCTCGCCGACCAGGCGCACGCACCAGGCGAGCGCGTCCGCGCGGCTGCGGGCGACCCCCGCCTCGACCAGGGTGTCGAGCACGATCCGCTCGGGCTGCCGGAGCCTGGTCATCACCGGGGCGGAGAGATGGGTGAACAACCGCTCCTCCGGCCCGCAGACCACGCCCCACGCGACCTTGCGGCCGAACCGGTGCTCGGCCTCGCGAGCGATCGCGATCCGCTCCTCGCGCGTCTCCTCGCGGAACCTGCTGATCCGACCCAGGGCCGCCTCGGCGGCCTCGGGACCGTGCTCGGCCGCCCCCTCGGGCGGGGCGAGCGTGCCGACGACCACGACCTCGTCGCGGTCGACCCGCACCTGTGCCGGCTCGACGAACCACTCCTGCGGCAACCGGCCGTGCCACCAGGCCGCGACCTGTTCGTGCTGTCCCATGACATCTCCCTCTGTAGGAAAGTAATCATGTAATACAGCGCTCGAACGCACCAGCCCCGCCGGCCCCGTTCGCCCAGGGCGTACGACGCCGCGGGCGTCCTCAGGGCGCGTCGACGCCGCCGGGCTCCCACAGCTGCACCGGGTTGCCCTCGGGGTCGAGCAGGTCGGCGAACCGCCCGTTGGGGTAGGGCTCGGGGTCGACGGTCACCTCGACCGCGGCGGCCCGCAGCTGCGCCACCATCGCGTCGAGGTCGCGCACCCGCAGGTTGAGCGCCCACCCGCGGCCCTGCAGGTGGGGGGTGTCGGCGGGCATGGCCGCGACCACGGTGGGCCCGGCCTGCTGCCACCACGACCGGTCGCCGTAGGTCTCCGGCGGCGCGTCGAGGCCGAGGTGCTCGGCGTACCACCGGGTGAGGTGCTCGGGGTCCCGGGCGGCCACGAACAGCCCGCCGATGCCGGTCACGCGCTCCCGCGTTCGAGCCTGCAGCGGGTCTTTCCCGGCAGGCAGCGACCGCTCAGGCACGGGCCAGCACCACGACGGCGCCGAGCACACCGGCCCGGGTCGCCGCGACGTTGTTGCCGATCCGCTCGGCGAACGCCGGGCCGAAGACCGCGACGGGTGAGACCGGACCCGGAGGCGGCCCACCGAGCGTGGCGGCGGTCCGGTCCTCCACCTCCTCCACGGTGAAGCCCGCGTCGAGGAGCTGCCGGACGTAGTCCTCCACCTCCTCCACGAAGGAGGAGCGTGCGTCCTCGGCCCAGGGGAGCGGGTAGGTCAGCTCTCCCTCGCCGACGCGCACCTGCTCGTAGAGACCGAACGGTGCTCCGGGCGCGAGCACGCGGTGGACCTCGGCGAAGACGGCCTGCTTGTCGGGCACGTTCATGCCCACGTGCAGCATCATGGCGGCCTCGAAGACACCGTCGTCGTGCGGAAGCCTCTCGGCCGGCGTCGTCGCGAAGCGGGTGCGCCTGCCGAGGCCCACCCGTGCGGAGAGCGCGGCGGCCGTCTCCACCAGCTCTGCCGTCAGGTCGACGCCGGTGACGTCCGCGCCCGCGCGCGCGGCGAGCCGGGCCGGACCTCCCAGGCCGCAGCCGACGTCGAGCAGCCGGGTGCCGGGGGCCAGGTCGAGCCGGTCCACCAGGTGAGCCGTGGCCGGGGCGCCGCCGGCGTGCAGCTGGTCGGCCGGGTAGAGGTCGTCCACGGTGAGGTTGTCGACGTCCGTGCCGGCGGCGCGCAGCGCGTCCAGCACCCCCTCGGTGAGGTCGCCCCTGCCGTAGTGGTGCCGGACCAGCTCGCGCACGTCCATCACTGCCTCCCGCCCGTGACGCTAGACCCGGACGGCCGCCACGGCACGCCGGGCGCGGCGGCGGGGTAGACCGCTCAGTCGTCCTCGGTCGTGGGCAGCTCGTGGGGCAGCAGCGACCAGCACTCCAGGTCGATCCGCTCGCCGTCGCGGTGGTGCACCGAGCGCAGCACCCCCTCACGGGTGAAGCCCGCCCGCCGGGCCACGGCCGAGGAGGCCGGGTTGTCGGTGGAGACCAGCGCCGTCACCCGCGCCAGGCCCGCCTCGGCGAAGGCCCACCGGGCCATCGCGAGCAGGGCCGTCGTGGCGACGCCCCGACCGCGGGCGGCCGGCGCCACGGCGTACCCCAGCTCGGCCTCGCCGCCCTCGTGGTCGACCGGCCCGGTCACGGCGTACCCCAGGAACGCGCCGGCGGGGTCGACCACCGCCCAGGCGAGCCGGTCGTGGCCGTCGAAGCCGGCGAGCCAGCCGCGGAGCCACTCCTCGGTGACCACGCGCGGGGTCCGGGTGAAGCGGAGCACCGCGGGGTCGGCCATCGCCGCGAGCAGGTCGGGGACGTGCGCCTGCGTCAGCGGCACCAGGCGGACGTCGACCACCTCGCGATGATGCCCCACGGCGTCCGGCCGGGACGGTACTTTCGGGCGCATGGTCACCACCCCCCGCCGCCCCGTCCTGCCCCCGGCGCCCGCGACCGTCGACCCCGGTGCCCTCGAGACGCGGCTGCGCGAGCGGGGCGTGCACGGCGTCCAGGTCGGCTGGGTCGACAACAACGGCATCGTCCGCTCCCGCATCGTGCCGGTGACCGACCTGGCGGGGGCGCTGCACCGCGGCGTCGGCGTCACGGCCGTGTTCGCCGTCTTCGACAGCCACGACGGCATCACCTTCGCCCACGAGGGCCTGGCGACCCCGTCGGGAGACGTGCGGCTGGTCCCCGACCTCACCTCGCCCGACGACGTCGTCGTGCTGGCGGGCGAGCCCGGCCTCGCGTGGGCCCACGGCCGGCAGGTGTCGCCCGAGGGCGAGCCGTGGCCCTACTGCCAGCGCACCGTGCTGCGGCGCCAGGTGGAGCGGCTGGCTGCCGCCGGGTTCGAGGCGCGGGCGGGCTTCGAGGTGGAGCTCTTCGTCTCCCGCGAGGACCCCGACGGCGCCCTGGTGCCGGCCCACCGTGGCCCGGCGTACTCCGCCAACGCGGTGCGCGACGTCCGCGAGCTCGTGGTGCAGCTCCTGGCCGACGTCGAGGCCAACGGGCTGCGGGTCGGCCAGGTGCACGCGGAGTACGGCGGGGCGCAGGTCGAGCTCGCCCTCGAGGCCCGCGACCCGCTGGCCGCCGCCGACGCGCAGGTGCTGCTCCGCCAGACGGTGCACGCCGCGGCCCGCGCCCACGGGCTGCGCGCCAGCCTCGCCCCGCTCCCGTCGGCCGACGTGGCCGGCAACGGCTGGCACCTGCACACCTCGATGGTCCGCGACGGTCGCAACGCGCTCACCGGCGACGGCGAGCACGGCCTGTCCGACGTGGGCCGCGGCTACCTCGCCGGACTGCTCCGCGAGCTGCCCGGGCTGGTCGCCGTCACCGCGCCGAGCACCGGCTCGCTGCTGCGGCGCCGCCCGCACTACTGGGCCGGGGCCTACGGCTTCTGGGGCGTGGAGAACCGCGAGGCCGCGCTGCGGCTGGTGCCGGGGTCGGCGCTGCTGGGCAGCGAGCACACCAACGTCGAGCTCAAGGCGTGCGACGCCTCGGCCAACCCCTACCTCGCGCTGGCGGTCGTGCTGGCAGCCGGGCTCGCCGGGGTCGAGGAGGGGCTGCAGCCGCCCGCCCCGGTCCAGGACGACGTCGGCGGGTGGGACGACGCCCGCCGTGCGGAGGCCGGGATCCGGGCGCTGGCCACCACCCACGAGGAGCAGCGCGCGCACCTGCTGGGGAGCCCGCTGGTGCGCGAGGTGCTGGGGGAGCCGCTGCTGGGCGCGTTCGTGGCCTGCCGCGACGCCGACGCCGCCTGGGCGGCCGACCGGACGCCCGACGAGGTGCTGGCCTCGCTGCGATGGATCTACTGACCCTGCCCGGCGGCGACCGGGTGCTGGCACGGCACCGCGAGGTGCTGCCCCAGCCCGACCAGCTCTGCGGCCCGTTCGCGGCGCACGTCGGGCTGCACGCCGTGCTCGACGCGCCGCCGGGCGTGACCGACCTGGCCGTCGCCGCGGGCACCCGCGTCTGGCCCCAGGACGTCGCCGCCTGGCGGCCCGACGGCGCCCCGCTGCTGCGCACCGGCTGGGAACGGCTGCCCCAGGCCCCCGAGGTCGGGGCCAGCGGCACCGACGCGGCCGGCGTGACCGCCGCGGTCCGCTCGCTCACCGGCGCCGAGGTGCTCGGCGTCCCGGGCCCCGGGCTCACCGTCGCCTCCCTGGCCGCGCTGCTCGCCGCGCTGCTCTCCGGCCCGCCCGTCGGCGTCCTGGCCAACGTGCGGACCGGAGCCCTCGACCCGGCCGCGGGCTTCGACGTCGGCCACTTCGTGGTGGTGTGGGGCGCCTCCGCCGACGGGTCGCAGGTCGGGATCGCGGACACCTACGTCGAGCTCGGCGCAGCCGGCGAGCCGCCCGGGTGCCGGCGGGTCGAGGTCACCGCCCTGCACGCCGGGCTGGCGGCCCCGCCCGGTCGGGGGCTGCTGCTGCTCGCGCCGCCCGGTGGGGGCGGGGAGCTGGTCGCCCTCGTCGCGCGCAGCGGCGTACGGACGGGGGAGTGGGCGGTCTAGCGCGTTCCCGGCGGGCCTACCAGCCGCGCTCGCGCCACTCGTCGAGGTGGGGCCGCTCGTCGCCGAGGGTGCCGTCGGAGCCGTGGCCGGGGTAGAACCAGGTCTCGTCGGGCAGCCGGTCGAAGACCTTGCCGGAGACCTCCTCGACCAGCGTGCGGAACGCCTCGGCGTCGCCGAAGGTGTTGCCGACCCCGCCGGGGAAGAGGCTGTCGCCGGTCCACAGGTGCGGGGTGCCCTGCGGGTCGTCGTACAGCAGCGCGATGGAGCCGGGCGTGTGCCCGACGAGGTGGATCACCTCGAGGCGGGCCTCGCCCACCTCGATGGTGTCGCCGTGGCGGACGCGGTCGTCGACGGTGACCCCGGTCTGCTCGGTGATCGCGTCGGCGTCGTCCTCGCCGGCCACGGTCACCGCGCCGGTCGCGGCGACGACGTCGGCCAGCCCGCGGTGGTGGTCCCAGTGCTGGTGGGTGGTCACGACGCGGGAGACGCCGGTGCTGCCGATGAGCTCCAGCAGGCGCTGCGGCTCGGCGGCCGCGTCGACGAGGAGCTGCTCGTCGGTGGCACGGCAGCGCAGCAGGTAGCAGTTGTTGGACATCTTCTCGTCGACCGCGAGCTTGGTGACCACCAGCCCGGCGAGCTCACGGGTGTCAGGCGGGCCTCCGGGGGAGACGTCGCCGGAGTAGGGACCGCTGTCGCCGATGCTGCTCGCCATGCCGCCCAGCCTAGGGGCCCGGCAGGGGGCCCGGCAGGGGGCGGGGCAGGCGGGCACGGACGGCCGTCGGGGGTTGTCGGCGGCGCGACGTACGGTGCCACGGTGGCGGTGTTGAGGATGTCCGATAAGATCGCGAACACGTGTTCGAAGGCGTCCAGCTCACCGGCACGCACCGTCGCAGAGCCGTCGTCGAGTCGGAGCAGGGGTCTAGTACGTGGCTGATCAGCTGGTGGTCCGGGGTGCTCGGGAGCACAACCTCAAGGACGTGTCCCTCGACCTGCCCCGCGACTCGCTCATCGTGTTCACCGGCCTGTCCGGGTCCGGCAAGTCGAGCCTGGCCTTCGACACCATCTTCGCCGAGGGCCAGCGCCGCTACGTCGAGTCGCTCTCGGCGTACGCCCGGCAGTTCCTGGGCCAGATGGACAAGCCCGACGTCGACTTCATCGAGGGCCTCAGCCCGGCGGTCTCCATCGACCAGAAGTCGACCTCGAAGAACCCGCGCTCCACGGTGGGCACCATCACCGAGGTCTACGACTACCTCCGGCTGCTCTACGCCCGCGCCGGCCGCCCGCACTGCCCCACCTGCCACGCCCCGATCGAGCGGCAGACCCCGCAGCAGATCGTCGACCGGATGATGCAGCTCGACGAGGGCACCCGGTTCCAGGTGCTGGCCCCGGTCGTCCGCGGCCGCAAGGGGGAGTACCTCGAGCTGTTCCGCAGCCTGCAGTCGCAGGGCTTCAGCCGTGCCCGCGTCAACGGCGAGACGATCCAGCTCGCCGAGCCGCCGCAGCTGGAGAAGCAGCGCAAGCACACCATCGAGGTCGTGGTCGACCGGCTGGCGATCAAGGAGTCCAGCAAGCGGCGGCTGACCGACTCGGTCGAGACCGCGCTCAACCTGGCGTCGGGCCTGGTGCTCTTCGACCTGGTCGACCTCGACGCCGGCGACCCGCGCAAGGAGCTGCGGTTCTCCGAGAAGATGTCGTGCCCCAACGAGCACACCATCGAGACCGACGAGCTCGAGCCCCGGTCGTTCTCCTTCAACTCGCCCTTCGGGGCCTGCCCGGAGTGCCACGGCCTGGGCACCCGGATGGAGGTCGACCCCGAGCTGGTCGTCAGCGACCCCGGCGCCACCCTGGGCGAGGGCGTCATCCAGCCCTGGTCCGGCGCCCACGTCGCCGACTACTTCACCCGGCTGATGGGGGCGCTGGGCGACGAGCTCGGCTTCGACCTCAACACCCCCTGGGAGAAGCTGCCGGCCAAGGGCCGCAAGGCGATCCTCGAGGGCCACGCCACCAAGGTCCACGTCCGCCACACCAACCGCTACGGCCGGCAGCGCTCCTACTTCACGGCCTTCGAGGGCGTCCGCCCCTACATCGAGCGGCGGCACCGCGAGGCCGAGTCCGACACCAGCCGGGACCGCTTCGAGGGCTACATGCGCGAGGTGCCGTGCCCGGCCTGCCAGGGCACCCGCCTCAAGCCCGTCGTGGTCTCGGTGACCCTCGGCGGTGCCATCGGCGAGGGCGGGAAGAGCATCGCCGAGGTGTGCGCGCTCCCGCTCAACGAGGCGGCCGCCTGGCTGGGCGACCTCGAGCTGAGCGCCCGCGAGCGCCAGATCGCCGAGCAGGTGCTCAAGGAGATCCAGGAGCGGCTGCGCTTCCTGCTCGACGTGGGCCTCGACTACCTGTCCCTCGACCGGCCCTCGGCCACCCTCTCGGGCGGCGAGGCGCAGCGGATCCGGCTCGCGACCCAGATCGGTGCCGGCCTGGTCGGTGTCCTCTACGTCCTCGACGAGCCGAGCATCGGCCTGCACCAGCGCGACAACAAGCGGTTGATCGAGACGCTGATCCGGCTCAAGGACCTCGGCAACACCCTGATCGTCGTCGAGCACGACGAGGACACCATCAAGGTGGCCGACTGGGTCGTCGACATCGGGCCCGGCGCCGGCGAGCACGGCGGCCAGGTGGTCCACTCGGGCACCGTCCAGGGGCTGCTGGAGCACCGCGACTCCGAGACCGGCCTCTACCTCTCCGGCCGCAAGTCCATCCCGGTCCCCGCCGTGCGTCGCCCACCGACCCGGGGCAAGCAGCTCACCGTGCACGGCGCCCGCGAGAACAACCTCAAGAACGTCGACGTCAGCTTCCCGCTGGGGTGCTTCGTCTCCGTGACCGGCGTCAGCGGCTCCGGCAAGTCGACCCTGGTCAACGACATCCTCTACACCTCGCTGGCCAAGCAGATCTACAACGCCCGCACCGTCCCGGGCCGGCACCGCAAGATCACCGGGGTCGAGCAGGTCGACAAGGTCATCCACGTCGACCAGTCGCCGATCGGCCGTACGCCGCGGTCCAACCCGGCGACCTACACCGGGGTCTGGGACCACGTCCGCAAGCTCTTCGCCTCGACCCCCGAGGCCAAGATGCGCGGCTACCAGCAGGGTCGCTTCTCCTTCAACGTCAAGGGGGGCCGCTGCGAGGCGTGCTCCGGCGACGGCACGCTCAAGATCGAGATGAACTTCCTGCCCGACGTCTACGTCCCCTGCGAGGTCTGCCACGGCGCCCGCTACAACCGCGAGACGCTCGAGGTGCACTACAAGGGCAAGACGGTCGCCGACGTGCTCGACATGCCGATCGAGGAGGCGGTGGAGTTCTTCGCCGCCATCCCCGCGATCGCGCGCCACCTGACCACCCTGGTCGAGGTCGGGCTGGGCTACGTCCGCCTCGGACAGCCGGCGACGACGCTCTCCGGAGGCGAGGCACAGCGGGTCAAGCTGGCCAGCGAGCTGCAGAAGCGCTCGACCGGCAGCACGGTCTACGTGCTCGACGAGCCGACCACGGGCCTGCACTTCGAGGACATCCGCAAGCTCCTGGGCGTGCTCTCCAGCCTGGTCGACAAGGGCAACACCGTCCTGGTGATCGAGCACAACCTCGACGTGATCAAGACCTCTGACTGGATCATCGACATGGGCCCCGCCGGCGGCAACCGCGGCGGGCAGGTCGTGGTGACCGGCACGCCCGAGCAGGTGGCCGAGCACCCCGACAGCTTCACCGGCGAGTACCTCAAGCCGCTGCTCACCCGCTGACGGGTCTCCCGGCCGCCTCACAGCGGGCGCACAGCCGGCCGGGGCACCATGGTCCCGTCCGTATCTTGGGCGAACGGGACCCGCCCCCACCTCCGGAGGACCTGATGACGCACCAGCACCCGACCGACACTCGTACGCCGGAGCAGCCGGTCGAGACCGCTCGGCCGACCCCGCGTTCCGCCCCCGCCTCCCGCCGCGCGCTCATCGGCGGGGTCCTCGGCGTCGGCGTCGGGGTGCCCCTGGTGGCGGCCTGCGGCTCCGGGTCGGACTCGTCCTCGAGCGGCTCGGAGGACTCCTCGGGCGGCTCGACCACCAGCACCGGCCCGATCACCACGACCAGCGAGGTCCCGGTCGGCGGCGGCGTCATCCTGGCCGGCGAGAAGGTCGTGGTGACCCAGCCGTCCGAGGGCGAGTTCAAGGCGTTCACCGCCGTCTGCCCCCACCAGCAGTGCCTGGTCACCTCGATCAAGGGCGACGAGATCGACTGCTCCTGCCACGGCAGCAGGTTCTCGATCACCGACGGCTCCGTCATCGACGGGCCCGCCGACCAGCCGCTGTCGGAGATGACGGTCAAGGTCGAGGGCGAGGACATCAGCGTCAGCTGAGCCCGCCCCGTGGGGTCAGGCGCTGGGCTTGACCGTCAGCACCGGGCACGGAGCCTCGAAGAGGACCTCCTGGGCCGTGCTGCCGGTGATCATCTTGCCGACCTGGGTACGCCGCCGCAGGCCGATGATCACCACGTCGGCCTGGAAGCGGGTGGCCGCGGCCAGGATCGCCTCGGCCGCGGAGACGCCGTCCGTCGGCTGCTCGACCTCGTGGGGCACGCCCAGCTCGGCGAGCCGGGCGCCGATCGCGTCGAGCTCCTGCGCCGGGGCGAAGTGCGGGTGGTTGTAGTTGCCGTAGTGGCCGGTGTTCACCACCACCAGCCGGGCGCCCGACGACGTCGCCCAGGCCTCCGCCCGGGCGAGGGCAGCGAGGCCCTCGGGAGAGGGCAGGTAGCCCACGACAATGGTCTGGACGCTCGCGTCGGTCAGCTCGGGCACGACCCCACCCTAGGCCCACCCGGACCGTCGGTGGTGGCTCGTAGGGTTGGAGGGTGGCCCACCCGTCGACCTACCGACCCCGCACGGGGTCGATCCCGACCCAGCCGGGGGTCTACCGCTTCCGCGACAAGGACGGCCGCGTCGTCTACGTCGGCAAGGCCAAGAGCCTGCGCGCCCGGCTGTCGTCGTACTTCCAGGACATCACCGCCCTCCACCCGCGCACCGCCACGATGGTGACGACCGCTGCCTCGGTGGAGTGGACCGTGGTGGCGACCGAGGTCGAGGCCCTGCAGCTGGAGTACTCCTGGATCAAGGAGTTCGACCCGCGCTTCAACGTCAAGTACCGCGACGACAAGTCCTACCCGTGGCTCGCGATCACCATGAACGAGGAGTTCCCCCGCGTCATGGTGGGCCGCGGGGCCAAGCGCAAGGGCGTGAAGTACTTCGGGCCCTACAGCCACGCCTGGGCCATCCGCGAGACCGTCGACCTGCTGCTGCGGGTGTTCCCGATGCGCTCGTGCAGCAACGGCGTCTTCAAGCGGTCCGAGCAGATCGGCCGGCCGTGCCTGCTGGGCTACATCGACAAGTGCTCCGCCCCCTGCGTGGGCCGCGTCGACGCCGACGAGCACCGGGGCATCGCCGAGGACCTGGCCGACTTCATCGGCGGGCGCACCGACGCCTTCGTCAAGCGCGTGCAGACCCAGATGTACGCCGCGTCGGCCGAGCAGGACTACGAGCGCGCCGCCCGGCTGCGCGACGACCTCGGGGCGCTGACCAAGGCCCTGGAGAAGCAGGCGGTCGTGTTCGGCGACGGCACCGACGCCGACGTGATCGCGCTGGCCGAGGACCCGCTCGAGGTCGCGGTGCAGATCTTCCACGTCCGCTCCGGCCGGATCCGCGGCCAGCGGGGCTGGGTCGCGGACCGGGTGGAGGACCTCGACACCGCCGGCCTGGTGGGGGAGTTCCTGCTCCAGCTGTACGCCGGCGAGGAGGGCGACGCCATCCCGCGCGAGGTGCTCGTCCCGGCGCTGCCCGAGGACGTCGACACCTTCGAACAGCTGCTCGGCGAGACCCGGGGCAGCAAGGTCCGGATCCGGGTGCCGCAGCGCGGCGACAAGCGGACCCTCCAGGAGACCGTGGCCCAGAACGCCAAGCAGTCGCTGATGCTGCACAAGACCAAGCGCGCGAGCGACCTGACCGTGCGCAACAAGGCGCTGGAGGAGATCCAGCTGGCCCTCGACCTGCCCGACGCCCCGCTGCGGATCGAGTGCTACGACGTCTCCAACCTCCAGGGCACCGAGGTGGTCGCCTCGATGGTGGTCTTCGAGGACGGCCTCGCCCGCAAGGGGGAGTACCGCCGCTTCGTGATCCGCGGCGTCGACGGCCAGAACGACGTGGCCTCGATGCACGAGGTGATCACGCGCCGCTTCCGGCGGCTGCTCGACGAGCGCATCGAGCACGGCGACCTCGCCGGTGGCGCCGTCGACCCCGACGCCGGGCCGATGCTGGTCGACCCGGACACGGGGCGGCCGCGCAAGTTCGCCTACACGCCCGGGCTGGTCGTCGTCGACGGCGGCCCGCCGCAGGTCGCCGCGGCGCAGCGGGCCCTCGACGAGCTCGGCATCGACGACGTGCCGCTGTGCGGCCTGGCCAAGCGGCTCGAGGAGGTCTGGGTGCCCGGCGAGGCGGACCCCGTGATCCTGCCGCGCTCGAGCGAGGGCCTCTACCTGCTCCAGCGGATCCGCGACGAGGCCCACCGGTTCGCGATCTCCCACCACCGCTCGCGCCGGTCCAAGACGATGGTCGAGAGCCTGCTCGACGACGTCCCGGGCCTCGGCGAGGTGCGGCGCAGGACCCTCATCAAGCACTTCGGGTCGCTCAAGAAGCTCCGCACCGCCACGGTGGCGGAGATCGCGCAGGTGCCCGGCATCGGCACCCGCACCGCGACGGCGATCAGCGAGGCCGTCACCGCGACGCCGCGCTCGGTCGGGGTCAACACCGCCACCGGCGAGATCGAGGAGAGCTGATGACGCAGCCGACGCAGTCCGGGCAGTCCGGGCAGCCCGGGGGGCACCAGGGCGAGCTCGTGGTGGTCACCGGCATGACCGGGGCCGGTCGCAGCACCGCCGCCAAGGAGCTGGAGGACCTCGGCTACTTCGTGGTCGACAACCTGCCGCCCGAGCTGGTGGGCGACGTGGTGCGACTCGTCGACTCCCGGCAGGGGGTCTCCCAGCCGGTCGCGGCGGTGGTCGACGTCCGCGCCGGGGTGTTCTTCGACGCGCTGCGCGAGCAGCTGGCCGACGACTTCCCGACCCGGCGTACGACGCTGCTCTACCTCGACGCCGACGACGACATCCTGGTGCGACGCCAGGAGGCCGCCCGCCGCCCGCACCCGCTCCAGGCCGGCGGCCGGCTGCTGGACGGCATCGTCGCCGAGCGTGCGGTGATGGCCGACCTGCGCAGCGAGGCCGACCTGGTGGTCGACACCACCCGCCTCAACGTGCACCAGCTCAAGGCCCGGGTCGCCCGCGACTTCGGCACCCCCGACACCGTCCGGCTCCGGGTCACCGTGGTCAGCTTCGGCTTCAA
Source organism: uncultured Actinomycetota bacterium (assembly GCA_963740935.1). Taxonomy (GTDB): domain Bacteria; phylum Actinomycetota; class Actinomycetes; order Propionibacteriales; family Nocardioidaceae; genus Marmoricola. The sequence goes on from CAVUFX010000006.1 coordinate 965,355, forward strand.
GTACGGCGTCCCCGTCGACGCCGACCTGCTCGCCGACATGCGCTTCATCCCCAACCCGTTCTGGGTGCCCGAGCTGCGGCCGCTGACCGGTCGCGACGAGCCGGTCGCGGCGTACGTCAAGGACCGCGACGACGCCCAGGAGTTCCTGGACCGCTACCTGCCCGTGCTCGAGACCGTGGGCCGCGGCTACCTGCGGGAGGGCAAGCGGTTCATGACCGTCGCGATCGGCTGCACCGGCGGCAAGCACCGCAGCGTGGCGATGTCGGAGGAGATCGCGGCGCGGCTCCGGGCCCAGGGCCTGGAGGCCGACACCGTGCACCGCGACCTGGGCAGGGAGTGACGTGGCCGCCGAACCGGCCGTGGTCGCGCTGGGCGGCGGGCACGGCCTCGCGTCCTCGCTGACCGCGCTGCGCCAGCTCACCACCGACCTCACCGCCGTGGTCACGGTGGCCGACAACGGTGGCAGCTCGGGACGGCTGCGCGAGGAGTTCGGGGTGCTTCCGCCCGGCGACCTGCGGATGGCGCTCGCGGCGCTGTGCGGCGACGACCGCTGGGGCCAGACCTGGGCGCGGGTGCTCCAGCACCGGTTCGACTCCGAGGGCGACATGGACGGCCACTCGATGGGCAACCTGCTCATCGTCACCCTCTGGGAGCTGCTGCACGACCACGTCGACGGCCTCGACTGGGTCGCCGGGCTCCTGGGCGCCCGTGGCCGGGTGCTGCCGATGGCGCTGACGCCGCTCGACATCACCGCCGAGGTGCGCACGGCCGGCGAGGTCGGGACGGGCGAGGTCGTGACCGTCCGGGGCCAGGTGGCCGTCGCCACCGCCCCCGGTGAGGTGCTCTCGGTGAGCCTCGTGCCCGGCGACGCTGCGGCCTGCCCCGAGGCGGTCACGGCCATCGCCGAGGCCGACTGGGTCGTCGTCGGTCCGGGCTCGTGGTTCTCCAGCGTCGTCCCGCACCTGCTCGTGCCCGGGCTGCGCGACGCACTGTGCTCCACCCCCGCCCGGGTGGTGGTGGCCACCAACCTGGAGCCGCACGCCGACGAGACGCGGGGCTACGACCTCGCCGACCACCTCGACGTCCTCGCCCGCCACGCCCCTGACCTGCGGGTCCACACGGTGCTCGTCGACCCCGGCGCGGTCCGCGACCGCGACCGTCTGGAGCGGGTCGCCGCAGCCCTCGGTGCACAGGTGTCGACCCACGACGTAGCCTCCGACACGCCGGGTGTCCACGACGCCCGCAAACTGGCCGCCGCGTATGCAGCGGTCTTCGACGCGAACTAGGGTGCACGCATGGCGATGACGGCGCAGGTGAAGGCAGAGCTGGCCAGCACGACGGTGACCAAGACCTGCTGCCGCAAGGCCGAGGTCTCCTCGATGCTCCGCTTCGCCGACGCCCTGCACCTCGTCAACGGCGGCATCGTCGTGGAGGTCGAGCTCGACACCGGGGCGGCCGCCCGCCGGGTGCGGCGCGACATCGCCGAGGTGTTCGGCCACCAGCCCGAGGTGGTGCTGCTCAAGGGCGCCGGCATCCGTCGCGGCTCGCGCTACATCGTCCGGGTCTCCCGCGAGGGCGAGTCCCTCGCCCGCCAGGCCGGCCTGATCGACCAGCGCAACCGCCCTGTCCGCGGGCTGCCGCCGGTGGTCGTCAACGGCGCCGGCTGCGACGCCGTCGCCGCGTGGCGCGGCGCCTTCCTGGCCCACGGGTCGCTGACCGAGCCCGGCCGCTCCAGCTCGCTGGAGGTCACCTGCCCCGGTCCCGAGGCCGCGCTCGCGCTCGTCGGCTCGGCCCGCCGCCTCGGCATCTCCGCCAAGGCCCGCGAGGTCCGTGGCGTCGACCGCGTGGTGATCCGCGACGGCGACGCCATCGGGCAGCTGCTCACCCGCCTCGGCGCCCACGAGTCGCTGCTCGCGTGGGAGGAGCGCCGGATGCGCCGCGAGGTCCGCGCCACCGCCAACCGGCTGGCCAACTTCGACGACGCCAACCTGCGACGCTCGGCCCGCGCCGCCGTCGCCGCCGGTGCCCGCGTGGAGCGGGCCCTGGAGATCCTGGGCGAGGAGATCCCCGACCACCTCTCGCAGGCCGGCCGGCTGCGCCTCGAGCACAAGCAGGCCTCCCTGGAGGAGCTCGGCCAGCTCAGCGAGCCGGTGCTGACCAAGGACGCCATCGCGGGCCGGATCCGCCGCCTGCTCGCCATGGCCGACAAGCGCGCGGAGGACCTCGGCGTCCCCGACACGGAGTCCTCGCTGACCCCGGAGATGCTGGCCGAGGAGGCCTGACCGCGGTCACCCGCGGGGTTACCCGTAGGTACCCCGGCCGCGCGTTCCCGGAGGGTGCGCCGCCCCGATAGGGTCGGCGGCGTACATCACCCAGCCCTCCAGGAGTGCACCCCGTGACTGTTCGTGTAGGCATCAACGGCTTCGGCCGGATCGGCCGCAACTTCTTCCGCGCCGTGCGCGCCTCGGGCGCCGACATCGAGATCGTCGGCGTCAACGACCTGACCGACAACACCTCGCTCGCCCACCTGCTCAAGTTCGACTCGATCCTCGGTCGCCTCGACGCCGACGTGTCGTCCACCGAGACCGCCATCCGGGTCGGGGACCAGGAGATCGCCGCGTTCGCCGAGCGCGACCCCGCCAACCTGAAGTGGGGCGACCTCGGGGTCGACGTCGTGGTCGAGTCCACGGGCTTCTTCACCGACGCCACGAAGGCCCGCGCCCACATCGACGGCGGCGCCAAGAAGGTCATCATCTCCGCGCCCGCCTCCAACGAGGACATCACCGTCGTGATGGGCGTCAACCACGAGGACTACGACCCCGCGCAGCACACGGTCATCTCCAACGCCTCGTGCACGACCAACTGCCTGGCACCGATGGCCAAGGCGCTCAACGACGAGTTCACGATCGTCAAGGGCCTGATGACCACCATCCACGCCTACACCGCCGACCAGAACCTGCAGGACAACATCCACAAGGACCCGCGTCGCGCCCGCGCGGCCGCGCTCAACATCGTCCCGACCTCCACGGGTGCCGCCAAGGCCATCGGCCTGGTGCTGCCCGAGCTCAAGGGCAAGCTCGACGGCTTCGCGCTGCGGGTGCCGGTGCCCACCGGCTCGGCCACCGACCTGACCTTCGAGGCGGGTCGCGAGACCTCGGTCGAGGAGGTCAACGCGGCGATCGAGAAGGCCGCCGACGGCCGCTACCTGCGCTACTCCACCGACCCGCTGGTCTCGACCGACATCGTCACCGACCCGGCGTCGTGCATCTTCGACGCGCCGCTGACCAAGGTCAACGGCAACCAGGTCAAGGTCATCGGCTGGTACGACAACGAGTGGGGCTACTCCAACCGCCTCGCCGACCTCATCACCCACGTCGGCGCCAGCCTCTGATGGGGCGGTACGCCACGCTCGGCGACGTCGCCGGCCGGCGCGTCCTGGTCCGCTCCGACCTCAACGTCCCGCTCGACGGCGACCAGATCACCGACGACGGCCGCATCCGTGCGAGCGTCCCGACGATCCGCGAGCTGAGCGAGGCAGGGGCCCGGGTCGTCGTCACGGCGCACCTCGGCCGGCCGAAGGGCGCACCCGACGCGGCGTACTCGCTGCGGCCGGTGGCCGCCCGCCTGGGCGAGCTGCTGGGCCGCGAGGTGGCCTTCGCCGAGGACACCGTGGGCGACTCCGCCCGCGCGGTCGTCGACGGCCTGGCCGACGGCGACGTGGCGGTGCTGGAGAACGTCCGGTTCAACGCCGGCGAGACCAGCAAGGACGAGACCGAGCGTGGCGCGTTCGCCGACGAGCTCGCGGCCCTGGCCGACGCGTTCGTCAGCGACGGCTTCGGCGTGGTGCACCGCAAGCAGGCGAGCGTGTACGACGTGGCGCAGCGGCTGCCGCACGCCATGGGCGGCCTGGTCGCCACCGAGATCGAGGTCCTCCAGCGCCTGACCCGGGACCCGCAGCGGCCCTACGTCGTGGTGCTCGGCGGGTCCAAGGTCAGCGACAAGCTGGCGGTCATCGACAACCTGCTCGGCAAGGCCGACACCCTGCTGATCGGGGGCGGGATGGTGTTCACCTTCCTCGCCGCCGAGGGGCACGAGATCGGCAACAGCCTGCTCGAGCAGGACCAGGTCGAGGTCTGTCGCGAGTACCTCCGGCGCTCGGCGGAGTCCGGCGTGGAGATCGTGCTGCCGACCGACGTCCTGGTCGCGCCGGAGTTCAAGGCCGACGCGCCGCCGACCACCGTGGCGGTCGACGCCATCCCGTCGGACCAGATCGGCCTCGACATCGGGCCCGACTCGGCGGCCGCGTTCGCCGAGCGGATCGCCGGCGCCACCACGGTGTTCTGGAACGGGCCGATGGGCGTCTTCGAGTTCGACGCCTTCGCCGGCGGCACCCGTGCCGTCGCGCAGGCGCTCACCGAGGTCGACGGCCTCTCGGTGGTCGGCGGTGGCGACTCCGCTGCGGCCGTACGTCGCCTCGGCTTCGCCGACGACGCGTTCGGGCACATCTCGACCGGGGGAGGGGCCAGCCTGGAGTACCTCGAGGGCAAGGAGCTCCCCGGCATCACCGTCCTGGAGGACTGACATGGCAGCCACGAAGACCCCCGCCACCGGCGGCCGCACGCCGCTGATGGCGGGCAACTGGAAGATGAACCTCAACCACCAGGAGGCCGTCGTCCTGGTGCAGAAGCTCGCCTGGACGCTCTCGGACAAGAAGCACGACTACGGCCGCGTCGAGGTCGTCGTGGTGCCGCCGTTCACGGACCTGCGCAGCGTGCAGACCATGGTCGACGGCGACCGGCTGCAGCTGCGCTACGGCGCCCAGGACGTCTCCGTGCACGACGACGGCGCCTACACCGGCGAGATCTCCGCCTCGATGCTCGCCAAGCTGGGCTGCTCCTACGTCGTCGTCGGGCACTCCGAGCGCCGCGAGCACCACGGCGAGGACGACGCCCTGGTCAACGCCAAGGCCCGCAAGGCCCACGCCGCCGGGATGACCCCGATCGTGTGCGTCGGCGAGGGGCTCGACGTACGCCAGGCGGGCCGGCAGGTCGAGCACACGCTCGCCCAGGTCGACGGCTCGCTGGCCGGGTTCTCCGCCGAGGACGTGGCCGGCCTGGTCGTGGCCTACGAGCCGGTGTGGGCCATCGGCACCGGCGAGGTCGCGACCCCCGACGACGCCCAGGAGGTGTGCGGGGCGATCCGGGCGCGGATCGGCGAGGTGCACGGCGAGGCCGCCGCGGCCGGCGTACGCGTGCTGTACGGCGGTTCGGTGAAGGCCGCCAACATCGCCGGGATCATGCAGCAGACCGACGTCGACGGCGCCCTGGTCGGCGGTGCGAGCCTGCAGGCCGACGAGTTCGGCGGCGTCTGCCGGTTCTACGACATGCCGGTCCTCTGAGCCGCGCGCCTCATCGGCTAAGGTCGCCCCCGTGGTTATCGTCTTCGAGGTCTTGCTCGTCATCACGAGCCTGCTCCTGATCCTGCTCGTCCTCCTCCACAAGGGGCGCGGCGGCGGGATGTCGGACATGTTCGGCGGTGGCATGTCGAGCGGCCTGGGTGGCTCCTCGGTCGCCGAGCGCAACCTCGACCGGATCACCGTCGGCCTGCTGCTGGTGTGGTTCGCGTGCGTGGTCGGGCTCGGGCTGCTGCTCAAGACCAGCAACTGACCAGAGACGTCGAAGGAGACACGCGTGGCAGGCGGAGGAAGCGCGATCCGGGGTAGCCGCATCGGTGCAGGACCCATGGGTGAGGCGGAGCGCGGCGAGGCCGCCCCGCGGCAGAACATCACCTACTTCTGCTCCCGCGACCACCAGACCCTCATCGCCTTCGCGATCGAGGCCGTCGTGCCGGAGTCCTGGGACTGCCCCCGCTGCGGGCTCCCCGCCAGCATGGACTCGGCCAACCCGCCCCCGGCGCTGAAGAACGAGCCCTACAAGACGCACCTCGCCTACGTGAAGGAGCGCCGCTCCGACGCCGAGGCCAAGGACATCCTCAACGAGGCGCTGTCCACGCTGCGTCAGCGTCGCAAGTCCGGCGACCTGATCTTCTAGCCGACCGGGCAGTTGTGCGCGGTCCAGGACCGCCGACCGGGCAGTTGTGCTGGGTCCGGAGACCGCCGACCGGGCAGTTGTGCGGAGCGTAGAGGCGCCGACCGGGCAGTTGTGCGGGGGGCCTGTGGACGGAGCGAGCGCGCAGCGCGAGTTCTTGCCATCCTGCGCCGGTGCGCAGCGACTGGTGGGACGACGAGCGACGCTTCCTGGGTGCGGCCTTCCCGCTGCCCCTCGACCAACCCTTCACCGGGGCTGAAGCGGCGCGCCGCGGCGTCTCCCGCCACGTGCTGCAGCGGCTCGTGGCAGCGGGGCTGGTCCGCCGGCTCCTGCGAGGGGTGTACGCCGCGGCGCAGGCGCCTGACGACCTACTGCTCCGCGCGACCGCGCTCGGTCTGGTCCTCCCGCCCGCCGCGGTGGTGTGCGGCCGGACCGCGGCGTGGCTGCACGGCGTCGACGTCCTGCCGCGGTCGGCGCTCTGGACGCCGCCGCCGCTGGAGGTCGTCGACACGGGCGACAACCACGTGCGCCGGCCGGGCGTCGACGGCCGCCGCAGGATGCTCCTGCCGCGCGACGTCGAGGTCGTGCACGGCATCCGGGTGACGACGGCCCACCGCACGGCGCTCGACCTCGGCCGGCTGCTGTGGCGGTACGACGCCCTGGCGGCGCTCGACGGGTTCGTGCGGTCCGGCGTACCGCTCGACGGCTCTGCTGGACGACCTCGACCGGTTCCGTGGCTTCCGCGGCGTACGACAGCTCCGGGCCCTCGCACCGCTCGCCGACGGCCGCGCGCAGTCGCCGGGGGAGTCGGCGCTGCGGCTGTGGTGGTACGACGCGCTGCTGCCGACGCCCGAGCCGCAGGTGCTGGTCGAGACGGGGTCGTCGTACGTCCTGGTCGACATCGGCGACCCGGTCTGCCGCTTCGGTGCGGAGTACGACGGCGACGAGTTCCACACCTCGCCCGAGGACCGTGCGCACGACGTGGCGCGGCGCTCGTGGCTGGCCGAGGAGCGCGACTGGACGATCGAGGTGTTCACCAAGCACGACGTCTACGCCCCGGGGGCCGATCCGGTCGCGCGGCTCCAGGAGGGTCACGAGCGCGCCCGTCGTACGCACCGTCGGTGGTCTCCGGGGCGCCGCTCCGCGTGACCGCAGCCGCACAACTGCCCGGTCGGCGTACCCAGGCTCAGCACAACTGCCCGGTCGGCGTACCAGCCGACTGCGGCCCTGGCTCAGCACAACTGCCCGGTCGGCGTACCCAGGCTCTGCACAACTGCCCGGTCGGCGGCCTAGGCTCAGCAGAAGTGCCCGGTAGCTAGAGGGCGCTGGCGGCCGGCTCGTCCAGCCACCAGGTGCGGTCCGCGGCGGTGATGCCGCGGGCGGGGGTCTCGTGGACCGAGCCCTCGGGCGCCAGGGCACGGGCGACGGCGTCGGCCTTGCCCTCGCCGCTGACCAGGAACCACACCGCGCGGGCGCGGTTGAGCGCGGAGAAGGTCAGCGTGACCCGCTCCGGGGGCGGCTTGGGGGAGTCGGTGACGCCCAGCGCGACCTCGTCGTCGACGTCGAGCTGGGGGTGGCCGGGGAAGAGGGAGGCGACGTGCCCGTCGGGACCGAGCCCGAGCAGCACCAGGTCGAAGGTCCCGCCGCCCGTCGACCGCACCTCCTCGCCGTACGCCGCCGCGGCCTCGTGGACGTCGGCGTGCGCCTCGTCGGAGGCCGGCATCGCGTGCACCCGGAGCGCGTCGACGCCGACGACGTCGAGCAGGTCGCGCCCCACCCCGCGGTCGTTGCGGTCCGAGGAGTCGGCCGGCACGTAGCGCTCGTCGCCCCACCAGAAGTCGACGCGCCTCCAGTCCACGGCCGAGGAGTCGAGCGCCGCGACGGCGCGGTAGATCTCGTCGGCGATGGTGCCGCCGGTGAGGGCCACCGAGGGCACCCGGCCCTCGGCCTGCACCTCGGCGAGCCGGGCCACGAAGGCCTCGGCCACGGCCGAGACCAGTCCGGGGCCGTCGGGGTAGCGCTTCACGTCGGTCATCAGGAGTCCTTCGTCAGGTGCCGCGCGACGGCGGCGTAGGTGTCGTCCTCGTCGAGACGACGGAGCTCCTCGGCGAGCAGCTCGGGGACGGTACGACGCTTCAGCGCGACGGGCCGGTCGGGCTGGCCGGGGATGCGGAACCGGGCCAGCAGCCCGTCGGGCCGGGCCACGCTGACCTCGCCCTCGGGCGTGGTCAGGGTGACCTCGGTCAGCCCGGGGCCGGTCGAGGTGTGCCGGGTGACCTCGACGCGCAGGCACGCGCCCAGCCAGGCCACGAGCAGGTCGGCGCTGGGGCTGACCTTCTCGGCGGTGACGGAGGCCGCGGCTACCTTCGAGGGGTGCTGGTCGAGCGCCGCGGCGAGCAGCGCGCGCCACGGGGTCAGCCGGGTCCAGGCGAGGTCGGTGTTGCCCGGGGCGTACGCCGCGGCCTGGTGGTGGATGGCCCGGGTGCGGGCCCTGGTGGCGCCGGCCGCGTCGGTGATCCGGCGCTGCGCCAGCCCGCCGATCGGGTCGGCCGCCGGGTCGCGGGGCGCGTCGACCGGCCACCACACCGCGACCGGCGAGTCGGGCAGCAGCAGCGGCAGCACCACGGACTCAGGGTGCTTGACCACCTCGCCGTGCAGCCGGATCAGCGCCGTCTCGCCGCTCCACCCGGCGCCGGTGCCGACCTGGGCGTCCACCCGGCCGTGGCCGCGGCCGTCGCCCAGGATGACGCCCAGCACACGGGCGGGGTGCTCGTGGGAGGCCTCGCGCGCGCACTCCATGGCCTGGGTGGCGTGGTCCTCGTCGACGACGACGACGAGCGTCATCACCATGCCCATCGCGGGCGACCCGGCGCTGGTGCGTGCCTGCACGAGCGCGGCGGCGATGCCGGCGGCGTTGGTGCCGGTCAGCTCCCTCACGGCCGCCTCCAGGTGCGTCCGTCGCGGGCCAGCATGGCGTCGGCGGACTCCGGACCCCACTGCCCGGGGGCGTACTGGTCGACGCCGGCCCCGGAGGAGCCGGCGGCGGCGGCGTCCCTGCGGGCCCAGTGCTCGATCACGGGGTCCAGGATCTTCCAGCTCAGCTCGACCTCGGCGTTCTGCGGGAACAGCGGCGGGTCGCCGAGCAGGACGTCGAGGATCAGCCGCTCGTAGGCCTCCGGGCTGGACTCGGTGAACGAGCCGCCGTAGGCGAAGTCCATGTTGACGTCGCGGATCTCCATCGCCCCGCCCGGCACCTTGGAGCCGAACCGGATGGTGGCTCCCTCGTCGGGCTGGATCCGGAACACGATGGCGTTCTGGGTCAGGTCCTCGGTGGCGTTCTCGGTGAACGGCAGGTGGGGGGCGCGCTTGAGGACGACCGCGATCTCGGTGACCCGGCGGCCCAGGCGCTTGCCGTGGCGCAGGTAGAACGGCACCCCGGCCCAGCGGCGGGTCTCGACGTCGACGCGGATCGCGGCGTACGTCTCGGTGGTGGAGGTGGCGGCGATGTCGTCCTCGTCGAGGTAGCCGATCACCTTCTCGCCGCCGGCCCAGCCCGCGGCGTACTGGCCTCGCGCGGTGTGCAGGTCGAGGCGGGAGGGCAGCACCACCGAGGACAGCACCTTCTCCTTCTCGGCGCGCAGGTTGGCGGCGTCGAAGGACAGCGGCTCCTCCATCGCCACCAGCGCGAGGAGCTGGAGCAGGTGGTTCTGGATCACGTCGCGGGCGGCGCCGATGCCGTCGTAGTAGCCGGCCCGACCGCCGATGCCGATGCCCTCGGCCATGGTGATCTGCACGTGGTCGACGTAGTGGGAGTTCCAGATCGGCTCGAAGAGGTTGTTGGCGAAGCGCATCGCGAGGATGTTCTGCACCGTCTCCTTGCCCAGGTAGTGGTCGATCCGGAAGACCGACTCGGGCGGGAACACCTCGTTGATGACGGCGTTGAGCTCGCGCGCCGAGGCGAGGTCGTGGCCGAAGGGCTTCTCGACCACGACGCGGCGCCACGACCCCTCGGGGCCCTCGGTCAGGCCGTGCTCCTGCAGCTGGCCGATGACGTCGCCGAAGAACTTCGGCGGGATCGAGAGGTAGAAGGCGTGGTTGCCGCCGGTGCCCCGGGAGACGTCGAGCTCCTCGATGGTGCGGCGCAGCGCGTCGAACTGCACGTCGTCGCCGAAGTCGCCCTGCACGAAGCGGAAGCCCTCGGCGAGCTGCTTCCAGACCTCCTCGCGGAACTCGGTGCGGGAGTGCTCGCGCACCGAGTCGTGCACGATCTGGGCGAAGTCCTGGTCGGCCCAGTCCCGCCGGGCGTACCCGACGAGGCTGAACCCCGGTGGCAGCAGCCCGCGGTTGGCCAGGTCGTAGATCGCCGGCATCACCTTCTTGCGTGCGAGGTCGCCGGTGACGCCGAAGAGCACCATGCCGCACGGGCCGGCGATGCGGGGCAGCCGCCGGTCGGCGGGGTCGCGGAGCGGGTTGGTCCAGCCGGTGGGTGCCGCGGCGCCGGTCACCGCGAGCGGTGCTCGCGGTAGTAGGCGATCAGCGCCTGCGTCGAGGCGTCCTGGGCGCCTAGCGCCTCGGTGTCCCCGGTGATGGCCGGACCGACCTCCTGGGCGAGCTTCTTGCCCAGCTCCACGCCCCACTGGTCGAAGGAGTCGATGCCCCACACCGCGCCCTGGACGAAGGTGAGGTGCTCGTAGAGCGCCACCAGCTGGCCGAGCACCGCCGGGGTCAGGGCCGGGGCCATGATCGAGGTGGTCGGCCGGTTGCCGGTGAACACCCGGGCGGGCACGACGGCCTCGTCGGTGCCCTCCGCACGGACCTCCTCGGCGGTCTTGCCGAAGGCCAGCGCCCGCGTCTGGGCGAAGAAGTTGGCCAGGAACAGCTCGTGGACGTCCTGGTCACCGTCGCGCAGGGCGTACGCCGGGTCGGCGAACGCGATGAAGTCGGCCGGCACCAGCCGGGTGCCCTGGTGGATCAGCTGGTAGAAGGCGTGCTGGCCGTTGGTGCCGGGCTCGCCCCAGAAGATCTCGCCGGTGTCGGTGGCGACGGGGGAGCCGTCCCAGCGCACGCTCTTGCCGTTGGACTCCATCGTCAGCTGCTGGAGGTACGCCGGGAACCGGTGCAGCAGCTGGGAGTAGGGCAGCACGGCGTGGCTCTCGGCGCCGAGGAAGCTGGTGTACCAGACGTTGAGCAGCCCCATCAGCAGCGGCACGTTGCCGGCCGGCTCGGTCGAGCGGAAGTGCTCGTCCATGGCGTGGAAGCCGCCGAGCAGCTCGGTGAACCGCTCCGGCCCGACGGCCACGACCAGCGAGGTGCCGATCGCGGAGTCCAGCGAGTAGCGCCCGCCGACCCAGTCCCAGAAGCCGAACGCGTTGGCGGGGTCGATGCCGAAGTCGGCGACCTTGTCCAGCGCGGTGGAGACGGCCACGAAGTGCCGGGCCACCGCCTCGGCGGCGTCGACGTCCCCGAGCCCGTCGAGCAGCCAGGCCTTGCACAGCCGCGCGTTGGTGAGCGTCTCCAGGGTCCCGAAGGTCTTGCTGGAGACGATGAACAGCGTCGTGGCGGGGTCGAGCCCGGCGAGCGTGGTGGCCGCGTCGGTCGGGTCGATGTTGCTGATGAAGCGGCACTCCAGCCCGTCCTGGCGGTACGCCGCGAGCGCCTCGTAGGCCATCACGGGACCGAGGTCGGAGCCGCCGATGCCGATGTTGACGACCGTGCGGATCCGCGCGCCGGTGACGCCGGTCCACGAGCCGTCGCGGACCGAGCGGGCGAAGGCGTACACCCGCTCGAGCACCTCGTGGACGTCGTGGACGACGTCCTGGCCGTCGACCTCCAGGCGGGCGTCGGCGGGCAGCCGCAGCGCGGTGTGCAGCACGGCACGGTCCTCGGTGACGTTGACGTGCTCACCGGCCAGCATCGCGTCGCGACGCCGGGTGACGCCGACCTCCTCGGCCAGCGCGAGCAGCGCCTCGAGGACGTCGGCGTCGACGAGCGCCTTGGACAGGTCGACGTGCAGGTCGGCGGCGGTGCGGGTCAGCCGCTCCACCCGGCCCGCGTCGGACTCGAACCAGCCGCGCAGGTCGGGGGAGAAGCCGTCGGCGAGCTCTTGGAGCCGCGCCCACGCCCGGGTGGACGTCGGGTCGACAGGACCGACACCTGCGTCGTCCCCGGGCGTGGTGCTCACGCCTGGGCCACCCCGTCGAGCTGGCCCTGCACGGTCTCGAGCAGGTCGTTCCAGGCCGACTCGAACTTCTCGACGCCCTCGCGCTCGATGGTGGCGATGACGTCGTCGTAGTCGACACCGGCCGCGGCGAGGGAGTCCATCACCTGGCGGGCGTCGTCGTAGAACGGACGGACCCGGTCGCCGGTGATCTCGGCGTGGTCGCGCGTCGCCTCGAGGGTCTTGCCCGGCATGGTGTTGACGGTGTTCTCGACCGTCAGCTCCACGACGTACATCGTGTCGGGGAGGGTGGGGTCCTTGACGCCGGTCGAGGCCCACAGCGGGCGCTGCTTGCGGGCGCCCTCGGCCTCGAGGGCCTCCCAGCGCTCGCCGGTGAAGAACTCCTCGTAGGCCTGGTAGGCGAGCCGGGCGTTGGCCACGCCCGCCTTGCCCTTGAGCGAGGTGTCGGCACCGGACTTCTCGATCCGGTTGTCGATCTCGGTGTCGACGCGCGAGACGAAGAACGACGCGACCGAGTGGATCTTCGACAGGTCGTGGCCGTTGGCCCTCGCCTTCTCCAGACCGGTGACGTAGGCCTCCATCACGGAGCGGTAGCGCTCCAGGCCGAAGATCAGGGTGACGTTGACGCTGATGCCCTCGCCGAGGGTGTCGGAGATCGCCGGGCCGCCCTCGGTGGTGGCGGGGATCTTGATCAGCAGGTTCTCGCGGTCGACCTCGGCCCACAGCTCCTTGGCGGAGGCGAAGGTCGCGTCGGTGTCGTGCGCCATCAGCGGCGAGACCTCGATGGAGACGCGCCCGTCGACGCCGTTGGTGGCGTCGTAGACCGGCTTGAGCACGTCGCAGGCGTCCCGCACGTCGGTGGTGGTGAGGGCGAAGACGGTCTTGTCGACGTCGGCGCCCCGGCCGGCGAGCTCGCGCACCTGGTCGGTGTACTTCTCGCCCTTGGCGAGCGCCGAGGCGAAGATCGAGGGGTTGGTGGTGACCCCGACGACGTGGTCCTCGTCGATGAGGCGCTTGAGCTCGCCCGAGGCGATCAGCTCGCGCGAGAGGTCGTCGAGCCAGATGGAGACTCCGGCGTCGGACAGGTCCTTGAGACGGTCGGTCATGGTGGGTTCCTCCCAGTGGGGGCCTCGGACGAGACCCGGTCGGTCGTGGTCGTGCCCGCGGGCGGGCACGGTGCCCGGGCGACGGCGCCGCCCGGGCCGGTGCTCAGCCGGTGGCGACCCGGATGCTGTCCTCGGCCGCAGCGGCCACCGCCTCAGCGGTGAGGCCGAACTCGCGGTAGAGGCGCTGGTAGTCGGCCGAGGCGCCGTAGTGCTCGATCGAGACGATCCGGCCGTGGTCGCCCACGACCTCGCGCCAGCCCATGGCGATGCCTGCCTCGACGGCCACGCGGGCCTTCAGGGTCGGCGGGATCACGGTCTCGCGGTACGCCGGCTCCTGCTCGTCGAACCACTCGCGGCACGGCATGGACACCACGCGGGCCTGAACGCCCTTCTCGGCCAGGATCTTCCGGGCCTCGACGGCCAGCTGCACCTCGGACCCGGTGCCGACCAGCACCACGTCGGGGGTGCCGTCCTCGGCGTCGAGCAGGACGTAGCCGCCCTTGCGCACGTCGTCGAGCCCGGCGTAGCCGTCCTCGCCACGCGGGTAGGTCGGCACGTTCTGCCGGGTCAGGATGATGCCGGCGGGCCGGTCGTGGTTCTCGATCACGGCCTTCCAGCAGGCGGCGGTCTCGTTGGCGTCGGCCGGGCGGACGACGTCGAGGCCGGGGATCGCCCGCAGCGCGGCGAGGTGCTCGACCGGCTGGTGGGTGGGGCCGTCCTCGCCGAGGCCGATCGAGTCGTGGGTCCACACGTAGGTGACCGGCAGCCGCATCAGCGAGGCCAGCCGGACCGCTCCGCGCATGTAGTCGGAGAAGGTCAGGAAGGTGCCGCCGAACACGCGGGTGTCCCCGTGCGCGGCGATGCCGTTCATGATCGCGCCCATGCCGTGCTCGCGGATGCCGAAGTGGAGCACGCGACCGGCGTACGGGTCGGCCTTCCACATCTTGGTGGCGCGCTCCTCGGGGATGAAGGACGCGGCCGACTCGATGGTGGTGTTGTTGGACTCCGCGAGGTCGGCCGAGCCGCCCCAGAACTCCGGCAGCGCCGCGGCGATGGCCTGGATGACCGCGCCGGAGGCCTTGCGGGTGGCCACGCCCTTGGGGTCGGCCTCGAAGGTGGGGAACTTCGCGTCCCAGCCGTCGGGGAGGGTGCGGCTCTTCATCCGGTGCAGCAGCGCCGCCCGGTCGGGGTGCTTGTCGGCCCACTTCTGGTACTTCGCGTCGAACTCCGCGCCGTGGGTCACGCCGCGCTCGCGCAGCGAGCGGGTGTGGGCGATCACGTCGGCCGGCACCTCGAAGGTCTGGTCGGGGTCGAAGCCGAGGATCTCCTTGGTGGCGCGGACCTCCTCCTCGCCCAGCGCGGAGCCGTGGGCCTTGCCGGTGCCCTGGAGCGTCGGGGCGGGCCAGGCGATGACGGTCTTCAGCACGATGAAGCTGGGCTGGTCGGTGACCTTCTCGGCCTCCTCGACGGCGCGGTGGAGGGCGCGCACGTCCTCCTTGTACTCCGTGCCGCCGTTGGTCCAGTCGACGGTCTGCACGTGCCAGCCGTAGGCCTCGTAGCGCTGCGCGACGTTCTCGGTGAAGGCGATGTTGGTGTCGTCCTCGATCGAGATCGCGTTGTCGTCGTAGATCAGCGTCAGGTTGCCCAGCTTCTGGGTGCCGGCGATCGAGGAGGCCTCGGCGCTGACGCCCTCCTCCAGGTCGCCGTCGGAGCAGATCGCGTAGATGCGGTGGTCGAACGGCGAGGCGCCCGCGGCGGCCTCGGGGTCGAACATGCCGCGCTGGCGGCGGGCGGCCATCGCCATGCCGACGGCGTTGCCGACGCCCTGGCCCAGCGGACCGGTGGTGGTCTCGACGCCGGCGGTGTGGCCGTACTCGGGGTGGCCGGGGGTCTTGCTGTCCCAGGTGCGCAGCGCCTTGAGGTCCTCGACCTCCAGGCCCCACCCGCCGAGGAACAGCTGGATGTAGAGGGTGAGGCTCGAGTGGCCGGCGGAGAGCACGAACCGGTCGCGCGAGATCCAGTCGGGGTCGGCCGGGTCGTGGCGCATCACCTTCTGGAACAGCAGGTACGCCGCGGGGGCGAGGCTCATCGCCGTGCCGGGGTGCCCGTTGCCCACCTTCTGCACGGCGTCCATGGCGAGGACCCGGACGGTGTCCACCGCCTTGTCGTCCAGCTCGTTCCAGTCAAGGCTCTTGCTCGTGGGCACGGTGTGCGTTCCTCTCGTCGCGTGGATGCCCGTCGAGCCTAGTGCTGGGGGACGGCACAGGTCACGCCCGACGGGTTCGTGGCACCGGGGGTGGCACCGATAGACTCAGCCGCACCGGTACCCGTTCGCGCGTGGGGCACCTGCTCCACGCCCCGCCCATGTCCGAGCACGACCGGTGA
Organism: uncultured Actinomycetota bacterium; assembly: GCA_963740935.1. GTDB lineage: Bacteria > Actinomycetota > Actinomycetes > Propionibacteriales > Nocardioidaceae > Marmoricola. The sequence goes on from CAVUFX010000006.1 coordinate 981,071, forward strand.
CGACCCGCTCGTACGCCGCCCTGACCGCACGTCCACCGAAGGCGAGGCCACGTGACCGCCCTGCACTCCGAGGTGTCCGTCGACGGACCCACCTCGGGACGGGCGTCGCTGCGCGACGTCGTCGGCGCCTACGTCGGCCTCACCAAGCCCCGGGTCATCGAGCTGCTGCTGCTCACCACGGTGCCGGTGATGTTCTTCGCCGAGCGCGGCGTGCCCCCGCTCGGCCTGGTGCTCGCGACCGTGGTCGGCGGCACCCTGTCGGCCGGCGCCGCCAACTCGCTCAACTGCGTCTACGACCGCGACATCGACGAGCAGATGCGCCGCACCCGGCGTCGCGCGCTGCCGCGCCACATCGTCACGCCCCGCTCGGCGCTGGTCTTCGGGCTGCTGCTGATGGTCGTGTCCACGCTGGTGCTCGGGTTCCTCGTCAACTGGCTCTCGGCCGGGCTGGCGCTCGCGGCCAACGCGTTCTACCTCTTCGGCTACACGATGCTGCTCAAGCGGCGTACGACGCAGAACGTGGTCTGGGGCGGGATCGCCGGCTGCTTCCCGACCCTGATCGGCTGGACCGCGGTCACCGGCGAGCTCGCCTGGACGCCGGTCGTGCTGTTCCTGGTGGTGTTCTTCTGGACGCCGCCGCACACCTGGGCGCTGGCGATGCGCTACCGGGAGGACTACGCCCGCGTCGACGTGCCGATGCTGCCCGTGCGGCGCGACGCCGAGGCGGTGGCCCGCCAGGTGGTGGCCTACTCCTGGGTGACCGTCGCGGTCTCGCTGGCGCTGTGGCCGGTCGCCGGCACCGGGCTGCTCTACCCGGTCGTGGCGGTGGCGCTCGGCACGGTCTTCCTGGTCGAGGCCCACCTGCTCTGGCGCCGCGCCCGACGCAGCGACGACCTCGCCGAGGTCCGGCCGATGCGCCTGTTCCACTGGTCCAACATGTATCTCTCGCTGCTGTTCGTGGCCGTCGCGCTCGACCCGCTGCTGCGCCGCTAGCGCGTCCGGGCCGATCCTGGCCGGCTGGGGCGGGTGGCTAGCGCCCCGTGTCGAGCTCGGCCAGCACGCCCTCGAGGAGCTGCTGCGACCGCCGGAGCGCGGGGGTGCCGCCGCTGCTGTCGACACGGACGGTCAGCACCTCGCGGCCGCGGCGGACCGCCACGCTGGCCACGTCGTCGCCGCCGGTCTCCCGGGTGCCGGCGCAGGTCTGGGCGGCGCCCTCGACCTCGAAGCCCGCCGGCTCGTCGAGCCGGCTGCGGTCGATCGCGGCGCACTGGCTGCGCAGCACCACGTCGGCGGGGTTCTCGTCCTCGAGCTGGAGCCACGTCACCACCGCCCGGACGCGGTCGCCGGAGGTGGAGCGCAGCGAGCACACGGCGCGGGGGTCGCCGCCGTCGTCGCTGCTCGAGCTGCTCTCCAGGCCGCGCGAGACCGACGCGGGCACCAGGGCGCACAGGTCGGCCGGCGCGGGCGGGGGCACGGACTCGACGGCGCCCGGCGGGTCGTCGGCCCCGCACCCGGTGAGCAGGAGGGCGGCGGCGAGCGTGAGCGCGGCGGCGCGAGCAGCCATGACGGGCCACCTCCTGGTCGGCGGGCCCGGTCGACGAGGCGGTCGGCGGGCGTGGTCGGCCACATCGAACCACAGCGGAGCCGTGCCCGGGGGCGCATCACGCGTGCTGGGCGTCGCCCTCCAGCACGCTCAGCAGGGCCCAGGTGACCACGGCCGCGATCACGGCCGCGCCCAGCAGGTGGATCCCGACCAGGATCTCGGGCAGGTCGGTGAAGTACTGCACGAAGCCGATCAGCCCCTGCGCGAGCTCCACCCCCAGCAGCCAGGCCACGGCGCGGCGCGGGCCGCGGCCGGCGCCGGTGGCCGAGAGGGCCAGCAGCAGCCCGATCGTCAGGCCGACGAGGAGGAACACCACGTCGGCGTGCAGCTGGGAGAGCTGCAGCGGGTCGAGCCCGTTGCGGGGCACGTCGATGTCGCCCGCGTGGGGTCCGGACCCGGTGACGACGGTCCCGACGTAGAGCACCACCCACGACACGGCGTACGTCGCCCAGGCCAGCGCGGCGAGCCCGCGCGGTGCCGGTCGGCGCTCGGGGCGGGCCCGGTCGATGCGCCACAGGTAGAGCACGGCCACGCTGATCATCGCCAGCGAGAGCAGCAGGTGCACCGAGACCAGCCACGGGTTGAGGTCGGTCAGCACCGTGATGCCGCCCACGACCGCCTGGCCGGGCACGCCCAGCGCCAGCACGAGCGCGAGGACCCGCAGCACGCGTCGCCGCGACTGCCAGGCGCTGACCAGCGTCGCGATCGCGATCGCGGCGAGCACGAAGGTCAGCAGCCGGTTGCCGAACTCGATGGCACCGTGCAGCCCCAGCTCGCCGTGCGCCCGGAACGACTCGTCGGTGCAGCGTGGCCAGGTGGGACAGCCCAGACCGCTGGCGGTCAGCCGGACGGCGCCGCCGGTCACCACGATGCCGATGTTGGCGACCAGGCTGGCCCAGCCGAGCCGTCGCAGCCAGTCGCGGTCACCGAGCCTGCGGAGGTGCACGCCTACTCCCACTTGAAGGTCCTCGCGGTCAGGGCCGCCCCGACGACGGCCCAGGCGGCCAGCACCAGCCACGCCCCCCAGGCTGCCTGGCCCGTCCAGAGCGCGCTGCGCAGCGCGTCGCCCAGGGCGCCCGAGGGCAGCAGCCGGGTGAGCGCCCCGGCCGCGCCGTACGCCGAGGACGGCAGCACCACGGCGCCGCCGGCCAGCAGCAGCAGGTAGACCAGGTTGGCGGCGGCCAGGGTGGCCTCCGCGCGGAGCACCCCGGCCACGAACAGGCCGAGGGAGGCGAAGGCAGCGGTGCCGAGCACGGCGCTGACCAGGGCCGCCGGCAGCGCCGGGTCGGGCCGCCAGCCGAACGCCAGGGCCACTCCGGAGATCACGACCGCCTGGACCGCCTGCACGAGCAGCAGCGCCAGCACCTTGCCGAGGAGCAGCCCGGTGCGGGGGAGCGGCGAGGCCCCCAGCCGCTTGATGACGCCGTAGCGGCGCTCGAAGCCGGTGGCGATGGCCAGCGACGTGAACGACGTCGACATCACGGCCAGGGCCAGGACGCCGGGGGTGAACTCGTCGACCGCGGGCCGCGACAGGTCCAGGCCGATCCGGTCGGCCCCGAGGACCGCCCCGACGAGGACCACGACCGGGATCACCACGGCCAGCAGCAGCTGCTCGCCGTTGCGCAGCAGCAGCCGGGTCTCCATGCCCGCCTGGGCGAGCACCTGGGCGCCGAGCGGAGCGCCTCCGGGGCGGGGGCTCAGGTCGAGCGCGGTCACGACAGGCCCCGTCCGGTCAGCTCGAGGAAGACGTCCTCGAGGGTGCGCTGGCCCAGGTTGAGCGACTCGGGCAGCACCCCCTGCTGCTCGCACCAGGCCGACACGACCGCCAGCGTGGTGCTGTCGGCGGGACCGGTGATGAGCAGGCTGACCTCGCTGATCGTGGTGACCTCGAGGTGGCCGCCGAGCGAGGCCTGGAGCGAGTCCGGGGCACCGGCGGGGAACGGCTTGGTCACCACCAGGCGGATCGTCGAGGTGCCGCCGCGGGTGAGCTCGAGCGGGGTGCCGCCGGCGATGACGCGACCGCGGTCGATGATGTGGATCCGGTCGGCGAGGCGCTCGGCCTCGTCCATGTGGTGGGTGGTGAGCACCACGGTGACGCCGTCGGTGCGCAGCTGCCGCAGCAGCTCCCACGTCGTACGCCGGGCGGCGGGGTCCATGCCCGCGGTGGGCTCGTCGACGAAGACCAGCTCGGGGCGCCCGACCAGGGCGAGCGCGAGCTTGAGCCGCTGCTGCTGCCCGCCGGAGAGCCGCCGGTAGGGGGTGCGGCCGCAGTCCTCGAGCCCGAGCCGCTCCGCCAGGGCGTCGACGTCGAGCGGGTGGGCGTGCAGCCGGGAGACGTGCCGCAGCATCTCCATGGCGCGTACGCCGGACCAGGCGCCGCCGTCCTGGAGCATGACGCCGATGCGGGGCAGGAGCGCCCGGCGCTCGCGCTGCGGGTCCAGGCCGAGCACCCGCACGATGCCCTGCTGCGGGACGCGGTAGCCCTCGCAGGTCTCCAGCGTCGTGGTCTTGCCGGCACCGTTGGGGCCCAGCACCGCGGTGATGGTGCCGCGCTCGACGCGCAGGTCGAGGTGGTCGACGGCCGTCTTCTCGGCGTACCGCATCACCAGTCCCGAGACCTCCACGGCAGCGGAGGAGGAGGTGTCGGGCACGGGGTGGAGTCTACGAACCGGGGCCGCGAGGTTCAGAGCAGACCCTTGACGTACGCCGCCTGGCCGAGGTGCTGCAGGCAGTCGCCGATCACGCTGACGAGCCGGACACCGGCCGTGACCGGCGGGTCCCAGGCGTCGTCGACGACCCGGTCGAGCTCCTGCGGCCCGGCGCCCGTCGCGGGATCGAGGCGGCGCAGGTAGGACAGCGTCCGTTCGTGGACGGCGGCGTGGTAGGCCACCAGCAGGTCGAGGTCGTCGACCCGCACCGCATCGACCTCCTCGGGGCCGTGCCCGTAGCCGAAGTCCACGAGGTCGAGCGGCAGGTCGAACCGCGACGCCCAGCCCACCCACGCCTGCTCGTCGCCCGCGAGGCCGGCCACGTGGTCGTCCTGCACCCGGGCGGTGTGCCAGAGCAGCCACACGATCGGGTTGCCGCGGTCCAGCGGGCGGCGGTGGGCCGTCTCGAGGTCGAGGCCCTCGACGACGTCCACGACGAGCTCGTGGATGCGCCCGACGTGGTCGACGAGGAGCGCGTGGGTGTCCATGTCCTCGAGGCTACGTGGGGGCTCGGTGAGGTGGTCCGGACTCACGGCGTCGCCGTGGACCCGGTGGTCCCCGCACCCGCCCCGGTCCCGTCGGGGGCGGTCCCGGTGGACGGGGAGGTCGTCGCCGCGGGGGACGGCGCGGGGGCCGGCTTCCCGGTGGTGCCGCCCGTCGGGGTGGCGGTGGGCGAGGTAGGGCGAGGAGGGCGACGAGGTCCCCGGTGCACCCGGGGCGGGCGACGACGTGGTGCTGGGGGAGGTGGAGGTGGTGGCGGGCGACGGCGACGGGGCGGTGCTGGCGGCGGTCGCGTCGGCGACCGGCGGCGCGCTGCCGAGGATGTCGACGATCTCGGCCTTGAAGCCCTCGAGCCGTGCCGCGACCTCCGCGAGCGGGTAGGAGGTGATGGTCCGGCCGAGCTCGATCAGCCGGCCCCACACCTCGCCGAGGGCGAGCAGCTGCTCCTCGCCCGGCTCGCTGCCCACCGAGAGGACCAGCTGGTTGGCGATGGCAGCGGTGATGCAGCGGTAGCAGTCGTAGTTGGCGGCGACGGCGAGGTTCTGCGGCACGATGACGCGCGCGTCGTCCATCACCAGGACGACCTGGAAGGCCACCGCGACGGTCACGCAGCGGGAGCACGAGGCGTACGCGCGGGCCTCGTTGACCTGCAGCACCTCGTCGCCCTCGGCCCACACCAGGGCGAACGCGACGTCGTAGGAGACGCTGTCGTCGCGGGTGTTGACGGCCAGGGCCTGGTTGTCGCCCTCGGACGGCGGGAGCGGCCGGTCGAACGGGAACACCCAGGGCTCCTCGGCGCCGTCGCCCCCGGTCGCAGCGCCGTCCGCCCCGTCGGTGGGGACGAGCACCATCGCGAGCCGCGGCTCCGCCCTGGTGGGCAACCGCTCGCCCTTCGCGAAGGTCGCGGCCAGGGGGTCGGAGCCGGACAGGCGCCGCTCGGCGGCGGCACCTGTCACCGAGGCCGAGGCGGCCGGGGCGGCCTCGACGGCCGGGCCCGCCGCGGCGCCGGGCAGGGCCGCGGTCAGCAGGCCCTTCTCGTCGGGTCCGACGGGGCGGTAGGCGCCCGGGCGCGGGGCCCAGGCGAAGGACAGGAAGACCGCCACGGTGGCCACCAGCGCCACGGCGGCGACCCGGCGGGTGACCGAGCCGCGGCTCCAGGCCACCAGACCGGTGCCCCACCGCAGCACGAGGCGACCGAGGATCATCGCGCCGGCCACGACGGGGAGGACCACGGCCAGCACCTGGACCACCTGCGCCGCGACGTCGATCGGCTCGCCCCGGTCCCAGGCGCCGCTGACGGCCGAGGTGCCCTCGCCCAGCGCGGCCCAGGCGGAGCCGACCAGCCGGGGGAAGACCTTCACGAGCGTGAGCAGCATGAAGGCCATCAGCGGCACGGTGACGAGCACCCAGGCCGTGATCACGACGCGGGCCCAGGGCTTCAGGACGCGGTTCTCCTCGTCGCGCCAGCGGTGGGGCAGCAGCCCCAGGAGCGTGGGCCGGATGCGCTGGTAGAGGTCCGGGACGCCGGTGAGGTCGGCGAGGACGTGGTAGCCGTCGAAGCGCAGCAGCGGCATCAGCTGCTGCACCATCTGGAGGACCTGCGTCGCGACGAGGAGGAGCAGGGCGTCCCAGCCGGTGGCCCACCAGCCGACGAAGGTGAGCACCACCACGACCGCGTTGAAGTAGAGCCCGCCCAGGTCGGTGCGCAGCCGACCGCCTCGCGGCAGCCGGTAGCTGTCGGTCACGTCGGTGTAGAAGGCGGGCCACACCAGGTAGATGCCGGCACCGATGACTCCCGGCACGGCGCCGCCGTAGCGGGCGGCGGCCGCGTGGCCGAACTCGTGGAACCCGCCCGAGAGCACGGTCACCACGAACACGAGCAGGAGCAGGTGGGGACGCTGGAAGGCGTCGTACGCCGCCGGGGCCAGGCCGTGCCGGAAGAAGACCCAGCCGGTGACGGCCAGGAACGCCAGCACCACCGCGGCCGTCACGCCCGGGCGGAACAGGAACCGGAACGGGTCGGTGATCCTGCGTGTCGCCGCCGGGTCGGTGACCTTGAACCGCATCCTCAGGCCCAGCAGCGGGATCGGACCGCTTCAGGGCGGGTTCGCTCCCGTCGGCCAGCTTGAGCAGGCCGAGCGGTCGCAGCTGCTGGTCGACCAGCGTGGCGACGACGTCCGGCGTCACCTCGCGGCGTACCGCCTCCCGGACGCGTGCGGCCACCTCCTCGGGGCTGCGGTGCCCGTCGATGGCGTCGAGGACGGCGTACAGCAGGGGGGTGAGCTGGAGCGTCTGGCCGTCGCCGCGCCTGACCAGCGCCGGTGGGGTCCGGTAGCCGGACCCCACCATGGTGCCGAGGAGCTGGAGGCCGTCGGCGCGCGCCGGCGCGTCGACGAGCGCGGTCACGGTGCGGTGGTGCTCGTGCCCTGGTCGGCGGTGCCGGACGCCGCCTCGGTGCCGTCGGCCGAGGCCGTGTCGGTGTCCGTCGGCTCGGTCGAGCCCTGGTCGATGGCCGAGGTCTGCTCCGAGGTCGCCTCGGCCGAGCCGGTGACCGACTGGGTGATGATCGCGTCCTGCTGGGCCAGGGCCGTGGCCTCGGAGTTCTCCGAGAGGATGTTCGCCGCCACCGAGGCGTCGATCGGGGCCGCGACGTTGGCGTTGGCCGCGACCGCACCGTTGATCGGGGCCGCCAGGTCGGCGTCCAGGTCGACGTTGACGTCCACGTTGAGCAGGTCGCCCTCGAGCAGGTCGCCGGTGTCGAGCTGGTCCAGGGGGTCGGTGACGCCGTCGCCGACCCCGCCCACCTGGCCGACGAGGTTGCCGGCGTCGTCGAGCACCTGGCCGGTGAGCGGGTCGAGCGACCCCACGACGTTGCCCGCGGTGTCGACCACGTCGCCGGTCGCACCGTCGAGCACGCCGACGACGTTGCCCGCGGAGTCGAGCACCTGGGTGCCGTCGACGGGGCCGGCAGCAGCGGCGGTGGCGGCGTCCGCGGCGTCGGGCGGCCGGCGGTCGCGTCGTCGACCGCGCCGGGCGTCCCGGTCGTGCCGGGCGTGACGGTGTCGGACTGGTCGATGGTGCTGTCCTGGATCCCGGTCGCGGACGCGTCGGCGTCGATGGTCTGCGTGATCTGCACGCCCTGGTCGGCCAACGCCTGGGACGTCGAGCCGTCGGAGAGCAGGTTGGCGCTCACGGCGGCGTCGATGGGCGCGGCCACGTTGGCGTTCAGCGCGACGGCGAGGTCGATGGGCGCGGCGCCGTCGATGGCGAGGTCCACGTCGGCGGCGAGGTCGAGGATCGAGACGACCTCCTTGTCCGGAAGCGCCGTCACCCCCTCGGAGGCGAGGTCCTCGGCGGTGATGGGGGCGTACTCGTCGGTGCTCATGGTGCTTCCTCTCCCTGTCCCGCCCGACGTGTGATGCCGAGCGGGAGACGATGTCATCCCGGCGCCGTGTCCGGCCGCTGCGTGTCCTGGAGGAGACGCGTCGACCGGTGGGTGATGACGCCGGTGCGGCGTGTCTACCCGACCGGACCGGGATCCACACCCGATTCCCAGGTTCCGGGACGGTGCCGGCCTGGTAAGGCGAGCCTTATTTGAAAGGCCCCCACCATTAAGAGCACACTTGCGTTGTGGAAATCCCGACCCAGACCCCCGCACCCGGCGCCACCGGCGTCGTGGAGGGGCACGACCGGCCGACGCGTGAGCGCGTCGCCCGCTCGATCCTGGACAACGGACCCTCCACCGCCGCCGTGCTGGCCCAGCGGCTCGGGCTGACCCCGGCCGCCGTGCGCCGCCACCTCGACCTGCTGATCGAGGAGGGCACCCTGGAGTCGCGGGAGGCCCGCAACGTCGGCGCTCGTGGCCGTGGCCGCCCGGCGAAGGCGTTCGCCCTCACCGAGACCGGCCGCGACCGCTTCGACCAGGCCTACGACGACCTGGCCGTGCAGGCGATGCGCTTCCTGGCCGAGACCGGCGGCGACCAGGCCGTCCGCGCCTTCGCCGAGCGCCGTGCCTCGCAGATCGAGCGACGCTTCGCCGACCTCAGCGACGCGCACCCCGAGCTGGTGGCCACCGAGGCGCTGGCGCGGGTGCTGTCCGAGGACGGGTACGCCGCCGCGGTCCGCGAGGTGCCCGTGGGGGAGCAGCTGTGCCAGCAGCACTGCCCCGTCTCCCACGTGGCCCACGAGTTCCCGCAGCTGTGCGAGGCCGAGACCGAGGCCATCGGCCGCATGCTCGGGCGCCACGTCCAGCGACTGGCGACCATCGCCCACGGCGACGGCGTCTGCACCACCTGCATCCCCGCGACGCCCGGCACCTCCGGTGCCGCCGGCGTCGGCACCACGACCGGATCCACCCCCGCTCCCCAAGGCAAGGAGATCGTCAGATGACGTCCATCGAGGAGCTCAACCCCGAGCTCAAGGGCATCGGCCGCTACGAGTTCGGCTGGTCCGACAAGAACGACGTCGGCGCCAACGCGACCCGTGGACTCAACGAGGACGTGGTGCGCAACATCTCCACGCTCAAGAGCGAGCCGCAGTGGATGCTCGACCTGCGCCTGAAGGGCCTCAAGCTCTTCGGCCGCAAGCCGATGCCGACCTGGGGCTCGGACCTCAACGGCATCGACTTCGACAACATCAAGTACTTCGTGCGGTCCACCGAGAAGCAGGCCCAGACCTGGGACGACCTGCCCGAGGACATCAAGAACACCTACGACAAGCTCGGCATCCCCGAGGCCGAGAAGGCCCGTCTGGTCTCCGGTGTCGCCGCGCAGTACGAGTCCGAGGTCGTCTACCACGCGATCAACGAGGAGCTCGAGGCCCAGGGCGTGCTGTTCCTGGACACCGACACCGCGCTCAAGGAGCACCCCGAGCTCTTCGCGGAGTACTTCGGCACCGTCATCCCCGTCGGTGACAACAAGTTCTCCGCGCTCAACTCCGCGGTGTGGTCCGGTGGCTCGTTCATCTACGTGCCCAAGGGCGTCCACGTCGAGATCCCGCTGCAGGCCTACTTCCGGATCAACACCGAGAACATGGGCCAGTTCGAGCGCACGCTGATCATCGCCGACGAGGGCTCCTACGTGCACTACGTCGAGGGCTGCACCGCGCCGATCTACTCCTCGGACTCGCTGCACTCCGCCGTGGTCGAGATCATCGTCAAGAAGAACGCCCGGGTGCGCTACACGACCATCCAGAACTGGTCGAACAACGTCTACAACCTGGTGACCAAGCGCGCGACCTGCGAGGCCGGCGCCACCATGGAGTGGGTCGACGGCAACATCGGCTCCAAGGTGACGATGAAGTACCCCGCCGTCTACCTGATGGGCGAGCACGCCAAGGGCGAGACGCTCTCGATCGCGTTCGCCGGCGAGGGCCAGCACCAGGACGCCGGCGCCAAGATGGTCCACGCCGCGCCCAACACCTCCAGCTCGATCCTGAGCAAGTCGGTGGCGCGTGGCGGCGGCCGGACGTCCTACCGCGGCCTGATCCAGGTCAACGAGGGCGCCCACGGCTCCAAGAGCAACGTCCTGTGCGACGCGCTCCTGGTCGACCAGATCAGCCGCTCCGACACCTACCCCTACGTCGACATCCGCGAGGACGACGTCTCGATGGGGCACGAGGCCAGCGTCTCCAAGGTCTCCGACGACCAGCTCTTCTACCTGATGTCGCGCGGCATGGAGGAGGACGAGGCCATGGCGATGATCGTGCGCGGCTTCGTCGAGCCCATCGCCAAGGAGCTGCCCATGGAGTACGCCCTCGAGCTCAACCGGCTGATCGAACTCCAAATGGAGGGTGCAGTCGGCTGAGCCGGCGTAGCCGGCCCAGCCGACTGGTGGGGCTGCTCGTCCTCGCTGACGCTCGTCCTCGTCATGGTTGAGGCCCCCGGGGGTCTCACCGCTGCCACCGAACTACCTGGAAGAAGCTTGTGACTGTTGCAACCGAGAGCGTCCGTGACGCCCTGGAGATGACCGACAAGGTCCTCTCGCACCTCCACCCGGAGGGGTCGTTCGACCTCGCCGACCACGCCGTCCCGACGGGGCGCGAGGAGGTGTGGAGGTTCACGCCGCTGAAGCGGCTGCGGGGCATCCACGCCGAGGCGCCGCTGACCGGCGCGCAGGTCGAGGTGGTGGCCGAGACCGCCCCGGGCGTGAGTGCCGGACCGGTCGGCGTGGACCACGAGGTGCGCGGCACCTCGGGCCTGGTCCCGCCCGACCGGATCAGCGCCCGGGCCTGGGAGGCCGCGACGTCGGTCTACCTCGTCGACGTGCCGCAGGAGACGGTCAGCGACCAGCCCACCACGGTCACCGTGACCGGCATCGGCGGCGACACCGCCACTGCCGGCCACCTCGTGGTGCGGGCGGGCGCGTTCTCGCGCTCCACCGTGGTGCTGCACTTCCGCGGCAGCGCCACGCTGGTGGAGAACGTCGAGATCCTCCTCGGCGACGGCGCCGAGCTCACCGTCGTGACCGTGCAGGACTGGGACGACGACGCCGTGCACCACTCCACCCAGCACGCCAAGGTGGGGCGTGACGCCACGCTGCGCCACGTCGCGGTCTCCATCGGCGGCGACGTGGTCCGCCACGACGCCACCGCGGAGTACGCCGGCCCCGGTGGCTCGGTGGAGATGCTCGGCCTCTACTTCGCCGACGCCGGCCAGCACATCGAGCACCGGCTCTTCGTCGACCACAACGCTCCCCACACCCGCAGCAACGTCGTCTACAAGGGCGCGCTGCAGGGCCAGGGCGCGCACGCCGTGTGGATCGGGAACGTGCTGATCCGCAAGGTCGCCGAGGGCATCGAGACCTACGAGGAGAACCGCAACCTGGTCCTCACCGACGGGTGCCAGGCCGACTCCGTGCCCAACCTGGAGATCGAGACCGGCGAGATCGAGGGTGCCGGGCACGCCTCGGCCGTCGGCCGCTTCGACGACAACCAGCTGTTCTACCTCCGCTCGCGCGGGATCGAGGAGTCCGAGGCGCGCCGCCTGGTCGTGCACGGCTTCTTCCACGACCTGATCCGCAAGATCGGCGTGCCCGACCTCGAGGAGCAGCTCGTGCGCACCGTCGAGGCCGAGCTGGAGAAGAACGTCGGCAAGATCACCGGCGCCGTCACGGTGGCGGCCCCGTGACCTTCCAGCGCGCCTGCAGCCTCGCCGAGCTCACCCCCGACACGCCGCTGCGCGTCGAGGTGGACGGGACCGACGTCGCCGTGGTGCGCCACGGCGAGGAGGTCTTCGCCATCGAGGACGAGTGCAGCCACGCCGCCGTCGCGCTCTCCGAGGGCGACGTGGAGGACTGCACCATCGAGTGCTGGCTGCACGGCTCGCGCTTCGACCTCCGCTCCGGCAAGCCCACCGGCCTCCCGGCCACCGAACCCGTCCCCGTCTTCGCCGTCCGCATCGACGGCGACGACGTCCTGATCGACCCCGACACCACTCTGGGAGACAACTGACATGGCAACGCTCGAGATCAAGGACCTGCACGTCGCGGTCGCCGCGTCCGACGAGGACGGGGGCACCGACGGCTTCAAGCAGATCCTCAAGGGCGTCGACCTCACCATCCGCGACGGTGAGACCCACGCGATCATGGGGCCCAACGGCTCCGGCAAGTCGACCCTGGCCTACTCCATCGCCGGCCACCCGAAGTACACCGTCACGCAGGGCTCGGTGACGCTCGACGGCGTCGACGTGCTCTCGATGAGCGTCGACGAGCGCGCCCGCGCGGGCCTCTTCCTGGCGATGCAGTACCCCGTGGAGGTGCCCGGCGTGTCCGTGGCCAACTTCCTGCGCACCGCCAAGACCGCCGTGGACGGCGAGGCCCCCAAGCTCCGCACCTGGGTCAAGGACGTCAACGCGGCCATGGAGCAGGTCAAGATGGACCCCGCCTTCGCGCAGCGCTCGGTCAACGAGGGCTTCTCCGGCGGCGAGAAGAAGCGCCACGAGATCGTCCAGCTCGAGCTGCTCGACCCCAAGGTCGCGGTGCTCGACGAGACCGACTCGGGCCTCGACATCGACGCGCTGAAGATCGTCTCCGAGGGCGTGAACCGCTTCAAGCAGAACAGCGACAAGGGCGTGCTGCTGATCACGCACTACACCCGGATCCTGCGCTACATCACCCCCGACTTCGTGCACGTCTTCGTCGACGGCCGGATGGTCGAGCAGGGCGGCCCCGAGCTCGCCGACGAGCTCGAGGCGCAGGGCTACGACAAGTACGTCACGGCGAAGGCCTGAGGCATGACCGCGACCGGCACGAGCGCCCTGCCGGGGCTGCTCCCCGACCTCGAGGTGATCCGCAAGGACTTCCCGATCCTGTCGCGGCGCCTGGCCGACGACCGGCCGCTGGTCTACCTCGACAGCGCCAACACCTCGCAGAAGCCGCAGTGCGTCATCGACGCGATGGTCGACCACCTCGAGCGCCACAACGCCAACGTCGCCCGCGCCATGCACCAGCTGGGCGCGGAGTCCTCCGAGGCGTTCGAGGCGGCGCGCGACAAGGTCGCGGCGTTCCTGAACGCGCCGTCGCGCGACGAGGTGATCTTCACCAAGAACGCCTCCGAGGCGCTCAACCTGGTCGCCAACACCCTGGCCTGGGCCCGCGGGCCGCTCGAGGTCGGTGAGGGCGACCGCGTCGTGATCACCGAGATGGAGCACCACTCCAACATCGTGCCGTGGCAGCTGCTCACCCAGCGCACCGGCGCGGAGCTGCGGTGGTTCGGGCTGACCGACGACGGCCGGCTGGACCTGTCGAACATCGACGAGCTCATCACCGAGCGCACCAAGGTCGTCGCGTTCACCTGGGTGTCCAACATGCTCGGCACCATCAACCCGGTCGCCGAGATCGCCCGCCGCGCCCACGAGGTCGGCGCGATCGTCGTCGTCGACGCCTCCCAGGCGGCGCCGCAGCTGACCGTCGACGTGCAGGCCTCCGGGGCCGACGTCGTCGTGTTCACCGGCCACAAGGTGACCGGGCCGACCGGCATCGGCGTGCTCTGGGGGCGGCGCGAGCTGCTCGACCAGCTGCCGCCCTTCCTGGGTGGTGGCGAGATGATCGAGACGGTCACCATGGAGCGCTCGACGTACGCCGGGATCCCGCACAAGTTCGAGGCCGGCACCCCGCCCATCGTCGAGGCCGTCGGTCTCGGCGCGGCGGTGGACTACCTCGGCGCGATCGGTCTCGACCACGTGCACCGCCACGAGCAGGCCATCACCGGCTACCTGCTCGACGGGCTCGCCACGATCAAGGGCGTGACCGTGCTCGGCCCGCTGGACCCGACGCTGCGCGGGGGAGCGGTCTCCTTCGAGGTCGACGGCGTCCACCCCCACGACGTCTCGCAGCTGCTCGACAGCTTCGGCATCGCCGTGCGCGCCGGTCACCACTGCGCCAAGCCCGCCCACAAGCGGTTCGGCGTGCAGAGCTCGACCCGCGCCTCGTCGTACCTCTACACCACACCGGCCGAGGTCGACGCCTTCGTCGAGGGAATCATCGCCACGCAGAAGTACTTCAAGGTGGCGTGAGCAGCGTGGACCTCGACAGCCTCTACCAGGAGATCATCCTGGACCACTACCGCAACCCGCACCACGCGGGCCTGCGCGACCCGTTCGAGTCCGAGGTGCACCACGTCAACCCGACGTGCGGCGACGAGATCACGCTGCGGGTGCACCTGGAGGGCGCGCCCGGCAGCGAGACCGTCTCCGACGTGTCCTACGACGCCGAGGGCTGCTCGATCAGCCAGGCGGCCGCGTCCGTGATGGCCGACCTGGTCATCGGCCAGCAGGTCGACGAGGCGCTGCGCAAGCACCAGGCGTTCCTGGAGCTGATGCAGTCCCGCGGCAGCGATCGAGCCCGACGAGGAGGTGCTGGAGGACGGCATCGCCTTCGCCGGCGTCTCGAAGTTCCCGGCGCGCGTGAAGTGCGCCCTGCTGGGCTGGATGGCCTTCAAGGACGCGACCTCGACCATCCTGGCCGAGTCCGCCCCGAGCACGAACCGGACCACCATCTCCGAGGAGAAGACATGACCGCCGACCACAGCGACCTGCCCGACGTGCCCGAGGCCACCGGCTCCGGTGGCGCCGGCACGACGACCGTCCACAAGGACGACGTCGTCGAGGCCATGAAGGACGTCGTCGACCCCGAGCTCGGCATCAACGTCGTCGACCTGGGCCTGGTCTACGACGTCCACATCGACGACGCGTCGGCCGCCGTGCTCGACATGACGCTGACCTCCGCGGCCTGCCCGCTGACCGACGTCATCCAGGACCAGACCAACCAGGCGCTGGAGGGTCTCGTCACCGACGTGACCATCAACTGGGTCTGGATGCCGCCGTGGGGCCCGGACAAGATCACCGAGGACGGCCGCGAGCAGCTGCGCGCCCTCGGCTTCAACGTCTGAGCCGGGACCGCCGCGCGGCGTGAGGGCTAGTTTGGCCCCATGACGCACTCGCAGCCGACCATCGCCACCCCCGACGGCGAGATGCCGGCCCACCTGTGGCTGCCCGAGGCGGGCACGGGTCCGGGCCTGGTGCTGCTCCAGGAGATCTTCGGCATCAGCCGCTACGTCGAGTCGCGCGCCCAGGACCTGGCCGACCTGGGGTACGTCGTGCTGGCGCCCGAGCTCTACTGGCGGCTCGGGGAGGCCTCCGTCCCCGACGGGCCGGAGGCCCTGGACACGGCCATGGCCCTGGCCGGGCGCCTCGACTGGGAGGCGGCCGTGCGTGACTCCCGGACCGCGCTCGACGCGCTCCGGCAGCGGCCCGAGGTGACCGGTGGGGTGGGCGTGCTGGGGTTCTGCCTGGGCGGTGGCCTGGCGTTCAACGTGGCCGCGCTGGGCTCGCCGGACGTGCTGGTGAGCTACTACGGCTCGAGCGTGCCCGAGCTGCTGGACCTCGCGCCCCTCGTCACCGCGCCCTCGTTGCACCACTACGGCCTGGCCGACTCCTACATCCCCCGGGAGACGGTCGAGCACGTGCGCTCGGTGCTCGGCGACGGTGCCGACGTCACCTTCGAGGTCTACGAGGGCGCCGACCACGCCTTCGACAACCCCGACTTCCCCCTGCACCACCCCGATGCGTCGGCGCGGGCGTGGGACCGCACCGCCGCGTTCCTGGCGCAGCGGCTGCCCGCGGCGTGAGCGGGGCCGCCGGCGAGGTCCTGGTCCCGCCCGCCCGGCTGCCGCGCTGGACCGAGAACTTCACCGGCCGCCACGGCGCGACCGGGCTCGCGGTCGTGGACGGTGCGCTCACCGGCACTGCCGAGGACGGGTCCGACTTCGTGGCCCGGCTGCCCCTCGACGCGGCGTACGCCGGGCCGGCCGACCCCGCGGCGCTGGCGGCGGCGTGCGAGCCACCGGCCTCCTGGGGCGTGCTGCTGGTGCGCAAGGGCGGCTTCGCGGTGGCGCGGCTGGAGGGCGACCGCCTGGTCGCCTCCAAGACCGGCAGCCGGCACGTGCAGGGCCGCACCAAGGCCGGCGGCCAGAGCCAGCAGCGGTTCGCCCGCCGCCGCGACAACCAGGCGCGGGCGGCGTACGACGCGGCCGCCGACCACGCCGTGCGGGTGCTCGACGACGTCCGGATGCTGGTGACCGGGGGTGACCACGACGCTGTCGCCGCCGTGCTGGCCGACCGCCGGCTCGCCGGGGTGAGGGTGGTGGGGCCGTGGCTGGCGGTGCCGGACCCACGCCGCGCGGTGCTGGAGCAGGCCGTGGCGGACGCCCAGGCGGTCCGCGTGACGGTCCGCAACCGCGGCTGACCCCGACCCCGCGCGCCGGACTAGGCCTGGCTGGTCGCCGGCTGCTCGCTGAGCTCGTCGGGGCCGACCGAGCCGCCGCGGGCCCGGGTGACCAGGTAGAGCCCCACCACGACGGCCCACGACAGCAGGCTCAGCAGCAGCTGCGAGCGGGTGTCCTCGGTCAGCGCCATCTGCACCAGGATCGCCAGGATCCCGCCGATGGCCACGATGGTGAGCACCGGGAACAGCCACATCCGGACCACGAGCTCGTCGTCGGGGGTGCGGCGGCGCAGCACCAGCTGCGAGATCGCGATCAGCAGGTAGACGAACAGGATCACCGCGCCCGAGGAGTTGAGCAGGAACAGGAACACGGTGTCGGGGGAGATGTAGGCCGCGATCACGCTGAGGAAGCCGATCACGGTCGAGAACAGGATCGCCCAGACCGGTACGCCGCGCCGGTTGGTCGAGACCAGCACCTCCGGCGCCTCCTTGCGGGCCGCCAGCACGAAGATCATCCGCGAGGCGGTGTAGAGCCCGGAGTTCAGGCAGGACAGCACGGCGGTCAGCACCACGGCGTTCATGATGTGGTCGGCGTAGGGGATGCCCATCTCCTGGAACGCCGCGACGTAGGGCGAGGCGCCCAGCTCGTTGTCGTCCCAGGGCACGATCAGCACCAGCAGGATCATCGAGCCGACGAAGAAGGTCGCGACGCGCAGGATCACCGACTGGGTGGCCCGGGCGATCGCGCGCTCCGGGTCGTCGGACTCGGCGGCGGCGACGGTGGCGATCTCGGCACCCACCATGGAGAACACCACGACCACGATGCTGGAGAAGATCGCCCCGACGCCGTTGGGGACGAAGCCGCCCTGGCTGGTCATCAGGCTGACGTCGAAGTCCTTCTGCGGCCACAGCCCGATGACGAACAGCGTGCCGAGCACGAGGAAGGCGATGATCGCGACCACCTTGATGCCCGCGAACCAGTACTCGAACTCGCCGTAGGAGCCCACCGAGACCAGGTTGGTGGCGGTCATCAGCACCATCAGCACCAGCGACATCAGCCACAGCGGCACGTCGATCCAGAACCGGAGGATCTCGGCCCCGGCGACGGCCTCGAAGCCGACGACGATCACCCAGAAGTACCAGTACAGCCACGCCACCGAGAAGCCTGCCCAGCCACCCAGGGCACGGCGCGAGTAGTCGGAGAACGAGCCCGTCGACGGGTTGGCGGTGGCCATCTCGCCGAGCATCCGCATCACCAGGATGATCAGCACGCCGGTGACGAGGTAGGACACGAACGCCGCGGGCCCGGTCTGGTTGATCACGACGCCGGAGCCGACGAACAGACCGGCCCCGATCACGCCGCCGATCGCGATCATGGTCAGGTGCCGCTGCTTGAGGCCCTTCTGCAGCTGGGCGGGAGCAGACATGGTGGGTCCTTCGCGGCCGGGGGGCCGCGCCCGAGCGGACTCGACCGCTGGCCAGCATCGCACAGCCGGGGCCGCTGCGGCAGGGGTCGGAACGGGCTAGACGGTGAGCGAGGCGACCCCGTCGAGCAGCTCGGCGACCGGGCTGCCCACGGAGCGCCCGAGCAGGGTGGCGGCGGCGAAGTCGGCGGCCGCGTGCTCGAAGACGCCACCCCGCCGCAGCATCGCGTGCTTGCCGTCCTGCACGTCGAGCCAGCCGAACGACGCAGCGGTGCCGGCCACCTCCTGGCCCAACCGGCGCGCCCGGCGGGGGTCCGCGATGCGGTCGGCGGTGCCGTGCACCATCAGCACGCGCCGGCCCGGCAGCGCGACGTGGTCGCCGGGGGCGATCCAGGCGTTCAGCGCGACCACGCCGACGACCGGCTCGGCGGTGCCCGCGAGCAGCGCCGCCCGCCCGCCCAGCGAGTGGCCCACCAGGCAGACCGGCACGTCGCCGTGCCGCTCCCGGACCTGCTCCACCGCCCAGAGGGCGTCGTCGACCGGAGTGTGGTCGGTGTCCCAGCCGCGGGTGGAGTTGAGCACCCGGTGCACGGCGAGGCCGCGCCCGCCCGCGACCCGACCGGTCCGGGCGACCCGTCGCGCCAGCGGGACCATCCGCAGCACCGAGAGCTGCGTGGGGCTGACCTCGGCCCGGTCCCGGCGGGCCGCCCCGCCGTGGAGCAGCAGCACGACCCCGTCGGGGTGGCGCGGCTCGCGGACGGGGACGAGGCGGGGCTGTGGCACGGGGGCGCTCCTGGGCGTACGACGGTGAGGTGGCGGGCGACCGGCGGGTCGACGGCGATCGCGGGGGGCTGCTGCCAGGATGACGGACGTGTGGGAGCCGGACCCCTCGTGGGAGGTGCTGCCCGGTGCGGCCGGCCCGGCGAGCGCCGGCCTGTGGCGCGCCCGCGCCGGTGGCCGCAGCTGGGTGGTGAAGCGGCTGCAGCCCCCGGCGCCCGACGACGTCGGCGCCCACCTCGCCCTCGATCCCGCCCACCCCGGCTACTGGCGGCGCGAGGCCGACGCCGCGCTGACCGGCTTCGGCGACGGACCCGGGCTGGTGCGTGCCGGGCCCGGCCCGGTCGAGGAGGACGGCGACGGCGTCACGGTGTGGAGCCCGGAGACGGTGGGGGACCCGCCGACCGGCCTGCACGTCGCCCGGGCGCTGGGCTGCTTCGCCGGAGCGGCGTACGACGCACCGCGCTGGGCCGCGCGCGACCTGCTGCGACGACGCCTCGAGCTGGTCGAGGCCCGGGGCGGGTGGCGGACGCTGGCCCGCACCACGCTGGCCGACGTGACCGCGGTGCTCTGGGAGCGCCGCGGCCACTGGCTGGCCCGGGTCGACGTCGGGCCGCAGGGGCGCGTCCACGGCGACGCGGTGCCCTCGAACTTCCTCACCACCGGAGCGGGTGGGGCCGTGGTGGCCGTGGACTGGCAGTGCCTGGGGGTGGGGCCGGTCGGCGCCGACCTGGGCTACTGGTCGCTGTCGAGCCGCGAGGAGTTCGACGTGCTGCTCGAGGCGTTCCTCGCCGGGATCGCCGAGCACGGCGGGCCGGGCACCGACCTCGACGCGGTCGCGCTCGCCGCGCGCGTCCACGCGGCGTACTCCGTGCTGAGCCGGGCGGAGTGGGCGCTGGCCCAGGCCGCACGCGGCGAGGGGGCGTTGGCCGGCAAGTTCCGGCACCCGGCCGTCGCGCCGTACCTCCGGGCGGTGGAGCGACAGTTCCCGCAGCTCGAGGCGCTGCTGCCCTGACCCCCCGGCCCGGCGGCCGGCCGCGGCCTAGGGTGGCGCGGTGACCTCGGAGCCGCTGGCCGACCCCTGCGACCTGGTCGGCACGTGGGCGCTGAGCCGCACCATCGAGGACCGTCGCGGCGGTCCCGGCGGTCGGGTGGAGGGGCACCTGGAGCTGGTGCTGGAGTCCCCGGACCGCGTCGGGTGGCGGGAGCACGGCACCTGGCACCGCCCCGACGGACCCGTCGAGGTGCGGCGCACCCTGGGCGTCGTACGCCGGGACGGGGGCTGGTGGGTCGTGTTCGCGGACGGCCGCGACTTCCACCCCTGGACCCCCGGGGAGGAGGTCGTCCACGACTGCCGCCCTGACACCTACCGGGGCGTCGTCACCGGCACGCCCGCCTCCTGGTCGGTGACCTGGGAGGTGACGGGGCCGGCGAAGGACTACCGGATGGAGACCCGGTTGCGGCCGCTCAGCGGTGGAGCTTGTCCACCAGGCGCCACGCGACCGGCAGGCAGCCCGCGGCCAGCAGGATCTTGAGGCCGTCGCCGAGCAGGTAGTTGCGCATCCCGATGTCGAAGGCCTCGCCGAGGCCGATGCCGAGCGAGGCGGCCAGGTAGGGCAGGCCGACCGCGTAGACCACGGCGTTGCCGAGGACCATCGTGGCGATGGTGCGCCCGGGGGAGCGGTCGCCGCCGCGGCTGGCCAGCAGGCCGACGACGCCGGCCGCGAGCACGAAGCCGATCACGTAGCCGAGCGAGGGCGCCATCACGCCGGAGCCGCCGTCGGCGTACCACGGCATCCCGGCCATGCCGGCGAGGAGGTAGACCATCAGCGCGAGTGCGCCGCGCTGCCACCCGAGCGCCGCGCCGACTCCCAGGGCGGCGAAGGTCTGGCCGGTCACCGGCACGGGCGAGCCCGCGACCGGGATCGCCACCTGGGCCGCGAGCCCGGTGAGGGCGGCGCCACCGAGGACCAGGGCGATGTCCCGGGCCAGGGCGCCGGGGACGACGTCCGCGAGCACCAGCGGACGACGCTGGTGCAGCGGGACGGACAGGGCGGAGCTGGACATGGGGGAGACCTCCGTGACGGGCGTGCGGTGCGGCTATCTCTACCAGAACGCGGGCATCGCGATCGCGGTCGACGTCCTACCGGACGGTGCTACCCGCGGGTCCGGCGTGAGGGCCGTGTCACAGCCGACGGGCGGAGAAGGTGTCGCACGCCTCGAGCGAGCCCTGCTCGAGCCCGATGTTGAACCACTTCACCCGCTGCGCCGCGGAGCCGTGGGTGAAGGAGTCGGTGTCGACCCTGCCGCCGGAGCGCTGCTGGATCCGGTCGTCGCCGACCGCCTCGGCGGCGTCGATCGCGCGCCGGACGTCGTCGTCGGTCAGGTCGGAGATGATCGTCTGGCCGTCCTGGTCCTGCGTCCGGGTCGCGCTGCGGGCCCACATGCCCGCCAGGCAGTCGGCCTTCAGCTCCACCCGCACCGCGTCGCTGTCGGCGCCCTGCTGGGTGCGGATCCGGCCGAGGTCGCCCTGCAGGTCCTCCACGTGGTGGCCGTACTCGTGGGCGATGACGTAGCCGATCGCGAACGGTCCGCCCTGCGCCCCGAGCCGGCCACGGAGCATGTCGTCGAAGAAGGTGGTGTCGAGGTAGACCAGCTGGTCGTTGGGGCAGTAGAAGGGCCCCATCTCCGAGCTGGCCTGGCCGCAGCCGGACTGCGTGGATCCCTCGAACCGCACCGTCTTGATCTGCTGGTAGGCCTCGCCGGTCTGGTCGGGGTAGGCCTGGTCCCAGTAGTCCTGGACCGAGGTGGTGAACAGGTCGATCGCGCAGGCGTCGGAGGTGTTGGCGTCCTCCCCGGTCCGGCACTCGTTGGCCGTCTGCTCGCCGGTCGCGCCCGACGTGCCGGTCCCGCCGCCTCCGCCGCCCCCGCCCACGCCGCCGACGCACTGCACGAGCACGTAGAGCAGCACGATCAGGATGATGCCGCCGATCCCGAGGCCGCCCTTGCCGCCTGTCGGGACGGGCAGCCGGGCGCCACCACCGCCGAGGCCGCCGCCGAAGCCGCCGCCACGGCCGCCGCCACGGCGTACCTCCACCTGGCTCTGGTCGATGCGGGCCTTGGGGTTGAAGCGCATGGGTGCTCCGCTCGGTCGGGGTGGCTCGTAGACTAGGGCTGCGGACCGGTCGTGTCGCAGCCCGACTTGCGGCCCGCGCTCCACCGTGAGTACCCCGTCAGGGGCGTCCCGCGCGGTGGCCACCCCCGACGAAGGCCTGTCGTGATCACTGTCTCCCAGCTCGAGGTGCGCGCCGGTGCGCGCCTGCTCATGAGCGACGTCAACTTCCGCATCGGCGCAGGCGACCGGGTCGGGCTGGTCGGCCGCAACGGCGCCGGCAAGACGACGATGACCAAGATCCTGGCGGGCGAGGCGCTCCCTGCGGCCGGCACGGTCACCAACAACGGCACCATCGGCTACCTGCCCCAGGACCCCCGCACCGGCGACCCCGAGGTGATCGCGCGCGACCGGATCCTCTCGGCCCGCGGCCTGGACGAGGTCGTACGCCGCCTGCGCGCCGCCGAGGCCGAGATGGGCAGCGACGACGCCACCACCCGCGACCGGGCGATGCGGCGCTACGAGAAGGCCGACGCTGCCCTGCACGCCGCCGGCGGCTACTCCGCCGAGGCCGAGGCGGCCCAGATCGCCTCCTCGATCGGCATCGCCGACCGGCTGATGGACCAGCCGCTGCGCACCCTCTCCGGTGGGCAGCGCCGCCGGGTCGAGCTGGCGCGGATCCTGTTCTCGGGGGCGGAGACGCTGCTCCTCGACGAGCCCACCAACCACCTCGACGCCGACTCGATCGGGTGGCTGCGCGACTACCTGCGCAACCACAAGGGCGGCCTGGTCGTGATCTCCCACGACGTGGGCCTGCTCGAGGCCTGCGTCAACAAGGTGCTGCACCTCGACGCCAACCGAGCCGTGATCGACGTCTACAACATCGGCTGGAAGGCCTACCTCGCCCAGCGCGAGACCGACGAGAAGCGGCGCAAGCGGGAGCGGACCAACGCCGAGAGCAAGGCCAAGACGCTCACCGACCAGGCCAACAAGATGCGCGCCAAGGCCACCAAGGCCCAGGCCGCCCAGTCGATGCTCAAGCGCGCCGAGAAGCTGATGGCCGGCGTGGAGGGCGAGCGCCAGGCCGACCGCGTCGCGAAGATCAAGTTCCCCGAGCCCGCGCCGTGCGGCAAGACCCCGCTGACGGCCAAGGAGCTGTCGAAGAGCTACGGCTCGCTGGAGGTCTTCACCGACGTCGACCTCGCGGTCGACCGCGGCAGCCGGGTCGTGGTGCTGGGCCTCAACGGGGCCGGCAAGACGACCCTGATGCGGATCCTGGCCGGCGTCGACCAGTCCGACACCGGAGGGGTCGTGCCCGGGCACGGTCTCAAGATCGGCTACTACGCCCAGGAGCACGAGACCCTGGACACCCACCGCACCGTGCTCCAGAACCTGCAGTCCGCCGCGCAGCAGCTCACCGACACCGAGGCGCGCTCGGTGCTCGGGTCGTTCCTGTTCTCCGGCGACGACGCCACCAAGCCGGCCGGGGTGCTCTCCGGCGGCGAGAAGACCCGGCTGGCCCTGGCCATCCTGGTCGTCTCCAGCGCCAACGTGCTGCTGCTCGACGAGCCCACCAACAACCTGGACCCCGCCTCGCGCGAGGAGGTGCTGGCGGCGATCCGGACGTACGCCGGGGCGATCGTGCTCATCACCCACGACGAGGGCGCCGTGCACGCCCTCGAGCCCGACCGGGTGCTGATCCTGCCCGACGGCGTCGAGGACCTCTGGACGCCCGACTACGCCGACCTCGTCTCGCTGGCCTGAGCGGCGTCGACCGTCGCTGTCGGTGGGCGCCACTAGCCTCGGCCCCATGTCCCCAGCCGACACGTCCTGGATCGACGCCGACCGGTTGCGCGGGGTGGGCCTGCGCGCCGACCTCGACGGCGCGGTGCTGACCCTCACCCTCGACCGGCCGCAGCGTCGCAACAGCCAGACGCCGGGGCAGTGGCGCGCCCTGGGCGACCTCGGGGCCGCGCTGCCCGACGAGGTCCGGGTGGTCGTGGTGCGCGGCGAGGGCGCCACGTTCTCGGCCGGCATCGACACCCGGCTGCTGGGTCCCGACGGCATCCCGGGCGAGGACTCCGTGCACGACCTGATGGGCGGCGACGACGACCACGTGCTGGAGACGATCGAGGCCTACCAGCGCGGCTTCACCTGGCTGGCCGATCCTCGGTTCGTGTCCGTCGCGCAGGTGCGCGGCCACGCCATCGGGGCGGGGTTCCAGCTCGCGCTGGCCTGCGACCTGCGGGTGGTCGCCGACGACGCGCTGTTCTGCATGAAGGAGCCGGCGCTCGGGCTGGTGCCCGACCTCGCGGGAACAAAACCCCTGGTCGAGCTGGTTGGGTACTCGCGGGCGCTGGAGATCTGCGCCACGGCCAGGTTCGTGGGGGCCGACGAGGCTCGCGCGCTCGGCATCGCCACCGCGGTGGTCCCGGCCGCCGACCTCGAGGCCACCACCGGCGACCTGGTCGAGGCACTGCTCTCCAGCAACGCCGGCGCGGTCCGCGAGACCAAGGCCCTGCTGCAGTCGGCGGGCAGCCTCACCCTCGACGACCAGCGCCTGCGTGAGCGGCAGGCACAGCTGCGCCGGTTCCGGGCCCTCACCGCGAGGGACTGAGAAGCCGGGCGGCCGGGAAGGAGACCCCATGAGCGGCATGAGTCCCTGGGCGATGCTCGGGTCGGCACGGCGCGACCGATCGGTGGTCGACCACCGCCTGACGCGCGACACCGTGCGCAGGGTGGTCGGGTTCGCGCTGCCCCACCGCGCCCTGATCGCCGGCTTCCTGACCTTCGTGGTGCTCGACGCCGCCCTGGTCGTGGTCAACCCGCTGCTGGTCAAGCACCTGCTCGACGACGGGGTGCTGGCCGGCAACGTCTCGGTCGTGGTGTGGCTGGCGGTGGCGATGGGCGCCACGTCCGTGCTCTCCGCCATCCTGGGCGTCGGCTCGGGGTTCCTGTCCTCGCGCATCGGCGAGAGCCTGATCTTCGACCTGCGCACCCGCGTCTTCGCGCACGTGCAGCGCCTCAGCCTGGCCTTCTTCACCCGCACCCAGACCGGTGCGCTGGTCTCCCGGCTCAACAACGACGTCGTCGGTGCGCAGCGCGCCTTCACCTCGACGCTGTCCAGCGTGGTGTCCAACTCGATCAGCGTCGTGGTCGTCGGCATCACGATGTTCGCGCTGAGCTGGCAGGTGACGCTGGCGTGCCTGGCGCTGTTCCCGCTGCTGCTGCTCGCCTCGCGCTGGGTCGGCCGCCAGATCAGCGGCCTGACGCGCCGTCAGATGGACGGCAACGCCGACCTCGGCAACATGATGACCGAGCGCTTCAACGTCGGCGGGGCGCTGCTGCTCAAGCTCTTCGGGCGTCGCGACGAGGAGGACGACCGCTACGCCGAGAAGGCCGGCGTGGTGCGCGACCTCGGCATCCGGATCGCCCTGGTCACCCGCATCTTCATGGCCTTCATGATGCTCGTGCCCGCCCTGGCCACCGCGCTCGTCTACGGCATCGGCGGCTCGCTGGCGGTGAGCGGGGCGCTCACCGTCGGCACGCTGACCGCCCTCGCGACGCTGCTGCTGCGGCTGCTCGGCCCGATGCAGGGGCTCTCCAACGTCCGCGTCGACGTGATGACGGCGCTGGTCAGCTTCGACCGCGTCTTCGAGGTCCTCGACCTGCCCTCCACCGTGGCCGAGAAGGACGACGCCGTCGACGTCGACCCCCACCACGGCCGGGTGCAGTTCTCCCACGTCGGGTTCGCCTACCCCACGGCCGAGGAGGTCTCGCTGGCCAGCCTCGAGACCGTGGCGCGGGCCGAGAGCCGCGACAACGGCCCGGTGCTGCACGAGGTCGACTTCACCGCCGAGCCCGGTCAGATGGTCGCCCTGGTGGGCCCCTCGGGGGCCGGCAAGACGACCATCACCCACCTCGTCGCCCGGCTGTACGACGTGACCAGCGGTGCCGTCCTGGTGGGCGGCCGCGACGTCCGCGACGTCTCGCTGCAGTCGCTGGAGGACACCGTGGGCTACGTCACCCAGGACGCCCACATGTTCCACGACACGATCCGGGAGAACCTCCGCTACGCGCAGCCCGACGCCACCGACGACGAGGTCTGGGCGGCCCTGGAGGCGGCCCGCATCGCGGCGCTGGTGCGCTCGATGCCCGACGGCCTCGACACCGTGGTGGGCGACCGCGGCTACCGGCTCTCCGGCGGCGAGCGCCAGCGGCTGGCGATCGCGCGGCTGCTGCTCAAGGCGCCGTCCATCGTGGTGCTCGACGAGGCGACCGCCCACCTCGACTCCGAGTCCGAGCACGCCGTGCAGCAGGCGTTGGACTCCGCGCTCGAGGGTCGCACCTCCCTGGTGATCGCACACCGGCTCTCCACCGTCCGCAACGCCGACCTGATCCTGGTCGTCGAGGACGGCCGGATCGTGCAGCGCGGCACCCACACCGAGCTGCTGGCGGCCGGTGGCCTGTACGCCGACCTCCACCGCACCCAGTTCTCCGAGGACGCCCCCGCCCCGCGGCCCGCCCCGCAGACGGTCGGCTGACGCCGTGTCCGACCCGCGCCCCGAGGCTCGCGCCGGTCGCTAGCGTGGGGCCATGGACCTGCGACTGACCGACCGGGTGCTCCTCGTGACCGGCGGCGCCCGGGGGCTGGGCCGTGCGAGCGCCGAGCTGCTCGTCGCCGAGGGCGCCCGCGTGGTGCTGTCCGGCCGCAGCGAGAGCTCGCTGGGCGACGCCGTCGCCGCGCTGGGGGAGGACCGCGCCGAGGCGGTCGTGGCCGACAACGCCGACCCGGCCACCGCCGACCGCCTGGTGGCGGCGGCGCTGGCGCGGTGGGGCCGCCTCGACGGCGCGCTCGTCTCGGTCGGGGGCCCGCCGCCCGGCTCGGTGATGGACACCGAGGACCGGGTGTGGACCGACGCGTTCGAGTCGATCTTCGTGGGCGGGCTGCGCGTGGCCCGCGCAACGGCCCGGGCCGTCACCGGCCCGGCGTCGATCGTGTTCGTGCTCTCGACCTCGGTCCGCGAGCCGGTGGCCGGCCTCGCGGTCTCCAACGGCCTGCGCCCCGGCCTGGCCATGGCCGCCAAGGTCCTCGCCGGCGAGCTGGGACCCCGCGACGTCCGGGTCAACGGCCTGCTCCCCGGCCGCATCTCGACCGACCGGGTGGCCGAGCTGGACGACGCGACCGGCGACCCGGAGGCGGCACGACGACGGGCGGTGGCCTCGATCCCGCTGGGCCGCTACGGCCGCCCCGAGGAGTTCGCCGCGGCTGCGGCGTTCCTGCTCAGCCCGGTGTCATCGTTCGTGACCGGCACGATGCTCCCGGTGGACGGCGGCCTGCTGCGGGGCCTGTGACCCGCGTCGGCGCCGGCGCACCTCGTCGAAGGCGAGGTAGCCGAACCCGAACACCGCCAGCGCCCCGAAGAACCACCACTGCAGACCGTAGAAGAAGTGCGGCCCGTTGCTCCCGGCGTCCGGCAGCTCGGTGAGGGCGAGCGGCTGCTCGGGCTCGGGGCTCTCCTCGGCGAGGTCCAGGAACCCGCGGTACAGCGGGTGCGGCACCACCTCGGCGGCCGCACTCGAGGACACCGCCCGGGTGCTGAGGTCCTCCACCGCGGTCGCCCCGCCCTGCGCGTCCTGGCGGACGTAGCCGGTCACCGTGACGGTGCCCTCGGTGGCGGGGGGGAGGTCGGGTCGGGTGCCGCCGGAGTTGTCGGTCGCCAGCCAGCCACGGTCCACCAGGACCGCGGTGCCGTCCTCGGTCACCAGCGGGGTGATCACGTCGACCCCGGCGCTGCCGCCGCGGGTCTGGTACTTCAGCACGATCGTGCTCGCGTCGTCCCAGGTGCCGCGGGCGGTGACCCGCTGCCAGGCGGCCTCGGCGGGGGGCTGCTGCTGGGTGGAGAGCACGTCCTGGACCGGCACCGGCGCGGCCCGCAGGTTGGTGGTGACGATGCGGTTGTCCTGCTTGCGGTCCTCGAGACGGCCGAACTGCCACTGCCCCAGCTGGAGGGCCAGGTAGGCCAGGGCGACGACGACAGCGCCGAGGACCACCCAGCGTCTGGTCAGCAGGAATCCCACGCCACGAGCGTAGTTCGGGGTTCCGTCCCTAGACTGGTCGGGTGACTGCCCTCCACGACCTCCAGCCGGCCCCGACGGGTGGCCTGGCCGACGGGTTCGGCCGGGTCGCCACCGACCTGCGGGTCTCCCTGACCGACCGCTGCAACCTGCGCTGCAACTACTGCATGCCGGCCGAGGGCCTCGACTGGCTGCCGACCGACCAGACGCTGAGCGACGACGAGGTGGTGCGGCTGGTCCGCATCGGCGTGGAGGACCTCGGCATCCGCGAGGTGCGGTTCACCGGCGGCGAGCCGCTGCTGCGCCGGGGGCTGAGCGACATCGTCCGGCGTACGACGCTGCTGCGCCCGCGCCCCGAGGTCTCGCTCACCACCAACGCCCTGGGCCTCGCGCGCACCGCGGCCACCCTGGCCGAGGCCGGGCTCGACCGGGTCAACGTCAGCCTCGACACCATCCGCGCCGACGTGTTCGCGCAGATCACCCGCCGCGACCGGCTGCACGACGTCGTCGCCGGGCTCGAGGCCGCCGACGCGGCCGGCATCGGCCCGATCAAGATCAACGCCGTGCTGCTGCGCGGCGTCAACGACCACCTGGCGCCCGAGCTGCTGGCCTGGTGCCTGGAGCGGGGCTACCAGCTGCGCATCATCGAGCAGATGCCGCTGGACGCCCAGCACAGCTGGTCGCGCGAGGGCATGGTGACCGCGGAGGAGATCTTCGCCTCGCTGGCCACCGCGTTCACGCTCACCCCGGACCCCGACCACCGCGGCAGCGCCCCGGCGGAGACGTTCATGGTGGACGGCGGTCCGGCTCGCGTGGGCGTCATCGCCTCGGTCACCCGCCCGTTCTGCGGCGACTGCGACCGGGTCCGGCTCACCGCCGACGGCCAGGTCCGCAACTGCCTGTTCGCCCGCGAGGAGTCCGACCTGCGGGCCGCGCTGCGCGGCGGGGCGAGCGACGCCGAGATCGCCGACCGGTGGCGGCTGGCGATGGTCACCAAGCGGCCGGGCCACGGCATCGACGACACCACGTTCCTCCAGCCGACCCGGCCGATGTCCGCGATCGGCGGCTGAGCGACCCTCCGCTCACCCGGCGCGCCACCGGCACCGGCGCGCCTGCTCAGGCGTGCGGGACGACGTCGCGCAGGAACTGCCGCGCGGCGAGGAAGTCGCCCAGCGTGCTGCGGTGCTCCTCGCAGGCCAGCCAGACCTTGCGGCGGTCCGGGGTGTGGAGCTTGGGGTTGTTCCACAGCAGCTCGTGGGTCGCGGGGGCCTGGCAGCCCTTGGCCGAGCAGACCTCGGTGGGCTCGGGGGCGCCGTCGCTCATCCGAGCTCCTTGTAGCCGCCCCCGGGCTGCACGAGGTCGGCGCCGTCGGTGCGGGGCGCGGCGCTGTTGGCGACGATGACCGCGACGTAGGGCAGGAACACCGCGCCGAAGATCAGCACCCAGCGCACCCACCCCGGGCCGACGACGGCGGCGCCGACGAAGCAGAGGGTCCGGATCACCATCGAGATCACGTAGCGACGGCGACGACGTTCGAGGTCGTCACGGTGGCTCTGTGGTGCGGTGGTGATCCTGACGGGCTCGGTCCCGCGCCGGTTGCTGCGTGCTCCTGCCACACCTCCCAGCGTACGTCGGGCTCCCAGCCCCTCCGGGCGGAGCGGCAGCCGCAGTGCGAGACTGACGCGGTCATCGGGCCCCGAGCCCCCGCCGAGCACCCAGGAGGACGCAGATGTCCGACCGCACCTACCGCGTGACCGAGATCGTCGGCACCTCCACCGAGGGCATCGACCAGGCGATCCGCAACGGCGTCGAGCGCGCCGCCCGCACGCTGCGCCACGTCGACTGGTTCGAGATGACCCAGGTCCGCGGCCACGTCAAGGACGGCCAGGTCGAGCACTTCCAGGTGGGCCTGAAGGTGGGCTTCCGGCTCGAGGACGACTGAGGCGTTGGGCGCCGGCCTCGCCCTGGTGGAGCTGCGGGTCCTCGAGGGGCCCAACCTGTACTTCCCCCGCGCGGCGGTCAAGCTGACCGTCGACGTCCACCCGCTCGCCGCCCTGGACGAGGCCGCGCTGCGCGACCTGGCCGCCCGCCTCGGGCTGCGCTCGGTGCGAGCCGGGCAGCCGTTGAGCGGCTTCCGGCAGCGGGCGCTGGTCCGGGTGGTGACGGCGCTGGTGCGGCGGGTCGCCCGCGAGTCGGGCACCACGCGGCTCGGCGTACGCGTCCGGGCGACCGCCGACGCCGACCGGCTCGTGGTGGCGTACCCCTGGCGCGACCGGTCGCGGGCACGGGCGCTGGGGGAGCAGGTCGCCGCCGTGCTGGACGGGCTCGGCGGCACCGACCCGCTCGAGGACCTCGTCGCCGCCGCTGCCGCGGTGGTGCGCGGCACGCCGCGCGGTCCCGGCCCCACCACCGTGCGCCCGCGGGTGCCGCTCGTGGCCGTCACCGGCACCAACGGCAAGACCACCACCTCGCGCATGATCGCCCACATCGCCCGCCAGGCGGGCCACCACGTCGGCTGGTCCAGCACCGACGGGGTGTACGTCGA
Organism: uncultured Actinomycetota bacterium; assembly: GCA_963740935.1. Taxonomy (GTDB): domain Bacteria; phylum Actinomycetota; class Actinomycetes; order Propionibacteriales; family Nocardioidaceae; genus Marmoricola. Next base: position 1,011,539 of record CAVUFX010000006.1, read on the forward strand.
CGGCGAGCTCGTCGAGCCCGGCGACTACTCCGGACCCTCGGGGGCCGGCCAGGTGCTGTCGCGGCCGGAGGTGGACTTCGCGGTCACCGAGACCGCCCGGGGCGGGATCCTGCTCAAGGGCATCGGCGTGAGCAGCAACGACGTCTCGGTCGTGACCAACGTGACCGCCGACCACCTCGGGCTCCAGGGCATCGACACCGTCGACCAGCTCGCCGAGGTCAAGGCCGTGGTCCCCTCCATCACCCGCCGCGACGGCTGGGCGGTCCTCAACGCCGACGACCCGCGGACCCTGGCGATGCGCGGCGTGACCAAGGCGCAGCCGTGGCTGTTCTCCCGCGACCCCGACTCCCCGGCGCTGCGCGAGGTGCTGGGCGCCGGCGGTCGGGCCACCACCGTCATCGACGGCTGGGTGACCGTGCTGGAGGGCCGCACCTCCGACCTGCTGGTCGAGCTGGTGGACGTGCCGATGACGCTCGGCGGGCTGTCCCGCTTCAACGTCGAGAACGCCCTGGCCGCGGCGTCCGCCGGCCTGGCCGCCGGCATCGCGCGCGAGCACGTGGTCGCCGGGCTGCGGTCGTTCCGGCCCGACGCCGAGCACAACCCCGGCCGGATGAACTTCTTCACCGTCCCCACCGATCGCGGCGAGCTGTGCGTGGTGATGGACCTCGCCCACAACGAGGCCGGGCTCGAGGCGATGGTCGAGATCATGCGCGGGGTCCGCGCACCCGGTGGCCGGCTGCTGCTCGGCCTCGGCGCGGTGGGCGACCGGACCGACGAGCTGCTCGAGGCGCTGGGCGAGATCGCCGCGCGCGACAGCGACGTGGTCGCGATCGGCCACAAGGAGAGGTACCTCCGCGGTCGCACCGTCGCCGAGATGGACGCCCTGCTGCGCACCGGCGCGGAGCGCGTCGGGGTGACCGACGTGGCGTCGTACCCCACCGAGCTGGCCTCGCTCCAGGCCCTCGTCGCGCAGGCCGGGCCCGCCGACGTGGTGGGCCTGATGTGCCACGCGGAGCGCCAGGAGGTCTACGACTGGCTGGCCTCGGTGGGCGGTGCGCCCGACTCGGCCGAGCGGCTCGCCGAGCGCGTACGACGGGCGGCGGCACCGGCGTGAGCCCGCTTGGTGGAGACTGTCCGTCATGACCGACTCACGACGCCTCGCCGTGCTCATCGACGCGGACAACGTCTCCTCCAAGGTCTCCACCGACCTGTTCGCCGAGCTCGCGGGCTACGGCCTGCTGACCGTCAAGCGCGCCTACGGCGACTGGACGACCGACCAGCTCAACGGCTGGAAGAAGCGGCTCCACGAGCACGCCATCTCCCCGATGCAGCAGTTCGCCTACACGACCGGCAAGAACTCCAGCGACTCCGCGCTCATCATCGACGCGATGGACCTGCTGTACGCCGGCAACCTCGACGGCTTCGTCATCGTCTCCAGCGACAGCGACTTCACCCGCCTGGCGACCCGCCTGCGGGAGTCCGCCATGACGGTCTACGGGGTGGGGGCGAGCAAGACGCCGCGCGCCTTCCGTGACGCCTGCGACAAGTTCACCTTCCTCGAGGTGCTCGGTGCCGCCGGCTCCGACGACGAGGAGGAGGAGCCGGCGCCGCAGCGCAGCCGCCGGTCCTCCTCCCGCGGCGGTGGCGGGGGCGGAGGCGGCGAGACCCCCGAGCCGCGCGAGGCCAGCGACACCGCCGCCCGCGAGCAGGCGGCGGTGCTGCAGAGCGTGCTGTCGCGCAGCCTCAACAAGGCCGACTCCGACGACGAGGACTGGACCACCCTCGGCTCGCTCGGCACCCTGCTGACCCGCACCGATCCCTCCTTCGACGCCCGCACCCACGGCTTCGGCAAGCTCAGCGACCTGATCCGCGAGCAGCCCTTCCTCGAGACCCGCACCATCACCACCGCCGCCGGCACCGAGCAGCTGATGGTGCGGCTCAAGGGCCGCCGGCGGGCCAACCGCGGCCCCGGTCGCCGCTCACGCGGCGAGGCCAGCAGCGAGCCGACCCAGGAGCCGACCCAGGACCAGGCCGTCCGAGGAGGCCGCTTCCGACCCGACCCCCGAGCCTGCTCCCGACACCGCGCCCGGGACGGCCGTGGCGCCGGGCGTCGTCGACGCCCCCGAGGTGCCCGAGGCGGCCCCGGAGCAGGCCGAGGTCCCCGAGGTCGCGTCGCTCACGCCGGTGGCCGAGGTCGCGGCGCAGTCCTCCGACGACCCGGGCGACCCGGCTGCCGAGGTCGCCGAGGACGCGCCGGTGAGGAAGACCGCCCGCAAGGCGGCCAAGAAGGCCCCCGCCAAGAAGGCCGCCGCCAAGAAGGCGCCGGCGAAGAAGGCCGCTGCCAAGAAGCCCGCGGCCAAGAAGTCGGCCGCCGCGCCGGCGGAGGCACCCGCACCGGAGGCGGCGCCCGAGCCGCCGGCCGCCGGCGGCCACACCGTCACGGTGGGCCGCACCTCGCGGCGCTCTGCCACCCGGGCGGCGGGCCCGTCGAAGACGGCCGAGGGGACCCCGACCGGCTAGGCCGTGGTGTCGGCGGGCGGCGTCCAGTCGGGGTCGGCGACCGGGGCGTCGCTCGACCCGGCTCCGGCGCCGGCCTGGGCGTGGGGCGACCAGTTCTCCAGCTCGCTCATCACCAGCGGGTGCTGGTCGACGCAGACCACGACGAGGTCGCCGTAGTTGGCGCGGCTCATCGCGTGGTGGACGGCCTCGATCTCGTCGAGGATCACCTCGAGCTGCTTGCAGCGGCTGCCGGCCTCCATCGCGCGGCGTACGCCGTCGGCCACGAGCGCCGAGGTCTCGCCGCGCTCGCGTCGGCGCAGCGCCTTGTCCTCGCGGACCACGACGACGTCGAAGTGCTGGGCCGCGACCTCGCCGAGCTCGCGCATGTCCTCGTCGCGGCGGTCGCCGGCGGTGGCGATGACGCCGATCCGCGACGGCTTGCCGAGCTCGTGACCGGAGTCGAGGCTCTCGCCGAGCCGGTCGACGAAGTCGCCGAGCGCCCGCATGCCGGGGGCGTTGTGGCAGTAGTCGACGATCACGTTGACCCCGTTGACCTCGATCTCGTTCAGGCGGCCGGGGGAGAGGTAGTAGCTGGTCGAGAACGTCCGCAGCCCCTGGCGGATGTCGTGCAGCGGCGCGCCCGCGGCGAAGGCGGCGGCCGCGGCGGCCAGGGTGTTCTGGACGTTCATCCGGGCGCGGCCGGAGAAGGTGGCGGGCAGCAGGTGGGTGAAGGCCAGCTGCATCTGGCGGGCGCCGTGGCGCACCACGATCATCTCGCCGCGCTCGGTGGGCTGGAGCACCAGCGCCTTGCCGCCCCGGCGGCAGTGCGCGTCGATCAGGTCGATCTCCTCCGAGCCCGGCTCGGCCATCGAGAACCACACCACCTGGCCCGAGCAGCGGCGTCGCATCGCCCGCACCAGCGGGTCGTCGGCGTTGAGCACGGCGTGCCCGTCGCGGGGGACGGCCTCGACGAGCACGGCCTTGACGTCGGCGAGCTGCTCGACGGTGTCGATGCCGCGCAGGCCGAGGTGGTCGGGCTGCACGTTGAGCACCACCGCGACGTCGTTGCGCTCGTAGCCCAGGCCCTCGCGCAGGATGCCGCCGCGGGCGACCTCGAAGACGGCGAAGTCGACGCGAGGGTTCTGCAGCACCATCCGGGCGCTGCGCGGGCCCGAGGCGTCGGAGCGGATCAGCAGCCGCTCGTCGATGACGACGCCGTCGGTGGAGGTCATCCCGACCTTGCGGCCCATGCCCTTGAAGATGTGGCTGATCATCCGGCTCGTCGTGGTCTTGCCGTTGGTGCCGGTGACGGCCACGATCGGGATCCGGCTCGGCGTGCCCGGCGGGACCAGCATGTCGACGACCGGCTTGGCGATGAACTGCGGCTCGCCGATGGTCGGGTGGGTGTGCATCCGGAAGCCCGGCGCCGCGTTGACCTCGCAGATCGCGCCGCCGGTCTCGCGCACCGGCTGCGTGATGTCGGGGCAGATGAAGTCGATGCCGGCGATGTCGAGCCCGATCATCCGGGCCGCCTCCTCGGCGATCTCGACGTTCTCCGGGTGGGCCTCGAAGGTGCGGTCGATGGAGATGCCGCCGGTCGACATGTTGCCGGTGAGCGCCAGCTTGACCATCTCGCCCTCGGCCGGGACGGAGTCCAGGGTGTGGCCCTGGCCGGCGAGGACCTCCTCGGCGGCGGCGTCGACCTTGATCCGGGTCAGCACCTTCTCGTGGCCCACGCCGCGGCGCGGGTCGGCGTTGGTCAGGTCGACGAGCGTGCGGACCGTGCTGGTGCCGTCACCGGTGACCGACGCGGGCACCCGCTCGGCGATCGCGGCCATCCGGCCGTCGATGATCAGGCAGCGGTAGTCCTTGCCGGTGACGAACGACTCCACGATGACGGTGCCGCGGCGGGACTGGGCCCGGGCGACGTCGAAGGCCTCACGGACGTCGTCGTCGGACTGCAGGTCCAGGCACACCCCGCGACCGTGGTTGCCGTCGAGCGGCTTGACGACCACGGGGAAGCCGATCCGGCGGGCCATGGCGACCGCCTGCTCCGCCGTACGCACCGACTCCTGCCGGGGCACGGGCAGTCCCGCGGCGCCCAGCAGCCGGGTGGTGAGGTCCTTGTCGGAGGCGATGTCGACCGCGATCGAGCTGGTCTCCGAGGTCATCGTGGCGCGGATCCGCTTGGCGTGGACGCCCTGGCCGAGCTGCACCAGCGAGTGCGAGTTGAGCCGGATCCAGGGGATGTCGCGCGAGACCGCCTCGTCGAGGATCGCCTGGGTCGAGGGACCGAACGCGGTGCGCTGGGCGCGGATGATGAAGGCGTCGAGCTCGGCCTCGAAGTCCAGCGAGGGGTCGGCCCGGACGAGGTGGTTCACCAGGCGTACGGCGAGCCGTGCGGCCGCCAGCCCGACCTGCTCGTCGACGTAGCCGAACACCACGTTGTAGTGACCCGGCGTGCCCTTGACCTGGCGGGTCTTGCCGCGCCGGATGTCGTGGCCGACGACCTGCTGGAGCGCCAGCGCGCAGTGCTCGGCGACGTGGCCGAGCCAGGTGCCCTCGTGCAGGCGCTCCACGAAGCCGCCGCGGCGACCCCGCGAGCAGGAGTGCTCGCGCAGGCCGGGGAGCGCCTCGAGCAGGTGCTCGGTGAAGCCGGGCAGGGTGTTGGTGGGGTACTCCTCGAGCACGCCGAGGTCCACCACGAGGTGGATCGCCTTGTCGTAGGACCAGACGTTGGCGCCGCGGTAGACCCGGGTCTCGACGATGGCGAGGTCGGGGCTGGGCCGCCCGCCGCCGGTGACCTGGACGCCGCTGCGGGGCTCGGGGGAGTGGTCGTCGCGCCGGTCCTGGGGGCTCTGCGTCACGGTCGGGCTCCTCTGCTGCGGCGGGCCACCCGGCGGCGGAGGACCGCGGGGGAGACGTCGTCGGCGGCGATGTCGCGCGCCAGCTTGGACAGGTCGCGGTTGGCCACGGCCAGCTCGTCGGCCTCGGCGGGGTCGCTCACGGCGGGGGCCGGGAGCAGCACGCGGTCGGCCAGGTCGAACCGCGAGCCGGCGGGGAGGGCGTGCAGCACCACGCCCGAGGCCAGGATCGGGCGGTGCTCCTTGGCGGCGTGGGCGTCGGTGACCATGGTGCGGCCGTCGAGCACGGTCACCACGCCGCGGCCGACCACCTCGAGCACCTGGCGGCCGTCCTCGCCGGTGGTCACGGCCGCCGCGGTGTCCTCGTCGACGCCGATGCCGAGCAGCTGCGGGCTCTGGGAGACGATCATCAGCAGCCGGCCGTAGCGGTTGCGCTGCGCGAAGTGCTGGTCGACGACGCAGTCCGCGAGCAGCCCGAGCCCGGCCGCGACCTGGGTCATCCGCTGCTTGGCGGTGGCACCGCCCGGCCCGAAGGCGACCATGTGGGAGGACTGGATGCTGGCGCCCGCCGAGGTCCCGCCCACCGTGACGCCACGGTGGTGGGCCGCGTGCAGGGCGTCGCCGAACGGGGTGCCCGCGACGACGGTGCCGAGCTTGAGCTGGTTGCCGCCGGTCATGAAGACCCCGGTGGCACGGTCGAGGGCGCCCACCACGGCGGGGTCCGAGGCCTCGGTCCGGTCGGTCGGGCGGACCCCGTAGACCTCGGCGGCACCCAGCTTGGCGAACACCGCGGCGTACACCTCCACGATCTCGTCGCCGAGCGACGAGGCGGTCGGGACCACCGCGATCCGGGCCTGCTCACCACCGGCGCGGCGCACGAAGTCGGCGAGGACGGCGCGCTTGCCGAGCTTGTCCTCGGCCCCGCCGATGACGACGAGGTCGCCGCGGGGTGACCCCGGCGCGGGCGTGGCACCGAATGGCATGACAGGCAGCCTAGGGGGTGGAAGATTGACGGGGTGACCCCCTCTTCCCCCGACGATCCTGCGGTCCGGCGGCGCCTCCTGGTGGTCCTCCGGCACGGGCGCGCGGAGTCCTTCGCCGAGCAGGACCACGCTCGTCGGCTCACCCAGCGGGGCCGCCGCGACGCGACCGAGCTGGGCGGGTGGCTGGCCCGGAGCGGCGTACGCCCCGACCTCGCGCTGGTCTCCTCGGCCGTCCGGACGCGGGAGACCTGGGAGCTCGTGTCCGCCTCGCTGCCCGGCGAGCCCGAGACGCGGACGTGCGACGACCTCTACAGCGCCTCGGCCGACACCGTGCTCGACACCGTGCGCCAGGTGCCCGACGACGTGACGACCCTGGTGTACGTCGGCCACAACCCCACCGCCGCCTCGCTGGCGCAGGCGCTGGAGGACGGCGAGCCCGACGTCGAGGCATTCGTGGCGCTGAGCCACGGCTTCCCCCCGGGCGCCGCGGCGCTGCTGCAGGTCCCCGTCGCCTGGTCCGGGCTCGACGCGGCCGGCGCCCGCCTCGTCGACTTCCACGCTCCGGCGGGCTGAGGCAGCGATGTCCCTCGTCGTGCCCGGACCCGGGTCGCAGCCGGCCTTCACCTACGCCCCGGTGGGCGGCACGCGCGAGCCCGGTGCGCCGCCCGAGGGCTACCGCGCGGTGCGCGAGCGGCGTCGCGTCGGTGGCACCGAGGCCGACCTCGAGGCCGCTGCCGCGTTCGTGCTGGGCTTCGGGATGCAGCGCGCGCTCGGCCTCGACCCCGTCTCGGTCTCGCCGGTGGCCGTCGAGGGCGTCACGGTGGTGCTGACCGCGGGCGTCGGGCCGCTGCGGCTGCGGGCGCCGACGCGGGTCGTGTACGTCGTGGACGAGCCCGACCGCCGCGGCTTCGCCTACGGCACCCTGCCCGGCCACCCCGAGAGCGGCGAGGAGCTGTTCCTGGTCGAGCGCACCGCGGAGGGCGTGGTCGCCGAGGTGCGGGCGTTCTCCCGCCCGGCGTGGGGCCTGCTGCGGGCCGCCGGCCCGGCCGGGCGGCTGGCGCAGCGGCTGGCGGCGCGCCGCTACCTGGCGGCCTGCGCCCGGGTCTGTGCCGCTGCCCGCGGGAGCCGGAGCGAGGAGTGACCCCGAGCCGCGCTCAGAGCTCCGGCTCGGGCGTGGTGTAGCCGGCCGCGGCGTCGGCGGCGACGACCTCCTCGCGGGTGATGCCGAGCAGGTAGAGCACGGCGTCCATGTAGGGCACGTTGACCGCGGCCTGCGCGGCCTCCTGGACGACCGGCTTGGCGTTGAAGGCGATGCCCAGGCCGGCCGCGTTGAGCATGTCGAGGTCGTTGGCGCCGTCGCCGATGGCCACGGTGGAGGTCACGGGCACCCCGACCTCGGCGGCGAAGCGGCGCAGCGCGTCCGCCTTGCCGGCCCGGTCGACCACGGGACCCACCACGCGGCCGGTGAGCCGGCCGTCGACGACCTCGAGCTCGTTGGCGACCGCGAAGTCGATGCCGAGGTCGGCGGCGAGGCGGTCGGTGAGCTGCGAGAAGCCGCCGCTGACGATGGCGAAGCGGTAGCCGAGCCGCTTGAGCACCCGGACGGTGGTGCGCGCCCCGGGGGTGAGCTGCAGCTCGTCGTACACCTCGTCGAGGGCGGTGGCCCTCAGGCCCTCCAGCAGCGCCACGCGCGAGCGCAGGCTCGCGGCGAAGTCGAGCTCGCCGCGCATCGCCTGCTCGGTGACGCGGGCGACCTCGTCCTCGCAGCCCGCCTTGGCGGCGAGCATCTCGATGACCTCGCCCTGGACCAGGGTGGAGTCGACGTCCATCACGATCAGGCGCATGCCGCGGCGCAGCAGGTCGGCGCGCTGCACCGCGATGTCCACGCCCTGCACCGCCGCCTCACGGGCGAGCAGGTCGCGCAGCTCGTCGGGGTCGACGCCCGAGACGTGCAGGTCGATGGCGGTGATGGGGTAGCGGGCCATCCGCTCGATCCGGTCGATGTTGGCGCCCGTGTCGGCCACCCGGCCGGCGATGGCGGCGACGGCCGCGGCCCGCAGCGGGCTGCCGAGCACGGTCACGTGGCTGCGACCGTCCGGTCGCGGGCGGTTGTCGCCGGACCCCCGGACGACCTCGACCGCCATGTCGAGGTCGGCGGCCACCTGCTCCAGCGCGCTGCGCAGCGCCTGCCACTGCCGCGGCGAGGACACCAGGAGCCCCAGCACCAGGCGGCGCCGCAGCACGATCTGCTCGATGTCGAGCACCTCGACCGAGAAGGCCGCGAGCGTGTCGAAGACCAGGGAGGTGACGCCGGGACGGTCGCGCCCGGTCAGCGTCACGAGCAGGGTCTGCCCGGCGCCGGTGGGGTCGGGGTCCGGTCGGGCGGGGACGGGGGGCTGGTCCGGCACGCGCCCGAGGCTAGCGGTCGTGACGGCCGGTGCAGGCGCCGACCACGGCCCGGCGGGCGGCGCGCTCGAGGTCGGCCAGCGCCTCCCGGCGCCGCGCCACCTCGTGGGTCGACAGCGCGCCGCCCTCGTCGGCGCGGGCGGCCTCGACGACGTCGAGGCACAGCGCGGCCCGCTCGAGGGTCTCGCGGCGCCGCGGGTCGAGGACCGGCGGCAGCGGCAGCGCCGGCCGGTGCCGCAGGTTCATCAGCAGGTCGGGCACCTCGGGGCTCCAGGAGGCGACGTCGAGGTCGACCAGCCGCCGGGTGACCGTGGCGAGGGCCAGCCGGAGCTCGGAGGCGCTCTCGCGCTCGTCGACGTACGGCGCCGGCGCCGCGGCGTGGGCGCGCCACACCACGCTGCGGGCGTCGAGCTCGGGCACCAGCGCGACCGAGCCGGCCAGCACGGCCTGGCCCGCCTCGAGCGCCGCGTGGTTGAGCGGCGGGGGACCGCCCAGCCCGGTGAGGTCGCCGGGGACGGGCAGGGCCAGGGACAGCGGCCCGCGCAGTGCCCCGGGCAGCTCGACCAGCTCGGTGACCCCCCGCTCGGGCAGGTCGACCACGAGGTGGCGCGGGTCCTCGCCGCGCACGGCGTCCGCGAGGTCGTCGGGACCGACGTGGCCGGCGCGGACGGCGTCGAGCCAGGTCGCCATCACGGCGGAGACGGGCAGCGAGCTCACCGGGACACAGTAGGAGCCTGCGCCAGGCCCGCGTCGGCCGAGCCCGTCGAGACCACGGCCCTGCCGCCCGGTAGGTTGACGCAGGTCCGTCGCCCCCGTCCCGCCGCGTGAGGTCACCACCCGTGAACGCCGTCCTCGAGCTCGCCGACGTCACCGTCCGGCGCGGCCAGTCCGTGCTCCTCGACGGCCTCGACTGGGCGGTGGAGGAGGACGAGCGCTGGGTCGTCCTGGGACCCAACGGCGCCGGCAAGACCACGCTGCTGCAGCTGTGCTCGGCCCAGATCCACCCCACCTCGGGCGTGCTGGCCGTCCTCGGCGAGGTCGTCGGCACCGTCGACCTGTTCGAGCTGCGCCCCCGCATCGGCTGGACCAGCGCCGCCGTGGCCGACCGCATCCCGCGGCACGAGCTGGTGCGCGACGTGGTCGTGTCCGCGTCGTACGGCGTGGTGGGTCGGTGGCGCGAGCACTACGACGAGCTCGACCACACCCGGGCCGCGGAGCTGCTCGTGGAGGTCGGTGCGGGGAGCCTGGTCGACCGCACCTTCGGCACGCTCTCGGAGGGCGAGCGCAAGCGGGTGCAGATCGCGCGGGCGCTGATGACCGACCCCGAGCTGCTGCTGCTCGACGAGCCGGCCGCCGGGCTGGACCTGGGCGGCCGTGAGGACCTCGTCTCGACGCTCTCGGTGCTGGCGATGGACGAGTACTCCCCGGCGACCGTGCTGGTCTCGCACCACGTCGAGGAGATCCCGCCCGGCTTCACCCACGCGCTGCTGCTGCGCGACGGGAGGGCGGTGGCCGCCGGGCCGCTGCCGCACGTGCTCACCGAGGAGCTGCTGTCGCGCACCTTCGGGCTGCCGCTGACCGTGCACGAGGAGGACGGGCGCTGGGCCGCCCGTCGCAAGGCCGGTCGCCGCGCCTGAGCGCGAGACCCGAGGAGGCTGTCCGGTCCCCGGCTAGGGTTCGGGCATGGACTGGCTACGGGACAACGCCTGGCAGAGCTGGATGCTCCTCGCCGTGGTCCTGGGCGGCCTGGAGATGCTCGGGCTCGAGCTCTTCCTGGTGATGCTCGCCGGGGGAGCGCTCGTCGGCGGCATCACCGCCCTGCTCGGCGGCCCGTTCGCGCTGCAGCTCGGGCTCGCGCTCGTCACCTCGGTCGCGCTGCTCGGGCTGGTCCGGCCCAACGTCATCGCCAAGATCCACTCCGGGCCCAAGCTGGTCACCGGGCACCACACGCTGATCGGGCGTCGCGCCACCGTGCTGCGCCAGCTCTCCACCGCCGCTCCCGGCCGGGTCAAGGTCGAGGGCGAGGAGTGGACGGCGCTGCCCTACGACGAGGACGACGAGATCGAGGTCGGGGCCGTGGTCGACGTGGTCCTGATCAAGGGGGCGACGGCGTACGTGCTGCGCTCCCACCCGCCGCTGACGTAGCCACGTCACGGTGTCCGCAACAACTCGGGAAGCGATATGAGGGGGGTCCCATGGGACTGCTGATCGTGCTGGTGGTGCTGCTGCTGTTCGTGGTGGTGCTGCTGGCCAAGTCCATCCAGATCGTGCCGCAGTCGCGGGTCGGCATCGTGGAGCGGCTGGGCAAGTACCAGCGCACGCTCACCGAGGGCCCGAGCCTGCTGGTGCCGTTCATCGACCGGGTGCGCTACAAGATCGACCTGCGCGAGCAGGTGGTCTCGTTCCCGCCCGTCTCGGTGATCACCGAGGACAACCTCTCGGTCGACATCGACACCGTCATCTACTTCACCGTGACCGACCCGGTCGCCGCGACGTACGAGATCGTGAACTACATCCAGGGCGTCGAGCAGCTGACCATCACCACCACCCGCAACATCGTGGGTGGGATGACGCTGGAGGAGACCCTCACCTCGCGCGACCGGATCAACACCAGCCTGTCCGAGGTGCTCGACGACGCCACCGGGCGCTGGGGCATCAAGGTCAAGCGCGTCGAGATCAAGGCGATCGACCCGCCGGCCTCCATCAAGGACTCGATGGAGAAGCAGATGCGCGCCGACCGCGACAAGCGGGCCGCGATCCTCACCGCCGAGGGCCAGCGGCAGTCCGCGATCCTCACCGCCGAGGGCGGCAAGCAGGCCTCGATCCTCACCGCGGAGGGCGACCGGCAGTCGCTGATCCTGCGGGCCCAGGCCGAGCGCGAGTCCTCGATCCTCAAGGCACAGGGTGAGGGCCAGGCCATCCAGACGGTCTTCCAGGCCATCCACGACGGGCAGCCCGACCAGGCGCTGCTCGCCTACCAGTACCTCCAGATGATGCCCAAGATCGCCGAGGGCTCGGCCAACAAGGTCTGGGTGGTCCCCTCGGAGATCACCAAGGCGCTCGAGGGCCTGGGGTCGGCGATGAACCAGGCGAGCGGCATCCCGAGGGACACCGGCGGGCCGCGGGTCCGGGTCGACACCGGCCCGACCGAGGTGGAGATCCCCGACATCGACACCAGCAGCGCCGACGAGGCCGTCCGCGAGGCGCTCCGCGCCGCCGAGGAGTCCGCCCGCACGGCGCCGGGGCAGGCTCCCGGCTCGATCGGCGGGCTCGACTCCGCCGCCGGGATCCCCGACCCGTCGGCCGCGACCCCGCCCGGTGCGGCCCCGCCGGCCGACCTGCCGCCCGAGGACGGGTCGACCCCGGCCTAGTGGGCCCGTTCGAATCGGCGGCGATCCTCCTCGCGGGGGTCGCCGCCGGCACGATCAACACCGTCGTCGGCTCCGGCACGCTGATCACGTTCCCGACGCTGCTCGCCTTCGGCGTGCCCCCCGTGACGGCCAACGTCTCCAACACCCTCGGTCTCGCCCCGGGCTCGCTGTCCGGCGCCATCGGCTACCGCGCCGAGCTGCGCGGCCAGCGACGGCGCCTCGTCGTCCTGGGCTCGGCCTCGCTCCTCGGCGGCGTCGTCGGGGCGCTGCTGCTGCTCTGGCTGCCGTCGTCGGCCTTCGACGCGATCGTCCCGGTGCTGATCCTGCTCGGCTGCGCGCTGGTGGTCCTCGGACCGCGGCTGCAGCGCCGGGTGGCGGCCCGGGCGGCCGGTCGCGGCGGGCTCGCCGAGCACGGCGCCTGGTGGGTGTGGCCTGCGGTCGGACTCGCCGGCGTCTACGGCGGCTACTTCGGGGCCGCCCAGGGCGTGCTGCTGGTGGCCATCCTGGGCATCGGCGTCGCCGACACGATGCAGCGCCACAACGCGAGCAAGAACGTGCTGGCGCTGATCGTCAACGGCATCGCCGCCGTGGTGTTCGTGCTGCTCGCGTTCGTCGACGTGCCGTTCGCGCCGTCGAGCTCCGCGGGCAGCATCGACTGGTCGGCGGCCGGGCTGATCGCCGTGGGGTCGGTGATCGGGGGCCAGATCGGCGCCAAGGTCGGCCGGCGGCTCCCGCCGCCGCTGCTGCGCGCCGTGATCGTGGTGGTCGGCCTGGTCGCGGTGGCGGCCTTCCTGCTCCCCGTCTAGCCGCCCCGGCCGCCCCACGACGTACGACGCCCCCGGCCGCGGCTGGCGGTCGGGGGCGTCGGGTGGAGCAGGTGCGTCAGGCGACGCGTCAGGCGGGCCGGGCGTGGCTGCGGCTGGACTCGGGGATGACGCCCTCGCGGTCGGTGGGGCCGGGGGCCGGGGCCTTCTCGTCCTGACCGGCGTTGACGGCCTCCTCGATGCGCTTGCCGGTGTCGGCGTCGACGCTCTTCCAGTAGTCCAGGACACGGGGGAGCGTCTCGGGCTTCACGCCGCCCAGGATGTGGCCGGCGACGTTGCCGACGAACCGCTCGCGCTGCTCGTCGTCCCACACCTCGCGGACCAGCGTGCCGGCCTGACCGAAGTCGTCGTCCTCGGCGCGCAGCGTGTAGGCCTCGCGCACCATGGCGCCGTCGACCTCCCAGCCGTCCTCGGCCACGCCGGTCTCGTCGGCGTAGCCGCGGCCGTAGGAGTTCGGGGCGTAGACCGGGGCGTCGCCGGAGTGGTCGTAGGCCATCGGGCCGTCGAAGGTGTAGGTGTTGTGGTCGGCCACGCGGTTGCGGTTGACCGGCAGCTGGTGGTAGTTCGGGCCGATCCGGTAGCGGTGCGTGTCGGCGTACGAGAACACGCGCCCCTGGAGCATCTTGTCGGGGCTGAACCCGATGCCCGGCACGATCGCGCTGGGCTCGAAGGCCGCCTGCTCGATCTGGGCGAAGAAGTTGTCGGGGTTCTTGTCCAACGTCATCGTGCCGACCTTGATCAGCGGGTAGTCCGCGTGCGACCAGGTCTTGGTCAGGTCGAACGGGTTGAACCGGTAGGTCTTGGCGTCCTCGTACGGCATCACCTGCACGTGGAGGGTCCAGGAGGGGAAGTCGCCGTCGGCGATGGCCTCCTGGAGGTCGCGGCGGTGGAAGTCGCTGTCCTCGCCGGCGATCTTGTTGGCCGCCTCCTGGGTCAGGTTGCGGACGCCCTGGTCGGAGTGGAAGTGGAACTTCACCCACGACTTCTCCCCGGCCGCGTTGATCCACATGTAGGTGTGCGAGCCGTAGCCGTTCATCTCGCGCCACGACGCCGGGATGCCGCGGTCGCCCATCAGGTAGGTGACCTGGTGCGCCGACTCGGGGTTGAGGGTCCAGAAGTCCCACTGCATGTCGTTGTCGCGCAGCCCGGTGCCGCCGCGACGCTTCTGCGAGCGGATGAAGTGGGGGAACTTCATGGTGTCGCGCACGAAGAACACCGGGGTGTTGTTGCCGACGAGGTCCCAGTTGCCCTCGGAGGTGTAGAACTTCAGCGCGAAGCCGCGGGGGTCGCGCCAGGTGTCGGGGGAGCCCTGCTCGCCGGCGACGGTCGAGAACCGGGCCAGCATGTCGGTGCTCACACCGGGCTGGAACAGCGCCGCCTTGGTGTACGCCGAGACGTCCTCGGTCGTCTCGAAGGTGCCGAACGCGCCGGACCCCTTGGCGTGCACGTTGCGCTCGGGGACCCGCTCGCGGTTGAAGTGCGCCATCTGGTTGATGAAGTGGTGGTCGTTGAGCAGGATCGGGCCGGTGTCGCCGACGGTCAGCGAGTTCTTCTCGCTGGGGGCCGGGGCGCCGGACTCGGTGGTGGAGCCGCCCTGCGGCCGCGTCAGGTCACTCATGCGTGGTCCTCTCGTCGTGGTTCACCACCCGCGCGTACCCGAACCGCGGCGACCGAACCGCGGCCGCAGGGTGGTCCTCAGTGCCGGTAGGTGCCGGTGAGGATGGCGCGGCCCGCCGTCTTGAACGCCAGGTTGAAGCTCACCACCGCCGGGCTGGCGTCGGCGTCGGCGCCGAGCTGCTCCTCGGTCACCGCGTGCACCACGAAGAAGTAGCGGTGCACCTGGTCGCCCTCCGGCGGGGCCGCCCCGGCGAACGCCCGGGTGCCGACGTCGTTGCGGACCGTGAAGGCGCCGCCGGGCAGCGTCGCGCCCTCGGCGCCGGCGCCGGTGTCCAGCGAGGTGGTGTCGGCGGGCAGGTCGACCAGCACCCAGTGCCAGAAGCCCGAGGGCGTCGGCGCGTCGGGGTCGAAGCAGGTGACGGTGAAGCTGCGGGTGCCCTCGGGGGCGCCGCTCCAGCTCAGCTGCGGCGAGGTGTCGCCGCCGGACGCGACCTGCGCGTCGGCCAGCGGCTGACCGTCGGTGACGTCGTCGCTGGTGACGGTGAACGAGGGCACGCGGGGGAGCAGGTCGTAGGGGTCGGGGTGCACGGGGCGGTCGAGGCTCATGGCCCCGAACCTAGTCCGCACGGTGGCGGGGGTCGGGGCGATCACCCCGACGCCTCACAATGGGTGCGTGAACGGCACGAGCACTCCACCGCCCGACCGTCCGACGTACGCCGTGGGGCTGCGCCTCGCCGGCCGCCGCGTGCTGGTCGTCGGGGGCGGCAACGTCGCCCAGCGGCGGGTGCCGACCCTGATCGCGGCCGGTGCCGACGTGCACCTGGTGTCCCCGGAGGTCACCCCGGCCATCGAGGGCCTGGTCGGCTCGGGCGAGATCACCTGGGCCGAGCGCGGCTTCGAGGACGGCGACCTCGACGGCGCGTGGTACGTCCTGGCCGCGACCGACGAGCCGGCGGTCAACGCACGCGTCTGCGACCTGGCCGAGGCGCAGCGGCTGTGGTGCGTGCGGGCCGACGACGCCGAGGAGGGCACCGCCTTCACCCCGGCCGTCGGCACCCACGACGGCGACCTGGTGGCCGTGATGGCCAGCACCGCCGCCGACCGGGACCCCCGGCACCACGCGGCGCTGCGCGACGAGATCGTCGCCGCGATGCGGCAGGGCGCCGTCTCCGCCCGCCGACACCGCGAGCGCGTGCCCGGCGTGGTCCTCGTCGGCGGCGGGCCGGGCGACCCGGAGCTGGTCACGATCGCCGGGCGCAAGGCGCTGATGGACGCCGACGTGGTGGTGGCCGACCGGCTGGCCCCGCGCGAGCTGCTCGCCGAGCTGCCCTCGACGACCCGCATCGTCGACGTCGCCAAGCTGCCCCGCGGGCGATCCGCGCTGCAGGAGGAGATCAACCGGGTCATCGTCGAGGAGGCGCTGGCCGGTCGCCGCGTGGCGCGGTTCAAGGGCGGCGACAACTTCGTCTTCGGCCGCGGCTACGAGGAGATCCAGGCCTGCGAGGCCGCCGGGGTCCCGGTCACGGTGATCCCCGGCATCAGCAGCCCGGTGGCGGTCCCGGCGATCGCCGGCATCCCGGTGACGCACCGCGGCGTGACCCACGAGTTCACCGTGGTCAGCGGGCACCTGCCGCCCGGGCACCCCGAGTCGCTGGTCAACTGGGACGCGCTGGCCCGGCTCACCGGCACCGTGGTGCTGATGATGGCGGTCGAGAACGCCCCCCACATCGCCGCAGCGCTGCTCGCGGGCGGCCGGCCCGACGGCACGCCGGTGGCGGTGGTGTGCGACGGCTCGATGCCCACCGAGCGCACCGTGCTCACCACCCTCGGCGGGCTCGCCGCGTCGCTGGAGTCCGAGCGCGTCCGGCCCCCGGCGATCATCGTGGTGGGCGACGTCGTGGCCGTCGCCCGGCCGCAGGACTACCCGGGCCACCTGCTGCCGGGCACGCAGGACGCCTGAGTGGCGACGTACGTCGAGGTCACCGACGTCGACGACCCGGTGCTCGGCGACTACCGCCACCTGCGCGACGTGCACCTGCGCCAGTCGCTCGAGGCCGAGCACGGGCTGTTCCTCGCCGAGGGCGAGAAGGTCGTACGACGCGCCGTCGAGGCCGGCTACGAGCCGCGGTCGTTCCTGATGGCGCCCCGCTGGCTCGACGGCCTGACCGACGTCCTCGAGCGCACCGACGCCCCCTGCTACGTCGCCTCGGAGGCGCTGACCGAGGCCGTCACCGGCTTCCACGTGCACCGCGGCGCGCTGGCCTCGCTCCACCGCCGGCCGCTGCCGGACGTCGCCGAGGTGCTCGCCGGCGCCCGGACGGTCGTGGTGCTCGAGGACGTCGTCGACCACACCAACGTCGGTGCCGTGCTCCGCAGCGCCGCGGCGCTCGGTGTGGACGCGGTGCTGCTCGCGCCCCGGTGCGCCGACCCGCTCTACCGGCGGGCGGTCAAGGTGGCGATGGGGGCGGTGTTCAAGGTGCCGTGGACCCGCCTGCCCGACTGGTACGACGCGCTCCCGCAGCTGCACGAGGCCGGGTTCACCACCGTGGCGCTCACCCTGGCCGACGACGCGGTCGAGCTCGAGCAGGCGGTCGCGGGCCGCGACCGGGTCGCGCTGCTGCTGGGCTCGGAGGGCCACGGTCTCTCCGAGCGCTGGCAGGAGGCGGCCGACGTACGCGCGGTGGTGCCGATGCGCGCCGGGGTCGACTCGCTCAACGTCGCCGCGGCGGCCGCCGTGGCCTGCTACGTCACCGTCCGCCGCCGGCGGTAGTCCGAGACGAAGGGCACCACTGGGGGACCCGAAGTGGTGCCAAACGTCTCGGACTACCGGGGCAGGGGGCGCGCGAGCGAGGCCAGCTCGTCGAGGGAGGCGTTGCCGCCGCTGACGACGACGGCGGAGACGGCCGGGGCGACGGGGCGCGCCAGGAGCGCGGCGAGCGCCGCGGCTCCGGCACCCTCGGCGAGGGTGTGGGCGTCGGTGGCGAGCACCCGGGCCGCGGCGTCGATCTGGTCGTCGGAGACCAGGACGAACTCGTCGAGCCCGGCGGCCATCACCGACTGGGGCAGGGCGTAGCCCGCGCAGGTGGCCAGGCCGGCCACCCGGGTGCGGCAGTCGGCGGTGACCAGCGCGCCGGTGCTCCACGACCGGTGCGCGGCCGGGGCGGCCGAGGACTGGACGCCGACGACGCGGCAGTGCGGGGCGATCGCGTCGCGGACCAGGCAGGCGCCGGCGGCGCTGGTGCCGCTGCCGATCGGCACGAACAGCACCTCGAGGTCGGGGTGGGACCGGAACAGCTCGAGGTGCAGCGTCGCGTGGCCCAGCACGATCGCCGGGTCGTCGCCGGGGGAGACCCAGCGCAGGCCGTCGCGGGCGGCGAGGTGCCGGGCGTGTGCGGCGGAGGCCCCCAGGTCGGGGCCGTGGACGACGACCTCGGCGCCCAGGGCGGCCACCGCGTCGCGCTTGACCTCGGGGGCCGACTCCGGCATCACGACGACGGCGCGGGTGCCGGCCAGCCGGGCGGCGTACGCCGTGGACTGGGCGTGGTTGCCGGTCGAGGCGGTGACCAGCCCACGACGGACCTCCTCGGGCGACAGCGAGGCGGCCAGGTTGACCCCGCCGCGCACCTTGAACGCACCGGTGGGCTGGACGTTCTCGTGCTTGAGCACCACCCGGCCGCCGACGCGCCGGTCCAGGACGGGGTAGGACCACGACGGCGTCGGCGGCAGGTGCCGCGCGACGACCTCGGCGGCCCGCAGCACGTCGTCGAGGTCGAGGACGGGTGCGGGGGGCAGCAGCGGGGTCGGGGTCATCGGCCCAGTCTCGGCCCGCGGACACCGATCGGTCCAATAGACGTGGTGGCCCGAAACCATCGCCGGTGTCGATAGGATGCGGCCGTGCTCGACGTACGCCGCCTCGAGGCGCTGCTCGCCGTGGCCCGCACCGGCTCGGTGTCGGCCGCCGCCGAGGAGCTGCACTACGGCCAGCCCACGGTCTCGCACCACCTGCGACGCCTCGAGTCCGAGACCGGGGCGGTGCTGCTGCAGCGGGTGGGGCGCGGCGTACGACTGACCGCGGAGGGGCGTCGGCTCGCCGACCGTGCCGAGGAGCTGCTCGGCCTGCTCCAGCGCGCCGAGACCGAGCTCGCCGACGCCACCACCCTGCGCCAGGGTCGGGTCCGGCTCGCCGCCTTCCCCTCCGCGACGGCCACGCTGGTCCCGCGGCTGCTCGCCGCGCTGGCCCGCGAGGCGCCCGGGCTGGTGCTGGAGCTGACCGAGGCGGAGCCGCCCGAGGGGATCGCGCTGCTGCGCTCCGGCGAGGTCGACCTCGCGCTCGCCTTCAGCTACCCCGACCGCGCCGAGGACCCGCAGCTCACCGTCACCGAGCTGCTCGACGACCCGCTGTTCCTCGTCACCGACGCCGCCCGCGCCCCGTCGGGTGCGCTGCGCGACCTCGGGGCGTACGCCGGGGCGCGCTGGGTCACCGGCTGCGAGCGCTGCCGCGGCGAGCTGCTCGTGCTGGGGGAGGCCGCCGGCTTCGAGCCCGAGGTGGTGTTCGCGACCGACGACTACGTCGCGGTCCAGGCGATGGTCGCCGCCGGGCTGGGCGTCAGCCTGCTGCCGGGGCTGGCGCTGGAGGCGCACCGCCACCCCGACGTCACGGTGACGCCGGTCCCGGGCGCCTGGCGCCGGATCCACGTGCTGGGCTACGGCCAGCCGCCGCTGCCGCCGGCCGTGGCCCGCGTCGTCGGGCTGCTGCTGGCGATGGGCGACCCGCAGGCGTGAGCGGGACGGGTGACGACGACGACCAGTGAGAACAAGTGCGTGACAGCGGCGCTG
Organism: uncultured Actinomycetota bacterium; assembly: GCA_963740935.1. GTDB lineage: Bacteria > Actinomycetota > Actinomycetes > Propionibacteriales > Nocardioidaceae > Marmoricola. Next base: position 1,030,939 of record CAVUFX010000006.1, read on the forward strand.
GGCCGGTCCTACCCTCGGGGCCGTGCCCGACCTGACCCCCGACGACCCGGAGTTCTTCGCCGGCCTCGTCGCCCAGGTCGCGGACTACGCCATCATCTCGCTGGACCCGCAGGGCCTGATCACGTCGTGGAACACCGGAGCCGAGCGGGTCAAGCAGTACACCGCCGACGAGGCCCTGGGCCGCAGCTTCGTCGCGTTCTACACCGACGACGACCGGCGGGCCGGGTTGCCGATGCAGCTGCTGGAGAAGGCCCGACGACAGGGCCGCGTCGAGCACACCGGCTGGCGACGGCGCAAGGACGGCACGCTGTTCTGGGGCGACGTGGTCATCACCGCGCTGCGCGACGCCGAGGGTCGGGACGTGGGCTTCGTCAAGGTGACGCGTGACCTGACCGACCAGCACGAGCTGGAGACCCGGCTGCGCATCAGCGAGGAGCGGCTGCGGCTGCTGGTGGGGCAGGTGGCGGACTACGCCATCATCGCGCTGGACCCCCAGGGGACCATCGAGACCTGGAACCTCGGTGCCGAGCGGCTCAAGGGCTACCGCGAGCACGAGGCGCTGGGCATGAGCTTCGCCAACTTCTACACCGCCGAGGACCGGCGCGCCGGCCTACCCGCTCGGCTGCTGGAGACGGCCCGACAGGACGGCCGGGTCCAGCACGCCGGGTGGCGGGTGCGCCGAGACGGCACCCGGTTCTGGGGCGACGTCGTCATCACGGCGCTCCACGACGACGCGGGCACCCTCACCGGCTACGCCAAGGTGACGCGCGACCGCACCGACCTCAAGCGGCTCGAGGAGGCGCAGGACGCCTTCTACGCCGCCTTCCGACACGACTTCCGGGCGCCGCTCAGCGCGTTGCACGGGTTCGTGCAGCTCCTGCGTGAGGCCGACGAGGAGGACCGCGACCACCTGTTCGACCGGATCGAGTCGAGCGCCGACCGCCTGATGGCGATGGTCGAGGGGCTCGTGGAGTTCGCCACGACCCGGGCCGGCGCGGCCCACCTGACCCCGGAGACCGTCGACGTCGCCCAGGTGGTGCGCGACGTCGTCGCCGACCTCGGGCCCGAGCTGCGTCCGCGCCGGGTGGTGGTCACCGGCGAGGAGGCGCTGGCCGTGGCCGACGGCGAGGCGCTGCACCGCGTGGTGACCAACCTCGTGGTCAACGCGCTGAAGTACTCCGCTCCCGACACGCCGGTGCACGTCGCTGTGGCCCTGGCTCCTGGGGAGCTGACCTCGGCAGACCCGGGCCAGGGGGACGGTTCAGGGGACGCCGGCCCGGACGCCGGCCCGGACGGCGCGCCGCAGCAGGGCGTGGAGATCCGGGTCCAGGACCGCGGGCGCGGCATCGACCCCCGCGACCTGGAGCGCGTCTTCGAGGAGCTCGAGCGGGGCCGGCTCGCCGTGGCCGACGGCGGCACCGGGCTGGGCCTGGCGAGCGTGAGGCAGCTGGTCGAGCAGCTAGCAGGGCACGGTGCGCCTCGAGAGCGAGCTGGGGCGCGGCACCACGGCGGTGGTCTGGCTGCCCCGGCAGCCCGACCCGCACCCGGGGGCGGGTCAGTCCCCGGTGGCGGCGGGGGAGGGGACGGCCGGCCAGCCCTCGGGGTAGTCGGGCGCCTCGGCCTCCATCTGCTTGCGCAGCCGCTTGCGCGCCTTGGCCGCCACGCGGTCGCCGAACACGGTGCCCAGGGTGTGGTCGGTCTCGTGCTGCAGGCAGCGGGCGAGCAGGCCGTCGCCCTCGTAGGAGACCTCGTGGCCGTCGGCGTCGGTGCCGGTCACCCGCGCCCAGTCGGGGCGGGGGCACTCCACGAACGCGCCGGGGTAGGACAGGCAGCCCTCGTCGCCGTCGTCGAGCCGGCGGTCGCGGCCCACGGGCAGCGCCACCTCGGGGTTGCAGACCACGCCGCGGTGGGTGGTGCCGTCCTCGTCGGGGCAGTCGAAGACGAACACCGCCAGGTCGACCCCGACCTGGCAGGCGGCCAGCCCGACACCGTCGGCGGCGTACATCGTGGCGACCATGTCGGCCACGAGGGCGCGCAACTCGTCGTCGTACGCCGTGACCGGCTGCTGGCGGCGGTGCATCACCTCGGTGCCCCACCGGGTGATCGGACGGACCGTGCCCCCGGTCGGCAGCGTGGCCGAGGTCGGGGCGACGGGGAGATCGCTGGTGTCACGCATGGGCGGATCCTATGCGTGAGCCGCGACACGGGACGAGGGTGTGGCGCGGTGTGTAACTCACAGTTACATTGGCGTCATGGCTTCCTCGAAGGACAAGCGCGCGACCGCCCGACCGACCGCCCTGCTGCCCTGGACGCTGCTGCGGGCCGGGGGCCGCAACGGGCTGGCGGAGAGCGAGACCCGCGACCCCATCGGCCTGGCCGTCGCCGCGCTCAACCGGCTCGCCTCCTCCGAGATCCTCGACCAGCTCGGGCTGCGCAAGGCCAGCGAGCGCAGCGTCTACCGGGTGACCAGCGCGGGCTTCCGCACCGCCGGCACCGTGGGGCGCCAGTTCGCCCGGGCCGGCAAGGCCACCCGGGGCCAGCGGGTCCCGGCCGCCGCCTCCACCGGCCAGTTCGACCTCACCCCCGGCGAGGACGAGCAGATGATCGCCGACGTCGTCGCGGAGCTCGCCGAGGAGGTCGTCCGCCCGGCCGCCTCGGCGGCCAACGAGGAGTGCGCCGCCCCCGAGGACCTGCTCAAGGCCACGCTCGAGATCGGGCTGCCGATCCTGGGCGTGCCCGAGGAGCTCGGCGGCATCGCCACCGAGCGGTCGGCCGTGACCGGGGTGCTCGTCCACGAGGCCCTGGCCAAGGGCGACATGGGCCTGGCCGTCGCGGCCCTGGCCCCCGGTGCCGTCGCCACCGCCATCTCGCTCTACGGCACCGACGAGCAGCAGGCGACCTACCTCCCGGCCTTCACCGGCGACGAGGTCCCGGCCGCTGCGCTGGCGCTCGCCGAGCCCACCGCGCTCTACGACGCCCTGGCCCCCGCCACCACCGCCGAGCGCCGTGACGGCCGCATCGTCCTCAACGGCGTGAAGTCCGGCGTGGTCCGCGGCGCCGACGCCGAGCTGTTCGTGCTCAGCGCCAGCTTCGAGGGCGAGGCCCGGCTGTTCCTCGTCGAGTCCCGCGCCGCGGGCATCACCATCGAGTCCGACCCCTCGATGGGGCTGCGCGCCGCGAGCCTCTCGCGGCTGCTGCTCGACGACGTGGCGGTCGAGGAGATCGCGCTGCTGGGCGACGCCGCCGACCACACCGCCTGCGTCCGGTCCTCCCGGCTCGCCTGGTGCGCGCTGGCCGTCGGCACCGGTCAGGCCGTGCTCGACTACGTCACGCCCTACGTCAAGGAGCGCCAGGCCTTCGGCGAGCCGATCGCCCACCGCCAGTCGGTGGCGTTCATGGTGGCCAACATCGCCATCGAGCTCCAGGGCATGCGCCTGGTCACCTGGCGCGCCGCCAGCCGCGTCGCCCGGGGCGAGGACGCCGCCCGCGAGATCGCGCTGGCCCGCCGGCTGTGCAGCGAGCACGGCATGCGCATCGGCCTCGACGGCGTGCAGCTGCTCGGGGGCCACGGCTTCGTCAAGGAGCACCCGGTCGAGCGGTGGTACCGCGACCTCCGGGCCATCGGCGTGATGGAGGGGGCGGTCCTGGTCTGAGGCCCCGGCCCACGACCTCGCCGCCACCCCACGCCCGCCCCGTTCACCCCGGACACCCCCAGGAGACACCGTGATCAACCTCGAGACCCCCAAGAAGGTCCGCCCGCTCGTCGACCAGGCCCACCAGGTCGCGATGAACATGCTGCGGCCGATCTCGCGCAAGTACGACGAGGGGGAGCACCAGTACCCCAAGGAGCTGGACATGCTGGCCGCGATGATCGACGGCATCAGCGAGTCCGGCGCCACGGGTGGCGCGGGTGCGGCCGGCGTACGACGCGACGAGAAGCCGGAGACGCAGGGCAACAGGAACGGCGCCAACCTGGCCTCGGTGCTCTCGGTCATGGAGATGTGCTGGGGCGACGTCGGGCTGCTGCTCTCGATGCCCCGCCAGGGCCTCGGCAACTCCGCCATCGCCTCGGTCGCCGACGACGAGCAGCAGGAGCGCTTCGCCGGCACCTGGGCCGCGATGGCGATCACCGAGCCGGGCGTCGGCTCGGACTCCGCCAGCATCACCACCACGGCGACCAAGGACGGCGACGAGTACGTCATCAACGGCGAGAAGATCTACGTCACCTCCGGCGAGCGCGCCGACAGCGTGGTGGTGTGGGCGACCCTCGACAAGTCGATGGGCCGCGCGGCGATCAAGTCCTTCGTGGTCACCAAGGGCACCCCCGGCATGCGGGTGGAGCGGCTCGAGCACAAGCTCGGCATCCGCGCCTCCGACACCGCGGTGATCATCTTCGAGGACTGCCGCGTGCCGGCCGCCAACCTGCTCGGCTCGCCCGAGATCGACACCAAGCAGGGCTTCGCCGGTGCCATGGCGACCTTCGACAACACCCGGCCCCTGGTGGCCGCGATGGCCGTGGGCTGCGCCCGCGCCTCGCTCGACCTGACCCGCAGCATCCTGGCCGACGCCGGCGTCGAGGTCGACTACGACCGCCCGACCTGGCTGCAGCCCGCCGCTGCCGCGACGTTCCTCGCGCTCGAGGCCGAGTGGGAGGCGGCCTACCTGCTCACCCTGGAGTCGGCGTGGATGGCCGACAACCGCAAGCCCAACTCCAAGGAGGCCTCGATGGCCAAGGCGAAGGCCGGCCGGATGGGCTCCGAGGTCACGCTGCGCTGCGTCGAGCTCGCCGGCACGCTGGGCTACTCCGAGGCCGAGCTGCTGGAGAAGTGGGGCCGCGACTCCAAGATCCTCGACATCTTCGAGGGCACCCAGCAGATCCAGCAGCTGATCGTGGCCCGCCGCGTGCTCGGCCTCACCTCCGCGCAGCTGAAGTAGCGTCCGGCGCGGCCGCGACGGGGAACGGGGGCGGCATGAAGCTCTACGCCGACCTCCCGCTCCGTCGCGCCCGTCAGGTCGTGGGCGACCTGCTCGTCCTCGTCTGGGTCTGGGTGTGGGTCCAGGTGGCCGGCTCGGTGCGCGACGCCACCCTGGAGCTGGCCGGCCCGGGACGCCGCATCGACGCCTCCGCCACCGACCTGGCCGGGCGGCTGCGCGACGCCGGCGACACCGTGTCCGGCATCCCGCTGGTCGGTGACGACGTGCGCAGCCCCTTCGACGGCGCCGGCGGGGCGGCCGAGGGCATCGCGGGCGCGGGCCGCGACCAGGTGGCGGCCGTGGAGTCGCTGGCCCAGTGGCTGATGATCACCGTGGCCGTCGTACCGATCGTGCTGGTGCTGCTGCTGTGGCTGCCCGGACGCGTCCGGTTCGTACGCCGCGCCACCGCCGGCCGGCGCTTCCTCGACGCCCACGCCGACCTCGACCTGTTCGCGCTGCGCGCGATGGCCCACCAGCCGCTGCACGTGCTGGCGCGGGTCGACGACGACCCCGCCGGGGCGTGGCGCCGCGGGGACGCCGAGGTCGTCGACCGGCTGGCCCGGCTCGAGCTGCGCGCCGTGGGCCTGCGGGCCCCGGACCGAGGAGTGGCAGGCTGACGGCGTGACCGACGCCACCACCGCCCCCCAGGAGCGAACCGACCTCATCGTCTCGGTGTTCAAGGCCGCCTTCTCGCCGCTGATGAAGGCCGACCCGCACGCCTTCCGCACCAAGTACCGCAAGATGGCGGCGAGCCCGCACGCCTTCTACCGCGGCTCCGCGTGCCTGTTCTACGCCGACATGACCGAGGCGGCCGACGAGTGGGTCGACGAGCGCACCGGCGCGATCTGGATCCACGGCGACCTGCACGTCGAGAACTTCGGCACCTACCTCAACTCCGACGGTCGGCTGGTCTTCGACATCAACGACTTCGACGAGGCCTACATCGGTCACTTCACGTGGGACCTGCGCCGCTTCGCCGCCAGCCTCGCGCTGCTGGCCTGGCAGAAGGCGCTGCCCGCCCAGGACGTCGAGGCGCTGGTACGCCGCTACCTGCGCGGCTACCTGGCCCAGGTCGACCACTACGCCTCCACCTCCGACGACGAGGACTTCGCGCTGCACCTCGCCAACACCGAGGGGCCGATCCTCGAGGCGCTGCTCCGCGCCCGCGCGATCCGCCGCGCCGACCTCCTCGACGGGATGACCCACGTCCAGGACGGCGTCCGGGTGTTCACCCCCGACAGCTCGGTGCGCACCCTGCCCCCGGCCGAGCGCCGGGCCGTGGAGGCGGCCTTCGAGGCCTACCTCGAGACGATCCCGGCGTCCAAGCGCTTCGACCGGGCGCTGTTCTACGACCTGCGCGACGCCGTCGGCAAGTCGGGCTTCGGCATCGGCTCGGCCGGCCTCCCGGCGTACAACCTGCTCGTGGAGGGCTACAGCCAGGCGCTGGACAACGACGTCGTGCTGTCGATGAAGCAGGCCAACGTGCCGGCGCTGAGCCGGTTCCAGGACTCGGCCACCATCGAGGGCTACTTCCGCCACGAGGGCCACCGCACCGTGGTCAGCCAGCGCGCGCTCCAGGTGCACACCGACCCGCTGCTCGGTCACACCGAGATCGGCGGCACCGGCTTCGTGGTCGCGGAGATCTCGCCCTACGAGGTCGACCTGGACTGGGAGGAGATCACCGAGCCCGCCGACATGGCCGCCGTGGTGGAGCTGCTGGGCCGGGCCACCGCCAAGATCCACTGCGCCTCCGACGAGGACAGCGACCAGGACCTCGTCGACTTCCAGGTCGAGCAGGCGATCAAGGCCTCGCTCGAGGGCCGACGGCGCGCGTTCGCCGACCACCTCGTGGAGTTCTCCGTGGCGTACGCCGAGCGCGTCCGCGCCGACCACGCGCTGTTCGTCGACGCCTTCCGCAGCGGCCAGATCGGCGTCGCCGCGACCTGAGCGGGTCTAGCGGACGTGCGCCCCCGGCCCGGGGGAGGCCTCGATGAAGTCCGGCTGGGTCCAGCCGCGCAGCACGAACGCGTGGGTCACGGCCGAGCGGACGGCGGCCAGCCGCTCGAGCGGCACCAGCGCGATCGCCGAGCCGCCGAACCCGCCGCCGGTCATCCGCGCGCCCAGGGCGCCGGCCTCCCGGGCCACCTCCACGGCGACGTCGAGCTCCTCGCACGAGACCTCGTAGTCGTCGCGCAGCGAGGCGTGCGAGGCGTCCAGCAGCGGGCCCAGCAGGGTCCAGTCGTCGGCCCGCAGCGCCTCGACGAAGGCGTCGACGCGGCGCACCTCGGAGACGACGTGGCGGGCGCGGCGCGCGAGCGGCTCGTCCAGGCCGGCCTGCTCCAGGGCGGCGGGGGCGACCTCGGCCAGGGTGTCGACCCCCAGCAGCCGAGCGGCCTCCCACGCCTCGTCGCGGCGGGCGCCGTAGCCGCCGTCGGTCAGCTCGTGGCTCACCCGGGTGTCGACGACGAGCACGCCGAGGTCGTGGGCGCCGGGGTCGAAGCGCACCTGCTCGCGGGCGCCGCTGCCGAAGTCGAGCAGCAGCGCGTGGTGCTCCTGCGCGTGCACCGACACCGCCTGGTCGAGCCCCCCGGTCGGGGCGCCGACGGTCTCGGCCTCCGCCCGGACGCTCGCCTGCTCCAGCTCCTCGGGGGTGCGGCCCAGGGCGAGCAGCGCGTCCACGGCGTACGCCACGCTGCACTCGAGCGCGGCCGAGCTCGACAGCCCCGCCCCGATCGGCACGTCGCTGCTGATGGCCACGTCGAGGCCGTCGGTGACCCCGAGCGCGAGCACCACGCCGGCGACGTAGCGCACCCAGCCGGGCGCGTCGTCGAGGGCGTCGGCGCGGCCCTCCCAGACGTCGTCGCCGCTGGTGACGCGCAGCCGGCCGTCGTCACGGCGCGCCACGCGGGCCGTGGTCGCCTGGCGGAGCGCGAAGGGCAGGCAGCGGCCACCGTTGTAGTCGACGTGCTCGCCGATGAGGTTGACGCGACCGGGGGCGACCCCGGTGGTCGCGGCGGACGGGGCGGAGGGCTCGTGGTCGGGCACGCGGACACCCTAGGTCGCGTCCGGGACGTCGTCGGGGGTGGCGCGTAGATTGGCTGACCGTGCGCTTCCTCGACGACCACCGCCCGCCGTACGACCTGACCTACGACGACGTCTTCATGGTGCCCGGACGCTCCGGTGTCGCCAGCCGCTACGACGTCGACCTCAGCCAGCGACCCGGTGACGGCACCGGCACCACCGTGCCGCTCGTGGTGGCCAACATGACGGCCGTGGCCGGGCGGCGGATGGCCGAGACGGTCGCCCGCCGCGGCGGCCTGGCCGTGGTGCCGCAGGACATCCCGCTCGACGTCGTCGCCGAGGTGGTGGCGTGGGTCAAGGAGCGGCACCCGGTCTTCGAGACCCCGATCGTGCTCGACCCCCACCACACCGTCAGCGACGCGCTGGCGCTGCTGCCCAAGCGCGCCCACCGGGCCGCGGTGGTGCTCGAGGACGGCCGGCCCGTCGGGGTGGTGACCGAGGCCGACTGCCTCGGCGTCGACCGGTTCACCCAGGTCGCCGACGTGATGACGGCCGACATGACCACGCTGAAGGCGACCATGGAGCCGCGGGAGGCCTTCGACGTCCTCCACGCCTCGCGGCACCGCCTCGCCCCGGCGGTCGACGACGACGGCCAGCTGGTCGGCATCCTGACCCGCACCGGGGCGCTGCGCTCCACGATCTACGCGCCCGCCGTCGACGCGCAGGGCCGGCTGCGGGTGGCCGCGGCCGTCGGGGTCAACGGCGACGTCGCCGGCAAGGCGCGTCGGCTGCTCGACCTGGGCGCCGACACCCTCGTCGTCGACACCGCCCACGGTCACCAGGAGCGGATGCTGGAGGCGCTGGGCGCGATCCGTGCCCTCGACCCGGGCGTGCCCGTCGTCGCCGGCAACGTGGTCTCGGCCGCCGGGGTCCACGACCTCGTCGAGGCGGGGGCCGACATCGTCAAGGTCGGCGTCGGACCGGGCGCGATGTGCACCACCCGGATGATGACCGGCGTCGGGCGCCCGCAGCTGAGCGCCGTCATGGAGTGCGCCGAGGCGGCGCGGGCGCTGGGCAAGCACGTCTGGGCCGACGGGGGAGTACGCCACCCGCGCGACGTCGCCCTCGCCCTGGCCGCCGGCGCCTCCCAGGTGATGGTCGGGTCGTGGTTCGCCGGCACCCACGAGTCGCCCGGCGACCTGCACGTCGGCGCCGACGGGCGTGCCTACAAGGAGAGCTTCGGGATGGCCTCGGCGCGCGCGGTGGCCAACCGCACCTCGACCGAGACCGCCTTCGACCGGGCACGCAAGGGTCTCTACGAGGAGGGCATCTCCTCCTCCCGGATGTTCCTCGACCCGGCCCGCCCCGGCGTCGAGGACCTGATCGACGAGATCTGCTCCGGCGTCCGCTCCGCGGCGACGTACGCCGGTGCGCACGACCTCGTCGAGCTGCACGAGCGCGCCGTGCTGGGTGTGCAGTCCGCCGCGGGCTTCGCCGAGGGACGGCCGCTGCCCGGCGGTTGGTGAGACGACAGGGCCCGGCCTCGCCCTGCCCCCACCACACCCGTCGGCGTCCCGAGGGGGTGCCCGATTGGGTGGGCGGGCCCGGACCTTGCTAGTCTTCACGTCGCTCGTCCGGGTGGCGGAATAGGCAGACGCGCTAGCTTGAGGTGCTAGTCCCCGTATAGGGGGTGGGGGTTCAAGTCCCCCCTCGGACACAGCAGATGGGCCCCGCGGTGCGGGGCCCATCGTCATTCCCTCGGCACTGGCGCGGTCGAGCAGTGCAGCTGGCCGAGAGGCCCCCCGCCCCGAGCCGGGCTAGCGGCATCCGGGCATCCCGGTGGCGTCGAGCTGATCGACTACGCTGGCTGCGACCCGGGGCCGTAGGACTCGAAGGGAGCCACGATTGAGCGCCGAACAGTCACGGGCGCCGCTGGCAGCCGGAGCGAGACCGTCCTCGGTCGACGGCCTCGTGCTGCTCGGGCAGGTCGTCGAGGCCTCGGGCGACGCCATCTTCAGCGAGGACGTCGCCGGCCGCATCACCAGCTGGAACGCGGCGGCCGAGCGCACCTACGGGCGCGACGCCGCGAGCATGCTGGGGAGCTCGATCGAGCAGCACTTCCCGCCCGAGACGGCCGATCAGCTGCGCGAAGTTCACCAGGTCGCGGTCTCCGGTCGACGGGTCGAGCGGTACGACGCCTGGCACGTCCGGCCCGACGGTCGGCGGATCGCGGTCTCGTTGACCGCCTCCCCACTGCTTGACGATCGCGGGGTGGTCGTCGGGGTGGCCACGACGGCGCAGGACGTCACCGAGCGTGTGGAGCTGGCGGCCGAGCTGGAGCGGCTCCGCCTCCTCGTCGAGGAGCAGAACCTCGCGCTGACCCGGTCCAACCGAGACCTGGAGCAGTTTGCCTTCGTCGCCTCCCACGACCTCTCCGAGCCGCTGCGGGCGATGTCGGGGTTCGCCCAGCTGCTCGAGAAGAGGTACGCACCCGTTCTCGACGAGCGCGGGCAGGGGTACCTCGACCACATCGTGGCGGGAGCGACGCGCATGCGAGCCCTGATCGAGGACCTGCTCGAGTACTCACGGTTCGTGGTCATCGACTCACCTGCGACCCGCGTCGACGTCGGCGCCGTGGCCCGGGACGTCGTCGGCTCGCTCGGACTGACCGGTGTGCGGGTCGGCGACGTCCCTGACGTCTGGTTCGACAGGGGATCGGTGCAGGCCGTCCTGCAGAACCTGGTCAGCAACGGGGTGAAGTTCGCCCGGCCCGAGGTCCCGCCCGTCGTCGAGGTGACGGGCCGACTGACCGGTGGCCGGGTCCTGGTGTGCGTCGACGACAACGGCATCGGGATCCCGGTGGAGTACCGCGAACGGGTCTTCCGGATGTTCACCCGGCTGCACGTGCGCGAGGAGTACTCCGGGACCGGGATCGGCCTGGCGATCGTGCAACAGGTCGCGGAGCAGTCCGGAGGCACCGCGTGGATCGAGGACTCGCACCTGGGCGGCACCCGGGTCTGCGTCACCTTGCCAGCGCCGACGGAGAGGTCGTTGCCATGAGCACCGCTGCCGAGCTGATGCAGATCCTCCTGGTCGAGGACAGCGTGGCCGACATCGAGATGACCCTCGAGGCGCTGAACGACGCCAAGGTCGCCAACGAGGTGACCGTCGTGAGGGACGGGGCCAGCGCCCTGGAGCACCTGCGGGCCCACCGCCTGACCCCGCCGGACCTGGTGATCCTGGACCTCAACCTCCCCCGGATGACCGGTCACGAGGTGCTCGCGGCGATGCAGGCCGACGAGGTGCTGCGGCGACTGCCCGTCGCCGTGCTGACGACGTCCTCCGCAGAGGCCGACGTGGTGCGCACCTACGACCTCGGTGCCAACTGCTTCCTGACCAAGCCGGTCGACCTCGAGCAGTTCGTCCATGTCGTGCAGTCCATCGACCACTTCTGGCTCGGCCTGGTCAGGCTCCCCAAGTCCTGACCCGACGAGCGCCCCCAAGATGGCACGCGCGCACTAGGACAAAACGTTCTGTTCTGCCTGTTCTGCCGGTTCCCCGTTGTTACGCTCGTGGTGCCCGCCAGCCCTAGGCAGATCGGTCTGATGACCCGTGTTGCTGACCGCACAAGCGCCACTGTGCTTCCTCGTCATCGAGGACTCGGCGAGCGACCTCGAGCTCACGGTGGCCATGCTCGCCGACGAGTTCCCCCTCAGTCACGTCGGGGTGTCGCGCAGCCTCCGCGACGCGGCGCAGCTGCTGATCGAGAACACCTACGACCTGGTCCTGGCAGACCTGAGCCTGCCCGACGCCGACGGCTGCATGGTGGTGAAGACCGCGCGCTCGGCTGCCCCCGAGGCGGCCCTGGTCGTCGTCACGGGTCGCGACGACGAGAAGATGGCTCTCTGGGCGCTCTCGGAGGGAGCGCAGGACTACGTCGTCAAGGGCGAGCACAACAGCGCCCGGCTGGCCGCCACGCTGCTGCGGGCCCTGCAACGCAGTCGCGCCGAACGGTTGACCCAGGACCTGCTGGTCGAGGCCCTGAAGAACGAGAGCAAGAGCACAGCAAGGCTCCGCGAGCTGAACCGGGCGAAGGACGACTTCGTCGCCACCGCCAGCCACGAGCTCCGTACGCCTCTGACCAGCATCAGCGGGTACGCCGAGATGCTGCAGGACGAGCCAGGACTCACCGGCACCCAGCGGGGCTTCGTCGACGCCATCGCCCGGAACGCCGCGCGACTGCAGGCTCTGACCCACGACCTGCTCTTCGTGTCGGGGTCGGAGCCCCACGAGGTCCACACGGACATGGCGGAGGTCGACCTGCGCCGCGTGGTCGGGGGTGCTCAGGAGGTGGCTGTCGCGCTGGCCTCCGGCATGGGCCTCGACCTCCGGTTCGAGGTCGCGGACGTCCCTGCTGCCGTCCTCGGCGACGCGAGCCAGCTCGAGCGCGTGGTGCTCAACCTGGTGAGCAACGCGATCAAGTTCAGCGAACGGGGTGGCACCGTCGAGTGCACGCTGCGGGTCGACCCGGGTCAGGTCCTGCTCGAGGTCAGGGACACCGGGGTCGGGATCCCGCCCGACGAGAGGGAGGCGCTGTTCGAGCGGTACTTCCGTGGGGCGGTGGCCCAGCAGCGGGCCGTCCAAGGGGCCGGCCTGGGGCTGCACATCGTGGCCACGATCGTGGCGCGCCACGGCGGACGGGTCGAGGTCGAGTCGACCGTGGGGGAGGGGACGACCTTCAGGGTCATCCTCCCCGACTTGTCGTCCGCAGGTCGGGCGCAGGTCGCGGTCCCGGCTCACCCCGAGCCGTCCACCCGCGCCGCCGCGACCCACGGACGTCGCCGGCGAGGTGCGACGACTCCGTGACGGTGTGGCACAGGAGGGCGCGGTGTCGTCCCTCTCCTACCCGGCCGATCGCCGCTCCCACCGGGTCGTGGCCCAGGACGTGCAGGACACCCGCGAGATCGTGGAGCACCTGCACACAGCCCTCGCCCTGGACGACCCCAGCGTGTTCGTCGACCACGTGACGTGGCGACGCGACGTGCTGCGCGCACGCGGCGAGGACACGGCATCCCTGGCCGGGCGCCTGGCCGCGGTCCGGGACGAGCTCGCGGGCGAGGTGTCGCCCCGGACCGAGCAGCTGCTCGACCGCTACGTCCAGACGGCCCTCGCGGCTCTCGAGGTCGCCGCTGCAACGACGAGGAGGACGGACACGCACCTCTCACGGGAGGGCAGTCAGTTCCTGGAAGCCATCGTCGACGGTCGCCGGGAGGCGGCCCTGGGCGTGGTACTCGAGGCGCTGGCACGCTCCGACGGCGCACGGGACGTCTACGTCGACGTCGTCCAGGGCGCCCTTCGCGAAGTGGGTCTCCGCTGGGAGCGCAACGAGCTGACCGTCGCCGACGAGCACCTCGCCACCGTCACCGCACGGTTCGTCGTCAGCGTCCTCAACCGCGAGCTGGCCCGGTCCCGACCCCACGGTGGCGTCGCGATCGTCACCGGCGTCCGGGGTGACACGCACGACCTCGGTGGACAGGTCGTGGCGAACGTGCTCGAGCAGCACGGCTGGGACGCGCGCTTCATCGGCACCGACCTGCCCCACCAGGCGATCGTCGCTGCGATCAAGCGCAGCCGGGCCGACCTCGTGGCCATCTCCGTCACCCTGGTCGGCAGGCTCGCCGATGCACGCGACCTGATCGCCGACGTCCGACGCGACGTCGAACACCCCGTGCAGATCATCGTCGGCGGAGCTGCGTTCACCGACAGGGCCGACCTGTGGCAGGCCCTGGGAGCCGACGGCTACGGTGCCGACGTCAACGCCCTGACGTCGATCGCCGCACCCAGCTACGCCTAGGCCCGGGGCGGGGCACCGCCCGCGACCGTGTCACCGGGGCGTCGCGTCCGCCGGAGCCGTTCGGTGCGCTAGTTTCGCGGACCGGCACGGACTCGGAGGCACCGCATGCGCAGGACCCCGGCAGCACCCGCCCTGATCCTCCTCGCCCTGCTCGTCGGCGCGACCGGCTGCGGGGGCGGGTCCCCGGAGGCCGAGGGCACCAGCTCGCCCAACGCCTCGAGCAGCAGCTCGGCGTCGAGCTCGGCGTCGGCGTCCCCGTCCGAGTCCCCGTCCGAGCCGGCCGGGTCCGCGTCCCCGTCGGCGCCCGCGAGCAGCCCTGCCGGCCAGCCGTTCCCGGCCGACCTCCGGCCCGACGACGGCGGCCCGGGGAAGGGCAACGGTCTCGGCGTGACCGACGTGCGCGTCGGGCGCAACCCCGGGTTCGACCGGGTCGTGTTCGACCTCGGCGGCACCGGCACGCCCGGCTGGCGGGTGTCGTACGTCGCCCGGCCGGTGCAGGAGGGCTCCGGCGACCCGGTGCGGCTCCGCGGCTCGGCGTACCTCCAGGTCGACCTGCGCGCCATGGGCATGCCCGTCGACACCGGGGTCCCGCCGTTCGGCGACAGCACCACGCGCATCCGGGGGGCCGGCGGGATCGCGGAGGTCGCACCCGGCGCGGTCTTCGAGGGCCAGCAGCAGGCCTTCATCGGGATCACCGGAGGCCGGCGACCGTTCCGCGCCTTCGCGCTGAAGGACCCGACCCGCGTCGTGGTGGACGTCCGCACCGACTGACCGCTGCGTCGTTCCTACGCCGCGGTGGCCCCGGTCCGGCAGCGGTTCCCTGCCGCACGCCGGGAAAACCTGTGGCGGGTGCCGGGCTAGACAGGTGGCCGAGGCGGCGCGGCGCGGGCTGGGCGGAGGTCCCGGACCGGCATAGCCTCGTGACATGGACGACGTGCACACCCCGACCGCGGGGGCCGGCATCGGCAGCACCGCCCTCGGGCGGCTGCAGCTGCGCGTCCCCGAGGACGGCGGGTTCGAGGACGTCGTCGTCGAGCGTCGCTGGCCCGACATGACCGCGGCCCGCGCCTGGTGCGAGCGCACCGTCGCCCGCTCGGCGGCCGGCACCACCGTGACGGAGGTCCAGGTCTTCGAGGAGTCCTGGAAGCACTCCAAGTCGTGGGAGACCGCCCGCCACCGCCCGGTGGCCGAGGTGCTCCAGCTCGCGGTGGTCGGCGCCGACGGCCGGCTGCGCTGGACCGAGCCGCGCTCCATGACGCCGCGCGCGGGCGCCCGTCACCTGCTCTGATCCCGGCTGGGGCACCATGGGTCGCATGACGACCCCCACCTCAGGAGCCAGCAGCGCGTCGACCTACGACCCCGCTGCCGAGGTCGTGGAGATCTGCCGCGACCTGATCCGGATGGACACCACCAACTACGGCGACGGCGAGGGTCCCGGCGAGCGCAAGGCCGCCGAGCACGTGGCCTCGCTGCTCGAGGACGTCGGCATCACCGCCGAGCTGTGGGAGGCCGAGCCCGGCCGCACCAACGTCCTCGCCCGCTGGGGCGGCGACGGCAGCGACGGGGGCGAGCCGATGCTGCTGCACGGCCACCTCGACGTGGTGCCGGCCGACGCCGACGACTGGACCGTGCACCCCTTCAGCGGAGAGATCCAGGACGGCCAGGTCTGGGGCCGCGGCGCGGTCGACATGAAGGACTTCGACGCCATGCTGCTCTCCACCGTCCGGGCGCGGGCGCGGGCCGGCCAGGTGCCGAGCCGCCCGCTCGTGCTGGCGTTCACCGCCGACGAGGAGGCCGGCGGCCACCTCGGGGCCGGCCCGCTGGTCGAGGCCAAGCGGGAGTGGTTCGAGGGCTGCACCTACGCGGTGGGCGAGGTCGGCGGGTTCTCCACGACCGTCCGCGGCCGGCGCCTCTACCTCGTCGAGGCCGCCGAGAAGGGCATGGCCTGGATGCGGCTGACCGCGACCGGCAACGCCGGCCACGGCTCGATGCGGCACCCCGACAACGCCGTGACGCACCTCGCGGAGGCGGTCGCGCGGATCGGTCGCCACCCGTGGCCGGTGCAGCTGACCCCCACGATGGAGGTGCTGATGGCGGTGGTCGGCGAGCTCGCCGGGGTGGAGGCCACGCCGGAGAACGCCGAGGAGCTGGTCGAGGAGTTCGGCAGCGCCTCGCGGATGCTCGCCGCGGTGCTCAAGCACACCACCAACCCGACGATGCTCGAGGCCGGCTACAAGGTCAACGTGGTGCCCGGCCAGGCCACGGCCCGCATCGACGGCCGGTTCCTGCCCGGCCACCAGGAGGACTTCGTGGCGACGCTGCACGAGCTCGCCGGCCCCCACGTCGAGATCACCTTCGACAGCCTGCAGGCCGGTCTGGAGACGTCGTACGACGGGTCGGTGGCCGAGGCGATGACCGCCTCGCTGCTCGAGGAGGACCCCGAGGCGCTGGTCGCGCCGTACCTGATGAGCGGCGGCACCGACGCCAAGCACTTCACCAAGCTCGGGATGCGGGCCTTCGGCTTCGCGCCGCTGCGGCTGCCCGACGACCTCGACTTCACCGGGTTGTTCCACGGCGTCGACGAGCGGGTGCCGGTGGACGCGCTGGAGTTCGGGGCCCGGGTCTTCGACCGGTTCCTCGGGAAGCTCTGAGGCGGCCGCTCAGACGAGGACGGTGCGCTGCCGGATGATCCGGCGGCGCAGCAGCACCCGGCGGGTGCCGTCGAGCCGGATCTGCACCCGGTCGAGCTCCCAGCCGCCGCGCTCGGCACGCTCGACGAGCATCCGGGTGACGGCGCTGCGGGAGTGCTCCCGGGAGATCAGCAGCTTCTCGAACTCGTACTCCACCCCCGGGCGGAGCGCCCGGTGCTCCAGGCGGCGGGCCTTGGCCGACGTCATCTGCTGGTCTCCTCCTCCGGTGTGGACGACACGTCCTCGAGCGCGGTGACGATCTCGGCGGGGAGCGTGCACTCCTCGACGCCGAGGACGTCGCGCAGCTGGGCCGCGGTGCGGGCTCCCACGACCGGCGCCACGACGCCGGGGCGGTCCCGCACCCACGTCAACGCCACCTCGAGCGGAGTCCATCCCAGGCCGTCGGCCGCGCGCACGACCGCCTCGACCACCCGCGCCGAGCGGTCGTCGAGGTAGCGGCCCACGAAGCTGCCGAAGTGGGGGGACGCGGCGCGGGAGTCGGCGGGCGTGCCGCCGCGGTACTTGCCGGTCAGCACGCCGCGACCCAGCGGCGACCAGGGCAGCAGCCCCAGCCCGAGCGCCCGGGCGGCGGGGACGACCTCGGCCTCGACGGCCCGGTTGAGCAGGGAGTACTCCACCTGGTGGGAGGCCAGCACCGCCCGTCCGGGCACGGCGCGCTGCCAGGTCGCCGCCTGGGCGGCCTGCCAGCCGGCGTAGTTGCTGATCCCGACGTACGCCGTCCGGCCGGTGCTCACGGCCAGGTCGAGCGCCGCCAGCGTCTCCTCCAGCGGCACCTCGTCGCTCCAGGTGTGCACCTGCCACAGGTCGACGTGGTCGACCCCCAACCGGGCGAGCGAGGCGTCCAGGGAGGACAGCAGGTGGCGGCGGGAGACGTCGACGAACCGGTCGCCGTGCCGGCGGCCGACGCCTGCCTTGGTGGCGATGACGACGTCGTCGCGGGGGACCACGTCGCCGACCAGCCGGCCGAGCAGCCGCTCGGAGTCGCCGTCGGTGTAGCCCGCCGCGGTGTCGAGGAGGGTGCCGCCGGCCTCGGTGAACGCAGCGAGCTGCTCGCGCGCCTCGTGCTCGTCGGTGTCCCGGCCCCAGGTCATCGTGCCCAGGGCGAGCCGGGAGACCGAGAGCCCGGTCTGCCCGACGTACCGCGTCCGCATGCCAGCACGCTATCCAGGCGGCTCGGCGTGCCGGTCCGCGGCTCGCCGGGCGGGGTCGGAGGATGCGGGCACCGACCTCCTAGGCTGCTGCGGTGCTCGATCTCCTCAAGGCCGTCGTCCTGGGCCTCATCCAGGGACTCACCGAGTTCCTGCCCGTGTCCAGCAGCGCCCACCTCCGGATCTTCCCCGAGTGGTTCGGCTGGGGCGACCCGGGCGCGGCGTTCACGGCGGTCATCCAGATCGGCACCGAGCTCGCGGTCCTGCTCTACTTCCGCCACGACATCTGGCGCATCGCCAGCACCTGGGTGCGCTCGCTGTTCCGCCCGGAGTACCGCGGCCACGCCGACGCCCGGATGGGGTGGTACGTCATCGTCGGCTCGCTGCCGATCGTGCTCCTCGGCATCGCGCTCAAGGACGTCATCGAGCGCGACTTCCGCAACCTGTGGATCATCGCGACCGCGCTGATCGTGATGGGCGTGATCCTCGGCGTCGCCGACCGGACCGCGAAGCAGGACCGCGAGCTCAAGCAGGTGGGCCTCAAGCACGCGCTCCTGCTCGGCGGCGCGCAGGCGCTGGCGCTGGTGCCCGGGGTGTCCCGGTCGGGCGCGACCATCTCGATGGGGCTGTTCCTCGGGCTGACCCGCGAGGCGGCGACCCGCTTCGCCTTCCTGCTCGCCATCCCCGCCGTCGTCGGTGCCGGGCTGTTCGAGCTCAAGGAGATCCCCGACGGCGAGAACACCTACGGCTGGGGGCCGACGCTGGTGGCGACGGTGGTCTCCTTCGTCGTCGGGTACGCCGCGATCGCGTGGCTGCTGCGCTACGTCTCGACCCGTTCCTACGCGCCCTTCGTGCTCTACCGCGTCGCGCTCGGCCTGCTGACCATGGGGCTGCTGGCCGCCGGGGTGCTCAGCCCCTGACCCGGCTCAGAGCCAGCCGGAGCGCTTGCTGATGAGGAACACCGTCAGCGAGCTGAGCAGCATCAGGCCCAGCGCCCAGGGGTAGCCGTAGAGCCACTGCAGCTCGGGCATGCGGTCGAAGTTCATGCCGTAGACGCCGGCCACCAGGGTGGGCGCCGCGATCAGGCCGATGGCGGCCGAGATGCGACGGGTGTCGTCGTTCTGCTGGATCGAGATCTGGGCCAGGTGGGCGTCGAAGGCCGTGGACAGCAGCGAGTCGAGGGTGTCGATGGTGTCCGCGACCCGGGCGAGGTGGTCGGCGACGTCGCGGAAGTAGGGGCCGGCGTCGTCGTGGACCCCGTGGCCGGCCGCGAACCGGTTCATCGGCTCCCGCAGCGGCAGCACCGCGCGTCGCATCTCGGCGAGCTCGCGCTTGAGCACGTAGATCCGGGCGCTGTCGTTGGTGCGGTCGTCGGAGAACACGGACTCCTCGACCTCGTCGACGTCCTCCTGCAGCGAGTTGGCGACGTCCTCGTAGCGGTCCACCACGTCGTCGCACACGGCGTACAGCACCGCGGAGGGGCCGTGGACCAGGACGTGGCTGTTGGCCTCGAGGCGGCGCCGGGCCTCGGTCAGCGACGCGCCCTCGCCGTGGCGGACGGTGACGATGAAACCGGTGCCGACGAAGATGCTGATCTCCCCGGTCTCCACGGCGTCCTGCTCGTCGACGTACCAGAGCGTCTTGAGCACGACGAACATCGAGTCGCCGTAGCGCTCCACCTTGGGCCGCTGGTGGGCCGACAGCGCGTCCTCGACGGCGAGCTCGTGCAGGCCGTAGAGCTCGGCCACCCGCTCGAGCTCGTCTCCGGTCGGGTCGTGCAGGCCCACCCAGGTGAAGTCGCGGGGCTCGGAGACGCTGCCGCGCACGGCGGTGAGGTCACTCGGCTCGCAGCCCAGGTCCACCCGCTCGCCGTCGCGGTAGAGGGCGTTGTCGACGATCACGACTGCAAGATACGACGGCTACGCTCCGGGCATGGCAACGGTGATCCTGGCGCGTCACGGTCGGACCGCGGCGAACGCCACGGGGGTGCTGGCCGGACGTACGCCGGGGGTCGGGCTCGACGACACCGGGCGGCAGCAGGCGCAGCGCTCGGCCGAGCGGCTCTCCGGGCTGCGGCTGGCCGGCGTGGTCAGCAGCCCGCTGCAGCGCTGCCGCGAGACCTCCCGGCTGCTCTCGCCGGACCACCGGCCCGTCACCGAGCAGCGGCTCTCGGAGTGCGACTACGGCGAGTGGACCGGCCGGCCGCTCAAGGAGCTGGCCAAGGAGAAGCTCTGGCGCACCGTGCAGGCGCAGCCCTCGGCCGCCCGGTTCCCCGGCGGGGAGTCCCTCCAGGAGATGTCGTCGCGGGCCGTGGCCGCCGTGCGCGAGCGCGACGCGGCGTACGACGAGACGGCCGGTGGCGACGCGGTGTGGCTGGCCGTCTCCCACGGCGACGTCATCAAGGCGATCCTCGCCGACGCCCTCGGGATGCACCTCGACGCCTTCCAGCGGATCGTGGTCGACCCGGCGAGCCTCTCGGTGGTCCGCTACACCCCCGAGCGGGCGTTCGTGGTGACCATGAACTCCAGCTCGGGCCCGCTGGGCCACCTCGCCCCGCCCAAGGGACGGCGCAAGCGCCGCAGCTCCGACGCCGCGGTCGGCGGGGGAGCGGGCCCCGAGGCCGCTTCCGCGACGTCCTAGAGTCGAGCCATGCCCGTCGTCCACAGCTTCGACCCCCCCGAGCGCTTCGTGCCGGGCACGGTCGGCGAGCCCGGCTCGCGCACGTTCTTCCTCCAGGCGCGGGCGGGAGCCCAGCTCACCTCGGTGTCGCTGGAGAAGCAGCAGGTCCAGATCCTCGGCGAGCGGATCGCCGAGCTGCTCGACGAGCTGATCGCCTCCGCCGAGCCCCGCGCCACGGTCCCCGCCGTCACCCCCGTGTCGATGATCGACAACGACCCGCTCGAGCAGCCGATCGAGGAGGAGTTCCGCGCCGGCACCATCACGCTGTCGTGGGACGCCGACGACGAGCGCGTCGTGGTCGAGGTCTTCCCGGTCGCCGAGGTCGAGATCGAGGTGCCCGTGGAGGCGGCCGAGCAGGAGCTCATCGACCTGCCGATCGAGGAGCCCGAGCCCGAGGAGCTGCTGCTCGTGCGGATGCCCGCCGCGATGGCCCGCGCCTTCGCCGCGCGGGCGGAGTCGGTCGTGTCCGCCGGCCGGGCCCCCTGCCAGCTGTGCGGCGGCCCCCTGGACCCCGAGGGCCACCTGTGCCCCCGGGCCAACGGCTACCGCCGCAGCGCCTGACCGCCGCCCGGATGGACCTGCCGATGGAACCCGCCCCCGGCCCCCGGACCGACGACGCGCTGCTCGGCGCCGAGCTGCAGATCCAGGGCCGGATCATGCCCGCGTCCAACCAGACCTTCCTGGCCACGCTCGGCGAGGACGGCGCGCGGTGCGTCTACAAGCCCGTCTCCGGCGAGCGCCCGCTGTGGGACTTCCCGCACGGCACGCTGGCCGAGCGGGAGTACGCCGCGTGGGTGGTCTCGGACCACCTCGGCTGGGACGTCGTGCCGCCGACCGTGCTGCGCGAGGGGCCTGCGGGCCGCGGGATGGTGCAGCTGTGGCGGGAGCCGGTCGCCGGTCCCGACGACGTCCCCGACACCGTCGACGTGGTGCCCGAGGGCATCGTCCCGCGCGGCTGGCTGCACGTGCTGGACGCCTCCGGGCCGCACGACGAGCCGGTGATGCTGATCCACGAGGACAGCGCGCCGCTGCGCCGGATGGCGGTGTTCGACGTCATCACCAACAACACCGACCGCAAGGGCGGCCACGTCCTGGCCATGGCCGACGGCCACCGCCACGGCGTCGACCACGGCGTGTGCTTCCACCACGAGGACAAGCTGCGCACGGTGCTGTGGGGCTGGGCCGGCCAGGCACTGACCGACGAGGAGCGCGACGGCGTCGAGGACGTCCTGCTCGGCCTCCACGGCGGGCTGCGCGACCGGCTCGAGGAGCTGCTCGCGGTCCACGAGGTCGACGCGGCGGCGCGCCGCTGCGAGCGGCTGCTGCGGGCCGGGAGCTTCCCGGTGCCGGCAGGTGGATGGCCCTCCATCCCGTGGCCGCCCTTCTGAGGCGACCACATACCCTTCGCACCATGCGTGCGTGGACCTCACCCGGACCGGGACAGCTGCCGGAGGGGGCCCGTGGCCCCGAGGTCTCCGTCCACGACAGCGCGACCGGCGGCGTGGTCCCCAGCGTGCCGGCGTCCGGCACCGCCCGGCTCTACGTCTGCGGCATCACGCCGTACGACGCGACGCACCTCGGCCACGCCGCGACGTACGTCGCCTTCGACCTGCTGCAGCGGGCCTGGCGCTCGGCCGGCCACGACGTGCGCTACGTGCAGAACGTCACCGACGTCGACGACCCGCTGCTGGAGCGCGCCACCGCGACCGGCGAGGACTGGACGGAGCTGGCCGAGCGCGAGACCGAGCTGTTCCGCACCGACATGGAGGCGCTGCGGGTGCTGCCGCCCGACGCCTACGTCGGCGCGGTGGAGGCGATCCCGCTGGTGCTCGGCATGGTCGAGCGGCTGCGCGACCTCGGGGCCACCTACGACGTCGACCTGCCCGACGGGGCGGCCGGTCGCGACCTCTACTTCCGGGTCACCCGGGACCCCCGCTTCGGGTCGGTCTCCGGCTGGTCGCGCGAGCAGATGCTCGAGGTGTTCGCCGACCGCGGCGGCGACCCCGAGCGGCCCGGCAAGGAGGACCCGCTCGACTGCCTGCTCTGGCAGGCCGAGCGCCCCGGCGAGCCCGCCTGGGACAGCGCGCTGGGTCGCGGTCGTCCCGGCTGGCACGTGGAGTGCTCCGCGATCGCCCGGCACCACCTCGACACCGCCGCGCACGGCCCCATCGACGTGCAGGGTGGCGGCAGCGACCTGGTCTTCCCCCACCACGAGATGAGCGCCTCGGAGGCCCAGGTCGCCGACGGCGGCACCGCCTTCGCGCACGCCTACGTCCACGCCGGCATGGTCGGCCTCGACGGCGAGAAGATGTCGAAGTCCAAGGGCAACCTGGTGCTGGTCTCGCGGCTGCGCGAGTCCGGCCTCGACCCGATGGTGGTCCGGCTGCTGCTGCTGGGCCACCACTACCGCAGCGACTGGATGTGGGACGCGGCCGACGTGGACACCGCGCAGGCCCGGCTCGACGCCTGGCGCGCGGCCGCCTCCCGCCCGGCGGGGGCCCCGACCGGCCCCGTGGTCGGCGACGCGCTGGCCCACCTCGCCGACGACCTGAACGCCCCCGCCGCCCTGCGGGTCGTCGACTCCTGGGCAGCCGCCACGCTGGCCGGCGAGGACAACGAGACCGACGCGGGCAGCACCGTGTCGGCGCTGGTGGATGCGGCCCTCGGCGTACGACTCTGACGCGAGCGGGCAGTTGTGCTCACCTCGGGGACGCCGAGCGGGCAGTTGTGCTCACCCAGGCCCGGTCGGCGACCTGGGACTGTGCACACCTGCCCGGTCGGCGACCCAGAGCTGCGCACAACTGCCCGGTCGGCTACTCGGGCCGGTCGCGCCGCTTGAGGTAGCGCTCGAACTCCCGGGCGATCGCCTCGCCGCTCGCCTCGGGCAGGTCGGCGGCGTCCTGGCTCTCCTCCAGGTTGCGGACGTACTCCGCGACGTCCTCGTCCTCCTCGGCGAGCTCGGCGACGCCGCGCTCCCAGGCGCGAGCGTCCTCGGGGAGGTCGCCGAGCGGGATGCCGGTCTCGAGCAGGTCCTCGACCTGGCTGAGCAGGGCGAGGGTGGCCTTGGGGCAGGGCGGCTGCGGCAGGTAGTGGGGGACGGCCGCCCAGAACGAGACGGCCGCGATGTCGAGCTTCTGGCAGGCGTCCTGGAAGACGCCGACGATCCCCGTCGGCCCCTCGTACGTCGCCGGCTCGAGCTTGAGCCGGTCCTCGAGGTCGAGCTCGGTGGCGGTGCCGCTGACCTGGATCGGCCGGGTGTGGGGCGTCTCGGCGAGCAGCGCCCCCAGGGTGGCGACCAGGCCCACGCCCAGGTCGTCGGCCGCGGCGAGCAGCTCGGCGCAGAACTGCCGCCAGCGCATGTTGGGCTCGATGCCGCGCAGCAGCACCACGTCGCGCGCCGAGCCCGGGGGCCGGGCGACGTAGAGCTGGGTGGAGGGCCACGTGATGTGGCGCATCCCCTCGTCGTTGGTGGCGATCAGCGGTCGGTTGACCTGGAAGTCGTAGAACTCCTCGGGGTCGATCACCGCGACGACCTGCGCGTCCCACACCTCGATGAGGTGGTCGACCACGCCCGTGGCGGCGCCCCCCGCGTCGTTCCAGCCCTCGAAGGCGGCGATCAGCACGGGGTCGACGAGGGGCGGGACGGCCTCGATCTCGATCATCGCCCAACCCTAGTGGGGCGGTCGTGGTGCCACGGGGCGGCGTGGCACGACCCCCGGGCGCCGGGCTCCGTACTCTTGTCGGGTGAGCCCGACGACGCACCACCGCCCTGACTGCACCGACGCCCTGACGGCGGTGATGCGCGAGCGGGTCCTCGTGATCGACGGGGCGATGGGCACCGCGATCCAGCGGGACCGCCCCGACGAGGCCGGCTACCGCGGCGAGCGGTTCGCCGACTGGCACCTCGACGTGCAGGGCAACAACGACCTGCTGAGCATCACCGCGCCCGAGATCATCCGCGAGATCCACGAGGAGTACCTCGAGTCCGGCGCCGACCTGATCGAGACCAACACCTTCAACGCCAACGCGATCTCGCTCTCCGACTACGACATGTCCGACCTCGCCTACGAGCTCTGCTTCGAGTCCGCCCGGCTCGCCCGCGAGGCCTGCGACGCCGTCACCGCCCGGACGCCGGACCGTCCCCGCTACGTCGCCGGCGCGCTCGGCCCCACCAGCCGCACCGCCTCGATCAGCCCCGACGTCAACGACCCGGGCGCCCGCAACGTGACCTTCGAGCAGCTGGTCACGGCGTACGTCGAGGCCACGCACGGCCTGCTCGACGGCGGCAGCGACGTGCTGGTCGTCGAGACCATCTTCGACACCCTGAACGCGAAGGCCGCGATCTTCGCGGTCGAGACCGTCTTCGAGGAGCTGGGCCGCCGCTGGCCGGTGATCGTCTCGGGCACCATCACCGACGCCTCGGGCCGCACCCTGTCCGGGCAGACGACCGAGGCGTTCTGGAACTCCGTCCGCCACGCCCGCCCGATCCTGGTCGGCCTGAACTGCGCGCTCGGAGCCCGCGAGATGCGCCCGTTCCTCGCCGAGCTCTCCCGCGTGGCCGACACGTTCGTGCACGCCTACCCCAACGCGGGCCTGCCCAACGCCTTCGGGGAGTACGACGAGGCCGCCGCCGAGACCGCCGCGATCATCGAGGAGTTCGCCGAGGCCGGGCTGGTCAACATGGTCGGCGGGTGCTGCGGCACCACCCCCGAGCACATCGCCGCGATCGCCGGCGCCGTCGAGGGCCGTGCGCCGCGCACCTGGGAGCCGCCGAAGCCTGCGATGCGGCTCTCGGGCCTGGAGCCCTTCGCGATCGACGCCGACTCGCTGTTCGTCAACGTCGGCGAGCGCACCAACATCACCGGCTCGGCGAAGTTCCGCAACCTGATCAAGGACAACGACTACGACGCCGCGCTGGCGGTGGCCGTCCAGCAGGTCGAGAACGGCGCGCAGGTCATCGACGTCAACATGGACGAGGGCATGATCGACGGGGTCGCGGCGATGGACCGCTTCCTCAAGCTCGTCGCCAGCGAGCCCGACATCAGCCGGGTGCCGGTGATGGTCGACTCCTCCAAGTGGGAGGTCATCGAGACCGGCCTGCGCTGCGTGCAGGGCAAGGCGATCGTCAACTCGATCTCGATGAAGGAGGGCGAGGAGCCGTTCCGCGCCCACGCCCGGCTGTGCCGCAAGTACGGCGCCGCCGTCGTGGTGATGGCCTTCGACGAGGACGGCCAGGCCGCCGACCTGGAGAGCCGCAAGCGGATCTGCGCCCGCGCCTACCGGATCCTGGTCGAGGAGGAGGGCTTCCCGGCCGAGGACGTCATCTTCGACCCCAACGTGTTCGCGCTGGCCACGGGCATCGAGGAGCACGCGGCGTACGGCATCGACTTCATCGAGGCGACCCGCTGGATCAAGGAGAACCTCCCCGGGGCCAAGGTGTCGGGCGGCATCTCCAACGTCTCGTTCTCCTTCCGCGGCAACAACCCGGTCCGCGAGGCGATCCACGCGGTGTTCCTGTTCCACGCCATCCAGGCGGGCCTCGACATGGGCATCGTCAACGCGGGCGCCCTGGTCGTCTACGACCAGGTCGACGCCGAGCTGCGCGAGCGCATCGAGGACGTCGTGCTCAACCGCCGTCCCGACGCCGCCGAGCGCCTGCTCGAGGTGGCCGAGGCGCACCGGGGGAGCGGTGAGAAGGAGGAGGCCGCGGTCCTGGAGTGGCGTTCGCTGCCGGTCGGCGAGCGGATCACCCACGCCCTGGTCAAGGGCATCGACGCGCACGTCACCGAGGACACCGAAGAGCTCCGCCAGGAGATCTCGGACCGCGGCGGCCGCCCCATCGAGGTCATCGAGGGTCCGCTGATGGACGGCATGAACGTCGTCGGCGACCTGTTCGGTGCCGGCAAGATGTTCCTGCCCCAGGTGGTGAAGTCGGCGCGCGTGATGAAGAAGGCCGTGGCCTACCTGATCCCCTTCATCGAGGCCGAGAAGCAGCCCGGCGACGCGGAGACCAAGAAGGGCACCATCGTGATGGCGACGGTGAAGGGCGACGTCCACGACATCGGCAAGAACATCGTCGGCGTGGTGCTCCAGTGCAACAACTACGAGGTGATCGACCTCGGCGTGATGGTGCCGGCGCAGAAGATCCTCGACAAGGCCCGCGAGGTCGACGCCGACCTGATCGGCCTCTCCGGCCTGATCACGCCCTCGCTGGACGAGATGGTCACCTTCGCGACCGAGATGCAGCGCCAGGGGTTCACGATCCCGCTGCTGATCGGCGGCGCCACCACCTCGCGCGCCCACACCGCGGTCAAGGTCACCCCGCGCTACGAGGGCCCGGTGCTGTGGGTCAAGGACGCCTCCCGCTCGGTCCCGGTCGCGGCCGCGCTGCTGTCCGCGGACCGTCGCGGCAAGCTGCTCGCCGACACCGAGGCCGACTACGAGTCGCTGCGGCAGCGCCACGCCAACAAGCAGGACCGCAAGCTCGTCTCGATCGACACCGCCCGCGAGCGTCGTACGCCGGTGGAGTGGGACGACTACCGGCCCCCGGCCCCCGCGATGCTCGCCGAGGGGGCCCCGCGCACCCGGGTGTTCGAGGACTACGACCTCGCCGAGCTGCGCGACTACATCGACTGGCAGCCGTTCTTCAACGCCTGGGAGATGAAGGGCCGCTTCCCCGACATCCTCAACAACCCCGCCACGGGCGAGGTCGCGCGCAAGCTCTACGAGGACGCCCAGGAGATGCTCGACGCGATGGTCGCGGAGAAGTGGGTGACCGCCAACGGCGTGGTCGGCTTCTTCCCCGCGGCCTCCGACGGCGACGACGTCGTGGTGTACGCCGACGACGAGCGCTCCGAGGTGCTGACGGTGCTGCACCAGCTGCGCCAGCAGGGCGAGCACCGCGAGGGGGTGCCCAACCGGTCGCTGGCCGACTTCGTGGCCCCCGTGACGACGGGCCTGCCCGACCACGTCGGCGCCTTCGCCGTGACCGCCGGGCTGGGGAGCCAGGACCGGGTCGCGGCGTTCAAGGCCGACCACGACGACTACAACGCGATCCTGCTGGAGTCCCTGGCCGACCGGCTCGCCGAGGCGTTCGCGGAGCGGATGCACGAGCGGGTCCGCACCGAGCTCTGGGGCTACGCCCCCGAGGAGCACCTCGGCAACGAGGAGCTGCTCGGCGAGCGCTACCAGGGCATCCGGCCGGCGCCCGGCTACCCGGCCTGCCCCGAGCACACCGAGAAGCTGGCGCTGTGGGACCTGCTCGACGTCGAGAAGACCACCGGCATCACGCTGACCGAGTCGATGGCGATGTGGCCCGGTGCCGCGGTGAGCGGGTGGTACTTCTCGCACCCGCAGAGCCAGTACTTCGTCGTGGGCCGGCTCGGGCGCGACCAGGTGGCGTCGTACGCCGATCGCAAGGGCTGGTCGCTGGCCGAGGCCGAGAGGTGGCTCTCGGCCAACCTGGGCTACGACCCCGAGGACTGAGGGCGTGACCTCCTCGGAGCGGCACGCCCTGCCCGCCGCGGTGCTGTGGGACATGGACGGCACCCTGGTCGACACCGAGCCGTACTGGATGCGCTGCGAGCACGCCCTCGCCGAGAGGTACGGCGGCCGCTGGTCCGAGGCCGACGCCCTGGCCGTCGTCGGGGGTGACCTGATCGACTCCGCGACCTACATGCGCGAGCACATGGGCATCGACCGGACCCCCGCCCAGATCGTCGACGAGCTCCTCGACGGGGTGGTGGCCCTCGTCCAGGAGGAGGTGCCCTGGCGGCCGGGCGCTCGCGAGCTGCTCGCCGACCTCGGGGCCGCGGGCGTGCCGTGCGCGCTGGTGACGATGTCCTACCGCCGGTTCGCCGAGCCGGTGCTGGGGGCGCTGCCCGCCGGCTCGTTCGCGGCGATCGTGGTCGGCGACGAGGTCAGCCGGGGCAAGCCCCACCCCGAGCCCTACCGGCGCGGCGCCGAGCTGCTGGGCGTGCCCGTCGAGCTCACCGTGGCGATCGAGGACTCACCCACCGGTGCCGCGTCCGCCGAGGCCGCCGGGTGCCGGGTCCTGGTGGTGCCCCACCACGTCGACGTCCCCGACGGGCCGCGGCGGGTGCGGCGCGAGACGCTGGCCGGGCTCGGCGCCCACGACCTCGGCGCCGTCCTGGCCGGGCACGTCCTCGGCTGAGGGCAGCGGGGGAGGCGTGCCGCCCCACGCCGGGCACAGGTCCTTGAAGGAGCACCACGAGCAGGCCCGGCTGCGCTGCGGCTGCCAGTCACCGGTCTCGCGCGCCGTGCGCACGGCCTCCCACACCGCCTGGACCAGCCGCTCGGTGGCGCGCAGGTCGGCCTCGTCGGGGGCGTAGCTGACCGTCTCGGCCGCGGCGAGGTAGACCAGCCGCAGCTCGCGCGGCACCACGCCCCGGCTGCGCCACAGCACCAGCGCGTAGAAGCGCAGCTGGAACAGCGCCCGGGCCTCGAACCCCGCCGCGGGGGCGCGACCGGTCTTGTAGTCGACCACCCGCAACGCCCCGTCGGGGGCGACGTCGAGCCGGTCCACGAAGCCGCGCAGCAGCAGCCGGGAGTCGAGCAGCGTCTCGACGTACGCCTCGCGCTCGGCCGGCTCGATCCGGGTCGGGTCCTCGAGCTCGAAGTAGGCACGCACCGCTGCCCGGCACTGCTCGCGCCAGGCCTCGGCGGGCACCCCGGCGTCCTCGGCCTGGCTCTGGGCCCCGCCCTCGGCGAACAGCGTGGCCAGCTCGGGCTCGGCGGCGAGCACCGCGCTCCAGGCGGGCTCGACGAGGGCCAGCGCCGCCTCGGGCGTGCGGCCGGCCGCGGGCAGGTCGTAGAGGTCCTCGAGCACCCGGTGGACCACGGTGCCGCGGACCGCCTCGGGCGAGGGCGCCTCCGGCAGCCGGTCGACGGTGCGGAAGCGGTAGAGCAGCGGGCAGGTCCGGAAGTCGCCCGCGCGGCTGGGGGAGAGCGACCCCACGACCAGCTCGCCGTCCACGGGCGTGCCGATCCGGGTGGTGTCCACGCAGCCCACCGTAGGCGGCGGGTCCGACAGCGGGGCGGCGCGCTAGCGTTGGGGCGTGAGCGCCCCCTCGTCCCACCCTCCCGGCACGCTGCGGGTCGGGCGGATCGCCGGGGTCGACGTCCTGGTGCGCTCGTCCTGGCTGGTCGTGGCGCTGCTCATCGCGCTGCTGCTGGCCCCGCGGGTCGAGCAGGTGCAGCCCGGCCTCGGCGCGCTGAAGTACGTCGCCGGCATGGCCTTCGCGGTGCTGCTCTACCTCTCGGTGCTGCTCCACGAGATCTCGCACGCGGTCGTGGCCCAGCGCTTCGGGCTCGGGGTCCGGTCGATCACGCTGCACTTCCTGGGCGGGGCGACCGAGATCGACTCCGAGTCGCGCACCCCGGTCCAGGAGTTCACGATCGCGGTGGTCGGCCCGCTGACCTCGATCGCGGTCGGCCTGGTCGCCCTGGCGGCGATACCGGTCGCCCCCGACGGCCTGCTGCGGCTGGCGGTCGAGGGCCTGGCCGGCGCCAACCTCGTCGTCGGCGTGCTCAACCTGGTGCCGGGGCTGCCGCTCGACGGCGGCCGCGTGCTGCGGGCGCTGGTCTGGAAGGCCTCGGGCAACATGCACAGCGGCACCGTCGCCGCGGCGTGGGGCGGCCGGATCGCCGCCGCCCTGGTGCTGCTGTGGCCGGTGCTCGGCCGCGAGGTGTTCGGCATCCGCACCGACGTCCTCGACTACGTGATGGCCTTCATCATCGCCACCTTCCTGTGGTCGGGCTCGACGGCCTCGCTGGTCAGCGCCCGCGTGCGCCGCCGGCTGCCGGCGCTGGAGGCCCGCCCGCTCGCACGGCGCGTGGTCGCCGTGCCCGACGACGTCACCGTCGCCGAGGCGGTGCGCCGCGCGCAGGAGGCCGGCGCCGGCGGGATCGTGGTCCACGACCGCGACCACCGCCTGTCCGCCGTGGTCAGCGAGAAGGCCCTGGGGGCGACCCCGGAGGAGCGGCGCCCCTGGGTGCCGGTCACCTCGGTGGCCCGCACCCTCGAGGCCGGCCTCGTGCTGCCGGTCGAGCTCGTCGGCGAGGACCTCGTCCTCGCCATGTCCCGCACGCCCGCGGAGGAGTACGTCCTCGTCGAGGCCGCGGGCAACGTCTACGGCGTCCTGGCCACCAGTGACGTCGACCGTGCCTTCGAGGAGAGCGCCCGCTCGTGAGCGACCAGACCACCGAGACCGTCCCGACCCCCGCGGGGGCCCCCGACCACGACTGGTCCGGCGTACGCCGCGGCCCGCTCGCCCCCGGCGAGTGGGTGCGCCTGGTCGACGGCAAGGGCCGCCGCCACAACATCTGCCTGGAGGTGGGGAAGACCTTCCACACCAACAAGGGCGGCCTGCTCCACGACGACATGATCGGTCGCGACGAGGGCTTCACGCTCACCTCGACCAACGGCGGCCAGTACCTCGTCTTCCGCCCGCTGCTCAGCGAGTTCGTGGTCTCCATGCCGCGCGGTGCGGCCGTGGTCTACCCCAAGGACGCCGCCCAGATCGTGGCGATGGCCGACATCTTCCCCGGCGCCCACGTCGTGGAGGCGGGGGCCGGTTCGGGCGCCCTGACCTGCTCGCTGCTGCGCGCGGTCGGCCCGACCGGCCGGCTCAGCTCCTTCGAGCGGCGCGAGGAGTTCGCGGCCGTCGCCCAGCGCAACGTCCGGCAGTTCTTCGGCGGGCCCGACGGCGTCGACCACCCCGCCTGGCAGCTGACCGTGGGCGACCTGGTCGAGGAGCTCGGCCGGCTCGAGGCCCCCGGCACCGTCGACCGGGTCGTGCTCGACATGCTCGCGCCCTGGGAGTGCGTCGACGCCGTGGCCGAGGCCCTGGTCGCCGGCGGCATCGTGGTGGCGTACGTCGCGACCACCACCCAGCTCGGCCGGGTCGTGGAGACGCTGCGCGCCCACGGGGAGTTCACCGAGCCGCAGCCCTGGGAGACGCTGGTGCGCGACTGGCACGTCGAGGGGCTGGCGGTCCGACCCGGGCACAAGATGAACGGCCACACCGGGTTCCTGGTCACCGCGCGCCGGATGGCGCGCGGTGAGAGCGCCCCGCAGAAGAAGCGGCGGCCGGCCCCGGGCGCCTACGGCGTGGACTACGACGGCCCCCGGCCGACCGGCCTCGACCCCACGCTCTCGGGCGCCGAGCCGCAGCCCTGAGTCACGACTCGGTATCCGTCCGGGGGCAGGCGCGTCGCGCCCCTTGTCGGCGCCCCGCCGCACAGTAGGGTCGAGCTCCAGGTCCTTCACGGAGGTGGTCGCGGTGCCCGAGCCGATCGATGACAGTGCCAGCGCGACCCAGCTGCGCCACCAGGTGGCCTTCCTCGAGGCCGAGGTGTCCGAGCTGCGTCGCCGGCTCCACGACGCGCCGGGCAGCAGCAGCCGGGCGCTGGACCAGCGGCTGCTCGACACGCAGCGCTCGCTGGCCGCCGTCACCTCGCAGAACGAGCGCCTCGCCGGCACGCTGCGCGAGGCCCGCGACCAGATCGTCACCCTCAAGGAGGAGGTCGACCGGCTGGCGCAGCCGCCCACCGGGTTCGGCACCTTCCTGCAGCGCAACGAGGACGACTCGGTCGACGTGTTCACCGGCGGCCGCAAGCTGCGCGTGACCGTCAGCCCCGGCGTCGTGCTCGACGAGCTCACCCGCGGCCAGGAGGTCATGCTCAACGAGGCCCTCAACGTCGTCGCCGCCCTCGACTTCGAGCAGGTCGGCGAGGTGGTGATGTTCAAGGAGCTGCTCGCCGACGGCGAACGCGTCCTGATCATCGCCAACGCCGACGAGGAGCGCGTCGTGCGGCTCGCGCAGCCGCTGCGCGAGACCACGCTGCGCGCCGGCGACTCGCTGCTGCTCGACAGCCGCTCGGGCTACGTCTACGAGAAGGTGCCCAAGTCCGAGGTGGAGGAGCTCGTCCTCGAGGAGGTGCCCGACATCGACTACACCGACATCGGTGGCCTGTTCTCGCAGATCGAGACCATCCGCGACGCGGTGGAGCTGCCCTACCTGCACCCCGACCTGTTCGTCGAGCACGAGCTCAAGCCGCCCAAGGGCGTGCTGCTCTACGGTCCGCCCGGGTGCGGAAAGACGCTGATCGCCAAGGCGGTCGCCAACTCGCTGGCCAAGAAGGTCGCCGCCAAGGCGGGGCAGGAGGGTCTGGGTCCTGAGAGCAGGGCCTACTTCCTCAACATCAAGGGACCCGAGCTGCTCAACAAGTACGTCGGCGAGACCGAGCGCCACATCCGGCTGGTCTTCCAGCGCGCCCGCGAGAAGGCCTCCGAGGGCACCCCGGTGATCGTGTTCTTCGACGAGATGGACTCGCTGTTCCGCACCCGCGGGTCCGGGGTCTCCTCCGACGTCGAGAACACCATCGTCCCGCAGCTGCTCAGCGAGATCGACGGCGTCGAGCTGCTCGAGAACGTCCTGGTGATCGGGGCCTCCAACCGCGAGGACATGATCGACCCCGCGATCCTGCGCCCCGGCCGGCTCGACGTGAAGATCAAGATCGAGCGCCCCGACGCCGAGTCCGCGCGCGACATCTTCTCCAAGTACCTCACCGCCCGGCTCCCGCTGCACGCCGACGACCTGGCCGAGTTCTCCGGCGACCGCGACGCCTGCGTGGCCGGCATGATCCGGGCGACCGTCGAGCGGATGTACACCGAGACCGA
This sequence comes from uncultured Actinomycetota bacterium, assembly GCA_963740935.1. GTDB lineage: Bacteria > Actinomycetota > Actinomycetes > Propionibacteriales > Nocardioidaceae > Marmoricola. The sequence goes on from CAVUFX010000006.1 coordinate 1,064,029, forward strand.
GGAGAACCGCTTCCTCGAGGTGACCTACGCCAACGGCGACAAGGAGGTCCTCTACTTCAAGGACTTCAACTCCGGCGCGATGATCCAGAACATCGTCGACCGGGCCAAGAAGATGGCGATCAAGGACCTGCTCGACCTCGACCAGCGCGGCCTGCGGGTGCAGCACCTGCTGCAGGCCTGCGTGGACGAGTTCAAGGAGAACGAGGACCTGCCCAACACCACCAACCCCGACGACTGGGCGCGGATCTCGGGCAAGAAGGGTGAGCGGATCGTGTTCATCCGCACGCTCATCACCGGCAAGCAGGGCACCGAGCCGGGTCGCTCCATCGACACGGTCGCCAACACCGGCCAGTACCTCTAGGCCACCGTGGTGGGCGAGCACGACCCGCGGCGCGAGGACGTCGAGGCGCTCCTGGAGACGCGGCGCGAGCTCGGTCCGGCGTACGACGACGCGCTGATCGACTCCTTCGCGGAGCGTCTCGAGCGGGCGGTCGCGGAGCGGGTCGACCACCAGGTGCAGCGTCGGGCCGTGCCGTCGCGCCCCGACGCGTCCGCCGGTGCACGGCAGCTGGCGCTGGCGATCATCTCGCTGGTGGCGTGCATCCCGATCTCGATCGCGCTCGGGCTCAACGACGCGCTCGAGCCGCTGCTCGTCGCGCTGGCCGCGATCGTGGCGATCAACGTCGCCCACGCGCTGCAGTCCCGGCCGCGGGACTGAGACCCGGACCCGGGACCGGGGCCAGACCGGCAGCCGGACCGCCTGCGCTCCGCCGGCGCGCAGCCGCGCCGTAGGGTCGCAGCGTGAGCGTGCGCCGGGTCATGGGGACCGAGACCGAGTTCGGGATCTCCGTCCAGGGCCACCCCCAGGCCAACCCGATGGTGGCCAGCACCCGCCTGGTCAACGCCTACGCGGGGGCGACGCTGAAGGCGCGCCGGGCGCGCTGGGACTTCGAGGAGGAGTCGCCGCTGCGCGACGCCCGCGGCTTCGAGATGTCCCGCGAGGTGGCCGACGCCAGCCAGCTCACCGACGAGGACCTCGGCCTGGCCAACATCATCCTGACCAACGGGGCCCGCCTCTACGTCGACCACGCCCACCCGGAGTACTCCGCACCGGAGTGCACCAACCCGATGGACGGGGTGCTGTGGGACAAGGCGGGGGAGCAGGTGGCGCTGGACGCCGCCCGGTTCGCCTCCACCGGCGGCGAGGGCGACCTGCTGCTCTACAAGAACAACACCGACGGCAAGGGCGCCAGCTACGGCGCCCACGAGAACTACCTGGTGCGACGCAGCACGCCGTTCGGCGACATCGTCCGCCACCTGACGCCGTTCTTCGTGAGCCGCCAGGTGCTCTGCGGCGCCGGCCGGGTCGGCATCGGCCAGGACGGGCGCGGCGACGGCTTCCAGCTCAGCCAGCGCGCCGACTTCTTCGAGGTCGAGGTCGGGCTCGAGACGACGCTGAAGCGGCCCATCATCAACACCCGCGACGAGCCGCACGCCGACCCCGAGAAGTACCGCCGCCTGCACGTCATCCTGGGCGACGCCAACCTGGCCGAGACCTCGACCTACCTCAAGCTCGGCACCACCGCGATGGTGCTCTCGATGATCGAGGACCGGTTCGTCACCACCGACCTGCGGGTCAGCCGACCGGTCGCCTCGCTCAAGGCCGTCTCCCACGACCCGGGGCTCGGCCACCTGCTCGAGGTCGGCGACGGCCGCCGGATGACCGCGGTGCAGCTGCAGTGGGAGTACCTCCACCTCGCCCACCGCTACGTCCAGGAGCGGCGCGGCGGCCAGCCCGACCAGCCCACCAAGGACCTGCTGGCCTGCTGGGAGCGCGTGCTGACCACGCTGGAGCGCGACCCGCTCGAGCTGGCCGACGAGCTCGACTGGGTGGCCAAGCTCAAGCTGCTGGAGTCCTACCGCGACCGCGACGGCCTGGACTGGTCGCACGCGAAGCTGCACCTCATCGACCTGCAGTACGCCGACCTGCGGCCCGAGAAGGGGCTCTACCACCGGCTGGTGCGGCTGGGCCGGATGAAGCGGCTGACCGACGACGCCGCCGTCGAGCGCGCCATGCACGAGCCGCCCCACGACACCCGGGCCTACTTCCGCGGCCGCTGCCTGGCGCAGTACCCCGACGAGATCGCCGCCGCCTCGTGGGACTCGGTGATCTTCGACCTGCCCGGCCACGAGTCGCTCCAGCGGGTGCCGACCCTGGACCCGCTGCGGGGCACCCGCAGCCACGTCGGCACGCTGCTCGACCAGCACGACACGGCGCTCGGCCTGTTCGAGGCCCTCACCGCGAGGTGAGGTGGATAGGGTCGTCCCACCCGCACGTCAGGCCCGCACGTCAGGCACCGGACACCCGACCAGGAGGTCGTCATGGCGCAGGAGCACAAGCAGCCCCGCAGGTCCCACGAGGAGGAGGAGCCGGTCGACGCACCGGCTCCCGCCGAGACCGTGACCGAGCGCAAGGACCAGCTCGACGACGACATCGACGCCATCCTCGAGGACATCGACGACGTGCTGGAGACCAACGCCGAGGACTTCGTGAAGTCGTTCATCCAGAAGGGCGGTCAGTGAGGCTCGATGACTGACGCCCGCCTGCCCGACGCGTTCCTCACGCCCGGCACCTCCTCCTTCAGCGACTTCCTGGCCTCGGTCTCCCCGGAGCTGCTCCCCTCGCGCCGGGTGCTCCCTCCCGGCGACGCGGCGGCGCTGGCCCCGCACGGCACCACGATCGTGGCGGCCACCTTCGCCGGCGGCGTCGTCATCGCCGGCGACCGGCGCGCCACCATGGGCAACGTGATCGCACAGCGCGACATCGAGAAGGTCTTCCCCGCCGACGAGTACTCCGCGGTCGGCATCGCCGGCACCGCCGGGCTCGCGGTCGAGATGGTCCGGCTGTTCCAGACCGAGCTCGAGCACTACGAGAAGATCGAGGGCACCACGCTCTCCATGGACGGCAAGGCCAACCGGCTCTCGGCGCTGATCCGCAACAACCTCGGGATGGCGATGCAGGGGCTCGCGGTCGTCCCGCTGTTCGCCGGCTACGACCCGAGCCTGGAGATCGGCCGGATCTTCTCCTACGACGTCACCGGCGGCCGCTACGAGGAGACCGCGTTCCACTCGGTCGGCTCGGGCTCGGTGTTCGCCCGCGGCGCGCTGAAGAAGCTCTACCGCGACGACCTCGACCAGGGCGGCACCGTCACGGCCGTCGTCCAGGCGCTGTACGACGCCGCCGACGACGACTCCGCGACCGGGGGCCCGGACCTGTTCCGCCGGATCTTCCCGATCGTCAGCGTCCTCACCGCCGAGGGCCACACCCGGCTCAGCCAGGACGAGGTGGCCACCGTGGCCGACGCCGTCGTGGCCAGCCGGATGCAGCGCCCCGACGGCCCGTCCGCCCCGCTGACCTAGGAGCACACCCCGCATGAGCATGCCGTTCTACGTCTCGCCCGAGCAGCTGATGAAGGACCGGGCCGACTTCGCGCGCAAGGGCATCGCCCGCGGGCGCTCGGTCGCGGTCGTCCGGTACGCCGACGGCCTGCTGTTCGCCTCGGAGAACCCCTCCGCCGCGCTGCACAAGGTCAGCGAGATCTACGACCGGATCGCCTTCGCGGCGGTCGGGCGCTACAACGAGTTCGAGAACCTCCGCATCGCCGGCGTGCGCCTGGCCGACATGCGTGGCTACTCCTACGACCGCCGCGACGTCACCGGGCGGGGCCTGGCCAACGCCTACGCGCAGACGCTGGGCACGATCTTCTCCTCGGGCGGCGAGAAGCCCTACGAGATCGAGATCTTCGTGGCCGAGGTGGGCGACCGGCCCGAGGACGACCAGGTGTTCCGGCTGACCTTCGACGGCCAGGTGGTCGAGGAGCACGACTACGCCGTCATGGGCGGGGCGGCCGAGTCGGTCACCACCTTCCTGCAGGAGCGCTACGCGGGCGGGCTGACCCGCGACGAGGCGCTGCGGCTCGTGGTCGCGGCCCTGGGCCACAACGACTCCGGCGACCGCACCGTCTCGCCCGAGGACCTCGAGGTGGCGGTGCTCGACCGCACCCGCAGCCAGGAGCGCAAGTTCCGGCGGCTGCTGCCCGCCGTGCTGCGGGAGGTGCTGGGCGCGGGCGAGACCCCGGCCGGCGCCGCGACGGGCGCGGACGACGCGGCGCCGCCCACCCGCACCGACCCGTCGGTCTCACCCGGCGAGGAACCGCCCGTCGCGCCCTGACCCGAACTCCCCACCTCCCCTCTAGGGTGGTGATCGTGGATCGGCGAATCTTCGGGATCGAGAACGAGTACGGCGTCACGTGCACGTTCAAGGGGCAGCGCCGGCTCTCTCCCGACGAGGTGGCCCGCTACCTGTTCCGCAAGGTGGTCAGCTGGGGTCGCTCCAGCAACGTCTTCCTGGCCAACGGCGCCCGGCTCTACCTCGACGTCGGCAGCCACCCGGAGTACGCCACCCCCGAGTGCGACGACATCGTCGACCTGGTCACCCACGACAAGGCCGGCGAGCGGGTCCTCGAGGGCCTGCTGGTCGACGCCGAGCGGCGGCTGCGCGACGAGGGGATCTCGGGCGACGTCTACCTGTTCAAGAACAACACCGACTCCGCCGGCAACTCCTACGGCTGCCACGAGAACTACCTGGTCAGCCGGCACGGCGAGTTCAGCCGCCTGGCCGACGTCCTGATCCCGTTCCTGGTGACCCGCCAGATCATGGTGGGGGCGGGCAAGGTCACCCAGACGCCGCGCGGAGCGTCGTACTCCGTGAGCCAGCGGGCCGAGCACATCTGGGAGGGCGTCTCGAGCGCCACCACGCGCTCGCGGCCCATCATCAACACCCGCGACGAGCCCCACGCCGACGCCGAGCGGTTCCGTCGGCTGCACGTGATCGTGGGCGACTCCAACATGAGCGAGACCACGACGCTGCTCAAGGTGGCCTCCTGCGACCTGGTGCTGCGGATGATCGAGGAGGGCGTGGTGATGCGCGACCTCACCATGGAGAACCCCATCCGCGCGATCCGCGAGATCTCCCACGACATGACCGGGCGTCGCAAGGTGCGCCTGGCCAACGGCCGCGAGGCCAGCGTGCTCGACATCCAGGGCGAGTACCTCGCCCGCGTGCGTGACTTCGTCGACCGCCGCGAGCTGCGCACCCCGGTGATCGAGCAGGTCCTCGACCTGTGGGAGCGGTGCCTGAAGGCCGTCGACTCCGACGACCTGTCGCTGGTCGACCGCGAGATCGACTGGGTCATCAAGTGGAAGCTGATCGAGCGCTACCGCGCCGCCCACGGCCTGCCGCTGGGTCACCCGCGGGTCGCCCAGCTCGACCTGGCGTACCACGACATCCACCGCGACCGCGGTCTCTACTACCTGCTGGAGAAGCGGGGCGCGGTCAAGCGCGTCACCGACGACCTGGCCATCTTCCGCGCCAAGTCGGTGCCGCCGCAGACCACGCGCGCCCGGCTGCGCGGCAGCTTCATCAAGAAGGCCCAGGAGCGTCGACGGGACTTCACCGTCGACTGGGTGCACCTCAAGCTCAACGACCAGGCCCAGCGCACGGTGCTGTGCAAGGACCCCTTCCGCGCCCACGACGAGCGCGTCGAACGACTGATCGAGGGAATGTGACCCGTGCTCGACGCGCCGCGGCGCTGCTGTGCGCCCTGACCCTGACCGTGAGCGCCTGCGGGAGCTCGGAGGAGAAGCAGGAGGCGACCGACCTGCGCAGCCAGGTCGACGTCACCGGTGACTTCGGCGAGGCCCCCGAGGTGGACTTCACGGCTCCGCTCGAGGTCACCTCCAGCAGCAGCTGGACCACCCGGAAGGGCGAGGGCGACAAGGTCGGCCAGGCCTCGACCGCGGTGCTGGCGCTGACGCTCCTGGACGGCCGCACCGGCAAGAAGGCCATCAGCACCTTCGACGAGGGCCAGACGCCGCTGCAGGTCAGCCTCACCGAGCAGTTCCTGCCCTCGTTGGCCGAGGCGCTCGTGGGAGCCCGGGCCGGGAGCCGCCTGGTGGTGGCCTCGACCTCCGAGGACGCCTACGGCTCCGGCGGCTCGCCGCAGATCGGCATCAAGGGCGGCGACCCGGTGGTGATGGTGGCCGACGTGCTGGCCACCGACCCCACCGACGTGCTCGACGGCCCGACCGGCGACGAGGTGGAGCCGCCCGCCGGCTCGCCCACCCTCCTGGAGCGCGACGGCGTCCCGAGCGGCTTCGAGGTGCCGGCCCGGGCGAAGAAGCCGGCGGAGGTCCAGGTCGTCCCGCTGCGCGAAGGCACCGGCGACGAGGTGGAGGACCCCGACCGGGTCACCGTGAACTACCTGGGCGCGGTCTGGAAGGGCACCGAGCCCTTCGACCAGTCCTACGACAAGGAGCCGACCACCTTCTCGATCGGGCTCGGTGCGGTCATCACGTGCTGGGACCAGGGCCTGGTGGGCCAGAAGGAGGGTGCCCGCGTGATGCTGGTCTGCCCGCCCGACACGGCGTACGGCAACACCGCGCAGGGTGAGGACATCCCCGCCCGGTCGACGCTGGTCTTCGTCATCGACGTCCTCGGCGTGGGGTGAGCCGGGCGCGATGGTGTCGGAGAAGGCCGAGCGGCTGCTCAACCTGGTGATCCTGCTGCTGGTGGCGCGCAACTACACCACCAAGGAGCAGATCCGGGCGCTGATGGAGCCCTACCGCACCAGCAGCACCGAGGCCTTCGACCGGATGTTCGAGCGCGACAAGGACGAGCTGCGCGCCCTGGGCATCCCGCTGGAGACCGGCTACGTCGACAAGTTCTTCGAGGACGAGCAGGGCTACCGCATCAAGCGCGACGCCTTCGAGCTCCCGGCCATCGACTTCACCGCCGACGAGGTCGCCGTGCTGGGCCTGGCCGCCCGGGTCTGGCGCCACGCCGGTCTCGCCGCCGCCACCTCCGACGCGCTGGTCAAGCTCCAGGCCGCGGGCCTGCGCTTCGACCGCGAGCAGCTCGAGCAGGTGCAGCCGACCTTGGCCGCCGAGGAGCCCGCCTTCGAGGCGATGTGGCGCGCCACCTCCGAGCGGGTGCCGGTGCGGTTCGACTACCGCCGGTCCGGTGAGCAGGAGGTGCGCACCCGCCACCTGCAGCCCTGGGGCGTGGTCACGGCGCAGGGACGCTGGTACGTCGTGGGCCAGGACACCGACCGGGGTGAGCCGCGCATGTTCCGGCTCAGCCGGATCGCCTCCCAGGTGACCGACGAGGGGGCGCCGGGCAGCTACACCGTGCCCGACGGCGTCGACCTGCGCTCCCTCTCCGGCGCCCTGGTGCGACCCGAGCCCGAGCACCGCGCCCGGGTGCTGGCCCGGGCGGGTGCCGCCGTGGGCCTGCGCCGCCGCGCCGAGGTGACCGCGACCGGGGTGACCGGTCCCGACGGCTCGGTGGGCTGGGACCAGCTCGAGGTGCCGTTCGGCTCGACCGACGACGTCGCCGCCGAGCTCCTGGGGTACGCCGACGCCGTGGTCGTCGAGGAGCCGGCGGAGCTGCGCACGCTGGTCCGCGAGCGGCTGCAGGGGCTGGCGTGGTGAGCAGCGCCCGCGACCAGGTCTCGCGGCTGCTCGCCCTGGTGCCCTACCTGCAGCGCCGCGACGACGTCTCGCTCGCCGAGGTGGCCGCCGACTTCGGCGTCAAGCCCGAGCAGATCCGTCGCGACCTGCGGGTGCTGTGGATGTGCGGGCTGCCGGGGCTGACCCCGGACAAGATGATCGACGTCGACATGGAGGCGATCGAGGACGACCCGGACGGCGTGGTCCGCATCGACAACGCCGACTTCCTCTCCCGGCCGGTCCGGCTGGGCAGCTCCGAGGCCACCGCGCTGATCGTGGCGCTGCGCGCGCTGCGCGAGGGCAGCCCGGCGGAGTCCCGCGACGCGGTCGACCGGGTGCTGGCCAAGCTCGAGGAGGCCACCGCCGTGGGGTCGTCGCCGCCGGCCGTGGCGGTGCACCTCGTCGACGACGGCCGCTCCGCCCGACACGCCCGGCTGCTGGAGGAGGCGATCGCGGGGGACCGGCAGGCCCGGATCGGCTACTACGTGCCCACCCGCGACGAGACCACCGAACGGCTCGTCGAGCCGCTGGCGCTGCTGAGCCGCGACGGTCACGACTACCTCGACGCGTGGTGCCGCACCGTGGACGAGCGCCGGCTGTTCCGCCTCGACCGGGTCGAGGCCGTCGAGGTGGTCGACCAGCCGCGCCCCCGGCGCGCGCTGCCCCCGCGCGACCTCGCGGGCAGCCTGTTCGAGCCGGGCCCCGACGACCTCGTCGCCGTGCTCCACCTGGAGCGACACGCCCGGTGGGTCGCCGACTACTACCCCGTGGACACCGTCGAGGAGCTGGGGGAGGGGCGGCTGGCCGTCACGCTGCGGGTGGGTGACCCGCGGTGGCTGGTCCGGCTGGCGCTGCGGCTCGGGCCGGCGGCCCAGGTGGTCGAGCCTGACGGGCTGCGCGAGGAGGTCCGTCGTACGGCGGCCACGGCGCTCTCGCTCTACGAGTCCTGACCCACGACCCGCGTATGTCGCGTTGACGGCCCCCGTTCACCTTCGCGGCGTACAGTGAGCCACATGAGCGCTGCTGTGGTCACACCCCTCGTCATGGGTCTCGGGACGACCGAGCTCCTCATCATCGTCGGGATCATCGTCCTGCTGTTCGGCGCCTCCAAGCTGCCCGAGCTCGCGCGCGGCAGCGGTCGCGCGCTGCGGATCTTCAAGGCCGAGACCAAGGGCCTGATGGACGACGACGACAAGACCGACGCGCAGCGTGAGATCGACGCCCGCGACGCCGAGCTGCGTGACCCCGTCGCCGAGCACGACGCCCCGCACCCCGTGCGGCGCACCGACGACCCGGGCGCCACCCCCGGGTCCCCCCGCTGACGCACGCCGCTTCGTTGTCCGTCGTCACCGGGGTCCTCGGCCTCTTCAGCGGGAAGCCGCGCAACCCCATCGGCGAGGGCGGCCGGATGGCGCTCGCCGACCACTTCCGCGAGCTCCGCGCCCGCATCATGCGGGTGGCCCTCTACCTCGTGCTCGGCACGGTCGTCGCGCTGTTCTTCTACGACGCGCTGTTCCAGCTGATCCTCGACCCCTACAACCAGGCGCGCGAGCTGCTGGGCCAGCAGACGCAGACCCAGGCGGTGATCAGCGGAGTCGGCACCCCGCTGCTGCTCCAGCTCAAGATCTGCGCCGTCGCCGGCGTGGTCGCGACCTCGCCACTGTGGCTCTTCGAGATCTGGGCGTTCATCGTCCCGGGGCTGCACTCGCAGGAGAAGCGCTGGACCCGCCTGTTCGCCGTGGTCGCCGGCCCGCTGTTCATCGCGGGCGTCGCGATGGGCTACTACGTGCTGCCCAAGGGCATCGCCACGCTGATCGGCTTCACGCCCGACGGGCTGACCCAGCTGACCGACTTCGGCGACTTCTACAGCTTCATCACCCGGATGCTGCTGGTCTTCGGCATCGCCTTCGAGATCCCGCTGTTCGTGGTGCTGCTCAACCTGGCCGGCGTCGTCTCGGGCCGGGCCCTGGGCCGCTACCGGCCCTGGATCATCATCGGCACCTTCGTCTTCGCGGCGGTGGCGACCCCGTCGACCGACCCGTTCTCGATGCTGATGCTGGCGATCCCGATGCTGGCGCTGCTGCTGGTCTCGGAGATGATCGCCCGGCTCATCGACCGCCGGCGCGGACGCCACGCCCACGAGGACTGGGACGACGACACCGCGTCACCGCTCTAGCCCCGGCGCTACGCCACCGCGGTCGCCGCGGCGGCTAGGGTCGGGCACGTGGTCCAACGCGTCGCCCTGCTCACCAACCCGAGCGCCGGTCGGGGCCAGGGCGCCCGCATCGCCGCCGCGGCGGTCCCACGCCTGCGCGACGCGGGCTTCGCCGTGGAGGACCTGCGCGGTCGCGACGCCGACGAGGCCACCGACCTCGCCCGCGACTGCGTCGAGCGGGGCGTCGAGACCCTGGTCGCGGTGGGCGGCGACGGCATGGTCCACGTCGCGATCCAGGCGCTGGCCGGCTCCACGACCCGGCTGGGCCTGCTGCCCGCCGGCACCGGCAACGACGTCGCCCGCTACCTCGGCATCCCGCGCCGCGACGAGGCCGCGGCGGTCGACGTCGTGGTGGCCGGACGGGAGCGCACCGTGGACCTCGCCCGCGCCGGGTCGCGCTACTTCCTCACCGTGCTCGCCGCCGGGTTCGACGCCGTCGTCAACGAGCGGGCCAACCGGATGCGCCGGCCACGCGGCCAGATGCGCTACACCCTGGCCACCCTGGCCGAGCTGCGCACGCTGCACCCGATCGACTACGTCCTGGAGCTCGACGGGGAGGTGCAGCGGCTCGCGGCCACCGTCGTGGCCGTCGGCAACGGCCCGTCCTTCGGGGGCGGGCTGCGCATCACCGAGGGCGCGCTGCTCGACGACGGCCTGCTCGACGTGGTCGTGATCGAGCCGCTGAGCCGGCGCGAGCTGGTGCGCACCTACCCGAAGCTGTTCCGCGGCACCCACGTCCACCACCCCGGCTACCACCACCACCGGGTGCGGTCGGTGACGGTCGCGGCGGCCGGCATCACGGCGTACGCCGACGGCGAGCGGATCGCCCCGCTGCCGCTGACCGTCGACGTGGTCCCGGCGTCCTTGCGGGTACTGGTGGGCCGATGAGCACCCGACCCGACCGTCCTGGCGAGGACCGGTCCGCCGCAGACCGCCCCAGCGCCGCCGAGCGGTACTCCCGCTTCCGGGCCCACCAGGAGCACCCCCTGCTGGCCGACTTCGCCTCCCGCCAGGCGTTCGCGCTCGACGACTTCCAGCTGCGCGCCTGCCGCGAGCTGGAGGAGGGCCGCTCGGTCCTGGTCGCTGCCCCCACCGGATCGGGCAAGACCATCGTGGGCGAGTTCGCGGTCCACCTGGCGCTGGAGTCGGGGCGCAAGGCCTTCTACACCACCCCGATCAAGGCGCTGTCCAACCAGAAGTTCCACGACCTCAGCGACCGCTACGGCCCGGAGAACGTCGGGCTGCTGACCGGCGACAACAGCATCAACGGCGAGGCGCCGGTGGTGGTGATGACCACCGAGGTCCTCCGCAACATGCTGTACGCCGGCTCGCGCACCCTGGAGACGCTGGGGTTCGTGGTGATGGACGAGGTGCACTACCTCGCCGACCGGATGCGCGGCGCGGTCTGGGAGGAGGTGATCATCCACCTGCCCGAGTCGGTGGCGGTCGCCTCGCTCTCGGCCACGGTGTCCAACGCCGAGGAGTTCGGCGAGTGGCTGGGCACCGTGCGCGGCGAGACCACCACCATCGTGGAGGAGCGGCGCCCGGTGCCGCTCTACCAGCACGTGATCGCCGGCCGGCGGATGTACGACCTGTTCGCCGACGAGGAGGCCGCCGACCCCACGCGCGACCAGTCGCACAAGGTCAACCCGCAGCTGCTCAAGCTCTCCCGCGACGACTGGGCGCGCGGCCGGATGAAGGACCGACGCTCGCCCAAGGGCAGCCGGCGGCCGCAGCAGGGTGGTCAGCGCGGCGGCCACGGCGGCGCCTGGACCCCGACCCGCGCCCAGGTGGTCGAGCAGCTCGACCGGGCCGGTCTGCTGCCGGCCATCGTGTTCATCTTCAGCCGCGTCGGCTGCGACGCCGCGGTGCAGCAGTGCCTCGAGGCCAACCTCCGGCTCACCAGCCCGACCGAGCGCGAGGAGATCTACCGCTTCGTCGAGGAGCGCTGCGCCGACCTTCCCGACGAGGACCTGCAGGCGCTGGGCTACCACGAGTTCATCGACGGCCTCACCCGCGGCATCGCCGCCCACCACGCGGGGATGCTGCCCAAGTTCAAGGAGTGCGTCGAGGAGCTGTTCCTGCGGGGGCTGTGCCGCGTCGTGTTCGCCACCGAGACCCTCGCGCTCGGCATCAACATGCCGGCCCGCTCGGTGGTCATCGAGAAGCTCTCGAAGTGGAACGGCGAGACCCACGCCGACCTGTCGCCCGGCGAGTACACCCAGCTGACCGGCCGTGCCGGCCGTCGCGGCATCGACGTCGAGGGCCACGGCGTGGTGCTGTGGCAGCAGGGACTGGACCCCGCCTCGGTGGCCGGTCTGGCGGCGACCCGCACCTACCCCCTCCGGTCGAGCTTCCGGCCGTCGTACAACATGGCGGTCAACCTGGTGCACCAGTTCGGCCGCGAGGCCGCCCGCGAGCTGCTGGAGTCCTCGTTCGCGCAGTTCCAGGCCGACAAGGCCGTGGTCGGTCTCGCCCGGCAGCTGCGCAAGAGCGAGGACGCCCTCGCGGGGTACGCCGAGGCGGCGGCCTGCGACCGCGGCGACTTCATGGAGTACGCCGGCCTGCGGCACCAGCTCTCCGACACCGAGCGCGACCTCGCGAAGTCACGCCGGTTCGACCGGCGCCAGGAGGTCGTGGACTCCCTGGAGCAGCTGCGCCCCGGCGACGTGATCGAGGTGCCCAGCGGCCGGTTCGCCGGCTGGGCCGTGGTGCTCGACCCCGGGCTGAGCCTGACCAGCCGCGGTGCCGACCGCGAGGGCCCGCGCCCCTACGTGCTGACCGCGGACCGCCACGCCCGCCGGCTGGGCCTGGCCGACTTCGCCACCCCGGTGGGCTCGGTCACCCGGCTGAAGATCCCGCGCAGCTTCAACGGCCGCAACCCGCAGTCGCGCCGCGACCTGGCCAACGCGCTCAAGGAGCGGACCCACGGCTTCGCCCCGCCCCCGCCCGGCAGGGGTGGCTCCGGTCCCTCGCGGTCGGGCGGCTCGCGCACCGGCCGCTCGGGCATGGAGGACACCCGGATCGAGGACCTGCGCCGTCGGCTGCGCGCGCACCCCTGCCACGAGTGCCCCGACCGCGAGGACCACGCCCGTTGGGCCGAGCGGTGGTTCAAGCTCGACCGCGACTCCGCCACGCTGCGCCGTCGCATCGAGCAGCGCACCAACACCATCGCCCGTCGCTTCGACCGCGTCTGCGAGGTGCTGACCACGCTCGGCTACCTCGAGGGCGACGGCGCCGGCCTGGCGGTGACCGACCGCGGCCGCACCCTGATGCGGATCTACAACGAGATGGACCTGGTGACCGCGGAGTCGCTGCGCGCCGGTCTGTGGGACGGGCTCGACGCCTCCGAGCTCGCGGCCGTGCTCTCGACCCTGGTCTACGAGTCGCGCCGTCCCGACGACGCCGCGACGCCGCGGCTGCCGTCCTCCGGGCCGGTGCGCGAGGTGCTGGCCGAGATGGTCTCGACCTGGTCCGACCTCGACGCCCTGGAGCGTGAGCACCACCTCGACCAGCTCCACGAGCCCGACCTCGGCTTCGTGTGGGCGGCCTGGCGCTGGGCCGAGGGCGACGAGCTCGACGACATCCTGCGGGTCACCGACCTCTCGGCCGGCGACTTCGTGCGCTGGGTCAAGCAGCTGCTCGATCTCGCCGACCAGGTGGCCGACGCCGCCGGGCCGGGACCGTTGCGCACCACGGCGCGCGAGACCGCCGGCCGGCTGCGTCGCGGCGTGGTGGCCTACTCCTCGGTCAGCAGCTAGGCCGCCGGAGCGGGCAGCAGCGCGGCCAGCTCCTCCTCGATCAGCTCGGCGTGCACCATCGCGCCGGCGGTGGTGCCGGCAGCGGCGCTGGCACCCACCTGCGCGGTCAGGTCGGCGACGTTGCCGGCCAGGAAGACGCCCGCGACCGTGGTGCGGCCCGTCGGGTCGGCGGGGTAGTGCTGGCCCATGCCGGTCGGGTGGGGGACGGGCTCCAGCCCGAGCGCGTCCAGCACGGCGGAGCGGGCCACCATCCGGGGGGCCACCACGACGGCGTCGAGCGCCAGCAGCGTCCCGTCCTCCAGCCGTACGCCGGCCAGCCGGTCGGGCTCGCCCTCCAGGGCCGTCACCCGGCCGGTCACCACCGCCACCCCGGCTGCCGCGAGCCGCGGGAGGTCGGCGTCGGGCGGCGGCACGTCGTGGGCCAGCAGCACCACCCGGTCGGAGAGCCGGCTGAACAGCACCGCCTGGTGGGTGGCCATCGGTCCGGTGGCGAGCACGCCGATCCGCTGGTCGCGGACCTCCCAGCCGTGGCAGAACGGGCAGTGCAGCACCTGGTGGCCCCACCGCTCGGCCACGCCCGGCACGTCGGGCAGGTCGTCCTCCAGCCCGGTCGTGACCAGCAGCCGCCGGCCGTGGACGACGGAGCCGTCCTCGAGGTCGACCTCGAAGCCGCCGTCGGTGCGGCGGGCGCCGACGGCGCGGCCGCGGCGTACCTCGCCGCCGTAGGCCACCAGGTCGGCCCGGCCCTGCTCGAGCAGTGCGAGCGGGGAGGTGCCCTCGCGGCCGAGCAGGTTGTGCACCCCCGCGGCGGGGGCGTTGCGCGGGGAGCCGGCGTCCACCACCAGCACCCGTCGCCGCGACCGCGCCAGCGCGATCGCCCCGCTCAGCCCGGCGGCGCCGCCTCCGACCACCACCGCGTCGTACCCGTCCTGCTGCTGCACTGCCATGTCGCTCTCCTCGTCGTCGGTGGCACCACCGTGCGTGACGGGGCGATCGCGCGGCAACTTACTTTGCCGATGTGGCAAGATGACGGCATGGACGAGCTCGACACCGTGCTGGACTCCGTCGGACCCCGGCTGCGTGCGCTGCGGCTGGAGGCCGGGCTGACGCTCTCCGACCTCGCCGCGACCACCGGCATCTCGGTCAGCACGCTCTCCCGCCTGGAGTCGGGAGGCCGGCGACCCACCCTGGAGCTGCTGCTGCCGCTCGCGCGGGCCCACGGCCTGGCCCTGGACGACCTGGTGGACAGCAGCGGGGCGGCGGACCCACGCGTGCCACAGCGCGCGGTGACCCGCGGCGGGATGACGATGGTGCCGCTGAGCCGCCGGGCGGGCGGCCTGCAGGCCTACAAGCTGACCATCGCGCCCGGCCGCCGCCGTCGGGACCCGGACCCGCAGACCCACGAGGGCTACGAGTGGCTCTACGTGCTCGACGGCCGGCTGCGGATGGTGCTCGGCGAGCACGACGTCGTGCTCGAGCCGGGCGAGGTGGCCGAGTTCGACACGCGGCTGCCGCACTGGTTCGGGGGCGCCGACGAGCGGCGGGTGGAGTTCCTGTCGATCTTCGGCCGCGAGGGCGAGCGGATGCACACCCGGGCCCGCTCCACCGACCCGCGCCGCGGCTGAGCCCGGACCGAGCGGCCCGTCCTCAGCCGCGGGCGGCCAGGACCTCGCGCAGCCGCTCGACCGGGCTGGTGAGCCCCCACTGCTCGGCGATGGCCTCGAGCATCTCCGGGTCGGCGGGGGCGGAGGGCAGCACCAGGTCGGGGTCGTCGAGGTCGAGGTCGCGGACCACGGCGACGACGCGGGGGGCCACCTCGAGGTAGTCCAGCGCCGCCTTCACCTTGCCGCGGGGCCCGGGGCCCATCTTGGAGTCGGGGTCGGCGGCCTCCGGGTCGGTGGCGGCGGCGATGATCGCGTCGAGGTCGCCGAACCGCCCGAGCAGCACGGCGGCGGTCTTGTCGCCGATCCCGGCCACGCCGGGCAGGCCGTCGGAGGAGTCGCCGCGCAGGGTCGCGAAGGCGGCGTACTGCGAGGCCTCGACGCCGTAGCGCTCGCGCACCCAGGCCTCGTCGACGCGCTCGTGCTTGCCGACGCCGCGCGCGGTGTAGAGCACCCGCACCTCGGCCTGGTCGTCGACGAGCTGGAACAGGTCGCGGTCGCCGGTGACCACGTCGACCGGCATCCCGGCGCCGGTCGCGAGCGTCCCGATCACGTCGTCGGCCTCGTGGTGGTCGGCCCCCACGACCGCGATGCCGAACGCCGCCAGCGCGGCCTCGATGATCGGGACCTGCCGCTCCAACGGGTCGGGCACCTCCTCGACGTCGGGGTCGGACTGCCGCTCGGCCACCACGCGGTGGGCCTTGTAGGTCGGCAGCAGGTCGACGCGCCACTGCGGGCGCCAGTCGTTGTCCCAGCAGCAGGCCAGGTGGGTCGGCTGGTAGTCGGCCACCAGGCGGCTGATGAAGTCGAGCAGGCCGCGGACGGCATTGACCGGGGTGCCGTCGGGGGCGGTCACCGAGTCCGGCACGCCGAAGTAGGCGCGGAAGTAGAGCGAGGCGGTGTCGAGGAGCATCAGGCGCTGCGGAGCGGGCCGGGGATCAGACATGGGCGCAGCCTAGGCGCGGTCGGGGACAGCCGGCCCGTGGTGCGCCAGGACGCTAGGGTCTCCCGCGTGGATGACAAGGAGCGCCAGATCCTCCGCCTGCTCGCCGACGACGGCCGGATGTCCTACACCGACCTCGGCAAGGCCACCGGCCTGTCCACCAGCGCCGTCCACCAGCGGGTGAAGCGGCTCGAGGAGCGGGGCCTGATCCTGGGGTACGGCGCGACCATCGACCACGCCGCGGCCGGCAAGCCGCTGACGGCGTTCGTCAGCATCACCCCGATCGACGTCTCCCGGCCCGACGACTACCCCGAGAAGCTGCGTGGCATCGAGGAGATCGAGTCCTGCTGGTCGGTGGCGGGCGAGGAGTCCTACATCCTCAAGGTGCGGGTCGCGACGCCCGCCGACCTGGAGGACCTGCTCGCCCGGGTGCGCGCCGGAGCACACGTCTCCACGCGCACCACGATCGTGCTCTCCACGCCCTACGAGAACCGCTCGACGCACTAGTCCCGAGGTCTCCACCGGCTCGACCGGCGGTGGCTCAGTCGCCCCGGACCGCGGCCTCGAGGTCGGCCACCGAGAACGGCACGCCGTCGAGCGTCATGAAGTACGCCACGGCACGCGGCGCCTTCTCCGGGTCCGACATGTGGTCGTCGAGCGCAGCCGGGTAGACCTGCCAGGCGAAGCCGTAGCGGTCCGAGAGCCACCCGCACGGTCCGGCCTTGCCGCCGTCGGTCAGGCCCGCCCAGAGCCGGTCGATCTCGTCCTGGGTGTCGCACGGCACCGCCAGCGAGACCGACTCGTTGGGCTCGAACCGGGTGTCTCCGCCGTTGATGGCGGTGTACTGCTGTCCCTGCAGCTCGAAGACGACGGCCATGGGCTCCCCGGCCAGCGGACCGGCGTCGTCGCCGTACGTCATGCCCGAGACGACGCGGGCGTCCGGGAACAGCGAGACCCAGTGCTCCACCGCCTCCCGGATCCGTCCGTCGTTGATCCACAGGTTGACGTTGATCGGTCGCATCACGTGCTCCTCGGGGTGGGGGGTGTCCTCAGCGGGGCAGACCCCGGCGAGGACGCGGACTCATCGCTCGACGTGCCGCTGGACCCGGCGTACGACGGGGGCGCTGGACCCCGGCAGCACGGGGGAGCCGTCGGCCGGCAGCGCCAGCACGGCCTCGACGCCGGGGGAGAGCCGGTAGGGGCCGGAGAGCACGACGCTGCCGAGCAGCCGCCGCAGCCGGGAGAGCTCGGCCCGCACGGTGACGGTGCGGCTGGGGTCGTCGAACAGGTCGGCGGCCAGGTCGGCCGCCGAGCGCCCGGACGGGCCGGCCTGCACCAGGGCCAGCAGGATCTCGGCGTGGCGCGGGGAGAGCCGGCGCGACCAGTCGCCGCTCGGCGAGGCGACCTCGAGCACGGGCGTCGCGCGCAGGTCGAGCCGGAGCCGGGTGGCCGCGTCGCTGTCGGTGCCGGCGCCGAGCCGCAGCAGCCAGCCGCCGGCCAGCGGCTCGGCCACCGCCTCGCCGAGGGTGGGGAGCCACAGCCGGCCGCCGGCCAGGTCCTGCGGCAGCGCGACCCGCTCGGGCGCGCGTGACCCGACGGCCGCGGCGAGGTGGCCGAAGCGGTCGACGGCCAGCACGTCGCCGCTCACGCCCGCCAGGACGGGCGCGGCGACCGCCCGCAGCCGGTCGAGCTCGCTGCGGTGCTGGTCGAGGAGCTCCAGTCCCGTCATCCGGGCGGCGAGCTCGACCAGGGCCAGCTCGGCGGGGTGCATGCCGCGCGAGGGGCCGCTGACGTCGACCACGCCCAGGGTGCGGCCCGACCAGGCGTCGCGGATCGGCGCCGCCGCGCACCCCCACCGGGTGTGGGACTCCACGAAGTGCTCGGGGCCCTGGATGTGGACGCCCTCGCCGAGCACCAGGGAGGTGCCGATCGCGTTGGTGCCGACGTTGCCCTCGGTCCACGAGGAGCCGCCGACGAAGCCGAGGTCGTCCGCGGCGCGGCGTACGCCCGAGGAGCCGGCCCGCCACAGCACGCGGCCCTCGGGGTCGGCGACGACGACCAGCTGGCCGGCGTCGATCACCGAGGCGAGGGTCTGCGTCAGCCGCGGGACGTACGCCGCGAGCCCGCTCGCGGCGCGCCGGCGCTCCAGCTCGGCACCCCCGAGCGGGGCGACGTCGGGCTCCGAGCCCGGCTCCAGGCCGCAGGCCGCCACCCGCCGCCACGACGCCGCGACCGGTCCCCGGGGCGTCGGGGCCGACCCGCCGGACCCGCCGGACCCGCCGGACCCGCCGGAGCCGGCCAGCGCGGTCTCGCGGACGCGCTGGAGCCCGGTGTGGTCGGGCGGGCGCTGCGGCACGGGTCCTCCGCTCGGGCGATCCGGTCGGGCGGCACTGCAACGTGCTGCAACCCTGTCGCCGAGGGGCCGCGGACGTGTGTGCTCGGTCACACCAGCCTAGGCGAAGGAGACGCACATGACCCAGGCCCCCGAGCGGGAGACCACCGCGACCGACCCCACCACCACGCCGGACGGACCCCCCGGAGCGCAGCAGCGCGCGGAGCGGTGGCTGGCCGCGTTCGAGGAGGCGCTGGGCGCGCGTGACGCCGAGCGGGCCGCCGGCCTGTTCTCGACCGAGTGCTTCTGGCGGGACCTGGTCGCGTTCACCTGGAACCTGCACACCTCCGAGGGCCGCGACCAGGTCGCGGGGATGCTCGGCGAGGTGCTCGAGGGCGTCGACCCGCGGGGGTTCGCCACCGAGGAGCCCGCCACCGAGGCCGACGGCGTGGTCACCGCCTGGATCCGCTTCGAGACCGCGGTCGGCCGGGGACGCGGCATGGTGCGGCTCCGGGACGAGGACGGCGAGGACCGGGCCTGGACCCTGCTGACGACGCTCTACGAGCTCACGGGCCACGAGGAGCCGCGCGGCACCCACCGCCCGATGGGCGCCGAGCACGGCGCCACCAAGTCGCGCACCACCTGGAAGGAGCGCCGGCAGGCCGAGACCGAGAGCCTGGGCAGCACCACCCAGCCCTACGTGCTGGTGGTCGGCGGCGGCCAGGGCGGCATCGCGCTCGGGGCGCGGTTGCGCCAGCTCGGCGTACCCAGCCTGGTGATCGACAAGCACCCCCGCCCCGGGGACCAGTGGCGCGGCCGCTACAAGAGCCTGTGCCTGCACGACCCGGTCTGGTACGACCACCTGCCCTACCTGAAGTTCCCCGACAACTGGCCGGTGTTCGCCCCCAAGGACAAGATCGGCGACTGGCTGGAGTCGTACACCACGATCATGGAGGTGCCGTACTGGTCGAGCACCACCGCGACCAGCGCCACCTGGTCCGAGGACGCGGGCGAGTGGACGGTCGAGGTCGAGCGGGAGGGCAAGCCGCTCACGCTCCGCCCGACGCACCTCGTCTTCGCCACCGGCATGTCCGGCAAGGCCAACGTGCCGCAGATCCCGGGAGCGGACACCTTCCGCGGCGACGTGCACCACTCCTCGGCCCACCCCGGCCCGGACGCGTACGCCGGGAAGAAGGCGGTCGTCATCGGCAGCAACAACTCCGCCTTCGACATCTGCGGCGCGCTGTGGGAGAACGACGTCGACGTCACGATGGTGCAGCGCTCCTCGACCCACATCGTCAAGAGCGACAGCCTGATGGAGTTCGGCCTCGGCGACCTCTACTCCGAGCGGGCCCTCGAAGCCGGGATGACCACCGAGAAGGCCGACATGGTCTTCGCCTCGCTGCCGTACCGGATCATGCACGAGTTCCAGATCCCGGCGTACGAGGCGATGGCGGAGAAGGACCGGGACTTCTACGACCGGCTGGAGGCGGCCGGCTTCCGGCACGACTGGGGCGACGACGGCTCCGGGCTGTTCATGAAGTACCTCCGCCGCGGCTCGGGCTACTACATCGACGTGGGTGCCGCCGAGCTCGTCGCGGACGGCCAGGTCGCGCTCGCGCACGGCCAGGTCACCCACCTGACCGAGGACGCCGTCGTGCTCGAGGACGGCACCGAGCTGCCCGCCGACGTGGTGGTGCTGGCCACCGGCTACGGCTCGATGAACGGCTGGGTCGCCGACCTCGTCGACGAGGAGACCGCCGCGCGGCTGGGCAAGGTGTGGGGCCTGGGCTCCGAGACGACCAAGGACCCCGGCCCCTGGGAGGGCGAGCAGCGCAACATGTGGAAGCCGACCCAGGTCGAGAACCTGTGGATGCACGGCGGCAACCTGCACCAGTCGCGGCACTACTCGCTCTACCTCGCGCTCCAGCTCAAGGCGCGGTTCGAGGGCCTCCCCACCCCGGTGCACGCCCTCGCTCCGGTGCACCACGCGGAGTAGTCGTCGGTGACGGTCTCCCGGGGTTCGCTCCGGGGAGACCGTCGCGGGCGGGTGATCGCCGGTCGACCTCGGGGGTCGGGGTCGTGCTTCCCGTGCAGTGCTGGTGCTTCCCGGTCGAAGTCTTGCGGGGGAAGCGTTGGTTTCACAGGGGACCCTGTGAAACCGACCGGACATCAGCCGCCCAGCCCCCAGAGGCACGCACGGGCGATCAGGCCCGTCTCGGCACCGACCTCGTCGAGGGTGGTGCCGTCAGCGGCGTACACCCCCGAGTGGCCGGCGGTCGCGGCGTACGGCGCCCCGGTCGGTCCGGCGCAGCTCGCGAGCACCACGGGCGCTCCGGTCGCGCGGGTGATGCGAAGGGCACGTGCGCGCTGCTCCTCGAGCTCGTCAGGCAGGTGGACCACCCCGGCGACGTAGAGGTCCGGGCGCAGCGCAACGACGTCACGCAGGTGCGCGGCCGTGCCGGTGTCCAGGCAGGTCCCCAGGGCGACGCGGAGCCCGTCCACCTCGATGGCCACCGCCACCGGCCCGGGCTCGAAACGCTCCCGCTCGGCGCCGCCGAGGTGCTGCTTGCGGTAGGCCACCGACGTCCCGTCTGCGTCGACCCGGAGGGTGGCGATGTGCTCGGCGCCCTCGTGCGTCCGCACCGGGCACCCGACGAGCGCCACCGCGCCGACCTCGGCGCAGGCCGCGACGAGCGGGGCCAGCACGGGGTCGTCGACCGAGACGGGGTCGGCGTCCAGCTCGTATCCGGTCAGGGACAGCTCGGGGAAGGCGACGAGCCGGGCACCGGAGCGGCGTACGGCCTCGGCGTGGGTGGCTACGTTGGCGGCCACGTCACGTGCCACGACCGGCGGCTGGCAGGCGGCAACGCGCAGCGACTCGGTCACGCCACCATCATCGGCGTACGCCGGCGCGCTCGCCAGGCGCCCTCGCGAGAGCTGCGTCCAGGGCGACGACCCATGCTCCCCGGGCAAACCCAGCGCTTCCCGGGTGAAGTTCTGCACGGTAAGCGCTGGTTTCACAGGGGACCCTGTGAAACCAACGGCACCACCGACGACCCCACGCTCCCCGGGCAAACCCAGCGCTTCCCGGGTGAAGTTCTGCACGGGAAGCGCTGGGTTCACAGGGGACCCTGTGAAACCGACGGCACCACCGACGACCACCACCAAGGCACCGCCGACCCCACCTACCGCAGCAGCTCCAGCACAGCCGCCTCGAGAGCGCGCTGCTTGGCGGCGGGGGAGCGGTAGCGCTTGGCGACCAGGGCGGGGTCGATGGTGGTGCCGTTCTCGTAGAGGTCGATGACGCGGGGGTCGATGTAGGAGTTCTTGGCGATCGTCGGGGTGTTGCCGAGGTACTCGGACACCTCCTGCACGGCGGCCTTGACCGCGCGCTGCCGCGAGCGCCTGGTGTCGCCGGGCTCCTCGGAGGCGGCGAGCGAGGCGGCGGCCAGGACGGTGGCGTGCCAGGTGCGGAAGTCCTTGGCGGTGAGGTCCTGGAGCAGGCCGGAGAGGTAGTTGTTGACCGCGGTGCTGTCGAGATCCTTCCAGGCCCGCTCGAGCTGGTAGGCGAGCAGCCGCTCGGTGCCGCCGCGGCGGCGACGCAGGCTGTCCAGCGCCTGGAGGATGTCGGGGTCGTCGATCTCGATGCTGTGCTCGATGCCGGACTTGCCGGTGAACCGGAAGTGCAGCACGTCCCCCTTGCGCCGCACGTGGCGCTTCTCCAGCGTCGTCAGTCCGAAGGAGCCGTTGGTGTCGGCATAGATGTCGCTGCCGACCCGGAAGTAGCCGAGGTCCAGCAGGCGTACGGCGACGGCGTCGGCGCGCTCGAGCGGCATCCCCTCCAGGCCGAGGTCACGCTTGATCGCGCGCCGGGCCGCGGGCAGCTGCTCGGCCGCCCGCAGCACCCGGTCGAACTTCAGCTTGTCGCGCTTGGCCCGCCACTCCGGGTGGTACTGGTACTGCCGCCGCCCGGCGTCGTCGGTGCCGACGGCCTGGATGTGGCCGTGCGGCCAGGGGCAGATCCACACGTCGCGCCACGCCGGCGGGATCGCGAGCGACTTCAGCCGCTGGACCTCGACGGGGTCGGTCACGCGCTCCCCGTGCTGGTCGTAGAACGCCCACCCCGAACCGGCGCGACGCCGCGTGCCGCCCTTCGTGCTGGGGTAGACGGTCCGCAGTCGTGGCATGACCCCTGTGTTCCCCCGCTAGCGTCGCCTCATGCCGCCCGTCCACTTCACCGCCAGCGCGACCTTCGCCACCTCGCCCGCCCACGCCTTCGCGACCGTGATCGTGGCCCCGCTGCCGGCGATCTTCGACCGCCGCCACCTCGCGCTGCCGCCGATCCGGGAGGTCCGCGACCAGACCGGAGCGTGGTCGCGGCCGGGGCAGACGCGCACCATCGTGCTCGCGGACGGCGCCACCATGCACGAGCGGCTGGTGGCGGTGCAGGAGCCGGACCGGTTCGACTACGAGCTGACCGGGCTCAGCGGTCCGCTGGGCCTGCTGGTACGCCGCGTCGAGGGCCGGTGGGCCTTCGAGGCCGCCGGTGGCGGCACCCGCGTCACCTGGACCTGGCAGGTCCACCCGCGCAGCCTGCTCACCCGGCCGGCCGTGCTGGCGCTGCGGGTGCTGTGGGGCGGCTACGCCCGGCTGGGCCTGGAGCGGGTGGGCGGGCTGGTCGGCGGCTGAGCCGCCCTCAGACCGCGGCGCCCTGGCGGGCCCACCACGCCTGGCCCTCGGCGGGCAGGGTGTGGATCGGGTCGTAGTAGGAGTAGGTCCGCGTCAGCGCCTCGGCGTCGGCCGCCTCGATCGAGGTCCGGTAGTTCTTGGTCCACTCCGAGATGCCCCGGACCTGGTCGTACGACGCGACCTGGTGCACCCAGCGCTTGCCCACGAACGGCACGTCGCACACGATCCGCGGCGTCGCGAACCCCGGGAGGTAGCCCATGATGTGGTGCTGCAGCCGCTGGGCGTCGGCGACCGAGACCCGCCAGTGCTCCGAGGCCGGGATCATGTCGCACATGTAGAAGTAGTAGGGCAGGATCTGCGCGCCGTCGAGCAGCCGGAAGCACAGGTCGAGCAGCGCGTGCGGGTCGGCGTTGACGCCGTCGAGCAGCACGCCCTGGTTGCGCACGTCGCGCACGCCGGCCTCGAACATCGCCCGGGTCGCGTCGGCGACCAGCGGGGTGACCGAGTTGGCGTGGTTGACGTGGGTGTGGATCGCCAGCGAGACCCCGCGGGCGCGGGCCAGGGTGCCCACGCGCTCCATGCCCCGGCGTACCTCGTCCTGCAGCCAGTGCTGCGGCAGGCCCATCAGCGCCTTGGTCGCCAACCGGATGTCGCGGACGTTGTCGACCTCGAGGACCTGGGTGAGGAACTCCTCGAGCCGGGCCCACGGCATGTTGGCGACGTCGCCGCCCGAGACGACCACGTCGCGCACCGAGGGCGTGCGTCGCAGGTAGTCGAGCATCTCGGCGTGGCGGTCGACCGGCTTGCCGAGGAACTTCAGCTTCTCGACCGCGGGGGTGGAGTTGCCGACGAGGTCCATCCGGGTGCAGTGGCCGCAGTACTGCGGGCAGGTCGGCAGCAGCTCGGCCAGCACCTTGGTCGGGTAGCGGTGGGTCAGCCCCTCGACGGCCCACATGTCGTGCTCGTGCAGCGAGTCGCGGCTGGCGTGCGGGTGCGAGGGCCAGTCGGTGCGCCGGTCCGAGAACACCGGGATCATGTAGTGCCGCACCGGGTCGGCGTAGAACGCGTCGGTCAGCGAGCCGGGGCCGGCCGGCTCCACGTGCGGCGCCATCGTGTTCATCATCTGCGGCGGCACCAGCATCGACATCGTCGCCCGCTCGGCCTGGTCGCGCTCGAGGTCGGCGTAGAACCGCTCGTCGACCAGGTCGCCGAGCAGGGCGCGCAGCTGGCGCAGGTTCTTCACGCAGTGCGAGCGCTGCCACTGCGCGCTCTCCCACTCGGCGCGGGTGACGTCCCTCCAGCCGGGGAAGCGCGTCCAGTCGGGCTCGACGAGCTCCACGCGCTGGTAGGGGTAGGGCTGACCGGTCTGCTGCTCGACCAGAGCCGCGATCGAGGTCTCGATGCTCATGTAGGGAAGTATGGACACGATCCTTCCGGTGTAGCAAACACATCGCCGGAAGATCTACTGTTTTCCTCATGCGTGACAGGAAGGCGTTCTGACGTGGGACAGATGACGGGTGACCCGACCGGGCTCCACCGCGTGCTCGAGCCGGTCGGGGTGCTGCCCCAGGCGGCGCAACGGCTCGACACCGACCCGGTGCTGCGGCACGACGAGGTGCGGGTGCGGGTCGAGCGGCTCAACCTCGACGCCGCCTCGGCGCGCCAGCTGCACGACAAGCACGGCGGCGACGGGGACGGCGTACGACGTGAGGTGCTCGAGATCGTCCGCACCCGCGGCAAGATGCACAACCCGGTCACGGGCTCCGGGGGGATGCTGGTCGGCACCGTCGAGGAGGTGGCCGACGGCTCGCCGCTCGGGCTGAGCGTCGGCGACCGGATCGCCACGTTGGTCTCGCTCACGCTCACGCCGCTGGTCCTCACCGACGGGCTCGCACGCTGGGACGGGCTGAGCGAGCAGGTGCCGGCCGAGGGGTACGCCGTGCTGTTCGGCCGCAGCATCGCCGCACGTCTGCCCGACGACCTGAGCCCCGAGCTGGCGCTCTCGGTCATGGACGTCTGCGGCGCCCCGGCGCTGGTGGAGCGCCACGTGCGGCGCCACGTCGCGGACCGGGTCTCGACAGGCTCGACCGGCGAGGCGGGCTCGACCGGCGAGGCGGGCTCGACCGGCGAGGCGGGCTCGACCGGCGAGGTGGGCGTCGTCGTGGTCGGCGGGGCCGGCAAGTCGGGGTCGCTGTGCCTGGCGGCCGCGCGTCGCGCGGGCGCGAGCCGGGTGGTCGCGGTGGTGCCGCACGACGCCGAGGCGGCGCTGCTGCGTGAGGGCGGCGTGGGGGAGGGCCTCGCCGACGCGGTCGTGGTCTGCGACGCCCGCGACCCGGTCGCGCTGCGCGACGCCGTCGTTGCCGCGGGCGGGCCGGCCGAGGTCACCGTCGTCTGCGTCGACGTGCCCGGGTGCGAGGGCGGCGCGATCCTCGCCACGGCCGCCGGCGGCACCGTGGTGTTCTTCTCGATGGCGACCTCGTTCAGCGCCGCGGCCCTCGGGGCCGAGGGGCTGGCCGCGGACGTCACGATGCTGGTCGGCAACGGCTACGTGCCCGGTCACGCCGACCTGGCGCTGGAGATCGTGCGCAGCACCCCCGCGGTGCGCGCCCTGTTCGAGAGGCGGCTGTGATGGTCCCGACACGCTCGACCGGCGGGTCCGGAGGCAACCCCTACCGCCCCAAGCTCGACCTCGACCCGCGCACGGTGGCGGCCGCGCGCGAGCTCGCCGCCCGGGTGGGCGGTCCCATCGTCGACCTGGCCCGGCGCCACACCACGCTCTCGGTCGAGCGCGCCACGCTTCGCCTGGCCGGGCTCGGCGGGGCCGACCCCGACGGCGTGCCGTGGGTCAACCTGCTGGCCGACGCGGTGCGCGCCGACGTCGACCTCGCCCACGGCCTGGCCCTGCCCGTGTGGGACGCGTTGGCCCGGGGCGAGGCCGAGGACCTGCTGACGCTGGCCCAGAAGGCGGCGGCAGGCTCGGTGCGGTTCCGGCTGCCCGAGGGCGAGACGGCCCGCTCGGCGCGGACGACCGCCCGGGCAGCCGTGGGCGGGGGCATCGCGCGGATCGACGTACGCCGGGCGGAGCGGGAGCGGCTCATCGGCGAGATCGGCGACGCCCCGCGGCAGCCCTGGATCTACCTGATCGTGGCGACCGGCGACATCTACGAGGACATCCCGCAGGCGCAGCAGGCCGCCCGCGAGGGGGCCGACGTGATCGCGGTGATCCGCTCGACCGGCCAGTCGCTGCTCGACTACGTGCCCGAGGGCGCCACCCGCGACGGGTTCGCCGGCACCTACGCCACCCAGGAGAACTTCCGGCTGATGCGGGCCGCGCTCGACGAGACCGGCCGCGAGCTGGGCCGCTACATCCGGCTCACCAACTACGCCAGCGGCCTGTGCATGCCCGAGATCGCCGCCCTGGCGGGCCTGGAGCGGCTCGACATGATGCTCAACGACTCGATGTACGGCATCCTGTTCCGCGACATCAACCCGGTGCGGACCTTCGTGGACCAGCGGTTCAGCCGGCAGGTGCACGCCCGCGCCGGCATCATCATCAACACCGGCGAGGACAACTACCTCACCACCGCCGACGCGGTCGAGGCCGCGCACACCGTCACCACCAGCCAGCTGCTCAACGAGTACTTCGCCCACGAGGCGGGGCTGGAGGACTGGCAGCTCGGGCTCGGGCACGCGTTCGAGATCGACCCCGACGTGCCCGAGTCGTTCCGCCTCGAGCTCGCCCACGCGCTGCTGGCCCGCGAGCTGTTCCCGGACGCACCGCTGAAGTGGATGCCCCCGACCCGCCACATGACCGGCGACGTGTTCCGCGGCTACCTGCTCGACGGGTTCTTCAACCTCGCCGGGGCGCTGACCGGCCAGGGGATCCTGCTGGTCGGGATGATGACCGAGGCGGTGGTGACCCCGTGGCTCTCCGACCGCGACCTGGCGCTGCAGAACGTCCGCTACGTGCTGGACGCCGCCGGCAGCCTGGCCGAGGACTTCCACCCCGCGCCGGACGGCCTGATCGCGCAGCGGGCCCGCACGGTGCTGGGGGAGTCGATCGACCTGCTGACCCGGATCGCCGACCACGACCGCGGCCTGCTCGACGCCATCGCCGACGGCACCTTCGGGCTGATGAAGCGACCACCCGACGGCGGTCGCGGCCTGGACGGCGTGGCGGAGCACAGCGACGCCTACTACAACCCGGCCACGGAGATCCTGGAGGAGGACGCATGAGCGAGACGGTCTCGCAGGCTCGACCAGCGAGGTCGGCTCGACCAGCGGGGTCGGCTCGACCAGCGGGTCGGCTACGGCGAGGTCGACGGGAAGCGGCTGCTGCGGCCGTACGGCGACACCACCGGCGACGGGATGGTGCAGCTGTCGTTCACGCTGCCCATGTCCCACTCCAAGGTCGCCGAGGGGGCGGCCGAGCAGCTGGCGAACAAGATGGGGATGAGCCCCGCGCTGGTCGTCCACGCCCGGCCGATGGGTCCCGGCTTCACGTTCTTCGTCGTCTACGGCCGGGTGCACCACCTCGTGGACCCCAGCCAGGTCGAGGTCGTGGAGCGCGACTACGACCTGCTGACCCCCCAGGAGGTCAACGCTGCGGTCAAGGCCGGGCTGCGGCGCCGGCTGACGGTCGTGGGCGCGTGCATCGGCACCGACGCCCACACCGTCGGGATCGACGCGATCCTCAACATCAAGGGGTTCGCGGGGGAGAAGGGGCTGGAGTACTACCGGGAGCTGAAGGTGGTGAACCTCGGTGCCCAGGTCTCGGTGCCGCAGCTGGTCGAGCGCGCGGTCGAGGAGCGGGCCGACGCCGTCCTGGTCTCCCAGGTGGTGACCCAGCGCGACGCTCACCTGCTCAACACCCGCGAGATGTCGGCTGCGTTCCGCGAGGCGTTCCCGCCCGCCCGCCGACCGCTGCTGGTCGTCGGCGGGCCGCGCTTCGACGAGAAGATGGCCGGCGACCTCGGGGTCGACCGGGTCTTCTCCCGGGGCACGACCCCAGGTGAGGTGGCCAGCTTCCTGGTGCACCGCCTGGTCCCGACGGCGGTGGCCTCGTGAGCGCCGAGGACCCGCGGCTGGGCGCCACCGTGGTGCACCGCCGCTACGTCTCCCACGCC
The DNA here is from genome assembly GCA_963740935.1 of uncultured Actinomycetota bacterium. Classification (GTDB taxonomy): domain Bacteria; phylum Actinomycetota; class Actinomycetes; order Propionibacteriales; family Nocardioidaceae; genus Marmoricola. The sequence continues at coordinate 1,092,328 of CAVUFX010000006.1, forward strand.
GAGGCGCACTACGCCGGCGCGCTCGTCGACGGGGCCTGGGGGCTCGGGCTGTTCGGCGACGTCGCCACCGAGCTGTGCATCGTCACCGACGGGGACGAGGGCCTGTTCGCCTCCTACGACGACGTGCAGTTCCGCTCGCCGGTGCGGGCCGGCGACGTCGTCGAGGCGCGGGGCACCGTGGTGCGGGTCGGGCGCCGTTCGCGGCGGATGGAGTTCGAGCTCCTCGTCGTCGCTCGTGGCCAGGCCGCGACGGGGCGCGACTCGGCGGCGCGGGTGCTGCCCGAGCCGGTCGTGGCCACCACGGCCGTCGGCACCGTCGTCGTCCCGGTCCGGGACTAGACCGGCACGGCGTGTCCATCGCGACACGCCGGAGTCCGAATTTTGTCGTCCCAGATCGTCAGAACGGGGTACCGACTCTGTGACCTGCACTTTTGCCGCTTCCGCACTGGTCACGGGCAGGTTGACACCGGGGGTGCCCGCGGACAGGGTCGTCGAAGTTTCTCCGGGCAGCACGTCCGTCTCTCACGAACGACTGATGCGACCGCGGGCCATCTCGCCAAGATGGACCTGCGTGAGCACCTGGCGGGTCGATCGGGGAGTGGTCGGACGGGAGGACGCGGGGGGAGCGCCTCGACCAGTAGACAACGCTCACGACGCCGGCATCCGGTCAGCGCGTGGGCGGTCCGAAGGTCGTCGACGTTCCCCCCGTCCTGCCTCACCCCCGTTCGGGGGCCGCTAGGTTTCTCCGGTGAGCGCAGCCCCGGTCCGCGTCGTGATGGTCGTCCCGACGTACGACGAAGCCGACAACATCGTGCCGCTGCTGGAGCGCCTGCGAGCAGCGCAGCCCGACGTCGACGTGCTGGTGGTCGACGACGGCTCGCCCGACGGCACCGGCCGGCTGGCCGACGCGTTCGCGGCCCGTGACGCCCGCGTGAGCGTGCTGCACCGCACCGAGAAGCAGGGCCTGGGGGCGGCGTACCTGCACGGCTTCCGGGTGGCCCTGGAGCGCGGCTACGACGTGGTGGGCGAGATGGACGCCGACGGCTCCCACCAGCCCGAGCAGCTGGGCCGCCTGCTCGAGGCGTTGCCGGGTGCCGACCTCGTGATCGGGTCGCGCTGGGTCCGAGGCGGCTCCATCGTCAACTGGCCCCGGAGCCGCGAGCTGCTCTCGCGCGGCGGCAACCTCTACACGCGGACGCTGCTGGGGATCGACGTGCACGACGCGACGGCGGGCTTCCGGCTGTTCCGTCGCACCACCCTGGAGCAGGTCCGGCTCGAGGACATCGCCTCGCTGGGCTACGTGTTCCAGACCGACCTGGCGGTGCGCACCCTGCGCGCGGGGCTGCGGGTGCGGGAGGTGCCCATCGACTTCGTGGAGCGGGTGCGCGGGGAGTCGAAGATGAGCGGCTCGGTGGCCACCGAGTCGCTGCGACGCATCACCCGCTGGGGTCTGGAGGAGCGGGGGCGGCAGCTGCGGTCGGCGGCCGGACGGTGGCGCTCGCGGCTGGAACAGCGCCGCGCGGCCGCACGTTGAGCAGGACATGAGCGCCTCCACGTCCCCGCCCCGTCGACGCCGCTTCCCCTGGTGGCTGCTGGGGATCGCCTTCGTCGTGGTCCCGCTGGTGGAGATCTGGGCGATCATCCAGGTCGGTCAGGTGATCGGCGCCTGGTGGACGCTCGGCCTGCTCGTCCTGAGCGGCGTGGTGGGCTCGTGGCTGGTCAAGCGCGAGGGCGGCCGGACCGTGCGCGCGTTCCGCGACGCCCTGTCCGCGGGGAGGCTGCCGCACCGCGAGCTCGCCGACGGCATCCTCATCCTCGTCGGCGGCACGCTGATGCTGACCCCGGGCTTCCTCTCCGACGTCCTGGGCATCCTGATGATCCTGCCGCTGACCCGGCCCCTGGGCCGCAGCGTGCTGGCCGGCGCCATCAGCCGCCGGCTGCTGGCCCCTGGCGCCGCCGGGGCGGGAGGCTTCGGCCCCGTCGGGGTGGGCTTCGGGTTCCCGCGGGACACCACGGGCGGCCCTGCGACCGCCACCGACGACCCCCGGACACGACGACGCCCCGGACCCGATGACGTGGTCCAGGGCGAGGTCGTGGACTGAGCCGGGCTCCCGACCACGTCAGGTCGGGGGCCGGGTCAGGCCTCAGGCCTTGGCGGCGCGCTTCCTGCGGGCGCTCGGGCGGTGCAGGTGCGCGGGACCGATCTCGCCGCCGCGCAGCAGGTCGAGGCGCTCGGCGAGGATGTCCTCGAGCTCCTTCTCCGAGCGGCGCTCGAGCAGCATGTCCCAGTGGGTGCGAGCCGGCTTCTCGGCCTTGACCTCGGGCTCGATGCCGGAGGTGGCGCGGGCCTCGGCGCCGCAGCGCGGGCACTCCCACAGCGCCGGGATGTCGGCCTCGACCGACATCGTGATCTCGAAGTTGTGGCCCTGCGAGCACAGGTAGCCGACCTGCTGGCGGGCGGCGAACTCGATGCCCCGCTCGTCCTCGAAGCTCTGGCCGCCCAGACGGGCACCTCGCAGCGTGCGCTCTCCCATGTGTCCTCCAGGGGTGTGCACCGGCCGCTGGGCGACGGTGACTGACGTTCGTGACGTGCTCGGCAGGCGCACCACCGCCTGCTGGGCGGTGCGTCGGACCCGGGGGGGTCGTGGTCCTCGTGGCGGACGCCACGTGGGCACCGGCGTCCTGTCCAACGAGCGACGTCCGTCGAGCATTCCCCATCGGTCCCGGTTTCACACCATCGTGGGGGCCCGGAGCGGCCAGGACCACGCGATCCGGCTCGGATGGACTAGGCCACCGGCCACCCGAGCCGCCGCTGGCCACGACGGGCGTCACATGCTGCTGGGCACCCGGTTGCCGGCCTCGCGGATGCCGCGGGCGGGGTCGAGCCGGAGCAGGAAGAAGGCACCGAGCACGAAGAACACGATCAGCGCGAGGATCGCCGGGCGGTAGGAGCCGGTGACCTGGAAGACCACCCCGAACAGCAGTGTCCCGAACCACGAGGTGCCGCGCTCGGCGGCGTTGTAGAGGCTGAAGTAGGCGCCCTCGCGGCCCCGGGGGATGAGCAGGCTGAAGAACGACCGCGACAGCGCCTGGGTGCCGCCCATCACGACGCCGATGGCCACCGCCACCAGCAGGAACAGCGCGATGTTGCCCGCGGGCAGCAGCAGCGCCGCGACCACGATGACCATCCACGCGAAGGTGCCCCACAGGATCAGCCGGTAGGCGCCGTGACGCGCCGCGAGGCGACCGAAGAACAGGGCGCCGCCGAAGGCGACGAACTGGATGAGCAGGATGGTCGCGATCAGCACCGAGGTCTCGAAGCCGAGCTGCTTCTGGCCGTACGTCGACGCGGCGTAGATGACGGTCTGGATGCCGTCGTTGTAGAAGACGTAGGCCAGCAGGAACGTGAGCGTCATGGGGTACTTGCGCATGTCGCGGAACGTGTCGGCGAGCTGCCCGAAGCTGCGTCGCAGCACGCCGCCCTCGACCGGCACCGCGTCGACGGGTGGGTGGTCGCGCAGCCGTAGGAACGGGATGATCGTGAACCCGGCCCACCACACCGCCGCCGAGAGCAGCGAGAGCCGCACCGCGGTCTCGGTGTCGATGCCGAAGGTCCCGGGCAGCAGCACCAGCACCAGGTTGAGCAGCAGCAGCACGCCACCGCCGAGGTAGCCGAAGGCCCAGCCGCGCGAGGAGACGTGGTCGCGCTCCTCCTCGGTGGAGATGTCGACCAGGATGGCGTAGTAGCAGACCATCGCGCAGCCGGCCAGGATGCTGCTCGCGACCACCGCGACCGCGCCCAGCTGCCAGTTGTCGCCCCGCATCAGGAACAGCAGCGAGGCGAAGGCCGCCCCGGCCCAGGCGAAGCCGGCCATCAGGTAGCGCTTGTGGTGCGAGCGGTCGACCCAGGCGCCGACGATCGGCAGCACGAACGCCCCGGCGATGGTGGCGAAGCTGGTCAGGTAGCTGGGCAACGACCCGGCCGCGAGGTCCAGCCCGAGCACGCTCACGGTCCGCGCGCAGGTCTCGGTGGCGTCGCCGCAGCCGGCCGCCCGGCCGGCCACGGTGATCATGTAGGGACCGAACAGCACGCTCAGCACGGTCGTGTAGTAGGCGGAGTTGGCCCAGTCGTACCAGTTCCAGGCCTTCTGCTGGCGGCGGCGGTCGAGCGGAGACAGGTCGGCGATGCCGATCGGGGCGGGGCTGCTCATGCGGGGTCCCTCCAGACTCCTCGGCGCTGCAGCACGGCCTTGCACAGGTCCGTGCGGTCGGTGATCAGCCCGTCGACCCCGAGGTCGAGCAGCTCGTCCATCTCGGCGGGGTCGTCGACGGTCCAGACGTGCACCTGGGCGCGGGCGGCGTGCGCGCGGCGTACCAGCTCGCGGGTCACGACGGGGACCGGACCACGGCGGTGCGGCACCTGCAGCGCCGCCACGTGGCCGCGGGTGAGCAGCCGCGCGGCGCGCCCGGACGGCGATCCGACGAAGACCGCGACCTCGGCCGGCGAGGCCGACGTCGCGACCCGGCCCCGGCTCAGCGACCGGAACCGGTCGAGCCGGCGCTGGCCGAAGGAGCCGATGCAGACCCGGTCGTGACTGGCGGTGCGCTCGACCAGGTCGACCAGCGGCGCCACGGCGCCGCCGGACTTGAGGTCGATGTTGAAGCGGGCGCCGGGCAGCTCCTCGAGCAGCTCGGCCATCCGCGGCACGGCGTGCTCGCCGCCGATGCGCGCGCGGGCGACCTCCTCGGCGCGCAGCCGGTCGAGCCGCCCGCTGCTGTCGGTGACGCGGTCCAGGACGGCGTCGTGGAAGGCGAGCAGGGTGCCGTCGCCGGTCGCGTGGACGTCGGTCTCCAGGTAGGTGTAGCCCAGCGCGACGGCGTGGCGGAAGGCGTGCAGCGTGTTCTCGGTGCCGGGGATCTCGGGGTGCTGGGCGCCGCCGCGGTGCGCCATCGCGATCACCGCGCCGTCGGCCCGGCCGTCGTCGAGGTAGGCGAAGCCCGTGCGCGGCGGCGACGGGGGGCTCACGGGGGAAGTATGGGCGGGCACCGCTCCATCGTGCCCCCGCAACGCCGCCCGGACATCCGTCCGGGTGCTCAGCCGACGGTGACCTGCCCGGCCTCGACGTGCCAGCGCTGGTCGAGCCGCACCGTCTCGAGCAGCCGGCGGTCGTGGGAGACCAGGACCAGGGCGCCGTCGTAGGACTCCAGCGCCTCCTCGAGCTGCTCGATCGCGGGCAGGTCGAGGTGGTTGGTCGGCTCGTCCAGGACCAGCAGGTTGACCCCGCGGGCCTGGAGCAGCGCCATCGCGGCGCGGGTGCGCTCGCCGGGGGAGAGCCGGCCGACCCGGCTGGTGACCTGGTCGGCGCGGAGGCCGAACTTCGCGAGCAGGGTGCGTACGTCGGCGGGCGTCATCTCGGGCATCGCGGCCTCGACGGCCTCGCCGAGCGGCGCGTCGTCGGCCAGGCCGGTGCGGGCCTGGTCGATCTCGCCGACGGCGACCGAGGCGCCGAGGCTGGCACGCCCCGTCGTGGGGGCCAGCCGCCCGAGCAGCAGCCGCAGCAGGGTGGTCTTGCCCGCGCCGTTGGGTCCGGTGACCCCGATCCGCATGCCGGCGCCGACCTGGACCGACGCCGGGCCGAGGGTGAACCCGCCCAGGGTCGCGGTGGCGGCGTCGAGCGTGGCCACGACCGAGCTCGACCGCGGCGCCCGGCCGACGGTGAACTGGAGCACCCACTCCTTGCGGGGCTCCTCGACCTCCTCCATCCGCGCGATCCGCGACTCCATCTGGCGGACCTTCTGGGCCTGCTTCTCCGAGGACTCGACGCTCGCCCTGCGCCGGATCTTGTCGTTGTCCGGCGCCTTCTTGATGGCGTTGCGCACGCCCTGGGAGCTCCACTCGCGCTGGGTGCGGGCCCGGCCGACCAGGTCGGCCCGCTTGTCGGCGTACTCCTCGTAGGCCTCGCGGGCGTGACGGCGGGCGACCGCGCGCTCCTCCAGGTAGGCGTCGTAGCCGCCGTCGTACACCGCGACCCGGCCCTGCGCGAGGTCGAGCTCGACCACCTTGGTCACCACCCGGGACAGGAACTCGCGGTCGTGGGAGACCAGGACCACCCCCGACCGGAGTCCCCGCACGAACGCCTCCAGCCGCTCGAGCCCGGCGAGGTCGAGGTCGTTGGTCGGCTCGTCGAGCAGCACCACGTCGAAGCGGCTCAGCAGCAGCGCGGCGAGGGCCGCCCGGGCCGCCTGACCGCCGGACAGCGACGTCATCAGCGCGTCGGGCCCGACGTCGAGCGCCAGGTCGGCCATCACCGGCGGCAGCCGCTCGTCGAGGTCCGGCGCGCCGCTGGCCAGCCAGTGGTCCAGGGCCCGGGCGTAGGCGTCCTCGGCCGCACGCGTCCCCTCGCCCAGCGCCTCCGCGGCCCGCTCCATCTCCCCGGTCGCGCCCGTGGCCCCGGTCCGGCGTCCGACGTACGCCGCCACGGTCTCGCCCGCGAGGCGCTCGTGCTCCTGCGGCAGCCAGCCGACGAACGCGTCGGCGGGCGCGGCGGCGACCGATCCGCCCAGCGGCTCGAGGTCGCCGGCGAGCAGCCGCAGCAGGGTGGTCTTGCCGGCGCCGTTGGCACCCACCACCCCCACGACGTCGCCCGGGGCGACGGTGAGGTCGAGCCCCTCGAACAGGGTGCGGTGCGCGTGGCCCCCGGCGAGGTCCTTGGCGACGAGGTGGGCGCTCACCGGGCGAGCGTAGTGCGGCGGGCGGTGCCGCCGTCCGGGCGGCGGTGCGCAGGGATCGGAGCCGGCGCGGTGGGTACCTGCCTGGCATGAAGCTGATGCGCACCGCCGCCATGATCGGGATCGCCAAGAAGGTCTACGACGAGGCCCAGAAGCCCGAGAACCAGGCCAAGATCCAGGCCGCCCTGCAGCGGCTGCGTGACCGGAAGCAGCCCCCGCGTCGCTGACGACCGGGACCGGGTCGACCCCGCCGAAGGCACGCAGGCAGGCTGTCAGGAGCCGGCCGGGACGAGCTGCCGGTGCAGGTGGTCGATGACGCGCCCGTGGGCGACCTGCGGCGAGAAGAGGACGATCTCGGCGTCCTCACGCACTGCGACGCTGTGCTCCGGGGGCCAGAAGAAGACGTCCCCTCCGGTGATCTGCTCGGTCTCGCCGCTGCTGTAGCTGACGACGACGTCGCCGGAGATCAGGTAGCCCCAGTGCGGGGACTGGCACAGGTCGCCCTCCAGGCCCACGAGCAGGGGGGCGATGTCGGTGCCGGCGGCGAGGGAGAAGTACTCCGCGCCGATGGCCTCGTCCGCGGTGGTGGAGCCGAAGTCGGGCAGCTGCCGCGCGACGGCTCCGGGGACGTCGATGCGAGTGGGGATGTCGTGCTTGGAGAGGTGCATGGCTGGGTCCTTCGGTTGGCAGGCGACGGAACCTCCGTCATGACCCAGGCGTGAGAATCGGTGTCACAATGCGACAGTGACCGACGTGGCGGCCGCGAGGGTGGCACTCGAGCTCGGCGACTGGCCTGGCGCCCTCGACGCGATCGGGCGCGAGCGCGCCCCCACCGACGACGGTGAGGCGCTCCAGGTCCGCGCCCGGGCGGCGTACGGCGCCGGCGAGCTCGAGCTGTCGATCGGCTCGTGGGAGGACCTCTACTCGCTGCACCTCGAGGAGGGGGCCGAGGCCGACGCCGCCTGGGCGGCCGCCATGGTCGCGATGTTCCTGATGATCGACACCGGGCTGATGGCGCCGGTGCGTGGCTGGCTGCGTCGGGCCGAGCGGCTGCTCGCGACCCACGCGGAGGCACCCGCTCACGCCGTCGTCGCGATGACCCGCACCTACGAGCGCGTGATGTGCGGCGACCCCGTGGGCGCGATGGCCTCCGCCGCCCTCTCGATCGAGCTGGGTCGACGCTTCGAGGTCCCCCCTGCTGTCACGATCGGCCAGACCGCGACGGGTCGCCTGCTGATCGCCGAGGGGCAGGTCGCCGACGGGCTCGACCTCCTCGACGACGTCGCCGTGCAGCTGATGTCCGGTGAGGTCGATCCGCTGACGACCGGGATGATGTACTGCGAGCTCATCTGCGCTGCGCAGAGCCTCTCCCTGCACGACCGCGCCCGCGAGTGGACCGAGGTCATGGAGCAGTGGCGCCACGGCTCGGCCTACGGCGGCATCCACGGTCGCTGCCGCGTGCACCGGGCCGAGATCCTCAGGGTGACCGGGCCGTGCGACGTGGCCGAGGCGGAGGCGCTCGGTGCCTGCCAGGAGCTCCGGCCGTGGATGCGACGCGAGTTCGGCTGGCCGCTGGTGGAGCTGGGCAACATCCGACTGCGCAAGGGCGACCTCGCCGGTGCGGAGGAGGCCTTCCTCGCCGCCCACGACCACGCGTGGTGCCCGCACCCGGGACTGGCGCTCCTGCGGCTCAAGCAGGGGGACGTGGTGGCCGCTGCCGACCTGGTCGCCCACGCGATCGAGCACCCCATGGAGGTGCCGTGGAAGGAGCGACCACCCTTCGGCGACCTGCGTCTCGCCCCGCTGTACGACGCTCAAGCCGAGATCGCCGCAGCAGCGGGGGACGCAGCGACCCTCGCGGTCGCAGCGGCGGCGCTCCGGGACGTCGCGGGACGGTATCCGAGCCCGGGGCTCGCCGCTGCAGCCGAGCTGGCCACCGCCCGCGAGGCCCTGCTCGCCGGCGATCTCGAGGCTGCCATCGACAGCGCCTCGGCCGCAGTGGCGGCCTGGGCCGACCTGCGGGCGCCGTACGAGACGGCACAGGCGCGCGTGGTGCTGGGCCACGCTCACCGGCTCAGTGGCAGCCCGGCACGCGCCCGCATGGAGTGGGCGGCTGCGCTGACCGGTTTCACCGGGTTCGGCGCGGTCGGCGAAGCAGCCGAGGTGGGCCCGCTCCTGACCGAGACGAGGATGCCTCCCGGTGCGTCACCCGCGCTGGTCGAGCCACCCGCGGTGGTGACGGCCGTCTTCCGGCGTACGGGCGCGGGACACCTGGTGTGCTTCCGAGACCGGGAGGCGCTGGTCCCCGACCTCAAGGGCCTGCGCTACCTCGTGCGACTGCTGGCCGAGCCGGGCCGCGAGTTCCACGTGATCGACCTGGTGGGGGTGGAGCACGGGACGCTGCGCGCACGGCACACCGGCACGGCTGCGAGCGGCCGCTCCGAGCCGCTGACCGACGTCGGTCTGCCCACGCTCGACGCCGGAGCCCGCGCCGCCTACCGGCGACGCCTGAGCGAGGTCGAGGAGGACCTCGCGGAGGCCGAGGAGATGCACGACCTGGCCCGCCTCTCGCTGGCTCAGCGTGATCGGGACTACCTGGTGGCCGAGCTGACCCGGGCCGTCGGTCTCGGTGGTCGCGCGCGCACCGTCGGCGGGACGTCGGAGCGAGCACGCGGCAGCGTGACGCGCTCGTTGCGCTACGCCCTGCACAAGCTGGGTGAGTCCCACGCCGACCTCAGCGTCCACCTGGACCGGACGGTGCGCACGGGGACCTACTGCAGCTACGAGCCGGACCCCCTCACGCCCGTCGTCTGGGACCTCGGGGAGGCATGACCGTGCCGCACGTCATCGACCGAGCCCGTCGAGGTAGCGGTCGACCCTGCTGACCGGCCACTCCGCGTCGAGCGCCGCGACGACCTGGTGGAGCACCTCGGCCGGCGTACCGGTGGCTGCGGTCCAGGGGGACCGTCCCCAGCCCGCGAGGTAGTCGTCGGCCCCCGTGTCACCGAGCCGCATCGCCGCCTCGTCGATCGCTTCCTGGAACCGCGGCGGCAGCTGGGCCTTCACGGTCTCGTCACCCGTCCGGGCCGCGACCATCGATGGCAGCTCGCGCCACAGGGTCACCTGGTACTCCGTCATGCGCCCGACCCTACGTCCGCGAGGCAGGCCGCAGGGTCCGACCTACAGGTCGTGGAAGGTCTCGATCTGGGCGCCCAGCTCGTTGAGGCGCTCGGCGAGGCCCTCGTAGCCGCGGTGGATGACGTACGTCGACCGCAGCACCGAGGTGCCCTTCGAGGCGAGCATCGCCAGCAGGATCACCACGGCCGGGCGCAGCGCCGGGGGACACACGACCTCCGTGCCCGACCAGCGGGTCGGTCCCTCGATCATCACCCGGTGGGGGTCCATCAGGGTGACCTTGCCGCCGAGCTTGTTGAGCTCGGTGAGGTAGATCGCGCGGTTCTCGTAGACCCAGTCGTGCAGCATCGTCTGCCCCTGCGCCACCGCCGCGATCACGGCGAAGAACGGCAGGTTGTCGATGTTGAGGCCGGGGAACGGCATCGGGTGGATCTTGTCGAGCGGGGCGTGCAGCACCGAGTGGTGGGTGGTGAGGTCGGCGAGGCGGGTGCGGCCGTTGGCCGCGACGTACTCCTCGGACAGGGTGTAGCGGAAGCCCATCTCCTCCAGGACCGACAGCTCGATCTCGAGGAACTCGATCGGCACCCGCTCCACGGTGATCTCGGAGTCGGTGACGATCGCGGCGGCCAGCAGCGACATCGCCTCGATGGGGTCCTCGCTGGGGGAGTAGTCGACGTCGACGTCGATCTCGGTGCAGCCGGTGACGGTCAGCGTGGTGGTGCCGATGCCCTCGACGCGGACGCCCAGCTTCTGCAGGTAGAAGCACAGGTCCTGGACCATGTAGTTGGACGAGGCGTTGCGGATGATCGTGGTCGAGTCGCACAGCGCCGCGGCCATCAGGGCGTTCTCGGTCACGGTGTCGCCGCGCTCGGTCAGCACGATCGGGCGACGCGGCGTGATGCCGGGGGAGACGTTGGCGTGGTAGCTGCCCTCGGTCGCCTTGACCTGGAGGCCGAAGGGCCGCAGCGCGGTCATGTGGGGCTCCACGGTGCGGGTGCCGAGCGAGCAGCCACCGGCGTACGGCAGCTCGAAGTCGCTCATCCGGTGCATCAGCGGGCCCAGGAACATGATGATCGAGCGGGTACGCCGGGCCGCGACCTCGTCGATCGAGGCGAGGTCGAGGTTGGCGGGCGGGACGATCTCGAGGTCGTTCTCGGCGTTGAGCCACCGGGTCCTGACGCCCAGGCTGTCGAGCACCTCGAGCAGCCGGTTGACCTCCTCGATCCGGGCGACGCGACGCAGCGTGGTGCGGCCGCGGTTGAGCAGCGCGGCGCACAGCAGCGCGACGCCGGCGTTCTTGGAGGTCTTGACCTCGATCGAGCCGCGCAGCGTGGTCGGGCCCTGCACGCGCAGGTGGGTGGGGCCCTGGCCGAGGTTCATCAGGGGCTGGTCGAGCGCCTCGCCGATGCGGGCGAGCATGTCCAGCGAGAGGTTCTGGTGGCCGCGCTCGATCCGGTTCACCGCGCTCTGGCTGGTGCCCAGCTCCTCGGCGAGCTGCTGCTGCGTCCAGCCGCGGTGCTTGCGGGCGTCACGGATCAGGTTGCCGATGCGCTTCAGGTAGTCCTCAGTCACGCCCGGCACGCTATCTCAGATATGAGATAGGTCCAGTCACGCCGAGCGGGGCGTGTTGCCAGGGTCACGACGGGTCTCATCCACTTCTCGACCAGATCGGTCGGGACGGCCCGGGGGAGGCCGGTAGCATCCGGGGCACGAGGGGAGTACCCCACCAAGTCGTGCTCGGTCAGTACGGGACCACAGGTCCTCCGGGCACGAGCCCACCGGCAGCCTCACGCAGCCGGTCGGGTGGGAGAGACCTCAGGCCGTTCCACCCGACCTGAGGAGTACTTCACGTGCTGATCCCCCACGCCGCCGCATCCGGCGGCCTCGAGACCATCGGGACGCCCACGCTGTGGGCCGTCACCCTCGGCGCCGTCGTGGCGCTGCTGGCGCTCGACTTCGTCGTCACCCGCAAGCCGCACGCCGTGTCCATGAGGGAGGCGGTCGCCTGGTCGGCGTTCTACGTCGCGCTGCCGCTCTCCTTCGGCGCCTGGATCTGGTCGCGCTACGGCCAGGGCACCGGCGTGGAGTACCTCACCGGCTACCTCGTGGAGAAGTCGCTGAGCGTCGACAACCTGTTCGTGTTCATGCTGCTGCTGACCGCGTTCGCGGTGCCCAAGGAGCTGCAGCAGCGGGTGCTGCTCTACGGCATCATCGGCGCGCTGGTGCTGCGCGGCATCTTCATCGCCCTCGGCGCCGCCGCGCTCAACAGCTTCGACGCCGCGTTCCTGGTCTTCGGCGCGATCCTGCTGATCACCGGCATCAAGCTGCTCAAGGACGCGCTGGGCGACGACGAGCACGAGATGGACGTCGACCAGATCAGGAGCGTGCGGTTCGTACGACGCTTCATGCCGGTGACGAAGGACTACGAGGGGCCGAGGATGTTCGGCCGCATCGACGGGAAGCGGGCGCTGACCCCCTTCGCGCTGGTGACGATCGCGGTCCTGGCCACCGACGTCGTCTTCGCCGTGGACTCGGTGCCTGCGGTCTACGGCATCACCGGCGACCCGTACCTGGTGTTCGCGACCAACGCCTTCGCCCTGCTCGGCCTGCGGGCGCTGTACTTCGTGCTCGAGGCCGCGCTGAGCAAGCTGGTCCACCTGTCCTTCGGCCTGGCCGCGATCCTGTTCTTCATCGGCGCCAAGCTGGTCCTGCACTGGGGCCACCTGACCTGGCCCGGTGTCCCGGAGATCCCCACGGTGGCCTCGCTGGTCGTGATCGTCGGCATCCTGGCGATCACCACCGTGACCAGCCTGGTGGCCTCCAGGCGGGCCGAGGAGCGTGCGGCCCGCGAGGGCTCGGAGGAGTCCAGCCTGTCGCGGTGACCGCGCGCGGAGCAGGATGGGGCGCATGACTCCGGGGAGGGACGAGGCCGCTCCGGCCTCCGCGCACACCGACGACGCCACCGCACGGCGGCCCGAGCTGGTGCTCGGGCCGCTGCTGCGGTTCGTCGACCACCACGAGGCCGCGGTCTGGGTGGAGACCGACCGTGCCTGCACGGTCCGCGTCGCCGCCGGGTCCGTGTCGGCCGAGGCCCGGACCTTCGGGGTCCACGGCCACCACTACGCCCTGGTCGAGGTCTCCGGACTCGAGCCCGGCACCGTCACGGCGTACGACGTGGAGCTGGTCGTCGACGGGGCGCCGACCCACGTGTGGCCGCCCGAGCGCCACGTCGCGGTCGGCCCCACCGAGAACAGCGCGGCCGACGCCACCGAGCTCGACCTGCCGGCGTCGGTGATCAGCACGCTGCGGCCCGGCAAGTCCCCACGGATCGCGTTCGGCTCCTGCCGCACCAGCGTCAGCCACGACCAGGAGGGCAACGCCACCCACGGGGTGGACGCGATGCGCGCCTACGCGCTGGCCATGGCCGGGCTCACCTCCGCCGAGCAGCTGCGGTGGCCCGACCTGGTGGTCTTCCTCGGCGACCAGGTGTACGCCGACGAGACCACCGAGGCGATGCGGGAGTTCATCTCCGCCCGGCGCGACATCGACGAGCCGCCGGGCACCGAGCTCCAGGACTACGAGGAGTACGCCCACCTCTACCGGCTCGCGTGGAGCGACCCGGCCAACCGGTGGCTGCTCTCGACGCTGCCGAGCCTGATGATCTTCGACGACCACGACGTCCGCGACGACTGGAACACCTCCTACGCCTGGAAGCAGGAGATGGAGCGCACCGCGTGGTGGCACGGCCGGATCGTGGCCGGCCTGGCGTCGTACTGGGTCTACCAGCACGTGGGCAACCTCTCGGCCGAGGAGCGCGCCAAGGACGAGATCTGGCAGCAGGTGGTCGCGCACGACGGACCGGGCGAGCTCGACCTGTCCCGCACCCTCGACGACTTCGCCGAGCGCGTGGACGCGGAGCCGGAGACCTACCGCTGGAGCTACGCCCGCGACATCGAGGGCAGCCGGCTGGTCGTGGTGGACTCGCGCGCGGCCCGCGTGCTGGAGGCCGACGACCGGGCACTGCTCGACGACGGCGAGCTGGCGTGGCTCGACGCGCAGCTGCAGGGCGACGTGGACCACCTGTTCGTCGGCACCTCGCTGCCGTGGCTGCTGCCGCCCGGGCTGCAGCACCTCGAGGCGTTCAGCGAGGCGCTGGCCGGGGGCGCCTGGGGCCGTGGCGGCGCCCGGGCCGGGGAGTGGGCTCGCCAGACCGTGGACCTCGAGCACTGGGGCGCCTTCCAGGACACCTTCCGCCGCGTGGCCGAGATGGTCGTGCAGGTCGCCACGGGGGAGCGCGGCACCCCGCCGCGGACGGTGACGTTCCTCTCCGGCGACGTCCACCACAGCTACGTCTCGGAGGTGACCCACCTCCAGGACGGCGACACCCGCCGGCTCCGGAGCCGGGTGCTCCAGCTGGTCTGCTCGCCGATCCGCAACCCGCTGCCCCGCTCGATGCGGTTCGCCACGGCGGTGCTGTCCTACGGCGTGGCCGGCGTGCTGGGGCAGGTCGCCTCGCGCTCGGCGCACGTCGACGAGCCGCCGTTCCGCTGGGAGCGGCTGCGCGGACCCTGGTTCGACAACAACCTGGCCGTGGCCGAGGTGACCGACGACGGCCTGCTGCTGTCGTGGTCGAAGGGCGAGGTCGAGGACGGGCAGGAGCACCTCCCGGTGCTGACCCGCGTGTGCGACGTACGCCTGGACGCGCCGGCCACGCACTGAACGGGTCGGCTACGTTCGCAGGCATGAGCATGAGTGGAGACCAGCTGCAGCCCAACGACTCCCTCGAGGACCGAGGCGTCGACGACGTGCTCGACGAGGGCATGAACCCGCCCGAGCGCGAGCCCGACCACCTCAAGCACCCGGAGGGCGGCGAGTCGCTCGAGGAGCGACTCGACGACGAGGAGCCCGAGGTCTGGGAGGAAGCCGAGGCCGAGGCGCAGGCCGGGCCCGACGACGTCGTCGACGGTGACGTCGGGGGCGAGGTCGGCGGTGAGCGCACGGGTCGCCTGATGGCCCCCGACGAAGGCGCGCACGCCGACGTCGACCGTGACCTCGTGGCCGAGGACGAGGGCATCGACGGGGCCGGCGCCAGCGCCGAGGAGGCCGCGATGCACACCATCGAGGACGAGGACGTCTAGCCCCACACCGGGCCGAGCACGACCCGTTCGGCGCGCGGGTCTGACGCCGGGGCGGGGCTGGACGTGGGGCTCGCCGAGACCCGCGATTCGTGAGACGGTCCGGGCGGGCGTCGGTATCGTATTGCCCGAGAAGTCCGTTTTGGGGTCCGGCGTCACGCCGCGACCGTCCGCCCTCCCCCCGGGGACCCACCGAAGGCAGCCCGCGGCATGACCATGTCCCGCCTCCTCATCGCTCCCGTCCTCGCTGCGAGCCTCGGCCTCGGGCTCCTGGGTCCGGCCCCGGCGGCCACCGCCGCCGTCGCTCCGGCGCAGTCCGCGGTCTCGAGCACCGCACCGGCCGCGTCCGTCGGCGTGGTCCAGGTCAACCGGAAGGCCAAGGCGAAGGCGAGGGCCAAGGCGCGAGCGAGGGCCCGTTCGAAGGCCCGGGCTGCGAAGGCTGCCGCGGCGAGGGCCGCTGCCGCGAAGGCTGCAGCCGCCAAGGCCGCCGCCGAGAAGGCCGCGGCGATCAGGGCTGCGGCGGACAAGGTTGCGGCGGACAAGGCGGCTGCCGATGCTGCTGCAGCCGCCGCCGGTTCCCGGGGCGGGACGGTGCGCCTGGCGGACGCCAACCTGGAGTTCCTGGGGAGCGCTGCGAACTTCGCGGCCGACCTGAAGCAGGTCCTGGCCACGGACCCCGACACCGTGACGCTCAACGAGGTCGGCTCGCGCAGCAACGCCCAGCTCACGCCGGCCGGCTACGCGATGTTCCGCCCCACCAAGGACCGCCTCAACGGCAACGCCGTGCTGTGGCGCACGGACCGGTGGAACCTGGTCGCGCAGGGGTCGGTGGTGATCGTCGACGACGGCCCGGTGAAGTACGACCGGGACCGCGGCGCCACGTGGGTCACGCTGCAGGGACGCCAGGGCCAGGGCCGGATCTCGGTCATCGCGACCCACCACATGCAGAACCCGGCCAAGCTCGGTCCGGACAAGCCGCTGCGTCAGCAGCTCTACGCGACCGGCATGGCCCGCCTCGAGGCCCTGGTCACCCAGCTGTCTCCCCAGGGACCCGTGTTCATGGCCGGCGACTTCAACAGCGGCTTCCGCGAGAACGTCGCGTGGAGCCCGCGGACGCTGCTCGGCCCGATCGGCGTGAAGGCGGCCATGGAGACGATGGGCATCACCGCGACCCACGACGGTGGCGGGATCATCGACTACGTCTTCTACCAGGCCGCCCGGGCGACGGTGACCTCCCAGTCGGTGACCAACCTGCGCAGCGACCACCACCTGGTGCGCAACGACTTCGCGCTGGTTCCCGTGCCGGCCGCGTCCGGCCGCTGACGGGCGCCCCGGCCTGACGGTCGGGCGCACGTGTCACCTGACGCAGGCGGGGAACAGGGCCTGACGTGAAGACACGAGAGATCGGCAACGACACCACCGGACGCGTGCAGGTCGGCGCGATCGGGCTGGGCCTGATGACCTTCGACCAGTCCGGCACGCAGCCCCGCCAGCAGCTGCTCGACACCGTCACCGCGGCCCTCGAGGCCGGCGTGACGCTGTTCGACACCGCCGACGCCTACGGGTACGGCGACGACGGGTCGGACGCCCAGGGCCAGAACGAGCGGCTGGTGGCCGGGCTGCTCGACGAGCTCGGCGTGCGCGACCAGGTGCTCCTGGCCACCAAGGGCGGCCACGTGCGCACCGAGGGCGGCGACTGGGCGACCGACTCCTCGCGCGGCCACCTGGTGGCGGCGGTCGACGCGTCGCTGGAGCGGCTCGGCGTCGAGCCAGCTCGCGCTGTGGCAGCACCACCGGCCCGACCCCGACGTTCCCTACGAGGAGGTCGTGGACACGCTGCGCGAGATCGCCGAGTCCGGCAAGGTGCGGATGGTCGGGCTCTCCAACGCCGACCCCGAGCAGATCCGGCTCGCGCACTCGGTGCTGGGCGACCACCTGGTCAGCGTGCAGAACCAGTTCTCGCCGAAGTTCCGCTCCAGCCGCCCCGAGATCGACGTCTGCGAGGAGCTGGGACTGGCGTTCCTGCCCTGGAGCCCGCTGGGTGGTCTGGGCGATGCCAAGGAGCTGGCCGAGCAGCACCCGGCGTTCGCGGAGATCGCCCGGGACCGCGGTGTCAGCGCCCAGCAGGTCGCGTTGGCCTGGGAGCTCGCGCAGTCGCCGTGCGTCGTACCCATCCCGGGAGCGAAGCGTCCCCAGTCGATCACCGACTCGGCTGCGGCCGCCGACCTCGAGCTCACGGCCGACGAGCTGTCCCGGCTCGACGCCGACTGAGGTGTACGGCCGCGGTCAGCCGCGGCCGAAGACCTGCACCCAGTAGCTGCCGTACCGGCTGCCGGCAACCTCGGCCAGCCCGACCCCCAGGTCGCGGGCCGGGGCCATGATGTTGCGGCAGTGCCCGCTGGAGCGCAGCCACCCGGCCACGACGTCCGCGGGGTTGCGGTAGCCGGCTGCGATGTTCTCGCCGCTGGCCGAGGGGTACCCCGCGGCCCGGGCCCGGTCCCACGGCGTACGACCGTCGGCGGAGTCGTGGGAGAAGTAGCCGTTCACGCCCATGTCGCGGGCGTGGGCCCGGCTGGCCAGGGTCAGGCGCGGCTCGGCGCGCAGCGGTGCGACGGCGGGGTACGCCGTGTCGCCGCACGTGCGGGCCGTCGCGCGTGCCACGTTGACCAGGCGCAGCACCTCGGTCTCGGCCTCGGTCATCGCGCCTGCCGTGGCGGGAGCAGGACTCGGGGCGGGCGCGGGCCCGCTCGGCGCGGGGGCGCCGACGACGAGGCGGCGGGGGGTGGTCACGGTGCCCCAGGCGCGGCGGGCCCGGCCGACCACCACGCGCAGGCTGCCTTCGAACGGGGCCGCGCTCGGCACGTCGAGACGGACCGCGCCGCGACGGCCGCTGGTGGTCCGGTCGACGGCCGACCACGCGCCACCGGCGGCCCGGGCCTGGAGCGTGACCGTGCGGCCGGCGCGTGACGCGCCGCGCAGCACGAGGTGCAGGTCGCGTTCCTGGCCCTGCACGAGCACCAGCCCCGTCGTGCTCCAGCCGCCCATGGTGGTGCGGCCGGTGCGCGCCTCGGCGGAGGAGACCAGGCCCGGCCCGGCGGTCACGACCGCGAGCACGGACAGCAGCACGCCCAGGCTGCTGAGGGGGCTGCGGAGGGCACGGGGGAGGCTCATGCCACCAGGGTGCCAGCAATTCGGACTATTCGGACACGAACGCGGCCCGGGGCCGTCCTGTCAGACGGGGGTCTCGAGCAGCTCGCGGAGGTGCTGGTCGACCTCCTCGAGGTAGCTCGGCTCGAAGCCGAACAGCCCGAAGTGGCCGGCGATGCTGTGCAGCACGCGCAGCTCGGCGCCCGGGGTCAGCTGCTGCTCGGCCTCGCAGTCGCGCGGCGGGAAGAACATGTCCTCGTCGATCGGCATCACGAACACCTTCGCCGTGATGCGGCCCAGGGCGGCGGCGAGGTCGCCGTCGGTGTGCCGGGCGACGTCGCCGCGCTGCCACTTCCACCCCATGCTGAGCAGCGCGTTGGGGTCCATGAGCCCGAACAGCAGCCGGGTGAAGTTCTGCTGGAACCCCTCGAAGTCGTCCCAGCCCAGCCCTTCGACCACCGGCGGGATGTCCCGCCAGAAGCCGCTGCGCCAGAACTCGGTGGACAGCCCCATGATCGCCCAGATGTCGGCGTGGCGGGCCAGCCCGGCGGCGACGTCGGCGGGGGCGGCGTACTCGCCGCCGTTCCAGCCCGGGTCGGAGGTGATCGCGTCCATCAGCGCCTGGGTGAACAGGAAGTCGTGGGGCGTGTTCTGGGCGGTGCCGGCGATCGGGGCCGCGCGCAGCACCTTGTCGGGGTAGCGGACCGCCCACTCCCAGGTCTGCTGGGCGCCCATCGACCCGCCGACGACCAGCGCGAGCCGCTCGATGCCGAAGTGCTCGCGCAGCAGCTGCTCCTGCGCGCGCACGTCGTCGCCGATCCGCACCTTCGGGAACCTGGACATCGCGATCGCGGGGTCGTCGGTGGTGTGCGGCGAGGTGGAGAGGCCGTTGCCGATCTGGTTGACCACGACGATGAAGTACTTCGCGGGGTCGAGGGCACGGCCGGCGCCGAGGTAGACCTGCCACCAGGTGGCGTGGGTGCCGGAGAACCAGGTGGGGACCAGGATCGCGTTGCCCCGGTCGGCGTCCAGCTCGCCGTACGTCGCGACCGCCAGCTGGAGGTCCTCGATGACGCCGCCCTCCTCCAGCTCGAAGCGGCCCAGGCGCACGAGGTCGAACTCGCCCTGCATCTCGGCGGTGTAGAAGGGGTTCTCGAGCGGCACGACGACCTCCAGGGGGAGTGGGTGTGACCCGTGCCACACCGGAGGTGACAACCTAGCCAGACCCGCCGCCCGCGGCACCCCCACGGCACCCCCACGCCACCCCCGGACGGCACCTGACGGCACCGGAGGCGGACGGCGGGGGAGCCCGGGGTCTCGGAACGCCGCTCAGGACGCGGTCCGGTGACCGACGGTCAGCCGCCGCACCCAGCCCCGGCTCACCCAGCACGGCATCGCCAAGTTCTTGCTGACCGAGGTCGTCGCGCACGTGCGCCGCCTCGGTGCGACGCCCGTGCTCGACCTGCGTGAGAACGTGTCGCCGACCCGGCAGCTCGTCGAGCGGAGCGGGTTCGTTCCGCTGGGCGGCCCGAGCGGGGCTGGAGAGCGGTTCGTCCACCGCTGATGCTCGTCCAGGTATCGCCGATAAGCGACATTATGTCAACACGTGGCGACCGGGACCCCGCTCCCGCCCGGAATGCCCTCCCCTCGTCGGCTGTTGGCCGGGGCGAGAGGAGCACCACCATGGACCACGAGCAGCAGTACCCGACGCAGGACACCCGTGACGCGGCCGACCCTGTCGACCCTGTCGACCTGGGTCAGGAGCTGCGCGTCCCGGCGATGGTGTTCCCCGGACAGCTGGCCGACCCCGCGTCGGCGTACCGGCTCGCGTGGGACCTGCTGGCCCAGCGCGCACCGCGCGAGGCGCTCGAGCTGCTCGACGCCGCCCTGGCCCGGGACGCGGACAACCACGGCCTGCGCACCCTGCGCGCGTGGGCCTACCTGGTGCAGGCGCGGCTCGGGCCCGCCGAGGCCGAGCTGCGGTGGCTGGTCGAGACCGACCCCTCCGACGTGTGGGCCCGGCACGCGCTGGGTCGCAGCCTGGAGCGGCAGTCGCGGTACGCCGACGCGCTGCCCCACCTGCGCCTGGCCGCCGCCATGACCGGCGACCCCGAGCACGAGACTGCGGTGCTGCGGGTCGAGCGACGGCTCGCGGAGACCGGCGGCACGTCGTACGACACGCTGCGCTGAGCTCGGCTACCCGACCCGACCCGTGGCGGCGGCCACGAAGCCGGCCGGGTCGTCGGCCCACAGCCGCACCGCGTCGATCTCGGCACGACGCCGCCCGGGCAGCCGCACGGTGACCGGGTGGCCGAGCACCAGGTCGACGTTGGTCTCCTGCGAGACCGCGACGACGAGCACGCGGCTCCCCTGGTCCGTCAGGACGCGCGGCGGCTTCTCGGCGTACGACCGCCGACGCCGGGTGACGCCGGTGACGCTCGCGGCGGGCAGGTGCACGTCGAGGTCCATGCCGTCGCGCACGGTGACGCCGGCGGGGCCGACGACGTGCGGCCGCACCAGGTGGGTGCACAGCAGCCCGACCATCCAGACCAGGCCCCAGATGCCGAGCACCAGGAACGGGAACCGGACCAGCGGCCAGCGGTGCACCAGCACGTCGACGACGACGAGCTCGACGGCCGAGACGAGGATGAACACCACGATCAGCAGGCGGGTCGGAGCGTCGTAGCGGAAGCCGCTCGCACCGGTCGGCACGGCCGGTCGGCGGGCCACGAAGCGCAGGATGCTGTCGTACATCCGGACCTCGAGCACCAGCGCCCGCCAGGCGAACCCCAGGACGCGGGCCCGCCAGCCCGTCTCGCGCCCGGTGGTGCCGACGACGCTCACGACGCGGCCCCCGCGTCCGGGTCGGCTGCCGTGACCAGCTCCTGCAGCCGGGTGGCGACGGCGTCCAGGCCCCGCTCGAAGGCCTCCCGGTCCCCCGGCGCCACGCTGTCGCGCAGCGCCGCCTCGACCTCGGCGTGCTCGACCTGCATCCGGGCCATCAGCTCGCCCGCGACCGGCGTGAGCTCGAGCCGCACCGCGCGACGGTCGGTCGGGTGCGGCGTACGACGGACGTGGCCGCTGGCCTCGAGTGCGTCCACCAGGGCCGAGACGTTGCGCGGGGTGACCTCGAGGGCGGCCGCCACCTGCTGCTGCGTCGAGGGTCCGACGGTCTGGAGCACCCACAGCACCGCGACCCTCGCCTCGGTGAGCGGGGTGCCGTCGAAGGTCCTGGCCAGGTCCTGCCGCAGCAAGTGGGTCACCAGCAGCAGGGTGTCGAAGAGTCCACGCGGCATATCGTTACGCTAGCACATAGTGAACATAGGTAACTAGTTTTCGTGGCTGGTCCCTGCGTCCCCCACCCGCCGACCTGTCCGTCGGTGCACCCGCTCCCAGTGACGGCACGGACGGGCCGAGGTCCGGCGTACTCCGGCGCAGGTCGGCCGGCGGTCCGGCTGCATCAGCTCGTCGGTGTGCACGTCGCGGACCAGCTGGTCGCGGACCAGGGTGTGACGCTCGCCCACGATCGCGCAGTCGCACTCCCCCGCCGGCGTCATCCGGCGCACGGTCCCGGTGGCGGGCGGCACCCGCACCACCACGAACCGCTCCGCCCAGCGGGGGGTGCCGTCGCAGCCGAGCTCGTCGACGGCGCGCGCGGTGAAGCAGAGCACGCACTCGCCTTCCTGCGGGTCGAGCAGCGGCCCGGGGGGCTCGGTGGGCGCCTCGTCGGTCACGGTCCAGGGATATCGCCTCGCGCCGACAACCGGGTCTCGACAGGCTCGACCGGCGAGAGTGGGGTCGACCGGGGTCTCGACAGGCTCGACCGGCGAGGGAGGGGGTCGACCGAGGTCTCGACAGGCTCGACCGGCGAGGGGGGGTCTCGACAGGCTCGACCGGCGAGCGGGGTCTCGACAGGCTCGACCGGCGAGGGGGGTCTCGACAGGCTCGACCGGCGAGGGGGGTCTCGACCGGCGAGGGGGGTCTCGACCGGCGAGGGCATGGTCCGGCGTGGGGCGGGTCACCCGGCGGGGTGGGTCCAGGTCGCGGACGAGCGGGTACAAGACCGACATGCCAGTCGTCTCCACCTCCCCGCTCGGGTGAGGTCGACCTGGTCGGCAGAGCTCCGTGACCTCGTCGCCGGGGTGCGGCACCGGCTCGCCGGCCGTGACCTCGCCGCCGCCTCCGCGACGCTGACCTACTTCTCCGGGATCGCCGTCGTGCCCTGGCTGCTGCTCGGGGTCTGGACCCAGACCTGGTGGTACGGCGAGCGCGGCGCGACGCAGCGCCTCGGGTCGCTGGACGTGCTGGTGCCGCCCGACATGGGCGGCCGCGGGCCGTACGACGCCCTGGTCACCGCCGGCACCGGCGCCGGGCTCCTGGTCGCCGTGGTGCTGCTGTTCCCGGCGTCGTTCTACGGCGAGGGCGTACGCCGGGCCTGCCTGGCCGTCGCCCCGCAGCCGGACTCGTGGACCGGCTGGCGCGCCCGCCTCGCCATGGTCGTGACCGCGGTGGTCGTGCCGCCGCTGGCGACGGCCTGGTTCGCGGTCGGCGACGTGCTCCGCCCCCTCTCCCCCGAGGCCGGCGGCGGCGGTGCGGGCGACCTCGTGCTGCGCGTCCTGCTGGGCTTCACCGCGACCTGGCTGGCGCTCGCCGTGGTGCTGACCTGGGTGTTCCGGGCCGTGGCCCCCGGCCGGCCCCGCTGGTGGGTGGCGGTGGTCGGAGGCCTCGCCACCGGGTCGTTCCTGGCGGGCTTCCTCCAGGGGTTCTGGCTGTTCCTGTCGATCCCGATCGACGTCGGGCTGCCCTTCGCCGGGCTGGGCGTGGTGGGCGGCGTCGTCGCCGTCGGGCTCTGGCTCTACGTGCTGCACTTCTTCCTGCTGGTCGGCTGGACCACCACGCAGGCCCTCGACGACCGTGCCGACCGGGCCGACCGCGAGGTGGCGGCATGAGCGTCGTCGAGCTCCGGGTGTGGGGCGTGGACCGCACCGGTCCCGCGCTGCTGCGGATGGCCACCGGCCGCCGCCGGCTGCGCGACGTGCCGGGCCTGCGCTTCGCCAAGCTGCTCGGCACCGGTCGCGGCGAGACCTTCACCCCGCGCGACGCCGACCCGCACCACTGGGGCCTGCTCAGCGTCTGGGACGACGGCACCGACCTCGACGACCTGCCCGCGGCCGCGGCCGACCTCGTGGCGGGCTGGTCCCGCGCGAGCCACGAGCGGCTGACGGTGCGGATGCGGCCGCTCACCAGCCGCGGTCGGTGGTCGGGACGCGAGCCGTTCGCGGACGACCCCCACGCCGCGGCGTACGACGGGCCGGTGGCCGTGCTGACCCGGGCCCGGCTCCGCCCCACCCGGGCGGCGTCGTTCTGGCGCGCGGTGCCCGCGACGGTGCCCGACCTGCACGCCGCCGAGGGGCTCCGCCTGGCGCTGGGGGTCGGGGAGGCGCCGATCGCGCTCCAGGGCACCTTCTCGCTGTGGGACTCCCCCGCCAGCGTGCGGCGCTACGCCCACGGCAGCGCGGCCCACCGCGCCGTGGTGCGGCGCACCCGCCCCGAGCAGTGGTACGCCGAGGAGCTGTTCGCCCGGCTCGCGGTCACCTCGGTGACCGGGACCCACCGGGGGGTGGCGCCGTGAGCGTCGTACGCCTGCACCGCGAGCGGTCGCTGCTGCACCAGCCCTCGCCCCGGCAGCTGCTGCCCTGGCTGCTGGCCGGGCTCGGCATCCTCTCGCAGGTGATGTTCCCGCTGACCGGGGGCGGCACGCTGCCGCTGACCGTCGCCGCGGTCGTGTTCCTGGCCGCGGCCTCCGTGGCCCACGCCTGGGTGACCCGCGGTGCCCGCACCGCCCTCACCCTGCTCGGCACCGCCGGCGGGCTCGGGCTGGTCGCGGAGGCGGTGGGGGTGAGCACCGGCTACCCGTTCGGCGGCTACGACTACACCGGGACGCTCGGCGTCGAGGTGCTGGGCGTGCCGGTCCTGGTGCCGCTGGCCTGGACGATGATGGCCTGGCCCGCGCTGGTCGTGGCCCGGGTGCTCGTCCCCCGTCCGCGCGGCGTGACCGGACGCCTGGCCACGGTCGGCGTCGCGGCCTGGGCGCTGACCGCCTGGGACGTGTTCCTCGACCCGCAGATGGTCGACGCCGGCCACTGGGCCTGGGACTCCCCCACGCCCCACCTGCCCGGCGTCGAGGGCATCCCGCTGACCAACTTCGCGGGCTGGCTGCTGGTCGCCGCCGTGATCACCGGGGTGCTCGACCGGCTCGTGCCGCGCGCCCGCCGACCGGTGCTGCGCCGCGAGGCGGTGCCGCTCACGGTCTACCTCTGGACCTACTTCTCCTCGGTGATGGCCAACGCCGTCTTCTTCGGTCGCCCCACCGTGGCGCTGGTGGGTGCGCTCGTGATGGGCCTGGTGGCGGTGCCGCTGACGCGACGGCTGCTGCGGGAGCGCCGGTGACCGTCGCGGCCGCGGCCGTGCGGGCCGGGACGCTGCTCTCGCTGGCCTCGCTCGCGCTGACCGTCGACAACCTGCGCCGGCTGCGCGTCCCGCTGGAGGGCGCCCGCCCCGGCCCCGAGCCGCTGGCCGTGCTGCTCCCGGTGCGCGACGAGGTGGACGTCGTGGAGGACTGCGTCACCCACCTGCTGGCCGCCGTACGCCGCTGGCCCGGGCCCGCGCGGCTCGTGGTCCTCGACGACGGCTCCACCGACGGGACGTCGGCCGTGCTCGCAGACCTGGCGCGGACCCACGACGCGCTCGAGGTGGTGACCGGCGCCGCCCCTCCCCCGGGCTGGCTCGGCAAGCCGTGGGCCTGCCAGCAGCTCGCCGAGGCCGTCGGGGCCGTCGGGAACGGCACGGCCGGGGCGCTGGTCTTCGTCGACGCCGACGTGACGCTCGAGCCGCACGCCCTGACCGCCTCCGTCGCGCTGCTGCGGGCGGCCGGCCTCGACCTCGTCTGCCCCTACCCCCGCCAGGAGGCCCGTACGCCGGCCGAGCGACTGGTGCAGCCGCTGCTCCAGTGGTCGTGGGCGAGCACCCTGCCGCTGGCCGCCGCCGAGGGGTCGCGCCGCCCGTCGACGGCCGTGGGCAACGGCCAGCTCCTGGTCGTCGACGCGGCCGCCTACCGCCGGCTCGGCGGCCACGCCGCGGTCCGGGGCGAGGTGCTGGAGGACCTCGCCCTCGTGCGGGCGCTCAAGCGCACCGGCGGCCGCGGCACCGTCGTGGACGGCACCGACGTCGCGAGCTGCCGGATGTACGACGGCTGGGCCGACCTCCGACCGGGGTACGCCAAGTCGCTGTGGGCGGCGTTCGGCTCGCCCGCCGGTGCCGCGCTCGCCCAGTCGACGCTGCTGCTCGCGCACGTGGTGCCGGCCGTGGCCGCGCTGGGCGGCTCGCGCACCGGGCTCGTGGGGTACGCCGCCGGCGTGGCCTCCCGCACGCTGGTCGCCCGCCGCACCGGCGGCCGCACCTTCCCCGACCCGCTGGCCCACCCGGTCTCGGTCGCCGTGCTGGCCGGCCTCACCGCCGACTCGTTCCGGGCCCGGCGCGGGGGCCGGCTGCGGTGGAAGGGCCGTCCGGTCGAGGTCGGCCCGTGACCCGGCCCTGCCCCTGGAGCCGCGTCCTCGTGGTGGGCGCCGGGGTCGGGGGCCTCGCCGCCGCCGTGCGCCTGGCCGCGTCCGGCCACGACGTCACCGTCCTGGAGCAGGCCGAGGTCGTGGGCGGCAAGCTCGGCACCCACGCCCACGACGGCTACCTGTTCGACACCGGCCCGTCGCTGCTCACGCTGCCCCACGTGCTGGAGGAGCTGTTCGCCGCCACCGGCGCCCCGCTCGACGCGGTGCTGCCGCTCCGGCGGCTCGACGTCGCGTGCCGCTACCGCTTTCCCGACGGTGTCGAGGTCGACCTGCCCGGCGACGCCGCCGCGGTCCCTGCCGCCCTCGATGCGGCGCTGGGGCCCGGGCGCGGCGCGCAGTGGGCGGCGCTGATGGCGCGCGCCGAACGGATCTGGGACCTCACCCACGGCCCGTTCCTGGAGTCGCCCGTCGGACCGGCCGACCTGCTGCGGCTGGCCACCGACCCCCGCGACGTCGCCACGGTCGCGCCGTGGCGCTCGTTGCGCGGCGTCGGGTCGACGTACCTCACCGACCCGCGGCTGCGGCTGCTGCTCGACCGCTACGCGACCTACACCGGCTCCGACCCGCGCCGGGCGCCGGCCGCGCTGCTGACCGTCCCGTACGCCGAGCAGGCGTTCGGCTCGTGGTACGTCCCCGGCGGCCTCGGCCGGATCGGCGTCGCGCTGACCGACCGGCTCGAGCAGCTCGGCGGTCGGCTCCGCACGGGCGCCCGGGTCGAGGAGGTGCTGGTCGCCGGCGGCCGGGCGTGCGGCGTACGGCTGGCGGGCGGGGAGGTCCTCGCCGCCGACGTGGTGGTCGCCAACGCCGACGCGACCCGGCTCTACGGCGACCTGCTCCCGGGCCGGGCCGGACGCGTCGGCCGGCGC
Source organism: uncultured Actinomycetota bacterium (assembly GCA_963740935.1). Taxonomy (GTDB): domain Bacteria; phylum Actinomycetota; class Actinomycetes; order Propionibacteriales; family Nocardioidaceae; genus Marmoricola. The sequence goes on from CAVUFX010000006.1 coordinate 1,118,965, forward strand.
CGGCTGCGGCGCACCACGCCCTCGCTCGCCGGCTTCGCGCTGCTCCTCGCGCTCGACGACCCGCCGCCGGACCAGCCGCACCACCGGGTGCTGTTCGCGGAGGACTACGACGCGGAGTTCGACGCCGTCTTCGGCCGGCGTGGGCCGGCGCGACCCGCCCACCGACCCACGGTCTACGTCAGCGTGCCCGACGACCCGGCCGTGGTGCCGCACCCCGGCGCCGGGGCGTGGTTCGTGCTGGTCAACGCGCCGCGCCACGACCCCGCGGGCGGCGTGGACTGGGACCGCCCGGGCCTGCGCGAGGAGCACGCCGACCACGTCCTCGACGTGATGGCCGACCGCGGCCTCGACGTGCGCGACCGGGTCACCCACCGCACCGTCGTCACCCCTGCCGACCTCGAGCGCCGCACGCTCACCGACGGGGGCTCGATCTACGGCACCTCCAGCAACGGTGCCCGGGCGGCGTTCCTGCGGCCCGGCAACCGCTCGCCGGTGCCCGGGCTGTTCCTGGTGGGCGGCTCCTCCCACCCCGGCGGTGGGCTGCCGCTGGTGGTGATGTCGGCGCGGATCGTGGCCGACCTCGTCGGGCCGGCCGGCTAGCGCAGCGCCCGGCGCACCACCACGACGAGGTGCGCCAGCCCCGCGAGCGCGAGCGCCAGCGCCACGGCGGCCAGCAGCGTCACGACGTCGGCGACCTCGACCTGCGGCAGCAGGCGGACGTCGAGCGCGCGCGCCGCCAGCACCACGAGGTGGACCAGCACCGCCAGCACGGCGACGATGACGCGCGAGGGCCGCTCCCACACCGTGACCGCCCCGGGGCCGGTCATCCCGGCCACCTGAGCCGAGGACCGCACCGACTCCAGCAGCAGCGTCACCGCGGCGAGACCGGCGACGAGCCCCAGCGGTGCTCCGAGCACCACCAGCACCGCGAGCAGCAGCAGGTCCGAGACCCGGTCGGCCAGCGGGTCCAGCACGCGTCCCCAGGCCGAGGCCGACCCGGTCTGCGCGGCCAGGGCGCCGTCGACGCCGTCGAGGACCGCGGCGAGCAGCACCGCCGCCAGCGCGAGCGCCGGCCAGGCGTCGGGCAGCGCCGCCAGCAGCGGTGCGAGCGCCGCGACCAGGACCCCGACGACGGTGACGGAGTCGGGCCGCACCCCGCGCCGCGCGAGCGGGCGGGCGCAGCGGTGCACCAGCCGGACCCAGCCGGAGACCCACACCGAGCCACGGGGGTCCAGGCCGTCGTGCAGTCCCGACCAGAGGGCGTACGCCGCCTCGTCGTCGCGGTCCCCGCGCCCCGGCGCCGTCATCTCCGCCTCACGGGGCCGGCAGCACCACGACGCCGTCGTCGTCGCTGACCAGCTCCGCACCGGGCACGAAGTCGACGCCGCCGAAGGACACCACGACGTCGCGCTCGCCGACACCGTCCTTGGCGCTCTTGCGGGGGTTGGAGCCCAGCGCCTTGACGCCCAGGTCGAGCTCGCGCAGCGCGGCGACGTCGCGGACGGGACCGTTGATCACCACGCCGCTCCAGCCGTTGGACACCGCCGCGGCGGCGATCAGGTCGCCCATCAGCGCGGTGTGCAGCGAGCCGCCGCCGTCGACGACGAGCACCCGCCCCTCGCCCGGCTCGTTGAGCGCCTGCTTGACCAGGGCGTTGTCCTGGTGGCACCGCACCGTGGCGATCGGCCCGCCGAAGACCGGGCGGGCGCCGTACTGGCGGAGCTGGAGGTCGCAGGACTGCAGCGCCTCGCCGTGCCGGTCGACCAGGTCGGCGGTCGCCTCGGGCGTCCTGTCGGTCTCGCTCATCGCTGCCACTTCCCTGCCGCCCGGGGACGGCTCCCTAGTCTCGTACGCGTGGACGCCCCCAGCATCCCCGACGACCCCCGGCCCACGGTGCTCGCCCTGCACGTGGCGCCCGAGCGGCACGCACCGGTGGTCGCGGTCGCGGAGGTGGTGGCCGAGGCCGGCGCCGGGCTGGTCGGCGACCGGTTCCACGGCAGCCGGCACCGCCACGTCAGCCTCCAGTCGGCCACCGACCTCGCGGCCGCCGCCGCCGAGCTGGGCCGACCGGTCGAGCCGGCCGGCACCCGCCGCAACCTGACGCTGTCCCACGGGCAGGTCCCGACGGAGCCGGGCGCCCGGGTGCGCGTCGGCGACGTCGAGCTGGAGGTGGTGCGGCTCGCCGCCCCCTGCCGGCTGATGGAGGACTCCCTCGGCCCGGGCGGGCGTACGGCGCTGCGTCGCCGGGGCGGGTCGGTGCTGCGGGTGCTGCACGGCGGCACGATCCGGCTCGGCGACCGCGTCGACCTACCCGTCATGCTGACCGAGTGACCGACCCCCGACCCGACCTCGCCGACCGCCTCCTCGACGCCCAGGTGGCGTGGGCCCTCGCGGAGCTGACCGGCGAGCGCTTCGCGGCGGTCGTGGCCGAGGACGTCGACCGCGTGCTCGAGGTCGCGGCGACGCTGCGCCTGGGCGACGTGGTCGGCCACGACGACCTCGTCGCGGTCGCGACCCGGCTGGCGCGCGACGTGCTGACCAGCCCCGTCGTCTCCGGCCTGACCGAGCCCGAGGCCCGCGAGGTGCACCGCACCCTGCTGGCCGAGGAGGCGACGATCGGCGAGGTCGTCGACCGCGCCGACGTCGAGGCGCTCGTGGCTCGCGTGGTGGCGATGCACGACGTCCGCGACCGTGTCCTCGACGGCCTGGTCGAGAGCCCCGCCACGGTGCAGCTGACCTCGCGGCTGGTCGCCCGGATCGTCACCGACGTGCTCACCCAGCAGCGCAGCCGGGCCGAGCGGGTCCCCGGCGTCTCCTCGCTGCTGTCGCTGGGCACCGGCGCGGTGTCGCGGGTGGGCAAGGTCGGGGTCGGCGACTACCAGCTCGACCGGCTGCTGGGCGACGCCGTCGGCGCGGGCGCGCAGTTCACGATGCGTCGTACGACGGCCATCGTGCGCGAGGTCGTCACCGACGCGGTGCTGCACGAGGTCGCGATGGAGCTCTTCGACCTGCAGGCCGACCGGTCGGTCGGGGACGTGGTCGGGACCGTCGACGAGGCGGACGCGGTCGACCTCGCCACCCACGGCCGGGCCGTCCTCGACGGGGTGCTCGACACGGAGGCCGGCGCAGCGCTGGCGGACCGGCTGGTCACAGCGACCGTGGGGCGGTTCCTGGCCGAGCACGCGACCACCGACCTCGCCACGCTGCTCGACGACCTCGGGCTCGACCGCGACCACCTCGTCGACCTGGTCCGCACCCTGGCGCCGCCGGTGCTCGACGCGGCACGCGACTCGGGCGTGCTGGCGCAGGCGCTGCGCGACCGGCTGGCACCGTTCTGGGCGTCGGCGGAGGCCCGCGCCCTGCTCGGCGCCGCGGGGGGTCCTGCCTAGGATCGCGGCATGGTCGCGCGCGCAGGAATCGTCGTCACCGGCACCGAGGTCCTGACCGGTCGGGTGAGCGACCGCAACGGCCCGTGGCTGGCCGAGCAGCTGCGGCTCCTCGGCGTCGACGTCGGCCAGGTCGTCGTCGTCGGCGACCGCCCCGACGACCTCCGCTCCGCGCTCGGGCTGCTGCTGGAGCGCCACGACCTGGTGCTCACCACCGGTGGCCTCGGGCCGACCGCCGACGACCTCACCGCCGAGGTGGTCGCCGAGGTGCAGGGTCGCACCCCGCGGCTCGTGCCGGAGCTCGAGACCGAGATCGCGGCGATCGTCGAGCGGCTCTCCGCCGGCCGCGGCTGGCGCCGCGACCCCGGGGCCACCGCCGCCGGGGTCCGCAAGCAGGCGATGGTGCCCGAGGGAGCGTCGGTGCTCGCGCCCGTCGGCACCGCCCCCGGGCTCGTGGTGCCGCCGGCCTCCGGGACCGGCGCCCCGGTCGTGGTGCTGCCCGGGCCCCCCTCGGAGCTCCAGGGCATGTGGGACGACGCGCTCGCCGACCCCGCCGTGCAGCGGGCCCTGGCCGGGCGCGAGGAGCTGCGGCAGGCCACGATCCGGCTCTGGGGCACCCCCGAGTCCGAGCTCGCCGCCACCCTGCGCGACCACGAGGACGAGCTGACCGGGCTCGAGGTCACCACCTGCCTGCGCCAGGGCGAGCTCGAGGTCGTCTCCCGCTACGCCCCCGCCGCCGCGCCCGCCCAGGAGGCGCTGCTGGCCGCGCTGCGCGCCGACTTCGCCGACACGCTCTTCTCCCCCGGCGGCGAGACCGTCGAGGAGCTGGTGGCGACCGGGCTGCAGAGGCGCGGCTGGACCGTCGCGACCGGCGAGTCCTGCACGGCCGGCCTGCTGGCGGGTCGGCTCGCGGACCGGCCGGGCTCCTCGGCGTACCTCCTGGGCGGGCTGGTGACCTACGCGGACGCCGCCAAGCGCACGCTCCTCGGCGTACCCCCGGAGCTGCTGGAGTCCGTCGGCGCCGTCAGCGCGGAGGTGGCGCGGGCGATGGCCGACGGGGCGCGCGCGGCCCTCGGCACCGACGTCGGCGTCGGCATCACCGGGGTGGCCGGACCGGGGGGCGGTACGCCGGACAAGCCGGTCGGCCTCGTCCACCTCTGCGTCACCACGGCCGACCGGGTGCTCCCGCTGCGCGTGCAGCTCGGCGGCGACCGGGCCGCCGTACGCGAGCGCACCGTCGTGGTCGCCCTCCACCTGCTCCGCGAGCTGCTGACCACCCCCTGAACCCCGCCCCGGCGCGCAGACGCGCAGACACAAGTCCGCCGCGAGTGTCGTTGTGACCCGGTATGTCGCTGCTGCGCCGAACTTGTGTCCGCGCGTGTGCGAGACAAGGGGGACGGTCAGGCGTGGGGGACGCAGCGGCGGGCGGTGGGACGGGCCTGGAGGCGGCCGGGAGGGATCGGCTCGCCGCACACCTCGCAGCGGCCGTAGCCGCCGGACGCGAGCCGGTCCAGGGCGGCGTCGACCTCGGCGAGGTGGTGCTCGGCCTGGCGCACCAGCGCGCCGGTCTGGGAGCGCTCGAAGGCGATGGTGTGGCCCTCGGGGTCGTGCTCGTCGTCGGCGTTGGTGTCGCGGCTCGCGTCCACCACGCCGGAGTAGTCCTCGCGCAGCGCGGCCAGCCGGGCGAGCGTCTCGGCCCGCTCGGCGTCGAGCAGCGCGCGGGGGTCCACGGGCGTGAGCCTACGGACCCCCGCGACGGCTCAGCCGACCATCCCGTGCGGGTCGATGACGTACTTCGTGGCGGCGCCGGCGTCGAACTCCTGGTAGCCGCGGGGGGCGTCGTCGAGGCCGATCGTCTGCGCGTTGACCGCCTTCGCGACGTGCGCCTTGTCGGCCAGGATCAGGTTCATCAGCTGCCGGTTGTACTTCTTCACCGGGCACTGCCCGGTCACGAAGGCGTGCGACTTGGCCCAGCCGAGACCGAGCTTGACCCCGATCTGGCCCTCCTTGGCGGCGTCGTCCACGGCGCCGGGGTCGCCGGTGACGTAGAGACCGGGGATGCCCAGCGAGGCGCCGGCCCGCGAGATGGTCATGATGTCGTTGAGCACCGTGGCGGGCGCCTCGGCGGCACCCTCGCCGTGGCCGCGGGCCTCGAAGCCCACGGCGTCGACCGCGGCGTCCACCTCGGGCTCGCCGAGGACCTGCTCGATCAGGTCGGGCAGCGCGTCGCCCGAGCTGAGGTCGACGGTCTCGCAGCCGAAGCTGCGCGCCTGCGCGAGCCGCTCGGCGTTCATGTCGCCGACGACCACCACGGACGCACCGAGCAGCTGCGCGGCGTGCGCCGCCGCGAGCCCCACCGGGCCGGCGCCGGCGACGTACACCGTGGAGCCGGTGGTCACGCCGGCGGTGTAGGCGCCGTGGTAGCCGGTCGGGAAGATGTCGGAGAGCATCGTCAGGTCGAGGATCTTCTCCAGCGCCTGGTCGCGGTCGGGGAAGCGCAGCAGGTTGAAGTCGGCGTACGGGATCAGCACGTACTCCGCCTGGCCCCCGACCCAGCCACCCATGTCGACGTAGCCGTACGCCGCTCCGGCGCGCGCGGGGTTCACGTTGAGGCAGATGCCGGTCTTGCCCTCGAAGCACATCCGGCAGCGCCCGCAGGCGATGTTGAACGGCACCGAGCAGATGTCGCCCTCCTTGACGAAGAGCACGTCGTCACCGACCTCGACCACCTCACCGGTGATCTCGTGGCCCAGCGACTGGCCGACCGGGGCCGTCGTACGCCCGCGCACCATGTGCTGGTCGGAGCCGCAGATGTTGGTGGTCACGAGCTTGAGGACCACGGCGTGCGGTGCGGCCTGCTTGATGCCGAAGTGGTCCGCGACCTCCTTCGGGATCTCCAGCTTGGGGTAGTCGACCGTCTCGACGGCGACCTCCCCCGGGCCCTTGTAGACGACCACGCGGTTTCCGGACATGAGCACGTCCCCTCCGTCCCCGGCTCACCGGGGACCGACGATCGGGTGCCACGTGACGGTCGTCACACGGCACCACCACACAAGCACCCGTCGGGGGCCGGGACAACCCGGGGCGGCGGCTAGTTGGCGACGCTGTCCTCGGGGTCCCCGGCCGCGGCGAGCGGCTCGGCCGCCCCACCCGGCGCCTCGGTGTCCGGCTCCTCGGCCAGGCCCGTGGCCCGGGCGGTGGAGCGCCGCAGCCGGCGCGCGACGGCCTCGACCAGCTCCATCAGCGGGGGCACCTCGCCGTCGCGGGCGGTGCCGGCCGTCATGGCACGGGACACGTGCTCGGCGAGGTCGTTGATCTTGACGTTGAAGCCGTTGGACTGCCTGCGCAGGATCGCGAACGCGGTCACCTCGTCGATGCGGTAGCTGGCCATCAGCGCGCCCTTGACCTGCTCGATGGCACGACGGTGGCGGGTGGCGCCGTCGACGGCGTCGCGGGTGGCGGTGCGGACCTCGGCGGTCACGTCGATGGACCAGCACTCGAGGCGCTGCGGGCCGTCGTCGCCGTGGACGACGTCTCCGAGGAAGGCGAACACCCGTTCGCCGTGCGTCCGGGTGGCCAGCCGGGCCTGGCCCGACATCGGCACGCCCCCCTCCACCGAGCGCTGCACCACCGCGCGGACGACGTCGCGGTCGTCGGGGTGCAGGTGCACGAGCACCTCGGCCACGTCGCTGTGCTCCTCCAGGTCGATGTCCCACATCGCCCGGAGCTGCTCGCCGAACGTCCACCGGTCGGCGACGAAGTCGTAGGCCCACCGGCCGAACGTCTCGGGGGTCTCCCCGCCGCTGTCCCTCGTGCTCACTCGTGCCTCTCGTCCACGGACCTCGCTCGCTGGGAGGCCACGCTTCCGGACCGATCAGCCCTCGTCACGACTCGCTCGGACGGCTGCCCGGGGAGGATTCTGCCCTGCGCGCACCACGGCTGGGAAGCAGGGGGACGGCGCGGCGAGCCCCGGCGGACGACTCGTGGGCAATTGTCGCTTACGGCGTAAGGGCGCTCAGCCCCGTGCGGCGTCCAGTGCCGCCGCCAGCGCCGCGGGGTCCGCCACCGTGAGCGTGGCGCCCGGGTGCCGCAGCCGGCCGGTGGGCTCGATGCCGGGCACCGGGGTCGCGAACCGCAGGCACAGGGCCGCGTCGCCGTTGGTGGCGAAGGTGATGCCGCGGTCGCTGAAGGACAGGTGCGGCGGGCCGGCGGTCTTGAGGAACGCGAAGCCGCCGGTCTCCTCCCACCCGGTCACGTTGGCCAGCGGCGTGCGCAGCGACCACGGCCCGAACCTCACCTCGAGCCGCTCCCCCACCAGCCGGACCGACGTGGTGCGCGGCGTGATCCCCAGCGGCAGGGCGGCCACGCGGTAGGCGGGGGCGAAGGCGAAGTCGAAGCGGGTCGTCGTCACCCCGCCAGCCTCCCAGGTGGCCGCGGGCGCGTCGCCACCCCGCGAGGTGAGCCCCGGCGCCCAGGGCCTGCGTAGGTTCGGCGCATGAGGTACTCCAAGCTGATCTCGTCCATGACCGCGGCGTACGGCGCCTTCGCGCTCGCCAAGCCGCGCCACCTCGCAGACGGCATCGAGGCGCCGGCCCTGCAGGCACCGGCGTACGACCGGATGGCCTACACCTACGCCGGCCGTGACCTGTCGATCTCCGGCGTCGCCCTCGCCTCGAGCAACCCGTCGGTCGTCACCGCGATGATGGTGCTGCGGATCGTCGGCGACCTCGCCGACGCCGCGATCCTCGCGACCGGCACGAACGACTCCAAGGTGCAGGGCAAGGTCCTCGGCGTCACGCTCGGCTGGGCCGCTCTCAACACCGCGGCGCTCGTCGCCGACCGCCGCGCGCTGCGCTCGGCCTAGGTCGTACGACGACGCGGGCCCGCCCGGCCCGGGCGGGCCCGCGTCGCTGTCGCGCCCCCTACTTGCGGGCGAGGACCGTGCGCACCAGGAACAGCACGACCAGGACCACGACGATGATGAGCAGGATCTTTCCCATGGGGCACTTCCTCGGGCTCGTGCTGGAGGCCCGCAGGCCGGCGTGGGTCCCACGCGTGGCTCGATGCTAGGCCCCGGGGACCCGCACCCCTAGCGTGCTGCCGGTGAGCACCCCCCACGTCGCACCCGTGCGGCCCACCGCCCTGGTCACCGGCGCCTCCTCGGGCATCGGCCTGGCCGGCGTCACTGCGCTCGGGGCCGACCTGGCACGCGACGGGGTCAGCGCCGAGCGGGTCGCCCGCACGGTGCTGCGGGCCGTCCAGGCCGACGCGCCGGTCCCGACGTACGCCGTGGGCAGCGGCGCGCCGGCGGTGTTCGCGCTGCGCCGGGCGCTGCCCGCGGCCGTGGTCGAGCGCGTCGTCGCGCGTCGCTTCGGCCTGGGCCCGCGCGGGGTGCGTGCGTGAGCGGCCCGGAGCTGCCGCCGCTGTGGCGCGACCTCGAGTTCCTCGCCCCGATGTCCTCCTCCCGCGCCGACGACCTGGCGCGCTGGGTGGCCGACGGGCTGACCGACGGCGGAACCGTGCTCGACGTGGGCTGCGGGTGGGCCGAGCTGCTGCTGCGGGTGCTGGAGGCGGCTCCCCGGGCGGTCGGCGCCGGGGTCGACCTCGACGCCGACCGCGTCGAGGAGGGCCGGCGGCGCGCGGCGGCTCGCGGGCTCGCGGACCGGACCCGGCTGCTGGCCGGACCGGGGGCGGAGGCGGTCGAGGGTCCCGTCGAGGCGCTGCTCGTGGTCGGTGCCAGCCAGGTGTGGGGCCCGGACGTCGACGAGGGGCTGCCGCTCGACCACGCCGCCGCCCTGGGCGCCATGCGCCGCCAGGTCGTCACCGGGGCGCGGGTGGTCCATGCCGAGGCGGTGTGGTCGGTCCCGCCGACGCCCGCGGCGACGGCGCAGCTCTCGGGCCGCGACGACGAGTTCCTCGCGCCCGCCGCGCTGGCGGACCTCGTGGCCGACCACGGGTTCGAGGTCCAGGCCCAGGAGGAGGCCGACCTCGCGGAGTGGGACGCCTTCGAGGCCGGCTTCACCGCCCGCTGGGACCGGTGGCTCGCGGACCACCCGGACGACCACCCCGACGCAGCGGCGGTCTCGGCCTCGGCGGCGGGCCAGCGGGCGGCGTACCACCAGGGCTACCGCGGGGTGCTGGGCTTCACCTTCCTGCGGCTCGTCGCGGTCTGACGCCGCACCAGGGGTGGGCTCACCGTGCTCTCAGGCGGGCTGGCTACCATCCGCGGCGATGCCTTTCCCACGTCGCACCCTCGCCTCCCTGTCCGCCCCCCTCGTCCTGGCCCTCGTCGTGCTGAGCGGCTGCGGCTCCGAGGAGACCGAGACGCCCAGCTCGGCCGACGCCGGCCAGTGCTCCTACCCGGAGTCGGCGTCCCCGGTCGACACCAAGCAGGTGGAGGCGCCGCCGGCCGACCCGCCGGCCGACGAGGCCGCACAGGTCACCATCGCCACCGACCGCGGTGACGTGAAGGTCAGCCTCGACGCCGAGAAGTCGCCGTGCACCGTCAGCTCGTTCCTCTCGCTGGCCGAGCAGGGCTACTTCGACGACACCGCCTGCCACCGCCTCACCACCGGCGGGCTCAACGTCCTCCAGTGCGGCGACCCGAGCGCCACGGGCCAGGGCGGGCCCGGGTACTCCTTCGCCGACGAGCTGCAGCAGGACGACCCGCGGCTGCAGCCGTGCCTGGGCCAGGTCGACCAGACCTCGGGCGCGGAGGTCTGCACCTACCCCGCGGGCACGGTCGCCATGGCCAACTCCGGGCCCGACACCAACGGCTCGCAGTTCTTCCTGGTGTACGCCGACTCGCCGCTGCCCGCGGCGTACACCGTCTTCGGCCGGATGAGCGCCGCCGGCGTCGACGTCGTGGAGAAGGTCGCTGCCCAGGGGATCGCCGCCGACGGCATCGCGCCCCGGCAGTCGGTCACGATCCAGTCCGTGCAGTAGCGCCACCGACCCGGCCGTAGGGTCGTGGACATGGAATTCCGCTACCTCGGCCACTCGGGCCTGAAGATCTCCGAGATCACCTACGGCAACTGGCTCACCCACGGCTCCCAGGTCGAGAACGACGTCGCCACGCAGTGCGTGCGCGCCGCGCTCGACGAGGGCATCAGCACCTTCGACACCGCCGACGTCTACGCCAACACCGCGGCCGAGACGGTCCTCGGCGAGGCGCTCAAGGGCGAGCGTCGGGAGTCGCTCGAGATCTTCACCAAGGTCTACTTCCCGACCGGTCCCCGCGGCAAGAACGACACCGGGCTGTCGCGCAAGCACGTCCTGGAGTCGATCGAGGGCTCGCTGACCCGTCTCCAGACCGACTACGTCGACCTCTACCAGGCGCACCGCTACGACACCGAGACCCCGCTCGAGGAGACGATGCAGGCCTTCGCCGACGTCGTGCGCCAGGGCAAGGCGCTCTACATCGGCGTCAGCGAGTGGACCGCCGAGCAGCTGCGCGAGGGCCACGCGCTCGCGAAGGACCTCGGCGTGCAGCTGATCTCCTCGCAGCCGCAGTACTCCATGCTGTGGCGCGTCATCGAGGACGAGGTCGTCCCCACCAGCCGCGAGCTCGGCATCTCCCAGATCGTGTGGTCGCCGATCGCGCAGGGCGTGCTCACCGGCAAGTACAAGCCCGGTCAGGCACCGCCCGAGGGTTCGCGCGCCGCCGACGAGAAGGGCGGCGCGGACATGATCAAGCGATTCATGAACGACGACACCCTGACGCGCGTGCAGGACCTGCAGCCGGTCGCCGACGAGCTCGACCTGAGCATGGCGCAGCTCGCCGTCGCCTGGGTGCTGCAGAACGACAACGTCGCCGCCGCGCTGGTCGGGGCCTCACGCCCCGAGCAGGTGACCGAGAACGTCCGCGCCGCCGGGGTCACCATCCCCGCCGAGCTGATGACACGCATCGACGAGGTCCTCGGCGACCTGCCCGAGACCGACGGCGCCAGGACGGCCGAGGGCATGCCCAAGCAGCGCCTGGCCTGATCCGCTCGCCGGGCCGTCAGGCCCGACAGTCCGCCAGCACCTCCGCACGGGCCAGCTCCGGGAACCTCCCCCGGAGCTGGCCCGGCAGCACGTTGTCGGCCACCTCGTCGCGACCGGTGCGCTCGGCGCGGCCGCCGGTCACGGCGTACGTCGTGCGCCGGACGTCCCAGGTGAACATCACCCCGGCCGGCTCGTGGGCCACCGCCTCGGTCACCGCGATCCCGTCCTCGGTGCAGGTCACCGAGACCGGCGCGGGAGGGGTGTCGGTGGCCACGAACGGCACCACCGGGTTGCCGTCCGGGTCCTGGAGCTCGGCCAGCGCGCCGCCGGTCGCGGCGTACAACCGGGTCTGGGTGCCGCCGCGCGGGTGCTGCTGCTCGGTGACCAGCAGGTCGGCGTCCGTGCCCGGGAGCCGCACCGCGGAGCCGGAGGTGACCGCCGGGCCCCCGCCCGCCGGCGCGACCAGGAAGCCGTCGTCGAGGACGGCGAAGACCGTGCCCGGGCAGCGGGCGGCGTCCGGGGCCGTCACCCGCACCTCCTCGGCGCGGCCGTCCCCGTCGAGGTCGGCGCGCACCAGGGCGGTCGCGTCGCGCACCGCGGCGTCGTCCCGCGCGCACTCCCCCACGGCCGGCGAGGCGGTCGCGGCGGAGGGAGAGGCCGAGGCCGAGGTGGACGCCGAGTCCGAGGTGGGTGACCCCGCGCCGTCGGCGGGGCCGGAACCGCAGCCCGCCAGCACGGCGAGCGCGACGACGGTGGCGGTCGTGACGGCCGCGGGGGGACGTGCCGGGAGCTGCCTCATGCCGATCCGACGCACGACCCGCCCCCGTGGTTCCACCATGCGCCCACCGTAGGCGTCCGGCTTCGCGCGGCCGCCTAGAGTCGGGGTCGTGAGCACCCTGGGGCAGCGTCGACGCCGACCCGGACCGTCGGTGCGCGACCGCGTCACCGAGTTCCGCGACGGCGCCCGTCTCCCGCGCGAGGACCGGGTCGTCGACCGAGGAGCCGCTCGAGCTGCGCGTGGGCTGGCCCGGGTCGCCCGCCCGGCGGGTCGCGGTCACGATGCGGACCCCGGGTCACGACTTCGAGCTCGCGGCCGGCTGGCTGGTGCACGAGGGCGTCACGGTCCCCGACGAGGTCCGCGCCGTGCGCTACTGCACCGACGAGACCCTCGGCGACCTCGAGGAGTTCAACGTGGTCACCGTCGACCTCGCGACGCAGCCACGCAGCCTGCCGGCGGCGCGCATGGTGTCCTCGGCCTGCGGTGTCTGCGGGACCGACACCGTCCACGACGTGCTGTCCCGCGCCGAGGCGGTGCCGTCCGTGTCGCTCGCGGTCGCCACCGTCCTGGCCCTGCCCGACCGGCTCCGCGAGGAGCAGCCCGGCTTCGAGCGCACCGGCGGCATCCACGCCGCCGGGCTGTTCGAGGCCGACGGCACCGCCGTGGTGGTCCGCGAGGACGTCGGGCGCCACAACGCCGTCGACAAGGCGGTCGGCTCCCGCATCCTGGCGCACGCCCCGGTCCCGCCGGTGCTGGTGCTCAGCGGCCGGATCGGCTTCGAGCTGGTCCAGAAGGCCGTGGTCTCCGGGGTCGGGGCCCTCGTCGCCGTCGGCGCGCCGACCTCGCTCGCCGTCTCGCTGGCCCGCGAGGCCGACCTGGTGATGGTCGGGTTCACCCGCGGCCAGCGCTTCGTGGCGTACGCCGGGGCCGACCGCATCACCGGCTGAGGGGCCCTCCCGGGCCGCTCGTGGGCCCCTCCCCGGCGTGGGGGACCGGGCCTGTCGGTGCTCGCTCCTAGCGTGGAGCCATGCGGTTGCTGCACACCTCCGACTGGCACCTGGGCCGGTCCTTCCACGGGGAGGGGCTGCTGGATGCGCAGGCCGACTACGTCGACCACCTGGTCGAGACCGTGGTGCAGCAGCGCGTCGACGCCGTGCTGGTGGCCGGCGACGTCTACGACCGTGCACTGCCCTCGGTCGACGCGGTGGCGTTGGCCGACGAGGCCTTCCACCGGCTCGCCGCCACCGGCGCCCGCGTCGTGGTGACCAGCGGCAACCACGACTCGGCCCGGCGGCTGGGGTTCAACGCCCGGCTGGTCGACCTGGCCGGGGTCCACCTGCGCACCTCGCTCGACCGGGTCGGAGAGCCGGTGCTGCTGGAGGACCGGCACGGTCCCGTCGCGGTGCACGGCCTGCCCTACCTCGACCCCGACGTCGCCCGCGTGGCCTGGGACCTTCCCACCCGCTCCCACGAGGCCGCGCTGGGCCACGCCCTGCGCCGGGTGCGCGCCGACCTGGCCGCCCGCCCCGCGGGCACCCGCTCGGTGGTGCTGGCGCACGCCTTCGTCACCGGCGGCGAGCCGAGCGACAGCGAGCGCGACATCGCGGTCGGCGGCGTGTCCTCGGTGGCGGCCGAGCTGTTCGCCGACCTCGACTACGTCGCCCTGGGCCACCTCCACGGCCGGGCCACGCTGAGCGAGGCCGTCCGCTACAGCGGCTCCCCGATCGCCTACTCCTTCTCCGAGGCCCGCCACCGCAAGGGCAGCTGGCTGGTCGAGCTGGGTGCCGGTGGCGTCGGGTCGGTCGACTTCGTCGACGCCCCCGTCGCCCGGTCGCTCGCCCGGCTGGAGGGCACGCTGGAGGAGATGCTGGTCGACCCCCGGCACGCCGCCCACGAGGCCGCCTGGGTGCAGGCCACGCTGACCGACCGCGTCCGTCCGGCTCGCGCCATGGAGCGGCTGCGGGCACGCTTCCCGCACGCGCTCGCACTGCGGTTCGCCCCCGAGGGCGGCGAGCCCTCGACCCGACGCCCGGTGCCCGTCGAGGGCCGCTCGGCGCACGCCGTGGCGCTCGACTTCGTGGACCACGTCCGGGGCGAGCCGGCCGGCGAGGAGGAGTCCGCGCTGCTGCGCGAGGCCTTCGAGTGCTGCGGCGAGGACCGCGACCTGTCGCGCGAGGTGGCGGCGGGGTGAGGCTGCACGAGCTCGAGGTCACCGCCTTCGGCCCCTTCGTCGAGACCGCCCGTGTCGACTTCGACGCGCTCGCCGACGCCGGCCTGTTCCTGCTCACCGGCGCGACCGGCGCCGGCAAGACCAGCGTGCTCGACGCGGTCTGCTTCGGCCTCTACGGCGAGGTGCCGGGCGACCGCCACAGCGCCCGGCACCTGCGCAGCGACCAGGCAGGGCCCGACGCCGAGCCGCGGGTGGTGCTGCGCTTCAGCATCGCGGGGCGCACCTTCCGCACCACCCGCTCCCCCGCCTGGGACCGGCCCCGGCGGCGCGGCGAGGGCACCCGCCGGATCCAGGCGCACGTGGTCGTGGAGGAGCACCACGCCGGGGACTGGCAGGCCCTGACCACGCGGCTCGACGAGGCGGGACAGCTCGTCACCGGCCTGCTCGGCATGACGGTCGGTCAGTTCACCCAGGTCGCGATGCTGCCCCAGGGGCGCTTCCAGGCGTTCCTGCGCGCCGGCTCCGCCGAGCGCCACGCCGTGCTGCAGCAGCTGTTCCGCACCCGCCGCTTCGAGGACGTGGAGCGCTGGCTGGTCGACCGCCGCAGCCGGCTGCGCCGCGAGTCGTCGCGAGGGCACGACGCGGTCCGCGGCCTCCTCGGCCGGGTGCAGGAGGCCACCGAGGTGCCGGTGCCCGAGGCCTGGACCCTGGACGACCTCGAGGGCCTCGCCGCTCTAGCGGAGCAGGGCCTCCTGCTGACCTGGGTCGACGAGGTGCGCGGCACCCTCGCCGCGTCCGCCGGCGCACAGTCGGCCCGGCTCGCCGCCGCCGACGACACGGTCCGCTCCGACCGCACGGCCCTCGACGCGGAGCGGTCCCACCAGGCGCTGCGGGCGAGGGCCGGCTCCGCCCGCGCGGTCCTGGCCGACCTCGACGGGTCGCGGGAGCGCGACGAGGTCGACGCCGCGGCGCTGGCCGCCCACCGCCGCGCCGAGCCGCTGCTCCCCCTGCTGCGCCGCGTCACCGCGGCCACCGACGAGGCCGACCGGGCGACCGCGACCTCGGCCCGCGAGCTGGCCCACGTCGAGACGACGCCGGGCACGACCGAGGTGACCCGCGAGGTCCTGGCCGATCGGGCCGACGCGTTGCGCGAGGCCGTCGCCCAGGCCCGCGCCCGCGAGCCCCAGGAGCGCGAGCTGGCGCAGGCCGAGGCCCGCGTCGCCGCGCTCGCCGGTCGGTGCGACGCCGAGCACACCGCGCACGACCGCGCCCGGGCGCTGCTCGTCGCCGCCCGGGAGGAGGTCGCCGACCGGCAGCAGCGCCGCGCGAGCGTCGCCCGGGCCGCCGAGCCCGCCGACCGCGACGCCGCGGACCTCCGGGCGGCCGAGCTGGTCCTGGCCGCGGCCACCGACCGGGAGCAGGTCGCCACCGAGCTGGCGCAGACCCGGGCCCGGCTCGCGCACGCCACCACCCGCGCCCAGGACCTGCGCGAGCACTACCTCGACCTGCGCGAGCAGCGCATCTCCGGCATGGCCGCCGAGCTGGCCACCGGGCTCGCCGTCGGTTGCTCGTGCCCGGTGTGCGGCAGCGCCGACCACCCCTCCCCCGCCCGGGCGGCCTCGAACGTCGGTCGTGCCGAGGAGGAGGCCGCACGCCAGACCCACGAGACGGCCGACTTCACCCGCCAGGCGCTGGCCGAGTCCGTGGCGGCCCTCGCCGCGCGGCTCGCCGGGCTGGCGGCGACGAGCGAGGGCCGGCCGGTCGCGGTGTGCCGGGCCGAGCGTGCCGCCGCCCGCGACCGGGCCGACGTCAGCGCGGCCGCGGCCCACGCGCTGCACGACCTCGACACCGACGCCGAGCAGCGCCAGGACCGGCTCAGCCGGCTCGCCTCCGAGGTCGCCGGCCTCGAGGTCCGGGTCGTCGAGCGCGACCGCGAGCTCGCGCAGGCCCGGGACCGGGTCGCCCTGCTGGGTGCCGACCTCCACGACTGGCTGGAGCGCCACGACGCGGCCGGCGCCGACGTCCGCACCCTGGTGACCCGGCTCGAGACCGGGTTGCGCACCGTCCTCGCCGCCGCAGCGGGCTGGGAGGCGCGCGAGCGCGCCGAGGCCGCGCTCGCCGCGGTGCGCGCCGAGGCCCGTGAGGCCGCGCGCGGGGCGGGCTTCGGCTCCGGTGCCGAGGTCCGCGCAGCGCTGCTGCCGGGCGGCCGGGCCGAGGAGGTCGCGGAGCGGCTGCACCGCCACGAGGTGGCCCGGGCCGAGGCCGAGCGCGTGCTTGCCGACGAGGAGGTCCGCGCGGCGGACGCCGCCCCGTCGCGCGACGTGGTCGCGCTGGCCCAGCGGCTCGAGCACGCCGAGCGGGTGCGCGACCTCGTGGTCGCGGCCCACCGGCACGCGGTGGGTCGTGGCGCCCGGCTCGAGGAGCTGGCCAGCGCGCTGGAGCGCGAGCTGCGGGCCTGGGAGCCGGTCCGGCGCGCCCACCAGGTCACCGCCGGGCTGGCGTCGCTGGTCGAGGGCACGAGCACCGACAACCGGTGGCGGATGCGGCTCTCGGCGTACGTCCTGTCCGAGCGGCTGCGCCAGGTCGTGGCCGCGGCCAACGAGCGGCTGGGCGCGATGACCGACCAGCGGTTCACCCTCGAGCAGGTCGACGAGAAGGGCGCCGGCGAGCGGCGGGGCGGCCTGAGCCTGCGGGTGCGCGACGACTGGAGCGGCACCCGGCGCGACCCCGCGACGCTCTCGGGCGGCGAGACCTTCGTGGTCTCGCTCGCGCTCGCGCTCGGCCTGGCCGACACCGTCAGCCACGAGGCGGGCGGCACCTCCCTCGACACGCTGTTCATCGACGAGGGCTTCGGCTCGCTCGACGCCGAGACCCTCGACGGCGTGATGGACACCCTCGACCAGCTGCGCGACGGCGGGCGTGTCGTCGGCCTGGTCAGCCACGTCGCCGAGCTGCGCACCCGCGTCCCCAGCCAGCTCGAGGTCACCAAGGCCCGGCAGGGCTCGACGCTGCGACCGGTGCTGGGCGTCGGTTGAGCCGCACTAGGGTGCTCGACATGGCCGATGTCGACCCCAGCTTCCTCGCCCTGCCGCTCCAGCGGCTCGCCCAGGTCGCGCTCGGACGGGCCCGGGACTTCGGCGTCACCCACGCCGACTTCCGGCTCGAGCGCAACCGGCTGCAGCACGTCGCGGTGCGTGACGGCCACCTCGAGGGGGCCCAGGACAGCGAGGACCTCGGCTTCGCGGTCCGGGTGCTGCTCGACGGCGCCTGGGGCTTCGCCTCGGGGGTGGGGCTGACCGACGACGAGGCGGTGAGGGTGGCCGAGACCGCCGTGACCGTGGCGCGGGTGGCGGCCAGGATGACCACCGCCCCGGTGCAGCTGGCGCCCGAGCCGGTGCACCGCGACGTCACCTGGGTCTCGGCGTACGACGTGAACCCGCTCGAGGTCCCGCTGGCCGACAAGGTCGCCCTGCTCGGCGGCTGGACCCGCGAGCTGGTCGCCGGCGGCGCCGACCACGCGGCGGGCGCGCTGCAGCAGGTGCAGGAGAACAAGTTCTACGCCGACCTCGCGGGCTCCTCGATCACCCAGCAGCGGGTGTGGCTCGAGCCGTTGCTGGAGGCCTACGCCTCCGACCCCGCGACCGGCGCCTTCGACTCGATGGCCTCGACCTGCCCGCCCTTCGGGGCCGGGTGGGAGGTGCTCACCGACGGCTCGTGGGACTTCGACACCGAGCGCGCCGAGCTGCCCGGCCTGCTGCGCGCCAAGCTGGCCGCCCCCAGCGTGGAGCCCGGCCGCTACGACCTGGTCATCGACGCCAACAACCTGATGCTCACCATCCACGAGTCGGTGGGGCACGCCACCGAGCTCGACCGCGCGCTGGGCTACGAGGCGAGCTACGCCGGCACCTCGTTCGCGACCCCCGACCTGCTCGGCACCCTGCAGTACGGCTCCCCCGCCATGCACGTCACCGGCGACCGCACCGCCCCGCGCGGCCTGGCCACGGTCGGCTACGACGACGAGGGCGTCCAGGGCCAGACCTGGGACATCGTCCGCGACGGGGTCCTGGTCGGCTACCAGCTCGACCGGTCGATGGCCCACAGCTTCGGCGCCGACCTCAACGGCGGCCGCTCCAACGGCTGCGCGTACGCCGACTCCCCCGGCCACGTGCCGATCCAGCGGATGGCCAACGTCTCGCTCCAGCCCGACCCGGACGGCCCCGACACCGCGGGGCTGGTCAGCCGCGTCGAGCGCGGCATCCACGTCGTCGGCCACAAGTCGTGGTCCATCGACATGCAGCGCTACAACTTCCAGTTCACCGGGCAGCGGTTCTACGCCATCGAGGACGGCGAGCTGCGAGGCCAGCTGCGCGACGTGGCCTACCAGGCCACCACCACCGACTTCTGGGGCTCGCTGGAGGCCGTGGGCGGGCCGCAGACCTACGTGCTCGGCGGGGTGCTCAACTGCGGCAAGGCCCAGCCCGGCCAGTCCGCGCCGGTCAGCCACGGCACGCCGTCGGCGCTGTTCCGCGACGTCAACGTCCTCAACACCTCCGAGGAGGGCACGGCCTGATGACCGTCCGACCCCAGCAGCTCGTCGACCACGCGCTCGAGGCCAGCACCAGCGACGCCTGCGTGGTGGTCGTCGAGGACTCCACCAGCGCCAACCTGCGGTGGGCCAACAACACCCTCACCACCAACGGCGTGATGCGCTCCACCGACGTCACCGTGATCGCCTTCGCCGGCGGCGGCAACGCCTCGGTCAGCGGCACCGCCGCCACCACCGGCCAGGTCGCCGCCCTCGTGGAGGCCGCCGACCGCGCGGCCGCGCTGGCCGGTGAGGCCGAGGACCGCGCCGACCTGGTCGGCGGGAGCGCGGCGGCCGACTTCGACGACGCCCCCGCCGAGACCTCGATCGCGGTCTTCGACGAGGTGGCGGCCCAGCTCGGCGAGGAGTTCCGACGCGCCGAGGCCGAGCGGCGCATCCTCTACGGCTTCGTGTTCCACGAGGTGACCACCACCTACCTCGGCTCCTCGACGGGCCTGCGGCTGCGCCACGTGCAGCCGACCGGCCACTACGGCTGCACCGGCAAGGACGCCGCGCTCACCGCCAGCGCCTGGGTGGGCGGGGCCACCCGCGACTTCCGCGACGTCTCGGCCACCCGGATGGCCGACGACCTCGCCACCCGGCTGGGCTGGGCCGCGCGCCGCGTCGACCTGCCGGCCGGCCGCTACGACACCGTGCTGCCGCCGACCGCGGTCGCCGACCTGATGATCGACGCCTACTGGAGCTCGGGGGCGCGCACCGCCGCCGACGGCCAGAGCGTGTTCTCCAGGCCGGGCGGCGGCGTCCGGTTCGGCGAGCAGGTCGTCTCCCCCGGGGTGCGGCTGCGCTCCGACCCGTCGTACGCCGGCCAGGAGTGCGCCCCGTTCGTGCTGGCCGGCGCCTCCTCGGACCGCACCAGCGTCTACGACAACGGCCTCGCGCTGGCCCCGACCGCCTGGATCGACGACGGCCGGCTGGCCGCGCTCCTGCAGACCCGCCGCACCGCGGCCGACACGGACCAGCCGACCACCCCGCCGATCGACAACCTGGTGCTCGAGGTCGACGGCGGCACCGGATCCGACCTCGACCTGGCCGCCGGCATGGACGACGGGCTGCTGCTGACCTGCCTGTGGTACATCCGCGAGGTCGACCCGCAGACGATGCTGCTCACCGGCCTGACCCGCGACGGCGTCTACCAGGTCCGGGACGGCGAGATCGTCGGGGCGGTCAACAACTTCCGCTGGAACGAGAGCCCCGTCGACCTGCTGCGGCGCTTCAGCCACGCCGGGGAGACCCGACCGGGGTTCTCCCGCGAGTGGGGCGAGGACATGTTCTCGCGCACCGCGATGCCCGCCCTGCGGGTGCCCGACTTCAACATGAGCTCGGTCAGCCAGGCGCTCTAGCGCGGCCGGTCGAGGGTCAGGTCACCAGGGGGAGCACCGCGACCACGCGGCCGCCGCTCGGGGTCGGCCCGGCGCTGACGCTGCCGCCGACCTCAGCGGCGCGCTCCCGCATCGAGCTCAGCCCGACCCCGGGGGTCCACGTGCCTCCCGGACCCCCGGCGTCCTCCACGCACAGGTGCAGCCCGTCACGCTCGGCGAGCACGCTGACCGACGCCGTGGCGGACGTGGTGTGGCGGGCGACGTTGGCCAGCGCCTCCACCACGATGCGGTACGCCGCCACCTCGACCGCCGCAGGCAGGTCGGTCATCGACTCCGCCGCTGCGACGTGCACGCGGACCGGGACGCCACCCTCGGTGCACAGGCCGGCCGCGCGCTGGCGCAGCGCCGGCACCAGCCCGAGCTCGTCGAGGGCCGGCGGCCGCATGCCGTAGACCAGCTGTCGGATCTCCTCGATCGCGGTCACGGTCTCGGCCCGCAGCGTCGAGAGCAGCTCCTGCGCCCGCGCGGGGTCGCTCCGCACCACGTTGCGCGCCGCGTCGGCCGTGAACGCCACGCCGGAGAGCCGGGGACCGAGCCCGTCGTGCAGGTCGCGCCGGAGCCGACGCCGCTCCTCTGCCAGCGCGGCCACCACCGCGCCCCTCGACTCCACGAGCCGGCCGGCCAGTGCCGTGGCGCGCACCGTCTGCGCGAGCAGGGGCACGAGGAGCCTCAGCACGCGGTCGTCCTCGGCCGTCGGCCCGAGGTCGCCGGCTCGGAGCCCGATGACCAGCTCGGACGCCGAGCCGTCCTCGGCGCCGTCCTCGAGCCGGTAGACGCGGGTGTACCGGGGCCGCTCACCCGAGGCGACCAGCTCCCCGTCGCCGT
The DNA here is from genome assembly GCA_963740935.1 of uncultured Actinomycetota bacterium. Classification (GTDB taxonomy): domain Bacteria; phylum Actinomycetota; class Actinomycetes; order Propionibacteriales; family Nocardioidaceae; genus Marmoricola. The sequence goes on from CAVUFX010000006.1 coordinate 1,140,095, forward strand.
CCCGCAGACTGGCGTACGGCAGCACGAGGGCGGTGCGGACGACCTCCAACGCACGGGCGGGGTCCGACCCGATGCCCCCGACCAGCGCGGTCGCGGCCTCGATCGGGTCGGGGCGCCGACCGAAGAGCAGCTCGTCGACGCCCGCTCGCAGCAGCCGGGTCAGCGGCCCGACACCGAGGGCGACCAGGGCCCCCGCCACCGCGACCACGCCGACCTGGGGGGTGCGGCCTGCCACGAGCTCCAGGCCCGAGGCGACCACCACGAACGCCGCCACGTAGGTCAGGCCGACCACCAGGGTCACCACCACGCGCACCACCAGCCCCCGCACGTCGACCACGTCGGGCAGCGTCGCCCCGACGTACAGCGGCACCGGCAGCAGCGCCAGCAACGCCGTCGCGGCGGTCGTCGCAGCCGGAACACCGTCGAAGAGGAAGGCCAGCAGGCCCACCGCGAGCAGCACGACCGCCGTGCCGAGGGCCGCCCACTGCAACGCCCGACGCTCGCGGCCCGCCGTGGCCTCGAGCCGCCACCAGGTGTGGGCCACCAGCGCCACGGCGGTGCCGAGCCCGAGCTCGGCGGTGACGGCCGAACCCCGGGCGAGCAGCTCCAGCAGCGGCACGGCCCCGCAGCCGAGGACGACGACGAGTGCGAGCAGATCGACCGGGTGGCGCCAGCGCAACACCGGGAAAGCCGCCAGTGACAGCGGCGCGACCACTGCCGCCGACAGCACCAGCAGCAGGGAGCCCGCCGACCCGGCCCCCGCCACGGTGGCCGCCACCGCGGCCATGCAGAGCAGGCCTGCGAGCAGCACCCCCCACCGGCTGACCGCCCGGGACCGCAGCAGCATCGCCACTCCCACGACGGTCCACGACGCCCCGACGACCATCAGCGCGACCAGCCCGGGACCACCCAGCCCGCCCATCAGCCGGCTCCTCCCAGGCCGCCCTCCCGGGCGCGGATGATCGCACCCGCGCGGTCGGTGACCTCCAGCTTGGCGAAGATGTTGGTCAGGTTGTTGCTGACGGTCTTGGGCGAGAGGTGGAGGGCGTCCGCGATCACGGCCGTACGCCGCCCCTCGGCGAGCAGCCGCAGCACGTCGCGCTCGCGGGAGGTGAGCTCGGGGAACGGCTGGGGCCGCGCCGGCGTCGGGTGCTGCTGGTCGAAGAAGCCGAGGACGTGCTGCGCGACCCCGGGGCCGAAGACGACCTGGCCCGCCGCCACCGCACGGAGGGCTCCGACGATGTCGTCCTGATCGGCCCCCTTGAGCAGGTAGCCGCGCGCCCCGGCCTGCATCGCGGTGAACACGGTGGCGTCGTCGTCGAACATGGTCAGCACCACGACGGCCACCTCGGGCGTCCGCGCCCGGATCTGCCGCGTGGCCTCCACCCCGCCGATCCCCGGCATCCGCACGTCCATCATCACCACGTCGGGCCGCAGCAGGAGCGCCTCGCGCACGGCGGCCTCACCGTCGGCCGCCTCGCCCACCACCTCGAACCCGTCGATGGTCGAGAGCAGCGAGCTCAGGCCGCGACGCACCATCGGGTGGTCGTCGGCCAGGAGCACACGCACGGTCATCACCCCATGATCCGCCGTACCTCGCCCGGGTGTCCCGGGAAGTCCTTCCCGCATCCGCCTGGACGACGGGAACGCGGCGAGGAAGGTTGTACCTGTCGGCAGGAACACCCACCGCCGCACCGTGGTGGGCGTCCCTCCTCACGAATCGGAGCACCTCCCATGGAACGTCCCACCCCCACCCAGCGCACCGGCCTCGCCCTGCTCGGCCTGATGTCGCTGATCAACCTGCCGAGCGTCCTCACCCCCACGCCCGACGGCGAGGTCGGCCCGCCCTTCTCGATCCTGGTGCTCGGCACCGCGCTCGGCGTGGCCGGTCTCGTCGGTGTCGTCGCGGCCTGGCGGGGTCGACGCTGGGGCAGCCGCGTCGCGGTCGGCGCCATGGTGCTGGCCGTGATCACGTCACTGCCGGCGTTCTTCGTGCCGGTGCCCGCCGTGGTCAAGCTGCTGGTCGGCCTGGCCACGCTGCTCACCGTGCTGGGCACGGTGCTGGTGTTCTCTCCCGCGCGCCGCCCGGCCCCGAGCCCGGTCCTCTAGCCGCTCAGCCGGCCCACTGCGTGGGCGGCCCGACGGCGAGCAGCCCACCGAAGACCAGGACCAGCCCGACCAGGACCACGACGGCGGCCAGGACCGGGGCACGCAGCGCGGCCGCCACCGGGCGCTCGAGCGTCCCGCGGGCCGGCTCGGTGCGCAGCCGCCACGCCCCGGTCAGGCCGCCGTCGACGTGACGCTCGAACGGCACCGTGGCGTAGGGCACGAGGGCCGCGGCCAGGCCGAGGCCGACCTTCCCCGCGGACCAGCGGGCGTCGACCCCGACCACGACGACGGTCAGGCAGTACGCCAGGAAGACGAACCCGTGCAGCCCGCCCCCGATCCTCACCCCCAGCTCGGTGACGTCGAGGACGTACTTGAGGACCATGCCGCCCAGCAGCAGGGTCCAGGTGACGGCCTCGGCCAGGGCCAGGGCGCGGAAGGTGCGGCGGGGGGTCATCGTGGCTCCTCGTCGGGCGGTCAGGGACCGTCGGGGTAGGGCGTGCGGGTGTAGACGAACGTGGCGCACTCGAGGTGGTCGGGCGTGCCGTCGTCCCGCCTCACCACGTGCAGGGTCTCGCCGTGGTGGTAGCCGGCCGCGCCGACCACCCGGCCGTCGTCGTGACGGACGAACTGCTCGGCCAGGGCCAGCCCGCGGGCGAGGTCGCGCCACTCCAGCCGGTCGTCGTGCCAGCGGACCTCGTAGGCGGAGTTGCCCCAGTGCCAGGTGCCGAGCAGCTCGGCCGCCCAGTCCGGCACCCGCTCGGCGGGTCGCCACGGCGTCGCGGGGCCGGGGGTCCGGTCGCCGAGCAGGGCCCGGGCGAGCTCGGGACCGGAGAAGCCGGTGGTGGCGTTGGTCAGCGCCACCACGCCGGTGCGGTGCACCGGGTCGACGAGCAGCACCGACTGGTAGCCCGGCATCGACCCGGTGTGGCCGGCCAGCACGCCCCCGGCGTACGGGAAGGTCCGCAGGCCCAGGCCGTAGTCGGTGGCCGGCGGCACCGGCTGGCGCATCGCGCGCAGCGACTCGGCGCCGAGCACGTCGGGGTGGCCCTCGACCAGGAAGCGCCCCAGCAGGGCCAGGTCGCCCACGGTGCTCCACGCCTGCCCCGCCGGGGCCATCGCGCCGGTGTCGTGGGCGGGCTCGGGCGTCAGCGTGCCGGCCAGGTGGTGCACCGAGAACCCGGGAGCGGCGTCCGCCTCGGGGGCGTACGACGTGCGCCGCATCTGCAGCGGACGCAGGACGCGCTCCTCCACCAGCTCCCACCACGGGCGGCCGTGCACCCGGGCGAGCACCTCGCCGAGCAGGCCGTAGCCGAGGTTGGAGTAGTGGTGGTGCTCCCCCGGACCGAACACCGCGCCGCTGCCGTCGTTGGCGGCCAGCAGCTCGGCGACCGGGCCGCCGGGGTGGCGCTCCCACCAGGGACCGGCGGGCTCGCTCTGCATCCCGCCGGTGTGCGACAGCAGCTCCCGCAGCGTCCGGTCGGCGTACCCCCCGGCCTCGGGCACGGACCGTCCCAGCGGGTCGTCGAGCGAGAGCAGGCCGGCGTCACGGGCCTGCACGACCAGCACGGCGGTGAGCGTCTTGGTGATCGAGCCGATCCGGTACTGCCGGTCGGTCGCGCCCCCCAGGCCGGCGACCCCGGTCCACGTCGTCCACGACGGGCCGTGGTCACCCAGCACCGCCGCGACCACCGACGGCAGCCGCCGCTCGGCCTGGTAGCGCTCGAGCACCGCCTGGAAGTGGCCGGCCCGGGCGTCCGGGTCGGCCGCCTCCGCGGGCGTCACTCGAAGGCCTCCAGCGGCGGGCACGAGCACTGCAGGTTGCGGTCGCCGTAGGCCTGGTCGACGCGGCTCACCGGCGGCCAGTACTTGTCGGGGTCCGGACCGGTCGGGAACAGCGCCAGCTCCGCGGAGTAGGCGCGGGTGCCCTCCGAGGCCAGCACGGCGGCGGCGGTGTGGGGGGCGCCGCGCAGCGGGGACTCCTCCGGGGTCCACTCCCCCGCCTCGACCCGGGCGATCTCGGCGCGGATCGCGATCATCGCGTCGCAGAACCGGTCGAGCTCGGCGAGGTCCTCGCTCTCGGTCGGCTCCACCATCAGGGTGCCGGCGACCGGGAAGCTCATGGTCGGGGCGTGGAAGCCGTAGTCCACGAGCCGCTTGGCCACGTCGTCGATGGTCACGCCGCTGGCCTTGGTGATCCCGCGGACGTCGAGGATGCACTCGTGGGCGACGTGGTCGTGGTGCCCGCGGTAGAGCACCGGGAAGTGGTCGTCCAGTCGCGCGGCCACGTAGTTGGCCGCGAGCACCGCCACCGCGGTGGCGTGGGTCAGGCCCTCGGCGCCCATCATCCGCACGTAGGCCCACGAGATCGGCAGGATCCCGGCCGAGCCGTACGGCGCCGCGCTGATCGGGCCGATGCCCTCGCGCCGGTCGGCCTCGGGGTGCGCGGGGTGGCTGGGCAGGTACGGCGCCAGGTGCGACCGGACGCCGACCGGGCCGACGCCGGGACCGCCGCCGCCGTGGGGGATGCAGAAGGTCTTGTGCAGGTTCAGGTGCGACACGTCGCCGCCGAGCTCGCCGGGCTTGGCGTAGCCCAGCAGCGCGTTGAGGTTGGCGCCGTCGACGTACACCTGGCCGCCGGCCTCGTGCACCACCTCGCACAGCTCGGAGATGGTGTCCTCGTAGGCCCCGTGGGTGGAGGGGTAGGTGACCATGATCGCGGCGAGGTCGTCGCGGTGCGCCTCGCACTGCGACCGCAGGTCGTCCATGTCGACCGACCCGTCGGCCGCCGACTTGACCACCACCACGCGCATCCCGGCCATCACCGCGGACGCGGCGTTGGTGCCGTGGGCCGAGGACGGGATCAGGCAGACGTCGCGCTCGCCCTGGCCGGCGGCCCGGTGGAAGCCCCGGATGGCCATCAGGCCCGCGAGCTCGCCCTGCGACCCGGCGTTGGGCTGGATCGAGACCTCGTCGTACCCGGTGACCGCGGCCAGCCAGCCCTCGAGCTCGCCGATCAGCCGCTGGTAGCCGCGGGCGTCCTCGGCCGGGGCGAAGGGGTGCAGGTCGGCGAAGCCGGGCAGGCTCACCGGCTCCATCTCGGTGGTGGCGTTGAGCTTCATGGTGCAGGAGCCCAGCGGGATCATGCCGCGGTCCAGGGCGTAGTCGCGGGCCGAGAGCCGGCGCAGGTAGCGCAGCATCGCGGTCTCGGAGCGGTGGGTGTTGAACACCTCGTGGGTCAGGAAGTCGGTCTCCCGCAGCAGCGCGGCCGGCAGCGCCGACCCGGGCCGGGCCTCGGCGAGACCGTCGCCTGCCGAGCCCGTCGAGACGCCGAACGCCCCGAGCACCCGCTCGAGCACGTCGACGTCGGTCACCTCGGAGGTGGAGAGGCCGACGTGGTCGTCGTCGACGTGACGCACGTGGACGCCGGCCTCGCGGGCGGCGGCCACCACCTCGGCGGCGCGGCCGGGCACCCGGGCGAGCACGGTGTCGAAGAACTCGGCGTGCACGACCTCGACCCCGCCCTCGCGCAGCGCGTCGGCCAGGGCGACCGCCTGGGCGTGGGTGGACCGGGCGATCTCGCGCAGCCCGTCGGGGCCGTGGTGCACGGCGTACATCGCGGCCACCACGGCCAGCAGCACCTGGGCGGTGCAGATGTTGGACGTGGCGCGGTCGCGGCGGATGTGCTGCTCGCGGGTCTGCAGCGCCAGCCGGTACGCCGGGCGGCCGGCCGCGTCGACGGAGACGCCGACCAGGCGGCCGGGCAGGTGCCGCTCGAGGCCCTTGCGCACCGACATGAAGCCGGCGTGCGGGCCGCCGTAGAACAGCGGGACGCCGAAGCGCTGCGAGGAGCCGACGGCGACGTCGGCCCCGAGCTCGCCCGGCGACTCCAGCAGCGTCAGGGCGAGCAGGTCGGCGGCCACCACCGCGAGCGCGCCCCGCTCGTGGGCGGCCTCGATCACCGGCCGGGGGTCGAGCACGCGGCCCGAGGCGCCGGGGTACTGCACCAGCACGCCCGACAGCTCGCCCTCGGGCAGCCCGTCGGCGAGGTCGGCGACGACGACCTCGAGCCCCATCGCGGCGGCACGGGTGCGCACCACGGCGATGGTCTGCGGCAGCGCGTCGGCGTCGACGACGAACGGGCCGGTGGCCTTGCGGTCCGCGCGACGCACCAGCGTCATCGCCTCGGCGGCCGCGGTGCCCTCGTCGAGCAACGAGGCGTTGGAGGTCTCCAGCCCGGTGAGGTCGGCGACGACGGTCTGGAAGTTGATCAGCGCCTCGAGGCGGCCCTGGCTGATCTCGGGCTGGTACGGCGTGTAGGCGGTGTACCAGGAGGGGTCCTCCAGCACGTTGCGTCGCACCACCGGCGGCGTCACGGTGCCGTGGTAGCCCAGGCCGATCATCGGCACGAGCGGGTTGTTCTGCGCCGCGATCTCGCGCAGCTCCCGCGCGGTGTCGGCCTCGGAGGCGGCGGGCGGCAGGTCGAGCGCGCCGGCCCGGATGCGCGAGGGCACCGCGTCGTCCATCAGCGCCTCGAGGCTGCTCAGGCCCAGGGCCTTGAGCATCTCGGTCAGCTGCTGCTCGTCGGGTCCGACGTGGCGCTCGGCGAAGGGCCGGGGGCGCAGCAGCGCGGTGAGGGTGGTGGCGTCGCGGTCTGACATGTCACTCCAGTCGTGAGGCGGCTCATCGGGGTCGTGGTGAGTGCGCCTCCCCCCGGTCGGGCCCCGCGTCCGGGTCCCTCCTGGGTGCCAGCCCGTGCGGTCCTGGTGCCTGAGAGCTTGGTGGGAGGAGTTGCCCCTTCGGCGCCCCGGTGTGACCGGGGACTCTCCCGCACGGGATATGTCAGCAAGCCCCAAAATACCAGGCCCCGGCGCGCACTCGGTGCGCGTCGGGGCCTGGCGGGACGTGGCGGGGGGTGTGGATCAGCCGGTCTGGCGGGCCTTGCGGCGCTGCGCCAGCTCGTCGGAGGCGGCCTGCTCGTCGGCGTCGTCGGTGGCGGTGCGCTCGGAGGGCAGCTCGGCGAGCGAGCCCTCGATCTCGCGCCAGACCCCGCCGATGGCGATGCCGAAGACGCCCTGCCCGCCCTGGAGCAGGTCGATGACCTCGTCGTTGCTGGTGCACTCGTAGACGCTGGCCCCGTCGCTCATCAGCGTCACGCGGGTCAGGTCGTCGGTGCCCCGGGCCCGGAGGTGGGCCACCGCGGTGCGGATCTGCTGCAGCGAGATGCCGGCGTCGAGCAGCCGCTTGATCACCTTGAGCAGCAGGATGTCGCGGAAGCCGTAGAGCCGCTGGGTGCCGGAGCCGGTGGCACCGCGCACGGTCGGCTCGACCAGGCCGGTGCGGGCCCAGTAGTCGAGCTGGCGGTAGGTGATGCCGGCGGCGCGGCAGGCCGTGGGGCCGCGGTAGCCGAGGTCCTGGTCGAGCGTCGAGACGTCGTCGTCGAAGAGCAGGCCCTGCTCGGTGGCGTCCAGCGCCGCGTCGAGGGCGGCCTGCGCGGCCTGCTGGTCGTGCCCTGCGGTCGAGCCGCCGTCTGACGTCGTTCCCACTGCTACCTCCGGAGTCCGGCTCCGCTCGTCGTAGCTCCGGGGGGTGGGAGCGACCGGTCCGTCGTCGGGTGGTGCGGACGAGTTGCAGCCGTGGAGTTACAGCGAAGACAGTCCCGAAGGTAGACCTCGGCTCGAGGGTTGGTCAAAGACTCCGGCGGCGTGTCGGCGCAAGTCTCAAGTTGAGGTTGAAGGTGAGGGTCGCGGCCGGCGTACGTCAGGCCTGGCCCTGCTCGAAGTCCTCGGGGGTGACGTGGTCGAGGAACTCGCGGAACTTCTCCACCTCGTCCTCCTGCTCGTCGGGCACCAGGATGCCGGCCTCGTCGAGCAGCTCCTCGGCGCACACGATGCGCGAGCCGGTGCGCAGCGCCAGCGCGATGGAGTCCGAGGGCCGGGCCGAGACCTCGACGCCGGAGGTGAGCACGAGCGTGGCGTAGAAGACGTTGTCCTGCATCTCGGTGATGCGGATCTCGTCGACCTCGTTGCCGGTCGCGGCGAGCACGTCGCGCAGCAGGTCGTGGGTGAGCGGGCGCGGCGGCACGACGCCCTGCTGGGCGAAGGCGATGGCCGTCGCCTCCACGGCCCCGATCCAGATCGGCAGGTAGCGCTCGCCGTCCGCCTCCCGGAGCAGGACGATGGGCGTGTTGCTGGGCATCTCGACCCGGACCCCGACTACCTCGACCTCGCGCACCACGCCACCCTAGCGGTCAGCGCAGCGAGCGCAGGCCGGCCTTGACCAGCGCGGCGTGGAAGCGCACCGAGAGCACCGCCAGCTCGTCCATCGTCTGGTGGGCGCGCCCCTCGGCGCCGGCCTCGCGACTGCGGCGGATCGGGGAGACGACCTGCTCGACGAGGCCGATCTCGCGGTCCGCGGAGGTCTTGAACGCGCGCAGGTGCCGCGGCTCCAGGCCGTACGCCGCCAGCTCGCCGGCGACCTTGGCGATCACCAGGGCGTCGGCGTCGTAGTGCTTGGAGCCGGTGCGGGGACGCACCAGCCCGAAGGTCTCGAGCTGGTCGAGCAGCTCCTCGGTGATGTCGGCGGTCTTGACCAGCTCGCGCCGCGAGATGCGCACGTCGTGCTGCCCGCCGAGCAGCGACTCGACGCCGGGTGCGGGGTTGGCGAGCAGCCCCACCGGGATGCTCGGCGAGCCGCCGGGCGCCGGGGGCTCCAGGCCGCGGTCGAGGGCGTCGAGGTGCTCGCGGATCACCTTGAGCGGCAGGTAGTGCTCGCGCTGCGCCCGGATGATGTAGCGCAGCTTCTCCATGTCGTCGGTGGAGTACTTGCGGTAGCCCGAGGGCGTCCGCTCGGGCTCGACGAGCCCCTCGTTCTCCAGGTGCCGGATCTTCGACTCCTTGATGTCGACGTCCGGGAACTCCGCCTTGAGGTCGGCGACCGCCTGACCGATCGTGATGCGGGCCGTCTGCCGCACCGCTCAGCCGACCCGGGTGTCGCCGGCGTCGCTGGCGAAGAAGATGAGCCGGAACTTGCCGATCCGGACCTCGTCGCCGTTCTGGAGCAGCGCGTCGTCGACCCGGTCGCCGTTGAGGTAGGTGCCGTTCAGGCTGCCCACGTCGTGCACCCGGAAGCCCTCGCCGGTGCGGCGGAACTCCACGTGGCGCCGCGAGACGGTGATGTCGTCGAGGAAGATCTCGCTCTCGGGGTGCCGCCCGACCGTGGACAGGTCGCGGTCGAGCAGGTAGCGCGAGCCGGCGCCGGGACCCCGCTGGGTCACCAGCAGCGCGCTGCCGGCCGGGAGCGCGTCGACCGCGGCGGCGTCGGCGGGGGCCAGCGAGGCCCGCTCGTCGGCGTCGGGCTTGGACGCGGCGCCGCCGAAGGTGATCGTCTGCGTCGAGTCGTGGGCGACCGGCTCTGCCCCGCCTCCCGCGGCCGGGGCGGCCGGCGACGAGGCCGCGGCGAGCGGCGTACCGCACTGCGAGCAGAAGCGCGCGTTGGAGGAGTTCTCGCTCCCGCACTGCGAGCAGAAAGGCATGTCGTCGGTCTCCAGTCCGTCGTGCTCGCCCCGGGGCGAGCCTGCGTGGGTCTGCCAGGTCTCCGGCCGCGACCCCCGTGACAACCCTGAAGCGTCACTGGAGGGTCAAGGTTGGCCCCAACCTACCAGCGGCGCCGGTGTCCGCCACGGCCCTCGGCGCGCCTCGTCCGACACGCCGTACCGGGTCAGCCCTCGAGCGTCTCCTGGTAGGCGGTGGCGTCCATCAGGTCGGCCGCGCCGCTGTCGTCGGCCCTGATCTCGAACAGCCAGCCCTCGCCGTACGGGTCGGTGTTGACCAGCTCGGGGGTGGCGTCGAGCGCCTCGTTGCGGGCCACGACCTCGCCGCCGAGCGGGGCGTAGACCTCGCTCACCGACTTGGTGGACTCCAGCTCGCCGACGACGGCGCCGGAGACCACGGTCTCGCCCACCTCGGGCAGCTGCACGAAGACGATGTCGCCCAGGGCGTCCTGGGCGTACTCGGTGATGCCGACGCGGACCGAGCCCTCGCTCTGGCCGGGGTCGCGGAGCCACTCGTGCTCGGAGGTGTACTTCAGGTCATCGGGGTACAACGCTGCTCCTCGAGGGCGTGGGTGAGCCGTGGACCGCGACCCTACTGCCCGGGGACGGGCTCGGCGTAGCGGGGAGCGGTGGGACGGCGGGTCACGCTGACCTCCACCTGGTCGACCTTCTCGACCTCGACGGTGCCGCCGTCGTCCTCGACGTCGTCGACGAACCCGTCGGAGAAGCTCAGCGCCCCGGCCAGGGTGTCGGGGCTGCCGATCGCGTCGATGACGTACGGCGCACCGAGCACCACGCCGTCGACGCGGATCCCCGCCTCGTCGTCCTCGAAGCTGGTCTGGGCGACCACCCGGACCTGGTCGTTGATCTCGATCGCCTCGACCCCGGCGTTGCGCAGCTCCTCGATGCCGTCGAGGAGGTGGTTGAGGTTGAGCGTGCCGCGGGGGTCCTGGACGGTGATCTCCACGCCCGGGCCGGTCGCCGCGGTGGTGCCGGCGAGGACGCCGAGCGTGGCGATCTCGGTGCGGGCCTGCTCGATCGCCGCGCTGCGTCGCTCGGAGCTGTTGTTGAGCCGGTCGCGGGTCTCCTCGAGACCGGAGATGTCGCGCTCGGCCCGGCGCGAGGCGGCCTGGAGCCCGTTGAGCGCCTGCACCAGCTCGGCCTCGCGCAGGCCGTCGTAGTCGTCGTCCTGCCCCGCGACCCGCACCTGGGTGACGGCAGCGAACCCCAGCAGCCCGACCAGCACGCCCGCGACGGCCTGGCCGCGGGTCGGGCGTCGCAGCGCCCCGAGCAGCCGGTCGCGGCCGGTCTGCGGCCGGTCGGCAGGGGTGTCGGCGGGCCCGTCGGAGGGTCCGTCGGCGTGGCGGCCCGACCCGTGCTCAGGCATGGAACAGGTGCCGCCGGATGGCGGCGACGTTGGAGAAGATCCGGATGCCCAGGACGACCACGACCCCGGTCGAGAGCTGCGCGCCGACGCCGAGCTGGTCGCCGAGGAAGACGATGACGGCCGCGATCAGCACGTTGCTGACGAAGGAGATGACGAAGACCTTGTCGTCGAAGATGCCGTCGAGGAAGGCCCGGAAGGCGCCGAAGACCGCGTCGAGGGCGGCCACCACCGCGATCGGCAGGTAGGGCTCGAACGCCAGCGGGACGTCCGGGGTGAGCCAGAGGCCGAGCAGGACCCCCACGACGAGTCCGAGGATCGCGATCACGGGGTTCCTTCCTGTCCGGGCTGGTCGGTCGGGGCGACCTGGTCGACGTAGCGCAGCGTGACCTCGCTCGCGGGGAGCCGCAGCTGGTCCTGGGGCGTGATGCTCAGCCGCAGGCCCACCTGGCGCTCGAGGTCCAACCATGCCTGACCGCTCGTGGTCTCGGCGAAACGTGCGGGCAGCGTGTCGGGGTTGCCCACGACCAGCAGGACGTACGGCGCCCGCAGCGACCGCGCGTTGACGGTGATGGCCCCGCCGGCGACCCGGATGGTGCTGAGGTTGGTCAGCCGCTGCCCGTTGATCGAGATCGCCTCGGCGCCGGCCTCCCAGAAGCCGTTGGCCAGCCGCTGCAGGTCGCTGTCGAGCACGGTGGTCCGGTCGGTGGTGCTGCCCGGGGCGTCCTCGGCGACCACGCGGACCCCCGGCCCGGTCACCGCGAGGGTGCCGGTGCGGGCGCCGAGCCGCTCGATGCGGGTGCGCAGGCCGGTCGCGGACTCGTCGGAGGCCAGCTGCCGCGTCTGGAGCCGGTCGGTCTCCCGCTCCAGGGCGGCGAGCCGCGTCCGCTCGGCCTCGAGCTGTGCGCGGGCCCGGGAGACCTGGCCGGCGAGCTCGCGGCGGTCCTCCTCGTCGGCTGCCGCACCGCGGGAGTTCTGCACGCCGGCGGCGACCACGAGCACCGCGAAGCAGGCGACCGCGACCGCGCCCAGCGGGCCGACGCGGCGACGCCGCCGGGTCTCGTCGCCGGCGGCGGCGCGGACGGCCCGCTCGCGCTCGGCGACGAAGGCGTAGTCCTCGTCGACCGCGTGGGCGGTGAGGTACTCCAGCAGGCCGAGGGTCGCCTGAGGGGGGAGCCGCGCCGGCTCGGGCTCCCGCGGCGCCTCGGGACCGCTCCCGGCCATCACGTCTCCGAGAGGCTGGGCGCCCGGCGGCCGTCGGCCATCAGCAGCCGGACCTGCCAGGCGTAGAGCAGCCCGGCCCACCAGTACAGGCCCATCCCCCAGATCGCGAAGGCCCAGCCGAAGACCAGCGACAGCGTCGCCACCGGGCCGTCGCCGTCACCGAGGAACAGCAGCGGGAAGGCGTAGAGCAGCGCGGCCGTCGCGGCCTTGCCGAGGTAGTGGACCGGCAGCGCGGAGTAGCCGCGGGTGCGCAGGAACGGCACCAGGCACCACAGGAAGGCGTCGCGCGCGGGCAGGATGATCGCCACCCACCACGGGATGATGTCGCGGTAGAGCAGCCCCACGACGGCGGCCAGGATGTAGAGGCGGTCGGCGACGGGGTCGAGGATCTCCCCCAGCTTGGAGGTCTGGTCGAGCCGGCGGGCGAGGTAGCCGTCGAGCCAGTCCGAGAACCCCGAGACCATCAGCACCACGAGGGCCCACACGTCGGCCTCGGGGCCGATCACCAGCCAGAGGAAGAGGGGCACTCCGGCCAGCCGCACCATGCTGATGATGTTGGGCAGCGTCCACACTGCCGAGGTGCGCGCGCCACTGGGCTGCCGGGCCACCGCGATGCCTCCTGACGGGTCGTCGGAGGTCACCCTATCGACGCGGCGTTCAGTTCAGGCAGCAGCCGCACCGCGGGCAGTGGGCGCGTCGTACGAGCCCCAGGTCCTGCCCGCAGCCGCAGACGAGCGGACGCACGTCCACCGTGTCGGTCGTGGTGCTCGGCGCGTACAGCGCCATCTCCGTGGTGATCATGTCCGTGCCCCTCGTCGGTTCGCTCTCCTCCATGGAACGCCCGTTTTGTGCCGACGACGCGGTCAACACGCCGATCTAGTCACAACGGGCCATGGGAAAGGGCCGGCTGGTGTGGACCAGTGCGCGGGCGGCGGGCGTGGGGGCCCCCGGGTCCCTAGCCGCGGGGCCAGCCGGTGTAGCCCTCGGCGAGGTACGTCGAGCCGGCGGTCGAGGCGACCAGCGAGGTCAGCTCGCCCTCCTGCCGGCGTACGTCGAAGTCGGTGGCGTCCGGGAGCCGGTGCAGCATCGTGGTCATCCAGTAGGAGAAGTGCTGGGCCTTCCAGACCCGCTCGAGCGCCCGCTCGCCGTAGCCGTCGAGCAGCCCGAGGTCCCGCGCGCCCAGCGCCCGCTCGACCTCCTCGGCCAGCACGCGCACGTCGGCGAGGGCGAGGTTGAGGCCCTTGGCCCCGGTGGGCGGCACGGTGTGGGCGGCGTCGCCGGCGAGCAGCAGCCGACCGTGGCGCATCGGCTCCTGCACGAAGCTGCGGAACGGCAGCACGCTCCGGGACGTGATCGGGCCCTGGCGCAGCGTGTAGCCGTTGGCGCCGACGCGCTCCTGGAGCTCCTCCCAGATCCGGTCGTCGCTCCACTGCGCGACGTCCTCGTCGGCGTCGCACTGGAAGTACATCCGCTGCAGCGTCTCCGTGCGCTGGCTGATCAGCGCGAAGCCGCGGTCGGAGTGGTTGTAGATCAGCTCGGGGGCGCTGGGCGGCGCCTCGGCGAGGATCCCGAACCAGGCGTAGGGGTACTCGCGGAAGAACTGCCGCCGCTCCCCCGCCGGCACCGAGCCGCGGCACACGCCGCGCGACCCGTCCGCCCCGACGAGCAGCTCGCAGCGCACCTCCTGGGCGACTCCCTCGGCGTCGGTGAAGCGCACGACCGGCTCGTCGCCGGTCAGGTCGTCCACGGCGACGTCGGTGACCCCGAAGCGGACGTCGCCGCCGTCGCGCTCCCGGGCGTCGGCGAGGTCGATGAACACGTCGGTCTGCGGGTAGAGCTGCGCGGCCGCGCCGACGAGGCCCTCGAAGTCGATCCGGTGACCGGCCCCGGCGAAGGCCAGCTCGATGCCGCCGTGGCGGTAGCCGTCGCGCAGCACCCGGTCGGAGACCCCCGACTCGACCAGCAGCCGGACGCTGTCCTGCTCGAGGATCCCGGCCCGGTGGGTCTGCTCGATCTCGCGACGGGTGCGGACGTCGACGACCACCGAGGCGATCCCCGCCAGGGACAGCAGGTGGGAGAGCATCAGGCCGGCAGGACCGCCGCCGACGATGCCGACGCGGGTGCGGGTGGTCGTGGTCGGGGGCATGGGGGGAGCCTGACGCGCCCCCGTGACCGCCACCACACCCCGCTTCCGCTCACCGGAACCCGGCTGCCCGACGAGGTCGAGGAGGGTTCAGCCGGCGGACCCGCCGGCGGAGGAGAGCGAGCGGCCGACGCCGTGGGCCGCGACCTGGAGCGCCGCGACCAGGCGCGGGGCGTCCCTGCGCAGCGAGGGCACCACGATGCCGAGCGCCGCCACCACCGCTCCCCCGGCCCGCACCGGCACCGCGACCGAGCAGGCGCCCAGGCTCATCTCCTCGCTGGTGGTGGCGTGGTCCTCGGCGAGCACCTGGCGCAGCTGCCGCTGGAGCACTCCCGGCTGGCTGACCGTGTACGGCGTGATCCGCGTCAGGTGGGACAGCACCTCCTGCTGCACGGCCGGCGGCGCGTGGGCGAGCAGCACCTTGCCGACGCCGGTGGCGTGCAGCGGCAGCCGCGAGCCGATGGTGCTGACGACGGGCACCGAGGCGTTGCCGGAGAGGCGGTCGACGTACAGGACCTGGACGCCGTCGCGGACCGCGAGGTGCACGGTGGCGTGCGTGGCGCCGTAGAGGTCGTGCAGGTGCGGCGAGGCGACGTCGCGCAGGCCGGTCTGGACGGGGGCCAGCATCCCGACGTCCCAGAGCCGGCGCCCGATGACGTAGTCGCCGGCCGGCGTACGCCGCAGCGCGCCCCAGGCCACCAGCTCGCCCACCAGCCGGTGCGCGGTCGCGACGGGCAGCCCGGCCCGACCGGCGAGCTCGGTCAGCGTCAGCCGGCGGTGCTCGTCGTCGAACGCCCCCACCAGCGCCAGCGCCCGGCCGGTCACGCTCGTCCCCGGGGTCGAGGTGTTGCCGGCCATGCCGGTCATCCTCCCACTGGGTGGAAGCGGGGCCGCGGTCACCGACTACGCGGCGACGGCCTGCTCGCGCTCGAGGTGCGCCGGGACGGTCGCCAGCGCGCCGACGGCGAGCAGGGCGGCGAGGGCGAAGGCGTAGAAGCCCCACGGGTAGGCGATGCCGGCCGTGACGAGCGCGCCGCCGAGGAACGGACCGACGATCGCGCCGACCCGGCCGACGCCGGCGGCCAGTCCGAGCGCCGTCCCGCGGATCTCCGGCGGGTAGAGGTGGCCGACGAAGGCGTAGACGAGCACCTGGGCGCTGAACACGAAGATGCCGGCCAGCAGCACCGCGCCGTACACCAGGAGGGTGGAGTCCATCCGGATCGAGAGCAGCGCCAGGAACACCGCGGCGAGGCCGAACCACAGCAGCACGGTGGGCTTGTTGCCGCGCGAGTCCGAGATGCCGCCCGCGACGAGCAGGCCGATCACCGCGCCGACGTTGAGGACCAGCAGCAGGCCCGGTGCCGGCCTCGATCGAGTAGCCCGCCTCGCCCATGATCGTGGGCAGCCAGGTGTTGAGGCCGTAGACGAGCAGCAGGCCCATGAACGAGGCGACCCACAGCCCGATGCTGACCGCGAGGAAGCGACCGCGGACCACGTCGCCGCTGCGCACGGCCGTGGTCGCGCGCCCGGCCTCGCGGTCGGCGACCGCGCGCAGGTAGGTCTCGGACTCGGGCAGCTTGGCCCACATCACCGGCAGCGTGAGCAGCCCGAGGACGCCGCCGACGACGAACATCGCGCGCCAGCCCAGCGGGTCGATCAGCACCAGCGCGAGCAGCGCGGTCAGGACGGCGCCGACGTGGTAGCCGGTCATCATCCGGGTCACCGCCGTGCCGCCCCGGCCGGGCGGGGCGTACTCGGTCATGAACGCCAGCGCGGTCGGCAGGCAGGCGCCGAGGCCCAGCCCGGCCAGGAAGCGCAGCACGATGAACTGCGTGGTGTCCTGCGTCAGCGCGATGCCGAGCGTCAGCACCGAGAACAGCGCGATGCAGCCGATCAGCGTCACCCGGCGCCCGACCCGGTCGGTGAGCGGTCCGACCCCGACCGCGCCCAGGCCCACGCCGACCAGCCCCAGGGTGGAGGCCGCGGTCAGCGAGGAGGCCGTGAAGCCGAGGTCGCCGCTGGCCTTGAGGGTCGGGATGACCGCGCCGAGGACGACGAGGTCGAAGCCGTCGAGCGCCACCGCGACCCAGCACAGCCAGACCGGCCAGAGGTCGCGGGCGCCGCTCCCGGCGCGGGTCGGGGACGGTCGGGTGCCGTGGGACGGGGTGCTCATGGGGTGACCGTGGCAGCACGACGTGACGACAGCCACATCGACCTTCCACCCAGCGGAAGGCCGACCCGGCGTACGCCCCGGTGGCTGTCCTACGTTGCTCGGGTGAGCACCCCCACCGACGCCGCCGCGGCGAGCCAGGCCGAGATCGACGCCGAGATCGCCGGCATCTCCCAGGAGTACGCCGCGGCGGGACGCGAGGAGACGCGGCCGCGGCTGGACTACGCGCCGTACCGGTCCTCGCTGCTGCGCCACCCCACCAAGGACCTGCACCACGCGGACCCCGAGGGCGTCGAGCTGGCCGCCCCCGTCTTCGGCCACCGCGACGTCGGGGCGACCGAGTCCGACCTGACCATCCAGCGCGGCGGCGACCCGGTCGGCGAGCGGATGGTGGTGACCGGTCGGGTGCTCGACGCCGACGGCCGGCCGGTGCGCCACCAGCTCGTCGAGGTGTGGCAGGCCAACGCGGCCGGGCGCTACATCCACCAGCGCGACCAGCACCCCGCCCCGGTCGACCCCCACTTCACCGGGGTCGGGCGCTGCCTGACCGACGCCGAGGGGACCTACCGGTTCACGACCGTCAAGCCCGGTCCCTACCCGTGGAAGAACCACCGCAACGCCTGGCGCCCCGCCCACATCCACTTCTCGCTGTTCGGCACCGAGTTCACGCAGCGGATGATCACCCAGATGTACTTCCCGGGCGACCCGCTCTTCGCGCTCGACCCGATCTACCAGGCGATCGTCGATCCCCGCGCCCGTGAGCGGCTGGTCGCGACGTACGACCACGACGTGACGCAGCACGAGTGGGCCACCGGCTACCGCTGGGACATCGTGCTGACCGGCACGCACCGCACCCCGATGGAGGCCGAGCAGTGAGCAGCGAGCACCCCGACCTGGTGGCGACGCCGGGGCAGACGATCGGTCCGTTCTTCGGCTACGCGCTGCCCGTCGCGGGCGGGGAGGAGCTGGTCCCGGCCTCCCACCCGGGCGCGGTCCGCCTGCGCGGCACCGTGTACGACGGCCAGGGCGACCCGGTCCCCGACGCGCTGCTGGAGATCTGGCAGGCCGACGCCGACGGGCGGGCGGCGTCCGCGGAGGGCTCGCTGCGCCGCGACCCGTTCGAGTTCACCGGCTTCGGGCGCACGCCGGTCGACCCGGGCGGCCGCTACACCTTCACCACCGTGGTGCCGGGTCCGGCCCGCCCGGGGGGCGCGCCGTTCGTGGCGATGACCGTCTTCGCCCGCGGGCTGCTCGACCGGCTGCTGACCCGCGTCTACCTCCCCGTCGACGAGGCGGCGCTGGCCGCCGACCCGTTCCTGGCCGGCGTGCCCGAGGACCGGCGCCACACCCTCGTCGCCACCCGCGACGCGCACGGCTTCGTCTTCGACGTCCGGCTCCAGGGCCACGACGAGACCGTGTTCCTGCACCACGGGTCCCCCGCCTGATGGCGGACCTGCTGTGGCCCGGTGACGAGCGCGCCGGCGAGGTGTTCACCGACGCCGCGCTGCTGCACGGGCTGGTGGCGGTGGAGCAGGCGTGGCTCGACGTGCTCGTCGACCGCGGCATCGCCCCGCCGCAGGCCCGTCGCGACCTGACCTCGCTGGTCACCTCCGCCGACGTCACCCTGGTCGCCTCCCGGGCCGAGGCCAGCGGCAACCCGCTGGTGCCGCTGCTGACCCTGCTGCGCGAGCGCGGCGGGCGGCCGGTGACCGAGCCCGGGCGCTGGGTGCACCGCGGCCTCACCAGCCAGGACGTCGTCGACACCGCGCTGGTGCTCGGCGCCCGCACCGCCACCCGGCAGCTGCTCGCCGACCTCGACCGGCAGGTCGCGGCCCTCGCCACCCTGGCCCACCGGCACCGCGACGACCTGATGGCCGGGCGCACGCTGACCCAGCACGCCGTGCCGATCACCTTCGGGCTCAAGGCCGCGCAGTGGCTCCAGGGCGTCCTCGACGCCCGCGACGCCCTGCGCGGGCTCCGCTTCCCGGTGCAGGTCGGCGGGGCCGCGGGCACCCTCGCCGCGCTCGCCGAGATCGCCGGCGGCCCGGACGCCGCGCTCGCCGTCGTCGACGACGTCGCCCGGTCGCTGGACCTCGCGGCGGCCGCGCCGTGGCACACGGTCCGCACCCCCCTCACGGCGTACGCCGACGCGCTGGTGCGCACCACCGACGCGCTCGGACACCTCGCCAACGACGTGCTGCTGCTCGCCCGTCCCGAGGTCGGCGAGCTCGCCGAGCCGGCCGCGACCGGTCGCGGCGGGTCCTCGACGATGCCGCAGAAGGCCAACCCCGTGCTCAGCGTGCTGGTACGCCGGGCCGCGCTGGCCGCCCCCGGACTGGCAGCACAGCTCCACCTGGCCGCCGCCGAGGCCGTCGACGAGCGGCCCGACGGCGGCTGGCACACCGAGTGGGCCACGCTGGCGACGCTGTCCCGGCGTACCCTCGTGGCCGCCTCGCAGGCCGCCGAGCTGCTCGAGGGCCTGCACGTCGACACCGGCGCGATGAGCGCCCGGGTGGCCCAGCGCTCCGCCGCGCTGCTCGCCGAGCGGCGCAGCATGCGCGAGCTCACCGCGCCGCCGGTCGGGTCGTCCCGGCCGCGACCCGAGGACGACGTCGACCCGGCGCACTACCTCGGCGCCACCGCGCGCATCATCGACGGCGTGCTCGCCCGCGCCCGTGAGGAGGACTCGTGAACCCGCCCGCCGTCACCGCGGCCCGCCTGAGCGGCGCCGCCCACCGCGAGCAGCTGCCGCTGCTGGTGCTGGGACCCTCCCTGGGCACCTCGGCCGCGACGCTGTGGACCGCGTGCGCCCGAGCCGGGCTGACCGAGGCCTTCGACGTGCTGGCCTGGGACCTGCCCGGGCACGGCTACAACCACAGCGTCCCCGACGAGCCGTTCACCGTCGCCGACCTCGCGGCCGGGGTGCTGCGCGTCGTCGACGACGTCCTGGAGCAGCGCGGCGAGGTGGGCGCGCCGTTCGCCTACGCCGGCGACTCCGTCGGGGGCGCGGTCGGGCTGCAGCTGCTCCTCGACCACCCCGATCGGGTCACCGCCGCGGTGCTGCTGTGCACCGGCGCCCGGATCGGCGAGCCCGCGATGTGGGAGGGACGCGTCGGCCAGGTCAGCGTCTCGGGCACCGCGGTGATGGTGGCGGGGTCCGCCGAGCGCTGGTTCGCCCCCGGCTTCCTCGAGCGCTCCCCCGAGCTCGGCTCGGCGCTGCTCCACGCGCTGGCCGAGGCCGACGACCGCGGGTACGCCCTGGTCTGCGAGGCGCTGGCCGGGTTCGACGTCCGCGACCGGCTCGGCGAGGTCACCGCCCCCGTCCTCGCGGTCGCCGGCGTGCACGACGTCGCCACGCCGCCCGAGCGGCTCCGGGAGATCGCCGAGGGCGTCCGCGACGGCCGCTACGTCGAGCTCGCCGACACCGCGCACCTCGCCCCCGCCGAGCAGCCCGAGCGCGTCGCCGCGCTGGTCCGGGCGCACCTGCTGGGCGAGGAGCCGCCGCCGCCCGAGACCGACGACGGCCGCTACGACGCCGGGATGCGGGTACGCCGCGAGGTGCTCGGCGACGCGCACGTCGACCGCGCCACCGCGGCCACGACGGACCTCACCGCCGACTTCCAGCGCTTCATCACCGAGTACGCCTGGGGCGGCGTGTGGACCCGCCCGGGCCTGGACCGCCGCAGCCGCTCGATGATCACGCTCACCGCGCTGATCGCGCGCGGCCACCACGACGAGCTCGCCATGCACGTGCGGGCCGCGATCACCAACGGCCTCACCGTGGCCGAGATCCGGGAGGTGATCCTGCAGAGCGCGATCTACTGCGGGGTCCCCGACGCCAACGCCGCCTTCCGGGTCGCCCAGCAGGTCCTCGCCGAGCTGGGCGCCGACCCCACCGACCCGTCCCCCACCGGAGGAGCCCGATGACCACGAACGCCGCCTACGTCTACGACGCGGTCCGCACCCCGTTCGGCAAGTTCGGCGGTGCGTACGCCGGCACCCGACCCGACGACCTCGCGGCCACCGTGCTGCGGGCCGTCCTGGACCGCACCCCCGACCTCGACCCGGCCGCGGTCGACGAGGTCGTGCTCGGCAACGCCAACGGGGCCGGTGAGGACAACCGCAACGTCGCCCGGATGGCCACGCTGCTCGCCGGTCTCCCGGTCTCGGTGCCCGGCAGCACCGTCAACCGGCTCTGCGGCTCCTCGCTGGACGCCGCCATGATCGGGTCGCGCCAGATCGAGACCGGCGACGCCGAGGTGGTGCTGACCGGCGGCGTGGAGTCGATGACCCGCGCGCCCTGGGTGCTGCCCAAGCCCAGCCGTGCCTTCCCGGCGGGCAACCTCGAGGCCGTCTCGACCGCGCTCGGCTGGCGGCTGGTCAACCCGCAGATGCCGCCTGAGTGGACGGTCTCGCTGGGCGAGGCCAACGAGCAGCTGGTGGACCGGTTCGAGGTCTCGCGCGAGCGGCAGGACGAGTTCGCCGCGCTGTCGCACCGGCGTACCCACCAGGCGTGGGAGGACGGCTTCTACGACGACCTCACCGTCGTCGTCGAGGGCACCGACCTCACCCGCGACGAGGGCGTCCGCGCCACGGCCAGCGTCGAGTCGCTCGGGAAGCTGAAGCCGTCGTTCCGCCAGGACGGCACCATCACCCCCGGCAACGCCTCGCCGCTCTCCGACGGCGCCTCCGCGGTGCTGCTCGGCAGCGAGGCCGCCGCCAGGTCGCTGGGCCGCGACCCGGTGGCCCGCATCGCCGGCCGGGCCGCCCACGCGCTGGAGCCGCAGTCGTTCGGCTACGCCCCGGTCGAGGCGGCCGAGCGGGCGCTCGCCCGGGCCGGGATCGGCTGGTCCGACGTCGGCGCCGTCGAGCTCAACGAGGCCTTCGCCGTGCAGTCGCTGGTCTGCCTCGACGCCTGGAAGGTCGACCCCGCCATCGTCAACACCCGCGGCGGCGCCATCGCCGTCGGCCACCCGCTGGGCGCCTCCGGCGGCCGCATCCTGGGCACCCTCGCCAAGGTGCTGCGCCAGGAGGGCCGGCGCTGGGGCGTGGCCGCGATCTGCATCGGCGTCGGCCAGGGCCTCGCCGTGGTGCTGGAGAACCCCGGAGCGGCCGCGTGACCCGGGTGCTCGAGGCCGGAGCCGGTCCGGACGCCCCGGCCGACGCCGCCGCTGCCGCCGACGCGGCCGTGGCCGACGTGCCCGACGGGGCCACGGTGCTGATCGGCGGCTTCGGTGCCGCCGGCCAGCCGGTCGAGCTGATCGACGCGCTGCGCCGCCGCGGGGCCCGCGACCTGACGGTGGTCAACAACAACGCCGGCAACGGCGACACCGGCCTGGCCGCGCTGCTGGCGTCGGGGGCGGTGCGCAAGATGGTGTGCTCGTTCCCGCGGCAGAGCGACTCGTGGGTCTTCGACGACCTCTACCGGTCGGGCCGCATCGAGCTCGAGGTGGTGCCGCAGGGCAACCTCGCCGAGCGGATGCGCGCCGCCGGCGCCGGGATCGGGGCGTTCTTCTCCCCCACCGGCGTCGGGACGCCCCTGGCCGAGGGCAAGGAGGAGCGCACCATCGAGGGTCGTCGCTACGTCCTCGAGCTGCCCATCCGGGGCGACTACGCGCTGGTCAAGGCGCACGTGGCCGACCGTGTCGGCAACCTGGTCTACCGCAAGACGGCGCGCAACTTCGGGCCCGTGATGGCGACGGCGGCCACCACCACGGTCGTCCAGGTGAGCAGCGTCGTGGAGCCCGGCGAGCTCGACCCGGAGGTCGTCGTGACCCCCGGCATCTACGTCGACCGGGTGGTGGTGACCCCGTGAGCGCCTCGCAGCGGCTCTCCAAGGACGAGATCGCCCGGATGATCGCCGACGACATCCCCACCGGCGCGTTCGTCAACCTCGGCATCGGCCAGCCCACGCTGGTCGCCGACCACCTCGACCTCGAGCGCGGTGTCGTGCTGCACACCGAGAACGGCATGCTCGGCATGGGCCGGGCCGCCGTGGGCGAGGAGGTCGACCCCGACCTGATCAACGCCGGCAAGATCCCGGTCGTGGAGACGCCCGGGGCGTCGTACTTCCACCACGCCGACTCCTTCGCCATGATGCGCGGCGGCCACCTCGACGTCTGCGTGCTCGGCGCCTTCCAGGTCGCGGTCAACGGCGACCTGGCCAACTGGCACACCGGTGCGCCCGACGCGATCCCGGCCGTGGGCGGCGCGATGGACCTCGCGATCGGCGCCAAGGACGTGTTCGTGATGATGACGCTGTTCGGCAAGGACGGCGCCTCCAAGCTGGTCCGCGAGTGCACCTACCCGCTGACCGGCGTGGCCTGCGTCAGCCGGGTGTACACCGACCACGGCGTCTTCGAGGTCACGCCGGACGGCGTACGACTGCGCGAGGCCCACGGCCTCACCCGCGAGGAGCTCGAGGAGCGCACCGGCCTGACCCTCCACTAGCGCGACCGGGCAGTTGTGCTCAGCCCAGGACCCGCCGACCGGGCAGTTGTGCTGAGCCCAGGACCCGCCGAGCGGGCAGTTGTGCTGAGCCAGGAGGCGCCCAGCGGGCAGTTGTGCTCAGTGAGCGGCGTACGTCGCTGCCATGTCCTCGTCGCCGTGGCCTGCCTCGACCGCGCGGACGAGGTGGTCGCGGATGCCCGGGATCGCGGCGAGATCGACCCCGGCGCCCTCGGCGGCGGCGAGGATCAGCTCCACGTCCTTGACCGCCCCGCTCAGCGCGAACGCCGGCTCGAACTCGCCGGTGAGCATCGCCTTGCCCTTGACCTGGACGTACGGCGCGTCCATCGCGCCGCCCCTGACTGCCTCGAGGAACAGCGCCGGGTCGAGCCCGAGCTCGCGGGTCAGCGCCAGCGAGTCGGCGACACCCTCGAGCACGGTGACCACCCACGCGTTCGCGGCCAGCTTGAGCCGGCTGCCGCCGCCGGGCTCCTCGGCCACCCACACGGTTCGGCTGCCGATGGCGTCGAAGACCGGCGCCACGCGAGGGCGTACGTCGGACGCGCCGGCCGCCAGCACGACCAGCGCACCGTCGTCGGCGGGCTGCTTGGTGCCCAGGACGGGGGCGTCGACGAGGGTGACGCCGAGGTCGGCGGCCAGGGCCACGACGCGGTCGGAGCCTTCGACGCCGATGGTGCTCTGCTGCACCCAGATCGTGTCCGGACCGAGGTGGCCGCGGGCGAGCTCCATCGTCTCGAGCACGCTGTCCGCGTCGTACAGCATGGTGAGGACGACGTCCGCTCCCGCGACCGCGGTGGCGACGTCGTCGGCGACCTGGCCACGTCGGCCAGCGGCTCCGCCTTGTCCCGGCTGCGGTTCCAGACCGTCAGCGGCAGACCGGCGGCGGCGAGGTTGCGCGCCATCCCGGCGCCCATCGTGCCGGTGCCGAGCAGGGTGACGGACGGGGTGGTGCTGCTGGCCATGGGGATCCTCTCGAGCGGGTCGGGCGGTCGTGCGCCCCGTACCCCGCGGCGCTCAGCACAACTGCCCGCTCGGCGCTCCGGGAGTGAGCACAACTGCCCGCTCGGCGGCCCCAGCCTCAGCACAACTGCCCGCTCGGCGGCCCCAGACCCAGCACAACTGCCCGCTCGGCGGGTCTGGGCTCAGCAGAACTGCCCGGTCGCGCTAGAGGGCGTCGCGGAGGCGGGGCAGCACGTCGCGGCCGAAGTCGCGCAGGAAGGTCTCCTGGTCGTGGCCGGGGGCGTGGAAGACGAGGTGGTCGAAGCCGGCCTCGACGTAGGGGCGGACGTCCTCGACGACGGCGTCGGGGTCGGTCTCGACGATCCAGCGCCGGGCGACCTGCTCGATCGGCAGCTCGTCGGCGACGCGCGCCATCTCGACGGGGTCGTCGACGCCGTGCTTCTGCTCGGGGGTGAGCGAGAGCGGGGCCCAGAAGCGGGTGTTCTCCAGCGCCTGCTCGCGGGTCGCGGCGTAGGACAGCTTGACCTCGATGGTCCGCTCGATCGCGGCCGGGTCGCGCTCGCCGGCCTCGGCGCCGGCGAGGACGGCCGGCAGCAGCTTCTCGGTGTAGAGGTCCATGCCCTTGCCGCTGGTGCAGATGAAGCCGTCGCCCGCGCGGCCGGCGTACGTGGCGACCACGGGTCCGCCGGCGGCGACGTGGATGGGTACGCCGCCCTCGGGCCGGTCGTAGACGGTGGCGTCGACGGTCCGGTAGTAGTCGCCGTCGAAGCTGACCCGCTCCCCCGCCCACAGCGCGCGCATCAGCCGCACCGACTCGCGCAGCCGGGCGAACCGCTCCCTGAACTCCGGCCACGCGGCCCCGGAGACGGCCGTCTCGTTGAGGGCCTCGCCGGTGCCGACGCCGAGCACGACGCGGCCGGGGTAGAGCGACCCCAGCGTGCCGAACGCCTGGGCCAGCACCGCCGGGTTGTAGCGGAACGTCGGGGTGAGCACGGAGGTGCCCATCACGATGCGCTCGGTGCGCTCGCCCAGCGCGGCGAGCAGCGCGAGCGCGAACGGCGCGTGGCCGTCGACGTGGCGCCACGGCTGGAAGTGGTCGGAGACCATCACGCTGTCCATCCCCACCTGCTCCGCGAGGACGCCGAGCTCCACGAGCTGACGGGGACCGAACTGCTCGGCCGAGGCCTTGTATCCGATGCGCAGGCTCACGCCCGTCACTGTGCCACGCCGGGTCCGACGGGCCGCGCCGCGTCGCTGCGCGGGGTCGCGTCCTCGCCCGGTCGGCACGGGCAGCCAGAGCCGCACCTCGGTACCGCCGCCCTCCCGGGGCATGACGTCGAGGCGACCGCCGGCGACCGCGGCACGGTCGCGCATGCTGGCCAGGCCCAGGTGGCCGGGTCGCGACTCGTCGTGGGCCTCGGCGATGCCGCGACCGTCGTCGAGCACGCGGACGGTCACCCCGGTGTCGTCGGGACGGACCTCGACGTGGACGTGGCCGGCGCCGGCGTGCTTGCGCACGTTGACCAGGGCCTCCTTCGCCACGCGGTACGCCGTGACGCGGGTCGCTTCCGAGAGCCCGACCGACCGGGGCCCGTCGACGGCCCAGGTCACCCCCGCCTCCTCCAGGACGTACGACGCGGCCTCCTCCAGCGCCGTCACCAGGTCGGTACGCCGGGCCGGCGACTCGAGGTCGAACAGCAGGTGCCGCAGCCGCGCGGTCGCCCCCGCCACCGTCTCCTGCACCGTGCCCAGGGAGCTGCGCTGGTCGTCGTCGAGCAGCGCGTCGAGCTGGCGCTCCAGCAGGCCGAGCCGCAGCTGCACCGCCGCCAGCGCCTGCACCGAGTCGTCGTGGACGTCCGCGGCGATCCGCGCCCGCTCGTCGTCCTGCACCTCGATCAGCCGGGTGAGCAGCTCCTGACGCTCGTCGGCCAGCTGCTGGAGGTGGTCGCGGGCGGCGCTGATCTCGGTGACGTCGCGCTGGATGGTGCCCAGCGCGAACGCCTTGCCGGTGCGGGGGCTGCGCATCAGGAAGCTGTGGCTCAGCACCGGCACCGGCGGTCCACCGGCCTGGTGGCGCAGCCAGGAGGTGGACTCGAAGTGGCCCACCGCCCTGATCGTCGGCAGCGCCACGTCCCGCGACCGCTCGACCTGGTCCTCGGGACGGAACGCGAAGGCGTCCATCCCCCGCACGTCGGCGTCCGCCGCGATGCCGGTCATCGCCCGGCCGGCCGGGTTGAGGTACATCAGGCGGCCGTCGAGGTCGCCCATCGCGATGAAGTCGTCGGAGGCCTCGACGAGCGCGGCGAACCGCTCCCGCTCCTGGGCGCTGGACCCGAGCAGGGCGTCGGCCTCGTCCTGGTCCTTGCGCAGGGTCAGCAGGCAGCGCACGATGGCGGTGGCGACCCCGCCGGTGAGCAGCACCAGCGAGACCGGCGAGCCGTCGACGAGCGCGACGACGACCAGTCCGAGGAGGCACACGATGGCCACCGTCGCGGTCCACGCGGTGCCGGGCGCGGTGATCGAGCGGGTCACCGGCTCGGCGCCGCCGTCCGGCTCGAGCCGGGGCGACCGGGGCCGGAGGTCGGCCGCCGAGGACCAGGGGGCCAGGCACACCAGCGCGGTGCCGAGGAAGAGGAGCGCGGACACGGGGGTGCCCGGCCGCCACAGGCCCTGGGCGAGCAGCAGCAGGTAGGTGACGTCGACGGCGGCCGAGAGCACGATCCCCGCCAGCAGCAGCCGGTCGGCCCGGTCGGCGCGGTAGCCCCCCGCGACCAGCCCCGCGACCAGCACGAGCGTGACGACGTCGAGGACGGGGTAGGCCAGGTTCACCGTCAGCGCGGCGGGCGGGGCTCCGGACGTGGCCGCGTCCGCGAGCAGTGGGTAGACGAAGGCCAGGCTGATGCCGGCCGCCCCCAGACCGCCGGCGAGTCCGTCCAGGGCGAGCAGGCCCGAGAGCGCCGATCCCCGGCTGCTGCGGGCCCGCACCACCACCGCCACCACCAGCAGCACCGCCGCGGTGGTCCAGAAGCCGTCGCTCACCGACGGGTAGGGCATCGGGTCCTGCGTGCGCACCACCGAGAAGAACAGCAGGAAGGCCACCGACCGGGCCGTCAGCGCCGCCGCGACCAGGCCCCAGAGCACTCGGTCGCGCGGCACGAGCAGCGGCCGCAGCACGATCAGGACCGCCATCACGGCGTACCCCGCGCCCTGCAGCCAGCCGTCGACGAGCACCCAGAAGCCCGGCTGCGAGCGGACGCCGGGGAGCGTGGTGGCCGTGAAGGTGAGGCCGATCACCACGACGAGCCCGATCAGCAGGCGCACGGCCAGGGGGCGGCGTACGGCGGACACGGGACCCCCCTCGTGGTGCAGCCGGTCCCGGTGACCACGACCCGGGACGTCGGGCCACGATATACGTCGAGCGCCCCGGCGGGGTGAGCGCGGCCTCGAGGCTCGGGCAGGATGTCGCCATGAGTGCGTACTGGGTCAGCGTCTACCAGGAGATCACCGACGAGGCGAAGCTGGCGGCGTACGCCGAGCTGGCCGGGCCGGCGATCCGCGAGGCCGGGGGCCGGTTCATCGCCCGCGGCATGCCCGAGGAGGTCTACGAGGCCGGACGGGTCACCCGCACCGTGCTCGTGGAGTTCCCCTCCGTGGAGACCGCCCGCGCGGCCCACGACAGCCCGGCCTACCAGGAGGCGCTCGCGGCGCTCGACGGCGGCGCCGTCCGCGACCTGCGGATCGTCCCCGGCGTCGAGTAGCCGCGCTCAGCGCGGGGGTGCCAGCTGGTCGACGAGCTGGTCGACGGTGAGCCGCATCTGCGAGGCGAGCAGCTCCAACGCACCCTCGACGTTGCGCGCGTCGAACCCGTAGCGCCGCACCAGCGCGTCCAGCGCCCGCCGCCGAGGCTCGTCGTGCCCCTGGTCGGGGCCCGCCTCGGCCCCGGTGGTCCGGTCAGCCCTGGTGACGGGGGTGCCGGCCGCCGTGGCGGGCGCCGCCCAGCCGCGGCACAGGTCGATCGCCTCGGCCGGCCCCGCGGCCCAGCCGTCGGCCCCGAGCACCTCGGCGAGCTCGGGCCTGGCGTCCACGGCGCGCCCCCCGAGCAGCACGCGTACGCCGCGGCACGCGGCGTCGGCCCGCAGCAGGGCGATCGTCTCGCGCGCCGGGGCCAGGCTGGCCGGCAGCGTGACCGACAGCGCGACCACCTCGGGCCGCACCTGCGCCACGAACGCGACGAGGTCGCGGCCGGGGACGCCCGCGCCGAGGAACTCGGTCTCCCAGCCCTCCTCGCGCAGCAGCTCGCACAGCATCCGCAGGCCCAGGTCGTGACCCTCCGAGCCCACTGCCGAGGCGACCAGGCGCGAGGTCGGGCCGACGGTCGGGCGGGCCGGCGCCTCCGGCTGCGGCGCGGGCCTGACGACCAGTCCGAGGCAGGTCTGCGTCACGGCGCTGACGAAGTGCTCCTGGGCGACGCTGATCCGACCGGCCTGCCAGAGCCGTCCCACCTCGACCTGGGCGGGCTGGAGGATGTCGAGGGTGACCTCGGCGGCGCTCGCCCCGTGGCGCAGCGCCTGCTCGACCACGGCCACGGCGTGGCTGCGGCGCAGCGTCAGCGCCGCCCGGAGGTACGCCGCCGCCCCGGCGGGCAGGTCCGGGGCGTCGGCCGGCAGGCTGCCGTGCACCAGGTGGGCGACCTCGCCGTGGAGCAGCCGCAGCCGGCTCGCGGTGGTGTCGCTGAGGTGCGGGGCGAGGGCCCGGAGCGTCGCGCGCTGCACGTCGACCGCCACCAGGTCGAGGCCGAGGCCCCGCAGCCGCGCGCCCTCCCAGCGGACCTGCTCGGCGAGCAGCTCCGGCGCCCCGAGCTCCAGCGCGGTGACCAGGGCCTCGACGTGGAGCCGCACCAGCTCGAGCAGCTGCGTGCCGGTGTCGCCGAGCGCGCCGACGACGGCCCGCGCGAGGTCGTCCGCGGGCACCGCCCGCACCTCGGCGACCGCACCCGGCACCCCCGTCACTCCAGGATCGTAGGCACCCCCGGGCGGCTCGCGGAGCCGTTCGCGGCAACCCGTCGCGTCCGCTCACCCCGACGGGCGCAGCTCCGCCGCGACGGCACGGTGGTCGGAGCCGCCGAGCCGCGGGGTGCCGAGCTCGTGCACCGCGAGCCCACCGTCGTGGTCGAGCAGCACGTGGTCGAGACGGCGACGCGGGCGGTGGGCGGGGTAGGTCGGCGACGACCCCGAGCCGGTCCAGCCGGTCACCCGGGCCGCCGTGCGGGCGCCCAGGTTGAGGTCGCCCAGCAGCACCAGCGGCCGCGGCAGCTGCCGGCAGTGCTCGACCACGGCGTGCAGCTGCCGACGTGCCTGCCAGGGCGCGAACGACAGGTGGGTGGTGACCACGCCGACCTCCCCGGACGCGGTGCCGAGCACCGCGACCAGGGCGACGCGGGGCTCGTCGGGCACCCACAGCACCCGCGCGTCCGCACCCGGCGGGAGCGGCACCGGGATCCGCAGTCCCGACGGCGGCAGGTGGAGCTCGTCGGTGCCGAGCACCGGGAGCCGGGTGTGCAGCGCGACGCCGTACGACGGCACGTCGGCCTCGGTGCCCTCGGCCGGCCGGAACCCCGTGACCGAACCGGGCGTGCCGTGCACCGCGGCGGCGAACACCGAGGTCCAGGGGCCCGACCCGCCGGCGAGCGCCCGCCCGAGCTCGGCGGTCTGGTCGGCGCCGCCGCTGCGCGGCAGCAGGTGGTCGACCTCCTGCACCGCCCACACGTCGGCGTCCAGCTCGCGCTGCGCCTCGCCGGCGGCCCGGGCGAACGCGCCGTGGTCCGGACGGCCGCGGGCGTCGCGGCCGGAGGCGGCGTTGGCCGTGACCACGCGCAGCGACGGACCGTCCGGGCCGTCCGGGTGGTGCGGGTCGCGGGGCTCCACCGGTGCATCCTCCCCCGCTGGGCCACACTGGGCCCGTGACCACCACCCGGCCCGCGGTCGCCGCGCCCCTGGCAGGGTGCGGGCCGTGATCGAACGGTTGGCGTGGGTGACCACGCGGGCGGCCCGTGGCCGCGACGAGGACGAGGACGTGGCGCTGGCCGCGCTGCGGCGGGCCGGGGTCGAGGTCGACGTGGTCGACTGGGACGACGCGGCGGTCGACTGGTCGGCGTACGACCGCGCGGTGCTGCGGTCCACCTGGGACTACCCCGACCGGTTGGCGGAGTTCCTGCCCTGGCTCGACCGGGTGGCGGCCGCGACCGACCTGGTCAACCCGCCGGCGACCGTGCGCTGGAGCCTGGACAAGCACTACCTGCGCGAGCTCGAGGCCGCCGGGGTGGCCGTCACGCCGACGGCGTTCCTGCTGCCGGGCGAGGCGCCCACGTGGCCCGACGGCGACTTCGTGGTCAAGCCGGCGGTGGGGGCGGGCAGCCGTGACACCGCGACCTACGGGCCCGAGGACGTCGAGGTCGCCGCCGCCCACGTCGCGCGGCTGCACGCCGCCGACCGCGCCGTGCTGGTGCAGCCGTTCCTGGCCTCGGTGGCCACCGACGGCGAGTGGCCGCTGGTCTACCTCGACGGCGCGTTCAGCCACGCCGCCAGCAAGCGGGTCGCGGTGCCGCGCGCCGGCTCGGTCGAGGACCTCTTCGCCGAGGAGACCAACGCCCCCCACGAGGCGACGCCCGCCCAGGTCGCCCTCGGCGACGCCGCGGTGCGGGTGGTGACCGACCTGCTCGGCACCCCGGCGTACGCCCGGGTCGACGTGGTGCGCGACGACGCCGGCGAGCACTGCGTGCTCGAGGTGGAGATGGTCGAGCCCTCGCTGTTCCTGCCGTACGCCGAGCCGGCGGCCGTCGACCGCCTCGTCGCCGCCCTCACCCGACCGGGACCAGGCGCCGCCCCCGGGTGATCGCCCCGCCGGCTGCGGTGGGCCCGCACCCGGACGACGATCAGCTCGTCGGCCGGCGGCCGCACGTCAGGCGGGCCAGGCGCCGGTGGCGCGGCCGACTGATCGTCGCTCGGGCGCACCTCGCGACGTGGGGGCGGGGCGGTCAGGCCCGGACGTCGGCCCACACGGTCTTGCCCTCGCCGGAGGGCTCGACGCCCCAGCCCATCGCGAGCGCCCCGACGACCAGCAGGCCGCGGCCGCCGGTGGCGCCGTCCACGACCGGTCGCGGTCGCGGGACGCGCGAGCTGGAGTCGGTGACCAGGACGCGCACCGCGCCGTCGTGGCGGCGCAGCTCCAGGCGCGCCGGGCCGTCGGTGTGGACCAGCGCGTTGGTGACCAGCTCGGTGACGAGCAGCGAGACGGAGTCCTCGAGGTGGGCCAGGTCCCAGCCCGCCAGGGTCCGCCGCCCCAGCGCCCGGGCGTGGTGCACCTCGGTGATCGAGCCGACGTGCAGCTCCTCGCGGCGGTAGGTGGCCGTGGGGCCGGCGTACTCGCAGACCAGGACGGCCACGTCGTCGCGGCTCCGGACCCCGACCGCACGCAGCACCGTGTCGACGTCGTCCTCCAGCCGCGCCTGCCGGTCGGCGGGGCACCGCGACCCCGCCCGGGAGGGGTCGCGGGTCGCGGACACCGCCGCCACCAGGTCGGCCACCCCGTCGTCGACGTCGGCTCCCGGCACCTCGACGAGACCGTCGGTGTAGAGCAGCAGCCGGTCGCCCGCCTCCAGGTGCAGCTCGACGGTGGGCCACTCCCACTCGGGCAGCACGCCCAGCGGGATGCCGCCGTCGGACTCCAGCTCCGCGACGCTGCCGTCGGCGCGCCACACCAGCGGCAGCGTGTGACCGGCCCGCACCACGGCGACGGTGCCGGTCGCAGGGTCGAGGCGCAGCAGGCAGCAGGTCGCGATCGCGTCGGTGCTCAGGGTCTGCATCACCCGGTTGACCCGGGACAGCGCCACGTGGGGCGGGTGGCCCTCGACGAGGTAGGCGTGGAGCGCCACCCGGAGCTGCCCCATCACCGCGGCCGCGGTGATGCTGTGGCCCTGCACGTCGCCGATGACGAGCACGACGCCGCCGTCGGGCGTCGCGATCACGTCGTACCAGTCGCCGCCGACCTCCGCGTCGACCGTGGACGGCACGTAGCGCACCGCGACGGCCAGCGACTGCACGACCGGCAGCGCGGGCGGCAGCAGCGAGCGCTGCAGGGTCTGCGAGACCGAGATGGCGTACGCCGCGCTCTCCCGCAGCGCCGCCTGCGCCGCCGCCTCGGACTCCCGCAGCTCGACCTGGCGCAGCGCCAGGGCCAGCTGCTCGGCCGCGCTGCCCAGCCAGGCCACCTCGACGTCCTCGAACACCCGGGGCTCGCGCCACGCCAGCGCCAGCACGCCCAGTGACTGGTCGCCCACCGCCAGCGGCACCAGCACCGAGGCCTCCATGCCGCTCACCCGCGCCCCGACCTCGGGGAACCGGGCCGCCAGCTCGGCCACGCTGGTGTGCACGAGCGGTCGCCGCTCGGCCGCGCAGAGCGCGACCGGGTTGTCGCCGTCGACGTCGAACTCGGCGTGCTGGGGCTGCTGCGGCGCGTCGGTCGAGGCGGCCGCGCTGTCCGGGCTGCCCGGGCCGGCCGGGGCCAGCCCGGCGACCGAGCGGTAGACCGCGCCGTCGCGCAGGTAGACCCCGACCCGGCTGGCGCCGAGCGGACCGACCAGGGCCTCCATCACCGCCAGCAGCACCTGCTCCTGGTCGTCGGCCCGGGCCAGGCGCGAGGTGATGGTCTGGAGCAGCGCGAGTCGGCCGGCCGACTGCTCGGCGGACCGGCGGGCGAGCTGCTCCTCGGCGTACGAGCGCGCGTTCTCCACCGCGACCGCCGCCTGCGTGGCCACCAGCCGCACCACGTCCTCGCTGCGGTCGTCGAACCGGCCGGCCGAGGTGTGGCCGAAGAGCAGCGCACCGATCACCTCGCCGGAGCGCGCCACGACCGGGGTGCCGAGGTAGCTGAGCAGCGGCACCTGCCCGGGTCGTGCGTCGCTGCGGTGGGCCTCGGGGCCGACGTCGTCGACCCGGACCGTCTCGCGGCCGGCGAAGGTGCCGGCGAAGATCTCCGCGAGCCGGGCGGGGGGCAGGTGGGCGACCTGGCCCCCGCCGCTCCACGACGTCACCCGCAGCCGCTCCGGGCCGCCGTCCTCGCCGGCCGAGCGGTAGAAGAACGCGCCGAAGCGGGCGCCCGACAGGCGGGTGCCGGAGTCGATGACCGACTGCAGCACGCGGTCCAGGTCGAGGTCCGAGGTGATCGCCTCGGTCATCTCCACGAAGACGTGGAGGTCGTCGAGCAACCGCCGCACCATCGCCCCCCGGTCGTGTCGCTCGCGAACCCCGACCGGTCACTCCCCCCGGCCGCCGTGAGCCTAGGCGCTGACGCTGCCCCGAAGCAGCCCGGGCCGCACCGGCCCCGGTGGGTGAGACGCCGTACCGCGCCAAACGCCACGAACCGGTCAGGGCTGCGCCACCGGCCCCGCGCATGAGGTCGGTGCCGCCGGGCACAGGGGCCGTGCCGCACGAGGGAGGACGTCATGGAGCCCGACACCGGGGTGGACCTGCAGCAGCCGCTGGCCCCCGAGACCCCGCCGCTGCCCCACAGCGCCAGCGGCGAGGTCGCCGCCGAGCAGGACCTCTCCGAGCTGGCCCCGCCGGCCCGGCCGGCCCGGCACTGGACCCCGCGCCGGGTCGTGGTCACCCCGGCCGCCCTCGACGAGGCGCACGGGCAGCGCATCGTGGCCCGGGTGGAGTCGCTGGGCATCGAGGTGGAGCGGCTGCGCAGCAACCGGCTGACCGGCGTGCGCGGGGAGACCGAGCGCGAGACCTACGCCCGGGCCAAGTCCACGCTCGCCGTGGTGGTGAGCCCGCCCAGCCGGCGCCGGCTGCAGCCGATCTCCCCGAGCGCCGACTGGCGCGTCGACCTGGCCGAGGGGTGCCCCGCCCACTGCCAGTACTGCTACCTGGCCGGGTCGCTCTCCGGCCCTCCCGTCACCCGGGTGTACGCCGACCTCGACGGCATCCTGGCCAACCTCACGGAGTACGTCGGCACGGGCGAGGTGACCAGCCGGTCGGCGTACCGCAGCGACGAGGGCACCACCTTCGAGGCGTCCTGCTACAGCGACCCGCTCGCCCTGGACCACCTGACCGGGAGCTGGCAGCGGGCGGTCGAGCACTTCGGCGCGTGGGACGCGCCGGTGCAGCTGCGCTGGACGACCAAGTTCGCCGACGTCGACCCGTTCGTGCCGATGGCGCACCACGGCCGCACCCGGGTCCGGTTCAGCGTCAACTGCCTCCCGGTCACCCGCCGCTGGGAGGGCGGGACCAGCACCCTGGAGCAGCGCCTCGCGGCCGTACGCCGGTTGGCGCTGGCCGGCTACCCGGTCGGCCTCACCATCGCCCCGATCATGCCGCTCGAGGGCTGGCGCGAGCACTACGGCGAGCTCCTCGACCTCGTGGCCCGGGCGGTGGACGGCGTGCCGGACCTCGACCTGACCGCGGAGCTGATCACCCACCGGTTCACCGCGGCGAGCAAGGCGGTCCTGACGGGGTGGTACCCCCGGACCACCCTGGAGATGGACGAGGCCCGGCGCGCGGTCAAGCGCGGCAAGTTCGGCACCACCAAGCACGTCTACCCCCGCGACGTCATGGCCGAGCTGCGGCGCTGGTTCGAGACCGAGCTGGCCACGCGGCTGCCGGGCTGCCGCGTCCTGTACTGGACCTGAGTCCCGAGGGGTACGCCGCCACCTCGCGGTGGCGGCGCGCCCTCAGCGGGTGGCGCGGACCGAGAAGAACTTCAGGCCGCCGACGACGCGGTCGGCGTCGGCCTCCACGGTGCGCTGCTTGCCGGCCGCACCGCGGGCGTTGAACCGCAGCGAGACGACGACCTCGTCGTTGGCCGGGGCGGTGGTCAGCGCCTTCAGCAGGGCGGGGAGCGTCTCGGGCGAGGGCGCCGGGGCGTCCTCGAAGAACTCCTCCTCGTCCTCGAAGAACTCCTCCGCGGAGTACAGCCCCTCACCGCCGCCCATCACGGTCAGGACGCCCGGGCGACCGGCCGTCCGCGCCGGGACGGCGACGGTGGTCTCGACGGTCCGGTCCGCCGCCTCGCGCGAGGTCAGCGTGATCCGCAGCCGGACGCTGCGGCCCTGCTTGAGGGCGGCGCTGCTGCGGCTGGGCAGCGTGGTCCAGGTGCGGCCGCGGAGGTACTGCACCTTGGCGATGCGGTAGGCCTCGTAGGTGTCGTCGAGCGTGGTGGTCGAGTCGACGCCGGTGATGCGCACCACCTCGCCCGGGTTGTCCTGCACCGCCATCAGCTCCTCGGCCAGGCCGATCGCGGTGGCCGCGGAGATGTCCTCGGGGTCGGCGTAGCGGTTGGCCCGGGTGTAGCTGAACGGCGTGCCGTCCCGGCGGGTGCCGCGGACCGTCCACGTGGTCGTGGCCTGGCCCCCGCCGATCCGGTCGAGGACCCGGTCCTGGGCCGCGACGGCGTTGCCGAACGCGAGCTCGGGGACGAGGCTGCCCACGGTGACGTGGGTGAGGGCCGTCTCCGACTCGCCGCCCAGGACGGCGACCGAGCGGAGGTCGTGCTCGGTGGGTCGGGCGCCCTGCGAGCCGCGGATGCCGGCGAGCCGGTCGCGGTCGACGGTGCCGATCGGGGCACCGAGGTTGGTGACCTTGAAGCCGCCGAAGACCGAGTCGTCCTGGACGTGCGTCGCGGTGGCGCCGTGCAGGCTCATCGTGCTCGCGCCGGTGAAGTTCATCGGGTGGCCGAAGCCCACGACCTCGTCGCCGCACACGGCGGTGGCGGTGCCGACCGCCGCGGCGGTGAGCGTGCCGTAGGCCATCGACGCAGCCATGTTGGAGCCGGCCGAGACCGCGATCTGCTGCTGCGAGGGCGGGCCGGCCGGGGCGTCGGCCAGGTGGACGCCCTGGCTGTTCAGCGCCGGGCCGAGGGTGCGGACCCGCTCGGCGCCGAGGCCGGAGAGGCCGACGGGCACGCGCATCCGTCGCATCGTGGTGGCGCCGGTGTCGGCCGCCCGGGCGACCGTGCGCTGCAGCGCACCGGTCAGTGGCGCCGCCGCGCGCGGCGCGAGGGCGGTGGACGCCGAGGGCGTGAGCAGGCGGTACATCTCGGTGGCGGGGGTGACGCCGGCGACCGTGGACGGCCCCGTGCCCAGGCTGTACGCCACGGCCCCGATCAGGCGCCCGTCGGCGGCGTACACCGGGGAGCCCGACATGCCGCTCCAGATGCCGACGCGGTCGATCTCGGCGGAGTCGAGGTCCACCAGGACCATGTCGACGCCGGCGGAGATGCCGTCCTCGAGCACCCCGAGGACGCTGCCGCCGAAGGCCTCGGGCGCGGTGCCCTGGGCCACGGTGCGGCCGGTGACCGCGTCGCCGCGCACCAGGTCGGCCACCGGGAACGCCGCCGGGCACTCCTGCGGCGGCTCCACCGGGTCGGCCTGGGCGGCGGGGCCGGTGAGGCCCACCCCGGCGAGGGCGGCGGAGGCCGCGGCGGTGGCGGCGAGCCACCGGCGTGCCTGGGTGCGGTCGAGTCGTGCGTGCATGGGTGTGGGTCCCCCCGAGAGGTGCCGGGCCCCCGTGGCACCGGTCGTGGGCTGATCATCGGGCTGCGCCCGTCGCGCCGCACGCAACGCCACGAGGTGGGCCACCCTGGACTGGACCACTTCCCGGGAGCGTCCGGCGGGGCGGCGACCCGCCGCGGGTGCACAATCGTCGGGTGACCGACGCGACCAGCAAGCCCCCGGCCGAGCGCCCCAACGTGCTCGTCATCATGTTCGACCAGGTCGCACCGATGTCGTTGGGCGCCTACGGCAACCCGACGGTCATCACGCCGACCATCGACCGGCTCGCGCGCACCGGCGTCGTCTTCGACGCGGCGTACTCCAACAGCCCGCTGTGCACCCCGGCCCGCTACTGCATGATGACCGGCCAGCTGCCCTCGGCCACCCGCGGCTACGACAACGCGGCGTACCTCGCGAGCACGGTCCCGACCTTCGCGCACTACCTGCGCTCGGCCGGCTACCGCACCGTGCTCGACGGCAAGATGCACTTCGTCGGCCCCGACCAGCTGCACGGCTTCGAGGAGCGCCGCACCACCGACATCTACCCGGCCGACTTCGGCTGGACGCCGGACTGGCTGCAGCCCGACGAGCGGGTCGACTGGTGGTTCCACAACATGGACGCCGTCACCCAGGCGGGCGTCGCCGAGGTCACCAACCAGCTGCTCTTCGACGACGAGGTCGGCCACTCCGGCGTCCGCGCGCTGCACGAGCTCGCCCGCGACGAGGACGAGCGGCCGTGGATGCTGGTCGTCTCCTTCACCCACCCGCACGACCCCTACGTCACGCGGCGCCGCTACTGGGACGCCTACGACGGCGTCGACATCCCGCTGCCGAGGCTCTCGGCCGAGGACGTCCCGCTGGACCCGCACACCGCGCGGCTGCGGCGGGTCAGCGCGATGGACGAGGTCCGCATCACCGACCGCGACGTACGCCGGGCCCGGCGGGCCTACTACGGCAACCTGACCTACCTCGACGAGTGGACCGACCGGCTGACCTCGACGCTCGACGGCCTCGGGATCGCCGACGACACGGTGGTGGTGCTGCTGGCCGACCACGGCGACATGCTCGGGGAGCGCGGGCTCTGGTACAAGATGAACTTCTTCGAGGGCTCCTCGCGCGTGCCGCTGATCGTGAACAGCCCGACCCGCTTCGCCCCCGGCCGCGTCGCCGCCCCGGTCTCGCTGGTCGACGTGCTGCCCACGCTGACCGACCTCGTCGGCGACGGCGTCGCGGACCACCTCGACGACCTGCCGGGCCGCTCGCTGCTCGACCTGTGCCGCGACCCGGCCGGGACCCGGTCGGAGCCGGTCGAGCGCGAGGTCGTCGGGGAGTACATGGGCGAGGGTGCCGTCGCGCCGATCGTGATGATCCGCCGCGGCGACCTGAAGTTCGTCCACTCCCCCGTCGACCCCGACCAGCTCTACGACCTCGCCGCCGACCCCGACGAGCGGGTCAACCTGGCCGCCGACCCCGACTGGGACACCCGCGTGCGCGAGCTGCGGCGCGAGGTCGAGCGCCGCTGGGACCTCGACGCCGTCCACGCCGACGTCCTCGCCGACCAGGCGCGTCGCCGGCTGATCGGGCACGCGCTGCGCCAGGGCACGGTCACGCCGTGGGAGTACAACCCGCCGTACGACGGGCGGCAGCTCTACATGCGCAACCACCTCGACCTCAACGAGGTCGAGCGCACCTCGCGCTTCCCCCGCCAGGTCGCGGTCGACGTGCCCGACCACTTCCTCGACCCCGCGCTGCCCGACCACCTCCTCGACCCCGCGGTGTCCGACTGAGCCTGGGGGCCGCTGGCACGCTGGTGGCGTGCCCTCCCTCCCCCCGCTGCCGGACGTCGACGACACCGGGGCGGTGCTGGCCTGGGTCGGCGCGCACCTCGGCCACCTGACCCTGGAGGGGCCCGACGGCGTGCGCCCCGGCGGGCACCGCGGCGGCCAGGCCGCGGCCGACACCGCGCTGGCGACCCTGGACGTGACCGGCTACGCCCGGTCGCGCTCGACGGTGCTGCCGGAGCAGCGGCGGGGGGCGACCCGGCTGTCGCCGTACGTCCGTCACGGGCTGGTGAGCCTGCCCGAGGTCTGGGCCGCCGTGGCCGGCGCGGCACCGGGGGATCGCCGGCGCTACCGCGACGAGCTGCTGTGGCAGGAGTTCGCGCGCCACCTCTACGCCCGCACCGCGGACGGGCTGGCCGCGCCGCTGCGCCACGAGCCGCCGCACCCGACGGGCCCGGTGGATCCCGCCCCGTGGGACGACGACATGGCCTGCACCACCTGGCTGCGCGAGCAGCTGGAGGGCGAGGGCTGGCTGGTCAACCAGACCCGGATGTGGTGGGCCTCGCACTGGACGGTGCGCCACGGCCGCGACTGGCGCGCGGGCGAGGACGACTTCTTCCGCCACCTGCTCGACGGCTCGCGCGCCGCCAACCGGCTGGGCTGGCAGTGGACGGTCGGGACGGGGACGGGCAAGCCCTACGGGTTCAGCCGCTGGCAGGTCGAGAAGCGCGCGCCGCAGCTGTGCCGCTCCTGCGCGCTCCGCGACGCCTGCCCGGTCCAGGGCTGGCCCGACGCCGAGCGCGGCCCCGCCACCGGTGGCGCGCCGCGGCCGGGCGCCCCCGCCGCGGGTCCCGGCGCGGGTCCGGCGGAGCCGGTCCTCGAGGGCGAGCCGGCCGCGGTGTGGCTGACGGCCGAGTCGCTGGGCGACGCCGACCCCGCCCTGGCCGCCCACCCCGACCTGCCGGTCGTCTTCGTGTACGACGAGCCGCTGCTGCGCTCGCTGCGGCTCTCCGGCAAGCGGCTGGTGTTCCTCACCGAGTGCCTCGCCGACCTGGCCGAGCGCCGGGAGGTCGACGTGCGCCTGGGCCGGGTGCCCGAGGAGCTCGCCGGCACCCCGGTCGCCACCACCTTCGCGCCGGTCCCCGGCTTCGTGCGCCGCTCCGCCTCGGTCGACGTCGCCGCGCTCCACCCGTGGCCGTGGCTGGCCCGGCCCGAGGCCCAGCGGCTCACGTCCTACAGCGCCTGGCGCAAGGGCGTGCCGCTCCGGGCGTGAGCCCTGGACGACCTCACGGGACCAGGACGCCCGGGTTGAGGATCCCGCTGGGGTCGACGGCGGCCTTGACGGCGCGCAGGATGCTCACCCCGACCGGGCCGATCTCCCGGGCCAGCCAGGGGCGGTGGTCGGTGCCCACGGCGTGGTGGTGGGTGATGGTGGCGCCGGCCGCGACGATCGCGTCGGACGCCGCCGCCTTGGCCGACAGCCAGCGGCCGAGCGGGTCCTCGCCCTGGCGGGCGGCGACGGTGAAGTAGAGCGAGCAGCCGGTCTCGTAGACGTGGGAGACGTGGCACAGCACCAGCGTGCCCTCCCCCAGCGCCGTCTCCAGGGCGGTCGTGACGTCGGCGCGCAGCTGCTCGGCACCGCTCCAGAACGTCGCCGTCTCGAGGGTCTCCACCAGGACGCCGGCGTCGAGCATCGAGTCGCGCAGGTACGGCGCGGCGAAGCGGCCGTCGTACCAGTGCCGGCCGCGCTCCTCGCCCAGCGGCGTCCCGCCGAGCGCGCTCAGCGCCTCGGCCACCTCCGCGCGCCGGCGGGCCACCGCGGCGCCCTCGTGGCCGACGACCATCAGGCAGCCGCCGGCGGGGTCGCCGCCCACGTCGGACTGGCTGGCCAGGTTGAGCGCCGACTCGGTCTCGTCGGAGAGCCGCAGGATCGTCGGCAGCAGCTGGTGCTGGGCGAGGTGACGCATCGCGGCCTGGCCCGCGGCGAAGGAGTCGAACCGCCACGCCTCGTGGACCTTCTCGGCCGGCGCCTCGCGGACCCGGACCGTCACCTCGGTGATCACCCCCAGGGTGCCCTCCGAGCCGAGCAGCAGCTGCCGCAGGTCCGGGCCCGCGGCGCCAGCGGGCGCCGACCCGGCCACGATCTCGCCGACCGGGGTGGCCGCGCGGAGCCCGACGACCATCTGGTCGAAGCGGCCGAAGCCCGCGCTGTTCTGCCCGCTGCTCCGGGTGGCCGCGAAGCCGCCGATGCTGGCGTGCTCGAAGGACTGCGGGAAGTGGCCGAGGGTGAGGCCGTGCGCGGCCAGGGCGGCCTCGGCGTCGGGACCGCGGACCCCCGCCTGCAGGGTCGCGGTCATCGAGGTGGCGTCGACCTCGAGCAGCCGGTCGAGCCGCAGCAGGTCGAGGCTGACCAGGCCGGCGTACCCCTCCCGGGTGGCGACCAGTCCTCCGGTGACCGAGGTGCCGCCGCCGAACGGGACCACGACGACGTGGTGCCGCTGCGCCCAGGCGAGCACGGCCACGACCTCTTCGTGGGACCCCGGGCGCACCACGGCGTCGGGGGCGTCAGAGAGGTCGCCGGCCCGGGCGCGCAGCAGGTCGGGGGTGGACTTGCCGCGGGTGCGCAACCGGCGGGTGGCGTCGTCGGTGTGCACGTGCGCGGTCCCGACGACCTCGCGCAGCGCGACGAGCAGCTCCTCGGGCAGGCCCGGGGCCGGCAGCACGACCTCCGCCACGGCAGGCGTGGGCCGTGCCCCGAAGGCGTGGTCGACCAGGGCCTGCGTGGCCGCGGGCAGGGGGCCGGCCCTCCGGGCGTCGCCCCAGCGCTGCGGGTGCATCTCACGTGTCATGCGTTACAGTGTGACACATGGCGTCTGTTCGTAACATAGATCGCGTGCTGGACGCCGCCCACGACGTGATCCTCACCGTCGGGCTGCGACGCGCCACGCTCACCGACGTGGCCCGCCGGGCCGGGGTGTCGCGGATGACGGTCTACCGCGCCTTCCCGGACATGCAGACGCTGCTGGCCGAGCTGATGACCCGCGAGTGGGTCGCCGAGGTCGACCCGGTGGTGGAGGCCGCCGACGACGACGCGACCGACGCGGCGCAGGGGATCGCCCGCCGCCTCTGCGCCGCCGTGCAGGCGCTGCGCGGCAACCGGCTGTTCCGCCGGATCGTCGACGTCGACCCCGAGCAGCTGCTGCCGTACCTGATCGACCGCCGCGGCCGGTCGCAGGACCTCGTCCTGGACCTGGTGGCCTCGCGGATCGCCGAGGGGCAGGCCGTCGGCGAGGTCCGGAGCGGCGACCCGGTGCTGCTGGCGCGGTCCCTGGTCCTGGCCGCCCACGGCTTCGCGCTGTCGGCCACGACCATGACCACCGACGGCCTGACCACCGCCGACCTCGACGCCGAGCTGGCCGTCCTCGTCCACGGCTACCTCCGACCGCAGGCGCCCCGGTGAGCAGCCCCGTGGACCGCGCAGGTGCCCGTGTCCGTGCCGGGCTGGCCGACCTCCCCCGCACGGTCGACCTGCTGGTGGTCGGCCTCGGCGTGACCGGTGCCGGGGTCGCGCTCGACGCCGCCGCACGCGGCCTGTCCGTGCTGGCGGTCGACGCGCACGACCTCGCCTTCGGCACGTCGCGGTGGTCGAGCAAGCTCGTCCACGGGGGGCTGCGCTACCTCGCCCACGGGCAGCTCGGCGTCGCCCACGAGAGCGCCGTCGAGCGCGGCGTGCTGATGGAGACCACCGCCCCCCACCTGACCCGTGCGCTGCCGATGCTGCTGCCCCTGACGGGCAGCGTCTCCACGCCGCAGGCGGTGCTGGCCTCGGCGGGGCTCCGTGCGGGCGACGCGCTGCGGGCCGCAGCCGGCACCAGCCCTGCCACCCTCCCCCGCGCCCGTCGCGTCTCGCGCGACCAGGCCCTGGCGCTCGCGCCGGTGCTGCGCCGCTCCGGGCTGCGCGGCGGGCTGCTCGGCTGGGACGGCCAGCTCGAGGACGACGCCCGGCTGGTCACCTGCCTGGCCCGCACGGCCGCAGGGCTCGGCGCGCAGGTGCGCACCCGGGCCCGGGTGGTGGCCGCGACCGGCCGCGGCGCCACGCTGCGCGACGAGCTGACCGGCGCCACCCACGAGGTGGCGGCGCGCGGCGTCGTCAACGCGACCGGCGTGTGGGCCGGCACGGTGAGCCCCGACGTCCGGCTCAAGCCCTCGCGCGGGACCCACCTGGTGCTCCGGTCCGACTCGCTCCCGGGCCTCTCCTCGGCCCTCACCGTGCCGGTGCCGGGCACGACCAGCCGGTTCGTGTTCGCGCTGCCGCAGCCGGACGGCACGGTCTTCGTCGGCCTGACCGACGAGGAGACCGACGGCGAGGTGCCCGACGTGCCCCAGGGCACCGAGGGCGAGGTCGGGTTCCTGCTCGACGTGGTCGGCTCGGCGCTCGAGGAGCCGGTGCGGCGCAGCGACGTCGTCGGGACCTACGCCGGCCTACGACCCCTGCTCGACGCCGACGGCGCCACCGCCGACCTGTCGCGACGGCACGCGGTGCTGACCTCGCCGAGCGGTGTCGTCACGGTGGTCGGCGGCAAGCTCACGACGTACCGGCGGATGGCCGAGGACGCCGTCGACGCGGTCGGGCTGACGACCGCGCCGTGCCGGACCCGGTCGCTGCCCCTGCTCGGTGCGGCACCCCGCGCGGAGCTGGCACGGCTCGCAGGCCCGCCCCGGCTGGTGCGCCGGTTCGGCACCGAGGCCGACCTCGTGGTGGCCGACGCGGTCGAGGTGACCGGGCTGGGCGAGGCCGAGCTGGTCGCCCCCGGTCCCCGGGGCGTGACGCTGGCCGAGCTCGTCTTCGGCGTCACCCACGAGGGCGCCGCCGACGTCGACGACCTGCTGGACCGGCGTACCCGCGTGGGGCTGGTGGCCGCGGACCGCGCCGCGGCACTGCCGATGGCGGTGCGGGCGCTCGAGCTGGCCGCGGCCGACGGAGGTCGCTGAACCGCTCAGCGGTGCGCGACGTCCCGGACCTGGGACACCAGCGCGCCGAGCGGCTGGCCCTTGGGCACGAACGCGTCGGCCCCCGCGTCGAGCGCCGCGGCAGCGACCCCGCCCGGCGGCAGGCTGCTGATGACGACGACCCGGCTGCCGGGGCTGGCCTCGCGGATCAGCGGCAGCGCGACCAGCCCGTCCATCACCGGCATCATCAGGTCGAGCAGCACCAGGTCCGGGGCGTGGCGGCGCGCGGCGGCCACGCCGTCGAGCCCGTCCGCAGCCTGCGCCACCACCTCGAAGCCGGCGGTGCCGCCGAGGGCGTGCCGGTAGAGCTCACGCAGCTCCGGGTCGTCGTCGACGACCAGCACCCGCACGGGGGGTGCCAGGGTCGCGGTCGGCTCGGGAGTCGTCGAGGTCACCTCCTCACGGTGCCGCACCCGGGCCGGCAGCGCCAGGCCCGCGCGTGCCATCCGGTCTGGTGCGTGCGCACCGGTCGGGCCGGGCCTCCCCGGCGACGGGCACGCGACCCGCCGTACGCCGGGGCCCGCACGTCCGGGGACGGCGACCGCCACCCGCTCAGGCGTCGAGGACGACGTCCTCGGTGGGCGTCGAGCAGCACAGCAGCACCTGGCCCTGCGCGACCTCGCGGGGACGGATGCCGCCCTGGTGGTCCATGTCGACCCGGCCCTCGAGGACCTGCGTCTTGCAGGTGCCGCACACGCCCTCCTGGCACGACGAGGGCAGCGTGATGCCGGCGGCCGCGGCGGCGGCGAGCAGCGGGGTGTCCGGGTCGCA
This sequence comes from uncultured Actinomycetota bacterium, assembly GCA_963740935.1. GTDB lineage: Bacteria > Actinomycetota > Actinomycetes > Propionibacteriales > Nocardioidaceae > Marmoricola. The sequence goes on from CAVUFX010000006.1 coordinate 1,184,211, forward strand.
GCGGAAGGAGCGACCGCTGCGCCGCAGCTCCACGGCGTACGCCGGGCCGGCAGCCGCAGCGGCCGGGCCGGTCGCCGCCGGCGGCGGTGCGGCCAGCACGAACGACTCCTCGTGGCACCGCTCGGGCGCGGCACCGGCCTCGGCGAGCAGCTCGCGCACGGCCGCCATGTAGGGCGCCGGCCCGCAGGTGAAGACCTCGCGGCCCGCCAGGTCGGGGGCGGCGTCGCGCAGCTGGGCCAGGCCGACCCGGCCGCGCGGGCCGGTCCACGGCTCGTCCGCGGCGTCGGTCTCGCAGACCACGACGACGCGCACGCCCGGGTGGTCGGCCTCGATGGCGCGCAGCTCGTCGCGGAAGACGATGTCGGCCGGCGTGCGGGCGTGGTGCACGAACACCACGTCGACGTCCTCGCGGTCGGCGTGGATCGTGCGCAGCATCGACATCAGCGGCGTGATGCCGCTGCCCGCGGAGAGGAACAGGTAGCGCGAGGCCGGGTGGTGCGCGGTGCTGAACACCCCGAGCGGCCCGTCGACGACCACGGCGTCGCCGACGCGGAGCCGGTCGTGGAGCCAGCCCGACACCGGTCCGCCGGGCACCCGCTTGACGGTGATGGTCAGCTCCTCGGGCCGTCGCGGCGAGGAGGCGATGGTGTAGCACCGGCTCAGCTGCTCGCCGTCCACCGGCACGGTCACGGTGAGGTGCTGGCCCGGGTCGAAGCGGTACGCCGTGGGCACCGCGGGCCGGAGCACGAAGCTGCGGACGTCGTGGGTGACGTCCTCGACGGCGGTGCACACCAGCGTGCCCGCGACGGTGTCGGTGACGACGGGGGTCCCGGGGCCGGAGATCGTGGCGGTCATCGGGCGAGGTGCTCGCGGACGCGGTCGAGGTACCAGGTGGTGAAGGCGTCGACCTGGTACTCGCTGGCGGAGTAGGGACCGGGCAGGTACCCCGGGCTGCTGACGCCGAGCTGCGCCCGCTCGCAGAACACGCTGTCCTGCTCGTTGGTCTCGCGCCACACGTGGGTCAGGTCGGCCACGTCGTAGTCGACGCCCTCCTCGGCGTCCTCGTGCACCAGCCAGGTGGTGCGCACCAGCGTCCGGTCGGCCGAGAGCGGCAGCACGCTGAACGTCACGGCGTGGTCGGCCAGGAAGTGGAACCACGCGTTGGGCTGCGTGTGCAGCGACAGCCGACCCAGCCGTGGGCTGTCGAGGTCGCCCAGCAGCCGCCGGCTCGCCGACCGGCCGTCGAGGGTGTAGGACTCGCCGGCGCCGTCGAGCGCCTCGCGCTGCACCCGGTAGGCCGAGACCCGGTCCTCGAGCTCCTCGACCGCGCGGTAGGGCATCCCCCGCTCCTCGCAGGCCTGCTCCAGCTCGGCCTCGGCGTGCAGGTAGCGCTCGTGGGCGGGCCGCAGCCGCGCGGGGATCGCGTCCTCGGCGTACCCGTAGGTGGGGAAGAAGGTGCGCACCAGCTCGGGGTGGCCGCTCTCGCAGTGGTAGCACTCCCGGTTGTTCTCCATCACCAGCTTCCAGTTGGCCTCCTCGACCAGGTCGACCTGGGCGGCGACCTTGGTGCGGTGCAGCTGGTGGGGCAGCAGGTACGGCGTGACGGTGGCGACGACCTCGTCGAAGTCGGTCGGCGGCTCGGCAGCCAGGCAGACGAAGACCAGGCCCGCGACCAGGCGCAGGTGCACCGCCCGCAGCCCGAAGCAGCTCTTGTCGAAGCCGGGCGGCTGGTCGCCGGCGTGCAGCAGCGCACCGTCGGTGGCGTAGGTCCAGCGGTGGTAGCCGCACACGATGTTGCCGACCGAGCCGGCCCGCTCGGCCAGGATGCGGGCGCCGCGGTGACGGCACACGTTGTGGAAGCGCGCGCACCACCTCGTCGTCGTCGCGCAGCAGGATCACCGAGAAGCTGCCCCACCTCGACGGTGAGGAAGTCGCCGGGCTCGCGCAGCTCGGCCTCGGTCGCCACGAACAGCCAGGTGTGCGACAGCACGCCCGCCACGTCGGCGTCGAAGACCGCCGGGCTGGTGTAGAGCGCCCCCTCCAGCGGCCGGCCGGCCTCGCGGCGCGCCACCAGGGCGGCCAGGTCGGTCCCGCCGGTCCGGTCGGTCCCGGTCGCCCGGGCGTGGGTGGGGATGCTCGCGGTGGTCATCGGGTGCTCCTCTCGGTGGTGCTCAGACGGCCGAGCAGAGCCGCAGCGCGTCGTACACCGCGGCGTGGATGTTGCGGCTGGCGACGGCGTCGCCGATCCGGTACAGCTCGAACGACCCGCCCCCGCCGGTCGCGGCGGGCTGCGGCCGGACGGCGAGCAGGGCCGGGTGGTCGACCGCGCCGCCGTTGGAGGAGAGCGGCACCAGCTCGTGGTAGAGCTCGTCGTTGGGCAGCGTGCCGTGCTCGACGACGACGTGGTCGACGCGCCGCTCGAGCACCAGGTCGCTGTAGTCGCTGCCCAGGCGCGCGACCAGGCCACCACCGTCCCGGCGTACGCCGACCAGCCGGCGGGCCAGGGTGAGCGTGACGTCGTGCTCGGCGAAGGCCCGGAGGTACGCCGGGGAGTTCATGCTGCCGACGTCGGGGGCCAGCATCCGCTCGGGCGTCACCAGCTCGACCCGAGCGCCCCGGACCGCCAGCAGCTCGGCCGCGTCGAGGGCGGGCTCGGCGCCGTGGTCGTCGTAGACCAGCACCCGTCCCTGGGGGTGGACCGCCCCGGACATCACGTCCCAGGTGTCGAGCACGAGGTGCTCGCCCTCGCCGCCGAAGGTCGGGTTCGGCAGGCCGCCCGTGGCCACGACCACCACGTCGGGCTCCTCGGCGAGCACCGTGGCCGCGTCGGCCCAGGTGCCGTAGCGCAGGTCCACGCCGTGGTGCTTGGCCTCCGAGACCCGCCAGTCGACGATGCCGATGAGGTCGCGCCGCCGGGCCGAGGCCGAGGCGAGCCGCACCTGGCCGCCCGGGTGGTCGGCCGCCTCGAGCAGCACCACCGCGTGGCCCCGCTCGCCGAGCACGCGGGCCGCCTCGAGGCCGGCCGGCCCGGCGCCGACGACCACGGCCCGGCGCCGTCGCGGAGCGGTCGGCTGGACGTGCAGCAGCGTCTGCTCGCGACCGGTCGCCGCGTTGTGGACGCACTTGGCGTCGCCGGACTGGTAGATCGCGTCCAGGCAGTAGTTGGCCCCGACGCAGGGCCGGATCCGGTCCTCCTCGCCGGCGGCGACCTTGGCGACCAGGTGCGGGTCGGCCATCTGCGGGCGGGTCATGCCGACCAGGTCGACGAGCCCCTCGCGGACGGCGTACCGGGCGGTCGCGACGTCGGAGATGCGCGAGGCGTGCATCACCGGCACGCGGACCGCCCGCCGGACCTCGCCGGCGAAGTCGAGGAAGGGCGCCGAGGGCGTGCCCATCGAGGGGATCACCCGGGCCAGCGTCGCGTCGCTCTCGATGGTGCCGCGGATGACGCTGAGGAAGTCGATGCCGTCCCCGACGTACTGCTCCAGCGCGAGCAGCGCCTCCGCGCGCCCCAGTCCGTCGGCGGAGTCCTCGTCCATCGACATCCGCAGCCCCACCACGAAGTCGGGCCCGACCGCCGCACGCACCGCCTGCACGACCCGGCGCGGGAACGCGGTGCGGGCCTCGAGCGACCCGCCGAGCTCGTCCTCGCGGCGGTTGGTGGCCGGGGAGTGGAAGGCGTCGAAGAGGTGGCCGTAGGACTGCAGCTCGATGCCGTCGAGGCCGGCCGCCTGGCAGCGCTGGGCCGCGGCCGCGTAGTCCGCGACGATCCGGTCCAGGTCCCAGGTCTCGGCGACCTTGGGGAAGCTGCGGTGCGCGGGCTCGCGCAGCGGCGAGGGGTAGACCAGGGGCAGCCAGTCGCCGGTGAAGTTGCTCGTGCGCCGACCCAGGTGGGTCACCTGGCACATCACCGCGGCGCCGGCCTCGTGGACGTCGTCGGCCAGGCGCTGCAGCCACGGCACGATCTCGTCGCGGTAGAGCAGCAGGTTGCCGAACGCCGGCGGGCTGTCCGGCGACACCACCGCCGACCCGCCGATCATGGTCAGCCCGACCCCGCCGACCGCCTTCTCCCGGTGGTAGAGCCGGTAGCGGTCCTTGGGCATGCCGTCCTCGGCGTACGCCGGCTCGTGCGAGGTGCTGACCACGCGGTTGCGCAGCGTCAGGTGCTTGAGCCGGAACGGCTGGAGCAACGGGTCGTGGGACGGCACGTCGCCAGTCTGCGAGCCGCGGGGCCCCGGCGACCAGGCCGGGAAACTGCACCCGTTCGTGCACAATCCCTGCATGATCGATCGCCGCCTGCAGGTGCTCCGGATGGTAGCCGCGTGCGGCACCGTCACCGGCGCCGCGGAGGCGCTGCACTACACGCCCTCGGCGGTCTCGCAGCAGCTGCGCTCGCTGAGCAGGGACCTCGGCGTGGAGCTGGTCGTGCAGGACGGTCGCCGGATCCGGCTGACCCCCGCTGCGCGGGTCCTGGTCGAGCGCGCGGACGACCTGTTCACCGCGTGGGAGGAGGTGCGCGCCGACGTCGGCGCGGCCGACCTCGGCCGGAGCGGGACGCTGCGGCTGTGCGGCTTCTCCACGGCCGCCTCGTCGCTGCTGCCCCAGGTGGCGGTGGCCGTCCGGGCCGCCCAGCCCCGCTGCCGGGTGCGCATCATCGAGGCCGACCCCGAGGAGTGCTTCGACCTGCTGCTGGCCGACGAGGCCGACGTGGCGGTGGTGGTGGCGACCTCGGCGGTCCCGGCCAGCACCGACCCCCGCTTCGAGCAGCACCACCTACTGGAGGACCCCCTCGACCTGCTGGTGGCCACGACGCACCGGCTCGCCGCGGAGGACACCGTCCTGCTGGGCGACCTGGCGCAGGAGACCTGGATCATGGACCGACCGGGGCGGCCCTACCACCAGCTGCTCCAGGCGGCGTGCGTCGCCGCGGGCTTCTCCCCCGCGGCCGAGCACGTCGCCGCGGAGTGGGACACCGGCGCGGCGCTGGTGGCCGCCGGTCTGGGGGTCGCCCTCATCCCGCGCCTGGCCCACCTGCCGACGGGCTACCCCGTGGTCCGGATCCCGCTGCGGGGCACCCCGGCACCGTCGCGCCACATCCTCACCGGCGTACGCCGCGGCAGCTCGCGGCAGCCGCTGATCGCGCTGGCGCTCGCCGAGCTCACCTCGGGGGCGCGGGCGAGGAGCTGAAGCCGGGCTCCCCGAGCGAGCACGCCGGTCGGGCCAGGCGTACGACCCGGCTGACCGGGCGAGCGTGACGACCTTGCCGTCCGGTCAGGAGGAGACCACCTCGTGCCGCGCGGAGCGCACGACGTCCGGGGTGGTGGACGGGAGCACCACCCTGACCTTGGTCCCGCGCGACGGCTCCGAGGAGACGTCGATCTCCCCCCCGTGGCGCGCCACGATCGACGAGGCGATGGCCAGTCCCAGTCCGGTGCCCTGGATGGCCTGCTGCTGGGCGGTCGAGGACCGGAAGAAGCGGGTGAACAGGTGGTCCTGCTCCGCGAGGGGGATCCCGATGCCGGTGTCGGCGACCTCCAGGACGGCGCGGTCACCGTCCCTGGTCAGGCTGCAGCAGACCGAGCCACCGTCCTCGGTGAACTTGAGGGCGTTGCTCATCAAGTTGAACAGGACCCGTTCCAGGTAGCCCACGTCCCCGTCGGTCAGGACCGGTTCTCCGGGGACGAGGTACCGGACGTCGAGGTCGCGGTCGCTGATGACGGGGCGCAGAGCGGCCTCGATCCGCCCCACGACCTCGCCCAGGTCCACCGGCTTGAGATCCAGGTCGAGCTCGCCGGAGTCCAGTCGGGCGACGGCGAGGAGGTTCTCGGCCAGGGACGCCAGCCGGTCACCGTTGCGCTGCACGGTCAGGAGCATCTCGGTGAGCGTCGGATCGGGGTCGTCCGCGTGCTCGTCGATCAGCAGCTCGACGTAGCCCTTGATGCTCGTGATCGGTGTCCTCAGCTCGTGACTGACCGTCGCCACCCACTCGTCCTTGGCGCGATCGAGCCCCTCCAGGCGTCGTACCGCGTCCGCTTCCTTCTGCAGCCCCGCCACCAGGAGGTTGCGGCTCTCCCGGAGCTCGGCCGTGCGCTGCTCGACCCGGTGCTCGAGGTGGTCGGTCAGTGCCTGGTTCTCCCGCATGGTCAGCACCTGACGCGCCACGAGCAGGACCATGATGATCGTGCGGATCCACCAGACGGTGGCATCGGCCTGCCCGGTGCGCACCATCTCGACGACCGAGGTCAGCAGGGCCACCGTCACCGCGCCGTAGGGGAGCAGGTTCCCCAGTGGTCGACCGGCCGGGTACGGCCCGGCCTCCTCCTCCACGACCTCCGGTGCCGGCCACAGGGCCGCCACCAGCACCAGCACGAACCCGGCGAACCAGCCGAGGTCGATGAGGCTCCCCGAGCTGTACGCGCCGACGGTCGTCAGGTAGACGAAGCCCGAGTCGGCGATCGCGAACGCGAGCAGGCCGCTGCCGACCCACGGGAGCGACACCGGCAGGCGTCGGTGCAGGTGGCGTGCTCGCAGCCAGGTGTACAGGACGAGAGTGATGACGATGACGTCACCGATCGGGTAGGCCAGCGAGATCAGCTGCACCGCGACCGAGTCGGCCCCTGCCCGGAACACCGGGCCGAGCACGATGATCCAGCTGCACAGGAGCAGCGAGGCCGCCACCATCAGCCCGTCCAGGAGGGTGCGCACCCGGCCGGCCAGGCTCGGGGCCGCCAGGGGCAGCGACAGCAGCGCCGCTGCGGCGAGCGGCGGCAGTCCCAGGTACCCCACGTCGGCCAGCGACGGGAACGGGACCTCCTCGCCCTGCACCGACTCGTAGTAGGTCCACACCATCTGGCCCACCGACCACGACAGGGCCGCGGCGCCCAGGAGCCACCAGAACCTCGCGACGGAGCCCTGATGGCGACGGGCGCGGTGCCAGGCCGCGCCACCGGCCAGGAAGGCGGCGCCCACGAGGACGACGTTGGAGAGCGGTTGGGCGGCAGGTGTCGCTGCGAGCACGACCATGGCCAGCCCCAGGAGTGCGGCCGTCACCAGCACCGCGGTCACCGGCCTCGGCGGCCAGGCAAAGGCTGGGCGTTGTGTCGCCATAGGTCTGGTATAGCCCGATGCCGAGCGATAATCTGACGAATCTCGAGAAATGCAGCATCCGCGCTGGCAATAATGCTGGGCGACCGTGTGTGGAGGTGGCAGACCGGCCCCCACGCGGGCACATCTGCCCCGACCAGTGCGAGGAGAGCATCCCCGATGACCTCATCACTGGCTGCCCAGGTGCGCCAGCCCCTGGCCCTGCCGAGCAGCTGGCCGACCACGCTCCACCCACGCATCCTGAGCGCCCTCGACGTGCCGACCCCGTTCCTGGCCACGGACCTGTCGGTCCTTGCCGAGCGACTGCGGCGCTTCACCGCCGCCATGCCCCGCGTGAGGCCGTTCTACGCGGTCAAGTGCAACTCGGCCCCGGAGGTGCTCGGCACGGTCGCGGAGCAGGGCGCCGGCTTCGAGGTCGCCTCGCTGGGCGAGCTGCGCATGCTCCAGGACCTGGGCGTCGACCCCGCGGGGGTGCTCTACAGCAACACCGTGAAGCCCGCCTCCCACGTGGCGGGGGCGGCCGAGGCCGGGGTGTGGCGGTTCGCGGTCGACTCGATGGGCGAGCTGCGCAAGATCGCGCGCTGCGCCCCCGGAAGCGCCGTCTACGTCCGGGTCCGGGTCGACGACAGCGGCAGCGTCTTCCCGTTGTCGCGCAAGTTCGGCGCGGAGGCCCACGCCGCCCGGACGCTGCTCCTGGCTGCCCGGGAGCTCGGGCTGCAGCCCTACGGCCTCACCTTCCACGTCGGGTCGCAGTGCGGGGCGACGTCGGCCTGGGTCCAGGCCATCGCCTCGATGGGTCGGTTGATGCGACAGCTCAGCACCGACGGCATCCAGATCACGATGCTCGACCTCGGCGGCGGCTTCCCCGCCCGCTACGACGACCCGGTGCCGTCGATCGCCGAGATCGGCGACGTCGTCAACCGCGCCCTGAGCGAGCTGCTGCCCTACCAGCCGTCGCTCATCGCGGCCGAGCCCGGCCGCCACATGGTCGCCGAGACCGCAGTCATGGTCGCCACCGTCCTGGGTCGCGAGCAACGTGCGGGTGAGGACTGGCTGTACCTCGACGTGGGCGCCTACCACGGACTCATCGAGACCCACCAGACCGTGGGCCAGTGGCGCTACCCCCTCTGGACCTCGCGCGACGACCACGGGCAGGTCGCGCACGTGCCGTTCACGATCACGGGTCCCACCTGCGACAGCGCCGACACCATGTTCCACGGCGCACCGTTGCCCTCCACCATGGCGGAGGGCGACCGGGTCTTCATCGCCTCCGCGGGCGCCTACACGTTGAGCTACGCCTCCCACTTCAACGGCTTCCCGCCACCGCGACCCTTCTTCCTCGACAGCTAGTGCACCCCTCGGCGGCACGCCGTCGGTTGCTCTGGTTGATGGGCGCCGGCCTGGTGGACTCGCTGTTCCTGTCGGTGGCCTGGACCGTGCTGATGCTGCAGGTGGTCGCGTCGTACGGGCTCGCCGCCGCCGGGTTGTGCAGCGCGGCGATGCTCACCGGCGTGGCGCTGTCCGCGCCCGTGGCGGGGTGGCTGGCGTCGCTGCTCAGCGGCCGGCACCTCCTGCGCGTCGCTGCTGCCGCGGAGGCAGTCCTGCGCGTCGGCGTCTTCGCGCTGCTCCTGACCGACGCCCCGGTGTGGCTGCTCGCCCTGTGCATCGCCACCATGAACGTGACGGCCTGGACCGGGTACGCCGGCATGCGGGCCGAGGTGGCGTCCGTCAGCAACGGTCCGACGGCCCTGACCTGGTACGGCTCGATCGTCGCCGCCGTCGAAGCGGCGGGGGTCGCCGTGGGCGCGTTCCTCCCGGCTCGCGGCGGCGTCTCGCCCGACTCGGTCCTGCTCGCCGTGGTGGTCGCCTACGTGCTGGCCCTGGTGCCCACGGTCGTCGTGGCGGGTGGCTCGTCCATCGCTCCGGGCGGCCGGCGCGTGCGCGGGCCCGACCGTCGCCGGGTGGGGGTCTCGGCACCCACGCTGGGCGGAAGCGTCCTGATGTTCCTCGCCTCGGCCCCCACCCTGCTCGCGGTCGCGCTGGCTGCGGACCTGCACGGACGGGTGGCGGTCGCGCCGGCTGCGATCGCGTTCACCCTCGGATCGCTGGCCGCTCCGGCCCTGACCCGACGCATCCCGGAGCACCGCGCCGACCACCTCGGCCTGTGGATCGCGTGCGCTCTCGGCATGGTCGTGGGGTGGATCCTCGCGCCTGCCCACGTCGCGCTGATGTGCGTCGCGCAGCTGCTGTCCGGGCTCTTCATGACGGCCCTCGAGGGCCTGCTCGACGCAGCTGCTGCCCGTCACCACCCCGGGCACGTGACCGGTGCCCTCGCCCGGGCCACGGCGGGACGAGCCCTGGGCTCGGCTGGCGGCACGGCGCTGCTCCCGCTGTTCATCGCCGGGGTCACCCTTGAGGCGACCACCGCCACCATCAGCCTCGTGCTGCTGGTGGCGCTGGTCGCGGCCGTCAGGCGGACGCCCACGCACGAGGCCACGACCGACCGCGATCCCGCCGCCCCCGCCCCGCACCAGCCGGCACGTCACGCGCCGACCCAGCTCGGGTGAACGGCACTGGCCAGAGCTTCCTTCTTCGACCCGTGGAGGCGATCCTGACCGTGCCGGGGGTGACGGGGTCTCGAAGCGTCGTGTGGTCGGCCGTCAGCTGCTCAACACCCGGCGCACGCGTTTGCTGGTCAGCTCCACGGCGGCGCTGAGGGCGAAGGAGGCGAGCAGCAGGGTCGCGAGAACCGGGAACCGGAACGAGGCGAGTGCCTCCGCGAGCAGGCGACCGAGACCTGCGGCACCGACGACGCCGACGACCGTGGTGTCGCGCACGCTCACCTCGAAGCGGTACAGCGTGTACGTCACGAGCTGTCGGAACGACGGCGGGACGGTCGCCGCGGCTCCGGCCAGCCACCGGGGCACGCCCGCGCGGGTGAGGGCTCGGGCCGCGGAGTCGTCCTGGCCTTCCCACGCCTCGGCGACGAGGCGGCCCAGGATGCCTCCGGCGTACAGGCCGAGCGCGAGTGCGCCCGGGAGCACGCCCGGGTAGAGCAGGAACAGCGCGAGCACGGCCCACACGGTCGGTGGGATGGACCGCAACGTCAGCAGCACGAGCCGCGCCACCTGGCGCAGCACGCCCCGGACGGAGCGCGCGACGGTGCCCTGGGCGGTGGGCCGAGGTCGTTCGCGTGCCGCCAACGGCGCCAGCAGCAGGCTCAACGTCACGGCCAGGGCCATGGTCAGCACGGCCATCGCGAGCGTGTCCAGGACGGCGTCGAGCAGGCCGTCGACCCCGCCGGCCGGCAGCGCCGGCGGCACGGCGTCGGCGAGCAGCTGCCGGGTCAGCTCCCACGTGGTCGGGTCCACCAGGCCGGCGAACGACACCTCGGCGGCCCACCAGGACAGCAGCAGTGCGGGCGCCAGCCCCCACGCGGTCGCACGTGTCCACGGTCGGCGACCGCTGCGCCGGCTGCGATCGCCAGGACCCGCAGCGCCGGCTGGGGCGTGCCCGGTGCCCGGTGCGGGGACCGGCGCCAGGGCCGGGGTGGTAGCGGCGACGAGCCCCTCCGTGTCGGAGCCGTGCCCGGCCGCCGCAGCCGCGGCGGGCCGACGGGCCACGGCTCGGGTGGTGCGGCGGGACCGCCGGGTGGCGCGGCCCGCAGCCACCTCCGCGCGGACGCGGGAGCTCCACAGCTCGACCACGGCCGAGAGGACGACCACGACGACGACCAGGGTGCCGACCTCCTCCCAGTTGCGGGACTGCAGGCTCACGACGAGCTCCTGACCGAGCCCGCCGACGCCGACGAAGCCCAGCAGGACGGTGGAGCGGACCGAGCACTCGAAGCGGTAGAAGGAGTACGAGAGCAGCACCGGCGAGGCGACCGGGACCAGGCCGAACGCCACGGCCGAGGTGCGCGGTGTCCCGGTGCGGCGCAGCTCGCGGTACAGCCCCTGGTCGACGGTGTCGAACGTCTCCCCGAACACCTGCGCGGTCTGTGCGCCGAACGGGATCGCGAGCGCGAGGACCGCGACCAGCGGGTCGAGCCCGAGCACGCTGACGAGCAGCAGCGCCCAGATCAGCTCGTGCACCGAGCGGCAGGCGACCAGCACCCCCCGCACCCCCAGCCGTACCGCTCGCACCGGCGCCGGCAGTCGGCTCGTCCAGGCGGCGTCGCTGAGCAGGAGACCTCCGACCACACCGATGAGCAGCGCTGCGGCGGTCCCGAGGGCCGCGAACGCGAGCGTCGTCGCGGTCGCACGGCCCACCAGCGTCAAGAAGTCCAGGTCCAGGCGAGGGTCGGCCACCCGTGCGAGCAGGTCGGCGAGCAGACGCGGCGCGGTGCCGTTCACGGCGGGGCGGTCGTCAGGCACAGCCCGCACCCACGCCCATGCCACCACGCCGAGCACGACCACGAGCGCGGTGAACCGTCGGCGCAGGACGCGTGCGCGGGTGACGGCGACGCTGCGCGACCGGACGCGGGGAGGGAGGGTCGATCCTGCTCGGTCGAGGAGGCTGGTCACGAACGTTCGTACAGCTGGTCGAGGTGGCCGACGGTGAGCTCGGATGCTGGGAGGTCGAGGCAGACACGGCCCTCGCGCAGACCGACCATGCGAGTGAAGTGGCCCCTGGCCAGCTCGGGCTGGTGGAGGCTGACCAGGGAGGTCCCGGTGCTGGCGCACAGCAACCGGAGGATCTCGGCCGACGTCGTGGGGTCGAGGCTGGAGACCGGCTCGTCGGCCACCACGGCGTCGACGTCGGCGACGAGGAGTCGGGCGAGCGCGACGCGTTGCCGTTCGCCACCGGAGAGCTGTTCGGTGCGGGCGTGGGTGGCCCACCCCAGCCCGACCTGCTCGAGGGCGCCGCTGCTGACCTGGTCGGGACGGGTCGAGACCAGCGACGCCAGGGCCCGGGGCACCGACCAGCTCGCCAGGCGTCCGGCGTTGACGTTGTGGAGCACCCGGACCTGCTCGATCAGGTCCAGGTCCTGGCTCAGCGAACCGACGCGGCGTTGCGTGCGCCGTCGGGTCCGGGGCGCGAGGTCGGCGAGGGTGTCGCCGAACAGCGACACCTCACCGTCGGTGGGGTCGAGCGCTCCGCTGGCGATGCGCAGGAGGGTCGACTTCCCGGCGCCGCTGGGCCCCAGGACCGCGACTCGCTCACCGGCGCGCACGTCGAGGTCGACGGCATCGAGCACCCGGCTGTCGCCGTAGGTGTGCCCGACCCCGCGCAGCCCCCAGACGAGCGCGCCCGTGAGCGTCAACTCAGGAGTCCCTGCTCCCGGGCGATCTTCTCCAGGTCGCCGTACGCGGAGTTGGAGGCCGGGATGAACTTCTCGGCGCCGAACAGCTCGAGGATCTCGGCGTCCTTCGGCTCGGAGACGTCCAGGCCGAGGAGCAGGTCGACGACCTTGTCGAGGGTGCCCTTGCCGAACGTCTCGTCCAGGTCGGGTCGCACCAGCCAGTGGTAGTCGGCGTACCCGGGGGTGCGCCACAGCACGACCACGTCGGAGAGGTCGACCTCGCCGGCCTCCTTCGTCGCGGTGAAGACCTGCTCGTTCACCGCGCCGACGTCGAACGCGCCGCTCGCGACGGCCTCGATGGTCGCGTCGTGGCCACCGGAGTACGCCGGGGGGCCCTTGAGGTCGCTCTCGGCGACCCCGGCCTGCTGCATGAAGTACTGCGGCATCAGCCGCCCCGACGTGGAGGTCTCGCTGCCGAAGGTCAGCGAGCTGCCCTCGATCTCCTTCAGCCCGGCGACGTCGGTGAACGGCTGGAGCCCCGCCCGCTTGTTGGCGATGAAGAGGCTGTGGAAGTCCGCGTCGATGTCGCGCTGCACGACCGCCTGGGCCTCGGGGACCAGGGCTCGGGCCTGGACTCCGGTCAGGCCGCCCATCCACGCCAGGTGGATGTCGCCTCGCTGGAACGCCCGGACGACGGCGGCGTAGTCGGTGACGGCCTTGTACTCCACCTTCGAGCCGGTCGCCGTGGCGAAGCGGTCGGCGACCGCCGGGTACAGACGGTTCAGCAGCTCGGGGTCCTGGTCGGGGATGGCCGAGATGCCCAGGGTGCGGCTCGCGGCCGCACCGGAGCTCTCACCACCACCGCCGCCGCAGGCGGTGAGGGCGACCAGACCGGCACCGCCGAGGAGGAGGTGACGTCGGGAGATGGAGGTCATGTGGGGACCTTTCGTGGGTGACGGTCGGAGGTGTGAGCGGTGGTCAGGGCGACGGCGGCCACGGCGAGCATGAACGCCGCCGAGGTCGGGGTGCCGCCCAGGACGGGGTCGGTGAAGCCGAGCTGCGCGTGCAGCGACACGGCACCGAGCACACCGAGCGCGGCGGCGACGAGGCCGGCGACCCGGGTGCCGCGCGCCGCGACGAGCAGCAGCACGCCGGCGATGACGAGCAGGAGGCCGCCGAGGAGGTTGTACTGCCCCAGGCTGAGGGACAGGTCGCTCGAGGCGAGTCCGGGGCCGCGAGCGGCGAGCGGGTCCTGCAGGCTGCCGATGACGCTCCAGGCGCCGACGAGGACCGCGAGCGCGCCCCAGGCGAGGGCGAGCCGCCTGGCGGGTCTCGACCTGTCGCGGACGGCGTCGATCGCGGCCGCCCGACCGGAGGTGCCGAACAGGAGCACGACGTGGGCGCCGATCATCAGCCAGTACGACCAGGGCCACTCGTTCGGGGCGAAGGCGACGGACAGCGCGATGGCCGCCGACTGGGCGATGCCGAGCAGGGCTGCCACCCGGACGTACGCGCCGGTGAGCAGCATCACGGCCAGCGCCGTCTCGGCGATCAGCACCCCGTAGCCGAAGACGGTGATGTGCGGCAGGACGAGGTTCTCCACCAGCCACGAGAAGGGCGGCAGCACCGGGTGCGAGACCGCGTAGGCGGTGAAGTGGTACAGCCCGTTGTCGGCCTCGGAGCCGAAGTCGGGCGCTCGCTTCCACGCGACGTTGTAGAGCCACATCAGCCCGACGAGCACCCGCAGGAACGCCAGGCCGAGGTCGCGAGCACGGTCCCCGATGTCCACCGCCGGGGCGAGCAGCCACGCGACCGGGTTCCGACGCTCAGGCACAGCGGAAGACCTCGCGGCCCGACGCGGCTGCGGCGCCCTGGACCTCGAGGATGTCGCGCACGACACCGAAGACCTCTGCCAGCGGCAACGGGGCATCGGCGATGCGCATGTTCGGGTTCGTCACCGCGACCGGGTGCCACCAGGCGCCGTCGGCGGTGATGACCGGCTCGGGCTCGAGGGACTCCAGCGAGACGTGCATGCCGGTCTCCGCGAACCCCTCCAGGGCGACGGGGCGGATCACCCGGTCCTCTGAGGCGATGCCTTCGGCGTCCAGCCGCTCGTGCAACGCGGCGACGCCTGCGGGGTCCTCGTCGAACATGGTGGCCGCCACGCGGACGCGGAACCCGAGGCTGTGGGCCAGGCCGATGCCGTCGAGGGCGCGGGCCCAGGACCCCTTGCCCCGTTGGGCGTCGTGGAGATCGGGTCCGGCGGAGTCGAGGCTGACCTGCAGCACCACCGACCGGTCCAGCGCCTCCAGGGTCGCGCGTCGGGTGCCGCGCCCGAAGATCATGGCGTTGGTCAGGATGGTGCGTTCGCAGCCCTCGGCGGCGTCGACCAGCTCACCGAGCTGGGGGTGCATGAACGGCTCGCCGCCGGTCAGGAAGATCTCGCGGCCACCGAGGTCGCGGAACTCGGCGAACGCCTGCTGGGCCGTCGCGACGTCGACCCGGCGCGCGGCCGCGCGGGGCGAGGACTCCGCACAGCAGTAGGTGCACGCCAGGTTGCAGTCGAAGTTGGTGTACACCCACAGCCGGTGCCCGACCGGGGTCTGGGAGCCCTGGCTGAACACCGAGCGGACCGCACCCGCCTTGCGGACCGCGAACCACCACGGGCCGGCCTCGGACTCGCCCGTCTGGGCGGCGACCTCGTGGCCGACCATCTCCGCCCAGGCGGGCAGGTCGTCCAGGACGCTGGCCTCGGCGGAGCGGATGCCCAGGCACTGGCCGTCCTCGAGGCGGCGCATGGCCCGGGTGATGAGGAGCAGCAGCCCGCTGCCGCAGTCCATGTCGCCGCCGTCGACGGTGCGACTGGTGCGAGGGAAGTCAGCGGGGACATGTGTGGCAGAGGTCACGCCATAGACGGTAACTGACGGCTGTTCGCCACGCCGAAGGCTTGACACCTGGGTGCGAGGCCATCTTGCCCTTCAGGCGGTGACGGGCGAGGCTGCGCCCATGACGTCACCTGAGACCCGACCCGCCGACGCCGCGGCACGACTCAGCTACTGGGACGACGTGCACCACGGCAAGGACGTCGACAGCGTCTCGTGGTGGCAGTCGGTGCCCGAGCTGTCCCTCGACCTCGTCGACCGCACCGGCGTCGACCGCCACCAGGGCGTCATCGACGTGGGCGCCGGCTGGTCGACGCTCGTGGACCACCTGGTCGAGCGCGGTTTCAGCGACGTCACCGCGATCGACCTCTCCCAGACGGCGCTGCGCACGGTCCGCGACCGCCTGGGACCGGCGGGCGACGGCGTCGTGCTGACGATGGCCGACGTGCTCGACCTCGACCTGGGCCGGACGTTCGCGGTGTGGCACGACCGGGCGGTGTTCCACTTCCTCACCGAGCAGGACGAGCGTGACGACTACCGCAGCGCGCTGGACCGGCACGTCGAGCCCGGCGGCTGGGCAGTCGTGGCGACGTTCGGACCCGACGGTCCCACGCACTGCAGCGGGCTGCCCATCGTGCGGTACAGCCACGACGACCTCGCCGCGGAGTTCCCCGGGTTCACCCTGGTCGACATCGCCGGAGACGACCACGAGACCCCGTGGGGCACCATCCAGCAGTTCAGCGCCGTGCTGCTGCGTCGCGACTGACACGCCCCGTCAGGAGGGCTTGGGGGCGGCGGGAATGCTGGCAGTGACGCACCGGGTTCCCGGAGCACATCTCGCAACGGTCGCATCCATGTCCACCCGTCGCCGACCTCTGCCCAGCCCCCACGTCGCCTGCCCGACCTCACCTGCCCGACCTCACCTGCGGAGCCCCATGAACCTGAACCGGTCGACCTCACGCTCGGCACGACGCCTGGCCGGCGTTCTCGTGGCGTTGCTGTCCCTCGTCCTGACCGGTTGCGGCGCAGCCGCGAACGGGTCGAGCGAAGCCGGCGACGGGGACGTTGAGCGTCGGGACCTGGCGTTCACGTCCACGACCGTGGCTGGTGAACCGTTCGACGGGGCCACCCTGGAAGGCACCCCCACGGTGCTGTGGTTCTGGGCGCCGTGGTGCCCCACCTGCCGCGGACAGATCGACGACGTCAGCCGCATCGCCGAGGAGCGCAAGGGGCAGGTGAACGTCGTCGGAGTCGGCTCCCTCGACGAGGCCGAGGCCATCCAGGAGTTCGCCGGCGACGTCTCCCCCGACGTCGTGCTGCTCGACGACACCGAGGGCGCGGTCTGGCGCAAGTACGGCGTGACGGCGCAGAGCACGTACGTGATCGTCGACGAGAACGGTGTCGAGACCGCTTCGGGGTCACTGTCCGAGGACGAGCTGCGCGGCGTCGTCGAGAAGATGCTCGACTGAGGTGGACGCCGGCCTGCTGAGCGTCGCGCTGGGCGCCGGGCTCCTGGCCGCAGTCAACCCGTGCGGGTTCGCACTTCTCCCTGCGTACGTCTCGGTGCTCTTGAGCGACGGAGGCGCGGCCACCGGTCGGGTCGGTGCCGTGGGTCGGGCGTTGAGCCTCACCGCAGCGATGACGGCCGGGTTCGCGGGGGTGTTCCTCGTCTTCGGCCTCGTCCTCGCCCCCGTCGCGTCCCAGCTGCAGGCTCAGCTGCCGTGGTTCACCGTCGTCCTCGGAACCGTGCTCGTCCTCGTCGGCGCCTGGATGCTGGCCGGACGGACCCTGCGACTGCCCCGCCTCGCGCTGCCCGGTCGCCGGGGCCACCAGCCGGCGCCGCTGCGACGGAGCTTCGCCTCGATGGCGGGGTTCGGCGCGAGCTACGCCGCCGCGTCGCTGTCATGCACCATCGCGCCGTTCCTGGCGGTCGTCGTCTCCGGTCTGCGCACCGACGTCTGGGGCGGGCTGGCCCTGTTCGGTGCGTACGCGCTCGGGATGGGGCTGGTCGTCGGCACGCTGGCGGTCGGTACGGCGTTGGCGTCCTCGGGGCTGGTCTCCTGGATGCGCCGCACCGGCCGGTGGATGCCCCGGGTGGGGGGCGCGGTCCTCCTGCTGACCGGCGCGTACGTCGCGTACTACGGCGCGTGGGAGCTGCGGGTCCTGGCCGGCGCCGAGGCGACCGACCCCGTCGTCGACGCCGCCGCCCGGATCCAGCAGGCGCTCGCGACCGGTGTCGCCAGCCTGGGCGTCGCAGGCTGGCTGCTGCTCCTCGCGGCGTCGTCCCTGGTGACCGCCTGGTTCGTCCGCCGGCGGCGTCAGCCCGCCGGGTCGAGGTGACGCTCCCGATGCCCGGTGGGCGTCGGTGAGTTCCTTGGAATGCGGGCTGAGGCTCGCCGGGTTCCGAGCACGTTCATCTCGTCACCCGTCCCAGGAGACCTGCATGCCGCGCATCCCCGTCCACACCATCGACTCCGCCCCCGAAGCCAGCCGCACCGAGCTCGCGGGGCTGGAGTCGAAGTTCGGGAAGGTCTTGAACATCCACGGCGAGATGGCGCACTCACCGGTCGTGATCCAGGCGTACGTCGCGCTGCAGCGGGTGATCGCCGAGCACGGCACCTTCGACGGCCGCACCCGCGAGGCCATCGCGCTCGCGGTCGGCAACGTGGACGAGTGCTCGTACTGCCAGGCCGCGCACACCGCTGGCGGCAGGGCGGCCGGTCTCAGCGACGACGAGATGCTGCAGGTCCGCCGCGACGGCGTCGACTTCGACGCCAAGCTCGCTGCGCTGCTCACCCTCGCACGCGAGATGACCGCGAACACGGGGTCCGTGCAGGACACCTCGTGGCACCTGGCCCTCGAAGCCGGCTGGTCCGACACCGAGCTGACCGAGCTGACCACCCACGTCAGCCTCAACCTGTTCACCAACTACTTCAACCACCTCGTCGACACCGACCTCGACCTGCCGGCCGCACCGTCACTCTGACCGGGTCCGCGGGGTGGACACGTCGCCCGGGCCGAGGCCGCCACCGATTCGGGTCCGGCCGGTCATCGAGGTCGGGAAGCAAGAGGCAGGTCCGGCGTGTTCCCCACGTGTGAGCGCACCCGGCCCCGTCGACGAGGCCTCCCGGAAGTCGACCTTCCGTGAGGTCGTCGAACCAGAGATCGAGGTGCTGCTACGCGTCGCGGGGTCGCTGACCGCCAACCAGGCAGACGCCGAGGACCTCGTCCAGGAGACACTGGTGCGCGCCTACCGCGCGCTCGACCGCTTCGACGGGCGTCACCCGCGGGCGTGGCTGCTCACGATCCTGCGCAACACCAGCTCCAACCTCCACCGTCGGCAGCGGCCCGGACTCATCGGTGACTGGGAGTCGCTTCGTGCTGCGCGGCCGGCGTTCGGGCACGCGCAGCAGCCCAGCGCGGAAGACGCTTTCGTCGACGGTGAGCTCGGCGCGGAGCTCGATGCCGCCGTCCGCGGCCTCGACCCCCGTTTTCGGGCGACGCTGGTGCTCGTCGACATCCACGACCTCAGCTACGCCGAGGCGGCGTCCGTGCTCGGCATCCCGGTCGGGACCGTCATGTCCCGACTCAGCCGTGCCCGTGGCCGGCTGAGGAAGACGCTCGGACACACCGCACTCGACCGAGGGGGCCCCCGATGATCGGCACGCTACGACAGATGCTGACCTGCCACTGGACCGCACGCCGGATCCAGCGCTACCTCGACGCCGACCCGGCCGCGCCACTCACCCCCGGCGAGGTCGCCCGCCTCGAGGAGCACCTTGCCACGTGCGAGAAGTGCACCCAGGTGGCCGCTGAGCACCGGGCTCTGCACCGGGCGCTGTCACTGTGGTCAGGCGGCATGCCGGTCGACCCTCGGTCTGTCGACCGGATGCGGACCTTCCTGGTCGAGCTGACCGAGACGGAGAACCGGTGAGCCGCGCGGACGACACACCCGCAGTCGTCGCAGACGCGGCATGGGATCTGGTGGTCGTCGGCGGTGGCACCGCCGGGATCGTCGGGGCCAAGACCGCGGCACGACTCGGTGCCCGCGTCCTGCTGGTGGAGCACGATCGCACCGGCGGGGACTGCCTGTGGACCGGGTGCGTGCCTTCCAAGGCCCTGCTCGCGGCCGCCGACGTCGCCGCCACCGCCCGCGGCAGCGCAAGGTTCGGCGTCACCGCCACCGAGGTCCGAGTCGACTTCGCCCGCGTGATGCAGCACGTCCGCGCCACCATCGCCCACATCGAGCCGGTCGACTCGATCCGAGCCATCGAGTCCGCCGGGGTCCAGGTGCGCACCGGCACCGCCCGCTTCACCGGACCGAGCACCGTCGACATCGACGGCGACACCGTGGCGTTCCGGCAAGCGCTGGTAGCGACCGGCGCCTCCCCGGCGGTCCCGCCGGTGCCCGGCCTCGACGCGGTGGAGTACCTGACGAGCGACGACGTCTGGCAGCTCGACGCGCGGCCCGACGACCTGGTGGTGCTCGGCGGCGGCAGCATCGGGTGCGAGCTCGGTCAGGCGTTCGCCCGACTGGGCACCCGCGTCACGTTGGTCGAGGGCGCGCCCCGCCTGCTCACGCGCGAGGACCCCCGAGCCGCGGCCGCTGTTGCCGGCGCCCTGGCCGACGACGGTGTCGAGCTCGTCCTCGGCTCCGAGGTGACCCGCATCGACGGAACGTCCGGACCTGCGGGCGTGCTGACGCTCCAGGACGGACGCCGCATCCCGTTCTCCCGACTCCTGGTCGCCGTGGGCCGCTCTCCGCGGACCCGCGGCATCGGGTTGGAGGACGCCGGGGTGCAGTGCGACGACCGGGGGTTCGTCGTGGTCGACGATCGACTGCGGAGCACGAACCCCTACATCTGGGCCGCGGGCGACCTGACCGGGCATCCGCAGTTCACGCACACCGCCGGTGTGCACGGCAGCCTGGCAGCCTCCAACGCCGTCCTCGGTGTCCGCCGCAAGGTCAACACCGCGGTGGTGCCCCGCGTGACCTTCACCGACCCCGAGGTCGCCGCAGTCGGCGTGAGCACCGACTCGGACCAGTCTGGTCTGCGCACCATCGACTGGTCACACGAGCACGTGGACAGAGCCGTCACCGAGGGTGCGACCGCAGGCTTCACCCGACTCGTCACCGACCGGCGAAGCCGCGTGCTCGGCGCCACCGTGGTCGGGCCGCGGGCCGGGGAGACGCTCGGCGAGCTGACGCTGGCGATCTCCCAGGGCCTGACGACTCGTGACCTCGCCGGCGTCACCCACCCCTACCCGACCTACAACGACGGTCCGTGGAACGCCGCGATCGCCGACGTCCAGGACCAGCTCCAGCGACCGAGCACCCGGCGGGCCATCGGGCTGCTGTCGGGCGCACGGCGCCGATGGCTCGCCCGTCGCCACCGGACACAGCCGAACCAGCCCACGTTCCCGGCTGCGGCTCAGGACAGGTCGCGGTAGCCGGCGACGACGCGGTGGGCGGCGCTGGCTCCCACCACCGCAGCCCAGACGACAGCGATGGCGCCCGCCTGCGCCGGCAGGATCAGCCACAGCGAGTGCACCACGATGGTCTCGGTGCCCTCGGCCAGGCCACCCAGGAAGTTGAGCGAGCGTCCATCGTCTCGCCGCCGCCCGGTGCGCTCAGCGACTGACGAGAACGCCAGGAACGCCGACCCGTTCACGTAGTAGGCCAGCAGCACCAACAGGAACGGCAGCCACTGCGCTCCGTGCCCCGCCGTGGCTCCCGTCGCGACCCCGACGACGGTGGCGCCGTAGACGATGAAGTCGGCGGTGATGTCGAGGAAGCCGCCTGCCTCCGAGGACCCCGCACCAGGTTCTGTGCCGCGGCGGCGACGCGCGAGCGGCCCGTCGAGCCCGTCCACTACCCGGGAGAACAACCAGAGCCCGAGCGCCCACCACCACAGCTGCCCTGCGGCCGCCACGGCGCTGCCCAAGCCACAGACCAGGCCGAGCACCGAGAGTCGGTCCGGGGTCACCACTGGTCGATCGAGGACGGCCGCGACCCGAGCCAGAGGCGGATCCAGGACTCGACGTACCGACGCGTCAAGCACGGTGCCCCCGCGGTGTACCACCACGTCGCATCGTGTCGGTGGCCACGTCGACCGGGCCGTGACCCTGCCGAGCGCGGAGCCGTCGCGCCCACCAGGCCCCGCCCCCGACGAGGACGACCAGGGCCGACACCGCGCCCGCCAACCCCCACGGGTTGGTGCCGTAGGCGCCCAACGCGGCGTAGGCCAGGCTGCCGGGCACCATCCCCACAGCGCTGCCGAGGACGTAGTGGCGCACCCGCACCCCGGTGAGTCCGGAGGCGTAGTTGATCGCCAGGTAGGGCACGAGCGGCACCAGTCGCAGCACGAGGACGGCGGCGAGACCGTGGTGCCGCAGCATGTCGTCCACCTCGGCCAGGCGCCCCCGGATGAGCCGGTCGACCGCTTCACGACCGAGGGCCCGCCCGAGCGCGAAGGACACCACGGCACCGATCAGGGCGGCCCCGAGCGCGAGACCGGCACCGATCCACATCCCGAACAGCGCGCCGCCGGCCGCTGTCAGCAGCGCCTTGGGGCACGGGACCAGTGCGATGAGGACGTAGAGGGCGAAGTACAGCGCCGGACCCCAGGCCCCGGCCTGCTCGACGCGACCGCGGACGCCGGCGACGTCGGGGGCTCCGAGAGTGAAGCCGAGCACCACCAGGGTCAGGAGGACCAGGCCCAGTGCGGCTGCGCGGAGGGCGCTGGCTCGGGTCATGGAGGATCCTTCTGGCGTCGACGTAGAAGCTGGTCTGTTTGTCTGGGAAGTCCTTGAGAGTCTCGAAGTGTTCCCGATGCGACACATTCCCCTGAATTCCGGAGGTCAGATGCACCCGCTCCTCGTCCGTCTCGGAGTTCCTGCGAGCTTGGTGCTGGCCCTCTCGGCGTGTGCTGCCCCCTCGGCTCCGTCCGGGTCGGGGAACGATGACCGCAGCTGGGCGCAGATCGCCGACGCAGCACGAGGTCAGACGGTCGACCTGTGGATGTACGGCGGCGACCAGCAGGGCAACGCCTACGTCGACGACGTCCTCGCGCCGGCCGTGGCCGAGCGAGGCGTGACCCTGCGGCGCGTTCCCGTGGCCGACACCGCCGACGCGATGACCCGCATCCTGGCCGAGCGGCAGGCCGGCACCGACGACGGCTCCGTCGACCTCGTCTGGGTCAACGGCGACAACTTCGCCACCGGCAAGCAGGCCGACGCGTGGCGTTGCGACTGGGCGGGCCGACTGCCGAACATGCGGTACGTCGACCCCGAGGACCCGCTCGTGACCCAGGACTTCGGCACCGTCGTCGACGGCTGCGAGTCGCCGTGGCACAAGGCCCAGTTCACGCTCGTCTACGACTCCGCGAGGGTCACCGACCCGCCCGAGTCCATGCCCGGCGTACTGGAGTGGGCCCGGGAGAACCCGGGCCGGTTCACCTACCCCGCACCCCCTGACTTCACCGGCTCGGTGTTCGTGCGCCAGCTGCTGTACAGCACCGCCGGAGGTGCGGACCAGGTGCCCGACCGTTTCGAGCAGACGGCCTACGACGAGCTCGCGCCGGAGCTGTGGGACACCCTCGCCGAGCTGGAGCCGTCGTTGTGGCGGGAGGGACGCACCTACCCGCGAGACGCGGTGGCCCTGGACCGCCTGTTCGCCCAGGGGCAGATCGACATGACGATGACCTACGGACCCGCGACGCTCACCCAGCTCGTCGCCGACGGGACGTTCCCGACGACCACGAGGGTGCTGCCCCTGGAGGAGGGCACGGTCGGCAACGCCAGCTTCCTGGCCATCCCGTCGGCCGCGGCGGACCCGGAGGGGGCGATGGTGGTCGCCGACGTGGCCCTGTCGCCGACGCAGCAGGCAGCGAAGGCGGACCCGGCGGCGTGGGGTCAGTTCACCGTGCTGGACATCGACCGGCTCGAGGGTGAGGACCGCGCTCGATTCGATCGCTTGCCGGCCTCGGACGTGGTCCCGGCCTACGACGTCCTCTCACGCAACGCCAACCCCGAGCTCGCCTCCTCCTGGGTTCCACGCCTCGACGAAGGGTGGCGGCGCTCGGTGCTCGGCGCGGGGTCGTGACCCGGACGCGCACAGCGGGTTCGGCAGGTACGCGTCTGCTCGCGCCAGCGCTGTCACTCGTGCTCGTCGTGACCGGGACGGCGATGGGAGCAGTCGTGGCGACCAGCCTGGGACTGCTCCCGCTGGTCGGACAACCCAGGTTGAGCCTCGACGGCTTCACCGGCGCCGCTGCCGATCTGCGCGTCGCGGCACGCGAGTCCTTGATCACCGCGGTCGCAGCGACCGGACTCGCGGCAATGCTCGGGCTGCTCATCGCGACCCTGTCGGTGCGCCGCGGTCGCGGCACGGGTGTGGTGCTCGCGGTGGCCGCTGTGGTCGTGACGGTGCCGCACGTCGTCGGTGCGACCGCGATGGGTCTGCTGCTCACCGACATGGGGCTTGCACAACGATGGCTGCGGGTCCCGGCGGGGTCGTGGCCGGAGCTGGTCGGTGGCAGGTGGCCTTGGGCGACCGTGCTCGAGCTGGCGTGGAAGGAGTCCGCGTTCGTGGCGCTGGTCGTGGTCGGATCGGTCGGGCGACGCTACGCCGACCTGCGCGGTGTCGCCGCCGTGCTCGGCGCACGCCCACGCGACCAGTGGCGGCGGGTGTTCCTGCCGCTGGCGGCCCCCGCACTGGCCTCCTCCTCCCTCATCGTCTTGGTGTACTCACTAGGCACCTACGAGGTGGCCCGCCTGCTGGGACGTGCCTACCCCGAGCCGCTGCCGGTGATGGCGTACCGCCTCTTCACCGCGATCGACATCACCGCGCGGCCCCAGGCGGCCGCAGCCGCCGTCGTCGTGACCGCGGTCTCGCTGCTCGCCGCACTTCTGACCCTGCCAGCCCTGCGCCGTCTGGGAGCCGAGCGGTGAGCGGGCGGAACGACCACCGGGGCACGGGCCGCGTTGTCAGGGGCCACCGCGGTCCGGCGCTCATCGGGTTCGGACTCGTGCTGCTGTGGTTGCTGCTCCCAGTGGTCCCGGTGCTGATCTGGGCGGCGAGCGCGCGCTGGTCAGGAACTGCGGCACTGCCCCAGGACTGGGGCACCCGAGCCTGGGAGGACGCTGTCGAGGCCGGGCTGCTCCTCGCGCTGCTGCGCTCGCTCGCCCTCGGCGCGGCGGTCGCAGCCATCGCGACGCCGCTGGGCGCGTGGGCCGGCCGAGCGTTGGGGTGGTCACTGGTGCGGCGCCCGGCCCTGCCTATGCTCGTGCTCCTGGCGCCCGTCCTGCTGGCTCCGTTCGCCGTCGCGATGGGCCTGGACGTGGTGGTGCTGCGGCTGGGGATCCCGCACGAGGTCGGTGTGGTGCTGGTCCTGAGCGTCTTCGCCGTGCCGTACACGACCTTCACGCTGCGTGCCGCCTACCTCGGCCTGGACCCGGCTCTCGAGGACCAGGCCCGGGTGCTCGGGGCGAGCCCGGGCCGGGCCCGCCGCCGGGTCACCCTGCCGGCAGCGAGCACAGGTCTGGTGACCGCGACCGGGCTGGCGTTCCTGGTCGGGTGGAGCGACTACGCCGTGACGCTGCTGGTCGGTGGCGGGCAGCTCGTCACCGCCCCCCTGCTCCTGGGGTCCGCGGCCGCGGGTTCGGGCAACGACGCGTTGACCGCCGTGCTGGCCCTCAGCGCCAGCGTGCCCCCGATGCTCGGACTCGCCGCGATCGCCCTGCTGGCACGGCTGCGCGCACGCGAGGTCGGTCCATGAGTGCGGCGCTGCAACTGGCCTCGATCAGCCACTCCTACCCCGGCACCGCGGGCAGGACCCTGGACGACGTCGACCTCGACGTCGCCGCCGGCGAGATGGTCGCGGTGCTCGGCCCCTCGGGGTCGGGGAAGACCACCCTGCTCCGGATAGCGGCCGGCCTGCAGGCTCCGACCGCCGGGGACGTGTCGATCGACGGGCGGAGCGTGCGCGACGTGCCGCCCGAACAACGCGATCTCACCGTCATGTTCCAGCGGCCCCACCTGTTCCCGCATCTCGACGTGCGCGACAACGTCGCGTTCGCCGACCGCTTGCGCGGCCTGAGCCGAGCGCGGAGTCGTGAAGCCGCTCAGCGCTACCTCGACCTGGTGCATCTGGGCGACCTCGCCCGCCGTCGACCGCGGCAGCTCTCCGGCGGGCAGGAACAACGCGTCGCCCTGGCGCGCGCGCTGGCCGCCAACCGCCGCGTGATGCTCCTCGACGAGCCGTTCAGCTCACTCGACGCCGGCTTGCGCCGCTCGATGCACGTGCTGCTGGGTGAGGTCCGGGCCGCCCTGGCTCCGACCGTGGTGATGGTCACCCACGACCTCGAGGAGGCCGGCCTCGCCGAACGCGTCGCCGTGCTGGTCGACGGACGTGTGGAGCAGTTCGCCGCTGCCGCCGCGCTCTACTCCGAGCCTCGGACGGTCACCGTCGCCCGCCTGGTCGGCGGGTTCAACGAGGTACCCGGCTCCGTCATCGGTGCCCAGCACCACTCCGCGCTCGGCGCGCTGCCGGTCCGGGCCGGCGCACACGCCCCGCGCGACGCCACCGCGCTGGTCCGCAAGGAGCAGTTGCGGCTGCTACCCGCCGGGGCACCGTCGAGCGTGCCCGGTCAGGTGGTCGCCGTCCGCCAGTCCGGTCCACGTCAGGACGCGGTGGTCGAGCTCGACGCTCCGGCACCCGGTCCTCGCCCACGGGTCGAGGTCGAGCTGGACCTCGGCACCAGCGTGCACCTCGGCGAGCTGGTCGCGGTACGGCTACGTGCTGGGGACGGCGTGTGGGTCGTCCCGACCAGCTGCGACCCCGCAGCCGCAGCCCCGGTGGGCCCACCACGTCCCACCACTCACCCACCGGGCACGGATCGCCGGGAGGGGATCCGTCGTGGCGACTGACCTGCTTCTCGTCGGGGCCGGCCATGCGCACCTGCACGTGCTCCAGCGGGCCGGTGAGCTCGTCGCTGCCGGCTACCGGGTGCGGTTGCTCGCGCCGCGCTGGTTCTCCTACAGCGGCGTCGCGTCGGCGTCTGCGGCAGGCTCGCTGCCTGCCGCTACCGGTCGCGTGGACGTGCTGGCTCTGGCGCGGCGCTCGGGCGTGGAGATGCATGTCGGAACCCTCGCCACCCTCGACCTGGACCGGCGCATCGCGACGACCGTCACGGGCGAGCAGCTCACCTACGTCGTGCTGTCCCTGAACCTGGGCAGCGTGGTCGCTCCGCAGCAGGTGGAGGTCGACGCTGGGGTCGTGCGCGTCAAGCCGCTGGAGGAGCTGACGGCGCTCGACGGCCTGGTACGTGCGCGCGCCGGCACGGCGGGGGCGACCGTCACGGTGGTGGGGGCCGGTTCCACCGGTCTCGAGACGGCGGCACACTGGGCCACCCGCGCGGACGTCGCGTCGGTCCAGCTCGTGGAGGCCGGACCCGTCATCGGTCCGGAGCTGCCTGCGCGGGCCCGACGACGGGTGGAACGCCTGCTCGCTCGACGCGGCGTGCAGGTGCACACCGGACGTGCGGTGCAGGAGCTGGGACTGCGTGCCGCGCGGTTCGCAGACGGCACCACCGTGAGCCACGACGTCGCAGTTCTCGCGACGGGACTCGTGGCGCCTCCGGTGCTCGGGCGAGCGGGGCTCGGGGACGCGCGCGGCGTACCGGTGCGCGCCACCATGCAACACCGGGAGCGCGACGAGGTGTACGCCGTGGGTGACTGCGCCCACTTCACCGCCTCGCCGCTGCCCCGCATCGGTGTCCACGGCGTGCGACAAGGGCCGGTGCTGGTGGGCAGTCTGCTCGCCAGGAGTCAGGGAAGGCCCCTCCCGTCCTATCGGCCGCAACGTCACGCCCTCAACATCCTCGACCTCGGCGGCGGTGTCGGGCTAGCCGTCCGCGGTCGTTGGTGGTGGCACGGCCGTGCTGCGTTGTGGGCCAAGCGGGTTATCGACCGGCGCTGGCTCGAGGCCCAGTCGGGTCCCGTGCGTCCGGCGGCAGGCGCTCGCTCATGAGACCGCCTGCCCGGTGCGTCAGGGCGGCACCACCTCGTTGCTGGCTCCGACGGCCTACGGTGAAGCATGAGCACCCACCCTGCTGACCCCGTCCTGGCGAGCGAGGAGCACCCGACGACCCTGGACGGCCCCAGGCGGCGGCCGACCGTGCTGGTCTTCGACGTGAACGAGACCCTCTCCGACATGGCGCCGCTCGCCCAGAGGTTCGCTGACGTGGGCGTTCCGGAGCACCTGGCCCAGGTCTGGTTCGCGGGCGTGCTGCGTGACGGGTTCGCCCTCACAGCAGTGGGTTGCTCCGAGCCGTTCGCGCGCATCGCGAGCGAGACACTCCGGGTGCTCTTCGACGAGCAGGCGCCCGACCGTCCGACCGACGATGCGACCCAGCACGTGATGGACGGCTTCGCCGGCCTCACGGTGCACCCCGACGTGGTGGACGGCGTCCGTGCCCTGGCCAACCTGGGGATCCGGCTGGTGACGCTGAGCAACGGGTCGTCGTCGGTGGCCGAGGCGCTGCTCGAGCGAGCGGGGATAGCCGACAGCTTCGCCCAGCTGCTGTCGGTGGAGGACGCCGGTGCCTGGAAACCCGCCGCAGGCGCGTACGCGTACGCGCTGGAGTCCTGCGGGGTCGATGCCACGGACGCGGTGCTCGTCGCCGTGCACCCGTGGGACATCGACGGCGCCGCACGAGCAGGTCTGGGCACCGCGTGGATCCACCGAGGCGGCGGCTCGTACCCGGGACACTTCACGGCTCCCGACCTCAGGGCTCGAACGCTGGTGGAGCTGGCCGAACAGCTGTCGCAGGGTGACTGACCAGGCCAGCAGCGCCACCTCGGCGGCCCGTGACCTGTTGCCGGGTCAGCACCACGAGGCGGGCACGGTCACGGCGCCGGTCCACAGGTAGAGAGCCAGCAACGGGGTGTCACCGGTGACCATCGCGTGGGCTTGTCCGGGGCGGTGGTGCAGGACGGCACCGGCGGGCCGGTGCTCGAACGGCTCGTGCAGCCCGGATGACCATCGCGCCTCCGTCAGCGGCACGTAGACCTCGTCCGCGGGGTGCTCGTGGTGCGGGTATCGCACCCCGGGTGCCAGTAGGAGCAGCCCGAGAGACACCGACCGTGCCGTGCCGGTCGGGGACGACGAGTGGCGGGACGGCGTGTGAGGCGTCCCCGGTGCCAGGTCCGGGGGACCCGCCAGGGTCGCGTGGGCGTAGCCGTCGAGGAAGCCTTCGTCAGGCGGTTCGTCCACGTAGGCCTGGGTCTGGGTCCATGTCGCACTGAGCGCAGCCACCGCGAGCGCCTCGCCGACACCGTGGGGAACTGAGTTCGCCGCACGTTCGAGAGCACCGGGAAGATGTGCGACTGCGGGCAGCCGTACCCTCGGCTCCCGCGCCGGGGCGTGGCGCCCCGACAGCTCGTCGAGCGCCCGTGCGTGCCGGGGGAGCTGTGCGTCGGACACCAGGTCACGCACGAACAGGCTGAGGACCCGGACGCTGTCGTCGTCGATCGCCGGCCCTCCTCGAGCTCACCTCGGGCGCGGGCGAGGAGTGAACCGTCCGCTGGCAAGGACCGTATCTCGACGCCCGTCGGTACCGCCGGCCCACGTGCGCGGCCGGGCGATGGCATCGGGTCGCTACAGCCGCAGCCCCACGACCCCGACGACGACGCACACGACGCCCACCACCTGGACGCGGCTCATCCGGTCGCCGAAGAGGGCGACGCCGCTGAGCACCGCCAGCGCGACACCGGCCCCGGTCCACAGGCCGTACGCGACGGCGAGGCTCACCCCCTCGGTCAGCGCGACGGACACGCACCCGATCGAGGCGATGGTGGTCGCCAGCGCCAGGGCCGTCCACCCCGCCCGGGTGAAGCCCTGCGACAGCCGCAGCGCCAGCACGCTGACCCACTGGGTCGCGACGGCCGCCGCGAGCCACCCCCACGCGCCCATCAGTCACCCGACCCGCGCGGTCGCCACTGCAGCGCCACCACCCCGACGAACAGCAGCGCCAGGCCCGCGGACCCCGTCACCGACAGCGGCTCGTCGAAGAGGACGCGGCTGGCCAGCGTCGCGCACGCCAGCCCGACGCCCGTGAGCGTGGTGTACCCCACCCCGAGCGGCAGTCCGGCCGCCATCGCACGCGCGAAGACGAACATCGAGGTCCCGTACGCCGCCACGACGACACCGGTCCATGCGGGCTGGGCGAACCCGTCGGCCGCGCGCAGGCAGAGGGTCCCGGTCACCTCCAGGGCGATGGCCACCGCCAGCAGCGCCTGGGGACGGTGGCGGGCGGGCATGCCGTGACGGTAGCCCGCACGCCGCGAGCTCACCATCGAGGACTGCCGACCCCGGACATGACACAAGGCCCGAACCCACGTCCGTGGGTTCGGGCCTTGCAGATGTCCTGAGACATCACATCGGTCGGGCTGACAGGATTTGAACCTGCGACCCCTTGACCCCCAGTCAAGTGCGCTACCAAGCTGCGCCACAGCCCGATGCCCCCGGCACACCCGGTCCGAGGACCGGCCCGGAGGCGAGAACGACCTTACCGCAGGGGTCGCCCGCGACGGCAACTCGGGGTGGCGTCGGCGCGGCCGCCGCACGCCACCGGTGACGCCCGGTCGACGCAGCGGTCCTGCCCGGCTGCCGCGTTCTGCTGACAGTGCCGCCACCTCCGGGGGATCAGCGCTTGCGCTTCTCCCGGGCCCGGACCTCGAGCCTGATGGGCGTGCCGACGAACCCGAACTCCTCGCGCAGCCGGCGCTCGATGAAGCGCTCGTAGCCCGCGTCGAGCTTGCCGCTGGTGAACAGCGCGAACGTGGGCGGCGAGGTGGTGGCCTGGGTGCCGAAGAGCACCTTGGGCTGCTTGCCGCTGCGCACCGGGTGCGGGTGCTCGGCGACCAGTCGGCCGAGGAAGCTGTTGAGCTGGCCGGTGCCGATGCGCGTCTCCCAGCCCTCCAGCGCCTTGTCGAGCGCCGGGACGATCCGGTCGACGTGCCAGCCGGTCCGGGCGGTCAGGTTGATCCGCGGCGCCCACTGCACCTGCACCAGGTCACGCTCGATCTCGCGGTCGAGGTAGTAGCGGCGCTCGTCGTCGACGAGGTCCCACTTGTTGAACGCGATCACCAGCGCCCGGCCGGAGTCGCGGATCGTCTGGATGATGCGCATGTCCTGCTCGGAGACCGACTGCGAGCCGTCGATGACCAGCACCGCGACCTCGGCGCGCTCGATGGCGGTCTCGGTGCGCAGCGAGGCGTAGTACTCGTGGCCCGACGCGGTCTTGACCCGCTTGCGGATGCCGGCGGTGTCGATGAAGCGCCACTCGCGCCCGCCCAGGGTGATCAGCTCGTCGACGGGGTCCACGGTGGTGCCGGACGCGTCGTCGACCACGACGCGGTCCTCCTTGGCGAGCTTGTTCAGCAGCGAGGACTTTCCGACGTTGGGCCGGCCGACGATCGCGATCCGGCGGGGACCGCCGAGCTGGTTGAACGACTCCACCGGGGTCTCCGGCAGCGCCTCCAGGCAGGCGTCGAGCAGGTCGCCGGAGCCGCGGCCGTGCAGCGCCGAGACCGGGATCGGCTCGCCGAGCCCGAGGTGCCACAGGCCGTAGGCCTCGGCCTCGGTGCGCTGGTCGTCGACCTTGTTGGCGGCGAGCACCACCGGCTTGCCGGACTTGCGCAGGATCCGCACCACGGCCTCGTCGGAGTCGGTGATGCCGACCCCGGCGTCCACCACGAACAGCACGGCGTCGGCCACCTGCACGGCGATCTCGGCCTGCGCGGCGATGGAGGCGGCCAGGCCGCGGGCGTCCGGGTCCCAGCCACCGGTGTCGACCACGGTGAAGGCACGGCCGTTCCAGACGGCGTCGTAGGACACCCGGTCGCGGGTCACGCCGGGCTTGTCCTCCACGACCGCCTCGCGGCGACCGATGATGCGGTTGACCAGCGTGGACTTGCCCACGTTGGGCCGACCGACCACGGCGAGCACGGGCGCGGCCGGCTCGCCCTGCGTGGCCGGGGAGGCGGGGACGGGGGTCTCAGGGGTGCTCATGGCTGCTTCTCGACTGCTTCTATCGGGGATGTGGGGGGCGGACCGAGCGGGCCGGGCAGGCGCAGCCCGGTGGTCGTCTCGGCCTGCCGCGTCGTCTCGACGATCGCGGCGGTGACCCGGGCGGCTGCCCCGGCCACCTCGGCCGTGGTGCGCGGCCACGAGCGACGACCGAGACGGAGCGGTGCTCCGACGGTCATCACCAGGCGGCTGCCTCGCGGCGGCAGGGAGTCGGCGTGGCCACCCGGCTCGCGCGTGCCGAGGAACGACACGGGAACGACCGGCGCGCCGGTGACGAGCGCGAGGTACGCCGCACCCGGTCGCGAGGTCGCCATGTCCCCGCTGCCGCGCACGCCTTCGGGGAACACCCCGACCACCTGGTCTTGTTCCAGGGCCCGCCGGGAGGCCTCGATCGCGCGGCGGTCCACCGCGTGCCGGTCGACCGGCACCTGCCCGGCGGCGCTCAGCAGGCCGCCGAGCGGGCCGTCGAACATCTCCTGCTTGGTCAGCGCGTGCACGGGTCGCGGCGCGCAGATCGCGAGCAGCGGACCGTCGAGCCAGCCGACGTGGTTGGCGGCCACCACCACCGGCCCCTCCGCGGGGAACCGCTCGCCGCCGTGCAGCTCGAAGCGCCACCACGTGCGGACCAGCCGCTGGGCCACGGGTCGGGCGCGCGCCAGCAGCGCGGTCCGCGGCACCTCGAGGAGGTCACCGCTGGGGTCGTGCAGCCCGGGCGCCGCCGTCACGACGCGCTCCCGGCCCCCGTCGTCTGGTCCGTCACCTGGCGCACCAGGGCGACGACCTGCTCGACGACCTCGTCGAGGGTGAACGGCGTGGTGTCGAGGTGCACCGCACCGTCGGGGGCGACGGCGGGCGCGGTGGTCCGGCCGGAGTCGACGGCGTCGCGGCGCAGCAGGTCGGCCCGGGTGGTGTCGACGTCGCCCGCACCGTTCTCGGCCGTACGACGCTGCGCGCGGGCCGCCGGGTCGGCGGTGAGGTAGAGCTTGACGTCGGCGTCGGGGGCCACGACCGAGCCGATGTCACGCCCCTCCACGACGATGCCACCGGTGCCGATGATCTGGCGCTGGAGGTCGAGCAGCCGCTGCCGCACCTGCGGCACGGCGGCGACAGCGCTGACGTGGTCGGTGACCTCCTGGGTGCGGATCCGCTCGGCGACGTCGACCCCGTCGACGGTGATGGTCGGCGCCGAGGGGTCGGTGCCGGACTCCACCCGCGGCGTCGCGGCGGCCGCGGCGATCGCCCCGGGGTCCTGCAGGTCCGCGCCGGCGTCGAGGACGGCGGCGGTCAGCGCGCGGAACTGGGCGCCGGTGTCGAGGTAGCGCAGGCCCAGCCGGGAGGCGACCTCGCGCGAGGTGCTCGACTTGCCCGACCCGGACGGTCCGTCCATCGCGACCACGACCGTGCTGCCCACCCGGCGGCTCCTCTCGTCCCCCGACGTCGCCGTCGGTCCCAGCGGCCGGCGACGGGGTGTCGCGGCTCGCGGCAAGCGCCGATCCTACCGGTGGGTGACCCAGTCCCTCCGCCCCAGCGCCTCGCGCAGCCGCAGGGCCGCGTCCTCGGCGACGAGCAGCTCCACCAGGCCCACCGGGCGACCCGGGTCGTGGTCGATCCGGAGGTCCTCGATGTTGACCCCGATCTCCCCCACGTCGGCGAACAGCCGGGCCAGCTCGCCGGGGTGGTCGGGCACCGCGACGTACACCGCCTCGGTCGGCAGCGTCGGTCCACCGTGCTTGCCGGGGATCACCCGGGTGCCGGCGACCCCGCGGCCCAGGATCTCGCCGAGGGCCGCGTCGTCGCCGGTCTCGATCACCCCGACCAGGCGGTGCAGCGAGGCCTCGACCTCGCGCAGCACCTCGCTCACGGCCGGCTGGTTGGCCCGCAGGATCTGGCGCCACAGCGCGGGGTCGCCGGCGGCGATGCGGGTGACGTCGCGCACCCCCTGCCCGGACAGCGAGAGGTGCTCCGGCGCCGCGTCGGCCAGCTGCCCGGCCGCCAGCGCCGCGAGCAGGTGCGGCAGGTGGGAGGTCCGGGCCACCGCGCGGTCGTGCTCCAGCGGGCTGAGCCGCACCGGCTCGGCCCCGCAGATCCGGACCAGCGCGTCGACCGCGGCCACCGCTGCCGGCTCCGAGCCGGCGTGCGGGGTGACCGCCCAGGGCCGGCCGTCGAACAGCGCGGCGGTCGCCGCGAGCGGGCCCGAGCGCTCGCTGCCCGCCATCGGGTGGCCGCCTACGTAGCGCGCCACCGCCTCGGGCGCGCGCCGCTCCAGGTCGCTGAGCGGTCGGCTCTTCACGCTCGCGACGTCGGTCACGACGCCACCGCGCTGCAGCGCCTGCAGGACGACCTCGGCGACGTGGTCGGGCGGCACCGCGACCACGGTCAGCGCCGCTGCCCCCGTGGCGGGTGCGGGCGTGCCCGCGCCCAGGCCGCTGGCGGTGCGCACGTGCTCGGGGCTGGTGTCGCTGAGCCAGACCTCGAGCCCGGCACGGCGCGCGGCCAGGCCGACGGAGGTGCCCAGCAGGCCGGCGCCGACGACGTGCACCGGGCCGCCGATCGCGGCGACCAGCCCACCTGTCCGCGCAGGGTCGACCCCGGGGGCCTCACTCATCCGGGACCGCGCGCACCCGGGCCAGGTCGCGGCGCAGGGCCGCGGCCCCGTGGAGGTAGACGTGGGTGACCTCGTCGCGCTGGAGGTGCGTCTCGACGTGGGCCATCAGCCGCACCACGCGGGGCATCGAGCCCTCGATCTCGAGCTCGCGCGCACAGATCAGCGGTACGTCGTCGAAGCCGAGCTGCCGGGCGGCGTACGCCGGGAACTCGCTGTTCAGGTCGGCGGTCGCGGTGAAGATGATGCTGATGTAGTCGTGGACGGCGAGGCCGTTGACCTCGGTCACGGTGCGCACCAGCTCGGCGACCCGGTCCAGCATGTGCTCCCGGGTGTCGGTCTCCAGCTGGGTGGCTCCCCGCACGGCGCGGACGTGCACGGCTCCTCCTGGTGGTCGTCGGGTCGGGCGCGGCGAGCCTACCGTCGGGGGTGCCTAGAGCTGCCCGGCCTCCAGCAGCGCCCCGAGCTCGTCCTCGGTCAGCTCGCGCAGCTGGCCCTGCCGCAGCCCGCGCAGCAGGACCGGCCCGATGGCGGTGCGGGTCAGGTGGCGCACCGGGTGGCCGACGTGGTCGAGCATCCGGCGCACGATCCGGTTGCGGCCCTCGTGGATCACCAGCTCCACGATCGACCGGTCGGCGGTCGTGGAGACCACCTTGGCCCGGGAGACGCTCACCGGTCCGTCGTCGAGCTCGACCCCGTCGAGCAGGCGGCGCACGACGGCCTTCTCGACCCGGCCCTCGACCTCGGCGACGTAGGTCTTGTCCATCTCGTACGACGGGTGCGCCAGCCGCTGGGCGAGGTCGCCGTCGTTGGTCAGCAGGATCAGCCCGTCGGTGTCGGTGTCGAGCCGCCCGACGTGGAACAGCCGCTCCGGCCGGTCGGCCACCACGTCGCCCAGCGAGCGCCGCCCCTCGGGGTCCGACATCGTGGAGACCACGCCACGCGGCTTGTTCAGCACCAGGTAGACGTGGTCGCTGACCGGGGGCAGCCGCTTGCCGTCGACCAGGATCCGCGCCGCCCTCGGGTCGACCTTGGTGCCGAGCCGGGTGACCACCTCGCCGTCGACCTCGACCAGGCCCGCGAGCATCAGCTCCTCGCACTTGCGGCGGCTCGCCACCCCCGACTGCGCCAGCAGCTTCTGCAGCCGCACCAGGCCCTCGTCGTCGGTCTCGACCTGCCTCACCGCTCGCCCCCGTCCATGGACCCATCCTCGTCGGACGACCCACCCTCGTCGGTCGAGCCTGTCGAGACCACCTCGTCGACCGCCGCGACCTCCTGCTCGTCCTCGAGGACCTCCATGCCCGGCAGCAGCGGGGCGAGCTCGGGCAGCTCGGCGAGGGAGTCGATGCCGATCCGCTCGAGGAAGTAGCTCGTCGTGGCGTAGAGGTGGGCGCCGGTCTCGGCGTCGTGGCCGGCCTCGGCGACCAGCCCGCGAGCCAGCAGGGTGCGCATCACGCCGTCCACGTTGACGCCCCGGATGGCCGAGACCCGGCTGCGGCTGACCGGCTGCTGGTAGGCCACCACCGCCAGGGTCTCGAGCGCGGCCTGGGTGAGCCGGGCCTGCTGGCCGTCGAGCACGAACCGCTCCACCACCCCGGCGAGCTCCTCGCGGGTGTAGTAGCGCCAGCCGCCGGCGACCTGGCGCAGCTCGAAGCCACGGCCCTGGTCGTCGTACTCGCGGACCAGGTCGGCCAGGGCCTCCTGCACCGCGACGACCGGGTGGCCCACCGCGCTGGCCAGGGTGGTGTCGTCGAGGGGCTGGTCGGCCACCATCAGCACCGCCTCCAGGGCGGGGCGCAGCGGCGCCAGCGGCACGTCGAGCGTCTCCGGCACCACCTCCGGGGAGGTGGCGGCGCTCGGGTCAGTCGGCTCGCTCATGCGGCTCCTCGGGAGCGTCGTCGGGGGTCTGGGGCGCCGGCACCGGCGGGCCGTCGAACTCGTCGTCGATCTCGACCTCGACGTCGTCGGCGCCGGTCCAGCGGATGCTCAGCTCCCCCAGCGGCGTCACCTGGTCGAAGGCCACGACGCCCTCGCGGAACAGCTCGAGCAGCGCCAGGAAGCGGGCGACGCGCGTCATGGTGTCAGGGGCGTCGGCGGACAGGGCACGGAAGGTCGCCTGGCCGCTCGCGCGCAGCCGGTCCACGACCACCACGGCCTGCTCGCGGACGCTGACCGCCGGGGCGTGGATGTGGGCCAGGCCCACCTGCTCCGGGGCGGGAGCCGGCGCCATGGCGCGCGCGGCCAGCCCCGCGAACTCCTCCAGGCCCAGACCGATCAGCACCTCCGGCAGCAGCTGCGCGAAGCGCTCCTCGAGCCCGACCGCGCGAGGGTGACGGCGGGCCTCGCCGGCCATCCGTCGCTCCAGGAGCGCGGCGACCTGCTTGAAGGCGCGGTACTGCAGCAGCCGCGCGAACAGCAGGTCGCGCGCCTCCAGCAGCGCCAGGTCCTCCTCGTCCTCGACCTCGGCCTGCGGCAGCAGCCGGGCGGCCTTGAGGTCGAGCAGCGTCGAGGCCACGAGCAGGAACGACGTCGTCTGCTCCAGGTCCCAGCCCTCGCCCTCGGGTCCGGCGGCCTGGTGGGCCTTGATGTGGGCGATGAACTCGTCGGTGACCCTCGACAGCGCGACCTCGGTGACGTCGAGCTTGTGCCGGCTGATCAGGCTGAGCAGCAGGTCGAACGGGCCCTCGAAGTTCGCCAGGTGCACGGCGAACGCCGTGTCGGGTGCGACCCCGGCCTCGGTCATCGTCCGTGCAGGCGCTGCACCAGGTCGCTGTCGTCGCCCCGGGCCTCGAGGTCGGCCAGCGCGAGCGCGATCGCCTCGCGCACCAGCCGGCCCCGGTCCACGGCCAGGCCCTGGTGCCGCCGCAGCGAGAGCCGGGCGTGCTCGAGGTCGAGCAGCTCCTCGGAGGTGACGTAGACCGTCATCTTCTCGTCGTGGCGGACCCGGCCGCTGGGCCGCTTGGCGGCCGCCTCGGCCTCGGCCGCGGCGGGCTCCGGATCGGGCACCGACGCGACGGCGCGCGCCGACTTCGGCGTGGCCGCACCGGCGCCGGGGCGGAACAGGTCGTCGGCCGCCGGCAGGCTCACGCGTCGGGGCACCGGACCAGCACCTCCTTGGCGAGCTGGCGGTACGCCGCGGCGCCCGGGCTGCTGGAGGCGTACGCCGTGATCGGCTCGCCGGCCACGGTGGAGTCGGAGAACTTCACGGTGCGCCGGATGACGGTGTGGAAGACGGTGTCGCCCCACGCCTCGACCAGGCGCTCCATGACCTCGCGACCGTGCAGGGTGCGGCCGTCGTACATCGTGCCGAGGACGCCGTCGACCTCCAGGCGCGGGTTGAGCCGCTCGCGCACCTTGTCGATGGTGGTCTTGAGCAGCGCGACGCCGCGCAGCGCGAAGTACTCGCACTCC
Source organism: uncultured Actinomycetota bacterium (assembly GCA_963740935.1). GTDB lineage: Bacteria > Actinomycetota > Actinomycetes > Propionibacteriales > Nocardioidaceae > Marmoricola. The sequence continues at coordinate 1,221,549 of CAVUFX010000006.1, forward strand.
AGCGGCACGATCACGCCGTCGGAGGCGGTCAGTGCGTTGACGGTGAGCAGGCCCAGCGAGGGCTGGCAGTCGATCAGGATGACGTCGTACTGCTCCAGCGCCGGGGCCAGCACGCGGCTCAGCGTCTGCTCGCGGGCGACCTCGTGGACCAGCTGCACCTCGGCGGCCGAGAGGTCGATGTTGGAGGGCAGCAGGTCCATGCCGGGCACGCCGCTGGGCACCACGACCTCGTCGAGGACCACGTCGCGCTGCATCAGCAGGTTGTAGATGGTCAGGTCCATCTGGTGGGGGTTCAGGCCCAGGCCCACCGACAGCGAGCCCTGCGGGTCGAAGTCGACGAGCAGCACCTTGCGGCCCAGCTCGGCCAGCGAGGCACCCAGGTTGATGGTGGTCGTGGTCTTGCCGACGCCGCCCTTCTGGTTGCACATCGAGATCACGCGGGCGTGGCCGTGGGTGGTGCGGGGGCCGGGCTCGGGCAGCTCGGGCATCGGGCGGCCGGTGGGACCGAGGACGACCTCGGGCACCTCGGCGGCCGGGGCGGCCTCGGGGCGCTCCACGACGGGTGCGGCCGCACGGGCGCGGAACGGCAGCGTCTCGGCGAGGTGCTCACCCTCCGGGCGGTCCGAGGGGGCCGGCGGCGGCTGCCGCACCAGTGGGGGCATCGAGCCCGCCGAGCTGCCGAATCCTGATCCGAGACCGTCGGTACCGCTCATGCTGTGCTCCCCTGCTCTGGCGGTCGGCGACGTGCCGACCACGCGTGGTCACTCGGCTTCCCCACCGAGCGCCGGGTGGCTGCCGGGGCCGGCTGACCGGCCCACACCACCGCGACGTGTCCCCGCCATTGTCGACAAAGCGTCCCCGGATCCGGTGCGCGCCTCGCCGGGGGCGTCGCTTTTTCGCCGGACGCCTCGCCGCGACGCTCAGCCGAGGGCGCGGGGGTGCGCCGCGGCGTACACCTCGCGCAGCGAGTCGACGGTCACCAGCGTGTACACCTGCGTGGTGGTCACCGAGGCGTGGCCGAGCAGCTCCTGCACCACCCGGACGTCGGCGCCACCCTCGAGCAGGTGGGTGGCGAAGGAGTGGCGCAGCGTGTGGGGCGAGACCTCGACCGAGAGCCCGGCCCGGTCCGCGGCCCGCACGATGACCGACCAGGCGCTCTGCCGCGACAGCCGGCCGCCACGGGCGTTGAGGAACATCGCGCCCGCCCGCTCCGTGGCCGCACCGCGGGTCCGGGCCGCGTCGGCGAGCAGCGCCGGGCGGCCGCGCACCAGGTAGGCGCGCACCGCCTCCCGGGCGTAGCTGCCGACCGGCACCACGCGCTCCTTGGACCCCTTGCCGCGCAGCAGCACGGTGTGCGCGGCCGGGTCGTCCGAGTCGAGCTCGAGGTCGTCCACGTCGAGACCCACCGCCTCGGAGATCCGCGCCCCGGTGCCGTAGAGCACCTCGAGCAGCGCCCGGTCGCGCAGCGCCAGCGGCGTGCCCGGCGCCCCGGCCGCGTCGAGCAGCCGCTCGACGTCGCCCAGCGAGACCGCCTTGGGCAGCCGCTTGGCCGGCGGCGGCGGGCGTACGCCGACCGACGGGTCGGCCACCGCCAGGCCGTCGGCCAGGGCGAACCGGTGGAACCCGCGGACCGCGACCACGGTCCGGCCGGCCGAGGCGGCGCTGAGCGGCTGGTGCTCGGCGTCGCCCTCGCGCAGCGCCACCAGGAAGCCGCTGATCGTCTGCTCGGTGACCTCGTCCAGCGCGGTCACGCCGAGCCGGTCGAGGTGGTCGAGGTAGCGCCGCAGGTCGCGGCGGTAGGACGACACCGAGTTGGGCGCGAGGCCACGCTCGACCACGAGGTGGTCCAGGTAGGTCCGGACCGCCGTGACCAGCGGGCCCCCGCTCACGCCTGCGAGGCCAGCGCCTCGTCGAGGGCGAGCGACTCCATCCCGTGCGCCTCGGCGACCGGGGCGTTGGTGACGTGGCCGGCCCAGGTGTTCAGGCCCAGCGCCAGCGAGGCGTCGCGCTGCGAGGCCTCGCGCCAGCCGCGGTCGGCCAGCGCCACCGTGTAGGGCAGCGTCGCGTTGGTCAGCGCGTAGGTAGAGGTGTTGGGCACCGCACCGGGCATGTTGGCCACGCAGTAGAAGACCGAGTCGTGCACGGCGTACGTCGGGTCGGCGTGGGTCGTGGGCCGGGTGTCCTCGAAGCAGCCGCCCTGGTCCACCGCGATGTCGACCAGGACCGAGCCCGGCTTCATCCGCGAGACCAGCTCGTTGGTGACGAGCTTGGGGGCCTTGGCCCCGGGGATCAGCACCGCGCCGATGACCAGGTCGGCCTCGGTGACCTGCTGCTCGATGGCGAGCTTGGACGACGCCAGGCCCCGCACCCGGTTGTCGTAGCGCCAGAACGACATCCGCAGCTTGTCCAGGTCGGTGTCGAGCAGGGTGACGTCGGCGCCCATGCCGAGCGCGATGTTGGCCGCGTTCTGGCCCGAGACGCCCGCGCCGATGACGACGACCTTGGCGTTGGCGACGCCACCCACGCCGCCGAGCAGCACGCCCCGGCCGCCCTGGGCCTTGAGCAGCGCGTGCGCGCCGACCTGGGGCGCGAGGCAGCCCGCGACCTCGGACATCGGGTAGAGCAGCGGCAGCGAGCCCGACCGCAGCTGCACGGTCTCGTAGGCGATCGCGGTGGTGCGGCGCGAGACCAGCTCCTCGGTCAGCGGCCGGTCGGCGGCGAGGTGGAGGTAGGTGAACAGGGTCAGGTCCTCGCGGAGGCGGTGGTACTCCTCGGCGACGGGCTCCTTGACCTTCAGCACCATCTCGGCCTCGCCCCAGACGTCGTCCGCGGCGTCGACGATGCGGGCTCCCGCGGCGGCGTAGTCGGCGTCCGGGATCTGCGACCCGGACCCCGCGTCCTTCTCGACCGCGACCTCGTGGCCGTGGGCCACCAGCTCGTGCACGCCGACCGGGGTGATGGCCACCCGGTACTCGTGGTTCTTGACTTCCTTCGGTACGCCGATCCGCACGTCGTGACCTCCCTGTCCCGTGGTGGGCCAGAGTCTAGGCAGGTCTGCTCACGTCGTGTCGGCGGTGGTCCTGCCCTCGCCCGCGTCGGTCAGCCCGGCGTCGTGCATCACGCGCAGCACGTTGCCCGAGGTGAGGGCGCCCAGGTCGGCGTCGGACCAGCCGCGGTCGGCCAGCGCGGCCAGCAGCCGGGGGTAGCCGCTGACGTCCTCGAGACCGGCGGGCAGCTCGCCCACACCGTCGTAGTCGCCCCCCAGGCCGACGTGCTCGATGCCGGCGACCTCGCGGACGTGCTCGACGTGGGCCACGACGTCGTCGATCGACGCGACCGGCGCCGGGTGCTGCTCGGCGTGCCGCGCCACCAGGGCGGCCTCGGCCGCGCTGAACTGCTCGATGCCCGCCTCCGCGACCATCGCGTCGACCTCCGCCCACCAGTCGCGGCAGTCCTCGTCGACGAACTTCGGCACGAAGGTGACCATGCACAGCCCGCCGTTCCCGCGCAGCCGCGCGAGCACGTCGTCGGGCACGTTGCGGGGGTGGTCGCACACTGCCCGGGCCGAGGAGTGGCTGAAGATGACCGGCCGGCTGGTGGTGTCCAGCGCGTCGCGCATCGTGTCGGCGGAGACGTGGCTGAGGTCGACGAGCACGCCGATCCGGTTCATCTCGGCGACCACCTCGCGACCGAGGTCCGAGAGCCCGCCGAGCACGGGCTCGTCGGTCGCCGAGTCGGCCCAGGCCACGTTGTCGTTGTGGGTCAGCGTCAGGTAGCGCACGCCCAGCCGGTGCAGCGCGCGCAGCGTGCCGAGCGAGCCCCCGATCTGGTGGCCGCCCTCGGCGCCCATCAGGCTGGCCACCCGCCCGCTGGACCAGGCCCGCTGGACGTCCTCGACGGTGGTCGCGAGCGCCAGGTGGTCGGCGTACCGCTCGATCATGGCGTGGCCGGCGTCGACCTGCTCCAGGGTGGCGGTGAGCGTGTCGGCCTCACTGAGCGTGGCGGGGACGAAGACCGACCAGAACTGCGCGCCGACCCCGCCCTCGCGCAGGCGGGGCAGGTCGGTGTGGGTGCCGATGCGCCGGCAGGCCGCGGTGTCGGTCAGCTCGAGGCGGTCGAAGTCGTACGCCACGGCCTCGCGCGCCGCCCAGAGGAGGTCGTTGTGGCCGTCCAGGACCGGGTGCTCGGCCAGCAGCCGGGCCACCCGGGTCGTCGTGTCGCTCATGGGTCCACCCCATCACGGACCGGGCTCGAGCGGGCGCTAGAGCCGGCCGCGTCGGCGCAGCGCGTCGTACGCCAGGACGGCGGCCGCCATCGGCGCCTCGGTGATCCGCTGGTCGAGGACCGCCTCGACGAGGTCGTCCATCGGCACCCACAGCGTCCGCATCTCCGCCTCCTCGCCGTGGAGCTCGAAGTCGCCGCGATCGGCGAAGGCCAGCCCGGTGGCGAGGTAGACGTGCTGGACCTCGGTGGTGATGCCGGCCGAGGGGTTGAGGGTCAGCAGGTGGCGCCACGTGCTCGCCTGGAGCTGGACCTCCTCGCGCAGCTCGCGCTCGGCGGTGAGCCGGGGGTCCTCCCCCGCCACGTCGAGCAGGCCCGCGGGCAGCTCGGTGAGGACGCCACCGGCGGCGTGGCGGTACTGGCGCAGGCAGCAGACCCGCTCCTGGTCGTCGACGGCGAGCACGACGGCCGCGCCGGGGTGCTCCAGCACCAGCCGCCGCATCACCTCGTCGGGGTGGTCGGGCCGGGCCACCCGGTCCTCGCGCAGCGCGACCACCCAGTCGTCGCGGTGCAGGTCGCGCGTCGCGACCACCGGCCACGAGACCCGGTGGTCCTCCAGGCCCTCCATCACGCCTCGGCGGTCGACGGGGTCGCCTGGCCGGCGGTGGGAGCGGTGCCGGCGTCGGTGCCGGCGTCGGTGGCGGCGTCGACCTCGGTCGGGTCGGCCACCCACCGGCGACGCAGCGCGCTCTCGTCGATGGGGATGAGGAGCTCGCGCTGCCGCTGGATCGCGGCGCCCACCAGGCCCGCGAACAGCGGGTGCGGCCGGGTCGGACGCGACTTCAGCTCGGGGTGGGCCTGGGTGGAGACGTAGAACGGGTGGGTCTCGGCGGGCAGCTCGACGAACTCCACCAGGGTGCGGTCGGGCGAGGTGCCGGAGAACACCAGGCCGGCGGCCTCGAGCTGCTCGCGGTAGGCGTTGTTGACCTCGTAGCGGTGGCGGTGCCGCTCGTGCACCTGCGCCTCGCCGTACGTCGCCCGCACCACGCTGCCCTCGGCCAGGTCGGCCGGGTAGAGACCCAGCCGCATCGTGCCGCCCAGGTCGCCGGCGCCGTCGACGAAGGCGTGCTGCTCGGCCATCGTGGCGATCACCGGCTCGCTGACCCCGGGGTCGAACTCGGTGGAGGCCGCGTGGGTGAGCCCGGCGACCGAGCGGGCGTACTCGATGACCATGCACTGCAGGCCCAGGCACAGGCCCAGGGTGGGCACCTTGTGGGTGCGGGCGTAGGTGAGCGCACCGAGCTTGCCCTCGATGCCCCGGATGCCGAAGCCGCCGGGGACGCAGATCGCGTCCACGTCGCCCAGCCGGCGGGCCGCGCCCTCGGGCGTCGCGCACTCGTCGGAGGGGACCCACTCGATGGTCACCTTGGCCTCGTGGGCGAAGCCACCGGCCCGCAGCGCCTCGACGACCGAGAGGTAGGCGTCGGGCAGGTCGACGTACTTGCCGACCAGCGCGACGGTCACCTCCTCGTTGGGGTGGTGCACGCGGCGCAGCAGGTCGTCCCACAGCGTCCAGTCGACGTCGCGGAACGGCAGGTTGAGGCGGCGCACGAGGTAGGCGTCGAGGCCCTCGCGGTGCAGCACCTTGGGGATGTCGTAGATCGACGGGGCGTCGGCCGCGGTGACCACGGCCTCCTGGTCGACGTCGCACATCAGCGAGATCTTGCGCTTCACCGACGCGGGGATCTCGCGGTCGGCCCGGCACACGATCGCGTCGGGCTGGATGCCGATCGAGCGCAGCGCGGCGACGGAGTGCTGCGTCGGCTTGGTCTTCAGCTCGCCCGAGGGCCCGATCCAGGGCACCAGCGAGACGTGCAGGAAGAAGACGTTGTCGCGGCCGATCTCGTGCCGCACCTGACGGGCCGCCTCGAGGAACGGCAGCGACTCGATGTCGCCCACGGTGCCGCCGACCTCGGTGATGACGACGTCGATGTCGTCGCCGCCCATGGCCAGGACGCGGTCCTTGATCTCGTTGGTGATGTGCGGGATCACCTGCACCGTGTCACCGAGGTAGTCGCCGCGACGCTCCTTGGCGATCACCGAGCTGTAGACCTGCCCGGTGGTGACGTTGGCGATCTGGTTGAGCTCGGTGTCGAGGAACCGCTCGTAGTGCCCGATGTCGAGGTCGGTCTCGGCCCCGTCGTCGGTCACGAAGACCTCGCCGTGCTGGAACGGGTTCATCGTCCCGGGGTCGACGTTGAGGTAGGGGTCCAGCTTCTGCATCGTCACCCGCAGGCCGCGGGAGCGGAGCAGCCGGCCCAGGCTCGAGGCGGTCAGCCCCTTGCCGAGCGAGGAGGCCACGCCGCCCGTCACGAAGACGTGCTTGGTCTGCTGGGAGGTCACCACGTGGGCTCCCCATGGCTGCGGTGCGTGCGGGTGTCCACGGGGTTCGACCCTAGCAAGCCACGGCGCGGTTGTGGGTCACCGGCTCGATGTCGACCCGGAGTCGTGCACCGGCTCCCGGTCGGACTCGTGCGCGAACTCCTGGGCGACGTCGAGCAGCTCCTGGGCGTGGGCGAGCGCGGTGTCGGAGGACTCCATGCCGGCCAGCATCCGGGAGAGCTCCTGCACGCGGCCGGTGTCGTCGAGGACCTCGAGGCCCGACGTGGTGACGCTGCCGTCGCTGCTCTTGCGGACGACCACGTGCCGGTCGGCGTACGCCGCGACCTGGGGCAGGTGGGTCACCACGAGCACCTGGGAGGTCCGCGCCAGGGCGGCGAGCCGCCGCCCGATCTCGACCGCCGCCTTGCCGCCCACGCCGGCGTCGACCTCGTCGAAGACGAAGGTGGGCACCGGGCGGGTGCGGGCCAGGGTGACCTCGAGGGCCAGCATCACCCGGGACAGCTCGCCGCCCGAGGCGCCCTTGCCGAGGGGGCGGGGCTCGGAGCCGGTGTTGGCCGCCAGCAGCAGCTCGACGTCGTCGACGCCGTGGGGGCCGAAGCGCCAGGTGGCGCCGTCGAGGGCCAGGCCGCGCTCGTCGGGGGTGCGGTCGAGGACCACCTCGAGCCGGGCGTGGGGCATCGACAGCGCCCCGAGCTCGGTGGTGACCGAGCCCCCGAGGCGGGCGGCTGCCTCGGCCCGGTGGCCGGTCATCGCCGCGGCGTCCGCGGCCAGGCGCCTGCGGAGCGCGAGCCGCTCGGAGCGCAGCTCCTCGACCCGGTCGTCGGAGCCGTCGAGCAGCAGCAGCCGCTGGGAGGCCTGCCGGGCCCACTCGAGCACCTCCGCGACGGTCTCGCCGTACTTGCGGGTCAGCCCGGTCAGCGCCGCACGACGCTCCGAGACCACCGCGAGCCGGGCCGGGTCGGTGTCCAGGCCGGTGGCGTAGGAGGCGACGTCGGCCGCGACGTCGGCCAGCAGGTAGCTCAGCTCGGCGACCCGGTCGGCGAGCGAGGCCGCCTCGGGGTCGTGCTCGCGGACGCCCTCCAGGGCCCGCCGGGCGGCCGAGACCGCCCCCAGCGCGTCGGGGGCGTCCTGGTCCGAGGAGAGCGCCTCGCGGGCGGCCTCGGCCCCCTCGCGCAGCGTGTCGGCGTAGCCCAGCCGCGCCTCCTCGGCGGCGAGGTCGTCGTCCTCCCCCGCGACCGGGTCCAGCGCCTCGACCTCCTCCAGGCCGAGCCGCAGCAGGTCGGCCTCGCGGGCCCGCTCCCGGGCCGAGCCCAGGACCTCGCGCAGCTCGGTCTCGACCGCACGCAGCCGCGCGTGGTCGGCGCGGTAGCGGCCCAGCACCTCTGCGAGCGGCGCGCCGGCGTAGGCGTCGAGGGCCTCGCGCTGCGCCTCGGGGCGCAGCAGCCGGTGCTGGTCGGACTGACCGTGCACGGCGACCAGGGAGCTGCCGACGCGGCCCAGCGCGGACGCCGGCACCGAGGCGCCGCCGAGGAACGCGCGCGAGCGACCTTCCGCCGAGACCTGGCGGGCCAGCAGCACGCGATCGTCCTCGACCTCGCCGCCGGCCTCCTCGACCGCCTCGCCGACGGCAGGCCCCGCGGTCGCGAGGCTGACGAGGCCCTCGACCCGGGCGCCTCGGCGACCGGTGCGCACGGCGCCGCTGTCGGCGCGGCCGCCCAGCAGCAGGCCGAGCGCGGTGACGAGCATCGTCTTGCCGGCACCGGTCTCGCCGGTGATCACGCTCAGGCCGGGACCGAGCTCGAGGACCGACTCGTCGATGACCCCGAGCGAGCTGATCCGGATCTCTTCGATCACGGCCGGGCCTGCTCGCCCTGGCGGCGGCGGCGCTCGGCCGCGGCACCGCGCCAGCCGGCGACCGGCAGCCCGAACTTGGCCACCAGGCGGTCGGTGAACGGCGCCTCGTGCAGCCGCACCAGGCGGACGGGCGAGGCCCCGCGGCGCACCTCGATGCGGGCGCCGGGGGGCAGGTCGACGGTGCGGCGGCCGTCGCACCACAGCACTCCCGCACCCTGGGTCTGCGCGAGCACCTCGACGGCCAGCGTGGAGGTGGGCCCGACGACCATCGGCCGGGCGAAGAGCGCGTGCGCGCTGATCGGCACCATGAGCAGCGCCTCGACCTCGGGCCAGACGACCGGCCCGCCCGCGCTGAAGTTGTACGCCGTGGAGCCGGTCGGCGTCGCACACACGATGCCGTCGCAGCCGAACCGGCTCAGCGGTCGGCCGTCGACCTCGACGACCACCTCGAGCATCCGGGAGCGGGCCGCCTTCTCGACGCTGGCCTCGTTGAGGGCCCAGGTGCTGGCGACCTTCTCCTTGCCCTGGAAGACCTGCACGTCGAGGGTGAGCCGCTCGTCGACCGACCACCGGCGGGCCACGACCCGCTCGATCATGGTGTCCACCTCCTCGCTCTCGGCCTCGGCCAGGAAGCCGACGTGGCCGAGGTTGACCCCCAGCAGCGGGGTGCTGGTGCCGTGGGTGAGCTCGCAGGCCCGCAGGATGGTGCCGTCGCCCCCGATGACCAGGACGAGCTCGCACTCGTCGGCCCCCGCGGCCTCGCACGGCACCGACTCGACCTCGACGCCGGCGGGCAGCTCGGCCTCCTTGGCCTCGTCCTCGAGCATCCGGACCACCAGGCCGTGCCCCAGCAGGGCGCCGACGATGGCCCGCGTCACCGCGCGTGCCTCCTCGCGACCGGTGTGGGCCACCACGAGGATCCGACGCGCGTCGCCGGTCGGGAGGTCGCTCTCGGCTGCGGTCACGGATCCACCCTCTCACCCGGGCCCGACAGGTCGGCCGTCCTCGCCACCTCGGCCTGGATCGCGTCGGGCGCCAGGTCGGCCGGTCCGCGGCGCAGCAGCAGGAAGTACTCCACGTTGCCCGACGGCCCGGGCAGCGGGCTGGTGGTCACGCCGCGCGCGCCCCAGCCCCGCTCGGCGGCCGCGACCGCGACGTCGTGGACGACCTCGGCCCGCAGCGCCGGGTCGCGCACCACTCCCCCCTTGCCCAGCCGCTGCCGGCCGACCTCGAACTGCGGCTTGACCATGAGGGCCAGGGCGCCGTCGTCGGCGGTGACGCCGAGCAGCGCGCCGAGGACCAGGCGCAGCGAGATGAACGACAGGTCGCCGACGACGAGGTCGACCGGACCGCCGACCAGCTCGGGGGTCAGGTCGCGCACGTTGGTGCGGTCGTGGACGCGTACCCGCTCGTCGGTCTGCAGCGACCACACCAGCTGGCCGTAGCCGACGTCCACGGCGACCACCTCGGCCGCCCCCGCCCGGAGCAGCACGTCGGTGAACCCGCCGGTGGAGGCGCCGGCGTCCAGGCAGCGCAGCCCGGTGACGTCGAGCCCGAGCGGGGCGAAGGCCGCGAGCGCGCCGACGAGCTTGTGCCCGCCGCGACTGGCGTAGTCGGGCCGGTCGGGGTCCTCGCGCACCACCAGGTCGGCGTCGGTGGTCACGCCGGTCGCGGGCTTGCTCGCCACCGCCCGGTTCACCGTCACCCGCCCGGCTCCGATCAGCTCGGAGGCGTGCTCGCGCGAGCGGGCCAGTCCGCGACGGACGAGCTCGGCGTCCAGGCGGAGCCGCCGTGGGGGCACGCCTCAGCCGCGGCCGCCGCCGGCCAGCACCCGGCGCAGCGACTCGTGGGCCTGCTCGAAGACGGCGACGTGCTCCCCCAGCGGACGGTCGTGGAGACCCTCGACCGCGGCGAGCACGGCCGCGACCTCGGCGGGGGCGGGCTCGGCGGGCTCGGCGGTGGGGGCCACGGGGACCGGGGGGCGCTGGTCGTCCATGCCGGGAGGCTACTCGGGCGGGCGGACGTCGTCCGTCGCGACAGGCTGGCCGTGCGCGTCGAGGTGGGTCCACGCCGTCTCGGCGACCGCGCGCCACCAGTCGGCGACGGCTCCCTCGCCCTCGACCCGCAGCGTGCCGTCCTCGACGTGGGCGGTCCAGCCACCCAGGCTGACGCGGTCGCCGTCGTGGACGGCCTCCGGCTGCGGCTCGGCCAGGGTCGCCAGGTCCGGGGCGACGTACGTCGGCCGGCAGTGCGGCTCGGCCGCCACCAGCTCCGCGAGCCCGGTGACGCCGGTCAGCACCAGCAACGTGTCCCAGCCGATCGTGACACCGCCCTCGATGTCGGTGTCGAGCCGGTCGCCGACCACCAGGGGGCGCTCGCCGCCCACCCGGTCGAGGGTCTCCTCGAACAGGGCGCGCTCGGGCTTGCCGGCGACCTCCGGCTCGCGGCCGGCGAAGTCGGCGATCAGTCGCACCAGCGCGCCGTTGCCGGGCGCGGTGCCCGAGGCGGTCGGGATGGTCAGGTCGGTGTTGCTCGCCACCCAGGGCAGGCCGTCGCGCACCAGGGTGGCGCCGGCCATCACCTGCTTCCACGGCAGGTCGGGGCCGTAGCCCTGGACCACCGCGACGGGCTCGTCCTCCACCCGCGAGACCGGCACCAGACCGCGCTCGCGCAGCGCCAGCTCGAGGCCCTCGCCACCGATGAGGAAGACCTTGCTCCCGGGGTCGAGCTGGGCGGCGAGCAGCCGGGCCGCCGCCTGGGCGCTGTTGACGACGTCCTCGTCGCGAGCCTCCACGCCCAGGGAGCGCAGGTGCTCGCCCACGGTCGCGGGCGGCCGGGAGGCGTTGTTGGTCACGAAGGCGAGGTGCATGCCTGCGGACTGCGCCGCGTTCAGCGCCTCGGGGGCTCCGGGGACGGCGTCGCGGCCGCGGTAGACGACGCCGTCGAGGTCGAGGACCGCGACGTCGTAGGCCTCCCGCAGCGGGGCGTCGGAGCGACCCAGCAGGCTCACGCCTCCAGGGACCTCTCCACCTCGGTGGCGCGGGCAGCGGCGTCGGTGGCCCGCTCGGCGTCGACGGCGTCGGCACGGTGGAACCACGTCAGGGCGTCCTGGGGGCGCTCGGCCTGCACCAGCGCGTCGGCGTAGGCGTAGCGCAGGCGTGCCACCCAGGCGTCGCGGGCCTTCGACATCAGCGGGGCCAGCTCGAGCGTGCGCAGCGCGGCGTCGAGCTCGCCGCGGTCACGGCGGGCTCCGGCCTCCACGATCGTCAGCTCGGCCAGCAGCGCCGGGGCGAGCTTGTCCTTGGGGGCGTTCTTGACCACGGCCAGCGCCCGGTCGGGACGTCCCAGCGCCCGCTCGCAGTCGGCGATGATCGCGACGTAGTCCTGGGCGCCGTTCATCCGCTTCGCGGCCTTGAGCTCGGCCAGCGCCTCGGCGTACTCCCCGGCGGCGTAGGCCGCCTCACCGACGGCCTCACGCACCACCGCGAGCCGGCTGGCGCGGGCCCGGGCGGCCAGCGTGTGCTCGTACGCCGTCCGCGGCTCGACCTCGATCAGCTCGCCGGCGGCCACGAGGTGGCGGGCCACGCGCAGCGCGAGCTTGTCGGGCAGGGACTTGAGCTGGGCAGCGATGCTGCGGTCGAGCTCACGGCCGGTGATCTCCTCGGGGATCGGCGGGCCGTCGTACTTCGCCTGCGACTCCGAGCGGTCCTCGTCGGGGCGGCGGCGGTCGTCGCGCCGGTCGTCCGCGGTCGTCCGCGGTCGTCCCGGCGGGGACGGCTGAACTCGCGGCTGCTGTCGCCGCTGCGGCGCGGGCCCCGGCCGGCAGGAGGACCGCTCCGACCGTCGCCGCCGCTGCGCGGACCGTCGCTGTTGCGGGGCTTGCCGCTGCCGCCGCGCGACGGACCGTCGCCGCGGGGCGCGCTGTCAGGACGACCGCGGGAGGGACGACCCTCACCGCCACCGCGGGAGCTGCCGCCCCCACCTGCGCGGGGGCCTCGGGGGGCTCGGTCTTGGGGCACGGCGATCTCCTGGATGACGCGGGGCTGTCGAGCGTAGTAGACCTACGCGGCTGTTCGGCGGGGACGACAAACAGCTGAGGGCCGGCCCCCGATGTACGGGGGACGGCCCTCAGTGAAGTGTTGTCCGGCGACGTCCTACTCTCCCACGACCTCCCGGTCGCAGTACCATCGGCGCTGTCAGGCTTGACTTCCGGGTTCGGAATGGGACCGGGTATTTCCCTGACGCTATGGCCGCCGAAACTCTATGGAGTTATCTACACAGTGGACACAAAACATACGTGACTGTTGTTCGTGTTCCCGTCCGTAACTCGGGAACCACACAGTGGACGCGCAACATCTTTGAGGGACAAGCCCTCGGCCTATTAGTACCGGTCGGCTAGGCATTACTGCTGTACACCTCCGGCCTATCAACCCAGTCGTCTACTGGGGGCCTTACCCGGTTGACCCGGTGGGAAACCTCATCTTGAAACGTGCTTCCCGCTTAGATGCTTTCAGCGGTTATCACTTCCGAACGTAGCCAACCAGCCGTGCTCTTGGCAGAACAACTGGCACACCAGAGGTTCGTCCATCCCGGTCCTCTCGTACTAGGGACAGCCTTTCTCAAGTTTCCTGCGCGCGCGGCGGATAGGGACCGAACTGTCTCACGACGTTCTAAACCCAGCTCGCGTGCCGCTTTAATGGGCGAACAGCCCAACCCTTGGGACCTACTCCAGCCCCAGGATGCGACGAGCCGACATCGAGGTGCCAAACCATCCCGTCGATATGGACTCTTGGGGAAGATCAGCCTGTTATCCCCGGGGTACCTTTTATCCGTTGAGCGACGCCGCTTCCACATGCCAGCGCCGGATCACTAGTTCCGACTTTCGTCCCTGCTCGAGCTGTCACTCTCACAGTCAAGCTCCCTTGTGCACTTACACTCGAAACCTGATTGCCAACCAGGCTGAGGGAACCTTTGAGCGCCTCCGTTACATTTTAGGAGGCAACCGCCCCAGTTAAACTACCCATCAGGCACTGTCCCTGATCCAGATAATGGACCTAGGTTAGATATCTAATACGACCAGAGTGGTATTTCAACGTTGACTCCACACTCACTGGCGTGAGCGCTTCACAGTCTCCCACCTATCCTACACAAGTCGAACCAAACACCAATACCAAACTATAGTAAAGGTCCCGGGGTCTTTCCGTCCTGCCGCGCGTAACGAGCATCTTTACTCGTAGTGCAATTTCGCCGAGTCCACGGTTGAGACAGCGCCCAAGTCGTTACTCCATTCGTGCAGGTCGGAACTTACCCGACAAGGAATTTCGCTACCTTAGGATGGTTATAGTTACCACCGCCGTTTACTGGGGCTTAAGTTCTCCGCTTCGACACACGAATGTGTCTAACAGGTCCCCTTAACCTTCCAGCACCGGGCAGGAGTCAGTCCGTATACATCGTCTTACAACTTCGCACGGACCTGTGTTTTTAGTAAACAGTCGCTTGGGCCTGGTCTCTGCGGCCATCACCGCGTCCTACCGAGAAGGTAGTAACGGATCCGGCCCCCCTTCTCCCGAAGTTACGGGGGCATTTTGCCGAGTTCCTTAACCATGGTTCACTCGATCGCCTTGGTATTCTCTACCTGATCACCTGAGTCGGTTTGGGGTACGGGCGGCGCACAGCTCGCTAGAGGTTTTTCTCGACAGCATAGGATCATCCACTTCACCCCTAAGGGCTCCCCATCAGGTCTCAGACTATATGAGAGACGGATTTGCCTATCCCTCGTCCTACACCCTTGGCCAACGACAACCATCGCGTTGGTTGGACTGCCTTCCTGCGTCACCCCATCGCTTGACTACTACTGGATCGGGTCATGCGCTCTGCCACCATCGTCCCGAAGGATCCCGGTGGTTTCGGGCACTTAGCATCACCAGCCTCGTCAGGGGCGCTGTTTTGCCGGTACGGGAATATCAACCCGTTGTCCATCGACTACGCCTGTCGGCCTCGCCTTAGGTCCCGACTTACCCAGGGCAGATTAGCTTGACCCTGGAACCCTTGATCATTCGGCGGAAGAGTTTCTCACTCTTCATTCGCTACTCATGCCTGCATTCTCACTCGTGTGGCGTCCACGGCTGGTTCACACCGCCGCTTCACTCGCCACACGACGCTCCCCTACCCATCCACACACCTGGACCCACAAAGTGGGCCTGGAATACGCATGAATGCCATAGCTTCGGCGGATGACTTGAGCCCCGCTACATTGTCGGCGCGGAATCACTTGACCAGTGAGCTATTACGCACTCTTTCAAGGGTGGCTGCTTCTAAGCCAACCTCCTGGTTGTCTGTGCGACTCCACATCCTTTTCCACTTAGTCACCGCTTAGGGGCCTTAGCTGATGGTCTGGGCTGTTTCCCTCTCGACTACGGAGCTTATCCCCCGCAGTCTCACTGCCGCGCTCTCACTTCCCGGCATTCGGAGTTTGGTTGATTTCGGTAAGCTTGTGGGCCCCCTAGACCATCCAGTGCTCTACCTCCGGGAAGAAACACGCGACGCTGCACCTAAATGCATTTCGGGGAGAACCAGCTATCACGAAGTTTGATTGGCCTTTCACCCCTATCCACAGGTCATCCCCTCAGTTTTCAACCTAAGTGGGTTCGGTCCTCCACGCGGTCTTACCCGCGCTTCAACCTGCCCATGGATAGATCACTTCGCTTCGGGTCTTGATCGTGCCACTCAGGCGCCCTATTCGGACTCGCTTTCGCTACGGCTACCCCACACGGGTTAACCTCGCGACACAACGCAAACTCGCAGGCTCATTCTTCAAAAGGCACGCCGTCACCTGGTACCCAAAAGGCACTTCAGCTCCGACGGATTGTAGGCACATGGTTTCAGGTACTATTTCACTCCCCGCCAGGGGTACTTTTCACCTTTCCCTCACGGTACTTGTCCGCTATCGGTCACCAAGGAGTATTTAGGCTTAACGGGTGGTCCCGCCAGATTCACACGGAATTTCAGGGGTTCCGTGTTACTTGGGGTAACGCCACAGAGCTGCCAGCTTACGTATACGGGGGTATCACCCTCTACGCCGGGACTTTCCAGTCCACTTCCACTTCACTGAGCAGTTTCTCACTCTGTGCTGGTTCGGCAGAACCAGCCAGGCGGCCCCACAACCCTCACACCGCAACGCCTGCCGGCTATCACACGACATGAGTTTGGCCTCATCCGATTTCGCTCGCCACTACTCTCGGAATCACTGTTGTTTTCTCTTCCTACCGGTACTGAGATGTTTCACTTCCCGGTGTTCCCTCACCACACCCTATGTGTTCAGGTGGGCGTAACTGGACATGACTCCAGCTGGGTTTCCCCATTCGGACATCCCCGGATCAACGCTCGGTTGCCAACTTCCCGGGGCTTATCGCAGGCTCCTACGTCCTTCATCGGCTCTTGGTGCCAAGGCATCCACCATGTGCCCTTAGTAGCTTGTCTTGCTACAAAGATGCTCGCGTCCACTGTGTAGTTCTCAAACTGCGGGCGGAACACCTGACATCGACCCCCGCTGACCCACACCCCACAACCAGACCCACCTCCCCCGAAAAGGAAGGAAGACCCGCTGGTGTGCGAGCAGTACGAGGCGCCAGGCGCCGCAAGAAGCAACCAAGTCGTTCCGACTCGATCCCTCAGGACCCAACAGTGTGTCAAGCACCCACCGACGCACACCACCTGCAACGTTCCACACCACCAACCCCCCCAAGGAGGACCAGCAGCAGTACTAGCGCAGACGATGCCTGCGAAGGCACCAACTAATCGACGTTCCACCAAGCAGCAGGCAGACGCGAGACACGAACGGCCCCGAACGCCCACCCTGGACACCACCCACATACGCAGGCGGCGCCAATATGCTCCTTAGAAAGGAGGTGATCCAGCCGCACCTTCCGGTACGGCTACCTTGTTACGACTTCGTCCCAATCGCTCGCCCCACCTTCGACAGCTCCCTCCGTAAACGGTTGGGCCACTGGCTTCGGGTGTTGCCAACTTTCGTGACGTGACGGGCGGTGTGTACAAGGCCCGGGAACGTATTCACCGCAGCGTTGCTGATCTGCGATTACTAGCGACTCCGACTTCATGGGGTCGAGTTGCAGACCCCAATCCGAACTGAGACCGGCTTTTTGGGATTCGCTCCACCTTGCGGTATCGCAGCCCTTTGTACCGGCCATTGTAGCATGCGTGAAGCCCTAGGCATAAGGGGCATGATGACTTGACGTCATCCCCACCTTCCTCCGAGTTGACCCCGGCAGTCTCTTATGAGTCCCCACCATGACGTGCTGGCAACATAAGACGAGGGTTGCGCTCGTTGCGGGACTTAACCCAACATCTCACGACACGAGCTGACGACAGCCATGCACCACCTGTACACCAGTGTCCAAAGAGACCCCTGTCTCCAGGGGCTTCTGGTGTATGTCAAACCTAGGTAAGGTTCTTCGCGTTGCATCGAATTAATCCGCATGCTCCGCCGCTTGTGCGGGCCCCCGTCAATTCCTTTGAGTTTTAGCCTTGCGGCCGTACTCCCCAGGCGGGGCGCTTAATGCGTTAGCTGCGGCACGGAACTCGTGGAATGAGTCCCACACCTAGCGCCCAACGTTTACGGTGTGGACTACCAGGGTATCTAATCCTGTTCGCTCCCCACACTTTCGCTCCTCAGCGTCAGGTAATGCCCAGAGAACCGCCTTCGCCACCGGTGTTCCTCCTGATATCTGCGCATTTCACCGCTACACCAGGAATTCCGTTCTCCCCTGCATACCTCTAGTCTGCCCGTATCGGAAGCAGGCTCAGGGTTAAGCCCTGAGTTTTCACTCCCGACGCAACAAACCGCCTACGAGCCCTTTACGCCCAATAATTCCGGACAACGCTCGCACCCTACGTATTACCGCGGCTGCTGGCACGTAGTTGGCCGGTGCTTCTTCTGCGCATACCGTCACTTTCGCTTCGTCTGCGCTGAAAGAGGTTTACAACCCGAAGGCCGTCATCCCTCACGCGGCGTTGCTGGATCAGGCTTTCGCCCATTGTCCAATATTCCCCACTGCTGCCTCCCGTAGGAGTCTGGGCCGTGTCTCAGTCCCAGTGTGGCCGGTCACCCTCTCAGGCCGGCTACCCGTCGAAGCCTTGGTGAGCCATTACCTCACCAACAAGCTGATAGGCCGCGAGCTCATCCTGCACCGCCAGAACTTTCCACCACACACCATGCAGCATGTAGTCATATCCGGTATTAGCCACCGTTTCCGGAGGTTATCCCAAAGTGCAGGGCAGATTGCTCACGTGTTACTCACCCGTTCGCCGCTCGTGTACCCCGAAAGGCCTTACCGCTCGACTTGCATGTGTTAAGCACGCCGCCAGCGTTCGTCCTGAGCCAGGATCAAACTCTCCATTGAAAAACAGATCATCCAAACCCCAGCAAGAGAACGAGACACTGACAAAAAATTGCCAGAATCATCGTCGTTCTTACCAAAGGAACCATCAACCGACATCCGCAACCCCAAAGGGCCACAGACAACGATCGACAGGTAAATTAATTCGTCGACTTTTGACACACTGTTGAGTTCTCAAGAATCAAGCGCGCACCTGTTGACCGGCCTTCCGGCCGCAACGAGGGGCGACGGTCAAACTTACTGGACTGCGAGGAGCGAGTCAAACCCGCTCCGCTTCGTCCTCCCCCCACGTGGGAGCTCCGCCTGGAGGACCTCGTGGCCGCCGTGGCGAACGCGCGAGGACCTCGGCTGAGGTGCTTGGTAGGGGCTGGCTGTCCCGGTCCGGCCGCGAGGTCCTGATCCGGACCCGCGTCCCGCATCTTCCGGGGCAACGAGGTGAAACATTAGGACCCCCGCGAGGCCGGGTCAAATCGGCCGGTCGTGGCCCCGGTCACATTGGATCGTCACGCTGGTCAGACGGCTCTTGGACCCCTCCAGGGTGGGTGGCAGAGCCTGTCCGGGGTCCCTCAGCGACCGTCGTCGACCAGGCCCCGCACGTCTTCCAGGTCGGGGCACCCCGCGAGTCGCATCGCCTCCACCAGCTCCTCGCGCAGCAGGCGGAGCAGGCGGCGTACGCCGTCGGGGCCGTCCGCGGCCAGGGCGTAGAAGACCGGCCGGCCGACGAAGACGGCGTCCGCCCCCAGGGCGAGCGCCACCAGGGCGTGCAGCCCGCTGCGCACTCCCCCGTCGACGAGGACCGTGGCCCGCTCGCCGACCGCCTGGCGCACCCGGGCGACGCAGCGTGCCGTGGCCTGCGCCTGGTCGAGCTGGCGTCCCCCGTGGTTGGACACCCACACCCCGGTGGCGCCGGCAGCGACCGCCGCGACGGCGTCGTCCGCGCGCAGCACGCCCTTGACCGCGACCGGGACGCCCACCCGGGCACAGAGCCGCTCGACGTCGGCCGCCACGAGGTCGGTGGCCCGGGCCCGGCCGGCGGGGTCGGGTGTCCGGTCCTGCCGCCGCAGGTTGGCCCCGACCCACGACGGGTCGGCCATCTCCCACACACCGGCGTCTCCCGGGGCGCGGTGCCGCGTGCCGACGACCGGGGTGTCGACGGTGAGCACGACGGCCCGCGCGCCGTGGCGGACGGCCTCGTCGACCAGACGACCGGCCTCGTCCCGGTCGGGGTTCAGGTAGAGCTGGAGCCACCAGGTGACGCCCGTGGCACCGACCTCGGCGAAGGTGCTGCCGGCATTGCTGGACAGCACCAGCGGGACGCCCTCCGCTGCGGCCGCCTCGGCCGTGGCGACCTCGCCGCGCGGGTGGGCGGCCCGCTGGAGGGTCATCGGGGCGATGCCCAGCGGTGTGCCGACGCGCGAGCCCAGGAGGTCGCGCCCGAGCCGCACGGCGGTGACGTCGCGCAGCACGCGGGGCAGCAGCCGGACCTCGCGCCACGCGGCGGTCGCCTCGGACAGCGTGACCTCGTCGCGCGCGCCCTCGGCGACGTACCTCAGCACCGCGGGTGGCAGGGCCGCCCGTGCCCGGGTCTCGAGGTCGCCCCACCAGGCCGGGCTCCCCGGCTCCCCCCACTGGTCGGTCACGGCCCTCAGGCCACCTCGACGCCGGCCAGCTTCTTCTTCCCGCGCCGCAGCACCAGCCACGACCCGCCGAGCAGGTCCCCCGGACCCGGCACGTGGTCGACGTCGGTGACGCGCTCGTTGTTGAGGTAGGCGCCCCCCTCGGAGATGGTCCGGCGCGCCTCGCCCTTGCTCGACACCAGGCCGGACGCCACCAGCAGGTCGACGGTCGGGGTGCCCGCGGGCACGGTGGCCGCACCGGCCTCGCGGAGCGCCGCTGCCAGGGTGGCGGGGTCGAGGTCGCGCAAGTCGCCCCCGCCGAACAGGGCGGCCGCCGCCGCCTTGGCCTGCTCGGTCTCGGACGCACCGTGCACCAGCGTGGTCACCTCGTCGGCCAGCCGCTTCTGCGCGGTCCGTCGGAACGGCTCGTCGGCCGTGGCCCGGTCGAGCTCCTCGATCTCCGCGCGCGGGAGGAACGTGAAGATCCGCAGCAGCTCGCCGACCTTCTCGTCCTCGACGTTGAGCCAGAACTGGTGGAAGGCGTACGGCGAGAGCATCTCCGGGTCGAGCCACAGGGCGCCGCCCTCGGTCTTGCCGTACTTCGTGCCGTCGGCCTTGGTCACGAGCGGCGTCGCGAAGGCGTGGGCGTGGCCCCCCTCGGCGCGCCGGATCAGCTCGACGCCCCCGGTGAGGTTGCCCCACTGGTCGCTGCCGCCGAACTGGAGCGTGACGCCGTGGTCGCGGTGGAGGTTGAGGAAGTCCATCGACTGGAGCAGCACGTAGCTGAACTCCGTGTAGCTGATGCCGGCCTCGAGCCGGCTGCGGACCACGTCGCGCGCCAGCATCCGGTTGACCGGGAAGTGCTTGCCGATGTCGCGCAGGAAGTCGATCGTCGACAAGCTCGCGGTCCAGTCGTAGTTGTCCACCATCGTCGCGCCGGTCGGCCCGTCGAAGTCGAGGAACGGCTCGATCTGCGAGCGCACCCGACCGACCCACTCCTTGACGGTGTCGCGGCTGTTCAGGGTGCGCTCACCCGAGTCGCGCGGGTCGCCGATCATGCCGGTGGCGCCGCCGACGAGGGCGTACGGCGTGTGCCCGGCCTGCTGGAGCCGCCGGGCCGTGAGCAGCTGCACCAGGTTGCCCATGTGGAGGCTGGGCGCCGTCGGGTCGAAGCCGACGTAGAACCTGACGCTGCCCGCCGTGAGCGCCTCGCGGAGGGCGTCGCGGTCGGTCGCGTGCGCGACCAGTCCTCGCCACTCCAGGTCGTCGAGCAGGTGCGGGTCGGTCGTCAACGTGCGTGTCTCCTCGTGCGCGGGCGGTGGAGGTCCAGCCTCCCACGCGCCCGACCGACGGCGGCGGCGCGGCTGCGCGTCGTACGGTCTCAGCGGCCCCAGCGGGGGTCGCGCCCGGAGGCGGCGAGCGCACGGTCCAGCGGCGAGGGGTCCTCGCCGGCCTCGACCTCGGGCCCGAAGGCGCCCATCGACCGCCCGGTCTCGCCGTGCTCGGCGAGCAGCTCACCGGCCCGCTCGGCGACGGCGTCGTCCACCTCGAGCTGCTGGCCGGTGGCGCGGGCGAGGTCCCAGCCGTGCAGCAGCACCTCGAGGAACGCCATGTCGCCGACGTCCTTGCGGCCCATGGCCCCGTCGAGCGCCTCGCCGTCCCACGCCTCGGGCTGCGCCCACGCGTCGGCCACCGCGATCAGCCGGTCGGAGAGCTGGTCGCGCCAGGTCTCGCCGAGCTCCTGGCCGCTGGTGCCCCACGGGTCGTCGCGGTCCAGCGGCTCCCCCGCCCCGACGCGACGCATCGCCTCGGTGGTGCCGAGCAGGTGGGAGGCCAGGCGGCGCACGTCCCACTCCTCGCACGGGGTGGCGGCGTCCAGCGACGCCGACGGCACCCCCTGGACGACCGGCTGGAGGCTGGCGACCAGGCCGTGGAGGTGCTCGCGGGTGCTCATGCGACGAATAGACCGGACCGGACCCCGCGGGTCAACCCCCCGGGGTGCCCGGCCGAGACGGGGTCGTGCCGCGGGGTCGCCTCGGCGCCGCCGCGACGTAGCGGCTCACCGTGGGGTCGCCCGGCACCCAGAACCGCCACGGCCGGTCGGGCGCGAGCCGCAGCCCGACCCGCGGCCCGGTGGCGGGCTCGGCCACCGGCTCGTCCGCGAGCGAGACCAGCCGGTGCGCGTCCAGCCCGTCGTGCGAGAGGTCGAGCGCCAGCGCCCGGCACAGGCAGGCGGGACCGCGCGCCAGGTCCCGGTCCCGTACGCCGGGCCGGCGGTACCGCGCGAGGGCGTGACCGGCCACCACCTCGCCGGCCCGCAGCAGCACGGCAGCCGCCTGCCCCTCGGGACCGCAGACGAGGTTGGCGCAGTGGTGCATGCCGTAGGTGAAGTAGACGTAGAGCCGCCCGGCCGGACCGAACATCGTCGCCGTCCGGGCGGTCGGGCCGCGGTAGGCGTGGGAGCCGGGGTCGTCGGCGCCGGCGTACGCCTCGACCTCGGTGAGGCGGACCGTCACGCCGGCGTGGGTGAGCCGGGCCCCGAGCAGCCGGGGCGCGGCGTCGAGCACCGGCAGCGCCAGCACCTCGGCCAGGCTCAGCCCAGCCACGCCCGGTGCCCCGCCACGGCGGCCCGGAGCTCCGCGAGCTGCTCGGCCACGCGGGCCGGGGCGGTGCCGCCGCGGGCGTCGCGGGAGGCGACCGAGCCCGCCACGGTCAGCACCGAGCGCACGCCCGGGGTCAGCCGGGGGTCGAGCTCGGCGAACTGGGCGTCGGTGAGGTCGGGCAGGTCGACGCCGAGCTCCTCGCAGCGGCGTACGCACGCGCCGGAGATCTCGTGCGCCTCGCGGAACGGCACCCCCTCGCGCACCAGCCACTCGGCCACGTCGGTGGCCAGGCTGAAGCCCTGCGGCGCCAGCTCGGCCATCCGGTCGGTGTGGAATCGCAGCGTGGCGACCTGGCCGGTGAAGGCCGGCAGCAGCACCTCGAGGGTGTCCACGGAGTCGAAGACCGGCTCCTTGTCCTCCTGGAGGTCGCGGTTGTAGGCCAGGGGCAGCGCCTTGAGGGTGGCCAGCAGGCCTGCCAGGTTGCCGACCAGCCGGCCCGCCTTGCCCCGCGCCAGCTCGGCGACGTCGGGGTTCTTCTTCTGCGGCATGATGCTGGACCCGGTCGAGTAGCCGTCGTCGAGCGTGACGAAGCCGAACTCCCGCGTCGCCCACACGATGATCTCCTCGGCCTGGCGGCTGACGTCGACCCCGACCATGGCCAGCACGAAGGCGAGCTCGGCCACGAAGTCGCGGGCCGCGGTCCCGTCGATGGAGTTGGCCACCGAACCGGTGAAACCGAGGTCGTGGGCGACGGCCTCGGGGTCGAGGCCGAGGCTGGTGCCGGCGAGCGCGCCCGAGCCGTACGGCGACTCCGCCGCCACCCGCGCGTCCCAGTCCCGCAGCCGGGCGACGTCGCGCAGCAGCGGCCAGGCGTGGGCCAGCAGGTGGTGGCTCAGCAGCACCGGCTGCGCGTGCTGGAGGTGCGTGCGCCCCGGCATGATCGCGCCGAGGTGACGCTCGGCCTGGTCGGCGTCGGCCTCCACGAGGTCGAGCAGCAGCCCGGCGACCACCCGCGCGTGGTCGCGCAGGAACACCTTGAACAGCGTCGCGATCTGGTCGTTGCGGCTGCGGCCCGCCCGCAGCCGTCCGCCGAGCTCGGTGCCGACGACCTCGAGCAGTGCGCCCTCGAGCGCGCCGTGCACGTCCTCGTCCTGCGGCCGCGGGCGCAGCTCGCCCGAGGTCACCCGGCGCGCCAGCTCGTCGAGCCCCGCCAGCAGGCCGTCGCGCTCGTCGTCGTCGAGCAGGCCGGCGCCGTGCAGCACCCGGGCGTGGGCCCGCGACCCGTCGAGGTCGTGGTGGGCCAGTCGCCAGTCGAAGTGCGTGCTGCGCGACAGCGCCTCGAGCGCGGGGCTGGGGCCCCCGGCGAACCGGCCGCCCCACAGGCTGCCCTCGTTGGTGGTGCCGCTGCCGGCCTGCTGGTCCTGGTCGTCCACGGGGTCGTCCACGGGCGCCAGTTTGGCAGCCCGCTCAGTCCAGCGCGCGACCGACCGCTCGGGCCCGAATGTCGGGGGCGGCCAGCCGGTCGGCGTTGGCGGCGAGGTCGTCGCCCTCGGCCTGCGACTCGCGCTCGGCGGCGACGCGGGCGCGGTAGGCGGCCACCTCGTCCTCGACCCGGCGCTCGTCCCAGCCCAGGACCGGTGCCACGAGCAGTGCGGCGTCGTCGGCGCACTCCACGCCCCGGTCGTGGGCCTCGATGGAGATCCGGGTGCGGCGCGAGAGCAGGTCGTCGAGGTGCAGCGCGCCCTCGTGCGACGCGGCGTACACGATCTCGACCTTGAGGTACTCCTCCGCGCCGGGCAGCGGCTCGAGCAGCGAGGGGTCGTCGTCGGCCAGGCCCAGCACCTCCTGCAGCAGCGCGCCGTAGCGGTCGAGGAGGTGGGTGATGCGCCACGTGGGCAGGTCGCGGTTGCGGGCGATCAGCTCGACCTGGTTGGTCAGCGCCTGGTAGCCCTCGGCGCCGACCAGGGGGATGTGGTCGGTGACGCTGTCGGGCACGTGGGCCGAGAGGTCGGCGCGGGCGGCGTCGACGGCGTCGGCGGCCATCACGCGGTAGGTGGTGTACTTCCCGCCCGCGATCGAGATCAGGCCCGGCTGCGGGCGCGCGACGGCGTGCTCGCGCGAGAGGTTGGAGGTCGCCTCGCTCTCGCCGGCGAGCAGGGGGCGCAGTCCGGCGTACACGCCCTCGATGTCGTCGTGGGTCAGCGGCGTGGTCAGCACCGTGTTGACGTGGTCGAGGATGTAGTCGATGTCGGCGCGGCTGGCCGCGGGATGCGCGCGGTCGAGCTCCCAGTCGGTGTCGGTGGTGCCGATGATCCAGTGGGTGCCCCACGGGATCACGAACAGCACGGACTTCTCGGTGCGCAGGATCATGCCGGTCTCGGAGTTCAGCCGGTCCCGCGGCACCACGATGTGCACGCCCTTGGAGGCGCGGACGTTGAACTGGCCGCGACCCCCGGCGAGCTCCTGGATGTCGTCGGTCCACACCCCGGTGCAGTTGATGACGACCTTGGCCGACAGGGTCGCGGACTCGCCGCTCTCCACGTCCTCGACGGTCGCGCCGACGACCCGCTCGCCCGCGTGGACGAAGCCGGTCACCTTGGCCGAGGCCAGCACCGAGGCGCCGTACGTCGCGGCGGTGCGGGCCAGCATCATCGTGTGGCGGGCGTCGTCGGCCTGGGCGTCGTAGTAGCGCAGTGCCCCGGTGAGGGCGTCCTTGCGCAGGCCCGGCGCCATCTTCAGCGCCCCGCGTCGGGTCAGCTGCTGGTGGCGCGGCAGCGAGCTGGAGCCGGCCATCGTGTCGTACAGCGTCAGGCCGGCGGTGACGTAGGGACGCTCCCAGAACCGGTGCTTGAGCGGGTAGAGGAACGAGACCGGCTTGACCAGGTGGGGCGCGAGCCGGGTCAGCATCAGCTCCCGCTCGCGCAGCGCCTCGCGCACCAGCGAGAAGTTGAGCTGCTCGAGGTAGCGCAGGCCGCCGTGGAACAGCTTGGAGCTGCGCGAGGACGTGCCGGAGCCGAAGTCGCGCTGCTCGACCAGCACCACCTTCAGGCCGCGGGTCGCGGCGTCGAGCGCCACCCCCGCGCCGGTCACGCCGCCGCCGACGACGAGCACGTCGACGTCGGCGTCCTCCTGCAGCGAGCGCCACGCCTCGGCGCGCTCGTCGGGTCCCATCCTGGCCGGTGCGAGCATCAGCTCTCCTCCGTCGTCTGCTGCGGTGCGGGTGCGGTCACCCGTACCCCCAGTCTAGGGACGAGCCACCAGGCACCCCGATGTGCAACCATGCACGGGCGCCGGCCGCTGTGTCGCGCGTCACAGTGGTTTCGGGAGCCCAGCTCCGCCGTCCGACGAGAGGACCGTGCGTGTTCACCGACATCTTCCTGCCCGAGGTCATGGGCACCGCAGTCCTGATCCTGCTCGGCTGCGGGGTGGTCGCCAACGCGGTGCTGCCCAAGACCGGCGGGTTCGGCGGCGGCATCCTGCTCATCAACTTCGGCTGGGGCCTCGGCGTGTACGCCGGCGTCTACGTCGCCTACCAGTCCGGCGCCCACATCAACCCCGCGGTCACGCTCGGCCTGGTCGCCGCCGGCGGCTCGGGCCTGAGCTTCCTGGACGTCGTGGTCTACATCGCGGGCCAGCTGGTGGGTGCCATGCTCGGCGCGACGCTGGCCTGGGCGGCGTACAAGAAGCACTTCGACGACCCCGAGGCCGACCAGGGCGCCAAGCTCGGCGTCTTCAGCACGATGCCCACCATCGCCTCCCCGGCCTGGAACGTCGTCACCGAGGTGATCGGCACCTTCGTGCTGCTGTTCGTGATCCTGGCGTTCGGCAAGACGCCCACCGAGGTGGGCCCGCTCGCCGTGGCCCTGCTCGTCGTCGGCATCGGCGCCAGCCTGGGTGGTCCGACGGGCTACGCGATCAACCCCGCCCGCGACCTGGGGCCGCGCATCATGCACGCCCTGCTGCCCATCAAGGACAAGGGCTCCAGCGGGTGGCACTACGCGTGGGTGCCGGTCGTGGCCCCGATCATCGGCGGCGTCCTGGGCGGCCTCGCCGGCAACGCCGTCGGCTTCGTCTGAGTCACCCGACTTCCCGCTCCACCTCCACCCGTCCGACCAGCAACCAGGTAAGGCTCCTCCATGGCGAAGAACACCTACATCCTGTCCATCGACCAGGGCACCACCAGCACCCGCGCGATGGTCTTCGACCACTCCGGCTCGGTGGTGGCGGTCGACCAGATCGAGCACGAGCAGATCTTCCCGCGCGCCGGCTGGGTCGAGCACGACCCGGCGGAGATCTGGAACAACACCCGCGAGGTCATCGGCGGGGCGCTGGGCAAGGCCAACCTCAACAGCAAGAGCATCGAGGCCGTCGGCATCACCAACCAGCGCGAGACCGCGGTGGTGTGGGAGAAGGCGACCGGGAAGCCCGTCTACAACGCCATCGTCTGGCAGGACACCCGCACCCAGAAGATCGTCGACGAGCTCGCGGGCGACGAGGGCGTCGAGCGCTACAAGGCCGTCTGCGGGCTGCCGCTCGCGACGTACTTCTCCGGGCCGAAGGTCAAGTGGATCCTCGACAACGTCGACGGGGCGCGGGAGAAGGCCGAGGCCGGCGAGCTGCTGTTCGGCAACACCGACACCTGGCTGCTGTGGAACCTCACCGGCGGCGCCGAGAACGACGGGGTGCACGTCACCGACGTCACCAACGCCAGCCGCACCATGATGATGAACCTCGCCGACCTGACCTGGGACGAGTCCATCGCCGCCGACATGACCATCCCGATGTCGATGCTGCCCGAGATCCGGTCGTGCTCGGAGGTGTACGGCGAGTGCAAGCCCGGCGTGCTCAACGGCACCCCGATCGCCGGCATCCTCGGCGACCAGCAGGCCGCCACCTTCGGGCAGGCGTGCCTGGACAAGGGCACCGCGAAGAACACCTACGGCACCGGCAACTTCATGCTCCTCAACACCGGCACCGAGCAGGTGCCGAGCGAGAACGGCCTGCTGACCACGACCTGCTACAAGCTCGGCGAGGAGCCGGTCGTCTACGCGCTCGAGGGCTCGATCGCGGTCACCGGCTCGCTCGTGCAGTGGGTGCGCGACAACCTCGGCATGATCTCCTCGGCCCCCGAGATCGAGGAGCTCGCCAGCAAGGTCGACGACAACGGCGGCGCCTACTTCGTGCCGGCGTTCTCCGGCCTCTTCGCCCCGCACTGGCGCCCCGACGCCCGCGGCGCGCTGGTCGGCCTGACCCGGTTCGTCAACCGCAACCACATCGCCCGCGCGGTGCTGGAGTCCACCGCGTTCCAGACCCGCGAGGTCCTGGACGCGATGAACGCCGACTCCGGCGTACCCCTGACCGAGCTGCGGGTCGACGGCGGCATGGTCGTCAACGAGACGCTGATGCAGTTCCAGGCCGACATCCTCGGCGTGGACGTGGTGCGGCCGAAGGTCGCCGAGACGACCGCCCTGGGTGCGGCGTACGCCGCGGGCCTGGCCGTGGGCTACTGGTCCAGCACCGACGAGATCACCGAGAACTGGGGCGAGGACAAGCGCTGGACCCCGAGCATGGACGAGGACGAGCGCGAGCGGCTCTACCGCAACTGGAAGAAGGCCGTCACCAAGACCCTCGACTGGGTCGACGACGACGTCGAGCAGTAGTCCGGCGTACGCCACGACGGCCACCACCCGGCTCGGGTGGTGGCCGTCGGTGCGTCCGGGGGTGGCGGTGGCGGCCCGGGCCCCCTTGTAAATCGGGGTTATGGACGCTCAACACGGCCTGTGCCGGGCCTCGACCGTCCACGACCCCGCGGTAGTTGCCGGTCGTACGCCGCGGCGTACCGCTAGCGAGCCGGCCACCTCTGGTGCGGTGCTGTGGTGCCCGAGTGCGTGGTGCGCGCCTTGTTCAGAATCAATAACTCCGCGTTACATGGGGGCGGGGTCAGTCTGTGCCGACCTGCATGGCGACGTCGTCGAGGACGCGGTCGGAGTCGTCGCCCTCGGCGGTGGGGTTGCGGGTGATCCGGTCGTAGCCGCCGGGCTCGATGGCGCCGTACAGGGTGCCGTTCTCCACCAGGACCTGGCCCTGGTCGAGCGGCTGGGAGGCGTACTGCTCGAGCTTGTCGCGGCTGTCGGCGATGTCGAGGTTGCGCATCGTCAGCTGGCCGATCCGGTCGACCGGGCCGAAGGCGGCGTTCTCGGTGCGCTCCATCGAGAGCTTGTCGGGGTGGTAGGAGAAGTTCTCCCCCGACGTGGCGAGCACGGTGTAGTCCTCGCCGCGACGCAGCCGCAGCGTGACCTCGCCGGTGACCAGCGAGGCGATCCAGCGCTGGATGGACTCGCGGATCATCAGCGCCTGGGGGTCGAGCCAGCGGCCCTCGTAGAGCAGCCGGCCGAGCTTGCGGCCCTCGTTGTGGAGCTGGGCGATGGTGTCCTCGTTGTGGATGGCGTTGAGCAGGCGCTCGTAGGCGATCCACAGCAGCGCCATGCCGGGCGCCTCGTAGATGCCGCGCGACTTGGCCTCGATGATCCGGTTCTCGATCTGGTCGCTCATGCCGAGGCCGTGGCGGCCGCCGACGGCGTTGGCCTCCATCACCAGCGCGACCGCGTCGTCGAAGCGGACCCCGCCGATCGCGACCGGGCGGCCCTGCTCGAAGCGGACGGTGACGTCCTCGGTCTCGATCGCGACGTCGGCGTCCCAGAACTTCACGCCCATGATCGGCTCCACGGTCTCGAGCGAGACGTCGAGGTGCTCGAGGGTCTTGGCCTCGTGGGTGGCGCCCCAGATGTTGGCGTCGGTGGAGTACGCCTTCTCCTTGCTGTCGCGGTAGGGCAGGTCGTGCTCGACCAGCCACTGGCTCATCTCCGCCCGACCGCCGAGCTCGTGCACGAAGTCGGCGTCGAGCCAGGGCTTGTAGATGCGCAGCTCGGGGTTGGCCATCAGTCCGTAGCGGTAGAACCGCTCGATGTCGTTGCCCTTGAAGGTCGAGCCGTCGCCCCAGATGTCGACGCCGTCCTCGTGCATCGCGCGCACCAGCATGGTGCCGGTGACGGCGCGGCCGAGCGGGGTGGTGTTGAAGTAGGTGCGCCCGCCGGAGCGGATGTGGAAGGCGCCGCAGGCGATGGCGGCCAGGCCCTCCTCGACCAGCTGCGGGCGGCAGTCCACGGCGCGGGCGATCTCGGCGCCGTACTCGCGGGCGCGGTCGGGCACCCCGGAGATGTCGGGCTCGTCGTACTGGCCGATGTCGGCGGTGTAGGTGCAGGGCACCGCACCCTTCTCGCGCATCCAGGCGACGGCGACGGAGGTGTCGAGGCCGCCGGAGAACGCGATGCCGACGCGCTCGCCGGTGGGCAACGAGGTGAGGACCTTGCTCATGGGTGTCCCTTCGGGGGGTTCGGGGTGTCGTCGGGGGCGGTGCCGGAGGGGCGGTGGGCACCGTTGGCCAGGCCCAGGAAGCGCCGCTCGAGCGCCTCCCCGCCGGCCGGGTCGCGCGCGATCACCAGCACGGTGTCGTCGCCGGCGATGGTGCCGAGCACGTCGGAGAGCTCGGACTTGTCCATGGCCGAGGCCAGGAAGTTGGCGGCGCCGGGCGGGGTGCGCAGCACCACCAGGTTGGCCGAGGACTCGGTGGAGACGAGCAGCTCGGCGCACAGCCGCGAGAGCCGTGCCTGGCTGGCGACGCTGTCGCGGTTGGCGACCGGGCTGCGGTCGCCGCCCTCGCCGGGCACGGCGTACACCAGGGCGCCGGTGGAGCTGCGGACCTTGACCGCGTCGAGCTCGACCAGGTCGCGCGAGAGCGTCGCCTGCGTGACCGCGATGCCGTCGGCGTGGAGCCGGTCGGCGAGCTCGGTCTGGGAGCGGACGTGCCCGGTGGAGACGATGTCGACGATGCGCTGCTGCCGGGCGCCCTTGGTCTCGGGGATGTGGCCGTGCTCGCTCACGAGCACTCCCCCGCGCGCGACTCCAGCAGCCACGCCATCACCGCCTTCTGCGCGTGCCGGCGGTTCTCGGCCTCGTCCCAGACCACGCTGCGCGGGCCGTCGAGCACCGCGGCGCTGATCTCCTTGCCGCGGTACGCCGGGAGGCAGTGCAGCACCACGGCGTCGTCGGCGGCGTGGGAGAGCAGCTCCTCGTCGAGCGACCACGGGGCGAACGCCGCGACCCGCGCCTCGGCCTCGTCCTCGCGACCCATCGAGACCCAGGTGTCGGTCGCGACGGCACCGGCCCCGGTGACCGCCTCGACCGGGTCGGCCACGAAGGCCACCGAGCCGCCGGTGGCCTGGGCGACGACCTGGGCCTGGAGCAGCACCTCGGGGTCGGGCTCGAAGCCCGCGGGGCCGCTGACCCGCACGTGCATGCCGGCCGTCGCGCCGCCGAGGAGGTAGCTGTGGCCCATGTTGCAGGCGGCGTCGCCGACGAAGGCGAGCACCTGACCGGCCAGCGCGCCGTGGTGCTCGCGCAGCGTCAGCAGGTCGGCGAGCACCTGGCAGGGGTGGAACTGGTCGGTCAGCGCGTTCACCACGGGTACGCCGGAGAAGGCGGCCATGTCCTCGAGCCGCGACTGGTCGTGGGTGCGCCACACCACCATCGCGGCCTGGCGGCCCAGCACCCGGGCGACGTCGGGCACCGACTCCCGCACGCCGACCTGGGCCAGCGAGCCGTCGATGATCATCGCGAAGCCGCCCAGCTCGGCGATCCCGGAGGCGAAGGACGCCTGGGTGCGCAGCGTCGGCTTGTCGAAGAGCACCGCCACGGTCTGCGGCCCGGCCAGCGGGCGCGCGTCGTACGGCGCCGCCTTCATCCGGACGGCGAGGTCGAGCACGTGGCGCTGCTGCTCGGGGGTGAGGTCGTCGTCGCGCAGGAAGTGCCTCACGGGGCGGTCCCCGCAGCAGGTTCGACGCCCGCGGCGTCGAGCAGCCCCGGCCACGCGGCGACGAACGCCTCGACGTCGGCGTCGCCCAGCACCAGCGGCGGCGCGAGCCGGACGCGGTCGGGGCCGGTGGCGTTGATGATCCACCCCGCGTCCTGGGCGGCCGCGACGACGGCGGGAGCCTTCTCCTGCGCCAGCGTGAGGCCCACGAGCACCCCCTGGCCGCGCACCTCGGTGACGCGGGCGTCCTGGGCGAGGGCCGACCGGAGCCGCTCCCCCACCTGGGCCGCACGGGCCAGCAGGCCGTCGCGCTCGAGGGTGTCGAGGACGGCGAGGGCGACCGCGCAGGACAGCGGGTTGCCCCCGAAGGTGGTGCCGTGGTTGCCGGGCTGGAACAGCGTCGCGGCCCGGCCGAGGCCGATCGTGGCCCCGATGGGCATGCCGCCGCCGAGCCCCTTGGCCAGCGTCACCAGGTCGGGCACCACGCCCGAGGCGTGGCTGGCCAGCCAGTGGCCGGTGCGGCCCATGCCGCTCTGCACCTCGTCGAACCACAGCAGCGCGCCGTGGCGCTCGGTGGTCTCCCGCGCGGCGGCGAGGTACGCCGAGGACGCCTCGTTGACGCCGGCCTCGCCCTGCAGCGGCTCGATGACCACGGCCGCCGTCTCGTCGGTGACCGCGGCGGCCAGCGCCTCGGCGTCGCCGAACGGCACCCAGGTGACGTGGCCGGGCAGCGGCTCGAACGGCTCGCGGTAGGCCGCCTTGGAGGTCAGCGCCAGGCTGCCCATGGTGCGGCCGTGGAACGCGTCCTGCATCGCCACGACACCGGAGCGCCCGGTCAGCCGGGTCAGCTTGAGCGCGGCCTCGTTGGCCTCGGCGCCGGAGTTGGAGAAGAACACCCGGGCCTCGACGTCGGCCGGGGTCATCAGGGCCACGAGCCGCTCGGCCAGCTCGACCTGCGGGGGGCTGGTGAAGAAGTTGGAGACGTGGCCGAGCGTGCGCACCTGCGCGCTCAGCGCCTCGACGACGGCCGGGTGGCCGTGGCCCAGGGTGTTGACCGCGATGCCGCCGAGCAGGTCGACGTACTCCCGGCCCTGGTCGTCCCACACGTGGGCGCCCTCGCCCCGGACCAGCGCCAGCCTCGGCGGCCCGAAGGCGTTCATCAACGAGGCGCCGTAGCGCTCCAGGATCTCGCTCATGCGCCCTCCCCGGTCTCGTCGGCGTCCTCGTCCTCGTAGGAGTAGGCCTTGCGCAGCTTGGTCTCGACGCCGGGCAGCACCTGGGTGCCGACGCCCTCGTCGGTGAACAGCTCGAGCAGCACGGCGTGCGGCACCCGGCCGTCGACCACCGTGGCCCGGGGCACCCCGCCGGTGACGGCGACGTGGCAGGCCTTCATCTTCGGCACCATGCCGCTGTCGAGGCTGGGCATCAGCTCGGCCAGCGCCTCGGGGCCGATCTCCTGGATCACGTCGTCGCTGTCGGGCCAGTCGCGGTAGAGGCCCTCGACGTCGGTGAGGACCAGCATCTTCTGGGCGCCGAGCGCGACGGCCAGCGCAGCGGCCGCGGTGTCGGCGTTGACGTTGTGCACCACGCCGGCCTCGTCGGGCGCGACGCTGCTGATCACCGGCACCCGGCCGGCCTCGATCAGGTCGAGCACCGCCTCGGGACGCACCCGGGCGACCTCGCCGACCAGGCCCAGGTCGACCTCCTCGCCGTCGACGACGGTGTTGGTCGCCTCGGCGGTGAACAGGCCGGCGTCCTCGCCGGAGAGCCCGACCGCGATGTGGCCGTGGTGGTTGATCAGCCCGACGAGCTCGCGCTGCACCTGGCCGACGAGCACCATCCGGACGACGTCCATCGCCTCGGGGGTGGTCACGCGCAGGCCGCCGCGGAACTCCGACTCGATGCCGAGCTTGTCGAGCATCCGGGAGATCTGGGGGCCGCCGCCGTGGACGACGACCGGCTTGAACCCGGCGTACCGCAGGAAGGCGATGTCCTCGGCGAAGGCCACCTTGAGGGCGTCGTCGGTCATCGCGTTGCCGCCGTACTTCACCACGACGACCTCGCCGTGGTACTTCATCAACCACGGGAGCGCGCCGGCGAGCACCTCGGCGGGACGGGCGGAGGGGGGCTTGTTCATGAGGAGTACGCGCTGTTCTCGTGGACGTAGGCATGGGTCAGGTCGTTGGTCCAGACGGTGGCGCGCGCGTCGCCCGACTTGAGGTCGACGGTCACGCTCACCTCCCGGCCGGACAGGTCGACGCCGGCGGGGTCCTCCGCCGGGGTCGAGGTGCGGCACACCCAGACGCCGTTCATCGCGACGTCGAGGTCGGCCGGGTCGAAGGCGGCCTGCGTGGTGCCGATGCTGGCCAGCACCCGGCCCCAGTTGGGGTCGCGGCCGAAGACGGCCGCCTTGAACAGGTTGCTGCGGGCGATGCTGCGGCCCACCTCGACGGCGTCGTCCTCGGACGCGGCGTGCAGCACCGTGATGGCGATCTCGTGGTCGGCGCCCTCGGCGTCCTCGAGCAGCTGCATCGCGAGGTCGGTGCACGCCTGCGTCAGGGCCTGCGTGAAGTCCGGGAGCGACGGGGTCACCCCGCTGGCGCCGCTGGCCATCACGGTCACGGTGTCGTTGGTCGACATGCAGCCGTCGGAGTCGAGCCGGTCGAAGCTGGCCGCGGTCGCGGTCCGGAGCGCCGCGTCGAGGTCCTCGGCCGGTACGACGGCGTCGGTGGTCAGCACCACGAGCATCGTGGCCAGCTGCGGGGCGAGCATGCCCGCGCCCTTGGCCATGCCGCCGATGACCCAGCCGCCGCCGTCGACGACGACCTGCTTGCTGACCGAGTCGGTGGTCATGATCGCGTGCGCGGCGTCGTCGCCGCCGTCGGCGGACAGGGCCCCGGCCACGAGGTCGACGCCCGCGAGCAGCACGTCGCGGTCGTTGGTCAGGCCGATCAGCCCGGTGGAGCACACCACGACGTCGCCCGCGCCGACACCGACCCTCTCCCCGACCCGCTCCGCGACGGCGTGCGTGGTCTGGAACCCGTCCGCGCCGGTGTAGCAGTTGGCGCCGCCGGAGTTGAGGACGACCGCGCGCACGGTGCCGTCCTTGACGACCTCCTGGCTCCACAGCACCGGGTTGGCCTTGCACCGGTTGGCGGTGAAGACCGACGCGGAGTCGAACCGGGGGCCGGCGTTGACGACGAGGGCGAGGTCCTTGGGCGGACCGTCCTCGCGGGGCGACTTGATGCCGGCGGCGACGCCGGCGGCGGTGAAGCCGGCGGGGTGGGTGACGCTCACTTCTTCTCCTGGTGCTGCTGGGACGGGCTGACGGGCACGGCGGTGACGACGGAGTGACCTCCTCGCTCCCACTCCTGCACGGCCCGGTCGGCGTCGTCCCTGGGCACCAGCACCCAGTCGGTGTCGTAGGTCGAGACGGTGAACACGCTGATCCCGGCCTCGGCGAGCGGGGTGAGCAGCGCGACCAGCACGCCGGTCAGCGCGAAGTCGAGCGGGCCCTGGACGGCGAAGGCGGTGAACGGGCCCTGCGAGCGGGCCTTGCGCGGCACGCTGCGGGTCGCGCACACCACGCTGGTCTCCGTCGCCGTCGCGGTCACCGAGAACAGCGACGAGGACTCGGCCCAGGACGGGACCTCCGCGCCGGCACCGAGCCGGACGACGGCGAGCTTCTCGGGGAAGCGCTCGAGGGTGAAGGTGGTCTCGACAGGCTCGACCGACGAGGCCGGCTCGACCGACGAGGCCGGCTCGACCGACGAGGCCGGCTCGACCGACGAGGCCGGCTCGCTGGGGGCGCTCACGGCGCCAGCCCGACGGTGGTGAGGCCGGTGGCCTCGGGCAGGCCGAGCGCGAGGTTCATGCACTGCACGGCCGCGCCGCCGGTGCCCTTGGCCAGGTTGTCGACGGCGCCGACGACCACGACGCGGCCGGCGTCCTCGTCGAGGGCCACCTGGAGGTGGACGCTGTTGGAGCCGAGCACCGCCTTGGTGGCGGGCCACTGGCCCTCGGGCAGCAGGTGGACGAACGGCTCGTCGGCGTACGCCTTCTCGTAGACGGCCCGGACGTCCTCGGCTCCCACCCCCGGGCGGACCGAGGCGCTGGCGGTCGCCAGGATCCCGCGCGGCATCGGGACCAGGACGGGGGTGAAGGAGAGCCGGACGGTCTCCTGGGTCAGGCCGCCGAGGTTCTGCAGGATCTCGGGGGTGTGGCGGTGCGTCCCGCCCACGCCGTACGCCGAGGCGGAGCCCATCGTCTCGCTGCCCAGCAGGTGCGGCTTGGGCGCCTTGCCGGCCCCGCTGGTGCCGCTGGCCGCGACCACGACCAGGTCGTCGGCCGCCACGATGCCCGCGGCCACCGCGGGGGCCAGGGCCAGCGTGGAGACGGTCGGGTAGCAGCCGGGCACGGCGACGCGTCGGGCGCCGGCGAGCTGCTCGCGCTGACCCGGCAGCTCGGGCAGGCCGTAGGGCCAGGAGCCCGCGTGCTCCGAGCCGTAGAACTTCTCCCACAGCGCGGGATCGGTCAGGCGGAAGTCGGCGCCGCAGTCGACGACGACGGTGTCCTCGCCGAGCTGGGCGGCGACCGGGCCGGACTGGCCGTGCGGCAGCGCCAGGAACACCACGTCGTGGCCGGCCAGCGTCTCGGGCGTCGTCTCCTCCAGCACCCGGTCCGCGAGCGGCACCAGGTGGGGCTGCAGCGCACCGAGCGGCTGCCCCGCGTTGGAGCCCCCGGTCAGCGCACCGATCTCGACGTCGGGGTGGGCCAGCAGCAGCCGGAGGACCTCTCCCCCGGCGTACCCGCTCGCTCCGGCCACGGCCACACGCACTCTCGCCATGTGCATGACCATACACAGGAGTGCATGTTCAGGTCGAACCGGTCCCTAGACTCCCCCCGTGACCGACCTGCTGATCACCGACGTCCGCCCCGGGGGCCAGGCCCCCGTCGACCTGCACGTGGACGGCGACACGATCGCCGCGGTGGTCCCCGCCGGCACCTCCCGGGACGACGTCACGGCCAGCCGCCGCATCGACGGCGCCGGGCTGCTCGCGCTGCCCGGCCTGGTCGACACCCACGCCCACGTGGACAAGTCGTGGTGGGGCCGGCCCTGGCAGTCCTACGCCGGGGAGCCGGGCGTGCAGGGCCGGATCGCCCACGAGCGGGCGCGCCGCGACGAGCTGGGCATCCCCTCGGTGGCGACCAGCCGGGCGGTGCTGGCCGAGATGGTCCGCCACGGCACCACGGCGGTCCGCACCCACGTCGACGTCGACCTCGGCCTGGGGCTGCGCGGCCTGGAGGTGGTCCGCGAGGCGGCCGCGGCGTACGACGGGCTGCGGCTCGAGGTGGTCGCCTTCCCCCAGGACGGCGTGCTGCGCCGTCCCGGGGTGATGGAGCTGCTGGACCGGGCGGCCGCGGCCGGCGCCGAGCACGTGGGCGGCCTGGACCCCGCCTCGATCGACCGCGACCCGGTGGGCCAGCTCGACGGGCTCTTCGACATCGCCGCCCGCCACGGCTGCGGCATCGACCTGCACCTGCACGACGGCGGCGACCTCGGCGCCTTCCAGGTCGAGCTGGTCGTCGAGCGCACCGAGCGGCTCGGGCTCCAGGGCCGCGTCAACCTCGCCCACGGGTTCGCCGTCGCCCAGGTCGACCCGGCCCGCCGCCGCGACCTGCTCCAGGCGATGGGCGCGCTGGGGATCACCATGACGACGGTGGCGCCGCTCGGCCTGCCCCAGCTGCCCGTGGCCGAGCTCGACGCCGCGGGCGTCGGGCTGGGTCTGGGCACCGACGGCATCCGCGACCTCTGGAGCCCCTACGGCGACGGCGACCTGCTCGGCATCGCCCGGCAGCTGGCGCGCGCCTCGGGGCTGGCCCGCGACGCCGACCTGCAGCGGGTGGTCGACCTCGCGACCCGCGACGGTGCCCGCTTCGTGGGCGGAGCGCCGCAGGACCTCGTCGCGGGGTCACGGGCCGACGTCGTGCTCCTGGACGCCGAGAACCCCCCGGACGCACTGGTGCGCACCCCGCCGCGCCGCCTCGTGGTGGCCGGCGGGCGGGTGCTGCACGACGACCTCAGCTGATCTCGAACTCGCCGAGGGTGTCCCAGTGGTCGCCCTCCATGAGGACGTTGCGGACCAGCGGCGTCTCCTGGACGTACTGCGGCAGGTCGGCCTGCGCCTGCTTGAAGTGGGCGCTGGTGACGTGGGCCTCGGCCGCGTCGTCGCGGAACGCCTCGATGAGGACGTACTGGTCCGGGTCCTCCACGCTGCGCGACCACTCGAAGAACAGGTTGCCCTCCTCGGCGCGGGTGGCCTCGGTGAAGTCGCGGGCGAGCTCGGGCCACGCGTCGGCGTGCTCGGGCTTCACCTTCCACTTGACGCAGATGAAGATCATCGGGGCAGTCTCCTTCGGGGCTCGGTCGTCCGGCGTACGACGGGCGAGCCTGCCAGGTCGCACCGACGGCCACCACCCCGTTGTCGTCGGGTGAGAACCGGTTGGCCGACCTCCTACCCTGGGGTCATGGCCGGCTCGGTGCACCGCACCCTGGAGATCCTCGAGGTGGTCGCCGCCCAGGGCGGGGCCTCGGCCAAGGACATCGCCGACGCCACCGGACTTCCGCTCCCCACCGTCTACCGGCTCGCCCGCGAGCTGCTCGACAGCGACTACCTGGTGCACATCCGCGAGGACAAGCGGTTCGAGCTCGGCTACAAGCTGCACCAGCTCGGCGTCTCGCTGCACCAGCAGATCGGCGTCCCCCGGGCGGTGCGGCAGGAGGTGGTCGCCCTGCACGAGCGGCTCGGCCTCGCGGCGTACTTCGCGGTCCACCGGGGCTCCCAGATCGCCGTCGTCGCGACGGCCGACTCCCCGGACTGCCCCCGGCTGCGCCCCATCGACTTCGGCTTCCACGAGGCCGCCCACGCCACCGCGCTCGGCAAGATCCTGCTCGCCAGCATGGAGCCCGAGCAGCGCACCCTGCACCTGGACCCCGAGCCGATGCCGCGCTTCGGGCCCGGCACCCTCACCGGTCACGACGAGCTCACCGCGCAGCTCGAGGTGGTCGCCGACCGCGGCCTGGCCTGGGAGCACGGCGAGTTCCAGGCGGGCGCGACCTGCGTCGCCGCCGCGGTGCGCGCCGGCAACGGGCTGCTGGTCGGCTCGGTGGCCGTCTCGGGGACCGACGAGCGGATGGCTCGTGACCCCGGCGCCACCGAGTCCGCGCTCCGGGCCGCCGCCTCCCGGGTCAGCCGGTTCTACCGGTCGGGGCGCACGCAGCAGGGGTAGGCGCCGTCCCGGTTCTCAGGGGGCGATAAGCCCTGTGGTGGCTGTCACACCCCGCCCCTAACGTGGCGGTCATCACACCCGACGCCCGGCGCGCCCGCCGGTCACGAGCTGGGAGCACCCATGGCCGATCCGCAGGACCCGACCGTCCCCGACGCCGTCAGCCCGGCGGCACGCACCAACCTGGTGCGGCTGCTGCGCGCGGCGTACCCCCATGCCGACTTCCCCGACGGCCCCTACGAGCGGACCGCCGACACCGTCATCGAGCAGGTGGGCGCGTCGCTGTGGCACCGGCTGGCGCTCGTCCAGGGGCTGGAGTCGCTCGACAGCGCGGCCCAGCACAGCAGCGGCACCGGGTTCGCCGAGCTCGACGACGAGCAGGCGCTCG
Source organism: uncultured Actinomycetota bacterium (assembly GCA_963740935.1). Classification (GTDB taxonomy): domain Bacteria; phylum Actinomycetota; class Actinomycetes; order Propionibacteriales; family Nocardioidaceae; genus Marmoricola. The sequence continues at coordinate 1,260,206 of CAVUFX010000006.1, forward strand.
CGCTGCTGCGCGGCATCGCCGACGCCGAGTTCTTCGCGTTCGTGCGCGGCGTGACCGTGGTGACGCTCTACAACGACCACGAGGTCTGGGACCTGCTGGGCTACGAGGGCGAGTCGTTCTCCCAGGGCGGCTACCTGCACCGCGGCTTCGACGACCTCGACTGGCTGCCCACCCCGCGCGTCGAGGAGTACGACGGACCCGAGCAGCTCGTCGAGGTGGCTCCCGACGACCAGCTCACCACCACCGGAGGGACGCACTGATGGCCGAGAGCACGCCCCACCTGGGCAACCCCGTCCCCCACGACGACGAGGTCGTGGTGATCGTCGGGTCGGGGGCCGGCGGCGGCACCCTGGCCCACGAGCTGACCCAGAAGGGCATCCGCTGCGTGGTGCTGGAGGCCGGCCCGTGGCTGCTGCCCGAGGACTACGAGAACGACGAGTGGGCCGCCTTCAACCAGATGGCGTGGCTGGACAACCGCACCGCCTCGGGCCCGTTCCGGGTGGCCACCGACTTCCCCAACCTGCCCGCGTGGATCGTCAAGGCGGTCGGCGGCTCGACCACCCACTGGTCGGGCGCGACGCCGCGGTTCCGCGAGTACGAGTTCCGCACCCGCAGCCACTACGGCGGGGTCGAGGGCGCCAACCTGCTCGACTGGCCGATCACGCTGGCCGACCTCGCGCCCTACTACGACCGCGCCGAGAAGGCGATCGGGTCCACGCACCGCCACGGTCGTCCGGCGCTGCCCGCCAACAACAACTACAAGGTGTTCGCCAACGGCGCCGAGAAGGTCGGCTACCGGTTCTACGCGACCGGCCCCTACGGCACCAACGCCGAGCCGTACGACGGCCGGCCCGCCTCGATCCAGGACGGGTTCAACTTCCAGGGCGACAAGTCCACCGCCAAGTGGAGCACCGCGGTCCGCGAGATCCCGCGGGCCATCGAGACGGGTCGGTGCGAGCTGCGCCCCTCCAGCCAGGCCGTGCAGGTCACCCACGACGCGTCGGGCCGCGCGAACGCCGTGCTCTACCTCGACTCCGAGGGCAACCTGCACCGGCAGGCGGCCACGGTCGTGTGCGTCGCGGGCAACTCGATCGAGTCGCCGCGGCTGCTGCTGATGAGCGCCAGCGCCCTGCACCCCGACGGCCTGGCCAACTCCTCGGGCCAGGTGGGCCGCAACTACATGCGGCACACCACCGGCTCGGTCTACGCCCGCTTCGACCAGCCGGTGCACATGTACCGCGGCGAGACCATGGCCGGCATCATCGCCGACGAGGCCCGGCTCGACACCTCGCGCGGGTTCGTCGGCGGCTACTACATGGAGACCCTCTCGCTGGGCCCGGCGTTCCTCGCCGCGTTCGCCGAGCCGGGCTCGTGGGGTCCGGAGTTCACCGAGGTCATGGCCGCCTACGAGAACACCGCCGGGATGTGGGTGGTCGGCGAGGACCTGCCCCAGGAGAGCAACCGGGTCACCCTCAACCCCGGCCTCCAGGACCAGTGGGGCCTGCCCGCGCCCGACGTCCACTTCGCCGACCACCCCAACGACGTGGCGATGCGCGAGCACGGCTACGGTCGCGCGGACATGCTCTACGAGGCCGTCGGTGCCACCGGCACCCACCACACCCCGCCCTACCCGGCGACCCACAACCTGGGCACCTGCCGGATGAGCGAGCGTCCCGAGGACGGGGTCGTCGACGGCTTCGGCCAGGCGCACGACGTGCCCGGGCTCTACGTCAGCGACGGCTCGGTGATGACCTCCGGCGCCGCGGCCAACCCCACGCTGACCATCGTGGCGCTGGCGATCCGCCAGGCCGAGCACATCGCCTCGCAGCTGGCCGGAGGAGCGTCCTGAGCACCCTCGCCCACCGGCTCCGGGAGTCGGTCGGGGACGGCGCCGTCGTCTCCGACCGACCCCTGGACCTGCTCGCCCGCGCCCACGACGCCTCCCACTACCTGCTCCACCCGGAGACCGTGGTGACCGCGCGCGACACCACCGCGGTCGCCGAGGTGATGCGCGCCTGCACCCGCCTGGGGGTGCCGATGACCTTCCGCAGCGGCGGCACCTCGCTCTCGGGGCAGGCGCTCAGCGACTCGGTGCTCGTCGACACCCGCACCGGCTTCACCGGCATCGAGGTGCTCGACGGCGGTCGCCGGGTCCGGGTGCAGCCCGGGGCCACGATCCGCGCGGTCAACACCCGGCTGGCGCCCCACGGCCGCAAGCTCGGTCCCGACCCCGCCAGCGAGGTCGCCTGCACCGTCGGCGGCGTGCTCGCCAACAACTCCTCGGGCATGCAGTGCGGCACCGAGCTCAACAGCTACCACACCGTGGAGTCGATGGTGGTGGTGCTGCCCAGCGGCACCGTGGTCGACTCCGCCGCACCCGACGCCGCGCGCCGGTTCGCCGAGCAGGAGCCCGCGCTGCACGCCGGGCTGCTGCGGCTGCAGCGACGGGTGCGCGACGACCCGGCCTCGGTCGCCACGCTGGAGCGCCTGTTCGCGCTGAAGAACACCATGGGCTACGGCCTGAACAGCCTGCTCGACCACGACGACCCGCTCGACGTGCTCGTGCACCTCATGGTGGGCAGCGAGGGCACCCTCGGCTTCATCGCCTCCGCGGTGTTCCGCACCGTCGAGGTCCTCCCCCACGCCGCGACCGGCCTGCTCGTCTTCGACGACCTGGCGACCGCGTCGTCCTCGGTGCCCGACGTGCTGGCCACCGGCGTCGCCACCGCGGAGCTGCTCGACGCCGAGTCGCTGCGGGTGGCCCAGGCCGACCCCGGCTGCCCGGCGCAGATCACGCGGCTCGACGTACGCCGGCACGCGGCGCTGCTCGTCGAGCTCCAGGCGGGCTCGGCCGACGACCTGGCCGGGCTGCGGCGCGACGCCGAGCCGGGCCTGGAGCGGCTGCCGCTCACCTCGCTCGCCGAGCTGACCTCCGACGCGGCCGAGCGCGCCTCGCTGTGGCGCACCCGCAAGGGCCTCTACAGCGCGGTGGCCGCGGCCCGGCCGCAGGGCTCCAACGCGCTCCTCGAGGACGTCGCCGTGCCCGTGGACCGGCTCGGCGAGATCTGCCGCGGCCTGACCGGGCTGTTCGACACCCACGCCTACGAGGCGCCGGTGATCTTCGGCCACGCCCGCGACGGCAACCTGCACTTCCTGCTCAACGAGCGCTTCGACGACGCCGCGATGCTGCGCCGCTACGAGGACTTCACCACCGACATGATCGACCTGGTGCTCGACCTCGGCGGGACCCTCAAGGCCGAGCACGGCACCGGCCGCATCATGGCGCCCTTCGTGGAGCGGCAGTACGGCGCGGAGCTGACCGGCGTGATGCGCGAGCTCAAGCAGCTCGCCGACCCGCACGGCACCCTCAACCCGGGCTCGGTGCTGACCGACGACCCCGGGCTGTGGCTGCGCGACCTCAAGACCGCACCCGTGGTCGAGGAGGAGGTCGACCGCTGCGTGGAGTGCGGCTTCTGCGAGCCGGTGTGCCCCTCCCGGTCGCTGACCCTCACGCCACGGCAGCGCATCGTGCTGCGGCGCGAGCGCGAGTCCGCCCTGGCCCGTGGCGACCACGCGCTGGTGGCCTCGCTCGACGACGACTACGACTACGACGGCCTCGACACCTGTGCCGCCGACGGCATGTGCGCCACCGCCTGCCCGGTGCTGATCAACACCGGCGACCTGGTCAAGCGGCTGCGCGCCGAGGGCTCCTCGCGCACCTCCGAGCGGGCCTGGACGACCGCCGCCGGCCACTGGGGCACCGCGACGCGGGCGGCCTCCGCCGCGCTCTCGGTGGCGGACCGGCTGCCGGGCCCGGTGCCGGTCGCGCTGTCCCGGGCCGGGCGCCGGGTGGCGGGCGCCGAGGCGGTGCCGCTCTACGACCCCGCGCTCGGGGCCGGTGGCGAGGTGCGCCGCACCCTGACCGATCCCGACGCCGAGGCGGTGCTGTTCAGCGCCTGCGTCGGCACCATGTTCGGCGGCGGGGCCGACGCCGCGCTGCGGACGCTGGCCGAGCGGGCCGGCGTACGCCTGCGCACGCCCGACGACCTGCCCTCGCTGTGCTGCGGCACGCCGTGGAAGTCCAAGGGCCACCGCGATGGCTACCAGCGGATGGCCGACAGGGTCCGCGCCTCCCTGGACCGCGCCACCGACGGCGGCCGGCTGCCCGTCGTGGTCGACGCCAGCTCCTGCACCGAGGGCCTCGCCGAGGTGCTCGAGGGCGTCACCGTCCTCGACGCCACCAGCTTCGTCCGCGAGCACCTGCTGCCCCGGTTGGGCGTCACCGCCCCGGTCGCGGCGGTCGTGGTCCACCCGACCTGCTCCAGCACCGCCCTCGGCGTCACCGACGACCTCGTCGCGCTGGCCCGGGCCTGCGCTGGCGAGGACGGCGAGGTCCGCGTGCCCGGGGCCTGGGGCTGCTGCGCGTTCGCCGGCGACCGCGGCCTGCTGCACCCCGAGCTGACCGCCTCGGCCACCGCCCCGGAGTCCGCGGAGGTCGCGGCGATGGACCTGCCTGCGGGGGCGGCGTACGTCTCGGGCAACCGCACCTGCGAGCTCGGCATGAGCCGGGCCACCGGAGCGTCGTACCGCCACGTGCTCGAGGTGCTCGAGGAGGCCACCCGGCCGGTCTGAGCCGGTCAGGCGCGCTGCTCGGCCCCGTGGCGCTGGGTGGCCAGCGCCACCGCCGCCTCGCGGGCGGCGGCGGTGTCCTGCTCGGTCAGGGTGCGCTCGGGAGAGCGGAACCGCAGCGCGAACGCCAGCGACCGCCGACCCTCGGGGACCGGCGGGCCGGTCCAGACGTCGAAGAGCCGCACCGACTCCAGCAGCGGGCCGGCTCCCTCGCGCAGCGTGGCGGCCAGCACCGCCGCAGGCAGGTCGGCGTCGACCACGAGGGCGACGTCCTCCTTGGCGACCGGGAAGCTCGAGAACTCCGGGGCGCGGGCCGGCACCGCGCGGACCAGCAGCGCGTCGAGGTCGATCTCGGCCACGGCGGTGCGCGCGGGGACCCCCAGGTCGCGGCACACCCGGGGGTGCAGCTCGCCGGCGTGCCCGACCGAGGCGCCGTCGACCAGCAGCTCGGCGCAGCGACCGGGGTGCCAGGGCGCGCGGGCGGCGTTGCGGACCGTGAGCTCCAGGCCGAGCGACCGCGCGACGACGCGGGCGGTCTCCACGGCGTCGGCCCAGGTCGCGGCCCGACCCTCGCCCCACCAGCCGGAGCGGTCGCGCTCGCCGCCGACGGCCAGCGCGAGGTGCAGCGGCTGCTCGGGCACGGCGGCCTCGAGGGCCTCCCACTCGGCCGTGTCGGGTCGGCGGTCGACGCCCAGGATCGGTGCCCCGACCCCGCGGGGCCGGGTCACCTGGGCGACCTCGAACAGCGCGACGTCGCCCTGCCCCCGACCCACGTTGCGGGCCACGGTGCGCAGCACGCCCGGGAGCAGGGTCGTGGTCATCAGCGGCTCCTCGGCGCTGAGCGGGTTCGCCAGCCGGAGCGTCGTACGCCGGGGGTCGTCGGCCGGCAGCCCGAGCCGGTCGAGGTCGGCCTCGCCGATGAACGGGAACGTCAGCACCTCGACGTAGCCCTCGCCGGCCAGGGTGCGACCGACCCGGCGGCGCAGCGCCTGGGCGGCGGTCAGGCCGCGGCCCGACGGCGCGGGCGGCAGCACGCTGGGGACGTGCTCGTAGCCCACCACGCGGGCCACCTCCTCGACCAGGTCGAAGGGGTCGGCGAGGTCGGGGCGCCAGCTCGGCAGCTCCGCGGTCAACGTGTCCGTGCCCGCCTCGACGGTGCAGCCGACGGCCTCGAGGTGGGCCACGGTGGTGTGGGAGGCGATGTCCATGCCGGTGACGCGGGCGGGGAGGTCCAGCGGGATCGTGACCGTACGCCGGGGCGGCGGGCCGCCCACGACGGTGACGCCGGGGTCGACGGTGCCGCCCCCCAGCTCGGCCAGCAGCGTGGCCACCCGGTCGGCGGCCGCCTCGCAGACCTCGGGGTCGACGCCGCGCTCGTTGCGGCGGCCGGCCTCGGAGGTCAGCTTGTGGCGGCGCCCGGTGCGGAACATCGACGGGGCGTCCCAGTGGGCCGACTCGACCAGCACCCGCGTGGTGGTCTCCGACATCTCGGTGGTCCGGCCGCCCATGACGCCGCCGAGGCCGATGATGCCGCTGTCGTCGGTGACGACGAGGTCTTCGGGCGAGAGCGCCCGGTCGGTGCCGTCGAGGGTGGTGAGCCGCTCGCCGGCCCGCGCCCGACGCACGCCGACGGTGCCGGTGAGCTTGTCGGCGTCGTAGCCGTGGATCGGCCGGCCGAGCTCGAACATGACGTAGTTGGTGACGTCGACGGCCAGCGAGATCGAGCGCTGGCCGACCAGGGCCAGGCGTCGCACCATCCAGTCGGGCGTCGGCGCGGTCGGGTTGAAGCCGGAGACGGTGCGGGCCACGAAGACCGGGCAGCCGTCGGGGTCCTCGATCGCCACGGCCGGGCCGTCACCGTCGGCCGGCGGCACCTCGCGCTCGGCGGGGTCGTGGAGGGCGACGCCGAAGCCGAGCGCCGCCTCGCGGGCGACGCCGCGCAGCGACAGCGCGTAGGCGCGGTCGGGGTTGACCTCGAGCTCGAGCACCTCGTCGAGCAGGTCGAGCAGTCCGAGCACGTCGTCGCCGGGCTCCCCCGCGTCGGCGGGCAGCACGACGATGCCGTCGGCCGACCCCAGGGCACTCTCGGGCAGGCCCAGCTCGGTGGCCGAGCAGATCATCCCGGCCGAGACGTGGCCGTAGGTCTTCCGGGCCGCGATCTCGAAGCCGCCGGGCAGCACGCCGCCCGGGAGCACCACCACGACCAGGTCACCGACGGCGAAGTTGTGCGCCCCGCAGACGATGCCCTGCGGCTCGCCGGTGCCGTTGGCGGCGCCGACGTCGACGGTGCACCAGTTGATGGTCTTGCCGTTCTTCTGCGGCTCGGGCTCCATCGTCAGCACCCGGCCCACGACCAGCGGACCGGTGAGGTCGTGGCCGGGGCGCTCCAGGGCCTCGAGCTTGAGGCCCAGCGCGGTCAGCCGGGCCGCGAGGTCGTCGGCGGTGACGTCGTCCGGCAGGGCGGCGTACTCACGGATCCAGGACAGGGGGGCCTTCATCTACAGGTCACTTCCGAACGCGGTGGAGAAGCGGACGTCGCCCTCGAACATGTCGCGCATGTCCGAGACGCCGTGGCGGAACATCAGCATCCGGTCGATGCCGAAACCGAACGCGAAGCCGGTGAAGCGGTCCGGGTCGACACCGCAGGCGACCAGCACCCGCGGGTTGACCACGCCGCAGCCGCCGAGCTCGATCCAGCCCTCGCCCCTGCAGGTGCGGCAGTCCTCGACGGCCGGGGCCAGGCCGCGGCAGACGAAGCAGACCATGTCCATCTCGGCCGAGGGCTCGGTGAAGGGGAAGTACGACGGCCGGAACCGGGTGCGGATGCCCTCGCCGAACAGCACGCCGAGCATGTGGTCCAGCGAGCCCCGGAGGTGGGCCATGGTGATCCCGGAGTCGATGACCAGGCCCTCGACCTGGTGGAACATCGGGCTGTGCGTCGCGTCGTACTCGTCGGTGCGGAAGACCCGGCCGGGCGAGACGACGTAGATCGGTGGGGTGCGGGTCAGCATCGCGCGGGCCTGCACCGGGCTGGTCTGGGTGCGCAGCACCAGGTGGTGCTCGGCCGGCTCGGTCCAGAAGGTGTCCTGCATCGTGCGCGCCGGGTGGTCGGGCCCGAGGTTGAGGGCGTCGAAGTTGAGCCACTCCGCCTCGACGAGCGGCCCCTCGGCCACCTCCCAGCCCATCGCGACGAAGACGTCGGCGATGCGCTCGGAGAGCATCGTGATCGGGTGCCGCGCCCCGGTCGGGCGACGGTCCCACGGCAGCGTCACGTCGACGGTCTCCTCAGCGAGCATCCGCGCCTCGGCCTCGACCTCGAGGTCGGCCTGACGGGCGAGCAGCGCCTGGGTGACGCTCCCCCGGGCCTGGCCGACGCGACGGCCCGCGTCCTTGCGCGCCTGCGGCGGCAGCGCCCCGATCTCACGGTTGGCCAGCGCGAGCGGCGAGCGGTCGCCGGCGTGCTCGGTGCGGACCCGCTTGAGCTCGGCGAGGTCGGTCGCGCCGGCGATCGCCTCGAGGGCGGCGACGCGCATCGCCTCGACGTGCTCCTCGTCGAGCGGGGTCACCTGGACCGGGTCGTACTCGGAGTTGGGGCCGGACATGGGTGCCTTTCGTCGCGCGTGCCCCGGGGAGGGCCTGCCGGTGCGGGAGCCAGTCTAGGAAGCCGGTCAGCGGCGGTCGGTCGAGGGCCACCGCACGTCGACCCGGGCGCCGCCACCGGCGCTCTCCCCGATCTCGACCTCGCCGCCGTGGACGCGGACCAGGCCGCCGACGATGTACATCCCCAGCCCGGTGCCGCCGCGCACGCCGTGCTTCCAGAACTTGGTGAACACCCGGGAGCGGATCGCCTCGGCGATGCCCTCGCCGTCGTCCTCGACCCGCAGCAGCACGCCCGCGAACGGCACCTCGAGCGGGGCCACGGTGACCTGCACGGTGCCCTCGCCGTGCCGGACCCCGTTGTCGATGAGGTTGGTCATCACCTGGGTGAGCTTGTCGGGGTCGGCGAAGACGGCCGGCAGGTCCTCGGCGTACGACGCCACGACGCGCCGGTGGGTGCCCTCGGTGACCGACCGCACGCAGCGGTCGACGGCGGTGCGGACGTCGACCTCGCGCGGGTAGAGCGGCAGCCGGCCGGTGTCGATGCGCGCCACGTCGAGCAGCTCGGTGATCAGCCGGGAGAGCCGCTCGGCGTCGGCGTGGACCGTGGTCAGCATCAGCCGCTTCTGGTCGTCGTTGAGCCGGTCCCACTTGTCGAGCAACGTGGTGACGAACCCCTTGACGCCGGTCAGCGGCGAGCGCAGCTCGTGGGCGACGGTGGCCACCAGGTCGGAGCGGTCGCGGTCGAGCCGGGCCCGGCCGCGGCCCGAGCGCACCACCAGCGCGACGTGCTCGACCGGGCCGAAGCGCACCGTCCGGGTCATCCGCCCGGTCACCAGCACCTCGGTGCCGTTGCCGGTCAGCCAGCTCTGCTCGGTCAGGCCGACCCGGGAGCCGAGGCCGTCGTACGGCGAGGCGCTGGTCCACCAGTCGACGCTGTCCTGGTCCTGCAGCGCCATCACCTCGCGCAGGTGGCGACCGACGACCGCCGTGGGGCCGAGCAGCCGGCGGGCGGCCTCGTTGACGACCGTGACCGTGCCCGCGGCGTCGGCGACCACCACCCCGTCGGGGAGCAGGTCCAGCAGCGCGTCCGGCACGCGAGCGAGCCTAGGGGATCGAGTCGGTCCCCACCGGGCACGCGCCGACCCCGCGGCTGTCGAGCTCGAGCCGGGCCAGGTCGGCGCGCTCGCGGGCGAGGTTCCAGGCCGACCAGACGTCCTCGTCGCCGTCCCCGGACTCCCCCGCGCCGGACTCCCCGACGTACCCCCGGCCCGGCAGGCACCGCAGCAGCTCGGGCCGTCGGTCCAGCAGGACCCCGGCCGCGTCGTCGCTCAGCCCGAGCAGGTAGCGGTCGTCGACCTTGCCGGTCGCCTCGAACCGGTCCAGGTTGGTGCGCGCCACCACCGCGTCCGGGTTCGCCACGGCGAGCCCGAGCAGCAGCGCCGCCCCGATCAGCACCGCGGCCCGCGGCAGCCAGGACCCGCGCAGGGAGAGGCCCACGACGACGACGCCGAGGACGACCAGGCCGAGCCAGACCTCGAAGACCACCACGACCAGCCGCAGCCGGGTGAGGCCGTAGGCGTCGGTGTAGAGCGCCATCCGCTGCAGCGCGCTCGCGACCACGACGAGGGTGAGCACGCACAGCACCCCGGTCGAGGCCCGCAGCCAGGTCCGGTCCACGCGGTCGAGCAGCGGTGCCTTGCGCGCGGCCAGCGCCACCACGACCAGGGTCAGGGCGGTGGCCACGGTGAGCTGGGCGAACCCCTGGTGGACGTACTCCGCGTAGGTCAGGCCGGTGGTCCGCTGCACGAAGTCGTGGCCGCCCAGGACGGCCGCGGCCTGCGCGGCCAGGAAGCACAGGAAGACCAGGTCCACCAGCAGCACCGGCGCCAGCCACTCCCAGCGGCGGGCCACCGGCCGGCGCCGCAGCGGCCCGACCGGCTCCACGCGCGGCGGGTTGAGCGCGAGGTACGCCGCGGCCAGGACGATGCCGCCGACCGCGACCCCGGTGAAGATGCGCAGCACCAGGCCCGCGCCGAGGTCGGGCACGACCGCGTCGAACCAGGAGGAGAACACGGCGTCGGCGCTGGCGAAGAGCAGGCCGAAGACCAGCACGCCGGTGAGCGAGAGCACCGCGGTGCGGGCCAGCGCCAGTCCCTGGCCGTCGCCCGACAGCGCCCGGACGCAGCGCCCCAGCCAGGGCAGCCCGCGCAGCCCCGCGAGGGGCCAGGCCACCAGGCCGACCAGCAGCCCGCGCACCGACCGGGCGTCCACGCACGCCGCCGTCACCAGCACCACGGACACCAGCAGCCCGAGGGTGCCGATCCACAGCGCGTCGCGCAGCGTCAGCACCAGCGCGAACCCGACGCACAGCAGCGCGCAGGACCAGCGGAACCGGTCGTGCCCGGGCGGCGAGAGCCGCAGCACCAGCACCCCGGCGGCGACCAGCACCAGGGTGGCGCCGAGGCCGACCGCCGCGAACGGCAGCGCGACGGCGGCCAGCAGCCCGATCGCGAGGCCCGCCAGCAGCACGTCCGCCCGGCCGCGGACGCCGCGGTCGCGCCACAGCTCGCCGAACACCTCGTCGGCGACGTTCCCGCCACCGGGTCGGCCCACGACCGGGGCCGGGGGTCCGGGGACGGACGAGACGGACGGGGCGGCGGTGCGAGGCGGGGTGGGTGGCGGCGGGCTGGTCACGGCGGGGGTCCTCTCGACGGGGCGGTGGGGCGGGCGGGGGTCGGTGGGCAGGTCGACGCGGAAGCGGGCGCCGGTGGGTCTCGACAGGCTCGACCGGCGAGGGTCGGTCGACCGGCGAGGGTCGGTCGACCGGCGAGGGTCGGTCGACGGGCGAGGGTCGGTCGGCGCGACCGGGTCGACGACGGCGATCCGGCCGCCGTGCAGGTCGGTGACCCAGCGGGCGATGGCCAGGCCGAGCCCGGTGCCGCCGGTGTCGTCGCCCGCGGCCGTGCCGAACCGCTCGAAGACCCGGTCGCGGTCCTCGGCGGCGATGCCCGGGCCCTGGTCGGTCACCTCGAGGCGTACGCCGCCCGGCCGGGCCGTCGCGTGCACCCGCACCACTCCCCCGGCCGGCGAGTGCCGGGCGGCGTTCTCGAGCAGGTTGCTCAGCAGCTGGTGCACCCGGCGGGGATCGACCCGCGCCGCCAGGTCGGCCGGCTCCACGACCACGTCGAAGGTCACCCGGCGCGAGGCCGCCAGCGACGCGGTCCCGGCCCCGGCGACGGCCTCGTCGAGCAGCGCCCGCCACGACACGGTCTCGGGCCGCAGCGGGGCCACCCCGGCGTCGACCCGGGACAGGTCGAGCAGGTCGGTCACCAGGTCGGAGAGCCGCTCGGCCTGCCGCAGCGCGCCGCGGACGGTGGCGGGGTCGGGCTCGACCACGCCGTCGGCGAGGTTCTCGAGCACCGCGACCAGCGCGGTCAGCGGGGTCCGCAGCTCGTGGGAGACGCTGGCGACGAGGTCGCGCCGCGACCGGTCGAGGGTGGCGAGGTCGCGGGCCATCGCGTCGAAGGCACGGGCCAGGCGACCCACCTCGTCGGGGGCCGCGGAGCCGACCCGCACGGTGTAGTCGCCGGCGGCCATCCGCCCGGCCGCGTCGGTCATCTGCCGCAGCGGGGCGGTCATCCCCCGGGCCAGCAGCTGGCTGACCCCCAGCGCGAGGCCCACCGTCACCGGGATGCTCAGCCAGGCCGGGACGCTGCCGGCGCCGAGCGTCGCGAGCACGGCGGCCACCAGCACGCTGCCCACCACGACCAGGCCGAGCTTGAGCTTGAGCGAGCCGACCCGGCTCATCGGGGCTCCAGCGCGTAGCCGACCCCGTGCGCGGTGCGCACCCGCTCGGCCCCGACCTTGGCCCGCAGCGAGCGAACGTGGCTGTCGACGGTGCGCGTGGCGCCCGCGCCGCCCTCCCAGCCCCACACCTGGGCCAGCAGCCGCTCGCGGGTCAGCACGTGCCCCGGCGTCGCGGCCAGGGCGTGCAGCAGGTCGAACTCGGTGGGGGTCAGGTGCACCTCGGCCCCGTCGGCGTGCACCCGTCGCGCGGCCGGGTCGAGGCTCAGCCCGCCGACCACGAGCGTGGCGGCCGCGGGGCTCGCGGCCAGCTCGGCCGCGCGCTGCACGCGGCGCAGCAGCGCCGCGACCCGGGCGACCAGCTCGCGCATCCGGAACGGCTTGGTCAGGTAGTCGTCGGCGCCGACCCCGAGCCCGACGAGCACGTCGGCCTCGTCGTCGCGCGCGGTCAACATCAGCACCGGGGTCGGGGTGGTGGCCTGGATCCGGCGGCACACCTCGAGGCCGTCGAAGCCGGGCAGCATCACGTCCAGGACGACCAGGTCGGGCCGGTGCTCGGCGTGCGCGGCGACGGCACCCGGCCCGTCGTACGCCGCCACCACGTGGTGGCCCTCGGCCCGCAGCCGATGGCACACCGACTCGTTGATGAGCGGCTCGTCCTCGACGACCAGGACGGTGGCGGGAGCGGGGCTCATGGGCCGAGCGTAGGAGCGTGGGACCGCAGATCGGGTGTGGTCGGTGTGCAGGTCCCGTGCAGGTCAGGCCCGGCGGGCGCTCGCGTAGAGGCACACCGCGGCGGCGGTGGCCAGGTTGAGGCTCTCGGCGCGACCCAGCACCGGGATCGCGACGCGGTGGTCGGCCAGCGCGGCGAGCTCCTCGGGCAGGCCCCAGGCCTCGTTGCCGAGCAGCCACGCCACCGGGCGGTCGAGCAGACCGGCGTCCTCGGCGTCGAACAGGTCGGTCTCGCCGCCGCCGTCGGCGGCGAGCACCAGCCGCCCGGAGGCGCGGACCTGGGCGACCGCGGCGGCCGGGTCGGGCGCGAGGGCCAGCGGCAGGTGCCACAGCGAGCCGACGGTGGCCCGGACGGTCTTGTCGTTGTAGGGGTCCACGCTCGACCCGGCGAGCACCACCCCGGTTGCCCCGGCCGCGTCGGCGGTGCGGATCACGGTGCCGGCGTTGCCGGGGTCGCGGACGTCGGCGCAGACCACCAGCGTTCCGGCGGTGGCCAGGACCTCGGCGAGCGCCACGTCGAGGACGCGGCACACCGCCACCACGCCCTGGGGGCTGACGGCCCCGCTCAGCGAGGCGACGGCCGCCTCGTCGGCGACCCACCAGCGGACCCCGGCGGCGTCGGCCGCGGCGCGCAGGACGCCGAGCCGATCACCGGCGGCCGGGGTGGCGAAGACCTCGACCACCCCGAGGGCACCGCGGGCGTCGGGCAGCAGCGCCTCGCTCAGCGCCTTCTCGCCCTCGGCGAGGAACAGGCCCAGCTCGGCCCGGGACGCACGACGGGCGAGCTTCCGGGCCGCCTTGACCCGACCGCTGCTGCGGCCCAGGGGGCCGGCGGGATCGGGTGGTCGGTCGGGCTGGGAGCTCGCCACGTCGGGGTGCTGCTGGGGAGAGAGGTCGCTCAGGCCGAGGCCGGGGCGTTGACGTCCTCGGGCAGGGCGGCCTTGGCGGTCGCGACGAGCGCGTTGAACGCCGGCGCGTCGTTGACGGCGAGGTCGGCGAGGATCTTGCGGTCCACCTCGACCTCGGCGGCCTTGAGGCCCTGGATGAAGCGGTTGTAGGTCATGCCCTGGGCGCGCGCCGCGGCGTTGATCCGCTGGATCCACAGCTTGCGGAAGTCGCCCTTCTTCTTGCGGCGGTCGTTGTAGCTGTAGACCAGGGAGTGGGTGACCTGCTCCTTGGCCTTGCGGTAGAGGCGCGAGCGCTGACCCCGGTAGCCCGAGGCCCGCTCGAGAGTGACCCGGCGCTTCTTCTGGGCGTTGACCGCCCGCTTGACGCGTGCCATGTGTGTTGCTCCTTCGGTGGATCGTGGTGCGCCGTACGACGCGTGGGTGCGGTGGTGCGACCGCTACCCGGGGATGGTCGGGCAGGTCCTAGAGACCGAGCAGCTTCTTGGCCTTCTTGACGTCGGCCTTGGCCACCTCGGTGGTGCCCGACAGACGGCGGGTCTTCTTCGAGGCCTTCTTCTCCAGGTTGTGGCGCAGGCCCGCCTTCTCGCGGCGGAGCTTGCCCGAACCGGTGACGCGGAAGCGCTTGGAGGCACCGGAGTGCGTCTTGTTCTTCGGCATGTCTCTTCCTTCTCTCGTGCTGGCGGTGGAGCGTGGGGTGGAGCGGCGGTGCTCAGGCCTCGATCTCGGGGTCGAGGTTCTCCGAACGACCACGTGCCTTCTTGGGCCCCGGGGCGGCGCGACCTGCGCTCCGCTCCGCGTGCTCCTCGGCCCGCTCGGCCTCGAGCGCGGCGGCGCGCTCGACCTTCTCGGCCTTGACCTCGGCCTTGGCCTCGGACTTCTTCTTGTGCGGCCCGATGACCATGGTCATGTTGCGGCCGTCCTGCTTGGGCGAGGACTCCACGAAGCCGAGGTCGGTGACGTCCTCGGCCAGCTTCTGCAGCAGCCGGAACCCGAGCTCGGGGCGGTGCTGCTCGCGGCCGCGGAACATGATGGTGATCTTGACCTTGTCGCCCTGGCGGAGGAACCGCACGACGTGACCCTTCTTGGTCTCGTAGTCGTGCGAGTCGATCTTCGGCCGGAGCTTCATCTCCTTGATCACCGTGTTGGTCTGGTTGCGACGGGCCTCGCGGGCCTTCTGCGCGTTCTCGTACTTGAACTTGCCGTAGTCCATGAGCTTGCAGACCGGGGGTCGGCCCATCGGCGCGATCTCGACCAGGTCGAGGTCGGCCTCCTGGGCCAGCCGCAGGGCGTCGCCGGTGGAGACGATGCCCACGGTCTCGCCGTTGGGTCCTACGAGCCGGACCTCGGGAACGCGGATCCGGTCGTTGATGCGGAGCTCGGTGCTGATAGGTCCTCCTGGGGACGGTCTGGTGGTGTGACCCCGGGACGACGAAAGGCTCCCGCGTGACGTCGCGGGAGCCTCGGAACGGGAACGACCAGGCGCGGCGTCGTCGGACGCACGGCACTGCTCGTGACCGGGACCCGACGACCTGGGATGGAGCTGGGTGGTGCTGCGGTCGGTGCGGGTGGGAGGAGGCCTCCGCTTGTCAGACCAGCCTCCGGACAGGCAGGCGTGGTCGGTCGCGGACCAGGATACCGCTCAGCGGCGCCGGATGCACATCAGGCCGTGCCGGCCCATCCCCAGCCGCCGTCGGCGAGCCGCAGCAGGCGCTCGCCGGCCGCCAGCCGGGTGAGGTCGTCGCCCTCGACGGCGAACAGCACCGGCCCGGCGACGTCGACGAGCAGGGCGGCCGCGCCGTCCTGCACGGCCGAGGCCGCCGCGTCGGCCAGGGTCACCGGGACCGGGCGGGCGGCGGGGTCCCAGGAGCGCAGCGGCCCGGTGCCGGTGAAGGCCAGCAGCGCGGTCCGGCCGTCACGCCCGGTCATCAGCACCGCGGCCATGTCGCTGCTCTTGTCGTGGGCGAGCCCCTGCTCGTCCACCTCGACCTCGCCCAGCACCGCCACGACCGGCACCAGCACCCGGGAGTCCTGGAGGGCTGCCGTCGCGGCGAGCGCGCGGACGCGGTCGCCCGGCGCCGCGTCGTACGCCGTGAGCGCGGCCGCCACCTCGGTGTCCACCCGGCCGTCGTCGTCGGCGAAGCCGGGATCGGGGATCTCTCGCACCCGCCGATCCTCGCAGGGCCGCCACCGCGGCTCGTAGGCTGGGCAGCATGGATCCCGCCGGCGCCCTCGACTCCACCACCTGGGCCGCCCTCGCGCTGACCCTGACGGTGATCGGCGCGGTCCTGTCGTGGGTCGCGTGGCGTCGCCGGGGTGCGGCGGCCGGCGTACGCGGCCTCGGCTGGACGCTGCTGCCCGTCGCGGCCTGGCTGACCGGCACGCTGCGGCTCGTCGTGGCGGTGGTCGAGGAGGTCGCCGACTGGGCCACCCGCCTCGTGCTCTCCCCCACCGTCTGGGCCGGGGTCGTGGTGCTCGGCGTCGCGGTGCTGCTCCTCGTGGTCGCGGGTGCGATGCGCTCGCGCGGGGTCGGGGTCCGCCAGCGCCCGGGGCGGGCACCGGTGTCGGGGGCACCGGTGCCGGGGGCGCCGAGGCGCGCTGCGGCCGCAGCGCGGTGCGGCGAAGCACCCCAGCGACCTCGACGACGTGGACGACATCGAGGCGATCCTGAAGAAGCACGGCATCTGAGCGTGGCCCGGCCCCGAGCGGACCGGTCGGACCGGCAGGCGCTGGCCGCCCGGCTCGACCGGGCCGTCGACGCGCTCGCCGATCCCCGTACGCCGCTGGTGGTCGTCGACCTCGACGCCCTGGAGGCCAACGCCGCGGACCTCGAGCGCCGTGCCGCCGGCACCCGGCTGCGGCTGGCCTCCAAGAGCGTCCGCGTCCCCGCGCTGCTGGCCCGGGTGCTGGCCCGGCCGGGGTTCGCCGGCGTGATGGCCTACACGCTGCGCGAGGCGCTGTGGCTGGTGGCGGAGGGCGTCACCGACGACGTGCTGCTGGCCTACCCGACCGTCGACCGGGTGGCGCTGGCGCGGCTGGTGGCCGACGAGCGGGCCCGCGCCGCGGTGACCCTGGTGGTCGACGACGTCGCGCACCTGGACCTGCTGGTCGCGGCCGGTGCCGGCGCCGGGCGACCGGTCCGGGTGGCGCTCGACGTCGACGCGGCGTACCACCCGCCCCGGCTGGACCGCGTCCACCTCGGCCCCCGCCGCTCACCGCTGCGGGAGGTCGCCGACGTCGTCGCGCTCGCCCGGGCGGCCCGCGACCGGGGGCTGCTCCTGGTCGGCGTGATGACCTACGAGGGCCAGGTCGCCGGCCTGCCCGACGACGTGCCCGGCGCGCGTCTCCGCTCCGCCGTGGTGCGCCGGGTCAAGCGGGTCTCGCTGGCCCAGCTCGCCGAGCGCCGCGCCGCGCTGGCCGCCGCACTGGCCGAGGTCCTCGGCGCGCCCCCGGGGCTCTGGAACGCCGGCGGCTCGGGCGACGTCGCCGAGGCCGCCGCCGACCCCGTCGTGACCGAGGTGGCCGCGGGCTCCGGGCTGCTGGTGCCGGGCCTGTTCGACCACTACCGGTCCTTCTCGCCCCGCCCGGCGGCGTTCTTCGCCGTCCCCGTCGTGCGCCGCCCCGGCCCGGGCACCGTGACGGTTGCCGGCGGCGGCTTCGTGGCCAGCGGCGCCACCGGCAGCGACCGGTCGCCGCTGCCGTGGGCGCCCCCCGGCCTGGCGCTGACCGGTGCCGAGGGCGCCGGCGAGGTCCAGACGCCGCTGACCGGCGCCCGGGGCCGACGCCCTCGCCGTGGGCGACCGGGTGTGGTTCCGCCACGCCAAGTCCGGCGAGCTGATGGAGCACACCGACCGGGTGCACCTCGTGCGCGGCGAGGTCGTCGAGGAGTCGGTGCCGACGTACCGCGGCCTCGGGCTGGCCTGGTGAGCGGGCGCTGGGCCGGCGTCGACCGGGTGCTGCACGAGCTGGCCGCGCGGGCGCCGACCCTCGGCGCGGGCCGGCTGCTGTGCGTCGACGGACCGGCCGGGTCCGGCAAGACCACGCTGGCGACCGCGGTCGCGGAGGCCAACCCCGGTGCGGCGGTCGTGCACCTGGACGACCTGCTCCCGGGGTGGGACGGCCTCGCCGGGGTCGCCGCCCACCTCGACGCCCTGCTGCGCCCGCTGGCCGACGGACGCGTCGGCCACCACCGTCGCTGGGACTGGCACGCCGACGCCTGGGCGGAGACCGTCGCGGTGCCGCCGACGCCGCTGCTGGTGGTCGAGGGCGTGGGCAGCGGCGCGCCCGCCTGCGCCGACCTGGTCACGCTCCTGGTGTGGGTCGAGGCCCCGCGCGACCTGCGGCTGCGACGGGGGCTGGAGCGCGACGGCGACGCCTTCGCGCCCCACTGGGAGCGCTGGGCGGCCCAGGAGGCCGACGTCCACGCCCGCGACCGCACCCGGGAGCGGGCGCAGGTGCGCGTCGACGGTCGCGACGGCTCCCTCCTAGGCTGGCCCGATGGCTGAGCGACGACCCCGCGGCGTGCGCGCCCTCCCGCACGCCCTCTCCCGCGGCCGCGAGCGGGTCACCGGCGTGCTCAAGCGCCGGTTCCCGACGGTGGCGGTCACCGGCATGACCGGCGTCGGGAAGACCGAGCTCGTCGACACCCTGACCGGCCACTCCGGCCCCCGCACGCCCGAGGCGCTGGCCGAGTCGGGCTCCGCGGTGATGGAGCACCGGGTGCGCCGCGGCCGACGGCTGACCGGCTTCCGGTTCCGGGTCGTGCCCGGCGAGAACGCCGCGACCCGGCTCGGCGCCCTCGACGAGGTCTTCCACGACGAGCCCGTCGACGGCGTCCTGCACGTCGTGGCCCACGGCCACGCCACCGGTCGACGTACGGCCGGCACCACGGGGGCCGCGACCGTGCAGCGCGACGAGCAGCTCGCGCGCGAGCTCGAGGACTGGACCGTCACGGCCCACCGGATCGCCTCGATGGCCGTGCGCCGGGACCGGCCGACCTGGCTGGTGGTCGTGGTGACCAAGGTCGACCTGTTCCACGACGACGTCGAGGAGGTGGTCCGGTCCTACTCCCCCGGCAGCGGCACGCCGTTCGGCGACCGGCTCGACGAGCTGCGGGCCCTGGCCGGCGCGGCGAAGCTGTCGATCGACGTGCTGCCGGTGTGCAGCCACCTCGAGAAGGGGTCACCGGTCAGCGCCAAGCAGCGCGACACCTACCTGCGCACCCTGGAGGCCCGGATGGCGCAGCTCTCCGGGCACGTCTAGCGCCGGCGGTAGGTCGTCCAGCGCCGGCGTACCTCGAAGCCGACCGCCTCGTAGACCCCCAGCGCCCCGGTCGGGTTCTCGCTGTCCACGTCCAGCCCCACGGTGGCGACCCCGTCGGCGCGGTGGCGGCGCTGGGCCTCCAGCAGCATCGCGCCGGCCAGCCCGCGGCGGCGGTGGTCGGGCAGCGTGCCGACCTTGGCCACGTAGGTCTCCCGGCGCCCGGTCTGCTCGACGACGGCGTCCCACTCGTTGGTCTGGAGGTACGCCGCGACCGCGCCGTCCGCGTCGCGCACCAGCACGCTCAGGGCCGGTCGCAGAGCCCGGCTGCCGCTGACCCACTGCGCCCACATCTCCGCGCTCCAGGGCGACCAGGACGGGTGGCCGACGAAGGCCACGTTGTGGGCCGCGCGGAGCTCCTCGGGGTCGACCCCCTCCCACGTGGAGACCGAGCAACCCTCCGGGAAGCGCGGCGCGGGCGGCTCGACGGCCAGGTCGGCGCGCATCAGGAACTCGTAGCGGTCCGGCGTCAGTCCCGAGGCCGCCACCAGCTCGGCGAACCCGAGCTGGTCGGAGGGTCCCGTCGCGGTGATCACGGGCTCGAAGGAGCCGCGCTCGGCGACGTGCTCCTCGGCCCGGCGGACCAGCTGCGGGAACAGCCAGCCGCCGATGCCCTGCCGCCGGTGGTCCGGGTGCACGCCGCCGTCGATGCCGACGAGCAGCTCGTAGCCGTTCGGGGCGCGCGGCAGCAGCCGCGACATCGCCACCAGCTCGCCCGCGCGCTCGACCAGCAGCCAGTCCTCGGGACCGGTCATCGGGTTCTCGAGCTCCTCGAGCACGTCCTGGACCGAGTAGTGCTCCTCGGTCCGGTCCGCGGCCTCGAGCGCCACCAGCAGACGCTGCACCGCCGGGGCGTCCGCGGCGGTCATCGGCCTCGTCGTCAGGTCGTCCACGTCGCGACCCTACTCACGCGGCCGGGGTGTGCTCCTCGACGCAGGCCCGGATCTCGCGCACGGCGCGCCGGGCCCGGTCGCCGTCGCTGCCCTGGACGCCGATCATCGAGACGGTCTCACCGTCGGAGAGGTCGAGCGTGCCCCAGGGCGCCCCACGGCCCAGCTGCACCGCGAGGACCTGCGACCACTCGTAGTGCCGGGTGCGGTAGCCGTTGACCACGGTCAGCCCGTCCTCGGTCGCCACCACCCGGGAGCGCACCAGCGCGTGGTAGCAGGCGAAGAGCATCAGGCCGAGCAGCACCAGCGTCCCGCGCTGGAGGACCGTGAAGCTCGACCGCACCTCGTCGCCGAGCGCGAACCAGGTCACCGCCAGGACGACGACCAGCAGCCCGCCGAAGACGAACACCGCCACCCGGGCCCCGAGGGGGCGCCAGGTGTGCGGGAGGGCGGGGGCCCTAGAGGCGGCAGGCATGGATGTCGGTCAGCAGGATCGCCCGGGCACCGATGGCCCAGAGCTCGTCCATCAGCAGCTGCGCGCCGTCGCGCGGGACCATCGCACGCACGGCGACCCAGTCCTCGCGGTGCAGCGGCGAGATCGTGGGCCCCTCGAGGCCCGGCGTCAGCGCGACCGCCTCGTCGAGGTGCCCGCGGTCGATGTCGTAGTCCATCATCACGTAGCCGCGCGCCACCAGGACGCCGTCGAGGCGACGCTTGAAGACCTCGAAGCCGTCGGAGAGCCCGGTGCTCCCGGCCTGGGTGATCATCACGGCCTCGGACTCCAGGATGACCTCGCCGAACACCTCGAGCCCGGCGGCGCGCAGGGTGCTGCCGGTCTCCACGACGTCGGCGATCACGTCGGCCACGCCGAGCTGGATGCTGGTCTCCACGGCCCCGTCGAGGCGGATCACGTCGGCCTCGAGCCCGTGCGCCTCGAGGTGGCGGCGCACCACCCCGACGTACGACGTGGCGATGCGCTTGCCCGCGAGGTCCTGCACCGAGGTGAGGGTGCCGGGGCGGGCAGCGAACCGGAAGCGGGAGCGGCCGAAGCCGAGCTCGCGCACCTCGTCGGCGTGCGCGCCGGAGTCCAGCAGCAGGTCGCGGCCGGTGATGCCGACGTCCAGGGTGCCCTCGCCGACGTACAGCGCGATGTCGCGGGGGCGCAGGTAGAAGAACTCGACGTGGTTCACGGTGTCGAGGACCGTCAGCTGCTTGGCGTCGGTGCGCTGGCGGTAGCCGGCCTCGCGCAGCATCTCCGTGGCCGACTGGGACAGCGAGCCCTTGTTGGGGATCGCGATCCGCAGCGGCGCGGCGCCGGTCCCGCCCACGGCTTGGCTCACCGGGGCGCTCACAGGTGGGCGTAGACGTCGTCGAGGGTGAGTCCGCTCGCGAGCATCAGCACCTGGGCGTGGTAGAGCAGCTGGCTCAGCTCCTCGGCGGTGCGCTCCGGCCCCTCGTGCTCGGCGGCCATCCACGACTCGGCCGCCTCCTCCACCAGCTTCTTGCCGATGGTGTGCACGCCGGCGTCGAGGGCGGCGACGGTGCCGGACCCCTCGGGTCGCTGCTGCGCCTTGTCACTGAGCTCGGTCCAGAGCTCCTCGAACGTCTTCACGTCGCCCGAGCCTACGAGGTGGCGCGCAGCGAGCGGAGGGTGCGTGCCGTGTGGAGCGCGGCGGAGGTCGCCTCGTAGCCCTTGTCCTCGACGCTGTCCTCCAGCCCGGCGCGGTCGAGCGCCTGCTGTTCGGTGTCGCAGGTCAGCAGGCCGAACCCGACCGGGACCCCGGTGTCGAGCGCCACCCGGTTGAGCCCGTCGGTCGCGGCGGTGCAGACGAAGTCGAAGTGGGGGGTACCGCCGCGGATCACCACGCCGAGGGCGACGACCGCGTCGTACCCCCCGGTGGCCAGCGCCTGGGCGACCACCGGCAGCTCGAAGGAGCCGGGCACGTGGACGAGGCGGTGGTCGGTGACGGCGTACGCCGCCAGCGCGCGCTCGGCGCCGGCGACGAGGCCGCCCATGACCTGGTCGTGCCAGCTGCTCGCCACCACGGCGACCCGCAGGTCGCTGCAGTCCACGGGCTGGTCCACGGGGCTGCCGTGTCCGCTCACAGGGGTGCTCCCTCGTCGGTCGGGGCGGTCGGGGCGGTCGGGGCGGTCGGGGCGGTCACGGAGGGGCCGAGGTCGAGGCCGTCGAGCTGGTGACCCATCCGGTCGCGCTTGGTCATCAGGTAGGTGAGGTTGTGGTCGTTGGGGTGGGGCGTCAGCGCCACCCGCTCGGCCACGTGCACGCCGTAGGACTCCAGGCCGGAGGTCTTGTCGGGGTTGTTCGTCAGCAGCCGCACCTCGCGCACGCCGAGGTCGCGCAGGATCTGCGTCGCCGCGCCGTAGTGGCGGGCGTCGGCGGGCAGCCCGAGGTCGAGGTTGGCGTCGACGGTGTCCCGGCCGCCGTCCTGGAGCTGGTAGGCCTGCAGCTTGGCGAGCAGCCCGATCCCCCGGCCCTCGTGGCCGCGGAGGTAGACCACGACCCCGCGCCCCTCGGCGACGATCTTGTCCATCGCCTCGTCGAGCTGTGGGCCGCAGTCGCAGCGCTCGGAGCCGAACACGTCGCCGGTGAGGCACTCGCTGTGGACGCGGGTCAGGACCGGCCCCTCCGCGAGGCCGGCCGGGTCGCCGTGCACCAGCGCGACGTGCTCGCTGCCGTCGACGGTGATCCGGTAGCCGTACGCGGTGAAGTCGCCGTGCCTGGTGGGCAGCCGGGTGACCGCCTCGCGGACCACGTGGGACTCGGTGCGCCGCCGGTGGTGGACCATCTGCTCGATCGAGATCATCTTCAGGTCGTGCTCGTCGCAGAACTCGCGGATCTCGGGGGCGCGCTTCATGGTGCCGTCGTCGTTGACGATCTCGACCAGGACGCCGGCCGGGGTCAGCCCCGCCATCCGGGCGAGGTCGACCGCCGCCTCGGTGTGGCCGCGCCGGTTCAGCACGCCGCCCTCGCGGTAGCGCAGCGGGAACACGTGACCGGGGCGGGTCAGCTCCCACGGCTCGGTCGCGGAGTCGGCCAGCACCCGGGCGGTGTGCGCCCGGTCGGCGGCGGAGATGCCGGTGCTGACGCCGTCGCGGGCGTCCACGCTGATCGTGTACGCCGTGCGCAGCTTGTCCTTGTTGTGCGGCGTCATCAGCGGGATCTCGAGCCGGTCGAGCATCTCGGCGGGCATCGGCACGCAGATCACCCCGCTGGAGTGCCGGATCGTGAAGGCCATCAGCTCAGGGGTCGCCTTCGACGCGGCGAAGATGATGTCGCCCTCGTTCTCGCGGTCCTCGTCGTCGACGACCACGACCGCCTTGCCTGCCGCGATGTCGGCGATCGCCTCCTCGATGCTGTCGAGCCTGATCTTGTTGCCCACAGCCTTCTCGCTCACTGCTTCACCATCTTCTCGACGTACTTCGCGATCACGTCCACCTCGAGGTTGACGGTCTCGCCGGGCTGCCGCGCACCGAGGGTGGTGCGGGCGAGGGTCTCGGGGATCAGGCTCACCGTGAAGGAGTCGGAGCGCACCTCGACGACGGTCAGCGAGATGCCGTCGACCGTGATCGAGCCCTTGGGCACGAGGTAGCGCTCGAGGTCGGCCGGCAGCGAGACCTCGACGACCTCCCAGTGCTCGCTGGGCGTGCGGGACACCACGGTGCCGGTGCCGTCGACGTGCCCCTGGACGATGTGGCCGCCCAGCCGGGTCGCCGGCGTCACGGCGCGCTCCAGGTTGACCCGGGCGCCGGGCACCAGCGCGCCGAGCGAGGTCTTGTCGAGCGTCTCGCGCATCACGTCGGCCGTGAACGCGCCGTCCTGGTTGCTCACCACGGTCAGGCAGCACCCGTTGACCGAGATGGAGTCGCCCAGGCCCGCGTCGGAGGTCACCTCGGGTCCGCGCACGGTGAGCCGCACGGCGTCGCCCTGGTCCTCCAGGGCGACGACGGAGCCGAGCTCCTCGACGATGCCGGTGAACATCTAGTCCCTCTTCTCGCTCGGTCCGCCCCGGGGGGCGGTGGTCATGGTGAGCCGGACGTTGGTCTCGGCCCCGGTGCCCAGGACGCTGACGTCCTCGACCCGCAGGTGCAACGCCGCAGCCATCGTGGTGATGCCCAGGTCGCCCACCGCGCTCCGGCCGGCGCCCAGGAACGTCGGCGCGACGTACGCCACGACCTCGTCGACCAGGCCGGCGGCCAGGAACGCGGCGGCCAGGGTCGGCCCGCCCTCGAGGAAGACGTGGCGGCGGTCCCGGCCGTACAGGTCGTCCAGCGCCGCGCGCGGGTCGTGGGTCCGCAGCAGGACCGTCGCGGCGGCGTCGTCCAGCACGCGGGCGCCGGTCGGCACCTCGCGCAGCCCCATCACCGCGCGCAGCGGCTGGTGGGCCAGCTCGTCGTCGTACTCGTCGCGCGCGGTGAGCCGCGGGTCGTCCTCGAGCACGGTGCCGGTGCCGACCAGGACCACGTCGCACCGGGCCCGCAGCCGGTGGGCGTCCCGGCGGGACGGCCGCGCGCTGATCCACCGCGAGGTGCCGTCCGCGGCGGCGCTGCGGCCGTCGAGCGTGGTGGCCAGCTTCCAGGTCACGAACGGACGGCGGTGCTCCAGCGCGAAGGTCCAGGCCCGGTTGACCGCACGCGCCTCGCGCTCCATCAGGCCGAGGTCGACCGCGATGCCGGCCTCGCGCAGCCGCCGCTCGCCGCCAGCCGCGACCGGGTTGGGGTCGGGCTGGGCGAACACCACGCGGCGCACCCCGGCCGCGACCAGCGCCTCGGTGCAGGGGCCCGTGCGGCCGGTGTGGTTGCACGGCTCCAGCGTCACCACGGCGGTCGTCCCGGCCGCGGCGGCGCCGGCCTCGGTCAGGGCGGCGGCCTCCGCGTGCGGCGTACCCGCTCCTCGGTGGTGGCCCTCGGCGACGACCTGGCCGTCGGGGTCCAGCAGCACGCACCCGACGCGCGGGTTGGGGCCCAGCGGCACGCCCGGCGACTGCGCGAGCTCGAGCGCGCGGCGCATCGCGCGCTGCTCGGCGCTGGCCTGCTGGTCGGGTCGCACGGCGGTGGGTCCTCCGGGGTCGTGCCCGCGGCCGTGGGGAACCGGCACCGCACCCACGAGGGGCGGCGCCGCGTGCTGCTTCTCATCCGGACTGTGACCGTCGGTCCAGGAGTTCCACCTGGTCAACCGGCCGCTGGAGGCGGCCGGGTCGCGGACTTTCACCGCCGGTGCGGATTTCCACCGCCCCCAGAGCACGCGAGCTGTATCGCTCGCCACCAGCCTCCCACAACGCCGGGCGGGCGTCCCTGTGAGCCCCACCACCCGGGCCCGGCCGCGCTGGTCTGGAGGCTCGGGCGCCGGCCGGTCTCGGCGTTGCTGGAACGTGCCAGCAACGCCGTCCTTGGTGGGACGCCCGTTCCAGCAACGCCCCGCTTGATGGAGCGTTCCAACAACGCGCGGACCGACTGGGGCTACGGCGGCCGCGACCACTGCCCCGCTGTCGGTGGTGGCTGGCAGCCTCTCGGCATGCCGTACCTGCTGGACACCGAGGACCGGGTCGCGGTCCTCGCCCGCGCCTGTGACCGGTTGCTGGCCGAGGAGGGTCCCGGAGCCCTCACCCTGCGAGCCATCTCCCGGGTGAGCGGGGTCAGCACCTCCTCGATGATCCACCACCTCGACACCCGCGAGCGGTTGCTCCGCGTCTGCGCCCATGTCTCGGCCAAGGCGCGGCTGCGCGTGATGACCGACGACGTCATCGGCACCGGGCCGACGGCCGTGCTGCCCGTCGACGCGCGCGGGCTGGAGGACGTCCGGTCCTGGCTCGGGTGGATGGAGGTGTGGCGGACGATGCCCTCGCTGGGGCCGTCGTTGGCTCCCGCCCGCGACGGAGAGCTGTCGGTCGTCGCCCGAGCCCTCGACCACTCCCTGCCGCGCGGCTCCGCCAGGGAGGTCCAGGCCCTGGTCGACGGACTCCGGGTGGCGCTGTGCCTGCCCGGGAGCGACCTGGAGCCGCCGGAGGCGCGTCAGCACCTCGCCGCGGGGCTGGGGCGGCTCACCGGACTGCCCGTCTCGGCCACCGAGCCCGTCGTGCGCCGGGAGTCGTGGGGCTGGCCGTTCGTCCCGCAGCCGCGCGCCGTCGCGCGCTCGCGGATGCCCACCTAGGCTCGCCGCCATGCGATTCGGGCTGACGATCCTGCCGGACCTCCCCTGGGCCGAGGCGGGGCCCCGGTGGCGGGCCGCCGAGGACCTCGGCTTCGACCACGCGTGGACCTACGACCACCTGGTGTGGGGCGGGTTGCCGGAGTCGCCGTGGTTCGGCACCACCCCGACGCTGACCGCGGCCGCGCTGGTCACCGAGCGGATCCGGCTCGGGACCTTCGTGGCGTCCCCCAACTTCCGCCACCCCGTGGCGCTGCACCGCGACGTGCAGTCGCTCGACGACGTCTCCGGCGGACGGTTCCTGCTGGGCGTCGGCACCGGCGGCGACCTGGACTCGCGCATCCTCGGGGCCGAGGACCTCAGCGTGCGCGACCGGGTGGACCGGTTCCAGGAGTTCACCGACCTGCTGCTCCGGCTGCGCAGCGAGGACCACGTCGACGCCGACGGTCGGTGGTTCAGCGCCCGCGACGCCCGCACGCTGCCGCCGCTGCGGGGCGTGCCCGTGCTGGTCGCCGCCAACGGGCCGCGCTCGCTGCGGTACGCCGCCCGCGCCGGCGACGGCTGGATCACCACGGGCGGCCGGGCCGAGACGCTGGACGCGTGGTTCGCGGGCCTGGCCACGGCCCGGGACACGCTGGAGGCCGAGCTCGACCGCGTCGGCCGCGGCGCCGACGGGTCGGCGTACCCCCGCTACCTCAACCTCGACTCCTCGCCGCGCTTCTCGCTGGAGAGCGCGGAGCTGTTCGCCGAGATGACCGGGCGCGCGGCCGAGCTGGGGTTCACCGACGTGATCACCCACTGGCCGCGAGCGGAGGCGCCGTACGCCGGCCGGGAGGCCACCCTCGAGCAGGTGGCCTCCCGGTTCGACGCGCTGCGGTGACTCCCTGGCGCACGCCTGCGCCGTGGTCTCCAGCGCCTCCTCGATGGTCCGAGCCGCTCACTGCGTCAACGAGGCAGCGTGGGCCAGGTCGCGCAGCTCGCGCACGACCGCGTCGGGGTCCTCACCGGAGTACACGGCCGAGCCGGCCACGAACACGTCCGCCCCCGCCTCGGCGGCACGCCCGATCGTCTCGGCCGAGACGCCGCCGTCGACCTGGAGCCACAGCTCGAGGCCGGCGGCCGAGACCAGCTCGCGGGCGCGGCGGATCTTGGGCAGCACCAGGTCGAGGAACCGCTGCCCGCCGAAGCCGGGCTCGACGGTCATCAGCAGCAGCATGTCGAGCTCGCCGAGCATGCCCTCGGCCGCCTCGATCGGGGTCGCGGGCTTGAGGGCCATCGAGGCGCGCGCCCCGTGGGACCGCAGCTCGCGGGCCAGCCGCACGGGTGCCGCGGCGGCCTCGAGGTGGAAGGTGACCGACCCGACGCCGGCCTCGGCGTACGCCGGGGCCCAGCGGTCGGGGTCCTCGATCATCAGGTGCACGTCGATCGGCAACGCGCTGTGCCGGGCCAGCGACTCCACGACCGGGAGCCCGAGGGTGAGGTTCGGCACGAAGTGGTTGTCCATCACGTCGACGTGCACCCAGTCGGCGCTGGGGATGCGGGCCACCTCGTCGGCGAGCCGGGACAGGTCGGCGTTGAGGACGCTGGGGGTGATCTGGATGCCCATGGTGACGCCGATCCTAGGCTGGCCGGGTGGCCACCACCCTCGACCGCACGCCTGCCGTCCGTCCGGCGTCCCAGGCGACCACCGCGGGACCACCCCAGCTCGGCATCGCCGTGGTCGGCCTGCTCGCCGCCCTGGGCCTCGGGCTGCTCGTCCACGAGCGGTCGGGCACCGTGCCCGCGGTGCTCTTCGCGATCGGCGGCGCCTTCGGCTTCGTGCTGTTCCACAGCCGGTTCGGCTTCACCTCGGCCTGGCGCCAGCTCGTCGCGGTGCGCAACGGCGCCGGGCTGCGCGCCCACATGCTGATGATCGGCGTGGCCGCCACGCTGTTCGCCCCGATCCTCGCGGTGGGCGTCGCGTGGCGCGGCGCGGAGGCGACGCCCTCGCTGGCCCCGATCGGCCTGGGCGTCACCCTGGGCGCGCTGCTCTTCGGCATCGGGATGCAGCTGGGCGGCTCCTGCGCGTCCGGGACGCTGTTCGCCGTCGGCAGCGGGCAGAGCGCCATCCTGCTGACCCTGGGCGGCTTCGTGGCCGGATCGACGCTCGGCGCCTTCACCTTCGGGTTCTGGACCGACCTGCCCGACCTCGGGACCGTGTCGCTGGCCGAGGTGCAGCCGCTGGGCTACCTGGGCGCCTGGCTGCTGACCATCGCCGTCGTGCTGGGCATCGTGGCGGCGACCCTGGTGCTCGGCCGCCGTGACCGGGTGCCGCCCGTCGACCGGGCCCCCGTGGCCCGGGGGCTGGCGCGGGCCGTGCGCGGCTCCTGGCCGCTGTGGGTCGGGGCGCTGCTGCTCGCCGGGCTCAACGCGCTGACGCTGTGGGTCTCGGGCAGCGCCTGGGGGATCACGTTCGCCTTCAGCCTCTGGGGCTCCAAGCTGCTCGACGCCGTCGGCGTCGACGTCGCCTCGTGGGGCTACTGGCAGGACCCGGGCAACGCGGCGAAGTACCAGGCCGGCTTCCTGGCCGAGAAGACCTCGGTGATGGACCTCGGGATCATCCTGGGCGCGCTGGTCGCCTCCTCGCTGGCGGGCGCCTTCGTGGTGCACCGGCGCATCCCCGGTCGGCTCGCGCTCGGCGCCGTGGTCGGCGGGCTGATGATGGGTTACGGCGCCCGGATCGCCTACGGCTGCAACATCGGGGCCTACTTCGGCGGCATCGCCTCCTTCAGCCTGCACGGCTGGCTGTGGGGCGCGATGGCGCTGATCGGCACGGCCGTGGGCCTGCGGCTGCGGCCGCTGCTGGGACTGAGCAACCCGCGCCCCACCGACTCGGTCTGCTAGCTCCGTGGCCGCTATCCGTCGGGGTTCAGGTTGGGGAGGACCGAGGCGGTACCGCTCAGCATGGCATTGCGTTGTAGCACCGAGCTGGAACGCAGTGCCTTCGAGCGGCCCGACAAGGGCGGGGCGTGGTCCTGCCGTTGCAGCTCGAAGTTGCCGAGCTTCACGCTGCGCGCGAAGGGCAGGAACAGCAGGACCAAGCCGAGCGTGAACAGGGCAACCTCCACAGCGGTCACGGCCGCCTCCGGCCCAGGGATCGAGCCCACCACGCCCCACCACCCGGTGAGCACCAGCAGGGTGACCGTCACCCCCGCAACCAGAAGACCGACCATCCCGACCTGACGCTTCCGACGGCCCCACCGGTAGCCGGTCATCAGCCGTGACAACCGGGTCGCCTCGTCGTGGTCGCGAATGTGCCGCACCACGTGAAACCGGCCGCCCCCGCCCTCGTGGCAGCCCCGGCAACCGTTGCCCTCGTCCGCCCGCAGCCGCCGGACGAGGTCGCTGGCGCGTCGTTCCAGCGTTCGGTCGCGCGTGAGCCCGAGGCGGTCCAGCCCCTCCTGGGCCAGGATGGCAGCGTGCAGTCCCCGACGGCAGATCTGCGCCACCTGCCGTGGTGTGAGGACGTCGGAGCCCAACGGCGCCTGTGCGCCTTCTCCTTCGAAGAACTGTTTGGTCCGCCGGTCCAGGCAGACGGCTTGGTGGTAGTCCCCGACTGCCGCGATCAGCTCCTGCACGTTCTCCATCCGGCTCGCCTCGTCGGGGAGCGCCGCTGGCGATGCC
Organism: uncultured Actinomycetota bacterium; assembly: GCA_963740935.1. Lineage (GTDB taxonomy): Bacteria > Actinomycetota > Actinomycetes > Propionibacteriales > Nocardioidaceae > Marmoricola. The sequence goes on from CAVUFX010000006.1 coordinate 1,289,914, forward strand.
ACGGCATCGTCGTCCTCACCCGACGACGCCTGCGGCACGCCGTCGCCACGCAGGGCGAGCTCGAATGCGCACTCCGCGCGGACCGCCCGCGCGAGGATGTGGTGCGGCACCATCTCGACGATCTCCAGCGACTCCTGGGCGGCCTCCTCGATCGCGCCGGCCAGCATGGCGGCGTGAGCGTAGAGCACCCGCAGCTCGACGTCGCAGCGACGCTCGGCCATGACCGACCGCAGCAGCTGGAGCGCCTCGTGGTCCTCGCCCAGCTGCAGGTGGACGATCGAGTGCAGGACCCGGATCTCCCAGCGTCGCGCGGCCGCTCCGGACAGCCCACCCGCCATCTCCCGGGCCTGCAGCTCGTCGCCGACCAGAAGGGCGACGCGGACCCGCTGCGCCGCGTGCAGCTCCCTGGAGTCGCGGGCAAGGGCTTCGCGCGCCAGGGTCAGTCCGCGCTCGCGCGCCTGTCTCAGCACGGCTGCCTCCTCCGGCTCGAGCTGTGCGAGAGCATGGGCCGACCACGAGCCGTCGGCGAGCTGCCACCGGGCGGCGACCCACAGGCAGGCCTCCATCATGGTGGTGTCCAGCTGACCGCCGTAGACGGCGCTCTCCGCGCTCCAGTGCGTCTCGAGCTCGATGAGCTGCCGCGCGGCGGTCTGGAGGTCGCGGCTCATCACCAGCTTGGCCTGTGCCATCCCCGCCCGGGTGGTGGCGTCGAGCCGCTGGTCGTCCAGCTCCACTGCGCGCCGGAAGGCCGGCCAGGCCTCGTCGTAGCGGCCACGGGCGTGGAGGATCCGACCGTAGTCGACCGCGTAGAAGGCCCGGAGCCGGCGGATGTTGAGCCACTGCGCACCCGGCTCAGGGGCCGGCACATCCGGGGGACGCGAGACGTCCCGGACCGCGTCGGCGTTGGCAAGGCCTTCCGAGGCTCGCCGAACGTCCGGGTCCAGCGCGGTGCCACTGGCGGGAGACCCGGCCTCGGCGGCGTCGGCGGGTGCCGAGGTCGGTGATCGTGTCACCTGCTCCTCCAGCCGCTCCAGCTCGACGAGCACCCGGCCGCACTCGTGCTCGGCCTCCTCCAGGCGTCCCACCTCGATGAGGCTCCGGATCCACTGGTACCTGGTGAAGTCGTCGGCCGGTGCGCCGCGCAGCGTGCCCAGCAGGTCGCAGTCGCGTGCGGCCTCGGCGAACCGGTGGGTTGTCCAGTGGGCCTGCAGCCGGGAGTGCAGCACTTCCCGCGTGGGCTCGAGCCGCTCGAGGACGCCCAGCGCCCACGCGGCGTCCTCGTCCACCATCGACGACGCCGACAGCAGCTCCGCCTCGGGACCCGTGCCCGCCAACCGCTGCATGGCGGCGCGGTACCGCCCGCCGAGCGCCTCCGACATCACGCGGCGGGACGTGTCGCGCCACAGGTGCAGCTCACGGACCAGGGCAGTTGCCGAGGACACGTCCGCGGGACCATCCTCGACGCGGCGCAGCATGGCGTCCCACGCCTTCAGCGCAGCGCTGGCCCTCTCGCGCCCCTCCGGGAGGAGCTCGTGAAGCCGCCACCACGCCCGTGCGGCACGCTCCCGCTCCGGAGGGCTCAGGTCACGCCGCTCCGCTACCCCCATGATGTGGGCAGCCAGGGTGCAGGCCCCCACCTCGGTCAATGCCTCGACCCACGCCCCGAGCTCAGAGTTGGTGAGCCCGCACTGCTGGAGCTCGGCATAGCAACGAGAGGCAGACCAGAAGTCGCCCGCAGCGGCGGCGTGCTCCGCTGCAGCGCGCCACCTCTCGGGCTGATGGTCCTGCTCGGCCCACGCCACGGCAACCGCGGCGGCTTCGCTCCGTCGACCGATGCGCGCCCACCGTCGCATCTGGTCCTCGAGATCGGCTCCCCGGGACACCGCCTCAGCGGGGGCCAGGAGCTCAGTCACCGCGCGTGACCGCGACGGACGCCAACACCTCTACGAGCTCGTCACGCAGCTCCGGGGCCTGTGCGTCGGACGTGGTGGCCGTCGCCACCAGTCCCCACGTGCCGGTGACGGCGTACAGCTGCAGCTGCGAGACCCGTGCGCCACCTTCTGGGGTCCAGGCGAACTGCCGCAAGCAGGCTTCGCGCACACCGCGCACGAAGGCAGGCTCCAAGCCGACCTGCTCGAAGAGGGGGAACTCGGCGCTGAGCAGGTCCCCGTGCATCTGGACGTAGTCCGTCAGCGACTCCCCCCGGGTCAGCTGCTCCAGGCTGACGATGACGTTGGCGCTCCCGTCGGCCCGCGTGAGGGTCACCGACTCCTTGCTGGACCAGCCCGGGACGACCGCGACGGTGACACCGCCGCCCACCCGCGCGGTCCCGGTGCTCGCCTGCTGTGCCTGCTCCTGATGTGCGCCGTCCATGGGCGACTCCCGATCGTGCGACTGGTCAAAGGATCGTGGGCCGGTTGCCAGGGCACGTCAAGGGGCGTCAGGACGCCGATCTAGACCTCTCCCGCCCCATCCCACGATTGCCGCCGCAGCACCGCGAGGAACATCGCGTCGGTGCCGTGGCGGTGCGGCCAGAGCTGGACCGCCCCCGGCAGGTGCGCGCTCGCGGCGTCGGAGACCTCGGGCAGCAGCGGCGCAGCCTCCTCCAGCCGTACGTCGCTCCGGCCGGCCAGCACCTCGGTGACCACCCCCGCTGTCTCTTCGACGACCGGCGAGCAGGTGGCGTAGACGACCACGCCGCCCGGCCGGACCGCGTCGAGCGCCGCGTCGAGCAGGGCGCGCTGCAGCGGGACCAGCGCCTCGAGGTCCGCAGGGGTACGCCGCCAGCGGCTCTCCGGGCGGCGGCGCAGCGCCCCCAGCCCGGAGCAGGGAGCGTCGACCAGCACCCGGTCGAAGGACCCCGGGGCCCAGCAGGGACGGGTGCCGTCGCCCACGACCACGTCGCCGGTGGTGGCGCGCAGCGCCTGCTGCACCAGCACCGCGCGGTGCGGGGCCCGCTCGTGCGCCAGCAGCCGGGCACCCCGCCGGTCGGCCAACGCCGCCAGGAGTGCCGCCTTGCCACCGGGTCCGGCGCAGACGTCGAGCCAGCGCTCGTCGCGACCGACGACGTCGGCCCGGGCCAGCGCCAGGGCGACGAGCTGGGAGCCGGCGTCCTGCACGCCCGCACGTCCCTCGCGCACGGCCGGGACCGCGCCGGGGTCACCACCGTCCATGGTGACCGCCAGCGGCGAGGTCGGCAGCGGGGTGCCGCCCAGCTCCTCGACGGTCGAGAGCCCCGGCCGCGCCACCAGCGTGACCGTGGGGCGCTCGTTGTCGGCCGCGAGCAGCGCCTCGAGCTCCTCGGGCCGTCCCAGCGCCCGGGCCAACGCCACCACGACCCACGACGGGTGCGAGGTGCGCACGTCGAGCGGGGCGTCGAGCTCGTCGAGCCAGTCCGCGAGCGATCGCGTGGCGAGCCGCCGCAGCACGGCGTTGACGAAGCCGGCCGGCTTGTGGCCGACCCGCCGGCGCACCAGCTCGACGGTCGAGCCCACGGCCGCGTGGTCGGGCACCCGCATCGCCAGCAGCTGGTGGGCGCCGAGGCGCAGCGCGTCGCGCACGGCCGCGTCGGGCGGTCGCCCGGTCAGGTGGTCCAGCAGTGCGTCGTACGTCCCGAGGCCGCGCAGCGTGCCCCCGACCAGCTCGGTGGTGAACGCCGCGTCGCGCCCCGTGATCGAGCGCTCGCGGAGCAGCCGCGGCAGCACCAGGTTGGCGTAGGCGTCGTCCTCCCGGACCGCCACCAGCACGTCGTACGCCGCCAGCCGGGCGGCGTCGACGGTGGTCCTCGGACCCCCGCGGCTCACGCGTCGAGCTCGCGGACCAGGCGCGGCGGGGCGGCGGTGCGCCAGGCGTCGGTGAGCACCTCGACGAGCTCGTCGCGGCTCAGCTCGCCGATCCGGGACAGCCGCACCAGCACCGAGGTGCTGCTGCGGAAGTGGTCGACGGTGAAGAACGGCCCGTCGCCGTCGACCAGCGCCGCCCGGGCGCCCGCGTCGGGCGTGCGCACGACCAGCAGGTCGTCCCACTGCTCCCCCGTGGCGGGATCGGCCGCGGTGGGGTGGGGCCGGCGGTAGAGGACGAACCCGCGGCCGCGGTCGTCGGGCTTCGGTGTGGCACCGGACTGCACCAGCCAGGTCGGTACGTCGCCCCACGAGGTGCCGAACCAGGTGCCGGGCAGCGCCTCGCAGACGTCGTCGACGTCCTCGGGACGGGCGGGGCGGCTCATGACGTCGGACCGCCGAGCCGGGTGCCCGGCTCCAGCCGTACGCCGCGGGCCCAGTCGGCCGCCTCCATCTCCTTCTTGCCGAACGGCTTGACGCGTCCCAGCCGCACCGGACCGGTGCCGGTGCCCACCAGGACGTCGTGCTTGCCGACCTCGACCAGGCCCGGCTCCGGGCCGGGGTGACCGACCGGCTGCACCGGGCCGAGCTTGAGCCGCTCGCCGGCCACGGTCGTCCACGCGCCGGGGAACGGCGTGCAGGCGCGGACCCGGCGGTCGACGGCCACGGCCGGCTCCGACCAGACCACCTCGGCGTCGGCCGTGGTGATCTTGGGCGCCAGGCTGACGTGGTCGGTCGACTGCTCGCGGGCCTCCAGGGTGCCGTCCTCGATGCCGTCGAGGGTCTGCACCAGCAGCCCGGCGCCGCCCTCGGCCAGCCGCTCCAGCAGCTCGCCGGCGGTGTCGCGGGGACGCACGGTCTGCGTCATCAGGCCGAAGGTCGGCCCGGCGTCGAGGGCGGGCACGATCCGGAACGTGGTGGCACCGGTGACCTCGTCGCCGGCCCACAGCGCGTGCTGCACCGGGGCGGCGCCACGCCACGAGGGCAGCACCGAGAAGTGCAGGTTGACCCAGCCGTGCGGCGGGATCGCCAGCGCGGCGGCGGGCAGCAGCGCGCCGTACGCCACGACCGGGCAGCAGTCGGGGGCGAGGCCGCGCAGCTCGGCCTGGAAGTCGGGGTCGCGCGGGTGCGCCGGCTTGAGCACGGGCACGCCGAGCTCCTCGCCCCGCAGCCCCACCGGCGAGGCGACGAGCCGGCGACCGCGACCGGCCGGCGCGTCGGGCCGGGTGACCACGCCGACGAGCTCGTGGCGGCTCGCGGCCACCGCCTCGAGCGCGGGCAGCGCGACCTCGGGGGTGCCGGCGAAGACGACCCGCACGGCCTAGATGCCCAGGCCGTTGGTGGCGTGGGGCGAGACCTTGACCCGGGGCCGGTCGTCGCCGAACCACTCGGCCTCGCGGATCCACCGCATCGCCTCGCGGCGGGCCTCGCGGTCCAGGCGGTCGACGAACAGGATCCCGTCGAGGTGGTCGGTCTCGTGCTGGATCGCCCGGGCCAGCTTGGCGGTCCCCTCGACGAGCAGCGGCTCGCCGTGCAGGTCGAAGCCGTGCGCCACCACCTGCGCGGCCCGGCGGCAGTCGATGGCGAAGCCCGGGATCGACAGGCAGCCCTCCTCGCCGTCCTGGGTGTCCTCGGAGAGCGTCAGCCGGGGGTTGACCAGGTGGCCCAGCTCGCCGTCGACGTGCCAGGTGAAGACCCGCAGGCCCACCCCGATCTGGGGCGCGGCGAGGCCCGCGCCGGGGGCGTCGAGCATGGTGGCGGTCAGGTCGTCGACCAGCGTGCGCAGCTCCTTGTCGAAGTCCACGACCTCGGTGGCCGGGGTGCGCAGCACGGGGTCGCCGAACAGGCGGATGGGCCGGACGGGCACGGACGGGCTCCTCACGGGACGGGTCGGACGGACACCTGAGTCTAGGGACCGACGAGGACCACCGCCCGACCGGTCGATCCCGCTTGACCCCGCACCCCGGCGCGGGCACCGTGCGGGCATGGCGGGCCCCGGCGAGCGACGACCGAGCCGGGCGCTGGAGCTGCGGCTGCTGGCCTGGCAGGCGCTCGACGACGCGATGCCGATCTTCCCGGTCTACGCCCTGCTCTTCGCCGACGCCGGCCTCTCGCTGGGCCAGATCTCGCTGCTGCTGGCGCTGTGGTCGGTGGTCGGGATCGTGCTGGAGGTGCCCTCGGGGGCGTGGGCCGACACCGTCTCGCGGCGGGGGCTGCTGGCGCTCGGCGCGGTGGTGTACGCCGCGGCGTTCGCGACCTGGGTGCTGGTCCCGACCTTCAGCGGCTTCGCGGCCGGGTTCGCGCTGTGGGGTCTCTCGGGCGCGCTGACCTCGGGCACCTTCCAGGCCCTGGCGTACGACGAGCTCGCGGCCCGCGACGCCCGGGACCGCTACGCCCACGTGATCGGGCTCGGCCACGCGCTGGCCGTCGCGGCGATGACGGTGACCACGCTGCTGGCCGCGCCGCTGCTCGCGGTGGGCGGCTACGACCTGGTCGGCTGGGCCAGCGTGGGCGTCTGCCTGGTGCAGCTCGCGGTGGTGGCCTCGCTGCCCGCTGCTCCCCCGGTCGTCTCCGCCGTCGAGCTGGAGGCGGCCGGTGCTCCCGGAGCGGGTGGCACCGGGGACGTGGCCGGCGACAGCGCCTGGGCGCGCTGGCTGGCGGCGCTGCGGACGGGCCTGGGCGAGGCCACGACGTCGGCGCTGGTCCGCGGGGCGGTGCTGGCGAGCGCGACCGTGCTCGCGCTGCAGGTGGTCGACGAGTACTTCGGGCTGCTGTTCCGCGAGCAGGGAGCCGCGCTCGTGGTGGTGCCCCTGCTCGTCGGCCTGGTCGGCGCGGGCGAGGCGGCGGGCGCCCTGGTCGCCACCCGGGCGACCGGGTGGACCCCGCGGCGCACGGGCGGGGCGGTGGCGCTGGCCGGCGTGCTGGTCGGCACCGCGGCGCTGGTCGGCGACCCGCTGCTGGCCGCGGTGGCGCTGACCGGGGGCTACGGCCTGGTGCAGCTCACGGTCGTGCTGTCCGAGGTCCGGCTCCAGGACACCATCGAGCACGGCGCCCGGGCGACGGTGATCTCGGCGTCCAACGTGCTGGCCGAGCTGCTCTCCGTCGCGGCGTACGTCGGGTTCGCGCTCGCCCCCGGCGACGGGGTGGCCCGGCCGCTGCTCGTGCTGGCGGCCGTCACCGTGCTGCTCGGCGTGCTGGTGGCCCGCTGGCTGCCCCCGGCCGCGCTGCCGGAGGTCGCGCCCTAGCCGAGCTCGGCCGGGTCCACCTCGACCCGCAGGTGGGGCAGCTTGCGGGTCGAGCGCCGTGCCTGGAGGTCCTGCAGCGCCCGCGACAGCGCGGCGCCGCCGGAGCGCGGCACCCGCAGCACGAAGCGCTCCTGGTCGACGTCGGCGGTGCTGTCGCGCGGCGGCTCGACCGGCACCGGGCCGAGCACCTCGGCCCCGGGCGGGAGCTCGATCGCGGCGAGGCCCTGCTCGAGGTCGGCGCGGGTGCCGGTCAGCGTCGCCACCCGCGAGGCCGGCGGCAGGTGCGCGGAGTGGCGCTCGTCGATCTCGCGGCGGGCCAGGCCGCCCGGGTCCCAGCGCACCAGCGCCTGGATGCCGGGGTGGGCGGGGTCGCCCACCGCCATCACGCGGCCGCCCTCGGCGGCGGGCCGCACCAGCGCGGCGGCGTTGGCCCAGCGGCGCACCGCCTCCTCGGTGGCGCGCAGGTCGGCGCGGCCCAGCAGCAGCCAGGTGTCGAGCAGCAGCACCGCGGCGTAGCCGCCCTCCGCCGGCGGCTCGGCGCCCGGGGTGGCGACCACGACGGCCGGCGTCGACGGCACGCCGTCGAGCACCCGCTCCCCGGAGGACGACTGCCGCACCGTGACGCCGGGCAGCGCCCGGCCGATCTCCTCGGCGGTGCGGGCATCGCCCAGGACCGGGGCCCGCAGCCCGCGGTGGCCGCACTCCTCGCACTGCCAGCCCGGGGCCGGCGTCGCGCACCAGGCGCACTCCAGCGGCCGGCTCGGGCCGCGCTGGCGCAGCGGGCCGCGGCACACGGTGCAGGTCGCGGGGGTGCGGCAGCGCTCGCAGGCCAGCCGGGTGGCGTACCCCACCCGAGGTGCCTGGACGAGCACGGGACCGTCGGCGACGGCGTCGCGCAGCAGCCGCAGCGCCTGCGACGGCAGCCGGGTGCGGGCGCCGGCGTCCCGGCTCTCGGCCAGCGGGTCGGCGCCGGCGACGTCGACCGCGATCCGCGCGCGGACGGTCTCGCGGGGAGCGGCGACCTCCTCGGCCCAGCCGGTGCGCAGGAGGTACTCCGCCTCCACGCTGCGCGCGTGGCTGGCCAGCACCGCCGCGCAGCCCTCGGCCTGGGCGCGCAGCAGCAGCACCTCGCGGGCGTGGGGGTAGGGCGCGCGGGGCTCGTCGTGCAGGTCGTCGCCGTCGTCCCAGATCGCCACCAGCCCCAGCTCGTGGACCGGCGCGAACGCCGCGGCGCGGGTGCCCACGACGATGCGGACCGCCCCGCGGCTGACGGCCAGGAAGGCGCGGTAGCGCTTGGCCGGACCCGCGTCGGCCGCCAGGACCACGTGGCTGCCCGGCCCCAGCCGCGCGGTCAGCGCGGCGTCGAGGCGGGCGAGGTCGCGGCGGTCGGGCACGCACACCAGCGCGCCGCGGCCCGAGGCCGCCGTGGCCACCGCGGCGTCGGCGAGCAGCGCCGCCGCGTCGTCACCGGGCAGCACCGTCCACACCGCCCGGGGTGGGCTCCCCCGGCCAGCGCCGCGACGACGTCCGGCCCCCCGGCGTACGCCGCCCAGGCCTGCGGGTCCGGGGCGTCCGGCACCGGGGCCGGGTCAGGAGGCGGCTGCTTCTCGACCGCCGCGTGGCGGGCGGGGACGGCGAGCCGGAGCACGTCGGAGCGGGTGCCGGCGTAGCGGGCGGCCACGTCACCGGTCAGCGCCGCGACGCCGGGCAGCAGCACCGGCTCGGCGCTGACCACGCGGCGCAGCGGCTGCAGCCGGCCGGTGTGGGTGGTGGTGGCGGCCCGCTCGAGCACGAAGCCGTCGACGTCCTGCCCGGCGAAGCGGACCTTGACCCGCACCCCCGGCTGCGCGGCCTCGGCCAGCGGCGCGGGGACGGCGTAGTCGAAGGGGCGGTCGAGGTGGGCGAGCGGCACGTCGACGAGCACGCGCGCCACCGGGTCGACCTCGGCGACGGGGTCGGCGGTGCGCTCGCGGGGCGGCGTGGTGCGGCGCACGACCGCGCGGGCCCGGGCCGGCGCGGGCAGCAGCGCGAGCTGCTCCTCGTCCGGATCGGGTCCGGGCGGGGGCGCGGGCTCGGTCACGGCTGCATGCTCGCAGCCGTGACCGACAGCCACGGGACGCGCCTCAGACGCCGGCGACCTTCTTCAGCGCCTCGGCTCGGTCGGTGCGCTCCCAGGTGAACTCGGGCAGCTCGCGACCGAAGTGGCCGTACGCCGCGGTCTTGGCGTAGATCGGGCGCAGCAGGTCGAGGTCGCGGATGATCGCGGCCGGACGCAGGTCGAACACCTCGAGGACGGCCTTCTGGATGACCTCGTCGGAGACCACGCCGGTGCCGAAGGTCTGCACGAAGACACCGACCGGCTGGGCCTTGCCGATGGCGTAGGCGACCTGGACCTCGGCGCGGCGGGCGAGGCCGGCGGCGACGATGTTCTTGGCCACCCAGCGCATGGCGTACGCCGCGGAGCGGTCGACCTTGGACGGGTCCTTGCCGGAGAACGCGCCGCCGCCGTGGCGGGCCATGCCGCCGTAGGTGTCGACGATGATCTTGCGCCCGGTCAGGCCGGCGTCGCCCATCGGGCCGCCGACGACGAAGATGCCGGTCGGGTTGACGAGCAGCCGGTGGTCCTCGGAGGGGATGTCGAAGCTCGCGAGCACCGGGGCGATGACGTGCTGCTCGATGTCGGCCTGGAGCTGCTCGAGGGAGACCTCGGCGGAGTGCTGGGTGGAGAGCACCACGGTGTCGACGCGGACGGGACGGTCCTCGTCGTCGTACTCGATGGTGACCTGGGTCTTGCCGTCGGGCCGCAGGTAGGGCAGCGTCCCGTCCTTGCGCACGGCGGTGAGGCGCTCGGAGAGCCGGTGCGCGATCGTGATCGGCAGCGGCATCAGCTCGGGGGTGTCGTCCGAGGCGTAGCCGAACATCAGGCCCTGGTCGCCCGCGCCCTGCTTGTCGATCTCGTCCGAGGACGAGCCGACCCGCGACTCGTGGCCGTGGTCGACGCCGGCCGCGATGTCGGCCGACTGGCCGCCGATCGCCACCTGGACGCCGCAGGAAGCGCCGTCGAAGCCCTTGTCGGAGGAGTCGTAGCCGATCTCGAGGACCTTGGCGCGGACCAGCTCGGCGACCGGCGCGTAGGCGGTGGTGCGGACCTCGCCGGCCACGACGACCAGGCCGGTGGTCAGCAGCGTCTCGACCGCGACCCGCAGCGTGCGGGTGTCGTCGTCGTGGGCGAGCAGGTAGTCGAGGACGGTGTCGCTGATCGCGTCGGCGATCTTGTCGGGGTGGCCCTCGGTCACCGACTCGGAGGTGAAGAGACGTCCGGTCACGGTTTTGCTCCTGGAGGTGGAAGATCGGGGTTCGGCAGCGACGGCTGAGCCTAACCGAACCGGGCTGGTGGTCTTACGGGGTCTCGGTGCGTGTCGGGCCGGCCTGGCGCAGCGCCACGACGCGGTCCCAGACCACGTGCGCCAGCGCCGACTTGGAGCCGCGCGGCACCGGCGTCGCGCCGCCGTCACGGTCCAGCACGACGGCCTCGTTGTCCTCGCTGCCGAAGACCGCTCCCCCGCCCACGTCGTTGACGACCAGCAGGTCGCAGCGCTTGCGGGCGAGCTTGGCGCGGGCGTGCTCCATCACCGAGCCGGCGGCGTCGCCGGTCTCGGCGGCGAACCCCACGACCACGGTGTCGGGGCGGGGCCGGTGGGCGGCGAGGCCGGCGAGGATGTCGGGGTTCTGGACCAGCTCGATGCGGGGGGTCGAGCCGTCCTCGGACTTCTTGATCTTGCTGGTCGACGCCGAGGCGGGCCGGAAGTCGGCCGGGGCGGCCGCCATCACGACGGCGTCGGCCGCGGCGGCGGCCTCGAGCACGGCGTCGCGCAGCTGGGCCGTGGTCTCGACGTGACGGACCTCGACCCCCGCCGGGTCGGGCAGGGTGACGTTGGCGGCCACGAGGGTGACCTGCGCGCCGCGGGCGGCGGCGGCCCGGGCCAGCGCGTAGCCCTGGCGTCCCGAGGACCGGTTGCCGATGAAGCGGACCGGGTCGAGGTGCTCGCGGGTGCCGCCGGCCGACACCACCACCTGGGTGCCGGCGAGGTCGAGGACGCCGCCCGCGCCGGCGGTGTGGCGGGCCAGCACCTCGGTGGCGAGCGCGAAGATCTCCGCGGGGTCGGGCAGTCGGCCCCTGCCGGTGTCGGCGCCGGTCAGCCGGCCCTCGGCGGGCTCGACGACGACCACGCCCCGGCCACGCAACGTGGCGACGTTGGCGCGGGTGGCGGCGTTCTCCCACATCTCGGTGTGCATCGCGGGGGCGAGCACCACCGGGCACCGGGCGGTGAGCAGGGTGTTGGTCAGCAGGTCGTCGGCCAGCCCGTGCGCGGCCCGGGCCATCAGGTCGGCGGTGGCCGGAGCGACGACCACGAGGTCGGCCTCCTGGCCGATCCGCACGTGGGGCACCTCGTGGACCCGGGCCCACACGTCGGTGCTGACCGGCTTGCCCGACAGCGCCGCCCACGTGGGCGCCCCCACGAACTCCAGCGCCGAGGCGGTCGGCACGACGGTGACGTCGTGCCCCGACTCGGTGAACCGCCGCAGCAGCTCGCAGGCCTTGTACGCAGCGATCCCGCCGCTCACGCCGAGGACGACGCGAGGGCGGGACCCACCGGTGGTCGTCACCGGCAGCAGCTCATCAGGAGACGGGCTCGTCGCTCGAGCCGGCAGCGGCGGCCTGGTCGACGGCCAGCGCCTCGGCAGCGGCCTCGTCCGGGTCGATGTCCTCGCAGGTGAGCAGGTCGTCGTTGATCTCGCGCAGCGCGATCGACAGCGGCTTCTCCTGCACGTGGGTGTCCACGAGCGGGCCGACGTACTCCAGCAGGCCCTCGCCGAGCTGGGAGTAGTAGGCGTTGATCTGGCGAGCCCGCTTGGCGCTGTAGAGGACCAGCTTGTACTTGGAGTCGGTCTTCGTCAGCAGGTCGTCGATCGGGGGGTTGGTGATCCCCTCGGCGACAGGTCCGGACGCAGTCATCAAAGCCTCATTCACATAGGTCGCAGGTGGTGCAGGGCAGGCCTCAGCGGCCGCCCAACCTCATCAACTCTACCAATCGTCGCCCGGCATCAGGAATCCGCCGGTTGACGACGGTGTCGTCGAACTCCGGCTCGGCCGCGAGCTCCTCGCGCGCGGTCTCCAGACGGCGCTCGCGCTCGGCCGCGTCCTCGGTGCCGCGGCCGACCAGGCGGTTGACCAGCTCGTCCCACGACGGCGGCGCCAGGAACACGAACCGGGCCTCGGGCATCCGCTCGCGGACCTGCCGGGCACCCTGCAGGTCGATCTCGAGCAGCGCCGGACGGCCCTGGGCCAGGGACTCCTCGACGGGGCCGCGGGGGGTGCCGTAGCGGGCGCCGCGGTGGACCACGGCCCACTCCAGCAGCGCGTCGTCGGCGACCAGCCGGTCGAACTCCTCGTCGTCGACGAAGTGGTAGTGCACGCCGTCCTGCTCGCCGGGCCGACGGCGGCGGGTGGTGGCGGAGACCGAGATCCAGACCTCGGGGTGGTGCTCGCGGACCCAGGCGGTCACCGAGCCCTTGCCCACGGCCGTGGGGCCGGCCAGGACGGTCAGGCGGGAGGGCTCCAGGGCCGTCACGCGCCCGAGAACTCCTCGATGAGCGCCGCGACCTGCTTGGCACCCAGGCCGCGCACGCGGCGGCTCTCGGAGATCTGGAGGCGCTCCATGACCTGGCGGGCGCGGACCTTGCCGATGCCCGGCATGGACTGGAGCAGCTCGCTGACCCGCATCTTGCCGACGACCTCGTTGTGACGGCTCTCCTCGATCACGTCGGCCACGGTGTAGCCGGAGCTCTTCAGCCGGTTCTTGACCTCGGCCCGCTCCCGGCGCGAGGCGGCGGCCTTGTCGAGTGCTGCCTGGCGCTGTTCGGGCGTGAGGGGCGGCAGGGCCACGGAGGGTTCCTCGTTCTTCCTGCCCGGCGGGGGCGAGCGAGTGCGGTGGGGGCGCGGACGGACGGCGCGCGGGGAGTGCGTTGCACAGTAGTCACGTCCTCGGACCGGCTGCAACGCGGGCCCCAGCGGTCACAGCCCGAGGTTGACCTTGCACACGTCGCGTCCCTGCTGCTCGATCCCCGAGGCGGCCCCGACGACCTCCTCGGAGCGGATCTGGTCGGCCGCGGCGACCACCGCCTCGCGGTCCGTGCGGGCCAGCCCGGCGGGCGGTTCGCCGCCCTCGAAGTCGTCGGCGGAGACGCCGGCGGACCTCAGGGCGGCGTCGAGGTCCTCCAGCGCACCGAGGAACGTCTGCCACTCGTCGGCGAGGTCCGAGGGCGCCTTCTGCGCCAGCCCCTGGAGCAGCTCGAGGTTGTCCAGCAGGGCCGTCGGGGAGCCGACCGAGACCATGTCGGCGAGCTTCTCCCGGTCCAGCCGCAGCTGGGCGCAGTAGTCCTCGGTGCTCGGCTGGCCGCAGCCGGCCAGGGGCAGCGCCAGCAGCAGCGCGCCGACGAGGGCGGCGAGCCTCCCCCCGGCACTGCTCATCCGGCGCCCCCCGGGGCGTCCCGCAGCGCGGCCAGGTCCGTGGCCACCGCCCGGGCGGCGTCGGCGAGCGCGCGGGGGTCGGGACCGGCGCGCAGGATCTCGCGCGAGCTGGAGGCCAGCACCAGCCGGGCGGCGGGACCGAAGATGCGGCGCACGTCGGCCACGGTGCCGCCCTGGGCACCCAGGCCGGGCACGAGCAGCGGTCCCCCGACGTCGAGGTCCTCCTCGGTGCCGCCGATGGTGGCGCCCACGACGGCGCCGAAGCTGCCCAGCGGGCCGTCGGCGTCGGCGTTGAGGCCGCGCAGGTGGTCCAGCACGCTGCCGGCGACCGTGGCCCCGGCGGCGGTGACCGCCTGCTGGAACGGCGGCGCCTCGGGGTTGGAGGTGAGGGCCAGCACGAACACACCGGCGCCGTGGGCGCGCGCGGTGTCGACGAACGGCTGCAGGCTGCCGGTGCCGAGGTAGGGCGAGACGGTCATCGCGTCGGAGGCCAGCGGCGAGGCCGGGTCGAGGTAGGCCTCGGCGTACCCCTGCGCGGTGGAGCCGATGTCGCCGCGCTTGACGTCGGTCACGGTGAGGGTGCCGGCCTCGCGGGCGGTCGCGAGCACCCGCTCCAGGACGGCGACCCCGGCCGAGCCGAACCGCTCGAAGAAGGCCGACTGGGGCTTCAGCGCCGCCACCACCGGGGCGAGGGCCTCGGTGGCGCCCAGGGCGAAGCGCTCCAGGCCCGCCACGGTGTCGGGCAGGCCCCACGCCTGCAGCAGGGCCGGGTGCGGGTCGATGCCGGCGCACAGCGGCCCGCGGGCGTCGACGGCCGCCGCGAGCCGGGCGCCGAAGGGCCTCACGCGGCCACCTCGGCCCGGTGGCGTGCGACGCCGCGGTTGACGCGGCGGGCCCAGCCCGGTCCCTCGTAGACGAAGCCGGTGTAGCCCTGGAGCAGGTCGGCCCCGGCGTCCAGCCGGGCGACGGCGTCCTCGACGGTCACGATCCCGCCCACGCCGATGATCGTGGGCTGGGGTCCGAGCCGACCGCGCAGCAGCCGGGTGACCTCGTGGGCGCGCTCGCGCAGCGGCGGGCCCGACAGACCGCCTCCCCCGGCGGCCGCGACCGCGGCGGCGGGACTGGCGAGCCCCGCGCGCGCGGTCGTGGTGTTGGTGGCCACGACGCCGTCCAGGCCCACGGCCAGGGCGAGGTCGGCCACGGCCAGGACGTCCTCGTCGGCGAGGTCCGGGGCGATCTTGACCAGCAGCGGGACGTGGCTGTTCGACACGTCGTCGGCGCGGCGACGTACGGCGCGGAGCAGCGGCTCGAGCTTCTCCACCGCCTGCAGGTGGCGCAGGCCGGGGGTGTTGGGCGAGGAGACGTTGACGACCAGGTAGTCGGCGTACGGCGCGAGCAGGCCGGCGCTGGTCTCGTAGTCGGCCACCGCCTCGTCCTCGGGCACGACCTTGGTCTTGCCGATGTTCACGCCCAGGGGTACGCCGGAGCGGCGACCCGTCCGGTCGAGGCGGCGCTCGGCCAGCCGCCGCGCGACCGCGACGGCACCCTCGTTGTTGAAGCCCATCCGGTTGACGATCGCGCGGTCGGCGGGCAGTCGCGCCAGCCGGGGACGCGGGTTGCCCGGCTGCGGCTGCGCGGTGACGGTGCCGATCTCCACCGAGCCGAAGCCCAGGTTGGCCAGCGCGTCGATGCCGACGCCGTTCTTGTCGAAGCCCGCCGCCAGGCCGAGGACGCCGGGGAAGACCAGGCCCATGGCCTCGACCTCACCGCCGGCGCGGCGCCCGAGGCGTCCCGCGCCGGCGTGGAGGGCGTGGGTGAGCGGGCGGGCCCGCCGGATCGCCGTGAAGGCCGCGCCGTGGGCCCGCTCGGCGTCGGTGCGGACCAGCACCCGGTCGAAGAGCCGGTGGTACAGCGTCACTCGTCGTCCCCGCGGTCCCCCGCGGCCCGGCGGGCCCAGTCCTGGAGGGACCGGACGCCGATGTCGGCGGCGCGCATCGCCTCGATGCCCTGCACCGCGGCGCCCAGGCCCTGCACCGTGGTGATGCACGGGATGTTGCCCAGGATCGCGGCGGTGCGGATCTCGTAGCCGTCCAGCCGCGGCGAGCCGCCGCCCACCGAGGTGCCGTGCGGGGTGTTGACGATGAGGTCGACCTCGCCGTCGAGGATCCGGCCGACGATGGTCCGCTCCCCCGACTCCGCGTCGCCCTCGCTGTACTTGCGGACCACGGTCGCCGAGACGCCGTTGCGGCGCAGCACCTCGGCGGTGCCCTGGGTCGCCAGGATCTCGTAGCCGAGGTCGGCCAGCCGCTTCACCGGGAACACCATGGTGCGCTTGTCGCGGTTGGCCATCGAGACGAAGACCCGGCCCGAGAGCGGCAGCGAGCCGTAGGCGGCCGTCTGCGCCTTGGCGAACGCGGTGCCGAAGTGGCCGTCGAAGCCCATCACCTCGCCGGTGGAGCGCATCTCCGGACCGAGCACGGTGTCGACGTTGTGGCCCTCGAGGGTCTTGAACCGGTTGAAGGGCATCACCGCCTCCTTGACCGCGATCGGGGCGTCGCCCGGCAGGTCGCCGCCGTCGCCCACCGCGGCCAGCAGGCCCTCGGCACGCAGCCCCGCCACCGTCTCGCCCAGCATGATCCGGGCCGCGGCCTTGGCCAGCGGGGTGTTGGTCGCCTTGGAGACGAACGGCACGGTGCGGCTCGCGCGGGGGTTGGCCTCGAGGACGTAGAGCACGTCGGACCCGAGCGCGAACTGGATGTTGAGCAGCCCGCGGACGCCGACGCCCTTGGCGATCGCCTCGGTCGCGACGCGGATCCGGTCGATCTCCTCCTTGCCCAGCGTGATCGGCGGCAGCGCGCAGGAGGAGTCGCCGGAGTGGATGCCGGCCTCCTCGATGTGCTCCATCACGCCGCCGAGGTAGAGGTCGGTGCCGTCGTAGAGCGCGTCGACGTCGATCTCGACCGCGTCGTCGATGAACCGGTCGACCAGCACGGGGTGCTCGGGGCCCCCACCTGACTGGCCCAGGTCCGTGGCCCGCTGGAGGTAGGCGAGGAGCGCGCCGTCGTCGTAGACGATCTCCATGCCGCGGCCACCGAGCACGTACGACGGCCGCACCAGCACCGGGTAGCCGATCGTCGCGGCGATGTCGCGCGCCTCGGCGTACGTCGTGGCCATGCCGTGCTTGGGGGCGGGCAGCCCGGCCTCGGCCAGGACGCGACCGAAGGCGCCCCGCTCCTCGGCGAGGTCGATCGCGGCCGGTGGCGTGCCCACGATCGGCACCCCGGCGTCCTCCAGGCCCTGCGCCAGGCCGAGCGGGGTCTGGCCGCCGAGCTGGCAGATGACACCGGCGATCGGACCCGCGGCCCGCTCGGCGTGCACCACCTCGAGCACGTCCTCCAGGGTCAGCGGCTCGAAGTAGAGCCGGTCGGAGGTGTCGTAGTCGGTCGAGACGGTCTCGGGGTTGCAGTTGACCATCACGGTCTCGTAGCCCGCGTCGTGCAGCGCGAGGCTGGCGTGGACGCAGGAGTAGTCGAACTCGATGCCCTGGCCGATCCGGTTGGGGCCCGAGCCGAGGATGATCACGGCCTCCCGCTCGCGCGGCGCCACCTCGGTCTCCTCGTCGTAGGAGGAGTAGTGGTACGGCGTCCGCGCGGCGAACTCGGCGGCGCAGGTGTCGACGGTCTTGTAGACCGGGCGGACGCCGAGCGCGTGCCGCACCCCGCGCACGACCGGCTCCTTCATGTCGCGGATCCGGCCCAGCTGGGCGTCGGAGAACCCGTGCCGCTTGGCCAGCCGCAGCAGGCCCGGGGTCAGCTCGGGGGCCTCGATGATCTCCTGCGCGACCTCGTTGATCAGCACCAGCTGGTCCACGAACCACGGGTCGATGCCGGTGGCCTCGTGCACCTCCTGGGGCGTCGCCTCGGCGCGGAGCGCGTCCATCACCTTGCGCAGCCGGCCGTCGTGCGGGGTGGCGACCTCGGCCAGCAGCGCGTCCTTGTCGAGGGCGACGGTGCGGTGGCTCCAGTCGAAGACGGCCGACCCCTTCCCCGATGTCGGAGCCTCGAGCGAGCGCAGCGCCTTCTGCAGCGCCTCGGTGAAGTTGCGCCCGATCGCCATCGCCTCGCCCACCGACTTCATGTGCGTGGTCAGCGTCGGGTCGGCGGCGGGGAACTTCTCGAAGGCGAACCGCGGCACCTTGACCACCACGTAGTCCAGCGACGGCTCGAAGGAGGCCGGGGTCTCCTGCGTGATGTCGTTGGGGATCTCGTCGAGGGTGTAGCCGATGGCGACCTTGGCCGCGATCTTGGCGATCGGGAAGCCGGTGGCCTTGGAGGCGAGCGCGGAGGACCGCGAGACGCGGGGGTTCATCTCGATCACCACGACCCGGCCGTCGGCGGGGTTGACCGCGAACTGGATGTTGCAGCCGCCGGTGTCGACGCCGACCGAGCGGATGATGCCGATCGAGAGGTCGCGCAGGTGCTGGTACTCGCGGTCGGTGAGCGTCATCGCCGGCGCGACCGTGATCGAGTCGCCGGTGTGCACGCCCATCGGGTCGAGGTTCTCGATGGAGCAGACGATCACCACGTTGTCCGCGGTGTCGCGCATCACCTCGAGCTCGTACTCCTTCCAGCCGATGATCGACTCCTCCAGGAGCACCTCGGTGGTCGGGCTGGCGGCGAGACCGGACCCGGCGATGCGGCGCAGGTCCAGCTCGTCGTACGCCATGCCGGAGCCGGTGCCGCCCATGGTGAAGCTGGGCCGCACCACCATCGGCCAGCCGAGGTCCCGGGAGGCCTCGAAGCACTCCTCGAGGGTGTGGCAGACCACCGAGCGCGCGACCTCGCCGCCGAGCTCCTCGACGATGCGCTTGAACGACTCGCGGTTCTCGCCCCGGTTGATCGCCTCGATGCTGGCGCCGATCAGCTCCACGCCGTACTTCTCCAGGACGCCGGCGGCGTCCAGCGCCATCGCGGTGTTGAGCGCGGTCTGGCCGCCCAGGGTCGCGAGCAGCGCGTCGGGGCGCTCCTTCTCGATGACCTTCTCCACGAACTCGGCCGTGATCGGCTCGACGTAGGTCGCGTCGGCGAACTCGGGGTCGGTCATGATCGTGGCCGGGTTGGAGTTGACCAGGACCACCCGCAGGCCCTCGGCCCGCAGCACGCGGCAGGCCTGGGTGCCGGAGTAGTCGAACTCGCAGGCCTGGCCGATCACGATCGGGCCGGACCCGATGACCAGCACGCTCTCGATGTCGGTGCGCTTGGGCATCAGGCGTCCTCCCCCTCTGTCGTCGATCGAGCCTCTTGCACTGTCGTCGATCGAGCCTCCCCCACTGTCGTCGATCGAGCCTGTCGAGATCCGGCCATCAGGTCGGTGAAGCGGTCGAAGAGGTAGGCGGCGTCGTGCGGACCCGCCGCGGCCTCGGGGTGGTACTGCACCGAGAAGCTCCGCAGCCGCGCCGTCCTCCCCGCGCAGCTCGAGGCCCTCGACGACGTCGTCGTTGAGGCAGACGTGGGAGACCGTGGCCTCGCCGTACGGCGTGGTGGTGGACCCCTCCAGCGGCGCGTCGACGGCGAACCCGTGGTTGTGCGCCGTGACCTCGACCTTGCCGGTGGTGCGGTCCATCACCGGCTGGTTGATGCCGCGGTGGCCGTAGGTCAGCTTGTAGGTGCCGAAGCCCAGCGCCCGGCCGAACAGCTGGTTGCCGAAGCAGATCCCGAAGTACGGCAGCCCGCGCCCCAGCGCCCCCTGGAGCAGCTCGACCTGGTCGGTGGTGGCCGCGGGGTCACCGGGGCCGTTGGAGAAGAACAGCCCGTCGGGCCCGACCGCGAGGACCTCGTCGAGCGTGGAGGTCGCCGGCAGCACGTGGACCTCGACGCCGCGGGCGGCGAGCATCCGCGGGGTGTTGGCCTTGATCCCGAGGTCGAGGGCCGCCACGGTGAACCGCTTCTCACCGACCGCGGGGACGACGTAGGCCTCGGGCGTGGTGACCTCGTCGGCGAGCTCGCTGCCCGCCATCTGGGCCGAGGCGCGGACCCGCTCCAGCAGGGCGGCGCCGTCGGAGGTCTCGGTGGAGATGCCCACGCGCATGGCGCCGCGCTCGCGCAGGTGCCGGGTCAGCGCGCGGGTGTCGATGCCGCTGATGCCGACCACGCCCTGGGCGCGCAGCTCGTCGTCGAGGCTGCGCACCGACTGCCAGTTGGACGGCACCCGGGCGGGGTCGCGCACGACGTACCCGCTCACCCAGATGCGGCGCGACTCCGGGTCGTCGTCGTTGACCCCGGTGTTGCCGACGTGCGGGGCGGTCATCACCACGACCTGCCGGTGGTACGACGGGTCGGTGAGCGTCTCCTGGTAGCCGGTCATGCCGGTCGAGAAGACGGCCTCGCCGAACGTCTCGCCGGGGGCGCCGTAGGCCTCGCCGTGGAAGGTCCGGCCGTCCTCGAGCACGAGGATCGCGGGGCCCGGACGGGTGGGGGCATGCTGTGGCACGCCGTACCTCCTTCTCCGCCTCACAGGACGGATCGTTAAAGGATGCCGATCGGCGCCGACCCTACCAGCGCCGGAGGCGTTGTCAGCCGCCCGTCCGGAGGGGATGCTGACCCGGTGGGCGAGGTGCTCGTGGGACGCACCGAGGAGCTGGCCCGGCTCCGGGCCTGGCTCGACCAGCGCACGGCGGCGCCGGGCCCGCGGGGTGCCGCGCGCGCCGGGCCCGCTCCCCCGGTGCTGCTGGTCAGCGGCGAGGCGTGGGTCGGCGCGACCGCCCTGCTCGACGCCGCGCTGGCGGCGTACGACGGCGCCCCGGTGGTCCGGCTCGACGACCTGCACCGCGCCGACCACGCCACCGTGCGCGCGCTGCCGCAGCTGGCCCGGGAGCTGGCCGGGGAGGTCGGCGCCGTCGTGGCGACGTACCGCCCGGACGCCCTGCCGCGCGACCACCCGCTGCGGCCGGTCCGCGCCGAGCTGCGGCACGCGGGGCTGGTGACCGAGCTCCGGCTGGGCCCGCTGGCCGACCCCGACGCCCGTCGGCTCGTCGTCGACCGGCTCGGCGAGGGCGCCGACCCGGCCCTGGTCGAGGCCGTGGTGCGGCGCGCCGACGGGCTGCCGTACCTGCTCGTCACGCTGGGCGACGACCCCACCGGACACCTCACCGCACACCTTCCCGAGTCCGTCCGGGACGCCGTCGCGATGGAGCTCGACCGTTTGGACGCCCCGGTCCGGGAGGCGCTGCGGCTGGCGGCGGTCACCGGCCCCGTCGTACGCCCCAGGGCGCTCGCCACGCTGCTGGCGGACGGCTGGCCCGACGGGCTCGACGCGGGCGAGCACCTGGCGCCCGGGGCCGACGGGGCCGAGGGGGCCGAGGGGACGCTGCGGTTCCGCCACGACGTGGTCCGCGACGCGGTCCGCTCCCAGGTCCCGCCGGCGCGGCAGCGGGCCTGGTCGGCGCGGCTCGCCGACCGGCTGCTCGCCACCGGCTCGCACCGGGAGGCGCTCCGGCTGCTGGGGCCCCTGGTCGCCGGCTGGCCCGCCGAGGACCCCGGCCGGGTACCGGTCGTGGCCGCCCTGGCCGACGCCGCCGAGGGCTGCGGCGAGCACCCCACCGCCGTGGCCGCGCTGGGCGAGCTGCTGGACCGGTCGCCCGACGCCGCCCGGGCCCCGCTCCTCTCCCGGCTCGCCACCCAGCACGAGCTGCTGGGCCAGTGGTCGGTCGCGGTGGCCGAGCGGGAGGCCTGCGCCCGGCTGCACGACGCGGCGGACCGCCCCGCCGACGCCGCCGTGGAGCGGCTCGCGGTGGCCGTCCACCTGCGCTCGGCGGCGAGCCTGCGCGCCGCCCTGGAGGTCACGGCGCTCGCCGAGCGCGACGCGCGCCGGGCCGACCGGCCGGACCTGCTGTGCCGGGCCGAGGCGCTGCGCGGCAACCTGCTGGCCCGCACCGACCGGGGCGTGGAGGGCGTCGCCCAGGTGCGGGCCGCCCTCGACCGGGCGCTCGCCGCCGGGCTGGTCGCCCCCGCCGCCGAGGCCTACCAGCGGCTCGCCGACGCCCTGGAGCACACCGGCGACTACCGCTCCGCGGGCCAGGCGTACGACGCGGCGTACGCCTTCTGCCGCCACGGCGACCAGGACGTCACCGCCCAGGTCTGCCGGGCCTGCGCCGCCGTCGTGATGCTGCACGGCGGCCGGTGGGACACCGCGCTGGAGGTGTGCGCCGAGGTGAGCCACGACCCGGGCTCGCCGCCACCGGCCCGGGCCGCCGCCGAGGTCGTGACCGGCCTGGTCGAGACCTTCCGCGGCCGGCTCCGCGGGCCCCGGGCCGCGCTGCTCGGCGCCCGGCTCACCGGCGTGCGCATCGACCTGCTGCCGGTCGACCTGCTGGCCTCGTGGGGCCTCTCGCTGCTCGACCGGCACGCGGGCGACGACGCCGGGGCGGTCGCCGGCCTGCAGCGGGTGCTGCAGCGCTGCGAGGACAGCGAGGAGCGGCACTACTGCGTGCCGGTGCTCCAGGACGCGGTCGGGCTGTTCGCCCGGCTGGGGCTGGCCCGCGAGGTGGCCCGGGCCACGGCGCTGCTCGCCGAGGCCGACCTCGGCCACCAGCCCGACGCCCGGATCGCGCTGTGCGTGGCGCTCGCCGAGACCTCCGTCCTGGCCGGCGACGCCCCCGCCGCCGTGCCCCACCTGCGGCAGGCGCTCGCCCTGGGCGCGACCGAGGAGCTCCCCCTCGCCGACGTCGCGGTACGCCGCCGGCTCGCCTCGCTCCTCGTGCAGCTCGACCGCGAGGGGTCCCGCGGCGGGTCCCGCGACGAGGCCGTCGAGCTGCTCCGCCAGGCCCAGCGCACCGCGCGTCGCCTCAAGGCCCGGCTGCTGCTCGAGCCGCTCGGCCGGGAGCTCGAGGCGCTCGGCGACGTCCGGGCTGCCGGTGGCGACGACGCGCTGAGCGCCCGCGAGCGCGAGGTGCTCGGGCTGGTCGGCAGCGGCCTGACCAGCCGTGAGATCGCCGCGCGCCTGTTCCTGAGCGTCCGCACCGTCGAGATGCACGTGCGCCACGCGATGACCAAGCTCGACTGCCGCACCCGCACCGAGGCCGCGCTGCGGCTCTCCCACGACCGGGCCGGCACCCGGCCGACCCGGTAGTTCTCCGGTATCCGCCCGCCCGCGCCGCTGCGAGCGTGGTGAGGGCCGCGAGGTCCGCGGCACCGCACCGGGAGGCACCCCATGAGCCAGCAGACCCACCAGGAACCGACCAGCACCACCGACCCCGCCGACCCCGTCGACCCCGCCGATCGGGCGCTGAAGGACCGGCACCGCGCGATGTGGGCCCTGGGCGACTACCCCGCCGTGGCGCGCGAGGTCATCGCCGACCTCGGTCCCGTCCTCGTGGCCGCGGCCGGCGTCACGGCCGCCGACCGGGTGCTCGACGTCGCGGCCGGCTCCGGCAACGTCGCCGTCCCGGCGGCGCGGACCGGCGCCGCCGTGGTGGCCTCCGACCTCACGCCCGAGCTGCTGGAGGTCGGACGTCGCGAGGCCGGGGCCGAGGGGCTCCGGCTGGACTGGCAGCAGGCCGACGCCGAGGCGCTGCCGTACGCCGACGCGGAGTTCGACGTGGTGCTGTCCTGCGTCGGGGTGATGTTCGCCCCGCACCACCACGCGGCCGCCGACGAGCTGGTGCGGGTGTGTCGCCCGGGCGGTCGGATCGGGCTGGTCAGCTGGACCCCCGAGGGGTTCGTCGGCCAGCTGTTCGCCACCATGAAGCCGTACGTCGCGCCGCCGCCCGCCGGCGTGCAGTCGCCGCCGCTGTGGGGTCGCGAGGAGCACGTCGTCGAGCTGCTCGGGGACCGGGTCACCGACGTGCGCGCCGAGCGACGCACCCTGGGGGTCGACGCGTTCGCCGACGCGGCCGGGTTCCGCGACTTCTTCAAGCGCTGCTACGGCCCGACCATCGCGGCGTACCGGGGCCTGGCCGACGACCCCGGGCGGACCGCCGCGCTGGACGCCGAGCTGCTGGACCTGGCGCGCCGGTTCGCCACCGGCCCGGACGGCGCGATGGGCTGGGAGTACCTGCTGCTCACCGCGCAGCGCGTCTGACTAGGGCGCGCCAGGCGGGACGAGCGCGCCGTCGAGCACCGTCGGCCGGCCGGCGAGCACGGTCGCCACGACCGCGCCGGTCAGGCTGCGGCCGTGCCACGGGTTGTTGCGCGAGAGCGACACCGAGGCGTCCCGGTCGACGGTGACCGCGGCGGTGGGGTCCACCAGGGTGAGGTGGGCCGGCTCGCCGACGGCCAGCGAGCCGCCGTGGCCCTCGAGGCCGGCGATCCGGGCGGGGGCCTGCGACATCACCCGGGCCACGTCGGCCCACGTCATCGCGCCCGAGGTCACCATCACCTCGGCCACCACCGACAGCGCGGTCTCGAGACCGAGCATGCCGAAGGCGGCGTCGCCGAAGGCGTGCTCCTTGTCGTGGCGCGCGTGCGGGGCGTGGTCGGTGGCGACCGCGTCGACGGTGCCGTCGGCCAACGCCTCGCGCAGCGCGTGGACGTCCTCGTCGGGACGCAGCGGCGGGTTGACCTTGTAGACGGGGTCGTAGCCCGCGAGCAGGTCGGTGGTCAGCAGCAGGTGGTGGGGCGTCACCTCGGCGGTGACGTCGATGCCCTGGGCCCTGGCCCAGCGCAGCACCTCCACGGAGCCGGCGGTGGAGACGTGGGCGACGTGGAGCCGGCTGCGGGTGTGGCGGGCGAGCATCACGTCGCGCGCGACGATCGTCTCCTCGGCGATGCCGGGCCAGCCGGTCAGGCCGAGGCGGCCGGAGAGCTCGCCCTCGTGGCAGCAGGCGGCCGGGCCGGCGAGGTCGGGGTCCTGGGAGTGCTGGGAGACGACGCCGCCGAACGCGCGGACGTACTCCAGCGCGCGGCGCATCACCCGCGGGTCGTGCACGCACCGGCCGTCGTCGCTGAACACCCGGACCCGGGCGCGCGAGCGGGCCATCAGCCCGAGCTCGGCCAGCTCGTGGCCCTCCAGGCCGCGGGTGACCGCGCCGACGGGCTGCACGTGGACCAGGCCGGCGGCGCGGCCGAGGTCGAGCACCCGCTCGGCGGCCTCGGCGGTGTCGGTGACCGGGCTGGTGTTGGCCATCGCCAGCACGGCCGTGAAGCCGCCGACCGCGGCGGCCCGGGAGCCGGTGAGCACCGTCTCGGCGTCCTCGCGGCCCGGCTCGCGCAGGTGGGTGTGCAGGTCGACGAGGCCGGGGAGGGCGACCAGCCCGGCGGCGTCGAGGGTGCGCGCGCCGGCGGGCGCCTCGTCGACGAGCACCCCGTCGGCGACGTACAGGTCACGTGCCTCGCCCCCGAGGACGGCGGCGCCGGTGATCACGAGCGGCTCGCTCACGCGACGCTCCCTTCCCCTGCGAGCAGGTGGTAGAGCACGGACATCCGGACCGCGACGCCGGCCGAGACCTGGTCGAGCACGGCCGAGCCGGCGGCGTCCGCGGCGTCGGCGGCGATCTCGAGGCCGCGGTTCATCGGGCCGGGGTGCAGGATCGGCGTGCCCTCGCGGAGCAGGCCGAGCCGGTCGCGGGTGAGGCCGTAGCCGACGGTGTACTCCCGCGCGGTCGGGAAGAACCCGCCGCTCATCCGCTCGCGCTGGACCCGCAGCATCATCACGGCGTCCACGTGCGGCAGCACCGCGTCGAGGTCGTACGACGTGGCGAAGCCGGCCGCCTCCGACCAGGACGTGACGCCGGCCGGCATCAGGGTCGGGGGCGCGACCACGGTCACCTGCGCGCCCAGCTTGGTGAGCAGCGCGACGTTGCTGCGGAACACCCGGCTGTGGGTCAGGTCGCCCACGATCGCGACGTGGCGGCCCTCGACCCCGCCGAGCCGCCGGGTCAGCGTGTAGGCGTCGAGCAGTGCCTGGGTGGGGTGCTCGTGGGTGCCGTCGCCGGCGTTGACGACCACGGCGTCGGTCCACTGCGAGACCTGCTGGGCGGCGCCGCTGGCCATGTGCCGGACCACCAGCCCGTCGACGCCCATGGCGGCGACGGTGAGCACGGTGTCGCGCAGGCTCTCGCCCTTGCTGACGCTGGAGCCCTTGGCCGAGACGTTGATGACGTCGGCCGAGAGCCACTTGCCGGCGATCTCGAAGGACGACCGGGTGCGGGTGGAGTCCTCGAAGAACAGGTTGACGACCGTGCGGCCGCGCAGGGCGGGCAGCTTCTTGACCGAGCGCCGCTGCACGTCGTGCATCTCGACCGCGGTCGCGAACAGCTCGGCCACGTCGTCGGGCGTGACGTCGTCGACGGAGAGCAGGTGCTTCCTCACGAGCCGTCCCCCGGGTGCAGCAGCGCCTCGCCGGGGCTGGGGGCGATCCGCACCACGTCGTACCCGTCGGACTCCTCGAGCCGCACCATCACGCGCTCGCTGCGCGCGCTGGGCAGGTTCTTGCCGACGTGGTCGGCGCGGATCGGCAGCTCGCGGTGGCCGCGGTCGACGAGCACCGCGAGGCGCACCGTGGCCGGCCGGCCGAGGTCGTTCATCGCGTCCAGCGCCGCCCGGACGGTGCGGCCGGAGTAGAGGACGTCGTCGACCAGGACGACGGTCTTGCCGTCGATGCCGCCGGCCGGCACCGCGGTGTGCTGCGGGCCGCGGGTGGGCTGGCGGCGCAGGTCGTCGCGGTACATCGTGACGTCGAGCGTCCCGGTCGGCACCTGGACGCCCTCGACGCGGGCGATGCGCTCGGCGAGCCGGGTGGCCAGGTGGGTGCCCCGCGTCGGGATGCCGAGCAGGACGAGGTCCTCGGAGCCCTTGTTGCGCTCCAGGAGCTCGTGGGAGATCCGGGTCAGCGCCCGGGCGATGTCGTGGGCGTCGAGGACGGTGCGGGACCCCTCGGGGGCCTCGGGGGGCTCGGGGGGCACGTCGGCCGGCTGGTGCGCCACAGGGGCCGGACCTCCTTCTCCGCCTCACGGGACGGCTCGTTAAAGGATGTCGATCGCGGGGGACCCTACCAGTCGCGCCGGCCCGTCGGCCGGCGCGGCGACGGGCCCGGCGCGACCCCGACGCCGACCTGACACCATCGCCCGGTGCCACTCCCCCGTCACCTGCCCCGCGGACTCGCCGGCGTGCTCGCCGTGCTGATGACGGCCGGCTGGGCGGCGAACCTGTTCGCCTCGGTGATCCCGGTGCTGGCCGAGCAGGAGGGCTTCTCGACCGCGCTGCTCGACGCGGCGTTCGGCGCCTACGCGGTCGCGCTGCTGCCCGGCCTGTTCGGCGGCGGCGCGCTCTCGGACCGGGTCGGCCGGGCGTGGGTGGTGCTCCCGGGAGCGGTGCTCGTGGTCGCCGGCACGCTGGTGCTGATGGCCCTCCACGACCCCGCCGGGCTGGTGCTGGGCCGGCTCGTGGTCGGCCTCGGCGCCGGGCTGACCTTCGGCGCGGGGACCGCCTGGGCGGGCGACCTCGCCGGCACCACCGGCACCGTGCTGGCGGGCGTCTTCCTCACCGCCGGCTTCGCCGTGGGCCCGCTCGTCTCCGGCGCCCTGGCCCAGCTCGCGCCCGCCCCGCTGGTGACGCCGTTCGTGCTGTCGATCGCGCTGTCGCTGGCCGCGATCGGCTGGTCGGCGGCCACCAGCGCCCCCGCCTCGCGACGGCTCCGCGACGCCGGCGGCGGGCCGCTGCCGACGCTCGCGCACCACCACGCCCGCGCCGCGCTGGCCTGGTCGCTGCCCGTGGGCGTGCTGGTGTTCGGCTCCGTGGCGCTGAGCATCGTGACGCTGCCGACCCGGCTGCCCCCCGGCGTCGACGGCCCGCTGCTGGTCGGCGTCGCCGCCGCGCTGGCGCTCGGCAGCGGGATCGCCGTGCAGACGGTGGCCCGGGTCCGGTCCTGGGGTCCCGGCGCCGGGGTGGTCGGGGCGCTGACGGCGGCGCTGGGGTTCGTCCTGGTCGCGGTCGCCGGCGACCGCGTCGGGCTGCCGCTGTTCGCGCTCAGCTGCGTGGTGCTGGGCACGGCGTACGGGCTGTGCCTGCGCGAGGGCCTGCTCGACGTCGAGACCCTCGCTCCCCCGGCGCGCCGCGGCACCCTGACCGGCACCTTCTACGTCGCGACGTACGTCGGCTTCGGGCTGCCGCTGCTGCTGACCTCCCTGCAGCCCGTCGCGGGCACCCGGCCGCCCGTGCTCGTGCTGGCCGTCCTGGCCCTGGCCGTCGCGGTGGTACGCCGCTCGCAGCTGCGCACCGGACATCCCGGACGCACCGGACGCACCGCCCCCGCCCGGTGCTCCTAGGGTGACGCCATGACGAGCACCCCCACCACCGGCGCGACGGGCAGCACGACAGGCACCCAGCACGCCACCGGCGACCCCCGCAACGACGGCATCCTGGTCTGGGTCGACGGGGAGCTGCTCCCCCGCGAGCGCGCCGTCGTCTCGGTCTTCGACTCCGGCTTCGTGCTCGGCGACGGCGTCTGGGAGGGCCTGCGGGTCAGCGGCGGCCACCCGGTCTTCCTCGAGCAGCACCTCGACCGGCTCGAGGAGGGCGCACGGGCGCTGCTCATCGACCTCCCGACGCGCGCGGAGCTCACCGAGGCGGTCTACGCGACGCTGCGGGCCAACGCGATGACCGACGGCGTCCACGTGCGGCTGATGGTCACGCGCGGCGTGAAGTCGACGCCCTACCAGGACCCGCGGGTGACGGTGGGTCCCGCGACCGTGGTGGCGATCGCCGAGCACAAGGAGCCGCTGCCGGCCACGGTGACCGAGGGCATCACGCTGTTCACCACCCACGTGCGTCGCGCCCACCCCGACACCCTGGACCCGCGGCTCAACGCCCACAGCAAGCTCAACGACGTCACCGCCTGCATCCAGGCCTACACCGCCGGGGCCGACGAGGCGCTGATGCTCGACCCCGACGGGTTCGTGGCCACCTGCAACAGCACCCACTTCTTCCTGGTCACCCGCGGCGGCGAGGTGTGGACCTCCGACGGCCGCTACTGCCTCGGCGGCATCACCCGCGCCAACGTGCTCGAGGTGTGCCGGCGCCACGAGCTGCCGGCGCGCGAGCGGACGTTCAGCCTCACCGACGTCTACAACGCCGCCGAGGCCTTCGTCACCGGCACCTTCGCCGGCGTGGTCCCGGTCCGCACCGTCGACGGCCGCACCATCGGCACCGGCCGGCGCGGCCCGGTCGTGGAGCGGCTCCAGGCGCTCTACCAGGACCTGGTCGCCGAGGACGTCGCCTCCCGGACGGCGCGGTGAGCACGCCCACCGCCGGCCGGCCCACGGTGCGGGTCGCGATGTGGAGCGGCCCCCGCAACATCTCGACCGCGATGATGCGCTCCTGGGAGAACCGGCCCGACACGGTCGTCGTCGACGAGCCGCTCTACGCGGCGTACCTCGACGCCACCGGGCTCGACCACCCCGGGCGCGAGGAGGTGATCGCCTCGCAGCCCACCGACTGGCGCCGGGTCGTGGCCGACCTCGCCGCCCCGGTCGGGGCGCCGGTCCACTACGTCAAGCACATGACGCACCACCTGCTGCCCGAGATGGACCTCGACTGGGTGGCCGGGTCCCGCAACGTGCTGCTCGTGCGCGACCCCGACGAGGTGGTGGCCTCCTACGTCAGGTCCCGGGAGTCCTGCGAGCCCGAGGACATCGGGCTGCTCCAGCAGGAGCGGCTGCTCGAGGTGCTGCCCGACGACGTCCCGGTCATCGACGCCGGTGACTTCCTGCGCGACCCGGAGGCGCACCTGCGCTGGCTGTGCGGGTGGCTCGGCATCCCGTTCACCGAGCGGATGCTGCGCTGGCCGGCCGGGCCGCGCGACTCCGACGGCGTCTGGGCGCCGCACTGGTACGACGCGGTGCAGCGCTCGACCGGCTTCGAGCCGTGGCGGCCCCGCACCGTCGAGCTCGGCGCGCACGACGCCGCCGTCGCGCGGGCCTGCCGGCCGGCGTACGACCGGCTGCGCGAGCGGCGGCTCCGGCTGTCCTGAGGAGGCTGAGCCTCAGGCGGACAGGAACGGCGCCACGGTGGCGGTCAGCAGGCTGGCGCCGGGCGGGCCGATGGTGACGTCGAGGGTGCGGCCCTCCAGCCGGTCGACCGCGGTCTCGACGACGGGCAGCACCTGCTCGCGCGGGCGCGCCGTGGTGACACCGAGCAGGTAGCCCTCCAGGCCGTCCTCGTAGCGGATCCAGGCGAGCGTCGCCGTGGCGACGCCGCCCAGCTCGGTGAACCCGTCGCGGAGCAGCTCGACCAGCCCGTCGGGGACGTACGCCGGCTCGCCGACCTGCACCGAGGCCCCCTGCTGCTGCACCCGGTGGGTCGTGCCCGGGTCGACGCCGGCGAGCAGGTCGGACATCTCGGCGACGAGGAACTCCTTGCCGTGCCGGTTGCCCGGGTTGAGCACCAGCCCGAGGTTGTGCCCCACCAGCTGGCGCATCAGCTCGCGACCGGTGGTGCCGCGCACCTCGAAGCCCGGCGGCATCGCGCCCTGGTCCTGGGTCCACTGCCGGCCCCAGACGGCGCCGCGCAGCGGGTGGGTGAAGGCGAGCCCCGCCCGCCGCTGCTCGGAGAGCTCGGTCACCAGCGGCACGAAGCCGCCGTCGGCCGCGGCCGTCCCGGGCACCCCGACCGAGGCGTCCATGAAGGCCGCGACGAAGGCCGGCCCGGCCTCGCGGTCCGCGGGGTGCTCGGCCGCGTGCACCAGCAGCGTCTCGAGCTCGTCCTGCGGCCCGTCGGCGGCGGGTCCGGGCGTGACGGCGCTCATCCGTCGAGGTCCTTGAGGGCTTCCTCGACCGCGCGGTGCATCGTGGGGTAGGCGTAGATCATCGAGAGCAGCGTGGCCGTCGGCACCTCGGCGTGCACCGCGGTGGTGAGCAGCCCGAGGACGTCACCGCCGGTCGGGCCCATCACGGTCGCACCGACGAGCACCCCGCGGTCGGCGTCCTCGACCACCTTGACCAGGCCCTCGGCGCGGTTGATCCAGCCACGGGAGTTGGCCGACATGTCCTGGATGCCGACGCGCACCCGCAGCCCGGCGTCGCGGGCCTGCTGCTCGGTCATCCCGACGCCGCCGACCTCGGGGTCGGTGAAGGTCACGTGCGGCACCGCGCGGTAGTCGGCTCGCGGGCCGTCCTCCTGCCCGAGCACGTCGGCCGCGCAGATCGCGGCCTGGTACATCGACAGGTGGGTCCAGGCGCCGTGGCCGGCGACGTCGCCGATCGCCCACAGGCCCTCCCCGGCACGCATCCGGTCGTCGACCTCGATGCTGCGCGCGGCCGGGTCCAGCCCGACGGTCTCCAGCCCGAGGTCGTCGAAGTTGGGCTTGCGGCCCGCGGCGACGAGCAGCCGCTCGGCCTCCACGGTCTGGTCGGCCAGCCGCACGGAGAACCGGCCCTCGGCGTACGACACCTGCTGGATCTCGACCTCGGTCAGCACCTGGATGCCCTCGGCCGCGAACACCCGGCCGAGCAGCTCGCCGGTCTCGGGCTCCTCCGGGCCGATCAGCCGGGGGCCGATCTCGAGCACCGTGACGCGGGTGCCGAAGCGGGAGAACGCCTGTGCCAGCTCCGAGCCGATCGGGCCGCCGCCGACCACGATCATCGAGGCCGGGGCGGTCTCGGCGCGCAGCACCTCGCGGTTGGTCCAGTACGGCGTGCCGGCCAGTCCCTCGACGGGCGGCGCGCTGGGCGAGGTGCCGGGGTTGAGCACCACCCCGCGCCGCGCCTCGAAGGTCTCCCCCGCCACCTCGACGGTGCGCGGCCCGGTCAGCCGGGCGTGGCCGCGCACGAACCGCACACCGGCGTCGACGAGGCGGTCGACGGCGACCTGGTCGTCCCACCCGTCGGTGGCCTCCTCGCTGATCCGGCGGGCCACCACGGAGAAGTCGGGGCGCACCTCGACGGTGCCGGCGAGGTCGGCCACCCGGCCGGCCTCGGCCAGCGCGTCGGCGGCCCGGATGATCATCTTGCTGGGGATGCAGCCGTAGTAGGGACACTCGCCGCCCACCAGCCGCTCGTCGACCCCGACCACGTCGAGACCCGCCTGCGCCAGCCGGGTCGCCGTCGCCTCGCCACCGGGGCCGAGCCCCACCACCACCACGTCGCACGTCGTCGTCATGGCGCCGAGTCTGGCACCTCGACGGTGGTGGTCACCGCGGTGACCGAGGGGCGCTCGGGCGTGGAGCCGAAGCCGAACCCGGGCTCGGGCGCCACCGGCGCGAGCCCGCCGAGCGCGGTCCCCCGCCAGCTGCCGGCGAGGCCGACCACCGCGTGCAGGTCGGTGGCGCCGTAGAACTCCCGCCGGCCGCTCCCCGCGCTGCCCCGGGTGCGGACCCCGCGGAGCACCACCCGCGCGACCGGGTCGGTGAGCCCCGACCACCCGGGCGCGGTGGCGAGGCGCCGCGGGACCAGCCGCAGCAGCCGGCCCAGCGCGGTGCGCCGGCCGAGGTCGAGGCGCAGCGACAGCTCGGGTCCCTCGACCTGCCAGGCGCGGGCGTCGACCTGCGCCGTGACCGGGCCGACCACGACGCGGTCGAAGTCGTAGGTGCGGGCCACGAAGTCGGCCACCCGGGTGTCGGGCGCCAGCAGCACGCGGGTGCCGTCGGCCTCGGCCACCATCACGTCGGTGAACGCGCCCAGCGGGCTGTGGGGCCAGTGCCCGACGACCACCCGGACGCCGCTGGTCGAGCCGACGCCGGCGATGTGGCCGGCGAACCGGTGGCGGGTGCGCCCTGCCCGGGTCACCGGTCGTGGTGGCGGACGAGGACGAAGCACCAGGCGCCGAAGCACCACAGGCCCACGCCCACGAGCCCGATCAGCACCACGCCGTACGGCTCCTGGAGGACCTGCTGCAGCGCCTGGTCCAGGCCACCGCCCTTGCTGGAGCTGTGGGTGACGCCGGCCACGACCGTGAGCAGGCCGACCAGCGCCAGCGACAGGCCCTTGCCGACGTGCCCGACCTGCCCGACCCGCACGAAGGCGGTGCCGAGGTCGCCGGCCTGGCCGCGGGCCGTGATCGAGTCGGTGAAGGAGCGGGTCCAGCCCTTGCGCACCAGCGTCGCGGCGTACGCCAGGACCCCGAGGCCCGCGAGCGCGACCAGCCACTGCCCGCCCGGCCAGCCCATCACCGTGGCGGTCCAGCCGCCCGACTTCCGCGAGCCCGAGCCGAGGGCGACCTTGACCGCGGTGAAGCCGATGACGGCGTACACCACCGCCTTGCCGACCGAGACGACCCGCTTGCGGGTGCGCTCGTCCCCCTCGTCGCGGTGGCCGAACCCGGCCTCGACCACGCGCCAGACGACGAGCAGCAGCATGCCCAGGGCGACCGCCCAGACCATGGTGCGGCCGAACGGCTGGCGGGCCAGGGTGGTGAAGGCGCCGTCGGTGCTCGCGTCCTCGTTGGGACCGCCGAGGGCCAGCTGCACGCAGAGCCAGCCGAGCAGGACGTGGACGAACCCGTAGGCGACCATCCCGGCGCGCACCAGGTGGTCCAGCGCGTTGCTCCGCTCGGCCTGCTCCCCCAGGGCCTGGACGTCGTCGTTCACGACGCCACCCCGTCCCCGGGCTCGATCTCCAGGTCGCGGAACCACGACTCGGTGACGTAGTCGGGGGTCCACCCCATCGAGGTGTAGAGACCGTCGGCCCCCGTCGGGGAGTCGTCGTCGACCTCGAGGCCCACCCGGTCGCGGCCGCGGCGGGCGGCGTCGGCGATCACCGTGTGGAGCAGCGCCTTCGCCACGCCCCGGCCCCGGGCGTCGCGGTGGACGCCGATGTAGTCGACGTAGCTGCCCTCGTGCCCGGCCGCGCTCTCGGGGAGCACGGTGCTGACCACCGCGCCCGCCGCGAGCTGGCGACCCTCGACCTCGACGAAGGCCAGCCACCAGTGGTCCCAGCGGTGACCGGGGTCCTCGCGCAGTCGCTGCACGAACTCGGGGAAGCTCTCGCGGTAGGAGTTGAAGTGGTCCTCGAAGGAGCTCTCCAGCATCTCGTGCACGATCTGCAGGTCGCCCGCGACCGGGAGGTCGTTCTCGTGGCTGTCGACGCGCCGGATGGTGACGCCCTCGCGCGGGCCGGGCAGCTCGTCGGCCTCCGCGGGCACCACGGACCGCGACATCTGCAGCCAGGTGCGCCGCAGCGTGTAGCCCGCGTCCGTCAGCCACTGCCGCTGCACCACGTCCTCGGCGAAGGGGCTCGCGTCCAGCCGGGTCGACGTCACGCCGCGCAGCCGGCAGAACGCGGCCGCCTGCTCCTCGACGAAGGCGTACGCCGCGGCGGCGACGCGGTCCTGCACGTCCCGCTCGACGTGGTCGCGGTCGACGTAGACGTGCAGCATGGTGCGCCCGGCCGCCCGGTCGTGCACCACCACCCAGCCGCGCACCGCGCCGGTGGGGTCGACCAGCACCACCTGCCGGCGGGTCCACGACGCCGGTCCGGCGATCTCGGACTCCACGGCCTCGCGGTCGACCGACCCGGACCCGGTCCAGGGGCGCTTGTCGGCGCCGCGGAGCTCGACCAGCGCGCCGAGGTCGTCCAGCTGCGGCAGCCGCGCCGTCCAGCCGTCGGGCAGGCCGCTCGGTGAGCGCGGGGACGAGGTCGGGCCGGCGGGCCGCGGGGAGGTCACCGGGGCATTGTGCCGGAGTCCGGCCGGGGTCCGCTCGCCACCGCCCCGGCGCGACGCCGCGCGGTGTCCCGTCAGCACAGCGCGACCAGCTGCCGGGTGAGGGCGGTGCGCCGGGCGCCGGTCGCGGTGGCCCGGGCGCAGTCCAGCCGGCCGGTGGCGAACCGGTCGAGCACCAGGCCGGTGCCGGTCACCTCGGTGGCCGATCCGTCGACGGTCGTGGGCGGCCCGCAGACGCGCGCGGTCCACGCGAAGGGGCGGGCCTGCGTCACGGCGTACGCCACCAGTCGGCGGGGCCGGGGAGCGGCGCGGGCGACCCGGAGCTCGGTGGCGAAGGTGTCGGCCAGCGGACCCGTCGACCCGGCCGGCAGCGCGGCGGCGACGCGGCGCAGCACCGCCGCGTCCAGCCGGACGTCGTCCGGGGCGCGTACGCCGGGCCGCAGGTCGACCAGCCGCCGCAGCGTGACCGGCACCCGGCCCCGCCGACCGGCCTCGAGCTCGAGCGGCAGCGCGTACACCGCCACCCGGGTCCCGGCACGCACGGCGGTCCGCTCGGTGGGCTCGAACCCCGCGACCGTGCAGGCCGCGACCGTGGCCGAGGACCCCGACGGGCCGGACGGGCCGGACGGGCGCGCGGGGCGTGCATCGGGCTCGTCGGCGCCGCTGCACCCGAGCAGGGCGGCCGACAGCACCAGCGCGACCAGTCCTGACGCCCGACCGCGCACCCGGTGCTCTAGCCGACCAGCTGCTCGCGGTCGCGCACGATGGTGCCGAGCACCCCGTTGACGAACGCCGGGGACTCGTCGGTGGACAGGTCGCCCACCAGCTTCAGCGCCTCCGAGACCGCCACCGCGTCGGGCACGTCGTCGACGAAGAGGATCTCGAAGACCGCGAGCCGCAGCACGTTGCGGTCCACCGCCGGCATCCGCCGCAGCGTCCAGCCCTGCGCGTACTGGGTGATCACCTCGTCGAGCCGGTGGCGGTGCTCGTAGACACCGTCGACCAGCCGCTGGGTGTACTCGTTGACCGGACCGTTCTCGGCCTGCTCGGCGAGCAGCTCGGCGGCCGGGCGGGAGCGCAGGTCCGCGGCGTACACCGCGTCGAGCGCCCGCTTGCGCGCCTTGGAGCGAGCCGCCATCAGGAGCTGACGCGACCCAGGTAGGAGGAGTCGCGGGTGTCGACCTTGATGCGCTCGCCGGTGGTGATGAACAGCGGCACGCTCACCTGGGCGCCGGTCTCCACGGTGGCGGGCTTGGTGCCGCCGGTGGAGCGGTCGCCCTGCAGGCCGGGCTCGGTGTAGGTGACCTCGAGCTCGACCGAGGCGGGCAGCTCGATGTAGAGGACGCGGCCCTCGTTGGTGGCGACGATCGCCTCCTGGTTCTCGAGCATGAAGTCCTTGGCGCCGCCGACGATCTCGGGCGCGACCTCGAGCTGGTCGTAGGTGCCGGTGTCCATGAAGATGTAGGACGTGCCGTCGTTGTAGAGGTACTGCATCGTCCGCTTGTCGACCGAGGCGATCTCGACCTTGACGTCGGCGTTGAAGGTCTTGTCGACGGTCTTGCCGGACTCGATGTTCCTGATCTTGGTGCGGACGACCGCGCCGCCCTTGCCGGGCTTGTGGTGCTGGAACCACATGACCTGCCAGAGCTGGCCGTCCAGCTTGAGCACCATGCCGTTCTTGAGGTCGTTCGTCGTCGCCATGCGGGGGATCTCGCGTCTCTTCGAGGGGTCGTGGGGGTGCCGGCACGACCCGGGGGTCGGAGCAGGCACAGCGGCCGAGTCTAGCGGGGACCGGCACCGACGTGGCACCGTGGCGCGATGCCCGCTCCCCCGCGTCCCCCGCTCCTCGCCCGCGTCGTGGCCGGGGTGACGGCCCTCGCCCTCGGCACCACGCTGGTCGGCGTCCTCGGCGCCTCCCCCGCCCGGGCCGACGAGCCCCGCCCGCCCGGCGACGTGGCCACCGGCAACCCCGAGTTCACCGCCAACGTGATGGCGCCGCTGAAGGTCACCGACTGGGAGGACTTCCGCGCCGACCTGCGCGAGGTGAACGCCTACGGGGTGGACGCGGTCAGCGTCGACGTCTGGTGGGGCGACGTGGAGAGGCGCGACGACCGCTTCGACTGGAGCTACTACGACCGGGTCTTCGCGGAGGTCACCCGGGCCGGCCTCGACCTCGCGCCGATCCTGTCCTTCCACCAGTGCGGCGGCAACGTCGGCGACGACTACACCAGCCTGCTGCCGGCCTGGCTGTGGCGCAAGTACGCCGGCCGCAGCTTCAAGGGCGTCCAGATCGGCGCCCGCGGACTCCAGCACCGCAGCGAGCAGGGCAACTGGTCGGCCGAGACCGTCGCGGGCTGGGCCGACGCCCTCGTCGCGAACGAGTACCGCGCCTTCGCCCGCGCCTTCACCCGTCACTTCGAGGGCCGCTACGGCCGCGACGTCATCGAGGTGAACGTCTCCCTGGGCCCCTCGGGCGAGCTGCGCTACCCCTCCTACAACAGCCACGACACCGGCTCGGGCTACCCCACCCGGGGCGCGCTCCAGTCCTACTCGCCGCTGGCCCGGCAGGACTTCCGCCGCTGGGCGCTGGCCCGCCACGGCTCGCTGCGCGGCGTCAACCGCGCGTGGGGCACCCGCTACACCTCGCGCAGCCAGGTCGCCCCGCCGCGCGACGCCGACGCCTTCTTCGAGGACGGCACCTACTCCCAGCGGCGCTACGGCCGTGACTTCGTCGACTGGTACAACGGCGCGCTGGTCGCCCACGGCCGCCGGATGCTGACCACGGTCACCCGGGCCATCGGCGACGGCTTCCGCTACGCCGACATCGGCTACAAGGTGCCCGGCATCCACTGGCAGATGGCCTCGGGCTCGCCGTACCCCCGCGCCACCGAGGTCACCACCGGCCTGATCCAGACCAGCCTCGACGAGAGCCGCTGGTCGACCGGCCACGGCTACGCGCGCATCGTCGAGCTCGCCGGCCGGGTTCCCACCCGGCGCGACGTCAAGATGCACTTCACCGCGCTCGAGATGGACGACAACGTCCCGGGCGAGCCGGTCGACGGGCAGTACCCCTGGTCGCTGGCCAAGACCCTGGTGGGCTGGATCGGCGACTACGCCGCCCGGGTCGGCACCGACCTCAAGGGCGAGAACGCCCTGAACGGTGGGCTGTACTCCGACCGCGGCTGGGACAACATCGAGGAGGCCTTCGACCGCTGGGGCTACCTCGGCCTCACCGTGCTGCGGATGGAGGACGTCTCGCGCACCGACGAGGGCGGCGCGCTGCCGGCCCGGAGGTACGCCGCGTTCGTGGCGGAGCGCCGCTGACCCTTGTTGAACGCGGTTCGGTAGCGTGAGCGCCATGTCGCTCCGCCACCGGCAGCTGCTCGCCCTCGCCCTGACCGCCAACGCGCTGCGGCCGTTGCGCCAGGTGGGCGCGGGGATCCCGGCCTTCGTGGCCGGCTGGTCGACCAGCGAGCTGGCGCCCCAGCTGCTCACCGCGACCGCCCTCGACGCGGCCGCCGAGCTGACCTGGCGACGTCGCCGGCGCGGCCACCCGGACCGCGCCGGGCTGGCGCTGGCCGCGCTCACCGCGACTGGGCTCGGGCTCATGGTCCGCGAGTCGCTCCGGTCCGCGCGCCGCATCGAGTCCACGCTCGACGACGGCCTCGGTGCCGACTACCTGGACGTGCTCGACGAGCCGCCGACGCGGGAGGACCTGCGGCTGCACCTGCGCGAGCTGGCCCGCCCCTTCCGTCTCGACGACCCGGACGTCGACGTCGTCCGTGACGTCTCCTACGTGCCCGGCGTCGACGCGCGGCGCGCGCGGCTCGACGTCTACCGGCCCGCGGGCACCGAGCTCCACGGGGCACCCGTGCTGGTGCAGGTCCACGGTGGCGCGTGGACGCTGGGCAGCAAGGAGACCCAGGGCCTGCTGCTGATGAACCGGATGGCCCGACGCGGCTGGGTGTGCGTGGCGCTGAACTACCGGCTCGCCCCCAAGCACCCCTTCCCTGCCCAGGTGGTCGACGTCAAGCACGCCCTGGCGTGGGTCCGCGAGCACGTCGCGGAGTACGG
Source organism: uncultured Actinomycetota bacterium (assembly GCA_963740935.1). GTDB lineage: Bacteria > Actinomycetota > Actinomycetes > Propionibacteriales > Nocardioidaceae > Marmoricola. The sequence continues at coordinate 1,328,192 of CAVUFX010000006.1, forward strand.
CGGCGACCCGGACTACCTGGTGCTGACCGGCGGCTCGGCCGGCGGTCACCTCGCCTCGCTGGCGGCGCTGACCCCGCACGAGCGGGCCTGGCAGCCCGGGTTCGAGGACGCCGACACCAGCGTCGCGGCCTGCGTCCCCTTCTACGGCGTGTACGACGTGGGCGGCCTGACCGGCGACAAGCCGGCCGTGGCGATGCGCGACGACTTCCTCGGCCCCAAGGTGTTCCAGCGCGACCCGGTCGAGGACCGCGAGATCTTCGAGCAGGCCTCGCCGCTGGCCCGGGTGACGCCCGAGGCGCCCGACTTCTTCGTGCTGCACGGGTCGGCGGACACGCTGGTCGACGTGCGCCAGGCGCGGGCCTTCGTCGCGCGGCTGCGCGAGGTCTCGCGGGCGAGCGTGACCTACGCCGAGCTCCCCGGCGCCCACCACGCCTTCGAGGTGTTCAGCTCGATCCGCAGCCAGCACACCGTGCGGGCCGTGGAGCGGTGGCTGCTGCACCACCGTGCGGTGTGGAGCCGGGAGCGGCTGCAGCCGGGCCCCGGCACCACCTCGGCCGGCGCATGAGCACGCCCGGCGCCGGGGCGGACGACCACGGGCCAGGGATGGACCCCGTGCTGCTGGCCCACGCCCGGGCCGCCACCGGCTTCATGCCCGCGGCCGAGGGCGCGCTGCTGCACCGCACCGCCGTGGCCCACCTCGGCGCGGGGCCGGCGCTCGAGGTCGGCAGCTACTGCGGCAAGTCCGCGATCTACCTGGGCGCTGCCGCCCGGACCACCGGCAGCGTGGTGTTCACCGTCGACCACCACCGCGGCTCGGAGGAGAACCAGGCCGGGTGGGAGCACCACGACACCTCGCTGGTCGACCCCCGCACCGGGCTGATGGACACGCTGCCGCGGTTCCGCCGGACCCTGCACGACGCCGGGCTGGAGGAGGAGGTGGTGGCCGTGGTCGGCCGCTCGACCACGGTCTCCGCGCACTGGCGCACCCCGCTCGCGCTGCTGTTCGTCGACGGCGGGCACGCCGAGGTGCACGCGCAGGCCGACTACACCGGGTTCGCGCGCTGGGTGGCCCCCGGTGGCGTGCTGGTCGTCCACGACGTCTTCGAGGACCCCGCCGACGGCGGCCAGGCGCCGTACCGCGTCTGGCAGCGGGCGGTCGCGGGCGGCGCCTTCACCCCCGTCGAGACCGTGGGGTCGATGCGGGTGCTGCGCCGCAGCGCCGGCTCAGCGGGCGAGGACGTCGGCTGAGGCGCCCTCGGCGCAGCCGCACTCCAGCGCGATCTCGTCGAACGGCGGCGCCAGGTCCTCGCCGCGCATGATCCCCGAGCCCGGCGTGGTCCGGGACAGCGCGTCGACGGCCAGCACCACCGCGGCCGCGGTGTACGTCGTCTCCTCGCGCGGCCAGACCACCTCGTCCTCGTAGACGTAGCCGGTCCAGTAGCCGCCCTCGTCGTTGCGCAGGTGCTGCACGTCGGCCAGCAGCCGGGTGGCGCGCTCGTGGTCGTCGAGGCAGTCCAGGGACAGCACCAGCTCGCAGGTCTCCGCCCCGGTCACCCAGGGGTTGGTGTCGACGCAGCGGATGCCGAGCCCGGGCACCACGAAGTCGTCCCAGCGGGCGTCGACCAGGGCGCGGCCGGCGGCGCCGCGGACCGCGCCGCCCAGGACCGGGTAGTACCAGTCCATCGCGAAGGTGCGCTTGTCGAGGAACAGCCCCGGGTGCTCGCGCAGCGCGTGGCCCAGCCGACCTCCGGCCAGCTCCCAGTCGGGCTGCGGCTCCCCCACCAGCTCCGCCAGCGCCACCCCGGCACGCAGCGCCTGGTAGATGCTGGCCGAGCCGGCCACGAGCGCCTCGGCGTTGACGCGCGCCGGGCCGTGCTCGTCGTGCTCCTGGGACCAGGCGATCCCGCCCCACGACAGCTGCAGGCCGACCACGTAGTCGAGCCCGGCCCGCACGACCGGCCACAGCCGCTCGACGTACGCCAGGTCGCGGCGCAGCCGCCAGTGGTGCCAGATCCCCACGGCCAGGTAGGCGCACATGTTGGTCTCGCCGCTGGGGTCCTCGACCCGGCCCTGCACGATCCGCATCGGCCAGGAGCCGTCGGGGCGCTGCCAGCGCACGCACCAGTCGTACGCCGCCTCGGCCGTCGCCACCTCGCCGCCGGCCAGCGCACCCATGGCCGCCTCGACGTGGTTCCAGACGTCGGTCCGGGCGCCGGGGCTCCACGGGATCGCGCCGTCGGGCTCCTGGGTGCGGGTGATCGACCGGGCGGTGGCGGCGACCTGCTCGGCACTCAGCACGCCGGGCAGCTCCGGCACCCGGGAGGGACCGGGCCTGCTCATGCCGGCTTGCGGAGGTAGAGGACCATGCTCTTGCCGATGAGCGGGTTCAGCGCCCGCTCCGCCGCACGGGTCAGCACGCTGACGCCGCGGGTGCGCATGATGTCCCAGACCAGCAGCTGGTGGTAGCCGCGCACCAGCGGGTGCCGCTCCCGGGTCGTGCCGACCGCGCACTTGATCCACCAGTACGGCGCGTGCAGCGCGTGGGCGTGGTCCGTGCCCTCGTGCACCAGGCCGGCGGCCTCGAGCTTGCCGACCAGCTCGGTGCCGGTGTAGATCCGGATGTGCCCGCCCTCGTTGGCGTGGTACTCGTCGGAGAGCGCCCAGCAGATCCGCTCGGGCAGCCAGCGGGGCACGGTGACGGCCATGGTGCCGCCGGGACGCAGCACCCGGGCCAGCTCGGCGATCGCGGTGACGTCGTCGGGGATGTGCTCGAGCACCTCGGAGGCCACCACCCGGTCGAACTCGCCGTCGGCGAACGGCAGCTGCAGCGCGTCGCCCTGCTTCGTGTCGGCCTCGGCGCCCGCCGGCACCTCTCCCGCCTCGCGCATCGCGGCGAAGATCTCGGCGACCCCGGACAGCTCGTCGGCGTCCTGGTCGAGGGCGATGACGTCGGCGCCGCGGCGGTACATCTCGTAGGCGTGGCGTCCCGCGCCGCACCCCATGTCGATGACCCGCTCGCCGGGCCTGAGACCCAGCCGGTCGAAGTCGACGGTCAGCATCCTGCGTCCTCCTGCACTCGTGCCTGCTCCCCACCGGTCCGCCGTGCCCGGACCACGTCGTCGTACGCCGCGACCGTGGCCTCCGCGACCGCGCGCCAGCTGAACCGCTCCAGCACGCGGCGACGCCCGGCGGCCCCCATCGCGGCCCGTCGCACCGGGTCGTCGAGGAGCGCGGCCAGCGCCGCCTCCAGCTCGCCCACGTCGCCCGGGGCTACCAGGTCGGCGCACTCGCCGTCGGGGCCGACCACCTCGGGGATGGCCCCGGCGCGGCTCACCACCAGCGGGGTCTCGCACGCCATCAGCTCGGCCGTCGGCAGCGAGAAGCCCTCGTAGAGCGACGGCACGCACGCCACCTCGGCCGAGCCCATCACCTCGACCAGCTCGACGTCGGTGAGGCCGTGCACGAACGACACGTGCTCGGCGATGCCGAGGCGCTCGAGCAGCTGCTCGGTGCGCCCGCCCGGGACCGGACGGGTCACGAGCAGCAGGTGCACGTCGCGCTCGACGCGCAGCTTGGCGAAGGCCTCCAGCAGCGTCGCGATGCCCTTCATCGGGGCGTCGGCGCTGGCCATGGCCAGGATCCGGCCCGGGACCCGCGGGGCGGTGGGAGGCACGAAGCCCTCGTCGACCCCGAGCGGCACGACCGTCACGCGGTCGGCGTCGACGCCGAAGTCGCGGACGATGTCGCGGCGGCTGGACTCCGAGACCGTGAGGACGCTCTCGCACCCGCGGGCGACCCGGCCCTGCATCCGCAGGAACGCGTACCACCGCCGCAGCGTCAGCCGGCGCCGGCGGCTCGGGGCCGCGGCCAGGTCGACCGCGCGGTCGACGGTGATCGGGTGGTGGATGATCGTCACCATCGGCAGCAGCCGCTGCACGTCGAGCATGCCGTGGCCGAGCGTCTGGTTGTCGTGCACGACGTCGAAGTCGTCCACCCGGCTCGCGAGCACGCGCGCGACCCGGCGGCTGAAGGTGCGGGGCTCGGGGAACCCGGCCGTCCACATCTCCAGCACCTCGGAGACGTCGGTGAGGTCGCGCAGCTCCGAGGGCCGCGGCGTGCGGAACGGGTCGGGCTCGCGGTAGAGGTCCAGGCTGGGCACCGCGGTCAGCAGCACCCCGGGGTCCAGCGCGGGGTAGGGCTGCCCGGAGAAGACCTCCACGGTGTGCCCCAGGGCCACCAGCTCACGGCTGAGGTGCCGGACGTAGACCCCCTGCCCACCGACGTGCGGCTTGCTGCGGTACGACGTCAGCGCGATGCGCACGGAGGGAGCCTCCTTCGGCGGGGACGGGCACCGGGAGCGTAACTGAACGCGTGTCGATAGCCCGACGCCCCCCTCGCCGGTCGAGCCCCTCCCGGTCGAGCCTGTCGAGACCCCCTCGCCGTCGAGCCCCCTCGCCGGTCGAGCCTGTCGAGACCTACGAGTCCTCGCTGCTGTGCCCGGGGAACACGTGCGCGTCGGGGTCGATCAGCACGGCCGCGTTGTTGACCGCGGTGGCGACCTCGCCGAAGCCCACGGCGATCAGCCGCACCTTGCCCGGGTAGTCGGTGATGTCGCCCGCGGCCAGCACGCGCGGCAGGTTGGTCCGCATCGAGGTGTCGACGGCGACGTGACGCCCGGAGAACTCCAGGCCCCACTCCTTCATCGCGCTCAGGTCGGCCACGAACCCCAGCGAGGCGACCACGGACTGGGCCGGCCGGGTGCTGACCTCGCCGTCGCTGGTGGTGATCTCGACCGCCTCGACGTGGTGCTCCCCCAGCAGCCTGGTCACCTGCGCCTTGGTCACGACCTCGACGCGGGAGGCGAGCACCGCCTCCACGGTGGCCCGGTGGGCGCGGAACTGGTCGCGGCGGTGGACGAGCGTGACCGAGGCGGCGATCGGCTCGAGGTGGTGGGCCCAGTCGAAGGCGCTGTCGCCGCCCCCGACGATGACGACGTCGCGGCCGGCGTACTCCGCGAAGGACGGCACGAAGAAGACCAGCCCCCGGTCCTCCCAGCCCTCGCCCGCGGGCAGCGGCCGGGGCGTGAACTTGCCGATCCCGGCCGTCACGATGACCACCTTCGCGGTGATCGTGGTGCCGTCGTCGAGCTCCATCACCGCGCCGGTGTCGTCGGTCTTCAGCACGGTCGCCGTCCGGCCCAGGAGGTACGACGGCCGCGCGCTCGCCGCCTGCTCGACCAGCTGCTCGACCAGCTCGCGTCCCTTCACCGCCGGGAAGCCGGCGACGTCGAGGATGGTCTTCTCGGGGTACATCGCCGAGACCTGGCCGCCGAGCTCGGGCAGCGAGTCCACGACGGTCACGCTGAGCCCCCGGAAGCCGGCGTAGTAGACCCCGAACAGGCCGGCCGGGCCGGCGCCCACGATCAGCACGTCGGTGTCGATCTCGCGGCCGCCAGCGGGCTCGACCATCGCGCTCTCCTCGTCTCGTCGGGGCGGTCGGGGACGTGACCTAGAAGGCGTCCATCCGGGACACCCGCCACTCTCCCCCATCGCGCGTCACCGTGACCAGGACCCGGACCTCGTCGACGCGGCGCGTGGGCGTCAGCGGGCTGCTGGTCACCTGGTCGACGAACACCAGCGCGACCACGCGGTCGGCCGAGGCCGAGGAGACGGCACTGGCACGCACGGTGGCCTCGAGCCGCACCCGCTCCGCGAGCGTCCGGTCACGGACCTCGGCCATCGAGGCGGTGAACTGCCGGCGCAGGCTCGGCGCGAGCAGCGCGCGGGTGCGGTCCACCTCGACGTCGAAGCCGCGCCAGTCGTAGGACAGCACCTCGGCGGCCAGGCGCTCGGCTGCCGGGCCGCCCGAGTCGCGCGCCGGCACCGAGCTGACGGCGCGCCGCGCGGTGGGCAGCTGCTCGGTGCGGCCCTCGCCGTGCTGCCACCACCAGCCCAGTCCGGAGGCGACGGCGAGCACGAGGACGAGCAGCAGCAGCACCACGGCGGTGCCGCGGCCGCGCCGGGGCGCGTCGGCGGTCACGAGACGAACTCCAGCTGCTCGGTGAGCCAACGTCCGTCCCGCTCCACCATCACCAGCCGGAGCCGGTGCTGGAGCAGCTGCTGCTCGCCCCCGGCACCGCCCTCGACCACGCGGGCGTCGGCCGCCACCAGCACCTCGGCCCGGCGGGAGGTGACCTCCCCCAGCGCGACGGCCCGCACCGTGGCACGGGCGGTGGCGCGGGTGCGCTCGGTGGAGCGGACCAGACGGTCGCGGCCCGCGGCGTACTCCTCGGCGAAGCGTCCGGTGGCGCCGTCCTCGACCCGGGCGACCACCTCGTCCATCGCGGTGTGGTCGACGCCGAGGAACGCCTCGACCTCCGCGGACGCCGCCTCGGTCACCTGCCACTGCTGCCGCGAGAGCGCGCGGGCCGCAGCGTCACCGGTGCCGCTGGTGGCGGGGCGGGTCCACGTCAGGACCGCGGTCGCCAGCAGCGCGAGCGCGAGCACGCCGAGCGCGAGGTCGAGCCACCCCCAGCGCACACGGGGACTCCGCGCCACGTCGCCTCCTTCGCTGCCGGCCGACCGACCGACGCAGTCCCCGCCACGGCCGGGGGGCCGGTGGGGCTGCTGGGGCGAATCGTAGCCACGTCGTACCCCGGTCGCGGCGTCTTACCGACTCCTCGCGTCGGCCCGTCGCCGGGACGGCCCAGCCCTAGACTGCCGCGCGTGGCCCACCCCTCGTCCGTCGACCCGCTGCTGCGGCGCGCCGCCCGCCACCCCTCGGCGCTGCTGCTCACCGCGCAGCTGACCGCGGTCGTCGCCTACCCGTTCCTGGACCAGACCAGGGTCGGGGCCGCCGTCCTGGGCGTGATCTCGATGGTCGCGGTCGGCCTCGCGATCGGGGTGGTCCGCAGCACCCCGGCGCTCTCCGTGGTCGCTGTCGCGGTGGGGCTGCCGGCCGTGGTGATGACGCTGGTCGAGGCCGCGATGCCGGAGACCGAGTGGGTGGCGCTCGTCAGCGCGCTGCTGCACGCGCCGTTCTACTTCTACGTCGCCTACAGCACGATCAAGTACCTCTTCCACGACGACCGCGTCACCACCGACGAGCTCTACGCCATCGGGGCGGCCTTCACCGTGGTGGCGTGGGGCTACGCCTACCTCTACGTGATCGTGGACATCCTGTTCCCCGGCTCCATCGCGCCGGTCGCCGACGCGGGCGCCGGGCGCTTCTTCGACATGCTGTTCCTCTCCTTCACCACCCTGACCAGCGTCGGACTCTCCGACATCCTGCCGGTGGGCGACCACGCCCGGTCGGTGGTCATCCTGGAGCAGGTCTCCGGGGTGCTGTACGTCGCGATGGTGGTCTCGCGCCTCGTGGCGATGGCGGTCCGTAACCACTGACCGGCAGGGTCGGCGGAGTCGGCGGAGTCGGCGGGGGCGGCAGGGTCGGCAGGGTCGGCGGGGGCTCAGTCCAGGCAGAACTCGTTGCCCTCGGGGTCGGTCATCACCACGAACCCCATCTCCATCCGGCCGTCGGGGTCGACCCGGTGGTCGCGCGTCGCCCCGAGCGCGACCAGTCGCTCGGCCTCCGCCTCCAGCGCCGCCATCCGTGCGTCCCCGGTCAGCCCGGGCGCCGCACGGAGGTCGAGGTGCAGCCGGTTCTTGGCCGTCTTGCCCTCCGGCACCCGCTGGAAGAACAGCCGCGGCCCGGACCCGCCCACGGGCCGCGCCGCCGACCGGCTGTTCCACAGCTCCTCGGGCACGCCCCACGCGCTCAGCGCGGCCTCCCACGAGTCGAAGCCGGCCGGGGGCGGCTCCACCTCGTAGCCCAGGGCCTCGCACCAGAAGGCGGCGAGCGCCCCGGGGTCGGCGGCGTCGAAGGTGACCTGGACCTCTCGCAGCTGGCTCATGCGCCCCAGCCTCGCCCCGGCCACCTCAGCCGGTCAACGACGTCTCGCGATCCTCGAGCACCCGGGCCCGGGCCCGGCCGCGGTAGCGCCACACCTGGAGCAGGCCCAGCAGCCACAGCGGGAACTGCGCCGCCATCGCCCAGCGGAACGCCTCGGGCGGGTACGCCGTGCTGGCCCCCGGGGTGCGCCAGTCGAGGATCAGCCCGATCACCACGACCATCACCAGGCTGGCGTAGAAGCCGCCCTGGTTGATGATCCCGGTGGCGCTGGCCAGGCGGTGGGCCGGGTTGGAGGTGCGGCCGACGTCGAAGCCGATCACCGAGGCCGGGCCGCCGACACCGGTGACCAGCACGAGCACGACCAGGACGGCGAACGGGGCCGGGCCCGGCCACGCCAGCACGACCGTCCAGACGACCACGATCGAGCTGACGATGCCGAGCACCACGGTGGAGCGGTGCCAGGGGTGGGCGCCGACCAGCCAGCCCAGGACCGGGCCCGAGAACATCATCGTGACCACCATCAGGGTGAGCAGCAGCCCGGCCGAGGCCGAGGACTGCTCCTCGCCGCGGACGAAGAACGGGTAGCCCCACAGCAGGCTCATCGTGGTGGCGCTGAACTGGGTGCAGAAGTGCATCCAGAAGCCGAGCCGGGTGCCCGGGTGGCGCCACGAGGCCGTCAGGCTCGCTCGCACCGCGGTCAGTGACAGCGGCGCCCCCCGCAGGTGCCGACCCTCGGGCGTGTCGTGCAGCACCACCAGCAGCGCCACCGCCAGCACGATGCCGACGCCGGCGGCGACCAGGTAGGCGCGGGTCCAGCCCAGGTTGGCCAGCGCCCACGTCATCGGCACCGCCGCTGCGACGGCGCCGGTCTGCCCGAGGGTGCCGGTCACCTGGGTGACGAACGGGATCCGGCGCAGCGGGAACCAGGTGCTCACCAGCCGCAGCAGGCAGATGAAGGTCATCGCGTCGCCCATGCCGACGCCGGCGCGGGCGACCAGCGCCAGCGGGTAGCTCTCGGCGAACGCGAACACGCTCTGCCCCAGCGTCATCAGCACCAGGCCGGAGATCATCACGCTGCGCGAGCCGTAGCGGTCGACCAGCAGGCCGACGGGGATCTGCATCGCGGCGTACACCAGCAGCTGGAGCATCGTGAACGTCGCCAGCTGGGCGGCGGAGATGCCGAACCGGTCGGTGGCGACCAGGCCGGCGACACCCAGCGAGGACCGGTGGAAGACGGCCAGCACGTACACCGCGAGCCCGACGGCCCAGACGGTCCAGGGGCTGCGCAGGGCGGTCGAGCTCACCGGTCCGATCGTACGCCGCGCGGCGGCTCTCCTCGTCCCAGGTCCGGGCCCCCACCGGACTCAGCGCGTGGCCTCCATCATCTGGCGCAGCTCCTTCTTGAGGTCCTGCACCTCGTCGCGCAGCCGGGCCGCCACCTCGAACTGCAGCTCGGCAGCGGCGTTGTGCATCTGCTCGGTCAGCTGCTGCACCAGCTCGGCGAGGTCGGCCGAGGGGATGCCCGCGGTGTCGGGCGCCCGCTCGTGCACCTTCTCCATCCGCGAGAGGCCCGGCACCGGTGCCTTGCGCGACTTGTCGCCGCGCGCGCCCGTGCCCTGCCAGGTCGCCAGCAGCTCGGCGGTGTCCTCGTCGTCGCGGGCCAGCATCTCGGTGATGTCGGCGATCTTCTTGCGCAGCGGCTGCGGGTCGACGCCGTGCTCGGTGTTGTAGGCGACCTGCTTGGCGCGGCGGCGGTTGGTCTCGTCGATCGCCTTCTCCATCGAGGGCGTGACGCGGTCGGCGTACATCACGACCTGGCCGGAGACGTTGCGCGCGGCGCGGCCGATGGTCTGGATCAGCGACTTGTCCGAGCGCAGGAAGCCCTCCTTGTCGGCGTCGAGGATCGCCACCAGCGACACCTCGGGCAGGTCGAGGCCCTCGCGGAGCAGGTTGATGCCGACCAGGACGTCGTACTCCCCCATCCGCAGCTCGCGCAGCAGCTCGATGCGGCGCAGCGTGTCGACCTCGGAGTGCAGGTAGCGGCAGCGCACGCCGTTCTCGAGCAGGTAGTCGGTGAGGTCCTCGGACATCTTCTTGGTCAGCGTGGTGACCAGCACCCGCTCGTTGCGGTCCACCCGCGCGTTGATCTCCGACATCAGGTCGTCGATCTGGCCCTTGGTCGGCTTCACCACGACCTCGGGGTCGATCAGGCCGGTGGGCCGGATGATCTGCTCGACCACGTTGTCGATGCCGCCGCCCTTGGCGATCTCGTAGTCGCCCGGTGTCGCGGAGAGGTAGACGGTCTGCCCGATCCGGTCGAGGAACTCCTCCCAGCGCAGCGGCCGGTTGTCCATGGCGCTGGGCAGCCGGAACCCGTGGTCGACCAGGTTGCGCTTGCGGGACATGTCGCCCTCGTACATGCCGCCGATCTGCGGCACCGCGACGTGGGACTCGTCCACGACGAGCACGAAGTCCTCGGCGAAGTAGTCGAGCAGGCAGTTGGGGGCGCTGCCGCGGGGCCGGCCGTCGATGTGCAGCGAGTAGTTCTCGATGCCCGAGCAGGAGCCGACCTGGCGCATCATCTCGACGTCGTAGGAGGTGCGCATCCGCAGCCGCTGGGCCTCCAGCAGCTTGCCCTGCCGCTCGAACAGCGCGACCTGCTCCTCGAGCTCCTTCTCGATGCTGGCGATGGCCCGCTCCATGCGCTGCGGGCCCGCGACGTAGTGGGTGGCGGGGAAGACGTAGATCTCCTGGTCGTCGGTGATCACCTCGCCCGTCACCGGGTGCAGCGTCATCAGCCGCTCGATCTCGTCGCCGAAGAACTCCACCCGCACCGCGTGCTCCTCGTAGACCGGGAAGATCTCGAGGGTGTCGCCTCGGACCCGGAAGGTGCCCCGGGTGAAGGACAGGTCGTTGCGGGTGTACTGGATCTCGACCAGCCGGCGGAGCACGCCGTCGCGGTCCATCTCCTTGCCGACCTTGAGCCGCAGCATCCGGTCGACGTACTCCTGCGGGGTGCCGAGGCCGTAGATGCAGGACACGGTCGAGACCACGATGACGTCGCGCCGGGTCAGCAGCGAGTTGGTGGCCGAGTGGCGCAGCCGCTCGACCTCCTCGTTGATGGAGGAGTCCTTCTCGATGTAGGTGTCGGTCTGGGGGACGTAGGCCTCGGGCTGGTAGTAGTCGTAGTAGGAGACGAAGTACTCCACGGCGTTGTCCGGGAACAGCTGGCGCAGCTCGTTGGCGAACTGCGCGGCCAGCGTCTTGTTGGGCTGCATCACCAGCAGCGGGCGCTGCACCTGCTCGGCCACCCACGCCACCGTGGCCGTCTTGCCGGTGCCGGTGGCGCCCAGCAGCACGACGTCCTTCTCACCGGCCTGCAGGCGCGCGGTGATCTCCTTGATCGCGGTCGGCTGGTCGCCCGAGGGCTGGTAGTCGGACTGCACGTCGAACGGCGCCACCCGGCGCTCGAGATCGGTCACGGGACGCATGCGACGAGCCTACGGCGGCCCACCGACAACCCCGCTAGCGTGGCCGTCCGACGACGAGGGGACCGGCGACATGGACGACCACGTGGAGGTCGGCGGCACCGGCACGGTGCACGTCGAGCCCGACCAGGCGGTGCTGCGGCTGCGGCTCGTGGGCCGGGCCGAGGACGTGGCCGGCGCGCTCGCGTCGCTGACCGACGTGGTCGCGGCGGTGCTCGCGGACCTCGACGTCGCCGGGGTGCCGCCGCAGCAGCGGCAGACCTCCTCGCTCGACGTCGACCAGGACTGGGACGAGGGCAGCGGCCGCCGCCGGGGGTACGCCGCGTCGCAGGGCCTCACGCTGCGCCTGGCCGAGGCCGCGCGGGCGGGCGAGGTCGTGTCGCGGGTGGCCGCGCTGGCGGGCTCGGCGCTGCGCGTCGACGGCATCGGCTGGGCCTCCTCGGAGGCCGGTGCGGCCCGCGTCCGCGCTCGCGAGGCGGCCTGGTCCGACGCCCGCGCCACCGCCGAGCAGCTGGCCGGCCTCGCGGGTCGTGGGCTCGGCGAGGTCGTCCACGTCCGCGAGGTGCCGGCGTCGCACGAGGACGGCGGGGGCTACGCCCGTGCGGCCTCCTTCGAGGCGCAGGAGGCGCTGCCGACCGCGCCCGGGTCGACGTCGGAGTCGGTCGCGCTGCACGTCCGCTGGCGACTGCGCTGAGATCCCGCTGACCTCCGCCGTCGACGCCGGCCGACTCTGGGAGACTGCCCCCCGTGCAGCGACCCCACGCCCCCCTGATCAACATGAGGCACCCGTTCGTGTGGTGGCTCAAGCGCTTCTTCGGCGTGACCTTCGGGATCCCCGTGCTGGTCGCCGTCGCGATGAGCCTGGTCGACTCCTACCGCCGTCGCGGCAAGAAGCCCAAGCCGTTCCCGACCCGGACGGCGGCCGAGACACCGGTCGGCAGCGGCACCGTCACGACGTACTCCTTCGGCCAGGACCTGTACGACGACATGCTGCGCGCCATCGAGGGCGCGCGCTCCCAGGTGCTGCTCGAGACCTACATCTGGAAGGGCGACGCCCTCGGGGCGAGGTTCAAGAAGGCGCTGGTCGACGCGGCGGACCGCGGCGTGGAGGTCCGGGTGATCTACGACCAGTTCGCCAACCTCGTGGTCCGGCCGCCGTTCAAGCACTTCCCGCCCCACGTGAAGGTGCTCGCCTTCCCCGTCTACTCCGCCGGCTGGCGGTTCTTCGACGTACGCCGCTACGGCCGCGACCACCGCAAGATCCTCGTGGTCGACGACGAGGTCGGGTTCGTGGGCGGCTACAACCTCGGGTCGGCGTACGCCACGGAGTGGCGCGACACCCACTGCCGGATCACCGGCCCCGGCGTGGCCGACCTGACCCGCGCCTTCGCCGACTTCTGGAACCTCCACCGCGAGAAGCGGTTCCGTCGCTCGGAGTCGCCGATGCTGATCTCGGCCCCGTCGCAGTGGGAGCCCAGGATCCGGGTGCACCGCAACGTGCCGCGGCTGTGGATGTTCCCGATCCGCTCGATGTACCTCGAGGCCATCAACCGGGCGCAGCGCAACGTGTGGCTCACCAGCGCCTACTTCATCCCCGACGAGGACTTCGTGGCGACGCTGGTCAAGGCCGCCCGCCGGGGGGTCGACGTACGCGTGCTGCTGCCGGCCAAGTCCAACCACATCGTGGTGGACTGGATCTCGCGCGGCTACTTCCGCCAGCTGCTCGAGGCCGGCATCGGCATCCACCGCTTCCGCGACGCCATGGTCCACGCCAAGACCGCCACCGTCGACGGCAGCTGGAGCACCATCGGCACCGCCAACGTCGACCGCCTCTCGATGACCGGCAACTACGAGATCAACGTCGAGATCATCGACGAGTCCCTGGCGCAGGAGATGGAGCGGATCTTCGAGACCGACCTGACCAACAGCCTGCCGCTCACGCTGCACGAGTGGGAGGCGCGCGACGTCTACGCGCGCTTCACCGAGTTCGTGCTCCGACCGCTGCGGCCGCTGCTGTGAGCGCCGCCCCGGAGCTGGTCCGCGCCGCGCGGCGTACCTGGGGCGCGCTGGAGACGCTGCACGTCGTGGGCTACTTCGCCGAGGAGCCGGTCGAGGAGTACGTCGCGCTCGGGCTGCACGACCGGCTCTCCTACTTCGCCGTCCGCGGCGCCGCCCTGGGGGCCGTCGGCCCCCGCGTCACCGAGGCGACCTTCTACGTCTTCGCCCCGTGGCTGCACGACGCGGCGCTCCCCGCCGCCTGGGAGCACACCACGCCGGCGGAGCTCGTCGAGGCCCGCCGCCGCGGGACGGCCCGGGCGCTGGCGCGCACCGTCGGCGAGCCCGACGTGGCCGAGGCGCTGGGGCTGGCCCGCCGGCTCACCGAGGGGCTGGCCGCCACCCCGGGCAGCGCCGCCGGTCGCCCGCTGTACGCCGCCCACCTCCAGCTCGACTGGCCCGAGCAGCCGCTGCTCGCGCTCTGGCACGCCGCCACGCTGGTCCGCGAGCACCGCGGCGACGGTCACGTCGCGCTGCTGACCGCGCGCGGCATCGGCCCGGTCGAGGCGACCGTGCTCGACGGCGCGTGGGCCGGCAAGGAGCGGTTCCTGCGCTCGACGCGGGGCTGGAGCGACGCCGAGCTCGCCGCCGCCGAGGCCGGGCTGCGCCAACGGGGCTGGCTCGAGCCGGACGCCACCGGCGGGGCCGTGCTCAGCGACCTCGGCCGCCGCGAGCGCGACGACCTCGAGTCCGCGACCGACCTGGTCTCGCTGGCCGGCTGGGAGGCGCTCGGGCTGGAGGACACGGTGCGGCTCGGTGAGCTGCTGGCGCCGGTACGCCGGTCCGTGCTCGACTCGGGGGTGCTGCCGCGTCGCCTGGGCAACCTGGGGTCGCTTGCCGACTGACTCCCCGGCGACGGACACTGGTGGCCGACACCCCGTCCGATCACTGATTCCGTTGCCGGAGGCCCCCATGACGACCGACTCCGTAGTCGCCCCCGCCGTACCTCGCACCGGTGGGCCCGACCTCCCCCAGGAGCGCCGGCTCGTCACCGAGGTGCCCGGACCCCGCTCCCGCGAGCTGCACGCCCGCCGGCAGGCCGCCGTCGCCGCGGGCGTGGGCAGCACGCTCCCGGTCTACGTCGCCGCCGCGGGTGGCGGCGTCGTGGTCGACGTCGACGGCAACAGCCTGATCGACCTGGCCAGCGGGATCGCAGTCACCGGCGTCGGCAACAGCGCCCCCGAGGTCGTCTCGCGGGTGACCGAGCAGGTCGCGGCGTTCACCCACACCTGCTTCATGGTCGCGCCCTACGAGGGCTACGTGGAGGTGTGCGAGCAGCTGGCCCGGCTCACCCCCGGCGACCACGCCAAGAAGGCGGCCCTGTTCAACTCCGGCGCCGAGGCGGTCGAGAACGCCGTCAAGGTGGCCCGGGCCGCCACCGGCCGCGACGCGGTGGTCGTCTTCGACCACGCCTACCACGGCCGCACCAACCTGACGATGGCGATGACGGCCAAGAACATGCCCTACAAGCACGGCTTCGGGCCGTTCGCGGGCGAGGTCTACCGGGCGCCGATGTCCTACCCGTTCCGCGAGCCCGCGCCGATCACGGGCGCGCAGGCCGCCGCCCGGGCGATCGAGGTCGTCGAGAAGCAGGTGGGTGCGTCCAACCTGGCCTGCGTCGTGATCGAGCCGGTGCTGGGCGAGGGCGGCTTCGTGGTGCCCGCCGAGGGCTTCCTGCCCGCGATCGCCGCCTGGTGCCGCGAGAACGACGTGGTCTTCGTCGCCGACGAGATCCAGTCGGGCATGTGCCGCACCGGCGCCTGGTTCGCCTGCGAGCACGAGGGCGTCGTGCCCGACCTCGTCACCGTCGCCAAGGGCGTCGCCGGCGGCTTCCCGCTGGCCGCGGTCGTGGGCCGGGCCGAGCTGATGGACGCGGTCCACGGCGGCGGCCTCGGCGGGACGTACGGCGGCAACCCGGTCGCCTGCGCGGCCGCGCTCGGCGCCATCGCCACCATGGAGCAGCTCGACCTCAACGCCGCCGCGCGGCACGTCGAGGAGCTGATGACCACCCGGCTGCGCGCGCTGGCCGCCGAGGTGCCGGCCATCGGCGAGGTCCGCGGCCGTGGCGCGATGCTGGCCGTCGAGCTGGTGCGCCCGGGCACGACCGAGCCGGACGCCGCCCTGGCGGGCCGGATCGCCGCCGGCTGCCACGAGCGCGGCGTGCTCACGCTGACCTGCGGCACCTACGGCAACGTGCTGCGGTTCCTGCCGCCGCTGGTGATCCCCGACCACCTGCTCCACGAGGCGCTGGACGTCCTGGAGGAGGTCCTCCGCAGCCTCCTCTAGCCCGACCGGGCACTTCTGCTGACCCAGAACCCGCCCACCGGGCACTTCTGCTGACCCAGAACCCGCCCACCGGGCACTTCTGCTGGGCCAGAACCCGCCCACCGGGCACTTCTGCTGACCCAGAACCCGCCCACCGGGCACTTGTGCTGACCCTGAGGACGCCCACCGGGCATTTGTGCTGTGCCTGGGCGCGCGCAACTGCCCGGTCGGCGGCCGGGGACTGCGCACAACTGCCCGGTCAGCGGGGGCGGGCGGCGCGGATCGGCTCGGCGATGGCCTGGATCCGGGCGGTGGCCAGCTCGATCATCAGCTGCGCCGCCGGCGAGAGGATCGCGTCGCGGCGGTGCACGATCGCGAGCGTGTCGTGCTGGGCGGGCCGGAGCGAGACCCAGCCGGCGTCGGGCGCCAGCCGCGGCAACAGCTGCTCCGCGGCGCCCTGGGGGATCACCGTGTCGGCCAGGCCCATGCCGACCAGCTCGACCGCGCTCTCGACGTCCTCGACCTCGATCCGGCTCTGCGGGTTGCGACCGGTCTCGTGCAGCATCCGCCGCAGGATGATCCGCACCGAGTCGACAGCCCGGAACGTGGTCTCGGGCATCACCAGCGTCGCCTCCGACAGCTTGCGGGCGGTCACCGGCACGCGCAGCCGCTCGGGGTCGTTGCTGATGTAGACGAGCTCGTCCCGGGCGACCGGCGTGATGGTCAGCCCCTCGCTCTCCAGCTGGGGCACCGCGATCATCGCCGCCTCGAGCCGGCCGCGCCGCAGCTCGTCGGTCACCTCGGTGCTGTTGGTGCCGATCAGCTCCACGCGCACGCCCGGGTGGCGTCGCAGCACGTCGGCGACCAGGTCGGCCCCGGCGTACAGCCGCGCGATGCCGAACATCCCGAACCGGATGGTGCCGGTCTCCAGCCGCACCTGGCTGGCCACCGAGGACTGCGCGTCCTCGACCGCCGCGAGCACGCGCTCGGCGTGCGGACGCAGGTCGTCGGCCACGGTGGTGGCGACCACGCCGCGCCCGACGCGGCGGAACAGCGGCGCCCCCAGGGAGCGCTCGAGGTTGCGGATCTGCTCGGAGACCGACGGTTGGGCGTACCCGAGGCGCTCGGCGGCCGCCGTCAGCGACCCCTCCTCGTAGGCGGCCAGGAAGCAGCGGAGCTGGTGCAGCGTCATCACAAGGAAGATCCTAGGGCAGATGAAGGAAAGCGAGGCTACCTCTATCAGTTGAATCCCGTCATACTTGCTGTGCAAGCACGATCCGCCGAGTCCCTGAGAGGGAGGCCCCCATGTTCGACCACTACTGCACCGCCTGCGAGCAGCGTCAGCTCATCGCCCCCAGCCAGGTCACGTCGATCGACAACACCGACCGGGGCATCTTCCTCAGCTTCACCTGCTGGTGCGGCGCCGAGGGCCACGCCCTGACCGGTCGCAAGGCCCACGACCTCGTCGCTGCCTGAGGCAGCCGCGGCCGCACCACGGCCGCGCTCGCCGGCCCCTAGCGTGCCTCGAGCACCCGACGCAGGAACTGCCGGGTGCGCTCGTGCCGGGGGTCGGTGAGCACCTCGGCGCCGCCCTGCTCGGCGATCACGCCGCCGTCGAGGAACAGCACCTGGTCGGCGACGTCGCGTGCGAAGCGCACCTCGTGGGTCACGATCACCAGCGTCCAGCCCTGCCCCGCGAGGTCCCGTACGACGCCCAGCACCTCGCCGACGAGCTCGGGGTCGAGCGCCGAGGTGGGCTCGTCGAGCAGCACCACCTGGGGGTTCAGCGCGAGCGCGCGGGCGATGCCCACGCGTTGCTGCTGGCCGCCCGAGAGCTGCGAGGGGTACGCCGAGGCGCGCTCGCCCAGCCCGACCTGCTCGAGCAACCGGCGGGCGTCGGCCTCCGCCTCGCCGGCCGGGCGACCCTGCACCCGGACCGGCCCCTCGACGAGGTTCTGCAGCACGGTCAGGTGCGGGAACAGGTGGTGGGACTGGAACACCATGCCGCTGCGACCCCGCAGTGCGGCGAGCCGCCGCTTCTGCTCGGCCTTGCCGAGGTCGTCGAAGGTCGCGAAGTCGATGCCGGCCTCGGCGATGCGGACCACGCCGGCATCGGGCTGCTCGAGCACGTTGAGCGAGCGCAGCAGCGTGGACTTGCCCGACCCCGACGGGCCGAGCACGGCGGTCACCGAGCCCTCGTCGGCGGCGAACGAGACGTCGCGCAGCACCTCGGTGCCGTCGAAGGCCTTGCGCAGCCCCCGGACCTCGACCAGTGGACCGGTCATGCGACGTACCTCCCGAGTCGGCGTTCGAGCGGTTCCTGCGCCAGGGAGACGAGGAAGCAGACGACCCAGTAGTACAGCGCCGCCAGCAGGTAGAGCGGGAGGTACTCGAAGCTGGTCGACGCCGCCGACACGGCCGCGCGGAACAGCTCGGGCACCAGCACGACCGCGGCCAGCGAGGTGTCCTTGACCAGCGAGAGCAGCGTGTTGCCCAGCGGCGGTACGGCGATCCGGGCGGCCTGCGGCAGCACGATGCGGCGCATCGTCAGCCGGCGGTCCATGCCGATCGAGCTCGCAGCCTCGAACTGGCCGCGCGGCACCGAGAGGATGGCTCCCCGGATGATCTCCGCGGAGTAGCCCGCGACGTTGAGGCTGAACGCCACCGTGGCGGCCACGAACGGGTCGAGCTTGAGCCCGATCTGGCCCAGGCCGAAGAAGACGATGAACAGCTGCACGAGCAGCGGCGTGCCGCGGATGACCGAGACGAAGACGCGGGCCGGCACGCTGGCCAGGCGCGAGGACGAGAGCCGACCCAGGGCCACCACCAGCGCGAGCGCGAGGCCGAGCACGAAGCTGATGACCGTCAGCGGGACGGTGCCCTTGACCGCCCCCCACAGCATCGGGCCGGCCGCGCCGCGCACGACCTCCCAGCGGCTGCGCTGGCGGTCGCCCTGCAGGTCGATCTCGGTGGAGGCCTCGGCGGAGACGTCGGTGCCGAAGTACTTCTCCGAGAGCCGCTCCAGGGTCCCGTCCGCGCGCAGCTGCTCCAGCGCCCGGTCGGCCTCGCGCTGCAGCCGGGCGCCGTCCTCGCGGAAGGTCAGCGCCTGCTCGCCGACGTCCTCGCCGGCGTACCCCGCGATCTTGACCTCGTCCGAGCCGCTGGTCTCCAGGTAGTCGAGCACCGCGATGTTGTCGTTGACGATCGCGTCGACCCGGCCCTGGGCGAGCAGGGTGGCGGCCTGGGAGAACTGCTCGACGTTCTCCACCTTCGCGCCGGCGTCCTTGGCGACCTGCGACCAGTTGCTGGTCTCCGACTGCGCGGTGGTCCTGCCCTTCAGGTCGGCCAGGGTGGTGATGCTGTCGTCGTCCGCGGCGGTCACGATCACGCCGCGGGAGTAGGTGTAGGGCTCGGAGAACCGGTAGCGGGCCTCGCGCTCGGGGTTGATCGTGATCTGGTTGGCGACCACGTCGATGCGCCCGCTGTCGAGCGAGCCGAAGATCGCGTCGAACGGCGAGGTGGCGAACCGCAGCTGCCAGCCGGCCTCCTTGGCCACCGCCTTGACGACGTCGACGTCGTAGCCGGTGAGGTCGCCGGTGTCGGGGTCCTCGAAGGTGAACGGCGGGTAGGTGCCCTCGGTCCCGACCCGGACCACGCGTCCCCCGCCGTCCTCGGCGGCCGTGGCCGGCGCGGCGCCGAGCAGGAGCGCGACCGGGGCCAGGACCGCCAGTGCGGTCAGCAGCAGGAGGAACCGGAGCTTGTGCACCTGCCGACCGTACGTCGTCGCGCGGCGGGGGCGGGTCAGCGTCCGTCCAGCAGCGGACCGGCGGGGTCGTGGTCGATCCCGACCTTGCGGGCGGCCAGGCCGGAGAGCGCCTCGAGGCACACCCGGTTGGCGAGGTACGCCGTGATCTCGGCGTGGTCGTAGGGCGGGCTGACCTCCACCACGTCGATGCCGGCCACCGGCAGCTCCAGGCAGATCCGGCGTACGGCGTCCAGGAGCTGTCGCGACGACAGCCCGCCCGGCTCCGGGGTGCCCGTGCCCGGCGCGTGCCCGGGGTCGCAGACGTCGATGTCGACGGAGAGGAACACCGCGTCGCACTCGTCGAGGGCGATCTCGAACGCCTCGTCGAGGCACTCCTCGAGCCCCCGCTCGCCGATCTCGGTCATCTCGTAGGACCGCATCTGCTGGTCGGCCATCCACGACAGCGTCTCCGGCCCGGGCCAGTAGCCGCGCAGCCCCAGCTGCAGGAACCGGTCGCCGCGCAGCGCGCCGGACTCGATCAGCCGCCGCATCGGCTGGCCGTGGCCGTAGAGCGAGCCGAACTCGATGTCGCCGGTGTCGGCGTGGGCGTCGAAGTGGATCATCGACACCTTGCCGTAGCCGAGGTGGCGGGCCACGCCGGTGGCGTCGGCCAGCGCGATCGAGTGGTCGCCGCCCAGCACGAGCGGCACCGCCCCGGCGGAGGCCACGGCGAAGACCGCGTCCTCGAGGTTGCCGAGCGCGGTCTCGATGTGGCCCGGCGGCATCATCACGTCGCCGGCGTCGACGACCCGGACGTCCTGCAGGGCGTCGACCCGCAGCGCGAGGTGGGGCCGGGAGCCGTCCTGCGGCAGGTAGCAGGCCTGCCGGATCGCACCGGGACCGAACCGCGTCCCGGACCGGTGGCTGGCGCCGCCGTCGAAGGGCGCGCCGACCACGACCACGTCGGCGGCCTCGAGCGCCGCGCGGTCGTCGAGGTCGACCGCGTCCACGCCGAGGAAGGTCAGGTCGGGCCCGAACTGGGCGCCGTAGCGGGCCACGTCGGGCTCAGACCGGCTCGTGGCGGAGGTCGCCGCTGGTGGCGGCGGCACCGCCCTCGACCGCGTCGTCGCGCTGGCCCCACGGGGCGCCGTACTCGGTGAGCAGGTCGAGGAACGGGACCGCGTCGAAGGCCTCCGGGCCCAGCACGCCCGTGCCCTGCCAGGTGCCCGAGCTGAGCAGCTCCAGCGCCACGACGGGGTTGACCGCGGTCTGCCAGACCACGCACTGGTGGCCGTACTCGCGCATCGACCAGGCGTTGTCGACCACGTGGTAGAGGTACGTCGACCGCGGCCGGCCGTCGAGCCCGGTGCCGGTGACGTGCAGCCCGGCGCAGGTCTTGCCCGTCATCCGGGGCCCGATCGTGGCCGGGTCCGGCAGCACGGCGGCGACGACGTCGCGGGGCGAGACCTCGACCCCCTTCACGCGCACCGGCTCGGTGCGGTCCAGCCCGAGGGTGTGCAGGGTGCGCAGGACGGTGATGAACTCCTCGCCGAGGCCGTACTTGAACGTCACCCGCCGGGCGTCGACCCAGCGCGGCATCAGGAGCACCTCCTCGTGCTCGACGTTGACGCACTCGACCGGTCCGATGCCCTCGGGGAACTCGAACACCTCCGGCTCGCTGAACGGCGGCGTGGTGAACCAGCCGCGGTCGCGCTCCCAGACCACCGGGGGGTTGAGGCACTCCTCGATCGTGGTCCACATCGAGAACGACGGCGCGAACACCTCGTGGCCGTCGTCGTCGGTCACCACCAGGTTGGCGCCGTCGCGGGTGCCGAGCTCGTCGATCTCGCGGAACAGGTGGTCCGCGGCGTACCGCGCGAACACGTCGGAGAGCCCCGGCTCCACGCCGATGCCGACCAGGGCCAGCCGCCCCTCGCGCTCCCACTGGTCGGCCACGGCGAACTGCTCGTCGCCCAGCTTGATGCCGGTCTGCTCGTAGGGGTGCTCGAGGTGCGGCCGCGACAGGCTCATCGCCATGTCGAGGTAGTCCGCCCCGGCGGCGGCCGCCCCCTCGAAGACGGTCATGGTGAACACCGGGTCGACGGCGTTCATCACGTGCGTCACCGCGTGGGTGCGGGCGAGCTCGGCGACGGCGGTCGCGTCGGAGGCGTCGACCCGGTCGGCCACGAACCGGCTGTCGCCGGCCAGCGCCGCCACGGCCCGCTCGGCACGCTCGGCGGAGTAGTCGCTGACCACGCAGAGCTCGAAGAAGTCGCGGCGCGCGGCGATCGCGGTGAACGCCGACCCCACTCCCCCGGCCCCGACGAGCAGGATCCGCATCGGGGCCGTCGGGCGAGCTCGCCGGTCGAGCCGTCGCCGGTCGAGCCTGTCGAGACCCGGTCACTCACCGGTGTAGCTCATCACGTGCTTGATCCGGGTGTAGTCCTCGAAGCCGTACATGGAGAGGTCCTTGCCGTAGCCGCTGTGCTTGAAGCCGCCGTGCGGCATCTCGCTGACGAACGGGATGTGGGTGTTGATCCACACCGCGCCGAAGTCGAGGCGGCGCGAGACGCGCAGCGCGCGGGCGTGGTCGCGGGTCCAGACCGAGGAGGCCAGGCCGTACTTCACGTCGTTGGCCCACCGCAGCGCCTCGGCCTCGTCGGTGAACTTCTGGACCGTCATGACCGGGCCGAAGATCTCGCTCTGCACCTGCTCGTCGGTCTGCTGGAGGCCGGAGAGCACGGTGGGGTCGTAGAAGTAGCCCCGGTCGCCGTGGCGGGTGCCGCCGGTGACGACGCTGGCGTGGTCGGGCAGCCGGTCGACCATCCCGGTGACGTGGGCGAGCTGGTTCTCGTTGTTGAGCGGGCCGTAGTAGGTGCCCTCCGCGTCGGGCTGCCCGGTCGGCATCCCCCGCGCGGCCTCCGCGAGCGCCGCCACGAACTCGTCGTGGATGCCGGCCTGGACGAGCACCCGGGTGGCGGCGGTGCAGTCCTGGCCGGCGTTGAACAGGCCCGCGCCGGCGATGCCCTCGGCCGCCGCGGCGACGTCGGCGTCGTCGAAGACCACGACCGGCGCCTTGCCGCCCAGCTCGAGGTGCACCCGCTTGAGGTCGCGCGAGGCGGACTCCGCGACCTGCATGCCGGCGCGGACCGAGCCGGTGATGGCGACCATCTGCGGCGTCGGGTGCTCGACCAGCGCGCGGCCGGTCTCGCGGTCGCCGCACACCACGTTGAGCACGCCGGGCGGCAGGACTCCGGCCGCGATCTCGGCGAGCAAGCGTGGAGGAGGCCGGGGTGGTGTCGGAGGGCTTGAGCACCACCGTGTTGCCGGCCGCCAGCGCCGGGGCGACCTTCCAGATCATCATCAGCAGCGGGTAGTTCCAGGGCGTCACCTGGCCCACGACGCCGATCGGCTCGCGGCGTACCCACGAGGTGTGGTCGGGGAGGTACTCGCCGGCCGAGATGCCGTTGAGCGTCCGCGCCGCGCCCGCGAAGAACTTGAAGTGGTCCGAGGCGTAGGGCATCTCCTCCGCCATCGTGACCTGGAGGGGCTTGCCGGTGTCCTTGCACTCGACCGCGTTGATCTCCTCGATCCGCGACTCGATGGCCGCGGCGAGGTCGAGCAGCCTGTGGGAGCGCTCCTGCGGGGTGGCGTACCCCCAGCCCTCGAAGGCCGCGTCCGCGGCGGCGTACGCCCGGTCGAGGTCCTCCCCGCCCGACCTCGGCGCGGTCGCGTAGGACTCGCCGGTGGTCGGGTCGACGACGTCGTAGGTCTCCCCCGACGCCGCGTCGACGAGCTCGCCGTTGATCACGTTGCGGAACCGGGTGCCGGCCCCGTCTCCGGAGTGGGTCTCAGCCATGGGTGGCACAGTAGTGAGCGCACAACGGATTCGGTAGGTCTGCGACCACTTCAACGGTGGATCCGGTCGAAGTCGTCAGGTTTCACCGTGATTTCGTTTGCCACGCCCCCGGTTGAGGAGCAGACTGGCGCAGTCATGGGCGTCGTACGACGCTCCTCACGATCGAAGGCCGATACCGATGAACGAGCCCCTGACCGACGCGACGCGCCAGCAGGCCGCCAAGGACCACCTGTGGATGCACTTCACCCGGCACTCCACCTACGACACCCACCAGGTCCCGACGATCGTCCGCGGTGACGGCGCCTACATCTGGGACTCGAACGGCAAGAAGTACCTCGACGGCCTCGCCGGCCTGTTCGTGGTGCAGGCCGGCCACGGCCGCACCGAGCTCGCGGAGGCCGCTGCCAAGCAGGCCGCCGAGCTCGCCTTCTTCCCGCTGTGGTCCTACGCCCACCCCAGCGCCATCGACCTGGCCGCGCGGGTGGCGGCGTACGCCCCCGGCGACCTCAACAAGGTCTTCTTCACCACCGGCGGCGGCGAGGCCGTCGAGTCGGCCTGGAAGCTGGCCAAGCAGTACTTCAAGCTGACCGGCAAGCCCACCAAGCACAAGGTGATCAGCCGCGCCATCGCCTACCACGGCACCCCGCAGGGCGCGCTGTCGATCACCGGCCTGCCGGGGATGAAGGCGCCGTTCGAGCCGCTGGTGCCCTCGACCTTCCGGGTGCCCAACACCAACCTCTACCGCGCCGAGGAGACCTCCTACCTCGGCAACCCCGACGACGCCGAGCAGTTCGGCCGCTGGTGTGCCGACCGCATCGCCGAGGCGATCGAGTTCGAGGGCCCCGACACCGTGGCCGCGGTGTTCCTGGAGCCGGTGCAGAACTCCGGCGGCTGCTTCCCGCCCCCGCCCGGCTACTTCCAGCGCGTCCGCGAGATCTGCGACGAGTACGACGTGCTGCTGGTCAGCGACGAGGTCATCTGCGCCTTCGGCCGGCTCGGCCACATGTTCGCCGCCGAGCGCTACGGCTACCAGCCCGACATCATCACCTGCGCCAAGGGCCTCACCTCGGGCTACTCCCCGCTCGGCGCGATGATCGCCACCGACCGGCTGTTCGAGCCGTTCAGCAAGGGCGACACCTCCTTCGCCCACGGCTACACCTTCGGCGGTCACCCGGTCTCCACCGCCGTGGCGATGACCAACCTCGACATCTTCGAGCGCGAGCAGCTCAACGAGCACGTGCTCGCCACCGAGGGCGACCTGCGCGCCACCCTGGAGAAGCTCAAGGACCTGCCCATCGTCGGCGACGTCCGCGGCGACGGGTACTTCTACGGCATCGAGCTGGTCAAGGACAAGGCGACCAAGGAGACCTTCGACGACGCGGAGTCCGAGCGGCTGCTGCGCGGGTTCCTCTCCGGTGCCCTCTTCGAGGCCGGCCTCTACTGCCGGGCCGACGACCGCGGCGACCCGGTCGTCCAGCTCGCTCCCCCGCTGATCTGCGACCAGTCGCACTTCGACGAGATGGAGTCCACGCTGCGCTCGGTGCTCACCGAGGCCTGGAACCGGCTGTAGGCAGGTCTCGACAGGCTCGACCGACGAATGGCCTGGTTCGTCGGTCGAGCCTGTCGAGACCACTGCCCGGGGTCACGGTCGCACAACAACCCGGCCGGCGGCGTCCGGCGGACGTCGTGACGACGGTCACCCGGGGCTAGCCTGGTCCCGCTCACGACGGACCGCCACCGGGAGGCTGCCCCATGTCCACGTCCACCACCACGCGTCGCGCCGACGGGCCACCGCCCGAGCGCAGCCGCCGGCCCTCCCCCAGGTCGATCGCGATCTGGACCGTGGTCGCGCTGGTCGGCGCCACCTGCTGGGCCGTCCTGGCCCTGAGCCGCGGCGAGGACGTCTCGGCGCTGTGGATGCTGTTCGCGGCGCTGTCGTCCTACCTCATCGCCTACCGGTTCTACTCCCGCTTCATCGCCCGCCGGGTGCTGCGGCTCGACGACACCCGGGCGACGCCCGCGGAGCGGCTGCAGAACGGCAACGACTTCGACGTCACCGACCGCCGGGTGCTCTTCGGGCACCACTTCGCCGCCATCGCCGGCGCGGGGCCGCTGGTCGGCCCGGTGCTGGCGGCGCAGATGGGCTACCTGCCCGGCACCATCTGGATCGTCGTCGGCGTCATCTTCGCCGGTGCGGTCCAAGACATGGTCACGCTCTTCCTGTCCATGCGACGTGACGCCAAGAGCCTGGGCCAGATGGTGCGTGAGGAGATCGGCGTCGTGGGTGGCGTCGCGGCGCTGATCGCCGTCTTCGCCATCATGATCATCATCCTGGCGGTGCTCGCCCTGGTCGTCGTGAACGCGCTGGCCGACTCGCCCTGGGGCGTCTTCTCCATCGGCCTCACCATCCCGATCGCACTGTTCATGGGCTTCTACCTGCGCTTCATCCGTCCCGGGCGCGTCCTGGAGGTCACCGGCATCGGCGTGGCGCTGCTGCTGCTGGCCATCGTCGGAGGCGGCTACGTCGAGTCGAGCGCGTTGGGCGACACCCTGACGCTGTCGAAGGAGACGCTCACCCTCGCTCTCGTCGTCTACGGCTTCGTCGCCTCGATCCTGCCGGTCTGGATGCTGCTGACGCCCCGCGACTACCTCTCCACGTTCATGAAGATCGGGGTCATCGCGCTGCTGGCGGTCGGTCTCATCCTGGCCCGCCCGGTGCTGGAGAACGAGGCGGTGACCTCCTTCGCCCTCGACGGCGACGGCCCGGTCTTCGCGGGGTCGTTGTTCCCGTTCCTGTTCATCACCATCGCGTGCGGTGCGCTGTCGGGCTTCCACGCGCTGATCGCCTCCGGGACGACCCCCAAGCTGCTGGCCAAGGAGAGCCACGTCCGGATGATCGGGTACGGCGGCATGCTGATGGAGTCCTTCGTGGCCATCTCCGCGCTGATCGCAGCCAGCGTGATCGACCAGGGTCTCTACTTCGCCATCAACGCACCCGCCGGCGTCACCGGCGGCACCGTGGAGGGCGCTTCGGAGTTCGTGCGCACGCTCGGGTTCACGATCACCCCCGACCAGCTCACCGCCGCCTCGGCCGCGGTCGAGGAAGAGCTGGTCTCCCGCACCGGCGGAGCACCGACGCTGGCCCTGGGCATCTCCCAGGTCTTCAGCCAGGCGTTCGGCGGCGGCCTGGCCGCGTTCTGGTACCACTTCGCGATCATGTTCGAGGCGCTGTTCATCCTCACCGCCGTCGACGCCGGCACCCGCGTGGGCCGCTTCATGCTGCAGGACACCATCGGCAACGTGTGGCCCAGGTTCGGCGACACCTCGTGGAAGCCGGCGGCCTGGATGGCCTCGGCCCTCACGGTCGGCGCCTGGGGCTACATGCTCTACGTCGGGGTCACCGACCCGCTCGGCGGCATCAACCAGCTGTTCCCCCTGTTCGGCATCGCCAACCAGCTGCTCGCGGCGATCGCGCTGACGCTGTGCGTGACGCTGTTCTGCAAGCACGGCTGGTGGAAGTACGTCTGGGTGCCCGCGGTGCCCCTGGCATGGGACCTGGTGACCACCATGACGGCGAGCTACCAGAAGGTGCTCTCCGACAACCCGGCCATCGGCTACTTCGCCCAGGCCGACCGCTACCGCACCGCCCGGGACGCTGGCGAGGTGCTGGCCCCGGCCACCGACGCCTCGCAGATGGGCACGATCATCACCAACTCCACGGTCAACGGCGTGCTCCAGGCGAGCTTCGCGGTGCTGGTCCTCGTGATCCTGGCCAACGCGGTCGTCATCTGGGTCAGGGCCGCCCGCGCCGGGACGCTGCCGACCACCGAGGTCGAGCACCACCCGTCCCGGATCGTGGCGCCCACCGACTTCTTCGCCACGGCGGAGGAGAAGCGGGCCGTCGCCGAGTGGGAGTCCTCCCGTGGCGAGCCGGTCGGAGGCGGACACCACCGATGACCACCCCGTCCGACCACGTCGCACCCACCGGTCAGGGTCCGCTCCGGCGGGCCCTGGCCGGGGTGCGCTGGTACGCCCGCGAGCTGAGCGGCGAGTCGAAGTGGGACCGGTACGTCGAGCGCTGCGCCCGCGAGGGCACCGAGCCGATGAGCCGGCGGGCCTTCGAGCGGCACCGCGACGACGACCGCGAGAACGGCACGCAGCCGCGCTGCTGCTGACGGACGCTCGTCGGGCCTGTTCGTCGGTCGAGCCCGCTCGCCGGTCGAGCCTGTCGAGACCACCCGCCCGGCACCCTGACCCACGCCCGACCGGGTCGCCGGGCTGGGCTGACGTACGACGTAAGGCCCGCACGATGCGGCTCTCGGCGTGTCGGACCGGCATACTGGAGGTGATGACTTCCTCTCCCGCACGTCGCCGCCACCTGCCCAACAGCCCCTTCGCCGCGCCCGTGGAGCAGGTGGTCGAGGTCTTCGAGGTCGACGACCGGGTCACCCACGACGCATACGGCCTGGGACGCATCGTCAACGTCGAGGCCTCTGCGGTCACCGTCGACTTCGCGGGTCGTCGGGTCCGGATCACCAGCCCCTACCCCAAGCTGACCGGCCTGTAGGCCCTCGGCCCGGACTCGGGCCGGCCCCGCTCTGCACGCAGGACCGCAGGTCAGGGGCATCTCGGGCGTCCGCGGGTTGTCGGTGCTCGGTGCTTGGATGGATCCATGAGCACCCCCGCCGACGAGATCGTGACGACCCACCCGGTCGCCGTGTTCGTCGAGCGGCTGCGCACCCGGCTCGACGAGCTCGACCGGCCCTCGGCCCGGCCGGTGTGGGCGATGACGCCGGCCGAGCAGCGTCGCGTGCTGACCGACCTGGCCGTCGCCCAGGCCCAGCTCGACGCGCTGCGGCTGCAGGTCCTCGGCGAGGCCGAGCGGTCCGGTGCGACGGAGGACTCCGGTGCCCGTTCCGCCGCCGACTGGGTCGCCGTCGAGACCCGGCAGCGCCGGGCCGCCGCGCGCGCCGACCTGCGGCTGGCGGAGGCGCTCGAGGCTCACGGTGCCCTGCGCGACGCCCACGGCCACGGCTGGGTCAGCACCGACCAGGCCCGTGTCATCGCCGCGGCGCTCGACCTGCTGCCCACGAGCGGTGAGCTCGCGGTGAGTCTCGAGCAGCGGCTGGAGGCCGAGGTCTGGATGATCGTCCAGGCCTACGACCACGACGCGAAGGCGCTGCGCGTGCTGGGCGACCGGCTGTTCGAGGTCATCGCCCCCGAGCGGGCCGACGAGATCGAGGGGCGGCTGCTCGAGGCCGAGGAGCAGGCTGCCGCCCGGCGTACGACGTTGACGATGCGCGAGGACGACCAGGGCACCTGCCACGGCCGGTTCCGGATCCCCGCCCGTCACGGCCAGATGCTGGCCAAGATGATCCACGCGCTGGCCTCGCCGACGCGCCCCGACGCCCCCGCCGACGACGACCGGCCGCTGCCCGTGCGCCACGGCGTCGCGCTGACCGAGCTGATCGAGCGCATCCCGGCCGACAGCCTGCCCACCGCCGGCGGCTGCAGCGCGACCGTGGTGGTCACCATGACGCTCGAGCAGCTCACCGCCCGCCTCGACGCGGCCGGCGTCGCCACCCTGGACACCGGCGGTCGCCTCACCGCAGCCGAGGCCCGTCGTCTGGCTTGCTCGGCCGGGGTGATCCCGGCCGTCCTCGGCGGCTCGTCGGTCCCGCTCGACCTCGGCCGTGAGCGCCGCTACGCCACCAAGCACCAGCGCATCGCAGCCCAGCTCCGTGACGGCCACTGCACCGCCCAGGGCTGCGACGCCCCGCCTGCGCTGTGCCACCTCCACCACGACGTCCCCTGGTCCGAGGGCGGCGACACCGACCAGCACAACCTGCGGCTGCTGTGCGGCCACCACCACCGCCGCGTCCACGACCCGTCGTTCCGCCACGAGCGGATGCCGGACGGGTCGGTCAGGTTCCACCGGCGGGAGTGACGGGAGGCGGAGCGTGGCCAGGTTGCAGATGACGGTGGCGACGGGGCCTGAGCCGCTCTTCTGGTGCGAGCCAGCTCCTGCACCGGCTCTTTCACAACCTGCCGTCCGCAGATCGCTGCGAGAAGCGGACGGTCTGTGGACTGTCACACGTCAACGTCGTGACTAGCATGGACGGATGGGCATGCTTGGTGGCGTCGGAAGGGGCTGCCGACTGCCTGCCTACGACCGCTGTGACGACGAAGATCACGCTCGCTGACGGCTGATTCGCCCCTCGGCCCGTCCTTCTCTCCCGACGTTCCGCACAACGGAGTCACAGTCATGCCAGCAAGCACGTCGTTCCGTCATGCCTTCTTCATCGTGTCCGCCACTGCATGTTGGGGTTGCGGCACGGTACTCAGCAAGCAGGTACTCGACCGGGGCGTCGCCCCGCTGACGCTGCTCGTCATCGAACTCACCGCCAGCACCCTGTTGCTGGGGCTTGGTGCACTCGTGCTCGGAAAGCGCCCCACGTGGTCGCCCACTCTTGGACGGCTGGCACTCCTGGGCGTGCTCAACCCCGGTCTCGCCTACGCGCTCGGGCTATTCGGCTTGGTGACGATCACCGCGAGCCTGTCAGTGCTCCTCTGGGCAACTGAGCCCGTGCTCGTCATGTTGCTGGCTGCCCTTCTCCTGCGGGAACGCATTGCGGCCGCCACGATGATCGGCGTGGCGATCGCGCTGGTCGGCGTGCTGCTGATTCTGTATCGGCCGGGCGCATCGGGCGATGGGATCGGGATCGGCCTCACGGTGGGTGCGGTCTCAGCGTGCGCGTTCTACACCGTGCTGACACGCCGTCTCCTCCTCGACGACGGCTCGCTGGAGGTCGTTCTGGTGCAGCAGGGCGCCGCGTCGTGTTTCGCGGCGGTGCTCGGAGGTGTGATGTGGGCCCTGGGGCTCACACAGCTCGGAATGCCCGCTGAGCTCGCGACCTGGGGCCTCGCGGCGCTTTCCGGCACGGTCTACTACGGCCTCGCGTTCTGGTTCTTCATCAGCGGCCTGCGAGGTGTCCCGGCCTCGGTCGCCGGAAGCCTTTTCCCCATGATCCCTGTCTTCGGGATCGCCGCTGGCTACCTTGTCGGGGAACGGCTGACTGACCGGCAATGGATCGGTGCGGCGATGGTGGTCGTTGCCACTGGCGCAGCAGCGGTTCATCACTTCAACCGAGACAGCGTCCGCCAATCGGCTTGAAAGTCACCCGGTGTGAGGGTGTCACGACGTCGGTCCGCGCCAGCATGCCGAGCGGCACGGCGACGACGGCGGCGACGTAGGCCAGCGGGCTGAGGAAGTACGTCCACGACAGGAGCATCCCCACGACCGCCACGCCCAGGGCCAGAGCGCCCAGCGGCCAGGTGGCCGGTCCCGTGTGCTCCACGCGCGCATCGTAGGGCGGCGACGACACCCTCAGCTGTCGAACCCCAGCCCCAGCGCGCCCGTGGCCCTGAGCCACAGGTTCTCCCGGCCGCCGTTGGCGTCCGCCGCGGCGAGGGAGCGGCGGGTGGCCTCGATGCCGACCCAGCGGATCGGCTCGGGAGGGAACGGGAGCGGCTTGGTGCGCACCATCTCCAGGCGGGTGCGGGGGGTGTCGAGGCCACCGAGCAGGTCGAGGACGACGTCGCCGGCAAAGCGGGTGGCGCCCACGCCGAGGCCGGTGAAGCCGGCGGCGTACGCCACCCGGCCCTTCATCGCGGTGCCGTAGAAGGCGGCGAAGCGGGTGCAGGTGTCGATGACGCCGCCCCAGCGGTGGCTGAAGCGCACTCCCCCGTCCACGGCGTCGCGACCCGCGAGCTGGGGGAAGACGGTGAAGAAACGCTCCGCGAGGGTCTCGTACGTCGCCGCGCGGTGGTCGTACGCCGGGCCCATCCCGCTGCCGTAGTGGTAGATCGCGTCGTACCCGCCCCACAGGATCCGGCCGTCGCGGGTGGTGCGCGCGTAGATGAACTGGTTGCCCGCGTCGGAGTAGCCCTCGCGGCCGTGCCAGCCGATCGCGTCGCGCTGCGCCGTGGTCAGCGGCTCGGTCATCAGCACGTAGTCGTAGACCGGCACCGTCATCAGCCGCAGCCGCCGCAGCAGCGAGGGGTAGGCGTTGGTCGCCAGCACCACCTGACGGGCCGCCACCGGGCCGGCGGACGTGGCCAGGGTGACGCCGGAGCCGGAGGGGGCGAGGTCGTCGACCCGGGTGCCCTCGCAGATGCGTACGTCGCGCGACTCGCAGGCCGCGCGCAGGCCCCAGGCCAGCCGGGCCGGCTCGAGCATGGCCGAGCCCGGGTCGTGGAAGGCGGCGAGGCCGGTGGCCGTGGCGATGCGCGACCGCAGCTCGGGCTGGTCGAGCCACGTGACCTCCTGCCCCATCGACTGCATCGCGGCGTGCTCGCCGCGCAGCCACTCCACCTGGTGCGGCTGGTCGGCGATCGCGAGCGACCCGGTGCGGCGGAAGTCGCAGTCGATGCCGTACGCCGCCACGGTGGCCTCGATGCCGTCGAGGTTCTCGTGGCCGAGCCGGAGCAGCTCCTCCATCTCGTCGGGCCAGCGGGCGGTGCCGTTGCCGAAGCCGTGGGTCAGGCTCGACTCGCAGAAGCCGCCGTTGCGCCCGCTCGCGGCGTGGCCGCAGGTGGCCGCCTCCAGCACCAGCACCGAGCGGCCGGGGTCGCGCTCGACCGCCCGCAGCGCGGTCCACAGGCCGAGGTAGCCGCCGCCGACCACCACCAGGTCGGCGGCCGCGGGGCCGTCGAGGCCGGGCAGCTGCTCGGGCCGGGCGGGGTCGTCGAGCCAGTACGCGCCGGGCCGGGCGTCGCGCAGCGCGTCGGTGACGACGGAGGGGGCGATCACGCCGCCAGCGCCCGCTCCTGCCGTCGCCGACGCACCTCGACACCGACCACGATGACCACCGAGACCAGGAACATCACGGTGCCGACCACGTTCACCTGCATCGGTACGCCGCGCTGCGCGACGCCCCAGACGTACATCGGGAACGTGGTCGTGTTGCCGGCGTTGAGGTTGGTGATGATGAAGTCGTCGAAGGACAGCGAGAACGACAGCAGCGCGGCGCCCAGGATGCCCGGGAACACCAGCGGCAGCGTGATCCGGCGGAAGGTCTGCACCTCGGTGGCGTAGAGGTCCATCGCCGCCTGCTCCAGGTTGTCGTCGAGCCCGGCCAGCCGGGCCCGCACGGTCACCACGACGAAGGACAGGCAGAACATGATGTGGGCGATCAGGATGGTCCAGAAGCCCAGCCGACCGCCGAAGCCCGCGGAGACGAACAGCGCCAGCAGCGAGGAGCCCATCACGATCTCGGGCGAGGCCATCGGCAGGAAGATGCCGAGGTTGGCGGCGCTGCGGCCGTGGAAGCGGTGCCGCACCAGCGCGAACGCCATCAGCGTGCCGAGCAGCGTGGCCACCACCGTGGCCAGCAGGCCGATCTGGATGCTGCGGCTGAGCGCGCCGCACATGCCGTCGGCGGCGCACGGGTTGGCCCAGTTCTTCAGGGTGAACCCGTCGAAGCGGTAGATCAGCCGGCTGTCGGGGTCGTTGAAGCTCATCAGGACCACGACGAAGATCGGCACGAACATGTAGAGCAGCACCAGCAGGCCGCCGGCGAGCACGAGGTGCGACCCGACCCACCGGCCGAGGCGCTGGAGGGGACCGTTCACAGCAGCTCCTCCGTCCCCGCGCGGCGCACGTAGACCAGGACCAGCACCAGGATGAGCAGCATCAGCATCACCGACAGCGCCCCCGCGACCGGGTAGTCGCCCGCGTCGGTGAACAGGTTCTGGATGACGTTGCCGATCATCCGCTGGCCGGGGCTGCCGAGCAGCTGGGCGTTGATGTAGTCGCCCACCGCCGGGATGAAGGTGAGCAGCGTGCCGGAGACCACGCCGGGCAGCGACAGCGGCCAGGTGACGCGGAAGAAGCCGACGATCGGGCGGGCGTAGAGGTCGCCGGCCGCCTCGATCAGGCGCGGGTCGATCTTGTCGATGCTGGCGTAGAGCGGCAGCACCATGAACGGCAGGAAGTTGTAGACCAGGCCGGCGATGACGGCCACCGGCGTGGCCAGCAGCCGGCCGTCGGCCCCCAGCACGTGCAGGAACTGGAGGGTGTCGACGACGAACCCGTCGTCGCGCAGCAGCAGCTTCCACGACAGCGTGCGCACCAGGAAGCTGGTGAAGAACGGCGCGATCACCAGGATCAGCATCAGGTTCTTCCAGCGCCCGGCCTTGAACGCGATGGCGTACGCCAGGACGTAGCCGAGCACCAGGCAGATGGCGGTCGCCACCGCGCCGTACCAGAGCGAGCGGACCAGCGGGCGCCAGTACTCCTGCACGGCCGTGACGTAGTTGCCGAACGCCCACGACATCTCGTAGCCCTCGAGCACCGACCCGCCCGGGTCGTAGAGGCTGGTGGCCAGCAGCGAGTAGAACGGCACCACGAAGAAGACCGCGAGCCACAGCGCGCCGGGCAGCAGCAGCCAGTAGCCGGTCCGGTTGCGCCGGGGACGCCTCGCGGGCGGGGACGCCGCGGGCGCCGGGGCGGGCGACCCGGTGGGCCGCGTCGCGGTGGCGGTCACGACGGCAGGTCCGACCGGTCGATCC
Source organism: uncultured Actinomycetota bacterium (assembly GCA_963740935.1). GTDB lineage: Bacteria > Actinomycetota > Actinomycetes > Propionibacteriales > Nocardioidaceae > Marmoricola. The sequence goes on from CAVUFX010000006.1 coordinate 1,362,084, forward strand.
CCGCCGAGGCGTCCTGGTCGTGGTCGAGCAGGAAGGCGTAGTCGGGTCGCCACGAGACGTCGACCTGCTCGCCGGTGCGGAACAGCCGGCGGCGACCGGTGTTCTGCTCGAACACCTGGAGCTCCTGGCCCCAGGGCATCCGGACGAGGTACTGCGTGGAGACACCGACGAAGCTGACGTCGCTGATCACCCCGCCGGGGATGACGTTGCCGGGGGCGTCGATGACGTCGCCGACCTCGGCGATCAGCACCTTCTCCGGCCGGATGCCGACCCAGGCGCGGTGGCCCGCGGAGGTCTCGAGGTGGGCGCGCGCGCTGGGCACCGAGACGACCGTGCCGTGCATGTCGACCCTGACCACGTCGCCCTCACGCCCGGCCACGGCGCCCTCGATCAGGTTGGACTGGCCCAGGAAGTTGGCCACGAACGTGGTGCGGGGGTTCTCGTAGAGCTCGGCCGGGGCGCCCATCTGCTCGATCACGCCGGCGTTCATCACCGCGACGGTGTCGGCCATGGTCATGGCCTCCTCCTGGTCGTGGGTGACGTGGACGAAGGTCAGCCCGACCTCGGTCTGGATCCGCTTGATCTCGATCTGCATCGAGCGGCGCAGCTTGAGGTCGAGCGCGCCGAGCGGCTCGTCGAGCAGCAGCACCTCGGGGTTGTTGATCAGCGCGCGGGCCAGCGCCACCCGCTGCTGCTGGCCGCCGGAGAGCTGGGCCGGCTTCTTGCGGGCCTGCGACTCCAGCTCGACGAGCGCGAGCATCTCCTCCACGGCCGGCTTCACGTCCGAGCGCTTGCGCCGCCGCAGCCCGAAGGCGATGTTCTCGAAGATGTCGAGGTGGGGGAACAGCGCGTAGTTCTGGAACACGGTGTTGACCGGGCGCCGGTAGGGCTTCTCCCAGGTGATCTCCCGCTCCCCCAGCGTGATCGTCCCCGAGGTCGGCGTCTCCAGGCCGGCCACCATCCGCAGCGTGGTCGTCTTGCCGCAGCCCGAGGGGCCGAGCAGCGCGAAGAACGAGCCGCTGGGGATGTCCAGGTCGAGCGACTTCACCGCGGTGAAGCTGGCGAACTCCTTGGTCAGGCTGCGCAGGTGGAGCCCGCTGCCCGCACCCTCCGCGCTCCCGTCGTACGCCGGGGCCTCAGCCACCTGTGACATCGGACCACTCTCCTTCGTACTGCTGGTTCTGTCGCTCGTCGAGGGCCATGAAGTCGAAGGTGTCGGCGAGCTCCTCCTCGGTGGGGAAGATCAGCCGGTTGTCGACCAGCGAGTCGTCGATCTTCTCCATCTCCTCGCGGGCGCCCTCGACCGGACAGATGTAGTTGACCCACGCCGCGAGCTGGGCGGCGTTCTTGGGGTCGTAGTAGAAGTCGATCCAGGACTCGGCGTTGTCCTGGTGCTGGGCCTTGTTGGGCACCAGCATGTTGTCGCTCCAGAGGTTCAGCCCCTCCTCGGGCACCACGAACTTGATGTCGGGGTTCTCGAACTGGGCCTGGATCACGTCGCCGGACCAGGCCTCGCAGGCCACGATGTTGCCGGCGGTGAGGTCCTGGATGTACTCGTTGCCGGTGAAGGCGCGGACCTGACCGCTGCGGACCACCTTGCGCAGGTAGTCCAGGCCGTCCTGCCACTGGTCCTCGGTGAAGTCGTCGGGGTCGGCGCCGCTCACCTTGATGACGAAGGCCATCGTGTCGCGCATCTCCGAGAGCAGCGTGACCTTGCCCTTGAGGTCCGGGCGGGTCAGCAGCGCCTCGAAGCTGCCGACCTCCTTGGTCAGCTTGGCGTTGTAGGCGATGCCGGTCAGGCCGCTCTGCCACGGGGCCGAGTAGGTGCGGTCGGGGTCCCAGGCGCGGTCGCGCAGCGCGGGGATCAGGTTGTCGTGGAGGTTCTGGACCTTGCTGCGCTCCAGCGGCTGCACCCAGCCGAGGCCGATCATCCGCGCGGCCATCCAGTCGGTCAGCACCATGACGTCGCGGTCCACGGCCTGGCAGTCGCCGAGCTGGTTGCGCACCTTGGCGAAGAACTCGGCGTTGTCGCTGACGTCGTCGGTGTAGTCGACCTTGACGCCGGTCTGCTCCTCGAACAGCTGGAGGGTGCTGACGTAGTCCTCCTCCGGCGGGTCGATGTAGGCCGGCCAGTTGGACACGATCAGCTGCTTGGCCCGCGCCGAGACGTCGGACGCGCGGCACGTCCGCGGGTCCTGGACCGCCGACGGCGCGCCGAACAGCGGCAGCACCGCGACGCTGCCCAGCGCGAACGCGCTGGCACCCCCGGCCTTGAGGAACGTACGCCGCGACAGCGGGCCCCTGGCCCCACCGCCGCTCGCCACTCGGTTGCCTGCCACGCAGTCCTCCTCGTCGTCCGCGGCACACCTTCACACGGGGACACGGCCAGTGACAAGGGATTCCGTCGTGGCGACACACGATTGCCACGGAAACGTCACAACGAACGACCCCGGGGCACGGAATGAGGCGTTCTGCGCTTGCCGTGGCTGCGACCGGGCGACACCATGGCCCCATGACGGACAGGCCCGTGAGCCGGGGGAACGGTCTGATCGACGAGGTCTCCAAGTCGATCATCGAGCAGCTGCAGCAGGACGGTCGCCGCTCCTACGCCGCCATCGGCAAGGCCGTCGGCCTCTCCGAGGCCGCGGTGCGGCAGCGGGTGCAGCGGCTCACCGAGGCCGGGGTGATGCAGATCGTGGCGGTCACCGACCCGCTCCAGCTCGGGTTCGGCCGCCAGGCGATGGTCGGCATCCACGTCGACGGGGCGGTGCAGCCGGTGGCCGACGCCCTCGCCCAGGTCGACGAGATCATCTACGTGGTGATGACGGCGGGCGGCTACGACGTGCTCTGCGAGGTGGTCAGCGCCAGCGACGAGGAGCTGCTCGACCTCGTCGCCCGTCGGATGCGCGCCGTCCCGGGGGTCCGGTCGACCGAGACGTTCATGTACCTCAAGCTCGCCAAGCAGACCTACTCGTGGGGGGTGCGCTGAGGTGACGTCCACCCCGTCGTCCCCGTCGTCCCCGTCCTCCTATCGCGACCTCTCGCTGTGGCACGCCACGCTCGAGGAGCCGCTGCTGCCCCGCCCCTCGCTGCCGGGCGACGCCGACGCCGACGTGGTCGTCGTCGGGGCCGGTCTGACCGGTCTCTGGACGGCGTACTACCTGACCCGCGCCGACCCGACGCTGCGCGTGGTCGTCCTGGAGCAGGAGATCGCCGGGTTCGGCGCCTCGGGCCGCAACGGCGGCTGGTGCAGCGCGCTGTTCCCCACCTCCTGGGACGCGCTGGTCGCGGCCGGCGGCGCCGACGGGGCGCTGCGGCAGCACCGCGCGATGCAGGAGACCGTCCGCGAGGTGGTCCGCGTCGCCGACGCCGAGGGGATCGCCGCCCACCAGCACCGCGGCGGCACCGTCACCCTGGCCCGCTCCCCCGTGCAGCTGGCCCGGCTGCGCGCCGACGTCGCCACCGCCCACGCCCGCCGGTTCACCGACGAGGACGAGCGGCTGCTCACGGCGTCCGAGGCGCGCTCGATGCTCGACGCCGACGGCGTGCTCGGCGGCACCTTCACCCCGCACTGCGCGGCCGTCCACCCCGCCCGGCTGGTGCGCGGCCTGGCGCGCGTGGTCGAGGCGGGCGGCGTCCGGGTGCACGAGCGGACGCGGGTCACCCGGATCACCCCCGGCCGGGTCGAGACCGACCACGGCACCGTGCGCGCCTCCCACGTGGTGCGCGCCACCGAGGGGTGGACCGACCGGCTCGCGCCGCGCGCCGTGGTGCCGGTGTACTCCCTGATGGTGGCCACCGAGCCGCTCGACGAGGCCACCTGGGCGCGGATCGGCCTGGCCGACCGTCCCACCTTCACCGACGCCCGGCACCTGATCATCTACGGCCAGCGCACCGCCGACGGCCGGCTGGCCTTCGGCGGCCGCGGGGCGCCGTACCACTTCGGCAGCCGCGTCGACCCGGCGTACGACGCGGAGCCGCGCGTGTTCGACGACCTCGAGCGCACCCTGCGCGGGCTGCTCCCCCAGCTCGGCGACGCCGCCACCGGGGTGCAGTTCACCCACCGCTGGGGCGGGCCGCTGGCGATCGCCCGCGACTGGGCCGCCTCGGTGGGGCTCGACCGCGCGACCGGGCTGGCGTGGGCGGGCGGGTACGTCGGCGACGGCGTCTCGACCACCAACCTCGCCGGCCGCACCCTGGCCGACCTGATCACCGGCGCCGACACCGACCTGGTGCACCTGCCCTGGGTGCAGCACCGCAGCCGGCGCTGGGAGCCCGAGCCGCTGCGGTGGCTGGGCATCAACGCCGGGCTGCGCGCGATGACCCTGGCCGATGCCGAGGAGGAGCGCACCGGACGCAGCAGCCGGCTCGCCCGGCTGATGGCCCCGCTGACCGGCGGCCACTGACGCGCCCCGGCGAAACCGCCCCACCGCACCGGCCTGGTGCGAGACTGGTCGCATGATCAAGGGCGAGCTGGTGCCCGACGGGGCGCCGACGGCGTCGTCGTCGCGGCCTCCGCAGGCCCAGATGGACCCTGCCAGCAAGGCCATCATCGGCGCCCTCCAGGTCGACGGGCGGCGGGCGTACGCCTCGATCGCCGACGAGATCGGGCTGACCGAGGGCGAGGTCGAGCAGCGGGTGGCCCGGCTCCAGGACGCCGGCCTGCTGCAGATCATCGCCGTGACCGACCCGCTCCAGATGGGCTTCGCCCGGCAGGCCATGCTCGGCATCACCGTGGCCGGCGTGCCGCCCAAGGTGGTCGCCGACGCGCTGGGGCAGATCCCCGAGGTGTCCTACATCGTGCTGACCGCCGGCGGGTTCGACCTGATGGTCGAGGTGATCGGCAACAGCGACGCCCACCTGCTCGAGCTGGTCACCAGGATCAAGCCGATCGCCGGCGTCACGGCCGTCCAGCCGTTCCTCTACCTCGAGCTGCACAAGCAGACCTACACCTGGGGCGTGCGCTAGACCTGCTCCACGTCGACCTCGCCGTCGGCGTACCACCTGCGGATGACCTTCTTGTCGAACTTGCCCACGCTGGTGCGGGGCACCTGCTCGATGAAGGCCCAGGAGTCGGGCAGCTGCCACTTGGCGAAGCTGGTGGCGAGGAAGTCGCGCAGCTGCTCGGGCGTCACCGTGGCGCCTTCGCGGACCACGACCGAGGCGAGCGGGCGCTCGTCCCACCTCTCGTCGGGGATCGCCACCACCGCGGCCTCGACGACGTCCTCGTGCGCCATCAGCGCGTTCTCGAGGTCGACCGAGCTGATCCACTCCCCGCCCGACTTGATGACGTCCTTGGAGCGGTCGGTGAGCGTGATGAAGCCGAGGTCGTCGAGCTTGCCGACGTCGCCGGTGCGCAGCCAGCCGTCGTGGAACTTCGCGGCCGCCTCGGGGTCGTCGGACTCGTAGTAGGCGCCGGTGACCCACGGCCCCCGGACCTCCAGCTCGCCCACGGCCGCGCCGTCGGTGGCCATCACCTCGCCGGCGTCGGAGACGATCCGGCCCTCCACGCCGCACAGCAGCCGACCCTGGGTGCCGCGGTAGTGCCACGCCTCGTCGGTCTCCTCCGCCACGCCCAGCGGCGGCCGCCCGGCGGAGGCGACCGGCGAGGTCTCGGTCATCCCCCAGGCCTGGCGCACCTCGATGCCGTGCTTGCGCCACAGCCCCTGCTGCAGCGACAGCGGCACCGCCGAGCCGCCGCACAGGATCAGGCCCAGCGACTCCGGCTTGGCCTCGGGGTGGGCGTCGAGGTAGCCCAGGACGTCGTTCCACACCGTCGGCACCGCCCCCGACACGGTCGGCTGCGAGGCCGCCATGAACCGGCACAGCGGCTCGGCCTGCAGCCACCGGTCGGGCATGCACAGCGAGGCGCCGCTCATCAGGGCGGCGTAGACCAGGCCCCAGGCGTTGGCGTGGAACTGCGGCACGATCGGCAGCACCCGGGAGTGGGCGTCGAGGCCGGCGACGGTGCCGGTCCAGATCGCCATCGAGTGCAGGTACGCCGACCGGTGGCTGTACACCACGCCCTTGGGGTTGCCGGTCGTGCCGCTGGTGTAGCACATCGCCGCGGCGTCGCGCTCGTCGAGCTCGGGCCAGTCGAAGCTCCCCGGTTGCGCGGCCAGCAGCTCGTCGTACAGGTGGACCTGCTTGCCCGAGGCCCGCAGCGCGTCGAGGTCGGCCGCGGCCGCCTCCGGGCCGGCCACCAGCACGTGCTCGACGGTGGTCATCTCCCCCAGGTGGGGGGCGAGCAGCGGCACCAGCGAGCCGTCGACGACGACCACCCGGTCCTCGGCGTGGTTGGCGATGTAGACGAGCTGGTCGGCGGGCAGCCGGATGTTGAGGGTGTGCAGCACCGCGCCCATCGAGGGCACCGCGAGGTAGGCCTCGAGGTGCTCGGCGTTGTTCCACATGAAGGTGCCGACGCGCTGGTCGCCGTCGATGCCCAGGGCGCGCAGGGCGCCGGCGAGCTGCGCGACGCGGGTGCCGAGCTCGGCGTACGACATCGAGCGGGTGCCGTCCGCCGTGGCGGTCACGACCTCGGAGTCCCGGTGCACGGTGGTGCCGTGACGGGTGATCATGCCGATGGTGAGCTGGACGTCCTGCATGGTGCTGCGCATCGTGGGTCCTTCCCCGGGGAGCGGTGGGTGGGGGAAGCCTGTCCCACCGGGGGGCCGATGACCAGACCCGGTTCCCTAGGCTCGGCCCGGTGACCACCTTCACCACCCGTCCCACCCTGTCCGGCAGCTTCGGCATGGTCTCCTCCACGCACTGGCTGGCCTCGCAGGCCGCGATGCGGATGCTCGAGCTCGGCGGCAACGCCTTCGACGCCGCGGTGGCGGGCGGCTTCGTGCTGCACGTCGTCGAGCCCCACCTCAACGGCCCCGGCGGCGACCTGCCCGCGATCGTCGCCACCGCCGCCGACCCGCGTCCGCGGGTGCTGTGCGGCCAGGGTCCCGCCCCCGCGGCCGCCACCCCCGAGGCGTTCGCGGCGATGGGGCTGGACCACGTGCCCGGCTCGGGGCCGCTCGCCTCGGCCGTGCCCGGCGCCGTCGACGCCTGGCTGCTGCTGCTGCGCGACCACGGCTCGCTGCCGCTGGCCACCGTGCTCGGGCCGGCCGTCGACTACGCCCGCGACGGGCACCCGCTCCTGCCCCGCGTCGCCGCGACCATCGAGCGCGTCCGCGACCTGTTCACCGAGCAGTGGCCGACCTCGGCCGAGGTCTGGCTGCCGGGGGGCGCGGTGCCGGTCGCGGGCGAGCTGTTCGCCAACCCGGCGTACGCCGCGGTGCTGGAGCGCCTGGTCGCGACCGCCACCGCCGCCGGCGACGACGTCGCGGCCCAGGCGCAGGCGGCGCGCGAGGAGTGGGCCACCGGCTTCGTGGCGGACGCGGTCGAGGCCTTCGCCGACCGGGAGTTCCCCGGCGCCGACGGGCGGCTGCGGCCCGGGCTGGTGCGCGGCGCGGACCTGGCGGCGTACCGCGCGACCTGGGAGGCGCCGGCGCTGCTGGAGTGGCACGGCGTCCAGGTCGCCAAGACCGGGCTGTGGGGCCAGGGCCCGGCCCTGCTGCACGTGCTGGCCGTGCTGGACCGGCTCGCGGAGACCCACGGCCGCGACGTCCTGGACCCCGACACCGAGCTCGGCGTCCACGCGGTCGTCGAGACCTGGAAGCTGGCCATGGCCGACCGCGAGGCGTGGTTCGGGGAGGCGGCGCCGATCACCGTCGACCAGCTGCTCGACCCGGCGTACGTCGCCGAGCGGGCTGCCCTCGTGGGCGAGCGCGCCGACCCCGGGCTCCGGCCGGGCTCACCCGGGGGCCTCGAGCCCCGGCTGGCCGCCCACGTGCACCGGCTGCTCGCCGGCGAGGCAGACCGACCGCACCGCCGACGTGACGACCGGCGAGCCCACCGTGGAGCGCGACGGCTCCACGCGCGGTGACACCTGCCACCTCGACGTGGTCGACCGCTGGGGCAACATGATCTCGGCGACGCCGAGCGGGGGCTGGCTGCAGTCCTCGCCCACGATCCCCGAGCTCGGCTTCTGCCTGGGCAGCCGGTCGCAGATGTTCTGGCTCGACGAGGGCCTCCCGGCCTCGCTGGCGCCCGGCGCCCGGCCGCGCACCACGTTGACGCCCACGCTGGTGCTGCGCGACGGCGTGCCCGTGCTGGCGTGCGGCTCGCCGGGCGGCGACCAGCAGGACCAGTGGCAGTCGCTGTTCCTGCTGCGCCACGTGGTCGGCGGCCTCTCGCTCCAGGAGGCGATCGACGCGCCGATGTTCCACACCGACAGCTTCCCCGGGTCGTTCCACCCCCGGGACATGCTGCCCGCGTCCCTCGCCGTCGAGGACCGGGTCGACCCCGACGTGCTCGCCGGGCTGGAGGCCCGCGGCCACGTCGTGTCCCGCGAGGGCGCGTGGTCGCTGGGCCGGATGTGCGCCGTGGGTCGCGACCCCGTGACGGGGCTGCTCACGGCCGCGGCGAACCCCCGCGGGATGCAGGGGTACGCCGTCGGCCGGTGAGCCCGCCGCAGCAGGGCGGCCAGGTGGGGCGGGTCTCAGCCCCGGACGCTGCCCGGGGTGTCGTCCAGCGTGGTCGCGCCGGTCATGATCGCCACCGCCTCGCTGGGCGTGTGGCTCTTGGGCGTGATGATGCCGGCGCTGCGGCCCAGTCGCTGGATGTGGATCCGGTCGGCGACCTCGAACACGTTGGGCATGTTGTGGCTGATCAGGATGACCGGCAGGCCGCTGTCGCGCACCCGCTCGATCATCTGGAGCACCTGGTTGGTCTCCTTGACACCCAGCGCTGCGGTCGGCTCGTCGAGCACGATCAGCTTGGTGGCGAACGCCGCGGCACGCGCCACGGCGACGGCCTGGCGCTGGCCGCCCGAGAGCGTCTCGACCGGCTGCGCCATGTTCTGGAGCGTGCCGATGCCGAGGTCGGCCATCGACTTGCCGGCGCTCTCGCGCATGCCCTTGTGGTCGAGCATCCGCAGGACCGAGCCCAGCGGGCCCGACCGGCGCATCTCACGGCCCAGGAACATGTTGGCCGCGATGTCGAGCGCGGGGGCGACGGCGAGGGTCTGGTAGACGGTCTCGATGCCGGCCTCGCGGGCGTCCTGGGGCCGCTTGAAGTTCACGACCTGGCCGTCGAGGCGGACCTCACCCGCGTCGGGCACGATCGCCCCGGTCGCGGCCTTGATCAGCGTCGACTTGCCGGCGCCGTTGTCGCCGATGATGGCGAGCACCTCACCGGGGTAGAGGTCGAAGTCGACGCCGTCCAGGCCGACGACGCGGCCGAAGGTCTTGACCAGGCCGCGGGCCGACAGGACCGGGGTGCGGCCGTCCGCCGACGTGGTGCCGGCCTCGGGGGTGGTGGTGGTCATGACGGGCCCTCCAGGGTCGGGGTGACGGGTGCGGACGCGGGGCGGGCGCTCATGCGCGCACCTTGCGGATCCACTGGTCGATCGAGACGGCGATGATGACGAGCAGGCCGATGGACAGCACCCGCCACTGGTCGTCGACGCCGGCCAGCGAGAGACCGGTGCGGAAGTAGCCCACGATGAGGGCGCCGAGCAGCGTCCCCAGCAGGGCACCACGGCCACCGAACAGGCTGGTGCCGCCGATGACCACCGCGGTGATCGACTCCAGGTTGGCGTCGGCGGCGGCGTTGGGGCTGGCCGCCCCGGCCCGGCCGATCAGGATCCAGGCGGTGATGCCGTAGATCAGGCCGGCGAGCGTGTAGACGCTCAGCAGCACCCGGTTGACCGAGATGCCGACCAGGCGGGCGGACTCGGCGTCGTTGCCGACGGCGTACAGGTGACGGCCCCAGGTGGTCTGCTTGAGGACGAACCCGACCACGACGTACAGCAGCACGACCATGAAGACGCCGGTGGTGATGCGCAGGCCGCCCAGGTTGACGATCTCGCCCGTGAAGACCATCAGGTCCGGCATGGCGCTGGCCTGCACGCTCTGGCCGCTGGAGTAGAGCAGCGCCATGGCGGTGAACACCGACAGGGTCCCGAGCGTGACGATGAACGGTGGCAACCGCAGCCGGGTCACCAGCAGTCCGTTGATCGCACCGGCCGCCGTGCCCACCGCGATGCCGACGAGCACCGCCAGCGGACCGGGCAGGCCGCTGTCAGCGCTCAGCTTGGCGCTGAACAGCATCGCCAGGATCGAGATCGCGCCGACCGAGAGGTCGATGCCGGCGGTGAGGATGATCAGCGTCTGGCCCACCGCCAGGGCGGCGACGACCGCGACCTGCTGGAGGATCAGCGACTGCGTGCGCAGCGTGCCGAAGTTGGGGTTGAGGTAGGTGAAGACCAGGAAGGACACGACGAGCACCAGCAGCGGGCTGATCGCTGGGTAGGCGTGCAGCACGTGCTGGACGCGCTGCGCCGGCGAGCGCCGGCGCCTGGCGAACTGTTCCGCGGCGGTGTTGGCGGGCGGAGCTGCGGGCTCCGCGCCGGGGGTGGTGGGACTGGTGGTGCTCACGTGGCCTCCCTGGCCGAGTGGGGATGGTGGGTCGGTGCCGGGGCTCAGCCCCAGCAGAGCTCCGTGCCCTCGGTGGTGTCGATCGAGTCCAGGCCCTCGGCCGGGGTGTCGGTCACCAGCTGCACGCCGGTGTCGTAGAAGTCCAGGCCCTCGGTGGGTGCGGGCGCCTTGCCGCCGTCGGCGATCTTCTTGATCGCCTTCACGCCGAGCTCGGCCATCTGCACGGGGTACTGCTGGGAGGTCGCGCCGATGACCCCGTCCTTGACGGACTTCACCCCGTCGCAGCCACCGTCGATCGAGACGATGAGCACGCCGTCCTCGGAGCCCGCCTGCTGCAGGGCGCCGTACGCCCCGACGGCCGCGGGCTCGTTGATGGTGTAGACGACGTTGATGTCGGGGTTCTTGGTCAGGCAGTTCTCCATCGCGGTGCGCCCGCCGTCCTCGGCGCCTGTCGTGGGCTCGTTGCAGACGATCTCGTAGTCGCCGCCGTCGTAGGACCCGGTCGCGTCCTCGTCGCCGTTCTTCTGCTCGTCCTTGGTGTCGATGCCCATCCCGGTGAGGAAGCCCTGGTCGCGGTTGTAGTCGACCGAGATGATCTTGTCGTTGAACAGGTCGAGCATCGCGATCGTGGCCTTCTCGCCCTTGAGCTGCGTCTTGGTCCACTCGCCGATCAGCTCGCCGGCCTTGAAGTTGTCGGTGGCGAAGGTGATGTCGACGGTGTCGGCCGGGTCGGGCGGGGTGTCGAGCGCGATCACGTAGAGGCCCTGGTCGCGGGCCTTCTCGATGGCCGGGTTCACGCCGGGCCCGTTGGGGGTGATCAGGATGCCCTGGTCGCCGCGGGCGATGGCGTCCTCGATGGCGGCGATCTGGCTCTGCTCGTCGCCGTCCTCCTTGCCGGCGGCGGTGGTGACCGTGACGCCCTCGGCCTTGCCGGCCTTCTTCGCGCCCTCCTGCATGGTGACGAAGAACGGGTTGGAGGAGTTCTTGGTGATGAGCGTGACGGCGGTGTCGTCGCCGGAGCCGCCGCTGCCACCGCTGCTGCCGCAGGCGGCCAGGGCGAGGCACGAGGCGCCGATCACGGCGGAGATCAGGGGGCGTCGGTGACGCAGGGAGTTCAGCATCGCGAGGGGGGTCCTTTCGGGTGGTCCTCGGTGGCGTTACGCGAACTGCGTCCTGTCCAACCGATGACAACGTTGTCTACGTGGGGTTACATTGCCTGTGCCGACGCGCTGTGTCAAGCGTCACAGCCACGTCTGACAAAGTTGTCCACCAGTCCGGCAACGGACCGCCCATCCGAGGAGACCCGGTGACCCCCAGCTCGCGTGCCGTGCCCGGACGCTCCACGATGCAGGACGTCGCAGCGCTCGCGGGCGCCTCGCTGAAGTCGGTCTCCCGCGTGGTCAACGAGGAGCCCGGGGTCTCGCCGGCCCTGGCCGAGCGGGTACGCCGCGCGGTCGCCGAGCTCGGCTACCGCCACAACCTGGCGGCCAGCAACCTGCGCCGCGGCCGCCACACCGGGGCCATCGGGATGCTGGTGCAGGACCTCTCCAACGGCTTCTGCGCCGAGGCGCTGCGGGCCGTGGAGGACCGGGCCCGCGAGCGCGGCGTGGTCGTGATGGCCGCGAGCAGCGACGAGGACGGCCCGCGCGAGCGCGAGGTGGTCGCGGGCCTGGTCGCCCGCCGGGTGGACGGGCTGCTGCTGATGCCGACCTCGCGCGACCTGGGGTGGTTGACGCCCGAGATCGAGGCGGGCCTGCCCGTGGTGTCCCTCGACCGCCGTCCGGCCGTGCCCGAGGTCGACGCGGTCGTGGTCGACAACCAGGGCGCGAGCGCCGAGGCCGTCGGCCACCTCGTGGCGCACGGGCACCGCCGGATCGCCTTCCTCGGCGACGTCGCCGGCATCATCACGGCCGCCGAGCGGCTCGACGGCTACCGCGCGGGGCTGCGTGCGACCGGCGTGGCGCCCGACCGGGCGCTCGAGCTCACCGGCCTGCGGTCGCGCGAGGCCGCGCGCGACGGCGTGCTGCGGCTCCTGGACCTGCCGCGTCCCCCCACGGCGCTGTTCGCCGCCCGCAACGTGATCAGCGAGGGCGCCGTGATGGCGCTGCAGCGGCGCGGGCTTACCCACGAGGTCGCGCTGGTCGGCTTCGACGACCTCGCGGTGGCCGAGATGCTCGACCCGGCGATCACGGTCGTCAGCCAGGACACCCGCGCCATCGGCACCCGCGCCATCGACCTGCTGCTGCGGCGCCTGGACGGCGACACCTCGCCGCCGCGCACCGAGGTGGTGCCGACGCGGCTGGTGTGCCGCGGCTCGGGCGAGATCCCGGGACCGCACCGGGTCCGGCAGCACACCCGGCCGGCCTGAGCCGGGCCGCGGTCAGCCGGCCGCCGCCGTCAGCGGCGTACGGGCAGGTGGCGTCGCGGGGCCATCTTCGCGCCGCGCCGCGGCCGCACCATGCCGGCCAGCTCCACGAGCCGTTGCACCCGGTGACGGTGGCCGACCCAGGGCTCGAGCAGCTCCGCGAGCCGCTCGTCGCTGGTGCCGTCCTCCCCGGTCAGCGCCCAGCCGACGTTCTCCGCGACGTGGTAGTCGCCGAAGCTGACCGAGTCGGCGTCGCCCAGGGCCCGGGAGCGCACCTCGGCACTGGTCCACACCCCGATGCCCGGCAGCGTGCGCAGCCGGCGGTCGAACTCCACGGGGTGCTCCCGACCGGCACGCTCCAGGGCGGGCGCGACCCGCGCCGCGTGCATCAGCGGCCGCGACCGGGCGCCGTCGACGTGACAGGCCAGCCACTCCCACGACGGCACCGCGCGCAGCTGCGCGGGCGAGGGCTGCACCCACAGCCGGACCTCCGGGTCGGGCTGCGACGGCGGGCCCGGCGCCCGCTCGCCGAAGCGGTGCACCAGCCGCCGGAAGCCTGCGAACGCCTCCTGGCCGGTCACCTTCTGCTCGATCACGGCCGGCAGCAGCGACTCCATCACCAGCCCGGTGGCCCCGAGCCGCCAGTCGCCGTGGCGCCGCCAGACGTGGGCCAGCGGCGCCGGCGGGACGAACCCGGAGACGTCGTCCTCGGCGCCCAGCAGGCGGGGCACGGAGTCGAGCACCCAGTCGGCACCGCTCCCCCACGCCGTCGCCCGCACCTCGCCCTGCGCCGGACGCGGCAGCAGCCGCAGCGTGGCGGTGCCCTCGGGGGTGCGGACCCCGCGCCAGGTCGCACCGTCGGCGGTGGTGCGGAACGTCGGGTCGCCGGAGCCGCGGCGGTGCGTCGCCAGCACCGTGCGCACCGGGCAGGGCCACGCCGGACGCCACACCCGGGTGACCCCGGGGTCGGGGGCAGCCGCGCCGGTGGTCATGGCCGTCAGCGTATGCCGCGCCACTGTCAGGGCCGGCTGCCACGATGGGTGCCATGCTGCTCGCCCGGATCGTCGAGGTCTCGACCGCGGTCGCCGCCACCCGGTCCCGCCTGGAGAAGCGGCGCCTCATCGCCGACCTGCTGCGCGAGGCCGAGGGCGCCGACGAGGTGGAGCTCGCCGCGACCTACCTCTCGGGCACGCTGCGGCAGCGGCGCACCGGCCTGGGCTGGCGCGCCCTGGCCGACCTGCCCCCGCCCGCCGCGGAGGCCTCGGTCGGGCTGGTCGACGTCGACACCACGCTGGAGCGGCTGAGCGTGCTCGCCGGCAGCGGCTCGGCTACTGCCCGTCGCGCTGCCGCCGCCGACCTCTTCGCCCGGCTGACCGCGCCCGAGCAGGACTTCCTGCGCGCGGTCCTCACCGGCAACGTGCGCCAGGGCGCCCTCGACTCGGTGATGCTCGACGCGATCGCCACCGCAGCGCAGGTGCCCCTCGAGGAGGTGCGCCGCGCCGCGATGTTCAGCGCCCCCACCGGCCCCATCGCCGCCGCCGCCCTGACCGGCGGCGCCGAGGCGCTGCAGCGGTTCACGCTGCTCGTGGGCCGTCCGGTGCGCCCGATGCTCGCGGGCACCGCGCCCGACGTGGCCGCCGGCGTCGAGAAGGTCGCAGCCGGGGCGAGCCTGGCCGTCGACACCAAGCTCGACGGCATCCGGATCCAGGTGCACCGGCACGGCGACGAGGTCGCGGTGTTCACCCGCAGCCTCGACGAGATCGGCGAGCGGCTGCCCGAGGTGGTCGCCGTCGCGCGGTCGCTGCCGGGCGGCGACCTCGTGCTGGACGGCGAGGCACTGACCCTCGACGAGCAGGGGCGTCCGCGACCCTTCCAGGACACCGCGTCCACCACCGCCACCCACACCGGCGCCACCGGCATCCGGCCGTTCTTCTTCGACCTGCTGCTCGACGGCGAGGACTCGCTGATCGAGCGCCCGACCGAGGAGCGGCTGGCCCGTCTGGACGCCGTCGTGCCCGAGGAGCACCGCGTCACCCGCCTCGTCACGGACTCCCCCGACGAGGCCGGGGCGTTCTTCGACGCCGCCGTCGCTGCCGGCCAGGAGGGCGTGATCCTCAAGCGCCTCGACGCGCCGTACGACGCCGGCCGCCGCGGCTCGGCGTGGGTCAAGGTCAAGCCCCGCCACACCCTCGACCTGGTCGTGCTCGGCGTGGAGTGGGGCAGCGGCCGCCGTGAGGGCTGGCTCTCCAACCTCCACCTCGGGGCCCGCGACGACCGCCCCGGCCACGACGGGTTCGTGATGCTCGGCAAGACCTTCAAGGGCATGACCGACGAGATGCTGGCCTGGCAGACCGAGCGGTTCCTCGCGCTCGAGACCTCCCGCACCGCCCACACCGTGCGGGTGCGCCCCGAGCAGGTGGTCGAGATCGCCTTCGACGGCGTGCAGCGCTCGACCCGCTACCCCGGCGGCGTCGCGCTGCGCTTCGCCCGGGTGCTGCGCTACCGCGACGACAAGCCGGTCGAGGAGGTCGACCCGCTCTCGCGGCTGCTCGCGCTGCGCGACGGTTGAGCCGGGCCATCCCCGAACACCCGGACCCTGGCGTACGGCGTGTCGCGTGACTGGCGTTCGGAGACCGCGGGGCTCAGTGCTGGTAGGTCACCCAGCAACGCCCCCGTTGTCGGCACGTTCCAGCAACGCCGACGGCGGTCCCGGGCGAGTGGCGTGTCAGGCGCCGACGGGGGCCGCGGCCGCGACGGAGCGGCGGCGCTGCAGCGTGAGGTAGATGCTCAGCACGACGTAGTAGGCGACGTAGACCAGCGAGACCGAGAGCCAGATCGACGAGGGGTCGGGGAGCTGGGCCAGCAGGACGGCGTACGCCACCAGCCAGATCGTGGTGAGCAGCAGCGTCAGGGCCTGCAGCGTGCCGGTCCGCGAGGGGTAGACGTAGCCCACCGGCACGAAGACCAGCACGGTGCACACGAGCAGCAGCACGGTGACGGCGGTGAGGCCGAGGTCCATCACGACGACGTAGAAGGCCAGGATGTTCCAGTAGCTGGGGAAGCCGGTGAACAGGTGGTCCTCGGTCTTGGCGTCGGTGCGGCAGAACTGGAAGGCCGACGCGACCAGCGGCACGATCGCCAGCACCTGCGCCCAGGTGCCCTCGCCGAGGTAGCCGGCGCTCCACAGCAGCACCATCGGGGTGAAGGCGTAGGTCAGGTAGTCGACGATGTTGTCCAGCAGCGCCCCGTCGAACCACGGCACCACCTGCTTGACCCGCACCTGCCGGGCGAGCATGCCGTCGGTGCCGTCGATCACCATGGCGACCAGGCCCAGCCACAGCGCCCGCACGGTGTCGCCCTCGATGACCGCGACGACGGTCAGCAGCGCGAAGGCCACCCCCGACATGGTGTAGAGGTGCACGGCCCAGGCTGCGGCCACGGCCCCCGGTCGGGGACGCGCAGCGTCGTGATGGTGCTGCGTCGCTTCCACACGTCTCCTCGGTCGGCCAGGTGGCGACCGAGGGTATCGCGCGGCGTCCCCGACCCGACCGGGCACGTCCGCGCGTCGGCCGGTCACTAGGCTGGCGGGGTGGGCACGAGCGGGACGACGGAGCGGGACCGCACCGCTCCCACGGCCCAGCAGCAGCGCCACCCGCTGGTGCAGCTGGTGGTGTTCGCGTGCGTCGGCGGCCTGCTCAACGTGCTGTACGCCGGCCTCTACCTGGCGCTGCGCCAGGTGTGGGACACCCAGCCCGCCAACGCTGTCGCCCTGGTGCTCTCGACCCTGGTCGGCACCTGGGTCCACCGACGGATCAGCTTCGGCGTCCGCGACCCGGCCCACACCGTGCGCCACCAGGTGCTCGGCCTGGCGCTGCTGGGGTTCAGCCTCGCGGTGACGGCCGGCTCGCTGGCGCTGCTCGAGGCGCTGGCCGACGACCCCTCCCAGGCCGCGGAGGTCGCGGTGCTGGTCGCGGCCAACCTGGGCTGCGGCCTGGTGCGGTTCGTGGCCTTCCGGGTGGCGATGCTGCCGCGCGACGTACGCCGGCCCGGTGCTGCGGCTGCGTGAACAGCTGTGTAAACAGCAGTTGCACTACCATCGCCGGGTGACCACCACCCGCACCTCGACCCGGCAGCCGGCTGCGGCCAGGCGCCGGGCCCGCGAGCGGGAGATCCTGGCCGCCACCCGCGAGCTCTTCGACGAGTCCGGCGTCCGCGACGCCCAGATCGAGGACATCGCCCGGGCCGTCGGGGTCAACCGGGCGATCATCTACCGCCACTTCAGCGGCAAGGAGGAGCTCTTCGCGCTCACCCTGGTCAGCTACCTGGAGGACCTCGAGGCGCGGTTGGGCGAGGCGGTGGCCGCCCGGTCGACCGCGGAGCAGCGCCTGGTGGCCGCGGTCGAGGCGTTCGTCGACTTCGGCGTGGAGTTCCCCGCGTTCGTGGACTGCGCGCAGACCCTGATGCGGCGGCGCGGCCCCGAGCTGCTCGAGGAGATCAGCGAGAGCGCGATGTTCCGCCTCGGGCGCGGGATCTCCTCGTGCCTGTCGGTGCTGCGCGAGGTCCTCGCCGAGGGCACCGCGTCGGGCGCCTTCGCGGTCGAGGACCCCACGCTGCTCGCCAACCACATGTACGCCAGCGGCCTCGGCGCGCTCCAGCTCGCCCGCGTCGGGATGCTCGTGCGCGAGTCCGCGCCCGGCGTGCCGGCCATCGCGCCGGTCTCGGCCGACGACGTCAAGGCCTACGTGGTGGCCACCGCGCAGGCACTCGCCGCCCGCCCCTGACGGGACGGACGGCGAGGACGCGGCAGCCGCCGCGGCGGCCGGGGGCTACTTCTCGAGGATCGCGGTGACGCCCTGGCCGCCGGCGGCGCAGATCGAGATCAGGCCGCGGCCCGAGCCCTTCTGGTGCAGCAGCTTGGCCAGGTTGGCCACGATCCGGCCACCGGTCGCGGCGAACGGGTGCCCGGCCGCCAGCGAGGAGCCGTTGACGTTGAGCTTGGCGCGGTCGATCGAGCCGAGCGGGCCGTCCAGGCCGAGGCGCTCCTGGCAGAACACCGGGTCCTCCCACGCGGCGAGCGTGGCGAGCACCTGCGAGGCGAAGGCCTCGTGGACCTCGTAGAAGTCGAAGTCCTGCAGGGTCAGGCCGTTGCGCGCGAGCAGCCGCGGCACGGCGTACGCCGGGGCCATCAGCAGGCCCTCGCCCCCGTGGACGAAGTCGACGGCCGCGGTCTCGGCGTCGACGAAGTAGGCCTGCACGCTCAGCCCGTGCTCGGCGGCCCACTCCTCGGTGCCCAGCAGCACCGCGGAGGCGCCGTCGGTCAGCGGGGTCGAGTTGGCGGCCGTCATGGTGGCGGCCTCGCCCTTGCCGAAGACCGGCTTGAGCGTGGCGAGCTTCTCCAGCGAGGAGTCCGGACGCAGGTTCTGGTCGCGCTCGAGGCCGTTGAACGGCGTCACGAGGTCGTCCTGGAAGCCGGCGTCGTACGACGCGGCGAGGCGGTGGTGGGAGGTGGCGGCCAGCTCGTCCTGCGCCTCGCGGGTCACCCGCCACTCCAGCGCGGTCAGCGCGGCGTGGTCGCCCATCGAGAGCCGGGTGCGGGGCTCGCCGTTCTGCGGCACCTCGATGCCGATGTCGCCGGGGCGGATGGCGCCCAGCGCCTTGACCCGGCCGAGGTTGTCCTTCTGCTGGTTGACCTTGATCAGCTTCTTGCGCAGCCTCTCCGAGATCGCGATCGGGGCGTCGGAGGTGGTGTCGGTGCCGCCGGCGATGCCGGAGTCGATCTGGCCCAGCGCGATCTTGTTGGCGACGTAGATCGCGGCCTGGAGGCCGGTGCCGCACGCCTGCTGGAGGTCGTCGGCCGCGGTCTCGGGGGCGAGCTGGGAGCCGAGCACCGACTCGCGGGTCAGGTTGAAGTCGCGGCTGTGCTTGAGCACGGCGCCGGCGACGACCTCGCCGAGGCGCTCCCCCTGCAGGCCGTAGCGGGTGACGAGCCCGTCGATGGCCGCGGTCAGCATCTCCTGGTTGGACGCCGAGGCGTAGACGGAGTTGGAGCGGGCGAACGGGATCCGGTTGCCACCGAGGACGGCGACACGGCGCGTCTGGGACTGCATCAGAGGGACTCCTTGGTCGGTGTGAGCACGCTCATCCTGCCCGTCGGGTGGGGCAGGATGAACCGCATGAGTGCCACGTCACGAAAAGTGGACGGAGAGTTACACCCGTCGTTACCGTGATGACGTACTGACGAGTAGGCATGCCCCACCACCCTAGAGGATCGTGATGTCGGACCGGTACCAGTTCTTCACCTCCACCCCCATCGGCAAGCTGGTCGTCAAGAACCTCGGCCTGCCCGCCCCCACCCCCTTGCAGCGGTGGAGCGAGGGTGCGCCCCTGGTCGACGGCACCGTCCTGACCGGCGGCGACGGACGGCTCTCCCAGGGCCTCGTCGTGGCCCTGGACGACCTGGGCATCACCCACCTGGGCGTGGCCGAGGAGGGCGCCCGCTACCGGGGCCTCGTCTTCGACGCCACCGGCCTCACCTCCGCCGACCAGCTGGTCGCGCTGCAGCAGTTCTTCACCCCGCTGATGCGCAGCCTCACCAGCTGCGCCCGGGTCGTGGTGCTCGGCACCGTGCCCGAGCAGACCGCCTCGGCCGGCGAGCGCGTCGCCCAGCGTGCGCTGGAGGGCTTCACCCGCTCGCTCGGCAAGGAGATCGGCAGGGGCAGCACGGTCAACCTCGTGTACGTCGCCCCCGGCGCCGAGCAGGCACTGGAGTCGACCCTGGCCTTCTTCCTCTCGCCCAAGAGCGCCTACGTCTCCGGCCAGGTCGTGCGGATCGGCGCCACCGGGGAGCTCGAGGCCGAGCCGGTCGCCGACCAGGCCCGTCCGCTCGCCGGCAAGGTCGCCATCGTCACCGGCGCCTCTCGCGGCATCGGCGAGCAGATCGCCCGGGTCCTGCACCGCGACGGCGCGAAGGTCCTCGGCATCGACGTGCCGCAGGCGGCCAGCGAGCTCCAGGCGCTGATGCGCGAGCTCGACGGCGACCACCTCGTGCTCGACATCACCGCCAAGGACGCCCCGCAGCGCATCGCGCAGCACGTGAGGAACACCTACGGCCAGGTCCACGGGGTCGTGCACAACGCGGGCATCACCCGCGACAAGAAGCTGGCCAACATGGCCGAGGACCGCTGGTCCTCGGTGATCGCGGTCAACCTGACCGCTCCGGAGCGGATCTCTCGCGAGCTGCTCGAGCAGGGCCTGGTGGCCGGCAACGGCCGCATCGTCGGCGTCTCCTCGATCGCGGGCATCGCCGGCAACCTCGGACAGACCAACTACGCCGCCTCCAAGGCCGGCGTGATCGGGCTGGTCGACAGCCTCGCCCCCGAGCTCGACGGCGGCATCACCGTCAACGCGGTCGCGCCCGGCTTCATCATCACCCAGATGACGGCGGCGGTGCCGTTCGCGACCCGGGAGGTCGGGCAGCGGATGAACGCGATGTCGCAGGGCGGTCTTCCGGTCGACGTGGCCGAGGCGATCGCGTGGTACCTCTCCCCCGGCTCCACCGGGGTCAACGGCAACGTCGTACGGGTGTGCGGCCAGATGATGCTGGGCGCCTGATGGTCGACCGGACGATCGAGGGCACGCCCGGCGGCCTGTCCACCCTGCTCAAGGCGGCGCTCCCGGTGCTGCCGGGGGTCAACCTGCTGCCCGGCGTGGCCAAGCGCGGCGGCGACCTGCCCGACCTGCGGCTGCACCGACGCGACGTGGCGCTCGACCCGGCCCACGTGGCGGCGTACGCCCGGGTGTGCGGCTTCGAGCCGAGCCAGAGCCTGCCGTTCACCTACCCGCACATGCTCGCCTTCGGGCTGCACATGGGCATCATGACCGACGGCGCGTTCCCGTTCCCGGCGATCGGCACGGTGCACCTGGCCAACCGGATCACCGCGCACCGACCGCTGGGCCCGACCGAGCGGCTCGACGTCGACGCCGAGGCCCGCGACCTGCGCCCGCACCCCAAGGGCCGGGTCTTCGACCTGGTCACCACGGTGTCCTCGGGCGGCGAGGTCGTGTGGGACTCGACCTCGACCTACCTGCGGGTCGGACGCGGCGAGGAGTCCGCGCCGCCCGTCGGCGAGCCGTTCGACGTGGTCAGCGGCACCGGCCTGGTCTGGAAGCTGCCCGGTGACCTGGGTCGTCGGTACGCCGCGATCTCGGGCGACCACAACCCGATCCACCTCTATCCACTGAGCGCCAAGGCCTTCGGCTTCCCGCGGCAGATCGCCCACGGCATGTGGACCAAGGCGCGCTGCGTCGCGGCCTTCGCCAACCGGGTGGGCGACGCGGGCACGGTCGAGGTGGAGTTCAAGAAGCCGGTCTTCCTCCCCGGCACGGTGGCCTTCGGCTCCCGCACCGTCGAGGACGGCCTGGACTTCTCGCTCACCGATCCCCGGAGCGGCAAGCCGCACCTGGTCGGGCGCGCCCGCCGCGGCTGATCAGCCGCGCGGGGTGCCGTGCTGCACGGTCCTCGTCACGACACCGCCCGCCTCGGGCACCCGCAGGTAGAAGGTGGCGGTGCTGGGCCGCCAGGTGCCGAGGTCGTCGGTGCCGTCGCCGTTCCAGTCGCCGACGACCGGACGGTCCCCGGGGCTGCCGAAGGTCACCGTGCGGGTGGTGTACGACGTGCCGCTCGGCACGCGCAGCCGCCAGGTGGCGGTCCTCGACGAGAACGCACCCACGTCGGAGGCCCGGTTGCCGTTCCAGTCACCGACCACCGGCTCCTCACCGGTCAGGCCCCACACCACGCGGCGCGTGGAGTGGTCGGCGGCCCGGAGCGTGAAGCTGCGGTCGGACCAGCGGTACCAGCCCAGCTCGGCCAGGCCGTTGCCGTCCCAGTCGCCGGTGAGCGGCACGTCGTGGATGCCGCCGACGTTGACGGTGGCGGTGGCGCCGCTGCCACCGCGCAGCTGCCAGGTCGACCTGGCCAGCTGCTTGGTGCCGACCTGGGTGATGCCGTCGCCGTTGAAGTCGCCGGCGAGCGGGGTGTCCCCCGGCTTGCCCCAGACCAGCGACTGGGTCGTGGGCTGGGTCCGCAGGTAGAACCGGCCCGAGGTCGCCGAGGGCCGCCACACGGCGGGCTCGTCGACGCCGTCGCCGTCGAAGTCACCGGCCAGCGGCCGGTCGCCGCAGCTCTTGGACGCACTGGTCGACCCGAAGGCGAACCGGGTCCGGGTGAACCAGGGGGCGAAGTAGCCGCCGTCGCGCTTCTCCTCGAAGTGCAGGTGGGGGCCGGTCGAGCCGCCGCTGGTGCCGACGTAGCCGATCAGGTCGCCCTGGTCGACGACCTGGCCGACGGTCGCGGCGATCGAGTTCAGGTGGGCGTAGAGCGAGGTGAAGCCGCCACCGTGGTCGACGACGACGTAGCGGCCGTAGCTGGTGGTCAGCGACCGCGTCAGCGTGACCACGCCGGGGGCCGTGGCCAGGGCCGGCTTGCCCAGGTCGCTGGGGGTGTTGAAGTCGATCGTGTAGGAGCTCGGCGAGTGCGACGAGCGGGTGCTGCCCGTCCAGGTCTGCCCGCAGGGGAACGGCATCTCGAAGTCGGGTCCGCGTCGAGGGCGTCGCGGTGACGGTGCGGGCCGAGCTCGGGCCCATCCGGCCCTCACCGTGGGCCCGGGTGTCGGTGGCGCCGTCGGCCCCGACCGCGGCCGGGGTGGCGGCGAGCCCGCTGCCCAGGGCCAGACCGGCGACGAGGCCGATCCCGACGAGTCGACGGACAGCGGCACGACCGCGTTGGGGGGTGAACATCGTTGAACCACATCCGTCACTCGAGCCGCACTGGTGCCCAGAAAGTAACTCACGACACGGCGCGTCGTCTTGCGTGTGACCGAATTGATGCTATTCGACAGCGAGTTCGGGTGAGGGGTCAGTCGCGCCGGAGGCGGATCAGGCCCTCCTGGGCGACCGAGGCGACGAGGGTCCCGTCCTCGGTGAACACGCGCGCGGTGGCGAACCCGCGGCCGCCGGAGGCGGACGGCGAGACCTGGTCGTAGAGCCACCAGTGGTCGGCCCGGAACGGGCGGTGGAACCAGATGCTGTGGTCGAGCGACGCGGCCTGCATGCCGGGGCTGGCGATCTGCAGGTCGTGCGGCACCAGCGAGGCCGCGAGCAGGGTCAGGTCGCTGGCGTAGGTGAACGCGACCACCTGGGTGAGGGGGTCGTCGGGAAGCTCGCCGTTGGTGCGGATCCACAGCCGCGAGCGGGCGGCGACGTCGCCGGCGTCGATCGACCCACCGCTGCGGGAGTCACCCGCGTGGCGGATCTCCAGGGCGTCCCACTCCCGCTTCCAGTGGTCGGCGATGCGCTCGGAGCCGGGCGTCGCCTCCAGCAGGGTCGGGCAGTCCTCGGGCCGCGGCACCTCGGGCGCCGGGTCCTGGTGGTCCAGGCCCTCCTCGGGGACCTGGTAGTTCGCGGTCATCGCGAAGATCGGCCGCCCGTGCTGGCGGGCCAGGATCCGCCGGGTGGCGAAGCTGCGGCCCTCGCGCAGCGTGTCCACGTCGTACACGATCGGCACCGAGGTGTCCCCGGGCCGCAGGAAGTAGGAGTGCAGGCTGTGCACGACGTACTGCTCGGGCACGGTGCGCGTGGAGGCGGCCAGCGCCTGCGCGGCGACCTGGCCGCCGAAGACGCGCTGCAGGCCGGTGCTCGGCTGCTGCCCGCGGAACAGGTTGTCCTCGATGGCCTCGAGCTCCAGCAGCTCGACCAGCTCCTCGACCGAACGTGGCACGGCTAGTCCTCCGGGTCCTCGAGGCGGGCGAGGAACTGCTCGAACTGCTCCCCGAGCTCCTCGCCGCTGGGCAGGGGCTGGTCCTCGGCCAGCAGGTTGGCCGAGTCGGTGTGGAACGCGTCGTACTGCTGCTCCAGGCCGGTGACGACCTCGCGGACCTCGTCGGAGTCGGCGATCTGGGTGGCCAGCTCGACCTGGCGGGCCTCGCCGGCCTGCCGCAGCGGCTCGGTCTCCCACTGCAGCCCGGTGACGTCCTGCACGCCCTCCAGCAGCGCCAGCGCGGCCTGGGGGTAGGGGAACTGGGCGACGTAGTGCGGGATGTGGGCGACGAAGCCCATCGCGTCGTGGCCCCACTCCCCCAGCCGCAGCTCGAGCAGGGACTGCGCGCTGGCCGGCACCCGGATCTCGCCCTTCCAGACGTTGTCCTGGACCAGCAGCCGCGCGGAGGTCGCGTGGTTGGTCAGCTGCACCGGGCGGGTGTGGGGCACCGCCATCGGGACCGACCCCAGCGAGACCACCAGGCGTACGCCGAAGTGCTGGACCACCATCCGCACCGCGCGGGCGAAGCCCTCCCAGCGGATGTCGGGCTCGGGACCGCTGAGCATCAGGTACGGCGCGCCGAGCTCGTCCTCGAGCAGCCGGACGACCAGCCGCGGCGCGACGTAGTCGCCGTAGTGGTCCTCCGAGAACGTCATCGGGGGCCGGCGGGCCCGGTAGTCGTAGAGCTCGTCGACCTCGAAGCTGGCCACCACCCGGCCGCGGTCGTCGCCGAGCAGGTGCTCGACGGCGTGCGCCGAGGCGTTGCCGGCGTCGAGGAACCCCTCCAGCGCCACCAGCAGCACGGGACCGTCGCTGCGGCCCTCCAGCTCTGGGACCTCGTCGACGATGTGCACGAACCGTGCGTCGCTCACCTGTGCTCCTCGTCGCGCCCTGACCGTGCCTGACCGTGCCTGGCCGTGCCTGTCCCGTGCCTGTCCCGTGCCTGTCGTGGTCTCCCAGCCTAGTGCGCGGGGTCCTTCGCCCGGGCGGCGAGCCCCACCCGGCTGTGGCGGTAGCCGTAGAGGAAGTAGATGGCGAAGCCGAGGGCCATCCAGACCAGGAACCGCAGCCAGGTCTCGATGGAGAGGTTGAGCGCGAGGTAGGTGCACACCAGCGCGGCCAGCACCGGCAGCACCGGGCTGAAGGGCACCTTGAAGGCGCGCGGCAGGTCGGGTCGGGTCCGGCGCAGCACCGGCACGGCCAACGAGACCAGCGCGAACGCGGTCAGCGTGCCGATGTTGACCATCTCCTCCAGGTCGCCGATCGGGGTCACGGCGGCGACGACGGCCACCACCGTGCCGATGGTGACGGTGATCCGGATCGGGGTGCCGGTGCGCGGCGTCACCTTGGCGAAGCCGCGCGGCAGCAGGCCGTCGCGGCTCATCGCGAACAGCACCCGGACGGCGCCGATCATCAGCGTCATCACCACGGTGGTCAGACCGGCGACGGCCCCCGCCGAGATCAGCGTCGCGAAGCCCTCGCGCCCCACGTCGGTGAAGGCCGAGGCCAGCGCCGCCTCGGGGTTGATCTGGTCGTAGCGGACCATCCCGGTGATCACCAGCGCCACGGCGACGTAGAGGACGGTGCAGATGACCAGCGAGCCGATGATGCCCTTGGGGAGGTCGCGCTGCGGGTGGCGCGCCTCCTCGGCGGTGGTGGCGACCACGTCGAAGCCGATGTAGGCGAAGAACACGATCGAGGCCCCAGAGACGATGCCGAGCACGCCGTAGGTCTGCGCCTCGATGCCGAACATCCACTGCAGCAGCGGCTGGGTGATGCCGCTGGCGTCCTGAGACCCCGCCGGGGCCGGCACGAACGGCACGTAGTTGGCCCCGTCGACGAAGAACAGCCCGGCCACGATCACGAACAGCACCACGAACAGCTTGAGCCCGACGAGCACCAGGTTGACCCGCAGCGACTCCTTGATGCCGAAGGCGACCAGCGCGGTCAGCACGGCCACGAGCAGGAACGCCGCGAGGTCGACGTGGCCCCAGCCAGCGCCGGACGCCGGGCCGATCGCGTCGGGCCAGCCCAGCCCGATGGCGTCGAGCAGCGTGACGAAGTACTGGCTCCAGCCCTGGGCCACGACCGAGGCGCCGAGCATCAGCTCCAGGATGAGGTCCCAGCCGATGATCCAGGCCACCAGCTCGCCCAGGGTCGCGTAGGAGAACGTGTACGCCGACCCGCTGACCGGCAGCGTGGACGCGAACTCCGCGTAGCACAGCGCCGCCAGCCCGCAGCAGACCGCGGCGATGATGAACGAGAACACGATCGCGGGTCCGGCGTACTCCGCGGCGGCGCGACCGGTCAGCGTGAAGATGCCGGCACCGATGATCACGCCGATGCCGAACACGGTGAGGTCGAGCGCGGTGAGGCTGCGCTTGAGCTTGAACTCGGGGTCCTGGGTGTCCTCGAGCGACTGCTCGACGGACTTGGTGCGCGAGAGGTTCACGGGGAGCCAACCTACGCTGCGGCCACCCCGGCTGCACGGGGCACGCGGGGCGGCGGCGCGTCAGCCGTAGAGGTTGCGGATCCGGGCCGCGGCCCGCTGCGCCAGCTCGGCGGCGTCCATGCCGACCACCCTGCGGAGCACGGCGTCCTGCTCGTCGTCGTCGGTGCCGCTGCCCTCGGCGTGCATCGCGTCCACGAGGCGCCACAGCACCTCCTCGCCCTGCGTGCTGGCGAGGTAGTCGCAGGCCATCCAGCTCAGCGCGTAGTGCCACTCCTGCTCGGGGCCGTTGAACTCCTCCGACGCCGGCAGCGCGGCGTCCCCGCCGCGCGCCCGGTCCACGGCGCTGGTCGGGATGATGCGCTGCTCGACCGGCACGCTGCGTGCGCCCACCCACTCCGCGAGCCCCTCGGTGAGCCAGACCGGCGCACCGTCGTCGCGGGTGCCGAGGGCGACGTGGGTCAGCTCGTGGCGCACGATCCGGCCGAGGAACGGCTGTCCCGCCGCGACCGAGCCGTCGAGCACCAGCATCCGGGTGGAGGCCACCGGCGACACCGTCGGTCGGGAGTACGTCGGGAAGGTCATCGCACCGAGCAGGTCGATCGACCCGCCGGGGAC
Source organism: uncultured Actinomycetota bacterium (assembly GCA_963740935.1). GTDB lineage: Bacteria > Actinomycetota > Actinomycetes > Propionibacteriales > Nocardioidaceae > Marmoricola. The sequence goes on from CAVUFX010000006.1 coordinate 1,388,819, forward strand.
GTCGGTGAAGGACTCCAGGACCGCGGCGTCGCGGACGTGGTAGACGACCACCTCGCCGGCCCAGGTGAACGGCACCGTCGTGTCGACCTCGCCTATCCCGCGCTCGACCGCCCCCATCACCGCCGGGGCCTGGTCGACCGTGGTGGTGTCGAAGACGCCGAGCACCCCGGGCCGTTCCCGGACCCGGACCGCGGTCAGGTCCCAGGGCGCGGGGGCACCTTCGAACAGCGGCCGACCGGTGCCGTCCCGGTCGGAGACGATCCGCGCCCGGTCGCCGCGCCAGGCGAACACGAAGCCGACGGTGCGGTCGACCGGACGGGCGTCGTACTCGCGCAGCTGCATCCGCAGCCGGACCTGCGGCACCCGGGCCCCCTCGCCCCAGCGGGGCAGCAGCCGCGCGTCCCAGTCACGGTCCAGCACGGCGTACTCGAACCGCTCCAGCGGCAGCTGCACCAGGTTGCGGAAGTAGCGGGTCTGGCGGTCCACCAGCGCGGCGTCGCTGCGGTCGACGCGACGCAGGAACAGCGCGAGGTCGCCCTCGCGGACGGCGCGCGCCCGCTGGTCGAGGATCCGCTGCTCCTGTGCGCGCTGCTGCTCGCGGGTCAGCGCCGTGCTCGACGGCGCGGCCGGGGCGCCGACGACGTCCTGGGACGTCTCGTCGTCCCCGCCCGCGCAACCGGCCAGGCCGAGGACCAGCGCCAGCGCCAGGGCGGCCAGGGATCCCCGGCGCACCCGGCGGCGGACCATCGCTACCCGGTCAGTCCCGGGAGGCGCCCCGGCCGGGGGCCGGGTCGGGCAGCTCGGTGCCGTGCGCGGCCTCGGCCGCCGGCGTCTCGCCGTCGAGCGCGGTGACCTCCTCCACGATGCCGCGCGCGAGCGACTGGGCGGTGAGCCCGATCCGCTCGAGGATGGCGTCGCGCTTGGCATGGTCGAGGAACTCCTGGGGGATGCCGTGCTGGCGGAACGGGGTCGGGACCCGCTCGTCGTTCAGCAGCTGCAGCAGCGTGGAGCCGCAACCGCCGACCCTGCCGTTGTCCTCCACGCAGACCACCAGGCGGTGCTCGCGGGCGAGCGGGACGATCGCAGGATCCCACGGCTTGACCCAGCGCGGGTCGACAACGGTGACGCCGATCCCCTGGTCGGCCAGCCGGGAGGCCACGTCGACGCAGACCGCGGCCATCGAGCCGATCCCCACGATGAGCACGTCGCGGGCGCCGTCGCGGACCAGCACGTCCATCGAGCCGGCCCGGTCGACCGCCTCGAGGTCGGTGGCCGGCGGCGCGCCCTTGGGCAGCCGCAGCACCGTCGGGGCGTCCTCGACCGCGACGCACTCGCGCAGCAGCTCGGCCACCCGGGCGCCGTCGCGCGGGGAGCACATCCGCAGCTGCGGCACGACCTGGAGCACCGACATGTCCCACATGCCGTTGTGGCTGGCACCGTCGTCGCCGGTCACGCCGGCCCGGTCGAGCACGAAGGTGACGCCGCAGTCGTGGAGCGCGACGTCCATCAGCACCTGGTCGAAGGCCCGGTTGAGGAAGGTGGCGTAGATCGCCACGACCGGGTGGAACCCGCCGAGCGCGAGGCCGGCCGCGCTGGTGACCGCGTGCTGCTCGGCGATGCCGACGTCGAAGGTCCGCTCGGGGTACGCCGCGGCGAAGCGGTCGAGCCCCACCGGGTAGAGCATCGCCGCGGTGATGCCGACGACGTCGCTGCGCTCGGCGCCGAGCGCGACCATCTCCTCGGCGAAGTAGTCGGTCCAGATCCGGCCCTTGGGAGTGCCGACGCCGGTCTCGACGTCGAAGGGGCCGATCTGGTGGAACTGGTCGGCCTCGTTGCGCTCGGCCGGGTCGTAGCCGAAGCCCTTGCGGGTGATCGCGTGCACGATCACCGGGCCGCCGAAGCGCTTGGCCTGGGTCAGCGCGGTCTCCATGGCGACGCGGTCGTGGCCGTCGACCGGGCCGACGTACTTCAGGCCGAGGTCCTCGAAGAGCCCCTGGGGCGCGAGGGCGTCCTTCATGCCCTTCTTCATGGCGTGCAGCGCGTCGTAGACCGCCGGGCCGACGCCGCGGACCCCGTTGAGGCGGCGCTTGACCACGTCGAGCAGCTGCTCGTAGCGCGGGCTGGTGCGCAGCGCGGTGAGGTGGTTGGCCAGGCCGCCGACGGTCGGCATGTAGGAGCGGCCGTTGTCGTTGACGATGATCACCAGGCGCTTGTCGGCCCCGTGGCGCGGGGTCTCGGCGATGTTGTTCAGCGCCTCCCAGGCCATGCCGCCGGTCAGGGCGCCGTCGCCGATGACGGCCACCACGTGGCGGTCCTCGCCGCGCAGCGCGTAGGCCTTGGCCAGCCCGTCGGCGTACGACAGCGAGGTGGAGGCGTGGGAGTTCTCGACCACGTCGTGGACGGACTCGGCGCTGCTGGGGTAGCCGCTGAGGCCGCCCTCGGTGCGCAGCGTGTCGAACTGCGGGGCCCGGCCGGTGAGCATCTTGTGCACGTAGGCCTGGTGACCGGTGTCGAAGACGACGCGGTCGCGCGGCGAGTCGAAGACCCGGTGCACCGCCATCGTCAGCTCGACCACGCCCAGGTTGGGCCCGAGGTGACCGCCGCGCGGGGCGCAGGTGCGGATCAGCTCGTCACGGACCTCCGAGGCCAGCTCGTCGAGCTCGCGGTCGTCGAGGTCCTGGAGGTCGGCGGGGCCGGTCAGCGCTCGCAGGTGACCCATCGAGGCGACGCCTCCTTCTCGGTGCAGGGGACACGGGGGGCCGTGGTCCGGACTCGCCGAGTCTAGACGGGGGCGCCCGGCGTCCCGGTCGCGGCGAGGTCGAGCGTGGCGACCGCCGCCTCCTCCAGGCTCCCGAACCACAGCGTGCCGCGGTGCTCGCGCACCCCGGTGACCAGGTGGAAGTCGGTCGCGGGCAGCCGGAGGTCGTGCACCAGCGCACCGTCGGGGCGGTAGGCCTGGACGTGGACGCTGCGCACCGGCGCGGGCAGCAGCGCCGGGGGCAGCACGCGGCCGAGCCGCCGCACGAGCGCGGGCGCGTGGGCCCGCAGCTGCTCCAGCGCGGCGACCGGCGGTGAGGCGATCGTCACCCACACCAGGCCGTCGCTGCCGGTGGAGAGGTTGTCGGGGTAGCCCGGCAGGTCGGAGGCGAACAGGTCGCGGGTGCCGGCCCGGTCACCGCTCAGCCACAGCCGTACGACGGTCCGCGCCCCGGTCTCGGCCACGTGCACCGCCGACCCGTCGGGCGCCAGCGCGACCCCGTTGGCGAAGTCGAGCCCGGTCAGGTGCTCCTCGACGCTGCCGTCCGGCGCCCGACGGAGCAGCCGACCGGTGCAGGTCGCCTCCAGCAGGTCCGCGCGCCACCGGCGCAGCGGGTGCACGGCACTGGAGTCGCTGAACCAGATCGAGCCGTCGGCGGCGACGGCGGCGTTGTTGCACACCCCCAGCGGGCGTCCGGCGACCTCGGTGACCAGCACCTCGACGGCGCCGGTGGTGCGGTGCATCGCCAGCAGGCCCCGCTCGGCGTCGCAGACCAGCAGCCGGTCGTCGTCGAGCAGCTCCAGCCCCAGCGGGCGGCCACGGGTGTGCCCGACGCGGGTGACCGAGCCGTCGGGCGAGACGCGCAGCACCGCGCCGTCCTCGGTGCCGGTGTAGGCGTGGCCCTGCGCGTCCACGACGACGTCCTCGGCCCCGTGGCCGGGCACGGGCAGCCGGCGCAGGCCCGAGCGACGGGCGACGGGCGGATCACCTGGGGTCGGAGGCATGGCGCCACCCTAGAGACCGCTCACAGCCGGGCCCGGAACCGTCGGCCCCGCAACGCCTCCTCGACGAGCCCGACCGCCCGCGTCACCCCCAGCAGCCGGGCGGCCTCACGGTGCCAGGTCTGCACCGCGGCCTCGACCACGTCGGGCGGCGCCACCTCGCGCAGGCCGCCCCGGGCCTCGCTCAGGCCGCGCTCGACCGCCCGCGTCGAGGCCTCGACGTGCAGTGCGGTGAAGCGCGCGAGCACCACGACGTGGCGGCGCAGCGCCGGGTAGGAGCGGTACTCCGGTGGGCAGAGGTCCAGCAGCCAGGCCGTGGCCGTGCCCTCCCAGTCGGGGGCGCCGGGCGGCCGCACCTCGGCCGGCCACCCCGGCGGTGTCACGAGCGTCGTCATCACCGCAGCCTAGCCCATCTTCGAACACGTGTTCGAACGACGACCGTCGATCGAGCCCGGTCCGTCGGTCGAGCCCGGTCCGTCGGTCGAGCCCGGTCCGTCGGTCGAGCCCGGTCCGTCGGTCGAGCCTGTCGAGACCCCTCAGGCCCGCTCGCGCATCGGCCCGCCACGCCGGCCGTGCGACTCGGCCACGATCTCCGCCGCGACGGACAGCGCGATCTCGCCCGGCGCCCGTCCCCCGGTGTCGAGGCCGGCCGGCACGTGCAGCTTGTCCAGGCCCGGCGCGGACTCGGCCTCGAGGTCGGCGAGGAGCCCCGCCGCGCGTCGACGGCTGGCCATCATCGCGACGTACGACGCCGGGGAGGCCAGGGCGTCGCGGAGCACCTGCGGAGCATCCGGGGCGTCGTGGTCGCAGAGCACGACGGCGTCGCCGGCGGCCGGGCCGAGCGCGGCGATGCCCGCTGCTCCCCGGCCGTCCGCGTCCTCGGCCACCACGACCACCTCACGCCCCACCGCGGTGAGGATGGTCGCGAGCGCCTCGGAGATCGGGTTGCGCGTGAGCACCAGGACACGACCCGGAGCGGCGCCCCCGTCGGTCCAGGGCTGCTCGCGCCCACCGTCACTCCTCGGTGCGCTCGGGTCCGTCACGGGACTCACCCTGCCAGGAACGAGAACCGGACGGTGCGCACCGCGTTGTCGACGTTGAGGTCGACCAGGCACACGCTCTGCCAGGTGCCGAGCGCGAGCCGGCCCCCGACGACCGGCAGGCTGGCGTACGGCGGCACCAGCGCCGGCATCACGTGCGAGCGTCCGTGGCCCGGCGTGCCGTGACGGTGCCGCCAGCGGTCGTCGGCCGGCAGCAGGTCGCCGAGCGCGGCGAGCAGGTCGTCGTCGGACCCGGCCCCGGTCTCCAGCACGGCGAGCCCGGCCGTCGCGTGCGGCACGAACAGGTGCAGCAGCCCGTCGCCCTCGCGGGCGACGAAGTCGGCACAGTCGTCGGTCAGGTCGAGCACCACGTCGGTGTCGCCGGTGCGGTAGCTGCGCTCCTCGGACCTCACCGCAGCCGCTCCTCGACCCGCTCCACCTTGGCGGTCAGCTGGCCGTCGTACCCCGGACGGACGTCGGCCTTCAGGACCAGGCCGACGCGGGGGTACCGCTCCCCCACGACCTCGACCGCGCGCTTGACCACCGCCATCACCTCGTCCCACTCGCCCTCGATGTTGGTGAACATCGCGTTCAGCTCGTGGGGAAGGCCGGAGTCGCGCACCACCTGGAGCGCGGCGGCCACCGCGTCGCTGACGCCGCCGTCGGCGGCGGCCGCGCCGTCGCGGGGAGGACCGGAGGGACTGATGCTGATCGCCACGAGCATGGTCACCACTGTGGCACCTGGACCGAGGGTGTGCGTCGAGGTTGCCACCACGGGGAAGGTTCGGGGCACGATGGCACCTGCGGCGGTGCCGGTCCGGGCTGCTGCGGGGGGAGGTGCAAGACGTGCGAGACGTGGGGCCACCACGGCTACCGGTGCGCACGGCGGTGATGACCGTCGTGCTGCTGGTGCTGCTCGCGCTGCCCGGCGCGGTCGACGGCTACGTCCAGGAGTACGCCGCCTGGCCGGGCTTCGGGCTCGCCGTCGCTGTGCTGCTGGACGTGCCCCGGGGCCGGCGCCGGTGGGCCGCCGCGCTGCTGGCGGTGCTCTGCCTGCCCTCGCTGTCCTACAGCTACGGCGTCTCCCCGCTCGTCGCGGTGGTGGGCGCGCTCGGCCTGGTGCTGCCCGCGCTGCTGGTCGCGAGCCAGCTGCTGCGGGGCGAGCACACCCGGCCGGGCCGGCTGGTGGAGCTGAGGCTGAGCCGCTACCTCGCGGTGACGCTGCTCGGCGCCGGGCTCAACAGCCTGCTCCCGGCCGCGGTCGGGATCGGTGACGGCATCCCGGCCGGCCTGCTGGCCGGGCTGATCAGCTTCGTGGCCGCGGCCACCGCCCAACAGGTCGTGCTCCCGCTCGTGCTGCGCACCAGCGACCGACCGGCCAGCGGCGGCGACACCGAGCTGTGGGCGCAGCGGCTGACGCTGCTGGCCGTGTGCGCCGTCGTGCTGTGGCCCCGCTCCAACGTCGGGCTCGCCTTCCTGGTGCTGCCCGCCCTGGGCTGGGGGGCCGTCCGCGCCACCCAGCGCGAGGCCCACGCACAGACCTTCCTGGTCTGCATCGGCGCCTTCGCCCTCAACGTGCTGGGCCGCGGACCGTACGCCGCGCCGGTGCCCGACGACCTGAGCGACCCCGCGGGCGCCGCGCTCGTCTACTCGTTCGTGCTGGCCGTCTGCTTCGGCACCGTGCCGCTGGCCCTGGTGGTCAGCCAGCTCTCCTCCATGACGACGTACGCCGAGCGCTCGACCAGCGCGATCGAGCTGATGCTGAAATCGGCCACCGGCACCCTGTTCGTCGCGGTGGACGAGCAGGGGCGCATCACCCACTGGAGCCAGGGCGCCGAGCGGTCCCTGGGCTGGACCTCGGCGGACATGCTCGGCCGGACCCCGGCAGAGATCAACCCGCAGGAGGAGGTGGACCGCCACGCCGAGCACTTCGGGGTGCCCGCCACCCATGTCGCGGTGCTGCGCGCGATGGTGGAGACCGGGGAGCGCCGCGACCTGGGCTACCGCCACCGCGACGGCCGCACTGTGATGGTCTCGCTCACCGTCAGTGCCATCACCGAGCCCTCGGGGCGGGTGGTGGGCTACATCGGCTCCGGGGAGGACGTCACCGAGCGCGTGGAGACCGAGCGCACCCTGCTGGCGGCGCTGGAGCGTGAGCACGAGTCGGTGCTGCGGCTGCAGGAGGTCGACCACGTCAAGCAGGAGCTGGTCTCCAACGTCAGCCACGAGCTGCGCACCCCCATCACGAGCATCTCCGGCTACGCCGAGCTGCTCGCCGACGGGAGCCTGGGTGAGCTCAACCGGCAGCAGGCCGACGCGATGCAGCGCATCGAGCGCAACGTGACCCGGTTGGGCCTCCTGGTCGAGGACCTGCTGCTGCTCTCCCGCGCCGAGGCGGGCCACCTCCGGCTCGACCGCCGGCCGCTGGACCTGCGCGACGTCGCCCGGGAGTCCTTCGACCTGGTCGGTCCGCTCGCGGCGCAGCGCGCGCTCGCGCTCACCCTCGACGTGCCCGACGCGCCGGTGACGGTGCTCGGCGACCCCGACTCGCTGGAGCGGGTGGTCACCAACCTGACCGGCAACGCGGTCAAGTTCACGCCCGACGGCGGCCGGGTCACGGTCACCGTGACGCGCTCGGAGGGCAACGCGCTGCTCGTGGTCAGCGACACCGGCATCGGCATCTCCGAGGACGAGCAGGCGCAGCTGTTCACCCGCTTCTTCCGCTCCTCGCGCGCCGTCGAGGAGGCGATCCAGGGCACCGGCCTGGGGCTCTCGATCGTGGACGCGATCGTGACCCGCCACGGCGGCACGGTCCGGGTGCGCTCGGCGCTGGACCGGGGCACCCGGGTGACGGTCACCCTGCCGCTGGCGTGAGCGGCCACGCGGACGGGCCCCCCACCGCGGTGCGGTGAGGGGCCCGTCGTACGCCGGTCGGCCGGGGCCTCAGGCGCCGCGCAGGCTGCGCAGGACGTACTGCATGATCCCGCCGTTGCGGTAGTAGCTCGCCTCGCCGGGGGTGTCGATCCGGACGGTGGCGTCGAACTCGACGCTCTGCCCGTCCTCCTTGGCGGCGGTGACCTTGACGGTCCGCGGGATGCCGCCGTCGTTGAGCTCGGTGACGCCGGTGAAGGAGAACTCCTCCTCGCCGGTGAGGCCGAGCGACTCGGCGCTCTCGCCCGCGGGGTACTGCAGCGGCAGCACGCCCATCCCGATCAGGTTGGAGCGGTGGATGCGCTCGTAGGACTCCGCGATCACGGCCTTGACGCCGAGCAGCGCGGTGCCCTTGGCAGCCCAGTCGCGCGAGGACCCGGAGCCGTACTCCTTGCCCGCCAGGACCACGAGCGGGGTGCCCGCGGCCAGGTAGTTCTCGCTCGCCTCGAACACGGTGCTGTCCGCGCCGTCGCGGGTGAAGTCGCGGGTGAAGCCGCCCTCGGTGCCCGGTGCCAGCTGGTTGCGCAGCCGGATGTTGGCGAAGGTGCCCCGGATCATCACCTCGTGGTTGCCTCGGCGCGAGCCGTAGGAGTTGAAGTCGCGCTGGCCCACGCCGTGCTCGGCGAGGTAGGTGCCGGCGGGGCTGTCCTTCTTGATCGCACCGGCCGGGCTGATGTGGTCGGTGGTGACCGAGTCGCCCAGCTTGAGCAGGACCCGCGCGCCGGTGATGTCCTCGACCGGCTCCGGCTCGGCCGGCATGCCCTCGAAGTAGGGGGGCTTGCGGACGTAGGTGGACTCGGGGTCCCAGGCGAAGGTGTCGCCCTCCGGCGTGGGCAGCGAGCGCCACTGCTCGTCGCCGGCGAAGACGTCGGCGTAGTCCTCGGTGAACATCTCCGAGGTGATCGCCGAGGCGATCACGGTCTCGACCTCCGAGGCGCTCGGCCAGATGTCGCGCATGAAGACGTCGTTGCCGTCCTCGTCGGTGCCCAGCGGGTCGTTGAACAGGTCGACGTCCATGGAGCCGGCGAGCGCGTAGGCGACCACCAGCGGCGGGGAGGCCAGGTAGTTCATCTTCACGTCGGGGTTGATCCGGCCCTCGAAGTTGCGGTTGCCCGAGAGCACCGAGACGACCGCGAGGTCGCCGGCGTTGACGGCGTCGCTGACCTCGGGGATGAGCGGGCCCGAGTTGCCGATGCAGGTGGTGCAGCCGTAGCCGACGAGGTTGAAGCCGAGCTTGTCGAGGTACGGCGTGAGCTCGGCGCGCTCGTAGTAGTCCGAGACCACCTTGGAGCCCGGCGCCAGCGTGGTCTTGACCCACGGCTTGGTGGTCAGGCCCTTCTCGACGGCGTTCTTCGCGAGCAGCGCCGCGCCGATCATCACCGAGGGGTTGGAGGTGTTGGTGCACGAGGTGATCGCGGCGATGGTGACGGCGCCGTGGTCGAGCTCGAACTCGGTGCCGTCCTGGAGCCGGACGCGCTGCTTGTTCGACGGCCGGCCGTCACCGCTCCCGGCCGGGTGGGTGCGCCAGTCGTCGGGGGCGCCGCCGCCGTTGCCGCCCTCGGAGATCGACGGGGCGTCGCTGGAGGGGAACGACTCGGCCGAGGCCTCGTCGACCTTGGAGCTGACCGAGTCGGTCTCGTCGCCGTCGACGTAGTCGGCCAGCGAGGTGCGGAAGGCCTCCTTGGCGTCGGAGAGCGAGACCCGGTCCTGGGGCCGCTTGGGCCCCGCGAGCGAGGGCACCACGGTGGCCAGGTCGAGCTCGAGGCGCTCGGAGAAGCGCGGCTCGGCGGCCGGGTCGTGCCAGAGCCCCTGCTCCTTGGCGTACGCCTCGACCAGCGCGATCTGCTCCGGCGTACGACCGGTGAGCTCGAGGTACTTGGTGGTCTCCTCGTCGATCGGGAAGACCGCGATCGTGGAGCCGAACTCCGGGCTCATGTTGCCGATGGTGGCGCGGTTGGCCAGCGGCAGCGCGGAGACGCCGGGGCCGTAGAACTCCACGAACTTCCCGACCACGCCGTGCTGGCGCAGCATCTCGGTGATGGTGAGCACGAGGTCGGTGGCGGTCGCGCCCTCGGGCAGGTCGCCGTTGAGCTTGAAGCCCACGACGCGCGGGATCAGCATGGAGACGGGCTGGCCGAGCATGGCGGCCTCGGCCTCGATGCCGCCCACGCCCCAGCCGACGACGCCGATGCCGTTGACCATCGTGGTGTGGGAGTCGGTGCCGACGCAGGTGTCGGGGTAGGCCTGGAGCACCGTCTCGCCGGTCGAGCCGTTCCCGCCGGTCGAGCCTGTCGAGACCTCGCGGGTGAACACGGTGCGCGCCAGGTGCTCGATGTTGACCTGGTGCACGATGCCGGTGCCCGGGGGGACGACCTTGAAGTCGTCGAACGCACCCTGGCCCCAGCGCAGGAACTGGTAGCGCTCGCGGTTGCGCTCGTACTCGATCTCCACGTTGCGCTCGAAGGCCTCGGGCGTGCCGAAGACGTCGGCGATCACGGAGTGGTCGATGACCATCTCGGCGGGCGCGAGCGGGTTGATCTTGGAGGGGTCGCCACCCAGGTCGCTCATCGCCTCGCGCATGGTGGCGAGGTCGACGACGCAGGGGACGCCGGTGAAGTCCTGCATGATCACGCGGGCGGGCGTGAACTGGATCTCCTTGTCGGGCTCCGCATCGGCGTCCCAGCCGGCGAGCGCCTCGATGTCACCGGCGGTGATGTTGGCACCGTCCTCGGTGCGCAGCAGGTTCTCGAGCAGGACCTTCAGCGAGTACGGCAGCGAGGCGACGTCGAGCCCCTCGCCCTGCACCGCGTCGAGCCGGTAGATCTCGTAGCTGTTCTCCCCGACCTCCAGGGTGCCCTTGGCACCGAAGCTGTCCTGTCGCTCGCCTGCGCTCATGGTTCTCCTCGCGTTGCCTCGTCGACCAAGGTGTCCGCTCCATACTGCCGTCGCGACGGAAGCGGTGGGAAGGAAGGCAACCCTCACCTCGGATATATCTTGACATCAAGATACCACGTCCGGCCCCACCCTCCCGCTCCCGCGGCGGCTACCGTGGCCGACATGCGCTACCGCACCCTGGGCCACAGCGGCTGCTCGGTCTCCGAGCTCTGCCTGGGCACGATGACCTTCGGGGCCGAGACCGACGAGTCCGGCTCCCACGTCCAGCTCGACCGCTTCGTCGAGGCCGGCGGCACCCTGGTCGACACCGCCGACGTCTACTCGGCCGGGGTCTCGGAGGAGATCGTCGGCCGCTGGTACGCCGACCGCCCGGCCGACGTCACCGAGCGGGTCGTGCTCGCGACCAAGGGCCGCTTCCCCACCGGCACCGAGCCGAACGCGCAGGGGACCTCGCGCCGCCACCTCACCCGGGCGCTGGACGCCTCGCTGCGCCGGCTCGGCGTCGACCACGTCGACCTCTACCAGGCCCACGCCTGGGACCCGCACACCCCGCTGGAGGAGACGCTGCGGACGCTCGACTCCTTCGTGCGCAGCGGGAAGATCGGCTACTACGGGTTCTCCAACTTCTCCGGCTGGCAGCTGACCAAGGCCGTCCACCTCGCCCGGGCCCTGGGACTGTCGGCACCGGTGACGCTGCAGCCGCAGTACAGCCTGATCGTGCGCGAGATCGAGTGGGAGGTCGTCCCCGCCGCCCTCGACGCCGCGATGGGGCTGCTGCCCTGGAGCCCGCTCGGGGGCGGCTGGCTGACCGGCAAGTACCAGCGCGACCAGCGCCCCTCCGGCACCACCCGGCTCGGCGAGGACCCCGGCCGCGGCATGGAGGCCTGGGAGCGCCGCGGCACCGAGCGCACCTGGGCGATCGTGGACGCGGTCCAGTCGGTGGCCGAGGCCCGCGGCGTCTCGATGGCCCAGGTCGCGCTGTCCTGGGTGACCGACCGCCCCGGCGTCACCTCCACCATCCTCGGCGCCCGCACCCTCGAGCAGCTCGAGGACAACCTGGGCGCGGTCGACGTACGCCTCACCCCCGAGGAGACCGCCGCCCTCGACGAGGCCAGCGACCTCCACGCCACCGACTACCCCTACGGCTCCCTCGGCCTCGACCAGCGCTCCCGGGAGCTCGCGGGCGGCTGAGCCCGTCCCCACCTCGTACGACGTCCCGCGCAGCGTCACGACCCCGCCGGCGTCCCACCCGCTACTCCGGCAACCGCTCCCCCCGGGCGGCGACGAGGTCGGCGGGGGCGGTGAGGCGCCAGGCCTCGAAGACCAGCTCGGCGAGCTCGGCGCGCTCGACCCCGTCGAGGTGGACCACGACCCAGCCGAAGCCGCCGGCGGTGAACTGGACCTCGAAGACGTCGGGCCGCTCCCCCACCAGCGCCGCCTGCTCGACCAGGGTCTGGCGCAGGCCGAGCGTGCGGGTGGGCTCCCACAGGTAGCCGAAGGTGCGGCCCGCCACCTGGAGCACCCGGTAGCGCGCGTGCTCGTGGACCGTCACGTCGTCGAGCTGGGCGACGAGGGCGAGGGCGTCGGCGGTCGTGGGCACGGCGGGCTCGGCAGCGCTCAGGCCGGGACGAACAGCGCCACGCACTCCACGTGGTGGGTCATCGGGAACAGGTCGAAGGCGCGCAGCGTCTCCATCCGGTAGCCCTGCTCGGCGAGGTAGGCCACGTCGCGGGCCAGCGCCGCCGGGTCGCAGGCGACGTAGACGATGGCACGCGGGGTGAGCGCGGCGAGGTGGCGGACCACCTGCCGCTTGGCCCCCACCCGCGGCGGGTCGAGCACGACGAGGTCGGCGGCGCCGAGGCCGCGGTGCAGCGCGCGGTCGACGCGGTCGGTGACCACGGCGACGCCGGGCAGGTCGGCGAGGTTGGCGGCGGCGAGACGGGTCGCGGTGCGGTCGCCCTCGACGGCCGTCACCGCACCGGTGGGTCCCACGGCCTCGGCGAGGTACGCCGTGAACAGCCCGACGCCGGCGTACAGGTCCAGCACCCGCTCGCCCGGTCGGGGCGCGCCGAGCTCCAGGACGGTCTCGACCAGCACCCGCGGGGCCTGCACGTGCGGCTGCCAGAAGCCGTCGCCGGCCACCTCGAAGTCTCGCGTGCCCGCAGCGGTGGTGACCCGCTCGGTGACCACCGGCGCGGGCGGGACCCCGTCGGTGGTGGTGACCGCGCCGGGGGCCTCGATGGGGCAGTCCTCGACCGCGACGACGTCGTGGGAGCGGTGGGCGCGCAGCCCGCGCTGGAGCTCGGGCAGGGCGACGTACTGCATCCGGGAGCGCCACCGCAGCCCGTCGGTGCCGGCGTCGGGCACCGGCTCGACGACGACGTCGACCTCGAGCCCGGCGAGGCGGGAGAGCTGCTCGCGGACCACGTCGGCCTTGAGGCGGCGCTGGGCCGGCAGCGCGGCGTGCTGCAGGTCGCAGCCGCCGCAGGCGCCGGGGCCGGCGTAGGGGCAGGGGCGCTCGACGCGGTCGGGCGAGGCCTCCAGCACGTCGACGGCGTCGGCGCGCAGGAAGCGCCCGTCGTCCTCGGTCACCACCGCGACCACCCGCTCGCCGGGCAGTGCGTGGCGCACGAACACGACCAGGCCGGTCTCGCCGGTGCGGGCCACCACGTGGCCGCCGTGCGCGATCGGGCCGGCGGCGAGCTCGAGCCGGTCCCCCACCCGCGGGCGGGTCGGGTCGACGGGCGGCGCCTCGGGGGTGCTCACCTGCCCGACCGGGTGCGGCCGCGCCGCTCGTCGCCGGGACGGACCCGCTGGAGGTCGCGCTCGGTGCGGCGCTTGGCCTCCTCGGCCCCCCGCAGCTGGTAGGGCACCGAGGTCACCATGACGCCGGGGCTGAACAGCAGCCGGCCCTTGAGGCGCAGCGCGGTCTGGTTGTGCAGCAGCTGCTCCCACCACCGGCCCACGACGTACTCCGGGATGTAGACCGCCACCACGCCGCGCGGGTTGGAGCGGCGGATCTCGGAGGTGTACGCCACGATCGGGCGGATCACCTCGCGGTAGGGCGAGTAGAGCATCTTCAGCGGCACGTCGATCCGCATCGCGTCCCACTCGTCGACCAGCCGCGTGGTGCGCTCGCTGTCGGCGTCGACGAAGACCGCCTCGAGCACGTTGGGCCGGGTGGCCTTGGCGTACGCCAGCGCCCGCATCGTCGGCTTGTGCAGCTTGGAGACCAGCACGATGGCGTGGACCCGGGTCGGCATGATCGGGTCGGAGTCGCCGACCTCGAGCTCGAGCTCGACCCGGTCGTAGTGGCGCCGGATGGCGCTCATGATCGCGTAGAAGGCGCCCATCGCCAGGATGGTGATCCAGGCGCCGGCGAGGAACTTGGTGATCAGCACGATCACCAGCACCACGGCGGTCAGGCCGAGGCCGAAGGTGTTGATGGCCCGCGAGCGCATCATCCTGCGGCGCACCGCCGGGTCGCGCTCGGTCTGGAGGTGCCGCGTCCAGTGCCGGATCATGCCGAGCTGGCTGAGGTTGAAGGAGACGAACACCCCGACGATGTAGAGCTGGATCAGCTTGGTGGTCTGCGCCTCGAAGACCACGATCAGCACGATCGCCATCACCGCGAGGAACACGATGCCGTTGCTGTAGGCCAGCCGGTCGCCGCGCGAGCCGAAGGCGCGCGGCATCAGGCCGTCCTTGGCCAGGATCGAGCCCAGCACCGGGAAGCCGTTGAAGGCGGTGTTGGCCGCCAGCACCAGGATCACGCCGGTCACCACGACCACGAAGTAGAAGCCGGGCGGGAACTCGTCGAAGATCGCCCGGGCCAGCTGCGCGATGACGGCGTCCTGGACGAACCCCTCGGGCAGCTCCGCTCCCCCGGGCAGCCGGAGGTTCTCCAGGTCGTTGGGGTCGACCAGGCGCAGCCCCATCTGGCGGGCCAGCGTGATGACGCTGACCATCATCGTGATCGCGATCAGGCCGAGCAGCAGCAGCGTGGTGGCCGCGTTGCGGCTCTTGGGCTTGCGGAAGGCGGGCACGCCGTTGGAGATCGCCTCGACGCCGGTCAGCGCCGCACAGCCCGAGGAGAACGCGCGGGCGAGCAGGAACACCAGCCCGATGGTGGTCAGCGGCTGCTCCCAGCCCGGCTGCGGCGTGATCTCGTAGCCCGCGCTCTCCACCTGCGGCAGCGACCCGGTGGCGAGCTGGAACAGCCCCAGCAGGCACATCCCGAGGATCGCGAACATGAACAGGTAGGTCGGGACCGCGAAGAAGGACCCCGACTCCCGGACCCCGCGCAGGTTGAGCGAGGCCAGGACGACCACCAGCACCGAGGCGGCGACGACCTGGTGGTCGTGCACGAACGGCAGCGCTGCCCCGGCGTACTGCGCGGCGGAGGAGATGGACACCGCGACGGTGAGGATGTAGTCGACCAGCAGCGCGCCGGCCACCGTCTTGCCCGCGGTCACCCCGAGGTTGACGGTCGCGACCTCGTAGTCGCCGCCGCCGGAGGGGTAGGCGTGCACGGTCTGGCGGTACGACGCGACGACGGTCAGCATCACCAGCGCGACGGCCAGCGCGATCTTCCACGACCAGACGTACGCCGAGCTGCCGGCGATCGCGAGCATGATGAACACCTCGTCGGGCGCGTAGGCGACCGAGGACAGCGCGTCGCTGGCGAACACGGGCAGCGCGATCCGCTTGGGCAGCAGCGTCTCGCCCAGCTGCGAGCTCCTCAGCTTGCGTCCGAGCAGGATCCGCTTGCTGACATTTCCCACGCCCACCAGGCGAGGCTATGGCACGGCTGGCCGTGGCCGTGCCCGGACTCCACTACTGTGCGAGATGTGCACGTCGTGATCATGGGCTGCGGCCGCGTCGGCTCGACGCTCGCCCGCAGCCTCGAGGACCGGAACCACACCGTCAGCGTGATCGACAGCAACCCCGACGCGTTCCGCCGGCTGGGCCCGTCCTTCAACGGCACCAAGGTCACCGGCTACGGGTTCGACCAGGCCGTGCTCGCCGAGGCCGGCATCTCGCGGGCCGATGCCTTCGCGGCCGTCAGCAGCGGCGACAACTCCAACATCATCGCCGCGCGGGTCGCCCGCGAGTCCTTCGGCATCGACCAGGTCGTGGCCCGGATCTACGACCCGGGCCGTGCCGAGGTCTACCAGCGGCTCGGCATCACCACCGTGGCGACGGTGAAGTGGACGGCCGACCAGGTGCTGCGCCGGATCCTGCCCGCCGGCGCCGAGCCCGACTTCCGCGACCCCTCGGGGACCATCCGCGTCGACCAGGTGCCCGTGCCCGAGCGCTGGGTCGGCCAGCGCACCATCCACTTCCAGGAGCAGTCCGGCAGCCGGATCGCCTGGATCGACCGGCTCGGCGAGGGCATGCTCTCGACCCGCGAGACGGTGCTGCAGGAGAACGACATCCTGCACCTCGTGATGCGCGAGGAGGACGCCACCCGCGTCTACGACGTGCTCAAGAAGGACCCGGAGACAGACTGATGAAGGTCGCCATCGCAGGTGCCGGCGCCGTCGGCCGCTCGATCGCCCGTGAGCTGATCGGCAACGGCCACCAGGTGCTGCTCATCGACAAGTCCCCGCACGCCATCAAGCCCGACCGCGTCCCCGACGCGGAGTGGCTGCTGGCCGACTCCTGCGAGCTCTCCTCGCTGGAGGAGGCCCGGCTCGAGGAGTGCGACGTGGTCATCGCCGCCACCGGCGACGACAAGGTCAACCTGGTCACCTCGCTGCTGGCGAAGACCGAGTTCGGCGTGCCCCGCACGGTCGGGCGGGTCAACCACCCCAACAACGAGTGGCTCTTCACCGAGGCGTGGGGCGTGGACGTCAACGTCTCCACCCCGCGCATCATGTCGGCGCTGGTCGAGGAGGCCGTCACGGTCGGCGACCTGGTGCGGTTGTTCACCTTCCGCCAGGGCGGCGCCAACCTGGTCGAGATGACGCTGCCGACGGACTCGCCGTACGTCGGGAAGCCCTCGGGGCTGATCCCGTTCCCCGACAACTGCGCGCTGGTGACGATCCTGCGCGACGGCCAGGTCTACGTGCCCGACCCCGACCAGCCGGTCGAGGCCGGCGACGAGCTGCTGCTGGTCGTGCCCGCGGAGCTCGAGGACCAGCTCGAGACCCTGCTGGCCCCCGTGGAGCACCAGGCCAAGTAGGCCTGACTCAGACCTGGGGGGCGGGCTCGCCCGGCTCGACGGGCGTCCGGTCGCGGGTGAGCACCCAGACCATGCCGGCCAGGCACGCGACCTGGAGCGGCCAGCCCATCACCAGCTTGGCGACGCCGAGCGCGGCCACGGCCGAGCCGGTCGACCACCAGCCCTCGGTGCCGGCGAACCAGATCGGCAGCTGCACCGCGACCCGGAGCAGGCACGGCAGCGCCAGCAGCCAGGTCAGCCGCGAGCACAGCCGTACGACGCGACGGTCGGCGTGCCAGGCGGTGGGATCGCCGGTCACGCTGCCGACGATGAAGCCCACCAGCGGCCAGCGGATCGCGATGCTGAAGATCATCAGCGCGGCGTAGACGCCGTTGTAGATCAGGCCGGGCAGGAAGTACGCCAGGGCCTGCTCGCCCTCGTCGCCGCCGCCGCGGGCCGCCCGCCACGCGAACAGCGCGCCGATCCCGATGCCGAACAGCGCGTTGAGCACGAACTGCACCGACGAGCGCTGCACCAGGCGCACGACCAGCAGCACCGCGGCCGCCGCGACGCTGACCGTGATGGCCAGCCGGAGGTCGTGCAGGGTCAGGAACAGCACCGTGAAGCAGATCGTGGGCACGGCGGCCTCGAGCATGCCGCGCACGCCGCCCAGCGCCTCGCCGAGCTGCTTGCGCACGACCTCCTCCACCGTGGCCGCCGAGGGCGGGGTCGGGGGCGGGGCCGAGGGCGGGGTCGGGGCGGCGGTCGCGGCGGGCTCGGCCGCCTCGGCGGGGGCCGCCTCCTGGTCGCCGGTCACGGCCGCAGGAAGTAGCGCGGGTTGTACATGACCCGGTGGCCGTCGTGCACGCCGATCCGCCCCATCACGCGGATACCGCGACCCGGGGTGATGCCGGCGATCCGACGGCGTCCGAGCCACAGCACCGTGACCGAGCCGGAGCCGTCGTACAGCTCGGCCTCCAGCGCGGGCACGCCGCCTCGCGGGCGCAGCGAGACGGTCTTGAGGGTGCCCTGGAGGATGACGGGCTGGCGGTCGGGCGCCTCGCCGATGCCGACCAGGCCCGCCTTGCGGGTGTCCTGGCGCAGCTCGCGGGCCTCCTCGCGGTCGCTGCTGGCCCACCGGCTGATGGAGGCGCGCAGCCGGCTGCGGTGGGGGTGGTCGTCCCGGTCGTCGGGGCCACGGCGGTCCTCGCGGGCACCGCGGGGCTCGTCGACGTCCCGGTCGACGGCCCGCGCCGCGCGGGCGGCGCGACGGTCCTGCTGCTCGGCCACGACCCGGCCCCGCCTACTCCGCGGGCCGGGCGTCGGGCGGCAGCACCAGCGGCAGCGGGGAGCCGGGCGGCATCGCCTCGGACCCGCGCCGGACCACCACCGAGCGGATCACCTCGTCCCACGGCGTCGCCTTCTCGGGGTCCACCGCCGGGTTGCCCATCAGGTTGGAGCGCAGCAGCCAGGTGGGGCCGACGTGGCCCACGAACCGGCTGGCCTGCGTCGCCGAGTCGCCCTCGGATGAGGTGACCGGCACCAGGCACAGCAGCTCGGTGCCGAAGGGTCCCTCCTGCTCGGTGACGGTGCCGCCGACGCGCCGGGTCTCGGTGGCGATGCGCGGACGCAGCTCCTCCCAGGCCTCGCCGCCGCGCGAGGCGGCGAACGGACGCAGCTCCAGGGCGCCGTCCTCGCCGACCAGCAGCACCGCGGCGACGTTGCCGCTGTCCTCCTCGACCTGCAGCCGCAGCTCCAGGCCCTCGGGGGCGGGCAGCAGCAGGCTGCCGAGGTCGACGAGCGCACGCTCCTCGAGGTCGACCTCGGAGACGTCGTAGGGACCCGTCCCGGGGGTGTCGCGGGTGCGGGCGGGCGCCTCGTCACCGTCGCGCGCGTCCGCGTCGGGTGCCTCGTCGACCGGGGTGGCGTCCCCCTCGTCGTCGTGACCCGAGCGCCTGCGACCGAACCTCACGATGCTGTGCCCTTCCTCGTCGTCTGCTCCGCGGAGGCGAAGCCCCCCGTCGAACCGTAGCCCCCGGCGCCGCGGTCGGACGCGCCCAGGTCGCCCACGTCGGGCACCTCCTCGAACACCGCGGTCTCGCACCGCTGCACCACCAGCTGCGCGATCCGGTCGCCGCGCCGCACCACGAACGCCGTGTCGCGGTCGGTGTTGACCAGGCACACCTGGATCTCGCCGCGGTAGCCCGCGTCGATGGTGCCGGGCGCGTTGACGATGGAGATGCCGTGCCGCGCCGCCAGGCCCGAGCGCGGGTGCACCAGGCCGACGTACCCCTCGGGCAGCGCCAGCGCGAGCCCGGTCGGCACCAGCGCCCGCTCGCCGGGGGCCAGCGTCACCTCGGCCGCGGCGTGGAGGTCGGCACCCGCGTCGCCGGGGTGGGCGTACGCCGGGAGCGGCAGCCCGGGGTCCAGCCTGGTCACCGCGATGCGCACCATGGGGCGCGACCCTACCCGCGGCCACGGACCGCGCGGGTGACAGGCTGGGAGCGTGCCGCCGACCGACTCCCCCGCGCCCTCCGGCGCGCCCGGGACCGCCTACTCCGAGCGCCTGCACGTGCCGCTGCGCTGGTGGGTGCAGGCCACGATGCTGCTGGCCACGGTGTGGCTGGCCTTCGCGGTGGCGATGCCGCCGTGGCTGGCCTCGCTGCTCGCGGGCGCGCTGCTGCTCGCGACGTACGGCTTCTTCCTGGGGGTGGGGAGCGCGGTCGTGACCGTCCGCGACGGCGAGCTGCGGGCGGGCCGCGCACACATCGCCACCCGGCTGCTCGGCCCGGCCGAGGGCCTCGACGCCGCGGAGACCCGGCGCGTGCACGGCGTGGACGCCGACGCCCGGGCCTTCCTGCTCACCCGGCCCTACCTGAAGCGGGCGGTGCTGGTCCCGGTGCTCGACCCGGCCGACCCCACGCCGTACTGGCTGGTCTCGACCCGGCACCCGGCCCGGCTCGCGGCGGCCCTCGAGGCGTCGGGCGGCCGCCCGGGCGCGTAGCCCTAGGGTGGGTGGGTACCCCAGCAGGACCGTGGGGACGCGCCCCGCACACGAGAGGCAGGACATGTCGAAGCACGACGAACCGGCGAAGGACAGCTCCAAGGTCTGGTCGATCTTCTCCCTGGCAGCCGCGCTGCTCGGGGCGTCGGTGGCCCGCAAGACGGTCACGAAGTCCTGGCAGGCGGCCACCGGCAAGAACCCGCCGGCCAACCCCGCCGACCCCGACGTCCAGATGTGGGAGGCGGTCCTGTGGGCCGCCGCGAGCGGCATGGCGATCCAGATCGCCCGGATGCTGTTCGCCCGCAAGGCGGCCGGCTACTACGCCAAGTCGACCGGGCACCTGCCCCCCGGCCTGGGCAAGGACGAGCAGAGCACCACGTCCGACCCCGCCACGACCTGAGCACCGGTCCGCCCAGGACCCCGCCGCGCACGACGAAGGGCCGTCCCCCACCGGGGGACGGCCCTTCTCGTCGTCCCGGCCCTGCGGCCGGGGCGGCTGCTAGATGCAGTCGCGGCAGATGAGCTTCTTCTCGTCGGCCAGCTGGCTGCGGTGGTGCACCAGGAAGCAGCTCATGCAGGTGAACTCGTCCATCTGCTTGGGCTTGACCTCCACGGCCAGCTCCTCGTGCGACAGGTCCGCGCCGGGCAGCTCGAAGGACTCGGCCGCCTCCGCCTCGTCCTCGTCGACCTTGCCGGAGTTCTTGTCGTGCCGGCGGGCCTTGAGCTCCTCGAGGCTGTCTTCGTTCTGCTCCTCCTCGGTCTTGCGAGGGGCGTCGTAGTCGGTTGCCATGTTGCTCTCCTGCTCCAGGTCCCTGTGGTGTCCTGCGGTGGACGGTCGGGCTCCGCTGCCCGTCCTCGTCCCCGCTTCCGCGTGGGCGTCCTCCGCAGTGACGGCGCGATTGTGCACCAGTCCGTGCGAAATAGCACACCGAGATCCCCGGGTCGGCCCCGGAGGTGGTGGACCTCACCTGAACACAGGGTCGGCCAGCGATGTTCCCGTGCCCGATCCGGGGCCGCTCACGCGCCCCGACAGCACCCGGAACGGGGTCAGCCGCGGAAGCCGCACTCCCCGACCAGGGCGGAGAAGCCGGCGTACGACGCGGCCGGCGCCGCCACCACGAGGTCGAGCTCCGGACCCGGGGCGACCTCGACCACCGCCCCGGCCTCGGTCGCCACCAGCCCGGCGGCCGCGTGGTCCCACCAGTGGGGCCCCTCCTCGACGTAGGCGTCGACCGCACCCTCGGCGAGGGCGCACAGGTCCAGGGCGCAGGACCCGCCGCGGCGCACGTCGCGGACCCGGCCGAGCAGCTGCGCGACGGCACGACCCTGCCGGGACCTGACCTCGCGGGAGTAGCTGAACCCGGTCGCCACCAGCGCGGTCTCCAGCGACGCGAGCGGCCGCACCCGCAGCGGGGTGCCGTCGCGCCACGCGCCGGCGCCGCGGAGCGCGGCGTACTCCCGACCCAGCACGGGGGCGACGACCGCCCCGGCCACGACCTGCTCGACGCCGTCGACGGTGCGCGCGGCGGCGACCGAGACCGCCCAGTGGGGCAGGCCGTAGAGGTAGTTGACGGTGCCGTCGATCGGGTCGAGGACCCAGCGCACGCCGGAGCTGCCCGTGACGTCGTCGCCCTCCTCCCCCACGATGGCGTCGTCGGGCCGGGCGGCGAGGATCCGCTCGCGCAGCAGCTCCTCGCTGGCCCGGTCGGCCCGGGTGACCACGTCGCTCTCGCTGGACTTGGTCGCCGCGACGTCGACGCCCTCGTGGCGCATCCGCAGCGCCAGCGCCCCGGCCTCGCGACCGACGCTCAGCGCCAGGTCGAGCAGCGCCCGCTCGTCCATCTCAGCCCTGCCCGCACAGCGCGGGACGCTCGCCCCGCGGGTTGGGGCAGCAGCCGACCGGGCACAGGTCCCAGGACGGCGCGCCGCTGACGACCGACCGCTCGACGGGCTCGTCCTGCTCCACGGCCGCCCGCTCGAGCAGCAGGTCGCGGACCATCGCCACGAACCGCGGGTCGATCCCCGCGGTGGCGGCGCGGGCGAACGGCAGCCCGATCTCCGCGGCCGTCGCGGCGGCCTCGGTGTCGAGGTCGTAGATGACCTCCATGTGGTCGGAGACGAAGCCGATCGGCACCACCACGGCGCCGGGCACCCCGCGGGCGTGCAGGTCGCGGAGGTGGTCGTTGACGTCGGGCTCGAGCCAGGGCACGTGCGGCGGCCCCGAGCGCGAGCAGAACACCAGCTCGGCCGGGTAGCGGTGACCGGTCTCCTGCCGGACCCGGGCCACCACCGCCTCCATGACCTCACGGTGCTGAGCGGTGTAGGCGCCGCCGTCGGGGCCGCTGCTGTCGTCCATCGAGACCGGGATCGAGTGGGTGACGAACGCCAGGTGACCCGCGCGGCGGGCCTCCTCGGGCAGCGCGGCGAGCGCGCTCAGCGTGGCGTCGACCATCGGCTCGACGAAGCCCGGGTGGTTGAAGTAGTGGCGCAGCTTGTCGATGCGCGGGGCGCCCGGGACCTCGGCCACGGCGGCCGCGAGGTTCTCGCGGTACTGCCGGCAGCCGCTGTAGGAGGAGTAGGCGCTGGTCACCAGCGCGGCCGCCCGCTGCACCCCGTCGTCGCGCATCTGGGCGAGGGCGTCGGCCAGGTAGGGGTCCCAGTTGCGGTTGCCCCAGTAGACCGGCACGTCCACCCCGTCGGCGGCCAGGTCGGCGCGCAGCGCGGCCACCAGCGCCCGGTTCTGGTCGTTGATCGGGCTGCGGCCGCCGAAGGAGTAGTAGTGCTCACCGACCTCCTCGAGGCGGGCGTCGGGGATGTTCTTCCCGGCGGTGACGTTGCGCAGGAACGGGACCACGTCCTCGGGCTGCTCGGGTCCCCCGAAGGAGACGAGCAGCAGGGCGTCGTACGGGGTCGGGGAGTCCATGTCCTCCAGCCTAGAGTTCGACCCGATGCTCACCGCCTACCGCCGGGTGTTCTCCCACCCGGGCACCCTCGCGTTCTCCTCGACCGGACTGGTCGCCCGCCTGCCGATGTCGATGACCACCCTCGGCATCGTGCTGCTGGTCAGCGCCCTCTCGGGCTCCTACGCGCTCGCGGGCCAGGTCACCGCGGCCTTCATCGCCGGCAACGCCGGCTTCGCGGTGCTCCACGGCCGGCTGACCGACCGGTTCGGGCAGACCCGCGTGCTCTCGGTGGACACCCTGGCCTTCGGCGTGTCCTCCAGCCTGATGGTGGTCGCGGTCACCGAGGGCTGGTCGTTCCCCTGGCCGCACCTGCTGGGCGTGGTGGCCGGCATGGCGATGCCGCAGGTCGGCACGATGGTGCGCGCCCGGTGGGCGCACCTGCTCGACGACCCCGAGGAGCGCCACACCGCGTTCGCGGTCGAGGGCGTCGCCGACGAGGTCGTCTTCGTGACGGGACCGGCCCTGGTGACGGTGCTCGCCACCTCGTTCGCGCCGCAGTCGGGCCTCGTCGTCGCGATCGTGGCGGGCACGCTGGGGTCGGTGGCGCTGGCGCTGCAGCGGCGTACGGCGCCCCCGGTGCAGGTGCGCTCCCCGGACGCGGTGCGGCCGCCGATGCCGTGGCGGCTGATCCTCCCGCTGGCCGTCGGCGCGCTGGCGCTGGGCAGCCTGTTCGGTGCCCTGGAGGTGGGCACCGTGGCGCTGGCCGAGGACGAGGGTCGCAAGGTGCTCTCCGGGCTGATGCTGGCCGCCTTCTCCTTCGGCAGCCTCGTGGCCGGCGTGGTCGCCGGCGCGATGACGATGCGTCGTACGCCGCTCGCCCGGGCCCGGATCGGGATGACCCTGCTCGCGGTCGGCACCTGCGCGCTGCCGCTGCTGCCGGGCCTGCTGGTGGTCTCGGTGGCGCTGCTGCTGACCGGCCTGGCGCTCGCGCCCACCTTGATCTCGCTGTTCTCGCTGATCGAGTCGGCCGTGCCGGCGGGGCGGCTCAACGAGGCGATGGGCTTCGTGCAGACCGGGATGAGCGCCGGCATCGCCCCCGGGGCGTGGGGCGCCGGGGTGGTGGCCGACGCGGCCGGCGGGTCCGCGGCGTACTGGGTGTGCGTGGTCTCGGCGGTGCTGGCGGCGCTCGCCGGGGTCGCCGTGCCGAGCGGGCCCGCGGAGGGTGCGCGCGGCTACGCTCGACCGGGTGAGCACGTGGACGAGCTGGGCGGGGCTCAGCAGCTGTAGCCCCGCCCAGGTGCGGCTGCCGGTCGACGTCGACGACGTGGTCGCGGCCGTCACCGACGCCGCGGCCCGCGGTGCGCACCTGAAGATGCCCGGCAGCGGCCACTCCTTCACCGACATCGCGCTCACCGACGGCACCCTGCTGCGGCCCACCGCGCTGACCGGCGTGGTCGGGGTCGACCGCGGCGCGATGACCGTGACCGCGCTCGCCGGCACCACGCTGCGCGAGCTCAACGCCACCCTCGTCCGGCTCGGGCTCTCGCTGCACAACATGGGCGACGTCGAGGACCAGACCGTGGCCGGCGCGATCTCCACCGGCACCCACGGCACCGGCGGGGTGAAGGCCTCGCTCAGCGCCCAGGTGGTCGGGCTCGAGCTGGTCACCGGCACCGGCGAGGTGCTGCGCGCCGACCGCACCCGGCACACCGACGTGCTCGAGGTCGCCCGGCTGGGCCTCGGCGCGATGGGCGTGCTGACCTCGGTCACCCTCGAGGTCGAGCCGCTGTTCGGG
This sequence comes from uncultured Actinomycetota bacterium, assembly GCA_963740935.1. Classification (GTDB taxonomy): domain Bacteria; phylum Actinomycetota; class Actinomycetes; order Propionibacteriales; family Nocardioidaceae; genus Marmoricola. Next base: position 1,413,312 of record CAVUFX010000006.1, read on the forward strand.
CTCGAGGCCCACGAGCGGCCGATCCGGTGGGACGAGGCGATGGCCGGCTTCGACGACGTGGCCGCGCAGCACCACCACGCGGAGATGTACTGGTTCCCCCACACCGACCGGCTGCTGCTCAAGGCCAACGACCGCACCACCGACGACCCCGAGCCGCTCTCGCGGCTGCGGGAGTGGTGGGACGACGACCTGCTCTCCAACCGGGTCTTCGACCTCGTCAACCGGGTCGGCAACGCCCGCCCGGCCCTGGTGCCCCGGCTCAACGCCCTCGCGGCGCGGGCGCTCGGCGAGCGTCGCTACCGCGACGTCGCGCACCGCGTCTTCACCACCCGGCGCACCGTCCGCTTCCGCGAGATGGAGTACGCCGTCCCGCGGGCCGCCGGCCTCGGCGCGCTCGCCGAGGTCCGGGCCCTGGTCGAGCGGTCGGGCTGGCGGATCGGCTTCCCCCTGGAGTACCGCGTCGCCCCCGCCGACGACGTGCCGCTCTCCCCCGCCCACGACCGCGACGTCGCCTGGATCGCGGTCCACGTCAACGCCGCGACCGACCACACCGACTACTTCGACGGCGTCGAGGCGGTGCTGCGCGCCCACGACGGGCGGCCGCACTGGGGCAAGCTGCACACCCGGGAGGCGGCCGACCTCGCCCCGGCGTACCCCCGCTGGAAGGACGCCCTCGCGGTCCGCGACCGGCTCGACCCCGAGCGGGTGTTCGGCAACGCCTACCTCGAGCGGGTGCTCGGCGACTGACCCGGCGGGGCCTCAGACGCTCGCGGGGCCCCGGGGCAGCGGCGCCTTCCAGTCGCGCCGCAGCGCGAGCATCCGCAGCCCGAAGCACAGCAGCGCCCCCGGCACGGTCACGGCCAGCTCGACGAAGCCGCCCAGCGTCGCGAGCACCGCCCAGGTCGCACCGAGCAGCGCCGGGGTGGCGTACAGCTCGCTGGAGAACACCGCCGGGGTGCGCCCGGCGAGCAGGTCGCGCGCGATGCCGCCGCCGATGCCGGTGACCATGCCCATCAGTGCGGCCGGCACCGGACCGAGGCCGTACTCGAGCGCCTTGACCGCCCCGGTCACGCAGAACAGCCCGAGCCCCGCGGCGTCGAAGAGCGTCACCACGCGCTCCAGGCGGCCCAGCGCCGGGTGGAAGGCGAAGGTCAGCAGCCCGGCCAGCACCGGGACCAGCAGGTAGCGCCAGTCCGCCAGCGCGGCCGGCGGGGTGGCGTCGATGAGCACGTCGCGCAGGAACCCGCCGCCGAGCCCCGTGGTGCCGGCGAGCACGAGGACGCCGAACACGTCGAGCCGACGGCGCACGGCCACCAGGGCCCCGGAGATGGCGAAGACGAAGATCCCGCTCAGGTCGAGGACCAGCAGCAGGATGCTCGGCCCGCCCGTCGCATCGCCCACGGGGGTAGAGCCTAGGTAGGCTCGGCGCCGCAGCACGACCCCGGCACCCCAGCCCCGACCCGGAGCACCACGACCCGGACGGCGCAGAAGCAGGAGAACACGATGGACAGCGCCCTGCGGCCCCGTGACATCCAGGCGCGGATCCGGTCCGGCGAGTCGGCCGAGGAGGTCGCCGTCGCGGCGGGCACCTCGGTCGAGGCGATCATGCCCTACGCCTCACCCGTCCTCGCCGAGCGCGCCCACGTCGCCTGGAACGCCCAGAAGTCCTCGCTGCGCCGCGCCTCCGGCTCCACGGGCGCGGGCCGCACGCTGGGCGAGGCGGTCGAGCTGTTCCTCTCCGAGCACCGGCTCCACGACGACGACGTCGCCTGGGACGCCTGGCGCCGCCCCGACGGTCGCTGGCTGCTGAGCGCCGACGTCGACGCCGGCGGCGTACGCCGCTCCGCTGAGTTCGTGCACGACGTGGCGGGTCGCTACGTGGTGGCCGACAACGACGACGCCCGCGCGCTGACCGGCGACCTCGGCGGCACCCCCGCCGCCCCCGCCCCGCGCCGGCTGACCTCGCTCGCCGCCGGCGAGGACCTGCCGCTGGGCGACGACGCGATCGAGCTGGTCCGCGACCGCGAGGACGAGCCGTTCGACGTGCCCGCCGGCGACGCCGACTGGATGGGCGTCGACGGCGCCGCGCCGGTCGAGGACCCGCTGGAGGCGCCCGGCACCGACGAGGTCGGCACCGAGGGGGCCGAGGCCGACGTGAGCGCCGCCGCGCCCGACGCCTCGGTGGTGCCCGACGAGGAGACCACCGAGATCGTCGTGCCCGCGGCCGACCCGGAGGTCGTCGCCGAGGAGCGGTCGGCGTCCGGCGCCGAGGAGCCCGAGCAGCCCGAGGAGCCCGAGCTCGACCTCGGCGTGGAGCCGCAGGAGACGGCCGCCCAGAAGTCGGCCAAGCGCAAGGGTCGCGCGTCGGTGCCGTCGTGGGACGAGATCATGTTCGGCGGCGGGCCCGAGAGCTGACCGGCGGCCGACCGGGGCCGCCACGACCCCTCGACGCCGCCGTTACCCGGCGGTAATCTCCGACGACACGCGCGCACCCGTCCCGATCCGGGGTTGGATGGGGGGCTCGCGCATCCGATTCGACCGAGAGTGGTGGGGCCCGTGGCCTACTTCGTGACCGGCGCGACCGGATTCATCGGTCGCTACCTCGTGCAGGAGCTCGTCGAGAACCGCGAGGGCACCGTCTACGCGCTGTGCCGCGAGGGCTCGCGTCACCGGCTCGACGTGCTGGTCGAGCAGTGGGGCAGCGACCGCGTCGTCCCCGTCGTGGGCGACCTGTCCGAGCCGGACCTCGGCGTGGACCCGGAGTGGATCGCCGCCGAGGCGGGCGAGGTCGAGCACTTCTTCCACCTCGCCGCCATCTACGACATGACGGCCTCCGAGGAGCTCAACGAGCAGCTCAACGTCGGCGGCACCCGCCACGCCCTCGACCTCGCCGCACGGCTGCGGGTGGGCCACTTCCACCAGGTGTCCTCGATCGCGGCCTCGGGCGACCACCGCGGGGTGTTCGACGAGTCGATGTTCGACGAGGGCCAGCGGCTGCCCTCGCCCTACCACCGCACCAAGTTCGAGTCCGAGCGGATCGTGCGCGAGCAGGCCGAGGTGCCGTGGCGCGTCTACCGCCCGGCCGTGGTGGTCGGGGACTCCGAGACCGGCGCCATGGACAAGGTCGACGGCCCCTACTACTTCTTCCCGCTGCTCAGGCGGATGCGCGACCTGCTGCCCGGCTGGGTGCCGCTCGTCGGCATCGACCTCGGCGACACCAACGTCGTGCCCGTCGACTACGTCGCCCGCGCCATGGACCACCTGGCCCACCAGCCGGGGCTCGACGGTCGCGCCTTCCACCTGGTCAACCCCGAGCCGCAGAGCACCGTGGGGCTGATCAACACCTTCGCCGCCGCCGCGAGCGCACCGCAGTTCGCGGTCCCGGTCGACCGCACCATCACCGCCCGCGCCACCGGCCTGCTCCCCCGGGCGCTGCAGCCGGCCTCGCTGGTGGCCCGCGCGGTCCGGCTCGCGCCGGTGCACGCCGCCCTCGACCAGACCCTGGGCCGGCTCGGGATCCCGCCCGAGGTGCTCGAGCACGTGTCGTTCCCGACCGTCTACTCCTCCCGCGAGACCGAGCGCGCGCTCGCCGGGTCCGGCATCTCGGTGCCCGACCTCGACTCCTACGCCTCGGTGCTGTGGGGGTGGTGGGAGGAGAAGCTCGACGACTCGATCAAGTCCGACGCCCCGACCGTGCGGGCCCTGGCCAACAAGACCGTCGTCATCACCGGCGCCTCCTCGGGCATCGGCCTGGTGACCGCGCTCCAGGTGGCCAAGGCCGGCGGCGTGCCGATCCTGGTCGCGCGTGGGCAGGACAAGCTCGAGGAGACGGTCCGCCTGATCCAGGCGCAGGGCGGCACGGCGTACGCCTATCCGTGCGACCTCTCCGACCTCGACGCCATCGACGCGCTGACCAAGCAGCTGCGCGAGGACTTCGACCACCTCGACTTCGTCGTCAACAACGCCGGCCGCTCGATCCGCCGGTCGCTGAAGCTCAGCGAGGACCGGTTCCACGACTTCGAGCGCACCATGCAGCTCAACTACTACGGCGCGATCCGGCTCGTGATGGGCATCCTGCCCGCGATGCGTGAGCAGGGCTCGGGCCACGTCGTGAACATCTCCAGCATCGGCGTGCTGACCAGCCCGCCGCGGTTCTCGGCGTACGTCGCCTCCAAGGCCGCCCTCGACGCGTGGAGCAACGTGGTCTCCAGCGAGCTCGTCGGCGACGGCATCTCGTTCACCACGATCCACATGCCGCTGGTGCGGACCCCGATGATCGCGCCGACCAAGCTCTACGACCGGTTCCCCACGATCAGCCCCGGCCAGGCCGCCCGCAAGGTCATCACCGCGATGGTCGAGCGCCCGCACGAGATCAACACCCTCACCGGCAGCCTCGGCGCGCTGGCGCACTACCTCGCGCCCAAGTCGGCGTTCCGGGTGCTGCACCTGGCCTACCAGGTGTTCCCGGACTCCACCGCGGCCAAGGGCGCCGGCACCGGCACCGGCGAGAAGCAGCACTCGGAGAACGAGCAGCTGATGCTCGCCCGGCTGCTCAAGGGAGTGCACTGGTAGGGGTGCAGGTCTTCCACGTCGCCACCGTCGCGGACTGGGAGGAGGCCAAGCGCTCCGGCGCCTACACCACCTCCACGCGCGGTCGCACCCTCGCAGAGGAGGGGTTCATCCACGCCGCCCGGCGCGAGCAGGTCCCGGGCGTCTACCAGCGCTACTACGCCGACCTCGACGAGCCGATGGTGCTGCTCACCATCGAGACCGACCGGCTCGGCGTACCGTGGCGCGAGGACCCCGTGGGCGAGGACACCTACCCCCACCTCTACGGCCCGCTGCACCCGGACGCCGTCGTGACCGCCCAGCCGTTCGGCGGCAGCGCCGGCGACTCGTTCACCTCGGTGTTCGTCTCGGAGATGCTGTGGCGCGTCGGGCTCGCGGTGGTCGCGATGCTGCTCGCCGGGGTCGGCAGCGTGCTGCTCGGCCTCACCGGGTGGTCGCTCGGCCCCCTCGTCGGAGCCCTCGCCGGCCTGGCCGCCGGGGTCGTGGTGTTCGTGCTGGTGCTCCGCCGCCGCGCCCGCCCCTGACCGACCGGGCAGTTGTGCTGAGGCTGGGCACGCCGAGCGGGCAGTTCTGCTGAGCCCAGGCACGCCGAGCGGGCAGTTCTGCTGGGGCTGGGTACGTCGAGCGGGCAGTTCTGCTGAGCCCAGGCACGCCGAGCGGGCAGTTGTGCTGGGGCTGGGTACGCCGAGCGGGCAGTTCTGCTCAGCCCAGGCACGCCGAGCGGGCAGTTCTGCTGGTGCTGGCTGCGCACAACTGCCCGGTCGGCGTCGTACGGCTGCGCACAACTGCCCGGTCGGCGACCTACGGCTGCGCACAACTGCCCGCTCGCGGACGTACGCCGGGGCCTCAGCCGGCCCGGGTCGCGCTGACCATCACCCGGCGGGTCAGGTCGAAGGTCTCCAGCACGGTGGCCGCCTCGTCGCGCAGCTCCTGCAGCGCGCGGTCGTCGCCCGGCGACAGCTGGACCGCCTCCTCCCACAGCGCGCGCTCCATCGCGGCCCAGTCGGAGCAGTCCTCGACCTCGACCTCCTCGAAGCCCGCCACCGCGAGGCCGTCGTGCCAGCGGCGACCGCGCAGCCCGGGGCCGACCCGCTCGTCGTCGGCGTCGCGGGCCTCCCAGCCGGTCAGCACCAGCCGGCCGCCGACGTCGAGCACGCGGGCCGCCTCGGCGAACGCCTGCTCGGGCAGCTCCACGAACTGGATCGCGTCGATGCACAGCACCGCGTCGACGCTGGCGTCAGGCAGGCCGGTGCTCGTCAGCGAGCCGACCTCGAAGGTCGCCTCGCGGTCCTGCGCCGCGGCGTTGGCCGTGGCCTGGCGGACCGCCTCGGCCGAGAAGTCCATGCCGAGCAGCCGGGCCCGGCTGCGCCGCGCGACCTCGAGGCCGTAGCCGCCGCGACCGCACGCCAGGTCGAGCAGCACGTCCTCGGGCACCAGCCGCAGCGCGGTGGTGATCGCCTCGATGCCCGACCACGGCACCAGGCTCGTCGAGAGCATCTCGGGCGGCAGGCCGAGGTGGCGGGCGACGACGTCGTCCTTGACCCGGGAGACCGCGAGGTCGGCGTACCAGCGGTCGAAGGCCTCGGCTGAGGTGGCGTCGTCACTCACGCCCCGACCCTAGTGCGTCGCCGGCCCCGGCTCGTGGCCCGTCGCCACGGGTCGGTCCGCGTCGCGTACCCACTCGCTCCAGGAGCCGGGGTAGAGCGCCGCGCCCGGGATGCCCGCGACCTCGAGGGCGAGCAGGTCGTGGGCGGCGGTGATCCCGGAGCCGCAGTAGACGGCCACCGGCACGTCGCGCGCCGCGGCGTACACCTCGGCGAGCGCCTCGGGCCCCAGGAACCGGCCGTCCGCGGCCAGGTTGCGCCCGGTCGGCACGTTGCGCGCCCCGGGCACGTGGCCCGCGACCGGGTCGACGGGCTCGGTCTCCCCGGCGTACCGCGCCGGCTCCCGGGCGTCCAGCACGACCCCGTCCGCCACCACGCCCGGCAGCTCGTCGGCGGTGACGGTCGGCAGCGCCCCGGGTCGTACGACGAGGTCGCCCGGCTCGACCACCTCGGGACCGGTCGCGACGTCGAGCCCGGCGTCGCGCCAGGCGCCCCAGCCGCCGTCGAGCACCCGCACGTCCTGGTGACCGGCCCAGCGCAGCAGCCACCAGCAGCGGGCGGCAGCGCGGCCCTGCCAGTCGTCGTACACCACGACCGGACGGTCGCCGCGCACCCCGGCCGCCCGGAGCGCGGCCTGGAGCCGGGACGGGTCGGGCAGCGGGTGCCGGCCGCCGGCGCCGGGCGGGTCGGCGAGCGCGGTGTCGAGGTCGACGTACGCCGCGCCCGGGACGTGCCCCGCGGCGTGCTCCTGCTCCCCCGGCGGCCCGCCCAGCCGCCACCGCACGTCCAGCACGGTGACCTCGTCCAGGCGGTCGGCGAGGTCGTGGGCACCGATCAGCGGGCCGGTCGGGGAGGTGCGGGGCTCGGTCTGCATGGCATGATCCTGCCCCGTGGCCGAGCTCCAGTTCTTCACCGGCACCATGGACTCCGGCAAGAGCACCCTGGCGCTGCAGACCAACCACAACCACGCCGCCCGGGGCCGCGTGGGCCGCATCTTCACCAGCCACGACCGCGCCGGTCAGGCGCTGGTCTCCTCACGGCTGGGCCTGACCCACGACGCGCTCGAGGTCGACGACGACTTCGACTTCTGGCGCTACGTCGTCGACCAGCTCACCCACGGCGCCCGCATCGACTACCTGATCTGCGACGAGGCCCAGTTCTACACCGGGCGGCAGGTCGAGGACCTGGCCAAGGTGGTCGACGAGCTCCAGGTCGACGTGTTCGCGTTCGGCATCCTCACCGACTTCCGCACCCAGCTGTTCGCGGGCTCGCGGCGCCTGGTCGAGCTCGCCGACCGGATGCACGTGCTCCAGGTCGAGGCGCTGTGCTGGTGCGGCAAGCGCGCCACCCACAACGCCCGCTCGGTCGACGGCGTGATGGTGGTCGAGGGCGAGCAGGTCGTGGTCGGCGACGTGGGGTCCGACGACCCGGACCGGCCCGGCGCCGCGGCGCCGGAGGCGGTCTACGAGGTGCTGTGCCGGGCCCACCACCGCCGCCGGATGACCACCGCCCGCGCCCGCGCGGTCTCGATGGTCGCCGAGCCGCTGCCGTTCGCCTGAGCCGCGCGGCTCAGCACACCAGCAGCGGGATCTCCATCTCGCGGGCGGTCAGCGAGCCGTGCAGGCCCACCAGCCGGGTCTCGTAGGCGAAGTCGACCGAGCTGAACAGCGCCCAGGTGTCGTGGGCGGCGGCGACGACGTCACCGATCCGCAGGCGTACGCCGGGGTCGAGCCGGCCGAACCACCCGCGGGCCACCGCCTCCTCGCGGGTCAGCACCGTCGCGCGGCCGGCGAGCTGCGCGCGCCAGGTCGCGAGCACGTCGTCGCGGGCGCCCGCGTGGCAGTAGACGTGGCGGAACCGGGCCTCGCCGCCCAGCAGCGTGACACCGTCGCGCAGGCCGGGCACGGAGTCGAGGTCGAGGCTGGTCGCGGGCGTGGTGTCGACCATGCCGTGGTCGGCGACGACGACCAGCCGCACGTCGTCGGGCAGCGCGTCACGCAGCTCCTGGACGTCCTCGTCGACGTCGCGCAGCTGGTGGCGCCAGCGCTGGGAGTCGACCCCGGCCCGGTGGCCGTGCCAGTCGAGGTCGCCGTCGTAGACGTAGGTCACCGACGGCCGGTGGGAGGCCGCCGCGACCGCGCCGGCGACCCGCTCGGCGACGTCGTCGGCCCCGACGTACGCCGCCCCGCGCTGGCCGGCCCGGGTCAGCCCCGACCCCGCGAAGTCGCGCTTGCTGACCACGGTGGCCTGCACGCCGGCGGCGCCGAGCCGGTCGAAGGCCGTGGGGTGCGGCTGCCAGTCGAGCGGGTCGACGGGCTGGTCCCAGAACAGCGCGTTGAGCAGCTCGCCGGTCTCGGGCACCCGCGAGGTGAACCCGACCAGGCCGTGCTGCCCGGGCGCCAGCGCGGTGCCGAGCGAGGTCAGCGAGGTGGCGGTCGTCGAGGGCACGCCGCAGGTGGCGGGCGCGTCACCGAGCAGCGAGTGCAGGAACGGCGCCTGCGCGCGGTGCTCGGCGAGCAGCCGGTGGCCGAGGCCGTCGACCAGCATCACGACGTACGCCGGGGCCGGCGGCAGCACGACCGAGGTGGCCGGCAGCCCCGCGTCGACGCCCAGCGCCTGCGCGACCGCGGGCAGGACGTCGACCAGGCTGCGGCCGTCGCCGGAGAAGTCGGGCTCGACGAAGTCCTCGTCGGCCGGGTAGGGCACGCCTCAGCCCCGGGTGCGGGAGGAGAGGCTCTCGGCGAAGGTGAGCAGGTCGTCCACCGCGCCCTGGCCCTCGGCGGCCGAGCTGACCCGCAGCGAGAAGTCGTCGGAGGCGAGCACGCCGGTGTAGCCGTGGTCGGCCTCGCACTCGGTGTCCGAGCAGGCCGCGGGCTCGAGGTCGAGCCGGTTGAGGCCGCCCCAGCCGACGGTGAGCACGGCCTCGCTCGGGACCGGCTGGCCGCCGCCCGCGACCTTCTCGGGGTTGGCGACCATCCGGTTGACCACCACCGAGCGCACGGCCGAGAGCCGCACCGCCTCGGTCGAGGTGGAGGTGTAGGGCTCCGGCAGCAGGTCGTCGGGGGCGTACTCGTCGGTGTGGCACAGGATCAGCCGGCTCGCGGTCAGCACCACGACCGTGATGTGGCGGCGGACCTCGTCACGGTCGATGGTCGGCTCGTGGTGGACGAGGAAGGCCTCGACCTCCTCGCCCGCCACCGCGGCCAGCACGCCGGAGGCGACGACCTGGGGGTAGTAGCCGGTCTTCTCGATCGCGAGCACGAGGTCGCGGGAGCGGTCCGGGGACGTGACGGGACGCATGGGCGTCATCTTGTCACGCCCGTGGGACAGCGGCTGACGACCGCGCACCCGCCGCCTCACCCGGGCAGGGTGTCGCCCGCCGGCGCGGTGAGGCGCCGCACGAACAGGTCGGAGCGGGCGTCGGCGACCTGGTCGACGCGGGCGTCGGCGTGCAGCACGCTGACGCCCTCGGCGTTGGCGTGGACCAGCACGAGGTCGAGCTGGCTGACCTGCGGCAGGTCGATCTTGAGCTGGGCCACGCGGCGGATGAGCTCCTCGACCGCGAGCACGTCGACCTGCTCGCTCCCGCGGAAGCCGAACAGCAGCGGGGCGGCCTTGACCGAGCGCACCGTCTCGGCCGCGTCGAGCGGGCTGATCGGCGGGATCCGGTAGGCACGGTCGCCGACGAGCTCGGTCAGCGCGCCGGCGATGCCGAAGGACACCGCTGGTCCGAACAGCGGGTCCTCCAGGCTGTTGACCGCGATCGGCACGCCCGGCGGGGCGGTGCGCTGCACCACGAACTCGGCGTCGGCGGGGTTGCTGACCAGCTGCGTCAGCGAGCCCCAGGCGTCGGCCATCTCCTCGGCGTCGTCGATGTTGCGCCACACGTGGGCCTGGTCGGGACGCTGCCGCAGCCGCTCGGTGGTGGCCTTGAGCACCACGTCCCAGCCCAGCCGGGCACCGGCCGCGACGGCCGCCTCGGCGGTGGCGACGTGGACGCGCTCCCACAGGTCGACGCCGTAGCAGGCCAGCAGCGAGCGCAGCTCGGCGTCGGTGAGCCGGTGGCCCTCGGGGTGGTGCATCAGCAGCTCGTTGACCTGCCGGGTGGCGGGGTCGGGCTCGACGCCCTCGAGCACGGCGGCGGACTCGTCGTCGCGGTGGCGCCAGGCGGCGTACTCCGAGACGCGGGCCAGCGCCCGGACCGCGGCCTCGACCGCGGGGTAGGACGGGACCGACCCGCGGCCGGCGGTGTGGCCGGCGAGGTCGGGCACCCGGAGCAGCTCCGGGACGCCCTCGCGACCCAGGAAGGTCGAGACCAGCGGCTTGTCGGACTGCTCCCCCACCGCGGCCAGGACGTTGGCGACCTCCTCGCCGGGCGCGTCGAGCGGCGGGATGTAGACCGCGACCACCGCGTCGACGTGGTCGTCGTCGATGGCGGCGTCCAGCGCGTCCTCGAAGTCCTCGGCGGTCGCCTCGGCGCCGAGCGCGGTGGCGCTGGTGACGGTGAGGCCCTGGGCGACGGCGGCGTCGACGGCGAGCAGCCCGAGCGCGTCGGAGTTGCCGACGATGGCCACCCGAGAGCCCGAGGGCAGCGGCTGGTGGGCCAGCAGCTGGGCCACGTCGAACATCTCGTCGAGGGTGTCGACCTGGATGATCCCGGCCTGCTTGAACATCGCGTCGACGGCCTCGGGCGGCGCCGCGATGTGACGCACCGCGTGGCCCATCGGCACGCCCTGGGTGGTGCGGCCGGAGCGGACGGCGATGACCGGCTTGACCCGGGAGACGCGGCGGGCGATCCGGGAGAACTTGCGCGGGTTACCGATGGACTCCAGGTAGAGCAGGATCACCTCGGTGGCCTCGTCCTCCTCCCAGTACTGCAGCAGGTCGTTGCCCGAGACGTCGGCACGGTTGCCGGCGCTGACGAAGGTCGACAGGCCCAGCCCGCGGCCGCGCACCTTCTCCAGGATCGCGGTGCCCAGGGCGCCGGACTGGCAGAAGAACCCCGCCCGGCCGCGCGGCGGCATCACCGGCGCCAGCGAGGCGTTGAGCGAGACCTCCGAGGCGGTGTTGATCACGCCCAGGCAGTTGGGCCCGATCAGCCGAAGTCCGTAGGAGCGTGCCAGCCCCACCAGCTTGCGCTGCCGGCGCCGGCCCTCCTCGCCGGTCTCGGCGAAGCCGCTGGAGATCACGACCAGGCCGTGGACGCCCTTGGCCGCGCAGTCGAGGACGACGTCCTGCACCGCCTCGGCCGGCACCGCGACGATCGCCACGTCGACGTCGTCGGGGATGTCGCTGACCGTGGCGTACGACGGCATGCCGGCCACCGAGTCGGCCGCGGGGTTGACCACGTAGACGCGGCCCGAGTAGTCGCCGAGCACGAGGTTGCGCACCAGCGTCGCGCCGATGGTGTCGCGGCGGCGCGAGGCACCGATCACGGCCACGGAGCGGGCGTTGAGGAAGGCGGCGATGGAGGCGGCCTCGGAGCGGTGCTCGCGGGCCGCGATCACCCCGATCGAGGTCTCGGTGGGGTCGATGTCGAACTCGAGGTGCATCACCCCCTCCTCCCAGCCGCCCTTGACCTGGTAGCCCTGCTCGCGGAAGACCTGGATCATCCGGCGGTTCTCCGGCAGCACCTCGGCCACGAACCGCTTCACGCCGCGCTCGCGACCCGCCTGGGCGAGGTGCTCCAGCAGCAGCTGGCCGATGCCGCGGCCCTGGTGCTGGTCCTGCACCAGGAAGGCCACCTCGGCCCGGTCGGTGTCGATGACGTCGTAGCGCCCGACCGCGAGGATCTTCTGGGCCAGGGTGATCACGAAGGCCACCCGCTGGCGGTGGTCGACGTTGGTGAAGCGCTGCACGTCGCGGTCCGAGAGCGTGGGCATCGGCGCGAAGAAGCGGTAGTACTTCGACTGCTGCCCCACCAGGGCGTAGAACTCGACCAGCCCCGCGGCGTCGGTGGGCAGGATCGGGCGCAGGTGCGCCGTCCTGCCGTCGCGCAGCAGGACGTCGGCCTCCCAGTGGTCCGGGTAGTCGCGGGGGGTGGGAGACGGGGTCGAGGTCTCCGAGGTGCTCACGGTGCGAAATGTACCGTCCGGCTCTCCCCGGCGTGCCCGGTCGGGGGCGGGGCCGGTCGCCGGGGAGAATGCCCGGCATGGCCCGCCGTACGACGACACCGCCCCCCGAGGACTTCGAGGAGCACATCGTCGACATCGACGTCGGCGAGGAGATGCGCAGCAGCTTCCTGGAGTACGCCTACTCGGTCATCTACTCCCGGGCACTGCCCGACGCCCGCGACGGCCTCAAGCCGGTGCAGCGCCGCATCCTCTACGCGATGCACGACATGAGCCTGCGGCCCGACCGCGGCCACGTGAAGTCCTCGCGCGTCGTCGGCGAGGTGATGGGCCGGTTCCACCCCCACGGCGACGGCGCGATCTACGACGCCCTGGTGCGGATGGCGCAGCCCTGGTCGATGCGGCTGCCGACCGTCGACGGGCACGGCAACTTCGGCTCGCCCGACGACTCCCCCGCGGCGATGCGCTACACCGAGGCCCGGATGGCACCCGCGGCCGTGGCGATGACCGCGACCATCGACGAGGACACCGTCGACTTCCGGGCCAACTACGACGGGCGCGAGCAGGAGCCGTCGGTGCTGCCCGCGGCCATCCCCCACCTGCTGGTCAACGGGGCCGCCGGCATCGCGGTCGGCATGGCCACCAACATCGCGCCCCACAACCTCGTCGAGGTGGTCCAGGCGCTGCGCCACCTGGTCAGGCACCCCGGTGCCGACCTCGACACCCTGATGCGCTTCGTCCCGGGTCCCGACCTGCCGACCGGCGGCAAGATCATCGGCCTCGACGGCATCCGCGACGCCTACGAGAGCGGCCGCGGCAGCTTCCGGATGCGTGCCACGACCCGCATCGAGTCGGTCAGCGCGCGCCGCAAGGGCATCGTGGTGACCGAGATGCCGTACGGCGTCGGCACCGAGCGCGTGGTCGCGGCCATCAAGAAGCTGGTGCAGGGCAAGAAGCTCCAGGGCATCAGCGACATCGTCGACCTCACCGACGGCAGCCACGGGCTGCGGCTGGTGATCGAGGTCAAGAACGGGTTCCACCCCGAGGCGATCCTCGAGCAGCTGTGGCGCAGCACCCCGCTCGAGGAGTCCTTCGGCATCAACAACGTCGCGCTCGTGGACGGCCAGCCGCGCACGCTGGGGCTCAAGGAGATGCTCGAGGTCTTCCTCGCGCACCGCTTCGACGTCGTACGCCGCCGCTCGGCGTACCGCCGCGGCCGGGCCGCCGACCGGCTCCACCTCGTCGAGGGCCTGATCACCGCGATCCTCGACATCGACGAGGTCATCCAGCTGATCCGCTCCAGCGACGACGCCCAGATCGCCCGGGCCCGGCTGATCGAGGTGTTCGACCTCAGCGAGGTGCAGGCGACGTACATCCTCGACATGCCGCTGCGCCGGCTGACGCGGTTCTCCAAGCTCGAGCTCGACCAGGAGGCCGAGGAGCTGCGCCGCACCATCGAGGCGCTCGAGGAGATCCTGGGCAACGACGAGAAGCTGCGTGCGGTGGTCTCCGAGGAGCTCGCCGAGGTCGCGAAGACCTACGGCACCCCGCGCCGCACCGTCCTGCTGGAGTCCTCGGGCCAGACCGCCACGGCCGCCACGCCGCTCGAGGTCGCCGACGACCCCTGCTGGGTCTTCCTCTCCTCCTCCGGGCTGCTGGCCCGCACCACCTCCCTGGACCCGCCCGGCGACGAGGGCGGCCGGGTCCGTCACGACGTCGTGGTCTCCGCGGTCGCCACCACCGCCCGCGGCGAGGTCGGCGTGGTCACCTCGGCGGGGCGCGTGGTCAAGCTGCCGGTCCTCGACCTCCCGACCCTGCCCAGCACCGCCAGCCACCCCCACCTGCAGGGCGGGGCGCCCGTGGGCGAGTTCGTCACCCTCGACGGCGAGCGGGCGCTCGCGCTGACCGGCTTCGACCCCGGCTCCCCCGGCCTCGCGCTCGGCACCCGCCAGGGCGTGGTCAAGCGGGTCGTGCCCGAGCTGCTCGCCGCCAAGGACGACTGGGAGGTCGTCGCGCTCAAGGACGGCGACGTCGTGGTCGGGGCCGTGGAGCTGCGCACCGGCCAGGAGCAGCTCTGCTTCGTCACCGACGACGCCCAGCTGCTGCACTTCGGTGCCGCGGCGGTGCGTCCGCAGGGACGCGGCGGCGGCGGCATCGCCGGGATCAAGCTCGCGACGGGGGCCCGGGTGGTGTCCTTCACCGCGCTCGACGCCGAGGACGCCGTGCTGGTGTCGGTCTCCGGCGCCTCCAGCGCGCTGCCGGGCACCGAGGCCGGCTCGGTCAAGGTGACGCCGTTCTCGGAGTACCCCGCCAAGGGCCGGGCGACCGGCGGCGTGCGCTGCCACCGGTTCCTGCGTGGCGAGGACACGCTCGTCTTCGCCTGGGCGGGTCCCGCGCCGGCCCAGGCGGCCGCCGACAGCGGCGCCCCGGTCGACCTGCCCGAGCCGGTGCAGCGGCGCGACGGCTCCGGCCAGCCCGGCGTGCAGCCGATCGCGGCCTGCTCCGGGCCTGTCGCGCGCCTGCTGACGTCGTCGGTGTCCGGTGGCGTGGCAGGCTGACGCCATGCCTGCGCCCACCCGCCGCCTCGCCGCCGCGCTCTCCGTCCTCGTCCTCGCCGCCACCGCGGCGGGCTGCGGCGGCGGCGACGCCGAGCAGGCCGACGAGCCCACCCCCACCGAGGTGATGCAGGCGGCCAAGAAGCAGCTCGACGACGCCGCCAGCGTCCGCATCGGCCTCGCCACCACGTCCACCCCGAAGGAGGGCAACGGCGTGCTGGGCGCCTCGGGCGTGGTCACCTCCGCCCCGGCCTTCGAGGGCGACGTCAAGGTGCTGCTCAGCGGCCTGACCGCCACCGTGCCGGTGACCTCGGTCGACGGCACCGTCTACGCCAAGCTCCCGCTGACCACGAAGTACGCCGAGATCGACCCGGGCGAGTACGGCGCCCCCGACCCGGCCACCTTCGGGCAGCCCGAGGGCGGGCTGTCCTCGCTGCTGACCGACCTCGAGGCCCTGGAGGAGGACGGCAGGACCCGCGACGGCGAGGAGGTGCTCACGACGTACGCCGGCACGCTGCCCGGCGACGCCGTGAAGCGGATCGTGCCCAGCGCCGACGCGAAGGCCGACTACCCGACCCAGGTCGGCATCGACGACGACGGCCGGGCCACCACGGTCAGGATCACCGGCCCGTTCTTCGCCGACGGCGCCGACGTGACCTACGACGTGGACTTCTCCGACTACGACCGCGAGGTCACCGTCGACGCCCCGGCGACCTAGGCCGTCCCCGGTGCCCGACGCCCCGCCCTCGGCGACCCCGACGTCGGTGCGACCCGACCCGGCCGCCCGCGTGCTGCTGGCGCTGGCCGCGGTCGCGGTGGCCTTCGCCGCCGCCGACACCTACGTCGTGGTGCTCGCGCTGCCCGACATGATGGGCTCGGTCGGGCTCTCGGTCGAGCGAGCTGCAGCGGGCGGCCCCCATCGTCAGCGGGTTCCTGCTCGGCTACGTCGCGATGCTGCCGCTGATCGGGCGGATCGCCGACCTGCGCGGTCGCACCCCGGTGCTGCTGGCCTCGCTGCTGGTGTTCGCGCTCGGCTCGCTGGTCACCGCCGCGGCGTACGACCTGCCGAGCCTGGTGGCGGGCCGCTTCCTCCAGGGCGTGGGCGGCGGCGGGCTGGTGCCGGTCACGCTGGCGCTGGTGGCCGACCTCTACCCGGCCGAGCGGCGCGGCGTACCCCTGGGCGTGGTGGGGGCGGTCCAGGAGCTCGGCAGCGTGCTCGGCCCCCTGCTCGGCGCGGTCGTGCTGGCCGTGGGCGACTGGCGCGACATCTTCTGGCTCAACCTCGCCGTGGGACTGGTCCTCGCCGCCGCGATCCGGGTGCTGGCCGTCCGGGGGGGCGATAGTCCGAGACGAATGGCACCGTCGGAGGGCCTCCGGACGACCGTTTCGTCTCGGACTACCCGCCGACGCCGGCCCGACGTGGTCGGGCTGCTCCTGGTCGTGCTGACCCTGGGGGCCGGCCTGCTGGTGATGCGGCAGCCCGACGGCCTGGTCACCTCGGTGGCGTGGGGCGCGCCCTTCGTGCCGTACGCCGACGGCGGGTCGGTCTGGCTCTCCCCCCTCGGCACCGCCGCGGTGGTGCTCGCGCTGCTGCTGCTCGCCTGGTGCGTGCTGGCCCCGCGGCCGGTCTTCGACGCCCGCGGCTGGTGGGGCTCGGTGCGCGAGGCCGACCTCGTCGGGGCGGCGCTGCTCTCGGTGGCCCTGGGCGGGGTGATCCTGGCGTTCGCGACGGCCGACCCCGAGGTGCAGGTCTTCTCCGAGGCGGGGCCGGTCTACCTCGGCGTCGCCGCGCTGGCGGCGGTGCTGTTCGTGCTCCACAACCGGCGCGCCGCCAACCCGCTGGTGCCCCACGGCGCGTTCCGGGAGCGGCCGGCGTGGGGCGCGCTGCTGGTGAGCTTCTTCGTGGGGTCGGCGCTGATCGCGGCCCTGGTGGACATCCCGATCTTCGCCCGGCTGACCGTCGCCGACGGCGACCAGCTCGAGGCCGCGCTGGTGCTGGTGGAGTTCCTGGTCGCGCTGCCGGTGGGCGCGCTGGTCGGCGGCTACCTGGTGCGCCGGGTCCCCGTCGCCCTGGTCGCCGCGGGCGGCATGCTGCTCGCGGCCGCGGGCTTCGCGGTGATGACGACCTGGGGACCCGACTCCATGGGCCAGCCCACGTCCATCGCGGTGCTGGCCCTGACCGGCCTCGGCTTCGGGCTCGCGCTGGCGCCGGTCAACGCCGCCCTGCTGGCCGCGACCCCCGCGGCGGTGCACGGCGTCGCCAGCGCGCTGCTGGTGGTGGCGCGCATGGTCGGCATGCTGGTCGGCATCTCGGCGCTCACCACGATCGGGCTGCGCCGCTACTACGCCGTGCAGACCGACATCCCCGCGCCGATGGAGGTCTGCGGCGACGGCCGGACCCGCTGCCCGGCGTACACCGAGGCGCTGTCGCTCGCCGGTCTCGAGCAGCTCCAGGCGATCTTCGCCGGCGCCGCGGTCTGCGCCGTGGTCGCGGCGGTGCTCGCGCTGGCCACGCTGCGGGCGGCCTCGCGGCAGGCGGCCGGCACCCACTAACGTCCTCCTCGTGCCCACCGCAGACTTCGACGACCTGCTCCGCGCCAACCGCGACTTCGCCGCCGGCTTCGACCTCGGCGGCTTCGACGGCGTCGCCCGTGCCGGCATCGCCCTGGTGACCTGCATGGACTCGCGCATCGACCCGCTGGGGATGCTCGGCCTCGCACCCGGCGACGCCAAGATCTTCCGCAACCCCGGCGGCAGGGTGACCCCCCAGGCCCTCGAGGCGCTGGTGCTCGGCGTGCACCTGCTCCAGGTGCGTCGCATCCTGGTGGTGCCCCACACCCGGTGCGCGATGGCCTCGGCCTCCCAGGAGGAGCTGCGCGAGCGCGTCTCGGAGTCGTCGGGGCAGGACGCCTCGTGGCAGACCTTCGGCGTCGTCGCCGACCAGCGCGCCGCGCTCGCCGACGACGTGCGCAGCGTCCGCTCGCACCCGCTGATCCCCGACTCGGTCCCCGTCGGCGGCTTCCTGTACGACGTCGACAGCGGCCTGCTCGACCAGCTCGTCTAGTCCCGACGCGGGTCGGTCTGGCGGGCCGTGCGGCGGCCGGCGCGGGCCGGCGCCGTTCTGGTGCGGGGCTGTGGTGCCCGAGTGCGTCGTACGCCGCATGTTCAGGCGCCACAACTCCGCGTTACATGGGAGTACGCCCCCGCCGCCGCCGCCGCCGCCGCCGCCGCCGGGGTCAGGCGTCGATCTGGTCGGCGTCCACCTCGTAGGCCCCCGCGACGATGAAGTCCTTGCGGGGGGCGACGTCGGAGCCCATCAGGAGCTCGAACACCTCGGCGGCGCGGGCGGCGTCGTCGGCGGTGATCCGGCGCAGGGTCCGCTTGCGGGGGTCCATCGTGGTCTCGGCCAGCTGGTCGGCATCCATCTCGCCGAGGCCCTTGTAGCGCTGCACGGGGTCCTTCCAGCGGACGCCCTTCTTGGTCAGCTCGGCCAGCTTCCGCTGCAGCTCGGGGTCGGAGTAGGTGTAGACGTACTTCTCCATCCCCTTCTTGGGGTTGGTCAGCTCGATGCGGTGCAGCGGGGGCACGGCGGTGAACAGCCGGCCCGCGGTGACCAGCTCGGGCATGTACTTGAAGAACAGCGTCGCCAGCAGGCAGCGGATGTGGGCGCCGTCGGAGTCGGCGTCGGCCATCAGGATGATGCGGCCGTAGCGGGCGGCGTCGAGGTCGAAGGTGCGGCCGGAGCCCGCGCCGACCACCTGGATGATCGAGGCGCACTCGGCGTTCTTGAGCACGTCGGCCACGGTGGCCTTCTGGACGTTGAGGATCTTGCCCCGGATCGGCAGCAGCGCCTGGAACTCCGAGCTGCGCGCGACCTTGGCGGTGCCGAGCGCGGAGTCGCCCTCGACGATGAACAGCTCCGACATCTCCACCACGTTGGAGCGGCAGTCCACGAGCTTGGCGGGCAGGGCGGAGGACTCCAGGGCGTTCTTGCGCCGCTGGGTCTCGCGGTGCTGGCGCGCGGCCAGCCGCGTCTTCGCAGCGCCGGCGACCTTCTCCATCACCAGCTTGGCCTGCGCCTTCTCGGCCCGCCTGGCCGAGGTCAGGAACTCCTTGAGCTCGCGCGAGACGACCTTGCGCACCACCGAGCGCGCAGCCGGGGTGCCGAGCACCTCCTTGGTCTGGCCCTCGAACTGCGGCTCGGCCAGCCGCACCGTGACCACCGAGGTGAGGCCCTCGAGGACGTCGTCCTTGACCACGTCGGTGTCGCCGGTCTTGAGCACCCGGCCGGAGCGCATCACCTCGTTGAACGTCTTGGTCAGCGCCGCCTCGAAGCCGGCGACGTGGGTGCCGCCCTTGGGCGTGGCGATGACGTTGACGAAGGAGCGCAGCTCGGTCTCGTAGCCGGTCCCCCACCGCAGCGCCACGTCGACCAGCAGCTCGCGCTCGACGTCCTGCGGCGTCATGTGGCCCTGCTCGTCGAGCAGCGGGACGGTCTCGGTGAAGGTGTCGCCGCCCTGCAGCCGCAGCACCTCGGTGACCGGCTCGTCGTGGGCCAGGAAGGTGCAGAACTCGGTGATGCCGCCGTCGTGGCGGAAGGACTCGGTCACCGGCTCGCCGGCGCGGGCGTCGGTGAGCGTCAGCTCGAGTCCCGGGACGATGAAGGAGGTCTGCCGTGCCCGCGTCACCAGCTCGTCCCAGGTGAAGGTGGCGTCCTTGGTGAAGATCTGGCGGTCGGGCCAGAAGCGCACCCGTGTCCCGGTGACGCCCTTCTTGACCCGGGGACCCCGGTGCAACCCGGAGGTCGGCTCGAAGTCGCCGACCGGGCCGTCACCCGAGAACACGCCCGGTGCGCCGCGCCGGAACGACATCCGCTGGGTGGCCGGCGAGCGGTCGACCTCGACGTCGAGACGGGCCGAGAGCGCGTTGACGACCGAGGCGCCCACGCCGTGCAGGCCGCCGGTCGCGGCGTACGACCCGCCGCCGAACTTGCCGCCGGCGTGCAGCTTGGTGAACACGACCTCGAGGCCGGACAGGCCGGTCTTGGGCTCCTTGTCGACCGGGATGCCGCGGCCGTCGTCGTGCACCTCGGCCGAGCCGTCGGGGTGCAGCGTGACCAGCACCCGCGAGCAGTGGCCGCCCAGGGCCTCGTCGACCGCGTTGTCGATGATCTCCCACAGGCAGTGCATCAGCCCGCGCGTGTCGGTCGAGCCGATGTACATGCCCGGCCGCTTGCGCACCGCCTCGAGGCCCTCGAGGACGAGCAGGTGCTGGGCGTTGTAGGTGTTGTCGATGACGGTGACCTCGGGATGCGGTGGCGGGGGGTACGACGTACCGGCGAATCTACCGAGCGGCGCGCGTCCGGGGCGTGGCGCCACCCCGGGTTGGGCACGTGTGCTGGACTGGACAGGGACGGACCAGAGCACGAGCCGCACGTGGTCTTTGTCGGTTCCGCCCCCGGTGATCCTGGGAGCGGGCAGACTCGGACCACGACCTGTGAGGCGCACCACCCCGTTCGACGGACGGGACGCCTGGCGAACGGGAAGCAACGACCGTGGTTGACTGTTGTGACTGTCGAGAACGAACGACCCGGCTTTCCCCCCTCCAGTCCCCGAACGAGAGTGAGGCCCGACGTGACCACTGCGACAGCCCCGAGCGCACCGCTCACCGCCATCGACCGCTGCGACCGCTGCGGCGCGCAGGCCTACCTCCGCGTCCAGCTCAAGAGCGGCGGGGAGCTGCTCTTCTGCGCCCACCACGCCCGCGAGCACGGCGAGAAGCTCCGCGAGGTCGCCGAGCACGTGCAGGACGAGACCGACAAGCTCGGCACCCCGACGTCGGGCCCCGAGGCCGGCTGAGCGCCCGCGCCGACCCAGCACCTCCGACGAGACCCCGGTCAGCCGACCGGGGTCTCGTCGCGTCCGGAGCCGTGAGATCGTCCCGGGCATGAGCACCCTGGCGGTCGTGGAGACGCTCGTGGCCCTGGCGATCCTGGTCGGCCTGGTCGGCGTGGTGGTGCCGCTGCTGCCCGGCACGCTGCTGGTCGGCGGCGCGGTCCTGGTGTGGGCGCTGTACGTCGCCACCTCGGCCGCCTGGGTCACCTTCGCGGTCGCCGTGACCGTGCTGGTGATCGGCCAGGTGGCGACGTACCTCGTGCCCGGGCGCCGCCTCCAGGCCGCCGGCGTCCCGGGCCGGACCCTGCTCGCCGGGGCGGCCCTGGGGGTCGTCGGCTTCTTCGTCATCCCGGTGGTCGGGCTGTTCGTGGGCTTCGTCGGCGGCGTCTACCTCGCCGAGCTCGCGCGGGTGGGCTCGCGGCAGGCCTGGCCCGCGACCGTGCACGCGCTCAAGGCGGCCGGGCTGTCGATCCTCGTCGAGCTGACCGCCTGCCTGCTCGCCGCCGGCGCCTGGGTGGTCGGCGTGGTGCTCACGTGACGGCGGTGCTGCTCGCGCTGGCCTCGGCGGCGGCGTACGGCACCTCGGACTTCGTCGGCGGCGTCACCTCGCGACGCGCGTCGCCCTGGCAGGTCGCGACCGTCGGCGTCACCGTCGGCGGGGTGTGGGCGCTGCTGCTCGCGCTGCTGCTGCCCGGCCCCGTCACCGCACCCGACCTGGCGTGGGGCGCGCTGGCCGGCGTCGGCAACGGCCTGGGCGGGGCGTTCCTCTACCGCGGCCTCTCCCGGGGCCGGATGGGCGTGGTCGGCCCCGTCAGCGCGGTCGGGGCGGCGCTGCTGCCCGTCGTGGTCGGCCTGATGCTCGGCGAGCGGTTCGGGCTCGTGGTCCTCGTCGGCATCCTCGTCGCGCTGCCCGGCATCTGGCTGGTCGCCCGCGAGCCCGGGGCGCAGGTCGACGCCGGGCTGGCCGACGGGCTGCTGGCGGGCGCCGGCTTCGGCCTGCTGTTCGCCGCGCTGGGGCAGGTGCCCGACGGCGCGGGCTACTGGCCCGTGGTCCTCTCCCAGCTGACCGGCCTGGTCGCGGTGGCCGGGCTGGCGACGCTGCTCGGCGAGGCCTGGCTCCCCCGCACCCGCACCCCGCTGCTCGGCGGGGCGCTGACCGGGTCGCTCTCGGCGGTGGCGGTGATCGGCTTCCTGCTGGCCGCCCAGCGCGGCCAGCTGGCCGTCTCGGCGGTGCTGGCCTCGCTCTACCCGGCCGTGACCGTGCTGCTGGCCCGTGGCCTGCTCGGCGAGCGGCTCGCGCGCAGCCAGCTCGTCGGCCTGGCGCTGTGCGGGATCACCGTCGTCCTCGTGGCCGTGGGCTGAGCCCGCCCCGGACCGGCCCGGACCGACCCCGGACCGCTAGGACGGCACCGACAGCGACAGCGCGAAGTCGCCGTCCACGTCGGTCCACCAGTGGGTCAGCCGCAGCCCGGCGGCGGCGAGCTCGCGCTCGACCCCGGCGCGCCGGAACTTCGTGGAGATCTCGGTGCGGACCTGCTCCCCCGCCGCCAGGTCCACGTCGAGGTCGAGCGCCTCGAGGCGCACCCGCTGGTCGCGCACCGACTCCAGCCGCATCTCGATCCGGTCGTGCTCGGCGACCCACACGGCCCGGTGCACGAACGCGTCCGGGTCCAGGTCGGCGCCGAGCTCGCGGGAGAGCACGCGCAGCACGTTGAGGTCGAACTCCGCCGTCACGCCGGCGCTGTCGTCGTACGCCGCGACCAGCCGCTCCTCGGACTTGACCAGGTCGGTGCCGAGCAGGAACGCGTCGCCCTCGACGAGGGTGGCGCGCACCTCCCCCAGGAAGTGGGCCCGCTGGTCGGGGTCGAGGTTGCCGATGGTGGAGCCGAGGAAGGCCAGCAGCCGGCGCGGGTGACGCGGCAGCAACGTCAGGTGGCGCTCGAAGTCGGCGACGACCGGGGCGACGGTGACGCCGGGGTACTCCGCGGCCACCGCCTGCGCTGCCTCGGCCAGGATGGCGGGGTCGACGTCGAGCGGCACGAACGTCTCCAGCGAGCCGGCGTCGCGCAGCGCGTCGAGCAGCAGCCGGGTCTTCTCCGAGGTGCCGCTGCCCAGCTCCACCAGCGACCGGGCGCCGGTGACCAGGGCGATCTCCTTGGCGTGGTCGACCAGGATCGCGCGCTCGGTGCGGGTCGGGTAGTACTCCGGCAGCCGGGTGATCTCGTCGAAGAGGCGGCTGCCCCGGGCGTCGTAGAAGTACTTCGGCGGGATCGTGCGCGGGGTGGCCGTCAGGCCGGCGCGGACGTCGTCGGCCAGCTGGGCGGCCAGGGCCCCCGGGTCCAGGTGGACCTCGGTCTCCGTGATCGGCATTCAGTGCTCCAGTGCGGTCACGACGACCCCGTCGCGGGTCGCCTCGAGGTGGTGGTGGTCGGGCACGTCGACCCAGCCGGGGTCGTCGTCGAAGGGCTCGCTGGCCACTGCCAGGCCGGCGTCGTCGAGGCGGTAGGAGAGGCCGTCGCCCCAGGTCGTGGCCAGCACCCGGGTGCCGTCGAGGAGCAGCAGGCTGAGCCGCGCCGTCGGGTCGCGGCGGGCGACGTCGACGACGGTCTCGCCGAGCCGGTCGACCCCCTGCGCGACGACGTGGGCGGCCAGGACCGCCGCGTCGCACACCGACTCCGCCTCGGCGTACGACGGGAGCGCGGAGCGCTCGACGCGGCCGTTGTGCGAGACCAGCCAGCGCCCGGACGCGAACGGCGCGGCCGCCGACTCGTCCGACGGCATCCCCGGGGTGGCCGAGCGCACCGCGGCGAGCACCGACCCCGAGGAGATCGTCGGCGCCACCGAGGCGAACGACGCGTCGCCCCACAGCGGGCGGGCCGAGCGCCACCGGGCGGGCTCGTCACGGCCCGGGACGTGGAAGCCCACGCCCCAGCCGTCGGCGTTCATCAGGCCGTGGGACTGCCGCCGCGGCCGGTAGCTCTGCCGCAGCAGCCCGTGCTCGGGGGCGAGCACGAGCGCGTCGAGGGTGCGCGGCTCTCCGAGCCACGCGAGGTGCCGGCACACTCAGCCGCCCCCCTCGGGCCGGTCGGCGCCGTCGACGTCCCACGCCAGGCGCAGGCCGGTGAAGATCTGCCGCCGGACCGGGTGGTCCCAGTTGCGGAACGACGGCCGCACCGCCCCGTCGCCGACCGCCCAGGAGCCGCCGCGCAGCACGCGGTAGTCACCGCCGAAGAAGGGCTCGCTGTACTGCGCGTAGAGCATCGGCGCGAAACCCGGCCACGGCTCGAAGGAGGACGACGTCCACTCCCACACCTCGCCCATCATCTGCTCCACGCCGTACGCCGAGGCGCCTGCGGCGTACGCGCCCACCGGGGCGGGCCGCAGCGCCTCGCCGCCGAGGTTGGCCAGCTCGGGGGTCCATGCCGAGTCGCCCCACGGCCAGCGGCGCCGACGACCCAGCGCGGGGTCCCAGGTGCACGCCTTCTCCCACTCCTGCTCGGTGGGGAGCCGGGCGCCGGCCCAGGCGGCGTACGCCTCGGCCTCGAACCACGACACGTGCTGCACCGGCTCGTCGGGGACGAGCTCCTCGTGGTGGCCGAACCGGCGGCGGGTGCCGTCGGGGCCCCAGAACAGGGGACGCTCCAGCCCGGCCTGCTGCCGGTGCTCCCAGCCGCGCGCGGACCACCAGCGCGGCTCGGCGTACCCGCCGGCGTCGACGAAGCGCTGCCACTCGGCGTTGGTGACCGGCACCCGGCCGATCCGGAAGGACGGGACGTCGACGACGTGGGCGGGGCGCTCGTTGTCGAGCGACCAGGGCTCGTCGTGGCCGTCCACGCCGAGCACGAACGGGCCGCCCGGCACC
Source organism: uncultured Actinomycetota bacterium (assembly GCA_963740935.1). Lineage (GTDB taxonomy): Bacteria > Actinomycetota > Actinomycetes > Propionibacteriales > Nocardioidaceae > Marmoricola. The sequence goes on from CAVUFX010000006.1 coordinate 1,437,867, forward strand.
AGCACGGCGTCGTGGGGCAGGTCCCGCCCCGGGGGCAGCGGGGTGCCGGGGCCGAGCACCGGGACCCCGTCGCGGAGCTGGTGGGTGGCCAGCATCGTCTCGACGTGCTGCTGCTCGTGCTGGAGCACCATGTGGGTCGGGAACAGCGCGCCGGCGGTGTCGTCGGGCACCTGCTCCAGCCCGGCGACGACCCGGCCGCGCACGTCGGCGAGGTAGCGCCGGGCCTCGTCCGGGCCGAGCAGCGGCAGCGAGACGCGGCTCGCGCGCGGGTGCTCGAAGGCGTCGTACAGCTGCTCCACGCGGCACGACAGCAGCCCCTGGGCCGCGCTGTCGCCGCCGCGCAGCAGCCAGAGGTCCTCCTGCTGCCCGATGTGGGCGAGGTCCCACACCAGCGGGCTCATCAGCGGGCTGTGCTGGGCGGTGAGCTCGGGCTCCTCGACGTCGGTGACCGCGAGCGTCCGGCGGCGCACGGCCTCCAGCGCGCGGGCCGCGGCCTCGCGGCCCCCGGGGACCTCGAGGACCGTCGCCGCGGCCGCGCGCTCAGCCACGGGACTCCTCCAGCAGGACCGCCAGCGGACCGACGGCGTCGATCCGGGCGCGCAGCTCGGCCGCCGGGCTGCTGCCGCGGGCGAACAGCTCGTGCAGCGCGGTGAGCTCCTCGCGCAGCTCGACCGGACCCCGCCCCACCGCGATCTCGAGGCAGCCGAGGACGGCCCGACGCACGGCCGGGTCGTCGAGCCCCTCACGGGCCGCGGTCTCCCAGCGGTCGTGCACCGGCGCGACCACCTCGGCGGCGAGGTCGGCGGCGACCGGGTCGTCGACGAGCGTGACCACCAGGGCGGTCATCGCCGGCCACCAGCGGTCGGGCAGCGCGTCGAGGCAGCGCAGCTCGAGGTAGCCGCGGGGCCGGACCGGCGGGAACAGCGTGCTCAGGTGGTAGTCGAGGTCGGCCTGCACGGCGGCCCGCGAGAACGGCGCCTCGCCGCGCAGCCAGTCGCGGAAGCGCACCCGCTCGGTGACCGGGCGCAGCACGCCGTCCTCGAGCAGCAGCATCACCGGCGCGTCCAGGGCGTACGCCGCCCACGCCGCGGCCGGTGGACCGGGCGGGAACGGGTCGCTGCGGCCGTGGTCGATCCCCTGCCACACCCCCTGGCGCATCGAGTGCCAGCCGCTGGCCGTGCCGGCCAGGTAGGGCGACGTCGAGGACGCCGCGACCAGGACCGGCACGAGCGCGCGCAGGTGGGCCATCCGGAACGACCACTCGGCCTCGGGGCCGGCGTCCAGGTTGACCTGGAGCGCCGCCGTGGCGCTCATCATGGCCTTGCCCGCGCCGGCGCACCCGAGCGCGTCGAAGTGGCGCTCCATGGCGCTGTAGCGGGGCGCCGGGTTGACCCGCCGCACGGGACGGGCGGGGTCGGTGCCGAGCGGCGCGGCCCCGAAGCCCGCGGAGGCCAGGGCGCGGCGGAGGTGGTCGCGGTCCAGGGCCAGGCCCGCGACGGCGGCCACGACGTCGTCGGCCGGCGGGCTGGAGAGCTCGACCTGGCCGCCCGGCTCGACGGTGACCGTGCTGCCCGTCGGCGGGGCGTCGAGGCCGTCGACGAGGCGGCGCACCTCGTCCCAGGTCGGGCGGCGACCGGGCCGCTCGAGGTCGACGAGGTGCATCTCGAGCTCGAGGCCGACCCGGCCGCCGCCACGGGGGCCGGGCCGGGTCTCCCGCAGCGCGGTCGCGGCGACGTGCTCCGCCGCGGCGGCGACCGGGTCGGCGGCATGCAGCAGCGGGTCGAGCGAGGCGTCGGGACGGGTGTCGTGCGTGGTCATCGGTGCTGCCCCTCCTGGTCCGGACCGGTCGCCTGGTGCGACCGCGGGTCGGTGCGGGGCCGGTCGTCGCCGACCGTCCTCGTCAGCGGGCCCACGTGCGCGGCACCGCTGAGATCCAGCCTGGCACACCGACCTCACGACTCCAAGGAGCGGGCCGGGGTCAGCCTCGGGCGGCCGCCAGACCGCGCACGAGCGCGTCCAGGTCGGGAGCGGCCAGGTCCACGTGGGGGCTCACCCGGAGGCTGCCGGGGTGGTCGGCCGGCACCTCGCCCGGCGCCCGCCAGGGCAGGCACAGCGTGGTGAGCACGCCGGCGCCCCGCAGGTCGGCGCCCACCCGCGCCGGGTCCTGGCCCGCGGTGGGCTCGACGGCGGTGATCGCACCGGCCGGCGCAGCGGGTCCGAGCACGCGCCAGCCCGGGACGTCGGCCAGCGCCGCGCGCACCTCCCGGCCCACCTCGGCGAGCCGGTCCACGACGGCGCCGGGACCGGCGGCCAGCAGCTCGGCCGCTGCCACCCCGAGCCCCAGGCGGCCGGCCACGTGGGCCTCGTCGGACTCCAGCAGCGCGACCGGCCCGGCGCCGGGGTGCTTGGCCCGGGGCGGGACCCGGAGCCGGTGGTGCCAGGGGGCGGCCACGCCGACCAGCCCGACGCCGCGCGGCCCGGCGAGCCACTTCCGGCTGGTCGCCACCACCGCGTCGGCACCGGTGCGGGCGTCGACGTGGCCGAGGCCCTGGGCGACGTCGACCCACAGCGGCACCCCGTGGCGACGGGCGACCGGCGCCAGCTCCCGGACCGGCTGCACCAGCCCGCGGTGGGCGGCCACCAGGTCGACCAGCAGCAGGTCGGGCGGGTCGTCGCGCAGCCGGTCCTCGAGCAGCTCCGGGGTCAGCACCCCGGTGTCGTCGACGGGCAGCGCGACCGGGTCGAGCCCGCGGCGGCGCAGCAGCTCCACGTTGGGACCCCAGCACGACGGCGGCACCCCCACCCGCGCGCCCTCGGACAGCGGCCAGACCCGCAGCAGCACCTCGAGCGCGGCGGTGGCGCTCTCCACGAACGCCAGGTCGTCGGCCCCCAGGCCCAGCAGCGCGCCGAGGTCGTGGCGCGCCTGCTCGAGGGCGGGGGCGACCTGCTCGGCGGCGACGTACCCGCCGACCTCGGCCTCGCGGCGCAGGTGCGCGGTGACCGCGTCGATGACGGCGTACGACGAGCGGCCGGCCGACGCGCTGTCGAGGTGCACCAGCCGGGCCGGTGGCCGGGCCTCGCGCCAGGCGGACCAGGGAGCGGGACCAGGGTCGGAGCTCACGACCCGCCCGCCGCCGCGACCAGCCCGCGGAACAGCTCGGCGTCGCCGTGCACCTCGGGGTGCCACTGCACGCCGACCCAGAACCCGGGGCCGGGACGCTCCAGCGCCTCCACGGTGCCGTCCTCGGCCCAGGCCACCGGCGTCAGGCCGGGGTGGGTCGCGACGGCCTGGTGGTGGTGGCACCGTACGTCGGTCCGCTCGGTCGCGAGCAGGTCCGCCAGCCGGCTGCCGGGCTCGACGCGCACCTGCACCGCCCCGAAGCCGTCGGCGCCGGGGTCGTGGGTCGGTGCGCCGGTGAGCTCGGGCAGGTGCTGCACCAGGGCGCCGCCGGCGGCGACCGACATCACCTGCATCCCGCGGCACACGCCGAGCACGGGCAGGCCGCGGGCGTCGGCCGCCTCGAGCAGCGCCAGCTCCCAGGCGTCGCGGTCGCGCCGGGGAGGGCCGGTGGCCGGGTGCGGCTCCTCGGCGTACAGCGCGGGCTCGACGTCGGCCCCGCCCGAGACCACCAGGGCGTCGAGCCGCGCCACCACGACCGCGGCCGCGGCGGCGTACGGCAGCGTCGGCGGGAGCAGCACCGGGACGCCGCCCGCCGCCTCCACCGCGCGGGCGTAGGAGGAGGGCAGCAGGTCGGCGGACTGGTCCCAGACCCCCCACCGCGCGGGTTCGCGGTAGGTGGTGAGCCCCACGAGCGGCGCGGTCGTCATCAGACCGGCGTGACGTAGGCCCCGCTGATGCCGCCGTCCACGAGGAACGTCGAGGCGGTCATGAAGCTGGACTCGTCGGAGGCGAGGAAGAGCACGGCGTTGGCCATCTCCTCGGGCTCGCCGAAGCGGCCCATCGGCACGTGCACGAGCCGGCGGGCGGCGCGCTCGGCGTCGCTGGCGAACAGCTCCTGGAGCAGCGGGGTGTTGACCGGGCCCGGGCACAGCGCGTTGACGCGGACGCCCTGGCGCGCGAACTGCACGCCGAGCTCACGGCTCATCGACAGCACGCCGCCCTTGGAGGCCGAGTAGGAGATCTGGCTGGTGGCCGCCCCCATCACCGCGACGAACGACGCGGTGTTGATGATCGACCCCTTGCCCTGCTCGATCATGTAGGGCAGCGCCGCCTTGCAGCACAGGTAGACGCTGGTCAGGTTGACCTCCTGCACCTTGCGCCACGCGTCGAGGTCGGTGGTGAGGATCGAGTCGTCCTCCGGCGGGCTGATGCCGGCGTTGTTGAAGGCGATGTCGACCGACCCGTAGGTGTCCTTGGCCGCCTTGAACAGCGCGTCGACCTGCGCGGCGTCGGTGACGTCCACGTGCACGAAGCTGAGCAGGTCGGTGCCGCCGAGCTGGCCCACGACCTCGTGCCCGCGCTGGTCGTCGAGGTCGCCGATGACGACCCTGGCGCCCTCCTCGACGAACCGCTTCACGGTCGCCAGGCCGATGCCGCTGCAACCGCCGGTGACGACGGCGACCTTGCCGTCGAGACGTCCAGCCATGTGTGTTCTCTCCTGTCGGGTCATGGTCCCGACAGGCTCGACCAACCCTGGTCGAGCCTGTCGAGACCCTCAGTCGTTGCTGATGAAGACGTTCTTGGTCTCGGTGAACGCCTCGGGGGCGTCCGGTCCGAGCTCGCGGCCGAGGCCGGACTGCTTGAAGCCACCGAACGGCGTCCAGTAGCGCACCGCCGCATGGCTGTTGATGCTCAGGTTGCCCGAGTCGATGCTGCGGGCCACCCGCAGCGCGCGGCCGACGTCGCGGGTGAAGACCGAGCCGGAGAGGCCGTACTCGCTGTCGTTGGCCAGCGCCACCGCCTCGGACTCGTCGTCGAAGGGCATCACGGCCACGACCGGGCCGAACACCTCCTCGCGCCACACCGGCTCGGCGGTGTCGTGGCTGAGCACCACCGTCGGCGGCACCCAGAAGCCCGGGAGGTCCGGCACCGAGCCGCTGAAGGCGACCTCGGCCGCGCCGTCGACGTAGCCCTGCACCCGCTGCTGCTGGGTCGCCGAGATCAGCGGGCCCATCTCGCTGTCGGGGTCCTCGCCGGGGTGGGTCACCCGCATGCCGCGGACCGCGGTCTCGAGACGGCCGAGGAACTCGTCGTACGCCGAGCGCTGGACCAGGATCCGCGAGCGGGCGCAGCAGTCCTGCCCGGCGTTGTCGAACACGGCGTACGGCGCGCTGGCCGCCGCCGCCGCGAGGTCGGCGTCGGCGAAGACCACGTTGGCGCTCTTGCCGCCGAGCTCGAGGGTCACCCGCTTCACCTGGTCGGCCGCGCCGGCCATGATCCGCTTGCCGACCGCGGTCGAGCCGGTGAAGCAGACCTTGCGCACGAGCGGGTGGGTCACGAACCGCTCGCCCACGACCGGGCCCTCGCCGGGCAGCACCGTCAGCACGCCCTCGGGCAGGCCGGCCTCGCGGGCCAGCTCGCCGATCCGGAGCGCGGTGAGCGGGGTCAGCTCGGCGGGCTTGAGGACCACGGTGTTGCCGGCCGCCAGGGCCGGGGCCATCCCCCACGCCATGATCGGCATCGGGAAGTTCCAGGGCACGATGATGCCGACCACGCCGAGGGGCTCGTGGAAGGTGACGTCGATGCCGCCGGCGACCGGGATCTGGCGGCCGTGGAGACGCTCGGGGGCGGCGCTGTAGTAGTTCAGGCAGTCGCGGACGTTGCCGGCCTCCCAGCGTGCGTTGCCCAGCGTGTGCCCGGCGTTGCGGACCTCGAGCGCCGCCAGCTCCTCGACGTGGGCGTCGACGACGGAGGCGAAGGCCCGGAGCAGCCGGGCGCGCTCCCCCGGCGCTACCGCACGCCAGGCGGCGAAGGCGTCGTGCGCGCGCTCGATCGCGGCGTCGGTGGCGGCCAGGTCGGCCATCTCGACCTCGGTGACCGCCTCGGCGGTGGCGGGGTCGACCACGGTGTAGGTGGACAAGCGGGATCTCCTGCGGTGCTGGTGGTGCGGTCGGTGAGGGTGGGGACGGGCTCGCGGCCCGGCCCGCTACATGCGCTCGAAGCTGCGGCGGCGCTCCCAGTCCGTGACCGAGGACTCGAACGCGGCCAGCTCGATGTCGGCCATGTTGGTGTAATGCTCCACCACCTCCGCGCCGAGGGTGCGCCGGGTCAGCTCCGAGGTGGCGAACGCCTCGCGCGCGGCCCGCAGCGTCCGCGGCACCGTGGGCTTGCCCGAGGTGTAGGCGTTGCCCTCGGTGGGGTCCTCCAGCGCCAGGCCGCGCTCGATCCCGTCCAGGCCGCAGGCCAGCATCGCGGCGATCGCGAGGTAGGGGTTGACGTCGCCGCCGGGCACGCGGTTCTCCATCCGGGCGCCGGCGCCGTGACCGACCAGGCGCACCGCGCAGGTGCGGTTGTCCTCGCCCCACGCGATCGCCGTCGGGGCGAAGGAGCCGTCGGCGAAGCGCTTGTAGGAGTTGACGTTGGGGGCGTAGAGCAGCGTGAAGTCGGCGAGCCCGTCGAGGATGCCGGCGACGAAGGAGTCGTAGAGCGGCGTACGGGCCCCGGCCTCGTCGTCCCAGAACACGATCTCCCCGTCGAGGCCGCGCAGCGAGAGGTGGATGTGGCAGGAGTTGCCCTCGCGCTCGTCGTACTTGGCCATGAAGGTCAGCGACTGCCCGTGCATCGCGGCCACCTCCTTGGCGACGGTCTTGTAGACGGCGTGGTTGTCGGCGGTCTCCATCACCTCGGCGTACAGGAACCCGATCTCGTGCTGGCCGAGGTTGCACTCCCCCTTGGCGCTCTCCACGTCCAGCCCGGCGGCGTACATCGTGTTGCGGATGTCGCGCAGCAGCGGCTCGACGCGGGTGGTGCCCAGGATCGAGTAGTCGACGTTGTACTGGTTGACCGGCGTCAGGCCGGTGTAGTTGAGCCGGCTCGCGGCCTCGTAGGTGTCCTCGAAGGCGATGAACTCCAGCTCGGTGCCGGCCACGGCGCCCCAGCCCTGCTCGGCGGCCTTGTCGATCTGCGCCTTGAGGATCGAGCGCGGGCTCTGCAGGACCGGCGAGCCGTCGGGCCAGGCCAGGTCGCACTGGATCAACGCGGTGGCCGGCAGGTGCGGCAGCAGCCGGATGGTGTCGTAGTCGATGACGAACTCCATGTCGCCGTACCCCCGCTCCCAGGAGGTGATGGCGTAGCCCTCGACGGTGTTCATGTCGATGTCGACCCCGAGCAGGTAGTTGCAGCCCTCGGTGCCGTGGCCGAGCACCTGGTCGCGGAAGTACGCCGCGTGCAGCCGCTTGCCCTGCAGGCGCCCCTGCATGTCGGTGAACGCGACGACCACGGTGTCGATGGTGCCCGCGTCGATCCGGGTGACGAGGTCCTCGGTCGACAGGTGCCGGTCGTTGCGGGTCATGGGTTCTCCGTGTCGTCAGGGTGGTCGGTCCCGACCGGGGCCGATCCGTCGTGGGCGCCCGAGCACGCACGGTCTGGTCGCACTCTGCTGGTACGACGGGGGCGATGTCGACCCCGCCCCGCCCGTAGCGTCGGATCGGGCCGTTCTCGAGACGGGAGGTGTCCGATTTGTCATAGTCATGGGTGGGCGCGCACCGGGTGCGTCCACCTCCCCCGAAGGAACCACCATGAGCCACGCCCTGGCCCGTCTGGCCGCTGCCGGCACCCTCACCGCGCTCGTCCTCGGCGGCGCCGCCACCCCGGCCCTCGCCGACGACTCCGTGCCCGCCCCGACGTGCGACGTGGCGGCCCTGACCGCGTCCGTCGACGCCGCGAGCGAGGCCGCCCGCGCCGCCCAGAAGGCCTTCACCGACCACGGCCGCGGCTCGGTCCACCAGCAGGCCGAGCGTCACCGCGCCCACGAGACCCGTGAGGCCCGCGACGCCGCCAAGGCCGCACGCACGGCGGCCCGCGAGGCGGCGCGCACGACGGGCGAGGCACGCAAGGAGGCCCGCGAGGCCGCCCGGGCCGCCGCGGCCACGGCCCGCGTCGAGGCCCGCGAGGCCGCCGCCGCCAAGCGCGCCAGCGACCGCCAGCTCAAGGCCGCGCTCAAGGCGGAGCGGACCCGCCTCAAGGCTGCCTGGGACGTCGCGAAGGACGCGCTGCACGACGCCCGCGGCGCGCTCGAGGACTGCGCCGAGGCCACCCCGGCGCCGCCCGTCACCACGCAGCCGATCGCTCCCTGATCGGTCACCGGGGGTGGGCGAGGTCACCCCTCTCCCGGCGTACGCCGGGGATGGGGCGGGGCGTCTCCGGGGTTGAGCAGGGGCCACGACGACGTGGCGACGACCCGAAGGAACCCCATGCACTCCCTGCTCGACCTCGAGCTCGCCCGCTCCGCCGACCACGACCGCTCCGCCGTCGTGCTCGCCCCGCTCCGCCCGACGCTGGCCCGGCTGCTGGGCCTCGGCGCCCGCTGACGAGCCTCCGGACACGACACAGCCCCCGACCACCTGGTGGTCGGGGGCTGCGTGCGTCTGGTGCGGCAGCTCAGTCGAGGTAGTCGCGCAGGACCTGCGAACGGCTCGGGTGGCGCAGCTTCGACATGGTCTTGGACTCGATCTGCCGGATCCGCTCACGCGTCACGCCGTAGACCTTGCCGATCTCGTCGAGGGTCTTCGGCTGGCCGTCGGTGAGGCCGAAGCGCATCGAGACCACGCCGGCCTCACGCTCGGAGAGCGTGTCGAGCACGGCGTGCAGCTGCTCCTGGAGCAGCGTGAACGACACCGCGTCGGCGGGCACGATGGCCTCGGAGTCCTCGATGAGGTCACCGAACTCCGAGTCGCCGTCCTCGCCCAGGGGCGTGTGCAGCGAGATCGGTTCCCGGCCGTACTTCTGGACCTCGATGACCTTCTCGGGGGTCATGTCGAGCTCCTTGGCCAGCTCCTCCGGGGTGGGCTCGCGGCCCAGGTCCTGGAGCATCTGCCGCTGCACGCGGGCGAGCTTGTTGATGACCTCGACCATGTGGACCGGGATCCGGATGGTGCGGGCCTGGTCGGCCATGGCGCGGGTGATCGCCTGCCGGATCCACCAGGTGGCGTACGTCGAGAACTTGTAGCCCTTGGTGTAGTCGAACTTCTCGACCGCGCGGATCAGGCCCAAGTTGCCCTCCTGGATGAGGTCCAGGAAGAGCATGCCGCGACCGGTGTAGCGCTTGGCCAGGGAGACCACGAGACGCAGGTTGGCCTCGAGCAGGTGGTTCTTCGCCCGGCGACCGTCCTCGCAGATCCACTGGAGCTCCTCGAGCACCTTGGGCGTGATCTTGCCGCCCTTGGCCACCTTCTCCTCCGAGAACAGGCCGGCCTCGATCCGCTTGGCGAGCTCGACCTCCATCTCGGCGTTGAGGAGGGGCACCTTGCCGATCTGCTTGAGGTAGTCCTTGACCGGGTCGGCGGTGGCGCCGGCCACCATGACCTGCTGCTCGGGCTCGTCGGTCTCGTCCGCCGAGGAGACGACGAAGGTGGCGTCCTTCTCGTCCTCCTTGATGGAGGGGTCGTTCTTGACGTCCTTCTCGAACTGCTCGTCCGGCACGTCGGCCAGCAGGCGCTTGCCGTCGGGTCCGACGGCAGCAGCCTCGGCCTGGATCTGCTCAGCTGTCTTGGCCGGAGCCTTGGCGGCTGCCCGCTTGGCGGGGGCCTTCTTCGCCGCCGTCTTCTTGGCGGTCGAGCTTGCTGAGGTGGGGGACACGAACCAACTCTCCAAAGCGTTCAGGGAATGTTCAGGAAATCGCGGAGGCACGACTCGACCCGCTGATGTCAATGACTCGGCTTCATCATGGCACGCCGCCCAAGCGATCTCGAAAACGCCGGGCGGGGGGCCGGCAGGGGGGGTGCTCGCCCCGGCCCGGGCGCTGCGACCGAGGGGCACCCTGCCCCGGGGACGCGGTCCCTATGCCTTCGCGGCCGCCTTCTTCTCCTTCTTGAACGCCCGCACCCGCGCCAGCGAGTCGGCGTCCACGACGTCCGCGACCGAGCGGTGGCCCTCGAGGGCGTAGTCCCCCGCCACCGCCTCCCAGCCCTCGGGACGTACGCCGCACTGCTTGGCCAGGAGCGCGACGAAGATGCGTGCCTTCTGCTCCCCGAACCCCGGCAGCGCCTTGATCCGGCGCAGCAGCTCGCGGGCGTCGGCCGCGTCGTTCCACAGCCGAGCGGTGTCGCCGTCGTACTCGGCCACCACGATCCGGGCGACGTCCTGGATCTTGCCGGCCATGGAGCCCGGGAAGCGGTGCACCGCGGGCGGCTCGGCCACGATGCCGGCGAACTGCTCGGGGTCGGCCGCGGCCACCTCGGCGGGGTCGAGCGACCCGAACCGCTCCAGCACCGTCGCCGGTCCCGCGAAGGCACGCTCCATCGGGAACTGCTGGTCCAGCAGCATCCCGGTGAGCAGCGCGAAGGGACTGTCCTCGAGCACGCGGTCGGCGTGGTCGTCACCGGTGATGTGGATCGCCATGCCGGTCATCCTGCCACCGGGCCCCGCCCGGTCGACGGCCTGTGGACGGCCGCGGACGTCGACGCCCGCGGCGCGGCAGGCTGGGCCGGTGGAGGAGGACCTGCCCGTGACCCGTGCCGCGCTCCGTGCCGAGGCCCGACGCATGGTCGACGTCGCCGGTCACCGGCGGCTCCTGGTCGCCCGCTGCCGGGTCGGCCGCCCGGGCGGGACCGGCGTCTGGCTGCCCGAGGACGCCGACACCGGCGACCCGGGCCTGCTCAGCGACCTCGTCGAGCGCGGGCTCGACGGCCTCGACGTCCTCGACCGCCCGACCACGGCCACGGCGGGTTCCGGGCCCGTGCTGGCCTGGGTGGCACGCTCGGGCGACCTGGAGGCGGGCGACGGCGACCTGGCCTGGCTGCGCGCGGCACGCGCCGGGTTCGGCCGGCACGGCCTCGCGCTCCCGTGCTTCCTCGTCCTGGGCCGGCACGGCTTCGTCGACCTGATCGGCGGCCGGGGCCACACCTGGTCCCGCGTCCGGGCCTCGCGGGCCGCAGCGGCAGGCCCGCAGCGGCGTCCGGGGTCGGGTGCCTAGACGGGCCAGGTGTGCACCGGCTCGTTGGCGTGCATCCGCTCGCGGTACTCCTGGAGCGTCAGTCGCAGCGCCTCGTCGCGGTCGGTGCCGGCTGCCTCGTGCGCGGTGACCCGGTCGACGGTCCACGAGGCCCCGTTGCGCTGGAGCACGCAGCGCTGCTCGATGATGCCGAGCAGCCGGTCGGCCTCGTCGCCGTCGACCCCCCAGCGCCGCAGGCCGTCGCGGGCGACCGGGAGCAGCCGTCGCAGCAGCAGCTCGGTGGCGGGCACCTCGCCCACGCCGGGCCAGTACACCCGGGCGTCGATGCCGTGCTGGGCCGCGACGTGGAAGTTCTCCTCGGCCGCCGAGAACGACATCCGCGTCCACACCGGCCGGTCGTCCTCGGCCAGCGCCCGGACGAGGCCGAAGTAGAGGGCGGCATTGGCCATCGTGTCGACGACGGTCGGCCCGGCGGCCAGCACGCGGTTCTCCACGCGCAGGTGCGGGACCCCGTCGACGACGTCGTAGACCGGCCGGTTCCAGCGGTAGATGGTGCCGTTGTGCAGCTTGAGCTCGGCCAGGGACGGCGTCCCGCCCGCGTCGAGCACCTCGACCGGGTCCTGCTGCTCGGTGATCGGCAGCAGCGCGGGGAAGTAGCGGACGTTCTCCTCGAACAGGTCGAAGATCGAGGTGATCCAGCGCTCGCCGAACCACACCCGGGGTCGGACGCCCTGCTCCTTGAGCTCCTCGCTGCGGGTGTCGGTGGCCTGCTCGAACAGCGGGATCCGGGTCTCCTGCCACAGCTGCCGGCCCAGCAGGTACGGCGAGTTGGCGCCCACGGCGAGCTGGATGCCGCTGATCACCTGCGAGGCGTTCCAGTACGCCGCGAAGTCGTCCGGGCTGACCTGGACGTGCAGCTGCGTGCTCGTGCAGGCCGCCTCCGGCATGATCGAGTCCGAGGTCGTCTGCAGCCGCTCGCGCCCGGAGATGTCGATGACGAGGTCCTCGCCGCGGGCCGCCAGGATCTGGTCGCTGAGCAGCTTGTAGCGCGGGTTGGGGCTGATCTTGGAGGGGCTCAGGTGGCCCGGCTCCAGGGTCGGCAGGATGCCGATCATCACCATGTGGGCGTCGACCTCGTTGGCCCGCTCCTCGGCGTGGTTGAGGCTGGCCCGCAGGTCGTCCTCGTACTGCGAGGCGCCGCGGGCGTGCAGCGGCCGCGGCGGCATGTTGATCTCGAGGTTGAACTGCGCGAGCTCGGTCTGGAACGCCGGGTCGGCGATCGCCTCGAGCGCCTCGGCGGACTTCAGCGAAGGCCGGCCGGCGTCGTCGACGAGGTTGAACTCGATCTCCATGCCCGTCATCGGGTCCTCGGCGTCGAACCGCGACTCGCGCAGCATCCGCGCCAGCACGTCGAGGCACCGCCGCACCTTCTCGCGGTGGCGCGTGCGGTCGCCTCGGGTGAACTCCTGCAGGTCGACCTCTTCTCCCATGCCGTGACCCTAGACCGGCGCGGGCCCTGCGCGCGGCCCGCTCACCCCGCGAACAGCGCGAGGTCGTGCTCCGCCACCGGACGCCACGTCTCCGGGGACACCGCACCGAGCAGCAGCTGGGCGACCGCCTCGGCCAGCGGGTGGTCCGGGTCGACCTCCACCGCGCGGTCGACGGCGCACCACGCCAGCGCCCCCTCCCCCGCCTGCCACGCCGCGAAGGCCAGCACCCCGCACACCCCCGGGAGCAGGTGCTCCGGGCAGCGCCGCACCAGCCCCTGCCAGAGCTCGACGTGGTGCACCGCCGTCCGGCGGTCCACCTCGGCCAGCACCACCTCCCGCAGGTCGGCCAGCCCCGCGAGCACGAGGACGCGTCCCGCGTCGGCCGTCGGGAGGGGCCCGCGGTCGCGCAGCGAGCGGCGTACGCACCGCTGCAGCCACCGCGCCTCGGCGCGCAGCACCGACCGCGGCGGCAGGCACCCCGCCGGCAGCAGCACGGCGGCGGCGCGGGTCGCCGCCAGGCCCACCTCGTGCAGGTCGGCGTCGTCGTCGCCGACCAGCGAGGCGACCAGCTCCTCCCGGTCGCGGCGCACCTGCCGTCCCTCGAAGACGCGGCGGGCCGTGAACGGGTGCGTGCTCAGGTCGTACGCCGTGCCGGGGTCGCCGTCCTCGGGCACCGGGAACCACCGGTCGTCCTCGACCCGGACCACGTCGAGGACGTCGACGCCCGCCTCGAGCAGCCCGGCGAGCAGCAGGCCGGCCTGCGACCGGGCCGCCTCGACGTCGTCGGTGTGCAGGAGCACCGCCGCACGGCTCGCGCCGTGCCGGACGCACGGCTCCACGAGCGTCGCGGCGACCGCGCGCTGGGCGTCGAGGTCGTCGGGCAGGTCGACCCGGGCGTGGAAGCCGGGGCCCGGACCGTCGCCGAAGGTCATCAGCACGACGGAGTCACGGGGGTGGAAGCCGAGCACCAGCGGGGCCATCGCGACCAGGTCGGTGGTCGAGCGGACCCGGTAGGGCGCGGCGGTGGGGGCGAGGGGATCGGGAGGGGCGGTCACGGGCACGACCCTGATCGGCAACGACGCCGCGCGGGCGCCGCGACGTCGGGTTGTGGACGGCGCGCCTCCGCCGGTGGCCTGTGGAGGCGAGGTGGCCCGTGCGACGATCCAGCGGTGCGTGCCGAGCCGACGATCCTGCACCTGGATCTGGACGCGTTCTACGCCGCGGTGGAGCAGCGCGACAAGCCCTCGCTGCGGGGCAAGCCGGTCGTGGTCGGCGGCACCGGCGGCCGTGGTGTGGTGGCCACGGCCTCCTACGAGGCGCGTGCCTTCGGCGTCGGCTCGGCGATGTCCACGGCCGAGGCCCGGCGCCGCTGCCCCAACGCGGCGTTCCTCGGCGGCCGCTTCGACGCCTACCGCGAGGCCAGCGGGGCGGTGATGCGGGCGCTGCGCGAGGTGAGCCCGGTGGTGGAGCCGCTGTCGCTGGACGAGGCGTACGTCGACCTCGAGGCCGCCGACCTGCCCGACCGGTCCGTCGCCTCGGTCAGCGCCCTGGCGCGCACGCTGCGTGCCCGCGTGCACGAGGTGACCGGAGGGCTGACCGCCTCGGTCGGCATCGGCACCTCCAAGCTGGTGGCCAAGATCGCCTCCGACCTCGACAAGCCCGACGGCCTGGTCGTGGTGCCCCCGGGCCTCGAGCGCGACGTGCTGCGGCCGATGCAGGTGGTGGTCATCCCCGGCGTCGGACCCGCCACCGCGGAGCGGCTGCGCCGCGCCGGCGTCCACACCGTGGCGGAGCTCGAGCAGCTCACCGAGGAGGAGCTGGTGAGCCTGCTCGGCCGGGCCCACGGCTCGGCACTGCACGCGATGGCCCGCGCCGAGGACCCCCGTCGGGTCGAGCACACCCGCGAGGCCAAGTCGGTCAGCGTCGAGGACACCTACGACACCGACCACGTCGACCCGCGGCTGATCGCGGCGCTGCTCGACCGGCAGTCGGCCAAGGTGACCGAGCGGCTGCGCAGGGCCCGGCTCTCGGGGCGGACCGTCTCGATCAAGGTCCGGCTCCACGACTTCTCCACGGTGAGCCGGTCCGCGACCCTCGCCGGGCCGAGCGACGACGGCCGGGTGATCGCCCGGGTGGCCCGCCAGCTGCTGCGCGAGCTCGACACCTCCGGTGGCGTACGCCTGCTCGGGGTGGGGGTCTCCGGGCTCGCCGACTGGATCCAGGAGGACCTGTTCGCCGACGAGGACCAGCCGCCGGTCGAGGTCGACGAGGACACGCAGGCCGCGCTCGACCACGCCTCGCGGGGCCGCGGCTGGTGGCCCGGCATGGACGTCGAGCACGACGCGCACGGTCGCGGCTGGGTGTGGGGCGCGGGTCGCGGCGTGGTGACGGTGCGCTTCGAGACAGCGGAGACGGGCCCCGGCCGGGTGCTGAGCCTGCAGGCCGACGACCCGGCCCTGCGGGCCCACGTGCGCCCGACGCCGGAGGACCCCGACCTGCCCGCCGTCACGGACGGTGGAGCCGGAACCTGACCTCGTCGCCGGGGGCCAGCTGCGCGCAGCGGGCCACGGAGGCGGCGTCGAGGACACCGACGACGGGGTAGCCGCCGGTCGTCGGGTGGTCGGCCAGGAACACGACCGGCTGCCCCGAGGGCGGCACCTGCACCGCGCCGAGCACCATGCCCTCGCTGGGCAGCTCCTCGTGCCGGGCCCAGCGCACCGGCGGCCCCTCCAGGCGCAGCCCGACCCGGTTGGAGGCGCTGCCCACGGCGTACGCCGAGCCGGCGAGCGCCGACACGGAGGACTCCTCGAACCAGTCGGCCCGGGGCCCCAGCAGCAGGTCGAGCGGACCGCGGGCGCGCGGCGGGACGGCCAGGCCGACCGGGCGCGGCGGCCCGTGCGCCTCCCCCACCGGCAGCACGTCACCGGGCTGCACGGCTGCGGGCCCGAGCCCGGAGAGGAGGTCGGTCGAGCGCGAGCCGAGCACCGGCTCCACGTCGACGCCGCCCGCCACCGCGAGGTAGGCCCGCAGCCCCGTCACCGGCGCGCCCAGCTCCACGCACGCCCCTCGCGGCACCGCGACGGCGTCGCCCCAGTCCCGGGACCGGCCGTCGACGACGACCGGCACCTGGGCGCCGGTGACCGCGATCGTCGTGGCGGCGCCGACGCGCACGCGCAGGCCACCGCCGAGGCACTCCAGGCCGGCGGCGTGCTCGTCGTTGCCCACGAGGCGGTTCGCCAGCCGGTGCGCGGGCAGGTCCAGCGCGCCCGAGCGCGGCACGCCGAGGTGCGCGTGGCCGACGCGGCCGAGGTCGGCGACCAGCACCATCGCCCCCACGGCTCCGACGGTCAGCGAACGGTCCCGCGCGACGCTAGCCACCGGTCAGCCTCACGACCGTCCCGGGTCGCAGCAGCGCCGGCTCGTCCCGCGCGAGGTCCCACAGCGCCGCATCGGTCCGGCCCACCAGCTGCCAGCCGCCGGGCGAGGCGCGGGGGTAGACCCCGCAGAGCCCGCCCGCCAGCCCGACGGCACCCGCCGGGACCTCGGTGCGGGGCGTGCCCCGACGCGGCACGTGCAGCGCCGCCGGCACCCCGGCGAGGTAGGCGAACCCCGGCGCGAAGCCGCAGAACGCGACCCGCAGCGTCGCCCCACCCAGCAGCTCGACCACCGCCGCGGGCGCCAGGCCGGTCAGTCGGCCGACCTCGTCGAGGTCGGGGCCGTCCCAGGTGACCGCGAGCTCGACCACCCGCTCCTCGTCCCGCTCCGGCTCGGGCAGCCGCCACCGGGACAGCCCCGCCGCCACGGCGTCGCGGTCCTCGACGCCGTCGAGCAGCACCGTGGCCGCGCCCGGGACCACCTCCGCGCACCGCAGCTCCCCCGTCGTGCGTCGCTCCTGCGCCGCGCGCGTCGCGGCACGGACCTGCTCGGTCCCCTCGCAGGTCAGCAGCAGCGCGTCGCGCCCGACCAGCCGGACGCCGAGGCCGCTCACGACGCCGTCCACGCCCGCACCCGGAACCCCGCGGACCCCAGTGCCTCCCGGACCGCGCGGGCGGTCGCGACGGCGCCCGGGGAGTCGCCGTGCACGCACAGCGAGCGGACCTCGCCGTCGCCCCCGGCCCCTGCCAGCGCCACCGCGTGGGCGGCGACCGCCGCCGCGCCCTCGACCAGGGCCCCGGGCCGGTCCCGCGGCACCAGCCGACCCTCGGGCGTGTAGCCGCGGTCGGGGAAGCCCTCGGTCACCGTGGTGCGCCCGGCCTGCTCCGCCAGCCGCAGGACCACCGACCCCGGCAGGCCCAGCACCGGCAGCGACCCGCTGCCGGCGAGCACGGCCGCGGCCTGCTCGGCGTCGTCGGCGACCCGGTTGTAGAGCGCGCCGTGCGGCTTGACGTACGCCACCTCGGTGCCCGCCTCCCGGGCCAGGCGGGAGAGCGTCGCGACCTGCTCGCGGACCCATGCCCCGAGGGTGGCCGCGTCGACGTCGAGGTGGCGGCGGCCGAAGTTCTCGCGGTCGTCGTAGGACACCTGCGCGCCGACCACGACGCCCCGGGCCGCCGCACCGGCGCAGACCGCGCGCATCGTGGCCTCGTCGCCGGCGTGGAAGCCGCACGCGACGTTGGCGCTGGTGACCACCGCGAGGAGCCCCTCGTCGTCGGTCACGCCCTCGCCGAGGTCGGCGTTCAGGTCGACGTCCCTCAGCCAGCGCACCCGCCCAGTCTGCCCTCCCCGCGACGGCGGGAACACGTCACTGAGAAGTGTCTGAGAAGTCGACTGGACCGCAACTCCGCGGGGTACCCGACCGTCTAGAAGAACGAGGGGCCACGACGACCTCTCGACCGACTCCGGTGGGAATCGCACCCCCTCCCCCGACGTTGGACAGCACAGGGTCAGCCACGCCGGCCCACCTGTAGGAAGGGAAGCGAGTCTCGCATGACCACCACCATCCGCAACGAGCGTGAGATCGAGGGCCGCGACAGCGTCGGGCTCTACCTCGACGAGATCGCGCGCACCCCGCTGCTCGACGCCGCCACCGAGGTCGAGCTGTCGAAGACCATCGAGGCCGGGCTGTTCGCCGCCAAGCTGCTCGAGGAGGGCCGGATCGGACGCCGCAAGGGCGGCGCTCCCAAGACGGCCAACGAGGCCGAGCTGCGCTGGGTCGCGGAGGAGGGCGAGCGCGCGATGCAGCGCTTCATCAACGCCAACCTCCGCCTGGTCGTCTCGATCGCCCGCAAGTACGGCCGCAGCCAGATGCCGATGCTCGACCTGATCCAGGAGGGCAACACCGGGCTGATCCGCGCGGTCGAGAAGTTCGACTACGCCAAGGGATACAAGTTCTCCACCTACGCCACCTGGTGGGTGCGTCAGGCGATCACGCGCGGCATCGCGCAGCAGGCCCGCGTCGTGCGCCTCCCCGTCCACGTGGTCGAGGAGCTCAACCAGGTCGGCTCGGCCCGCCGCACCCTCGAGCGCCAGCTGGGTCGCGACCCCGAGCCCGAGGAGATCGCCACCGAGCTCGACATGGACCTGGACCGCGTCCTGGACCTGATGTCGTGGGGGCGTGACCACGTCAGCCTCGACACCCCGGTCGACGAGGACGGCGACACCTCGCTGGGCGACCTGATCGCCCAGGAGAGCGCACCGGGCCCCGACCTGACCGTGCTGGACACCGAGGCGAGCGCCCGGCTCAGCAACCTGGTCGGGCTGCTCGACGACCGGTCGGCCGACATCGTGCGCTCGCGCTACGGCCTGGTCGACGGCCGGCAGCACAAGCTCGCCGACATCGGTGCCCGCCACGGCATCTCGGCCGAGCGGGTACGCCAGCTCGAGCGCGAGGCGATCACCAAGCTGCGCAAGATCGCCGACCCCGACCTAGCCGCCTGATCCCTGCGGCCCAGCCGCAGGACGCACCGCCTCGAAGACCTCCACGACCCGGTCGTGGAGGTCTTCGCGCGTCCCGGTGTTCTCCACGACGTACGTCGCGATCGCGCGCCGCTGCTCGCGGGTCGCCTGGGCGGCGATGCGGGCCCGGGCGTCGTCGGTCGTCCAGCCCCGGTCGGCGACCATCCGCTCCAGCTGCAGCTCCTCGGGGGCGTCGACCACGACGACGCAGTCGAAGTCGCCCTGCCGCTCGTTCTCGGTGAGCAGCGGGATGTCGTGGACCACCACGGCCCCCGAGGGAGCCTGTGACTCCAGCTCGACGATCCGGGCGTAGACGAGCGGGTGCACGATCTGCTCGAGCCGCCTGCGGGCCTCGGCGTCGGCGAAGACGAGCTGGCCCATGGCGGGCCGGTCGAGCCGGCCGTCCTCGGTCAGCAGCCCGGGGCCGAAGGCCGCGACCACGGCCTCGAGGCCCGGCGTGCCGGGCTCGACGACCTCGCGGGCCAGGACGTCGGCGTCGATGACGACCGCCCCCAGCTCACGCAGCATCGAGGCGACGGTGCTCTTGCCCGAGGCGACCCCTCCGGTCAGTCCCACGCGCGTCGTCATGGCCCGATCATGGCAGCCGGGTCAGGCGACCCGGGCGTGCCCGGACCGGGCCACGACGACGCAGGTGGTGGCGGGCTCAGCCCTCCGCGGCGCCGGTCTTGTCGCGGAGCCGCTCGATGTGCTCGGAGGCCTCGGCCTTGTTGAGGTCGGCGGGGAGCTCCTCGCCGGCCTGGCGGGCCAGGTTGTCGAGGTAGCTGCGCTGCGGCCCGGTCATCGGCTCGTCACCGGTGACCCATTCCTGGGGGTCGCGCTCTGCGCCGGACTCGGGGGTGGGGCTGCCGAGGGTCTCGCCCTCGCGGCGGTCGTGGGTGTCGGTCTCGGGGTGCTGTTCGCTCATGTGTTCGACAGTACCCACCGGGTCCGACACCACGCGGCCCGCTCGTGGGCCGCGCCGGCTCGGGCAGGTCGGGTGGGACGATCGGGTGGTGTCTCGTCCCGACCTCCCCGCGCTGCGGCCCGGCGACCGGGTCGCGCTGCTGCTGCCCGGCTCCCCGGCGTACGTCGACCTGGTGCTCTCGCTGCTGCGACGCGGGGTGTTCTGCGTGCCGATGGACGTCGGGCTGACCGACGCCGAGCGGGCTCCCCTGCTCGCCGACGTCGACCCGGTGCTGGTCGTGGCCGACCAGGCGCACCTCGAGGCGCTGCTGGCCGCCCACCCCGACGACCCCGCGCTCGGCCCGCCCCGCGGCCGACCGGTGCACCTGACCAGCGGCACCACCGGGCGCCCCAAGGGCGTCTGGTCCGGGCTGCTCGACGAGGCCGCCGCCGCGGCGCTGGCCGCGGAGGAGCGCGAGCTGTGGGGCTTCACCGCCGACGACGTCAACCTGGTGCTGAGCCCGCTGCACCACTCCGCCCCGCTGCGCTTCGCGATGGGGACCCGCCTGGCCGGGGGCCGCGTCGTGGTGCCCGGGCCGTTCGACGCGGCGCGGGTGACCCGCGCGATCGCCGAGGAGCGGCCCACGTCCATGTTCTGCGTCCCGGCGCACCTGCAGCGGCTGCTGGCCCACTGGGACCGGGTCGGCGCGCCCGACCTGACCTGCTTCCGCCTCGTGGCCCACGCCGGCGCGCCCTGCCCCGAGCAGGTCAAGCGCCGCCTGGTCGACCTGTTCCCGGCCGGCAGCACCTGGGAGTTCTACGGCTCGACCGAGGGCCAGTTCACCGCCTGCCCGAGCGAGGAGTGGCTGCGGCGACCGGGGACCCTCGGCCCGGCACGCCCGGGGCGCACGATGACCGTCGACGCCGACGGTCGCCTGTGGTGCGTGGTGCCGCCGCACGCCCGGTTCGAGTACCTCGGGGCGCCGGACAAGACCGCCGCC
The DNA here is from genome assembly GCA_963740935.1 of uncultured Actinomycetota bacterium. Classification (GTDB taxonomy): domain Bacteria; phylum Actinomycetota; class Actinomycetes; order Propionibacteriales; family Nocardioidaceae; genus Marmoricola. Next base: position 1,458,228 of record CAVUFX010000006.1, read on the forward strand.
GCCTGGCGGGAGACCCCCGCGGGACCGGCCTTCACCGTCGGCGACCTGGGCCGGATCGACGAGGACGGCCACGTGCACCTCGACGGACGCCGCGAGGACCTGGTGATCAGCGGCGGCGTCAACGTCTACCCCGCCGAGGTGGAGCGGGCGCTCGCGCGGTGCGCGGGGGTCGAGGACGTCGCGGTCTTCGGCGTGCCCGACGCGACCTGGGGACAGCGCGTCTGCGCGGCGGTGGTCGGCAGCGCCGAGGAGACCGCGCTGCGGACGCACGCACGCGCGCACCTCGCCCCCGCCAAGCGGCCCAAGGACTACCACCGGCTCGACGCGCTCCCCCGCACGGCGACCGGCAAGGTCCGCCGGCTCGACCTGCCCGACCTGACCGGCGCCACGGTCACGACGCAGGACGGTGCCTGATGGGGTTCACCCGCGCCGAGCTGGCGTCGTACCAGGACGCGGTCGTGCCCGACCTGCTCCCCCCGCCCGGCACCGCGCTGCGGCTGCTGTTCGTGGGCATCAACCCGGGCCTGTGGACCGCGGCCACGCAGACCCACTTCGCCCACCCGGGCAACCGCTTCTACCCGGCGCTGCTGCTCGCCGGCGTCCTCGACGCACCCGTCGATCCCTCGGGCGGCATGACCGACGCCGACCGGGCGCGGTTCACCGCCCGCGGCCTCGGCATCACCAACCTGGCCCCACGGGCCACCGCGAAGGCCTCCGAGCTGACCACCGCCGAGCTGCGCGAGGGTGGGGCGCGGCTGCGCGAGCTGGTCCGCGACCGGCGGCCGGCCGTGGTGACGGTCGCGGGCGTCACGGCGTACCGCCAGGCGTTCGGCCGGCGCGACGCCCGGGTCGGGCTGCAGCCCGCGCCGTTCGAGGGCGCCGAGCTGTGGGTGGTGCCGAACCCCAGCGGGCTCAACGCCCACGAGACGACCGCGTCGCTGGCCCGGGCGTACGCCGCCCCCGCGGCCGCCGCGGGCCTGCTGGCAGGAACTGTTCGCTAGGTGACCTGACTGCCACTCGTGGCAGAGAGTCGACGGGAGCAGGATTGCTGCCATGACCGAGACACTGCTCCTCTGGACCCTGCTGATCGCCGCGCTCGTCGTGATGGGCGTCGCCCTCCACGACGTGGTGACGGACCGACCCGGACGCCGGCACGAGCCGCCGCGCAGCCACCCGCGCGACCCGTTCTCCGGCGCCTCCGCGCTCTGACCCGCGTGACCGTCCGGGCCCGGACGCACCGGAGCCCGGCCCCCACGAGGGGACCGGGCTCCGGTGAGGTGGTGCGGGCTGCGACTAGTTGCCGCCGCCGGTGAGCTTCTCGCGCAGTGCCTGCAGCGCCTCGTCGGAGGCGAGCGAGCCGCTGCTGCCGCCACCGTCGGTCTCGCCGCCGGTCGCCACGTCGTCGCCGCCGGAGGAGTACGACGTGGCCTCGCCGGCCTCCGCCTCCGCGACCTTGGCGTCGGCCTGCTGCTTGACGTGCTGCTCCCAGCGGGCGTGCGCCTGGGCGTACTGGTCCTCCCAGACCTTGCGCTGGTCCTCGAAGCCCTCGAGCCACTCACCCGTCTCGGGGTCGAAGCCCTCGGGGTAGATGTAGTTGCCCTGGTCGTCGTAGGTCGCGGCCATGCCGTACAGCGTCGGGTCGAACTCCTCGACCTCGCTGGCGGCAGCGGTCTCGTTGGCCTGCTTCAGCGACAGCGAGATCCGGCGACGCTCGAGGTCGATGTCGATGATCTTGACCATGACGTCGTCGTTGACCTGGACGACCTGCTCGGGGATCTCCACGTGGCGCTCGGCCAGCTCGGAGATGTGCACCAGGCCCTCGATGCCCTCCTCGACCCGGACGAACGAGCCGAAGGGCACCAGCTTGGTGACCTTGCCCGGCACGATCTGGCCGATCTGGTGGGTGCGGGCGAAGTGCTGCCAGGGGTCCTCCTGGGTCGCCTTGAGCGACAGCGACACGCGCTCGCGGTCCATGTCGACGTCGAGCACCTCGACGGTGACCTCGTCGCCCACGGTGACGACCTCGGACGGGTGGTCGATGTGCTTCCAGGACAGCTCCGAGACGTGCACCAGGCCGTCGACGCCACCGAGGTCCACGAAGGCACCGAAGTTGACGATCGAGGACACGACACCCTTGCGGATCTGGCCCTTCTGGAGCTGGGTGAGGAAGCCGTGGCGGACCTCGGACTGGGTCTGCTCGAGCCAGGCACGGCGCGACAGGACCACGTTGTTGCGGTTCTTGTCGAGCTCGATGATCTTGGCCTCGAGCGTCTGGCCGACGTAGGGCTGCAGGTCGCGCACGCGGCGCATCTCCACCAGCGAGGCGGGCAGGAAGCCACGCAGGCCGATGTCGAGGATCAGGCCGCCCTTGACGACCTCGATGACGGTGCCCTCGACGACGCCGTCCTCCTCCTTGACCTGCTCGATCGTGCCCCAGGCGCGCTCGTACTGGGCGCGCTTCTTGGACAGGATCAGGCGGCCTTCCTTGTCCTCCTTCTGGAGGACGAGGGCCTCGACCAGGTCGCCGACGGAGACGACCTCGTTGGGGTCGACGTCGTGCTTGATCGACAGCTCGCGCGAGGGGATGACGCCCTCGGTCTTGTAGCCGATGTCCAGCAGGACCTCGTCGCGGTCGACCTTGACGATCGTGCCTTCGACGATGTCGCCGTCGTTGAAGTACTTGATCGTCGCGTCGATGGCGGCGAGGAAGTCCTCCTCGCTCCCGATGTCGTTGACTGCGACCTGCGGGGCGTCGGAGAGAGTGGGGGTGCTCGTCATGAGGTGATGGGAACCTTCGGGTGGATGATGGGTCGTGCGGACACGCATCGAGGTCGGTTTCACCGTCGGGCCCCGCGATGGTGCGGCGGGACCGGCCAGCACCTGGGCTGGGACAGCGAGCGAGTGTCTGCTCTGTCCGAGACGACGCAGACCTCTGGCGCAGTGTGCGAGTCTACGCGCCCCCGGGCGGGAGCGTCCAACCGGCAGCCCGCTCCAGCAGCCGACGCGCGTCGACGCTCGGGACGGTGCCGTCCGCGCGCCCCGCCAGGCCGAGCAGCGCGGCGAGGTCGGCGGCGGCCGCCCGGTCCGCCACGTCGTCCGGGACCCCCGGCACGAGCGAGGCGTACGCCGCGAGCACGCCCGCCCGCAGCGCCGGCTGCGGCGCGTGGCGGAGCAGGGAGCCGAGGTCCTCCCAGGGGCCGCCGGCGTGGGCGAGCTCCCAGTCGACCAGCCCGGTCACCTCCAGCGTGGCCGGGTCCACCAGCACGTTGGGCAGGTCCAGGTCGCCGTGGACGAGCACCCGACGGCCGCCGCGGTCGTCGGCGAGCAGGTCCTCGGCGGCGTCCACCACGTCCCGCAGCGCGTCGACCAGCCCGTCCGGCAGCGCGGCCGCCGCGGCGTCGAGCAGCCGGTCCAGGTCGGGCAGCGGCTCCTCGGCGACCAGCCGCCGGTCGGCGAACCGCCCGGTGCGCGGCTGCAGCGCCAGGCCCAGCCGCCCCACGATCACGCCGAGCCGCTCCCCCAGCCGGCCGAGCCCCGCGTCGTCGAGGTCGGGCAGCACCCGGTCGAGGGGCACCCCGGGCAGGTGGGTCGTCACCAGCAGCCCCGGCAGCCCGGCGTCCGGGTCCCCCCGGCGTACCTCCAGGACGTCGGGCACCGGCAGCACCCCGCGCACCAGCGCGAGCACGGCGGCGTCGACCTCGGGGGCCAGCGGGCCGCGGGCGGCCGAGCGAGCGGCGTACACCCGGACGACGGTGCGCTCCCCGGCGGCTCCGGCCAGGAACGTCTCGCCGCTGTGGCCGCCGGGCAGCGGCTCCAGCGAGGTCGCGAAGCCGCCCTCGGCGTCGTCGTCGGGGCCGTCGTCCACGGGGCGAGCCTGCCACGGCTCCGCTCCCCGTCTAGGGTCGGCGGGTGTCCGGAGTCCGCCCTGAGCGCCGTCCCGTCGACGAGGCGGAGTCGCTGCGCGCGAACCGCGCCGACTGGGACGCCTACGCCGACGAGTACCAGGCCACCCACGGCGAGTTCCTCGGCGACGCCGGCTTCCTGTGGGGCCCCGAGGGCGTCCGCGAGGACCAGGTGCACGTGCTCGGCGAGGTCACCGGGCGTGACGTGCTCGAGATCGGCAGCGGCGCCGGGCAGTGCTCGCGCTGGGTGCTCGGCCACGGCGGCCGGCCCGTGGCCATCGACGTCTCGATGCGCCAGCTCCAGCACAGCCGGCGCCTCGACCTCGAGCACGGCGTCGTCGTGCCCAGCCTGTGCGCCTCGGCGGCCGGGCTGCCGTTCCGCGACGCGAGCTTCGACGTGGTGTTCTCGGCCTTCGGTGCCCTGCAGTTCGTCGCCGACGCGCCGGCCCTGGTCGGCGACGTCGCGCGGGTGCTGCGGCCCGGCGGGGTCTTCGCGTTCTCGGTCACCCACCCGACGCGCTGGATGTTCCCCGACGACCCGGGCGAGGAGGGGCTGGTCGCCTCGCAGTCCTACTGGGACCGCACGCCCTACGTCGAGGTGGACGACGAGACCGGCCAGACGCGCTACGTCGAGCACCACCGCACGATCGGCGACTGGGTGGCCGCGCTGACCCGGCACGGCCTGCGCCTGACCGCGCTGCTCGAGCCGCAGTGGCCCGAGGACCACGACCGCACCTGGGGCGGCTGGTCACGGGTGCGCGGCGTGCTCACGCCGGGCACGGCGATCTTCCGCGCCCGGCTGGGCTGAACCGCGGGCGCGCCACCGCGACCGGGCCCTGCGGAACCGGGACCGTCGCGTCAGACGGAGGACGGCTGGCGGTCGTCGACGTCGGAGTCGGCCGCGTGGGCGCCGCCGGAGCGACGGCCGCGCGCGACCAGGACGACGCCGGCGAGCAGGACCAGCAGGCCGACGACGGTGCCGACGACCGGCAGCCAGAACCGCACGACCTTGAGCTGGGTGGCCAGCGAGCTGTAGGTCTCGACGTTGTCGGAGATGGTCTCGGTCGTCGTACCCGATGGTGACCTCGGTCAGGGTCGCGACCTCCTCGCCCTGGTACTCGGCGACGGTGTTCTGCTCCTCCTGGCCGCGGATGATGACGCCGGTCTCGGGCTCGATCCACAGCGTGCGGGTGTTGGAGTAGACGCGGTCGAGCTCGACGTCGCCGTCCTCCTCGAGGCCGAAGAACGACGCCGGCGCGGTCAGCTGACCGACGGTCGTGGGCTCGATGACCTGCTGGTAGCGGTAGACCTGCAGCCCCTCGATCTTCTCCGAGGCCTGGTACTCGAGGTCGGTGGAGTCCTTCAGCGAGCCGTCCCAGAACTGGTAGGTCTTCTTCTCGGACTGGAACGGCAGCTTGAAGTACTGGCCGGTGATCGGGGTGTCCTCGTCGCGGATCTCCTCGCCGGAGCCGATGTCGGCGCTCGAGGCGGTGTAGGAGCCGCAGCAGTCGAGGGCCTCACCGGTGTGGCGGTCGAAGGCGACCCGGTCGTGGGTGCTGGAGCGCGGCGGGTTGTCCTCGTCCACGGTCGCGCCGGGCTCGTCGGTGTAGACGAGCGTCTCCCAGACCGCGACGTCGCGGTCGAGGTCCTTGCTGGCGTCCTCGGAGGCGGCGACGTCGCCGACGACGTTGCGGGTGGAGACCAGGTCGAGCGTGATCTCCTCGCGCGAGGCGATGTCGAAGATCGTCGCGCCGGGGCCCTGCGACACCGAGACGGTGTCCTGGTCGAGCGGGACGACCGCGATCCGGTCGTACATGTAGAGCCGCGACAGGAGCGACACCGCCGCGACGAACACTCCCAGACCCACGAGGATCCAACCGAACTTCTTCACCGTGCTCCCTCTCCACCTGGGCCGGGCTCCCTCAAGACCGGCTCCGCGGCGTGGACGTTACCAGCCGGTCACGTGACGACCGTCACCGCGCGCCGGGCCGGCGCAGCTCGGCCACCACCAGGCCGTGCGCGGTGTAGACCAGGCGGTCGTACGCCGCGTCCCAGACCTCGTCGACCGGCACCTCGCGCCAGGTGTTGCGCCACCGGCCGCGCCGCAGCGCCCGCAGCGAGGCGACGGGGTGCCCCCCGTCGCGCAGCTCGGCCTCGAGGGCGGGGTTGTAGCCGACCGGGACGGTCAGCCACAGCGTGCCGCCCGGGGCCAGCAGCGAGGTGAGCGTGCGCAGCGCGCGGCCGGGCTTGGTGGGGTCCCGGACGTCCTCGTCGAGCCCGACGTGCTCCAGGGTCGAGACGGCGAGCACCAGGTCGAACCGCTCGTCGAGCTCGAGGTCGGCGACGTCGGCGTTGACGACCCGGTCGGCCTGCTCGTACTTGTCGACGACGAGGTGCGCGACGGACTGGTAGTGGCCCAGGACGTGGCCGACCTCGAGCACGCGCCCGTCGCCGTGGGCGGCCAGCTGCTCGCGCGCCAGGGCCAGCTCCACGGCGCGCTCGTTGAGCCAGGTGTAGTTGTAGCGTTCGTGGACGTACGGCACCCGGCGCCCGTCGTAGGCGAAGGTGCGGGTGGTCGCACGCCCCGCACGGGGTAAGCCCAGCAGCCACTGCCCGACCCACAGCACGCAGGAGGTCAGCACGGACACGACGCCCCGCTCGCGGACGAAGGGCAGCACCCGCCCCGAGAGTCGCGACGCGGTCCCCGCCAGCCCCACCAGCATGGCGCCGACCGTAACGGACCCCGGACCCGCGCCCGTCATCCCGGCGGGGGCCGGTCCCGACTTCCCGGTGCTGGACTCGCTGCGCGCGCTGGCCTCGGTGGCCGTGGTCGCGACGCACGCGTCCTTCTGGGCGGGGGCGTACGCCGCTCCGGTGTGGGGCACCGCGCTGGCCCGCCTCGACGTCGGCGTCGCGCTGTTCTTCGTGCTCTCGGGCTTCCTGCTCTCGCGCCCGTGGTTCGCCCGGCGCCGCGCCGGCGCTCCCCCGCCGGGCACCGGTCGCTACCTGTGGAAGCGCGCGCTGCGCATCGTGCCCGTCTACCTCGTCACCGTGGTGGCGGCCCTGACCCTGCTGCCCGGCAACGGCGGCGCCGGACCGCTGCAGTGGCTGACCACCCTGACGATGACCGACACCTACGTCGAGGACCGGCTGCCCGACGGGCTGACCCAGATGTGGAGCCTGGCCACCGAGGTCGCCTTCTACGCGGTGCTGCCGCTCCTGATGTGGTGCGTGCTGCCGCCCCGCCGGTCTCGCCGGGGCGACGGCCGCCGGTTCGTGGTGCTGCTCGCGGCGATGCTCGCGGTCACCGTGGTCTGGCTGATGGACCTGTCGATGCGCCTGGACGGCGGCGGCACCATGCTGCGGCTCTGGCTGCCGTCGTACCTCACCTGGTTCGGCACCGGCATCGTCATCGCCGCGGTGCAGGTCGCCCGCGGCGGTGCCACCGGGCCCGCCGCGCCCGACGTGCTCGGGGGCGCCGGGCGGCTGGGCCGGCTGGCGTGGGGCGTGGAGCAGCTGGGTCGCTCCCCGGTCACCTGCTGGGTGGCCGCGCTCGCCCTGTACGCCGTCGCGTCGACCCCGGTCGCGGGGCCGGCCGACCTCTCCCCCGCCTCGCTGGGCTCCGCCCTGACCAAGAACCTGCTGTACGCCGCGGTGGCCGGCCTCGTCGTCCTGCCCGGGGTCGTCGCGCCGACCGACCACCCCCTGGTCCGGGTGCTCTCGCTGGGCTGGCTGCGCCACCTCGGGCACCTGTCGTACGGGCTGTTCTGCGTGCACCTCGTGGTCCTCGAGCTGGTCACCGAGTGGCGCGGCATCGAGCTGTTCGGCGGCCGCGGACCGGAGCTGCTGGCGCTGACCCTGGTGATCTCGCTGGCGGTCTCCGAGCTGCTCTACCGGGTGGTGGAGCGTCCGGCGATGCGGCTCAAGGACCTCGGCCGGCGTACGCCGACCAGCTCGGCCGCCACCACGACGCCCACCGCGAGCGCCGAGAGCAGCTGAGGCGCGGCCAGGGCGCCCGCCCACCCGTCGGCGGAGCCCAGCGGGCGCAGGGCGTAGACGACCGCCGCCGCCCCCAGCGGGACCGCGGCCGCCCAGGCGACGGCCGCCGGTCGGACGAACCGCCCGAGGACGTGGGCGACCCCTGCGCCGAGGGCGCCGCAGGCCAGCCCCCACCAGCCGGCGACGAGCCCCAGCACCAGCAGGACCGCCCCGAGCAGCACCGGCGCGGGCACCCGGCGCGGGCCCACCGGGGCGAGCGCGGCGCCGCCACGCAGCCGGGCGGCGGCCGCGACCAGCCCGAGGAGCAGCAGCCCCCCGACGAGCAGGGCGCCGCGGTAGGGGCCGTCGGGGGCGAAGCCGAGCCGGACCGGACCGGTGCCCGCCGGGACCCGCCAGCCCTGCTGCCAGCCGTCCACGGTGACGGCCTCGAGGGCGCGGTCACCGGCGGTGGCCTCCCACCCGCGGTTCTGGTTGGCGGCGACCGCCAGCACGCCCCCGGGCCCGCCGCCGAGGTCTGCTCGACGCAGCACCGGCGAGACGTCGTCGAGGTCGACGGGCCGCGCGGCCCCGGCCGCGACCGCACCCGGCGAGCGGAGCACGACCTGCTCGCCGCGGAAGGCCGGCGCCGGGGCCAGCACCACCCGGGTGCTGCCGGACGGCACCTCGAGCAGGGCGGGACCGCAGACGCGCGCCGGCACGGCGGCGCGGTCGAAGAGCTGCCGGGGCGAGGCGATGACCGACGTGGCGTACACCTGCGACCCGACGCGCAGCGTCGGGCCGAACCCGCAGCCGACGTCGCGCGGCACGGTGGAGAGCCGTGCGGGGAGGAGCCCCAGGCCCTCGAGCCGCACCTCGCCGACCCCGACGCCGAGGTCGCGGCGCGAGCCGTCGGCCAGCTGGGAGGATCCGCGCGGGGCGTCGAGCAGCTCGAGCTCCACGCGGTCGCTGCGGAACGGGCGCAGCCGCGCCGCGCCGGTGGCGTCGAGGCCGACGGTCTGCGACCCGCCCGGGTGGCTCACCCGCACCCGGGTCGGCCGGGTGGCGGCCGCGTCGGCGTCCAGCCGCAGCGTCACCCCGGTGACCGGCCGGCGCCCCACCCATCGCAGCGCGAGGGTCGGGGAGGTGTCCTCGGGGTCGGCCAGCCAGGTGGTGCCGGTGCGGCCGTCCACCGCGGCGACGGCCGAGGCCCGCGGGTCGTCGACGAGGGTGGAGGAGGCGGTGGCCGCCACCAGCTGGCCCTGCTGGAGCAGCCCCTGGAGCGCGTCGCCGTCGGTCGGGCGCACCACCACCGAGGCGCCGTACGCCGCTCCCCGGCCGAGCCGGAGCGTGCGGTCGAGCGCGGACTCCTCGCCCGCGCGCTGCCGGTCGGGCCCGCAGCGCACGTCGGGTCCCACCTCGACGCACGCGTCGCGCCCCTCGGGCGAGGCGAGCACCACGCCGTCGGGGGCGCCCCAGCGGGCAGGCACCTCGGGCAGCACCAGGGTGCGGTCGACGTCGAGACCGGGCACGCGCAGCTCCGCCACCGTGAGCTCCTGGGGCGGTCGCTCGCCGGGACCGCCGCCGGTGCCGACGACCCGGACGACGTCGGTGGTGCCGGCCGGGACGACCACCTCGACCGTCTCGCCGCTCGACCCGCGCTGCACCGTGCTCGACCCGGCGTCGGTCACCACCCGGAACGACTGGTCGCGCTCACCGGTGTCGCCCAGCACGACGGTGACGCGGTCGGTCCGCAGCGGCTGCTCGGGCCGCACCTCGAGCCGGGCCGGCTCCTCCCCCGGGTCGCCGGACTCCCACGCGGTGCCCACGTCGCCGTCGAGCGCGGCGAAGGGCTGCGCACCGGGGCGCAGCGGCCCGTCGGTGTCGGCCCAGGCACGGGACGAGGACGCCGTGAGCGAGCGCGCGCCGAGCAGGTGCGCCCGGGTCTCCCAGCGGTCGCCGCCGAGCGCGTAGTCGCGCGCCGGGGCCCCACGGCGTCCGGGGTCGTCGGCCTCGAGCGTGGCCGAGCGGTTGCCGTCGAGGCGGGCGAAGTCCACCTCCTGGCGCCGCAGTCCGTCGGTCAGCAGCAGCCCCTGCCCGTCCGGGCCCTGGGGCGCGTCGGCGGCGAGCCGGGTCGCGCCGTCCCCCAGCAGCCCGGTGTCGAGCAGGTCGAGCAGGTCCTCCGGCCCACCGACGACCACGGGGGTGGCGCGGGACACGGCGGCCTCACGAGCACCGGTCACGGCGTACACCTCCACGGCGCGGTAGCGCGAGGTGAAGCCGTCGTCGGCCACCAGCCGCCTCCGGTCGCGCCCCGCGTCACGAGCGGACTCGGTCTGGTCCAGCCGCGCCGGCGACCCCACCCGCGGCCCGAAGGCACGCACCCGCGTCAGGCCGGGCGACCCGTCGAGGGCCTGGTGGACCAGCACGGGCGCGGGCCCCTCGGCGGAGCGGGCGAGGTCGTTGCGGACCACGAGGTGGCCCACCCCGGCCCGGCGGAGGTACGCCGCGAGCCCGGTCGACGGGCGGCCGGCGGCCAGCCGGGCCTGCACCGCGTCGAGCACCCGGATGTTGCCGGGTGGTGCCAGCGGCACCGCGTTGCGCACCGCGAAGCGGGCTCGTCCCAGCGCCTGGAGCGGCTCGTCCTCGGGGTTGCCCCACTGGTAGGTCGCGAAGCTCGATCCTGGCACCAGCAGCGCGGTCGTGTCGGGGGCGTTGGCGGCCAGCCAGCGCGAGGCCGAGGACCAGTACGCCGGGACGCCGTCGAGGTCGTCGCCCGGTGCGACCCGTCCGGCCAGCGCCGGGGTCGCGACGCCCGCGACCGCCGTCACCGCGAGCACCAGCACGCCGAGGTGGGTCACCCGGTCGCCGAGCCCCGGGCTGCGCCAGGTCGCCCGGTCGGTCCACCGGCCCCACGCCTCCCGCGGCCGGGCATCGGCCAGCACGCCCAGGACGTGGGCCAGGCCCAGCACCAGGGGCAGCCGGACCAGCGGGTCGAACTTGTGCACGTTGCGCAGCGGCGCCAGCACCCCGTCGAGGGCCGCGCGCTCGGCCCCCGCGAACCAGCCGGCCGGGTCCCCGCCGTGCCCGAGCATCACCACGACCGTGCCGAGCAGCGTCCCCAGCAGCAGGAACCGCCGGTGCGGGTTGCTGCGGGCGCTGAGGCCGACCAGCCCGAGCAGCAGCAGCACCCCGCTGTTGAGGGCGACGTGCCCGGTGGTGACCAGGTCGTTGCCGGCGCGCCACAGCGGGTCGACGTACGCCACCCAGTGCGAGGTGCCACGCAGGGTGTCGAACAGCGTGGTCGGGAACGTCGTGACGTCGGCGGTCTCGATGTAGTCCAGGAACGGCGGGCTGTAGCCGCCGAGCAGGAAGAGCGGCACCAGCCACCACGCGGTGCCGAGCAGGACCAGCGGCGGCCACCACGTCATCAGCGACCGGCGGCGCGGTCCGGGCTCGCGGGTGAGCAGCCACAGCGCCGCGAGCGGCACCACGGCGAAGGTGGCGGCGGCGTTGACGCCGCCCACGGCTGCGACCGCCAGCGCCGAGAGCGCAGCCGCACGCCGGGGGGAGCCGCGCCGGCTGCCGACGACGAGCGGCAGGAGCACCCACGGCGCCAGGGCGCTCGGCCACGCCTCGACCGAGATCGGCCCCAGCGTGGTCAGGATGCGCGGCGAGAGGGCGTAGGCGAAGCCCGCCACGACGCGGGCGGTGGGCGAGCCCAGCCCCAGAGCGCCGGCGAGCCGCACCGTGCCGAGGAACGCCACCACCAGCAGCAGCGACCACCAGAGCCGCTGCGCCACCCAGCTCTCGAGCGGCACCAGGCGGGCCAGCGCGAAGAAGGGGCCCATCGGGAACAGGTAGCCGTAGGCCTGGTTCTGCACCTGGCCGAACGCCCCCACCGGGTCCCACAGGTGCAGCGCGCGGGCGAGCATCCGACCCGGTGCGACCACCAGGTCGAGCTTGGTGTCGCTGACGACCCGGCCCGGGGCCTGCGAGAACGACAGCGCGACCAGGACCAGGCAGCAGGTGAGCAGGCGGAACCGCCACCGGAGACGTGCGGCCGGGTCGTGGTGCCCGGCGGTCATCGCCTGCGCAGCACGATGGCGAGGTTCCAGGTCAGCACCTCGCGCACCCCCGGGACGTGCGTCAGCCACCGGCCGGAGCGCGGGTGGTAGCGCGGGACCAGCTCGAGCACCTCGGCGTCCTGCTGCCGCCGGGCCCAGGCCAGACCCTCGCGGACGGTGACGCCGAACAGGGACTCACCGAAGCGGTTCTTGGGCTCCCGGCCGTGCGTGCGGACGTAGCGACGACGGGCCCGGGCGCCGCCCAGGTAGTGCCACGGCGAGGTCTCGTGCCCGCCCCAGGGCCCGAACCAGACCGTGTAGGAGACGAAGACCAGGCCCCCGGGCCGGGTGACGCGCAGCATCTCCTCGGCCATCCGCCACGGGTCGTCGACGTGCTCGAGGACGTTGGAGGAGTAGCAGACGTCGAAGCAGGCGTCGGCGAACGGCAGCTCCATGCCGCTGCCGACGACCGTGCGCGGTGCCACCTCGCCGAGACCGGAGAGCTCGCCGACGTCGGCGTCGAGGGAGAAGTACGTCGCCCCGGCCCCCTCGAACGCACGGCGGAAGTAGCCCGGCCCGCCGCCGACGTCGAGCAGCGTCAGGGCGCGCAGGTCGACGTGCTGGGAGAGGTGGCCGACCGCGTCGTCGGCGAGCGCGCCGTAGAAGACCTCGGGCCGGGTCTGCTCGAGCCTGAAGGCCCGGAACAGCCGCACCGAGCGCCGCCACGTCGGAGCCCACGTCGGGGCCCACGTGGAGGCCCCCGGAACGCGCTGGACGGGCGGCTGCGGCACCGGGCGACCCTATCCGACCCCGCAGCGCCTACTGCGCGACCCAGGGCGGCCCGTCGGCACGGTCGACGACGCAGGTCCCGACCGTGCCGTCGACGCGGGCCGACAGCGGCCCGCCGCCGGTGGGGACGACGAAGAACGCGCGTCCCAGGCCGGCGGGGATGCTCAGCCGTTGCTCCTGCTCCCCCACCCGGACGGCCAGCTCACCCGGGCCGCCCGCCTCGTAGGTCAACCGGAGGACGCGGACGGGGTCGCTGGACGGGGACAGCGAGCCGAGCCCGGTCCAGGTGTCGTCGACCTCCCACCCGCAACCGGCCTCGGGGCCGGTCGTGACCGGCTCCGCGGCGAGCAGGTCCATCTCGCGCATCGTGGCGATCCCGTCGAAGACCCACATCTGGGTCGCCGGGCGGTCGAGCTCGACGTCCGCGCCGATGGCGTCCATCATCTGCCTGACGTCGGTGCGGGCCGAGACGAGGTACGGCGTGGCGGTGCTGACCACCGACCGCTCGGGGTGCTCCTCCAGCTGCCGCAGCACCCCGAGCGCGTAGTTGCGGGAGTACTCGTGCTGGGCGACGGGTGCCAGCTCGGCCGTCGTCACCAGGCAGCTGAGGACCAGGACCGCGACGACGTTCAGCGCGACCGGCAGCGTGAGGCGTTGCTCCAGGAGCACGCGACCCCGGGACCTCGGACGGTCCGGGTCGGGGCCCGCGAAGGCGACCGCGATCGCGATCGCGGTGATCGGCAGCGCGTCGGCGACGTAGCGGGGGTCCCGGGCCAGCAGGCCGACCCACTCCGGCCTGCCCAGCCCGAGGAGCACGAGGTCCATCGCCAGGTAGCCGGCGAGCAGGACCCACGCGCTCCACGCGCGTCGTCCCCGGACCGCGACGCTGGCAGCGACCAGGGCAGCCAGCAGCACCCAGGTCAGCACCGCCGTCGGCGTGGCGGCGTACGGGTAGAGCGTGTTCTCGGCGCCGTCGGCGTGCCACGGACCACCGAAGATGCCGGGGACGTACATCCGTCCCAGTGTCTGGCCCACCAGCGTCGGGACCGCGATCCGACCGGAGCCGTCGGCCGGGGAGTCGACCACGGAGAGGTAGACCGCGACGTACGCCGCCAGCACCGCGCCGTGCACCCCCCAGAACCGCCACCGCTGGCGCAGCACGCCGAGCCTGGTCCGCCAGCTGGTGGGCGGTGCCAGGACCAGCACGCTCAGGGCGAGGGCGGTGGGCAGGATCAGCGCGGCCTTCTCCCAGAACAGCAGCCCCAGGACGTGCGCGACCACCGACCACACCGCCCAGCGGCGCTCGCCGGTGCGGTGCAGGCGGACCACGCACAGCAGCACGCCGAGCATCGCGACCTGCAGCGAGAGCGTCTGCAGTGCAGCGGCCCACCACGTCGCCCACGCCAGGCTGAGCGGGGTGAACAGGTAGACGGCCAGCGGCACGAGCAGCACCGGGACGTCGCCGACGAGCTCGCGCACCACCCGGTAGGTGAGCACGGAGGCAGCGAGCTGGAGCACCAGGATGCAGACCGCCGCCGGCCAGAACGCCACGTCGACCAGGTGGGAGACCAGCCAGATCACGACGTACTGCCCGGGCTCGAGGTGCCCGCCGTAGTCGCGGACGAGGTAGTCCGGGCTCAGCCCGAGCCGCCGCGCCAGCTCGAGGTGGGCGTAGTCGTCCTGGAAGAAGTACGACGGGAACGTGACCCAGGCGCGGACGGCCAGGTGCAGCGCGATCAGGGCGTAGGCCCATCTCCGGACCCACCAGGCCGTGCTGCGTCCCGGGGCCGACGCCGGCTCCCGGCCGGTGTCCGTGCCGAGGGTCGTCGCGGTGCTCATGCGGCACCGTCCCCGGGCACACCGCGCGCCTGCGCGCCACCCAGGACCCGGCCCGCCAGGGCACCCACGACCAGCGCCGTCACGAGGTCGGACCCTACCGGGGGCGACACCGCACGGGCGGTCACCGCGACGAGGAGCGCAGCCAGGGCCAGCGCGGCCAGCCCAGCGGCGACCGCCACCGGGGTCGGCACCCGCCGGGTCAGCCGGCCGAGGACCGCGCCGGCGCCCAGCGGCACCGACACCAGGAGCAGCACGACCAGGCCGGTCGCACGCACCGCCCCGCCCCAGCGGTCGGGCCGCGGGTCGCCTCCGGTCTCCTCGGGACGGCTGTCGGCGCTGGTGGGGACGACCTGAGGCGTCCCTGCCCGCGACGCACCGACCAGCAGGGCCAGGGCCGCCAGGGCGACGAGCCCGGCGAGCACCAGCCCGACCACGATCGAGGCCACGAAGGTCGGCTGCGGCGCGTAGGACAGCCGCACCTCGCCCTCGGTCCCGGCCGGCACCCGCCAGCCCTGCTTCCAGCCGTCCACGACCACCGGCGTCAGCTCGCGGCCGCCCGCGGTGGCGACCCAGCCGGCGTTGCGGCTCTCCGGCACGCTCAGCAGCGCGCCCTCGGCGGCGGTCACCTCGACGGTGCGGTCCGTGTCGGCCCATCGCCCGACCGCCGCGGTCGGATCCGGCCCGGCAGCACGCGACGTCGTGTCCCACCCGGGCGGGCGCAGCCACAGGTCCGTCACCGCGAACCCGGCGGGGTTGACGACGCCCAGGCGCTGGACGCCGCGGTCGAGGTCCAGCGTCGCGTCCTCGCAGGCACGCACCTCGAGCTCCCGGCCGGCGACGACGTCGGCCAGCGTGCCGAGCACCTGCGTCGCGACCGTGCGCCCACCCGCGCCCACCACCGGGCCGAACCCGCACGCGCTCCCCGTGGGGGTGTCGGGGTCGGGCCGGTGCCGCAGCCCTGCCAGGCCCTCGACGGCGAGCTCGGAGATGCCGACGCCCTCGGTGCCGGTGCCGCCGGACGCGGCCACCCGCAGCCGGTCCGTGCGCACCGGCTCCAGCTTCCCCGCGTCAGGGCCCGAGGTGGAGACCAGCTGCGGGTCGTCGCCGTTGAGCGGGTCGACCAGCAGGGCAGGCGGCAGCCGTCCCGGCTGTCCCGGGTCCAGCACGGCGGTGACCGAGCTGATCGTCCGGCGGCCCCTCCAGGTCAGGCCGAGTGCCGGGGCCGGGTCCACCGGCGAGGCGTACCACCCGGTGTCCCGCCGACCGTCGTAGGCCCGCGCACCGACCACGGCCGGGTCCCCGGCGTACGTCGACGTGGCGCTGACCGCCACCCGGCGGGGGTCCAGCGGCGCGAACAGGCGCTCGAGGTCGCCGCCGTTGGTGGCCACCGCGCGCCCGGCCACCTGCCAGGTGCCGGCCTCCTCGACCTGCAGGGTGCGCTCGAAGCCGGGTGTCTCCGGCGTCACCCGCTGGCGCGACTGCTCGCACGCGAGGCCTCGTGCGAGCTGCAGACAGGCACGACGGGGTTGCTCGGCGGACAGGTGGACGGCGGTGTCGGCGCCCACCCGACCGGGCAGGCGCAGCGAGCGGCGTACCTCCCGGTCCCCCAGGCTCACGTCGGCCAGCCGCACCTGCGTACCGCTTCCCCGGACGTCGCTGAGGGTGATCCGCAGCGAGGTGGTCTCGCCCGCAGGCAGCTCGACGCCGCGCGCGGAGCCCTGCACGTCGACGCCGGCCTCCACCTCACCGTCGTCCGTGGTCACCCGGACCGAGCGCACGAACGCGCCGGACTGGTCGAAGGTGAGGCCGAGGGGCCCGACCTCCACCGGGCTGCCGAAGCGGACCTCGATCCACTGCCCGGTGGGGTCGCGCAACGGAGCGGTGACCCAGGAGGTGAAGACCGAGTCGTCGAACGCGGCGTACGGGTGCTGCTCGGGACGCACCGGACCCAGCACGTCGGCGTACCCCCCCGAGGACGAGGCGACGACGTCCTGGGCGCCGACGTAGGTCGCCGTCGTCCGTGCCGAGGGCACGTCGGGGTCGGTGAAGTCGTGCTCGCGCCGCTCGACGCGGAAGCGGTCCTGCGCGCTCATCACCCCCGACACGGTCGCGTGGACGCGTCCGAAGCTGCGCTCGACCCGCTGGGCGGTGTCGGTGACCACGTCGGCGTCCTCGTCGGCGTCGACCAGGACGGTCGGCTGCCGTGTCGCGAGCAGCCCGGCCGCGACCAGGTCGGCCACCGCCTCCGGCCCTCCGGACACCCGCCGCACCGAGTCGGCGGCGACGATCGAGACCCGCGGGTCGTCGACGGTCGTCACGGCGTACACCTCGACCTCGTGGCGACCGCCGGCCTCGCGGCCGTAGCCCGCCACCCGGTTGAGCCCGGGTGTGCCGGCGACCCCGGCCTCCACGACGTCCGGGGACGGCGCATCGGTCTGCGCGAGGTCGAGGTCGTGGCGCAGCACCACGTGGGTCATGCCCAGGCGGGAGAAGGCGGCGGCCAGGCTGGGTTGGGCGCGGGCCCGGGAGATCGACTCCTCGACACCGTCGAGCAGCCGCAGCGTGCCGCCCGGGGCCACGGTGACCTGGGCCCGCGCCAGCCACGGCGGCGCGTCGAGCACCTGGATCGGCTCGTCGATGGTCCGGCCCCAGACCTGGACCGCGAAGCCGGCGCCGGGCAGCACCATCGCCCGCACCGGGCCGGGCTGGGACGACAGGAAGCCCGAGGCGCCGCGCCACCCCGCCGACAGGTCCTCCGCGCCGTCGGACGTGCGCAGCGACCCGGTGGCCGCGGGCAGGGCGGCCGCCAGGACGGCGAGCGCCGCCAGGGCCAGGACCGCACGCCGGGCGGGCAGGGCGCGAGGCAGCCGCCGCCACGACCAGGACGCCGGCACCGCCCCCACCAGCGCGCCCAGGCCCAGGCACAGCGGGAGCCGGACGACGGGGTCCCACTTGTGCACGTTGCGCAGCGGCGCCAGGACGCCGTCCAGGGCGTCGAGCCACACGCCGGAGAGCAGCGAGCCCGCGGGGGTGCCACTGCCCGCGGTGAGCACCGCGAGCCCGACCAGCACGCCGGTCACCAGCACCCGTCGCTGCCAGGTGCGCCGCAGCGCCAGCCCGGCCAACCCGGCCGCGGCGACCAGCACGGTCGGGAGGACCAACCACCTCGACGCGGCCAGCCGGTACCCACCCTCCCAGCCGATCGACCCGCCCCCGGGGAAGAACGCCACCCAGTGGCTGGTCCCCCGCAGCGACGCCAACCACCCGGTGCCGGCGGCGGTGTTGCGCGAGGACTCGATGAAGTCGAGGAACGGCGGCGCGTAGCCGCCCAGGAGCAGCAGCGGGACCAGCCACCAGGCGGTGACCACCAGCACCAGCACGCTCCACGCGACCAGGTCGCGCAGCCGGCGACGCCAGGTCCGGCCCTCGCCGAGGGCCAGCAGCAGGGCCGGCAGCACCAGGCAGGCCGCGACCAGGGTGGCGTTCTGGCCGCCCATCACCGGGATCGTCGCGACCGACGCCAGGATCCCGGTGCGCGCCCGCAGCCGACCGCGCAGGTAGAGCACGAGCGGCAGCACCGTCCACGGCAGCACCGCACCCGGCAGCGTCTCGCCGCTGAGCCCGCCCACGGTGGTGAGCACCCGTGGCGCCAGCATGTACGCCGCCCCGGCGAGCACCGCGCCGCCCGCGCCGATCCCGGGCCAGCTGCGGGCCAGGCGACGGGCGCCCTCGTAGGCCAGCAGCATCACGGCCGCCGACCAGAGCCGCTCCCACACCCAGGCCGGCACACCCAGCACGTCGCCCAGCCAGAACGCCGGTCCCATCGGGAACAGGTAGCCCGACGCCTGGTTCTGCAGACCGCCCAGCGCCCAGTCGCCGTTCCACAGGCTCAGGCTGCGGCTCAGCAGGTCGCCGGGGCCGTACTGCAGGTCCAGCTTGGTGTCGAAGGTGGTGCGGCCGGGCTGCTGCAGCAGGTTCAGCAGCAGCACGCCGACGGTGACCACGACGCCGGCGAGTGCCGTAGGTCCGGGGACCGGAGGCCGTCGACCCCACCGCGTCCCGCCCTGCGCCACCTGCGGCCCGCCCTCGTCCTCGCCCTGTCCGACGTGCGGCGGGGAGTCTATATGCTGCCTGCCGACCCTCAGGCCGACCCGGCCGCTCGACGTCAGGGAGAGCCATGCCGCACCGCGCAGCGCCCGGGTTCCAGGCTGCCTGGGAGGTCGCCGACCGCATCCCGGGGTGGCTGACCCAGGCGCAGGCGCGGCTGCTGTGGGAGACCGCGGAGGAGGTCCCCGCGGGGGGGCTGCTGCTCGAGATCGGCAGCCACCAGGGCCGCTCCACGGTCGTGCTGGGCACCCTGGCCCGCGACCGCGACGCCCGCGTCGTGGCGGTCGACCCGTTCGTCGACGGCCGGCTCTTCGGGGGCCGGCCCACCCGGGAGAAGTTCGAGCGTCACCTCGCCGAGGCGGGGCTCACCCCGACCGTCGAGCTGCTCGCCGACTACAGCACCCGGGCCCGCCCGTCCTGGACCCGGCCGCTCGACCACCTCTACATCGACGGCAAGCACGACTACTGGACGCTCTCCGACGACCTCCGCTGGACGCGCCACCTCCGCGACCACGGCCCGGTGCTCGTCCACGACTGCTTCTCCAGCATCGGGGTGACCCTCGGCGTGCTCGTCCACGTGCTGTTCTCGGGTCGGCTGCGCTACGAGCGCCGCGCGGGATCGCTGGCGCTCTTCCGGGTCGGACGGCCCTCGCTGCGCGACCGCGCCCGCATCCTGGGCGAGCTGCCGTGGTGGGTCCGCAACGTCGCGGTGAAGGTGCTGCTGCGGCTCCGGCTGCGGCCGCTGGCCCGGGTGCTGTTCGGCCACCGCGGGCCCTACGACCCCTACTGAGCCCCTAGGAGCCGGTGCCCACGTCGTCGAGGCGGTAGATCCGTCGCTCCAGGTGGCCGCCCCGACCGCCCAGCTCGGGCTTGACGACCTTGTCCCACGGGATCCGCGGTGTCCCCCGCCGGCGACGGGTGCGCCAGGTCAGCGCCTGGGTCACGCCCTGGGCAGCGACGGTCTCCCAGGTGCGGTGGTGACCCTCGGCGCGCATCGCCGCGGCGGCGAACCCGGGGTCGAGCTCTCCCTCCACGCGCAGCCGCACCGACCCGGTCCAGTGGTACTGCACGACCCGGTGCTCGAACCGCTTGTTGAGCACGGCGTCGAGCTCACGGCGTACGCCGGCCCGCTCGATGTAGGCGTCGATCTCGGCGTCGTGGTACGGCGCGGTCTTGGCCGTGAACACCAGCGTCGGGCCCTCCGGCTCGTCCTCGAGCCGGCACCACCACAGGTGGCTGGGGAAGTCGACGATCTTGGCGCTGGCCGCCTCGGGCACCTCGATGTAGCCCGCGTCCGCCACCCGGCTCAGCTCGGCGGCGACGCCGACCGGGTCGGTGACGTGCTCGAGCACGTTGGAGCAGATCGCGTAGGCGAAGGCCTTGTCGGCGAACGGCATGTCGGCGGCGTCGGCGTCGAACAGCGGGCGGCTGACCCGCACCTGCGCCCGCCCCGACCGCTGGGCGCCGTGCTCGGCGCCGGTGAACCGGTCCAGCAGCACGTCGGCGCGCCAGGACGGCTTGTCGCCGCTGCCCACGTCGAGCACCAGGTCGTCGTCGCCCACGGGGACCGCGATCCGCCGTTCGTGGAACAGGCGCAAGGCCGCGAACCAGGACATGGTGCGTGAGTATGGCAGGCGACCGGGAAGTAACATCCGGATCATGGAGGGATTCGTCCCGGCCTCCCTGGAGGGCCGTCACGTCGTGCTGTTCAACTGGCGCGACACGGCCAACCCCGAGGGCGGGGGCTCCGAGCGCTACGTCGAGTCGATGGCCGCCGGGCTGGTCCGGCACGGCGCGCGGGTGACGATCTTCTGCGCGGCTCACGACCGGGCCCCGGCCGACGAGGTGCTCGACGGCGTCCGCTTCGTGCGCCGCGGCACGCACGTCGGCATCTACGTCCTGGGCATGCTGCACCTGCTCGGCCGGCGGTTCGGACGGGTGGACCTCGTCGTCGACGTCCAGAACGGGCTGCCCTTCTTCACCCGCCTCGCCACACGCCGTCCGGTGGTGGTGCTGGTGCACCACGTGCACCGCGAGCAGTGGCCGGTGGTCTTCCCCGGTCGGCTGGGCCGCGTGGGCTGGTGGATCGAGCGGCGGCTGGCTCCCGCGCTCTACCGCACCTCGCAGTACGTCGCCGTCTCCCGAGCCACCCGGACCGAGCTGATGGCGCTGGGCGTCGGCAAGAACCGGATCGCGGTCGTGCACAACGGCACCGCGCCCGCCCCCACGGTGCAAGCACGTCGCAGCCCGACGCCGCTGCTGTGCGTCGTGGGCCGGCTGGTGCCCCACAAGCAGGTGGAGCACGCGATCGACGCGGTCGTGGCGCTGCGCCCCCGGTTCCCCGACCTCCGGCTCAGCGTCATCGGCAACGGCTGGTGGGACGAGGAGCTGCACAAGTACGTCGCCGAGCGCGGCGCCGGCGACCTCGTCCGGTTCGAGGGCCACGTCGACGAGCAGCGCAAGCACGAGCTGCTCGCGGCCTCGTGGCTGATGCTGCTGCCCTCGCTCAAGGAGGGCTGGGGCCTGGTGGTGGGAGAGGCCGGGGTCCACGGCGTGCCGACCGTGGCGTACCGCTCCGCCGGCGGGACGCGCGAGTCGGTCCTGGACGGCCGCTCCGGTGTCCTGGTGGACGACCGCGCCGGCTTCGAGCGAGCCGTGGCCGGGCTGCTCGAGGACCCCGAGCTCCGCGCGCGCCTCGGCGAGGGCGCCCGCGCGATGTCGCACACCTTCGCCTGGTCGCACTCCCAGGACTCCTTCGCCCACGTCCTCGCCGACGTGCTGGCGGGGCGCCGGGTCAGCGTCGAGGACCCCGAGGGACCCTAGGCGCACCCGGGGTCGGGGCCGAACGGGTCCGGAGACGACGACAGCGGCTCCGGGGAGCCGCTGAGGTGGTGGAGCAGGAGCCGGGACGACCTACTGGTTGGTCCCGTAGTCCATGACGCTCTGCTTGGGCTGGGAGGCCTCGCCGCTCACGCTGCTGACCACGCCGAACGCGGTGGTCACGGCCAGGCCGATGCCCACCAGTACGGCGATCCCGCCGACGACCAGTCCCTGCACGATGGTTCTCCACTCCCTCGGAGCCGCTACGTCCTAGCGGTCGGCCGCAAAGGTACCACCGGGTAGGGCCTGGGCGTGAACGGCACGACGACGTCGCGCTCCTCGACGCAGCACACCGATGCCCGCGACCACGAGGACCAGCCCCGCGACCCCCCACGCGCCGGCCACCGGGACCGCCGGCACACCGTCGACGTCGCGGGCCACCGGGCCCGGGAGCTCCCAGACCCGCAGCAGCCTCCCGGCGTGCACGACCCGCGGGTCGTCCTCGGCGACGACCGGCAGCGACGGCACCGCGGCCCCGACCTGGCGCTGCGCCTCGAGGTCCAGGACCACCCAGCCGATCCCCTCGGCCCGGAGCCGCCGCGCGACCGTGTCGGGCGCACCGCCTCCCTCGAGCACGCGCGCGACCCGGGCAGCGCGGGGGTCCTCCCCCGCGACGCGTCGGCCGGAGACGTAGAGGTCGTCGCTCTGCAGGAAGTCGGGGCGCAGGTAGCGGCCCAGGGGGTCGAGCACCCGGCGGTCCCCGTTCCACGACGGCGCCCGGTAGCTGCTGAAGGGAAGCAGCAGCACGTCGCCGCCCCCGCCGGAGCGCGTCGCCGACGCCCGGCCCAGGGACGCGCGGGCGGCGGCGTGCTCGGCCGGGTAGTCCACCGCCTGCAACCGACCGCCCAGGCCCGCGGCGACGTCGGGGGCGAGGGCGAGCGGGGCGAGCACGAGCACGGTCCCGACCACCAGGCCGACGGCACCTGGTCGCACCGCGGCCGCGGCCCGGGCCACCCCCAGCCCGCTCAGCGAGGCCAGCAGCGGGGCGAGCAGCGCCACCCACCGGGTGCCGTCGCGCAGCAGCCCGGCGCCCGGGACGGCCCCGCCCAGCGCGGCGACCGCACCGGGCGCGGCCCACCCGGCCAGCGCGACCACGACGCCGAGCGCGGCCAGGAGGGGCAGCGCGAGCCGCAGCGGGGGGTCCTCGGCCCGGCGCCACGCGGCAGCGCCGGCGGCGCACAGCGCCAGCAGCAGCACCAGGGCCGCGACAGCCGGCCACCCCAGGCGCGAGGCCGGCACCACCTCGGAGTTCCAGATCCCGCCCAGGCCGAGCACGGCCAGCGGCGCGGGCAGCAGCCCCTCGGACCGGGCGGCGAAGGCGGTCGCGCCGGCCGGGTCGCCGCGGCCGGCGCCCCCGTGCAGCGCACCCGCGACGATCCACGGGGCGTTGAGCAGCACGCCGCCCAGCGCGGTGGTCGCCACGGTCCGCACCCCCGGCCGCGCGGACGCGACCCCGACGACCGCGGCCACCACCGACATCACGCCCCCGGCCGGGCTCAGGCTGCCCACCGCGATCCACAGCACCATCCGGGCCGGGCTGCCCGTCCCGCGACCGAGACGGCGGGCCTCGATCAGCAGCCACGGCAGCGCGGCGTACGTCAGGAGCAGTGGCCAGTGACCGATGCCGAGCCGTTCGGCCACGAACGGGTTCCACACGTACGCCGAGGTGGCGGCCAGCCGCGCGACCACCGACGTCGAGGGCACCAGCCGGGCCGCCCCGGCGCCGGCGAGGCCCAGCGCGAGCAGCAGCACCAGCTTCTGCAGCACCTCGCCCGGGAGGAGCTCGTCGGCCAGCCCGACCAGCGCGTCGGAGGGCACCGCCCGTGGCAGCGAGGACCCGAGCCCCCAGGAGTCGGGCCGCAGCGCGAGGTCGGGCACGAACACCATGTCGTAGGACAGGACGTGGCCCGGGGCGAGGGCCGGGCCCAGGAGCAGCAGCGCGAGCAGCCACGGCCACAGCCGCACCAGCCAGCGCCCCACCGCCACCTCGGCTCCTCCCGTCCGCGCCGGTCGCTCGACAGGCGCCCCGATCCAACCACCTGCGCCTGCGGCGGAGGCCTTCCCCGTAGTCTCGATCAGGTGACCGAGCAGGCCGAGACACGGGGCGACTGGACCCGTGGAGGCAGCGTCATCGCCGTGGCGATGGCGATCATGAACGTCACGACGTACGGCTACACGATCCTCGCCGCGCGCCTGCTCGGGCCGAGCAGCTACGGCGCCTTCGCCGCGGTGATGGGCCTGCTGCTGGTGCTCGGCGTGCTGCAGCTCGGGCTCCAGACCACCGGCGCGCGGCGCATCGCGGCCCACCCCGAGAGCGTCGGCGAGGTGGAGCGCGCGCTGCTGCGCGTCGCGGTCGGCACGGCAGCGGTGCTGGCCGTGCTGTGCCTGGTCCTCTCCCCCGTCATCGACCGGCTGCTCAACCTCGACAGCGTGCCGACGGCGGTGCTGGTCGCCCTGACCGTGCTGCCGATGACGCTGATGGGCGCGCAGGCCGGCATCCTCCAGGGCGAGCGCCGGTGGCGCGCGCTCGCGGCCCTCTACCTCGCGGCCGGCGTCTCGCGGCTGGCCGTCGGTGGCGCGCTGCTCGCCTGGCGGCCCACCGAGACCATCGCCGTGCTCGCGGTGCTCCTCGCCTTCTTCGCCCCGGTGGCCGTCGGCTGGTGGACGCTGCGCCGCTCGCTCCCGCACCGCCGCCGCCACGCCACCGGGCACCACGACGAGCGCAGCATCCTGGGCGAGACGTTCCGCAACTCCCACGCGCTGCTGGCGTTCTTCGCCCTCTCCAACGCCGACGTCATCGTCGCCCGCGACGTGCTCGGCGACCACCAGTCCGGGCTGTACGCCGGAGGCCTGATCCTGGTCAAGGCGGTGCTGTTCCTGCCGCAGTTCGTGGTCATCGTCGCCTTCCCCTCGATGTCGGACCAGCAGGACCGGTGGAGCGCGCTGGTGCGCAGCGTCGGGCTGGTCCTGGCCCTGGGCGTGGTGAGCACCCTGGGGGCCTGGGTGCTCAGCGGGCTCGCGCTGGTCTTCGTCGGCGGCCCGGAGTACGCCGAGATCCGCGGCCAGCTGTGGCTGTTCGCGATCCTCGGCACGGTGCTCTCGGTGGTCCAGCTGCTCGTCTACAGCGTGGTGGCCCGGCAGTCGCGGTGGTCGGTCTACCTGATCTGGGGCGGCCTGCTCGCCCTGCTCGTGGCGACCCGCGGGGTCGACGACGCCACCTCCCTCGCCGTCGTGGTGACGGTCGTCGACGCCGTGGTCCTGGTCGCCCTGCTGGCCGCCAGCCTGCACCGGATCCGCCCGGGGGCCGCGACACCCGCAGACGTCAGCCGAGCCGACGCCGCCGCGGGCTGACCCGTGGCGGGCCCCGCTCAGTGGGCGGCGTCGTGCCAGCTGTGGCCGGTGCCGACCGAGACGTCGAGCGGGACGCTGAGCTCGGCGGCGGCGCCCATCTCGCGGCGTACCAGCGCCTCGAGCTGCTCGCGCTCCCCCTCGGCCACCTCGAACACCAGCTCGTCGTGGACCTGGAGCAGCATCCGCGAGGCGAGCCCCTGCCGGGTCAGCTCCCGGTCGACCCCGAGCATCGCGACCTTGATGAGGTCGGCGGCCGAGCCCTGGATCGGGGCGTTGAGCGCCATCCGCTCGGCCATCTCGCGGCGCTGCCGGTTGTCGCTCGTCAGGTCGGGCAGGTAGCGGCGGCGGCCCAGGATGGTCTCGGTGAAGCCGGAGCGCCGCGCCTCCTCGACGATGCCGCCGAGGTAGTCGCGGACCCCGCCGAAGGTCTCGAAGTACTCGTCCATCAGGCCGCGCGCCTCGCCGGTGTCGATGCGCAGCTGCTGGGAGAGCCCGAACGCCGACAGCCCGTAGGCGAGGCCGTAGTTCATCGCCTTGATCTTCGCCCGCATCTGCGAGGTGACGTCGGTCGGCTCGACGTCGAAGACGCGGGCGGCCGTCACCGAGTGGAAGTCGTGGCCGGAGCGGAACGCCTCGGTCAGCGCGACGTCCTCGGAGAGGTGCGCCATGATCCGCATCTCGATCTGCGAGTAGTCGGCCGTGAGCAGCTCGGCGAACCCCGGGCCCACCACGAAGCCCTCGCGGATGCGGCGACCGGCCTCGGTGCGGATCGGGATGTTCTGCAGGTTGGGGTCGGTGCTGGAGAGCCGGCCCGTCGCCGCGATCAGCTGGTTGAAGGTGGTGTGGATCCGGCCGTCCTCGGCCACGGTCTTCAGCAGCCCCTCGACGGTCTGGCGCAGCCGGATCACGTCGCGGTGGCGCAGCAGGTGCTGGAGGAAGGGGTGCTCGGTCTTCTCGAACAGGCCCTGGAGCGCGTCGGCGTCGGTGGTGTAGCCGGTCTTGGTGCGCTTGGTCTTGGGCATGTCGAGCTCGTCGAAGAGCACGACCTGGAGCTGCTTGGGCGAGCCGAGGTTGATCTCCTTGCCGATCACCTCGTAGGCGTCGTCGGCGGCCTCGCGCACCCCGGCGGCGAACTCCTCCTCGAGCCCGCTCAGCAGGTCGTGGTCGACGGCGATGCCGACCTGCTCGAGCCGGGCGAGCACGTCGATCAGCGGCAGCTCGACGTCGGAGAGCAGCCGGGTGCCGCCCCGCTCGGCGAGCTCGTCGTCGAGCGCGGCGGCGAGGTCGAGGACCGCGCTCGCGTGCAGCATCGCGGTCTGGGAGGCCTCGTCGGCGGTGTCGTCCGCGAGCCCCTCGAGGCTGAGCTGGCCGTCGTCGACCGCGCCCTGCCGCAGCTCGCGCTTGAGGTAGCGCACGGTCAGGTCGGCCAGGTCGTAGGAGCGCTGGTCGGGACGGGCGAGGTAGGCCGACAGCGCGGTGTCGCGCTCCAGGCCCTGCAGCGACCAGCCCCGGGCTGCCAGCGCGAGGATCGGGCCCTTGGCGTCGTGCAGCACCTTGGCGTACGCCGGGTCGCCCAGCCAGGTCGTCAGGGCCGCGTCGTCCTCGGGGGTCAGCGTCGCGACGACCACGTGGGCGGCGCTGCCCGCGCCGGTGGCCAGCGCGAGCGCGAGCACCTCGCCGGTGCCCGAGCGCCAGCCGCCCTCGACGTGGACGCCGACCCGGTCGCCGCCCTGCGCGTGCTCGGCCAGCCAGTCGGCCACCTGGCCGGGCTCGAGGCGGGTGCCGTCGAGCTCGAAGCCGGAGTCGTCGATGTCCTCGGGCGAGGACAGCGTCTCGAAGAGCCGGTCGCGCAGCACCCGGAACTCCAGGCTGTCGAACAGGGTGTGCACCTGCTGGCGGTCCCACGGTCGCAGCGCCAGCTCGTCGGGCGCGAGCGGCAGGTCGAGGTCGGTCACCAGCGCGTTGAGCTGGCGGTTGCGCATCACCTGGCCGAGGTGCTCGCGCAGCGCCTCGCCCTTCTTGCCGGTGATCTCGTCGGCCCGGGCGATGACGTTGTCGAGGCCGTCGTAGAGGTTGATCCACTTCGCCGCGAACCCGGCTCCCACGCCCGGGACACCGGGCAGGTTGTCGGAGGTCTCCCCCACCAGCGCCGCGAGCTCGGGATAGCGGCTCGGCGGGACCTTGTACTTCTCCTCCACCGCGTCCGGCGTCATCCGCTTCATCTCCGAGACGCCGCGCATCGGGTAGATCACGGTGGTGCGCTCGTTGACGAGCTGGAAGGAGTCGCGGTCCCCGGAGCAGATCAGGACGTCGAAGTCGTCGGCGACCGCCTGGGTCGCCAGGGTGCCGATCACGTCGTCGGCCTCGAAGCCGGGCTTCTCCACGAACGGCACGTTGAGGGCGTCGAGCACCTCCTTGATCAGCGCCACCTGACCGGAGAACTCGCTCGGCGAGGTGGCGCGGTTGGCCTTGTACTCGGCGTACTCCGCGGCGCGGAAGGTGTCGCGCGAGACGTCGAAGGCCACCGCCAGGTGCGTGGGCTCCTCGTCGCGCAGCACGTTGATGAGCATCGCGGTGAAGCCGTAGACGGCGTTGGTGTGCTGGCCGGTCGTGGTCGAGAAGTTCTCGACCGGGAGCGCGTAGAAGGCCCGGTAGGCCAGGGAGTGCCCGTCGAGCAGGAGCAGGCGCGGACGGGAGAGGGGTGCTGGCTCGGCCACGCAGCGACCCTAGCCCCCGGCGCTGACAGCCGACCGCGTGGCGTGGACCGTCTAGCTGCCGGTCGCGCGGCGCCGGGCGGTACGGCGCTTGGCCAGCACCTCGACGAGGTGGCGGTTGCTGCCCGTGGCACCC
This sequence comes from uncultured Actinomycetota bacterium, assembly GCA_963740935.1. GTDB lineage: Bacteria > Actinomycetota > Actinomycetes > Propionibacteriales > Nocardioidaceae > Marmoricola. The sequence continues at coordinate 1,485,988 of CAVUFX010000006.1, forward strand.
CGCGCCCGCTCGACGGAGAGCTTCTTGCGCAGCGCCGCGGTGCTGGCCAGCCGCACGGTGGCGACGGTGCCCAGGCCGAGGCGCGCCAGGAACCGGTTGGTCTCCCGGCTGCCGTCGGTGAAGGCACTCATCTGCTCCACGCCCTTCTCCTCCGCCCAGGCGACGGCGGCCTCCATCAGCGCGTGCGCGTAGCCGTGCCGGCGGTGGCTGGGGGCCACGACGAGGTAGGAGGTGTGCACGGCCTGGTCGAGCGAGAGCGGGGAGATGGGTCCGCGCGCGAGGTAGAGCGCCGCCACGATGCGCCCGTCGCTCTCGCCGACCAGCAGCTGCTCGTCGGGGTCGGCCGCGCTGTTGGCCAGCCGCTGCACGGCGTCGCTCCGGGTCTGCTCGTCGGGCTGCCCGGTCCGGGTGGTCTCGGCCCACAGCTGGAGCAGCAGGTCGGCGTCGGACGGCGAGGCCTCGCGGACGAGGGGCGCGAGACGCGGCATGGGGCCTCCGAAGCAGGACAGCCGCGAGCGACACGCACGGTGGCGCGCACGGGCGGCGGAGCGGGACGCCTGAGAGACTAGCCCGCCTCGTAGTTCACGTGTAAAGGAGTTGCCGTGTTCCCTGGTCTCGGCACGCTCGTCAACGCCACGACCGTGCTGCTGGGGACCCTGGTGGGCGCCACGGTGGGCCACCGGCTCCCCGAGCGGACCCGCACCGTGGTCACCGACGGGCTGGGCCTGGTGACGCTGCTGATCGCCGGCACCTCGGCGGCGGCGGTGGGCGACCGGGCGCTGGTCGCAGCCGTCGGCGGCGCCGCGCCGATGCTCATCGTGCTGGGCTCGGTGCTGGTGGGCGGCATCGTCGGGTCGCTGCTGCGGCTCGAGGACCGGATCGAGTCGCTGGGCGCCGCGCTGCAGCGGGCCGCCGTACGCCGGGCCGCCCGGTCGGGGGCACCCGACGACGTCGCGGCGCGGGAGCGGTTCGTGCAGGGCTTCGTGATCAGCTCGCTGGTGTTCTGCGTCGGCCCCCTCACCATCCTGGGCTCGATCGAGGAGGGCCTGGGCAACGGTGCCGACCAGCTGCTGCTCAAGAGTGCGCTCGACGGGTTCGCCGCGATCGCGTTCGCGGCCTCGTTCGGCTGGGGCGTCGGCGCCAGCGTCCTCTCGCTCGTGGTCATCCAGGGGAGCCTGACCGCGCTGGGTGCCGGGCTGGGCAGCTTCGTGCCCGAGGCCCACCTCACCGCCCTGACGGCGACCGGCGGGCTGCTGCTCGTGGGGGTGGCGCTGCGACTGCTGGACCTCAAGCAGGTCAAGGTCGCCGACCTGCTGCCGGCGCTGCTGGTGGCGCCGCTGCTGACGGCGCTCGTGGTCACGCTGCGCTGAGCGGGCGCGCGTCAGTCCGGGGTGCCGGGGCCGGCCACCGACGGGCCGTGGGCGACCACGCCCTCGGCCACCTGGCGCATCGAGAGCCGCAGGTCCATCGCGGTCTTCTGGATCCAGCGGAAGGACTCGGGCTCGCTGAGCCCCAGGCTCTCCTGCAGCACGCCCTTGGCCCGGTCCACGACCTTGCGCGCCTCCAGCCGCTCGGTCAGGTCCGCCACCTCCGACTCCACCTGGCGCAGCTCGGCGAAGCGGCTCATCGCCATCTCCACCGCCGGCACCAGGTCGGTCTGGTCGAAGGGCTTGACGAGGTACGCCATGGCGCCGGCGTCGCGCGCCCGCTCGACGAGGTCGCGCTGGCTGAACGCGGTCAGGATCACCACCGGGGCGATCCTGGCGCGGGCGATCTGCTCGGCCGCCGCGATGCCGTCCAGCCGAGGCATCTTGACGTCGAGGATGACCAGGTCGGGCCGCAGCTCGGTGGCCAGCGCGACGGCCTTCTCGCCGTCCTCGGCCTGGCCGACGACGTCGTACCCCTCCTCGTCGAGCATCTCGGCGAGGTCCATCCGGATCAGCGCCTCGTCCTCGGCGATGACCACCCGCGGGCGCGTCGTCGTCGCGATGGGGGCGCCGCTCTGCTCGGTCACGGCACGAGGCTAGCCGTCGTGGACCAGACCGGTCGGCGCCACCCGTGGACCGGGGCCCGCCCCCAGGATCATCCTGGGCCCGCCCCAGGGCGCGCCTGGACGACGCCGGAAGGAAACAGTCCGGTAACGGCGGTACCGCAGGCTCACGCCGAGAGTGCTGCAGATCACGCCAGGCTCTATGCTCACCCCCGCAGCCGAGACGACTGCCGCCCCGGCGCATGCCCGGGTGCAGCCGCTCGGACCCCTTTGTGAATGGAGGACCATGTCGCCCTCGAGTCGACGAGCGCCCCAGGCGGCGCGTCGCCGCGGCCCCGCCGTGACGCTGCTCCTGCTGCTGGCGACCAGCCTGTTCGCGGTGCTGGCGCTGTCCGGGACGGCGCAGGCCGCCGACGGCGACCGCACGGTCGTGGGCACGCTGCGCAACTCCGCGGACGACAACGCGCCGGTCCCCGGCGTGACCGTCAACGTGGAGACCAGCGACGGCGGTCAGTACACCGCCGAGAGCGACGACGAAGGACGCTTCGAGGTCGCGGTGCCGGCCTCGGACAGCGGCACCCTCACCGTCTCCCTGGACGCCGACACCCTTCCCGACGGGGTCGACCTGCGCGAGGGGGCACCCGACACCCTCAAGCCGACCGGCAGCCTGAGCACGGTCACGGCCAACTTCGCGCTCGGCCCGGACGACCGGCAGGTCTCGACCAAGTGGGACCAGGTCCCCCAGCTGCTCTACAACGGGCTGCTGTTCGGCATCGTGCTCTCGCTCGGCGCCCTGGGTCTCTCCATGGTCTTCGGCACCACCGGGCTCACCAACTTCTCCCACGGCGAGCTGGTCACCTTCGGCGCCGTGATGACCTACATGGGCAACCGCGTCTTCGGGCTGCCGATCATGGTCGCGGTGCTGATGGCGGTGGTCCTCTCGGCGGGCTTCGGCTGGCTCAACGACAAGGCGCTGTGGGCGCCGCTGCGCCGCCGGGGCACCGGCCTGATCGCGATGATGATCGTCTCGATCGGGCTGCAGTTCCTGCTCCGCAACCTCTACCAGTACTTCACCGGCGGCCGCGCCCTGACCTACCGCGAGTACGTCACGCCGGCCGGCCAGGACGCGTTCGGGCTGTTCACCTACACCACCCGCGACCTGCTCATCATCGTCGTCAGCGTGCTGACGCTGGTGGCGGTCACCCTGGCGCTGCAGTTCACACGGCTGGGTCGGGCGACCCGAGCGGTCTCGGACAACCCGGCGCTGGCCGCCTCGACCGGCATCAACGTCAGCCGCGTCATCACCACGGTGTGGGTCGTGGGGGCGGCCCTCGCCGGGCTCGGCGGTGCCTTCCTGGGCTACTCCCAGTCGGTGACCTACCAGCTCGGGGCCCAGGTGCTGCTGCTGATCTTCGCCGCGACCTGCGTCGGCGGGCTGGGCTCGATCTGGGGTGCCATGCTCGGGTCGATCATCATCGGTCTGTTCGTCGAGACCTCCACGCTGCTGATCCCGTCGGAGCTGAAGTACGCCGGCGCCATGATCCTGCTGATCGTCGTCCTCCTGTTCAGGCCGCAAGGCCTGCTCGGACGGGCCCAGAGGATCGGTTGAGGAAGGACACGACATGATCGACGCATTCACCGGAGCCCTGCACGACGGGTTCGGCTACGTGGCCATCTCCTACTGCCTGGCCGCCATCGGCCTCAACATCCAGTTCGGCTACTCCGGCCTGCTGAACTTCGGCCAGGCCGCCTTCCTCGCCATCGGCGGCTACATCATGGGTGCCGCGATCGCGACCAGCGGCATCCCGACCGTCCCGGCGATGCTGCTCGCGATCCTCTTCGCGGTGGCCCTCGCCCTGATCCTGGGCGTGCCCACGCTGCGGCTGCGGGCCGACTACCTCGCGATCGTCACGATCGCGGCGGCGGAGATCCTGCGGCTCGTCTTCGGCACCTCCTTCCGCGAGTACTTCCGCGGCAAGGACGGCGTCACCGGGTTCGCCGACGGCTTCCGCGGCCTCAACCCGCTGCCGGAGTACGACGGCTTCTTCCTCACCTACAGCCGCAACGAGCTCTGGACGATCATGGTCGGCTGGACCACGGTGACCCTGATCTGCGTGCTGGTCTGGGCCCTGATGCGCTCCCCGTGGGGCCGTGTGCTGCGCGGCATCCGCGAGGACGAGGACGCCGTCCGCTCGCTCGGCAAGAACGTCTACGGCTACAAGATGCAGGCGCTGGTCCTCGGCGGCGTGATCGGCTGCATCGGCGGCTTCGTCGGAGCCTTCGGCGCCGCCTCGGTCCAGGCCGACACCTTCAACCTGGACTTCACCTTCATCGCCCTCACCATGCTGATCCTGGGCGGTGCCGCCCGCGTGCTGGGGCCCGTCGTCGGGGCCATCCTGTTCTGGGCGGTGCTGTCGTTCCTCGGGTCGATCCTCTCCGACCTGTCCGCCAACCCCACCGTGGCGCAGTTCATGAACGCCGACCAGGCCTCCAACGTCCGGCTGATGCTGGTCGGCCTGGTGCTGATGCTGCTGATGATCTACCGACCCCAGGGGATCTTCGGCGACCGGAAGGAGATCGCGCTCGATGCCCGCTGACACCTCTCCCACCACGACCCGGTCGGTCGCCGACCAGGGCCGTGCCGACTTGCAGGGCCTGGCCACCGAGCCCGGCGTCAAGAAGAAGGACCCGATCGTCGTCGCCACCGACGTGCGTCGCACCTTCGGCGGCCTGACCGCCGTCGACGTCGAGCACGTCGAGATCCAGCGCGGTGTCATCACCGCGCTGATCGGCCCCAACGGCGCCGGCAAGACCACCTTCTTCAACCTGCTGACCGGCTTCGACCAGCCCGACTCCGGGTCATGGACCTTCAACGGCACCGCGCTCAAGGGCAAGTCGGCCTACAAGGTCGCCCGCCTCGGCATGGTCCGCACCTTCCAGCTCACCAAGGTGCTCTCCAAGCTGACCGTGCTGGAGAACATGCGCATGGGTGCGACCGGACAGCGCGGCGAGCGCTTCTGGGCCAGTGCCCTGCCCTTCCTGTGGAAGAGCCAGGAGCAGGAGATCACCGCCCGGGCGCGCGAGCTGCTCGGCCGGTTCAAGCTCGACGCCAAGGAGGACGACTTCGCCGGCTCGCTGTCGGGCGGCCAGCGCAAGCTGCTCGAGATGGCACGTGCCCTCATGGTCGGCCCCGAGCTGGTGATGCTCGACGAGCCGATGGCCGGGGTGAACCCAGCCCTGAAGCAGTCCCTGCTCGGCCACGTGAAGTCGCTGCGCGAGGAGGGCATGAGCGTGCTCTTCGTCGAGCACGACATGGACATGGTCCGCGACATCTCCGACTGGGTCATCGTGATGGCCCAGGGCAAGGTGATCGCCGAAGGCCCGCCGCGCTCGATCATGACCGACCAGCGCGTCATCGACGCCTACCTCGGCGCCCACCACGACACCGACATCAGCGAGCTCGAGCACGTCGTCACCACCGAGCACCAGGACCCGAAGGAGGAGACCGCGTGAGCGAGTCCCCGCAGCACCGCGCAGGCGGGCCCACCGAGCCCGTCGGGGCCGGGCCGACCGTCTCGGCCGCTGAGTCCGAGGAGGTCCTCGAGGCCCTCAACAAGCCGACCGAGGAGGCCGTCGTACGCCAGGACGGCGAGATCGTCGCCGAGGCCGACCCGTTCGCGCCGAAGATCGACGAGGAGGCGCGTCGGGTCCACCTCCAGGCCGCCGAGGGCGCCGTGCTGCGCGCCGACGACCTGCTGGCGGGCTACCTGCCGGGCGTGAACATCCTCAACGGCGCCGACCTCTACTGCCAGGAGGGCGAGCTCGTCGGCATCATCGGCCCCAACGGCGCCGGCAAGTCGACGCTGCTCAAGGCGCTGTTCGGCCTGGTCAAGATCAACTCGGGCTCGGTCACGCTGCGCGGCGACGAGGTCACCAACGAGCGCGCCGACACGCTGGTGGCCAAGGGCATCGGCTTCGTGCCCCAGACCAACAACGTCTTCCCCTCCCTCAGCATCGAGGAGAACCTCCAGATGGGCTGCTACCAGGCCCCCTCGAAGTTCGCCTCCCGCTTCGACTTCGTCACCACGCTGTTCCCGGCGCTGGGCGAGCGGCGCAAGCAGCGCGCGGGCCAGCTCTCCGGCGGCGAGCGCCAGATGGTGGCGATGGGACGGGCGCTGATGATGGAGCCGTCGGTGCTGCTGCTCGACGAGCCCTCGGCCGGCCTCTCCCCCGCCATGCAGGACCAGGTGTTCGTCCAGACCCGCGCCATCAACCGCGCCGGCGTCTCGGTGATCATGGTCGAGCAGAACGCCGCCCGCTGCCTGCAGATCTGCGACCGCGGCTACGTCCTGGACCAGGGCCGCAACGCCTACACCGCGTCCGGCGCCTCGCTGGCCAAGGACCCCAAGGTCATCGAGCTCTACCTCGGCACGCTGGCGGAGTCCACCAAGTAGCCGTCCGCGCCTCGTCGTACGCCCCCGGTCCTGCGCCGGGGGCGTCGTCGTTCCCGGCGCCGTCCGCTGCCCGCTGCCCGCTGCCGGTGCCCCGCCCACCCATGTAACGCGGAGTTATTGATTCTGAACAAGCCGCACACCGCGCACTCGGGCACCACAACTCCGCACCAGATGCGGCTGATGGGTGCAACACCCCCCAGCCGTACGCCGGGCCGCCGACCCGCCTCGCCCTGGCGAACTGCTGCGCCCGCCATGTAACGCGGAGTTGTTGATTCTGAACAAGCCGCACACCGCGCACTCGGGCACCACAGCCCCGCACCAGATGCGGCTGGTGGGTGCAGCACCCCTCCAGCCGTACGCCGGGCCGCTGACCCGCCGCACCTCGCCCCACGCCGCGCCCCGCCACCCCGCGGCCCGCCCACCCCGAGCGCCGGCCCAGGCCCGGACCCAGGCCCGCGACCACCCCGAGCCCCGACCCAGCCCAAGCCAGCCCGGCCGCACCGCACCCCCCACGACGCACACGACCCCCCGAGCCGGAGCTCGGGGGGTCGTGGGTGGTGCGGGGTGGATCAGCCGTTCTGACCGATGCCGGCCTTGATCAGCTCGGGCACGATCTTCTTCGTCTCGTCGAACGCGATCAGCACGATGGCGTCGGGGTCCTGACCCTTGAGCTCCTCGACCTCGGCGGTGTAGTTGGCCGCGTTGGCGTCGTAGAGGGTCTTGGCCACGATCTTGCCGCCCGACTCGGTGAAGAACTTCTCCACGTTGTCGGCCAGCGCCTCGCCGTAGGAGTCCTGACGGGCGAGGATCGCGACGTTCTGGTAGCCGTCCGCGGACAGCGTCTGCGCCATGACCTGACCCTGCAGCACGTCCGAGGGCGCGGTGCGGAAGTACAGGCCCTTGTCGGCGTAGGTGTCGAACGCCGTCGAGGTGTTGGCCGGGGAGACCTGCACGACGCCCGCACCGGTGATCTTGTCGATCACGGAGAGCGAGACCGACGACGACGCGGCACCGATGATGGCGTCGGCGCCACCGCGGAGCAGCTTGTCGGTCTCCGAGGGGGCGATGTTCGGCGAACCGTCACCGGAGTCGGCCTTGACCTGCTTGACGTCCTTGCCCAGGACGCCGCCGCCCTGGTTGATCTCCTGGACCGCGAGACCGACGCCCGCGAACTCCGGGGGGCCGAGGAACGCGAGGTCACCGGTGGCCGGCAGCAGCGTGCCGACGGTCAGCGTGCCGTCACCCTGACCGGCACCGCCCGAGACCTTCTGGTTGGCCTTGACGTCGGCCTCGTCGGGGATCTCGCCGGTGATGTAGTCGAGGTTCTCGTAGTTGTTGTCCTCGCCGTACTCGAAGATGCCGATGGTGGCGGCCGAGGGCGACCCGGTGGAGTTCAGGTCGAGGGGACCCGAGACGCCGTCGTAGTCGATGTCGGTGCCGTCGGCGAGCAGGTCGGCGCACTGCTTGAACTCGGTGCACTTCTCGCCCTCGCCGGAGACGTTGGACATCTCGCCGGCGATCGCCTTGCCGGAGTCGTTGTCGGCGGCGATGGCGGCCAGCGCGGTCACGATGGTGGCGTCGTAGGACTCCGGACCGTAGGTGAAGTCCTTGAGGTTCTTGTCGATGCCCAGCATCCGCTCGCGGAACGAGTCACCCAGCTCGGCACCCGGGTAGGTCGCCTTGACGCCCTGCAGCGTGCCCGGGTCGAAGTCGCTCGAGTAGTCAGCGGTGTTGCCGTCGACGAAGTAGATCTGGGTCCCCTTCTTCTCGGCCGAGGAGCCCTCGTCGGAGCTGCCACCACTGCTGCTGTCGCTGTCGCTGCTGCCGCACGCTGACACCGCGAACGAGCCGGCGACGGCGAGGACCGCGAGGCGGGTGATGCGGTTGGGACGGTACATGTGACCTCCGTGATCGGGATTGGTGCTCCGGACGAGAGCGCACCCACCACGCGTGAGGCCACCGGAGTGAGCACAACATAGGTTCCGCCGACGTCGGCACGGCAGCGGCGCGCGTACCTCGTGACCGAGTTGTGACGAACCCCGTGCCGAGGTGGACAAACGGGACACCACTGGGCTGGACCGGTGGACCGGCCCACTTGTGGGATAGCGTCTCCCTGCTCACGAGCTCGACGCACCGACGCGGGCGCCCCGGTATCCCAACGGCAGAGGAAGCGGTCTCAAACACCGTCCAGTGTGGGTTCGAGTCCCACCCGGGGCACACCGTCCGGCGGCCGCCGTCCGGCCGCCGTCACCAGGCCGACCTGCCGCCCTCGCTCAGCGGCGGTACGCCGGGGCGAGCTCGTTGATCGCGTCGCCCATCCGGTGGATGCGCAGCGCGTTGGTCGAGCCGGGGATGCCGGGCGGGCTGCCGGCGATGATGACCACGAGGTCGCCCTCGGCGACGCGGCCGATGCGCAGCAGCTGCTCGTCGACCTGGCGCACCATCTCGTCGGTGTGCTCGACGAAGTCGGTCTTGAACGTCTCCACGCCCCAGGTCATCGACAGCTGCGAGCGCACCCGCGCCTCGGGGGTGAAGGCCAGCACCGGGATCGCGCCGCGGTAGCGCGCCAGCCGGCGGGCCGAGTCGCCGCTCTGCGTGAAGGCGACGAGGTACGCCGCCCCGACCCGCTCGGCGACCTCGGCGGCCGCCTTGGCGATCACGCCGCCGCGGGTGCGCGGCTGCCAGTCGATGGCCGCCATGTGGTGCAGCTCGTGGTTCTCGGTGGAGCTGATGATGCGGGCCATCGTCTCGACGGTCTCGATGGGGTACTCCCCCACGCTGGTCTCGCCCGAGAGCATCACCGCGTCGGCGCCGTCGAGCACCGCGTTGGCGACGTCGGAGGCCTCCGCGCGGGTGGGCGCGGGGTTGCTGATCATCGACTCGAGCATCTGGGTCGCCACGATCACCGGCTTGGCGTTGCGGCGGGCCTTCTCCACGACGCGCTTCTGCAGGAACGGCACGTCCTCGAGCGGGCACTCCACGCCGAGGTCGCCGCGGGCGACCATGAAGCCGTCGAAGGCCTTGACGACCTCGTCGAGGTTCTCGATGGCCTGCGGCTTCTCGATCTTGGCGATGACGGGGAGCATCACGCCCTCCTCGCGCATGATCGCCCGCACGTCCTCGGCGTCCTGGGCGTTGCGCACGAACGAGAGCGCGATGAAGTCGACGGTCAGGTGCAGCGCCCAGCGCAGGTCGGCGATGTCCTTCTCCGACATGGCGGGCACGCTGACCGGTACGCCGGGCAGGTTGATGCCCTTGTGGTTGCTGACGCGGCCGGCGGTGACGACCTCGGTGTGGACGTCCTGGCCCTCGACCGAGGTGACGCGCAGCCGCACCTTGCCGTCGTCGATCAGGATCGGGTCACCGGGGTGGACGTCACCGGGCAGGCCGGCGTACGTCGTGCCGGCGACCTGGCCGTCGCCGGGCACGTGGCGCGTGGTGATCACGAAGGCCTGGCCCTTGGTCAGCTGGGCGCCGCCCTCGGCGAAGCTCGCGAGCCGGATCTTGGGGCCCTGGAGGTCGACGAAGACGCCGACCCCGTGGCCCGACTCGTCCGCGGCGCGCCGGACGTTGCGGTAGACCTCCTCGTGGTCCGCGTAGGACCCGTGGGAGAGGTTCATCCGGGCCACGTCCATGCCCGCGGCCACGAGCTCACGGATCCGCTCGAGGCTCTGGGTCGCAGGGCCGAGGGTGCACACGATCTTTGCTCTTCGCACGCCTCGACCCTAGCGGTCCCCACTTGAACGTTCCAAGGACGGCCGCCCCCGCCGGTCCTCAGGCGGTGAGCGGGCGCTCCGTCGGCGGGATCGGGGCGGGCAGGTTGGTCGAGCCGGCGAGGTAGGCGTCGACCGCGGCCGCGGCCGCGCGCCCCTCGGCGATGGCCCACACGATCAGCGACTGGCCGCGCCCGACGTCGCCGGCGACGAAGACGCCCTCGACCGAGGACAGGTAGCCGTCGTCACGCGCCACGTTGCCGCGACCGTCGAGCTCCACGCCGAGCTGCTCGACCAGACCGGGCTTCTCGGGGCCGGTGAAGCCCATCGCGAAGAGCACCAGGTCGGCCGGGATCTCGCGCTCGCTGCCCTCGACCTCGCTGAACTTCCCGTCGGCGAAGCGCACCTCGACCAGGCGGAGCGCCCGGACGTGGCCGTCCTCGTCGCCGAGGAACTCCTGCGTCGAGACCGAGTACATCCGCTCGCCGGCCTCCTCGTGCGCCGAGGACACCCGGAACGTCATCGGGTACGTCGGCCAGGGCTGGTTCGCGGGCCGGGCCTCCCCGGGCTGGTCCATGATCTCCAGCTGCGTGATCGAGGCCGCCCCGTGACGCGTGGACGTGCCGAGGCAGTCCGCGCCGGTGTCGCCGCCGCCGATGATCACCACGTGCTTGCCGCCCGCGTGGATCTGGCCCTCGACCTCCTCGCCGAGCGCGGCCCGGTTGGACTGCGGCAGGAACTCCATCGCCTGGTGGATGCCGTCGAGGTCGCGGCCGGGCACGTCGAGGTCGCGGGCCTGGGTCGCGCCCATGGCGAGCACGACGGCGTCGTACCGATCGCGCAGCTGCTGGCCGGTGAGGCCGTCGCCGACGCTGACGCCGGCGCGGAAGACGGTGCCCTCGCGGCGCATCTGGTCCAGCCGCCGGTCGAGGACCTTCTTCTCCATCTTGAACTCGGGGATGCCGTAGCGCAGCAGCCCACCGATCTTGTCGGCGCGCTCGTAGACCGCCACGGTGTGGCCGGCCCGGGTGAGCTGCTGGGCGGCCGCCAGGCCGGCGGGGCCGGAGCCCACGACGGCGACGGTGCGCCCGGTGAGCCACTCCGGCGGCTGGGGCCGGACGGCGCCGGACTCCCAGGCGCGGTCGGCGATGGCGACCTCGACGTTCTTGATCGTCACCGGGTCCTGGTTGATGCCCAGCACGCAGGCGGTCTCGCAGGGCGCCGGGCACAGCCGCCCGGTGAACTCCGGGAAGTTGTTGGTGGCGTGCAGCCGCTCGATGGCGGCGTCCCAGTCGTCGCGCCAGACCAGGTCGTTCCACTCCGGGATCAGGTTGCCCAGCGGGCAGCCCTGGTGGCAGAACGGGATGCCGCAGTCCATGCAGCGGCCCGCCTGGGTGTTGATGATCGGCAGCAGCGCGCGGCCGGGCCCACCGGGGTAGACCTCGTTCCAGTCCTGGGTGCGCTCCTCGACGGGGCGACGGTCCGCGACCTTGCGCCCCTCCTTGAGGAAGCCCTTCGGGTCAGCCATGCAGCGCCTCCATCATCTTGTTCGCGATCTCGCGGTCGTCGAGGCCGTCGGCCTCGGCCTTCGCCTTGGCCTCCATCACCACGCGGAAGTCGCGCGGGATCACCTCGGTGAAGCGGGTCAGCGACTGCTCCCAGTCGTCGAGCAGGTCCTTGGCGACCTGCGAGCCGGTCTCCTCGAGGTGGGTGCGCACCAGCGCCTCCAGCTCCAGGGCGGCGTCCTCGGTCACCGGGCCGAGCTCGACGAGCTCCTGGTTGACCCGGAAGTCCTTCAGGTCCAGCACCCAGGCCACGCCGCCGCTCATGCCGGCGGCGAAGTTGCGGCCCGTCTTGCCGAGCACCACGACGCGGCCCCCGGTCATGTACTCGCAGCCGTGGTCGCCCACGCCCTCGGTGACCAGGTGGGCACCGGAGTTGCGCACCGCGCAGCGCTCGCCGACGCCACCGCGGATGAAGATCTCCCCCGACGTGGCGCCGTAGGCGATCGTGTTGCCCGCGATGATGTGCTGGCTCGGGTCGAAGGCGACGTCCCGGTCGGGACGCACCACGATCCGGCCGCCCGAGAGGCCCTTGCCGACGTAGTCGTTGGCGTCGCCCTCCAGGCGCAGCGTGATCCCCTGCGGGACGAACGCGCCGAAGGACTGGCCGGCCGAGCCGAGCAGCGTCAGGTCGATGGTGCCGTGCGGCAGCCCCTCGCCGCGGTAGCGCTTGGTCACCTCGTGGCCGAGCATCGCGCCGACGGTGCGGTTGACGTTGCGGACCGCGACCTGGGCCCGGACCGGCTCGCCCCGCTCGAGCGCGTCGGCGCTGAGCCGGATCAGCTCGTTGTCGAGCGCCTTCTCCAGGCCGTGGTCCTGGGCGCGCACGTGGTGGCGCGCCTCGTCCTCGTGCAGCTCGGGCACGTGGAAGATCGGCGCGATGTCGAGCCCGGCCGCCTTCCAGTGGTTGACCGCCTCGGTCGAGTCGAGCACGTCGGCGCGGCCGACGGCCTCGTCGAGGGTGCGGAAGCCCAGCTCGGCCAGCAGCTCGCGGACCTCCTCGGCGATGTAGGTGAAGAAGTTGACGACGTACTCCGCCTTGCCGGTGTAGCGCTCGCGCAGCACCGGGTTCTGCGTCGCCACGCCCACCGGGCAGGTGTCGAGGTGGCAGACCCGCATCATCACGCAGCCGGAGACCACGAGCGGTGCCGTCGCGAAGCCGTACTCCTCGGCACCGAGCAGCGCGGCCACCACCACGTCGCGACCGGTCTTGAGCTGGCCGTCGGTCTGCACCACGATCCGGTCGCGCAGGCCGTTGAGCAGCAGCGTCTGCTGGGTCTCGGCCAGGCCGAGCTCCCACGGGCCGCCCGCGTGCTTGAGCGAGGTCAGCGGCGAGGCGCCGGTGCCGCCGTCGTGCCCGGAGATCAGCACCACGTCGGCGTGCGCCTTGGAGACGCCGGCCGCGACCGTGCCGACCCCGACCTCGGCGACGAGCTTGACGTGCACGCGCGCCGACGGGTTGGCGTTCTTGAGGTCGTGGATCAGCTGGGCGAGGTCCTCGATGGAGTAGATGTCGTGGTGGGGCGGCGGGGAGATCAGGCCCACGCCGGGCGTGCTGTGCCGGGTCTTGGCCACCCACGGGTAGACCTTGTGGCCCGGGAGCTGGCCACCCTCGCCGGGCTTGGCGCCCTGCGCCATCTTGATCTGGATGTCGTCGGCGTTGGTGAGGTACTCCGAGGTCACGCCGAACCGGCCCGAGGCGACCTGCTTGATCGAGGAGCGCCGCTCGGGGTCGTGCAGCCGGTCGGCGTCCTCGCCGCCCTCACCGGTGTTGGACTTGCCGCCCAGCCGGTTCATCGCGATCGCGAGCGTCTCGTGGGCCTCCTGCGAGATCGAGCCGTAGGACATCGCGCCGGTGGAGAACCGCTTCACGATCGACTCGACGGGCTCGACCTCGGAGATGTCGACGGGCTCGCGCCCGGTCGCCGAGGCGTCCTTGAAGCGGAACAGCCCGCGCAGCGTGAGCAGCCGCTCGGACTGCTCGTTGACCCGCCCGGTGTACTGCTTGAACACGTCGTACTTGCCGGCGCGGGTGGAGTGCTGGAGGCGGAACACCGTCTCGGGGTCGAACAGGTGCAGCTCGCCCTCGCGGCGCCACTGGTACTCCCCGCCGACCTCGAGCTCGCGGTGGGCCGGGGCGATGCCGCCGACGGGGTACGCCACGCGGTGCCGCTTCGCGACCTCCTCGGCGACGACGTCGAGGCCGATGCCGCCGAGCTTGGAGGTGGTGCCGGTGAAGTAGCGGTCGACCAGCTCCTGGGAGAGGCCGAGCGCCTCGAAGATCTGCGCGCCGGTGTAGGAGGCGACGGTGGAGACGCCCATCTTGGACATCACCTTGAGCACGCCCTTGCCCAGGCTCTTGACCAGGTTGGCCACGGCCTTCTCGGGCTCGACCTTGACGTAGAACCCGTCGCGGGCGAGGTCCTCGACGGTCTCCATGGCCAGGTAGGGGTTGACCGCGGCGGCGCCGTAGCCGATGAGCAGCGCGACGTGGTGGACCTCGCGGACGTCACCGGCCTCGACGACCAGGCCGACCTGGGTGCGGGACTTCTCGCGCACCAGGTGGTGGTGGACCGCGGCGGTCATCAGCAGCGACGGGATCGGTGCGTTGGTCGCGTCGCCGTGGCGGTCGGAGAGCACGATCACCCGGGCGCCCTCGGCGATCGCCTCGCTGACCTCCTCGCAGATCTCCTGCAGCCGGGCGGCCAGCGCCTCGCCCCCGCCGGTGACGTCGTAGAGGCCGCGCGAGACGTGGGTGATGAAGCCGGGCATGTCGCCGTCACGGTTGATGTGGCGGATCTTGACCAGCTCGTCGTTGGTGATGACCGGGAACGGCAGCACGACCTGGCGGCACGACGCGGGGGTCGGGTCGAGCAGGTTGGCCTCGGGCCCGATGGTGCCGTTGAGGCTGGTGACCAGCTCCTCGCGGATCGCGTCGAGCGGCGGGTTGGTGACCTGCGCGAACAGCTGCGCGAAGTAGTCGAAGAGCAGCCGCGGGCGGTCGCTGAGCACCGCGACCGGGGTGTCGGTGCCCATCGAGCCGATCGGCTCGGCCGAGGTGTTGGCCATCGGCGTGAGGATCACGCGCAGCTCCTCCTCGGTGTAGCCGAAGATCTGCTGGCGCCGCGTCACCGAGGCGTGGGAGTGGATGACGTGCTCGCGGTCGGGGATGTCGGGCAGCTTGATCAGCCCGGCGTGCAGCCACTCGTCGTACGGGTGCTCGGCGGCCAGGGCCTCCTTGACCTCCTCGTCCTCGACGATGCGGTGCTCCTCGGTGTCGACGAGGAACATCCGGCCCGGCTGCAGCCGGCCCTTGCGCACGATCTTGGACTGCGGGATGTCGAGCACGCCGACCTCGCTGGCGAGGACCACGAGACCGTCGTCGGTCACCCAGTAGCGCGAGGGGCGCAGGCCGTTGCGGTCGAGCACGGCGCCGACCTGGGAGCCGTCGGTGAACACGACGCACGCCGGGCCGTCCCAGGGCTCCATCAGCGCGGAGTGGAACTCGTAGAACGCGCGCTGGCTGGCGCTCATCTCGGTGTGGTTCTCCCAGGCCTCCGGGATCATCATCAGCACCGAGTGGGGCAGGCTGCGACCGCCGAGGTGGAGCAGCTCGAGCACCTCGTCGAACGACGCCGAGTCGCTCGCGCCGGGCGTGCAGATCGGGAACAGCCGGTCGAGGTCGCCCGGGATGAGGTCGGACTTCAGCAGCGCCTCGCGGGCCCGCATCCAGTTGCGGTTGCCCATCACGGTGTTGATCTCGCCGTTGTGGGCGATGAACCGGAACGGGTGCGACAGCGGCCAGCTGGGGAAGGTGTTGGTGGAGAACCGCGAGTGCACGACCGCGATCGAGCTCTCGACGCGCTCGTCGACCAGGTCGGGGAAGACGTGGTCGAGCTGGTCGGTGGTGAGCATGCCCTTGTAGGCGATGGTGCGGCTCGAGAGCGACGGGAAGTAGACGTCGGTCTCGCGCTCGGCGCGCTTGCGCAGGCAGAACGCCAGGCGCTCCAGGCCCATGCCGAGCAGCCGGCTGCCGGTGGAGGCGACGAAGAGCTGGCGGAACGCGGGCATGCACTCGACCGCGGTGCGGCCCAGCGAGGAGGGGTCCAGCGGGACCTCGCGCCAGCCGAGGACCTTCAGGCCCTCCTCGGCGGCGATCTCCTCGA
This sequence comes from uncultured Actinomycetota bacterium, assembly GCA_963740935.1. GTDB lineage: Bacteria > Actinomycetota > Actinomycetes > Propionibacteriales > Nocardioidaceae > Marmoricola. The sequence continues at coordinate 1,501,873 of CAVUFX010000006.1, forward strand.
TGCGGGCCTGGGTGGCGGCCACGGCGTCGGCGTCACCGGGCAGGAACGCGGTGCCCACGGCGTACGCGTGCTTGCCGGGCAGGTCGAAGTCGACGACCTCGCGGAAGAAGCGGTCCGGGACCTGCATCAGGATGCCGGCGCCGTCGCCGGAGTTGACCTCGGCTCCCGCGGCGCCCCGGTGGTCGAGGTTGCGCAGCGCGGTGAGCGCCTGGTGGACGATCTCGTGGCTGGGGACCCCGGTCAGGGTGGCCACGAAGGCGACGCCGCAGGCGTCGTGCTCGTGGGTGCCGTCGTAGAGGCCCTGGGGCGGTGGGACTGCCTGCACGGTGCCCTCTCCCGTCGTCGGCCGCTGCACGCGCAGGAGTCCGGCCGGGGAACGTGTCGAGCTCCGGCGGTCCCGCGTGAGCGGCGGTGGTGAGCATGCTGGTGCTGGGACGACATTGGCCCATGCGGTGCGGCGAGCCTACCCCAGGGGCCGGGGCCGGCCCCAGGTCAGGACGGTGCGTGGGACCGCTCGCCCGCGCCGTCCCGGTAGGCGGTGGTCTCCCGGCCCTCGGTGCCGCGGTGGCGGCGCCCGACCACGACGAAGTACGCCGCGGCGGCGGTGAACAGCACGATCGACATCCACACCCCCCAGCGCAGCCCGAGCACGTCGTCGAGCTCGATGGTGTCGATGCGCAGCGTCTCGATCCAGCCGCGCCCGGCCGTGTAGACCATCACGTAGAGCGCGAACACCCGCCCGCGCCCGAGCCGCAGCCGCCGGTCGAGGGCGACGATCAGCAGCACGCCGGCGAGGTTCCACAGCAGCTCGTAGAGGAACGTCGGGTGGAAGGTGGTGCCGGTGTCGAAGCTGGTCCCGCTCGGCCAGTTCACGGGGTCGATCTCCAGGCCCCAGGGCAGTGTCGTGGGCCGGCCGTAGAGCTCCTGGTTGAAGTAGTTGCCGAGCCGGCCGATCGCCTGGGCGAGCAGCAGCCCGGGCGCGAGGGCGTCGGCGAACGGACGGACCAGGATGCCCTGGCGGCGGCAGTAGAACCACGCGCCGAGGAAGCCGCCGGCGATGGCGCCCCAGATGCCGAGGCCGCCGTTCCAGATCTGCAGCGCGTCCCAGGGGTCGCGACCGGCTCCGAAGTAGAGGTCGTGGTCGGTGGCGACGTGGTAGATCCGCGCCCCGACCACGCCCGCGGGCACGGCCCACAGCGCGACGTCGCCGACCTGGCCCTGGGTGCCGCCCCGGGCCACCCAGCGGCGGTCGCCGAGCCAGATCGCGGCGACGACGCCGAGGATGATGCCCAGCGCGTAGGCGCGCACCGGGACCGGGCCGAGGTACCAGACCCCCTGCGAGGGGCTGGGGATCGACAGCGGCAGCGCCATCAGCGCAGCGAGGCTCATCCGGCGTCCTGGCGCAGCACCTGCTGCAGGTCGGTGGCCATGTCGGACGGCGAGGTGGCGCCGGTCCACACCAGGTCGCCGCGACCTCCCTCGACCGAGATGACCACGGTGGAGTGGTCGACCTCGTAGCCGCCGCTGGGCAGCTTCCGGCCCTTCTCGACGAGGATGTCCATCGGCTCCCCCAGCGCGACGATGTCGGCCAGCGAGCCGGTGACGCCCTCGAAGGAGGGGTCGAAGCGGTCGAGGTAGGTGCGCATCACCTCGGGGGTGTCCCGGGCGGGGTCGGTGGTCACGAAGACCATCCGCAGCTGCTCCTTCTCGGCCGGCGACAGCTTGGCGACCGCGGAGGCGATCGTGCTCATCACCACCTGGCAGATGTCGGGGCAGTTGGTGTAGCCGAAGAACACCAGGGTGCGCTGGTCCTGGGTGGCCAGGTCGAAGGGCCGCCCCTCGGTGTCGGTCAGCCCGACGTCCGGCACCTGGTAGGCGTCGTCGGCCAGGTAGATCCCGCGGTAGCCGTCGTCGTCGCTGGTGGTGATGCCGGTGACCGGTGCCCCGGTGTCGCCCGAGCCCCCGCACGCGCTCAGCACGAGGGTCAGGGCCGCGGCCAGCGCGGCCAGGCGGCGGCGTCCGGCACTAGCGACCACGACGCACCCCGGCGGCGAGGTCGGCGGTCAGCGCGGCGAGGCGCTCCAGCCCGGTGCGACGGTCGGGGGCGTCGAGCAGGGCGCGCACGAAGGCCGAGCCGACGATGACGCCGTCGGCGTACGACGCGACCTCGGCGGCCTGGTCGCCGTCGGACACGCCCAGGCCGACGCCGACCGGCAGGTCGGTCACCGCGCGGGTGCGGGTGACCAGGGGCTCGGCGAGGTCGGAGCTGGTGGCCCGGGCGCCGGTGACGCCCATCACGGCGGTGGCGTAGACGAACCCGCGACAGGCCTGCGTGGTGTAGCCCAGCCGGGCCTCGGTCGAGGACGGGGCGACGAGGAAGACCTTGTCGAGGTCGTGCGCGTCGGCCGCGGGGATCCACGCGTCGGCGGAGTCCGGGGTGAGGTCGGGCGTGATCAGGCCCGCTCCCCCGGCCGAGGCCAGGTCGGCGGCGAACCGCTCCACGCCGTACCGCTCGACGGGGTTCCAGTAGGTCATCACGACCGTGGGGACGCCCAGGCCGGCGATCTGCTCCACGGTGCGGATCACGTCGACGGTGCGGGTGCCGGCCTCGAGCGCCTGCTGCGCGGCGGCCTGGATGGTGGGGCCGTCCATGACCGGGTCGCTGTAGGGCAGCCCGATCTCGATGACGTCGCAGCCGTGCTCCACCATGACGCCGATCGCCTCGACGGCGCCCTCGACGTCGGGGAACCCGGCGGGCAGGTAGCCCACCAGTGCGGCGCGACCCTCCTCCCGGGCGGTCGCGAACGCGGCGGCGGTGCTGGTCACTTGGCGCCCTCGGCGATCTGGTCCTGCGTGGCCGGGCGCGGCTCGCCGTCGGCGGTGGTCTGCCCGAGGCCGAACCACTCGATCGCGGTGCCCATGTCCTTGTCGCCGCGGCCGGAGAGGTTGACCAGGATCGTCGACCCCGGCTGCTCGGCGGCGAGCTCGAGGGCCCCGGCGATCGCGTGCGCGGACTCGATGGCCGGGATGATCCCCTCGGTGCGGGCGAGCAGCGACATGGCGTCCATGGCGGCGGTGTCGGTGACCGGGCGGTACGTCGCGCGGCCGATGTGGGCGAGGTGGGCGTGCTGCGGCCCCACGCCGGGGTAGTCGAGCCCGGCCGAGATCGAGTGCGACTCGGCGGTCTGGCCGTCGCCGTCCTGGAGCACGTAGGTGCGGGCGCCGTGGAGGACGCCGACCTGGCCCGCGTGGATGGTGGCCGCGGTGCGCGGGGTGTCCACGCCGTCGCCGCCGGCCTCGAAGCCGACCACCTGCACGTCCGCGTCGTCGAGGAAGGCGGTGAAGATGCCGATCGCGTTGGAGCCGCCGCCCACGCACGCCACGACGCTGTCGGGCAGCGCCCCGGTCAGCTCCAGGCACTGCTCCCGCGCCTCGTCGCCGATGCCGCGGCAGAAGTCGCGCACCATCGCGGGGAACGGGTGCGGGCCGGCGGCGGTGCCGAAGCAGTACGCCGTGTGGTCGACGCTGGCGACCCAGTCGCGGATCGCCTCGTTGATCGCGTCCTTGAGGGTGCGCGAGCCCGAGGTCACCGGGATCACCTCGGCGCCGAGCAGCTGCATCCGGGCCACGTTGAGGGCCTGCCGCTCGGTGTCGACCTCGCCCATGTAGACCACGCACTCCAGCCCGAGGTACGCCGCCGCGGTCGCCGTGGCGACGCCGTGCTGGCCCGCGCCGGTCTCGGCGATCAGCCGGGTCTTGCCCATCCGCTTGGTCAGCAGCGCCTGGCCGAGCACGTTGCGGATCTTGTGGGCACCGGTGTGGTTGAGGTCCTCGCGCTTGAGCAGGATCCGGGCACCGGCGAGCTCGGAGAGCTTGGTGGCCTCGTAGAGCCGGCTCGGCACCCCGGCGTACTCCACCAGCAGGCGCTCGAACTCGGCCGTGAACGCCTCGTCGGCCATCGCGTCCTGCCAGGCCGCGGTCAGCTCGTCGAGGGCCGCCATCAGCGCCTCGGGCATGAAGCGGCCGCCGAAGTCGCCGAAGCGACCGGCCGCGTCGGGCCCGGCCGAGCTGGCGGGCGCGCCGGTCGCGGGGGCGGTGGCCGAGGCGGGCGGGGTGGTGGTGGTCATCGGTCGCCTCCTGGGGCTGCGGCACGCATCGCCGCGACAGCGCGGCGGGGGTCCCCGTCACGCACGAGCGCCTCGCCGACGAGCACGACGTGGGCGCCCTGGGCGGCGTAGCGCGCCGCGTCGTCGGGACCGCCCACCCCGGACTCGGCCACCGCGACGACGTCGTCGGGCAGCAGCGTCACGAGGCGGGCGAACACCTCGGGGTGGACCTCGAGGGTCTTGAGGTTGCGGGCGTTGACGCCCACCAGGTCGGCGTCGACGGCCAGGGCACGCTCCACCTCGGCCTCGTCGTGGACCTCGGTGAGCACGGTGAGGCCGAGCTCGCGGGCCTGCTGGTGCAGGTCGTGCAGCTGCGGGTCGTCGAGCGCGGCCACGATCAGCAGCACCAGGTCGGCGCCGGCGGCGCGGGCCTCGAGCAGCTGGTAGCCGGTGACGACGAAGTCCTTGCGCAGCAGCGGGGTGGGCACCGCCGCCCGCACCCGGCGCAGGTCGTCGAGGCTGCCGCCGAAGCGGCGCTGCTCGGTCAGCACCGAGATCGCGTCGGCTCCCCCGGCGGCGTACGCCGCGGCGAGCGCGGCGGGGTCGGGGATCTCGGCCAGCGCGCCCTTGCTGGGCGAGGAGCGCTTGACCTCCGCGATGACCGAGAGCCCCGGCGCCCGGAAGGCCGGCAGCGGGTCGAGCGCCGCCGGCAAGGCCGCCGCGGCGTCGACCAGCGCGGCCTCGGGGACCGCGTCCCGGCGTACGGCGAGGTCCTCGCGCACACCGGCGACGATGTCGTCGAGCACGGACATGCGAAGGGCCTCTCGGTGGTGCGGACGTCGTACGACGCGGTGCTGGTGGTGGGGCGGTCGCGGGGCCGTCACCACGCGGTCCCGGGGCGCGACACCGACCGAATACCAAGGCTCTCACACGACCCATCACATAGGTTGACCCCGTCGTGACCACCCATCGGAAGGCCTCGTCATGAGCAGCGACTACCCCCCGTCCGGGTCGGGGAGCAACCCGGACCCGCGGCCGGACCCCACCCCCGAGACCGGCGGCCCCGGCTCCTACGGCCAGCAGTCGTACGGCGACCAGCCCGGCCCCCAGGGCTACGACCAGCAGGGATCGCAGGGATACGGGCAGGCCCCGCCGCCGCCCCCGCCCGGTGGCGGCTACGGCGCCCCCGGGGGCTACGGCCAGCCGCAGAGCACCTCGCCGCTGGCGATCGTCTCGCTCGTCACCGGCATCATCGGCATCCTGTGCTGCAACTACTTCGTGCTCAGCATCGCCGCGATCGTCACCGGCTACCTCGGCCGCAAGCAGATCGCCCAGTCCGGCGGCGCGCAGAAGGGTGACGGGCTGGCCAAGGCCGGGTTCATCCTCGGCATCGTCGGCGTGGTGCTCGGCATCATCATCTGGATCCTGTACGCCGTGGGCGTGAGCGGCGGCTTCGGGGACCTCCCCACCGCTCCCTGATCCCCCGCACGCAGCACACCCCGCACCCCTCAGGGAGCCAACCAGGCGCCCTGGGGGGTGTTGCGCGCCACCGTGAAGGTGATGGTGACCAGCACCGCGGCCACCACCAGCGCGGCGCGTCCGACCCGGCCGAGCGGCAGCGGTCGGCGCGGCTCGCCGGTCCACGCCCGGCGCAGCCACAGCGACCACGTCACCACGAGCACCGGGGCCACGAGGGCGAAGAAGACCAGGTTGCTGCCCAGGGCGGCGCCGAGCTCGCCGTGCGCGACGTCGTGGACGCCCCGCAGGATGCCGCAGCCGGGGCAGTGGAAGCCGGTGGCCAGCAGGTAGGGGCAGCTGCCCCAGCTGCCGGAGGTGTGCGGGTCGCGCACCGCCAGCGCGGCGACGGCCAGGCCGACGCCCCCGGCGGTGAGCAGGGGCGCCCGGAGACGGCGGGCGCGCGAGCGCGCCGCCGCGGGTCCGGGGTGGCTCAGTGGGCCTTCTCCCGGCCGCGGTCGACCTGGCGCTCGGTGCTGTGGTCACGACCGCCGAACCCGACCTTGGTCATCACGGCGCCGGCGACGAGCGCGACCGGGGCCAGCGCGACGCCGATCCAGAAGACCAGCATGCTGCCGATGACGAGCCCGATGCCGCCGACCGCGAAGGCGAGCAGCCCGATCGTCACGGCCGTCCAGGCCGCCGGGGTGTTGCCGTGACTGTCGGACATGGGGCTCCTCGGGTCGGTGGGGGACGACCCGCTCATCCTAGGGGGCGGGGTCGGCTCCCCGGACGTCCCGTTCCGGGTCGGTGGGGTCGCGGCCCTCGTCGAGCGCCTTCCACAGCTCCTGCTCGGTGGCGGGGCCCTGGTCGCGGGCCGCGGCGGCGGCGTCCGCCGGGGCGTCGTACCGCGCCCCCATCTCGGGCCAGGTCGGCACCAGCCGGACGGCGGCCGCGGCGGGCAGCACCGAGAGCACCGCGGCCACGGCACTGGTCCAGAACCAGCCGGTGAGGCCGGCGCCGGCGCCCGGGCGTCCGAGCGAGGCGGCGAGGTCGTCCCCGGCCGACCCGGGCAGCGACAGCCCGCCGGTCACGACGGTCGCGAGCAGCCCGACGGCGGCGAGCGCGGCCAGCAGCGCGAAGGCGCGGCGTACCCACCCGCGCGTGACCAGCAGCACGCCCCAGGCCGCGAGCAGGACGAGGCTGACCGCCGAGGCGAGGGGGTACGTCGTGCCGGCGTCGGTCGCCACCGAGCTGCCCGGGAGCGCTCCCCCGTCGGTCGTGCCCGAGCTGCCGGCGCCCTCGAGGGCCACCCAGGGCCGGGAGCACGCCAGCGCGGCCAGCACGGACGTGGCCAGGCCGGTGAGCACCACGGGACCGAAGCTGCCGCGGCGGCGGCGGGCCGAGGTCGGGTCGGGCGCCGGGCCGGACGTCGGGTCGGCGGTCGGCTCGCTCACGCCGGGGCGCTCCCGGCGAGCGGCAGCAGCGCGGCGTCGAAGCAGGTGCGGTCGCCGGTGTGGCAGGCCGGGCCGTGCTGGTCGACCTTGACCAGGAGGGTGTCGCCGTCGCAGTCCAGCCGCACCTCGACGACGCGCTGGGTGTGGCCGGAGGTCTCGCCCTTGACCCAGTACTCCTGGCGGCTGCGCGACCAGTAGGTGCCCCGGCCGGTGGTCAGCGTGCGGTGCAGCGCCTCGTCGTCCATCCACCCCAGCATCAGCACCTCGCCGGTGTCGTGCTGCTGCACCACGGCCGGCACCAGGCCCCGGTCGTCGCGCCGCAGCCGGGCCGCGACCGCGGGGTCCAGGGCGGTGGGGGCGGGGGCGGCGCCGGACGGGGCCGGGGAGGAGGAGCTCACCGACCCAGTATCCGTGGCCCGTGCGGACCGCGTCACAGCGACTGCTGCGCGACCCAGGAGGCGTGCAGCCGGGCGTACACCGAGGGCTCGCCGTCGGCGGCCCGCTGCCCGACCAGCTCGGCGTGGGGACCGCGCTGCACCACGCGGCCGCGGTCGAACACGACGACCTCGTCGGCCTGCTCCGCGGTGGAGAGCCGGTGCGCGATGGTGACGCTGGTGCGACCGCTCATCAGGTGCTCGAGTGCCCGGGCGATGCGCATCTCCAGCGCCGGGTCGACCGCGCTCGTGGCCTCGTCGAGGACCAGCAGGTCGGGGTCGGCGAGGTGGGCGCGCAGCAGCGCCACCAGCTGGCGCTCGCCGGCCGAGAGCGACTCGCCGCGCTGGCCGACGCGGGTGTCGAGGCCGTGCGGCAGCCCGTCGAGCCAGTCGCCGAGGCCGAGCTCGACGGCCGCGTCGCGCACCTGCTCGCGGGTGGCGTCGAGGTCGCCGTAGCGGGCGTTGGCCAGCAGCGTGGAGTCGAACAGGAAGCCCTCCTGGGGCACCAGCACGACCCGGCGCCGCAGCGAGGCGAACTCGACCTCCCGGATGTCCACGCCGTCGAGCAGCACCCGCCCCGAGGTCGGGTCCATCAGCCGGGTGAGCAGCTTGGCGAAGGTCGTCTTGCCCGAGCCGGTCTCCCCCACCACCGCGACGCGGCTGCCCGAGGCGAGGTGCTCGTCGACCTCGCGCAGCACGAGCGGGCCGCCGGGGTAGCCGAAGCCGACGTCCTCGAAGGCGACGTCCATGGCCCCGCGGGGCAGCGAGCTCCCCCGCGGTCCGGGGTCGTCGAGGTCGGCGGGGGTGTCGAGGATGCCGATCACCCGGCGCCAGCCGGCGATGGCGTTCTGGGCGTCGGTCAGCACCTGGGTGCCCATCTGCACCGGCCCGACGAACAGCGTCACCAGGAACGCGAAGGCGAGCACCTGGCCCGAGGTGATGTCGCCGGCCAGCCCGAGCAGGATGCCGACGACGAGGACGCCGGCGTTGGCCAGGCCGGCGGAGAGGCCGCCGAGGGAGAACGAGAACGCGGTCAGTCCCTGCGCCTTGGTGGCCGCCACCTGGTTGACCCGGATGGCGTCGTCGATGCGGTCCTGGGTGCGTCCCTCGATGGCGTAGCTGCGGACCGTCACGGCGCCGACGACCGGCTCGGAGATGACCGAGAGCATGGTGCCGACCGAGCGCCGGACCACGCCGTACGCCGTGGACAGCCGCTGCTGGAAGTAGCGCAGCGAGATGAACAGCGGGGCGAAGCAGACCCAGACGAGCAGCGTCAGCTCCCACGAGTAGACGAGCATCACCACGGTCGCGAGCAGCACCTGTCCGACGCTGATGATGCCGAAGATGCCGCCGAAGACCACGAACTGCGAGACCTGGTCGACGTCGCTGGTGACGCGCGAGACCAGCGCGCCGCGGCGCTCGGTGTCCTGGGTGAGCAGCGGCAGGTCGTGGACGTGGCGGAACGCCTTGACGCGCAGCGTGGCCAGGCCGCGCTCGGCGGCGGTGAACAGCCGCGCGGTCATGAAGTACGACGACACCCCGGTGACCACGATCGCGCCGGCCGCCAGGGCCGCCATCAGCGACACGAAGCCGTAGTCGATGCCGCCCGGGGCGTTGATGCCGCGGTCCAGCGTCTGCTGCACCGCGATCGGGACGACCACGCGGCCGGCCGTGCCCAGCAGGGCGAGGAGCAGCGTCAGCCGGAAGCCCTGGGCGAGCTCGGGCGAGTGGTGCAGGCCGCTGCGGATGGTGGCCCAGGCCCCGATGTCCTCGCCGGAGTCCATCGTGGTGCCGGCCGCGGTGGGCTGCTCCTCGGCGGCGCGCTCGTCGGCGGTGGTGCTCATCGGGTCACCCCCTCGGCGGGTGCGGGCACCGCGTCGGGCGGCGCTGTCTCGTAGGCGTTGACCAGGTGGGCGTACGCCGGGTTGCGGGTCAGCAGCGCGGCGTGGGTGCCCCGGTCGGTGATCCGGCCGTCCTGGAGGAACAGCACCTCGTCGGCGAGCGAGATGGTGGCCTTGCGGTAGGCGACGACCAGCATCGTGGTGCCCCCGCCGTGGCGCCGGATCCCGGCCAGGATGCGCGCCTCGACCTCGGGGTCGACCGCCGACGTGGCGTCGTCGAGGACCAGCAGCCGGGGTCGGCGCAGCAGCGCCCGCGCGAGCGAGAGCCGCTGGCGCTGGCCGCCCGAGAGCGAGGTGCCGCGCTCCCCCAGCCGGCTGTCGAGCCCGGCGGGCAGGGCGGCGACGAAGCCGTCGGCCTGGGCGGTGCGCAGCGCCTCCCACACGTCCTCGTCGGGCACCTCGGAGCCGAGCGTGACGTTGCCGCGCACGGTGTCGTCGAAGAGGAACGCGCTCTGCGGCACCAGCGCGACGTGCTCGGCGAGCTCGCCGGGCGCGAGGTCGCGGAGGTCGGCGCCGTCGAGGCGCACCGTGCCGGCGGCCGGGTCGACGAGCCGGGTCACCAGCGAGGTCAGGGTGGTCTTGCCGGACGCGGTGGCGCCGACCACGGCGACGGTGCGGCCGGGGGCGAGGTCGAAGCTGAGCTGCTCGAGCAGCCGCTGCTCGGGGTCGTGGCGGTAGTCGAGGGCCTCGACCTCGAGGCGGGCCCCGGACGCCGTGGCGGGGACACGCGTGGTGCCGTAGGTGGTGTCGCTGACCACGTCGAGCACCCGGTGGACCCGGTCGTAGCCGACCACGGAGCGCGGGAACTCCCCCAGCAGCCAGCCGATCGAGCGGATCGGGAAGGCCACGATGGTGAGCAGGTAGGCCACGGTCACCACGTCGCCCGCGCCGGCGTCGCCGGACCCGACGCGCAGCGCACCGACGCCGAGCACGGCCAGGACGCCGAGGTTGGGCAGGCCCTCGAGGAACGGGTCGAAGGCGGCCCGGATGCGGCCGGCGCGGATGCCCTCGTCGCGCAGCACCTGGGCCTTGGCCGCGAAGCGCGCGGTCTCCTGCTCCTCGCGCCCCAGGGTCTTCACGACCATGCCGCCGTCGAAGGACTCGTGCGCCACCTCGCTCAGCTCGGCGCGCAGCGCCTGGATGCGGGTGTAGATCGGGGAGGAGAGTCGCTGGAAGGCGACGTTGGCCAGCATCACCAGCGGGAAGACCAGCAGCCCGACGACCGCCATCACCAGGTCGGTCGCGAGCATCTGGCCGACGGCGATCACCATCATCGCCAGCGTGCCGACCGCCATCGGCAACGGCGCGATCGGGGCCCAGGCGGCCTCGACGTCGGAGTTGGCGTTGGAGAGCAGCTCGCCGGTGGGGTGCCGCTGGTGCCACGACATCGGCAGGGTGAGGTACTGGCGGGTCACCTCGCGTCGGTAGGCGGCCTGCATCCGGTACTGCATGATGCCGGCGCCCAGGCGCCGCGCGACGATGCCGACGGCGCGCAGGATGGCCACGCCGACGAACAGCGCGACGATCGCGACCAGGCCGCGGGTCGTGGTGGTGCCGGTGTCGAAGGCGGGCAGCAGCACGCTGTCGGTGGCCCAGCCGAGCACCCAGGCGTCGGCCACGGTGAGCGCTCCGAACAGCACGCTGCCCAGCGTGGAGAGCGTGAAGACCCACGGCTCGCGGCGGATCGCGACGCCCAGCACGCGGAAGCCGGAGCCCAGGCTGGAGCCCGACCTCCGTCGGGAGGACGCCGGTGGGGTTCCGGGGGCGTGGGCCGCGCTGCGGGCGTCGGCGGGTGAGGGACTCGGCACAAGGTCTCCAACCCTAGGCAGGCCCACCGACATTCCGCACCTCGGTCACCGCAGGCCCCTGCCGGGGTAGCGGGGCCGCCCTAGGATCGCCGGCATGGAACCCCTGTCCCGTTCCGAGCGGGCCGCGCTGTGCAACTCCGCCCTCGAGGCCGGCGAGTCGGCCCCGACGCTGTGCGGCGGCTGGGACGTCAAGGACCTCGTCGTGCACCTGCTGGTGCGCGAGCGCCACCCGGTGGGGGCGGCCGGCATCGTGCTGCCGCCGCTGTCCGGGCTGACCGAGCGCGCCTCGCGCCGGCTCGCCCGGCAGGACTTCACCGCCCTGGTGGAGCGGGTCCGCGGCGGGCCGCCGGCCTGGTCGCCGACCGCGGTGCCGGCCATCGACCGGGCGGTCAACAGCCTGGAGTTCCTCGTGCACCACGAGGACGTCCGTCGGGCCCAGGACGGCTGGACGCCGCGGGAGCTGGCCGAGGCCGAGCAGCGCGCGGTCTGGCGGTCGCTCGCCGTCGCGGGCAGGGCGCTGGTGCGTCCGGCCGGGGTCCCGGTGGAGCTGCGGTGGCCCGGTGCCGGGCGCGACGGGCAGGACCGCGCCACGACGCTGCGCGCCGGGCAGGAGCCGGTCGTGGTCAGCGGCGAGCCGGTCGAGGTGGCGATGCTGCTGTTCGGTCGCGACCAGCACCGCGGGCTGCGCTTCGACGGCCCGCCGGACGGCGTACGCCGGCTGCGCGGGAGCGACCTGGGCCTCTAGGCCCGGCCGCTCCCCGCGCGGGGAGCGGTCAGTTGACCTTGATGTGCACGTGGTCGAAGTGGTTGGCCGTGGCCGAGCCGCGGTCCTCCATCGACCGGAAGCCCTCGCCGGAGCGCTCGATGGTCCAGATGCTCTGCGACCAGATGATGTCGAACAGGTCGAACGCCGCACGGTTGGCGTACAGGTAGTCCTTGACCTGCTCGCCCACCGAGCCGCTCACCATGAAGTCGATGGCCTGGCCGTTGACGTGCTCGCCGTGACCGTCCTGGCCGCCGTACGCCGAGAGCGAGGGGAAGGCGTTGCACACCGCGCGGTAGACCTTCACCGCGGCGGGCTGCAGGCCGGCCTCGATGTCCGAGCCGTCCGGGCAGGGCGCGCCGCTGACGCCGGAGGAGCCCGAGCCCGTGCTCGAGCCGCCCGAGGCGGCCGCGGGCTCGGGGGCCTTCTCGACGACCTTCTTCCTGCTGAGGTACGACGCGGTGACCCAGCGGGACTGCTTGTCGTGGACGACCTCGGCGTAGCCGCCGCGACGCTCGCCGGTCACGCCGATGCGGCGGTCCTCGGGGTACGTCGCGACCGAGCGGCTGCCCTCGGCGGGCTTGACGCGCAGCTTGAGCGGGGCGGTCGTCCACAGCGCCCGGACGATCTCCGGGGGGCGCTGGTCGACGAGCGGGACCCGCTCCTGGGAGCGGGAGGTGCCGAGCGAGCGCTCCTCGGTCGGCTGGGCGGTGGCGGTGGCCCGCGGGGCGCTGATGGCGGCGGCGGCAGGAGCGGTGGCGCGGTCGGGGTCACCGGCGGCGACGCCGGTGGCGACCACGGCGACGGTGACCAGGGGGGCGGTCACGAGCGCCAGGGTGCGTCCGCGGACGGTGGTGGGCACCAGGCTGTGTCGGCCTCGGGGCACGGTCGATCCTCACGATGGGGGTCAGGGCAATCCGACGATGACACCACGCGGCGCGCGGCCGAGGCCAATCGAGGTCCCCGGGAGGACACGTGAGCCTCGCCACGTCCCGGGCGGGCACCGGCCCGGTCGGGGGTCAGCCGCCGGTGGTCTCCGCCGCGTCCTCGCGGACCACGCAGGCGGTGCCGTCGGTGTCGTCGAGCCACCCCTCGGGCAGGGCCACGCCCTTGCGCGGCGACCCCTGTCGGCCCCGCGGCGTGCCCAGCTCCAGCACCGGGAAGGGTGCGGCCGGGTCGAGCTGGTCGAGCAGGCGGTCGAGCTCCTGCAGGCCGCTGACCAGGGCCAACGACCGGCGCAGGTCGCCGCCGACGGGGAACCCCTTGAGGTACCACGCGACGTGCTTGCGGAACTCCTTGCAGCCCCACTCCTCGCTCCCCTGCTGGCCCGCGAGCAGCTCGGCGTGGCGGCGCATCATCCCCGCCACCTCGCCCAGCGTCGGCAGCGTCGTGGTGCTGCGGCCGGCGAAGGCGTCGGCGAGGTCGCGGAACAACCAGGGGCGGCCGAGGCAGCCGCGGCCGACGACCACGCCGGCGGCACCGGTCTGCTCGACCATCCGCAGCGCGTCGGAGGCCTCCCACACGTCGCCGTTGCCGAGGACCGGGATGTCGACGTGCTGCACGAGGTCGCCGATGGCGTCCCAGTCGGCGGTGCCGGAGTAGCCCTGCACGGCCGTGCGCCCGTGCAGCGCGATCGCCGCGACGCCCGACTCCTGGGCGATCCGGCCGGCGTCGCGGTAGGTCAGGTGGTCCTCGTCGATGCCCTTGCGGGTCTTCATCGTCACCGGGACGCCGTGGCGCTCGCCGGCCGTGACCGCGGCCTCGAGGATCTCGGCCAGCAGCCGTCGCTTCCACGGCAGCGCCGCGCCGCCGCCCTTGCGGGTCACCTTGGGGACCGGGCAGCCGAAGTTGAGGTCGACGTGGGCCACGCCGTGCTCGCTGATCAGGATCTCGGTCGCCTTGCCGACGTACGCCGGGTCGGTGCCGTAGAGCTGGACGGACCGGACCTCCTCGGCCTCGTCGAAGACGAGCATCCGGGTGGTCGCCTCGTCGCCCTCGACCAGGCCGCGGCTGGTGATCATCTCGCAGACGTAGAGACCCGCGCCCTGCTCGCCGCAGAGCCGGCGGAAGGCCGCGTTGGTGACGCCGGCCATCGGCGCGAGCACCACCGGGGTGGTCACCTCGAGGGAGCCGAGCCGCAGCGGCGGGAGCACCGGAGCGGCGGCGGCAGGGCTCCCGGCGGCGTACGTCGTCACGGCACCAGTGTGGGACCGGCGGGCAGGACCGCCCAAATCCGCGGCCGAGCGGTCAGCGGCGGGCCTTCTTCCTCGCAGCCGGCTGCACGGTGCCGTCCCAGGTGATCGGCTCGAAGTCCTGGAGCGGGCGGAAGCTGACGGCGGTCAGCTCGCCCCGGTCGGGCAGCAGGTAGACCAGGCAGCCGGTGGTCGTCGCACCCGCGGCGAACTCCGCCGGGAGCGGCGTCGAGGGGCAGCGGTCGAAGGCGCTGGTGAAGGTGGAGGGCTGGATCAGGCTGTCGGCGCCGTCCACCGCGAACAGCGGGACGGCCGCACCGCCGAGGTCGCCGGTGCCGACGTTCTCCACGCGCACCGTGACGTAGTACGGCGTCGACCGGCGGGTGGCGGCGTCCAGCTGGAACGCCGACAGGTCGGCGATCCGGCCGGCCTGCACCTTCTGCACCGTCAGGTCGAGCACGGAGGCCTTGGAGGTGTTGGGCTGGTAGGCGACCGTCGCCTTCTCGCCGAACGACAGCTCGGTGCCGGCCTGGGTGGGCGTGACCCCTGACGGGACCTCGACGCCACCGGTGGGCAGGTCGGTCGAGGGCGAGGCGGCGGCCCGGCTGGGCTCGTCGTCGGCGCCCGACCCCCCGCAGCCGGCCGTGACCAGCGCGAGCACGACGAGCGGCAGGACCAGGCGCCAGGACGGGCGTGGCGCGAGACGGGCGGGCGTGGGCACGACGGTCATTGTGCCCGGACGCCCGCCCCTCCGGACGGTATTGCCGACTCAGCAGCCGAGGAGTCGCTCGCCCAGCCAGGTGCGCAGCCCCTCGAGGCTGATCCGCTCCTGCGACATGGTGTCGCGCTCGCGCACCGTGGCCGCGCCGTCCTCGAGGGTGTCGAAGTCCACGGTGACGCAGTACGGCGTACCGATCTCGTCCTGCCGGCGGTAGCGGCGACCGATCGCGCCGGCGTCGTCGAACTCGACGTTCCACAGCGCGCGCAGCTCGGTGGCCAGGGCGCGCGCCTTGGGGGTGAGGGCCTCGTTGCGGCTCAGCGGCAGCACGGCGACCTTGACCGGGGCCAGGCGCGGGTCGAGCTTGAGCACGGTGCGCTTGTCCACCCCGCCCTTGGTGTTGGGCGCCTCGTCCTCGGTGAAGGCGTCCACCAGGAACGTCATCAGGCTGCGGGACAGGCCCGCCGCCGGCTCGATGACGTAGGGCAGGTAGCGCTCGCCGGCGGCCTGGTCGAAGTAGGACAGGTCGGTGCCGGAGTGCTCGGAGTGGGTCTTGAGGTCGAAGTCGGTCCGGTTGGCGATGCCCTCGAGCTCGCCCCACTCCGAGCCGGCGAAGCCGAAGCGGTACTCGATGTCGACGGTGCGCTTGGAGTAGTGGGAGAGCTTCTCCTGCGCGTGCTCGTAGTGGCGCAGGTTGTCGGGGTCGATGCCGAGGTCGACGTACCAGCGGGTGCGCTCGTCGATCCAGTACTGGTGCCACTCCTCGTCCTCGCCGGGCTTGACGAAGAACTCCATCTCCATCTGCTCGAACTCACGGGTGCGGAAGATGAAGTTGCCCGGCGTGATCTCGTTGCGGAAGCTCTTGCCGATCTGGGCGATGCCGAACGGCGGCTTGCGGCGCGAGCTGGTCACCACGTTGGCGAAGTTGAGGAAGATGCCCTGCGCGGTCTCGGGGCGCAGGTAGTGCAGGCCGCTCTCGTCCTCGACCACGCCGAGGTAGGTCTTGAGCAGGCCGGAGAACTGCCGCGGCTCGGTCCATGCGCCGCGGGTGCCGCAGTTGGGGCAGGCGAGGTCGGCCAGCGAGACCTGGTCGGGGTCGACCTCCGCGCCGCTCTTCCTGCCCGCCTTCTCGGCCGCCTCCTCCTGGAGGTGGTCGGCGCGGAACCGCTTGTGGCAGGACTGGCACTCGGTCAGCGGGTCGCTGAAGGTCGCGACGTGGCCGGAGGCCTCCCAGGTCTCGCGCGGCAGGATCACGCTGGAGTCGAGCCCCACGACGTCCTCGCGGGCCTGCACGACCTGGCGCCACCACTGGCGCTTGATGTTGTCCTTGAGCTCCACGCCCAGCGGGCCGTAGTCCCAGGCGGACCTGGTGCCGCCGTAGATCTCGCCGCAGGGGTAGACGAACCCCCGACGCTTGGCGAGCGAGACGACGTGGTCGACGGTCGTGGGGGGCGGCTTGGCCACGGGTGGGACTCCTGGGTCACGGCGGGCCCGGTCGCTGGCTGCGATGGGCGAAGGGTCCACCCTAGCGACGCCCGACCTCGTGCTCAGCCGAGGTCTCGGGGCCGCCACTCGTTGAGCTCGCCGTCGAGCTCCTCGTAGGCCGAGGGCTCGTCCACGGCCCGGCTCAGCAGCGGCACCGCGCCGACCTTCACGTCGTACCTGGACAGGGCGCGGCGGTAGCTGCCGACGTCGCGCCAGCGCGTCACCATCGTCCACAGCGTGGGGTCGTCGACGTTGCGACCCAGGTCGCCGGAGACGTAGCCGCGCTGCTCCGCGAGCACCGCGTGCGCCGCCTCGAGGTCGGCCCGGAACGCGGCGGTGTCCTGCCCGCCCTGCTCGGGGTCGTCGGGGACGCGGAACCTGTTGACCACCAGCACGTGCCGCAGCGTACGTCGCGCCGGCGAGCCCTTCCGGGCCACCTCCCGGTCGACTTGACAATGATTCTCATTGCAACTGAGAATCATTGTCATGCGCCGACTCCTCCCCGCCACCCTCACCGGCACCCTGCTGGCCGCGTCCGCCCTGAGCGGGTGCGCCGCCCTGTCCGACGACGGCGGCGGGTCCGGGTCGGGTGGGGGGCTCCAGGTGGTCGCGGCGTTCTACCCGCTCCAGTACGTCGCCCAGGAGGTCGCCGGCGACCGCGCCGAGGTGGCCAACCTGACCAGGCCCGGCGGCGAGCCGCACGACCTCGAGATCGCCCCCGCCGAGACGGCGAGGATCGTGGACGCCGACGTGCTGGTCGTCGAGTCCGGCTTCCAGCCCGCCGTCGACGACGCGGTCGAGCAGAACGCCACCGGCGAGGTCGTCGACGCCGCCGAGGTGGTGGGCCTGCTCCCCGCCGGCGAGGAGCACGCGGGCGAGAGCGCCGAGGAGCACGCCGAGGAGGAGGGCCACGACCACGGCGACGTCGACCCGCACTTCTGGCAGGACCCCGAGCGGATGGCCCGGCTCGCCGACGCGGTCGCCGACCGGCTGGCCCAGGCCGACCCCGACCACGCCGACGAGTACGCCGCCAACGCCGAGCGGCTGCGCGGCGAGCTGACCGACCTCGACACGGCGTACGCCGAGGGGCTGGCCGACTGCGAGCGGAGCACCGTGGTGGTCTCCCACGACGCGTTCGGCTACCTGGAGAAGTACGGTCTGACGATGGAGCCCATCGCCGGCCTCTCCCCCGGCGCCGAACCCACCCCGGCCGACCTCGCGCGGCTGCAGGACCTGATCGGCACCGACGGCATCACCACGGTGTTCTCCGAGCGGCTCGTCAGCCCCCGGCTCAGCGAGTCGCTCGCCCGCGACAGCGGCGTCGAGACCGCCGTGCTGGACCCGATCGAGGGTCTCTCGGACCAGACCGCCGACCAGGACTACCTCTCGCTGATGCGGTCCAACCTCGCGGCGCTGCAGAAGGCCGACGGCTGCCGGTGACCACCACCCCCTCCACCACGCACGACGACCCCGAGCTGCCGGTGCGGCTCGAGGGCGGGGCGGTCGCCCTCGGCGGCCGCCCGGTGCTGCGCCACATCGACCTGACCGTGCGCACCGGCGACTTCGTCGCGCTGATGGGTGCCAACGGCTCGGGCAAGTCGACGCTGGTGCGCGCCATCACCGGGCTGCTGCCGCTGACCGGCGGGCGGCTCCGCGTCTTCGGCCACGCCCCCGAGGAGCTCGCCGACCGCGACCGGATCGGCTTCGTCCCGCAGCGCAGCGGCGCGGCGAGCGGCGTACCTGCCTCGGTGTGGGAGGTCGTCGCCTCCGGCCGGCTGACCCGGCGCCGGCTGCTGCGACCGCTCTCGCGTGCCGACCGGGCGGCCATCGACGACGCGCTCGAGGTGGTCGGCCTCGCCGGTCGCTCGAAGGAGAGCATCTCGCAGCTCTCGGGCGGCCAGCAGCAGCGCGTGCTGATCGCCCGCGCCCTGGCCGGCCAGCCCGACCTGTTCTTCCTCGACGAGCCGACCGCCGGGGTCGACCTGCCCAACCAGGTGGCCCTCGCCGAGGCGCTGGGGCGGCTCAAGGACCGCGGCTCCACGATCGTCCTCGTCGCCCACGAGCTCGGCCCGCTGGCGCCGCTCGTGACCCGGGCGGTGGTGATGCGCGACGGCCGGGTGGTCTACGACGGGGCGCCGCTGGGCGACCACGAGGTGCACGACCCCACCTTCGGGGAGCCGCACGCCCACCACCACCATGACCAGCACGACCGGCACGACCGGTCCCCCGGCACCGCCGGCCACCGCGGTCGCCACGACCACGCGCCCCACGTCGCCGCCCCGCTGGAGCGCGGCTGATGGACCTGTTCACCTACGGCTTCATGCAGCGCGCGCTGATCGCTGCGCTGTTCACCGGCCTGGCCGCACCCGCGATCGGCACCTACCTCGTGCAGCGGCGGATGGCGCTGATGGGCGACGGCATCGGGCACGTCGCGGTCACGGGCGTCGCGCTGGGCCTGCTGACCGGGACGTCCCCGACCTGGACCGCGGTCGCGGTCGCGGTGCTCGGCGCCGTCGCGATCGAGGTGGTCCGCGAGCTGGGCCACACCAACGGCGACGTCGCGCTGGCCCTGCTGTTCTACGGCGGCCTCGCCGGCGGCGTGCTCATCACGGGGCTGGGCGGCCAGAGCGCGGCCCGGCTCCAGGAGTACCTCTTCGGGGCGATCACCACGATCTCGCGCGGCGACATCCTGGTCACCATGGCGCTGGCGGCCGTGGTGGTGCTGTGTGCGGTCGGACTCGCGCCGCAGCTGTTCGCGATCGCCCACGACCAGGAGTTCGCCCGGGTCGCCGGGCTGCGCGTCCGCGCGTACAACCTGCTCGTCGCGGTGCTCGCGGCCGTCACCGTCACCGTCGCGATGCGCACCGTCGGGCTGCTGCTCGTCGCGGCCCTGATGGTGGTGCCGGTCGCCACCGCCCAGCAGCTGAGCCGCACCTTCCGCAGCACGCTGGCCGCGGCCATGGTGCTGGGCGCCGCCGCCTCGGTGGGCGGGCTGACCGTCTCGGCGCTGGTGTCGAGCACCGCGACCGTGGCCCCCGGCCCGGCGATCGTGCTGCTCTCGCTCGCGGGCTTCATCGCGACCTGGCCCGTCGGGGTGTGGCTGCGCCACCGGGCCCGGCTGCGGGCGCCGTTCGTGGAGCTGGACCCCGAGGGTCACCTCGAGACCGACCCCCACCCCCACGACCACGGGCCCGCCTGCGGCCACGTCGCCGTCGAGCACGGCGACCACGTCGACTACGTCCACGACGGGCACCGTCACGCCCCCCACGGACGTCACTATGACGAGCACTGAGCCCGCGCTCGGCCGACCGACCCGGCAGCGCCGCGCGATCACCGCGGCACTCGAGAGCGCCTCGGAGTTCCGCACCGCGCAGGAGATCCACGCCCAGCTCGAGGCCCAGGGCGCCCGGGTCGGGCTCTCGACGGTCTACCGCACGCTGCAGTCGCTCGCCGACGCCGGCGAGGTGGACTCGCTGCGCACGGAGGCGGGAGAGAGCAGCTACCGCCGGTGCAGCGCGACGCACCACCACCACCTGGTCTGCCGGTCCTGCGGGACCGCCGTGGAGATCGAGGGCCCGGCGGTCGAGCGATGGACCCGCGCGGTCGCGGAGCAGTCGGCGTTCCGCGACGTCAGCCACACCCTGGAGATCTTCGGCACCTGCACGGACTGCTGAGCCCGCTCGCCGGTCCGGCCTAGGGTCGGACCATGCGACCCCGTGCCCGGCTGCTGCTCGCCTGCGGTCTGCTGGCCGGAGCCGGGTGCGGTGGTCCCGACGTCGACGACCCCGGCTACCGCCGTCAGGTCCAGGACGCCGCCGCGACCGCCCGCAGCGAGGTGGACGCGCTCGCCGCCGAGGTGGGCGGACGGCCCCGGCCGTCCCGCGACGAGCTGGTCGAGTGCGACCAGGCCGGCGAGGAGGGTCGCCGGGTGGCGTACACCGTGCGCGTCGAGGTGGGCGACGCCGCCCGGGCCGTGGCCGGCAACCCGCTGCGCGACCGCTACGAGAGCCGCGGCTGGGCGGTGTCCTACCGCGGCGAGAGCACCGTGCTGTTCCAGCGCGCGGGCACCCGGCTGGTGCTCATCCTCGACGCCGGCACCGGCACCGCCTCGGTCGGCGGCACCGGTCGCTGCGTCGCCTGAGTACGCTGGACGCACCTCAGGAGGTAGCCGTGGCCGAGCCCGTCGCACCACCCGCCGTCACCCCGCGCGGCAAGTACGCCCAGCTCCCCGACCCGGTCGCTCCCGAGGACATGGTGGCGACCCAGGACCCGGGTCCGCCGCCCTACCAGCGCGGCGAGCACGACGCCGACATCGAGTGGATGCTGCGCACCGTCGGCCTCGGCTGAGTCGGTCAGGCCCCAGGCTTAGTCCGCGGTCACGCACCGCACCCGGTGAGGACCAGGGCAGCGAGGGCTGCGCGCCCCCGGACCCGAACGACGATCAGTTCGGCGTACGGACCTCGGCCCCCGGTCGTGGGACGGTCCCGCTGGTCGCGAACTGATCGTCCGTCGGGTGCGAACTCAGCACACCAGTGCGGACCGCTCCGCGTCAGCAATCGAGACCACGCCTCCGAGCTGGTCCGCGACCCCTGATCTGCTGACAGACTCACGTCGTGCGCGGTGCAGCGGGCGGCGGTCCGGATCCAGCCATCGGGCTGCGAGCACACGTCTTCGGAGGGGTCCGACTCAGTGTGGACGGCCGACCCGTCCCGGTGCGAGGTGCGCAGCGTCGCCTCGTGGTCGGTCTGCTGCTGGCCCAGGTCGGGCGGCCGGTGGGCGTCGAGCGGATCGCCGAGACTCTCTGGGACCGCCGGTCCGTGGCCACCGACCCGGCCAACGCCGTGCACGCCCATCTGGCCAGGTTGCGCAAGCTGGTCGGTCACGAGTCCGGGCCCGATCGTGACTGGCTGCGCTCGACGCCGGAGGGGTACGCCATCCACCCCGACTCCTTCGACCTGGCCGACTACGAGGAGCTGGTGCTGGCTGCGCAGGCGACGGCCTCCACGGACGCGACCACGGCCCTGCAGCTGGCTTCCCGAGCGCGAGCCGTGTGGGAACGCCCCTGGGGCGAGCTGGCCGACGCGAGTGCCCTGGCAGGCGTCATACGCCGCATCGAGCTGGGGCACCTGGGCCTGGAGGAGCAGTGGTCCACCCTGGCGGTCACCCTGGGCCACGGTCACGACCACGGCGACGAGATCGTGCGGCTGGCGCGCGCCTGTCCCACCCGCGAGCACCGCTGGAGCCTGGCAATGCGGGCCATGGTGCAGGCAGGGCGGCAAGCGGCCGCTCTGGAGCTCTACGACGAGGCGCGTCGGACCCTGGCCGACGAGCTCGGGATCGATCCGGGTCCGGACCTGCGGGCTACCCACCAGGCCGTGCTGCGCCAGGACCCGGGCCTGCTCCGTCCCGTACGTCGCGCAGCGACCGTCCCGGTCCCAGGACGTGCGGGCGCGTTCGTCGGCCGCGTCGACGAGCTCGCGGAGCTGGACTTCCTCGTCGCCCGCAGCCGGGTGGTCAGCGTCGTCGGACTGGGCGGGCTGGGCAAGACCGCACTGGCGGCCGCCTGGCTGAGCACGCGCGGTCGAGCGGGTGGTGCGCGCTGGGTCGACCTGCGGGGCGCCGATGGCGACGGGCTCCTCGGCCGTGTGGCCACCGAGCTGTCCCTGGCTCCCGCGGAAGAGGGCAGCGCGCACGTGCTGGAGGTAGTCCGCAGCGCACTGCGCGAGGCGCCGACGATGCTCGTGCTCGACAACGCCGACCTCCCGGGGGCCGAGACCGCCGAGATGGTGGCGTTGCTCGTCAGCGACGTCGCCGGCCTCACCGTCCTGGTCACCGGCCGACAGCCGCTGGGCCTCACCGAGGAACGCGTGCTGACGCTGCTCCCGCTCCCCCAGCCGGCACCGGGCGGTCCACTCGAGGGCACCGCCGTGGAGCTGGCCCTCGAGCTGCTCGGGGATCGAGCCACCGAGACCCAGGCCCGCGCCGTGGCCACGGCGGCGGGCGGGCTCCCCGTGGCCATCGAGATGCTCGCTGCCCGCGAGCGGGCTGTGCCGGCGTCGGTCAGTTCGGCGAGCGCCACCACGGGGCCGGCCCCGGGGGCAGCCACGGACCCGGTCTCCAGCGCGGTCAACGAGGCCGTGCTCCACCTGTCGGGGGAGGCCGCCGCGTTGTTCCGGCGTGCGGTCCACCTCCCAGGTGGGATGTCACACCAGCTCGCCGAGGTGATGAGCACGGTCTCGGCGGACTCGCGGGTGGCCGTCGACGACCCGTCCGCCGCGGTCAGGCGCTCGCGCGTCCTGCGCGAGCTCGTGTCGAGCTCACTGCTGGTCACCACGGCCGGCAACGACGGGATGCGGTACCGCGCCCTCCAACCCGTGGTCGACGCGCGGTCGTCGTGGTTCACCCCCCACGAGCTGCGCACCACGATGTCGGCACTCGACCGCTGGTTGCACGGGCTGGTGCGGTCCAGCTACTTCGAGACCCCCCAGCCGCAGGCCCTGCGAGCTGCGGCCGCGGAATGGTCGAACCTGGAGGAGCTGCTGAGGTGGTGCGCGAGGGAGGACCCGGACGAGCTGCTGGACCTGGCGGTGGCCCTCGGCGACGTCTGGGACGTGACCGGGCGCGGCGTCGAGGGGCACCGCTGGATCTCCCTCGCGTTGAGCACGCTCGAGGTGACGCAGGTCGACCCGGTACGCCGTGCGCGGGCCCTCGTCTCGCTCCAGGGCAGCCGCGGTCTGGCGTGGATCGCAGCGCACGGCAACCTCGCCCGCCAGGCTGTGAGGCTGCTCGACGAGGCTGACGCTCGCGGCACCGACGTCTGGGGCACCGCGCATGCCCAGCTGGCGGTGGTGGAAGGCTGGCGCGGCGACCTCGCCGGGATGGAGCGTTGCGTGGCCGAGGCGCAGGCGGTGGGCCGCCTGGCCGGTTCGGAGTGGTACGACGCCCTGATGACCGAGCTCGACGGCATGGCGTGCCTGCCACGGGGCCGTCCGCTGGACGGGATGTCGCTGTGCCTCGAGGCGGCGGCGAGGTTCGCGTCGGTGGGCGACATCGACAACGCCTCCAACGCGACGTACTTCGCCTGTGTGACGGCGCGGTTCGGTCGTCTGGACGCGCCGCAGATGAGCCTGCTGCTGGCGCAGGCCCAGGAGCGGGCAGCCGGCACCGCGATGCCGAAGCAGCAGGCGCTGATCGCAGGCGAGGTCGCCCGGTTCGGCATCGACCAGGGTCGCGCAGAGCAGGCTGACGACCTGGCTGCGGCGCTGGCGCTGACCGAGCAGGCCGGCAACCTGCACCACGCAGCCGTCGGGCGCCGCGACCTGGGCCTGGTGCTGCTGACCGCCGGGCAGGTGGCTGCGGCCACGCACCAGCTGCGAGACGCCACCCGCCTCCTGCTGACCTATGACCGGAACGCCTGCGCATCAGCGGTAGCCGCCCTGGCCTCGGTGCACGACGGTGCCGCCCGGACCGTCCTCACGCAGGGTGCCTGGGCGCTGGCTGACGCGGCGGACGGGATGCCGCTCTCGTCCGACGACCTCGCCCGCATCGCCAGCCTGGCCGGACCTCGCCCCGAGCAGCCGCCGCCGCTGGTGACGGCCGTCGCCGCCGTGCGTGAGGTCCTCGGCCTCGCCAGGCCGGCGACGACGGGCCCGCCGATCCCACGGGCGCGTGCCTCGCGTGGCGGTGACGCGACGAGATCGCGGCCGCGGTCTCAGCGTCTCCAGTAGTCGCACACCCCGGTGGAGGTGCCGGTCCAGTAGGTCGCGAACGTCCACTGGCACGTGGTCGGGATCCAGGACTTGTAGGGCCCGTTGGTCTGTCGGCACTTGCCGGTCTGGTTCGAGCAGTAGAAGAAGTTGTGCACGGTCGCGGTGACGGTCACGGCCTCGGCGGGGCTCGCGGCGACAACGCCGCCACCGGCAAGGCCGGCGCAGGCGAGCGTGAGTGAGGCGAGGCCAGCAGCAAGGCGAGAGCGAGTGCGGTCCATGGTGTTCCTCCTGAGGTGGTTCGGCAGAGGACTAGACCCTGCGCAGGCGGGCTGACATCGACCTGACACGTGCGCGCCCGATCGGCCGCGCAGGCTCGTACTACCTGGTGGCCGACAAGGCCTGCCCGCCGCACCTCGCGCGGCCGGACCCGGTGAGGACCAGGGCGGCGAGGGCGGCGGCAGCGGTGGCGCGGAGGGTCGTCGTCGTCATGGGCAGCATCCTGGGCAGCGACCGTGAGCCGTGATGAGGCGGTGGGAGGACTCTCGTCGAGGGGTAGCCCGAGCCCACGCCCGCGGACCCGAACGACGATCAGTTCGGCGTACCGACCTCGGCCCCCCGGTCGTGGGACGGTCCCGCTGGTCGCGACCTGATCGTCCGTCGGGTGCGAGCTCCGCACACCGGGCTTGCGACACGCCGTGCGAGACGCCCCGGGGCCGTGGCCACGGGGCGTCTCCTCATGAGGGCTGTGATGGTGGTGGAGCTGGCGGGAATCGAACCCGCGTCCTAGAGCGCCGTGCCAGGTCTTCTCCGGGTGCAGTTCGTGATGTCGCTTTTCTCGGCCCCGGCGCTCCCACGAACAGGTCGCCGACGGGCCCAGTCAGGAAAAAGTCCCGATCGACCCTCCTGACAGGAGTCGATCAGCAAGCCCTCTAGATGACGTCAGGGTCCGGGACGAGGGCAGGTGCCCGGTCTGACGCTCCGATCACTGCTCAGGCAGCGAGTTCGAAGTCAGTGCGATTGGAGTCGGCACTTGTGGTTTCCAACGGACGTTTACGAGATGACGTTGGCTTCTCGACCCGCTTCTCCTGGGACAAACGTCCCCAGTCGAAACCAATCAGCCCCTCTTGAGTTGTGCAGCACCAGTGTAACCGCGGCGGCGGACATCGGCATTCCCCGCCGGCCCGACGGTCTCAGGGCCGCGGCCCACCCAGCCCGAACAGCTCGACGCCGTTGTGCCACAGCACCCGGCGCAGCCAGTCCTCGCCCAGGCCGGGGTGGCGCTCCCCCAGCGCCAGCAGCCCGTCGAGCTGCTCGCGGTAGGGGTAGGGGATGGTCGGGAAGTCGCTGCCCAGCAGGACCTTGTCGCCGAGGTCGGCCAGCCGCGGCAGCAGGTCGTCGGGGTAGGGCGCGTCGCCGTCGAAGAACGCGGTGAACACCATCGTGGTGTCCAGCCGGACGTGCTCGTGCGTCTCGGCCAGGGCGAGGAACTCGGCGTACTCCGGAGCGCCCATGTGGGCCACGACGACCGGCAGCCGGGGGTGGCGCTCCAGCAGGCGGCGCAGGTACGCCGGGCCGGTGAACGCGTTGCCGACCGGGCCCGACCCGACGTGGGTCACCACGGGGACGCCGGCGTCCTCGACCACGCCCCACGCCTCGTCGAGCAGCGGGTCGTCGAGGGCGAACTCCCCCACCTGGGTGTGCAGCTTGAACACCTCGACGCCGTCCTCGACGAGCGTGCGCACGTAGTCGGCGACCCCCGGCTCGGGGTAGAACGTCGCCGACCACAGGCACTCCTCGACCTCGGTCGCGAAGTCGCGGGCCCAGTCGTTGAGCCAGGTCGCCACGCCGGGGCGGTGGGCGTAGGGCAGCGCCGAGAACCGGCGTACGCCGTGGGCGCGCAGCTGGGCGACCCGGTGGTCGTGGCTGGTGCGGTAGCGGATCGGCCACTCCCGCCCGATCTTCGGCCCGGCCTGGTCGAAGACCGCCCAGACCTTGTCCTGGATCGGCTGCGGCAGGAAGTGGACGTGGACGTCGAACAGCCCCGGGAGCCCGAGGTCGCGCCACACGGACGCGACCTCGGGCTCGTCGGGGGCGAACAGGCCTTCGGTGGGGCTCACGCCCCGAAGGTTGCCAGCCAGCTCCGGACTCCCACGACGTCGACCCGCTGGAACCCCTGCACCGAGCGGCACTTGGTGCCGCTGCCGTTGTTGTAGCTGGTCACGGCGACGACCTGCTCGTCGAGCAGCACCGGTCCGCCCGAGTCGCCGACGCAGACCTCACCGCCCCGGT
Organism: uncultured Actinomycetota bacterium; assembly: GCA_963740935.1. GTDB lineage: Bacteria > Actinomycetota > Actinomycetes > Propionibacteriales > Nocardioidaceae > Marmoricola. The sequence goes on from CAVUFX010000006.1 coordinate 1,528,190, forward strand.
TGGTGTTGCCGTTGGTCTGCAGCACCTGGGGGGTCAGCTTCTGGCCCGGCATGGTCACCGTGCGACGCAGCAGCGGGAACGTCTCGGGCGTCGCCTTCCGCGGGCCGGTCGCGGGCTTGCGCACCTCCGAGCCGTAGCCGACGGCGACGAACGCGGTCGTGGCCAGCCGGTTCTTGGCGATGGAGTCGAGCCGACCGACCGGGGCGAGCATGGCCGGCACCACGTCGGCGACCGGCTGGTCGAGCTCCACCACGGCCACGTCGTTCCAGCTGTCCAGGTCCTCCAGGCCCGCGTAGTCGGGGTGGACCGAAGGCGTCACCGGCCGCGAGGCCGGTCGCCGCGAGCTCGGCGGCGGTGTAGCCGGCCGCAGGGTCTGCCGCGGAGCGGATCGGCACCGGCGCCTCGTCGGCGATGTGGGAGTCGAAGGTGATGCCGACCTTGCCGGTCGGCACCGTCGAAGCAGTGGGCGGCGCTCAGCACCACGGTCGGGGTGAGGAGAGTGCCGCTGCAGCGGGTGCGGACGCCGTCGGCGTACACCAGCAGCAGCCCGGTGGCCGGGTGGGCGGCGCCGTCGGGCGAGCCCCCGGTGCTGGCGGACGCGGGGGCCAGGGTCGCGGCGAGGGTGCCCGCGGCGACAGCCGCGGCGGCGAGAAGAGCGAGGGGGCGGGAGGACATCCTCGATGGTCCCAACCCGCGACGCGCGGCGTGGGCGTTTTCAGCCCATTCCCTTCAGCCGCCGACCCACCGCCTCCCGGGCGTCGCGGTCGGCCTGACGGGCAGCGATCGCGTGGCGCTTGTCGTAGGACTTCTTGCCCCGCGCCAGGGCCAGCTCCACCTTGGCGCGACCGTCCTTGAAGTACAGCGACAGCGGGATCAGCGTGTAGCCGCGCTCGTTGACGCGGCGCTCGAGCTTGTCGATCTCCGCGCGGTGCATCAGCAGCTTGCGGACCCGGCGCGGCTCGTGGTTGGTCCAGGTGCCCTGGGTGTACTCCGGGATGTGCACGCCGTGCAGGTAGGCCTCGCCGTGCTCGACCTCGGCGAACCCGTCGACCAGGGTGGCGCGACCGGCCCGCAGCGACTTGACCTCGGTGCCGACGAGCACGAGGCCCGCCTCCAGGGTGTCGTCGATGTGGTAGTCGTAGCGCGCCTTGCGGTTCTGCGCGACGAGCTTCTGCCCCTGCTCCTTGACCATCCGACCATCCTCCCAGGTCGTGCCAGCGGTGCGCGCCGGCCTCGGGTGCTGGCCTAGAGGTAGCGCATCGGGTCGACGGGGTCGCCGTCGAGCAGCACGCTGAAGTGCAGGTGGCAGCCGGTCGACCAGCCGGTCGAGCCGGAGTAGCCGACGACCTGGCCCCGGTCGACGCGCTGGCCGGTGCCCACGGTGTAGGAGCTGAGGTGGTTGTAGACGACCGTGAGGTTCTGGCCGTTGACCTGGCCGACGTCGAGGTAGAGCCGGTTGCCGTAGACGTCCGACCATGCCCGGGAGATCACGGTGCCGGTGCCGGAGGCGAGGTTGGCGGTGCCGCACGGCGCGGAGAAGTCGGTGCCGTCGTGGAGGCCGTAGTAGCCGTAGATCGGGTGGACGCGGTAGCCGTAGGACGAGGTGACGCCACCGGGGACCGGCCGCTGCAGGAAGCTGCCGGCGTCGCCGCTGAAGCCACCGCGCTGCCGGGCCGCGCGGGCGAGGATGAGGGCCCGGATCTTCTGGGCCTGGCGCTCGGCCGCCCGCAGCTGCACCGAGTCGGCGGCCCGGGCCTGCCGGGCCTCGGCCGTGGCGGCCGCGCGGCCCTTGACCAGGGTGGCGACCTCGGTGCGGGCGGCGGCGGCCTGCTGCTCGAGGCCCTGGCGGACCGAGAGGTTCGCGGCGGCGGCGGCGCGCTGCTCGGCGACGACCGCGCGGGCGGCCTCGACCTTGCGCTCCTCGGCGACCATCGCGGCGCGTGCCTCGCGCAGCACCTCGAGGGTGTGGTCCTGGCGGCTCATCAGGGAGTCGACGGTGTTGAGCTGGCTGGTGGCCTCGGCGGGGTCCTGGCTGTTGAGCACCACGGCGAGACCCATCAGCTGGGGGTCGCCGTTGACGTACATGTTGGCCGCGAGCCGGCCGATGTCGGCGCGCTGCGCCCGGACCCGCTCACGCGCCCGCTCCAGCGCCGCCTGCGCGCGCTGGAGCCGGATCTCGGCGGCCTCGAGCTGTGCCTGCATCTCCTGGTCGAGGCGCCGCGCCTCGGCCAGCTGCGACTGCGCGGTGGCCAGGGTGCGCTGCGCCCCGGCGAGCCGCTCCCGGGCCGCCTCGAGCTTGCGGGCGGCTGCGGAGAGCTGCTCGGAGGACTCCTGCAGGTCGTCCTGGGCCGAGCGGACCTCCCCCCGCGCGTCGCGTTCGCGGTCGCGCAGGTCGTCGGCCGAGGCCAGCGGGACGGTCACGGCGAGGCTGGACAGGGCCAGGATCGCGGTGAGGGCCGTCCTGGGGAAGCGACGATGCACCGGGTTTGCCGATCTTTGGGGAAGTAGGCCCGGTGACCGTAACCGACCGGGGTCAGACCTTGAGGTATTTGCGGGTCATCACGAGTGTCGGCAGCAGCGTCAGCGCCAGGCCGAGGGCCGCCACCCCGCCGATGGCGAGGAAGGAGTCCTGCCAGTCGACCCACTCCACGATGTTGGAGGTGGGCCGCAGCATCCCGTAGATCACGACGTACATGAACACCAGCAGCGTGCCGGCCGCCAGCCCGACGCCGATCAGCGCCGCCACCAGGGTCTCGATCAGGAACGGCAGCGAGATGTAGAGGCGCGAGGCCCCGACCAGCCGCATGATGCCGATCTCCTTGCGCCGGGCGTACGCCGCCATCCGGATCGTGTTGCCGACCTGCATGATCGCGGCCAGGAGCAGGAAGCCGGCGACCGCGATCGCCCCCCACTTCATGACCTCCATCCAGAAGTAGATCGGCTTGAGCACCTGGCGCAGGTCGCGCACCGCCGCCACGCCCTGCTGGTCGGCGAGCGCCTGCGAGATGCCCTGGAACTCGTTGGGGTCCTGGAGCTTGATCCAGTAGGACTCCTGCATGTCCTTGGCCGTGACCGTGGAGTAGATCTCCTGCTCGGACTTGTCCTTGGACAGGTAGACCCGCTTCCAGGTCTCGAACGCCTCGGCCTTGGTCTGCAGGTAGTACGACGACACCTCGTCGTTGGTCCGGACCACGTCCTCGATGGCCGCCTTCTGCTGCGGCGTCACCTCGCCCTCGCAGGTCGGGACCTGGCTGTTCTGGTTGCACATGAAGACCGTGATCTGGAGCTTGGAGCCCCAGAACCGCTCGGCCTTGTCGGCCTGGGAGTTCAGCAGCAGCCCCATGCCGACCAGCGTGAGCGAGACGAAGATCGTCACCACGAGGGCGATCGACATCGACACGTTGCGGCGCAGGCCGGTGCGGGTCTCGGAGAAGACGTAGCGCAGGTGCACGAGCGGACTCCTAGTAGGTGTGGCCGTAGACGCCGCGCAGCTGGTCGCGCACGACCGAGCCACCGTCGAGCTCGATGACGCGCTTGCGCATCTGGTCGACGATCTCGACGTCGTGGGTGGCCATCAGCACCGTGGTGCCGGTGCGGTTGATGCGGTCCAGCAGCTTCATGATGCCGCTGCTGGTCGCGGGGTCGAGGTTGCCGGTCGGCTCGTCGGCGATGAGGATCTTGGGCCGGTTGACGAAGGCCCGCGCGATCGCGACGCGCTGCTGCTCGCCGCCGGAGAGCTCGTCGGGCATCCGGCGGCCCTTGCCGTCCAGGCCCACCAGCTCGAGGGTCTCGGGCACCAGCCGGTTGATCTGCGCCTTGGGCTTGCCGATCACCTGGAGCGCGAACGCGACGTTCTGGGCCACCGTCTTGTTGGGCAGCAGCCGGAAGTCCTGGAAGACGGTGCCGATCTCACGCCGCAGCCGGGGCACGCGGAAGCCGCGCATCCTGCCCAGCTCGCGGCCGCCGACCCACACCTCGCCCTGGCTGGCGCGGATCTCGCGCAGCACCAGCCGCAGGAAGGTCGACTTGCCCGACCCGGACTCGCCCACGAGGAAGACGAACTCGCCCTCGTCGATGATGGCGTTGACGCGGTCCAGCGCCCGGGCGCGGTGGCCCGGGTAGGTGGCGGTGACGTTCTCGAATCTGATCACGGCGGAGGTGGGCCGGTGTCGGGGATGTCAGGGGCACGCAGACGCTGCGTCCGACCGCTGGCAACGCTAAGTCCTGGGCCCTACGGTTGCCCGCATGTGCGCTTCCTCGGCCCGGCGCGCCGCCGCTGGCGCCGTGGTCGCCCTGGCCCTCCTCGTCGCCGCCGGCTGCTCCTCGGGCGAGGAGGAGCCCGCGGCGGCGCCCTCCCCCACCCCGATCGCGGACCTCGGGACCGCCTCGGTCGAGCTCCCGCGGATCGCGTTCTGCTCGCTGGTGCCGGAGGCCGACGTGGCCGCGACGCTCGGCGGCCCCGCCGGTGACGGCACGTCGTGGGGCAACGGCGACGAGCTCGACCTGGTCTCTCCCGGGGCCACCACCGAGCCGGGCTCGGCCACCGAGGTGGTGCAGGAGCTGGGCTGCGCCTGGACGCGTGGCGAGGTCACCGCCCGGGCGTGGGTGTTCGCGCGGCCGGTCACGCCCGCGCTGGCGCGCGGCGTCGTACGGCAGGCGGGGCGGGAGCGCGGCTGCAGCACGCCGCAGGGGCCCGGGTTCGGGTCGCCGTCGCTGCTCCAGGTCTGCGAGGCCGACGGGCAGCGGCGGGTGCGTCACGCGGGCCTGTTCGGCCAGACCTGGCTGACCTGCGAGCTCGACGGTCCCGACGTCGAGGACGAGCGGGCCGAGCAGTGGTGTGTGACCCTCGTCAACTCCCTCGACACCGCGTCCTGAGGGACACGGCCGCAGGGGGCATCCTGGGGGGATGACCCCCTCCGACCAGTCCCCCGTCCGGTCCACCCAGGTGCGGCTCGCCCGCCGCCCGGTCGGCGAGCCCGGCGACGACACGTACGACATCGGACCGGTCGACCTGCCGGCGCTGACCGAGGGCCAGCTGCTGCTGCGGGTCGTCTACCTCTCCCTCGACCCCTACATGCGCGGTCGGATGAGCGACGCCCCGTCGTACGCCGCCCCGGTCCGGGTCGGCGACGTGATGGAGGGCGGCACCGTCGTGGTCGTCGAGGAGTCGCGCCACCCCGAGTGGTCGGTGGGCGACGTCGCGCTGTCGTACTCCGGCTGGCAGACCCACGCGATCAGCGACGGCACCGGCCTGCGCCGGCTCGACCCGTCCCGCGCGCCGATCTCCACCGCGCTGGGCGTGCTCGGCATGCCCGGCTTCACGGCGTACGCCGGCCTGCTGGAGATCGGTCGGCCGCAGCCGGGCGAGACGGTGGTCGTGGCGGCCGCGACCGGGCCGGTCGGCTCGGCCGTGGGCCAGATCGCCCGCGCCAGGGGGGCCCGCGCCGTCGGCATCGCCGGCGGGGAGGCCAAGCGCGCGGCGCTGAGCGAGGAGTTCGGCTTCGACGTCGCCCTGGACCACCGCTCCCCCGACTTCGCCGACGAGCTGGCTGCGGCCGTGCCCGACGGCATCGACGTCTACTTCGAGAACGTCGGCGGCCCGGTGACCCGCGAGGTGCTGCGCCACGTCAACACCTACGCCCGGATCCCGGTCTGCGGGCTGGTGTCCTCCTACAACGCCACGGCCGCACCCGAGGGACCCGACCGGCTGCCCGGCTTCATGGGCCTGGTGCTGCGCAAGAGCCTGACCGTCCGTGGCTTCATCCAGGACGAGTTCACCGCCTCCCACGGCCGCGACTTCGTGCGCGAGATGTCGGGCTGGGTCGCCGACGGCACGGTCCGCTACCGCGAGGACGTCGTGCCGGGCCTGGAGTCGGCCCCCGAGGCGTTCCGCGGGCTGCTCACCGGCGCCAACTTCGGCAAGCTCGTCGTGCAGGTCAGCGAGGACCCGACCCGGTGAACGAGGTCGGGGGCGCGCACGGGCACCGGGGCGGTGACCGTCTCGATCGTGCGCCACGTGGCCCCCGAGAACGCCGCCCAGATGGTGGCCTGGGTGCGTGCCGGCTCGTCGCTGGCCGAGCGGTTCGACGGCTTCCTCGGCACCGGCTGGGTCCGCCCGGCGGCCGGGTCCGACGCCTGGCACATGCTCTACCGGTTCGCCGACCACGCGTCGCTGGAGGCCTGGGAGTCCTCCCCGCAGCGGGCGTGGTGGCTGGGCTCGGCGCAGGGGCTCGTCGGCGAGTCGCGCGTGGAGCGGCGTACGGGCATCGAGGGGTGGTTCGAGGAGCCGACGTCCCGCGACGTCGAGGACCTGCGCCCCGCGGCTCCCGCCCCGCCGCGCTGGAAGCAGGCGACCGTCATCTGGCTGGCGTTCTTCCCGCTCTCGCTGGTGCTCGGCGCGCTGCTCTCCGCCACCGGCCTCGAGCTCGCCCTGGTGGTGCGGACCTTCGTCACCACCCTCGTGGCGACGCCGATCATGACGTACGCGCTGCTGCCGTGGATGACCAAGCGGTTCGAGTGGTGGTTGCGCCGCTGAGCGCGTGAGCCGCTCGTCGACCGGGTACGCCGGAGACGGACCCTGCGAGAGGAGCAGCCGTGCCGAAGGCCTGGAGCGACAAGCGCGAGCGGCAGTACGAGCACGTCAAGGACGGGCTCGTGGACCGCGGCGAGGACGAGGACACCGCCGAGGAGATCGCGGCCCGCACCGTCAACAAGGAGCGGGCACGGGCCGGGGAGTCCGAGCAGGCGAGCACGACCTCGACCGACGACATCTCCTCGGGACGTCGCGGCGGGCTGCGCTCGCACTCCGGCGCGGGCGGTCGCACCAAGGCCCAGCTCTACGAGGAGGCCAGGAAGAAGGACGTCGAGGGCCGGTCGAGCATGAGCAAGGACGAGCTCGAGAAGGCGCGTGGACAGACTAGGACGGCACCCGGCGTACGACGGGCAACCCGGCTCGGCCCGGCGGCCGGTCGCACCCAGTCGCGCAGCGGGTCAGTTGCTGCCGGCCTGCTCCGCGCCGCGGCGCCAGCGGATGCCGGCCTCGAGGAAGCCGTCGATGTCGCCGTCGAAGACCGCCTGCGGGTTGCCGACCTCGTGCTCGGTCCGCAGGTCCTTGACCATCTGGTAGGGGTTCAGCACGTAGTTGCGCATCTGGTCGCCCCAGCTCGCCTGCACGTCACCGCGCAGCGAGTCGATGTGGGCGCGCTCCTCGGCCTTCTTCATGGCGAGGACCTTGGCCTTGAGGATGACCATCGCGCTCGCCTTGTTCTGCAGCTGCGACTTCTCGTTCTGGCACGACACGACGGTGTTGGTCGGGATGTGGGTCAGCCGCACCGCGGAGTCGGTGGTGTTGACCGACTGGCCACCGGGGCCGCTCGAGCGGTAGACGTCGACGCGGATGTCCTCGTCGGGGATGTCGATCTCGTCGGTCTGCTCCAGCACCGGCACCACCTCGACGGCGGCGAAGGAGGTCTGCCGACGGCCCTGGTTGTCGAAGGGGCTGATCCGCACCAGCCGGTGGGTGCCGGCCTCGACCGAGAGGTGGCCGTAGGCGTAGGGCGCGTGCACCGCGAAGGTGGCGCTCTTCAGGCCCGCCTCCTCGGCGTAGGAGGTGTCGAAGACCTCCACGGCGTACTTCTGGCGCTCGGCCCAGCGGGTGTACATCCGCAGCAGCATCTCGGCGAAGTCGGCCGCGTCCACCCCGCCGGCGCCCGAGCGGATGGTCACGAGGGCCTCGCGGACGTCGTACTCCCCCGACAGCAGGGTGCGGACCTCGAGGGCCTCGACCGACTTGTGGAGCTTGAGCAGCTCGGCCTCGGCCTCGGCCATCGAGTCGGCGTCGCCCTCCTCCTGCGCCAGCTCGACGAGGATGCCGAGGTCCTCGATGCGGCCCGACAGCCCCTCGAACCGGTCGAGGGTGCCCTGCAGGTGGCTGAGCTTGCCGGTGACCTTCTGGGCGTTGGCCTGGTCGTCCCACAGGTCGGGAGCGGCGACCTGCTCGCCGAGGTCCTTGATCTCGCGGCGCATGTCGTCGACGTCGAGCACCGAGCCGATCGTCTTCATCGTCGCCTGGAGCTGCTTGATCTCGGAGTCGAAGTCGGTGGCTGCCACAGTCCGACAGGCTACGGGACGGGCGTGATGTCGCTGGCGGGGAGCCAGCGCGCGACGGTCACCCAGCCGACGGCGTCCATCCACAGCACCGAGACCACCCGCCCCTCCCAGCCGCGCTCGGTGCGGCACCACTCCACGAGCAGGCTGGGCTCCCCGTCGACGCGGCAGTGTCGCGCCGGGGTGCTCGGCACCGGCGGGTCGGGCTGCTGGTGCCGGCCCGCGACCCGCTCGGCCAGGGTGCCGTGGTCGCCCGTCCCGTAGCCGCCTCGCACCGGACCATCATGCCACTGATTCGAACACGTGTACGACGTCCGCGAGACGGGACTCACGTTGCACGGTCTCGCGACGGGGGTAGGAACAGGGGCAACCTACCGAGGAGTCACATCGTGAGCAGCCGCACCTCCCGCACCGTCGTCATCACCGGGGCCGCCGCCGGCATCGGCCGTCGTACCGCCCTCACCCTGGCAGGCAGGGGCTGGACCGTCGGCGCCTTCGACCTCGACGAGACCGGGCTCGCGACGCTGGCCGACGAGGCCGGAGGGCTCCCCGGCCGCGTGCTGACCGGCCGCCTCGACGTCACCGACGCAGCGCAGTTCGCCGAGCGGGTCGACGGCTTCGTGGCCGAGACCGGTCGGCTCGACGCGATCGTCAACAACGCCGGCGTCCTGCTGGCCGGGCGGTTCGAGGAGATCGACGTCGCGCGGCACCACCGGGAGATCGACATCAACACCAAGGGCGTGGTCAACGGCCTGCACGCCGCGTTCGCCCACCTCAGGGCGACGCCCGGGTCGGTGGCGGTCAACCTGGCCTCGGCCTCCGCGATCTACGGCCAGGCCGAGATCGCGAACTACAGCGCCACCAAGTTCTTCGTCCGTGGCCTGACCGAGGCCCTCGACATCGAGTGGAGGCGCCACGGCATCCGGGTCGCCGCGATCTGGCCGCTCTACGTGCAGACCGCGATGACCGCCGACATCCGCACCGGCACCACCGACCGGCTCGGCATCAGGCTCGGCCCCCAGGACGTCGCCGACGCCATCGTGGGTGCCATCGAGCCGCCGCTGCCGCGCCGCCTGGTCAAGCAGGTCCACTTCACGGTCGGCAACCAGACCCGCGCCATGGCGCTCGGCTCGCGCTTCTCCCCCGCCTGGCTCACCCGGGCGGTCAACAAGAACCTCGCCGGGCACTGAGCCCCGCGGCCTACCCCGGTCGCGGTCGCTCATGCACCGTCACGCGGATGCTCTAGTCCACCCCCGATCCGGTTGCCGGTTCACCCACGTGCCACGCGTCCCGGCTGCCACGCTCCGGTCCGGACGGCTGGCAGGAGAGGACGGCGATGACGGCACGACCCACGGAGCACCCCGGGACGGGCACGGCACCCTCGGTGGCGGAGGACCCGCAGCCCGACCGTCGCCTCGACTGCGTCCTGCAGGTGATGCGCGGCGCCGGCGTCGCCGCGGTGGCCCGCGGCGCCGGGCTCGAGCCAGCGGTGGTGCACCGCTGGGTGCGGCTGTTCACCGAGGCCGGTGCCGCCGGGCTCGGCAACCGCCCGGAGCCGGGCCTGGCCCAGCAGCGTGACCGGTTCCTCGCCGCCTTCGCCCACGAGATCCGTACGCCGCTCGCGGTCGCCCAGGGCTGGACCGACATCCTCGCCGACGGCGACCTGCCCGAGGACATGACCGCCGCGACCGTCGGCAAGCTCGGCGCCGCGCTCGCGCTGCTCGCGGAGCGCACCCAGGAGGTGGAGTACCTCGCCGCCGCGTCGCTGGGCCGGCTCCAGGTCAGCTGCCGGTCGGTGGCGGCGATCGAGCTGGTGCCCGACGGCCACGCCGCGCCGAGCGGCGACCTCGACGCCCGGGTGCACACCGACCCGCGCCTGGCCGCCCGGGTGGTCCGCGACCTGTGGGCGGCCGCCGCGACGTCCCCCGCGCCGACGCGTCGCGAGCTCCAGGTGTGCGACACCGGGGCGTGGGTCGAGCTGCGCGTCGTACGCACCGGGGAGCCGATCCCCGCCCGCACCCTGCACGCGCTCTTCGAGCCCTTCGACCGCAACGACGACGCCACCGGCGTCTCCACCGGTCTCTACCTCGCCCGCGCCCTCAGCGTCGCCCTCGGCGGCACGATCGGGCTCGAGCAGGACGACGAGCGCGCCGTGTTCTGGGTGCGCCTCCCCTCCCCCGGACCCAGGAGCCCCCGATGATCTTCCGTCTCGCCTGCGGCGACGTCATGCCCGGCTGCGCCGCCAGCTTCGTCAACGCCGAGAAGAGCCTGCTGCTCGAGGAGGTGGCCCGCCACGCGGCCGCCGACCACGGACTCACCGAGATCACCCCCGAGGTGCTCGCAGCCGTCGACGCCACGATTGCGCACGTGCCTGGCTGACGTTGCGGGACCGATCGAAAAACGATAGATTCCTGTCGTCACTCGATCGAAAGGCCTTTCCCATGCACGCACTCACCGTCCTCGCGCTCCGCGCCGTGCTCGCCTGCGGGCTCGTCGGCTCCCTCCTCGTCCAGGTGCTGCTCGTGCCGCTGGCCTGGCGCGACCTCGACGGCGCCGGTCCCGAGGTCCTCGACCTGCGGCTGTCGCTGTTCGTGGTGGTCGTGCTGGGCATCGTCACGATCCAGGTCGCGATGCTGGCGGTGTGGCGGCTGCTGACCATGGTGCGGCGCGGCACGGTGTTCTCCGCGGCCGCCTTCCGCTGGGTCGACGTGGTGATCGGCGCGGTCGCAGCGGCCTCGCTGCTGCTGTTCGGCCTCGGTGTGCTGCTCGCCCCCGGCGAGGCCGTCGCCCCCGGCGTGGTGCTGCTGGTCGGCGGCCTGGCCGGCCTGGTCGCCGGCGTGGCGCTGCTCGTGGTGGTGATGCGGGCGCTGCTCGTGCAGGCCGTCGACCGCGACGCCGAGGCCCGGGACCTGCAGACCGAGCTGGACGGGGTCATCTGATGCCCATCGTCGTCGACATCGACGTGATGCTGGCCCGCCGCAAGATGTCGGTGGGCACGCTGGCCGAGCGGGTCGGGGTCACCCCGGCCAACATCGCGGTGCTGAAGAACAACCGCGCCAAGGCGGTGCGCTTCTCCACCCTGGAGGCGCTCTGCGAGGTGCTGGAGTGCCAGCCCGGCGAGCTGCTGCGCTGGGAGCCCTAGCTAGACCGTCCCGGCCAGCGCGGCGACGACCTCGCGGGTGCCGGTCCGACCCTCGGGGGTGGGGGTCAGCGGGTGCACGTGGACAGCACCCGGCGCCACGTGCAGCGTCACCGGCGTACCCGCCTCGCGGCAGCGCTCGACCAGGAGCAGCGTGTCGGGGTGCAGCGAGTCGCGGGTGCCGATCCAGACCGTGAGGGGCGGCAGCCCGTCGAGCCGGCCCAGCAGCGGGCTGACGCGGGGGTCGCGCAGGTCACCGTCGCGCGTCCAGACCCGGGCCACCTCGCGTGCGCCGGGCGTGGAGAGCCACGGGTCGTCGACGGCGTCGATGTCGGGGTTGGTCAACGTGGCGTCGGTCCACGGTGCGACGAGGACCAGCCGAGCGGTGTCCGTACCGGCGTCGCGGAGGACCTGCGCCAGCCCCAGCGCGAGGCCACCCCCGGCCGAGTCGCCGGCGAGCACGACGGGGCCGACCTCGGCGGTCAGGTCCTGCACCAGGGGGACCAGGAAGGCGTAGGCCTCGTCGCAGGTGTGGTCGGGCGCGAGGCCGTAGATCGGCACCACCACCCGGCAGCCCGCGTCGACCGCCGCCGAGACGAGCGCCCAGTGCTGCGGTGCGATCTCGGAGAGGTAGGTGCCGCCGTGCAGGTAGACCACGGTGCTCACCGGCGCGCCCTGCGGCTCGACGCGGTAGACGCGGAACCCGCCCACCTCGGTCTCGGTCACGTGGTGCCGGTCGCGGAACCGCTGCGGCGGCGCCGGGTCGGCCTTGGGCTCGGCCAACCGCTTGCGGGCCCGCGCCGCGGTCGCCATCCGCGGCTTGCGGGTCGCCCGCAGCACCAGTCCCACGCCCCGCATCTGCCAGCTCATGTGCGGCAGGCTCCCACGGGGCGGACGGTGCCCGAGGAGCGGCACCCGAGCGACGATCAGCTCGCGGTCGGACGGCCGGCTGCCCCGCCTGGGGGCACGTCGTGCGCGGCGAGCTGATCGTTCCTCGGGTCAGTCGGAGACGACGACGACCGAGGCGGCCTCACCGGTGATGCGGACCTGCTCCCCCACCCCGGGCACGCGCAGCGGCAGGTCGGTGGGCGCGGCCAGGCTGACGACGACGGTGTCGCCGGTGGTGCGGACCGAGTGCGAGAGGCCGGGGAAGCGCCGCGAGGCGCCGCTCGCGGCGAGGTAGGCGGCGACGTACGCCCGGGCGGCCGCGGGGTCGATCTGCGCCCGCCGACCCAGCCCCTCGGTGTAGACCTGCTCGCCCTGGAGCCCGTCGGTCGCCGCCAGCGCGGCGGCGTCGGCGGTGGCGTTGAGGCCCTGCCGGCGCAGGTACGCCGCGGAGGCGTCGACGACCACGGCGACCACCAGGGCCACCACGACGGTGAACCCGATGATGAGCGGGGTCATGGAGCCACGCTCGTCGCGGGGGCGGCTCACGGGCGCTCCTCGCGGAAGGTGCCGTACGGCGCCTGGTGGTCGGCCTGGAGCCGGATCGCCGGCGTCTGCGAGCCGAACACCGCCGGCAGCAGCGGCAGGTCGACCGCGGAGCGGACCTCGGCGCGGACCACCGACCCCGGCGTCAGGCAGTCGCGGGGCGACGGACTGCAGGTGATCTGCACCCGCGGGGCATCGCTGAGCCCTTGGTCGGCGTACGCCAGCCGGGCGGCCGCCTGCGCCCGGCCGTACGCCGAGGCCTGGTCGGGCGAGGTCACGAAGGCCCGGCCCGCCGAGCGTGCCGCGGCCGAGGCGGCGTACGCCGCGCGCTGGGTCTCGAAGACCGTCAGCACGACGTACAGCAGCGGGACCAGGAGCAGGATCGCCAGCCACACGAACTCGATCACCGCTGTGCCCTGCTCGTCGCGCGCCCTCACGGCGGGCCCTCGAGCAGCGGCTCCTGGACGCCGTGGCCCTCGACGTCGAGCGAGACGCCGGGACCCCACAGCCCGAGCGGTGGCACGACGGCGCGCACCCGGACCTCGACGGTCGGCACGCCGCCGGTGGTGGTGCGTCGCGCCGAGACGTCCCGGGCGAACCGGTCCGCGATCGCGCCGCGCACCTGCTGGCGGGTGCGGGCGACCCCGTCGGCCGGCCCGCGGTCGACCGTCGCGCCGTACCGCGCCCCCTCGGTCGCCGCGGCGGTCAGGGTGTTGCGCACGTGCAGCACCAGCCCGACCTGGACCAGTCCCAGGACCAGGGGCACCAGCACCATGCTGACCAGGACGAAGTCGACGACGGCCGCGCCGGCCTCGTCGCGGCGCCGGCGGTCGGGCTCAGCCCGAGACCGAGGCCAGCGCTTCACGCAACATCGCGCCCAGCTGCGAGCCGGCGATGGCCCACAGCCCGGCGACCAGTCCGGCGGTCATCACGGTGATCAGGACCCAGCCGGGCACGTCACCGCGCTCGTCGCGGGCGTGTCGCAGCCGCCGCAGCGGGGTGGGTAGGTGTCGCACGGGCTCCTCCAGAGGGTGGGTGACGGTGGGATCGGGTGGTGGGGCGGTCAGGGCACGACCAGACGCAGGCCGACCAGGCCCGGCCAGAACGCGAAGACCACGACGACCGGCAGCACGAGGAACACCACCGGCACCATCATCAGGACCTCGCGCCGGGCGCCGGTCTCGATCAGGGCGCGGCGCGAGGCCTCGCGGACGTCGCCGGCCTGGGCGTGCAGGACGTCGGAGAGGGGGGTGCCGCGCTCGACCGCGACGGCGACGCCCTCGGCGAAGCGCGACACCACGGCCAGGCCGGAGCGGGCCGACATCTCGTCGAAGGCGCGGGTGATCGGCGTACCGGTGCGGACGTGGGCGAGCACCCGCGCCAGCTCGCTCGACAGCTCGCCCCGCGAGCGGCGTACGACGCGGTCCAGCGCCGCCACCGGGCTCTCTCCGGCGGCCACGGCGAGGGCGAGCAGCTCGGCCACGGTGGGGAACTCCTGGAGGATCTGCCGCTCGCGGGCGGCGACCTGGGCGCTGAGCCGGTTCTCGCGCAGCAGGACGCCGCTGACGAACGCGATCGCGCAGAAGATCAGCAGCGGCACCGACCGCTCGGGCGAGGCCACCGCGACCAGCCCGGACGGCACCGCCGCCAGCGTGAACGCGACCAGCCCCCAGACCACCTGCTCGACCCGGAACTGGGCGACGTCGGTCTCCAGCCCGGCCCGCTCGAGGCGGCGGCGCACCGAGACGGACCCGCCCAGCACCCGCTCGACCGCGCGACCGGCGGCCTGGAGCGGCGGGCCGAAGACCCCGGCGAAGGCGTTGGAGGACGCCGGCGGCGCCGGGAGCGACGCCGGCCGCGGGAGGTCGCGGAGGTAGGGCAGCACCCGCACCGCGATCGGCGTACGACGGGCGTCGAGCAGGGCGACGACGACGAGCCACAGGCCGGCGCCGAGCGCGCCGCCGAGCAGGCCGCCGAGGAGCGGGGTCACGAGAGGATCCGCCGTTCGACGGGGAGGCGGCCGATCCGCACCATCAGGCGGTACGCCGCCGCGCACAGCGCGCCGCCGGTCGCCAGCACCGCGACCCCGGCCGGGGTGGCGTAGCGCTGGATGACGTCGGGCTGGAAGCAGAGCAGGAGCAGCACCAGCCACGGCGCGGCGACGGCGAGCCGGGCGCCGTTGACCGTCCACGACTGTCGCGACTGGAGCTCGGAGCGGGTGCGGGCGTCGTCGCGCAGGAACCCCGACAGGCTTCGCAGCAGCCGCCCGAGGTCGCCGCCACCCACCTCGCGCGCCACCCGCAGGCTCTCCACCACGCGGTCGCCCACGGGGTCCGCGAGGCGCTCCTTGAGCCGGTCGAGCGCGACCGCGAACCGGCCGCCGACCTGGTAGTCGAGCGCGAAGCCCGCGAACGCCGGCCGCAACGGCTCGGGCCCGCGGTCGGCAAGTGCCGCCAGCGCCTCGGGCAGCGACATCCCCGCCCGCACCGCCGAGGCCAGGTTGTCCACGGCCTCGGGCCAGACCTCGGCGAACTCCCGCTGCCGGCGCTCGGCCCGGCCGCGCAGCAGCGCCACCGGCAGGTAGGCGCCCATCACCCCGAAGGCCAGCGCCACCGGCACGGTGCGCGAGGCCAGGAGCACCGCGGTCGTGGCCGTGACCGCGCTGACGACGCACACCACCACGAAGCCGGTCACGCTGACGTCGGGCAGCCCGGCCCGGGCGAGCAGCGGCTGCAGCCGGGGCTCGCGCGCCGGCCGCGGCGCGGTCTCGGGCCACGTGGAGGACCACACCAGGAGCAGGCCGACGCCCAGCACCAGCCCGAGCAGCGCGCCCATCAGGCCGGTCCCCGCAGGATCCGGTGGACGTCCACGCCGGCGCGCTCGAAGGTGTCCAGCCGGGTCGGCATCCCGCCCGCGTGGACGAGCTCGCCGTCCCGGCGTACGAACACCGGCTCGGTCTCGACGATGTCGTGCTCGACGCGGCCGGGCACGGCGACGACCTCGTTGACGCGCCGGGTGCCGCCGAGGTCGATGCCGAGGTGGACGACGAGGTCCACGGAGCTCGCGACGGTCGGCACCACGAACCGCGCCGAGATGTTCTCGCCGGCCAGCAGCGGCAGCGTGCACAGCTTGACCAGCGCCTCACGCGCGCTGTTGGCGTGCAGCGTGGCCATGCCGGGCAGGCCCGAGTTGAGCGCCAGCAGCAGGTCGAGGCTCTCGGCGGACCGGACCTCGCCGACGATGATGCGCGTGGGCCGCATCCGCAGCGTCTCGCGGACCAGGTCGCGCAGCGTGACCGCGCCGGTGCCCTCCAGCCCGACCTGCCGGGTCTGCATCGCCACCCAGTCGGGATGGCCGAACCGCAGCTCGAAGACCTCCTCGGCCGACACGATCCGGTCGCCGCCGGGGATGGCCGCGGCCAGGCAGTTGAGCATGGTCGTCTTGCCAGCCTGCGTGGCGCCGGCGACGACGATGTTCTGGCCGGCGAGCACCGCCGCCTCGAGGAACTGCGCCGCCTGCGACGTCAGCGAGCCGAGCCGGACCAGGTCGGCGAGCCGCGCAGCGCGGAGCACGAACTTGCGGATGTTCACGGCCGAGAACTGCCGGCTGATGCCCTCCAGCACGACGTGGAGCCGGTGCCCCTGGGGCAGCATCGCGTCGACGAACGGCTGGCTCAGGTCGATGCGGCGCCCGCTCGACTTCAGCATCCGCTCGACCAGGTCCTGCACCTCGGCACGGGTCAGGATCACGTTGGTGAGCTCGTGGCGTCCCCTCCGCGCCACGAACACCCGCGAGGGCTCGTTGATCCAGATCTCCTCGACCTCCGGGTCGTCGAGGAACCGCTGCAGCGGCCCGAAGCCCGAGACCCGCGCGACGAGCTCCTCGACGGTGCCGTCGGGGTCGGGAACCGGGGACACCACCCCGGTCAGGCTGCGGTCGTCGTGCTCGCGGACCACCTGCTCGGCGATCCGGCGGACGTGGCGCACGTCGAGCTGGGGGTCCACCCCGTCCCGGCGTACGACGGCGCGGACCTGCTCGTCGAGCACCCCGACCAGGTCGAGGTCGAGCACCCCGGACGCGTCCACTGACATGCGAAGCAGGATCACCCAGCCGCTGACCTGCGCAAACCCCCGTTTCCCGATCTGTGGACAACCACGCCACAGCAGTCACACGAGCGCACAGCAGGCGCAGTTGCGAGACGGGTGCGGCGTGGGTGGTGTCGGATCGCTGGTCTCGACAGGCTCGACCGACGAAGGGAGCTCGACCGGCGAGGGGGTCTCGACAGGCTCGACCGGCGAGGGGGGGTCGACCGGCGAGGGGGGTCGACCGGCGGGCCGGGGCCCACCCTAGGGTCCCGGGCATGACGACGATCCGCTGCGGACTGCTGGCCTTCGACGGGTGCGACGGGATGGACCTGGTCGGTCCCTACGAGGTGCTGCTGACCGCCAACCGCCTGCTCGTACGCCGCGGCGACGAGCCCGCCTTCGAGGTGCTGGTCGTGGGCGAGCAGCAGGTCGAGCTGTACGGCGGGCTGCGGGTCGTCCCGACCACCTCGGTCGCCGACGCCGGGCACCTCGACGTGCTCGTCGTACCGGGTGCGATCGACCTCGACGCCGCGACCCCCGACGCAGCGATCCGCGAGCTGGCCGCGCGCTCCGAGGTGCTCGCCTCGGTGTGCACCGGGGCGTTCCTCCTGCAGCGCACCGGCCTGGTGGGCGACCGCGTCGTCACCACCCACTGGGAGGACGTCGACCTGCTCGCCGCCACCGGCGCCGAGGTCCGCGACGACGTCCGCTGGGTCGACAGCGGCACCCTGGTCACCTCCGGAGGCATCAGCTCGGGCATCGCCATGGCCCTCCACCTCGTCGAGCGGTACGCCGACCGCGCGCTCGCCGAGGCCACCGCCCGCCAGATCGACCACGTGTGGACCGAGGCCCGCTGACCGGCCGCAGCCTCGCAGAAGGTCCCGGGCCCGACGCTGAGGACAGCGACTGTCAGCGGGGAGGTCTAGCGTCGGGGCATGGCCATCGCACAGTTTCCCGTGACCGTCCTCGACTGCCCCGACCCGCGCGTGCTCGCGGAGTTCTACGGCGCCCTGCTCGACTGGACGGTGAAGGTCGACGACGACGGCAGCTGGGCCGAGATCCGCGCCGAGCACGGCCAGATGTTCTGCTTCCAGCGCGTCGACGACTACGCCGCCCCCACCTGGCCGAGCCAGGAGCGGCCGCAGCAGCTCCACCTCGACGTCGACGTCGAGGACCTCGACGCGGGCGAGAGAGCGGTGCTCGAGCTCGGCGCGACCAGGCACGAGCACCAGCCGGGCACCACCTTCCGGGTGTTCCTCGACCCGGCCGGTCACCCGTTCTGCCTCTGCGTGGAGTAGCCAGCCAGGCCCGGGCGGGGCCAGGATGTGGCGGGACGAAGGAGACCCCGTGACGACTCCCCCTCCCGGACCCCCGCTCGAGTGCGACCTGGTGATGAAGGGCGGGATCACCAGCGGGGTCGTCTACCCGCTGGCGGTCACCGAGCTGTCGCGCGTCTACCGGCTGCGCTCGGTCGGCGGCGCGTCCGCCGGGGCGATCGCGGCCGCTGCCGCGGCGTGCGCCGAGCTCGGCCGCACCAGCGGCGGCTTCGAGAAGCTGACCGAGCTCCCCCACCGGCTGACCGAGCAGGTCGAGGGCGGGCGCAGCCGGCTGTTCACGCTGTTCGCGCCGCACCCGCGGATGCGTCGGCTGTTCGCGCTGGTCACCGCCGGGCTGGGCACCACCGGCCGAGGCCGGGCGACGGCGATGGCGGGGGCCGCGCTCCGCGCCTGGCTGCCGTACGCCGCCGCGGGCGCCGCCCCGGGCGCGCTGCTCGTCGTCCTCGGGTTCGTGCTGGGCGGACCGGCCGCGTGGGCCTGCCTGGTCGCGGGGCTGCTGCTCGCCGTCGTCGGGCTGGTCGCCGGCACGGCGTACGGCGCGCTGCGGGACGTGGCCGACCTGCCCGAGGTCGGCTTCGGGCTCGCCACCGGCGCCACCCCGCCCGGCGCGTCGACCCCGGCGCTGACGCCGTGGCTGCACGAGACCTTCCAGCACCTCGCGGGCCGCACCGTCGCGGACCCGCCGGTGACCTTCGGCGACCTCGGGACCGTCGGCGTCACGCTCCAGCTGATGACCACCAACCTCAGCCGTCGACAGCCCCTGACGATGCCGCTGGTCGACGACGAGTACTGGTGGGAGCCGGCCCACTTCCGGACGCTGTTCCCGGCGGCGGTCGTGGACCGGATGGAGCACGCGGACCCGACGCCGCAGACCCCGCTGGACCGCGACGACTGGGTCCGCGCCGTCGACCGGCTCCACGCGGGGGGCCGCGAGCCCCGGCTGCTGCCGTTCCCGGCGGCGGCCGACCTGCCGGTCGTGGTCGCGGTGCGGATGAGCCTGAGCTTCCCCGGGCTGATCGCCGCGGTGCCGCTGCACGCCTACGACGACCGCCGGGCGGCGAACCGGACCTGCCGGGAGCAGGCGCTCGCCCGCTTCGACGCCGACCCGGCGTGCTCCCCCGAGGACGCCGCCGCGGCGCTCGACCCGCGCGAGGCACAGGTCAACTGGTTCTCCGACGGCGGCATCTGCGCGAACCTCCCGCTGCACTTCTTCGACGCAGCGCTCCCCCGGCGGCCCACCTTCGCGATCAACCTCGCGGAGTTCCCGCCGGACCGGCCCAAGAGCCCCGACGAGCGAGAGAACTCCGACCTGCCCGAGGACGACGAGCAGGTCGAGCGACGCCAGACGGTGTGGGAGGGCAGCGGGCTCGGGCTGCTGCTGACCTTCTTCGGCAGCATCGTGGAGACCGCGCGCACCTGGGTCGACGAGGCGCAGCTGGCGATGCCGGGCTACCGCGACCGGATCGTCACCGTGCTGCACGACGGGACCGAGGGCGGGCTCAACCTCGACATGCCGCAGCCGGTGGTGATGGCGCTCTCCGAGCGCGGCGCGGGCGCGGCCGAACGGCTGCTGCACCGCTACGCCGGGGACGAGCCCGGCGTCGTCCCCGCCCCGGGCTGGGACCGCCACCGCTGGCTGCGCTTCCGCACCGCCGGGGCGGCGTTCTCCGACGTCCTGGGCTCGTTCCGGGCGGGCTACGAGACGGTGCTGCCGGGCACCACGCCGTACGACCGCTGGGTGGGCGTCGACGACGACGGGGCCGGAGCCGACGCACCGCTGCCGTCGTACGACCTCGACGCGGAGCGGCGCGACGCCGTGAACCGCCGGACCGAGGGGCTGCTGGAGACGGCCGAGGAGTGGGCCCGCGACCCGGCCGACGCCTTCACCCGGGGAGCGCCCGAGCCCCGGCCGTCGATGAAGCTGGTGCCCAGCGACCGGGCGGGCCGGGCACCGGGACCACGCTGACCCGACCTGGAGCGGGCCCAGCCAGCGCCACAGCCCGCCGTCGACCGGACCCGGGACCCAGGGGGTCCTCGTGGGTCGGGATCGACCGCCGTGTCCCGGCAGTGGCTGCGATGCGTCCCTGTCGGCTGCTCAGGCGTCGAAGAGGTCGCCGAGCTCCCCGACCCGGGCCAGCACCTCGTCCAGCCGCAGGTGCTCGAGCCCGAGCACGTCCTCCGCGCCCGCCTCGACCTCCTCCCAGGTCCGCGGTGCGGCGACCGTCGGGGTCTCGCGACCGCGCAGGGAGTACGGCGCGATCGTGGTCTTGGAGCCGGTGTTCTGCGACCAGTCGAGGAACACCTTGCCGCCCCGCCGCGCCTTGGTCATCTGGCTGACCACCAGCGACCGGTGGCTCGCCTCGAGCTCCTCGGCGATCTCCTTGGCGTAGTCGCGGACCTCCTCGTGGGTGAGCCCCCCGTCGAGGCCGGCGTACAGGTGCAGGCCCTTGGAGCCGCTCGTGACCGGCACCGTGTCCAGCCCGTCCTCGGCCAGCCGCTCACGCACCAGCAGCGCGACCTGCGCGCACTCCATCAGCCCGGCGGGCTCGCCCGGGTCGAGGTCGACGACCAGGCGGTCGGGGTTGCGGGGCCGGCCGGTGCGCGTGACCGTCCACTGGTGCACGTGGAGCTCCAGCGCGGCCAGGTTGACCAGCCAGGTCAGCGTGGCCAGCGAGTCCACGACCGGGAAGTGCAGCTCGCCGTCCTCGCCCGAGGCCGACCGCGAGCCGGTCGTCGGCACCGCGACGGTGCGGACCCACGACGGCGTTCCCGACGGGGCGTTCTTCTCGAAGAAGCTGGTGTCGCCGGTGCCGTGCGGCCAGCGGATCCGGGTCACGGCGCGGTCAGCGAGGTGCGGCAGCATCACCGGCGCCACCTGGGCGTAGTAGTGCAGGACCTCCGCCTTGGTGGTGCCGGTGCGGGGGTACATCACCTTCTCCAGGTTGACCAGCGTCAGCACCCGTCCGTCGACCTCGACGCGCGTCTCGGACCGCTGCTGCTCGGCCACGCTCAGCGTCCGTCCACGGCGAGGAGCCGGGCGGCGGGACGGGCGGCGGGACGCGCTGCGGGACGGGCTGCGGGACGGGGACGGCTCACGGGGTCCACGCTACGCACCGGGCAGGTCGCCCGGGTCGAGGTCGGTGCGCACGCCGCGGTACGCCGGCTGGCGCAACCGGCCGTCGGTGGTGAGCGTGAGGTACTGGACGTCGACCACCACCCGGGGCTCGACCCAGACCGTGCCCTGCCGGTCGAGCCGCGGCAGCTCCGCGGAGAACGGCGAGGCGGTCGTGCGCAGCGGCCCCAGCAGCTCGGCCAGCACCACCCCCGCCCTGCCGGCGATGCCGCTGCCGACCCGGCCGCGGAACAGCAGCCCGTCGGCGGTCGGCTCCCCCACCAGCACGGCCCCCAGCCGGTGCTCGGAGCCGGTCTCCCAGCGGAAGCCGCCGACGACGTGGGCGGCGGTGGGGCGGATCGGGAACTTCAGCCAGTCGCGGCTGCGCCGACCGGGGTGGTAGCGCGAGCCGAGCCGCTTGCTGACGATCCCCTCCAGCCCCTGCTGGCCGGCGGCGTCGAGCAGCAGCTGCCCGTCGGCGTACGTCGGGGGCACCTGCCAGGCCGCGTCGTCGAGACCCAGCTCCTCGAGCCGGGCACGGCGCTCCGAGAGCGGCCGGTCGAGCAGCTCGGTGCCGTCCAGGGCCAGCAGGTCGAAGACGATCAGCGTGACCGGGTTGCTCCCGGCCAGCCGCTGCGCGCGGGCGGCGTCGCGCACGTGCATCCGGTCGGCGAGCGCCCCGAAGGACGGCACCCCCTGCCCCAGCGCCACCACCTCGCCGTCGAGCACCAGGTCGGGCAGGCCGGCCGCGGCGAGGCCCTGGAGCTCGGGGAAGGACACCGTGACGTCGTTCTCGTTGCGCGAGCGGACGCGGACGCCGGAGCGGCGTACCTCCACCAGGACGCGCATGCCGTCCCACTTCACCTCGTGCGCCCAGCCGTCGCCGGGCGGCACGTGGTCACCCCGGGTCGCGAGCATCGGCAGCACCCGACCAGTCTGCCGTGGTCCGGGTCCGGGCGGCCGCGACCCCCGGGTGCTGGCGCTGGTCCCGGCATCCGGGCATCCTGGGAGCATGCGTGCGATCTGGAAGGGTGCGGTCTCCTTCGGGCTGGTCAGCGTCCCGGTGAAGCTCTACTCCGCCACCGAGAGCAAGGACGTCACCTTCCGGCAGGTCCACGCCAAGGACGGCGGCCGGATCAAGTACCAGCGCGTCTGCAGCCTCGACGGCGAGGAGGTGGAGTACGCCGACATCGCCAAGGGCTACCAGACCGAGGACGGCGAGATGGTGATCCTCACCGACGAGGACATGGCCGACCTGCCCGCCACCAGCAGCCGCGAGATCAGCGTCGAGAAGTTCGTCCCGAGCGAGCAGATCGACCCGATGCTGTTCGAGAAGTCCTACTACCTCGAGCCCGAGAAGACCGGGGCCAAGCCCTACGCGCTGCTGCGCGAGGCGCTCGAGGCCGCCGACCGGATGGCCCTGGTCACGGTGTCGTTGCGCAACCGGATGTCGCTCGCGGTGCTCCGCGTGCGCGACGACGTGATCGTGATGCAGACGATGATGTGGCCCGACGAGATCCGCAAGGCCGACTTCGGCTCGGTCGACACCAGCGAGGCCAAGCCCGCCGAGGTGAAGATGGCGAAGATGCTGGTCGAGACGCTGGCCGGCGACTTCGACGCCGACGACTACGAGGACGACTACCGCGAGGCGCTCGAGGCGATGGTGAAGGCCAAGATCGAGGGCGGCGAGGTCAAGCGCACCCCGGAGACCCGCAAGTCCTCCGGCGAGGTCGTCGACCTGCTCGCCGCGCTGCAGCGCAGCGTCGACGCGGCCCGCAGCTCGCGGGGCGAGAAGGCCGCCGCCGACGACACCGGCACGGACACCGACGAGGACGCCGACGAGACCTCGACCGGGTCCACGGGGAAGACCGCGGCCAAGAAGCCCGCGGCCAAGCCGGCCGCGAAGAAGGCCCCGGCCCGGAAGAGCGCCGCGAAGAAGCCGGCTGCCAAGAAGACCCCCGCGAAGAAGCAGGCGAAGAAGGCCAGCTGAGGGCGTAACCCCGCTCCCCGTCGGGCGTTAGGTCCGACGTGCGCCGCTCCGGCGTGCCCCTGGGGAGGTACGCACCAGCATGACCCGCACCAGCACCCGCCTGCTCGCCGCCAGCGGCGCCGTCGTCCTGACCGCGCTCGCCGCCTCACCGGCCACGGCCGCCGCCGTGACCTCGCGCGCCGACGCCAACGCCGCCACCGTCTCGATCGCCGGCAACGGCCAGGGCACCGGCACCGTCGAGGCGACGTACGACGGCCAGGAGAGGGTCACCGGCGAGGCCGCACCGCCCGCCGCCCCGTTCTCGCAGCAGTTCGTGGACC
Source organism: uncultured Actinomycetota bacterium (assembly GCA_963740935.1). Taxonomy (GTDB): domain Bacteria; phylum Actinomycetota; class Actinomycetes; order Propionibacteriales; family Nocardioidaceae; genus Marmoricola. Next base: position 1,551,710 of record CAVUFX010000006.1, read on the forward strand.
TCGGCGTCCTCACCCAGCAGGCCACCGCCGGCAACGGCACCTCGGCCGCCTGCGCCGGCGTCGCGGGCAGCGGGGGCGGGGTGGTGCAGATCGGCGACGGCTCCTGCCTGACCCCCGGCGACACGGTGAACGGCTCGCTCAGCGACATCGACCTCGGCGCCCTCGGCCTCGAGGCGCCCACCGACCTCCCGCCGACCTGCCCGAGGACCTGGGGAACGCTCCTCGACGTGACCTGCCCGGTGGCGCGCGACGAGCTCGACGCGATCATCGCCCAGGCGCTCGGCGCAGGTCGACGAGCCAGCTCGGACCCGCTCGGCCTGGCGCTGCGCTTCGACGCGATCGAGGGCCGCTGCCGGGTCGACGACGGCTCCCCCAGCGGCACGGCCAGCCTCACCGACGCCTCCCTGGTGCTGAGCGGCGGCGGCGAGACCATCGAGGTCGTGCAGCTGCCTGCCGACCCTGCTCCCAACACCGAGGTCACCACCGACCTGAGCGAGGTGGCCGACACCGTGCTCGATGCGTTGGCGACCCAGTTCCGCGACGGCCTGGGCGGGGCAACCGGTCCGCTCGCCGAGCTGACCGACCAGGCGCGCACCGAGCTGGTGGGGGCGTTCCGCACGAACCTCGACGGGCAGCTCGCCCCGCTGCGCGACAACCTGCTCAGCGTCGTCCTCAACGAGCAGAGCCGGCCCACGTCCGACTCCATCCGGGTGAGCGCGCTGCACGCCCGGGTGCTGCCCGCCGCGGCCCAGGCCGTCGGCGCCAGCCTCGCCGAGGTGGAGCTGGGCAACGTCGGCTGCGGTCCCGCCGAGCGGGTCGCCGCCGAGGCCGCCCCGGCGGCGTCCGCGGCCGTGCCCGAGCTGCCCACCGCGGTCTCGGCCGGGGTCGAGGGCAAGACCACGACGCTCGCGACGCGCTTCGCCGAGGCAGCCCCGCTGATGGGCGTCGGCCTCGCCGGACTGCTGATCGCGGCCGCCGGGATCGTCGGCCTGCGCCGTCGTCCCCGCTGAGGAGCAGACGATGGGCTTCCTCGACCACGCGCTGTCCCGCCTCGGGACCGTCCTGCTCGTGCTCGCCGTCGGGCTGATCGGCTTCGGGGCCGTGATGCCCTCGGGTGACTCCGACGGTGTCGCGGAGCAGGGGTTCCGCCCGCTGTCCGCCCCCGCGGAGCCCACCCGGCTGGTGGTGCCGGCGCTCGGCGTACGGGCCCCGATCACGCCGGTCGAGGTCAGCCCCTCGGGCGTGCTCGACCCGCCCGAGGACGTCGACGTCGTGGGCTGGTGGAAGCGCAGCATGCGACCCGGTGCCTCCCGTGGCCAGACCGTGCTGACCGGCCACACCGTGAACACCGGGGGCGGCGTGCTCGACGACCTCGGCGACCTGCGGCCCGGCCAGGTGGTGCGGGTGGTGACGCCCAGGGGCGCCATGGTCTACCGCACCACCCGCGTGGTGACGCTGAGCAAGGCCGAGCTCGCCGAGCGCTCGCAGTCGCTGTTCGGGCAGGAGCGCAACCGCACCCGGCTGGTGCTGATCACCTGCACCGACTGGAACGGCTCGGACTTCGAGAGCAACGTCGTGGCCTTCGCCCGGCCCCTCGGCGTGCGCCAGCGCTAGCGACGACCCAGCCGCGACTCGGGCACGGGCCCGGGCTGGCAGGTGGGGCACCACCACGTACGCCGCTGCTCGGGGTCGCCCGCGACCTCCTCGACCATCCGCACCGTGGTGCCGCAGCGCAGGCACGGACGGCCCTGGCGGCCCGAGACCCAGTGGGTCTCGCCGCGGGCCGTGGTGCCGGTGGTGACCTGGTAGGCGCCCTCGACGGTGGCCGAGCGGTGCAGCGCGACCGCTGCACGGTCGACCAGCCGGACGACGTCCACCTCGCCCACCGGCGTCCACGGGCTCACCCCGGTCAGGAACGCCAGCTCGTTGACCCACAGGTTGCCCAGCCCGGCCACGAGCCGCTGGTCGAGCAGCGCCGCCACGAGCGGCCGCGAGGGCTCGGCGAGCAGGCGGCGCACCGCCTCGGCGGGGTCCCAGTCCTCCCGCAGCGGGTCGGGGCCGAGCCGGCCCACGATCCGGTGCTCGTCACGGGTGCGGACGAGGTCGAGCTGGTGCAGGCGCAGCCCCCACGCCGTGGTGCGCTCCCCCGTCTCGAGCAGCAGCCGGACGTCGCGCATCATCCGCGTGGGCAACCGCTTGCCCGGTCCGGTCACGGTCCAGGCGCCGTCCATCAGCAGGTGGCTGTGGAGCGTGAGGCCGTCGTCGAAGCGGGTCAGCAGGTGCTTGCCGTGGGTGGCGTGCTCGGTGATCGTCCGGCCCGCCAGGTCCTTGGTGGCCAGTCGGGGCGTGCGGAAGTCCGAGCGGACCACCTCGCGCCCGAGCAGCTGGCGGTCCAGGCGTCGCGCGAGCTTCCAGACGCTGTCTCCCTCGGGCACCCGGCCATCTAAGCCGATCGATCGGCACCGACCCGTGCGGCCTCGGACCCGGGCACGGTCCGCCGGGGCCTCAGAGCAGGCTGCGCACCACCCGCAGCGCCACCGAGACCCGGGCGAGGTCGGCCTCGTCGTCGGAGCAGATCTCGGCCAGGCTGGTGATGGCCTGCTCGACGTCGCGCTCCGGCGGCGGGTCGCCCGCGAGCGCGTTGGCCGTCAGCCGGGCGTGCACCGCGTGCAGGTCGTCGCGCAGCGCCGCCCGTGCCATCGACTGCCACCGGTCGTCGCGCGGCAGCCGCAGGATGAGCGAGAGCAGCCGCGAGAGGCCCAGGTGGGCGCCGAGCTCCATGTGGGTGCGTGCCACCTCGAGGGGATCGCGCTCGTCGCGGGACGCCGTCTCGACGACGCCGAGCAGCATCGCCGCCGGCGGGCAGACCGCGACGCGGGCGGCCAGCGCCTCCGGCACGCCCAGGCCGACCAGCTCGTCCCGGCGTACCTCGAAGGCCTCGAGCTCCTCGCCGGCCAGCAGCGAGGGCAGCTCGGCCATCACCTGCTCGACCGTCACCTCGTAGGTGTCCACGAGGGTGTCGGTGTCCTCCTCGATCCGGCGGCCGTCCAGCAGCCAGCGGGCGCCGCGCTCGACGAGGGTGCGCACCTCCAGCCGCATCCGGGTCTGCACCGCGGCGTCGACCACGTGGTCCAGCGCGGCGATGTCGGCACGCAGCCGGTCGGCGCCGAAGATCTCGCGGGCCACGAAGTGGGCCTTGGTCAGCTCCGGGGTCCCGGCGCCGGCCTCACCGATGAGCCGGTGGGCGTAGGTGATGCCGGCGGCGTTGACCAGCTGGTTGACGACCTGGGTCACGACGATCTCGCGCCGCAGCTGGTGCGCCTCCATCTGGGCCCGGTAGTCCTGGCGCATCCCGGCCGGGAAGTAGCCGAACAGCTCGCCCCGCCAGTACGGGTCGTCGGGCAGGTCGCTGGCCAGCAGCCGCTCGGCCAGCACGATCTTGGTCCACGACATCAGCACCGAGAGCTCCGGCGCGGTCAGCCCCGCCCCGCGCTCGCGCAGCCGGGCCACCGCCCGGCGGCTGGGCAGCCCCTCGAGCTCGCGGTCGAGCACCCCGGCCTTCTCGAGGGTCCGCATCCAGTCCTCGTGCACGTGGAGCAGCGCCGGGGCCAGCGACTCGGCGCTGGCGAGCGCGAGGTTCTGCTCGTAGTTGTCGGCGAGCACCAGCTGGGCGACCTGGTCGGTCATCGAGGCCAGCAGGGTGCCGCGCTGCTTGCCGGTCAGGTCGCCCTGGCTGACCACGCGGTCGAGCAGGATCTTGATGTTCACCTCGTGGTCGGAGGTGTCGACGCCGGCGGAGTTGTCGATGAAGTCGGTGTTGATCCGGCCGCCTGCGCCGTCGGGACCGCCCTCGCGGGCGTACTCGATGCGGCCGAGCTGGGTCAGGCCCAGGTTGCCGCCCTCGCCGACGCAGCGCACCCGCAGCTGGCCGCCGTCGACCCGGATGGCGTCGTTGGCCTTGTCGCCGGCCTGGGCGTGGGTCTCGACCGCGGACTTCACGTAGGTGCCGATGCCGCCGTTCCACAGCAGGTCCACCGGGGCCAGCAGGATCGCGCGCATCAGCTCGGCGGGCGTCATCCGCAGGGTGCCCTCGGGCAGGCCCAGCGCGGCCCGCATCTCGGCGCCGACCGGGATCGACTTGGCGCTGCGGGACCACACCCCGCCGCCCCTGCTGATCAGCGAGGTGTCGTAGTCCTGCCAGGAGGACCGGGGCAGGTCGAAGAGCCGCTTGCGCTCGGCGTACGACGAGGCCGCGTCGGGGTCGGGGTCGACGAACACGTCGCGGTGGTCGAACGCCGCGACCAGCCGGATGTGCTCGGAGCAGAGCATCCCGTTGCCGAACACGTCGCCGGACATGTCGCCCACACCCACCGCGGTGACGTCCTCGCGCTGGCAGTCGACGCCCATCTCGCGGAAGTGGCGGCGCACCGAGACCCAGGCGCCGCGCGCGGTGATGCCCATCGCCTTGTGGTCGTAGCCCACCGACCCGCCCGAGGCGAAGGCGTCGCCGAGCCAGAACCCGTACTCCTGCGACACCCGGTTGGCGATGTCGCTGAAGGTCGCCGTGCCCTTGTCGGCCGCCACCACCAGGTAGGGGTCGTCGTCGTCGTGGCGGACCACCCGCTCGGGCGGCACCACGACGCGCCCGTCGGGCCCGTCGACGAGGTTGTCGGTGAGGTCGAGCAGCCCCGAGATGAAGGTGGTGTACGCCGCGACGCCCTCCTCCATCCACGCCTGCCGGTCGGCGGGGTCGGGCAGCCGCTTGGCGAAGAACCCGCCCTTGGCGCCGACCGGCACGATCACGGTGTTCTTGACCATCTGGGCCTTGACCAGGCCGAGCACCTCGGTGCGGAAGTCGTCGCGTCGGTCCGACCAGCGCAGCCCACCGCGCGCGACGGTGCCGAACCGCAGGTGCACGCCCTCGACCCGGGGCGAGTAGACGAAGATCTCGAACTTCGGCCGGGGCGCGGGCAGGTCGGGGATCGCCGCGGGGTCGAGCTTGAAGGAGAGCCGGTCCAGCGGTCGGCCGGCGGCGTCGGTGACGTAGTAGCTGGTGCGCAGCGTCGCCTTCACCATCGCCAGGTAGGAACGCAGGATCCGGTCGTGGTCGAGGCTGGTCACCTCGTCGAGCGCCCGGGTGATCCGGTCCTCGATCTCGCCGCAGCGGGCCTGCCGGGCCTCGCCGTCGGCCGCGATCTCGTGCCGGGTGCCGGGGTCGAAGCGGGCCTCGAACAGCGCCACCAGGGCGCGGGTGATGTCGACGTTGCCCTGGAGCGCGCCCTCGATGTAGTCCTGCGCGAACGGCGTGCCGCCCTGCCGCAGGTGCTTGGCGTAGGCCCGCAGCACCGTCGCCTGCCGCCAGGTCAGCCCCGCGGTCAGCACCAGCGCGTTGAACCCGTCGCTCTCGTTGCGGCCGTCCCAGACCGCCGCGACCGTGTCCTGGAAGCGTTCGCGCACGTCGTCGGGCCAGGGCCGGTGGTAGCGCAGCCCGAAGTCGTAGATGTAGGACTGCCGGCGCCCGCCCTCGAGCTCGTAGGGCCGCTCGTCGACGACCTCCACGCCCATCGTGGACAGGATCGGCAGCACCTGCGAGAGCGAGAGCCGCGAGCCCACGCGGAACACCTTCAGCCGCGCCTCGACCGCCGGCGCCGCCACGTCCTGGTAGAGCGAGAGGCCCAGCCCGTCGTCGCCCTCCACCTGCTCGAGCCGGCCGAGGTCCACCGCCGCGGTCGCGGGCAGGTAGTCCTCCTTGTAGGCCTCGGGGAACGACCCGGCGTACGCCCGGGCGTAGCGGCTGCCCTGCTCCTCGCCGTACGCCGCGACCACGGCCTGGGTGAAGTCGTCGCGCCAGGAGCGGGCCGCCTCCGCGCAGCGGCGCTCGAGGTCGGCGACGTCGGGGTCGTCGAGCGCCTCGCCCTCGGCGGGGCGGACCACGAAGTGCAGCCGGGCCGCGAAGGACTCCCCCACGTGGGCGGTGTACTCGATGCTGTCGCCGTGCAGCCGCTCGGTGAGGATCGCGGCGATCCGCTCGCGGACGGCCGTGGTGTAGCGGTCGCGCGGCAGGTAGACCAGGCAGGAGTGGAACCGGGCGTAGCGGTCGCGGCGCACGAACAGCCGCAGCTGGCGGCGCTCGCGGGTCAGCATCACCTGCGAGGCGATCGGGACCAGGTCCTCCAGCGGGGTCTGGAACAGCTCGTCGCGGGGGTAGGTCTCCAGCACGTCCATCAGCGCCTTGCCGGCGTGGCTGGTGGGGTCCAGGTCGACCTCGTCGATGACGGCGGCCGCCTTCTCGCGCAGCACCGGGATCCGGCGTACGGACTCGGTGTAGGCGGCCGAGGAGAACAGCCCGAGGAAGCGCTGCTCGCCGACGACCTGGCCGTCGGCGTCGAAGACCTTGACGCCCACGTAGTCGAGGAACACCGGCCGGTGGACGGTCGCACGCGAGTTGGCCTTGGCCAGCACCAGCAGCTGCGGGTCGCGGGCGTGCCGGGCGACCGGGGCGGGCAGCGGCCGCGGCGGGCCGGGGTCGGCGCGCAGGATCCCGAAGCCGGTGCCGGGCACGCTGACCAGGGTGTCGCCGTCGTCGGTGGCCCGCAGCGTGTACTCGCGGTAGCCGAGGAACGTGAAGTGGTCCTCGGCCAGCCACTCCAGCAGCGAGGCGCCCTGGGCGAGCTCGGCCTCGGGGAGCGGCGGCGGGTCCGCCCGCAGCCGCTCCACGATCAGGCCGGCCTGGGCGTGCATCCGCGCCCAGTCCTCGACGGCGTCGCGGACGTCCTGGAGCACCTTGGTCAGCTGCTCGGTGATCTGGCCGAGGTCCTCGTCGGCGACCCGGTCGATCTCGACGTGCATCCACGACTCGCGGGCGACGTCGTGGTCCTCGGTGCTGCTCTGCTCGTCGAGGACGCCCTGGAGCGTGCCGGTCATGTCGCGTCGTACGACGACCTGCGGGTGCACCACGAGGTGGACGTCGTGCTCGGCGCGGTCCAGCGCCATCGAGACCGAGTCGACCAGGAAGGGCATGTCGTCGGTGACCACCTCGACCACGGTGTGCCCGCCCGCCGACCAGCCGTTGACCGACACCGTCGGGGTGAACACCTTGACCGACGCCGTGCCCTGCGGGCGCTCGCGCGCCAGCCGCAGCTGTGCCATCACCGCGCCGTAGAGGTCCTGCGGTTCGCGCTCGAGCAGGTCCTCGGCGGCGACGTGGCGGTAGAAGGCGGTCATCACCTGGGTCACGTCGACCCCCTCGGGGGCGGCACCGGCCGCGCCCCGCGCCACGTCGCACACCCGGTCGATCAGCTCGGACTTGTCCCGCTCCAGCGACGTCACCCCCGCAGGTTAGGACGAGGTGACCCAGGTCACCAACCGGCCCTGCCTAGAGCGCGGAGCGCAGCTCCCACAGCACCGGGTAGTACTTCAGGTCCAGGCGGCTGCGGAGGTACGTCGCGCCGGTGGACCCGCCGGTGCCGGAGCGCCCGCCGATCATGCGCTCGACCATGACGACGTGCCGGGCCCGCCAGGCGGCCGCCAGCTCGTCGTGCAGCACCAGCGCCTCGGCGAGCGCCCAGAGGTCGCCGTGCGTGCCACGGTCGTGCGCGACGGCGCGCAGCGACGCGGTCAGCGCCGCGTCGTCCTCGACCGGGAGGCCACGGGCGGCGACCAGGTCGACGAACACGTCCCACAGCGAGGGCTCGGCGAGCCGCCGGTCGAGCCGCGCGCGCTCGGTCGCCGTGATGCCGCGGAACCGCTCGAGGTAGCCGGGGTCCTTGGCGCCGGAGAGGAACTCCAGCTCGCGGAACTGCACCGACTGGAAGCCGCTGGCCGGCGCGAGCCGCTGCCGGAACTCCAGGAAGTCCTGCGGGGTCATCGTCTCCAGCACGTCCACCTGCTGCACCAGCACCCGCTCGACGACGTGCACCCGGTCGAGCAGGTGCCGGGCCCACCAGACCCGCTCGTCTCCCGTGGCGAGCGCGTCACGGACCGCCTCGACCTCGTGGAGCAGCTGCTGGAACCACAGCTCGTAGACCTGGTGGACGGTGATGAACAGCAGCTCGTCGTGGGCAGGCGGCTCCGACTCCAGGTGCTGGGCCGACAGCAGCTGCTCGAGCCGGAGGTAGCTGCCGTACGTCAGCTGCCGCTGCTCGCCCTCGGCCGCGACCTCCTCGCCGAAGCTGACGAAGTGCTGCTGCTCGGGCTCTCCCGGTGTCATGGCTGACATGATGCGCCCCGTGCGCCTGAGCCACGAGATCACCTACCGCGCCACGCCCGGGGAGGTGTTCGCCATGCTCGCGGACGAGACCTTCCGCCGGCGCTCGGCCGTCGCCCAGGGCGTGCTGACCGCCGACGTCTCGATCGTCCCCGGCGGTCGTGCGGGCGAGGGCCTGAGCGTGCGCATCGACCAGCTGCAGCCCACCCGCGGCGTGCCCGAGGTGGCGCGACGCTTCGTCAGCGAGACGGTCCGGCTGGTGCAGCTGGAGGAGTGGACCGACGCCGACGGCGGCACGGTCGTGGTCGAGCTGCCGGGACTGCCGGGCCTGCCGGTCACGGTGACCGGCCGGGTCTCCCTGGTGGCCGACGGCGAGGTCACGCGCCAGCGCGTCGAGGCCGACGTCGCGGTCCGGGTCCCGCTGCTGGGCGGACGCCTGGCAGGCTTCATCGGCGGGCTGGTCGCAGCCGGCATGGACACCGAGCAGCAGGTCGGCGAGGCCTGGCTGAGAGGAGAGCGTGGATGAAGCAGGTCACCGAGGAGCTCCGCTACGACGGCGCCACCCTGGAGCAGGTGCACGAGATGCTCGCGGACCCCGCGTTCCGCGAGCGGGTGTGCGACTACCAGGGCGTGCGCAGCCGCACCGTCACCGTCGACCGCCAGGGCGACCGGACGGGCGTCACCATCGACCAGGTGCAGGAGGCCAAGGGCATCCCCGGCTTCGCCCGGAAGTTCGTGGGCGACGAGATCAACATCGTGCAGACCGAGGACTGGCTCACGCCGCAGAAGGGCGACATCCACGTCTCGATCCCGGGCAAGCCCGGTGAGATGGCGGGCACCGCCCTGCTCACCGAGGACCCCGAGGGCGTGACCGAGACCGTCAACCTGCACGTCAAGGTCAACATCCCGCTCGCCGGCGGCAAGATCGAGGGCCTGATCGCCGACATGCTCAGCAAGGCGCTGCGCGCCGAGAACAAGGTCGGGCGCGACTACCTCTCCGGGGCCTGACCCGCTCCCCCCGTCCCCGACGCCGCGGCGTCGGGGGTCGGGGTGTCGTCCGCGCCGGCCGCGTCCTCGCGCGCGGTGCGCCGACGGCTCAGCCAGATCGTCACGCCGAGCAGCGCGAACGGCCCGAACGCGAGCAGCAGCGTGAGCAGCTGCTCGGCCGGGTGCAGCGGTCCGAGGTGGAGCAGGATCACGGGACTCCTCAGCCCAGGTGGGGGTAGCGGTGGTCCTTGGGCGGCACGAACGTCTCCTTGATCGAGCGCGGCGAGGTCCAGCGCGTCAGGTTGACCGGCGCCCCGGCCTTGTCGTTGGTGCCCGAGGCCCGGCCGCCGCCGAAGGGCTGCTGGCCCACCACGGCACCGGTCGGCTTGTCGTTGACGTAGAAGTTGCCCGCGGCGAACCGCAGCCGCTCGCTGGCCCACGCCACGGCCTGGCGGTCCTGGCTGATCACCGCGCCCGTGAGGGCGTACGACGCCACCGACTCCATCTGGTCCACGACCGTCTCGAAGCGGTCGTCGTCGTAGACGTGGACGGCCAGGATGGGCCCGAAGTACTCCTCGGAGAACACCGTGTCGGCGGGATCGGTCCCCTCGATGATCGTGGGCCGCACGAAGTAGCCGACCGAGTCGTCGGTCTGGCCCCCGGCCAGGACCTCGAGCTTGGAGGACCGCTGCGCCCGGCCGATCGCCGTGGCGTGCTTGGCGAACGCCCGGTCGTCGATCACCGCGCCCATGAAGTTCGACAGGTCGGTGGTGTCGCCCATGGTGAGGTTCTCGGTGTCGGCGACGAGCTGGTCCTTGAGCCGCGACCAGACGCTGCGCGGCACGTAGGCCCGCGAGGCGGCCGAGCACTTCTGGCCCTGGAACTCGAAGGCGCCCCGGATCATCGCCACGCGCAGCACGTCGACGTCGGCCGAGGGGTGGGCGACGATGAAGTCCTTGCCGCCGGTCTCCCCCACGATCCGCGGGTAGGTGCGGTAGCCGGTCAGGTTGGTGCCGACGGTGGCCCACAGCGACTGGAAGGTCGGCGTGGAGCCGGTGAAGTGGATGCCGGCGAGGTCGGGGTGGGCCAGCGCCACCTCGGAGACGGCGAGGCCGTCGCCGGGCACCATGTTGATCACGCCCGGGGGCAGCCCGGCCTCCTCGAGCAGCTCCATGGTCAGGCTCGCCGCGAGCTGCTGGGTGGGCGAGGGCTTCCACACCACGGTGTTGCCCATCAGGGCCGGCGCGGTCGGCAGGTTGCCGGCGATCGCGGTGAAGTTGAACGGCGTGATGGCGTACACGAAGCCCTCGAGCGGGCGGTGGTCGGTGCGGTTCCACACCCCGGGCGAGTTGGCCGGCGGCTGCTCCTCGAGGATCTGCCGGGCGTAGTGGACGTTGAAGCGCCAGAAGTCGATGAGCTCGCAGGCCGCGTCGATCTCGGCCTGCCACACCGACTTGGACTGGCCGAGCATGGTCGCCGCGTTGAGCGTGGCCCGCCAGGGGCCGGCCAGCAGGTCCGCGGCCTTGAGCAGGATCGAGGCGCGGTCGTCGAAGGACATCGCCCGCCAGGCCGGGGCCGCGTCGGCGGCGGCCTGGACCGCGGCGCGGGCGTCGGCGGTGGTGCTGTTCTTCAGCACGCCCAGCACCTTGGCGTGGGCGTGCGGCTGCACCACCTCGATCTCGGCGCCGCCGCCCATCCTGGCCTCGCCGCCGATGTGGGCCGGGAGGTCGCGCGGGGAGGCGGCCAGGTGCGCCAGCGCCGCCTCGACCTCGACGCGCTCGGTGCTCCCCGGCGCGTAGTGCAGCGTGGGCTCGTTGACCGGGGCGGGTGGGGTGGTGATCGCGTCCATGCTCGCGATCGTCTCAGACGCCTCGGTCGCCCACCAACCTCGCCGCCCGCCCGACCCGGGCAGCCCGGCGGGTCAGCGCATCCTGACCAGGCGGGTGGCCGAGGTGCTGCCGAACCACGCGCCCGCCGGGGTGACCACCACGCGGTAGCTGGTGGAGCGGGTCTGCGTCACCGACCAGGACCTGGCGCCGGTGGAGCCCGTGGTCCCGGTGCTCACGGTGGACCAGCTCGAGGCGCCGGAGGCCTTGCGCTGGAGCACGACCGGACGTCCCGACAGCGCCGTCGCGGTGCCGCGGGCGGTCACCCGGCCGGTCACCGTGAACGCCCGCCGCGCGGCCACGCGGGTGAGCGAGGTCGAGGCGGACGTGGCCGTGGGCGTGAAGGTGGCGGTCGTCGAGCCGCCCGGCGTGCCGCCCGGGCCCAGGGCGGTGACGACCACGCGCTGCGTCGCGGCGGTGTCCAGCCCGCCGAGCGTGACGGTGCGCGCGGACGCGGCCAGGTCGGTGCTGGTGCCGTCGGGCCGGGTGACCCGCCAGCCGGTGAGGCCCTCCCCGAGGTAGCCGGCCGTCCAGGTCACGGTGGCCGAGCTCGCGCCGGCGGACCGGCCGGTGACGCCGGGGGCGGCGGGCAGCACGCTGTCGCAGGTGTAGAGCCGGACGTCGTCGAGGAACCACCCGGTCGCGGAGTCGGACTCGTCGCCGACGGTGCGGAAGGCGATCCTCACGGTCCTCCCCGCCAGGGGCTCGAGGTCGACCTGGCTGGAGCCGTAGCCGCGGCTGTCGCCGCCCCAGCCGGTGAAGCCGGCCCGGGTGTTGCCGACGATCCTGCGGGTCGGCCCGTTGACCCAGGCCAGGCCGGTCACCCGGCGCCAGGTCGAGCCGACCAGCTCGCTGACCACGACCTCCCCGCCGTCGTAGTAGGTGCCGTCGTAGGCCTCGAAGTCGTGCGCGTGGTCGAAGTGGACGTAGCTGCCGCCGCTCGCCGTCGGCACGGTGAAGGGCGCGGTGACCAGCTCGGCGCTGCTGCCCGTGCCGCTCTGCGGGTCGGGGCTGGACCCGAACAGCGACTCCCGACCGCTCGAGGCGAAGGCAGGCACCTCGCCGCTCGGGACCCGGCTCCACAGCGGGGAGGAGCTGTCGAGCCCGAAGCCGTCGAGGCCGTCGTCGTCGCGGCGCACGGCGTCGTCGCGCATCGTCGCGCCCGACGGGCAGGCGACCGGCACGGTCGGCGCGGCGGCGCCCCGGCGGGGCGCCTCGCCCAGCTCGGTGGCCGTCACGGCGTCACGCACCGACGTGCAGTCGTCGGTGGTGAGGGCGGCGGGCGAGCCGCCGGCGACGAGCTCGTCGCAGGTGGCCACCAGGGTGCGGCCCAGGGCCGCGAAGTCCGCGCCGGAGGTCAGCCGCGGGATCGTCGCGAGGTAGAGCGCGCCCGTCCTGGCCAGGCTCGGGTCGCCCGCGTCGATGCCGCGCACGGACCGGCCGTTGAAGGTGCCGCCCTGGGAGATCAGGTACGCGGTCTTGTTGCCGATGCCGCCGTTGGTGTGGACGTCCTCGACGTCGGTGGTGAACGCCGCGCTGGTCATCCGGTCGGGCTGCCCGGAGCGGGTCGGGTCGGCCAGGCTGCGCAGCAGGTCGCCGCCGGGCAGGTCCTCGCCGATGGTCCAGCCGGAGTCGTCCTGGGTCGAGAGCGGGTTGCGGTGGTCGACGACCTCGCCGACCACGTCGGAGAGCGACTCGCTCAGCGAGCCCGCCTGGTAGAGGTGGAACAGGCCCGAGGTGCGCTCGACGAAGCCATGGGTGAGCTCGTGGCCGACGACGTCGTCGGCCTGGGCGAAGCCCCCGCCGAGCACGATCTGCGCGCCGTCCCAGAAGGCGTTGTCCAGGGGGCAGGGAGCGAGGTCCACCGGGGCGTCGAGGCAGAACCGCACCGTGGCGAGCAGGGCCGGCCGGCCGGCGACCTCGGTGCCGACGAGCGCGGTCAGGTCGACCCCGGCGAGGTCGGCGTAGGCCTGCGAGGTCGCGCCGACCGCGTCGTACGCCGCGTCGACGTCGGCCACGCCGGAGGCCGGACCGCCCTCGCGTCGGGCCGGCGACACGCACGAGGAGACCGGGCCGAACGGGTTGCCCGTACGCCGGTCGCGGCCGTCGCACACGACCCGGTTCAGGTCGGGGGCGGCGTCGAAGCGCAGCGCCACCTCGCCGCGCTGGGTGCCGACGAGCACGGTCTCGCGGATGCCGCCGCCGTCGACGACCTCGTAGTGCCACACCGGGCGGACGCCGGCGGGGTCGGTGGCCCCGACCAGGGCGGGGTCGTAGAGCTGGCGACCGAGGTCGTCGGCCCGCAACCGGCCGACGGGCACGCCGTGGCGCTTGGCGACGGTGGAGAGCGCGGTGCGCCGGGCCCGGTCCCGGCCCACCTCGGTCGCGGCGACCGAGGTGGCCGTCGTGGTGGCGGTCTCGACCGACACCACGTCCTGTCCTGCGTCGAGGCTGACCACGACCTGGCCACCGAGGACGGGCACGCCGTCGACGCGCTGCTCGACGCGGACGACCGAGCCGCCGGTGGCCGAGGGCAGCGCCTGGGTGACGCGGGCGGTGGAGTCGTCGCCGTCGATCCCGAAGGCCTCGCCGTGCCGGCCGAGCTGCTCGACGACCGCCGCGCGCGGCGTGGTCGCCGTCGACTCCAGCATCGCCTCGCCGTCGCGGGAGCGGACCTGGGCGATGCGCCCGTCCTCGTCGCGGGCCACCGCGACGGCGCCGTCGGCGTCGGCACGCAGCTCGCGCAGCGCCGCCTCGGCACCGGGGTCGACGACGGGGTCGACGACCGGGTCGACGATCGGGTCGGCGGCCGCGGCCGGACCGGCCGGGGCGGTGGGAGCGGCCGGTCCGGCCAGGGCGGGGTGGGGTCCCCCGACGACCAGGGCCAGCGGCAGCCCGAGGGCCGCCACGCTCGCGAGCAGGGACGTGCGTCGGCGCCGCTGGTGCATGGTGGGGTTCTCCCGAGACTCCTGCCGAGACTGCTGGTCAGGCGGAGTCTAGGGACGTCCCGGCCCCCGCGTGCTGCGAAGCCGCAGGTCGGTGCGCAGACCGCCCCGGGGCCCCGGCTCAGCCCAGCAGGCCCGGGACCTCCTGGGTCGCGAACCAGGCCAGGTCGTCGTCGGGTCCGGCGCCCTCGGCGTCGGCGTGCACCGCGAGCAGCCGCCCCAGCGGGACCGCGTCGCCCTCGCGACCGACCTCGGCGACCAGGACCACCCGGCGGGCGCCGACCGGCTGCTGCTCGGCGGAGGCGTCGGCGGCGGCCATCAGGGCGGCGTACTCCGACTCCTCGTCGTCGTCGGCGGCCACGAACGGCTCGTCGTAGTCGCGCACCTCCCCCGCCGCGGCGTACGACGCCAGCTGCTCGAGGCTGGAGGGGAGGTAGATCCTCACGGCTGCTCGGGCTTGCGCGAGCCGCGGCCGCGCGGGGCCCGGGGGCGGGTCTCGCTGGCCGAGTCGACGAGCTCGTCGAGCGCCTCGCGGACGCACTGGCCGAGCACCTCGATGTCGGGCAGCGCGTCGCGGTCCGCGGTGATGCCGTAGTAGACGGCGCCGTCGTAGGAGGTGACGCCCACCGAGAGCGAGAACCCGGGCAGCAGCGGCGGCACCGGGTAGGTCTGCACCATCTCGGCGCCGGCGAGGTACATCGGGAACTGCGGGCCGGGGACGTTGGTGACCACGAGGTTGACCTGCTGGCGGGCCTCGGCGAAGGCAACTCGCGAGCCGAGGGCGTGGAAGGTGGTCGGCGCGAACCCGGCGACGCCCGCGATCCGGTCGGCGGCGACCGCGCGACCGGTCTCGCGGTGGGCACGCAGGGCGTAGGAGACCTGGTGCAGCCGCAGCACCGGTGAACCCTCGCCGATCGGCAGGTCGACCAGGTGGCCGACGACCTGGGAGCCGAGCGAGGTGGGCTCGAGCTCCTCGTCGATGACGCTCATCGGCACCAGCGAGCGCAGCCGCCGTCCGGCCCCCACCGGCTCGGCCCGCGTCATCAGCCAGGCGCGGATCGCGCCGGTGAGCGTGGCCAGGACGACGTCGTTGACGGTGCCGCCGTGGACGCGGCGCACCTTGCGGTAGTCCTTGAGCGAGGTCCGCACGCAGACCAGCCGGCGCTGGGCGGAGGGTTCCTGGTTGAACGGCGTCTCCGGGGTCGTACGCCGGCCGGCGAGCCCGCCCGAGACGCCCGCGGCGACGGTGCCGGCCCTCGCCAGGGTGCCGCCGACCACCCTCCCGACGGCCTCGGCGTTGCTGCGCACGGTCGCCGCCGCCACCCGGGGGTCGCGCACCGACTCGGTGAGCGCACCCAGCAGGAGCGAGGTCTGGCTGGGCTCGTGCGAGGGCATCCAGCCCTCCTGGACCAGCGGCCGCGGACCGGGGTCGACGTCGAGAAGGACCTGGCCCAGGTCGACCGTGGAGATGCCGTCGACCAGGATCTGGTGCGACTTCGACAGCAGCGCCACCCGGCCGCCCTCCAGGCCCTCGACGAAGTACACCTCCCACAGCGGACGGGCCACGTCGAGCCGGCGCGACATGATCCGCGCGGTCAGCTCGCCGAGCTGCTCGAGGTTGCCCGGACGGGGCAGGGCCGAGCGGCGTACGTGGTAGGCGAGGTCGAAGTCCTCGTCGTCGACCCAGACCGGGTTGGCCACCCGCCCCGGGACCCAGCGGACCCGCTGGCGGTAGCGCGGCACGAAGGCGATCCGGTCGTCGATGTGGGCGAGCAGCGCGTCGTGGTCGAAGCCGGAGTCGAGCGGGTCGAAGATCTCGATGGTGCCGTTGTGCAGCGGGGTCCGCTCGGTCTCCTCCGCCAGGAGCGCCAGGTCGCTGGCGCGCAGCCGCTCGCTCATCGTCGCCTCTCGCTGGTGTGGCCTCGATCTCACCCCCCGGCGGGGCCGCCCAGGACGGCGCGGGCGCGACTTGGGTGGGCCGGGGGCACGTGGGAGTCTGGCAGAGACTCCGCTGCGAGACACACCGACGTCCATCCCCGAGAGGTGCGCCCATGTCCCCCGCCCTCGGCCGGTACCTCCGGCCGATCGTCCTGACCCTCGCGGCCCTGGTCCTCGTGGCCGGGTGCGGCTCCTCGGAGGAGCCGGCCGCGTCGTCGCCCTCGCAGAGCAGCTCCGCCCCGAGCGAGCCGTCCGGGTCCGCGGAGGCCTCGGAGTCGCCGTCGGAGTCGCCGTCACCGTCGGCGTCGCAGGCCCCGACCGGGACGGTCGTGGACATCACCGTCGCCGACGGCAGGGCCTCCCCCCAGGGCAAGGCGCTGGAGGTCGCGATCGGCGAGCCGGTGACGCTGCGTGTGGAGTCCGACGCCCCCGGCGAGCTCCACATCCACAGCACCCCCGAGCAGGAGCTGGCCTTCGGGGCGGGCACCACCGAGAAGGAGCTCACCCTCGACCGTCCCGGCGTGGTCGACGTGGAGTCGCACGACCTCGGCCAGCTCCTCGTCCGGCTCGAGGTGCGCTGAGCGGTGCTCCTCCCCCAGGTGCTGGTGCCCCAGCACGGACTCGGTGGCGCCCAGAACCTGCCGCTCCCCCTGCCGCTGGCCGTCAGCGGCGCCGTCGCCGCCCTGGTGGTCTCGTTCTGCGTGCTGGCGCTGGCGTGGCGCCGACCGCGGTACGTCGGCGGCCGACCGGCGCGCCCGGCTCCCGCCGCGCTGGAGCGGGTCGTCGACCACCCCGCGTGGACCTGGACCTGGCGCGTGGTGGGGCTGCTGTTCTTCGGCTACCTGGTCTGGCCGCTCGTGTGGGGGCCCGACCTGGTCACCAACCCGGTGCTGGGCACGTTCTACGTGCTGGTCTGGGTCGGCGTCGTCCCGCTGTCGCTGCTGCTCGGCCGGGTCGGCCGCGCCCTCAGCCCGGTGCGGACGCTCAACGCCCTGCTGGCCCGCGTCACCGGCGGCGACCCGGCGAGCGGCGTGGCCCGCTACCCCGCGGCCTGGGGTTGCTGGCCCGCGGCGATCGGCCTGTTCGGCTTCGTGTGGCAGGAGCTGGTCAACCCCACCAGCGCCTACCTCGGCTCGGTGCGGGTGTGGCTCGCGGTCTACCTCGCGGTGATGCTCGTCGGTGCGGCCGTGTTCGGCGACACCTGGCTCGAGCGCGCCGACCCGTTCGAGGTCTGGTCCGACCTGCTCGCGCGGCTCTCGCCCTGGGGCCGGGACGACGCGGGTCGACTGGTGGTGCGCAGCCCGCTGGCCAACCTGGCCACGGTCACGCCGCGGCCGGGCCTGCTCGCGGTGGTGGCCGTGCTGTTCGGGTCCACGGCCTTCGACAGCTACGCCGACACCCTGTTCTGGCAGCGGGTGGTGCGCGACCTCGGCCTGCCCGAGGTGCCGGTCAACACCGTCGCGCTGCTCGGCTTCTGCCTGGTGGTGGGCCTGAGCTTCACCGTGGCAGCCCGGCTCACCGGCGTCGACGAGCGCTCCGGGACCCGCCGCCGCGACCTCCCGTTGCTGCTGGCCCACTCGGTGGTCCCGATCGTGGTCGGCTACCTCACCGCCCACTACCTGACCTACCTCGTCGAGCAGGGCCAGACCACGCTCATCCAGCTCAGCGACCCGCTCGTGCGCGGCGACGACCTCCTCGGCACCGGCGACTGGTCGGTCAACTACTTCCTGTCCTTCCACCCCACGCTGCTGGCGGTGCTCAAGGTGCTCGCCATCGTGGCGGGGCACGTGGTGGGCGTGGTGGCGGCCCACGACCGGGCGATCACGCTGCTGCCGGCCCGTCGGCACGTGACCGGCCAGCTGGCGATGCTCGTGATCATGGTCGTCTACACCGCCACCGGCCTCTACCTGCTGATGAGCGCCTGACCTCCTCGCCCGCGAGCACGAGGTCGTGCAGCTCGGCCACCGCGGTGGCCAGCGGCGAGCCGCCCACCTCGACGACCGACCGGCCGGCGACCAGGGCCCGGTCGGCGGCGGCACGGTCGTCCGGGACGAAGACCACCCCGGCGGGACGCACGTAGCCCTCGACCATCCCCACGATGTCCCGACGGCTCCAGCCCAGGCTCTCGCGCATCCGGTTGACGACCACGGTGACCGGCACGGGCGCGAGGTCGCGCAGGTCGACCAGGGTGCGGGCCAGGCGAGCCAGCCCGACCGGCTCGGCCGAGCCCACCGCCACGACGTGGTCGGCTGCGGCGACGGCATCGAGGGTCAGCTGGTTGCGCACCAGTCCCCGTCCGAGCTCGGCGTCGTCCTCCAGGCTGAAGCCGGTGTCCACGACCACGTCGCCCACCTCGGTCGCACGGTCGAGCACCGCGTCCAGGACGCCGGGACGGGCCTCGACCCAGCGGTCTGGCCGGGGCAGGCCGGTGAGCACCTCGAGCCCGGGGACCACCTCGCGCCGGCACCGTGCGAACGCGCGAGCGTCGAGGCCCCCGGCGTTGACCAGCCGCGCCGCCGCGAGCAGCCCGCTGACCTCGTCGAGCACACCGAGGTGCTGCGCCACGGCGCCTCCGTGGGGGTCGGCGTCGACCAGCACCGTCGGCGCCCCGCGCCGGGCGTGCTCGGCGGCCAGCCCGGTGGCGAGCAGGGTGCGGCCCGGGGCGCCGGCCGGGCCGTGGACCACGATCGTGCGGCCCCGGTCGGCGCGGACCTCCAGCCGGCTCTCGGGCTCCGGGTCGGGGTCGACGACCAGGTCCTGACGCACCGCCCGGCGCACCGCCCCGGGCAGCCCGGCCGGGTCGTCGACGGGGTGGACGTGCACCACCCCGAGCCGACCCAGCGCCCCGACGTCGCCCCCGACGGCCAGGCAGCGGACGTCGGACCGCAGCAGCTGCATGACGGCGTCGGCGTCGAGCCCCGGCAGCTCGCCGCTCACCACCACGACCCCGACGGTGCCGCTGGCCGCGCTCGCGAGCAGGTCGGTCAGGTCGACGCAGCGCTTGAGCACCACCACGCCCGCCTCGCCCAGGGCGTGCAGGGCCGGCGCCTCCCAGTCCTCGCCCGCCGCGGCGACCAGCACGGGCACCCGGTCGCCCAGGCCCGGCGCGCGGCCCGTCGTGCCCGCGCCACCCACCGCGTCACCCACCGCGTCTCCCACCGGTCACCCCTTCCGGGTGACGACGACGCGACCGTCCGCCAGGGCGCCCAGGGCCGTGGCGACGTCGTCGGACCGCTCGGTCGGCACCCCCAGGATGACCTGTCGCGTGGTCTCGGGGGCCAGGCTGTCCTGCGTGCCCGGCACGGCCACGACGGTCACGTCCACGAGCACGCGGCGCGCCTCCGGAGCGCGGCCGTCGCCGGGTCCGGCTGCCCCGCCCGTGCCGCCGGGCGTGGCCGGGGCGACCCAGACGTCGACGACCGAGCCCTGGCGCACGGTCGCGGGCAGGTCGTCCGACGCGACGCCCAGCGGCAGCTCGACCAGCTCGGCCTGCTCCCGCGGCGCCACCGCCGCCCGCGGCAGCAGCTCGCCGGAACCGACCCGCCGGTCGAGCACCGCCCCCACCGGGGCCGGCTCGTCGGCGGAGAGGTAGCCGTCGGCCGCCTCCTGGTCGGGGAAGCGGACCCGCTCGCGCCCCAGGTCGGACTCGGCGAGGGTCGCCCCGTCGGGCAGGTCGCGGGTGGAGGTCCACACCGCCACGGTGTCGTCGGCGCCGGCCAGGACACGGGCCCCGCCGACCACGGACGCGGCCACGAGCAGCAGGCCGAGCAGCAGCCGGGGGTTGCGCCACCCCGGTCGACGGCTCCGGGTGACGGCGGGCGCTCCGGGTGGGATCGGTCCGGCCGCGACGGCGGCCTCGGGCGTGGGTCGGCGGTGGCGGGTGGTGGTCATCGGGGGTCTCCCGTCCGGTGGTCGGGGGCGGGCGGTCGACGGGCCGTCCCGGCGTACGGGTGCGACGTCCACAGGTCTCCTGCGGCACCTGCTCGCCGTCGGACGCGACCGGTGGCAGAGTGACGCGGGTGAACGCGACCCCACGCTTCCTCCAGCTCGCCGACGTGGCCGAGGTCCTCAACATCTCCGGCGCCCAGGTCTACGCGCTGGTGCGTCGCGGCGACCTCAAGGCCATCAAGATCGGCGGCCGGGGCCAGTGGCGCGTGGAGGCCAGCGAGCTCGAGGCCTACGTCCAGCGGGCGTACGCCGAGGCCGACCAGTTCGTGCGGGACCACCCCTTCGTCGAGGGCGGTCCGAGCTCCCGGGAGTGAGGCCGTCCCGGTGGCGCCGCTCACGACCCGCCCCGCAGCGCGGCCACGGCGGCGAGCGGCACCACGGCGGTCGCCGACCGGCCACGGTCGCCCGGCCCCGGGTCGCCGACCGCGACCTCGAGGAAGTCTCGTCCGACGCGCAGCACCGCCCCCGACGTCGTGGTGCCGTCGGTGAGGTGGACCCGGCACCGCGGGTCGGTCGCCGCGGTCCGGCGCACGAGCGACCGCAGCGTCAGCCGGTCGGTCACCGACCAGCTCGTGGCGTCGTCGGCGCGGGCTGAGAGCCCGGCGACCGAGACCACGCCCGCCAGCGGCACCAACCAGGAGGCCCCGCCGGCCTCGACCAGGAGCCAGTCGCCGCCGCTGCGCACCAGCGTGCCGGTGAGCACCAGCCCGCCGTGCGAGCGCACCACGGCGGGCGCACCCCACGAGGCGTGGACCCGCTCGGCCAGGCCCACCTCGGCGTAGGCCGCGGCGGCGAGGTCGGCGACCTCCGCGTCACGGTCGGCGAGCCGCAGTCCGGACGCCTGCTGCTCGAGGTCCTCGAACACGTCCAGCAGTGCTGCGTCCCAGCTCATCGGTCGACCCCCCGTCCTCGGCCTGCATGGTCCCGCGGGCCGGTGCACCGAGGGATTCCCGGCGTCCGCAGCCGGCAAACCCGTTGCCTCACGCTGTGGACGCCCTGTTGACACCGGACGATCTTGGCCGTTGTCTGACGTCAACGCAAGCAAACGCACGCATCGGGAGGTGAACGGCATGAACGGCGCCGGTCCACCCGCCTTCGACGACCTCCTGGTCACCGCCGCCACCTGGGTCCTGCTGGCGACCCTGGGCTGGGGCGGGCTCCTGGTGCTGGTCGCCCTGGCCGAGCGGGTCAGCCGCGGCCGGCTGCGTGTCGTGGACCGGCTGGCGTGCCCGCCGCGGCTGCGTCCGCTGCTCCTCGCGCTCGCCGGGACGGCGGTGCTGGCCCCGGGAGCCGCGCACGCCGCCCCCGCACCGCACGTCGAGGACCCCGGCACCACCCCGGTCCACGTGCTCCCGGTCCCGACCCGGCCGGTCGACGCCGGCGGCACGGAGCGACCGGCACCCGCCCCGGCGTCGCGTCCCGCGCCCGCTGCCCCGACCGCCCGGACTGCCCCGACGGCCCCGACCGTCCCGACTGCCTCGGACGCGACGGCGGCCCGGCAGCGGACGGCCGCGCTGGTCACGGTGCGGCCCGGCGACTCGCTCTGGGCGCTGGCCCAGCGGCGTCTGGGCCCGGACGCCGCCGCCACGGAGGTCGCCGACCTGGTCGCACGGGTGCACCGCCGCAACCTCGACGTCGTGGGCGACGACCCCGACCTCGTCCGTCCCGGGCAGCAGCTCCGCTTCCCGGTCACCCCACCACCACCGGAGGCACCATGACCACCTCGACCCGTCCTGCCACGGTGCAGCACGGCCCCGCCCGGACGACCCCCCGCCGCCGCGTGCCGGCGGCGAGCGTGCAGGGCACGCTGGCCCTCGACCTGGGCCGCGGAGGCGGTGAGGCCGTCCCGCTCCACCGGCTCAGCCTGGTGCCGGGCGGACGCGCCGACCTCGACGCCTTCGCCCAGCGCTTCGCGGCCGCGGTCGTCGAGGTCGTCGGCGGCGACCGCGGGCCCAGCCAGCTGCTGCGCTGGACCAGCCCCGAGGTGTACGCCGACCTGCAGCGCCGCTCCGCCCTGGTCAACCGCACCGTCCCGGGCGACCGCCGGCTGCGCCGCCTGCGCAGCCAGGTCCGCAGCGTGCACGTGAGCTGCCCCGCGCCCGGCGCGGTCGAGCTGAGCATCCACGTCCGGCGCGGCGAGCGCTCCCGAGCGGTCGCCGCGCGACTGGTCAGCCGGGAGGGCCGCTGGTGCTGCACCGCGCTGGAGTTCGGCTGAGCCGGGAGTGGTCCCGGCTCACCCCCCGATCCTGCGGTACGCCGCCTCGGCCGGTCCGATCCCGAAGCGCCGGTGCCACCACCACGCCGCCAGCACCGCGACCACCCAGAAGCCGGCCGCGAGCACCAGCGCGGGCACCAGCCCGGTCAGCGGCACCACGCCCAGGCCGTCGACGAGCAGCCGGAACACCGCGATGTGCAGCAGGTAGAGCGTCAGCGACGTCGCCCCCGCGCGGCGCAGCACCTCCACGACCCGGCCGTGCGGCCTCCGCTCGGCGAGCCACGACACCCCGGCGTACGCCAGGAGCGACGACCCCAGGACGCTCGCGGTGTAGATCAGGCTGCGCGAGGTGGGCGCCGTGCTGGTCAGCAGCTGCACCTCCAGCGAGCCGGTCGCGCCCAGCCGGGCGACCACCGCGGCGCCGCCGAGGAGCACCATCCCCAGGCCCAGCACCGTGGCACGCCAGCCCGGGCGACGCAGGACGCGCCCCAGCAGCATCCCGGCGCAGAAGAACGCCAGCCACGGCAGCAGCGGGTGGCTGCCGTTGACCACCGTGTCGAGGACGAGCCCGTGCGGCGACCAGTGCGGCGGGTCGACCAGCCAGTCCACCGAGCGACCGGCGGTCCGCTGCCGCGACAGCCACCACGACACGACGGCCGCCGCGAGGGCGGCCCCCGCCCCGACCGCGGCGAGGAGCCGTGAGGACAGCCCGACCAGGACGGCGGCGACGGCGAACATGGCGCCGTAGTACGGCAGGATCGTGCCCTGCCAGGCCAGGTCGACCAGCCACCCCAGCACGAACAGCAGCAGCCCGCGCCGCAGCAGCACCACCCGCCGACGTCGCAGGCCGTCCCCGCTCGCCGAGCGGGTCATCAAGGTCGCGCCGACCCCGGCCACGAGGACGAAGGCGGCGGCGAAGCGGGTCGCCAGCGGGCCGGTGCGCGGGTCGAGCAGCTCGCCCCAGGCGCCGGGCTGGCGCGGGGCGCCGGCGATCATCAGGTAGGCGTGGTAGTTCAGCACCACCACGCCCACCAGGGCCACCGCCCGGACCACGTCGGGCCCGACCAGCCGACCGGGGCCACGGTCACCGGCCCGGTCGTGCCCCGGGCCGGTCACCCCGGCGGCCGCCGGCACCTCAGCCGTTGTGGCGCGCGGTCGTGCCCGTCGGCCCACCGGGGGCGCCGTGGCACTTCTTGTACTTCTTGCCCGAGCCGCAGGGGCACTCGGCGTTGCGGCTGATGCCCGCGTAGGCGTCGTCGACGCCGCTGGCCTCGGAGTGCACCTCGACCTCGCCGTCCTCGGTGGGGGCCGAGTAGGTCAGGTTGGCCGGCTGCTGCGGCTCGCCGAGGCCCTTGGCCCGCACGTGCGGCGTGGACTCGGCGGGACGCGCCTCGCCGTCGGCGTCGGCCGTCGCGAGGTCCTCGTCGACCTCGGGCTCGTCGACCTGGACCTCGAGGTTGAACACGAAGCCGACGGTCTCCTCGCGGATCCCCTCCTTCATCGCGTTGAACATGTCGAAGCCCTCGCGCTGGTACTCCACCAGCGGGTCGCGCTGGGAGTAGGCCCGCAGCCCGATGCCCTCGCGCAGGTAGTCCATCTCGTAGAGGTGCTCGCGCCACTTGCGGTCCAGCACCGAGAGCAGCACCTGGCGCTCGAGCTCGCGCATGTTCTCCGAGCCGACCGTGGCCTCGCGGGCCTCGTAGGCCTTGTGGGCGTCGGCCTGGAGGTCGGAGACCAGGGTCTCGCGGTCGAGGCCGTCGCGGCCCCCCGCCTCGCGCTCGAGCTCGGCGACCCGGAGGCCGACCGGGTAGATGGTCTGCAGCGCCGTCCACAGCGCGTCGAGGTCCCACTCCTCCGGGAAGCCCTCGGTGGCGGCCCGGACGTAGGTCTCGACGACCTCGTCGACCATCCCGCGCACGTGGTCGGAGAGGTCGGCGCCCTCGAGCACCGCGCGGCGCTCGCCGTAGATGACCTCGCGCTGGCGGCTCATCACGTCGTCGTACTTGAGGACGTTCTTGCGGGACTCGAAGTTCTGCGACTCGACCTGGCCCTGCGCGGAGGCGATCGACTTGGTCACCGACTTGTTCTCGATCGGCACGTCGTCGGGGACCTTGAGCGCGAGCAGCACCCGCTCGACCCAGTCGGACTTGAACAGCCGCATCAGGTCGTCACCCAGGGAGAGGTAGAACCGCGACTCCCCCGGGTCGCCCTGACGACCGGAGCGGCCGCGGAGCTGGTTGTCGATGCGGCGCGACTCGTGGCGCTCGGTGCCCAGCACGTAGAGGCCGCCGAGCTCCTTGACCTCGTCGTGCTCGTTCTTGACCTGCTCGGTGATCCGCTCGACGGTCGCGGGCCACGCGGCCTCGTAGGCCTCGTCGTCGTCGACAGGGTCCAGGCCGCGCTCGCGCAGCTCCTGGTCGGCGAGGAACTCCACCGAGCCGCCGAGCATGATGTCGGTGCCGCGCCCGGCCATGTTGGTGGCCACGGTGACCGCGCCCTTGTGGCCCGCCATCGCCACGACCTTGGCCTCGTCGGCGTGCTGCTTGGCGTTGAGGACGGTGTGCGGGACGCCGCGCGCCTTGAGGTCCCTGGCCAGCCGCTCGGACTTCTCCACCGAGGTGGTGCCGACCAGGATCGGCTGGCCCTTCTCGTGACGCTCGGCGATGTCCTCGACGACGGCCGCGAACTTGGCGTCCTCGGTGCGGTAGACGAGGTCCTTCTGGTCGATGCGGGCCATCGGCTTGTTGGTCCGGATCGGCACCACGCCGAGCCGGTAGATCTTGTCGAACTCCGAGGCCTCGGTCATGGCCGTGCCGGTCATGCCGGCGAGCTTCTCGTAGAGCCGGAAGTAGTTCTGCAGCGTGATGGTGGCGAGGGTCTGGTACTCCTCGCGGACGGTCACGCCCTCCTTGGCCTCGATCGCCTGGTGCAGGCCGTCGTTGTAGCGGCGTCCCGACAGGATGCGCCCGGTGTGCTCGTCGACGATGAGGACCTCGTCGTCGAGGACGACGTACTCCTTGTCGTTGCGGAACAGCTCCTTGGCCTTGATCGAGTTGTTGAGGAACGAGATCAGCGGGGTGTTGGCCGACTCGTAGAGGTTCTCGATGCCGAGGTAGTCCTCGACCTTGGTGATGCCGGGGCCGAGGATCGAGATGGTGCGCTTCTTCTCGTCGACCTCGTAGTCGGTCTCGATGCTCAGCCGCTGCGAGATCTTGGCGAAGACGCCGTACCAGGAGACCTCGTCCTGCGTGGGGCCCGAGATGATCAGCGGGGTCCGGGCCTCGTCGATGAGGATCGAGTCGACCTCGTCGACGACGGCGAAGAACGGCGGGCGCTGCACGCAGCTGTCCAGCGAGGTGGCCATGTTGTCGCGCAGGTAGTCGAAGCCGAGCTCGTTGTTGGTGGCGTAGGTGATGTCGCACAGGTAGGCCTCGCGACGCTCGTCGGGGCGCATGTCCGGGGTGATGACACCGGTGGTCAGCCCCAGGAAGTGGTGGACGCGGCCCATCCACTCCGCGTGGTAGCGGGCGAGGTAGTCGTTGACGGTGACGACGTGGACGCCCTTGCCCGCCAGCGCGTTGAGGTACGCCGGGAGGGTCGAGACCAGCGTCTTGCCCTCACCGGTCTTCATCTCGGCGATGTTGCCGAGGTGGAGCGCGGCGCCACCCATGATCTGCACGTCGAAGTGGCGCTGGCCCAGCACCCGCTTGGCCGCCTCGCGCACGGTCGCGAACGCCTCGGGCATGAGGTCGTCGAGGGTCTCGCCCTTCTCCAGGCGCTCCTTGAACTCCACGGTCATCCCGCGCAGCTCCTCGTCGCTCATCGCGACGAAGTCGTCCTCGATGGCGTTGACGGCCTTGGCGATGGCCTCGAGCTGGCGCACGATCTTGCCTTCGCCGATGCGCAGGACCTTGTCGAAGAGCGACACGCGGGACATCTCCTAGGGAGGGGAACGGGGAGGGACGGGGCGCAGCTGTGCCACCGAGCCCGTCGACCATCGTAACGGCCGGGACGCGGTGGGAGTTTCGAGACCGCGGGATCGGTGCGCGTGTTCAGGGCGCCGCGGCGGCCAGTGCCGCCGCGAGGTCGCCGCGGTCGCGGACCACCACGTCGTCCAGGCCCAGCCAGCCCGCCGTCCGGCGCAGCTCGGCGGCCAGCTCCGGCGCCGTGTCGGGCGGCGCGCCGGGCTCGGCGTACGCCGCCTGGACGAGCAGCCGCCCGCCCGGCCGGTCGGCCTTGAGGTCGACGCGGGCCACGATCCGGTCCCCCAGCACGAACGGCAGCACGTAGTAGCCGTGGCGACGCTGGGCGGCCGGGACGTAGATCTCGATGCGGTAGTGGAAGTCGAAGAGCCGCTCGGTGCGCTCGCGCTCCCACACCAGCGGGTCGAAGGGGCTGACCAGCGCCCGCGCGTGGACCCGCCGGGGCAGCGCCGCGTCGCGGTGGAGGTACGCCGGGCGCGACCACCCCTCCACCCGGGCGGGCAGCAGCTCGCCGGCCTCGACCAGCTCGGCGATCGCCCGGGCGGTCGCCGCCTGGCCGGGGCCGCCCATGCCGCCCTGGAGCCGGTAGTAGTCGGAGAGGCAGCGCACCGTGGCGATCCCGTGGCTACGGGCGGCGCGGCGCACCAGCTCCCGCGTCGCGTCCTCGGGGCTCGGCGTGGGGGTGGCCAGGACGGCGGCGGGCAGCACCCGCTCGGGCACGTCGTAGACGCACTCGAACGACGACGTGCGGCCGGCGATGGCGAGCTCGCCGACGAGGTAGAGCCAGTCGAGCGCCTTGCGGGCCTCCGACCAGTTCCAGCCCCAGTGCTCCCTGGTGCGCGGGGCGCCGTCGTCGAGGTCGCGGGCGGTGCTGGGGCCGCGTGCGGCGACGTCCTCGCGCACCCGGTCGACCAGGCCGGGGTTGGTGGCCAGCCAGCCGCCCCAGCGCGGGTTGGTGCGGAACCCCTGCATCCGGTGCTGCATCACCGGCCACAGCTCGACCGGCATGAAGGCCTGCACGTGCGCCCAGTACTCCACCATCCGGCGGGGGCGCTGCTCCGAGGCCCGGCGCAGCA
The DNA here is from genome assembly GCA_963740935.1 of uncultured Actinomycetota bacterium. GTDB lineage: Bacteria > Actinomycetota > Actinomycetes > Propionibacteriales > Nocardioidaceae > Marmoricola. Next base: position 1,578,894 of record CAVUFX010000006.1, read on the forward strand.
GGTCGGTGTCGTAGGGACCCATCCGGGAGTACAGCGGCAGGTAGTGCGCCCGCTGGAGCACGTTGACCGAGTCGACCTGGAGCACGCCGGTGCGCTCCAGGGTGCGGCTCAGCGTGCGCATCGTGGGCGGCTGGTGCACCGGGTCGCGGAACCCCTGGGCCACGAGGGCCACCCGGCGCGCCTGCGCCGCCGACAGGTGCGTCTCGGCGGTCACGGGATGTCGAGCAGCTTGGTGCGCACGGCGTACATGACCGCCTCCATGCGCGAGTGCAGCTGGAGCTTCTCCAAGATGTTGCGCACGTGGTTCTTCACGGTGTTCTCGCTGATGAACAGCTCGCGCGCCGCGTCGCGGTTGTTCAGCCCGCGGGCCACGAGCCGCAGCACCTCGAGCTCGCGCTCGGTCAGCCGCGGCGTCGGCACCTGCTCACGCTCGGCGCGCGACATCTCCTTGAACTCGTCGATCAGCTTGACCGCCATCGACGGGCTGATCAGCGACTGGCCCTCGGCCACCACGCGGACCGCCTGCGCGACCTCGTCGATCGAGGAGTCCTTGAGCAGGTAGCCCGAGGCGCCGTTCTTGACCGACTCGTAGAGGTCGCCCTCCTCGTCGCTCACCGTCAGCATGATGATCTTGACGCTCGGCACGAGCTCCTTGATCTTCATGCAGGCCTGCAGCCCCGAGCGCTTGGGCATCCGTACGTCGAGCAGCACCACGTCGGGCACCGCCGCGACCACGACGTCGGTGGCCGCGAGCCCGTCGCCCGCCTCGCCGACGACCTCGAGGCCGGGCTCGACGCCCAGCAGCATGGTCAGGCCGCGCCGGAACAGCTCCTGGTCGTCGACCACCACGACCCGGATCGGCTCGGGCTCGCCGGGGCTGCCGGAGCCGTCAGGACCCGATCCCGAGTCGTCGTCGTCCATGGGCGCCATCATGGCAGAGACGCGCCGTCCCGGGGCCGGAGTCGTGACGCCGGCCCCGGGACGGTCCCGGCTCAGCTGAGCTCGAGCGCGATCACGCCGTAGTCGTAGCCGCGGCGGCGGTAGACCACCGAGGGCTGCTCGGACTCCTTGTCGACGAACAGGTAGAAGTCGTGGCCGACGAGCTCCATCTCGTACAGCGCCTGGTCCAGGGTCATCGGCGACGCCGGGTGGGTCTTCTCGCGCACCACCAGCGGTCCGTCGCCGGTGACCGTCATCGGGCCCACCTTGCGCTCGACCACGGTGTCGTCGAGGTCCTCGCCCGCCTGCTCGTCCGGGCGGCTGCGGGCCATCGCCCGGCCCAGCGACTCGGGCGTGGCGTGGCCGCGGTGCACCTTGCGGCGGTCGGCCGCCCGGCGCATCTGGGAGGTCATCTTGTCCAGCGCGAGGTCGAGCGCCGCCATCTTGTCCTCGGCAGCCGCCTCGGCCCGCACGATCGGGCCCTTGGACCGGGCCGTGAGCTCGACGCGCACCGCTCGTTCGGGATCGCGGGGCCGGACCTCCTTGTCGACGGTCACGTCCACGCGGATGATCCGGTGGTCGTGCTTCTCCAGACGTCCGAGCTTGTCCTCGACGTGCTCGCGGAACCGGTCCGTCACCTCGCAGTGACGGGCGCTGACGACGACATCCACCTTGACCTCCTGTCCCCGGACGCGCCCCGGCTCTCGACGGCACGCGCCTCGATGAGTCGGTTACCTGCTGACTCCCGTCGTGGTGCTCCGGACGGGCAGGAACCCCGGGCGGACCGCTCCGACGACGCGGGCGGTGCTCCGGGGCTCCATGACCCGACGCTAGTACGCCGGACCCCGGACCGGTAGGGCACCGACGTGCCATGTCGTCACGAGCGACCCTCGGGCACCGGCAGCCGGCGACGGGTCGCGGCGACGGTGGCCACCCCGGCGACCGGTACGCCCGCGTCCTCGAGGGCGCGCTGGGCCTCGCGCACCGTCGCGCCGGTCGTCAGCACGTCGTCGACGACCACGACGCGGACCGGGGCGCCCGACCGGGCCAGCCGGGCGCGCGCCCGCGGGCGCACCTGGAGCGTGCCCTCCCGGTTGCGCCGCCGGGCGGCTGCGTCGAGGCCGGACTGGTCGGCCACCGGCAGCCGCGTGGTGAGCAGCGCCAGCACCTCGACCCGGGCGTGCGGCGGGTGGTGCAGCCGGGCCGCCGCCCGTCGGGCCATCCGCAGCACCGGGTCGTGCCCGCGGCCGCGGACCACGGCCCGGGGGCTCGGCACCGGCACGAGCACGGTCGTCACCGGTGGGCCGAGGAACGGACCGACGGCCGCCGCCAGGCAGCGGCCCAGCGGGCGGGCCAGCGACAGCACGGCCTGCTCCTTGTGGGCGAGCACCAGGGTGCGCAGCAGCCCGTCGTACTCCCCCGCCGTGGTGCAGGCGACGAGTCCCGGCGGGCACGGCGTGGGCCGCGCCGCGCGACCCCGGACGGGCAGGCCCGCGGCGCAGTCGCGGCACAGCGACCGGCCGGCCCGCCCGCACCCGACGCAGCAGCCCCCGTGGACGAGGTCCAGCCAGGTGTCCTGCACGCCCCCCAGCGTCACCGGGCGACGCCTCCCGGACCAGCGCGGGCCGCACGCCTGTGGACGCCGGAGCGGGCGTGCCTCAGGGCGAGTACGTCGCGGCGACCAGCTGCGAGCCGGTGCGGGGCCAGGTGCCGCCGGCGGCCAGGGTGAACAGCCGCTGGTCGGCGGTCACCAGCCGCAGCGGCACGTCGAGCTGGGGCGAGACCACCAGCGCGACGGCCCGGTCGCGGAACAGGCTGGGCTCGACCAGCTCGGGCGCCACCGGCGAGCCGTCGGCCGAGACGTAGTCGACCCGGCTGGTCTCGGCCCCGGTGCGGCTGAGCACGGCGAGGGTGGCCGGGTCGCGCCAGCCGACGTCGACGGCCTGGGCGGCGTCGCCGGCCACGGACAGCGGCCGGGAGCGGCCGGTGCCGGTGACCAGGCCCTCGTCGGTGCGCAGCACGTCGACCACGCGCACCCGGGCGACGGTGCGGCCCGACGCGGCCACGGCCAGCCGGGTGCCGTCGTGGGAGACGGCGGCGGCGGCGACCGCCTCGCCGGTGACGCCGCGCACCCGCACCTGGCGGGCCCGGCCGTCCTCGACGAGCCACACCCGGGCACCCGCCGCGGTCCGGTCGACCACCCAGAGGCCGCCGAGCCGGTCGTAGGACGGGCGCAGCAGGTCGGTCCCGCTCAACACCTGGCGGACGTCCTCGCCCTCGCTGGGCTGGTCCAGCGGGGCCTCGAAGACCGTCGAGCCGTCCGCGGAGACCGCCGCCACCCGGCCGGTGGCGGTGCTGACGGCGAGGCTGCGGGTCTCGAAGCCGGCGCGCCCCAGCGGACCGGCGACCGGCTCGGCCGCGCCGCCGTCGAAGGCCACCACCCGGCCGCCCCGCAGCCCGAACAGCACCGACTCGGTGTCGCCGGCGGCGTCGAGGTCGGGCGCCGTCGACACGGGCACCTCGACGACGCCGCGGGGCAGCGGCACCGGGGCGCCGCCGACCACCATCCGCACCCGGGAGACCTGGGGCACCTGGCGCAACGTCCAGGCCAGCTGGTCGGCCGCCCGCTCGAGGTCGGCGGGCGAGGCGCGCAGCAGCTCGCGCGTCAACGGCACCTCCGCGACGCCGCCCTCGGTGACCACCACGGACAGGTCGAGGCCGGTGCCGCGCGGGAAGGCCGAGCGGCTGACCTGGGCCAGCGCCGGTCCGGGCCCCGCGAGCAGGCCGCGCACCAGGTTGGTCGCGGACTGACCGCCGCGCGGGATGAAGACCGGGTCGGGCAGCAGCGAGTCGCCGGTCGGGTCGAAGAAGTAGAGGGTGCGCCGCTCGAAGCTGCGGTCGAAGAAGGACGCCGGCACCACCAGCGCGTCCGGCGGGTCCTCCACCCGCCACTGGCCGTCCTCGAGCTCGAGGTCGAGGCCGAGCTGCTGGGTGCGGCCCGCCCCGTTGCCGCGCCAGCCGCCACGGGCGTCGAGGCGGCGTACGTCGGCCAGCCGGACGGTCGCGCCGGAGCCGCCCGGGGTGACCGTGAACGCCTCGTAGACCAGCGTCCCGCGGTTGGGTCGCCAGGTGCGGGCGGCCCGCTCGGTGAGGAACTCGCGCGCCACCTTGGTGCTCAGCGGGTTGGCCTGCATCGCGACCAGGAAGCCCGAGGCGATGGCGGCCGGCGAGCCGTCCTCGGCGGGTCCGGGCGGGTTGAAGTACGGCGCGCTGGGGGCCTCGCCGCCGGCGGCGGCCGCCTCGCGCCGCACCGGCCCGCTCTCGGGCAGGCTGGCGCACCCGGCGCACAGCGCGAGCACCACGAGCAGCGCCGCCGCACGACGTACGCCGGGCCGGCCGGGCCTCACGCCCGGCCCCCGGGGGGTGAGGGGACCGTCTCGGGAGCCCGGCGCGGCGCGACCCGCAGGTCCTCGGGCACCAGCGGCAGCGGGCTGTGGGTGACCGGCTCGTCGGCCCGCCGGGGCAGCGTCAGCCGGAACTGCGCTCCCCCGCCCGGCGTGCCCCAGGCCTGCAGCCAGCCGCCGTGCAGCCGCGCGTCCTCCAGCGCGATGGCCAGGCCCAGGCCGGTGCCGCCGGTGGTGCGGGCGCGGGCCGGGTCGGCCCGCCAGAACCGGTTGAAGACCATGCCCGAGTGCCCCGGCTGGAGACCGACCCCGTGGTCGCGGACGGTCAGCGCGGTGGTCTCCTCGTCGCTGGCCAGCCGCACCGTGACCCCGGTGGCGTCGGCGTGGTCGATGGCGTTGGTGACCAGGTTGCGCACGATCCGCTCGACCCGGCGCACGTCGGACTCGGCCATGAAGACGCCGTCGTCGAGCACGCGCACGGGCACGCCCCGGGCCGCCGCCATCGGCGCGGTCGCCGCGACCACCCGGCGGGCGACGTCGCCGAGGTTGGCGTCCTCGAGGTCGAGCACCGCCGCCCCGGCGTCGAACCGGCTGATCTCCAGCAGGTCGGCGAGCAGGTTCTCGAAGCGGTCGAGCTCGGCCTGGAGCAGCTCGGCGGCCCGCGCGGCGACGGGGTCGAAGCCGTCGCGGGCGTCGTGGAGCACGTCGCCGGCCATCCGCACCGTGGTCAGCGGGGTGCGCAGCTCGTGGCTGACGTCGGAGACGAAGGTGCGCTGCACCCGGGAGAGCTCGACCAGCTTGCGGATCTGCGACTGCAGCGCCTCGGCCATCTGGTTGAACGAGGTGGCCAGGCGGGCGATGTCGTCCTCGCCGCTGACCTGCATCCGCTCCTCGAGCCGGCCCGAGGCGATCCGCTCGGCCACGCGCCGCGCCAGCCGGACCGGGGTGATCACCTGCCGGGTGACCAGCAGCGCCACCCCGGCGACGAGCAGCAGCAGCACCAGCCCGGCGACGAGCAGCACCTGCCGCAGCAGCGCCAGCGTCCGCTGCTCCTCCCCCATCGGGAACAGGTAGTAGAGCGCGTAGCTGCCGCCGTCGGCGGGCAGCACCACGGTCGAGCCCACGGCCACGCCGGGCTGCGCGGCCGGGCCGCCCCCGGCGTACCGGATCCGGGTGTAGGTCCAGGCCAGGCCCTTCTCGCCGTCCTCCACCGCGCGGCGCAGCGAGACCGGCACGCTGGCGGCGTCGACCTGGGGCGTGGTGCGCACCCCCGAGGGGCTGGCACCGTCGCCGACCGGTCCCTGCACCACCACCTCGAAGCCCTTGGCGTCGCCGCGGGCCACGAGCGTCTCGACCAGGAGCCGCAGCTGGGTCTCGGGGTCGAAGTCGTTGCTGCCCGCCGGGCCGAGCCGCTCGCGCACGATGGCGGTCTCGGTGCGGGCCTCGGCCAGCGAGCCGTCGACGCGGCTGCTGACCAGCCCGTCGGCGATCTGGCGGGTGACCATCCAGCCGACCGAGCCGACCACGAGGGCGCTCAGCACCACGATCGCGGTCACCACGCGGGTGCGCAGCGAGCGGCGCCAGAAGCTCAGTGCGGCGCGCGGGAGGCGCCGGGCCGCGTCGAGCGGCAGGTCACGCGTCGTCAGCCGGGTCATCGGTCACGCCGGCCTTGTAGCCGACACCGCGCACGGTGACGACGATGGTGGGGTTCTCCGGGTCGTTCTCGATCTTGGCGCGCAGCCGCTGCACGTGGACGTTGACCAGCCGGGTGTCGGCGGCGTGGCGGTAGCCCCAGACCTGCTCGAGGAGGACCTCGCGGGTGAAGACCTTGCGCGGGTTCTGCGCGAGGCAGACCAGCAGGTCGAACTCCAGCGGCGTCAGCGCGATCGGTCGGCCGTCGCGGGTCACCTCGTGGCCGACGACGTCGACGCGGAGGTCGCCGATCTGCAGCTCCTCGGGGGCGGGCACCTCGAAGCGGCGCACCCGCGCCCGGATCCGGGCGACGAGCTCCTTGGGCTTGAACGGCTTGGCGACGTAGTCGTCGGCCCCGGACTCGAGGCCGACGACCACGTCGACGGTGTCGCTGCGCGCGGTGAGCATCACGATCGGCACGCCCGACTCGGCCCGGATCTCGCGGCAGACGTCGACGCCGTCCATGCCCGGGAGCATCAGGTCGAGCAGGACGACGTCGGGCCGGAAGCTCCGGAAGGCCGCCAGCGCCTCGTCGCCGCGGGCGACGACCTGGCTGGCGAACCCCTCGGTGCGCAGCACGAGGGTGAGCATCTCCGCGAGCGCCGCGTCGTCGTCGACGACGAGGACCCGCGGTCGCTCGACCACCTCGTGCTGCGACACCACCGGGCCGCTCAGTAGCGGTACTGGTCGGACTTGTACGGACCCTCGGCCGGGATGCCCAGGTAGGCGGCCTGGTCGTCGGTGAGCGTGGTCAGGTTGACGCCGAGGGCACCGAGGTGCAGCCGGGCGACCTCCTCGTCGAGGTGCTTGGGCAGCACGTAGACGCCCACCGGGTAGTCCTCGGTCTTGGTGAAGATCTCGATCTGCGCCAGCACCTGGTTGGTGAAGGAGTTCGACATCACGAACGAGGGGTGGCCGGTGGCGTTGCCGAGGTTCATCAGGCGGCCCTCGGACAGCACGATGATCGCCTTGCCGTCGGGGAACGTCCAGAGGTCGACCTGCGGCTTGACGGTCTTGCGCTCCGCCACGCCCGCGGCCTCGAGGCCCGCCATGTCGATCTCGTTGTCGAAGTGACCGATGTTGGCCACGATCGCGTTGTGCTTCATACGGCGCATCTGGTCGAGGGTGACCACGTCGCGGTTGCCGGTGGCGGTCACGATGATGTCGGCGACCGGGAGGGCGTTGTCGAGGGTGTCGACCTGGTAGCCGTCCATCGCCGCCTGCAGCGCGCAGATCGGGTCGATCTCGGTGACGATGACCCGGGCGCCCTGGCCGCGCAGCGACTCCGCGGAGCCCTTGCCGACGTCGCCGTAGCCCGCGACGACCGCGACCTTGCCGCCGATGAGGACGTCGGTGGCGCGGTTGATGCCGTCGATGAGCGAGTGGCGGCAGCCGTACTTGTTGTCGAACTTGGACTTGGTGACCGAGTCGTTGACGTTGATCGCCGGGAAGAGCAGCTTGCCGTCGCGCATCATCTCGTAGAGACGGTGCACGCCGGTGGTGGTCTCCTCGGTGACGCCCTTGACCGAGTTGGCGATCGGGGTCCAGTGCTCCTTGCTCTTCGCGAGCTGGGCACCGAGCACCTCGAAGATGATCCGCTGCTCGTTGCTGCCGGCGGTCGCCGGGTCGGGCGCCTCGCCGGTCTTCTCGGCCTGGACGCCGAGGTGCAGCAGCAGGGTGGCGTCGCCACCGTCGTCGAGGATCATGTTGGGCGGCTCGGCCTGGCCCCAGTCGAGGATCTGCTGGGTGCACTCCCAGTACTCCTCGAGGGTCTCGCCCTTCCAGGCGAAGACCGGGACGCCCTGCGGGTCCTCGGGGGTGCCCTCGCGGCCCACGACGACCGCGGCGGCCGCGTGGTCCTGGGTGGAGAAGATGTTGCAGGAGGCCCAGCGGACCTCGGCACCCAGGTCGACCAGCGTCTCGATGAGCACGGCGGTCTGGATGGTCATGTGCAGCGAGCCGGCGACGCGGGCCCCGGCGAGGGGCTTGTCGGCGCCGTAGCGCTCGCGCATCGCCATCAGGCCGGGCATCTCGTGCTCGGCGAGGGTGATCTCGGTGCGGCCGTAGTCGGCCAGCGAGAGGTCAGCGACCTTGTAGTCCATGCGGGATCCTTGTCAGTCAGGAGAGGGGGTTGCGGCAGGGGTGGGCGCACGGGTGTCCGCCCGCGTCGTGCTGGCGGCGGGCCCACCGATGCGTCAGACCACGATCTCGTGCGAAAGGCGCTGGTCCAGTCTAGTCGACCGGCGGCCGTGGCCCCAATGCGCCGAATCGGCGTCAGCCCCGGCCCATCCCGAGGCGCAGGTACGCCGCGGCGTACGTGCCGACCGAGAGCATCGCGGCGTAGCGCGCGACGTCGCCGTCGGCCTCGGAGGTGATGGTCTCCACGCGTACGCCGTGCTCGCGGGCCGCCCGCGCCAGCCGGTCGCGGGTCGCGGTGACGGCCGGCTCGTCGGAGCCGTCGTCGAGCAGCACCAGCGCCGGGCGCAGGTCGCCACCGGGGTCGGCGAACGGGTCGGCGAACACGTCGGCGGGGCTGGTCGCCTCGAGGACCGCGAGCAGCTGCTCGGCGTCGGCGGCCAGCGCGGTGCGTCCGGTGGCCCGGCGTACCGACTCGGCCACCCGGCGGCTCGCGCGCGCCGCCAGGACGGTGCCGCCCCACAGCAGCGGGTCGGCCTCGGCGACGCCGATGGCCAGGATCTTGGCCGGGTTGGTGGCGAGGTCGCGGTGCGGGCTGCACGCCACGGCCACCTCGTCGAGCGCCTCGGCCACCACGTCGGGGTCGGTGCGCGGCCCGAGGTGGACCCGGTCGAGCAGGTCCAGCACGGTCACGGCGACGGCGAGCTGGTCACCGGTCTGGGTGGGCAGCAGCGAGGTGTAGCGACCGGCCGCGTGCTGGGCCACCATCGAGTCCTCGGGGGCGGCCACGACGAGCTGGCAGCCGCGGCGCACGGCCTCGGCCACCGCCGCGGCGGTCGCGACGTCGTCGCCGACCGGGGCCAGCACCACGACCAGGTCGAGCCCGCCCGCCCAGCCCGGCAGGCCCGGACCCGGCCAGGCCACGAACGGCACCGGGCACACCGGCTCGAGCACCGCGCGCAGCAGCCGCGAGTCGGGCCCGGCGGCGACCACGGCGCGCGGCTGGCTCTCGCTGAGCCGCTCCACCGCCTCGGCGAGCACGTCGGCGGCGGCGACCGCCTCCCGGCGCACCCGGGAGCCGCTCTCGGCCAGCCGGCGCAGCCGGGCGTCGGCGCGCGCCAGGGCGCTCTCGTCGTCGAGGAGTCCGTCGTCGAAGGTCATGGGGTCCTCAGGAGGGGACGCGGGCCTCGTCGACCAGCAGCACCGGGATGTCGTCGCGCACCGGGTAGGCACGGCCGCAGCCGGCGCACACCAGCTCCTCGGCCGCCTCGTCGGCGGCCAGGGAGGAACGGCAGGCGGGGCACACGACCACGTCGAGCAGCCGGGGGTCGAGGTTCATCGTGGTCTCCTGATCAACGCGAGCACGTCGTCGCGCACCCGCTCCATCGTGGCCTGGTCGCGTCCCTCGGCGTTGAGCCGCAGCAGCGGCTCGGTGTTGGACGCGCGGACATTGAACCACCAGTCGGCGTGCACCACGCTGAGCCCGTCGAGGCGGTCCAGCGACACGCCCTCGCGGGCGCCCCAGACCTCCTCGACCTCGGCGACGACCGCTGCCTGGTCGGTGACCGTGGAGTTGATCTCGCCGCTCGCCACGTGGCGGGCCCAGGGCTCCAGGACGTGCGAGAGCGCGGCGTCGCCCTCGGCCAGCGCGGCCAGGGCGTGCAGCGCGGCGAGCATGCCGGAGTCGGCGCGCCAGAAGTCGCGGAAGTAGAAGTGTCCCGAGTGCTCGCCGCCGAAGATCGCGCCGGTGCGCGCCATCTCGGCCTTGATGTAGGAGTGCCCGACGCGGGTCCGGACCGGCGTGCCGCCCAGCTCCTCCACGATCTCCGGGACGGCGCGGGAGGTGATCAGGTTGTGGATGATGCTCGCCCCCGGCTCCTTGGCCAGCTCGCGCGAGGCGATCAGCGCCGTGAGCGTGCTCGGGCTGACCAGCTCACCCCGCTCGTCGACCAGGAAGCAGCGGTCGGCGTCCCCGTCGAAGGCCAGGCCGATGTCGGCCCGCTGCTCGCGCACCGCCGCCTGGAGGTCGCGCAGGTTCTCCGGCTCGATCGGGTTGGCCTCGTGGTGGGGGAAGCTGCCGTCGAGCTCGAAGTACAGCGGGAGCACCTCGACGTCGAGCCGACCCAGCACGGCCGGGGCGGTGTGGCCGGCCATGCCGTTGCCGGCGTCGACCGCCACGCGCAGCCGCCGGCCGGTCACGGGCGCGAGCGCCAGCAGGTGGTCGGCGTACGCCGTGAGCAGGTCCTGCTCGTCCACCGACCCCGCGACCTCGGCGCGCTGCACCTGTCCCGCGGCGACGCGCTGCTCGATCTCCACCAGGCCGGTCTCGCGACCGACGGGCGCCGCCTCGGCCCGGCACAGCTTGATCCCGTTGTACGCCGCGGGGTTGTGGCTGGCGGTGAACATGGCGCCGGGACGACCCAGGTGACCCGAGGCGAAGTAGAGCTGGTCGGTGCTGGCCAGCCCGATCAGGGTCACGTCGGCACCGGCGCTCGCCGCGCCCCGGGCGAAGGCCCGGGCCATGCCGGGCGAGGACTCCCGCATGTCGTGGCCGACGACCACGGCGTCGGCACCGAGCACCGCGACGAAGGCGTTGCCCACCGCCTCGGCGAGCTCCTCGTCGACCTGCTCGGGCACCAGCCCGCGGACGTCGTAGGCCTTGAAGACGGCGGCGAGGTTGGCGGCGTCGCGCGTGCTGCTGCTCGGGGACATGCCCGGCAGCCTAGGGCTCAGGCGTCGGAGCGCAGCGAGCGGAGGTGGCCGCGGCGGACGCCGTCGCGGGTCCCGGCCGGCGGTGCGGGGGGCGCGGCGACCGGCCGCGGCTGGGCCGCCTCGCGCACGGCGTCGGCCAGGGCGAGCAGGTCGTCGGAGGTCGGGCCGGAGCGGTCGTCGACCGCGAGCCGCATCACCTCCCAGCCGCGCGGGGCCGAGAGCCGCTCGCTGTGCGGGTCGCACAGGTCGTAGGCGTGCGGCTCCGCGTGGGTGGCCAGCGGGCCGACGACGGCCGTCTGGTCGGCGTACACGTAGGTCAGCGTGGTGGTGGCGGGGCGGCCGCACGCGGTGCGCGAACAACGACGGAGGAGAGCCACGCTCGCGACGCTACCGGCTGCTGCGGCCCCCGGCCCTTAGGCTCGCGGTCGTGACGACACGGGACCGCCGCGGTCGCGGCATGCGCGGGCCGGCGTACGGTCCGGGAGCCCCGCGGGGGCCGGTGCCGGCGGCGCTGACGCGCGCCGAGCGCTTCGACCGGATCGCGGTGACCGTGATGGCCGACGTCGAGGAGCGCTGGCACGACGAGCTCGCCCGTGTCGAGCTGGCCGTGGAGGACGCCCCGGTGCTGCCGGCCTCCTGGATCAACCCGCGGGTGCCGCTGGCGTCGTTCGTGGACGCCACCGCCGGGGCGCCGCCGCGCCTGGTGCTGTTCCGCCGCCCGCTCGAGCACCGCGCCGAGACGCTCGCCGACCTGGAGGCACTGGTGCTCACCGTGGTCGTCGAGCAGCTCGCCGAGGTGCTCGGGGTGCCGCCCGAGGACGTGCACCCGGACTACGAGGCCTGAGCCCCCCGCAGGTCCGTGGGTGGTGCCGCGCTCAGACGGCGCGCTTCTTGAGCTTGCGGCGCTCCCGCTCCGAGAGCCCGCCCCAGATCCCGAACCGCTCGTCGTGGGCCAGGGCGTACTCGAGGCACTCCTGACGCACGTCGCAGGTCAGGCAGACCTTCTTGGCCTCCCGGGTCGAGCCGCCCTTCTCCGGGAAGAACGCCTCGGGGTCGGTCTGGGCGCACAGTCCGCGCTCCGCCCACCCCGGGTCCTCGCCGCCACCGCCATCGCCGTCCAACACATACAGTTCGCGCATCTTGACCCCTTCGACCCTGCGGCCCTGACGGACCGAGTTGATAACCACACTGGTGTGATTACATGCCTGTCGTGCACGAGGCGTCAAGCGGAACAGTGGTAATGGATGGCACTGGTACACACTGTGGTCCATGTCTTCCATGCCCGTGATGTCCGGCCAGGACGTCCCCGAGCGGATCACCGTGCTCTCCGGCGGCGTGGGTGGTGCCCGCTTCCTGCAGGGCCTGCTGCACCTCGCCCGACGCACCGGCGCCTCCCCCGAGGTCACCGTGGTGGCCAACACCGCCGACGACTGGTGGCTGCACGGCCTCAAGGTCTGTCCCGACCTCGACACCGTGATGTACACCCTCGGCGACGGCATCGACGTCGAGCGCGGCTGGGGCCGGCGCGACGAGACCTGGAACGCGCGCGACGAGATGGCGGCGTACGGCGTGGGGCCGGCGTGGTTCGGCCTCGGTGACCGCGACCTCGCCACCCACCTGGTGCGCACCCAGATGCTCGACGCGGGCTACCCGCTCTCCGCCGTGACCGAGGCGCTGTGCCGCCGCTGGCAGCCGGGCGTGCGGCTGCTGCCGATGACCGACGACCGCGTCGAGACCCACGTGGTCATCGACGACCCCGACAGCGGCGAGCGACGCGCGGTGCACTTCCAGGAGTACTGGGTCCGTCACCACGCCGAGGTCCCCGCCCACGGCGTGGTGCCGATCGGCCTCGAGGACTCCTCCCCGCGCCCGGCGTCCTCGACGCGGTCGCGGGCGCCGACGTGGTGCTGGTGCCGCCGTCGAACCCGGTCGTCTCCATCGGCACGATCCTGGGCGTCCCGGGGCTGCGCGAGGCCCTGGCCGCCACGCCCGCCCCGGTCGTGGGCGTCTCGGGGATCATCGGCGAGGACCACGTCCGCGGCATGGCCCGGCAGCTGCTCGGCGTCGTCGGGGTGGAGGTCTCGGCCGCCGGGGTCGCCGAGCACTACGGCCCCCGCGGCGGCACGGGCGGCGACGGCGCGCCCGGGGTCCTGGACGGCTGGCTGGTCGACACCGTCGACGACAAGGCGGTCGAGCGGCTGCGGTCGGCCGGCATCGCCGGCCGGGCGGTGCCGCTGTGGATGACCGACGACGACGCCACCGCCGACCTGGTGGCGGCCTCCCTCGACCTGGCCGCCGAGGTCGGCAGGCGGTGACCGGCCCCCCTGACGGGGCCGGGCTGCGGGCGTGGCCCGTCGAGGGCCTGGGCGAGGTACGCCGCGGCACGGCGCTCGTCGACCTGCTCGACGGCGTCGACCTGCACGACGGCGACGTGGTCTGCGTGACCAGCAAGGTCGTGGCCAAGGCCGAGGGCCGGCAGCGCCACCAGGACCGCGAGGAGGCGATCACGCAGGAGACGGTGCGCGTGGTGGCCCGCCGCGGCGCCACCCGGATCGTGGAGAACCGGCTCGGCCTGGTGATGGCCGCCGCCGGGGTCGACGCCTCCAACACCGAGGTCGGCACCGTGGTGCTGCTGCCCGAGGACCCCGACGCCTCGGCCCGGCGGCTGCGCGAGGACGTCCGGGCCCGTCACGGCCGCGACGTCGCGGTCGTCGTCACCGACACCGCGGGCCGTGCCTGGCGCACCGGGCAGACCGACCTCGCCGTCGGGGTCGCGGGCCTCGAGCCGCTCGACGTGCTCGACGGCCAGGTCGACGCCTACGGCAACCCGCTCGTGGTCACCGCCCCGGCCGTCGCCGACGAGCTGGCGAGCCTCGCCGAGCTGGTCACCGGCAAGCTGGGCGGCCGCCCCGTCAGCGTGGTGCGCGGCCTGGCCTCCCGGGTGCTCCCGGCCGGCGAGCACGGCCCCGGCGCCGCGGTGCTGCTGCGCCCCCGCCGGCAGGACATGTTCGCCCTCGGGGCACGCGAGGCGGTGGTCGCCGCGGTCCGCGGTCGCGACGCCGACTGCTTCGGCGCCCCGGCACCGGCCGGGGAGCTGGTCGAGGCGCTGCGCTCCTGCGGTCTCGACGCCCTGGTCGACGGCCCCGGGGTGCGGCTGCGGCTGGACACCGGCCGGCCCGGCGTACGGGACCAGGTGGTGGCGCTGGAGCGGGCACGGCTGGTCTGCCACGCCCACGGGTGGGGCCCGTTCAGCGACACCGGGCCGGCCGCGCCCACGTCCGGGGACGCCGTCTTCCTCTCACCGGGCGACTCGTAGACTTCGCCCCGCCCGCACCCGACACAGACCCGAGCCGAAGGCGGACCATGGTCAAGAAGAACGCCCGCGACACCGAGCGGCGCGCCGTCGCCGAGCAGCTGCGCAAGGACCAGCAGCGCAAGGAGCGGCTGCGCAGCTTCGCCATCCTCGGCGTGTGCGTGATCGTCGTCCTCGGTCTGCTCGGCGTCGCCGTGTTCACCTACGTCCGCTCCGAGCGCGACAAGGCCGCCGCCGCGGGCGCCCCGCTCGCCGAGCTCGGCGTCGCCGAGGCCGAGGCCTCGTGCGAGGCCCCGGCCGAGCAGGCCGCCACCGGCAACAACGAGCACCTGACGATCGGGCAGCCCATCGACTACCCCGACGCGCCGCCCGCCTCCGGCCCGCACTGGGGCAACTTCCTCCAGGGCTCGGAGATCCGCTCCTTCTACACCGTCGACGACCGCCCCGAGAAGGAGCGCGTCGTGCACAGCCTCGAGCACGGCCACACGGTGGTCTGGTACGACGACACCGTCACCCCCGACACGACCTCCTACAAGCAGCTGCGCTCGATCGCCCGCAAGTTCGACGGTCCCACCGACAAGGTGATCGTGGCGCCGTGGACCTCCGAGGACGGCGGCGGGTTCCCCGACGGCAAGCACGTCGCGCTGACCCACTGGACGGGCCCCGAGGACCAGAAGGGGATCACGCAGTACTGCGGCGCCCCGAGCGGCGCGGTCCTGGAGTCGTTCATGGAGGCCCACCCCGCGACCTCGGCCCCGGAGCCCAACGCCCCCTGATCATTGCTCCGCCCGGTCCGACCGGGCTCAGGTCAGGTCGGTGCGGCCCTCGCGCTTGAGGGCGTCCACCACGTCCTTGACCTCCTGGGCCCGGGCGTACGTCGTCACCAGCACCGCGTCGCCGGTGTCGACGACGACGACGTCCTCGAGGCCGACGACCGCCACGGTGCGTCCCGCGGCGGGCACCACCAGGCCGGTGCTGCCCGGAGCGTGCACCAGCGCGGCGTCGCCGAGGACCTGGACGCCGGCGGTCGTGCGCGGCCGCATCGCGCCCAGCGCGGCGAAGTCGCCGAGGTCCTCCCAGGCGAACGGGCCCGGCACCATGGCCACCCGGCCCGCGGCCGCCGCCGGCTCGGCGACGGCGTGGTCGATGGCGATCCGGGTCAGGCCGGGCCAGCGCCGCTCCAGGGTGTCGGGCTCGGCGGCGATCTCGCGCAGCGACGCCGCGAGGTCGGGGTGGTGCTCGGCCAGGAGGTCCAGCAGCACCCCGGCCCGGCACAGGAACATGCCCGCGTTCCAGCGGTAGCGGCCCGAGGCGACGTACTCCCGGGCCCGGCCGAGGTCGGGCTTCTCCACGAACTCCTCGACCTTCCTCGCGGTCGCGAAGCCGTCCAGCGGCTCTCCCGCGCGGACGTAGCCGAACCCGGTCGCGGGCTCGGTGGGCTCGATCCCGATGGTGACCAGCAGGCCGGTGTCGGCCACCCGGGCGGCCTCCTCGACGCAGGCGCGGAACGCCTCGTCCTCCCAGATGACGTGGTCGGCCGCGAACGAGCCGAGCAGGGCGTCGGGGTCCTCGCGCTCCAGCACCGCCGCGGCCCAGCCGATGGCGGCCATCGAGTCGCGGGGGGACGGCTCGGCCAGCACCCGCTCGACGGCCGGCAGCTGGCGGCGTACGGCGCGCTCGTGCACCGCGCCGGTCACCACGACGACGCGGCGGCCCACCAGCGGCTGCAGCCGGTCGACGGTGCCCTGCAGCAGGGTGCGGCCCGAGCCCGTCAGGTCGAGCAGGAACTTGGGGTGGGCGGCGCGCGAGAGCGGCCACAGCCGGGTGCCGGCTCCGCCGGCCGGCACCACCGCCCAGAGCCGGTCGAGCGCGGGTCGGTCGGCGGCGTACGCGTCGGTCACGGCGGAAGTGTGGCACGGCGCGCACTAGCGTGGCCGGCGTGAACCCCACCCCGTCGTCGTCCCCCGGCACCCCGGTCCGCACCTTCCCCGCGCTCCTCGCCCGGCTGCTGCGCGAGGACCCGGGCCGACCGCTGGTGACCTACTACGACGACGCCACGGGCGAGCGGACCGAGCTCTCGGTCGTCACCTACGCCAACTGGGTGTCGAAGAACGCCAACCTGCTGCTCGAGGAGCTCGACGTCGAGCCCGGTGACGTGGTGCTGCTCGACCTCCCGGCGCACTGGCTGGTCCCGGTGTTCCTGGGCGCCGCCTGGTCGATCGGCGCCGCGGTCACCACCGACCCGGCCGTCGAGCACCGGGTCGTGGTCTGCGGTCCCGACACCGTGGCGGCGCGGGCCGAGGACCCGGACGGCGCGCCGGTCCTGGCGTGCTCGCTCCACCCGTTCGCCACCCGGTTCGCCCAGCCGCTGCCTCCCGGGGTGACCGACCACGGCAGCGCCTGGCCGGGCCAGGGCGACGTGCTGGTGCCGCCGGAGCCCGTCGGTCCGGAGGCACCGGCCCGGGTCGGCGCGGACGCCACCACCACGCAGGGAGCGCTGCTGGACGCGGCCCGGGCCGAGCCGCTGCCGGGGTCCGGTCGGCTGCTGACCGACCGGCACCCGCTCGCGGGCCCGGTGGACCAGGCCGGCCACCTGGTGCGCGACCTGCTGGCCCCGCTCGCGCAGGGCGGCTCGCTGGTGCTGGTGCGTCACGCCGACCCGTCCGGCTGGGCCGGGCGGGCCGAGCAGGAGCGGGTCGACGTCGTGCGTCGCGAGGACGACGGCCGCTAGCCACCCGCCCCGTCGAGGCGCTCAGCCGCCGAGGTCGTAGCTGCCGTAGCCCCCGGCCAGGTAGCGCCGGGTCCCCACGGCGGTGGAGGTCCCGGGCAGCAGCCACACCACGCCGGACTTGTCCCGGGCCACCAGGTCCGCGCGGCCGTCGCCGTCGACGTCGCCGGGACCGACGGTCCAGGTGTAGTCGCCGCCGTCGTTGGCCGCGGTCCCCACGAAGGGCACGAACGAGCCGTCGGGGCTCACGAAGGTGCTGCCCGGCATCGCGCCCGGACGGAAGGAGCCGCCGCCGACCTGGTTGAAGGTGCGCATCGAGGTCGGCGCCAGGATCGGCGCCTGGAACCCGGTCCTCCCGTTGCCCGGGAAGATGGTCGGCTTGCCCGAGGCGGTCCGGCCCAGGAGGTCGGGGCGTCCGTCACCGGTCACGTCGCCGACGGCGGCCAGCGAGGTGAAGGTCCCCCAGCCCCGGCTCATCAGCACGGGCAGCGCGAACCGGCCGTTGCCGAGCCCGCTGCGCAGCTTGAGGGTGTCACCGGCGTACTGCCGGGTGATGAGGTCGGTCCGGCCGTCGCGGTCCCAGTCGCCGGCGGCGAACACCTGGCTGGCGCCGGGGAGCGTGACGTTGGTGGTCACCGGGGTGCTGGCGTTGCGGCGGCCGTTGTGCGGCACCACGACCAGCCGGGTGCCGTCGTCGGCGAGCCCCACCAGGTCGGGCTGCCAGGAGCCGCTCATCGCGCCGGAGGACAGCTTCTCGAGACCGGCGCCGCCCGGGAACGGGCCGAGGGCCGGCCCGAAGCGACCGGCGCCGTTGCCGGTGAGCACCGAGACCGAGCCACCGGGGGTGCGGACGTAGACGTCGTTCTTCTTGTCGCCCGACAGGTCGCGGGCGGCGCCGACCACGGCGTCGTACGCCGAGCCGACCTGCGCCGCGGCGACCCAGCCGCCGAGGCGGCCGGTGCTGGTGCCCGGGACGACGTGCAGGGTGCCGCTGCGGAGCGCGACGAGGTCGGGGCGGCCGTCGCCGGTGAGGTCGCCGCCGGGGGCCACCGAGGTGACGCCCTGCCAGCCGGTGCCCAGCACCGTCAGGGCGGCGAAGCGGCCGTTGCCCAGGCCGCGGGCGAGGTGGAGGGTGCCGTTGCTGCGGGTGCGGACCAGCAGGTCGTTGCGACCGTCGCGGTCCCAGTCACCGGCGCCGACGACGAGGTCGGCCCCGGCGAAGCTCGAGGTCGTGGCGAAGCCCACGGGGTTGATGTGGCCCAAGCCGTCGCCGCGGTAGACGCGCAGCAGCGAGCCCTTCACGGCCCGCGCCACGACGTCGCCGAGCCCGTCGCCGGTGACGTCGCCGGTGGCGGCCAGCAGGTCGACCTTGTCCGTCCACTGCACGGCGGTGCTGACGGGCGCGCCGAGACCGGTCTGGCCCTCGGTCACGAGGAGCTTGACGGTGCCGGTGCCCGCCTGCCGGATGGCGAGGTCGGGGTGGCTGGTGCCGACCAGGTTGGGGTGGCGCTGGACCGAGATCCCCGACGGCTGCGGCACGGCGGCCCGCGGCGCCTGGGTCGGTGAGGTGAAGGTGGTCGAGGGCGCCGGGGCGGGGTCCGGCTCGGGTGCCGGGGCGGGCGCGCCCGACTGGGCGGCGTCCTGGATCCGGGCGGCGGCCGCACGGATCTCCGGCAGCTCGGCGTAGAGGTAGCGGCCGGGGCAGGCGGTCGAGCCCGCGTCGCGGTGGCCGTTGACGCCCTGGAAGTACTTGTTCTTGACGTAGAGCCGGGTCGCGTCGGCGCGGATGTCGCTCAGCGAGAGCTTCCACGCGAACAGCGCGGAGTAGGCGTTGACGACGGCCTGCGGCGGCTGCACGACGTCGAAGTTGCCGATCGCCGACATCGCGAAGGACGCCTCGTTGTAGCCCAGGGTGTGGGCGCCGACGACCGCCTTGTCGACGCCGCCGTAGCGGCCCTCCCAGATGCGGCCGAAGCGGTCGACCAGGAAGTTGTAGCCGACGTCGCTCCAGCCCCGCGACTTGGTGTGGTAGGCGTAGATGCCGCGCAGCAGGCTGGGCACCTGGGCCTCGCTGTAGTCGTTGGCGTTGACCGTGTGGTGGATGAAACCGGTCTTCACCGTGCCGTAGCTGGGGGCCGAGCCGCGCAGCCTCTCGTCGGCGCCCCACTGGGCCCGCGAGTAGATCTTCGGCTTGGCGGCCGTCCTCATGGCGCTCAGCGCCACGGTGTCGGTCGCAGCGGCGGTGCCGGCGCTCGACGTGGTGGCCTGCTCGGTCTCGGGGGTCGTCCCCGGCTCGGGCATCGAGGCGGTGTCGAGCGCGGGCTCCGCGACGTCGGTGCTCCCGGCACCGGGGTCGATCACGGCGAGCTCGAGGTCGGGGGGTGTGCTGCCGTCGCTGGTCAGCGTCCGCATCTGCACGGCGTCGACGTCGCCGACGACCACCGCGTCGGTGCCGGGACGCTCGGCGCGGCTCGCGGCGGCCCGCGCCTCGGCGGGCTCGGGGGCGTGCTCGTCGTGGTACTCGGCGGGGCTCCAGGCCGACCACCGGCCGGCGTCACGGGTGCGGACCTCGATGGCGATCTGGTCCTCGTCGTAGCTCTTGGAGGACTTCCAGGTCACACCGACGGTGGCGTAGCCCTCGACGGGCTGCGCGGCCGACCGGGCGACCAGGCGGGTGGGCTCCGGTGCGGGCTCCGGTGCAGTCTCGGTGCGGTCTCAGGTGCGGCCTTGGTGGCGGGCTCGGGTGCGGTGCGACCACCCGCGGGTCCCCGGACGCCGGTCACCGCGACCTCGCGGACCTCGGGGGTGACCGGAGCGGTGTCGACCGTGGCCGGCTCGGGCTCCGGCGCGGTCGTGGTGCGCCGCTGCCGCTCGCGCAGCACGGTCGCGTCGTCGAGGGCCGGTGCTCCCGCGGCCTGCGATCCCTGGGGAGCTCCGGGCGCCGGGACGATGTCCAGGGTGCGTACGCCGGCCGCGGACACGGCGACGACGAGGACCGCCCCCGTGACCAGGCTCTGCTGGCACACGGTGACGTATCGGGCGCGACGCGAACGCATCAGGAGTACTCCACGTGAAGGAAGGGGAATTCACACGAGTACCAAGTTTCACACCAGTTACATATACCGCCGCAACCAATATGCCCGAATTACAAACCTGTATTTAATTGTCAGCGCCTAATGACAAAGATGTCATTAACGATCGGATATCGGCTCAGACGTCGGAGCCGAGCTCGGCGTCGAGCGCCTCCTCGGAGGTCTGTCCGGGGACGACGTCCGGCTCGTCGTCGTGCAGGTGGCGGATGCCCTCGTCCACCGGGCCGTCGAAGGTGAGCCGGCCCTTCTCCAGGACCAGCACCCGGTCGCACATCGCGCGCACCGAGGCCGTCGCGTGGCTGACGTAGAAGATCGTGGTGCCCTGGCGGCGGATCTCCTGCATCTTCTGCATGCACTTCTTCTTGAACGGCCGGTCCCCCACCGCGAGCACCTCGTCGGCCAGGAAGATGTCGGCGTCGACGTGCACCGCGATCGAGAACCCCAGGCGGGCGTACATGCCCGAGGAGTAGTGCGAGACCGGGGTCTCGAGGAACTTGCCGATGTCGGCGAACTCCACGATCTCGTCGAAGCGACGGTCGATCTCCTTCTCCCCCATGCCCAGGATGGCGCCGTTGAGGTAGAGGTTCTCCCGCCCGGTCAGCTGCGGGTGGAAGCCGGCGCCGGTCGCGATCAGGCCGGCGATGCGGCCGCGGGTGAGCACGGTGCCGCGGTCGGGGCGCATCACGCCGTTGAGGACCTTGAGCAGCGTGCTCTTGCCCGAGCCGTTGAGGCCCATCAGGCCGATCGACTCCCCCTGCTCGACGGTGAAGGAGACGTCGTCGACCGCCTGGAACTGCTCGGTCAGCGGCAGCCGCCGCATCGTCGCCACCGTCATCTCCTTGAGGGTGCGGTGGTACTGCATCGTGAAGTGCTTGCTGACGTGGTCGACCTCGATGGACACGCTCATCACAGACGCTCCGGGAACTTGCCCTCGAGGCGCGAGAAGAAGCGCTGCGCGCCGGCGAGGAGGACGAGGCTGATGACCAGGGTGATCAGGCCGCGGGCGAACATGTCCGGCGGGAACGCCTGACCGATCGAGGAGGGGTCCTCGACCAGGGGGTACCAGAAGAAGCGCTGCAGCAGCATCACCGCCTGCGCCACCGGGTTGGCGACGTAGATCTGGTAGAGCACCGGGTGGTCGACGTGCGCGGCGTAGATGCGCTCGAAGGGGTAGATCATCGGCACCAGGAAGTGCATGAACTGCATGATCGTGCCGACGATGTTCTGGAAGTCGCGGTAGAACACGTTGACGGCCGAGAAGAAGATCGCCAGTGCCGCGGAGAACGTCACCAGGATCGACAGGCCCAGCACCAGGGCGGCCAGCGAGGTCCAGGTGATGCTCCAGCCGATGAACAGGCAGCAGACCACGAGCACCAGCACCTGCGGGAACGTGTGGTACGCCGCGACGACCATCGCCGAGACGGGGAAGACCTCGCGCGGCATCCGCATCTTCTTCACCAGCGCCTGGTTCTGCCAGATCGAGCGGGTGCCGCCGTTCCAGGTCTCGCCGAAGTAGTGCACCACCACCATGCCGGTGAACAGGTGGATCGCGAAGTAGGGGAAGCCCTGGTGCAGCACCAGGATGTAGCCCATCACCACGTAGTAGACCGAGAACCGCATCGCCGGCTGCACGTAGGACCACAGCAGGCCGAGCAACGAGGCGCTGTACATCTGGGCCAGCTGGCGGCGCACGATCAGGCGCAGCAGGTAGGGCTGCTGGAAGACCTCGACGAGCCCGCCGCGGGGCGCCGGCGGCTGCAGCTCGGCCTCGACGGTGCGCGTGGCCCGGGGGCCGTCGGCGGCCTTCACGACCGGCATCGCGTCGGCCTGGTTCCTGGCCAGCCGCCGCGCCCGCCGGCCGGCGTTGCGCGGTCGGTCACCGGCGACCTCGGTCGCCGCCCGCTTGTCCGCGGGCTTCATCGCGCGCCGTCACCGCCGAAGGTCTTCGACCAGCGCTCCGGCGAGGTGATCTCGTCGAGCTGGCCGCGGTAGAGCGCTGCCAGCCGCGGCCACTCGCGGTGCAGCTGCTGGTGGATGTCGACCGTGCGCCGCAGCAGGTCGCGGAACTCCTCGGGGTCGCGGTGGCGCCAGGCGGCGCTGCCGCCGTCGGGCATCGAGACGACCACGGAGTCGAACTGCGACACGATCCACCAGCGGGCGTCCATCGCGGCGAGCCGGGCCTCGGGGTGGTCGTCGGACAGCGGCCGCTTGGGCCGGACCTGACGGACGGCGCTGGTGAGCGCGGAGAGGTAGAAGCCGACCCTGCCCTTGGCCTGGGTGGGGTCCTGGCCGCGCTTGGGCGGCTTGGCCCGGCGCTCCTCGGGGAAGGCCTCCGGGTCCGGGGAGGTCCGGGCGTCGGCGTACGCCGCCCGCATCGCGCGCAGCTCGGGCAGCTTGGTGCCGAGCTCCTCGTGCAGCCGGTCCGGGCCGGCCAGGACGTCCTCGAGCGCCTTGTGGCGCAGCTCGGCGGTGGAGTACTCGAGCGCGAACAGGTGCTTGACCTGGTGGTTGAAGCTCTCCAGGACCATCCGGCCGCCGCGCTCGTAGGGCGAGTGGATCAGCGCGGCGACGAAGCGGTTGCGCTGGTGGAAGTAGGACTGCCAGTCGACCGCGTCGTTCTTGTCGGTCCACGGCACGTGCCACACCGCCGCACCCGGCAGCGTCACGGTCGGGTAGCCGGCCTGCTGGGCGCGCAGGCCGTACTCGGAGTCGTCCCACTTGATGAACAGCGGCAGGCTCAGGCCGATCTCGCGCAGCACCCGGGTGGGGATCAGGCACATGAACCAGCCGTTGAAGTCCACGTCGACGCGGCGGTGCAGCCAGCGGCTCGAGCGCAGGTTGCGCTCGCCGAAGTCCCAGTCGGTGTTGACCGACGGGGGCGACTGCCACCAGAACCGGTAGCGCTGCACGATCTCGCCGAAGCTGTGCAGCCGCGACTTGGCGTACAGGCTGAACATGTGGCCCCCGACGATGGTCGGGCGGCGGCAGAGGTCGCCGAAGGTGACGGCCCGCACGATGCTCTCGGGCTCGCACACCACGTCGTCGTCCATGCACATCATGTACGTCGACCGGCCGGCCTCGAGGGTCTCGAGCTGGGCCCGGGCGTAGCCGCCGGAGCCGCCGAGGTTGCCCTGCTCGACGATCCGCAGCCGCTCGCCAAGCGACGCGGCGGCGGCCGGGTAGGCGGCGTGGTCGGAGACCTTGTCCGTGCCCTGCTCGGCGAGCACGACCTCGTCGAGCACGCCGCGGACGTCGTCGTCCTCCCCGATCTGGCGCAGCAGGTCGGCGCAGAACTCGGGGCGGTTCATCGTGGTGATGCCGATGGTCACGGTGCCGGTCTCGGCGCGGTCGGCCGGGACCTCCGCGGTCCACGACGCCTCGTCGAGGTGCACGCCCGCGTCGCCGGCGATCAGGTCGAACCAGTACCAGCCGCCGTCGGCGAAGGTGGCCAGCGAGAGGTCGAAGACGAAGCCCTGCGCGCCCTCCCCCGTCGTCTGCTGGTCCTCCACGCGCTGGGCGCGACCGTCGGGCATCGAGCGGTAGACGGTGACGCGGGACCCGGCCCCGGTCACGGTGACCTCGAGCCGCACCGAGTCGACCACGGTCCACCGGCGCCAGTAGCTGGCGGGGAAGGCGTTGAAGTAGGTGCCGAAGGAGACCCGGTCGTTGGCGTCGACGCGGTAGCTGCGCCGCCCGGTGACCGCGTGCGGGTCGGGCTGGACGTCGGCGTTGGGCATCGCCGGGGGGATCCGGCCGCGCTGCTTGGCCGACATGCCGATGGTGTTGACGTCGAGCTGCGGGCGGTCGGGGTCGACGTACAGCGGCAGCACGTCGGTGTCGCGCGAGGTGGGGAGGACGACGCGCTGGAGCACCCGGCGGTGCGTCGCGGTCTCGGGCTGGGCGGTCTCACTCATCGACGCCTCCGGAGGTCAGGGGGGCGCCGTCGCTGAAGTGCGGAGCCAGCTTGTTCTCGAACATGGACAGCGCCGAGCCGATGGCCATGTGCATGTCGAGGTACTTGTAGGTGCCGAGGCGACCGCCGAACAGCACCATCGGCTCGGCCTTGGCCAGCTCGCGGTAGCGCAGCAGCTTCGCGCGGTCCTCGGCGGTGTTGACCGGGTAGTACGGCTCGTCGCCCTCCTCGGCGAAGCGGCTGTACTCGTGCACCACGATCGTCTTGCCCGGCAGGTAGGTGCGCTCGGGGTGCAGGTGCTTGAACTCCAGGGTGCGGGTGTGGGGCAGCGCCTCGTCGTTGGCGTTGACCACGCCGGTGCCCTGGAAGTCGTCGACGTCGAGGGTCTCGGCCTCCAGGTCGATGGTGCGCCAGGAGAGCCGGCCCTCGGAGTTGCCGAAGTACTCGTCGACGGGGCCGGTGTAGACGATCGGGACCGTGCCCTTGAACTCGTCGGCCACGTCGAAGAAGTCGGTGTCGAGGCGGACCTCGATGTTCTCGTGGGCGGCCATCCGCTCCAGCCACGCGGTGTAGCCGTCGACCGGCAGGCCCTCGAAGGCGTCGTTGAAGTAGCGGTTGTCGAAGGTGTAGCGGACCGGCAGGCGCGTGATGATGTCCGCGCTCAGCTCCTTGGGGTCGGTCTGCCACTGCTTGGCGGTGTAGCCCCGCACGAACGCCTCGTAGAGCGGTCGCCCGATCAGGCTGATCGCCTTCTCCTCGAGGTTCTGCGCGTCGGCGGTGGCGATCTCGCTCGCCTGCTCGGCGATCAGCGCCCGGGCCTCGTCGGGGGTGTGGCTACGACCGAAGAACTGGTTGATCAGCCCGAGGTTCATCGGGAAGGAGTACACCTGGCCCTCGTACTTGGCGAAGACGCGGTGCTGGTAGCCGGTGAAGTCGGTGAACCGGTTGACGTACTCCCACACCCGCTTGTTGGAGGTGTGGAACAGGTGGGTGCCGTAGACGTGCACCTCGATGCCCGTCTCCTCGTCGAACTCGGAGTAGGCGTTGCCGCCGAGGTGGTGGCGTCGCTCGAGGACCAGGACCTTCAGGCCGAGCTCGGAGGCACAGCGCTCGGCGATGGTGAGGCCGAAGAAGCCGGATCCGACGACGACGAGGTCAGGGGTGGTCACGGGTGGGTACTCCTCAGCCGGAAGGCAGGTCGGGGGCGCGCCTCAGCGCGGCGCAGGCCGGGCCGAGTCTAGCCGCGGGGTGATCCGGTTCGGTTGGCCAACAGGCGGCGGTAGGCGACCTTTCTCACGGTCTCCGGCACCAGCCGGTAGCCGCCGCGCACCACCACGTTGCGCGCGAGCTGGGCGCGGCTGGTCAGACCCAGCGCGCGCAGCCGACGCTGCAGGGCGACCTCCGAGCGCAGCAGCGCCCACCCGCCGCGACGGGCGTAGGCGCCGGCCCCGACGCGGTAGTGCACGAGCGGGTCGGCCAGGTTGGCCGGCACCGCACCGGCGGCGACCATCCGCGTGAACAGCAGGTAGTCCTCCATCAGCGCCATGTCGGTGTAGCCGCCCGCCGCCAGCACCGCGCTGCGGCGGTAGACGACCGTGGGGTGGTTGAACGGGTCGCGGAAGCGGATCACACGACGGATCTCGTCGGGGTCGGTGGGCGGCGTACGACGGCCCACCACGTCGCTCGGGTCCGTGCCGAACTCCCACAGCCCCGAGCCGACGATGTCGGCGCCGCCCTCGACCAGCGGCAGCTGCCGCTCGAAGCGGTCGGGGGTGCTGACGTCGTCGGCGTCCATCCGGGCGACGATCTCGTGCTCGCTGGCCTGCAGCCCGGCGTCGAGCGCCGGGCCCAGGCCGAGGTTGTCGGAGAGGTCGACGTGGGTGACCGGGACCGGGCTGGTCGCGCGCAGGTGGGCGATCTCGGCGGCGAGCTCGTCGGGCACCGGTCCGTCCTGGACCAGCACCACCTGGGCCGGACGCCGGGTCTGGTCGTGCACCGAGGAGGTGAAGGCCAGCCGCAGGTAGTCGGCCCGGTCACCGCCGTACGTGCTCAGCAGCAGCGCGAACGGCTGCCCGGGCTCGAGCGCGCCCGCGGTCGGGACCGCGAGGCCGGTCGCCGGGTCGGTGGTGTCGGCCGGGGCCTCCCACCCGGCCTCCTGGAGCACCGTGGCGGTGGGCCGCGGCGCCTGCGTCAGGCCCGCGCGCAGCCCGCGGGCGAGGCCGCGCAGCAGCGTCGGACGGTCCTGCGACCGCGCCACGGTGCGGGCCCAGCGACGCAGCGTCGAGGCGCCGTACAGCGCCTTCTCGGCCGGGGCGAGGCCGCGCGAGCGGGAGAACAGCCAGACCTTGTTGCGGACCTCGAAGAAGAAGCGCTCCCCCGGGTCGGCGTCGGTCGCCCCGAAGACGCGGGTCTTGTGCACCACCAGGCTGGTGGGCACGTAGAGGCCGACGCCGCCGCGGACCAGGCGGGTGGAGTACTCGAAGTCGTCGTTCCACAAGAAGTAGTCGGCGACCGGCAGGCCGCGCTCGCGCACCACGCCGACGTCGCAGGCCAGCGAGACGAAGCTCGCCGAGCGCACCGGCACCGCGCCGACGGCGGCCGCCGCGGTGCGCACCGCCCGGCTCGCCCCGGGCTGGGGGCGGGGCGTGTTCATCGGGTGGTCCCGGCCGTCGGTCCACACCACGCGACTGGCCAGCACGGCCGGTCGGGGCGCCCCGGGGTCGTGGTCGCGGTGCACGCGCACCAGCTCGGCCAGCGCGGACGCGGTGGGGACGGTGTCGTCGTCGAGCAGC
This sequence comes from uncultured Actinomycetota bacterium, assembly GCA_963740935.1. GTDB lineage: Bacteria > Actinomycetota > Actinomycetes > Propionibacteriales > Nocardioidaceae > Marmoricola. Next base: position 1,605,615 of record CAVUFX010000006.1, read on the forward strand.
CAGACCAGGTCGGGGTCGTGGGTCAGCGCCTGGGCGATGCCGGCCGCGAAGCCGCCCGCGCCCCCGGTGTTGCGCCCCAGCGCGACCACGTCGAGGTCCGCGCGACCCGCCAGGTCCTCGGCGGTGCCGTCGGTGGAGGCGTTGTCGACGACCACCACGGCGCTCGGCGCGTGGGTCTGGCCCAGCACGGCGGCCAGGGACTCCGCGAGCAGCGCCCGACGGTTCCACGTCACCACCACGGCCACCACGCGCGTCACGGCCACGTCCCCTCCCGGGTCGGCCCCGGGACCCTCGCCGGCGCTCAGCACGCCGAGGAGAGGTCCTCGGCCTGGTTGGCACCGTAGCCGTCGCGCAGGTTGCCCAGGGAGCCGCCGGTGGTGCCGGTGTCCTGGGGTGCCTTCTCCTCCGGCACCGGGGTCGTGGAGGTCGTCCCCGAGTCCTTCTCGGCGGGCTCGGGCGGGTCGACCGCCTTCTCGACGGCGGCGTGGATCTTGTCGATGTCGGGGTCGCCGGTGGAGATCATCGGCGGCACGAAGGAGACGGTGCGCACCGGTTGGCTGCGGGCCTGGAGCGCGAGCTTCATGAACCGGTCCACGTCGCCCTGCGGGATGTCGGTGGTGATCAGGGCCTCGCCCGCCTGGGCGATGCTCTCGAAGTTCATCACCACGGTCCGGGGGCTGAGCTGGTGGAGCATGGCGTTCATCACGCACTTCTGGCGCGCCATCCGCGAGTAGTCGTCGGCCGCGACCCGCGAGCGGGCGAACCACAGCGTCTCGAACCCCGACAGGGTGCGGGTGCCGGGCTCGACGTAGCCGGTCACCGGGGCGCCGATCCCGCCGATCGGGATCCGGTCGCGCACGGTCAGCTCCACGCCGCCGACGGCGTCGACCAGCCGCTCGAAGCCCTGCAGGTTGACCATGGCGTAGTAGTTGATCTCCAACCCGGTGATGCCCTCGACGCCCTCCTTGGTCGCCTCGACCCCCGGGTCGGCGTACCCGGCGAAGAGGGACTCGTGGTCGGCGGCCCAGGTCGCCAGCGAGTTGAGCTCGCACTCGGGACCGCAGTCGTAGCCGTCGGGGAACTGCTCGTGCATCACCGATCCCTCCGGGAACGGGAAGTCCAGCATGTTGCGCGGGAGCCCGAAGAGCACGGTCTCGCCGGTCTCGGCGTCGATGCTGGCCACGGAGATCGAGTCGGGGCGCATCCCCCAGCGGTCGGCGCCGGAGTCGCCGCCGAGCAGCAGCACGTTGTAGCGGCCGTCGTGGGCGCCCACGGTGGTGCCGTCGGCGAACATCGTGCTGACGAGGTCGCGCTGCACCCCGACGACGTGCGAGGCGAACAGCAGCGACCCGGCGACCACGAAGCAGAGCACGCCGTTGATGCCGACCATCGCCAGCCGTTGCTTGCGGTGCAGCCCGAGCGGCTCGCCCAGGCGCCACGCGTCGACGAGCAGCAGCGCCCAGCCCACGGCCAGCGCCATCAGCGCCACGCGGACCGCGCCGAGCACCGGCGGGCTGCTGAGCAGCCAGAACACGAAGGAGTCGAAGACCAGACCGAGCCCGAGGAGGAGCAGCGCGGCGACCCACAGGCCGGCCCAGACCCGGACGGCGACGCGACCGACCCGCTTGCTGCCGGCGACCAGCTGCGCCGACCCGGGCACGACCAGCGTCATCAGCATCAGCACCAGGGCGCGGCGGAAGTGGTGCGGGCTGCGTCCCGGACCACCGCCACCGGGTCCACGCGGGGTCGCGCGGGGTGGTTCGGTCAGGACTGACGCCATGGGGAAGGCCTCTCCGGGGTGGTCGCGGGGGAGGTGGACTGCGGTGGGATCGCGCACCACCCGCTCCTCGCGGAGGGTGCGGACCAGTATCACCAACCGACCGGTCGCGGACGGCCTCGGCGCGCCGAGGCCCTGCGGGTCCGGCCGGGAGCGGGGCTCCCTGCGCGGTAGCGTCGGCGCATGCCAGCAGCGGGAGGCGGGTCCGGACGGCGCCCCGACGACGACGAGTCCCAGTACGGCTGGCTCTACGGCAGCCCCGACGACGACCGGGGCGGCTCCGGGCGGTCCGGTGGCGGCGATCCCGAGCCGACCCGGCTGATCCCCCGGCTGGACCGGCGTACGGGCCGACCGGTGCAGGAGGAGCGGACCACCGCCCTGCCCCCCGAGCCACCCCGTCGCGTGGTGCAGCCGCCGCGCGAGCCGACGGGCGACGGCCGGCCCCGGCGTGCCCGACGACGCCGGCCCTGGGGCCGCATCGTGCTGCTCGTGCTCGTGGCGTGGCTGGTGTTCCTGGTCGCGGTGCCGATCTGGGCGGTGGGCCGCATCGACAAGGTCGACATCTCCCCGGACGCCGAGCGCCCCGGGCAGCAGCCGGGACGCACCTACCTGCTGGTGGGCTCCGACAGCCGCAAGGGCCTCAGCGAGGCCGAGAACCGACGGCTCGGCACCGGCGGCGTCGGCGACGTCGGCCAGCGCACCGACACGATCATGCTGCTCCACACCGGTGACGGCCCCTCGATGCTGCTCTCCATCCCCCGCGACTCGCTCGTCGACGTGCCGGGCAGCGGCCGGACCAAGATCAACTCCGCCTTCGCCCGCGGCGGCCCCCAGCTGCTCGTGCAGACCATCGAGCAGAACACCGGCGTCCGCGTCGACGACTACGTCGAGATCGGCTTCGGCGGGTTCGTCAACGCGGTCGACGCCGTCGGCGGCATCACCGTGTGCCCGCGCGAGCGGATGGTCGACCCCAAGGCCAACCTGCGCATCCGCAAGGGCTGCCAGGAGGTCGACGGCGTCACGGCGCTGGGCTACTCGCGCTCGCGCTACGTCAGCCGGTACGGCGACCTCGACCGGGCGCGACGCCAGCGCGAGGTGGTCAGCGCCATCGGGGCCGAGGTGAAGTCGCCGTGGACCTTCCTCAACCCGGTGCGCTACTTCCGCGTCAACCAGGCGGCCACCTCCTCGCTGCGCATCAGCGAGGGCACCGGCCCGGTCGCCCTGGCCCGGTTCGGCCTGGCGATGACGCGCGTCAACGGCACCGACGGCCTCACCTGCGGCATGCCGATCGCCGACCAGGAGGTGAACTGGGACCGCGAGCGGGCGCTGGCGCTGCTGGCGTACGTCAAGGAGGACCGGACGGCGGACATCCCGGAGCAGCTGTGCACCCCGACCGGGCTGGCCGGGGTCGACTAGGGGACGCTGTCGGCATGAGCGGTTTCGAGACCCTGTCCTGGTCGCTGGACGACGACGGGGTGGGCACGCTCACCCTCGACCGTCCCGACGCACTGAACTCCTTCACGGTCACCATGGCCCGCGAGCTCGAGGAGTTCTTCCGGGTCACCGCCGCCGACGACGCGGTCCGCGCGGTCGTGGTCACCGGCGCGGGCCGGGCCTTCTGCGCCGGCATGGACCTCTCGGCCGAGGGCAACGTCTTCGGCCTCGACGAGTCCGTCACCCCCACCCCCGCCGACCTGCGCGAGCACCTGACCGAGGAGCCCTACCAGTCCGGCGTGCGCGACACCGGCGGCAAGGTGACCCTGGCGATCCACGAGCTGCCCAAGCCGGTGATCGCCGCGATCAACGGCCCCGCGGTGGGCATCGGCGCCACGATGACGCTGGCGATGGACATCCGGATGGCCTCGACCACGGCCCGGATCGGCTTCGTCTTCGGCCGCCTCGGCATCGTCCCCGAGGCCGCGTCCTCGTGGTTCCTGCCCCGCATCGTCGGTCTCCAGCAGGCGCTGGAGTGGGTGTACGCCGCGGACGTGCTCACCGCCGAGCAGGCGCTCGCCGGCCGGCTGCTGCGCTCGGTCCACGAGCCCGACGAGCTGCTCGGCGCCGCGCAGGACCTCGCCCGCTCCTTCGTGGTCGACCGCTCCCCCGTCGCCCTGGGCCTGGCCAAGCGGCTGCTGACCGCCGGCGCCGGCTTCGACCACCCGCTGCAGTCCCACCGCGCCGACAGCCTCGCCATGTGGCACGCCTCCACCGGCGACGGCAAGGAGGGCGTCGCCGCCTTCCTCGGCAAGCGGACCCCCGACTTCACCGGCCGCGCCAGCGAGCTCCCGGAGATCCTCGAGGACTGACGGCCCGTCGTCGGCCGAGCCCTCGTCGGTCGAGCCTGTCGTCGGTCGAGCCTGTCGAGACCCCCCACCCGGCGACTACGCCCTCCCGGGGCCCCAGCACAAGGACCCCCCAGGTATTTCACCCCTTCGGTGTCGTCTGTCCGCGATCCGGACGGGTATGGGACGGACATGTTCGTCGTCCCGACGGCGTCGTCCCCGTCCACCACCTCTGCGCCGGTCCGTACGACGTCCCCCACCCGCCGCACCGCCGCCGCGACGACCGTCGTGGCCTCGGTGCCGGCCGCCCACGTCTACGTCCGGCACATCGCCTCCGAGCGGCCCGACGGCATCGTCCGGCTGCCCGACCCGGACCCCGACGACCCCACGCGCACGACGCAGGGGCGCTGGTGGCCTCCGGTGATGCTGTCGCCGGAGTGGGTGGCGGGGGCCGAGGCCCTCGACGTGCTGCACGTGCAGTTCGGGTTCGACTCGTGGGAGCCCGAGCGCCTCGAGGCGGTGGCCGAGGCGGTCCACGCCCGCGGGGCCCGGCTGGTCCACACCGTCCACGACCTGCGCAACCCCCACCACACCGACCCCTCGCTGCACGACGCCCAGCTGCGGGTGCTGCTGCGCCACGCCGACGAGGTCCTCACGCTGACGCCGGGCGCCGCCGCCGAGGTCGAGCGCCGCTACGGCCGCCGCGCCACGGTCGTGCCGCACCCGCACGTCGTCGAGCTCGACGCCATGGCGACCTACGCCGCCCGCCCGCGGCCCGCCGGACCCTTCCGGGTGGGGCTGCACGTGAAGAGCCTGCGCGCCAGCACGGACCCGGCCGCGGTGCTGCCCGCGCTGGTCGAGGCCGTGGCGGCGCTGCCCGACGCGGTGCTCCAGGTCAACGGCCACCGCGACGTGCTCGAGGGCGGCAACGAGCGCCGCGACCCGGCCCTGGCCGCCGAGCTGCGCCGCCTCGAGGCCGCCGGCGCCATCGACCTGCGGGTGCACGACTACCTCGACGACGCGGAGCTGTGGGACTACCTCCACGGCCTCGACGCCTCGGTCCTGGCCTACCGCTTCGGCACCCACTCCGGGTGGCTGGAGGCGTGCCGCGACCTCGGCACCGCGGTGATCGCGCCGACGTGCGGCTTCTTCGCCGACCAGGGGCCGGTGCACTCCTTCGGCCTCGACGAGCAGCACTTCGACGCCGACTCGCTCGTGGCCGCGGTGCGCGCGGCGTACGACGCGGGCCCGGTCGCCCCGGTCACGGTCGCCCAGCGACGACAGCAGCGCGCGGAGGTGGCGGCCGCGCACCGCGCGATCTACGCCGGACGCGCGTCATGACGATGCGGATCTGCCTCGTCGCCTCCTCCCGCTACCCCGTCGCCGAGCCCTTCATGGGGGGCCTGGAGGCGCACACCCACTCGCTGGCCGCCGCGCTGAAGCGTCGCGGCCACGAGGTGCTGGTCTTCGCCGGCCACGGCAGCGACCCGGCGCTGGAGGCGGTGACGCTCGACGTCGCCCCGTTCGCCTCCAGCGACGCCGCCCGCTCCGACGTGGGCAGCCGGCCGGAGCAGTGGATGCGGGAGCACCACGCCTACCTCGACCTGATGCTCGCGCTCGCGCGGGGCGACCACGGCCACGTCGACGTGGTGCACAACAACAGCCTCCACCACCTGCCGATCGCGATGAGCCGCACGCTGCCCGCGCCGCTGCTCACCACCCTGCACACGCCGCCGATCGCCTGGCTGGAGTCCGCGGCCGAGTTCGCCGACAGCAGCGCGCACTACGTCGCCGTCAGCGACCACCTGGCCGGCGCCTGGAGCCACGTCGTGGACGCCCAGACGATCCCCAACGGCATCGACACCACCGCCTGGCGCCGCGGTCCGGGCGGTCCGCGCGCGGTCTGGTCGGGGCGGCTGGTCGCGGAGAAGGCGCCCCACGAGGCGATCGACGCCGCCCTGCTCGCCGGGGTGCCGCTCGACCTGGTCGGTCCGGCGCACGACCGGGCGTACTTCGACCGCGAGGTCGCCCCCCGGCTCGGCCCCGACGTGCGCTACCTCGGCCACCTGGCCGGCGAGCCGCTGCGCCGGCTGGTGGGCGACGCCGGGGTCGCGGTCGTGACGCCGGCCTGGGACGAGCCGTTCGGGCTGGTCGCGGCCGAGGCGCTGGCGAGCGGGACCCCCGTCGCGGCGTACGACCGCGGGGCGCTGCCCGAGATCGTCACCCCCGCGTGCGGCCGGCTCGCGGCCGGCGGCGACGTCGTCGCCCTGGCCGAGGCGATCCGCGGGGCGATGACGCTCGACCGCGAGGCCGCCCGGCGGCGCGCCGTCGAGCACTTCGACGTCGAGGTCATGGTCGACCGCTACGAGCAGACCTACCGCTGGCTGGCCGGCGTGCGGGACGCGGCGTGATCGGCTACTACGTCCACCACCAGGGCAGCGGGCACCTGCACCGGGCGCTGGCCGTCGCCCGCGCGTGGACCGCGGCCGGGGGCGAGGTCACCGGCCTCTCCTCCGCGGAGCGGCCGGCCGACTGGCCCGGCCCCTGGGTGCGGCTCCCGCTCGAGGAGGTGACCGGTCCCGAGGTCGCCGTCGACCCCACCGCCGGCGGCTCCCTGCACTGGGCGCCCCGCGGCGACGCCGGACTGCTCGCCCGGCAGGCCGCGATCTCGCGGTGGCTGGCCGACGCCCGGCCGCGCGCGTGCGTGGTCGACGTCTCGGCCGAGGTCGCCTGGCTGGTGCGGCTGCACGGCGTGCCCACGGTCACCGTGGTGCAGCCCGGCCACCGCGCCGACGACGCGCACGTCGCGGCGTACCGCTCGGCCTCGGCGCTGGTCGCCCCCTGGCCGGCCGCGGCGGAGCGCCGGGTCGCCGGCGGCTTCACCCCGCGGCTGCCCGTCGACGTCCGCCAGCGGATCCGCCCGGTCGGCGCGATCTCACGGCTCGCGGCGGCCGACCCGGCGCTCCCGCCCCTGGCCGCGGCGACGCAGCCGCAGCCGGGCCACGTCGTGGTCCTCCAGGGCCGCGGCGGCGGACTGCTCACCGAGGAGACGGCCGCCGAGCTCGGCCGTCGGCTCCCGGGCTGGCGGTGGACCGTCCTGGGCGGCACCGCCGACTGGGTCGCGGACCCCGCCGCGGTGCTGGGCACCGCCGCGATCGTGGTCTGCCAGGCCGGCCTCGGGTCGCTCGCCGACGTGGCCGCGCTGCGACGCCCGGCGGTCGTCGTACCCCTGCCCCGGCCGTACGACGAGCAGCACGCCACCGCGCGCGTGCTGGCCGCCGGACCCTGGCCCGTCGTCGTGGCCGGCTCCGGTGCGGCCGCGCTGAGCGCACCGGTCCTGGAGGCGGCCGCCGCGCTGGACGGCGAGGACTGGGCCGGGTGGGTCGACCCCGACGCACCCGCGCTCGTGGCCAAGGCCGTCGCGGAGGTGGCGCTGCCGTGACCACGCCGACGACCACCCGCCCGACGTCGGCGCACGTCGCGGTCGTCACCCTCGTGCGCGGCCGCCGCGACCACCTCGCGCGCCAGCAGCAGTCGCTCTCCCGCGGCACCGTGCTGCCCGGCCAGTGGGTCGTGGTGGCCATGGGCGACCCCGACCTCGACGACGTCGAGCCGCGCGAGGGGGTGCGCCCCACCGTGGTGCACGTCGACGCCGACCCCGCCTCGCTGCCCCTGGCCGCGGCCCGCAACGCCGGGGCCGAGCACGCCCTGGCCCGCGGCGCCCGGGTGCTGGTCTTCCTCGACGTGGACTGCCTGGCCGGCACCCACCTCGTCGCGGCGTACGACGCTGCGGTGACCGACGACCCGGACGTGGTCTGGTCGGGGCCGGTCACCTACCTCCCGGCAGGCCTCGACGAGGAGCAGCTCGCCACCCCGTGGACGCTGGACTCCCCCCACCCGGCCCGGGCGATGCCCCCGCCGGGCCAGCACCTGCTGGGCGCCCCGCCGGAGCTGTTCTGGTCGCTGTCCTTCGCGCTGTCCGGGTCGGCCTGGGAGCGCACGGGCGGGTTCTGCGAGGACTACGTGGGCTACGGCGGCGAGGACACCGACTTCGGGATGCTCGTGGTCGAGCGCGGGCTGGAGCACGGCTGGCTGGGCGACGCCCGCGCCTACCACCAGCACCACCCCACCTCGGCGCCGCCCGTCCAGCACCTGGAGGCGGTGGTGCGCAACGGCGCGCTGTTCCGTCGCCGCTGGGGCTGGTGGCCGATGACCGGGTGGCTGGAGGCCTTCGAGGAGCGCGGCCTGGTGGTGCGCGAGGGCGACGACTGGCGGCTGGCGCGCGCCGACGCGGGCACCGGCGCGGGCACCGGCGTGGACGAGCCCGCGACGGGGCCGTGCGGCGCACCTGGTCCGTCTGGGCGACGGGATGTCGGTCCGGGCCCGTAGGCTCACCGCGTGAGCCGACGATGAGCAAGATGGACAACCTGCGCGCCATGCGCGAGGCGCGCTACGCCGCCAACGCCGCCCGCGGGGCCGAGCGCCCCACCACCCGACGGGCCACCCCGCCCGTGGCACCCCCCGAGGACACCGGGCCGGCCCGCGAGGTCGCGGCCGCGCCGGCCGCGGCGGCGCCCGCCACCGAGGAGCTGTGCGGCCACCGCAACATGAGCGGGCGCACCTGCACCCGTGAGCAGGGCCACGCCGCCAAGAGCCACCGCTACTCCTGATCACGGGCGGTCCCGGCGCCGCTCTACGATGACGGTCCCCGACCTCGCACCCGAAGGGCCCCCGTGATCGCAGGCAGGTACTCGCTCGTGCGCGAGGTCGGCCGCGGCGGCTCCGGGGCGGTCTGGCTCGGTCGCGACGAGACCCTCGGCCGGCCGGTGGCGCTCAAGCGCATCGGGCTGCTGCCCGGGGCCGACTCCACCGACCTGGCCCGCGCCGAGCGCGAGGCGCGGCTCAGCGCCCGGCTGCACCACCCCCACGTGGTGCTCGTCTACGACGTCGTCACCGATCCCGAGAGCGGCGCCCGCTGGCTGGTCATGGAGTACGTCGAGGGCCCGACCCTCGACGGGCTGGTCCGCGAGCGCGGCCGGCTCACCCCCGACGAGGCGGCGCCGCTGCTGTGGCAGGTCGCGGACGCCCTCGTCGCCGCCCACGCCGCCGGCATCGCCCACCGCGACGTGAAGCCCTCCAACGTCCTGCTCGAGCACGGCCGGGTCGCCAAGCTGGCCGACTTCGGCATCGCCCGGGTGGCCAGCGACCCGTCGCTGACCCAGACCGGCATGGTGACCGGGTCCCCGGCCTACCTCGCCCCGGAGATCGCCACCGGCACGGGCGGCGGGGACGCCGCCGACGTGTGGTCGCTCGGCGCCACGGCCTGGCACGTGCTGGCCGGGCGCAAGCCCTACGACTCGGGCGACAACGTGCTCGGCACGCTCTACCGGATCGTCCACGAGGAGCCGCCCCGGCTCGACGACGCCGGCTGGCTGGCGCCGGTCCTGGCCGGGACCATGGTCCGCGACCCCGCGCAGCGCTGGTCGATGGCGCAGGTCCGCGACTACCTCGCCGCCGGGCGCGACGCGCTGCCCGCCCCGGCCACGGCACCCCTCCCGGCTGCCGCGGCTGCCCCGGCACCCGCGGCCCCGGTGACCCCCGCGACCGCCGACGAGCCCACCCAGCAGGTGCCCCGCCCCGACCCGGCCCCCGCAGCGCCGGACACGCACGCGCACCGTCGGGCCCCGCACCGTCGGACCCGGCCCGACGACGTCGGCTGCTGCTCGCCGTGGCGGCGCTGCTGGCGCTGGTGCTGCTGGCGGTCCTGCTCCTGCCCCTGCTGGGCGACGGCGACGACACCCCGGCCGGCGCGGAGCCGTCCAGCACGCCGACCAGCGCCTCCCCCACGACCGAGCCGAGTCCCTCGGAGCCGACGCCCGCCGGGCCCACCGCCCGGGGCATGGCCGACTTCATCCGCAGCTACGTCGCCACCGTCGCCGAGGACCCCGACGCGGCGTGGACGATGCTGACGCCGAAGTTCCGGCGCGAGAGCGGCGGGATCGAGCGCTACCGCGCGTTCTGGGACCGCGCCACGTCCGGGCGGGTGCTCAGCATCGAGGCCAACCCCGAGAACCTCAGCGTCAGCTACCAGGTGCGGTTCGAGGACTTCGACAACGGGCCCGGCCCGACCGTGCTCGACCTGGCGTACGACGACGGCACCTACCGCATCGACGGCGAGCGGTCCGAGGGGTTCACCCCCGCCGGGTGAGTCTGGCTAGCGGCCCTGCCACCGTGGCGGCCGGGCTCACGCCTGGTGCCCCCGCGGCAGCGTGAACAGCGGCTCCGCGCCGAGCTCGGCGCGTGCCAGCGAGGTCAGGTGCACCTCGTCGGGACCGTCGAAGATGCGCATCGCCCGGTGCCAGCCGTACATCATCGCCAGCGGCGTCGCGTCGGAGATGCCGGCGCCGCCGTGGACCTGGATGGCGCGGTCGATGACGTCGTTGACCGCCCGCGGCACGGCGACCTTGGCGGCGGCGATGAGGTGGCGGGCCTCCTTGTTGCCGCGGCTGTCGACGACGTACGCCGCCCGGTGGCACAGCGCCCGGGCCTGCTCGAGCTGGATCCGGGACTCCGCGATCCGCTCGCGCACCGAGGACTGCTCGGCCAGCGGCCGCCCGAACGCGACCCGCTCCTGGGTCCGCTCCACCATCATCTGCAGCGCCCGCTCGCCGGCGCCGAGCGCCCGCATCACGTGGTGGATCCGGCCGGGGCCGAGCCGGGCCTGGGCCGCGGCGAACCCGCCGCCCTCCTCGCCCAGCAGGTTGCTCGCCGGGACGCGCACGTCGACGAACTCCACGAGGCAGTGGCCGTGCTGGTCCTGGCGGCCGAAGACCGGGTAGGACCGGCCGATCCGCACGCCGGGGGTGTCGGCGGGGACGATGATCATCGACTGCTGACGGTGGGTGGCCGCCTCGGGGTCGGTCTTGCCCATCGTGATCAGCAGCGAGCAGCGCGGGTCGGCGGCGCCGCTGCTCCACCACTTGGTCCCGTTGACGACGTACTCGTCGCCGTCGCGGACGATCCGGGTCGCGATGTTGGTGGCGTCGGAGCTCGCGACGCCGGGCTCGGTCATCGCGAAGGCGGAGCGGATCTCACCGCGCAGCAGCGGGTCGAGCCACTGCCGCTGCTGCTCCTCGGTGCCGATGAGGTGCAGCAGCTCCATGTTGCCGGTGTCGGGGGCCTGGCAGTTCATCGCCTCCGGTGCCAGCTCGTTGCTCCACCCGGAGAGCTCGGCCATCGCGGCGTACTCCAGCTGGGTCAGGCCCGACTCCGAGGGCAGGAACAGGTTCCACAGGCCGCGGGCCTGCGCCTTCTTCTTCAGCTCCTCGATCACCGGCGGGACGGTGTGGTCCTCGGGGCCGACCTGCTCGCGGTAGGCGTCGTAGGCCGCCTCGGCCGGGAACACCTCGGTCTGCATGAAGTCGACCAGCTCGGTGTGCAGCGCCACGGCCTTCTCCGAGGGAGCGGGGTAGGCGTCGTACAGGGTGGACCCGAGGGAGCGGGGGCTCGTCGCAGCTGCCATGACGCCCATCCAACCCCCTCCGCCCCGGGGTGCACCATGGACCCATGACTCCTGCTCCCGTCACCGGACCCACCCTCGCCCTGACCGGCGTCACCGGCGCGCTCGGCGGACGCGTCTCGGCGCTGCTGGGCGAGCAGGGCGTCGAGGCGCGGCTGCTGGCCCGCGACCCGGCCCGCGTCGCGCCCGTCGAGGGCGGCATCCCGGTCCGGTTCACGGGGTACGCCGACCGCGACTCGTGCCTGGCCGCGCTGCACGGCATCGAGACGCTGCTGATGGTCTCGGGCTCGGAGAGCGCCGACCGGCTCGACCAGCACCGGGCGTTCGTCGACGCCGCCGCGGAGGCCGGCGTGCAACACGTCGTCTACACCTCCTTCGTGGGCGCCTCGCCGACCTGCACCTTCACGCTCGGGCGCGACCACGGGGCCACCGAGGAGCACCTGCGGGCGTCGGGGATGGCCACGACGTTCCTGCGCGACAGCTTCTACCTCGACGTGCTGCCGCTGTTCGCCGGCGAGGAGGGCGTGCTGCGCGGGCCGGCGGGCCAGGGGCGGGTCGCCGCGGTCGCCCGCGAGGACGTCGCCCGCGTCGCGGCGGCGGTGCTGGCCGACCCCGGCGCGCACGCCGGAGCGACGTACGACCTGACCGGGCCGGAGGCGATCACGATGGCCGAGGCCGCGGCGGTGATCGGCCGGGCCCAGGGCCGCGAGGTGCGCTTCGAGGACGAGACCGTCGAGGAGGCCTACGCCTCGCGCCGGGCCTGGGACGCCCCCGCCTGGCAGTACGACGCCTGGGTCAGCACCTACACCGCGATCGCGGCCGGCGAGCTCGAGGCGGTCAGCGGCGACGTGGAGCGGCTGACCGGTCGGGCTCCCCTGGACCTCGCCGCGGTGCTCGCCGCCGGCTGAGGCCGGGGCGCGACCGCGGCCCGGTCAGCTCCCGCAGGACTTCGCCACCGACGGGGTGCAGTAGGTGGTGCCCAGGAACGGCGGTGTGACGACGCCGCGCTCGAGGGCGAACCGCCCGGTGGCGCCGACCTGCGGCACCGCGCCGCTGATCATCTCGGGGTCGCCGACCCGGACCGCGGTCAGGGTCGCCGTGGCGCTGCGGCGGGCGCCGTCGCCGGTCACCTCGGAGAGCCGGTACGTCAGGTCGATGACCGGGCCGGTGGCGCTGGCCAGCTTCTCGGTGACCACGCCGGACTCGCTGACGACCAGGCTGCGGTTGGCGCCGCGGTAGCGGCCGACCAGGCCCTCGAAGGTCGGCTCGTCGCGGCTGACCTGGATCCGCTGCTCGACGTCGGCGGCCTCGTCGGCGAGCCGGTCGAGCTCCTCGGTCAGGGTGCGACCGAGCACCGGGGCGTCGAGCACCGGCGCGAGCAGCACGCTCGCGGCGGGGACCAGCGCGCCGAGAGCATCCTCGCCGGCGCAGCCCTCGAGCAGCGCGGCGGCGTCCTTGCCGAGCGCCCGGGTGCAGCTGCGCTCGCCGAGCAGGTCGGCGAACAGCTTGCGGGGCGCGGGTGCCCCCTCCACGCCGAAGGCGCGGAGCCGGGCGGCCAGGGTGGTGCTCAGCGAGCGCAGCGCCTGCACCGAGCGCCCTGCGGCGTCGTCGGTGGCGGTGGCCAGCAGGGTGGCGCCGGGCTCCAGCTCGACGTCGTAGGTCGCCGTGCGACCGGGCGCCAGCCAGGTGCCGCCCCGGCTCCCGACGGCCACGGCCCACGCGTCCCAGGGGACGTCGTCGGTGGTCGTGCCCGACGTCTCGGGAGCGGTCGCGCCGGGCACGCTGACCCGCACCGGCACGGCGCGGTCGTTGGTCAGCCGCAGCGTGCGGCCCTCGCCCAGGTCGCCGAAGCACCAGGAGACGGTGTCGCGCTTCCACGACTCGGCGGCGTAGCCGTCCTTCCGGGCCGCCTTGGCCCCCACGCAGGGAGCGGCGGCCGCGGCCGGCGCGGCCGGAGGGGCGACGCCGGCGAGGTCGTCGCGGACGGCGGCCAGCACGCTGGCGCGGTCCATGGCCAGCACGCCGAAGTCGCCGACCTCGGAGGTGATGAACTCGACGTGACGGCGGCCGGCGTCGAGGTCGCCGTCCAGGTAGCTCCAGGGGGCGTCGGCGGTGGCCCGGGTGACCACGACCACGGGGGTCCCGGAGGGCACCGCGTTGTCGAGGGCCATCCGCACCAGGGTGGGCGCCTGCAGCGCCCCCTCGTGCGCGACCGGGTAGACCTCGGAGACCGGGTAGAGCCCGCCACCGGGTTCCGGCGGGGAGGAGGGCTCGCCGATGCTGAACGCGTCGGGGTCGGCGGCACCGACGACCTCGACGGGTTGCTCCTCGGTCGGGCTCGAGGACGGCGGGGCCGCAGGCAGCTGGGCCGCCTGCGGCTCCGCCTCCTTCGCGCCGCACCCGCTGAGCAGCAGCGCGGCCGTCGTGGCTCCCGCGAGGACGCGCCAGGTGGTCGCGCGTCGTCGGTGTGCACCCATGTCGGTCTCCACCGTCGGTCGACGGCGCCTTTCCGGACCACCGTACGAGAGCCAGCGCCCGAATTGGGCGGTTTCCGGGATTACCTCTGGAGCTGGTGGTGCTCCTGGGACGCCCCGGCGCCGACCTCGATCTTGCGCGGCCTGGCCCGCTCCGCCACGGGCACCACGAGCCGCAGCACCCCGTCGGCGTAGTCGGCCCGGATCCGGTCGAGGTCGAGGTTGTCCCCGAGCACCAGCTGGCGGCTGAACATGCCGCGGCTGCGCTCGCTGGTGAGCATCTCCCAGTCGCCGTTGCGGGGCAGCCGCTCGGCGCGGACGGTCAGCACGTTGCGCTCGACGTCGAGGTCGATCGTGTCTCGTGCGACACCGGGCAGGTCGAACTCGATGACGAACTGGTCGCCCTCGCGCCAGGCGTCCATCGGCATCGCCGCGGGACGCGTGGCCGTGCCCATCATCTGCTGGGCGAGTCGGTCGAGGTCACGGAACGGGTCGGTGGTGCGCAGCAACATCTCTTCCTCCTCGGAGTGGGTCAGGCCGTGCTACGACCTGTACTGTCTGATACAGGTTTTATAGATCATGCGGAAGCGGCGTTCAAGCCCGTCCACCACTTTTTCCCAGGAGCTCCCGTGACCCCTCCCGGACCCCGGCAGCGCGGCGTCTACGCGATCTCGGTCGCCGCCGGGATGGTGACGATGCAGGTGCAGAACCTGCGGGTCTACGAGCGGCGCGGCCTGCTGCGGCCCGACCGCACCGACGGGGGCACCCGCCTCTACAGCGCCGAGGACATCGACCGCCTCCACCGGATCCGCGACCTGCTCGCCGAGGGCCTCAACCTGGCCGGCATCGCGCGCGTGCTCGACCTCGAGGCCGAGAACGCCCGGCTGCGCGAGCGCCTGCGCGACTGAGGGGTGAGGTGGCCGAGGGTTGCCCCGGCCGACCGGCGTCGGTCACAGTGGCGGCCCGTCGTACGCCCCACCCCGCCGACCCGGCCCACGACCCAGGAGCGCGCATGACCCTGTCCGAGCCCACCCCGATCGACCTGCCGAGCGCCGACGGGGTCACCGTCGCGGCGTACCGCTGGGACCCCGAGGGCGAGCCGACCGCCGTGGTGCGCCTGACCCACGGCATGGGTGAGCACGTACGCCGCTACGACCACCTCGCCGGGCAGCTCACCGCCCGCGGCTGGGTCGTCTACGGCCAGGACCACCGGGGCCACGGGGCGACCGTGCAGCGGGCCGGGACCGAGCCGGGCGTGATCGGGGTCGACGGCTGGACCGAGCTGGTGCGCGACGTCGGGCGGCTCGGCGACCTCGCCCGCGCGGCGCACCCCGGCCTGCCGCACGTGCTGCTCGGGCACTCGATGGGGTCGTTCGCGGTGCAGCAGCACCTGCTCGACCACGGCGACGACCCCGACGCGGTGGTGCTGACCGGGACGGCCGCGATCGACCTGCTCGAGCCCGCGCTCGACCTCGACGCCCCGCTCGACCTGACGATGTTCAACGCCCCCTTCGCCCCGGCGCGCACCGACCACGACTGGCTCAGCCGCGACGAGGCCCAGGTCGACGCCTACGTCGCCGACCCGCTGTGCGGCTTCGGCCTCGACGGCGAGGGCGGCAAGCAGATGTTCGTCGCGGCCCGCCGCACGGCCGACCCCGAGGCGGCCGCGGCGGTGCCCGACGCCCTCCCCGTGCTGGTCGCGGTCGGCACCCACGACCCGGTCGGCGGCGACCTCGCGCTGGTCAACGCCCTCGTGGCCCGCTACACCGCGGCCGGGCTCGACGACGTCACGCTGCTCACCTACCCCGAGGCGCGCCACGAGGTGTTCAACGAGACCAACCGCGACGAGGTCGAGGCCGACGTGGTCGGCTGGGTCGCCGACCGGCTGGCGGCCCTCAGCCGCTGACGCGGCCCATCCGGGTGACCGCCTCGGTCAGCACCTCGGTGCTGGTCGCGAGCGTCAGCCGGACGTGGTCGAGCCCGCCGGTGCCGAAGGCGGTGCCGGCGGCCAGCCCCACCCGCGAACGGTCGAGGAACGCCCTGGCCGGCCCGACGTCGGCGTTCATCACGCCGCGGGGCGCCGGCCGGTCGGCGTGCTCGCCCGTCAGGCCGAGCCCGGCGCAGTCCAGCCACGCCAGGAACGTCGCCCGCGGCGGGGTCCACCGCACCGCAGGGAGGTGCTCGGCGAGCAGCGTGCCCAGCAGCTCGCGCCGCGACCGCAGCGCGGCCAGCACGTCGTCGAGCCACGGGCCGCCGTGCTGGAGCGCCGCGGTGTGGCCGAGCACGCCGAGGTGGCTGGGGCCGTGGGTCGCGACCTCGGGCAGCCGGGCGAGGTCGTCGGCGGCGTCGGGCCCGGCCACGACGACCGCGGCCTTGAGGCCCGCGAGGTTCCACGCCTTGGACGCCGAGGTGACCGAGATCCCGGCCGGGTCGACCGCGAGGTAGGGCACGAAGCCCGGCCCGTCGAGCACGAGCGGGGCGTGGATCTCGTCGGCCACCACCCGCACGTCGGCCGCCCGCGCGAGGTCGGCCAGGCCGGCCAGCTCCTCGGCGGTGTGCACCACCCCGGTCGGGTTGTGCGGCGAGCAGAGCAGGTACGCCGCGCCCCGGCCGCGCGCGCCGGCCCGCGCGAACGCCTCGGCCAGCGCGTCGAGGTCGAGCCGGCCGTCGGGTCCCAGCGGCGCCTCCAGCACCTCGCGGCCGGCGTCCTCGAGGTAGCCGAAGAACGGCGGGTAGACCGGCGGGCTGACCACCACCGTCGCGCCCGGCCCGGTCACCAGCCGCACCGCCTCGCTGACACCGGTCATCACGTCGGCGACCAGCGCGGTGCGGGCGGGGTCGAGCCCCGACCAGCCCCACCGCTCCGCGGCGAACCCGGCCAGCGCCTCGGCGTACGGCGTGACGCCGGGGTAGCCGGTGTCACCGTCGCGCAGCGCCCGCTCGAGCACCTCGCGGACGGGGTCGGCGAGCAGCACGTCCATCTCGGCGACCCACAGCGGCAGCACGTCGGCCTCGAAGCGGCGCCACTTGATGCTCTGCCGGGTCCGCAGCTGCTCCAGCACCAGCGCGTCGAACGGGTCCACGGTCTCCTCCTGACGGGGCGGGAGGTACGACGCTAGCGACCCCACGTTGTGCCGGCCCGTCGCGTCGGCGACGCTGGGGGCATGACGACCCTCGACTCCCCTGCTGCCGTCACCACCTCCGAGCCGGCCGAGGCGCTGGTGCCGCGGCTGCGGGCGGCGTACACCTCGGGGCGGACGCGCTCGCTGGACTGGCGCCACGAGCAGCTCGCCGCGCTGAAGCGGATGCTCGTGGAGCGGGAGGCCGAGTTCACCGCCGCGCTCGTCGAGGACCTCGGCCGGCCGCCGTTCGAGGCGTGGGCCGCCGACCTGCGCGCCAGCGTCCGCGAGATCGAGGACCTCCAGGCGCACCTCGAGGCGTGGACCGCCCCGCGCAAGCAGAAGGTCGCCGCGCTGTTCAAGCCGGCCAAGGCCTCGGTCGTGGTGGAGCCGCTCGGCGTCGCCCTGGTGATCGGGCCGTGGAACTACCCGGTGCAGCTGCTGGCCTGCCCGCTCGCCGCGGCACTGGCGGCCGGCAACGCGGTGGTGCTCAAGCCCTCCGAGGTCGCCGCCGCCACCTCGCGGGCGTTCGCGACCTGGGTGCCGGAGTACCTCGACCCGGCCGCGGTCGCGGTCGTCGAGGGCGGCGTGCCGGAGACCACCGCGCTGCTCGAGCAGCGCTTCGACCACGTCTTCTACACCGGCAACGGCACCGTGGGCCGCATCGTGGCCCAGGCGGCCGCGAAGCACCTGACGCCGGTCACCCTCGAGCTCGGCGGCAAGTCGCCCGTGATCGTGGCGAAGGACGCCAACCTCAAGCTCGCGGCCAGCCGGGTGGCGTTCTCGCGGTTCCTCAACGCCGGGCAGACCTGTGTCGCCTCCGACCACGTCTACGTCCACCGCGACGTCGAGCAGGCCTTCCTCGACGCGCTCGCCGCCGAGATCCGCAAGCGCTACGGCAGCGACCCCCGCGCCTCGGCCGACTTCGGCCGGATGGTCAACCGGCGTCACACCGAGCGGGTCAAGGCGCTGCTCGACGGCGGTGGCCACGACGTCGTGGTGGGCGGCGAGGTGGACCTCGACGCGCGGTACGTCGCCCCGACGGTCGTGCGGACCTCCGACCTCGACGCCCCGCTGATGCGCGAGGAGATCTTCGGCCCGGTGCTGCCGGTGCTCACCTTCGACGACCTCACCGAGGTGTGCACCACCATCGCCGCGGGCGACAAGCCGCTCGCGCTCTACCTGTTCACCGGCTCCGACGCGGTGGTGCAGCAGGTGCTCGCCACGACCTCCTCGGGCGGGGTGTGCGTCAACGACGCCCTGACCCACCTGCTGGTCTCCTCGCTGCCCTTCGGCGGCGTCGGCGAGAGCGGCTACGGCAGCTACCACGGCCGGTGGGGCATCGAGACGTTCAGCCACCACAAGGCGGTCTACCGCCGCCCGTCGTGGCACCGCGACCTGCCGGTGCTCAACCCGCCCTACGGCCGGTTCAAGCAGAAGGCCGCGCGCCGGATGTTCTGAGCCGCCGCCCGCGGCGGCCGCTACCCGGCGACCGGCTTGCGGCGACCCGGGATCCGGTTGGCGAGCTCGGAGAGCGGACCGACCGAGCGGCCCAGCACCTCGATCGCGCGGTGCAGCTCGGGCAGCACGTCGACCAGCTCGTCGAGCTGGGGGTAGACCTTCTCCAGCGTCGGGCCCAGCGCGACCAGCTGGTCGAGGGTGCCGTCCTCGGCGACCAGCTTCTCCACGAAGCCCCGCTCGACGAGCAGCCGGTCCACGAGCCCACCCTCGGCGAGCACCGTGTCGAGCGCGCCGCCCGGTCGGGTGACGCGGTCGAGCGGACCGTCCTCGTCGACCAGCCGCTCCAGCGGACCGTCCTCGACCAGCAGCCGGTCGAGCACGCCGCCCGAGGTGAGCAGCCGGTCGAGCGCTCCCCCGGGCGCCAGGATGCGGTCCAGCGCGCCGTCGTCGCTGAGCAGCCGGGTGAGCGGGCCGTCCTCGGCCAGCGCCCGGTCCAGGATGCCGCCCGGGGCGAGTGCACGCCCGAGCGGACGGTCCTGCCCCGCGGCCTGCGACAGCGCCGCGACGCGGCCCAGCGGGCTCTCCGGGTCGCGCGACATCGCGTCGAGCTTGCCGACCATGCCGTCCTCGCCGAGCACGGCGGCCAGCTGGTCGGCGTACCCCCCGGGGCGGCGGACGGGTCCCTCGGGCGCGACCAGCGCGCCCACGGCCAGGGTCACCTGGACGGCGGCGCCGACCAGCCGGAACGGCAGCGCCACCACCCGGGTCACCAGGGGTGCGTCGGGGTCGGCGGTGAGCTGCACGGAGGCCATGCCCCGCAGCCTAGGGACCCGGACCACCGGGTCGTGGCAGGTCAGCTCAACCGGTCGACGTAGGACACCATCCGGTTGAACAGGGCGGTCACCGCCACGGGGTCGGCCGAGGAGCCGGGCGGGTTGCTCACCGGGGGCGAGGCCACGCCCGCCACCGAGGCGCAGACCCGGGCGGCGTCGTGCACGGCGCCGGAGTCCACGGTCCACATCGACTCGAACAGCCGGTCGCGGTCGGCGACGTCGGACTGGCCGGGCAGCTCCCACGCGGTGAGGACCATCGGCAGGTCGGGGGCGTCGCACACCACGGCCCACTCGCGCCGCATCGGGGCGTCGGCCGCGAGCCCGACCTCGACCGGGTTGGCGTCGCGGTCGTCGACGCCGAAGTCGGCCAGCACGGTGGCCGAGCGCGCCACCCGGGCCAGCTCGGTCCAGCGCGGCTGGGCCTTGCGGTAGTAGTGCTCGCGCTGGAAGGCGCCGTAGATCGAGGCCCGGTCGGCCTTGGCGCAGAACTCGTCCTCGATGGCCCACGAGAGCGCGAGCAGCGTCCGCTTCTTCAGGCGGTGCACGCCGATGGCGGGGTGGCGGCGACGCAGGTAGGCGTACACCGAGGGCGCGGCGGGCTGGGCCTCGGCCATCGCGTGCCGGATCGCCTGCTCCAGCCGGGTGCCGGCGTCCTTGTGCTGCACGATCCGCTCGATCGTCGACACGTCGGCCTCGGAGTAGCGGCGGTGGCCGCTGTCGAGGCGCTGCGGCTGGGGGAAGCCGTGCCGCGTCTCCCACATCCGCAGCGTGGCCGGGCTGATGCCGGTGCGGTCGGCGAGATCACCGATGCTGAGAGCGGCATTCGCTGTCGAAGAATTTGTTGATGACATGTCGGACATACCGGACCCGCGCACTTGCGCATCGTCCTTGGGAGTGTGCATGCTGACCATGTTAAACCTCAACAGGTTGTTGAGGTCAATGCCGGAGGTACGACATGCCGAACAGCAACCAGCCCGTGGGCGACACCAGTCCCGAGGTCGTCGACTGGACGGACCTGGGTCGCAAGATGTGGGACTTCCTCACCGGTCGCGAGGCCGCGATCAACTACACCTTCACCGACATGACGGTCGAGATCCCCCGCGACACCGGGCCGCAGGCGCCGCGCGCCACCTGGAAGGTCGACGGCACGCTGACCGTCACCACCCGGGACAACGCCCCGGACCGTCGGGCGTGAGCACCGCCACGCTGGTCGAGGTCGACGCGGACCTGCGCGTCGAGCTGACCGGTCTGGACGGCACCTCCGCGCGGGGGCACCTGCACGGCGAGGCCAACCACTTCACCTTCGAGCTGGACCACCCCGGCGTCTTCGCCGGCGCCGACGACGCCCCCACCGTGGCGGCCGCTGCGGAGATGTTCGCCGAGCGCGGCATCACCATCAAGGTGATGAGCGAGGGCATCCACCTCGTCACCATCGGTGCGGTGCGTGCCCCGTGGTGGCAGCGGCGGGCGACCGGGTCGCGCCACATCCGCGTCGGCACCTGGCGTGGCGGCTGGACCGCGCTGCGCTCGCGGGCGACCGGTCAGGAGCCCGTGCTGCCCAACAGCAAGGCGTTCCCGCCGCCGAGCATGCTGCCCGTCGCGCCCACCTTCGGCTTCCGGCGCCGCCGCCCCACCGGCACCGACTCGCGCGGCGCCGGCTCCCCCCGGCTGGCCGTGGAGAGGGCCGCGGTGATGGCGGGCGAGAAGCAGGCGGTGTTCTGGCTCCAGGGCGACCGGATCGGGATCGGCTCGGACCCGACGAACGCCGTGGTGCTGCCGGGCCTCGAGCCCTTCCACGCCCTGATCACCCGCGACGAGACCGACGAGCTGGTGATCAGCACCGCCGGACCCGTGGTGCGGGTCCACGGCCAGGTCGTGGAGCAGCAGCTGCTCCGGTCCGGGTCCCGGATCGAGATCGGTCCGCACACGCTGGCCTACTACCGCGACGAGAACGCCGACCACGGCCGCCCCTACGGCGGCCGCACGGGCGGCGAGACAGGACGACAGCGACCCCAGCCGGGCCGCTGATCCCGGACCGGGTGCGGCTTCTCCGCCGATACCCGGCACCCGGTCCGATGAGGCACGAGGACCTGCGCAACTGTGCCTGCGCAGGTCCTCGTGCCGCCCCCCCACCTTGGAGGCACGTGGTGCTGCCCGCCCAGACCGACGTCGTCGTCGTCGGCGCCGGGCTCGCCGGCCTCGCGGCGGCCACCCGGCTGCAGGACGCCGGGATGGACGTCCTGGTCCTCGAGTCCGCCGACGCCCCGGGCGGACGGGTGCGCACCGACGAGGTGGACGGCACCCTGCTCGACCGGGGCTTCCAGCTGCTCAACCCCGCCTACCCCGAGGTACGCCGCACCGTCGACGTCGGCGCGCTGGAGCTGCGACCCTTCGGCGCCGGGGTGGTCGTGGCGCACGGCGAGAGCCGGTTCGTGCTGGGCGACCCGCGGCGGCTGCCGACCAGCCTGCTCTCGGACCTGCGGGCGCCCGTCGGTGGCCTGGCCACCAAGCTGCGGCTGCTGCGCTGGGCCGCGCCGGTCGGCTTCGGCCCCGCCTCGGGGATCCGCGCCGGCGAGGACCGGCCGCTGGTCGCCGAGCTGCGCCGCCGCGGCCTCGACGGGCCGCTGACCGAGCGGGTGCTGCGTCCCTTCCTGGCCGGCGTGCTGGCCGACGAGGGCCTGACCACCTCGCGACGGCTGGCCGAGATGGTGCTGCGCTCCTTCGTGCGCGGCACCCCCGCGGTCCCGGCCCGCGGGATGCAGGCGCTGCCCGACCAGCTCGCGGCCCGGCTCCGCCCCGGCACGCTGCGCTGCGGCGTACGGGCCAGATTGACGACCGGCCACCGGGTCTCCACCGGCCAGGGCACGGTCGGGGCCCGGGCCGTCGTGGTGGCCGCCGACCCGGTCGCCGCGGCCGACCTGGTGGCGCTGCCCCGCCCCCGGGTGCGGGCGCTGACGACGTTCTGGTTCCGGGCCGCCGAGGCGCCGACGAGCTCGCGGCTGCTGCACCTCGACGGCGACCGCCGCGGGCCGGTGGTGAACACGGCGGTGATGACCAACGCGGCGCCGTCGTACTCCCGGGAGGGGGCACTGGTGCAGGCCACCGTCGTGGGTGCCCACCCCGACCTGGGCGAGGAGGTACGCCGCCACGCCGGTCTGGTGTACGCCGTGGACCCGCGCTCCTGGGAGCTGCTGCGCACCGACGTGATCGCCTCGGCGCTGCCCGCCCACGCGGCCGGCGTACCGCTGCAGCGGCGGGTCGACCTGGGCGAGGGGCTGTTCGTGGCCGGCGACCACCGCGACACCCCGTCGATACAGGGCGCGCTCGTCTCCGGGCGCCGCGCCGCCGACGCGGTGCTGGCCCGGCTCGGCGCGGCCCCGGTCGCCTGACCGCGCTCCCGACCCGCTAGACCCGGGTGAACTGCGCGCGGGCGTAGCCGCCGACCTGGCGGGTGGCCCACGCGTCGCTGCCGGCACCGATGACGCCGCCGATGACGGGCACGCGCTTGCCGGCGAAGGTCGCCAACCGCTTGCCGCCGACGTTGGCGACCAGGGTCGTCGCGACCTGGGCGCCGACCACGCGGTCGAGGTGGGTCCGGGACTTGCGGCGCGAGGCCGTCCCCTGCGGCGCGTCGGCCTCGCGCACGGCGTCCGGCGGCCGGTCCTCCTCCAGCCGGCGCTCGGCCGCGGCGGCGCGGTCCTCCACCTCGGCGGAGGGCAGCGTGGCGATCTGGTGCGGGGTGCCGGGCAGCTTGCCCTTCTTGACCAGCGACGTGACGGTGTCCTCGCCCATCATCGTGGCGAGCACGGCGTTGCGGACGCGGGAGTCGTCCACGTCGTAGCCGCGCAGGTGCGCGATGGCGGCGACCATGCGGCACTGCAGCAGCGCCAGGCCGCCGATGTTGGCCGGGATCGTGGCTGCGGCCGTCACCAGGCCGCCGAGGTTGGTGGCGAAGCCCTCGGCCCCGGCGAGCCTGAGGTGGGTGGTGACGAGCTGGTCGATCGCCTTCTCGACGTCACCGCCCTGGTCCTCGAGCTCCTTGTCGGCGGCGGCGCGCGCCCCGTCGAGCGGGCCGATGCCCCGGATGGCGCGGTCGAGGGCCTGGTGGACGATCTCGGCCACGGGGCCCGGGGCGAGGTCGCCGGCGCGGGGGACGAGCCTGGCGCCGAGACGGCGAGTGATTCCCATGTCGTGGAATCTAGCGGTGGCTACGTTGCTCCCATGAGCAAGCAGCGCGATGCCGTCGTCATGTCCGCCGCCGAGGTCGACGAGCTGCTCCACCAGCAGCGCAGCGCGACCGTCGCGACCTACGGCCCCCACGGCGCCATCCACCTCGTCGCGATGTGGTACGCCTACCTCGACGGCGAGCTCTGGATCGAGACCAAGGCCAAGTCGCAGAAGGTCGTCAACCTGCGCCGCGACGACCGGATGTCGGTGCTCGTCGAGGCCGGCCACACCTACGACCAGCTGCGCGGTGTCGCGCTGGAGGGCCGCGGCGAGGTCGTGGAGGACCCCGAGACGGTCTGGCGCGTCGGCGTCGACGTGTTCGAGCGCTACCAGGGGCCCTACACCGAGGAGGTGCGTCCGTTGGTGGAGGCGATGCTGGTCAAACGGGTGGTGGTCCGGCTGGCCGTGGAGCGGACCCGGTCGTGGGACCACCGCAAGCTCGGGATGGGCGCCGTCGAGCTCGGCGGGACCACGGCGGCACACGTCGGGTAGCCCCCGGCGCTGCGCCACCACCCGGGGGCCCGGCGGGCCTACCGTTCCCGGGTGCCTCCCCCCACGCCCGCCGACCGCTACGGCTCCGACGTCCTCGCCACCGACTGGCGGGCCCCGAGGAACGGCCGCGCCGTCGAGATCGACGCCGACCTCGGGCTGGTCGTGGAGGAGGTGGGCCGCGACTGGGTCGGCGAGATCGTCCAGGTCGAGCGCGACCTCGGCACCGTGACCCTGGAGGACCGGCACCGCAAGCGGCGCACCTTCCCGCTCGGCCCGGGCTTCCTGCTCGAGGGCCGCCCCGTCGTGCTCGTCGCCCCGACCCGCCGGGGTCCGCAGGCAGCCACCCGCACCGCCTCGGGATCGGTGGCCGTGCACGGCACCAAGGCCCGCGTCGCGCGGGCCAGCCGGATCTTCGTCGAGGGCCGCCACGACGCCGAGCTGGTGGAGAAGGTCTGGGGCGACGACCTGCGCATCGAGGGCGTCGTCGTGGAGTACCTCGACGGCGTCGACGACCTCGGCGAGAAGCTGCGCGACTTCGGCCCCGGCCCCGAGCGCCGCGTCGGCGTGCTCGTCGACCACCTCGTCGCGGGCTCCAAGGAGAGCCGCATCGCCGACTCGGTGCGCCGCTCCCCCGTCGGCAGGCACGTGCTGATCGTCGGCCACCCGTTCATCGACATCTGGGCGGCGGTCAAGCCCGAGCGGCTGGGCAAGAAGGCCTGGCCCTCGGTGCCGAGGAACATCGAGTGGAAGAAGGGGGTGTGCCAGCAGTTCGGCTGGCCGCACCGCGACCAGGCCGACATCGCCCGGGCGTGGAAGCACGTCCTGGGCGGGGTCCGGGGCTTCCAGGACCTCGACCCCGCGCTGCTCGGCCGGGTCGAGGAGCTGATCGACTTCGTGACCGAGCCCGGCCACTAGGCAGGGTCAGGTCAGGTCGCGGACCACGGCGTCGGCGAGGAGCCGGCCCTCGCGGGTGAGCACCAGCCGGTCGTCGCGCCGTACGCCGAGGCCGCGCTCGACCACGTCGTCGACCCCCCTGGCCGGGACCAGCGAGAGCGGCAGCCCGTCGCGCAGCCGGACCTCGAGCAGCACCCGCTCCAGGTGGCGGTCGGCGTCCGACAGCGTCTCCCGGTCCTGGGCCGGCGACTCGCCGGCGGCCAGCCGGGCGGCGTACGCGCTGGGGTGCTTGAGGTTCCACCAGCGCTCGCCGTCGACGTGGGAGTGGGCGCCGGGGCCGATCCCCCACCAGCTCGCCGAGGTCCAGTAGAGGCCGTTGTGGCGGCAGCGCGAGGCTCCCGTCCCGTCGGGGTCGCGGGCCCAGTTGGACACCTCGTACCAGCCGAGGCCGGCGGCGGTGAGGAGGTCGTCGACCACGACGTACTTCTCGGCCAGGTCGTCCTCGTCGGGCACCGGGATCACGCCGGTGCGCACCTGGCGGGCCAGGCGGGTGCCGTCCTCGACGATGAGGGAGTACGCCGAGACGTGGTCGGGCCCGCTCGCCAGCGCCGCCTCGACCGAGGTGCGCCAGTCGGCGACCGACTCGCCGGGCGTGCCGTAGATGAGGTCGAGGCTGACCTGCTCGAAGCCCGCCTCGCGCGCCCAGCGGACCGCGCGGTCGACGCCCGCCGGGTCGTGGGTCCGCTCCAGCACGCGCAGCACGTGGCCCACGGCCGACTGCATCCCGAACGAGATCCGGGTGAAGCCGCCCTCGCGCAGCCGCGCCAGCGACTCCGGCGTCACGCTGTCGGGGTTGGCCTCGGTCGTGACCTCGGCACCCGGGGCCAGCCCGAGGTGGTCGCGGACGCCGTCCAGCACGCGCACCAGGTCGTCGGAGGGCAGCAGCGTCGGGGTGCCACCGCCGAGGAAGACGGTGCTGACCGGCGGCCGGTCGGGGCCGAGGGTGGCGGCGGCCAGCGCGAGCTCGGCGACCGCGTGCCCGGCGTACGCCGCCTGCGAGCCGCCGCCCCCGAGCTCGGTCGCGGTGTAGGTGTTGAAGTCGCAGTAGCCGCACCGCGTCGCGCAGAACGGCACGTGGACGTAGACCCCGAACGGGGTCCCAGGGGGCACGTGCACGGCCCCAGTCTCCCACCCGGTCGTGGAGCACCGTCGTACGGTGGGTGAGGACGAAAGGGACCCCCATGACGCCTCCTCGCTCCCGTCCGATCCTCGCCCTCGCGCTCGCCGCCGCGCTGAGCACCTCGCTCGCCGGCACGCTGCTCGCCCCGGCCGCCGCCGCCGACCGGCGGCCCGACCGCAACGAGCCACCGAGCCGGATCGAGCTGCCCGACGGGTTCCAGCCCGAGGGCATCGAGGCGCGCGGCCCGGTGGCCTACCTCGGCTCGCGCGTCGACGGCGACGTGTACGCCGCGGACCTGCGCACCGGCGCCGGCCGGGTGATCAGCCAGGGCGACGGGACGCCGGCCATCGGCCTCGAGCTCGGCCGCGGCACCGACCTGTGGGTCGCGGGCGGGGCCGACGGCGACGTCAAGGTCGTCGACGTCCGCACCGGCGCGACCCGGGCCACCTACGAGCTGACCCCCGACCCCGCTCCCGGGACGAGCTTCGTCAACGACGTGGTGGTGACCGGCCGGACGGCGTACGTCACGGACTCGCGGCAGGCCGCGCTCTACCGCGTCTCCCCCGGTCCCCGCGGCACCGCGACCGTGACCCGGCTGCCGCTGACCGGCGACTGGGTGCAGGCGCCGGGCGCCAACAACGCCAACGGCATCGAGACCACCCCCGACGGGCGCGCGCTGCTGGTGGTCAACTCCAGCAACGGGCTGCTCTACCGCGTCGACCCCCGCACCGGCGTCGCCCGCCAGGTCGACCTCGGGGACACCGTGCTCACCAACGGCGACGGGCTGCTCCGCGAGGGCCGCACCCTGTTCGCCGTGCAGAACCGGCTCAACCAGGTCGCCGAGCTGCGGCTCTCCCGCGACGGCCGGTCGGGTCGCCTGGTCGACACCCTCACCTCACCCGACTTCGACGTCCCGACCACGGTCGCCCGCTGGCGCGACGGGCTCTACCTGCCCAACGCCCGCTTCACCACCCCGGCCACCCCCACGACGGAGTACTGGGTCACCCGCGTCCAGGGCTGACCCGCGACCGGGCAGTTGTGCTCGCCCGGAGGGCGCCGACCGGGCAGTTGTGCTGGCCCAGGGGGCGCCGACCGGGCAGTTGTGCTGGCCCCGGCGGGCGCCGACCGGGCAGTTGTGCTCGCCCGGAGGGCGCCGACCGGGCAGTTTGATGGCCGGCGTACGCCGACCGGGCGGTTGTGCTCGCCCCGGAGGGCGCCGACCGGGCAGTTGTGCCGGGCCCGGCGTACGCCGACCGGGCGGTCGGCGTACCCCGGCGTCGCTCATCTGGTGGGCCGTTGTGGTGCCCGAGTGCACCGTGTGCGCCTTGTTCAGAATCAATAACTCCGCGTTACATGCGGTGCGCCGGCGGTGCGCCGGCGGCGCGCCGGCGGTGCGGCGGCGCCGGCGCCCCGCCAGGGCCCCCCGGAGCTAGGCGTACATCCCGTCGATCAGGTCGCGGTGGTTCTGCTGCACCACGTTGCGCTTGACCTTCATCGACGGGGTCAGCTCGCCGGACTCGACCGAGAGGTCGTGGTCGAGCAGCTTGAACTTCTTGATCGTCTCCCAGCGGTTGAGCTGGCCGTTGAGGTCCTCGACGTACGCGTCGACCATCTGCTCGGTCTTGGGGTCGGCGACGATCTCGGCGTACGGCTTGCCGCCCAGGCCGTTCTCCTCGGCCCAGCCGACGATCGCGTCGGGGTCGAGGGTGACCAGAGCGACGCAGTAGTTGCGCTCGTCGCCGAACACCATGAACTGGCTGGCGTAGGGGCACACGGCCTTGAACTTCGCCTCGATGGCGGGCGGGGCGATGTACTTGCCGCCGGAGGTCTTGAAGAGCTCCTTGATGCGGCCGGTGATCGTCAGGTAGCCCTCGTCGTCGAGGCTGCCCTTGTCGCCGGTGCGCAGCCAGCCGTCCTCGGTCAGCGTCTCGGCGGTCTGGTCGGGCAGGTTGTGGTAGCCGTCCATGATGCCGGGACCCTTGATCTGGATCTCGTCGTTCTCGCCGAGACGGACCTGGCTGCCCGGGACGACCGGTCCCACCGTGCCGAACTTGTAGTTGTCGGGGTGGTTGACGAACGAGCCCGCCGAGGTCTCGGTCAGGCCGTAGCCCTCGAGGATGAGGATGCCGGCGGCGTGGAACCACTCGGCGATGTCGCGGTTGAGCGCGGCGGCGCCGGAGATGAAGAACCGGACGCGTCCACCGAAGCGGTCGCGGATCTTGGAGAACACCAGCCGGTCGAAGACCGCGTGCTGGAGCTTGAGCGGCAGCGGGACCGACTTGCCCTCGCGCTTGAGCGCGTCGACCTTGCGACCCACGGCGAA
This sequence comes from uncultured Actinomycetota bacterium, assembly GCA_963740935.1. Lineage (GTDB taxonomy): Bacteria > Actinomycetota > Actinomycetes > Propionibacteriales > Nocardioidaceae > Marmoricola. The sequence goes on from CAVUFX010000006.1 coordinate 1,634,196, forward strand.
GGCCTGGTTGAAGATCTTCTCCTTGGCACCGCCCTCGGCGGCCTGCATCGTCAGGATCCGGCCGTGGGCCTTCTCGAAGATGCGGGGGGCCGCGCCCATGAAGGTGGGCTTGACGATGGCGAGGTTCTCGATGATCTTCTCGACCCGGCCGTCGACCGCGGTGGCGAAGCCGCAGGCGAGCTGCGTGGAGAGCAGCACCTTGCCGAAGGAGTGGGCCATCGGCAGCCACAGGAACTGCAGGTCCTCCTCGCTGAGGATGCCCTGGGCCTCCATCGCGGCGCCCTCGTAGGTCCAGGAGGCGTGGGTCAGGCGCACGCCCTTGGGCTTGCCGGTGGTGCCCGAGGTGTAGATCAGGGTGGCCAGGTGCTCGGGGGCGATGGCGTCGACGGCCCGCTCCACCGCGTCTGCGGTCTCGGCGAGGTGCTTCTCGCCCAGGCTGGAGAGGTCCGCCAGGCTCAGCACCCAGTCGCCGTCGCCCGCACCCTCGAAGAGGACCACCCGGTCGAGGTGGGGCAGCTCGCTGCGGTGCTGCTTGAGCTTGTCGAGCTGGCTGGCGTCCTCGGCGAAGACGATGCGGCACTCGGAGTCGGCCACGATGTAGGCGACGTCCTCGGCCATGGTCGAGGGGTAGACGGTCGTGGTGGCGCCCCCGGCGCACATGATCGCGAGGTCGGCGAAGATCCACTCCACGCGGGTGCCGGCGGCGATGCCGACACGCTGCTCGGGCTGCAGCCCGAGGGCGAGCAGGCCGGCGGCGAGCTTCTCGACGCGCTCGCCGGTCTCCTTCCAGGTGACCGAGGTCCACGGCTCGCCGTCGGCCGCGGGGTAGCGGTAGGCCTCGCGCTCCGGGGACTTCTGGACCCGCTCCCGGAACTGGACGGCCACGCTCGGCGGCCGGTTCTCGATGAAGGACGTGTCGTTCGGGACCGGCGACATGGGGGCTCCTGCCTGGGGCTGGCCGGGCCGTCTCGGGGGCCCGACACCTGGGTGACGTGGCAGTAACTTAGATCACAGGAGCAAGCCAGGCACCCGTTGGGCCTCACTGGTCCACCCACCCCGTGCGACATGGTGGACGTGGGCAACCGACGCAGAGCCGACCAGGTCAGTCGGGTTCGGGTGACGGAGCCCGTGGAGGCAGAACCGATCGCTGGACCAACAGCACCTCCTGCCCGGCGGTGGACTCAGCCGGCGACGTACGCCTCGACCCGGCGACGGGCCTTGGGCGTGAGCCCCTCCACGCGAAGCAGCTCGGGCAGCAGCGCCCGCTCGGTGGTCAGCGCCCGGAACATCGTCGAGACGGTCACGCCGTGCCCGGGCTGGTGGACCACCTCGACGGCGTCACCGACGGTGAGCTCGCCCTCCTGGAGCACCCGGAGGTAGGGGCCGGGCCGGGCGTCCTCGGTGAAGCGGCGCACCCAGGCGCGGTCGTCGAACCCGTGGCGGCGCTGCCAGGTCTTGAAGTCGTTGCAGGGGGTGCGCACCGACGCGACCTCGAGGACGGCGGTGCCGATCCGCCAGCGCTCCCCCACCTCGCACTCGTTGACGTCGAGACCCCGGGTGGTGAGGTTCTCGCCGAAGTGGCCGTCCGGGACCTCGCGGCCGAGCCGCTCGGCCCAGCGGTCGAGGTCCTCGCGCGCGAAGGCGTACACCGCCTGCTCGCGACCACCGTGGTGGCGGGTGTCGGAGACCTCGTCGCCCTCCAGGCCCAGGCGTCGTACGGCGACCGGGCCGCTCAGCTGGTGCTTGTCGATCGAGGTGCGCCCGATGCCGGCCCACGCGGCCGGGCGGGGACGACCCACGTTGACGGAGACCACCTGCACCCGGACATGCTCTCAGGACCTCGGGACTGCGGTCGCCGCGGACCGGGCGTCGGTCCGGACCGCGGCCTCCGCGTGCCGGCGGGCCGAGGCCGTCATGGCCAGCACCACCCGCACCGCGAGCCCGGCGGCCAGGACCAGCACCGCGCCGTGGGCCACCGAGCCCCAGGTGCCCCACCGCTCCGCGCGCACGGGGTCCGGGTCGCCCAGGAGCACCGCGACCGAGCCCAGCCACACCACGAACGCCGCGACCCACGCCACCCACCAGGCCCGCCACCCCGGCGGGACCGCTGCGACGGTCCCCGCCGGCTGCCCGGTGGCCAGGGCCCGCCACAGCTCACGCAGCACCAGCGGCGGTCGCCACAGGTTGACGACGGGAAGGAACCACCAGGCGACCTGACGCTCCGGCGACCCGGTCTGCTCCGAGGAAGGCACCAGGTCGGCGACCCGGAGCTGCCAGACCGCCCAGACCACCCCGGTGACGGCGATGCCCACCCAGGTCCGGGTGGCCAGGTGGGTCGAGGAGTCGGCGTACTGCTCCCACGGCTCCAGGACGCTGCGCGGATCCTGCTCCAGTCCGGAGCGCACCGGGCCGAGCAGCCACAGGTCCCAGGCGATGCCGCCCACCAGCAGCGCCGCGCAGACCACCAGCATCGCCACCAGCGGAAGCGACCACCGACGAGCCGCGCGGGCACGGGCGACCAGGGCCGCCGGTAGCACGGTGTCGGGCGACCAGGCCTGCCCGTCCCACCAACGCAACCGTCCAGCGCGACCCGGATCCGGCTGCCAGCCCCTGTCCACGTCGGGAGGCTAGGCCCTCGCAGCCACCCCGCCACCGAGGAATCTGGAAAAAGTTTCGGGCAGGGTGTCGTGCGGAGCCCTCCCCGTTCGTGGAGAGGGTGAGCACCGGGACGCACGAGGCGCCCGGCCCCACCGAAGGAGCACCGACATGACGCAGTACCTCCTCTCCGTCCACACCGACTTCGACGCCGGCGCCTATGGCGACGAGGCCGAGATGCAGCGGGCCTTCGCCCAGGTCGACGCCTTCAACACCGAGCTCCAGGCCAGCGGCAGCTGGGTCTTCGCCGGTGGCCTGACGCCGCCCTCGGACGCGACCGTGGTCGACGCCAGCGGCACCGACGCGGTGCTGACCGACGGGCCGTACGCCGAGACCAAGGAGGTGCTCGGCGGGTTCTGGGTCATCGACGTCGCCGACCTCGACGCGGCCCTCGAGGTCGCGAGGAAGGCCTCGGCCGCCTGCATGGGCAAGGTCGAGGTGCGGCCCTTCCAGGGCGAGTGAGCCGGCCCGACGCACGGCCCACCCCCGGGTTGGCGACCGTCTTCCGTGCCGAGCACGGACGGGTGGTCGCCGGCCTGGCCCGGCGCTTCGGCGACCTCGACCTCGCCGAGGACGCCCTGGGCGAGGCCCTCGTCGTGGCCGCCGAGCGGTGGCCGGTCGACGGGGTGCCGCCCAACCCGGGCGCCTGGCTGACCACCGTGGCCGGCAACAAGGCGCTGGACCGGCTGCGACGCGAGAAGCGCCGCCAGGACAAGTACGCCGAGGCGCTGATGGTCACCGACACCACCCCACCCGCCCCCACCGGGCCCGTCGAGGACGACCGGCTCCGGCTGGTCTTCACCTGCTGCCACCCGGCCCTGGCCCCGGCCAGCCGGGTCGCACTGACGCTGCGGCTGCTCGGCGGGCTGACGGTGGCCGAGATCGCCGCCGCCTACCTGGTCACCGAGACCACCATGGCGCAGCGCCTGACCCGGGCGAAGCAGAAGATCGCCCGCGCCGGCATCCCCTACCGGATCCCCGCGTCCGAGGACCTCGCCGAGCGGCTCGACGGCGTCCTGGCCGTGCTCTACCTGGTCTTCAACGAGGGCTACCTCGGGAGCTCGGGACAGGCCGTGCGCCGCGACCTGACCGGCGAGGCGATCCGGCTGGCCCGCCAGCTGCGCGAGATGGTGCGGCGCACCCCGTCGCTGGGCCCGCAGCCGGAGGTCGACGGCCTGCTGGCGCTGCTGCTGCTCACCGAGGCCAGGGCCCCCAGCCGGGTGGCCGACGGCCGGCTGGTGCCGCTGGCCGAGCAGGACCGCACCCGGTGGGAGGCCGACCTCGTCGACGAGGGCCACCGGCTGGTCCGGGGCTGCCTGGCGCTGGGCCGGCCCGGGCCCTACCAGCTCCAGGCCGCGGTCAACGCGGTGCACACCGACGCCCTGGACGCCTCGATGACCGACTGGTCGCAGGTGGTGCAGCTCTACGACCAGCTGCTCGCGCTGCGCCCGACCCCGGTGGTGGCGCTCAACCGCGCGGTCGCGGTGGCCGAGGTCGACGGCCCCGCGGTGGCGCTGGACCTCGTGGACCGGCTCGACCTGGACCGCTACCACGCCTGGCACGCCACCCGGGCCGACCTGCTGCGACGCCTGGGCCGCACCGACGAGGCGCGGACGGCGTACGACGCGGCGATCGCGCTGGCCGGCAACGACGCCGAGCGCGCCTTCCTCGCCGAGCGGCGCGACGCGCCGGGTAGCGGCGTGGCTAGTCCTGGACGGCCTTCGCCACCGTGACGCACCGCGTCACCGTGGCCCGGTCGTCGAGCGCGTGCGCCGCCTGCGCCAGGGTCCGCACCACCACCCAGGCACGGGCCCGGCCCTCCTCGAGCCCGGCGCCGTCGACGAGGGCGTGGAACCGCTGGCGCACCCCGTCGCGGACGCCGACCCCACCGGGCAGCGCCAGCTCCTCGAAGCGGTGCAGCAGCATCGGCGCCGGCTCGACGTGCGGGTCGCCGCTCAGCGGTCGCGGGTCGACGGCCAGCCAGGGCTCGCGGTCGCCGGCCAGCACGGTCGCGTAGTGCAGGTCGCCGTGGACCAGGGTGCCGTCGGTCGCCGGGTCGCCCGCCAGGTCGCGGGCCAGGCCGGCCGCCTGCTCGACCAGCCGGCGGGGCAGCGGTGCGCTGCGGGGCAGCGCCGCGAGCCGCTCGGCCACCTCCCCGGCGTACGCCGAGAGCAGGCGCAGCTGCGGCGTGGCCGGCACGTGCAGCCGGGCGTAGAGCCCCGCCACCACCTCGCAGGCCTCGACGTCCCACAGCTCGCCCAGGTCCTCGGGGTGGAGCCGCTCGAGGAGCAGTGCCCCGCGGTGGGGGTCGGCCCGCAGCAGCCGCACCGCGCCGGCGCCGTCCCAGCGGCGCAGGGCGAGGTGCTCGTGCGCGGTGTCGTCGTCGACCGGGCCGACCTTGAGCGAGGCCGGCGTGCCGGCCGCGGTGCGCACCGGCTGCACCGTCGCTGCGCCCCGCGCGGTCGCCGGGCCGTCCGCGCGCAGCTCCCACTCGCGGCGTACACCCTCGAGCAGGTCGGCGCTGGACATCGTGAAGATCGTGCCACGCGGTCTGGTCCACGCGGGGCGCGGTGCGAGGTCGGGGCACGGCGGGGGCAGGGAGGTGATGGGCTCCCCCCATGTCCCCCACCGTCACGGTGACCACTCCCGCGATCGACCTGGCCACGATGCCCGCCCGCGAGCTCGCCGCCCTGGTCCGGGTCGGACGTCTGTCCGCCCAGGACCTGCTCGCACCGCTGCTGCACCGGCTCGCCGTGCGCGCCCCGGTGCTCGCCGACACCCGGCACGCCCCCGCCGCGGCCCTCCGGCTCGACGCCCTGCGGCGCCACGGCGTCGCGCTCGGTGCGCTCGCCGCCGTGCCGGTGCTCGTGCGACCCGACCTCGCGGCCGTCCACCTGCTCCAGGCCGCCGGCGCGGTCGTCCTGGCGGGCCGCGACGGCGACGGCCCGGCCGTCGCGGGTGCGGCCGTGGCCGACCGGCTCGTCCCGGTGGCGCTCGTCGCCGGCGGTCCCGCGGTGTCGGCGACCGCAGCCGCCCACGGCCTGGTCGCCCTCGACCTCGACGTCGCCGGCGAGCGGGTCGGGGTGCTGGCGCGCGACGTCCGCGACGCCGGCCTGCTGCTGGGCGTCCTGGGCGCGGCGTACGGGCCCGACGTGGAGCTCACCCTGCCCGCCGGCACCACCGCGGCGGACCGGGTCGCGGCCGAGGACCGGCTGCGGGCCACGGTGGCGCGGCTGCAGCTGGGCTGACCCGGTGGCTACGGTGGACGCGTGACGACCACCGCTCCCCCGCCCGCCCCCGCCGCGGCCACGTCGCCGGACCCGGTCGCAGCGATGTTCGCGAGCCGGACCGTCACCGAGCACCTGCTGCGCGGCCTCCTCGGGCTGGTCCTCGCGGTGGTGGCGCTGTGGCAGGCGGGCCCGCACCCCGCGGCGCTGCTGCTGCTCCTGCCCGCCGTCCTCGCCTGGCGCGGCTGCCCGACCTGCTGGGCGCTGGGCCTGGGCGCCACCTGCCGGCGATGACGGTCCGCACCCGCACCCTCGACGTCGACCACCTCGTGGTCGGTGCCGGCGCGAGCGGCCTGGCCTTCACCGACGCGCTGATCGACCACTCCGACGCCCGGGTGGCGCTGGTCGACCGCCGCGACGGCGTCGGCGGCCACTGGCGCGAGGCCTACCCGTTCGTCCGGCTGCACCAGGCCTCGTCGTTCTACGGCGTCGCCTCCACCGTGCTCGCCGAGGGCCGCACGCAGGTCGACGGCCCCGAGGCGGGCCTGCACGAGCGCGCCGACCAGCCCACCATCCAGGCCTACTACGACGACGTGGTGCAGCGACCGGATGGTCGGCACCGGCCGGGTCGAGCTCTTCACCGACGCCGACTACCTCGGCGACCGCAGCTTCGTCTCGCGGGAGACCGGCGTCCACCACGTCGTGCCCGAGCACTGCCGCGTCGTCGACGCCCGCTACCTCGCACCCCGGATCCCCGCCGAGACGCCGCCGCGGTTCGCCGTCGGCGAGGGCGTGACGGTGGTCCCGGTCAACGACCTGGTCGCCCTCGAGCACGAGCCGAGCCAGTACGTCGTGGTGGGCTCGGGCAAGACCGCCACCGACGCGTGCGTGTGGCTGCTCGGCCGCGGCGTGGACCCCGACCGGATCTGCTGGGTGCGCCCCCGCGACCCGTGGATGCTGAACCGGGCGCTGATCCAGCCCGACCCCGAGGTCTACCTCGCCATGGTCGCCGAGCTGGTGCGGCTGGCCGCCTCGGCGGAGTCCCTCGACGCCCTGTTCCTCGACCTCGAGGAGGCCGGCATCATGCTGCGGGTCGACCCGTCGGTCACGCCGAGCATGGCCAAGGCGCCGACGCTCGGCACCTGGGAGCTCGACCTGCTCCGCACGATCTCCCACGTCGTACGCCGGGGGCACGTCGTCGCGGTCGAGCGGGGCCACCTCCGGCTGGCCGAGGGGTCGGTCGCGATCGCGGACGACGCGGTCGTCGTCAACTGCGCCGCCGACGGCCTGCGCTCGCGGCCCCGCACCCCGATCTGGGGCGAGGACGCGATCACGCTGCAGCCGATCCGGGCCGGGTTCCCCTGCTTCGGCGCGGCGCTGGCCGGCTACGTCGAGGCCACCCGCCACGCGGGGCCTGCCGGCGACGAGGAGCGCAACCGGCTCTGCCCACCGTCGTCGTTCGGCAACACCCTCGCCGACTGGGCGCGGATGAACGTCCACGGCATGCGCAGCGCCGCCTCCTTCGGCGCCGAGCCCGACATCCGGGCGTGGTCCGACCGGGTGGCGCTCAACCCGGCCCGGGTCCCGCCGGACCACCCCGGCTCCCCCGCCCTGGACGCGGCCCGCGAGGGCCTGGCGCGGTGGACCGCGCCGGGACTGGCCCGGCTCGCCGTGCTCGGCGGCCTCGAGGCACCCGGGTCGGTGGCCTGATGGTCGCGAGCCGCTCCGCGCGCGAGCGCAAGGCCGGGGCCGAGGCGGGTCCGCTCGCCCGCGTGGCGATCGACGTCGACCGGACGCAGGCGTTCGTCTACAAGATCGCCTGCACGACGTGCACCACCAAGGGCGACCGGGCCTGGTCGGCGTACCGCCCCGGCGCGGACAACGGCTACCTCGCCGCCATGGACCGCTGGATCCTGCACCTGGTCGAGCGGCACCCCGACGCCGAGGCACCGTGCCTGGCCTACCTGCCCGCGGCGCAGCAGCGTCTGCACGAGCGCCGCGAGGCGGCGACCGAGGAGCCCCCGACCGCCTAGGCTGGGATCCCCCGACCGGAGGAGGCTCGCGTGTGCGGCATCGCAGCGGTGCACGACCTGTCCCCCGACGCCGGTCTGCTCGAGCGCCGGCGCGGCTCCCGCGAGCTGGGCGAGGAGCTGCTCTCCCGGCTGCACCACCGCGGCCCGGACGGCTCCGGCACCCGCCAGGTCGGGCCCACCTGGCTGGGCCACACCCGGTTGGCCATCGTGGACCTCGACGGCGGCGAGCAGCCGCTGCGCAGCGGGGACGGCCGCCGGTGGGTGGTGGCCAACGGCGAGATCTACAACCACGAGTCGCTGCGCGCCGAGCTGGGCGGCGCCTTCGCGACCGGCTCCGACTCCGAGGTGGTGCTCCGGGTCCTGGAGACGCGCGGCACCGACGGCGTGCACGACCTGCGTGGCATGTACGCGTTCTGCACCGCCACCGGTGACGGCGACGTCGTGCTGGCCCGCGACCCGCTCGGCGTGAAGCCGCTCTACTGGGCCCGGCACGAGGACCGCGTGCTGGCCGCCTCCGAGCTGGTCGCGTTCCCGCCGGAGCTCCGCTCGCTGGTCGAGGAGTTCCCGCCTGGCCACCACTGGACCCCCGGTCAGGGACTGGTGTCGTTCGTCGACCTGCGCACCGACCCGCTCGGCCTGGACGCACCCGCCGAGCCGCCGTACCAGGACCGGGAGCAGGCGCGGGTCGCCGTCCGGGAGACGCTGGTGCGGGGGGTGGGCGAGCGGATGATGGCCGACGTCCCGGTGGGCGTGTTCCTCTCCGGCGGTCTCGACTCCAGCATCGTCGCGGCGATCCTGGCCCGGCTCGCCGAGCCCGGGGCCGTCGTACGCTCCTTCGCCGCCGGCACCGAGGGCAGCTCCGACCTCGCCGCCGCGCGGGTCGTGGCCGAGCACCTCGGCCTGGAGCACCACGAGCGGGTCTACACCGACGACGAGGTCGTGGCGGTGCTGCCCGAGGTGGTCCGCTCGATCGAGAGCTACGAGCCGTCGCTGGTGCGCAGCGCGGTGCCCAACTACCTGCTCGCCGAGCTCGCCGCCCGCCACCTCAAGGTGGTGCTGACCGGTGAGGGGGCCGACGAGCTGTTCGCGGGCTACCACCACTTCCGCGCGATGGACGCCGCCGCCCTCGGGGAGGCGCTCGCCGACGGCGTCGACGGCCTGCACCACCTCAACCTGCAGCGCTGCGACCGCGTCACGATGGCCCACGGCCTCGAGGCGCGGGTGCCGTTCCTGTCGCGCGAGCTGCTCGCCGTCGCCCAGCGGGTGCCCCTGGAGTGGAAGCTGCTGGGCGAGGACGGCCAGGAGCAGGCCCAGGAGAAGGCGCTGCTGCGCGAGGCGTTCGCGGGCTGGCTGCCCGAGCGCATCCTGTGGCGTCGCAAGGAGCAGTTCGGCGACGGCTCGGGCACCGCCGAGGTGATGGCCCGGCAGGCCGCCCGCCTGGTGCCGGACACCGACTGGGAGCGCGTCCGCATCCCCGGCCTGCCCCCGGCGCGCAGCCGCGAGGAGCTCGGCTACCAGCGGATCTTCGCCGAGCACCTCGGCGGCATCCGGGCCGAGCAGGTCCTCGGCCGGTTCGCGACCGCCTGAGCCACGATGACGACGTACGACGCCCCTGCGGGGACGCGGGACGCGCGCGCGACCGCCCTGGCCGTACGCCGGGGCCGGTGCTCGGCCGAGGAGGTGGTCGAGGCCCGCCTCGCGGTGGTCGCCCGGCTCAACCCCGACGTCAACGCGCTGGTGCACGTCGACGCGGAGGGCGCGCTGGCCGCGGCCCGGTCGCTCGACGAGCGGGTCGCCGCCGGCCTTCGCACCGGCGCGCTCGCCGGGGTGCCCGTGGCGGTCAAGGACAACATCGACGTCGGCGGCCAGATGACCTCGGCGGGGTCGGCCGGCCGGCTGCCGGTGAGCGCGGTCCGCGACGCCACCGTGGTGACCCGGCTGCGGGCCGCCGACGCGATCCTGCTGGGCCGGGCCAACATGGACGAGCTCGCCATGGGCGCCTCGACCCAGACCTCGGCGTACGGCCCGACCCGCAACCCGCTCGACCACCGCCGCAGCCCCGGCGGCAGCAGCGGCGGCTCGGCGGCCGCGGTCGCCTCCGGGATGGTGCCGCTGTCGCTGGGCACCGACACCGGCGGCTCGGTCCGCGAGCCCGCGTCGCAGTGCGGCCTGGTCGGGATGGCGCCGTCCCAGGGCCGGGTGCCGCTGCGCGGCGTGCTGCCGTTCGCGCCCGGCTTCGACACGGTGGGGCCCCTGGGGAGCACGGTGGCCGACGTACGCCTCGCCCTGGAGGTGCTGCTCGGCCGTCGGCTGCGGCCCCGCCTGGGCACCCGCGTCCGGCTCGGCGTACCGCGAGAGCTGTGCGGGCCCGCCAACCAGCCCGGGGTGCTCGACCGCTTCGAGGCGGCGCTGGACCGGCTGCGCGCGCTGGGCTGCGAGGTCACGACGGTGTCGCTCCCGACCGCGCCGCGCGGCCTGGACGCCTACATGAAGCTGACCTCCGTGGCGGCGCTGCCCGTGCTGCGCCACCGCGTGCAGACGCCCAACGCCGGCGCCGAGGTGGTGCGCCGCCACGAGTACGCCGACCACCTGGGTCGCCACGGCCGCGACCTGCTCGACGCCGCCGAGGGCGACCGCGCGCGGCTGCGCGCCGAGGTCGGTGCCGCGCTCGACGCGTGCGACCTGCTGGTGTCCCCCACGATGCCGACCACGGCGCCGCTGCTGTTCGGCGACCTGACCCCGGAGGACCTGACCGACCCGATGGCCAGCCCCTACACCGACTGCTGGACGGTGGTCACCAGCCTGAGCGGGATGCCGTCGCTGTCGGTGCCGATGGGCACCTCACCGGCCGACGGCATGCCGGTGGGGATGATGCTCACCGGTCCCCCGGGCTCGGACTCCGACCTGCTCGCGCTCGGCGCGCGGTTCCTCGGCGAGCCCGCCGGCTGAGGGGCTCGGGTCCGGGCGCTGCCACCCGCCAGGCCTGCCGGACGTCATACGAACTGGTGCCTCCGGGCCACGATCCGCATGACGTCCCGCTCAGGACGCACCAGGTCGCGCTACTTCTTCGGCTTGTCGCCGGCGGGGCCGGAGGTGGAGAGGGCGGCGATGAACGCCTCCTGGGGGACCTCGACGCGGCCGACCATCTTCATCCGCTTCTTGCCCTCCTTCTGCTTCTCCAGCAGCTTGCGCTTGCGGGTGATGTCGCCGCCGTAGCACTTGGCGAGCACGTCCTTGCGGATCGCGCGGATGGTCTCGCGGGCGATCACGCGGGCCCCGATGGCGGCCTGGATCGGCACCTCGTACTGCTGCCGCGGGATCAGCTCGCGCAGCTTGCCGGCCAGCATCACGCCATAGCCGTACGCCGCGTCGCGGTGCACGATCGCGCTGAACGCGTCGACGGTCTCGCCCTGGAGCAGGATGTCGACCTTGACCAGGTCGGCGGCCTGCTCGCCGGTGGGCTCGTAGTCGAGCGAGGCGTACCCCTTGGTCTTGGACTTCAGCTGGTCGAAGAAGTCGAAGACGATCTCGCCCATCGGCAGCGTGTAGCGCATCTCGACGCGGTCCTCGGAGAGGTAGTCCATGCCCTCGAGCTGGCCGCGCTTGGACTGGCAGAGCTCCATGATCACGCCGATGTAGTCGCTGGGGCTCAGGATCGTGGCCTTGACGACCGGCTCGCGGACCTCGGCGATCTTGCCGTTGTTGGGGTACTCGCTCGGGTTGGTGACGACCTGCTCGGAGCCGTCCTCCATCAGCACGCCGTAGACCACGTTGGGGGCGGTCGAGATCAGGTCGAGGTTGAACTCGCGCTCGAGGCGCTCGCGCACGATCTCCATGTGGAGCAGGCCCAGGAAGCCGCAGCGGAAGCCGAAGCCCAGCGCGCCGGAGGTCTCGGGCTCGTACGCCAGGGCGGCGTCGTTGAGCTGCAGCCGCTCCAGGGCGTCGCGCAGCGTCGGGTAGTCGTCGCCGTCGATCGGGTAGAGCCCGGAGTAGACCATCGGGTTGGGGTGCTTGTAGCCGCCCAGCGGGTCGGTCGCACCGTGGTGCTGGCTGGTGACCGTGTCACCGACGCGCGACTGGCGGACGTCCTTCACACCGGTGATCAGGTAGCCGACCTCGCCGACCCCGAGGTCGCCGGCCTTGACCGGCTCGGGGCTGATCACGCCGACCTCGAGCATCTCGTGGACGACGCCGTTGGACATCATCTTGATGCGGTCGCGGTGGGTGAGCTTGCCGTCGACGACCCGGACGTAGGTGACCACGCCGCGGTAGGTGTCGTAGACCGAGTCGAAGATCAGCGCACGCGGCGGGGCGTCGGGGTCGCCGACCGGGGCGGAGGTCTGGGCCACGATCTCGTTGAGGAGGTGCTCGACGCCCATGCCGGTCTTGGCGCTCACCTGGAGCACGTCGCCGGGGTCGCAGCCGATGATGCCGGCGAGCTCCGCGGCGTACTTCTCGGGCTGGGCGTTGGGCAGGTCGATCTTGTTGAGCACCGGGATGATGTGGAGGTCGGCGCCGATGGCGAGGTAGAGGTTGGCCAGCGTCTGGGCCTCGATCCCCTGCGCCGCGTCGACCAGCAGCACGGCGGTCTCGCAGGCCTCGAGCGAGCGCGAGACCTCGTAGGTGAAGTCGACGTGGCCGGGGGTGTCGATCATGTTCAGCACGTAGGTGTCCGCGCCGACCTCGTGCAGCTCGGCGGCCTCCTCGGTCACCGTCCAGGGCATCCGCACGGCCTGGCTCTTGATGGTGATGCCGCGCTCGCGCTCGATGTCCATGCGGTCGAGGTACTGCGCCCGGGCCGCCCGCTCGTCGACCACGCCCGTCAGCTGCAGCATCCGGTCGGCCAGGGTCGACTTGCCGTGGTCGATGTGGGCGATGATGCAGAAGTTGCGGATGACCGCGGGGTCGGTCTTCCCCGGGGCGGGTGCATGGGCGTTCAGGGTCACGGAGGGCTCTCGGGACGGCGGGTGCGAGCCGTCATCCTCCCACGGGCAGGTGCTCGGCCCACCAGCGCAGCAGGTGCTCGAAGCGCTGCTGGCGGTGACGGGGACGGCCGCTGCGGCTGAGCTCGTGGCCCTCGGCGGGGAACAGCAGCAGCTCGGTGCGTACGCCGCGCAGCCGCAGCGCCGTGAACCAGCGCTGGCCCTGCTCGACCGGCGTCCGCCAGTCGTCCTCGGAGTGGATCACCAGCGTCGGGGTGGTCACCCGGTCGACGTGGCTCAGCGGGCTCTGCTCGGCGCCGGCCTCGGGCGAGCCGTGGTAGCCGCCGGGGAAGAACCAGCCGATGTCGGAGGAGCCGACGAAGGAGGTGGCGTCGAGGTAGCCGCGCTCGACCACGGCGGCGGCGAACCGGTCGGTGCGCGTGGTCAGGGTCGCGGTCAGGTAGCCGCCGTACGAGCCGCCCATCACGCCCACCCGGCCGGCGTCCAGCGGGAGGTCCGCGGCCGCGAGGGCGTGGTCGAGGAAGGCCAGCACGTCGTCGACGTCGACGGTGCCCATCGCGTGCTCGATGGCCCGGGCGTGGTCGGGCCCGTAGCCGGCCGAGCCGCGGGGGTTGCACATCAGCACGGCGTACCCGGCGCCGGCGTGCACCTGCGCCTCGTCGAACAGCGCCCAGTCGTACTGCGCGTGCGGGCCGCCGTGGATGTTCAGCAGCACCGGGTGCGGCCCGGCGCCGTGGACGTCGGCATCGGGCAGCACGACCCAGCCGTGCACCGGGTGGCCGTCGCCGGACGTCGCCTCGAGCTCGACCGCGGGGCGGGTGCCGGCGTGCCGCAGCGCGGCCGAGACGTCGGTCAGCCAGTCGGGGGACCCGTCCCGCACGACCGCGAGGTCGCCCGAGCGCTCCGGGTCGCCGACGACGGCCACCACGGTGGCGCCGTCCGGGGTGGCGGCGTGGGCGCCGACCACCCGCGGCCCGTCGAGCAGGACCTCGGCGTCGCGGCCCCCCGCGGGGTCGAGCGCGACCAGCCGCACCCGGCCGCGGTGCTCGTCCTGCACCAGCACGCGGCCCCCGGCGACGACCAGCGCGGCCGAGCCGCCGACCAGCTCGAGGTCGGTCTCCTCGGTCAGCGGCCGCACCGGCAGCGGCGCGTCGCCCACCGGGCCCTCGCTGACCCAGGCCCGGGTCTTGCGGCCCACGAACCCCAGGCCGTCGGCGCCGGTCTCGGTGCCGGTGACCACGAGCCGCTCGTCGGCCAGCCACTGCACCCCGCCCAGGGCGCGGTCGCCGGTCACCACGGCCGCCGGGTCGGGCTCGGGCGCGCCCGCGTCGGCGGCGACGACGTGCACGCCGCTGCGCAGGTCGGTCTCGTGGCCGTCGTGGCGCGCGGACAGGAAGGCCAGCCGGGTGCCGTCGGGGCTCCACGCGGGCTCGGTGTCGTCGGCGTCGCCGTCGGTGACCTGGCGGGGCACGAGCGGGGTGACCGGCAGGTCGGTGCCCGGGGCGTCGTCGACCGGCGGCACCGCGAGCACGAACAGGTGCTGGCGACGGTCGCGGGTGAAGCCCAGGTCGTCGCGGCGGTACGCCGGCTCGCGGACCAGCCGGGCGGGCTCGGCCTCGGGCCCCGGCGTACGCCCCTCGGCGTCGGCGGTGCCGTAGCGACCGGGCTCGGGCACGCGGGCGGCGTACGCCAGCCGGGTGCCGTCGGGGCTCCAGACCGGGGCGCCGGCGCCGAGCGGGTGGTCGGTCAGCCGCAGCGGCTCGCCGCCGTCGAGGGTGGTCAGGTGCAGCTGGGGCGGGGCGCCGGGCGCGGAGCGCAGGAACGCGACCCGGGAGCCGTCGGGGCTCACGGCCGGGCTGCGGTCGTGGTGCCCGGTGGTCAGCCGGCGGGCCGCCGAGCCGTCGGTCGGCACCCGCCACAGCTGGCCGCCGTAGGAGTCCGAGGCGAGGTCGGGACGTGTGACGGCGACCACGGCGCAACGGCCGTCGGGGGTGAGGGCCGGGCGGCCGCAGGCGTGGAGGAGGTCGAGGTCCTGGGGGCGCATCGTGCCAACCTAGCCACGCGCACCCCCCACGATTTGGCCGCCCCCGAGCCCCGCTGGTAATCTCGGCGATCGTGTCTGGCCGCTCCGGCGAGCAGGCCGACCCATGACTCAGCACCACTTCCACACCGACGTAGACGAGGCGAGCCTGCAGTGGCCAACATCAAGTCCCAGATCAAGCGCAACCGTCAGGCCGAGGCCGCTCACGAGCGCAACAAGTCGGTCAAGACCGCGCTGAAGAGCGCCGTGCGCAAGTTCCGCGCGGCCGCCGAGTCCGGCGACGCCGACCAGGCCAAGACGCTCGCCGCCGCCGCCGGTCGCCAGCTCGACAAGGCCGCCAGCAAGGGCGTCATCCACCGCAACCAGGCCGCCAACCGCAAGTCGGCGATGGCCAAGAAGGCCGCCTCGCTCTGAGGTAGTCCCCCGCACCAGGCACCGCACCAGGCGTCGTATCCCCCTCGGGTACGGCGCCTTCGTGCGTCCCCCGAAGACGTGATCCGGTGCACTCAGCGCTGCGGCCGCGCGCGGACCACGTCGAGCACCATCTTCTCCAGCGCGTACGCCGGGTCGCTGGCCTGGCCCTTGACGTCGGCGTCCGCGCGAGCGACCGAGCGGATGGCCCGCCCCACGCCGTCGGCGTCCCAGCCGTGCGACTGGCGGCGCAGCACGTCTATCTTCCACGGCGGCACCCCCACCTCGCGGGCCAGGTCGTTGCCGCGCATCCCGCGCGGGGCGCCCATGAAGCGCGCCAGCCCGCGCAGGCTGCCGGCGAGCGCACTGGTGACCAGCACCGGCGCGGTGCCCCGCTCCAGCGCCCAGCGCAGCTCCTCCAGCGCCTTCGCGGCCTGCCCGTAGAGGGCGTGGTCGGCCACGGCGAAGGACTTGGCCTCGGCCCGGCCGCCGAAGTAGCGCTTCACGATCTCGGTGGTCAGCGTGGTGCCCTCGAAGTCGCTGGCCAGCTGGTGCGCGGCCGCTGCCAGCGAGCGGAGGTCCTGGCCGACCGCCTGCACCAGGAACTCGGCCGCGTCGGGCTCGATGCGGGCACCGTGGCCGCGCAGCTCCTGGCCGACGAACCCGGGCAGCTCGCTGGGACGCGGCGAGGCCGACCTGACCTCCACCACGCGCTCCAGCTTGCGCAGCCGGGTCAGCACGCCGCTGCCCTTCTGGCCGCCGCCGTGCGCGAGCACCAGCGCCACGTCGTCGGCGGGCGCCGCGGCGTACGCCAGCAGGCCGGGCACCGACTCCTCGGGCAGCTCCTCGAGTCGGCGCACCACCACGCAGCGGATGCTGGAGAACAGCGACGGCGCGGCCAGGTCGCCCAGGACGGCCATCGTCAGCGTCGCGGCGTCGGTCTCGGACAGCTCGGCGTCGGCGTCGTGGCGGCGCACCTGGGCGCGGACCGCCTGCACGGCGCGCTCCCCCAGGAACTCCTCGGGGCCGGTCACCAGGGTCACGTGACCCAGCGCCTGCCGGGTCTCCGCTCGTGCCATGGCCCGACCTTCTCACGCGGCGCCGACACCCCTCCCGCGCAGGGTCAGAGCTCGACGCGACCCGCCGCGACGGCGCGCGTGGACCCACCGACCCACAGCGCCCCGTCGGCGTCCCGGCGCACGTGCACCCGGCCGTCGCGGCCCATCGCGGTGCCCTGCCGGACGACGTACGACGCGGGCAGCACCCCCTCGCCCACCAGCCAGACCGCGAACCCCGCGTTGAGGCTCCCGGTCACCGGGTCCTCCGGCACCGAGAACCCCGGGCAGAACGCCCGCACCTCGTGGCTCGCGCCGATCCGCGCCGCCTCGGCCTCGTCGTGGGCGCCGATCACCCCCAGCTCGAGGCCGGTCATGGCCACGTGGTCGGGCTCCAGCGCCAGCACCGTCCGGGCGTCGCGCAGCTGCAGGCCGAGCCAGCCGGGACCGTTGTCGATCCACGCCGCGCGCAGCACCGCCTCCGGGTCCACCCGCAGCGCGGCGATCGCCCGCGCGAGGGTGTCGTCGTCGACCGGGCCCGACCGCAGCAGGTCGGGGGCGCGGAACGCCCGGTCGGGCGAGCCGCTGGACACGGCGACCTCGACGAGCCCGACCCCGCACTCCTGCACCACGACGCCCTCGCGGGCGGGGACGCCGCCCTGCTCCAGCCAGGCGTGGGCGGTGCCCAGGGTGGGGTGGCCCGCGAAGGGCAGCTCCTCGGCGGGGGTGAAGATCCGCACCCGGTAGTCGGCGCCCGGCTCGCGAGGGCGCAGCAGGAACGTCGTCTCCGACAGGTTGGTCCACCGGGCGAACGCGGCCAGCGCGTCGTCGGGCAGGTCGTCGGCGTCGTGGACCACCGCGACCGGGTTGCCGCTGAGCGGGCCGCTGGCGAAGACGTCGACCCAGGTGACGGGGAGGCTGGCCATGACGCCCAGCCTGCCAGGCCACCGGCCCGCGGGACGGCCCGCCTCAGCCGCGGCTGCCCACCACCCCCAGCCCGCCGCCGGGGTCCACCACGACGGCCACGTCGCCGTCGCGGTCGGTGCGGGCCACCCGCATGCCGACCTCGCGCAGCAGCAGGGACAGCGACGGGGCCGGGTGGCCGTAGTCGTTGCCGGCGCCGACCGAGACCACCGCCAGCCGGGCGCCGGTCGCCCGCACCAGCTCGGGGTCCTGGCTGGCGCTGCCGTGGTGTGCCACCTTGAGCACGTCGGCGGCGATGCCGCCGGTCTCGCGCAGCAACCGGGCCTGCGAGGCCTCCTCCTCGTCGCCCATCAGCAGCAGCCGGACACCGCGGGTCCGGACCAGCAGCACCACGCTGGCGTCGTTGGGCGGTGACTCCGAGGCGGCGGGCGGCGGACCGGCCGGGGCGACCACCTGCCACTCCAGGTCGCCGAGCCGCCGGGTCCCGGCGTACGCCGCCCGCCGGACCGGCACGCCCTCCGCCCGCGCCACCCGGCCCACCTCGCGGGCGCCCCCGGCGGGCTCGTCGAGCCCGGTCACCTCGACCGCCCCCACCCGACGGCCCCGGAGCACGCCGGCCAGGCCGTCGACGTGGTCGGCGTGGAAGTGGGTCAGCACCACCAGCGGCACCTCCTCGACGCCGAGCCGGTGCAGGCAGCGGTCCACCGGCACGGGGTCGGGCCCGGCGTCGACGACCAGCGCCCGGCCCGGGCCGACCCGCAGCACCAGCGCGTCGCCCTGCCCCACGTCGCAGGCGACCATCACCCAGCCGCGAGGCGGCCAGCCCGGGCTCGGCAGCGGGACGAGCAGCCCGACCAGGGCGAGACCGGCGAGCACCAGGCTCGTCGTACGCCGCGCCAGGACGTGCCCGAGCAGCACCGCGGCCGCCAGGCAGGCGAGGCTCAGCGTGGTCAGCCCGAGCGGTCCCGTGGGCCACGCGGCCGCCGCCGAGGGCAGGTCGGCAGCGCGTCGGGCCACGGCCACGATCCAGGCCGCGCACCACGCGGCCGGGGCGGCCACGACGGCGCCCAGCCAGGGCCAGAGCAGGCCCACGACGCCCCCCGCGAGGCCGAGCACCGTGGCCGGCCCGACGGCCGGGGCGACCAGCAGGTTGGCCAGCACCGCCACCAGGCTGACCTGGCCCGAGAGCGCCGCGACGAGCGGGGTGCAGGCGAGCTGGGCCGCCAGCGGCACCGACACCGCCTCGGCGACCCAGCGGGGCACCCAGCGCACCATCCGGTCGCGCCACGCGGGGGCCAGCCAGACGATGCCGGCGGTGGCCAGCGCCGAGAGGGCGAACCCGGCCGACAGCGCCAGCCAGGGGTCGAGCAGGAGCAGCAGGAACACCGCGGCCCCCAGCGCCCGGGTGGCCTGCCGCCGGCCGTGGGAGCCGAGCGCGAGCAGCCCGACGACGCCCATCGCCGCCGCCCGCACCACGCTGGGCTCGGTGCGCGCGAGCAGCACGAAGCCGGCCACCCCGAGCAGCCCGACCACCAGCAGCCCCCGCGCGCGTACGCCGGCCCAGCGCGCCAGCAGCAGCAGGCTGCCCACCACCAGGGTCAGGTTGGTCCCGGACACGGCGAGCAGGTGGGTGAGCCCGGCGGTGCGGAAGTCCTCGGCGACCTCCTCGGGCATCGCGGTGTCGTCGCCGTCGACCAGGGCCGGCACCAGTGCCCGGGGCGCGGGCGCACGGTCGGCCACGGCGTCGCGGATCGAGGCCCGCAGCGCCGCTGCCCCTCCCAGCAGCGCCCCCGGTCGACCGGTCACCTCGGGCGGCCCGCGCGGGCTCAGCACCCCGGCCAGGTCGCGGCTGCGCGGCGGCCCCAGTCGCCCCGAGGCCTCGACGCGGCTGCCGAGCGCGACCCGCGACCAGGCCCGGTCGGCCAGCAGCAGCACGGGTGCACGGACGGTGTGGGCCCGGCCGCGGCCGGCCACCTGCTCGACCCGCGCCCGCACCAGCACCACGTCGCCGAACCGGCCCGGCCGCAGCACCGGGTCCGAGGTGGTCACCAGGGTCACCTCGACCACCGCGCGCTGCCGGGCCAGGTCGGCCACCGGTCCCGAGCCGACGCCGTCGACCCGGAGCAGCACCGAGGCCACGACACCGGCACCGCACGCCAGCCAGACCACGAGGGTGGTGACGTCGCGACCGCGACGACGGCGCCGCCACCCGAGCACCGCCACCGCGGCGAGCACCACCAGCGCGCTCCACCTCGGGGCCAGCAGCGCCAGCAGCGCACTGCCCCAGGCGACGAGCGCGAGCGCCGGCATCCGCAGGTCGTGGCGGGGCGGCGACCCGCTCACAGGGTGACGTGGGGGGCGATCTCGGCCAGCGTCTTGTCGCCGATGCCGTCGACCTCCAGCAGCTCGTCGACGGCCGTGAAGGCGCCGTGGGTGCTGCGCCAGTCGAGGATCTTCTGCGCGGTCACCGGGCCCACGCCCGGCAGCGTGTCGAGCTGCTCGGCCGTCGCCGTGTTGAGGCTGACCAGGGCGCCGGCAGGGTCCGGAGCGGCCTGTGCCGCCCCGGCCGCCGCTCCCCCGGCTGCCGACCCCGCCGGTCCCGCCGGTGCGCCGACCAGCACCTGCTCGCCGTCGACCAGCACCCGCGCCAGGTTGAGGCCGCGCAGGTCGACGCCGGGACGGGCCCCGCCCGCCTGCTCGAGCGCGTCGACGACCCGCGACCCCGCCGGCAACGTGGCGATGCCGGGCCGCCGCACCTTGCCGGCCACGTCGACCACCACCGCGGCGCCACCCGCCGACGGCGCTGCCGGGGACGGGCCGGACGCCGGACCGGACGCCGGACCGGACGACGGAGCCGCCGCAGGCCCCGAGGGTGACGGCGCCAGCTCCGCGAGCGGCTCCACCGGGGCCGGCTGGCGAGCGACCGCGACCGCCTCGGGGCTGCCCCGCTGCCAGACGTACGCCGCGACGGCGACACCGACCACCACGAGGAGGACCACCAGCAGCGCCTGGCCGCGCTGCAGGCCGACCCGGCCGCGGACCGTCGCCGGCAGGGCGTCGCCCACCCACTGCGCCGCTCCCCCGCCGACGCGGCCGAGCAGCCCGGGCGGCCGGTCCCGGGCGTGGCGCCCGACGGGACGCACCACGCCCGCCTCGCCCGGCACGACGACCTCGTCGGCCTTCGTCGGCCTCGTCGGCCTCCCACGGCGCCGGCTCGTCGTCGACCCGGCGCAGCCCGGCCGCCTCCAGCTCGCGCCCGAGCAGCTCGAGACGGCGACGCGCGGACTCCGCGACGTCCTGCTGCGCCTGCCTGCTCCTGCCGACCATGGACGCGACGCTAGGAAGCGGGAGCCGGGGTCGCCAGCGGGTGCCGCCGACCTGTGGAGAACTCCGGTCAGGCGCCGGGCTGTGGAGGCCGGGGCGCCACCACGACGGCGACCATCCCGGGCCCCACGTGGGCCCCCAGCACGGCGCCGATCTCGACGAGCGCGACCGGCCGCCCCTCCAGGTGCTCCTCCAGCCGCCCCGTCAGTCCCGCCACCAGCCCGGCGGCCCGCGCCCCGGCTCTCGAGGTGGGCCACGGCCACGTCGACCGGTCCGGTGGCGGCCTCGGCGGCCAGCACCTCGAGCCGCTGCAGGGCCTTGCCCGCGGTGCGGACCTTCTCGAAGGCGCCCACCCGGCCGTCGGTCAGCCGCAGGATGGGCTTGACCGCGAGCGCCGAGCCGACCAGGGCCGCGGCCGCGCCGACCCGGCCGCCGCGACGCAGGTGCTCGAGGGTGTCGACGTAGAACAGCGAGGTGGTCGCCCGCCCCCGCTCCCCGGCGACCCGCGCCGCCTCCTCGCCCGTGCCCCCCGCCTCGAGCACCGCGGCGGCCGAGAGCACCGCGAACCCGGTGCCCATCCCGACCTGGCGGGTGTCCACGACGTGCACCGGCACGCCGACGCGCCGGGCGGCCAGCTGCGCCGACTCGACGGTGCCGCTGAGCTCGCCGGACAGGTGCACCGACACGATCTCGTCGTACCCCTCGCGGACCAGCTCCTCGTAGGCGGCCAGCACCACCTCGGGGGCCGGGCGCGAGGTCGACACCGGCCGGCGCGTCTCGCGCAGCGCCGCGGCGAGCCGCTGCGGGGAGGCCGCCTCGCTGCCCTCCTCGTGCGCGGTGTCGCCGATGACCACCTGCAGGGGCACCACGCGGACGTCGTGCTCGGCCGCGGTGGGCGGCGACAGCGAGGCCGTCGAGTCGGTGACGAGGGCGACGCGCATGGCGCCAGGCTAGCCGCGGTCGGCGGACGCCCCGGGCGCCCGTCCGGTGGCACGCGCCCTGCGCACCAGGTCGACCACGCCCAGCAGCAGCGCCACCACGACCAGGCCGATGGTGGTCCGCAGCGAGCTCGACAGCGCCTCGGCGTAGTCGCCGTCGGTGGCCGCCAGCGCCCCGAAGAACTGCGCCAGCACCACCGCGACGCCCAGCGCCGAGCCGACCCGCTGGGCGGTCTGGAGCAGGCCGCCGCCCGCGCCCGCGCGGGCCGGGTCGACCTCGTCGAGGGCGAGGGTGATGTTGGGCGAGATCACCAGCCCGCCGCCCGCTCCGGCCAGCAGGAGCAGCGGGGCCAGGCTGAGGCCCTCGTGACCGTCCAGCCGGGGAAGCAGCACGTCGATGCCGACCAGCGCGACCGTGATCATGACCAGCCCGCCGAGCACGAGCAGCCGACCCCAGCGCTGCACGATCCGGCCCCCGTAGAACGCGGTCACCGCGGACCCGACCGCGAACGGCAGCTGCGTGAGCCCCGCCTCGAGGGCGCTGTAGCGCAGCCCCGACTGCAGGTAGAGCGTGAGCACGATGAAGATCGAGGTGAACCCGGCGAAGTAGAAGGTGCCCAGCCCCAGCCCGAAGACGTACGACGGCACCCGGGCCAGGCTGAGGTCGACCAGCGTCTCGCGGCCCCGCGCCGACCAGTGCCGCTCCCAGCCGTAGAACACCGCCAGGACCAGCACCGCCACCCCGGCCAGCCACCACGGCCGCTGCGAGAGCGGCCTGCCCTGGTCGCCCTCCACCACGGGCAGCAGCACCAGCAGCATCGCGGCGGCGAACAGCACCACCCCGACGGGGTCGAGCGACTGCCGGCGGCCCTCGGCGACGCGGGGCAGCCACCGGCGGGCCAGGACCAGCAGCAGCAGCCCCACCGGCAGGTTGACGTAGAACACCAGCCGCCAGCCCCAGTCGGGGCCGCCGAGCTGCACCAGGACGCCGCCCAGCAGCGGCCCGATCGCCGTCGAGATGCCGATGCTGGCGCCGAACAGGCCGAACGCGCGGCCCCGCTCGGGACCGCGGAACAGGTTCTGGATGAACCCCGAGACCTGGGGCGTGATCATGCCGCCGCCGACGCCCTGCACCACCCGGGCCACCGAGATCGCCCACGCGCTCGGAGCAGCGCCGCACGCCGCGCTGGCGAGGGTGAACAGCGCGACGCCCCACATGAACACGGTCCGGCGCGACCGGGCGTCACCGAGCCGGCCGGCCGGGACCAGCGCCATGCCGAACGCCAGCGAGTAGCCGGCCACGATCCACTGGACCTGGCTGTCGGTGGCCGAGAGCCCCTCGCGGATCGAGGGCAGCGCCACGTTGACGATGCTGACGTCGAGCAGGCACATCCCCCCGGCCACCAGGCACACGGCCAGCGCCCGCCAGCGGTCGTCGTGACCCTCCCCCGGGGTGTCGACGGCCTCCGGGGCTGACGGGTCCTCGCGCACCTCGCCACGCTAGCCGCGAGGTCGCTACGGTCGGGGCATGCGCATCGTCATCGCCGGAGGACACGGCCAGATCGCCCGTCAGCTCGGCCGCCTGGTCGCCCAGGACGGCCACGAGGTGGTGGGCCTGATCCGCAAGGCCGAGCACGTGCCCGACCTCGAGGCCGACGGCATCGGCTGGAAGCAGCTCGACCTCGAGGACACCTCGGTGGAGCAGCTGACCGAGGCCGTCCGCGGCGCCGACGCGGTCGTCTTCGCCGCCGGCGGCGGGCCCGACGGCAACGCCGCCCGCAAGGAGACGGTGGACAAGGGCGCGGCCGTGATGCTCGCCGACGCCGCGATCGCCGCCGGCGTACGCCGCTACGTGATGGTCTCCTCGATGGGTCAGGACCAGCTCGAGGAGGACTCCGACGACGTCTTCCAGGTCTACCTGCGCGCCAAGCGCGACGCCGACGACCACGTCCGCGCGCAGGAGGCGCTCGACTGGACGATCGTGCAGCCCGGGAAGCTGACCGACGACGTCCCGACCGGCACCGTCGCCGTCGGCGACCTCGACTACGGCTCGGTCACCCGCGGCGACGTCGCCCACGTGCTGGCCGAGGTGCTGGAGAGCGACTCCACCATCGGCAAGACGTTCGCGGTCGTCGCGGGCGACCGGCCGGTGGCCGAGGCGGTCCGCAAGCTCTAGCGCGCGTGACGGCGGGTGGCCCGCCTAGCCGGCGACGACGTTGACCAGCTTGGGGGCGCGCACGATCACCTTGCGGACCTGCTTGCCCTCCAGCGCCCGCTGCACGGCCGGGTCGGCCAGGGCGGCGGCCTCGAGGTCGGCCTCGGAGACGTCGGGGGCGACCTCGAGCCGGGCGCGCACCTTGCCCTGCACCTGCACCACCGCGGTCACCGAGTCCTCGACCAGCAGCGCCTCGTCGACCGCGGGCCACGGGACGCGGGCGACGGTGGGCTGGTGGCCCAGCCGCTCCCACATCTCCTCGGCGGTGTACGGCGCGACCAGCGACAGCAGCACCGCGACCGTCTCGGCCGCCTCGCGCACCGCCGGGTCGGCCGGGCCGACGCCGGAGTCGATGGCCTTGCGGGTGGCGTTGACCAGCTCCATGGTGCGCGCCACGACCACGTTGAAGCGGTGCGACTCGATCAGCTGCTCGGCCTCGCGCACCGTCTTGTGGGTCTGCCGGCGCAGCGCGGCGTCGCCGCCCGCCGGGTCGGTGCCGGGCTCGCTGGTGACGTCGCCGGACAGCCGCCAGGCGCGCTGCAGGAACCGCGCCGAGCCGCCGGGCGAGACGTCGGCCCAGTCGATGTCGTCCTCGGGCGGGCTGGCGAAGACCAGGGTCAGCCGCACCGCGTCGACCCCGAACTCCGAGAGCTGGTCGCCCAGGTTGACCCCGTTGCCCAGCGACTTGCTCATCTTGCGGCCGTTGTTGACCACCTTGCCCTGGGAGAGGTACGCCGAGAACGGCTCGTCCCACGACAGCAGCCCCATGTCGCGCAGCGCCTTGGTGAAGAAGCGCGAGTACAGCAGGTGCAGCACGGCGTGCTCGTCGCCACCGACGTACAGGTCGATCGGACCCCAGGCGTCGGCCAGGCCCTTGTCGAAGGCCTGGGTGTCGTCGTGGGGCGAGAGGTAGCGCAGGAAGTACCACGACGAGTCCACGAAGGTGTCCATCGTGTCGGTGTCGCGGGTGGCCGGGCCGCCGCAGGTCGGGCAGGTCACCTCGACCCAGTCGGTGGCCGCGCCCAGGGGCGAGGTGCCCCGGGGCTTGAGGTCGGCGCCGCGCAGCTCGGGCAGCTCGACGGGCAGCTGGTCCTCGGGGACCGGCACCTCGCCGTCGACGGGGCAGTGGATGATCGGGATCGGCGCGCCCCAGTAGCGCTGCCGCGACAGCAGCCAGTCGCGCAGCCGGAAGTTGACGGTGCCACGCCCCAGGCCCTGGCGCTCCAGGTAGGCGATGGTCGTCGACTTGGCCTCGGTGACGCCCATCCCCGACAGGTCGATCTCGTCGTTGGCGGAGTTGATCGCCGGGCCGTCGCCGGTGAAGGCCTCGCCGTCGAAGTCCTCGGGCGGCTGCACCGTGCGCACCACCGGCAGGTCGAAGGCCTGCGCGAAGTCCCAGTCGCGCTGGTCCTGGCCGGGCACGGCCATGATCGCGCCGGTGCCGTAGTCGGCCAGCACGTAGTCCGCGGCGTACACCGGCAGCGCCGCACCGGTCAGCGGGTTGGTCGCGTGCACGCCCAGGGGCACGCCGGTCTTGGGGCGCTCGGTGGAGAGCCGGCTGATGTCGGACTCCTTGCGCACCTCGACCAGGTAGTCCTCCAGCGCCCCGCGCTGCTCGTCGGTGACCAGCTCGGCGGCCAGCGGCGCGTCGGCGGCCACGACCATGAAGGTCGCGCCGAACAGCGTGTCCGGCCGGGTGGTGTAGACGGTGATCGGCTCCTCGCGTCCCTCGACCGGGAAGTCGACGTGGGCGCCCTCGGAGCGGCCGATCCAGTTGCGCTGGGCGTTGACGACCTTGTCCGACCAGGTCGGCTGCAGCACGTCCAGGGAGTCCAGCAGCTCCTGGGCGTACGCCGTGGTGCGGAAGTACCACTGGGTCAGCTCGCGCTTGGTGACCTCGGCGCCGCAGCGCTCGCAGGCGCCGTCGACGACCTGCTCGTTGGCCAGCACGGTCTGGTCGTGGGGGCACCAGTTGACGGCGCTGTTCTTGCGGTACGCCAGGCCCTGGGCGTGGAACTGCAGGAACAGCCACTGCGTCCAGCGGTAGTAGGAGGGGTCGGAGGTGTTGAACCGGCGCGACCAGTCCACGGCCACGCCGTACCGCTGGAAGGACGCCAGCTGGGTGGCGATGTTGCCGTAGGTGTAGTCGGCCGGGTGTGCGTCGTTGCGGATCGCGGCGTTCTCGGCCGGCAGTCCGAAGGAGTCCCAGCCCATCGGGTTGAGCACCTCGTAGCCGCGCTGCCACCAGTGCCGCGCGACCACGTCGTGCAGCGCCGTGACCTCGGCGTGGCCCATGTGCAGGTCGCCGCTGGGGTAGGGGAACATCGTCAGCGCGTAGCGCTTCTCGCGCGGGCTGTCGTCGTCGGCGCGGAACGGGTCGAGCTCGGCCCAGACCTGCTGCCACTTCGCCTCGGCCGCCTGGACGTCGTAGCGGCCGCTGGGGGCGTCGGTCTCGTGCTCGCTCATCGGGGCTCCTCCTGGCGGGGCCGGTCGGGACATGAAAAAGCCCCTCGCGCAGAGGGGCGGCCGCGTCGTGGTCGACGCGGCTAGACGAGAAGCAGGGAGGTGCTCACGCCGTCATCCTAGACCCTCGTCGCGGGGACGCCCTTCGCGCAGGGTCGTACGGTGACGGGCATGGGTCCTGCGGCGCGCTGGCTGGTCGTGCTCGCCGTCGCCGTGGCGCTCGTCGCGGTGCCGCTCGGCCTGCGCGCCCTCCCCGTCGAGGACAGCCGGGAGAGCGCCCCCGACCTCGCCGCCCGCGTGCTGGTCGCCGACGACCTCGGCTGGTCGGGCGAGGTCGCCACCCAGGGCTCGCTCGAGGTGCCGCTGAGCGGCGACACGTTCGGCGGCGTGGTCCGGCTGCTCGGCGAGTCCAGCCGGCTGCGGGTCTGGTGGCGCGGCCCGGCCGAGAACCGGGTCGACCGGGTCCGCGAGAGCGGCGAGACCGACGTCGTGCGCAGCGGCGGCATGACCATCCGGTGGCGCTACGAGGGCAACCGGGTCAGCTTCACGCCGTACTCCCGGATCCGGCTGCCCGACGACCCCGACGTGGTCCCGGTCGCCCTGGCGCAGCGGCTGTTCACCGGGGCGCGGGCCACCGAGCTGTCGCGGCTGCCGTCGGACCGGGTCGCCGGCCGCGCCGCCGCCGGTCTGCGGCTGGTGCCTGCCGACCCCCGCTCCACCATCGGCCGGGTCGACCTGTGGGCCGACCAGGAGACCGGGCTCCCGCTCCGCGTCGAGGTGTACGCCGAGGAGGCAGGCGCCCGACCCGTGCTCACCACCGAGACCACCTCGGTCGACCTCGACCGGCCCAGCCGGTCCGCGACCCGGCTCGACATCTCCTCGGGCGTCGACTTCTCCCGCGGCGTGACCCTCGACGACGCGGCCGGCGCCGACGCCTACGCGCCCTTCGCCCCGCCGTCGGAGGTCGCCGGCCTCCCCCGCCGCGGGCAGCCCGAGGACTTCGGCGCCGTCGGCGTCTACGGCCGCGGGCCGACCGCGCTGGTCGCCGTGCCGCTGCGTGACGTCGTGGCCCGCGGGCTGCGCGAGCAGCTGCGCAAGGCCGGCACCGTGCGCGACACCGGGGAGCGGCAGTCGCTGGAGTTCGGGCCGCTGTCGGTGCTGCTCGACAGCAGCGGCCGCGGCAACTACGTGCTGCTCGGCACGGTCACCCCCGAGACGCTCGAGCAGGCGGCCGACGACGTGCGGGCCGGCGTACGCCTGGTGGACCCGGTGGGCCGATGAGCGAGCTGCTGATCGCCACCCGGGGGCTGACCAAGGTCTACCGCGGCGGCGTCCGGGCCGTGGACGGCGTCGACCTCGCGGTCCGTGCGGGCGACGTCTACGGGTTCCTGGGCGCCAACGGCTCGGGCAAGACCACGACCGTGCGGATGCTGCTCGGCCTGGTCCTGGCCACCGAGGGCGAGATCGCGCTGTTCGGCGAGGCGATGCCGAGGGCGGGCGCCTCGGTGCTGCCCCGGGTCGGCGCCCTGGTCGAGGGACCTGGTGCCTACCCCCACCTGTCGGGGCGCGCCAACCTGACGCTGCTCGACTCCACCGACGGCCGCCGTCGCCGCGGCGACCGGCGCCGCCGGGTCGGCGAGGTGCTGGAGCAGGTCGGTCTCGACCCCGCGGACCGCCGCCCGGTACGCACCTACAGCCTCGGCATGCGCCAGCGCCTCGGCCTGGCCTCCGCGCTGCTGCGCCGGCCGCCGCTGCTGGTGCTGGACGAGCCGACCAACGGCCTGGACCCGCAGGGCATCCGCGAGATGCGCGAGCTGCTGCTCTCGCTCAACCGCGCGGGCACCACGATCTTCCTCTCCAGCCACCTGCTGGCCGAGATCGAGCAGATGTCCACGCGCGTCGGCGTCCTCGACCGCGGCCGGCTGGTGCTCCAGGAGGACCTGGCCACCCTCCAGGCGCCCACGGGGCTGGTCCGGGTCCGCACCCCCGACCTCGGCACCGCGCTGCGGGTGCTCGACGGCCAGGTCGTCGACCGCGGCGAGGGCCACCTGGTGGTGCGCAGCCCCGACGCCGCCGCGCTCAACGCCCACCTGGTCGCCCGCCACGTGCGGGTCACCGAGCTCGGTCCCGAGCGACGCAGCCTGGAGGAGATCGTGCTCGCCGCGAGTGAGTCGGCGTGATCCGCGTCGAGCTGGTCAAGCTCCTGACCCGTCCCCGCACCTGGATCACGATCCTGGCGCTCAACGCCCTGCCGACGCTGGTGGCGGTGCTGCTGGCCGTGACCGACCTCGGGCCGCGCCCGGGCACCGGCCCGCCCTTCCTGTCCGCCGTGCTGACCGACGGGACCCTGTTCCCGCTGGCCGCCCTCGGCATCGTGCTGCCGCTGTTCCTGCCGGTCGCGGTCGCGGTGGTGGGCGGCGACGCGATCGCCGGGGAGGTCCAGAGCGACACGCTGCGCTACCTGCTGGTGCGCCCGGTCTCCCGGCTGCGGCTGCTGGTGGCCAAGCTGGTCAGCGTCGTGGTCTTCGTGGTGCTGGCCGTGCTGGCGGTCGCCGTCGTGGCGTACGTCGAGGGACGACTGCTGCTCGGCGACGCCCCGGCCACCGGCGTGGTGAGCGTGTCCGGCTCCACGCTGACCCAGGCCGAGATGACCCAGCGCACCGGCCTGGCCTTCGTCTTCGTCGTGCTGGCGATGCTCGGCGTCGCTGCGATCGCGCTGTTCTTCAGCACGCTCACCGACTCCGCGGTGGGCGCCGCGCTCGGCACCATCGGGGTGCTGGTCGCCTCGACGGTGCTGCTGGGGCTGGACGCCGCCGACGCGATCAAGCCCTACCTGATGACGCGGCACTGGCTGGCCTTCGTCGACCTGTTCCGAGATCCGATCCGGTGGGGGGACGTGGTCGACGGGGTCCTCACCCAGCTCGGCTACCTGGTGGTGTTCGCGGGCGCGGCGTGGGCCAACTTCGCCACCAAGGACGTCAACCGGTGACCCTCCGGTCCCTGGCCGTGCTGGGGCTGCTCCCGCTCGTCGCGTGCGGTGGGACCGAGGGGCTCGGCCCCCGCGCGGAGCGGCTCGACCAACAGCAGTACGCGCAGCTGCGTGCGGCGGTGGACCGGGTCGCGGACGACGCGTTCGCCGCGGCGGGGACGGCCGTCGCCGGGCGGGTGCGCGCCTACCAGCTCGTCACCGTGCGCTGCGCCGGCGAGCCCCGGACCGTGGGCAGCCTCACCGTGGTCGGCGAGGTGACCTACGACCAGCTCGACGACACCGTGACCGACCGGGCGATCGGCACCGCCTGGCGCGACCTGGGGCTCGCACCGGACGCCGAGGGACGGGCCGGCGCCTTCGCCCGCGCCGACCTGCCTGCCGGGCTGCCCGGCGACCTGGCGGCCGACGTGGGTGCCCGCGCCTCCCGCGACGAGCCGGGGACGCAGCGCCGCGTCCGGCAGCTGTTCGCGAACAGCCCGTGCGTCGACCTGCGCGACGTCGAGGTCCCCGAGGACGACCGGGGCGACCTCGACGGCCGGCTGCGCTAGGCGCGGCTCAGCAGCCCGGCTCGGGCGCGGTGACCGGGCCCGCACCCAGCGCCGCGTCGAGCGCGCGGCCGACCCGCTCGTCGCCGGGCAGGTCGTCGTGCTGCACGTCGGCCCCGGCGCACAGGTCCTGGACCAGCAGGTTGCGGGCGCCCTCGAGCGCCGCGGAGCCCGTCGGCGTCACCACCTGGTCGTCGGTGCTGCGCACCGTGACCCACCGCGGGCCCTCGGGCGTCTCGTCGCCGGCGTTGAGCCCGCGCAGCAGGTCGCTGTCGGGGGTGAGCTGCTCGCAGGCCGTCGGGCAGGTCCCGGCGGCCTCCACGGCGAGCGCGGCGACGTCGGTGCCGTGGTGCGGCGAGCCGAGCGTCACCACGCGGCGCACGACGTCGGCGCCGCCGTCGTCACGGACGTAGAGCCGCACCACCACTCCCCCGGCCGAGTAGCCGACGAGGTCGACCGACGCGGCCCCGGTGCGGTCCAGGGTCCGGTCCACGAGCGTGGCGAGCCGGGACGCCTCGTCGCGCAGGTCGCCGGTGCCGCCCCCCGCGGGCTGCAGGACGGCGACCTCGCGGCCCTGCGCGCGCAGCCGCTCCACGAGGGGGTCGAGCGCGGCGACGCGGCCGCCGTACCCCGTCACGGCGACGACCGGTCCGGGGTCGCCCTGGTCGACGTCGGGGCCGCCGAGCACCGCACGGGCGCCGACCCAGGCCACGACGGCGACGAGCGCGGCCACGACCAGGACGCCGAGCACGACGGCCTGGCGTCGCCGGGCCGGCGCGAGCCGGGAGCTCACCTGCGGGTCAGGGCGTGTCCTCGGGCACCACGACCGGGCGCAACCGGGCCCAGGTGAAGAACACCAGCGCCGTCACCACCATCCCGATGCCGGCCCACAGGTTGATCTGGACGCCGTCGGTCTTCGCCAGTCCCGCCTCGCTGTCGAAGATCGCTGCCAGCACCAGCACCACGCCGTAGATGCCGATCAGCATCCCGATGAAGTTGCGGATGTCGAACGCGCCGGCCCGGCGCACCTTCGTGCCGTCACCGGTGGCGCCGGTGGTCGCGTCGTTGTCCGTGTTCTCAGCCATGGAGATCCCGCCCTACCAGAAGATGATGTTGAGGCCGACGACGATGGCGACGCCGACACCGGCGAGGATGTTGGGCTTCTGGTACCACGCCAGCGCGCCCTCGTTCTCGTCGTGGAAGTCCTGCTTGGGGGTCAGCGAGTACACCAGCCCCCGCAGCTCCGACTCGGCCCGCGGCTTGGTCACCATCGTGACCAGCACGCTGACGATGATGTCGACCACGAAGGCCGCACCCGCGGCCACGAAGCTCGCGCCCTGGCCCGACAGGTCGACCCACCCCTGCGACAGCCCGCCCAGTGCGTCCTGCGAGGCGATGCCGACGACGATCGCGGCCGTGGTGCCCGCCACCAGGCCGGTCCAGCCGGCCGTCGCGGTCATCCGCTTCCAGAACATGCCGAGGATGAAGGTGGCGAACAGCGGGGCGTTGAAGAAGCCGAACAGCGTCTGCAGGTAGTTCATGATGTTGGAGTACGACGCCGCGAAGGTCGCCGTGCCGATCGCGATCACGGTCGCCCCGACGGTGGCCGCCCGGCCGACCGCCAGGTAGTAGCCGTCGGGCCGGTCCTTGACGACGTAGGTCTCCCACAGGTCGTAGGAGAAGACCGTGTTGAAGGCCGAGATGTTGGCCGCCATGCCCGCCATGAACGAGGCGAGCAGGCCGGCGATCGCGACGCCCAGCATGCCGTTGGGCAGCAGGTCGCGGATCAGGTAGAGCAACGCGTTGTTGTAGTCCGGTGACCCGCCGTTGTTCTTGGGCTCGGAGATCTCGTTGACCAGGACCGCGGCGATCATGCCGGGGAAGATCACGATGAACGGCACGAACATCTTCGGGAAGGCACCGATGATGGGCGCCCGCTGCGCCGCCGAGATCGAGCTCGACGCCATCGCGCGCTGGACCTCGACGAAGTTGGTGGTCCAGTAGCCGAAGGAGAGCACGAACCCGAGGCCGAGCACGATGCCCACGACCGACCAGAACGGGCTGTCGAAGCCGGTCAGCGCGGTGCCGGGCCAGGAGGAGAGCTGCTCGGCGCCGCCGGCGCTGGCGGCGACCTTCTCCTTCAGGCCGCCCCACCAGCCGACCTTGTGCAGGCCGATCAGGGTCAGCGGCAGCAGCGCCGCGACGATGACGAAGAACTGCAGCACCTCGTTGTAGATCGCGGCCGAGAGGCCGCCCAGCGAGGTGTAGGTCAGCACGATGGCCGCGGCGACGATGAGGGAGACCCACAGCGGCCAGCCGAGGATGATCTCCACGATGTTGGCGAGCAGGTAGAGGTTGATGCCCGCGATCAGCAGCTGGGCGACCGCGAAGCTCAGCGCGTTGACGAGGTGGGCGCCGGTGCCGAACCGGCGGCGCATGAACTCGGGGACCGACCTCACCTTGGAGCCGTAGTAGAACGGCATCATCACCACGCCCAGGAACAGCATGGCGGGCACGGCGCCGACCCAGAAGTAGTGCACGGTCGGGATGCCGTAGCTGGCGCCGTTGGCCGACATGCCGATGATCTCGACCGCGCCGAGGTTGGCGGAGATGAACGCCAGGCCGGTCACCCAGGCGGGCAGCGAGCGGCCCGAGAGGAAGAAGTCGATGCTCGAGGAGACCGACCGGCGGGCCAGGATGCCGATGCCGATCACGAAGCCGAAGTAGACGGCGATCAGCAGGTAGTCCACCCAGTTGGTGTCGAGCCGCAGCGCGCCTTCCGCAGCGAGGACCGTCATCGTCGTACCTCCGTGGTGCCCGTCGACGGCCCGTTGCCGCCTCGGGCACGCTACTCCCCGGGCGGCCCGGCGTCGCGCACCCCGATGGGTAGAGTCGCGCGGACGTCGTACGACAGCGGAAGAGGGGCGCAGGATGAGCTGGTTGGTGACCGGGGGCGCGGGCTACATCGGGTCCCACGTGGTGAGGGCCTTCGCGGAGACCGGCCTCGAGGTGGTCGTGGTCGACGACCTCTCCAGCGGCCACCGCGGCTTCGTCTCCCCCGAGGTCCCCCTCGTCGAGGGGAGCATCGTCGACACCGACCTGGTGACGCGCACGATGCGCGAGCACCGGGTGGAGGGGGTGGTGCACCTCGCCGGCTTCAAGTACGCCGGGGTGTCGGTGCAGCGTCCGCTGCACACCTGGACCCAGAACCTCACCGGCACGGTCAGCCTGCTCGAGGCGATGGCCGCCACCGACGTCGGCGCGATCGTGTTCTCGAGCAGCGCCGCCACCTTCGGCACCCCCGACGTCGACCTGGTCACCGAGGAGACGGCGACGCGTCCCGAGTCGCCGTACGGCGAGAGCAAGCTGGTCGGCGAATGGGTGATCCGCGACCAGGCCCGCGCCACCGGCCTGCGCCACACCTCGCTGCGCTACTTCAACGTGGTCGGCTCGGGCTCGGACGACCTCTACGACACCAGCCCGCACAACCTGTTCCCGATCGTGTTCGAGAAGCTGCTCGCCGGGGAGACGCCCCGCATCAACGGCACCGACTTCGACACCCCCGACGGCACCTGCGTCCGCGACTACGTCCACGTCGCCGACCTCGCCCGCGCCCACGTCGTCGCCGCGCAGCGGCTGGCGGCCGGCGAGGACCTGCTGCCCGTCTACAACCTCGGCAGCGGCGCCGGCTCCTCGGTCGCCGAGATCATGGCCGCGATCCGCACCGTCACCGGCATCGACTTCACCCCCGAGGAGGGTCCCCGCCGCCCCGGCGACCCCGCCCGCATCGTCGCCACCGGCGAGGCCGCCTCCCGCGACCTCGGCTGGGAGATGCGCCACTCCCTCGAGGACATGGTCCGCTCGGCCTGGCAGGCCCGCAGCAGCCACTGACCCTCGACGTTTCGTCGGTCGTCGGTCGCCGCTCGTCGGTCGAGCCTGTCGAGACCCGGGCCCGGGCTGCCATGATCGGGCCATGAGCTCACCGATCACCGACCTGTTCGACCTGACCGACAAGGTCGTCGTGGTGACGGGGGCCTCCTCGGGCCTCGGCGTCGCCTTCGCCGAGGGGTTCGCCCAGGCCGGCGCCGACGTCGCGCTCGGCGCCCGACGCGTCGGGCGGCTCGACGACACCGCCGCGCTGGTCGAGGCCGCGGGACGGCGGGCCGTGAAGGTCGAGACCGACGTCAGCTCGCCGGAGGCGTGCCAGGCGCTGGTCGACGCCGCGGTGGAGGCGTTCGGCCGCGTCGACGTGCTGGTCAACAACGCCGGCATCGGCACCGCCGTGCCCGCGACCCGCGAGAGCCCCGAGGAGTTCCGCTCGGTCATCGACGTCAACCTCAACGGCTGCTACTGGATGGCGCAGGCGTGCGGTCGCGTGATGCAGCCCGGGTCCTCGATCATCAACATCTCCTCGGTGCTGGGCCTCACCACCGCCGGGCTCCCCCAGGCGGCGTACGCCGCGTCGAAGGCCGGCCTGATCGGGCTGACCCGCGACCTCGCGCAGCAGTGGACCGGCCGCAAGGGCATCCGCGTCAACGCGCTGGCGCCGGGGTTCTTCGCCTCCGAGATGACCGACAGCTACCCCGAGGGCTACCTCGAGGCGCAGCAGCAGCGCATCCCGGCCGGCCGCAAGGGCGACCCCCGCGAGCTGGCCGCCACCGCGGTGTTCCTCGCCTCCGACGCGGCCGGCTACATCACCGGCCAGACGCTCGCCGTCGACGGCGGCATGACGATCGCCTGAGCCCTCCGGCAGCGGTCAGCCGCTGCTCAGGAACCGCTCAGCGCGCCCTGGGAGGATCAGGGCATGAGCCAGCAGCAGCCCTCGACCCGACCGCAGTCCCCGCTCACCCTCGAGTTCCCGATGTCGCTCGGCGTCTACGAGAAGTACGCCGACGCGCAGCGCGCCGTCGACCACCTCTCCGACCACGAGTTCCCGGTGCAGAACTGCCTGGTCGTCGGCACCGACCTGCGCCAGGTCGAGCGCGTCACCGGGCGGCTGACCTGGGGCAGGGTGCTGCTCGGCGGCGCCGCGTCGGGGCTGTGGCTGGGTCTCTTCGTCGGCCTGGTCGTGTCGCTGTTCGGCAGCGGGAGCACCCTGGCGGTGGTCACCTCCACGATGGTCTTCGGCGCGCTGTTCGGCGTGGCCTGGGCCGCCGCGGGGTACGCCGCGACCCGCGGCCGCCGCGACTTCACCTCCGTCACCCAGGTCGTCGCGACCCGCTACGAGCTGCTCGTGGAGCACAGGCACGCCGAGCTGGGACGCGAGCTGCTCAGCCGGCAGGACGCTGCTCAGCAGCCCCACCAGCCGGGCCGGTGAGCCGCTAGGTTCGGCGGATGCGTCCTGTCGGCACCCGTCCCAGCGTCACGGTCATCGGCGCGGGGTTCGGGGGGATCGGCACGGCCGTGGCGCTGCGCCGGGCGGGCTACCCCGACGTGACGGTGCTCGAGAAGGGCGACCGGGTCGGTGGCGTGTGGCGGGACAACACCTACCCCGGCGCGGCCTGCGACGTGCCGTCCTCGCTGTACTCCTTCTCCTTCGCCCCCAACCCCCGCTGGCCGCACCGCTACTCCCGCCAGCCGGAGATCCGCGCCTACATCGAGGACGTCGCGCGCGACCACGGGGTGCTCGACCTGGTCCGCTTCGGCGTCGAGGTGGCCACCGCGACGTACGACGAGGACGAGTGCCGCTGGCACCTGACCCTGACCAACGGGGAGTCGGTGCACACCGACGTCGTGGTCAGCGCCGTCGGGCAGCTCTCCCGGCCTGCGGTCCCCGAGCTGCCGGGGCGCGAGGAGTTCCAGGGACCGGCGTTCCACTCCGCCGACTGGGACCACGACGTGGACCTGCGCGGCAAGCGCGTGGCCGTCCTCGGCACCGGCGCCAGCGCGATCCAGTTCGTGCCCGAGATCGCCCCGGTCGCCGCGCACGTCACCGTGTTCCAGCGCTCGGCGCCGTACGTCGTGCCCAAGCCCGACCGGGAGTACACCGGACTGCACCACCACGCGTTCAAGCGGGCGCCGCACAGCCAGCGCGCCGGCCGGCTGCTCACCTGGGTGGTGACCGAGCGGTTCAACAAGGCGCTGCTCGAGGACACCTGGATGAAGAAGGCCGTCGGGCTCGGGTGGCGCGGGATGCTGCGCGCCCAGGTGCGCGACCCCGAGCTGCGCCGCCGGCTCACCCCCGACCACGAGCTGGGGTGCAAGCGGGTGCTGTTCAGCAACGACTGGTACCCCGCGATCGCCCGCGACGACGTCGACCTGGTGACCTCGCCGGTGGTCGGGGTGCTGCCGGACGGCGTGCTGGCGGCCGACGGCACCGAGCACGCCGCCGACGTCGTGATCTACGGCACCGGCTTCGCGGCCACCGAGTTCCTCGCGCCGATGCAGGTGACCGGCGCCGGCGGGGCGGACCTCCAGGAGCGCTGGAAGCAGGGTGCGCACGCCTACCTCGGCCTGTGCGTGCCGGACTTCCCCAACTTCTTCGTGGTCTACGGGCCCAACACCAACCTGGGCGGCAGCTCGATCGTGGGGATGCTCGAGGCAGCGGCCGGGGCCGTGGTCACCCTGCTCGACCGGGCTCGGGCCGCCGGCGCCCGGAGCGTGGCGGTGCGCGCCGACGCGGAGCGGAGCTTCGACGACGAGGTCCAGCGACGGCTGCGCGACAGCGTCTGGGTCGGCTGCCGGAGCTGGTACCGCGACCCGGACGGCCGGATCAGCACCAACTGGCCCGGGCTGGTCGCGGAGTACCAGCGCCGCTGCGCCGAGCTCGACGCCGCGGACTTCGTGCTCGCCTGACCCGGGGCACTTCACCCTTCCGGGTCCGGGAGGGAGTGCCGGGGGTGGGTACCGGAGGACGACCCCGGCGGCGTCACGCGTCGCTCCCCCGACGAGAGGCAGTCACACGTGCTGCTCCCCCGCGAGCGCGGCCCGCTGAGCCGCCGCGTCCTGCAGACGCTGCGCAGCGGCGCCGGCCACCCGCGCCCGGCCACCGCCTTCACCGAGCTGGCCCTCGGCCCCGACTCCGTGCTCACCGACGAGGACGCCCAGCTGGCCTTGTGGACGCTCTACGAGCTGCACTACCGCGGCTTCGAGGACGTTCCCGACGACCTCGAGTGGGACCCCACCGTGCTGCGGCTGCGCCGCACCCTGGAGCGCCGGCTCGAGCGCGAGCTGCGCGAGGCCGTCGCCCCCCGGCTGCGCGCGGTCCCCGGCGAGGCGCCGGTCGGCCAGACCCTGCTCGCGCTGCCGGCGACCTCGAGCGGCCCCTCCCCCGCCAACCACCTCCACCGTCACGCCACGCGCGAGGACGTCGAGGACTACCTGCGCGAGCGCAGCCTCCAGCAGCTCAAGGAGTCCGACCCCCAGGCCCTGGTGCTGGCGCGGCTGACCGGACGCGCCAAGGTCGCCCTGGCCGAGCTGCTGTACGACGAGTTCGGCGGCGGTCGCCCCGAGCGCCTGCACCAGCGGCTGTACGCCGAGACGATGGTCGCCGTCGGGCTGGACCCCACCTACGGCGCGTACGTCGACGAGGTCGGCGCGCTGTCGCTGGCCAGCGCCAACGTGATGTCGATGTTCGGGCTGCACCGCCGGCTGCGCGGGGCCGCGATGGGCCACCTCGCCGTGTTCGAGGCGACCAGCTCGGTGCCCTCGCGCAAGATCGCCTCCGGGATGGAGCGGCTCGGGCTGCCGGCCGCCGCCGCGGCGTACTTCCACGAGCACGTCGAGGCCGACGCGGTCCACGAGCACCTCGCCGCGGAGGACATCTGCGCGGTGATGGTCGCCGAGGAGCCGCACCTGCGCGAGGACGTGCTGGTCGGCGCCGCGGTCTGCCTGCACCTCGACGAGCTGTCGGCCGTCGAGCTGACCGAGCGGTGGAGCCGGGTCCGCGAGGTGGCCTCGTGAGGCTCACCGGACCCGACGAGATCGTGGTGCGGTCCTGCCCCGGTGGGCCCGACCTGGTCCGCGGCGCGACGCTGGTGGTCGACGACGACGGCGTGCAGCACGAGGTGACCCGCCCGGTGGTGGCCGTCTGCCGCTGCGACCGCTCCCAGCGGATGCCGTGGTGCGACAGCACCCACAAGGCGGTGCGGCCGCGATGAGCGAGGTGACCAGCCCCGGGACGCTGTCCTACGGCGAGCTCGAGATCGTCTTCGACGACCGCGTGCTGCGCCCCCGCCCGTGGACGGCCGCGCAGTCGCGGTGGGCCGCCGACGTGGCCCGCACCGCCCCGGACGGCCCCGTGCTCGAGCTGTGCTCGGGTGCCGGCCACATCGGCCTGCTCGCCGTGCACGCCTCCACGCGACGGCTGGTCTGCGTCGACGCCAACCCGGCGGCGGTCGAGCTGACCGCCCGCAACGCCGCGGCCGCCGGGATGGCCGATCGCGTCGAGACCCGCGAGGGCTGGATCCGCGACGTGCTGCGGCCCGACGAGACCTTCCCGGTCGTCGTGGCCGACCCCCCGTGGGTCCCGGCCGGAGAGACCGGGCGCTTCCCCGAGGACCCGCTGCTGGCGATCGACGGCGGCGAGGACGGCCTCGTGGTGGTGCGCGAGGTCCTCGACGCGCTGCGGCGCCACCTCGCACCGGAGGGGACCGCGCTGCTCCAGCTCGGCACCCCGGCCCAGGCCGACGCGGTGGCCGCGGCGCTGCAGGGCTCGGGCCTGGTCCCCGGCGAGCTGAGGGAGTACGGCGACCACGGCGTCCTGCTCCGGCTGGACCGTCCCGCCTGAGCCGACCGCTAGCGTGACGGCGTGACCGCACGCCCCTGGCTCCCCGTCGCCCGGATGGTGGTCGCCCTGCTCGGCTTCTCGGCGGTGGTGACCGAGCTGGCCACCCTCGTGGAGCGGGACCGGCTCGTACCCACGCAGTTCTTCAGCTACTTCACCGTGCAGACCAACCTGCTGGTGGTCGCGGTGCTGTTGGCCACGGCGCTGGCCGGTGAGCGTCGCAGCCGCCTCCTCGACCGGGTGCGTGGTGCGACGACGGTCTACATGGTCGTGGTGCTGGTGGTCTTCGCGGTGCTGCTCGCCCCGATCCAGGACGTCGCCCTGACCGCGGTGCCGTGGGACGACACCGTGCTGCACCGGATCGTGCCCGTGCTCGTGGTCCTCGACTGGCTGCTGGACCCGCCCCGCGAGCGCGTCCCCACGCGGGTCGCGCTGCGGTGGCTGCTCTACCCGCTGCTGTACGCCGCCTGGGCCGTGGTCCGCGGCGCGCTCGACGGCTGGTACCCCTACCCGTTCCTGGACCCCGCGACCGAAGGGGTCGCTGCCCTCACCGTCACGGCCCTGGCCATCGCGCTCGGCTCGGCCGCCGTCGCCTGGCTGGTCACCCGGTGGCCGCGCCGTCGTACGCCGTGACCGGCTGACCCCGGAGACACCGAGGCGCCGGGAGGATGACCCTCGACCGGCGCTCTCTGGTGGAGCTGAGGGGATTCGAACCCCTGACCCCCTGCATGCCATGCAGGTGCGCTACCAACTGCGCCACAGCCCCGTGTGCTGCCCGTTCAGGCAACGCCGGAAATCCTAGCGGGCGCCCGTTCCCGACGCGAATCCGGGGTCCCGTGCGGCAGGCGTCAGGAGATCTCGACGTCGGTCGCGCCGAGGTTCCAGCCCGCCAGCCGCAGCCGCGTGGTGCCGCGCTCGCGGAGCACCGCCCACGCGCAGTTGCGCATCGCCTCGAGGCCGTCGGCCGCGTCGAGCGGCCAGCCCAGCAGGCCGGCGACGCCCACCCGCATGGCGGCGCCGTGGAGCACCACGACCGCGGTGCCGCCGTCGGGCAGCCGGTCGAGCGCCTCGCGCAGCGCGGGCACCAGCCGCTCCCCCACGTCGGCGACCGTCTCGGCGCCCTCGGCGTCGACGTGGGCGTGGACGTCGAAGGACTGCGCCGCGCCGGGACCGAGCCGGTCCGCGAACTCCTGGCGGGTCAGGCCGGTCCGCGCGCCGGTGTCGTACTCCCGCAGCCGGGGGTCCTCCTCGGCGACCATGCCGATGGCCTTCTCGAGGTACGCCGCGGTCTCCCGCGCGCGGGCGAGGTCGCTGCTGAGCAGCAGGTCGGGAGCGGTCTCGGCGACGACCGGGGCCATCGCCTCGGCCTGGTCGCGCCCGGTGTCGTCGAGCCCGACGTCGGCATGACCCTGCGCACGCCCCTCGGCGTTCCAGGCGGTCTGCCCGTGGCGCACCAGCACCAGCCGGCGGCCGCGGCCCACCTCGACGGTGGGCTCAGCCACGACCGGAGGTGACGTCGGCGGGGAGCGCCAGCGCCGGGCAGTCGCGCCAGAGCCGCTCGAGGGCGTAGAACTCGCGCTCCTCGGCGTGCATCACGTGCACCACGATGTCGGCGTAGTCGAGCAGCACCCAGCGGCCCTGGCGGTGGCCCTCCCGGCGTACGGGCTTGGCGCCGGCCTCGCGCAGCCGGTCCTCGACCTCCTCCACGATCGAGCGCACCTGGCGGTCGTTGGGGGCCGAGCAGATCACGAAGACGTCGGTGATGGCGAGCTGGTCGGAGACGTCGAAGGCGACGATCTTCTCGGCGAGCTTGTCCGAGGCGGCGCGGGCGGCGGTGTGCGCCAGCTCGACGGCGTGGTCGGTGGCGGTCATGGGGTGGCTCCTGTGGCGTAGAGGTCGTGCTTGGCGATGTACTGGACCACCCCGTCGGGGACGAGGTACCAGACCGGCTCGCCCTTCGCGCGGCGCTCGCGGCACTCGGTGGAGGAGATCGCCAGGGCGGGGATCTCCAGGATCGTGACCCGGTCGGCGGGGATGCCGTCGAGGGTGCCGGCGGTCATGTCGTAGCCGGGCCGCGTGCACCCGACGAACTGGGCGAGGTCGAACAGCTCGTCGGCCGCGCGCCAGGTGAAGATCTCGGCCAGCGCGTCCGCGCCGGTGATGAAGTAGAGGTCGGCGTCGGGCAGCCGCACCGCGAGGTCGCGCAGCGTGTCGATGGTGTACGTCGGTCCGTCGCGGTCGATGTCGACGCGGGAGACGGTGAACCGCGGGTTGGACGCCGTGGCCACGACCGTCATCAGGTAGCGGTGCTCGGCCGGGCTGACGTCGCGGTCGGACTTCTGCCAGGGCTGGCCGGTGGGCACGAAGACGACCTCGTCGAGGTCGAACCACGACTGCACCTCGCTGGCCGCCACGAGGTGACCGTGGTGGATGGGGTCGAAGGTGCCGCCCATCACCCCGACGCGCCGGCGGTGCGGCAGCCGCGGGGCCGTGACGGGGTCGACCAGCACCTCAGTCACCTGCGCCGCGCTCAGGAGTGATCGCGTCCCTTGCCGAACGCGGCCAGCGCCGTCACGGCGGCGAGGAGCAGCAGCAGGGTGCCCCCGCCGATGAGGTAGGGGCCGAACCCGGGGCCCTCGCCCTCGGCCGCGTTGAGCGGCAGCATCATCAACAGGTCGATCATGGGCCTCAGCCTAGCCGCAGCGCCGCTCAGTGGACGAGCAGGCCCACGCCCAGCAGCCAGGCCCAGAAGAACAACGTCCGGCCCACCAGCCCGGTGAGGAAGAAGACGCCGACGTTCATCCGCAACGTGCCCGCGAGCACGGCCATCACGAAGAACGGCGGGAAGCCCACCGCGGCGGAGACGAAGTTGAGCGCCCCGCTGAGCACGGGGCGGCCCTCGACGACGCCCTGCCAGCGGGCGAGCTGGGCCTGCCGCTTGGGACTGTTCATCCGCTTGCGCATGAACGGCACCCCGGCCGCGCTGCGGGAG
Organism: uncultured Actinomycetota bacterium; assembly: GCA_963740935.1. GTDB lineage: Bacteria > Actinomycetota > Actinomycetes > Propionibacteriales > Nocardioidaceae > Marmoricola. The sequence continues at coordinate 1,675,676 of CAVUFX010000006.1, forward strand.
CCGTAGTACCACGCCAGCTTGCCGATGTTCTGACCGAGCGAGGCCACGGCCGCCAGCACGAACGCGTTGCGGTCGCCGTTGGTCGCGTAGGCGACCGAGATGTAGGCCTCCATGTTGAAGATCGGGATGCTCGAGGAGACGATCCCGAACCCGAGGGTCAGCAGCAGCAGCTTCACCGGGTGTGGCCGTCCCCCGTCACGACGTACTTCGTCGAGGTCATCTCCGGCAGCCCCATCGGGCCGCGGGCGTGCAGCTTCTGGGTGGAGATCCCGATCTCGGCGCCGAAGCCGAACTCGCCGCCGTCGGTGAACCGGGTGGAGGCGTTGACCAGCACGGCGGCCGAGTCCACGGCGGCGGTGAACCGCTCGGCGGCCGACGCGGAGTCGGTGACGATGGCGTCGGAGTGGCCCGAGGAGTGGCGGCGGATGTGTGCCAGGGCGCCGTCCAGGTCGGGTACGACGGCCGCGGAGATCTCGAGCGCGAGGTACTCGGTGCCCCAGTCGGCCTCGGTGGCCGGCACCACGCCGTCGAGGACGGCGAAGGTGGCGTCCCCGTGGACGAGCACCCCGGCCTCCTGGAGCCGCGCGGTGATGCGCGGGACGAACTCCTCGGCCACCGCCGCCGCGACCAGCAGCGACTCGGCGGAGTTGCAGACCGAGGTGCGGTGGGTCTTGGCGTTGAGCACGAGGCGCTCGGCCATGTCGAGGTCGGCCGCCGCGTCGACGTAGACGTGGCAGTTGCCGACGCCGGTCTCGATCACCGGCACGGTCGACTCCGCGACGACCGAGGCGATCAGCCCGGCCCCGCCGCGCGGGATGAGGACGTCGACCAGGCCACGGGCCCGCATCAGCTCCTTGACCGCGTCGTGGCCCTCCCCCGGCACCAGCTGCACCACGTCGGCCGGCAGGCCGCACGCGTCGGCGGCGCGGCGCAGCGACCCGACGATCGCGGTGTTGGAGGAGATCGCGCTGGAGGAGCCGCGCAGCAGCACGGCGTTGCCGCTCTTGAGGCAGATGCCGGCGGCGTCGGCCGTCACGTTGGGCCGGGCCTCGTAGATGATGCCCACCACGCCGAAGGGCACCCGCACCTGGCGCAGCCGCAGCCCGTTGGCCAGCGTCGAGCCGCGCACCACCTCGCCGACCGGGTCGGGCAGCCCGGCGACGTCGCGCAGCCCCTGGGCCATGGCCTCGAGGCGGGGACGGTCGAGCCGGAGCCGGTCGACGACGTTGTCCGGGGTGCCCGCGGCCTCGGCCCTCCCGACGTCCTCGGCGTTGGCCGCCAGGACCGCCGTCTCGTCCCCGAGGAGCGCGGTCGCCATCGCCTCCAGCGCGGCGTCCTTGTCCGCACGGGTGGCCAGGGCCAGGGTGGTCGCGGCCGCACGGGCTCGCTCGGCCACCTCGGTGAAGGCGGTGGAGGGCATGCGCCCAGCCTAGTGGCGGGTCAGGCCCGCCGGCCGGGACGGGTGCGGCGGTCGTGGATGTGCTTCTCCACGATCTCCAGGCCCACGACCTCCCAGTCGGGGAGCCGGGCGGTCTCGCGGTGCTCGTTCCACAGCCGCATCGCCAGCGAGGCCACGTCGAGCATCGACTCGCCCTCGTCCCAGAACCGCACCTCGGCGGTGTCGCCGGTGGCCGACACCGAGTCGAGGAACGGACGCTCCTCGGTCAGGCGCTGCACGGCCGCACGCGCCAGCAGCGGCTCGACGGCCGCTCCGCCCAGCGTCAGCGTCACGTGCCAGTGACGCACAGCAGTCTCCACGCCCATCCCCCTTGCGACGTCCCTGCACGGTCGTGGGGCCCGCCGGCGGCGTTCCCGGTCGATCCGTCCGGCAAGGACCATTCTGTCCGGATCCTGGGACCGGCGAGGCGAAACCGGCAGATCGGGCGTGGTCGCTCAGAGCACGACGAGGTCGTCGCGGTGGACCACCTCGCGCTCGTACGCCGCCCCCAGCTCGCGCGCCAGGTCGCGGGTCGAGCGACCCAGCAGCCCGGGCAGCTCACCGGCGTCGTAGTTGACGAGTCCGCGGGCCACCGCGCGGCCGTCGGCGTCGACGAGCTCGACGGGGTCCCCCGCCACGAAGCCGCCCACGACGCCGACGACGCCGGCCGGCAGCAGCGAGGCGCGCCGCTCGGTCACGGCCCGCACCGCGCCCGCGTCGAGGACCAGTCGCCCCCGGGGCTCGGTGGCGTGCGCGAGCCACAGCAGCCGCGTCGGGCGGCGGCGTCCGGTCGCGTGGAAGAGCGTCCCGGTCACCGCGCCGGTGAGCGCCTCGCCGGCGTGGGCGGTGTCGGTCAGGACGACCGGGATCCCGGCACCGGTCGCGATCCGCGCCGCGTCGAGCTTGGTCTCCATGCCCCCGGTGCCGACGCCGGCGCTGCCGGCGCCGCGGACGTCCACCGCCGCGACGTCGTCCCACGAGCGCACGTCGCTGAGCAGGGTGCTGCCCGGACGGCTCGGCGGGGCGTCGTACAGGCCGTCGACGTCGGAGAGCAGCACCAGCAGGTCGGCGTGGACGAGGTGGGCCACCAGCGCGGCGAGGCGGTCGTTGTCGCCGAACCGGATCTCCGAGGTGGCCACCGTGTCGTTCTCGTTGACGATCGGGACCGCGCCCAGCTCCAGCAGCTTGTCGAAGGTGCGCTGGGCGTTGCGGTAGTGGCTGCGGCGGGTGACGTCGTCGACGGTCAGCAGCACCTGGCCGGTGACCTGGCCGTGCCGGGCGAACTCCTCGGTGTAGCGGTGCACCAGGATCCCCTGCCCGACCGAGGCCGCGGCCTGCTGCCGGGCGAGGTCGCGGGGTCGGCGGCGGAACGACAGCGGGGCGAGGCCGGCCGCGATCGCGCCCGAGGATACGAGCACCAGCTCGGCCCCCCGTGCGCGTACGCCGGCCAGGTGGTCGACCAGGTCGCGCACCCGGTCGGGGTCCAGGCCCCCGTCCGCGGTGGTCAGCGACGAGGAGCCGACCTTGACCACGACCCGGCGGGCGCCCGAGACGGCGACCCGGCTCATGCCCAGTCGTCCCCGTCGTCCCCGTCGGCGGGCTCGTCGTCGTCGAAGTCGAGGTGGGCCAGGCCGTGCTCCTCGTCGTAGCGGCGCGCGACGTCGGCCCGCTCCTCGCCCTCGGCGCGGTCGGCCATGAGCGCGTCGATGGCACGGCGACGCTGCCGCGCCACCCGCGACTCGGTGAAGCGCTGGTCCTCCCCGCGGCGACCGAGCATCTGGGCACCGGCGTCGATGCCGGGCCGGAAGTCGAAGACGACGGCGTTGTCGGGGTGGCCGATCAGCACCGGGTCGCCCTCGTTGGCGCCCAGCTCGACCAGCTTCTTCTCCACGCCCAGCCGCTCGAGCCGGTCGGCCAGGAAGCCCACCGCCTCGTCGTTGCTGAAGTCGGTCTGGCGGATCCAGCGCTCGGGCTTCTCGCCGCGCACGCGCCAGCCCTCGCCGGTCTCCTTGACGGTGAACTCGACGGCGGCGCTGGTGCTGCGCGGCCGGATCACGATGCGGGTGGACTCCTCGCGGGGCTCGGCGGCCCGGCGGGCGGCGACGACCTCGGCCATCGCGAACGACAGCTGGCGCAGGCCCTCGTGGCTGGCGGCGCTGACGTCGAAGACCGGCCAGCCGCGCTCGGCGACCTCGGCCCGCACGATGTCGGCCATGTCGCGTCCGTCGGGCACGTCGATCTTGTTCAGCGCGACCAGGCGCGGCCGGTCGGCCAGGCCGCCGTACCGCTCCAGCTCGCGCTCGATGACGTCGAGGTCCTCGGCCGGGTTGCGGCCGGGCTCGAGGGTGGCGAGGTCGACGACGTGCACGAGCGCGGCGCAGCGCTCGACGTGGCGCAGGAAGTCGTGGCCCAGGCCGCGGCCCTCGCTGGCCCCCTCGATCAGGCCGGGCACGTCGGCGACGGTGAACGTGGTGTCGCCCGCCTTGACCACGCCGAGGTTGGGCACCAGCGTGGTGAACGGGTAGTCCGCGATCTTGGGCCGCGCCCGGGACAGCGCGGCGATCAGGCTCGACTTGCCGGCGCTGGGGAACCCCACCAGGCCGATGTCGGCGACCACCTTGAGCTCGAGGTGGATCACCAGCTCCTCGCCGGGCTCCCCCAGCAGCGCGAAGCCGGGCGCCTTGCGCTTGGCGGAGGCCAGCGCGGCGTTGCCCAGGCCGCCGCGGCCGCCCTCGGCGATGGTCATCTCGGTGCCCGGGCCGACGAGGTCGGCGAGCACCTCGCCGTGCTCGTCGGTGACGACCGTGCCCTCGGGCACCGGCAGCACGAGGTCCTCGCCGTGCCCGCCGTTGCGGTGCGCGCCGGCGCCGTGGCCGCCGTGCGGGGCGACGCGGCGGGCCTGGTGGTGGTAGTCGATCAGCGTGGTCACGTCGGGGTCGACGCGCAGGATGATCGAGCCGCCGGGTCCGCCGTTGCCACCGTCGGGACCGCCGAGGGGCTTGAACTTCTCGCGGTGCACGGACGCGACGCCGTTGCCCCCTCGACCGGCGACGACGTGCAGACGGACGCGGTCGACGAAGGTCGGGACGGCCATGGTGCTCCTGTTCGGGACTGGTCCCTGGGACGGGCGAAGGGCGCCCCCGAGAATCTCAGGGACGCCCTTGCAGGTGGATCGGAGATCGATCGGTGCTGGTGTCAGTCCGCCGCGAGGACGACGTTGACGACGCGGCGACCGCGCTTGGTGCCGAACTCGACGTTGCCGCCGACGAGGGCGAACAGCGTGTCGTCCTTGCCGCGGCCGACCCCGGCACCGGGGTGGAAGTGGGTGCCGCGCTGGCGGACGATGATCTCGCCGGCGTTGACGAGCTGACCACCGAAGCGCTTCACGCCGAGGCGCTGCGCGTTGGAGTCGCGGCCGTTCTTGGTGGACGCCGCGCCCTTCTTGTGAGCCATGAGTTCAGTCCTTCGGGTGCTGGAGAGACGAGGAGGAGCAGGTCAGACGGTGATGTCGGTGACCTTCACCTGGATGTACTTCTGGCGGTGACCCTGACGCTTCTTGTAGCCGGTCTTGTTCTTGTACTTCTGGATCACGATCTTGGGGCCCTTGGTGGCGCCGAGGACCTCGACGGTCACGCCGGCCTCGTCCAGGCCGGTCGAGGTGACGTCCTCACCGTCGACGACCATCACCACGGGCAGGGTCAGCGACTCGCCCACGCCGGTGCCGGTGCGGTCGATCTCGATGACGTCGCCGACGGCAACCTTCTGCTGCTTGCTGCCTGCGCGCACGACTGCGTACACGGCGACTCACTCTCCTCGGGTCTGCTGCTGTTGATCAGTCTGGGTGGCCCGCTCGACGTCCTCGGCGACCGGTCCGTGGACCAGGCGCGAGGCGGCTCGGGCGACGGTGCGGCGAAGCGCACCAAGGGAGTACGTTACCGGCCCCCCGGCGGCAGGGTCAAAACGGCCCCGGCCACCGGCCCCGGGGTCAGCGCCTGCGGACTCCTTTGCGCTTCACCGGCACGTGCACCAGCGAGCTCTCACCCTCTTCCAGGCCCTGCTCCACGTCGTCGTCGCCGGCACTGAGCGTCGGTGCGCTGGACTCCGGCTGGTCCGACGGCGGCTCGGTGGGAGCGTGCTCGGCGGGCGCCACCACCGCCGGCGGGCCGGCGGCGCGGCGCGCGCTGCGGCGGCGGGTGCTGGCCACGATGCGCGGGGCGGTGTCGACCGGGGCCGGTTCGGCCTCGGGGGCGACGGGTCGAGGCGTGCCGGGCTCGGTGGTGCCGGGCTCGGTGGTGCTGGGCACGTCCTGGGGCTCCGGCGAGGTGCCGGCCGGGCGGCCGATCACGGTCTGGTCGCCGGTGCTGTCGGTCGGCGTGGGGGCCTTGTCCTGGCCGTCCTCGCCGTCCTCGCTGTGCGTGCTGTCCTCGTCGGCCTTGTCGTCGTCGCCCCGGGGCTCGGGCGGCCGGCTGTGGGCGAGGTCGCGCGGTGAGGGCGGGCCGGCGGGAGCGCCGCTCCCGTTGCCGCCGTTCCCGCTGCCGCCGTTGCCGTCGCCCTGGTCGTCGCTGCGGCCACCACGGCGTCCACCGCGACCGCGTCGTCCACCCGAGCGGCCGTCGTCGTCGCCGGCCGCCGCCACCGTTGCCGCCGCCGCTACCACCGCCGCGGTGGTCGACCGGCTGGTCGGTCAGCACCACGCCGCGGCCCTTGCAGGCCTCGCAGTCGTGGCTGAACGCCTCGACCAGGCCGGTGCCGATCCGCTTGCGCGTCATCTGCACCAGGCCGAGCGAGGTCACCTCGGCGACCTGGTGGCGGGTGCGGTCACGTCCCAGGCACTCGACCAGCCGGCGCAGCACGAGGTCGCGGTTGGACTCCAGCACCATGTCGATGAAGTCGATGACGATGATGCCGCCGATGTCGCGCAGCCGGAGCTGGCGCACCATCTCCTCGGCCGCCTCGAGGTTGTTCTTGGTGACGGTCTCCTCGAGGTTGCCGCCGGAGCCGGTGAACTTGCCGGTGTTGACGTCGACCACGGTCATGGCCTCGGTGCGGTCGATGACCAGCGAGCCGCCCGAGGGCAGCCACACCTTGCGGTCGAGGCCCTTGGCGATCTGCTCGTCGATGCGGTACGCCGCGAACACGTCCGCGCCGCCGTTCTGGCCCTGCTCGGCCGGACCGTAGTGCTCGAGCCGGTCGCGCAGCTCGGGAGCGACGTGCGAGACGTAGCCGTCGACGAGGTCCCAGGCGTCGTCGCCCTGGACCACCAGCCGGCCGAAGTCCTCGGTGAACAGGTCGCGGACGACCTTGAGGGTGAGGTCGGGCTCGCCGTACAGCAGCTGCGGAGCCTTGCCGCCCTTGATCTTCTCCTCGATGTCCGACCAGCGCGCGGTCAGGCGCTCGACGTCGAGGGTCAGCTCCTCCTCGGAGGCGCCCTCGGCCGCGGTGCGCACGATGACGCCCGCACCGTCCGGCACGATCTGCTTGAGCAGCGTCTTGAGGCGGTGGCGCTCGGTGTCGGGGAGCTTGCGCGAGATCCCGGACGTGGTGCCCTCCGGGACGTAGACCAGGAACCGGCCCGGCAGGCTGATCTGGCCGGTCAGCCGGGCGCCCTTGTGACCGATCGGGTCCTTGCTGACCTGCACCAGGATCGACTGGCCCGAGGACAGCACCGACTCGATCTTGCGGGGCTGGCCCTCCTGGTGGCCCAGGGCCTGCCAGTTGACCTCGCCGGCGTAGATGACGGCGTTGCGCCCCTTGCCGATGTCGACGAACGCCGCCTCCATCGAGGGCAGCACGTTCTGCACCCGGCCGAGGTAGACGTTGCCGATCATCGAGGTCTGGGACTCGCGGGCGACGTAGTGCTCGACGAGGACCTTGTCCTCGAGGACGGCGATCTGGGTGAGGTCCTGTCGCTGGCGGATCACCATGACGCGGTCGACGGCCTCGCGGCGGGCCAGGAACTCGGCCTCGCTCACGATCGGGGCGCGGCGGCGGCCGGCCTCGCGGCCCTCGCGGCGCCGCTGCTTCTTGGCCTCGAGGCGGGTGGAGCCCTGGACGCTGGTGATCTCGTCCTCGGCGTTGCGCGGGCGCCGCTGCCGGCCGCCCCCGCCGCCGCCCTGGCCGCCCTGGCCGTTCTGGCCACCGCGCTGCGAGCCGCCGTCCTGGGAGTCGCCCCCCTCGGAGTCGCCCGAGCGGCGGCGCCGGCGGCGGCGGCGGGAGCCGCTGCCGGACTCGCCCGCGTCGTCGGCGTCGCCGGACTCCTGGTCTGCGTCCTGCCCGGCGTCCTCGCCGGAGTCCTGGCCGGAGTCCTGGCCCGAGTCCTGGCCCGAGTCCTGGCCGGACACGTCGTTGCCGGCGGTGGCGTCAGCGCCCTCGGCGCTGCTCGCGTCCTCGGCGCTGTCGTCGGACCCGTCGGAGGCACGGCGGCGGCGGCGGCCGCCGCGGCGGCGACGACGACGGGGCGCGGTGTCGTCGGAGTCCTCGGCCTCGTCGGTGTCGTCGGTGTCGTCGGTGTCGTCCGGCGCGTCCTCGGCGTCCGGTGCCGTCGGCGCGTCGTCGTCCTGCTCGGCGGGATCCGCTGCCACGACGGACGTGGCGTCCGCGGCCTCGGTCGCCTCGTCCTCGGCGACGGCGGTGTCGTCGATCTTGCGGGACTTCTTCTTGCCGCCGGACTTGCCGGACTTCTTCGGCTTCCCGGGCGCGGCCTCGTCGCTCGCGGCCGGGGCCGGCGCGTCCGGGTCCGCCACGGGACCGTCGGCCGCGGCGGTGACCGGGGCGTCGACGGCGACGTCGGCGGCGGGGGCGGCGGGGACGGCCTTCTTGGCGGCCCGCTTGCGCGGGGCGGCCTTCTTGGTGGGGGCCTGGAAGAGCACCGCGGGGGCCGTCGGCGCGTCCGTGGCGGTCTCGGGAGCGACGACGGTGTCGTCACCGGTCTCCAGGGTCGCGTCGGAAGCAGCGTCGGGGGTCGTCGCGGCGGCGGGGGTCGGTGCGCCGGCCGGTCGACGCGCGGCGGCCCGCTTGCGCGGTGCCGCCCGCTTGCGCGGCGCGGGCGCCTCGTCGGACTCGTGCACGGCACCGGTGACGGGGTCCACGGGCAGGTCGAGCTGGGTGTCCGCCGAGGCGTCGCTCGGCGCGTCGGGAGCCGCAGCGGCGCGCTTGGCCGGGGCCTTGCGCGTCGACTTGCGGGTGGTCTTGCGCGCGGCCGGAGCCTCGGCGGCCTCGGCAGCCCCGGGGGCCGCCGGGTCGGGCGTGGGACCGGTCGCGGCGGGCGCGTCGTCGACCGCCTCGCTGGGGGCCCCGCCGTCGGGAGCGGGGGCCGAGGGGTCGGGCACGGGGGTGGTGGTCTGGTCGTCGTCGGGCACGGGGTGAGCTCCTCGTGCACCGCGGGCCGGGGGTACCGGGCCTGCTGGTGCTGGTCGCGGCGAGCGACGCGTCGTGGATGCGGCGCGCTGCACGCAAAGCCTGTCGGTGGCGACGACTCCTCCGCCTGTGCGCGTCGACGGGCGCTGTCCACACCGACCGCGGTCGCCGGGCCCTACGGGGAAGCTGTCACCTTCACCGAGGGGCCGCGTCGCGGTCCGGTGCCAACGGGTCGCCCACCGTGCCGTCCGCCTCGTCCAGAGGCCCCTGCGCCAACCGCTGCTGGAGGGCGGCGGTGACGTCGAGGCCGGAGGACTTGCTGAGAGCGGCGAGAACGTCGTCGGGTCTCACGGACGGCGTACCGTGCCGCAGGACCACGTCGAGTATCGCACACCCGGGTCGGTCCGGGTCCTCTCCTCGCACCGCCGCGGTCAGCACCGCGGCTCGGGCGTCGAAGCGGCGCAGGCCCTTCTTGGTCATCCGCTCGACCTCCACCTCCGGCGTGTCGAGGAGCTGCAGGACAGCCTCCCGGGCGCGCGCCTCGTCCACCCCGTCGAGGGTGATGCGCCAGCACGAGGCCTCCAGGCGGTCGGCCATCGATCCGCCGGCGCTGACCACGACCTCGACCAGGTCGAGGCCGTCGGGCAGCGCCGCGGCGAGCGAGGCGTGCACCGCGGCGGGGTCGACGACCTCGGCGAGGGCGATCTCGACGTACTCCGCCTCGCTGGCCGAGCCGGTGGGCGCCGCGCCCGCGTAGGAGATGCGGGGGTGGGGGTTGAAGCCCGAGGAGTACGCCATCGGCACCCGCGCGCGGAACACCGCGCGCTCGAAGGCACGGCTGAAGTCGCGGTGGCTGGTGAAGCGGAGCCGACCCCGCTTGGCGTAGCGGATCCGGAGCCGCTGGACCGGCGGGGCCTGCTGCTCGGGCTGCTCGCGCACGCGTCGACCCTAGCCCTCGCGCCGGCGCCGGAACCCCTCAGGGGAGCAGCGCCCTCCGCATCTGCGGTGAGGCGTAGACGGTGTTGACCCGGTCGCCGTCGAGCCAGGCGGTCAGCCGCAGCGCCTCGCGCTCCAGCGCCCGGCGGGCGTCCTCGCCGACGTGCCCGCGCAGCATCACCCGGACGCGCGCGTCGTCGTCCTGCACCCAGCAGCCCACGACCCGGCCCTCCCACCAGGCGGTGGTGCCGCCGTTGCCGTTGGTGTCGAAGAGGTGGGGCACGTCGTCGGGGTCGAGGTAGAAGTCGCGCTGCTTCCACCCCATCAGAGTGGGATCCAGCACGGGGAGCAGCGCCGCCCCGGCGGCGGGTGGCGCGTCGTCGACGTCGTCGGGCAGCACCCAGCCGGTGGCGCCGGAGTCGAGGGCGACCTCGACCGCGCCGAGGTCGGCGAGGGCGCGGCGCACCGCGCCCTTGGTCGCGCCCAGCCACCAGACCAGGTCGGTCTCGGTGCCGGGGCCGAACCGCTCGAGCCAGCGACCGACGAGCACCCGGTAGCCGTCGGGCTCGGGCAGCGGCGCGGGCGGCTCCCCCAGCCAGTCCTGCGGCAGCGTCCAGCGGTGGCGGGCCGAGCGCCAGCCCAGCTCGTTGGGACCGCGCAGCAGCCGGGCCTCGGCCGCGAGCACGGTCAGCACACGGCCCGCGATCGGCGACGTGGCGCCCCGCCACATCTCCAGGCGACGGTCGAGCTCGGGCACCCGGGCTCGCAGCTCGGTGGTGGTCGCGGGCCCGTGGGCGGCGACGGTGTCGAGGACGGCCTCACCGACCTCGTCGAGCCAGGCCGCGCCGTCCTCGCCCCATCCGCCGAGCGTCACCTCCTTGGCCAGCCGGGTGCGCTGCTGCGCCGCCACCCGGGCCGCCGCGCTCCCCCACACCGCCGGCAGCAGGTCGCGGGGGAAGCCGAACAGGGTGCGGCGCATCCCCAGCTGCTTGACCACCGTGCGGTCGGCGTACAGCGCCGCGTCGACCTCGGCTCGGCTCGCGCCGCTGCGTGCCTGCACCGCGAGGTGGACGCTCGGGGGCTCGGTGGCGTGCAGGCAGACCACCGAGGCGACCGCCTGCTCGACGCCGGTGACGGGGCTGGTCAGCGCCTGCCGGTGCCAGGCGCGGGCCCGACGCTGCTCGTCGGAGATCGGACGCATGCGCCGATGATGGCACCGGCCGGGGACAGGTCAGGCGCGACGCTGGCCGGGCACGACCGGCGGGGTCGCCGGGGGCGCCACCGCGGGCGCCACGTCGAGCAGCAGCACCTCGACCTGCTCGCGCACCGCGGCGACCTGGTGGTGGTCGAGCCGGGCCCAGGGGCAGTCGGCGCGGTAGAGGCGGTGCAGCACGTCCACGTCGGAGTAGCAGAACAGCACCAGCCGACCGTCGTGGTCCTCCCACAGCTCGACCCTCCGGTCGGGCTCGTGCCCGGCTGAGGTGGGGACCACCACCAGGGGTGGGAGGGGGCTGCGGTGGCTGTCGAACATGGCGCCGATCCTCGTGGCTCACGGCCCTGCTGGACCGCGATGGCCCCAGTGTGCCCCCGCCCCACCCCCGCCACCGACGAACTCCGGGTTCCGTCCCGCCTGCCGGAACGACGGCTCGGGGCATGGGACACACTGCCGAGGTGAACGACGTACGCCGCCCGGTCGCCGCGCAGACGCTCGTCGTGGTGGCGATCGTGGCCCTCGCCTTCAACCTGCGGCCCGCCGCGGTGAGCGTGGGACCGGTGCTCGACGACCTGCGCGGGGACCTCGGCCTCTCCGGCGCCGAGGCCGGCCTGCTGACCACGCTGCCGGTCCTCGCCTTCGCCGTCTTCGGCGCGCTCGCCCCGCGGCTGGCACGGGCGCTGGGGCCGCACCGCCTCACCCTGGTCGCGCTGCTGTGCGTCGTGGTGGGCCTCGGCGGCCGCAGCCGGGTCGACCACGAGTCGACCTTCCTGCTGCTCTCGCTGCTGGCGCTGGGCGGGATGGCGACCGGCAACGTGGTGCTGCCCTCGCTGGTCAAGCTGCACTTCCCCGACCGGATCGGGCTGCTCACGTCGGTCTACACCACCTCGCTGGCGGTGGGGCTGACCTGCGCGCTGACGCTCACCGTCCCGGCCGGCCAGGCCACGGGCGGCGGCTGGCGCGACGGCCTGCTGACCTGGGCGCTGGTGGCCGCGGTCGCGGCGGTCCCGTGGATCGGCCTGGTCGGCCGCGACCGGCGCGACCCCGACGCGGTGCCGACCCGCGGCATCGGGGTCCTCGAGGTCGGCCGCACCTCCCTGGGACGCCGGATGGCACTGTTCTTCGGCCTCCAGTCGCTCCAGGCGTACGCCGTGTACGGCTGGTTCGGCGTGGTCTACCGCGACGCCGGGTTCTCCGCGACCACGGCCGGACTGCTGCTCGGCGTCATCGGCGGCCTCAGCATCCCGCTCTCGCTGGTCATCCCCCGGCTCGCCGCCCGCACCGACGACCAGCGGCCGCTGATGTGGGCGCTGATGCTCTGCTACCCGCTGGGCTACGGCGGCCTCGCCGTCGCCCCGGTCGCGGGTGCGTGGCTGTGGGCGGTGCTGGTCGGCACCGGTCTGTGCGTGTTCCCGCTGATCCTCACCCTGATCGGGCTGCGCGCCCGGACCCCCGACGGCACCGCCGCCCTCTCGGGGTTCACCCAGGCGGTCGGCTACCTGCTCGCGGCCGTCGGCCCGTTCGGCATGGGCGTGCTCCGCGACGCCACCGGCGGCTGGACGGTGCCGCTGATGGTGCTGCTCGCGCTGGCCGTGCCGCAGCTGCTGGTGGGGCTCTCGGTGGCGCGCCCCGAGCACGTCGAGGACCAGCTCCCCCGGCAGCCGCAGGCGGTGGAGCGGTGACCCCCGCCCTGGTGGAGCACCGGGTCACGGTGCCGGTCGACCACGACGACCCGACCGGCCCGTCGCTGGAGGTCTTCGCCCGCGAGGTCACCGCCGACGACGGCGCCGACCGCCCGTGGCTGGTCTACCTCCAGGGCGGCCCCGGCCACGAGGCGCCGCGCCCCACCCTGGGGCCGCTCGCCCCGGGGTGGCTCGAGCGCGCCCTGGTCGACTTCCGCGTGCTGCTGCTCGACCAGCGCGGCACCGGCCTGTCCACGCCCTACGGCACCGGCACCCGGCCGGAGCCGCTCGACGCCGCCGCCGAGGCGGCGTACCTCCGGCACTTCCGGGCCGACGCGATCGTGCGCGACGCCGAGTGCCTGCGCGAGCACCTCGGGGTCGACCGCTGGTCGGTGCTGGGCCAGTCCTTCGGCGGCTTCTGCGTGCTGCACTACCGCTCGCGGTTCCCCGACAGCCTGCGCGAGACCTTCGTGACCGGCGGGCTGCCGCCGGTGGGCCGACCGCCCACCGAGGTGTACGCCGCGACGCACGCCGCCCTGCGCCGGCTCGAGGCCGCCCACCTGCGCCGCCACCCCGAGGACGCCCACCGGCTGGCGCGGGTGCTCGACCTCGCCGCGGCGGGCGGGCTGCGGCGTGGCGACGGGTCGAGGCTGACCCCGCGCCTGGTCCGCACCGTCGGCAACCAGCTCGGGCTGCACGGCGGCGCCGACGCGCTGCACCACCTGCTCGAGCGCGACCCCCGCTCGCCGGCCTTCGTGCCCGACCTGGAGGCGCTGCTGCCGTTCGGCGGCCGCAACCCGCTCTACGCCGTGGTCCACGAGTCCTGCTACGCCGACGGCGGCGCCACGGGTTGGGCGGCCGAGCGCACCCTGCCCGACGACGACCACCTCACCGGCGAGCACGTCTTCGGCTGGCACTTCGAGGACGACCCCGCCCTGGTGCCGTACGCCGCGACCGCCCGGCTGCTCGCGACCCACCCCTGGCCCCGGCTGTACGACGCCGACGCGCTGGCGGCGGTCGACCTGCCCGGCGCGGCCGCGGTCTACGTCGGCGACCCGTTCGTGGAGCAGCGGTTCAGCGAGGAGACGCTGGCGCTGCTCCCGGGCGTGCAGGGATGGGTCACCGACGCCTACCTGCACAACGGGCTGCGCGTCGACGGGGCGCGGATCCTCGACCGGCTGGTCGAGCTGGCCCGCGGGACCTCCTAGACGACCGAGAGCGGCAGCAGCGACTGGCCGGTGGGGCCGACCTGGATGTCGGTGCCCAGCTCGGGGCACACGCCGCAGTCGTAGCAGGGCGTCCAGCGGCAGTCCTCGACGTCGACCGAGTCGGGGTCGAGGGCGTCCTCCCAGTCGGCCCAGAGCCAGTCCTTGTCGAGGCCCGAGTCGAGGTGGTCCCAGGGCAGCGTCTCGTCGAGGCCGCGCTCGCGGGTGGTGAACCAGTCGAGGTCGACCCCGGTGCCGGCCAGGCCGGTCTCGGTGGCCGCGATCCAGCGGTCGTAGGAGAAGTGCTCGCTCCAGCCGTCGAAGCGGGCCCCCTGGCGCCAGACCTCCTCGACCACGGCGCCGACGCGGCGGTCGCCCCGGGAGAGCAGTCCCTCGATGATCCCGGGCTTGCCGTCGTGGTAGCGGAAGCCGATGGCGCGGCCGTACTTCTTGTCGGCCCGCACCAGGTCGCGCAGCTTCTTGAGCCGGGAGTCGGTGGTCTCGACGTCGAGCTGCGCGGCCCACTGGAACGGCGTGTGCGGCTTGGGCACGAAGCCGCCGATGGACACGGTGCAGCGGATGTCGTTGTGGCCGGCGACCTCGCGGCCCTTGGCGATCACCTTGCGGGCGAGGTCGGCGACCTGGAGCACGTCCTCGTCGGTCTCGGTCGGCAGGCCGACCATGAAGTAGAGCTTGACCTGCCGCCAGCCGTGGGAGTACGCCGCCGCGACGGTGCGGATCAGGTCCTCCTCGGTGACCATCTTGTTGATCACCTTGCGCATCCGCTCCGAGCCGCCTTCGGGGGCGAAGGTCAGCCCCGAGCGGCGGCCGTTGCGGGAGAACTCGTTGGCCAGGGTGATGTTGAAGGCGTCGACCCGCGTCGAGGGCAGCGAGAGCGAGACGTTGGAGCCCTCGTAGCGGTCGGCCAGGCCCTTGGCGACCTCGCCGATCTCGGTGTGGTCGGCGCTGGAGAGCGAGAGCAGCCCGACCTCCTCGAAGCCCGACTTGCGGATGCCGTTCTCGACCATGTCGCCGATGGTGGTGATCGAGCGCTCGCGCACCGGCCGGGTGATCATGCCGGCCTGGCAGAACCGGCAGCCGCGGGTGCAGCCGCGGAAGATCTCCACGCTGAACCGCTCGTGCACGGTCTCCGCGAGCGGGACCAGCGGGTTGCGCGGGTAGGGCCACGCGTCGAGGTCCATCAGGGTGTGCTTGCGGACCCGGTCGGGGACGCCGGGCCGGTTGGGCCGGGTGGCGACCAGGGCGCCGTCCTCGGCGTACGACACGTCGTAGAAGCGGGGCACGTAGACGCCGCCGCTCGCGGCCAGGCGCAGCAGCAGCTCGTCGCGACCGCCGGGGCTGCCCTCGCCCTTCCACTCGCGCACGACCTCGCTGATCTTGAGCACGACCTCCTCGCCGTCGCCCAGCGCCACCGCGTCGAGGAAGTCGGCGACCGGCTCGGGGTTGAAGGCGGCGTGGCCGCCCGCGAGCACGACCGGGTCCGCGTCGGTGCGGTCCGCGGAGCGCAGCGGGATGCCGGCGAGGTCGAGCGCCGTCAGCATGTTGGTGTAGCCGAGCTCGGTGGAGAACGAGAGCCCGAGGACGTCGAAGTCGCCCACCGGACGGTGGCCGTCGACCGTGAACTGCGGGATGCCCTCGCGGCGCATCAGCGCCTCCATGTCGGGCCACACCGCGTAGGTGCGCTCGGCCAGGGTGTGCTCCTGCTCGTTGAGCACCTCGTAGAGGATCTGCACGCCCTGGTTGGGCAGCCCGACCTCGTAGGCGTCGGGGTACATCAGCGCCCAGCGGACGTCGGTGTCCTCCCAGGCCTTGTGCACCGAGCCGAGCTCGCCGCCGACGTACTGGATCGGCTTGCTGACCCGGGCCAGGTGCGGCTCGAGCCGGGCGAAGACGGATTCACCGGTGACGGGCATGGCGGGCCTTTCCGAGGTCGGGGACGACGGTCCAGCCTACGTGGCGCCGGGCCGTCAGGGCGCCCCGCGGTCCTCGTCGAGCACCGGGGACCCCGTCAGCTCGTCCACGCTGAGCAGGTCGTGGCGCACCTGGCCGCCGCGCCACGACGCCCGGGCGACCATGTGGCTGGCGACCGGGACGGTGAGCAGCTGGGCGACCACGACCAGCCCGAGCAGCAGCGTGGTCGAGCCGTCGCGCAGCACCAGCGCCAGTCCGCCCGCGACCAGCAGCAGCCCGAGCACCTGTGGCTTGGTGGCCGCGTGCATCCGGGTGAGCAGGTCGGGGAACCGCACCAGGCCGATGCCGGCCACCAGGCTCAGCAGGCAGCCGAGCAGCACCAGCACCGCGCCGGCCACGTCGAGGAACGCGGTCACCGGTCCCCCTCCTCGGCGTCGGCGGCCTCGGACTCGACGTCGTCGCTGCCGGGGCTGAACCGGGCCACGCTGACCGAGCCGACGAAGCCGAGCAGGGTGGCGACCAGCATCGCGGGCAGGTTCTCGGCCGTACGCCGCACCGCGGCGTCGACCGCGATCGCGCAGATCGTGACCGACAGCAGCACGTCGAAGGAGATCGCCCGGTCGAGCATGGTCGGGCCGATCGTCATCCGGGCCAGGGTGAGGAGCCCCGCGACCCCGAGCACCACGGCGGCGAGGAGCAGCAGCACGCTCACGGCGCCTCCCCGGCGACGGGGTCGTCGAGCTGCTCGCGACCCAGGGCCGCCAGCACCCGTTCCTCCTGGGCCCACACCATGGTGCGCACCGCCTCGATGCCGTGGCCGTCGGTGTCCAGCGCGTGCACGAACAACGTGTGGCTGCCGCGGTGGGCCTCCACCACGACCGTGCCCGGCACCAGCGAGACCAGCTCGGCGACGGCGGTCAGCACGAGGTCGGACTCGGTGCGCAGCCGCACCTCGACCAGGGCGTTGCGCAGCGGGTCGGGCGGGAACAGGGTCGCGCGGGCGACCTGGAGGCTGGCCACGACGACGTCGACGGCGAACCGCCCGACCAGCACCGCGAGCCCCACCGGGTGGACGCGCACCCGCATCCGCAGCGGCGGCAGCGGGAAGACCCAGCAGGCGGCGACGGCGACGAGCACGCCGCCGACCAGGGACAGCGCGGAGTAGCTGCCCCACAGCACCCACCACACCAGCGTCAGCCACGCCACCATCGGCCACTGCACCGCGCGGTAGCGCGCCGGCCGGGTGCGTCCCCGGCGGCTGGTGCGGACCTCCGGGCTCACCGCGGCACCCCGTCCATGACGGCAGCGACGTAGGAGTCGCGGTCGGCGAGGTCGGCGGCCGCCCGGTCGGTGTAGCCCACGAGCGGGCCGGCGACGACGGTGATGGCCAGGCTCGCCAGCACCAGGCCGGCGGTGGGCAGCACCATGAGCAGCGGGAGCCGGTCGGGGAGCCGGCCCGCCTCGAGCAGCTGGTGCAGGTCGCGGTCGGGCGAGTCGGCGTCGGCGACCTGGCGGGCGGCGTCGAGGTCGGCGGCCCCGAAGGCGACGCTGCCGACGTGCACGTGGCCGCGGTGCTCGACCATCGCCGGGACCGGGTGGTCGTCCTGCTCGCGGCGCGCCTCCTGGCCGATCAGCAGCCGGGCCATGTCGTGGGCCTGCTCCGGGGAGCGCCAGAAGGCCAGCGCCCAGGTCTTCGCGACGGCGTACAGGGTGAGCAGGCTGGTCGCGGTGCCGCCCGCCACCAGCACCAGCGCCAGCGGCGACCCGTCGGCGACCCCGGCCTGGAACAGGCCGACCTTGCCCAGGAACCCCGACATCGGCGGGATCCCGGCGAGGTTCATCGCCGGCACGAAGAACAGCACGCCCAGCAGCGGGCTCAGCCGCGCCAGCCCACCGAGCCGCAGCAGGGCGGTGCTGCCCGCCCGCCGCTCGATCAGCCCGACGACCAGGAACAGCGCGGTCTGGATGGTGATGTGGTGGGCGACGTAGAACACCGCGCCGCCGATGCCGGCCTCGGTCGCCAGGCCCACCCCGAAGATCATGTAGCCGATGTGGCTGACCAGGGTGAAGGACAGCATCCGCTTGACGTCCGACTGCGCGATCGCGCCCAGGATGCCGATGACCAGCGTGAGCAGGGCCGCCACCATCAGCAGCGTGGAGAGCGGGCTGTCGGGGAACAGCAGCGTCTGGGTGCGGATGATCGCGTAGACGCCGACCTTGGTGAGCAGCCCCGCGAACACCGCCGTCACCGGGGCGGGAGCGGTCGGGTAGCTGTCGGGCAGCCACAGCGAGAGCGGGAACACGGCCGCCTTGATCGCGAAGGTGACGAGCAGCAGCAGCTGGATCATCAGCGCCACCGACGGCGGCAGCCCGTCGAGGCGCTCGGCGACCTGCGCGAGGTTGAGGGTGCCGACCGCGGCGTACGTCGTGGCCAGGGCGATCAGGAACAGCATCGAGGACACCACGTTGACGACGACGTAGATGGTGCCGGCGCGCACCCGGGCGGCGGTGCCGCCGAGGGTGAGCAGCACGTAGCTGGAGAACAGCAGCATCTCGAAGCTGACGAACAGGTTGAACAGGTCGCCCGCGAGGAACGCGTTGGAGACGCCGGCCACCAGGGTGAGGAACGTCGGGTGGTAGATCGAGACCGGGGTCTCCTTCCCGTCACCGGTGATGCCCTGCCCGATCGAGTAGAGCAGCACCGCGAGCGTGACGATCGCGCTGACCAGCAGCATCAGCACCGCCAGCCGGTCGGCCACCAGGGCGATGCCCAGCCCCTCCCAGCCGCCGAGCCAGACCACCTGGGTGCCGTCGCGGTCGACCGTCACGAGCAGCACGGCGGCCACCGCGACCACGGCGCTGAGCACCAGGGCGCTGACCACCCGCTGCGCCTGCGGGAAGCGGAACAGCATCAGGGTGGCGCCCGTGCCCAGCAGGGGCAGGATCACCGGGAGCGGCACGAGACTGGTCACGGGCGGTCCTCCACGGGGTCGTCCTGCTCCTGGCCGTCGGTGCTCAGGCCGAAGGAGTCCGACGTGGCGTCGTCGAGGGCCAGCCGGCGGATCGCGGCGTCCTCGACGTCGTCCTGGACGTCGTCGTGGCCGTGCAGCTGCCAGCTGCGGTGGGCCAGCGCGAGCAGGAAGGCGAGCGTGCCCAGGGTGATGACGATGGCGGTCAGCACCAGCGCCTGCGGCAGCGGGTCGGCCATGTCCTCGGGGTCGGCCGAGCCCCAGAAGGCCGACTCCCCCGCCGGACCGCTGGCGGCCAGGAACGCGAGGTTGACCCCGTTGCTGAGCACCACGAGGCCCACCAGCACGCGGGTGAGGCTGCGCTCGAGCAGCAGGTAGACGCCGCAGCCGCTCAGCACCGCGCAGGTGACCAGCAGGGTCAGGTTGACCTCCATCAGTGCACCCCCGCCCCGGACCTCGCGGCGCCGGCCTCGACCGCGCCCTCGCGCTCGGCCCGCAGGATCTCGCGGTCGAGCTGGGAGCCGAAGGTGCGCAGCAGGTCCAGCACCAGACCGACCACCACGAGGTAGACGCCGATGTCGAAGCCGACCGAGGAGACCAGGTGCACCTCGCCCAGCAGCGGTACGTCGAGGTAGACGTCCGCGGTCTGCAGCACCGAGCCGCCGACCAGCACCGGGCCGAGGCCCGAGAGCGCCGCGACGAACAGGCCGGACCCGATCAGCACGCCCGCGTCGACGGGGGCGGCCTCGTTGAGCTCGTAGCGACCGCCCGCGAGGTAGCGCACCATCAGCGCCAGGCCGGTCACCATGCCGGCGGCGAAGCCGCCGCCGGGCAGGTTGTGACCGGCGAGGAGCAGGTAGATCGAGAACACCACGATGGTGTGGAAGACGAGCCGGGTCACGACCTCGAAGACGATGGAGCGCCGCTCGGGGCTCAGCGTGCGGGGGCCCGGCAGCCAGACCCGGCGTCCCGGTCGGGTGACCTGCTTCTGCACGCCCTGGGGGTAGGGGATCTCGTGGACGCGGCGGATGCCGGTCGAGCGGGAGTCCAGGAAGGTCAGGCTCGCCACCCCGGTGGCGGCCGCCACCAGCACCGAGATCTCCCCGAAGGTGTCCCAGGCGCGGATGTCGACCAGGGTCACGTTGACGACGTTGCGGCCGTAGCCCTCGACGTAGGCCATCACCGGGAACGACTCCGAGATCGGGGTGGTGCTGCGCGCGGCCGCCGCGACCAGCACGAACCCGGCGACGGCGACGCCGACACCGGCGGCCAGCGCCATCCGGTAGAAGCGGGTCACGCGCAGCGGCCGGTCGGTGAAGTAGTCCGGCAACCGGCGCAGCACCAGCACGAACACGGTGAGGCTGACGGTCTCGACCAGCACCTGGGTCAGCGCGATGTCGGGGGCGCCGTGGAGCAGGAAGAGCACCGCGCAGCCGTAGCCGGTGACGCCGGCGAGCACCACCGCCCGCAGCCGCCGGCGCGAGCGCACCGTCATGATCGCCGCGGCCACCATCAGCAGGGCGACCAGCGGCTGGCCGCCGCGGTCCCACAGCACCCACTCGGGCTCCGGCACGGCACCGGTCACCAGGGCGTGGACCAGCACCCCGCCCGGGGCGGCGAGCACGACGGTGAGGATGACGCCGAGGTAGATCGAGACCGAGCCCCGCTGGAACGCGCCGGTGACCTCCACCGCGACCCGGTCCAGCAGCCGCATCCCGAGGCGGTAGACGCCCTCGGCCTGCAGCGGCCAGGTCGCCCGGGCCTGGAGCCGGCACAGCGCGTCGCGCCGGCGGAAGAGCAGGTACCCGACCCCGATCGAGACCCCGCTGAGCAGCAGCGGGAGCTCCAGCCCGTGCCACAGCGCGAGGTACTCGTCGTGGCCGCGGGCGGGCAGCTGGTCGGCGTACGGCGCGATCGCGGCGGTCACCGCGGCCCCGGCGAAGCCCAGCCCCAGGCTGAGCGCAGCGAGCAGGACGGGGGCGGCGCCGAAGGCGCGCGAGAGCGGCAGCGGGGCGCTCGCCCCGACGTCGTGCTTGGCGGCGAACGCGCCCCACCAGAAGCGGGCGGCGTACCCGGCCGTGAGGGCCGACCCCGCCACCAGGCCGACCAGGACGAGCGTGCCGGCCCAGGCGGGCACGCCGGGGGTCTCTCCGGCGGCGAGCTCGAGCAGCGCGGCCCACAGCGTCTCCTTGCCCACGAAGCCCAGCAGCGGCGGCACCCCGGCCATCGAGGCGGCGGCGAGGCCGGCGGCGACCGCGAGCACCGGCAGCCGCCGGCCCAGCCCGGAGAGCCGCGACAGGTCGCGGGTGCCGGTGAGCTTGTCGACGACGCCGACGGTGAGGAACAGCGTGGCCTTGAACAGGGCGTGCGCGAGCAGCATCCCGGTCCCGGCCAGGGCCGCGGTGCGGCTGCCGATCGAGAGCACCACGAGCAGGAAGCCCAGCTGGCTGACGGTGCCGTACGCCAGCAGCAGCTTCAGGTCGAGCTGTCGCAGCGCCCGCCAGCCGCCCAGCAGCATCGTCGCGGTGCCGAGCGTGAGCAGGGTGAGGTGCCACCCGGGCACCCCGGCGAACGCGGGCGCCAGCAGCGCGACCAGGTAGAGCCCGGCCTTCACCATCGAGGCGGCGTGCAGGTAGGCGCTGACCGGGGTCGGGGCGGCCATCGCGCCCGGCAGCCAGAAGTGGAACGGCACCTGGGCCGACTTGCTCAGCGCCCCCACGAGCAGCAGCAGCACCGCGACCGTGGTCGCCGTGCCGGTCGGCGGGTCGGCCAGGATGTCCGAGATCCGCATCGTGCCGGCCTGGTGGCCCAGCACCAGCACCCCGACCAGCATCACCAGCCCGCCCAGCGTGGTGACGAGGAGGGCCTCCATGGCCGCCAGCCGCGAGGCGCGCCTGGTCGGCTCGAAGCCGATCAGCAGGAACGAGAAGATCGTGGTCAGCTCCCAGAACACGACCAGGAGGACCAGGTCGTCGCAGAGCACCAGGCCGAGCATCGCGCCCACGAACGCGGTGAAGCTGGTGGTGAAGCCGACCAGCCCCGGGGTGCCGTCGGAGAAGTAGGAGGCCGAGTAGGCCATCACCAGCACGCCGATGCCCGCCACGACCAGCACCATCAGCCACTGCAGCGCCCCCAGCGAGAACGCCAGCTCCAGGTCGAGGCCCGGCGCCCAGGGGACCACCTGCGTGACCGGGCGGCCGTCGAGCACCCGACCGGTCTGCGCGAGGGCCCACACGGTGGCCACCAGCGGCGCCGCCGCGAGCACGAGGAACGCCTTCGCACCGAGCCGCCGCACCAGGAGCGGGGCCGCCGCGGCGGCCACGGCGTGGGCAGCGAGGATCGCGAGCAGCACGGCGGCCTTCCGGTCGGATCGGTCAGGTCGGTCGGCGGGGGTCGCGGGAGCTCGGCACGCTCCGCGCGTGGGGGGTCAATACTAGGCAACGCCCGCGGCCCGGCCCCCTCCCCCGTTGACCGGACGCCGACGGGCTCGGCCGCCTGGTCGCCGCCGGCACGACCTAACTGCCCCAAGACCCAGCTCGGCCTTCGCACTGCTGCTGACGCTGAATCGCCCCGAGGGCGGCAGCACGTTCGTCCTCAGCGTCCCCGCGGCCTGACCCCGAACCCGGGACGGCCGGTGCCGGTGCCCCGCATGCCGATGTTGACCAGCAGGCCGATCGCCATCATCGAGGCGAACATCGAGGACCCGCCGTAGGACACCAGGGGCAGCGGGACGCCTGTGACGGGCATGATCCCCAGGCACATGCCGATGTTCTGGAAGGCCTGGAAGGCGAACCAGCAGGCGATGCCCGCGGCGGCGACCCGGCCGAACATGTCCTCGGCGTACCGGGCGACGAGCAGCGCGCGCCACAGCAGCACCGCGAACAGCACGATCAGCAGTCCGGCGCCCACCAGGCCGAGCTCCTCGCCGGCGACGGTGAAGATGAAGTCGGTGTGCTGCTCGGGCACGAACCGGGAGCGGGTCTGCGAGCCGTCGAAGAGGCCCTGGCCGAACAGCCCGCCGTTGCCGATCGCGATCCGGGCCTGGGTGGTGTTGTAGCCGGCGCCCCGCGGGTCGAGGTCGGGGTAGATGAAGGCGACGAACCGGTTGACCTGGTAGGACTTCAGCACCCCCGCCGCGACCACGAGCGTGACCAGGGCGACGCCCGAGGCCAGCAGGCCGACCAGCCAGCGCCGCGGCACCCCGGCCACGGCCAGCACGCCGAAGACGGTCGCGGTCAGCACCAGCATGGTGCCGAGGTCGGGCTGGGCCATGATCAGGACGGCCGGCAGCCCCGCCACCGCGCCCATCAGCGCCACGTCGACCAGGCCGACCCGGCGCTGCCGGGAGTTCTCGGTGCGCTCGGCGACGATCATCGCCATCGCGATGACCACGGCCAGCTTGGCGAACTCGGCCGGCTGGATGGACAGCCCGCCGATCATCAGCCACGAGCGCGAGCCGTTGATGGTGGTGCCCATGACGAGCACCAGCAGCAGGCCGATCACCGACCCGGCGTACACCAGGGGGGTGACGATGCGGACCCACCGGTGGTCGGTGGCCATCACCACCGCGGCGAGCACCAGCCCGATCACGACGTTGACCAGGTGCTTGTGGAGGTACGCCGTGGAGTCGCCGCCGGTGAGCACGTCGTTGGTGGCGGTCGCCGACCAGACCAGCAGCGTGCCCATGGCCATGATCAGCGCGGCGCAGCCCACCAGGACCCAGTCCAGGGGCGGCACCACGACGCGGCTGCGGGCCACGGAGAGCCGGTTCAGCGGCAGGGCGGTCATCGCTCAGTCCCCCTTCGGACCGGTCGCGGGCGGCAGGATCGAGCCGTCCTCGGCGAAGGTCGGCAGTCCCGCGGGGGGCGTGGTGCCGGCGATGGCCGCCTGCCCGGGCCGCACCGCGGTGCCCTTGACGCCGTAGAGCTTCTCCCAGATCTTGCGGATCGCCGGGCCCGAGGTGCCCGAGCCGGTGCCGCCCTGGCTGACCATCATCACCACGACGTAGTCCTCGGTGTACGAGGCCACCCACGAGGTGCTCTGCTTGCCGTACACCTCGGCCGATCCGGTCTTGGCCCGGATGGTCACCTCGTCGAGCGGGAAGCCCTCCAGGCGCCAGGCCATGGTGCCGACCGAGGCGACGTTCTTCAGGGCGCCGTCGATGTAGTCGAGGACCGCCTTCTTGACCGGCAGCTTCTTGTCCACGACCGGAGGCAGCTCCTTGATGAGCTCCCCGTCGGGGCTGACGATCGCCTTGGCGACGCGCGGCTCGAAGAGGGTGCCGCCGTTGGAGAGCGCGGCGTACGCCCGGGCGAGCTGGAGCGGCGTCACCACGGTGTCGCCCTGGCCGATGGCGAAGTTGACCGCGTCGCCGGCGCGGTAGTGGCTGCCCTCGACGCAGAACTCGCGGGCGAAGCGGTGCTGGAAGTCGCTGCCCTCCTCCTTGCCGACCTTGCAGTAGTAGTCCTTCATCGACGTGTAGTAGGCGAGCTTCCACTTCCGGTCCGCGATCCGGCCCGAGGCCTCACCGGGGAGGTCGATGCCCGTGGGCGTGCCGAAGCCGAAGGTCTTGGCCATCGAGACCAGCGGGTCCTTGGCGTTCACGTCGGTCTCGTCGCTGCCGAGCTGCTGCCAGTAGTCGAAGCCGATCTTGTAGAAGAAGGTGTTGCAGGAGACCTCGAGCGCCTTGGCGAAGCTGATGTAGCCGTAGGCGCCGGACTCGTAGTTCTTGAACGTGCGGTTGCCGACCTGGAAGCCCGAGCCGCACGCGAGCACGGTCTCGGGGCTGTAGCCGTGGGAGAGCGCCGCGGCGGTCATCATCGGCTTCCACGTCGAGCCGGGGGCGAACTGGCCCTGGGTGGCGCGCGAGAGCAGCGGGGTGCCGGCCTCCTCGGAGTACAGCCGCTCGAGCTGCTTGGTGGTGATGCCGCCCGACCAGACCTCGGGGTCGTACGTCGGCTGGCTGGCCATCGCGACCACCCGGCCGGTCTTGGCGTCGAGCACCACGGCGGCGCCGCTGTCGGCGGCGTACCGGCGGCCGGTGACGGTGTCGGTGGTGCCGCGCGCGGTCTGGATGGTCTGGGCGAGCTGCTTCTCGACGTAGCCCTGGACCTCGGCGTCGATGGAGGTGACCAGGGTGGCACCCGGGGTCGCCTCGACCTCGCCGGAGTCGCCGAGCACGCGACCCATCGAGTCGACCGCGACCTTCTTGTAGCCCGGGGTGCCGCGCAGGTAGCGGTCGTAGGCCTTCTCCACGCCGGCCCGGCCGACCACCGAGGCGCCGTTGACCGAGGTGTCCTCGTCCTTCTCGGCCTCCTCGAGCTCGCCGCCGGTGATGGGGCTGAGGTAGCCCAGGACGTGGGCGCCGTTCACGCCGAACGGGTTGGGGTAGGCCCGCACGCTCTCCTGCTGGGCGAGCACCGCCGGGAACTCCTCGGTGCGCTCGAGCAGCTTGACCGCGACCTGCTGCGGGACGTCGCGGGCGACCGGCACGGGCTGGTAGGGCGAGCCGTTCCAGCAGCTGCCGGCCTCGGCGCCGCTCTGGCCGCAGACCACCATCCGGGCGCCGATCGTGGCCCGGTCGACCTTGACCACGCCGGCCAGCCGGGTCAGCGTGCGCTCGCGGATGTCCTCGGGCAGCTTGCCCAGCAGGGTGCGGTCGACGCTGACGACCCAGCTGCTGCGGTTGGCCACCAGCGGGCGGCCGACGTCGTCGACGACGAGACCGCGGGCGGGCTGCACCACGACGTCGCGCACCGACTGCTCGGCGGCGGCGGCCTGGTAGCCCTCGCCCGTGGCGACCTGCATGTACCAGAGACGGACGAACAGGGTGAGGAACAGCGAGACGACCAGCGCCTGGACGACGAACAGGCGGAGCCTGCTCTTCTCCGAGGCGTTGGGGCGGATCAGGACGGCAGCCATGAGGCCCTTCTAGGCGACGAGCTCGCGGGCGGGGCTGCGCTCGAGCAGCCGCATCAGCGCGGGGAGGATCAGGGGGGCGACGACCACGTCCCACAGCAGGGCCAGGAACACCACGCCGAGCATCTGCCCCACCGGGACGGCATGGTCGCCCAGCACCTGCCCGGAGAGCGCGAACACCGAGGTGGCCACGAAGGAGCACGCGCCGACGGTGGCGAGCGCGGCCAGCGGGCTGTGCCGGGCGTCGCCGCGGACGCGGCCGGCCAGGATGGCGGCCAGCACGAAGGCGAGGGCCCAGCGGCCGGCGACGTGCTCGGCCGGCGGGGCCAGGTCGAGCAGCAGCCCGGCGGTGAACCCGACGGCGACCCCGACCTCGGGGCCGCGCGCGAGCGAGGCGGCGACCACCACGAGCAGCGCCAGGTTGGGCACCACCCCGTTGACGGCCACGACCGGCAGGACGGCGACCTGGGCGACCACGGCCAGGACGACCACGGCGACGAGCACGAGGCTGCGGTAGAGGGCGGACATCAGCGGCCACCTGCCTGTCCGTTGACGACGATGCGGTCCCCGTCGGTGTCCTTGTCGACGACCACGCCGACGACGTCGAGCGAGGTGAAGTCGACGTAGGGGTCGATGACCGCGCGCTTGGCGAGCTCGCGCGGGGTGGAGTAGACGGACTCGACCGTGCCGATCGGGATGCCCGCGACGTAGGGGCGGCCGTTCTGGCTGCCCCAGGTCACCACCACGTCGCCCGTCGCGGGGCTGACCGCGTTGTCGACGAGGTCGAGGTCGAGCCGGCCGCGGTCGGCGGTGACGCCGCGCCCGCGCAGGAAGCCGATCTCGAGGTTGGACCCGAGCCGGCCGCCGACCACGGACTCGGTGTCCACGACGAGCAGCACGGTGGCGGTGGAGGCGGTCGCGCTGATCACGCGGCCCACCAGACCGTCGTTGTTGAGCACCGTCAGGTCGCGGTCCACGCCCGAGGAGGTGCCGGCGTCGATGGTGACGGTGCGCGAGAACGACTGCATCGGGCCCATGCCCACGACGCGAGCCGCGACCAGCGCCTGGCCGGTGGAGTTGGCGGTGCGGGTCAGGCCGTCGAGCTCGGCGAGCCGGTTGCGGTCCAGGGGCACCTGCTCGGCCTGCGAGCGCAGCTGGGAGTTCTGCGCCGACAGCGTGGCGACCTCCTCGCGCAGCGACCGGTTGGAGCTGAAGTAGGACAGCACCTCGCGCAGCGGCCGGGCCGCCGTCGCACTGGTGGTCTCCACGGGGCCCACCACGCTGCCCACGGCGTGACGGACGGGGTCGACGGGCGACTCGTCCCCGCCCGCGGCGTCGACGGTGATCACCGCGACCGAGGCGGCGACCATCAGGCCCGCCACCACGCGCGAGGACCCCGAGCGCTGCCGCCGACCGAAGCCGGTCCCCCGCTCGCCGTCGGGCAGGGACGGGCGTGCGGCCGCCCCGCGCCCCCCGCGCAGTCGTTGCTTCGCCACGCCGCTACCGCCTGCGGTCCGTGACGAGCACCTGCTGGAGCGCCTCGAACTCCTCGACGCACTTGCCCGCGCCGAGGGCGACCGAGGTCAGGGGGTCGCTGGCGATGTGGACCGGCATCCCGGTCTCGTGGCGGATCCGCTCGTCGAGGCCGAGCAGCAGGGCGCCGCCGCCGGTGAGCACGATGCCGCGGTCCATGATGTCGCCGGCCAGCTCGGGCGGCGTCTGGTCCAGCGTGGTGCGGACCGCGTCGACGATGCTGTGCAGCTGCTCCTCGATCGCGCGGCGGATCTCGGGGCTGGAGACGGTGACGGTGCGGGGCAGGCCGGAGACCATGTCGCGGCCGCGGACCTCGGCCTGGCGCTCCTGCGGCAGCGGGAAGGCCGACCCGAGGGTCATCTTGATCTCCTCCGAGGTGCGCTCCCCCAGCATCAGGGAGTGCTCCTTCTTCATCCACGCCACGATCGCCTGGTCGATCTCGTCGCCGGCGGTGCGCACGCTCAACGTCGTCACGATGCCGCCCAGCGAGATGACCGCGACCTCGGTGGTGCCGCCGCCGATGTCGACGACCATGTTGCCGGTGGCCTCGTGGACGGGCAGCCCGGCGCCGATGGCGGCGGCCATCGGCTCCTCGATGATGTAGACCCGTCGGCCGCCGGCCTGGTAGCCGGCCTCCTTGACGGCGCGCTGCTCCACCGCGGTCACGCCGCTGGGCACGCAGATGATCATGCGGGGCTTGGCGAAGTAGCGGCGCTTGTGGACCTGCTGGATGAAGAAGCGGAGCATCTCCTCGGTCGCGTCGAGGTCGGCGATGACGCCGTCCTTGAGCGGGCGGATGGCGGTGATGCCGTCCGGCGTACGACCGATCATGCGCTTGGCCTCGTGGCCGACCGCGAGGATCTCCTGGGTCTGCTCGTGCAGCGCGACGACCGAGGGCTCGTCGACCAGGATGCCGCGTCCACGCACGTAGACGAGGGTGTTGGCCGTGCCGAGATCCACCGCCATGTCGCGGCCGATCAGACTGTTGGGCATCGATTCGCCTCGCTGTTCCCGGGGAAGCGGGAGGCGCACCTCCTCCCGTGACGCGAGCGTATGAGCCCGGGCGGGGGCTGCGGCGACGACACGCCGCCGGTCCAGGTGGTGCCGGTCGGCCTCAGCCCGCGGGGAACCAGAGCGCGATCTCGCGCTCGGCCGACTCGGGGCTGTCCGACCCGTGCACGAGGTTCTCGCGGTTGGACAGCGAGAGGTCGCCGCGGATGGTCCCCGGAGCGGCCTTGCGGCCGTCGGTCGCACCGTTCAGGCCGCGGACCACCTCGACCGCCTCGTCGCCCTCGAGGACGGCCGCGAGCAGCGGGCCGCTCGTCACGAAGTCGCGCAGCGGCGGGTAGAAGTCGCGCTCGACGTGCTCGGCGTAGTGGGCGTCGGCCTGCGCCGCGTCGATGTGGCGCAGCTCCAGCGCCACCAGGGTGAGGCCCTTGGCCTCGAAACGGGACAGGATCTCCCCCACCAGGCCCCGCCGGACGGCGTCGGGCTTGAGCAGGACCAGGGTGCGCTGCGACATGGGAGAAACCTAGGCTAGGTCGGGTCCGGTCCCTGCTGCGGGGCGCCGGGGAAGCGGCCGGTGGCGGTCCACTCGGCCCGCTCGCGCTCGATCTTGGCCCCCAGGAAGTACGCCGTGGCCCACAGCGCCAGGAAGACGAGCCCCAGGAACACCATCGCCCGCACCTCCAGCCCGACGGCGATCGCGGCGACCTGCACCGCCCAGCCGACCGCGTAGGCCCATCGGAAGCGCAGCAGCCCGGCGACGAGCACGCACGCGACGAGCAGCCCGACACCGATGAGGACGGCCCGGCCGACCCCGACGCCCGCGACGGCGATCAGGACCGGCGTGCTCAGGCCGAACGCGATCGCCTCGAGCGAGAGGATCGCGGCGCAGAGGCGGCGCTGCATCAGGACTGCCCGCCGCGCTGGCGCACCAGCAGGCTGCGCGCCTCGCCGACGGTGACCACCGAGCCGGTGACCAGCACGGCGCCGGAGCCGATCGCCTCGCCCAGGGCGCCGCCCGCCTCGGCGAGCGCCGCAGCCTGGTCGATGGCGTCGGCGAGCCGGTCGGCCTCGCTGACCCGGTCGTGGCCGAAGATCCCGCGGGCCACCTCGGCGAGGTCGGCGGGCGCGGTGGAGCGGTCGCTGCTGTTGCGGGTGCACACCACGTGGGCGAGCACCGGCTCGAGCTCGGAGAGCAGCCCCTCGACGTCCTTGTCCCCCATCACGCCGAGCACGCCGATGAGCGGCGAGAACACGAACGAGTCCTCCAGCGCCGCGACCAGCGCCGCGGCGCCGTGGGGGTTGTGGGCGGCGTCGAGCACGATCGTCGGCGAGCGTCGTACGACCTCGAGCCGGCCGGGCGAGCTGACCTCGGCGAAGGCGTTGCGCACCACCTCGGCGTCGAGCGGGTCCTCGCCGCCGACGAACGCCTCCACGGCGGCCAGCGCGAGGGCGGCGTTCTGGGCCTGGTGGGCGCCGTAGAGCGGCACGAAGAGGTCGTCGTAGCGGCCGCGGAGGCCCTGCAGCGAGAGCAGCTGGCCGCCCACGGCGGGGGTCCGGGCGGCGACGCCGAAGTCGATGCCCTCCCGGACCAGCGTGGCGCCGACCTCGGCGCAGCGCTCGGCGACCACCACGGCGACGTCGTCGGGCTGCACGGCGCTCACCACGGTGGCGCCGGGCTTGACGATGCCGACCTTCTCGTTGGCGATCGCGACGGGGGTGTCCCCGAGGTAGCTCGCGTGGTCCACGGCGATCGGCGTCAGCACGGCCACCGTCGCGTCGATGACGTTGGTGGCGTCCCAGGCACCGCCCATGCCGACCTCGACCACGGCGGCGTCGACCGGGGCGTCGGCGAAGGCGGCGTACGCCATGCCGACGACGGTCTCGAAGAACGACAGCGGGTGCGGCCCGTCCTCGTCGACGAGGTGGGTGTAGGGCGCGACGTCGTTGAACGCCGCGACGAACGCCTCCTCGCTGATCGGCTCGCCGTCGAGGCTGATCCGCTCGGTCATCGACTCCAGGTGCGGGCTGGAGAACCGGCCCACGCGCAGCCCCATCGCCCCGACCAGCGTCTCGACCATGCGCGCGGTCGAGGTCTTGCCGTTGGTGCCGGTGAGGTGGATCGCCGGGTAGCCGCGCTGCGGGTCGCCCAGCAGCTCGAGGAAGGCGGTGATGCGGTCGAGCGAGGGCTCGAGCCGGGTCTCGGGCCACCGGCTCAGCAGGGCGTCCTCCACCTCGGCGTAGGTCTCGGCGGGGCGGGCCTGCGGCGGGAGCTCAGTCATGACGTGCCGAGTCTAGGTGGACCGGCGCGAGGGCCGGCGGCCACCGTTCACCTCGCTGCTCCACGGGGTTCACCCGGGCAGGCGAGGTTCGTGCCGCCCCGTCCGCTCGCCCGCCGCTCGCCCGTCCGCCCGCCCGCCCGTCCTCCCAGGAGCGCCCGTGTCCCGCACCCGTCGACCCCTTGCCGTCGTCACCGTCCTCACCGCGCTCGCCGCGGCCGCCCTGGTCGCCCCCGGCCCCGCCGCGGGCGACTCCGCTGCCGCGGGGCGACGCGCCCCCTACGGCTTCGCCGTGATCGGCGACCTGCCCTACGGCGCCGCGGAGGAGGCACGCTTCCCCGGGTTCGTGGACACCCTGAACGCGGCGCCCGGCGTCTCGCTGGTCGCCCACCTCGGTGACGTCAAGAGCGGCTCGACCACCTGCGACGACGCCCGCCTCGGTGCGGTCCGGGCCCAGCTCGACCGGCTGCGCGACCCGCTCGTCTACACCCCCGGCGACAACGAGTGGGCCGACTGCCACCGCCCCGCCGCCGGGTCCTACCAGCCGCTGGAGCGCCTCGACGCCGTGCGCGCGCTGTTCTTCCCGCGACCGGGCCGCACCCTGGGCGGACCGCTGCGGGTCGCCTCCCAGCAGGACCGCGGCTTCCCCGAGAACGTCCGGTGGGTCCGCGCCGACGTGTCGTTCGCGACGCTGCACGTCATCGGCAGCAACAACGACCTGGTGCCCTGGACCGGCATCGGCGAGACCACCCCGACCGCGCCCCAGGTGCAGGAGCAGTGGCGTCGGATGGACGCGGCCGTCGCGAACGTCCGGGCGGCGTTCGCCGAGGCCCGCCGCCACGACCGCCGCGCCGTGGTGCTGATGCAGCAGGCCGACATGTTCGACCCGACGGTCGCCGACCCCCAGCCCGCGGCGTACTCCGCGTTCCGGCCGCTGGTCCAGGCGATCCTCGACGAGGCCCGTCGGTTCCGCGGCCCGGTCTACCTCTTCGACGGCGACAGCCACGTCTACCGCCAGGACCGGCCGCTGGCGCGCGGGTCGAGGTGGCTGGACTTCTACCAGGTCAGCGGCAGCGCCGACCGGCTCCGGCGCACCACCGTCGACGGCGAGGAGCGGGGCACCTCGACCTACCTCCAGGTGACCGTGCAGCCGCGGGGCCGTGAGGTGCTGCGCACGAGGCGGGTGCCGGTTTCGTAGGATCCGCCCATGACCACCCCCGCCTCGCCCGACCCCTCCGCGTCGACCGCTCCGGGCGCGGTCGTCGTACCGGACCGGGCGGCGCTCGAGGGCCTGGAGGCCACCTGGTCGCAGCGCTGGAAGGAGCAGGACACCTACGCCTTCGACCGCACCCAGCCGCGCAGCAACGTCTACTCCATCGACACCCCGCCGCCGACCGTGTCCGGGTCGCTCCACGTCGGCCACGTCTTCAGCTACACCCACACCGACCTCGTCGCCCGCTTCCAGCGGATGCGCGGCAAGTCGGTGTTCTACCCGATGGGCTGGGACGACAACGGGCTGCCGACCGAGCGGCGGGTGCAGAACTACTTCGGCGTCCGCTGCGACCCCTCGCTGCCCTACGTCGCCGACCTCGTGCCGCCCGAGAAGCCCGACCCCAAGCGGCAGGTGCCGGTGAGCCGGCCCAACTTCATCGAGCTGTGCGAGCGGCTCGTCGAGGAGGACGAGCAGGTCTTCGAGCAGCTCTGGCGCACGCTGGGGCTCTCGGTCGACTGGTCGCAGCACTACACGACCATCGGCCCGAAGGCGCAGACCGTCAGCCAGCGCGCGTTCCTGCGCAACTTCGCCCGCGGCGAGGCCTACCTGCAGGAGGCTCCCACGCTCTGGGACGTCACCTTCCAGACCGCCGTCGCGCAGGCGGAGCTCGAGGCCCGGGAGTACGCCGGCGCCTACCACCGCGTCGCCTTCCACGGCGCCGACGGCCCGGTCCACATCGAGACCACCCGTCCCGAGCTGATCCCCAGCGTGGTGGCGTTGATCGCCCACCCCGACGACGAGCGGTACGCCGCCCTGCTCGGCACCACCGTGACCTCGCCCGTCTTCGGCGTGGAGGTCCCGGTGCTGGCCCACCCGGCAGCCGAGCCCGACAAGGGCGCCGGCATCGCGATGTGCTGCACCTTCGGCGACCTCACCGACGTCACCTGGTGGCGCGAGCTGCAGCTGCCGGTGCGCACCGTCGTGGGCCGGGACGGCCGGCTGACCCGGGAGACCCCGGCCTGGCTCGCGGCGCCGGCGGCAGCGGCGGCGTACGCCGAGCTGGCGGGGAAGACGACCTTCAGCGCCCGCGAGGCCATGGTGGCCGCGCTCCGGGAGGCCGGCGACCTCGACGGCGAGCCCCGGCCGACGCAGCGGATGGCGAACTTCTACGAGAAGGGCGACAAGCCGCTCGAGATCGTCGCCACCCGCCAGTGGTACCTCACCAACGGCGGCCGCGACACCGACCTGCGCGGCGAGATGATCGAGCGCGGCGCCGAGATCACCTGGGTGCCGCCCCACATGAAGCACCGCTACGACAACTGGGTCGGCGGCCTCAACGGCGACTGGCTGATCTCGCGGCAGCGGTTCTTCGGCATCCCGTTCCCGGTCTGGTACCCCCTGGACGCCGAGGGCGAGCCCGACTACGAGCACCCGCTGCTGCCCCGCGAGGAGCAGCTGCCGGTCGACCCCTCGACCGCGGCTCCCGCGGGCTACACCGAGGACCAGCGCGGCCGGCCCGGCGGCTTCGTCGGCGACCCCGACGTGATGGACACCTGGGCCACCTCCTCGCTCACCCCCCAGATCGCTGGCGGCTGGGAGAGCGACCCCGACCTGTTCGAGCGCGTCTTCCCGATGGACCTCGCCACCCAGGCCCACGACATCATCCGCACCTGGCTGTTCTCCCGCGTCGTGCGCGCGCACTTCGAGAACCACGCCTCGCCGTGGACCCACGCCCTGATCTCCGGCTTCATCGTCGATCCGGACCGCAAGAAGATGTCGAAGTCCAAGGGCAACGTCGTGGTGCCCTCCGAGGTCCTGGACACCTACGGCGCCGACGCCGTCCGGTGGCGCGCGGCCATGGCCCGCCCCGGGCTGGACTCGCCCTTCGACGAGACCCAGATGAAGGTCGGCCGCCGGCTGGCGATGAAGGTCCTCAACGTGGCCAAGTTCGTGCTCGGCAGCGTCGGGGCGACCACCGTCGACCCCGCCCTGGTCACCGCACCGGTCGACCGGGCCCTGCTGGCCCGCCTCGCCGCGACGGTGACCGAGGCGACGCGCGCCTTCGAGGCCTACGACTACACCACCGCCCTGGAGGTCTCGGAGAAGTTCTTCTGGGACTTCTGCGACGACTTCGTCGAGCTGGTCAAGGAGCGCGCGTACGGCGAGCGCGACGACGCCGGCCAGGACGACGCCGGCACCGCGTCGGCCCGGGCGGCGCTGGCCACCGCGCTGCACGTGCAGCTGCGGCTGTTCGCGCCGTTCCTGCCGTATGCGACCGAGGAGGTCTGGTCGTGGTGGCAGCGGGGCTCGGTGCACCTCGCCGCGTGGCCCACCACCGACGAGCTCGGTGACACCAGCGGTGGCGACGCCTCCGCGCTCACGGCGGTCGCCACGGTCCTGGCCGGCCTGCGGGGCGCCAAGTCGACCGCCAAGGTCGGGATGCGCACGCCCGTGCTGCACGCCCGGGTCACCGGGCCCGCCGCGGCCCTCGACGCGGTGCGGGCGGCCGAGCGGGACCTGCGCGCGGTCGGGTCGGTGACGGGCGAGGTCGAGCTGGTCGAGACCGACGGCGACGTCAGCGTCGAGGCGACCCTGGGCGATCCCCCGCCCAAGCGCTGAGCCGCGCTAGCGGCCCCGGCCCTGCGAGCGGTCGCGGTCGGAGCGGTCGGAGCGGTCCGCGTGGTCGCGGTCGGAGTGGTCGCGGTCGGAGCGGTCGCGGTCGGAGCGGTCGGACCGGTCACGGTCCGCGTGGTCGTCACGACCTCGGTCGGCGCGTTCGCGCGGGGGCCGGGTGGCCTGCGGTCGCGGCGCGGGCGCCACGGACGGCGTCGTCGTGGGTCGGGCGGACGGCGTCGGGCGGACGGTCGGGGTGGGCCGGGCCGACGGGGTGGGCCGGGCCGACGGGGTGGGCCGGGCCGACGGGGTCGGGCCGGCCGACGGGGTGGGCCGGGCCGACGGCGTCGGGCCCGCGGTCGGGGTCGGCCGGACGGACGGGGACCCGGGGACGGACGGGGACCCGGGTGCGGAGGGGGTCGGCGAGACCACCACACCCTCCCCGGTCTCGGGCTCGGCGGGTCGCGACGGCAGGAACGGCGGGCCCGGCAGCGGGCGCGAGGTGGTCGGCGAGGAGGGCTTGGACGGGGCGTCCGAGGCGTTCGGCCGCGACGGGGTGGCGACACCGCGGACGGGGGCCGACGAGGGGCGGGTGGCCGCCGAGGTCACCACGTCGCGGACGGCACCGATGGTGACCGTCGCGGTGGTGCGGACCCCGGCCAGCGCGCCTGCGGTGGAGCCGGCCGGCACCACGGGCGCCGACGGGGTCAGGTCGACCGGGACCCCGAGCTGGTCGGCCAAGGGCGCCGGCGGCGGCGTGACCGGTCGCGCCGCGAGGCGAGGGCTGAACAGGAGCGTCGACCTCGGGGCGAGATCCTGCGCACGGGCCACGGCCAGCGCCGTCTTCTCAGGCTCAGGCCGGGTCAGCGCCTGGCCGAGGATCAGGGACGCCAGGCACAGCACGCCGAGGAACGCCAGCAGCGGTCGCCGGTGTTCTGCCTGCATGACTGACCCTCCCCCCTTGCTGCGCGGCCGAAGGCCGCCCCCTCACTCGAATATTACGGTCCAAATCGGACTCGTGGTGGGGTGGTCTACCTAACCGGGCAACTGGTCTACCCCAGAGGGGCCGGGGAGACGGTGCTAGGCCGACTTCTTCTTCTTCGGGGCCTCACGAGGCACCAGCGTGGGGTTGACGTTGTCGGTGACGACGTCGCCGCTGACCACGACCTTGCCGATGTCGGTGCGCGAGGGGACGTCGTACATCACGTTGAGGAGGACCTCCTCGATGATGGCCCGCAGTCCACGAGCACCGGTGCCGCGCTCCATCGCCTTGTCGGCGATCGCCTCCACGGCGTCGGGGGTGAACTCGAGCTCGACCCCGTCGAGGTCGAACAGCTTCTGGTACTGCTTGATCAGCGCGTTGCGCGGCTCGGTGAGGATCTGCACCAGCGCGGCCTGGTCGAGCTTGTTGACGCTCGCGATCAGCGGCAACCGGCCGATGAACTCGGGGATCAGGCCGAACTTCACCAGGTCCTCGGGGCGCACCTGGTCGAACATCTCGTCGGCGTCGGTCTCGTTGGTCCGACGCATCTCGGCGGTGAAGCCGAGCGACTTCTTGCCGACCCGCTGCTCGACGATGTGCTCGAGACCGGCGAAGGCCCCGCCCACCACGAACAGGATGTTGGTGGTGTCGATCTGGATGAACTCCTGGTGCGGGTGCTTGCGACCGCCCTGCGGCGGGACCGAGGCGGTCGTGCCCTCGAGGATCTTCAGCAGCGCCTGCTGCACGCCCTCGCCGGAGACGTCGCGCGTGATCGAGGGGTTCTCCGCCTTGCGGGCGACCTTGTCGATCTCGTCGATGTAGATGATCCCGGTCTCGGCCTTCTTCACGTCGTAGTCCGCCGCCTGGATCAGCTTGAGCAGGATGTTCTCGACGTCCTCGCCGACGTAGCCGGCCTCGGTCAGCGCGGTGGCGTCGGCGATGGCGAACGGCACGTTGAGCATCCGGGCCAGCGTCTGGGCGAGGTAGGTCTTGCCGCACCCGGTGGGGCCGATGACGAGGATGTTGGACTTCGCCACCTCGACGGCGTCCTCACGGCTCTTCGAGGAGCCGGAGGCCACGCCGGACTGCACCCGCTTGTAGTGGTTGTAGACCGCGACGGCCAGCGACTTCTTGGCCTGCTCCTGCCCGATCACGTAGGAGTTGAGGAACTCGAAGATCTCCCGCGGCTTGGGCAGCTCGTCGAGACCGACCTCGGAGGTCTCGTTGAGCTCCTCCTCGATGATCTCGTTGCACAGGTCGATGCACTCGTCGCAGATGTAGACGCCCGGCCCGGCGATGAGCTTCTTGACCTGCTTCTGGCTCTTGCCGCAGAAGGAGCACTTGAGGAGGTCTCCCCCGTCACCGATCCGTGCCATGCACACCCACTTCGTCGGACTGGGCCCCGGCGACCCAGTGCATCCGGCACCGCCCGACGGCGGTGTCTCGAAACCGTACTCCGATGTCGCCGGTCCCACGTGGGGACACGACGACCCGGATCACACGGGACGGGCTAGCGCCCCGCCCCGATCGCGACGGCCTTGCGCGACTCGAGCAGCGAGTCGATCAGGCCGTACTCCAGCGCCGCCTGTGCGGTGAGGATCTTGTCGCGCTCGATGTCGAGGTTGACCTCGGCCGGCGTCTTGCCCGAGTGCTCGGCGATCAGCCGCTCGAGCAGCTCGCGCATCCGCAGGATCTCGTTGGCCTGGATCTCGATGTCCGAGCTCTGGCCGTAGGTGCCCTCGGTGTAGGGCTGGTGGATCAGGATGCGGCTGTTGGGGAGCGCGAGGCGCTTGCCGGGCGCACCGGCCGCGAGCAGCACGGCCGCGGCCGAGGCCGCCTGACCCAGGCAGACCGTCTGCACGTCGGGCTGGATGAACTGCATCGTGTCGTAGATGGCCGTCATCGCCGTGAACGAGCCACCGGGGCTGTTGATGTAGATCTGGATGTCGCGCGAGGGGTCCATCGACTCCAGGCACAGCAGCTGGGCCATCACCGCGTTGGCGATGTCGTCGCTGATCGGGGTGCCGAGGAAGATGATGCGGTCCTCGAAGAGCTTGGCGTAGGGGTCGATGCGACGGACGCCGTAGGACGTCCGCTCCTCCCACTGCGGGATGTAGTAGTTCATGTCGAGCTCGATTCTGGTCGCGTCGGGACGGGCGGGAGGGTCACTTGCCGCGGGCCGGGCGGCCCTCGTCGGCCGCCTCGCGCGCGCTGCTGATGACGTGGTCGATGAAGCCGTAGTCCTTGGCCTGGCTGGCGGTGAACCAGCGGTCGCGGTCGGAGTCGCGCTCGATCTGCTCGAGGGTCTGACCGGTGTGCTCGGCGATCAGCTCCTGCATCACCTTCTTGATGTGCAGCGACTGCTCGGCCTGGATCCGGATGTCGGAGGCGGAGCCGCCCATGCCGCCGGAGGGCTGGTGCATCATGATCCGCGCGTGGGGCAGCGAGTAGCGCTTGCCCGCCGTGCCGGCGCAGAGCAGGAACTGCCCCATCGAGGCCGCGAGGCCCATGGCCACGGTCGCGACGTCGTTGGGGATGTAGTTCATGGTGTCGTAGATGGCCATGCCGGAGTCGACCGAGCCGCCGGGGCTGTTGATGTGCAGGAAGATGTCGGCCTCGGGGTCCTCGGCGCTCAGCAGGAGCAGCTGCGCGCAGATCGCGTTGGCGTTCTGGTCGCGCACCTCCGAGCCCAGGAAGACGATCCGCTCGCGGAGCAGGCGCTGGTAGATGTGGTCGTCGAGCCCGTAGGAGGCCCCGCCGTTCATCTGCGGTGCGACCCGGTCGGGCCGGCCGGACGTGGAGTTCGTGGTCACGGGACCGACCCTAGACGGCTGCTCCGACAATTCCACGGGCCCACCCCCCGTGTTCGCCCACAGCGGATCAGACCTGTGCCTCCTCCCGCGTCGGGGGGTCGGCGCGGTCCCGCAGCCAGCCCGCCAGCGCGGCGTACACGTCGTCGTGGTTGAGCAGGTCGAAGTGGCCGCCGCGGATGTGCAGGGTCTCGGCACCCGGGAACATCTCCTCGCCGCGGCGCGGCCGGCCCAGGGCCGAGGCGTAGGGCACCAGCATGTCGCCCAGGGACGCCGCGGAGACCGACCCCGACGACCGCGAGAGCGTGGCGGCCACCAGGCGGTACCGCGCCCGGGGCAGGTTCTGCACGTCGCGGGCCAGTCCGTGGCGCAGGTCGAGGATGCCCACGGAGCGGTACTCCAGGATCCGGCCGAACGGCGCCGCCTCGGGCAGCCGGCCCATCGCGGCGACGCCGCGGTTCACCACCCGCTCGAGCGGGGCGCCGAGGTGCGGGGTGCCGAGGCAGACGACGTCGGTGACCAGGTCGGTCCAGGGCGTGTCCCGGTCGGTGGTGACCGCGCAGGCCGCCCGCAGGACGAGGCCGCCCATCGAGTGGCCGACCAGCGCGAGACGGCGTACGCCGGTGGGCCAGCACTCGACGAGACGGTCCAGCAGCGCGGCCAGCGCCACGCCGTTCTCGGCCACGGGCAGGCCGGTGTTGACCCGCAGGAACACCGGCGTCCAGCCGTCCTCGGCCCGCAGCCGGTCGCCGTAGCTCGCCGTCGGCTCGCGGTCCTCGCGACGCGGTCGGGCCTCGCGGTCCCAGAACGCCTCGTTCTCGCACAGTCCGTGCACGAAGACCACGACCTCCTCCCCCGCGTCCGGGAACGCCTCGGCCAGCCCGGCCCGGTCGGGGACGACGTCGCGGTTGCCCACCCGCACCGCGAGGTCGAAGGCGAAGGGGTGTGCCTGCTCGGTGAGCCGGTCGCCGATCAGGCCGTTGACCGCGGAGGTGAGGAAGCGGCCGTGCGGGGTGTCCTCGAGCCGTCCCCCGACGCCGGTGCGGCCGACGTGGGTCAGGCCCCGCGCCCCGGCCTTGAGGCCGACGCTGATGCCGCCGTAGACGCAGCGGGCGATGCCGTCGTGCAGCCGGTGCGAGACGGTGGGGCCACCGCCGTTGAGCCGGTCGTTGATGCCGTGGATCCGTCCGGCGATCGCGCCGTGCACGTCGCGGATCGTGCCGAGGACGAGGTCCTCGGCGTAGTCGGCGGCCAGTGCGGCGGCGTCGAGGTTGCTGGGGCCTGGAGTCACGGTGCACAAGTGTTCACCGAAAAGCGGGGCCGGGTCAACGACCCGGCCCCGCTCGTCGGCGTGGTGCGCGCTGCTCAGGACTCCTTCGAGTCGCCCTCGGCGTCCGCTGCGGGCTCTCCCGCCTCGGCGTCCACCTCGACAGCAGCCTCGGTGGAGGGCTCCTCGGCGGCCTCGGGCTCCTCGGCCGCGGGCTCGCCCAGGCTGCCGTCGGGGCGCAGGTTCTTCAGGTCCACGACGTTGCCGGACTCGTCGGTGACGGTCGCGGACTCGACGATGCTGGCCAGCGCCTTGCCGCGCACGACCTCGGAGACCATCTCGGGGATGTGGTTGTGCTCGAGCATGTGCTTGATGAACTCCTCGGGGTTCTGCCCCGACTGCTGGGCCCGACGCATCAGGTGGGCCTGGAGCTCGTCCTGCTCGACGCCGATCTCCTGGCTCTTGGCGATCTCGTCGAGCAGGAACTGCGACGCGACGGCGTCGCGGACCCGCTTCTCGAGCTCGGCCTCGAACTCGTCGACGGTCTGCTCCTCGGAGTCGAGGTAGGCCTCCATCGACATGCCGGCGTAGGCGAGCTGCTGCTCGATCTCGGAGCGACGCGCGGCGAGCTCCTCGGTGACCAGGGTCTCCGGCAGCGGCACCTCGGCGCCGTCCAGCAGCTGCTCGAGCACCGCGTCGCGGGCGGCGGCGGCCTGCTCGAGACGCTTGCCGCGCTCGAGGCGGGTGGTGACGTCGGCGCGCAGCTCCTCGACGGTGTCGAACTCCGAGGCCGTCTGGGCGAAGTCGTCGTCGAGCTCGGGGAGCTCCTGCTCCTTGACGGCGGAGACCTTGACGGTGACCGAGACGTCCTGGCCGGCGAGGTCGCCGCCGACGAGCTGGGAGGTGAAGGTGGACTCCTCGCCGGCGGACAGGCCGCGCAGCGCGTCGTCGATGCCCTCGAGCATGTCGCCGGAGCCGACCTTGTAGGAGTAGTCGGAGACCTGCCCGCCCTCGATGGCCTCGCCGTCGGGGGTGGTGGCCTCGAGGTCGATGGTGACCAGGTCGCCGTCGCCGGCGGCGCGCTCGACGTCCTTGAGGGTCGCGAACCGCTCGCGCAGCGCCTCGACCTGCTCGGCGACGTCCTCGTCGCTCACGGCGAGGTCGTCGACCTGCACGCTGAGGCCGTCGTACGCCGGGACCTCGATCGTGGGCCGCACGTCGACCTCGGCGGTGAACTCGAAGAGGGTGTTGTCCTCGAGCTTGGTCACGTCGATCTCGGGCTGCGCCAGCGGCTGCAGGTCGTTCTCCTGCAGCGCCTGCACGTAGAGCTGCGGCAGCGCGTCGTTGATCGCCTGGTCGAGGACCGCACCGC
This sequence comes from uncultured Actinomycetota bacterium, assembly GCA_963740935.1. Lineage (GTDB taxonomy): Bacteria > Actinomycetota > Actinomycetes > Propionibacteriales > Nocardioidaceae > Marmoricola. The sequence goes on from CAVUFX010000006.1 coordinate 1,716,399, forward strand.
GGCCGACCTGGCGGTCGATCACCGGCGGCGGGACCTTGCCCTTGCGGAAACCGGGGATGTTCACCTGCTTGGCGATGGACTGGTAGGCCGCGTCGAGGCTCGGCTTGAGCTCCTCGAAGGGCACCTCGACGGTGATCTTGGCCCGGGTCGGGCTCAGCGTCTCGACGGCGCTCTTCACAGGTCTGTCTCCTCGTGTGGGTCGGTGGTGCGTGGGGGGTCGGGGCGACAGGACTCGAACCTGCGGTCTCCTGCTCCCAAAGCAGGCGCGCTAGCCACTACGCTACGCCCCGTCAAGGCCCCTCCCACGGGCGTGGGAGGCCCTTGCAGAGCGGATGACGGGAATCGAACCCGCGTCATCAGTTTGGAAGACTGAGGCTCTACCATTGAGCTACATCCGCGCGCCCCGACGGGCGCGCGGCAGCGCGCCAGTAGTTCTCGGGCGTGGTCCATGGTGCCACAGCGGGCGGTCCTCCTCCGAACCAGCCCCGGAACGGTCACCAGCGCCGGTGCACCACGATCAGCGCGCGGTCGTCGTCGGTGTGGTCGATCGTCGACACGGCCCGTTCGGCAGCGCCCTCGAAGCCGCGCTGCTGCATCCCCGCCCCCAGGCCCGCGAGCTTGTCGATGCCCAGCGCGATGTCGCGCTTGGAGGTCTCCACCAGGCCGTCGGTGAACAGCAGCAGGGCGTCACCGGCGGACAGCCGGCCGCTGACGCACTCGAAGTCGGCGTCGGGGATCAGGCCCAGCACCGGTCCGTCGGAGCTCACCACCGTCCAGCGGCCCGAGCCGGCGTGCAGCCAGACCGCCGGCGGGTGGCCGGCCTTGCGCAGCTCGAAGTCGCCGCTGCCCAGGTCGAGGTGCAGGTGGATCGCGGTGGCGAACCCCTCGTCCCAGTCCTGGCCCATCAGGTAGGTGTTGGCCGCCGGGAGGAACTCCTCGCCGGGCAGCGCCGAGACGATGCCGTTGAAGGCACCGGAGAGGAACAGCGAGCGCGACCCGGCCTCCACGCCCTTGCCCGAGACGTCGACGAGCACCACGTCGAGCCGGTCGTCGACCGACCTGCGGGCGACCACGAAGTCGCCGGCGAACTGGGTGCCCCCGGCGGAGCGCACCACGGCCTCGACCGACCACTGGTCGGGCAGCGGCGGGAGCACGCCCTGGCGCGAGATCCGGTCGCGCAGGTCGACGAACATCGACTCGCCGCGCGGTCCGGAGACGCCCAGCCGGCTGCGGCGGAACGAGGTCAACAGGATGATCAGCGCGACCGCGAAGATCACGGCGATCCGCACCACCGAGCGGGGGTTCAGGTTCACCCCGGGTGCGAGCAGCAGCACGCAGACCGCGAGACAGACGAACACCGTGAACCAGGGCAGCGACCGCGGGCCCAGCCACAGGCTGCCCACGATCATGGGAAGCACCAGAGTGTTGGTCGGGAAGTAGGCCGGCCATTGGAAGCCGCCGGCCACGATGAGCAGCGTCAGTGCCACGAGGACGCTCAGCGCGGGCCTGTCGGACGCCGAGAACGCCGATCGCAGCCGGCGGCGCACGTCGGGGAAGAGGGACTGGCGAGGAGACACGATCGGGCTACCCTACGGCGCGCGAGCGGAACACGGGCTGGCAACGCGGGCACCAGAACGAGTTGCGGTGCGCCAGCTCCTCGGTGCGCACCGTCGCCCCGCAGACCAGGCAGGGCTGGCCCTGGCGGCGGTAGACGTAGTTCTTCACGCGCCGGTGCTCGACCGCGGAGGCCTCCCGGGCCGCCGCCGCGTCCTCGGGCCGCAGCGTGCGGATCTGGCCTGCGCGGACGCCGTCGTGCAGCAGCACCACGAGGTCCGCCCACAGCGCCGCGAACTGTCCTCGCCGCAGCGTGCGGCCCGGCCGCAGCGGGTGCAGCCGGTGCCGGAACAGCACCTCGGCGCGGTAGACGTTGCCGACGCCGGCCACCACGGCCTGGTCCATCAGCAGCCCGCCGATCGGCGCGCGGCTGCGGCTGATCCGGGCCCAGGCGCGCTCGGGGTCGGCCCCCGGGTCGAGCGGGTCGGGGCCGAGCCGGTCGAGGATCGCCTGCCGCGCCTCGGGGGTCACCAGCTCGCAGGCCGTGGCGCCGCGCAGGTCGGCGTACGCCGAGCCGGAGACCAGCCGCCAGCGCACCTGTCCCACCGGGTCGGGCGCCGGGGCGGCGCGCACCACGAACTTGCCGTAGAGGCCGAGGTGCACGTGGACGGCGCGGTCCTGCTCGAAGTCGACGAACAGGTGCTTGCCGCGCGAGCTCGCCTCCAGCAGCCGCAACCCGTCGAGCTGCGCGGCGGACTCCTCGAAGCGGCCCTGCGGGCTCCCGGAGGCCACGACGTCGCCCGCGAACGCGTCGCGCAGCGAGGTGGCCAGCCGGAAGAGGGTGTGGCCCTCAGGCATCCGGGCCGAGCCCGGCCGCGGACGCGGGCAGCGGCGGCAGCACGTCGTCGGTCTCGTAGGCCGCGAGCATCTCGATGCGCCGCACGTGGCGCTCCTCGCCGGAGAAGTCGGTGTCGAGGAAGGTCCCGACGAACCGCGTCATCTCCTCGAGGGTGTGCATCCGGCCGCCCACCGAGACCACGTTGGCGTCGTTGTGCTGGCGCCCCAGCGCCGCGGTCTCGTCGCTCCAGGCCAGCGCGCAGCGCACGCCCTCGACCTTGTTGGCCGCGATCTGCTCGCCGTTGCCCGAGCCCCCGATCACCACGCCGAGGCTGCCGGGGTCGGCCACCACCCCGCGTGCGGCGCGCAGGCAGAACACCGGGTAGTCGTCGAGGGGGTCCTGGACGAACGGGCCGTGGTCGACGGGCTCGTGCCCCTGCTCCCGCAGCCAGCCCACCAGGTGGTCCTTGAGCTCCAGTCCGGCGTGGTCGGAACCGAGGTGCACGCGCATGGTCGCCACGGTAGTCGGGCCCGCCGACACCAGCCTCAGCGGGCGAGCAGCGCGTCCAGGCCCACGGCCATCGAGGCCGCCAGCCGGAAGTCGATCCGGGGGTCGGGCACGGTGACGGTGTAGCGGTCGCGCAGCGACATCTGCCGCTCCGAGCTCATCACCACCTGGCCGGTCTGCTGGTCGACGAAGTCGAAGTGGAACGAGAACGGCAGGTCGACGAAGCGCCGCAGGATCGCCACCACCTGGTTGCGCTCGCGGCCGGTGGCCTCGAGCCCCGGCGCGCTGAGGTGGAAGGTCGAGCGCAGCAGGCTCTGGCCGAAGTCCTTGCGGAACGAGCCGAGGTGCTGACCGCCGGCGTCGCGGACGTCGTACCCGGCGTTGAGGTCCATGCGCTGCCGCGCGGCGAACGAGAACACCGGCTGGGTGCGGCCCTCGTCGCGGAAGAACGTCACCTGCTCCTTGAACGCCATCCGCTTCTGCTGGGCGATCGCCATCAGCCGGCCGTCGGAGCCGTCGGCGGTCGCCTCGGTGATCTCGTAGCGGTTGACCATCATGGTCAGCTTCTGGCGGACGTAGAAGCGGGGCAGGTGCATCTGGGCGGTCATGGCGCACACCCTAGGAGCAACGGCGTCCGGGTCAGGGGTGCATCCGCAGGAAGCCCGCGACCTGCCGGGTCAGCGGCTCGGCGGCGTCGAAGGCCGAGGGGTGCCGCCAGAAGCCGTGCACCTGGCCGAGGTAGCGGGTGGCGGTCACCTGCACGCCCAGCTCGGCCAGTCGCCGGGCGAGCAGCTCGCCCTCGTCGCGCAGCGGATCGCCCTCGGCGGTGGTGACCAGCGTCGGCGGCAGCGTCGCGAGCCGCTCGTCGCTCGACCGCAGCGGCGCGAGGTCGGGGTCGTCGAGGTCGGCCGGGGTCCCGGCGTACTGCTCCCAGTACCACCGCGCTCCCCCGCGCTCGAAGCCCACGCCCTCGAGGTCGTACGACGCGCCCTCGCCGTGCGGGTCGAGGAAGGGGTAGGTGAGCGCGATCGCGGCGAACCGGCCGGGGTGACGCAGCGCCGCGACCAGGGCGAGGTTGGCACCGGCGCTGTCGCCGTGGGCGTACGCCGGGCCGGCGAGCCCCTCGGCGTCGGCGTGCCCGTCGAGCCAGCCGACCACCGTCGAGACGTCGTCGGGGGCGGCCGGGAACGGGTGCTCGGGCGGGCGGCGGTAGTCGACGCTGAGCACCGCCAGGCCGCACCGGTCGGCCAGCCGGCGGGCGGCGTTGTCGTGCACCTCGACGTCGTTGAGGACGAACCCGCCGCCGTGGAGGTGCAGGACGACCCCCGGAGCGGCGTCCGCGGGCCGGTAGAGCCGGCACGGCACGCCGTCGGCGTCGAGGTCGCGCACCTCGGCCACCGGCTCGCGGGGCTCGGCCAGCGCCGCGCGCCGCGACTGCTCGCGCTCGGCGGCGACGTCGAACGCGGGGTCCTGGACCGACGTCTCGCCGGCGGCGTCCGCGACCGCCCGCCGGGCCTGCGGGAACAGCATCAGGACCCCCCGCCCTCGGCGAGCCGGGCGAGCTCCTCCTCGACGACCTCGGGGTCGAGCTTGGTGAACACCGGGGTGGGCTTGGCGACCGGCGTGCCGGGCACGACCGGACGCCGCTCCCAGCGCGCCGCGGTGGTGTAGTCGCCGGTGAGGATCGGGTAGCCCGCCCCGCCGTCGAGGTCCTCGACCTCCACCAGCTCGGGCATCGGCTGCACGCGGCCCTCGCCGCCGATCACGAGGTCGACGGCGTTGGCCGAGAACGGCAGGAACGGCGACAGCACCGTGTTGAGGTCGGCCACGCACTGCAGCAGCACGTGCAGCACGGTGCCGAGCCGCTCGCGCTGGTCCTCGCCCTTGAGCGTCCACGGGGCGGTGTCGGTGACGTAGCGGTTGACCTCGCCCACGACCCGCATCGCCTCGCCGATCGCGGCCTTCTGCCGGTGCCGCGCGATCAGGTCGCCGACCACGGTGAAGCTCTGCTCGACCCGGGCGAGCAGCGCCTCGTCGGCCTCGGTGAGCGGGCCCGCGGCCGGGACCTCGCCGAAGCTCTTGGCCACCATCGAGGCGGTGCGGTTGACCAGGTTGCCCCAGCCGGCGACCAGCTCGTCGTTGGTGCGGCGGACGAACTCGGCCCAGGTGAAGTCGCTGTCCTGGCTCTCGGGCCCCGCGGCCGCCACGAAGTAGCGGAACGCGTCGGGCTGGTAGCGGCTGAGCAGGTCGCGGACGTAGATCACGACGCGCTCGGAGGAGGAGAACTTGCGGCCCTCCATGGTGAGGAACTCGCTGGAGACCACCTCGGTGGGCAGGTCGAGCTCGCCGAAGCGGCCGGGCTCACCGCCGCGGTCGCCCCTCCCGGAGTACGCCAGCAGCTCCGCGGGCCAGATCTGGCTGTGGAAGGTGATGTTGTCCTTGCCCATGAAGTAGTAGGACAGCGCGCTCGCCTGTCCCGAGCCTGTCGACGGGTTCCACCACCGCCGCCAGGCCTCGGGGTCCCCGGACCTGCGGGCCCACTCGATGCTCGCCGAGAGGTAGCCGACGACCGCGTCGAACCAGACGTAGAGCCGCTTGGTGGGATGGTCGCGCCACCCGTCGAGCGGCACCGGGATGCCCCAGTCGATGTCGCGGGTCATCGCGCGCGGCCGGATGTCCTCGAGGATGTTCTGGCTGAACTTGATGACGTTGGGCCGCCAGGTGCCGCTGGCCTCGCGCTCGTCGAGCCAGGCGCCCAGCGCGCCGGCCAGCGCGGGCAGGTCGAGGAAGAAGTGCTGGGTCTCCACGAACTCCGGGGTCTCGCCGTTGATCCGCGAGCGGGGGTCCTTCAGGTCGGCCGGGTCGAGCTGGTTGCCGCAGTTGTCGCACTGGTCGCCGCGGGCCTTGTCGTAGCCGCAGATCGGGCAGGTGCCGACGATGTAGCGGTCGGGCAGGGTGCGACCCGTGGACGGGCTGATCGCGCCGTACGTCGTCTGCTCGATGAAGTAGCCGTTGGCGTGGACGCCGGTGAACAGCTCCTGCACCACCGCGGTGTGGTTGCGCGTGGTGGTGCGGGTGTAGAGGTCGTAGGAGATGCCGAGCGCGGCGAGGTCCTCGGCGATCACCCGGTGGTTGGCGTCGGCCAGCTGCTGCGGGGTCACGCCGGCCTCGTCGGCGGCGATCAGGATCGGGGTGCCGTGCTCGTCGGTGCCCGAGACCATGAGCACGTCGTGCCCGGCCATGCGCATGTAGCGGCTGAAGACGTCGGAGGGGACCCCGAACCCGGCCACGTGGCCGATGTGGCGGGGGCCGTTGGCGTAGGGCCAGGCGACGGCGGACAGCACGGTGCTCATGACGGTGATCCTAGGTTCCGGTGACATCTGGCACTGGCGCCGGGGAGGCGGGCTGCCTAGCGTCGGTGCCATGACGACGAGCACGCTGATCGCGGAGGACCTGCTGCTCCTCCTGTTCGACGACGAGTCCGGGCGGCTGACCAACGCCACCTACCTCGACATCGGCCTCGGCGGGGCCTTCCTGGTCGACCTCGCCCTCGGCGGGCACGTCGACTTCACCGAGCCGGGCAGGACGTGGGGCGTCACCCCTCCAGCACGGGTGCGGGTGACCGGGTCGCTGCCGCAGGACCCGGCGCTGCGGGCGGCGTACGACCGGGTGGCGGAGAAGGAGCGCACCGCCCAGGACCTCGTGGGCCGGCTCGGGAGGAAGCAGCGCGACCCGCTGCTCGAGCGGCTGGCGGGGCGCGGGCTCGTGGAACGACGCGAGGGCAAGGTGCTGGGCCTGTTCCCCACCGTCCGGTGGCCCGCCGCCGACGCCCGCCACGAGACCCGGGTCCGGCAGGAGCTCGACTCGGTGCTGCTCCGCGGGGGCACGCCCGGAGCCCGGACCGCAGCGCTGGTCGCGCTGCTCCACGGGCTGGGCGTCGCCCACCGCGTGGTGGACCGCGGCGACGTCCCCGCGGGCGCGGTCAAGAAGCGGGCCAAGGAGGTCGCCGAGGGCGACGCGGCCTCCAAGGGCGTGCAGGGCGCCGTCGCGGCGGCCCAGGCCGCGATGGTGGCGGTCATGGTCGCGACCACGGTGGCCTCCACCGCGGGCTCGAGCTAGGCCGGAGGGGGCCGCCGAGGACACCCTGCCTACCGTCGGGCCATGACTCCGGAGCTCACCTCGACCGGCGAGAGCGTGCTGCTCCTGCTGCTCGACGACGAGTCGGGCCTGCTCAGCCGCGCCGACCGCCTCGACGTGGTGCTCGGCGCCGCCCACCTGCTCGACCTGGCCAGGCTCGGCTACGTCACGGTGCAGGCGCCGACGCGCCGGTGGGGGTTCCTGGTCGGGGGCACGGTCCGGGTCGTGGGGACGCTGCCCGGCCACCCGCTGCTGCGGTCGGCGTACGACGTCGTGGCCGCCGAGGAGGGCGACTCCGTCGGCGTGGTGAAGCGGCTGGGCCGGGGCCAGCGCGACGTGCTGCTCGAGCGACTCGTCGACCGGGGCCTGGTGGAGCGGCGACAGGGCCGGTTCCTCGGGCTCCCCGCGACCCTGTGGCCGGCGGTCGACGGGGAGCAGGAGCGACGTACGCGAGGCGCACTGACCGCCATGCTGGTGCACGGCTACGCCGCCGACGCCAGCTCCGCCGGCCTGGTCGCCCTGCTCCACGCGCTGGGCGTGGCCCACCGGGTCGTGGAGCGCGGCCCGGTCCCGGCCGCCGCATGGTGGACGCGGTGACCGCGGGTCGAGCTAGCTGAAGTCGAGCTCCGCGGACCGGCTGCGCTTGAGCTCGAAGAACAGCGGGTACGACGCGACGGCGACGCAGCCGTCCCAGAGCTTCGCCGCCTCCTCGCCGCGCGGCGCCTTGGTGATGACGGGGCCGAAGAACGCGGTGCCGTTGATGTGGATCGTCGGGGTGCCGACGTCGTCACCGACCGCGTCCATGCCCTCGTGGTGGCTCCTCGCCACCGCCTCGTCGAGGGAGGTGTCGTCGTAGGCGTCGATCAGCCCGGCCGGGAGGCCGGCGTCGGCGAGCGCGTCGATCGCGATCTGCTTGCCGAACTCCTGGCCCTCCACGTGGATGCGGGTCCCCATCGCGGTGTAGAGCGGCAGCAGCACCTCGCTGCCGTGCTCCTGCTCGGCCTTGATGCACACGCGCACCGGGCCCCAGGTCTTCTCGAGCATCTCGCGGTAGTCCTGCGTGATGTCCTTGTCCCTGTTGAGGTGGGCCAGGCTCATCACGTGCCAGTGCACCTCGACGTCGCGGACCTGCTCCACCTCGAGCATCCAGCGTGAGGTGATCCAGGCGAACGGGCAGCGGGGGTCGAACCAGAAGTCGGCGCGGTCTTTGCTCATGGTGGACGAACCCAGCCCGGGGCACGGTGATTCCCGGGGGGCCGATCCCGAGTGACATGATCGGCCCCATGCCTGGGACCAACCTCACCCGCGACGAGGCGCAGCAGCGCGCCCGCCTCCTCGAGGTCGCGTCGTACGACGTCGCGCTCGACCTCACCACCAGCGAGACCACCTTCGAGTCGACCACCACGCTCCGGTTCCGCTGCGCCGAGGCCGGCGCCGAGACCTTCGCCGACCTCGTCGGCGCGACCGTCCACGAGGTCGTCCTCAACGGCACCTCGCTCGACGTCTCCCAGGTGTACGCCGACCACCGGGTCGCGCTCGCCGGGCTCGAGGCCGACAACGAGCTCGTCGTCCGCGCGACGATGCCCTACTCCCGCACCGGCGAGGGGCTGCACCGCTTCGTCGACCCCGCCGACGACCGGGTGTACACCTACAGCCAGTTCGAGGTGCCCGACGCCCGCCGCGTCTACACCACCTTCGAGCAGCCGGACCTCAAGAGCCGCTTCACCTTCCACGTCACCGCCCCGGCCGACTGGGTGGTGGTCTCCAACGCCCCGACCCCGGAGCCCGAGGCGCTCGACGGGTCGCGCGCGGTGTGGCACTTCCCCGCGACCGAGCCGATGTCGACCTACATCACGGCGGTGGTCGCCGGCGAGTACCACGTCGAGCACGACACCTACCGCGGCAAGCACGGCGACATCCCGCTGGGCCACTACTGCCGGCAGTCGCTGGTCGAGCACATGGACACCGCCGAGCTGGTCAAGCTCACCAGCCAGGGCTTCGCCTTCTTCGAGGAGGCCTTCGACTACCCCTACCCGTTCGGCAAGTACGACCAGCTCTACGTGCCGGAGTACAACATGGGCGCGATGGAGAACGCCGGCGCGGTGACGCTGCGCGACGAGTACCTCCCGCGCAGCCGCCAGGACGCCTCGTTCTACGAGTTCCGCGCCTCGGTGATCCTCCACGAGATGGCCCACATGTGGTTCGGCGACCTCGTCACGATGCGCTGGTGGGACGACCTCTGGCTCAACGAGTCCTTCGCCGAGTGGGCCTGCTACCACGCGGCGGTCGAGGCGACCGAGTTCGACGAGTCGTGGACCGGGTTCACCAACGCCCGCAAGAACTGGGCGCTGCGCCAGGACCAGCTCCCCAGCACGCACCCCATCGCGGCCGACAACCACGACCTCCAGGCCGTCGAGGTCAACTTCGACGGCATCACCTACGCCAAGGGCGCCTCGGTGCTCAAGCAGCTGGTGGCCTGGGTCGGGATGGACAACTTCCTGGTCGGGCTGCGCGCCTACTTCAAGGCGCACGCGTTCGGGAACTCCGAGTTCAGCGACCTGCTCGGCGCCCTGGAGACCGCGTCGGGCCGCGAGCTGGACTCCTGGGCCAAGGAGTGGCTGCAGACCAGCGGCGTGAACACGCTGACCCCGCGCTCGGAGACCGACGCCGAGGGCGCCTACACCTCCTTCCGGATCGAGCAGACCGCCACCGTCGAGCACCCGACGCTGCGTCGCCACCGCCTCGGCATCGGCCTGTACGACGAGGTCGACGGCCACCTGGTGCGGCGTACCTCGGTCGAGGTGGACGTCGAGGGCGAGACCACCGAGGTCGCCGAGCTGGTCGGCGTACGTCAGCCCGACCTGCTGCTGCTCAACGACGGCGACCTGACCTACGCCAAGATCCGGCTCGACGAGCGGTCGCTGGCCACCGTCATGACCGGCCTGGGCCGTCTCGACGACAGCCTGGCGCGCGCGCTGTGCTGGGGCGCGGCCTGGGACATGACCCGGGACGCCGAGCTGCGCGCCACCGACTTCGTCGAGCTGGTGCTGGGCAACATCGCGAGCGAGACCGACGCCTTCGGCTCCGCCCGCATCCCCGGCTACGCCAGCCAGGCGGTGCACCACTTCTCCGACCCGGCCCACCGCGCCGAGCTGCGCGCCCGGTGGGAGGGCGGCCTGCGCGACCTGCTCGACGCCGCCGAGCCCGGGAGCGACCACCAGCTGACCTTCGTCCGGGCGCTCGCGAGCGTCGCCCGCAGCGAGGAGTCGGTCGCCCTGCTCGAGGGGCTGCTCGACGGCGGCGCCGCGCTGACGGGCCTGGTCGTCGACACCGACCTGCGCTGGACGCTGCTCTCGGCGCTGGCCCGCGAGGGCGTCGCCGACGACGCCCGCATCGACGCCGAGCTGGCCCGCGACCAGACCATCTCCGGCCAGGAGCGCGCCGCCGCCGCCCGCACGGCGCAGCCCTCGGCCGCGGCCAAGGCCGCTGCCTGGGAGCTCGCCGTGGTCCGTGACGACGTCCCCAACGAGACGCAGCGCAGCGTCGTGCTGGGCTTCATGCAGCCCGGCCAGGAGGAGGTGCTGCGGCCCTACGTCGCCCGCTACCTCGAGGTGGCCGAGACGCTGTGGGAGGACAAGGGCACCCAGCGTGCCTCGACCGCCCTGGAGTGGCTGTTCCCGCGGCCGATGGCCTCGCCCGAGCTGCTGGAGCAGGTCACCACGTGGCTGCGCGACTCACCGGCCAACCCGGCGGCCAAGCGCTACGTCCGCGAGGGCGCCGCCGACGTCGAGCGCTACCTGGCCGCGCAGGCCCACGACCGGGGCTGACCCACCGCGCGAGCGGGCATTTCTGCTCACCCGACGCACGCCGAGCGGGCAGTTCTGCTCACCCGGCGTACGCCGAGCGGGCACTTCTGCTCACCCGGCGTACGCCGAGCGGGCGGTTCTGCTCACCCGGCGTACGCCGAGCGGGCAGTTCTGCTCACCCGGCGTACGCCGAGCGAGCCAGCACAACTGCTCACCGGGCCGCCCCAGGACCCAGCACAACTGCCCGCTCAGCGCCCCAGGACCCAGCACAACTGCCCGGTCGGCGCCCCAGGAGCCAGCACAACTGCCCGGTCAGCGCCCCAGGAGCCAGCACAACTGCCCGCTCAGCGCCCCAGGAGCCAGCACAACTGCCCGGTCAGCGCCCCAGGAGTCAGCACAACTGCCCGGTCGGTCAGCTGCCGTGGAGCGAGCGCGGGGCGCGCGCCGCGTCGGCGAGCTGGGCCACCCCGTGCTTGACCCCGCCGACGACGTCGCCGGCGGCGAACGAGCTCTGCATGCCGGCGACGGCGAGGCGGACCGCCTCGTCGCTGAGCGTGCGGCGCACGACCTCGCCGGTGACCACCTCGAGCCGGCGCGCCGCCGGGTCGACCAGCAGCATCACGCTGCGGGCGGGGTTGGCCAGGGCGGCGTGCAGCCGGCCGGCGTACGCGCGGGGCTCGCCCTGCGCCGCACCGACGTAGACCGAGAACTCGTAGCGGCAGACCGTCTCGGCGTTGCGGATCGCCCGGTCGATCTCGGCCTGCTGGGCGCCGTTGAACTCACCAGTGGGCACTGGTGCCACCCGACCCCTTGCCCGCGGCCTCGATCTGCTCGGGGGTGACCGCGTCGGCGGCACCCAGGCCCTTGGTCGGGCCGCCGAACCACTCCGGCTCCCCACGCCAGGCGGCGCCGGGCTCGTAGCCCTTGTCGCGCGCCATCGAGGGCAGCACCGTGAGCAGCGCCACCACGGCGGCGATGCCGACCGGGATGATCACCAGCACCAGGAGGAAGCCCAGGACGGACACGTCGGGGGCCTGTTCCCAGGCTGCCGGGGTGTCGGCCGAGGCCGGGGTGACGGCGGCGGCACCGAGCACGAGGCCCAGGGCGCCGGCGGTCACGAGCAGGCTGCGGCGGGCGCAGCGGGAGCGACGGCCGGGAGCGTGAGTCAACACACGCCCCACGATACCCGTGCTCGGCTTGGTCGGTCCCCGCGCGGGCTCGTAGCCTCCCTCACATGGTCGTCCCCCTCCCCCTGCTCGACATGCCCGACCAGTGCCAGGAGAGCGGCAGCTGGACCTGCGCCGCCGTCTTCGAGTGGACCGGCAACGAGGCGCTGGCCCGGGCGGCGACGTGGCTGATCGGCAAGCCGGCGGCGATCCTGGGCATCCTCGTGGGCGCGCTGGTGCTGCGCTGGCTGGCCAACAAGGCCGTCGACCGCGTGGTGCTCCGCGCCGAGTCGACCCCGATCCCGGGAGCGCGTGCGGTCCACACCCGGCGCGCCCAGCGGGCCCGCAGCCTCGGCACCCTGCTCAAGAGCATCGGCGCGACCGTGGTCTTCGGCATCGCCTTCGTGATGGTGCTCTCCGAGATCGGCGTCGACGTCGCGCCGATCCTGGCCAGCGCCGGCGTCCTGGGCCTCGCGATCGGGTTCGGCGCGCAGAACCTCGTCAAGGACTTCCTCTCGGGCGTGATGATGATGGTCGAGGACCAGTACGGCGTCGGCGACGCCGTCGACCTCGGCGAGGCCGTCGGCACGGTCGAGGCCGTGGGCCTGCGCGTGACCCGCGTCCGCGACGTCAACGGCACCGTCTGGTACGTCCGCAACGGCGAGATCCTGCGGGTCGGCAACCAGAGCCAGAACTGGGCCCGCACCGTGCTCGACGTCAACGTCGGCTACACCGAGGACCTCGTGCGGGTACGGCGCATCCTCGAGGAGGTCGCCCACGGGCTGTGGGACGACGAGGACTTCAAGGACGTCGTCATCGAGGAGCCCGAGGTCTGGGGCGTGGAGAACCTCGGCCCCGACGCCGTCGTGGTGCGCGTGACCCTGAAGACCGCGCCCCTGGAGCAGTGGGCGGTGGCCCGCGAGATGCGGCAGCGCATCAAGGCGCGCTTCGACCACGAGGGCATCGTGATCCCCCTCCCCCAGCGGGTGGTGTGGCACCACGACGCCCCGCGCCCCCCGGCGGCACCCGCCGACGCCCCGGCCCCGGCCCCGGCTGCGGCCCCGGCTGCGGCTGAGTAGGGGTACTCACCTCGCACGAGTAGCGCGCCGGACGCCCCGGGGTCCCTTGGGGGCCGATGATCGGCTCATGAGCCGACTCGCCGATCCTCGCGTGTGCCCCGACTGCCGGTCCACCCTCGACGCCGACAGCCGCTGCCCGGGGTGCGGCCTGCACCTGCGGGGCCCGCTCGCCGTCGACCTGTGGGGCGTGATGCAGACCGCGGACGGCCTGGTCGAGCGGATCCGGGCCGCTGCTCCCGCGACGACGCCGGCCCCGGCCGGCGGGCCGGCACCGCTCCCGGCGCCGCTCCCGGCGCCACCGCGGTCGACCGGCGTCCCCGCCTCCTCGGTGCCGGTCGTGCTGCTCACCCTCGGTGGGCTGTGCCTCATGGTGTTCGCGCTGATCTTCGTCGGCGTCGCCTGGAGCCTGCTCGGCCTGCTCGGCCGCACCGTCGTGCTGCTCGGCGTCACCGCTGCGCTCGGCGGCGTCGCCGGCCTGCTGACCCGGCGCGGGCTGCGCGCCTCGGCGGAGGCGATGTGGCTGATCACCGCCGGCATGCTCACCGTCGACCTGTACGCCGCGGAGAGCTCGGGCCTGCTCGGCCTGGACGCGCTCGGCGAGCGCGAGGGTCACGCCCTGGTCGGCGTCGCGCTGACGGGTCTGGGCCTCGCGGTCGCGCTGCTGGCCCGGCGTACGTCGCTGGGGACGGTGTGGTCGATGCAGGCCGTGGCCGTCACCGGGGCGGTCGTGGTGGCCGCCGCCGAGGCGTGGACCCGGCCGGACCCCGCGCTCGCCTCGACGCTGGCCGTGCTGGTCGCCGTCGGCCTCGGCCTGGCCGTGCGGCCCCGGCTCCGCTGGGTCGGGCTCGGCCTGCTCGCGCTGGCCCCGGCGAGCTGGCTGGTGCTGCTGGCCGCCGGCTCGCTGCGCGCCTCGGAGTCCCTCGACGCGGTGACGTGGTGGGCGCAGGGCCGCTGGTGGCCGCTGCTCGCCGCCGCGCTGCTCGCGGCCGCCGCGGTGCACGCCCCCCGCGTCCCGGCCCCGGCCCGGCCGTGGGCCGCCGGGCTGGCGCTGCTGCCCGTCGTGGTGGCGGCCAACGCCCCCGCCACGCTGGGCTCCGCCTCGGCCGACCAGGTCGCGCTGGTCGTCTCGGTGCTGCTGCTGGCCGCGGTCGCGGCGTACGCGGGGACCACCTGGGCGCGCGCCGGCGCCGTCGCGGCCGCGCTCGGGATCGTCGTCCTCGGGCTGCTGCTGGTCGGCCGCTCGCTGCTGGAGGTGGGCGGCCTGGTCACCGGGACCACCGGCCCGGCCACCGGGCTGCTGCCCGCGCCCGTCTCGGACGCCGCCCCGTGGACGGCCGTGGTGGTGGCGCTCGGCGTCGTCCTCGCCGCCGCCTCGCTGCGCCGGCACGCCACCGAGCCGGTCGTGCCCACGACCCCGGCCACGGCCCTCGGCGTCCTGCTCGCCCCCGCCCCGGGCGTCCTGGCGCTGGGCCTGCTGGTGCTGCTGGTCGGCCAGGAGCCGGTGCGGTGGACCGCGGCGCTCGGCGGCCTGGTCGCCACCGGGGTCGCGGCCGGTGCCGCCTGGTGGTGGCGCCACGAGTCCGGCCCCGCGGTCGCGGCCTCGGCCGTCGCGGCGTACGTCGGGGTGCTGGCCCTGGGCATCGCCGTCAGCGCGGACGAGGCCTGGCTCCCGGCGGCGGTCGCCACCGCGCTCGCCCTGCCCGCCGTCGTCGCGACGCTGGTGCGCGACCGCGAGCACGGGGTCGCCTCCGCGGCGGTGCTGGCCGTCACGGGCGTGCTGCTCGCCGGGTTCGCGCTGCTGACCTGGACCACGTGGCTGGAGCTCGACGAGCCCGTCCAGGCGGTCGCCCTGGCGTCGTACGCCGCGGTCGTCGGGCTGCTGGCCGCGCCCGCCACCCGGCTGGCCGGCACCCGCCTCGCGCTCGAGGGGGCGGCGCTCGCGACCGCGGCGGTGGGGCTGGCGCTGTCGCCCGACGAGGCCGTGGCCGCCGTCGTGCTCACGGTGACCGGCTCGGCCGTCGCGCTGCTCGCGGTGCTGCACCGCGACCGCGAGCTCGCCTCGTGGTTCGCCACCGCGCTGCTCGGCACCGCGACCGTGCTGCGGGTCGTCGCCGAGGTCACCGCCCCCGAGCTGGTCACGCTGCCCGCGGCCGCCCTGCTGCTGGCCGTCGGAACCCACCGGCTGCACCGGGACCCCGGGGTGGGCAGCACCCGCGTGCTCGGTGCCGGGCTGGTGCTCGCCCTGGTCCCCAGCCTGCTCCTCGCGCTGGCCGACCCGGTCTCGCTGCGCGGCGCGCTCCTGGGCGCCGCCGCCGTGCTGACCCTGGCGTGGGGCGTCACCCAGCGGCTGGCCGCGCCGTTCGCGATCGGCGCCGCCGTGACCGCGACGCTGGCCCTGAGCCACCTCGGGCCGGTGGCCCAGGTCGTCCCGACCTGGGTGACCATCGGCGCCGTCGGGCTGGCCCTGCTCGTCGTGGGCGTCACCTGGGAGTCGTCGCTGCGCGGCATCGGCCGGGCCCGCCGCTACGTCACCTCGCTGCGGTGAGCGCAGGGCCGGGCCGTCATGATGAGGGGGTGAGCACCTTCTACGACGAGATCGGCGGCAGCCCGACGATCCGCGCCATCGTGCACCGCTTCTACGCGGGCGTGGCGCAGGACGAGGTGCTGCGGCCGATGTACCCCGAGACCGACCTGGGCCCGGCCGAGGACCGCTTCGCCTCGTTCCTGGAGCAGTACTGGGGCGGCCCCACCACCTACTCCGAGCGCCGCGGCCACCCGCGGCTGCGGATGCGCCACGCCCCGTTCGCGGTGACGCCGACGGCGGCCCAGCACTGGCTGCGCCACTTCCGCGACGCCCTCGACGAGGTGGCGCTGCCGCCGGAGCAGGACCAGCAGTTCTGGGACTACGTCACCCACGCCGCGCAGTTCATGGTCAACACCATGGAGGAGCCCGAGGAGGTCCCGCGCCCCGCGCGGTGACGGTCGGCTCAGGCCAGCTCGGCGTGCAGCCGCTCGCGCTGCTGCCTGGTCAGCGCCACCGGGCGCTGGGTCTCGAGGTCGAAGCCGACGAGCACCACCAGGCCGGTCGCCAGCACGGCGTCCCCGGCCCCGGGATCGAGCAGGGGGTCGCGCAGCTCCGAGCGCACCGTGAACGACTTCTCCCCGACGTGGGCGACCCACGCCTGCACGTCGTACGCCGCCGCGCGCGGCCGCACCGGGCCGGCGAGCGTCACGTCGGTGCGCGCCACCACGACGCGGCCCCAGTCCTGGCCCCGCTCGTGCAGGTCCATGAAGTAGAGGATGCGGCTCTCCTGGAAGAACTCCACGACCGCGTCGTCGCGGACCAGCCCGTCGGCCCCGACGTCGGACCCGCGGACCTGCAGCGGGAGGTGGTGGCGGCCCGGACGTCGTACGCCCTGCACCTCGCGCCACGGGTGGGCGTCGTCGCGGTGGTCCTCCAGGCGGGCGCGCAGCGTGTGGTCGGGCTCCTGCGCCAGCACCAGGGTGGTCTCGGCGCGCAGGTGGGTGACGCTGCCGCCCGGGGTCTCGTCGCGCACCTCGTGGGCGAGGGTCAGCGACGGCCCGTCGACGTCGGCCACCCAGGTGTCGACCAGCGCGGGGCGCCGACCGAAGACCAGCGGGGCGGCGAAGTCGATGCGGTGGCCGGTGACCCGGCCCGGGCCGGTGCCGAGGTCGGCCAGGAACGCCGCCCGGGCCTCGGCGAGGTAGTCGAGGTAGGTCACGTTGTTGACGTGGCCGAGCAGGTCCATGTCGGCCCAGCGCAGCGGAACGGCACAGGTGTGGGGCACGCGGCGATGCTGCCAGAGCCCCGGCGGGCCGCGTGGCCCAGGGCGAGGTGGCCGTCGGGCGCAGCCCGTCCCCCGTCGGCCCCGACGGCCGAGCCGGTGCTGCGGGGCTCGGGCGGGCGTCTAGGCTGGCCAGCGGCTACCGGCCGGTAGACCGCTCGTACGACGCAGGGAGCACCCATGCCCGAGGCAGTGATCGTGTCCGCAGCCCGCACCCCCATCGGGCGCGCCAACAAGGGCTCGCTCAAGGACTTCCGGCCCGACGACCTCACCGTGCTGGCCGTGCGGGCGGCGCTCGACAAGATCCCGGCGCTGGACCCGACCACCATCGACGACCTGATCCTGGGCTGCGGCCTGCCCGGCGGGGAGTCCGGCTTCAACATGGGTCGCGTCGTCGCGACGCTGCTCGGCCTCGACTCGGTCCCGGGCACGACGATCACCCGCTACTGCTCCTCCTCGGTCCAGACCTCCCGGATGGCGCTGCACGCCATCCGCGCGGGCGAGGGCGACGTCTTCGTCTCGGCCGGCGTCGAGACGGTGTCGCGCTTCGCCAAGGGCACCTCCGACCACCTCCCCGGCACCGTCAACCCCCGCTTCGACGACGCCCAGTCGCGCAGCGCGAGGCTCGCCGAGGGCGGCCAGGACTGGCGCGACCCGCGCGAGGACGGCGACCTGCCCGACATCTACGTCGCCATGGGCCAGACGGCCGAGAACGTCGCGAAGCTGCGCGGCCTCGACCGCCGCGAGCTCGACGAGTTCGGCGTCCGCAGCCAGAACCTCGCCGAGAAGGCGATCGCCGACGGCTTCTGGGCCCGCGAGATCACCCCGGTCACCACCCCCGACGGCACCGTGGTGTCCACCGACGACGGCCCCCGTGCCGGCGTCACCTACGAGTCCGTCGCCGGCCTCAAGCCGGTCTTCCGGCCCGACGGCGTGGTCACCGCCGGAAACTGCTGCGGCCTCAACGACGGCGCCGCCGCCGTGGTCGTCATGTCCGACACCAAGGCGGCCGAGCTGGGCCTCACCCCGCTGGCCCGGATCGTCAGCACCGGCGTCAGCGGCCTGTCGCCGGAGATCATGGGCCTCGGCCCGGTCGAGGCGACCAAGCGCGCGCTGGCGCTGGCCGGCATGTCCATCGGCGACATCGACCTCGTCGAGATCAACGAGGCGTTCGCCGCGCAGGTGGTGCCGTCGTACCAGGAGCTCGGCATCGACCTCGACCGGCTCAACGTCAACGGCGGCGCGATCGCGGTCGGTCACCCCTTCGGCATGACCGGCGCCCGCCTGCAGAACACGATGCTCAACTCGCTGGACTGGCACGACAAGTCCACCGGACTGATCACGATGTGCGTCGGCGGCGGCCAGGGCATGGCGATGATCCTCGAGCGCGTCTGAGGCTCCGGACACCCCTCCCGACACGCCCGCCGGGCGCGGCACGCCCCTGGGGGTGGGCCTCGTCCGGCGTCGCCGCACCTACACTCCGCCCATGGGGAGTAGGGACGACGCGGTGACGTGGCTCGAGACCGGGCAGCAGCAGGCCTGGCGCGCCTTCATCATGGGCTCGGAGCTGCTGCTGCACCAGCTCGACCGCGAGCTGCGGGCCGAGCACCAGCTGTCGTTCAGCGAGTACGAGATCCTGGTGCGCCTCTCCGAGGCCGAGGACGGCCGGATGCGGATGGCGCTGCTCGCCGACTCGATGTCGCACTCGCGCAGCCGGGTGACCCACACCATCGCCCGGATGGAGCGAGCCGGCCTGGTCGAGCGGCAGGCCTCGGCCTCCGACGGCCGCGGGGTCGTCGCGGTGATGACGCAGCAGGGACGCGACCTGCTGGGGGCCGCCGCACCCACGCACGTCCGGGGGGTGCGCCAGCACCTCGTCGACCTGGCCTCCCCGGAGGACTTCGCCGCACTCGGGCGGATCTTCGACGAGGTCAGCGACCGGCTGCTGCGCGACATGCCGGCCGGGTCCGACATCCGTGACGAGGGCCAGCGCCCGGTCTGAGCGGCGCCGGCCCTCGACGGCTCGTCAGCGGCTCGTCACTCGCGGGTCAGGCGACGGTGCGTGACCCGGTGCGGCCGGGCGGCCTCGATGCCGAGGCGCTCGATCTTGTTGGCCTCGTACGCCGCGAAGTTGCCCTCGAACCAGAACCAGCGGCCCGGGTCCTGCTCGGTGCCCTCCCACGCCAGGATGTGCGTGGCGGTGCGGTCGAGGAACCAGCGGTCGTGCGAGGTGATGACGGCGCATCCCGGGAACTCCAGCAGCGCGTCCTCGAGCGAGGACAGGGTCTCCACGTCGAGGTCGTTGGTGGGCTCGTCGAGCAGCAGCATGTTGCCGCCCATCTTCAGCGTGAGCGCCAGGTTGAGCCGGTTGCGCTCGCCACCGGACAGCACGCCGGCCTTCTTCTGCTGGTCGGGGCCCTTGAATCCGAACGACGCGACGTAGGCGCGGGAGTTCATCTCGAAGTTGGCGACCTTGATGAAGTCCAGGCCGTCGGAGACGACCTCCCAGACGTTCTTGTTCGGGTCGATGCCGCCGCGGCTCTGGTCGACGTAGGAGATCTTGACCGTCTTGCCGACGTCGAGGGTGCCCTTGTCGGGCTCCTCCTGGCCCACGATCATCCGGAACAGCGTGGTCTTGCCGACGCCGTTGGGGCCGATCACGCCGACGATGCCGGCACGCGGGAGCGAGAAGCCCAGGTCGTCGATCAGGGTGCGGCCGTCGAACCCCTTGCCGAGGTGCTCGGCCTCGAGGACGACGTCGCCCAACCGGGGACCGGCGGGGATGTTGATCTCCGAGGTGTCGATCTTGCGCATCCGGTCGGCCTCGGCCGCCATCTCCTCGTAGCGCGCCAGTCGCGAGCGGCTCTTGGTCTGCCGCGCCTTGGCGTTGGACCGGACCCACTCCAGCTCGCGCTCGAGCGCCTTCGCGCGCTTGGCGTCCTTGGCGCCCTCGATCTTGAGGCGGTCCTTCTTGGTCTCGAGGTAGGTCGTGTAGTTGCCCTCGTAGGGGTGCGCGCGACCGCGGTCGAGCTCGAGGATCCAGGTCGCGACGTTGTCGAGGAAGTAGCGGTCGTGGGTCACGGCCAGGACGGCGCCCGGGTAGTTGGCCAGGTGGCCCTCGAGCCAGGCCACGGACTCGGCGTCGAGGTGGTTGGTGGGCTCGTCGAGCAGCAGCAGCGAGGGCTGCTGCAGCAGCAGCTTGCACAGCGCCACGCGGCGTCGCTCACCACCGGAGAGGTGGTCGACGATCGCGTCCGGCGGCGGGCAGCGCAGCGCGTCCATCGCCTGGTCGAGCCGGCTGTCGAGGTCCCACGCGCTCGCGTGGTCGAGGTCGGTCTGCAGGTCGCCCATCTCGGCGAGCAGGGTGTCGTAGTCCGCGTCGGGGTCGGCCAGCTCCTCGGAGATGGCGTTGTAGCGGTCGAGCTTGCCCTTGATCTCGCCGACCGCCTCCTCGACGTTCTCCAGCACGGTCCGGCCCTCGGAGAGCGGCGGTTCCTGCTGCAGCATGCCGACGGTGGCGTCGGGGGCGAGCATCGCGTCGCCGTTGTTGGCCTGGTCGAGCCCCGCCATGATCTTCAGCAGGGTGGACTTGCCGGTGCCGTTGGGTCCGACGACGCCGATCTTGGCGTCGGGCAGGAACGACAGCGTGACGTTGTCGAGCACCACCTTGTCGCCGTGGGCCTTGCGGAC
Organism: uncultured Actinomycetota bacterium; assembly: GCA_963740935.1. Taxonomy (GTDB): domain Bacteria; phylum Actinomycetota; class Actinomycetes; order Propionibacteriales; family Nocardioidaceae; genus Marmoricola. Next base: position 1,736,982 of record CAVUFX010000006.1, read on the forward strand.
GTTGTAGAGCGTGTAGACGTAGTCAGCCATGGTGGTCCCAGCCTAAGGGCTCCCCGCAGGTGCGCCCACGCTCGCACCCGCGTCGGCCGGCGCCCCACCCCGCTCGAGCCCCGTCACCAGCGCGGCCAGCGCCCGGTCGAGCTCCTCGTCGGTGCAGCCGCCCACCCCCAGCACGAGGCCGGTGTCGCCCGCACGGCGGCAGTAGTCGGACAGCAGCGGGACCTCGAACCCGGCCTCGCGGGCGGCGTCGCGGGCCGCCCGTGCCCGGTCGGCCGGCATCCGCCAGGCGACGTACATGCCGGCCGGCGGCGCCGTCAGCTCGGCGTGGGGCGACAGCGCCGCCACCACCCGCGGCAGCCGGGCGGCGTACACCCGACGTCCGGCACGGACCACGCGGTCGACGTACCCGTCGCGCAGCAGCGACAGGAACGCCCGCTGCACCGGCCACGGCACCGCGTCGTGGGTGGCGGCGCGCAGCGCGACGACCCGCTCGTGGACCGCCGGCGGCGCCACCACCCACCCCAGCCGCAGGCTCGGTGACACCGACTTCGAGGCGGTGCCGACGTAGGCGACCCGCTCGCGGTCCAGCGCCGCCATCGCCGGCACGGGCGCGACGTCCCAGCGGAACTCCGAGTCGTAGTCGTCCTCGACCACCAGCGTCCCCGACGCCCGGGCGACCTCCAGCGTCGCCAGTCGGGCCGGGGCGGGCAGCACCGTCCCGAGCGGGTGCTGGTGCGCCGGGGTGAGGTACGCCGCGGCGCAGCCGGCCAGCGACGCCGGGGCCCGTCCCGGCACCAGGTCGACCACCTCGCGACCCAGGGCCCCGGCCAGGGCCACCACCGCTCGGTAGCCCGGGTCCTCGACGGCGACCGCGCCGCCCGGCAGGCACAGCAGCAGGTGGCGGAGCGCGTCGGTGGTGCCGGTCGTGGTCATCACCTCGTCGGGGTGCACCACCAGCCCGCGGGTGCGCGCCAGCCGCTCGGCGATCGCCTCGCGCAGGGCGAGCAGCCCGCGTGGGTCCTCGTAGCCGCGCGGAGGCCTGGCCGCCGACACCTCGCGCCACGCCCGGCGCCACCCGGCGCGCTGCCGCGGGTCGACCCACGGCGTGCCCGTGTCCAGGCGGACGAGGTCGGCCCGGGGCCGCGGGGCGCGCGGACCACGCGGCGACCTCGGCACCAGCCCGGTGGAGGCGACGACCGTGCCCGACCCGTGGCGGGCGGCCGCCCAGCCCTCCGCGACCAGCTGGTCGTAGGCCTGCTGCACCACGGCGCGGGACACGCCCAGCTCGACCGCGAGCGTGCGCGAGCCCGGCAGCCGGTCGTGCAGCGCGAGGGTGCCGCCGAGCACCAGCGCCCGCACCTGGGCCGCCACCTGCGCCGGCAGCGGCGCCGGGTCGGTGCGGTCCAGCGGGCGGAGCGGCAGGCTGGGGTGGGCCACGACGGACTCCTGACTGGACTGCTGATCTGATCCTGAAGTGGACCATGACACCGGTCCACTTGGCACCCAGGCTGGACCCATGACCTCCCCCGCCCTGTCCTCGACCCCCGGCACCCGGCTGACCCGGCTCCGCGAGCGCGGCCGCACGGACCGGGAGTCGCTGCACGCCCTGCTCGCCGACGGGCTCGTCGCGCACGTCGGCCTGGTCCGCGACGGCCGGCCCGTCGTGCTCCCCAGCGCGTACGCCGTGGACCCGGCCGGGCCCGACGAGGCCGGCACGCTCTACCTGCACGGGTCGGTGGCCGCCGGCTGGCTGGGCCGGATGGACGGCACCGAGGTGTGCGTGACCGTCACCGAGCTCGACGGCCTGGTGCTCGCCCGGTCGGCGTTCCACCACTCGATGAACTACCGCTCGGCCGTGGTCCTGGGCCGCGCCCGGCTGGTGACCGACGAGGCCGAGCGGCACCGCGCCCTCGACGGCATCGTCGACCAGGTGGTGCCCGGCCGGGCCGCGACGCTGCGCCCGACGACCCGCAAGGAGCTGGCCGCGACCGTGGTGCTCGCGGTGCCGCTCGCGGAGGCGTCGGTCAAGGTGCGCGCGGGCGACGTCGGCGACGACGCCGAGGACGTGGCAGCCGGAGCGTGGGCGGGCACGCTGCCGCTGCGCCGCGCCTGCGACGGGGTGGTCAGCAACCCCGACTCCCACGACCGCGTGCCCGACGACGTGGTCCGCCGGGCCGCGACGTGGAGCGCACCCACGGTCCGGGACTGACGGTCACCGACGGGGCCCGCGACCCGCGGGACCGACCCTAGGCCGCCGGCCGGTCCACCTCCGCCGCCCCGTCCCCCGACGGCCCCGCCGCCCCGTCCCCCGACGGCCCGGACGGCCCCGCTTCACCGGACTGCCGCACCGGTCGGGCGAAGGTGCTGGTGCCGCGGTTGAGGTCGTGGCCGACCGAGGTGGCGTCGAGGACCACCGTGGTCGAGGTCGAGCCGTCCTCGCGGGTCCAGGTGTCGACGCGGAGCCGGCCGTGGACCACGACGGCGTCGCCGCGGCGTACGGACCCGGCGACGTTGCGCGCCAGGCCGCGCCAGCAGTTGACGGTGAACCACGACGTGGGCCCGTCGACCCACTCGCCCTGGCGCTGGTAGCGCGGGGTGGAGGCGACGCGGAACGACGCCACCTGGCTCTCCCCCACGTCGCGCAGGTCGACGTCGCCGCCGACCCAGCCCATCACGGTCACGGTGGTCTCGTTCACGGCTCTCCTCCAGGGTGCTTGCTCGAGGGGCCAGTGCAGCCCTCGGAGCGGCCGGCCGCACCCCCGGTCACCCGGGCTGTGGACCGTGACCGTCCCGCGGGGCCCTGTGGAGGCGAGGTGGCGCGGATGAGGCGCTAGCGGCGGGCCGCGCGCAGGCCCTCGACCGCGCGGCGGTGTGCGTCGAGCTCGGCCTGGAGGGGACCGACGACCAGGTCGTCGGCCACCTGGACGACGCCCACGCGCAGCCGCTTCTCCGCCTTGCGGGCACGGGACCGCGCCGTGAGGGCGACCAGCAGCCGGCACAGCAGCGCTAGCCCGACGCCCAGCACCACCCCGCCCACCAGCAGCAGCGTCGGCACCGGGAAGCCACGCCAGTCCGGTGACCCGGGCTGCGGCAGCTGGAGGTAGGAGAAGGTCGCCAGGGCCCCGAGCCAGACGGCCCCGACCACGGCCGCGACGAGCAGCGCCAGCTGCAGCACGCGGACGCCGCGGGTCCAGGCCGGCAGCCCGTCCATGCCGAGGTCGGTGGTGCCGGCCACCCGGTCGAGCCGGTCGTCGAGCTCCTCGAAGCGCGAGGTCGAGGCGCGGCGCACCGCGCGCGACCAGCCCGGGGACAGTCCCTCGGAGACCCGGTCGCTGAGGCCGCGCACCGCGGACTCCACCCGGGCGTGCTGCACCTGGCCCGGGCCCGGCAGCGAGGAACGCGCCGCGACGACGAGGTCCTTGCCGCTGGTGCGGCGGTCGAGGTGCAGCCGGCGCAGCGGGTCGGGCCGGAAGCGCGAGAGCCACGCCGTGACCGGCCACCCGGTGGCCTGCCGGCCGCGGACCGTGGTGGCCCGCGCCACGGCGTCGACGACGACGGGGACGCCCGCGGCGTCGGCGAGCGCGTCGTGGAGGCCGCGCCGGTCCTTCTCGCGCAGCTCGCGCGGGTCGGCCGCGCCGGTGGCCTCGCCGAGCCGGTCGGCGGCCGCGGTGACGTCGCCGGCGAGCCGGGCGCGGGAGGCGGCCTTGTCGCGCACCCGGGTGGTGATCTCGCCCCGCAGCTCGGCGATCCCCTCACCGGTGCGCGCCGAGGTGGCGAGCAGCGGCACGCCCGCGAGCCCGTCGAGCTCGAGCAGCCGGCGCACGTCGCCCATCACGGCGTCGCGACGCTCGGCCGGCACCCGGTCGACGTGGTTGAGCACGACCAGCATCACCTCGCGGTGGGTGGCCAGGGGCGCCAGGAAGCGGCGGTGCAGCGCGGCGTCGGCGTACTTCTGGGGGTCGAGGACGAAGACCATCAGGTCGGTCATCGCGATCAGCCGCTCCACCTCGAGGTGGTGGGCGACCTCGGTCGAGTCGTGGTCGGGCAGGTCGAGCAGCACCAGCCCCTCCAGCGCGGCGTGCTCGTCGCGCACCGCGTCGTCCAGCAGCGAGTCGCGCACCACCCGGTGGCGCGGCGGCACCTCGAGCCAGTCGAGCAGCTCGGTGGCGGGGTCCTCGCCCCAGGTGCACGAGGCCGCGTGCGACGTGGTCGGGCGGCGTACGCCGGTGGCGGCGATGTCGAGCCCCACCAGCGCGTTGTACGTCGAGGACTTGCCCGACCCGGTCGCGCCGGCCAGCGCCACCACGGTGTGCCCACCGGCCAGCCGCAGCCGGGTGCCGGCCCGGCGCACCACCGCGTCGGCACGGTCGACGACGTCGTCCTCCAGCCGCCCGCGGGAGGCCTCGGCCGCCGCCTCGAGACCGGCGACGCGCTCCTCGAGCCGGTCGTTGCGCCGCAGCAGCCGCCGCGCGCCCTCCACCACGCCGCTCACGAGGCGCCCCCGCGACCGGCGAACCGGAGGTCGTCGACGCGACGGGCCAGCTCGCGCAGCTCGGCCGCGGCGTCCTCCCCGGTGTCGAGGCCCTGCAGCAGCTCCACGAAGCGGGCGCGCTCGTGGTCCATCAGCTCGCGCACCCGTCGTTCGAGGTCGGTGCGGGCGGCCTCGGCGAGACGGCGCACCGCCTGGTCGCCGAACACGGCCTCCAGCAGCTTCTGCCCGACCACGGCGGACCCGCCCGCGATGCCGACCTCGGCACCGAGCAGCCCACCGGTCGAGGCGAAGACCACGACCATCAGCGCGACGGTGAGGCCGTTGACGCCGAAGGCCAGGAACCGTGCCGTGCTGCGCTTCTCGGCCCCCTCGCTGCGCACCAGCTCCAGCACGCCCTGCTGCCAGTCGCGCACCAGTCGCTCGCCGCGCTCGCGGCACTCCCGCGACGCCCGGGACAGGTCGCGACCGCCCGCGTCGAGGACCTGCCGGCCGGCGGGACCGGCCCGCCAGGCGGCGTCGGCCCGCTCGGCAGCGGCCTCGGCGTGCTCGAGCAGCAGCGACTGCAGCCCGGTCTCCAGCGCCACGGTGACCCGCTCGGCCTGCTGCGGCTTGCCGCGCAGCACGTTGGTGACGCGGTCGCGCAGCCAGCTGATGCGCGACTCCAGCGCCCGCATCATCTCGCCGGTGCCGACGAAGTCCTGCCAGCGGGCGAGCACCTCGCCGCGCAGCAGGGTGCCGTCGGCGGTGGCCTCGTCGACCTCTCGCACCGCGTGGTCGTACGCCGCGTCGACGTCGGTCAGCAACGAGGCCCGGGCAGCCGACTGCGCCTCGCACGCCTGGGCGATCGCGAAGCTGTCCTTGGCCACGGTGCGGATGGCGCCGTCCAGGGTCTGGCGCACCACCTGGCTGCGGGCCTCGGCGTCGGCCCCGAGGTCGGCGAGCCAGCCGCGGATCTCCTCGACCCCGGCCGAGCCGGGCAGCAGGCCGGCCGCGTCGAGCGGCGCCTCCTCGACGGTGAACAGCGGGGAGTCGCGCAGGCCCCGGGCGCTGAGCATCCGGGCGAGGTCGTGGGAGACCTCCACGACCGCCTCGGGCGGGGTGCGGTCGAGCACGATCGCCACCGCGGCGCTGCGCTCGGCGGCGGTGCGCAGGAAGTCCCACGGCACCTGGTCGGCGTACCGCGCGGCGGAGGTGACGAACAGCCACAGGTCGGCCGCCGCCAGCAGCTGGGTGGCCAGGGTGCGGTTGCGCTCCTCGACGGAGTCGATGTCGGGGGCGTCGAGCAGGGCCAGGCCCTGCGGCACGGTGTCGGCGGCGACCAGGCGCAGCGCGCCCGGGTCGTCGGTGGCCCGGGCGGTGCGCTCCAGGTCGGGCAGCACCCGCTGCTGGTCGAACCAGCCGGCGTCGTCGGGGTGGTGCACCAGCACCGGGCTGCGCGTGGTGGGGCGCAGCACGCCCGGCTCGCTGATGGCGCGACCGACCAGGGAGTTGACCAGCGTCGACTTGCCGGCGCCGGTGGAGCCGCCGACCACCGCCAGGAGCGGGGCGTCGATCTGGCGCAGCCGCGGCAGCACGTAGTCCTCGAGCTGCTCGGCGAGCTCGCGGCTGCGGGTGCGCTGGGCCGCGACGTCGGTGACCTCGAGCGGCAGCCGCACCTCGGTCAGCACGGTCCGGAGCCGGTCGAGCACCTCGAGCATCGTGGTCGGGTCGCTCATCGGTCACCCCGCGACTGCTGCTCGACCACGGGCAGCCGGGGCTGCGCACCGGCGGTGGGCTGCGGCCAGAGCAGGCCGGGCCGCAGCGCCCGCATCACCTCGACGTGCGACTGGCCGCGGGCGGAGAAGTCCGCCGGCGCGACGCCCCGCAGGTAGCGGTGGTGCAGGAAGCCCAGCTCGATCGCCTCGTTCTGGTAGGTCGTCATCACCCGACGGCCCTGCTGCCCGCCGGCGCGCTCGGCGTACCGACGGGCGAAGCGGCGCGCGGAGATGCGGGCCAGCCAGGGCACCTCGGCAGGGTCGAGGAAGCCGCGGCGGGCGCAGTCGTCGAGCGCGCGGGTCAGCACCGCGCGCTCGCGGCGGCGCGACCAGATCGCGAAGCCGCTGAGCAGCAGGAAGGCCGGGACCATCAAGAAGAGGTACGTCGCGAACGCGTTGGCGCCGTCGTCCAGGACCAGCGAGCCGTTCCAGGCGCCGTGGGCCGCCACGGCGAGCAGGTAGCCGACCAGGGGCCCGAGCACGCGCACCGCCCAGCTGCGGCTGGTGACCGCGAGGCCCACGCCGATGCCGATGAAGGAGGTGAAGAAGGGGTGGGCGAACGGGCTGAAGATGCCGCGCACCACGAACAGCCCGACCGCGTCGGCGAAGCCACCGGGCATCCCGTCCTCGCCGGCGTACGCCGAGGTCAGGTAGAGGATGTTCTCGGTGAAGGCGAAGCCGATGCCGACCATGCCGGCGTACACCAGGCCGTCGAGGACGCCGTCGAGCTCGTGGCGCCGGAAGAACAGCAGCAGCAGGATGAACAGGCCCTTGGTGGCCTCCTCGGTCACCGGTGCGACCACGGCCGAGGCGAACCCCTCCCCCGTGCCCAGCACGGCGGTGTCGGCGAGCTGCAGCAGCAGCGCGACCGAGGTGGCCACGAAGGCGCCCCAGCCCAGCGCCAGCAGCAGCAGGGAGCGCGGCTCGGGCTCGTAGCGGTCCAGCCACATGTAGACCCCGATGAGCGGGGCGACGGGCAGCGCCGCCAGGACGAGGCCCACGACGAGCGCCCCGGGGGTGCCGCTGAGGAAGAGCACCAGGCCCATCACCAGCGCCCCGACGACCAGCACGACCGAGACCACGACGGTGAACGCGGCGGAGCTGCGGCGTCGTTGCATGGCCGACAGCGTATCGGCGTGGCGACCGGCGCCGGACGTAGCATGACCCGGTGAGCGAGAACCAGGGCGAGCAGCACGTCGAGAGCCACGACCCGCCGGTCCCGGACGCCTACGCGGCCTTCATGCGCACCGGCTGGGCCGACCGCGAGCAGGCGCTGACGGCCCACCCGGTGGTGCCCTGGGCCGCGGCCCGGCGCCAGCGGCTGGCCGAGCAGTTCGACGGCGAGCGGCTCGTCGTGCCGGCCGGTGGCTTCAAGGTCCGGGCCAACGACACCGACTACCGCTTCCGCGCCGAGACCGCCCACACCCACCTCAGCGGCAACCAGACCTCCGACGCCGTGCTGGTGGTCGAGTCCGGCGAGAGCGTGCTCTACGCCCGCCCGCGCAGCTCGCGGGAGACCGACGAGTTCTTCCGCGACCGGCAGTACGGCGAGCTCTGGGCCGGCAGCCGGCCGTCGCTGCGCGAGCTCTCGGACAGCCTGGGCCTGGAGACCCGCCACGTCGACGAGCTGCCCGACCGGCTGACGGGCTCGGCCAAGACCCGCGTGCTGCGCGGCGTCGACGCCCGGGTCGACGGGCTCGTGTCCGCCGACGAGGGCCGCGACCAGGAGCTCGCGCGGGTGCTCTCGGAGCTGCGACTGGTCAAGGACGAGTGGGAGCTCGACGAGCTCCAGGCCGCCTGCGACATCACCACGCTCGGCTTCGAGGACGCCGTGCGCGAGTGGGACCGCGCGCTCGAGCTCGGCGAGCGCTGGATCGAGGGCACCTTCTTCCGCCGCGCCCGCGCGATGGGCAACGACCTCGGCTACGACTCGATCGTGGGCGGCGGCTCCCACGCCACCACGCTGCACTGGATCGAGAACACCGGGCGGCTGGCGCCCGGCACCCTGGTGCTGCTCGACATGGGCGCCGAGGCGACCTCGCTGCACACCGCCGACGTCACCCGGACGCTGCCGGTCGACGGGCGCTGGACGCCGCTCCAGCGCGACCTCTACACCCTGGTGCTCCAGGCGCAGCGCGCCGGCATCGACGCCGTGCGGCCGGGCAACGCCTTCCGGGCGCCGCACGAGGCCGCGATGCGGGTGCTGGCCCACGGCCTGGCCGACCTCGACCTGCTGCCGGTCAGCCCCGAGGAGGCCCTCTCCCCCGACAGCCGGGTCTACGCCCGCTGGACGCTGCACGGCACCAGCCACATGCTCGGCATGGACGTGCACGACTGCGCCGCGACCGACCCGGCGACGTACCCCGGGGGCCCGCTCGAGGAGGGCATGGTCCTGACCGTCGAGCCGGGGCTGTACTTCCAGGAGGACGACCTGCTGGTGCCGGCAGAGCTGCGCGGCATCGGCATCCGCATCGAGGACGACCTGGTCGTCACCGCGGACGGCAGCCGCAACCTCTCCGAGGCGCTCCCCCGCGAGCCCGACGCGATCGAGGAGTGGATGGGCCGGCTGCGGGGCTGAGCCCGCGGCGCCGGCTCAGCCTGCCGGTCGGTCGGTGTCGATCAGGTAGCCGCCCTGGCCGTCCTCGACCAGGCCCTCGACCTTGTTCTCGGTCGAGGTGCTGCCGTCGGCGCGGCGGTAGACCAGCCGCACCTGCACCTCGTCGCTGCCCTCGGTGGCGCTGACCTGCTGCACGTCGACGGCCTCGATGCCGCGCCAGAACCGGTTGTAGGAGGCCCGGCCCTGCTCCTGCAGGCTCGGGCCGAGCAGCGCCCACGCCTCGTCGCTGCCACCGGGCGCTGCGGCGTAGTAGTCGCGCACCACCTGCTCCTTGGCCTCGACCTCACCGGCCGCGGCCGGATCGGCGGACTCCGAGGGCGAGCCCGTGGGTGACGGGCTGGGGCTGGCCTCCCCGGTCTCGGACTCCTCGGTCTGCTCCGGCGACGGGCTGGCCGAGGACGACGGGTCCGCGGCGCCCGCTCCCGCGTCGCCGTCCCCGAGCTGGCGGGCCACCAGCCAGGCACCGGCCACCAGGCCGACGACCAGCAGCGCGGCGAGGAGCAGCGGCCAGGGCCGGCGTCCGCCGGACCGCTCGGGACGACGGTCCGCGGCCGGGGTGGGCGCGACCACGACCGGCCGCCGTACGGGCTCGGGCTCGCGACGGGGCTCGCGACGGGGCTCGGGGGTGGGGTCGGGGGTGGGCGCGACGGTCCGCTCCCGGGTCTGGTGCAGCGTCGCGTCCTCGCGGTGCTGGTCGGCCAGGCGGCGCAGCACGTGGGCGGCCTCGGCCATCGACCAGCGCGACCCGGGGTCGCGGTCGAGCATGCCCTCCAGCGCCCGGTCCAGCACGCCCGCGCGCACGGGGGGTCGCGGCGGGGTGGAGACGATCTCGTGCAGCACCGCGATCGGGTTGGGCTGCTGCTCGTACGGCGGGCTGCCCTCGACCGCGGCGTACAGCGTGGCCCCGAGCGCCCACACGTCGTCCTCGGGCGTGGGCGAGGCGCCACGGGCCAGGGCCGGGGAGAAGTACGTCGGGGTGCCGGTCATGCTGCCGGCGTGGGTCAGCGTCGCGTCGCCGGCGGTGCGGGCGATGCCGAAGTCGCTGATCTTGGCCACGCCGTCGTGGCGTACCAGCACGTTGCCGGGCTTGACGTCGCGGTGGACCGTGCCCTCCGCGTGCAGCGCAGCGAGGCCGTCGGCGACCTGCGCCCCGATCTCGGCGACCTGCGCGGGGTCCAGCGGGCCGTCCTGCTTGATGATCTGCGACAGCGACCGGCCGGGCACCAGCTCCATCACCAGCCACAGCGACCCGGCCTCCTCGACGACGTCGAAGACGGTGACCACGTGGGGGTGGTTGAGGCCGGCCGACGAGCGCGCCTCGCGCATCGCCCGCGCGGTGTCGGTCACGGACTCCCCGGGCAGCCGGCCCACCTGCTTGACCGCGACGACGCGGTGCAGCGTCTCGTCGTGGGCGGACCAGACGGTGCCCATGCCGCCGCGACCGATCACGGAGTCGACGCGGTAGCGGCCGCCGATCAGGTCGGGCTGCATCGGTCCTCCCGGGTCGTCGAAGGTGGTCGGTCCGGGTACGGCGTACCCAGGCCGGTCGACGCTAGTCGACGCCCGCCCGGCTCAGTGGCTGGGCAGCCGGCCGGTGAGACGGTCGTGGCGCTCGGCGCTGTGGCCGTCGAGGCCCACGATCTCGACGCTCGCTCCGCGGCGGGCGTACTTGGTCGTGATCGCGTCGAGGGAGGCGACCGTCGAGGCGTCCCACACGTGCGCGGCCGACAGGTCGACGACGACCCGGGCGGGGTCCTCGGCGTACCGGAACTGCGTGGTCAGGTCGTTGCTGGAGGCGAAGAAGAGCTCGCCGGTGACGGTGTAGACGGCCGTGCTGCCGCCGTCGGGGTCCTGGCGGACCTCGCGCTCGGTGCGGGTCACGTGCGCCACCCGCCGGGCGAACAGCGTCGTCGCGACGGCCACGCCGACCACCACGCCGATCGCCAGGTTGTGGGTGGTCACGGTGACCACCACCGTGGCGAGCATCACCAGGGTCTCCGAGCGCGGCATCCGTCGCAGCGTCGCCGGCCGGACGCTGTGCCAGTCGAAGGTGCCGACCGAGACCATCACCATCACCGCGACCAGCGCGGCCATCGGGATCAGCGCCACGACGTCGCCGAAGCCGACGACGAGCACGAGCAGGAAGACGCCGGCGAGGAAGGTGGAGAGCCGGGTGCGGGCGCCCGAGACCTTCACGTTGATCATGGTCTGGCCGATCATCGCGCAGCCGCCCATGCCGCCGAAGAACCCGGTGACGATGTTGGAGGCACCCTGGCCCCAGGCCTCCCGGGTCTTGTCCGACCCGGTGTCGGTGACGTCGTCGACGAGCTTGGCGGTCAGCAGCGACTCCAGCAGGCCGACGAGCGCCATCGCCAGGGCGTAGGGGGCGATGATCCGCAGCGTCTCCAGCGTCCACGGCACGTCGGGGACGAACAGCGACGGCAGGCTGTCGGGCAGCGCGCCCTCGTCGCCGACGTCGGGCACCCGCAGGCCGGTGAGCAGCGCGAACCCGGTCAGCGCCACGATCGCGACCAGCGGGGAGGGCACCACCGAGCTGATCCGCGGCAGGCCGACGATGACCGCGATGCCCACCGCGACCATCGGGTAGACCGCCCACGGCACGTCGATGAGGTGCGGCAGCTGCGCGGTGAAGATGAGGATCGCCAGCGCGTTGACGAAGCCGACCATCACCGAGCGAGGGATGAACCGCATCAGCCGCGCGACACCGCCCAGGCCGAGCGCGACCTGGAGCACCCCGCCGAGGAGCACGGTGGCGATGAGGTGGTCGAAGCCGTGGTCGCGCACGACGGGTGCGACGACCAGTGCGACCGCACCGGTCGCCGCCGAGATCATCGCGGGGCGGCCGCCGAGGAACGAGATCGAGACCGCCATCGTGAAGGACGCGAACAGCCCGACCCGCGGGTCGACGCCGGCGATGATCGAGAACGAGATCGCCTCGGGGATCAGGGCCAGCGCGACCACGAGGCCGGCGAGCACCTCGGTGCGCAGCAGCCGCGGCGAGCGCAGTGCGCTCCGGACGGTGGGGGCGGGCGTGGACGTGCTCACGTGGGGCTCCGTTCGGGGCCAGCGGCGTACGGCGCGCGCGGGCGGGTGCGTGGGTGGGGAGAGGATGGGCGGGCGCGGTGGCCGCGCGGGCCGGCGTCGTCGCCGGCGAAGACCGACCCAGATCGTACTCTCACGTAGCGGCAGGGTTGAAATCGAGCGACCAGGAGGACCCGTGATGCACATCGGTGAGGTGGCCGCGCGGACCGAGCTGTCGCTGCGCAGCCTGCGCCACTGGGACGAGGTGGGCCTGCTGCGCCCCTCGGGTCGCACCGACGGCGGCTTCCGGCTCTACACCGAGGCCGACGTCGAGAAGATCCTGGTGATCCGCCGGATGAAGCCGCTCGGGTTCACCCTCGAGCAGATGGCGGTCGCGATGCGCGACCTCGAGGCGCTGCGCGCCGACCCGACCAGCGCCACCGCCCCCCGCGAGCGCCTCGCGGCCGTCCTGGAGGACGCCGCCGCCCGGCGCGAGAAGCTCGTCCAGCAGCTCGGCATGGCCGAGGAGTTCCTCGACGTGCTCGGCCGCGAGCTGGGCTGAGCCCGCCCACGTCCGCGGTGCGGCAGACTGGTCCCGCGTCGGCCACGGCCGACCACGCCTCCGTAGCTCAGCTGGATAGAGCAAGAGCCTTCTAATCTCTAGGTCGCAGGTTCGAGTCCTGCCGGGGGCGCCACTGCGCCACCGCTGCGCCACCACCACCGGGCCGCGTGCAGCTGCGCGCGCGCTGACTACCCCGCTGCGCCGGCCAGGTGGTCGTCGATCTCGCCGAGCACCCGGGCGCGGACGTCGTCCGGGGCGAAGGAGACCTCGACCGCGGTGCGGGCCAGGTCGGCGACGCCACGCTCGTCGAGGTCGAGCAGGTCGACGGCCACGGCGTACTCCCGGTTCAGGGTGGTGCCGAACATCGGCGGGTCGTCGCTGTTGATCGTCACCCGCACCCCGGCCTCGACGAACTGCGGCAGCGGGTGGTCGGCCAGCGAGGCGACGGCCCGGGTCGCGACGTTGGAGGAGGGGCAGACCTCGAGCGGGATCCGCTGCTCGGCGAGGTGGGTGAGCAGCTCCGGGTCCTGCGCGGCCGACGTGCCGTGGCCGACCCGCTCCGCGCCGAGCAGGCGTACGGCGTCCCAGACGGTCTGCGGGCCGGTCGTCTCCCCCGCGTGCGGGACCGAGTGGAACCCGGCGGCGCGCGCGGCGTCGAAGTGGGGCTGGAACTGCGGCCGGGGTACGCCGATCTCCGGCCCGCCCAGCCCGAGCGCGACCAGTGCGTCGGGAGCGTGGTCGAGGACGTAGCCCAGGGTGGCGTCCGCGCCGGGGACGCCCAGCTCGCCGGGGATGTCGTAGATCCACCGCAGCACCAGGCCGAAGTCGCGCTCGGCGGCGACCCGCGCGTCCTCGACGGCCTCGGTGTAGGCCTCGATCGGCACGCCGGCGAGCACCGACGTGTGCGGGGTGAGCGTCAGCTCGGCGTACCGCACCTGCTGGCCGGTCGCGAGCTCACGCGCCACCTCGTAGGTGAGCAGGCGGACGTCCTCGGGGGTGCGGATCAGGTCGACCACCGCGAGGTAGACCTCGATGAAGTGCGCGAAGTCGCGGAACCGGAAGAAGTCCGCCAGCGCGTCGGGGTCCGACGGCACCGTGCCGGGGTGACGCTGCGCGAGCTCGCCGACGATGCGCGGCGACGCGGACCCGACGTGGTGCACGTGCAGCTCGGCCTTGGGCAGCCCAGCCACGAACGCGTCGAGCCGGCCGGTGAGGAGGTCCTGGGACATGGCGCCAGCATGGCAGCGGGCCGGCTCAGGAGTCGGCGAGGGTGCGCTCGAGGGAGTCGACGATCGCCCCGATCGAGGAGCCCTCGACGCGCCTGCCGTCGAGCAGCACGGTCGGGGTGCCGGTCACGCCGGCCGCCCGGGCCTGGGCGTCCGCGGCGTCGACGAAGTCCTGGTCGACCTCGCCCTGCTCGATGCGGTCCAGCAGCGCCCGGTCCTCGACGCCCGCGTCCTGCGCCCAGTCGGCGAGCTGCGCGTCGTCGGGCTTGCTGGAGCTGGCCTCGTAGGGCTGCTCGTCGTAGAGCCTGTCGTGGAACGCGGCCGCCTGCTCCGGCGTGCCGTCGCTCAGCACCAGGCCCCACGCGTTGAGCGCACGCTCGGAGTAGTCGTCCTGGAGCAGCTGGAACGGCCGGTACTCCACCTGCACCGTGCCGGCGGCCGCGTCGGCCCGCAGGAAGTCGCGCGACCCGTTCTCCAGCTCACGGCAGTAGGGACACAGGAAGTCCTCGTAGACGACGACGGTGTGGTCGGCGTCCTCCGGCCCCAGCACCAGTGCCTGGGCCTCGGCGCGGGCGGGCACCGCGCTGGGCGGCGGCGTCTCCTCGCCGCGACCGCTGGACACCACGACGCCCGCGACGACGGCGAGCACGGCGACGACCGCCGCCACCCCCAGCAGCAGCCGGCGCCGCTCCCGCCCCGCGGCCTCGCGTCGCAGCTCGGCCGCCCTGCTCCTACGACGGGGCGGGTCGGTGGGTGCGGTGGGCACGGGCTCCTCCAGGGGGGTCAGGCGGGGAAGACGAGGTTGTCGAGCGCGAGGCGGGTGCGCCGCGCCCAGAAGACGTACGCCGAGGCCAGCAGCAGCCCGGCGTCGCGGGCGATCTCCCAGGGGTACTGCGCGAACGCGTCCGGGTCGTAGCCGCCCCCGCCGAAGCAGCCGCAGTCGATGGGGATGCCGCGCACCCACACCGAGACGATGCCGATGACGAACGCGGCCAGCAGCAGCACCGAGACCACGGCCGCCCAGCGGGCGAGCAGCCCCAGCACGAGCAGCAGGCCGACCCCGATCTCCAGGGCCGGGAGCACCCGGCCGACCGCGTCGGCGACGTCGAGCGGGAGCAGCTGGTAGGCGCGCACCGCGGTGGTGCTGGCCTCCGGGTCGCCGACCTTCAGCCACCCGGCGTACAGCCAGACCCCACCCACCAGCAGGCGGGCGAGGAGTCCGAGCCAACCGCGCACGCCCTCACCGTAGGCCGCGACGCTGGGGGGAGCATGAGCGCCGTCCGTGAGTAGGCTGAGTCGTTGTGACCGAGCGACTGGTGTGGATCGACTGCGAGATGACCGGGCTCGACCTCGAGCACGACGCCCTGGTCGAGGTGGCCGCCCTGGTCACCGACTTCGACCTCAACGTGCTCGGCGAGGGGGTCGACGTCGTCATCAAGCCCCCGGCCGAGGCGCTGGAGCAGATGGTCGACTTCGTCCGCGACATGCACACCTCCTCGGGCCTGCTCGACGAGCTCGCGCACGGCGTCACGCTCGAGGCGGCGCAGGACGCGGTGCTGACCTACATCCGCTCCCAGTGCCCCGACGGCTCGCGGCCGCCGCTGGCCGGCAACTCCGTGGCCACCGACCGCGCCTTCATCAGCCGCGACATGCCCGAGCTCGAGCAGGCGCTGCACTACCGCCTCGTCGACGTCTCCTCGATCAAGGAGCTCTCGCGTCGCTGGTTCCCGCGCGCCTACTACAACGCCCCGACCAAGGGCGGCAACCACCGGGCGCTCGCCGACATCCAGGAGAGCATCGAGGAGCTGCGGTTCTACCGCGACGCCGTCTTCGTGCCCACCCCCGGCCCCGACTCGGCCACGGCCAAGGAGATCGCCCGGCGCCACGGCGGCTCGCTGACCGGCAGCGGGGCCGATTCGTAGCAGCCGGGCGGATTCGTCTAGACTCCCTCTCGGCTCCGGGCCCCAGGGTCCGGACGTCGTGGTGGGTATAGCTCAGCTGGTAGAGCGCCGCCTTGTGGTGGCGGATGTCGCGGGTTCAAGTCCCGTTACTCACCCCAACGAGAGCCCCGGGTCAGTGATCACTGGCCCGGGGCTTCGTCGTTCCTCAGAAGGCGTGCGCCATCACCTCGGCGAAGAGCGCGTGCTCGTCGACGTCGAGGCCGCGCGCACGGAACCACCGGCAGACGTTCGTGCAGTCGCGCAGCAGGAAGTCGGGGCCGGCCGGGTTGGCGACGAGGTCGACGAGCTGCGGCAGGTCGATGACGACCAGCCGCTCCCCCGCCGCCAGCACGTTGTACGCCGAGAGGTCGCCGTGGACCAGGCCGTGCCGGGCGAGCTCGGCGAGCACGTCGGCCAGCTGGGCGTAGTAGGACCCCAGCAGCGCCCGGTCGGGTCGGACCTGCGCGAGCCGCGGCGCGGTCTCCCCGTCGACGGCGATCCACTCCATCAGGATCTCGGTGCCGTCGAGCTGCACCGGGTAGGGCACCGGGATGCCGAGGCGGTGCAGCCGCACCAGGGCGTCCCACTCGGCCCAGGCCCACTGTCCGGCGGCGACGGCGCGGCCGTGAGCCGACCTGCGCGCCATCGCCCGGGTGTCACGGGTGCTGCGCATGCGGCGGCCGGCGGAGTAGTCACCGGAGCGGTGGAAGTCGCGGTGCTCCTCCCCGCGGTAGCGCTTCGCGGCCATGACGACCGCGCGACCGGGCTCGTGCGGATCGGCGCGCTCCAGCAGGAACACGTCGCCCTCCTTGCCGGTCTTGAGGATCCCGAGATCGGTGTCGACGGCGCCGCGCGAGGTGACGACCCAGCCGGGGCGGGGCTCGGGGCCGCGGCACAGGGCCTCGACCGCGTGCCAGGTCGACCAGCGGCGGCCGGGGCCGTCCGGCTCGGCGTACGCCGTGAAGTCGAGGACGAAGGCCGGGTCGACGTCGTCGTGGGTGGTGGGTTCAGCCGGGGGGAACGGGTCGGGCGAGGTCATCGCGGGTGCTCCGGGAGGTCGGGAGGGGGTCTGCGGGCAGACCGAGGACGGTCGTGGACACGTCAGCTCCTCTCGTCGGGCACCGGCGGCACCGGTGGGCCGGCTCTTCGGGGACCAGCCTGGCGAGCCGGTCGGTCTCCCGCAACGGGTTTTCGGGCGATCCGGACGCACGGGAGCCGCAGACCTCGGTGGTCTGCGGCTCCCGTGCTCGTGCGGTCGTACGCCGGGTCAGCGACCCAGGCCGGTCCGGTCGACCCTGCGGTGGAACCGCATGCCGGCCAGCCCGCCCACGACCGCGCCCAGCAGCGTGGCGAGGAGCACCGCGAGCAGCGCGACGATGCCGCCGGTGGTGAGGTCGCCCTCGCTGACCGGGATCCGCGGGAAGCTGTTGAGCTGCGACAGCACGTCGTACCTGCTGCCGAAGACCGCTCCCAGCACGGCCACGACGACCGCGATCACGATCGCCCAGACCCACACCGCGATGCCCTGCTTGACGCCGTCGAAGCGCGCCATCCGAGCGGCGACGTAGCCGCCGCAGTAGTAGGCCACGAACAGGACGACGAGCAGCACGATGCCGCTGACGATCCCGATCGTGTCTGCCGACGACCGGGCGTCGCTCGCGCTGGTCGTGCCGGTGGACAGCCCGACGGCGGCGCCGGCCGCCGCGGCGATCGCCGTGAGCAGCACGCCCACGCCGACGGCGGTCAGGAAGCCGAAGAAGGCCGACCCGATCTTGATGCCGCCGTGCTCGGCCCGCTCGCGGGCGACGACCTCCCGGCGGTCGGGGGTGACGACGTCACGGCCCCGGTCGCGGGTGCCCGGGTGGCCGGGGTCCCGCTCGGCGTCGAGGGCGTGGGCCCCGTCGTCGTCCGAGCGGCCCGTCGTACCGCGGTGGGAGTCCCTCATCGGCGATCACCCGGCGTGTCGGTGGCGCCGTGGCAGGAGAGCAGCTCCTGCTCCTGGGCCTGGTTCGTGCTGATCATCTGGTCCTCCCTGAGGTCGTGCGGCTGGATGGGTGGTGCGGTCAGTACCGGGGGCGCCCGTCGGCGCCGTCGGCGGGACCGTCGTACGGCTCGGAGTAGGTCTCGGTGGGGGCGGCGTCGACGTAGCCGCTGCTGGACCCGCCGCTCGTGCCGCGGTCGGAGAACTGGTCGCGGGCCTGCTCCGCCTGCTCGCGCACGCTGGGCGCAGAGGCGGCGTGCTCGCGCAGCCGGGGCGCCTCGGCCTCGGCGTTGCTCAGGTAGCGCTCCCAGCGGTGCTGCATCGGCTTGATCAGGCCGCCGCCCGCACCCACGATGACGACGCCGGAGACGGTCGCGAGGATGGCGACGAGCACGGGGGTGGTGACGGTGGTGGCGACGCCGACCTGGTTCAGCGCGGCGATGACGCCGAGGAACAGGATGAAGACGCTCGCGGCGTTGGCGAGGAAGGTCCCGTAGGACAGCCCGCCCAACGTGTTCTCGATCAGGCCCTTGACCGCGGCGGCCACCGCTGCGGCGACCACGACGATCACGATGGCGACCACGAGGCTCGGCAGGAAGGTGATGATCTGCGTCAGCAGGTCCGAGATCGGGTTGGGGCCGAAGACACCGAACGCCATCTGGAGCACGAACAGCACCAGCGCGTAGTAGACGATCTTGGCGACGACGTCGCTGGCGTCGAGCGTGGACTGGGCCAGGGCGCGCTTGACGCCGCCCCGCTCGACGGCGCGGTCGAAGCCGACCTTCTCGAGGAGGCCCGAGACGGCCTTGCTGATCAGCTTGGCGACGATCAGGCCGATCACCAGGATGAGCAGGAAGGCGACGAGCTTGGGGACGAACTCGGCGATCGTGCTGAGTCCGTCGTTGAGTGCGGTCTTCATGGTGCGTGCTCCTTGGAGGGGAGACGACCCGCGCAGGCAGGCCGACACGACCTGCCGGCGCGGTCGCGCACGACAGGTGGACCCGCCGCAGGTGGACGACCAGCACGGCGGGGTAAGAGGGATTCACACGGTCCGCGGGTCGCGGCTCGGGCGTTGGTGCTCCCTCTTGTGCCCCCACACTTACAGCGTAAACCTGGGGCCTTCGCGTGGGTCCGCGTGCGCGGCGCCGGCCTCCCACGGACGTCGCGCCACCGACCGGACGGACCGGGACCCGTCCCGCCCGCCACCGCGTCGGTGTCGGTAGGTTGCGCCCCATGGGTGCGCAGCGATCGACGTACGACGTGGTGGTGGTCGGTGGCGGGCACAACGGCCTGACCGCGGCCGCCTACCTGGCCGGTGAGGGCCTCTCGGTCCTGGTCCTGGAGCGGCTCGACCACACCGGCGGGGCGGCCGTCAGCGCGCAGGCCTTCCCCGGCCTCGGCGCCCGGCTCTCCCGCTACTCCTACCTGGTCTCGCTGATGCCCGAGCAGGTGGCGCGCGACCTCGAGCTCCCGCTGGAGCTGCGCTCGCGCCGCACCGCGTCGTACTCCCCCACGCTGCGCGACGGCCGCCCCGTCGGCCTGCTGGTCGAGCGCGAGGAGGGCGAGGCGACGCGGCGCTCGTTCGCCGAGCTGACCGGCAGCGACGAGGAGTACGCCGCCTGGCAGGGCTTCTACCGCGACGTCGGCGAGCTCGCCCGCGTGGTCGCCCCGACCCTGATGGAGCCGCTGCCCACCACCCGGGCGATCCGCGAGCAGGTCGACCCGGCGACCTGGGAGGCGATCGTCGCGCGGCCGCTCGGCGAGGTGATCGAGCAGCGCTTCCGCGACGACCTGGTCCGCGGGGTCGTCGCCACCGACGCCCTGATCGGCACCTTCGCCTCCCTGAACGACGCGTCGCTGGTGCAGAACCGCTGCTTCCTCTACCACCTGATCGGCAACGGGACCGGCGAGTGGAAGGTGCCGGTCGGCGGGATGGGGGCGGTCACCACGGCCCTCGCCCGCACCGCCGCCCGCCGCGGCGCCGAGGTCCTCACCAGCGCCGGCGTCAGCGCGATCCGGCCCGATGCCGAGGGGGGCGCCGAGGTCGTCTTCCACGACGGCGAGCGCGAGCACGTCGTCACCGCCGGCCGGGTGCTGGCCAACGTGGCGCCCTGGGTGCTGCGGCTGCTGCTCGGCGAGGACGCCCGCGACGACAAGCCGTCGGGCGCCCAGCTGAAGATCAACTTCCTGCTCTCCCGGCTCCCCCGGCTGCGCACCGGCCATGACGCCGGCGAGGCGTTCGCGGGCACCCTGCACGTCGCCGAGGAGTACTCCGCGCTCGAGCGGTCCTGGGCCGAGGCCGCCGCCGGCCAGGTGCCCTCCGCGCCGCCGGGCGAGTTCTACTGCCACTCGCTGACCGACCCCTCGATCCTCGGCGAGGACCTCGCCGCCCAGGGCGTGCACACCCTGACCTACTTCGGGCTGCACATGCCGACCCCGCTCTTCGAGGCCGACCGCGCCGCCGCCCGTGACGAGGCCGTACGCCGCGCGGTCGCCGCGGTCGACGTCCACCTCGCCGAGCCGCTGATGGACTGCGTGCTGCGCGGTCCCGACGGTCAGCCGTGCCTGGAGGCGAAGGTGCCGCAGGACGTCGAGGACGACCTCGCGATGCCGGGCGGGCACATCTTCCACGGCGACCTCGAGTGGCCCTGGGCGCCCGACCGGGCAGCCCTGGACACGCCCGCCCAGCGCTGGGGCGTGGCGACCGACCACGAGGCGGTGCTGCTGTGCGGGTCCGGCGCCCGGCGCGGCGGTGCGGTCAGCGGGCTGGGCGGTCACAACGCCGCCCGGGCGGTGCTGGAGGGGCGCTAGGTTGAGGATCCCCTCACCCCTGGAGCACCCATGAGCGTCCACGTCGTCGCCGTCATCACCGCGCAACCCGGAGCCGAGGACGCCGTCCGTGCCGCGCTCGAGGCGCTCGTGCCTCCCACCCGCGCCGAGGCGGGCTGCCTGTCGTACGAGCTGTCGGAGTCGCTCGCGAGCCCCGGGACGTTCGTCACCACCGAGGAGTGGAGCGACCCCTCCGACCTCGACACCCACCTCGCCACCGAGCACGTGCAGGCCGCCCTCGCCACCGTGGGCGAGCAGCTCGCCACCCCGCCCGCCATCCACCCGCTCCGTCCGATCCCGGTCGGGTGAGCACCGGGGGCGACCCGTTTTGCTGGGCCGCCCCCGGGGTTGGTAACGTTCCTCTCGCTTCACGCGCCAGTAGCTCAATTGGCAGAGCAGCTGACTCTTAATCAGCGGGTTCGGGGTTCAAGTCCCTGCTGGCGCACCAAGACCGAGGTCAGGTCCCTCCGGGGACCTGGCCTTCGTCGTTCGTCGTTGTCTTGCCATTGCTTACGCCCACCGACGCGATGTGCGTGACCCGGCCTCGAGCGCGAGAGCCGCCGGAGAGCCCACGGGTAGCCGCGCCAGGTAGACGTCTTGCGTCATCGAGATCCGGCTGTGACCGAGGTGGTCCGCGATGAGCCGGGCCCGGGTCATGAACCGCCGCTGCAGAACTGCGACCGCAGAAGGGGATCCAACAGCCGCTCCCCCGCGCTGGTCTTGGTGCCATTGCCCAGCAGCCCCTCGCCGCGAATTTGATCAAGGTGCTCGTCACGTGGACCGATCCTCCACGTGCGGCGCGGTGAGACAAGTGGACACACCCTGACCGCCTCGAAGCGTGGATGCTAGCCCGTCGGGCACTGGACCAACGACTTGCACGACGAGTCATAGAGTCAGCACGTGGTGGCTCTTGACCCTGCGGTGGCACCGACTGAGAACCTGCTGTCGGCCGTCTCCAAACCCCGAGACGCGAACGACCTGCTAGCGAACCCTGCACAGGCCGAGCACGCGATGTGGCTGTGCTGTTGCTACCAGGACGAAGACGCACCAACCTGGCTTCTGTTCCAGACCCCCGACGGCGGACTGAGCTGGTGCCGACTGCCGGACGGGACGAACGAGAACGAGCTCATTCGCGCACGCCAGTGGAGTGGCGGGCACACGGACGTAGCAGGGGTTTTGCACTGGATCCGGGGATCAGCGCCGGACCCGTGGATAGACGATCAGGACAGACGAAGGGCTGCTACGGACCTCCGCATCTTCACGCAACTCGTTCGCACGAGCCTCTAGCCTCGACCGTGATTCCCCTCTGCGCCGATTTGCTCAGCTTGACCGTCGCTCTCCCCGAACGCGACCCACGATGCTCATCACCGACGCGAAATCGGGTGATCCCCCGGGGCGACAGGTCACCAGGTTCGCGCTGGAACCACTTCGGACGCCTTGTCGGTGGCACACGTGCCAGACGGCTACTTCTTGCTGCTCCCAGACACACTCTTGGCGTCGGCGATCTTGCGGACGGCGGGAGACACGGCGCGCCCCGTGACCGCACTCCGCTTCACCATGGCCTTCGCCGCGGACTTCTGAGCGCTGGAAACAACAACCTGCTTAGCCATTCTCGCCTCCGTTCTCCGATGGGTCCGACGATACGTCGATCACGGGCGTGACGTGTAGGACACCAGCACGATCTAGTACGACGTCAGCGGCTTCGCCCTGCTCCCCGAGCTGCTCGAGCTCCTCCTCGGGGTCCTCGTAGACAGCTGTCAGGGCGGCTTCGACAAACGTCTTCTCGGAGTCCTCGAGCAGATCCGACGTCAAGAGCGCTTCGAGCTCCGCCACCCCCAGGTCGGCCAACCGGTCCTCCCTGCTCGCTGAGAGCTCGGCGGCCCAACGGAGCGTCCGCAGGGTCTCTTCCCGCTTGGATCGCGTCTCGAGCTCCTTGGCTCCCTTACGACTGATGACCTGGGCAAGGAGCACGCCCAGGAAGGCAAGCAAGGGTGACCCGAAGGCGACGGCGAACACCGCCCAGAGCGGCAAGCTGACCACGGGCAGATGTTACGGCCAGGCTGCAGCACACGCTCAGGCGGTGAACACGTGCTGACCACCGGCTGTCGGTTGGGTTGCAGGGGCGGGCATCAGTCCCCGGGGGCCACCGTTCGTGCCACCCCGCTCCGCCCCAGGTCTTGCCTCCTGGCCATGGGACGGAATGGCCTGGAGATGCGTTCCCGCAGGTCAAGCCCGAATTGCCGTGATGGTGCCGCAACCCAGCCAACCACTGCAGATCAGCAGCGGAGTCGGGGATCAAGTCCCTGCTGGCGCACCCGCGACCAAGGTCAGGGGGCGGGCGGGTGGCCCTCCCCCAGGATCTCCTGCGCGACGTCGGCGGGGTCGCGGTCGCCCTCGCGGGCCTTGGCTTCCATGAAGTCGTTCGCCTCGGTCGAGGTGAGGGGGTAACGCTCGAGCAGGGAGTCGGCGGCCCGGTCCACCACGTCGCGCCCTTCGCGCTTCTGGCGCATCTGCTGGACCTCGTCCACGACAGGTTGCTCGTCAGGCTCCTTGCTCATGCTGAGCACGCTGCCCGCGGCGGACCGTGGCGAAACCGGCCATCGTGCCCCGCTTGCTCGCCGACTCGGTCGCTCCGACGGCCCGGCCCCTGCCGCCGGCGCACACGTCCATCTCGCCACTGACAAGCAACCTCAGCGCCCCGCAGCCTGGCTGTGGGTGCAGGATGCCCGCATGCTTGCTCTCCTCGCGTCGGGTCGTGCCTGATGAACCTCTGGCGCACGCTGCACAACGCCGTGCGGACCCAGCTCTGGCCGTTGCCCGCCGCGGCCGTGGTCCTGAGCGTGGCAGCAGGGGTCGGTCTGCCGATCGTGGATCGCCGGGTCGACAGACAGACGCAGGGCTGGCCCGAGGCCGTCCTCTTCGGAGGGGACGCGCCCGCCGC
Organism: uncultured Actinomycetota bacterium; assembly: GCA_963740935.1. Classification (GTDB taxonomy): domain Bacteria; phylum Actinomycetota; class Actinomycetes; order Propionibacteriales; family Nocardioidaceae; genus Marmoricola. Next base: position 1,760,366 of record CAVUFX010000006.1, read on the forward strand.
CCGCACCCTGCTCGATGCCATCAGCAGCTCGCTGATCACGGTGACGTCCCTGACGTTCTCGCTGACCGTCGTCACCCTCCAGCTCGCCAGCAGCCAGTTCTCCCCGCGGCTGCTGCGCACGTTCACCCGAGACCGTTTCGTCCAGGTCACGCTGGCACTGTTCCTTGCCACCTTCGCCTTCTCGCTCACCGTCATGAGGAGCGTCCGCAACGGTGAGGAAGCCGGCGACCAGTTCGTGCCACGCCTGTCTGTCACCCTCGCCTTCCTGATGGCGCTGGCCAGCGTCCTCGGGCTGGTCCTGTTCCTCGCTCACCTCACCCGGGAGATCCGCGTCGAGACCATGTTGCGCAACGTGCACCGCGATGCACGCGCGACGCTCCGCGACGTCACCTCACCGGCTGACGCCGCGGTGCGTGTCCACCGGGACCAGTACCAGCGTCGACCTACCGACGTTCCTGTCCCGAGCGCTTCCTCGGGATTCCTCACCGGCGTCGACGAGCGCGCGCTCGTCAAGGCCGCCTGCGACGCCGGGGCCGTCGTGGTCGTCACGGCCCTGCCTGGCGCCTCCCTCGTCCACGGTGTCCCGCTGGGACATGCCAGGTTCGACCCCACCACGACACCGGACGCGGACGCGATCTCGACCCTGAACGCCGCCATCACCCGAGCGATCAGCACGGGGTTCGAGCGCACCGAACCGCAGGACGTCGCCTTCGGGATCAGGCAGCTCACCGACGTCGCCACCAAGGCCCTCTCACCCGGGATCAACGACCCCACGACCGCGGTCCACGCCCTGGGCCACTCCTCGGCACTGCTCTGCGAGCTTGCCCACCGCCAGCTCGGAGCAGTCGCGCTCCACCAGGACCACGTGCTCCGCGTCGTCCTCTGCCGGCCCGACTTCGCCGACCTCGTCGACCTCGCCGTCGGACAACCACGCCGGTACGGCGCTGCCGACCTCGAGGTCGCCAGTCGCCTGTACGCACTCCTCCACGAGCTGACCCATCACGCGAGCGCCGAGCAGCGCCTCGTGGTGGCCGAGCACCTGGGACGACTGCGAGAGGCCACGAGCCTGCAGTCCTTCGGCGAGGCCGAGCGTTCCGTCCTGACGGGGCTCCACGACGACGTGCGGGCGGCGCTGGGCGAGCTCTGACCTCGAGCAGCGAGCTCCCCGCGACCGCCTCAGCAGGTCCAGGATCGTCCACGATGGACGAGTCACCGACACCCAGGCCGGTGCTCCTCCGCTCCCGCGGCAGGCCACGCTCAGATAACGATGAGTTACCGATCCGGCCCGGGTCGGTGACTTACGACACCGCGGCGGCTTGGGTGGGTCGATGTTCTCCGATGCCGTCACATCGTCTCGACCGCTGCCGCTAGCCCAGGAGCCGACCTCCGGCGACTGGGGATGGCTCTCTGCCGTCGAGGGAGCCATCAACTCCGCCTTCAATCCCGTGGCTGACGGCGTCTCGTCGGTGATCTTCTACGCCCCCAGCATCGGGGGCGTCGAGTTCCCGTTGATCGTGCTGTGGCTGGTCGTGGCGGCAGCGGTCTTCACGGTCTACTTCCGCGGGATCCAGTTCACGGGTTGGCGTACGTCCATCGCCCTCGTGCGCGGCAAGTACTCGCGCGCCAGTGACCCCGGGGAGCTCACCCACTTCCAGGCGCTGAGCTCCGCCGTGTCCGGCACCGTCGGCCTCGGCAACATCGCAGGCGTCGGAGCCGCGGTCACGCTGGGGGGACCGGGAGCGACGTTCTGGATGATCCTGGCCGGCCTGCTCGGCATGTGCACCAAGTTCGTGGAGTGCACGCTCGGGGTCCGGTACCGCAAGGTGCACGACGACGGCTCCGTCACCGGCGGCCCGTTCACCTACCTGCCCGTCGCCTTCGAGCGGTGGGGTGGTGTCGTCTCGAAGACGCTGACGACCGTCTTCGCGGTCGCGCTGTTCCTCTTCGGGGCCATCGGCGGCAACATGTTCCAGGCCAACCAGACGTTCGCGCAGGCGCGCGAGGTCACCGGCGGCGACGGCGGCTTGCTCGACTCCGCAGGCGCGTCCCTGATCTTCGGCATCGTGCTGGCGCTCATGGTGGGCGCCGTCATCATCGGCGGGATCCGCTCGATCGGCGCCGTCACCTCCCGCCTCGTCCCGATGATGGCCCTGATCTACGTCGTCGCCTGCGCCCTGGTCATCCTGGGGAACCTGACCAACGTGCCCGACGCGCTCGGTGCCATCATCACCGGCGCCTTCAACCCCGAAGGTGTGGCCGGCGGCGCCGTCGGGGTCCTGATCGTGGGCTTCCAGCGGGCCGCGTTCAGCAACGAGGCCGGTGTCGGGTCGGCCCCCACCGCGCACGCCGCGGTCAAGACCAAGCACCCGGTCAGCGAGGGCTTCGTGGCTCTGCTCGAGCCCTTCATCGACACCGTGGTGATCTGCACGATGACCGCGCTGACGATCGTGATCGCCGACACGACGTACTACTCGGAGCAGCGCGAGATCGTCGCCGGCGGCGGACCGACCCCGGACGGGGTCGTCGTCACGTCCCGCGCGTTCGAGACCTTCCTCCCGGTCTTCCCCGTCATCCTGGCCGTCGCCGTCGCACTGTTCGCCTTCTCGACGCTCATCACGTGGTCGTACTACACCCTGAAGGCCTGGACCACCCTGTTCGGCCGGTCCCGCCGCAGCGAGGGGATCTTCAAGGTCGTCTTCTGCCTCTTCACGGTCGTCGGCTCGGTCATCACGTTCACCTCGGTCATCACCTTCGCCGACTCGATGCTCTTCGTCTGCGCGATCGTCAACCTGCTGGCCTGCTACCTCCTGCTCCCCAAGGTCAAGGAGGAGCTGCGGAACTTCCGCGCAGGCCTGCGCAGCGGCGAGATCCGCGAGGTTCCGGTCGACGAGCGCGCCACCAGCTGACCCGGCGCGACGTCTCGCCCGGAGCGAGCCCGGCTAGGTGGAGTGATTCCCGGAGAGGGCGACCGAGGCGCCGAGCCGGATCATCGAGACTCCGCCGACCGTCCCGAGCAGCCTTCCGCGCCGCAGCGGGGTGCGGCCGAGCCCGGGATCGAGCTCGCCTCAGGTGGCCTCGGGTCAAGGACGGTGGGGACGACCTCGTCGCTGAAGCACTACGTGTCCATGCCTCGCGGGACGACGTCCGGTACGGGTGCGACGTGACGACGGCCACAGCGGGTGTCTCCCATCCGGTGCGGTGCTGGTGTCGAACTGCTCCACGACACCCACACACCCACGTAGGAGATGCACCGTGAACACCATGCTCACCACCAAGGGCCGCAAGGGCCTCGCAGCACTCGCCCTGGTCGCCATGACCGGCACCATGGCCGCCTGCGGCGCCAGCGACTCCTCGAGCACGGAGTCCACGTCCTCGTCGTCTTCGTCTTCGTCGTCGTCGGCCGCTGCGGCCGCGCCGAAGCCCGTCGCCTCGATCGACTCCCTGACCGGGAAGAACACCCAGGTCGCCCTGGACCAGGGCTTCGTCGATGCCCTCACCCAGCTCAAGCTCACCCCCGGCACCACCGGCTCGGCCAAGCTCGTCGCCGGCGGCGGCACGCTGCAGTTCCCGATCTCCGGCGGCAACGTCACCGTGTTCAAGCCCGGCACCGTCTCGCCCTACGTCATCGGCCAGGTCCAGCACGAAGGCTCCGGGCTCTCCCTGACCGCCGGCAAGACCACGGTCGAGATCAACAACCTCAACGTCGACCCCGGCGTCTCGCGCGTCTACGGCGACGTCGTGGTCAACGGCAAGGTCGCCGCCTCCAGCGCCTACATCTTCAAGCTCGACGGCCGCACCCTGAACCCGCTGCAGAGCGGCCAGGGCACCGCCACCCTGGAAGGCACCAAGGTCGAGATCTCCCCGGTCGCCGCCCCCCTGCTCAACCAGACCTTCAACACCGACGCCGTCAAGCCCGGCCTGCTCGTGGGCATCGCCAAGATCACCGTCAGCACCACCCCCGGCAAGTAACCACCCCGCCTCCTCGGAGGCGGATCGGGTAGTGACCGCCAGGACCCGGAGCCCCCACAGGCCCCGGGTCCTGGTGCCTGGCGGACCCGGGTCCGTCGGGCACAACGAGCCGTCCGACAAGACCTGTGGCGATTGTTGAACAAGATGTTGAACTTTTGCTCAGACCCGTCTAGCGTGCTGTCCCCGAGCCTCGGCGTCACCAGCGAGTGACGCCCGGCTCGACACGTGGTCGCTGCAGCCATCCGGCGACGCCGCCGAAACACGAACTCCGAGGCCTCCGGATGACTCTGGATCCCACATTCCCTGCCACGGTGCCGGTCGACGCCGGCGCCACCCGTGCCCACCGAGCGCAACGCACCGCGGATCTGTTCGACGCGGCCGCGACGACGACGGACCCCCAGGAGCGAACCCGCCTGCTCGAGGAGGTCGTCGTGCTGAACATCCCGTTGGCGGACGCCGTCGCGTCGCGCTACCGCAACCGCGGCATCGACCTGGACGACCTGACCGCCGCGGCCCGACTTGCCCTCGTGAAGGCCTCGCGCCGGTTCGACTGCGGCCTGGGCAGTGACTTCGCCGACTTCGCCACCCCCACCATCCGGGGCGAGGTGAGGCGGTACTTCCGTGACTTCGGTTGGGTGGTGCGGCCACCCCGACGGATCCAGGAGATGCAGGCCGCGATCGCGGCAGCCGAGGGGGAGCTGAACGGCCGGCTCGGTCAGTCCCCCCGTCCGAGCCAGCTCGCCGAGGCCATGGGCGCGGACGTGGCGGATGTCGAGGAAGCGCTCGCCGCGCGTGGTTGCTTCTCCCCGACGTCGCTCGATCTCCCGGTCGGGGAGAGACAGGACGTCTCGCTCGCCGACGTGCTGGTCGACGACGCCTCGTCCTTCGCGGCGGCCGAGGCGCGCGCCGTGCTGGGCCCACTCCTCCAGCGGCTCAGCGAGCGCGACCGCCAGGTGCTGGACCTACGGTTCTCGAAGGGACGCACGCAGAGCGAGATCGCGGCGGACATCGGGGTCACCCAGATGCAGGTGTCGCGACTGATCGCACGCATCCTCCGCGACCTCCGCGCCGGCCTCGAGCCCGGCGAGCCCGGCGAGCCCGTGCCACGTCGAGTGACGACGCGTCGCGCCCCCACCAGGGCGTCACGGTCGAGGCCTCACCGGCCGCCGGCGCGGCTGCCGCACGAGACGTTCACGACCGGCGCCGTCAAGCCCGGCCTGCTCGGGCGCACCACCGAGATCGCGGTGGTCAGCACCTCCGGCACGTAGTTTGCGGCCGAGAACTGGTGTCTTTGCGCTAGACCGGTGGAAAAGTCACACCAGCGGCTACGCGCGAAATGTCCGTTTCAGGCATACTGACGGGGTCAGAGTCAGCACCGGTGACGCTCCGCGCGCCAGCCGGGTCCCTCAGGTCTTGAGTCAGGCCAGTGAGAAGTCGAACATGATCGTTCTGCAGTCCGAGCGTACGACGGGGGTCGACCTCACCCCTCTCGGCGCCTCTGTCCTCCGAGACCTGGAGGTGGGTCGGTACGACCACGTCCCGCAACGGGCTCCGTGGCTGGAGGCGATCGTCGCCGAGGCGGCTCGCATCGCAGCAGTCCCCGCCGCGGTCATCAACCTGATGAAGTCCACGACGCAACGGACCGTGGTCGCGGTCGGGGCAGAGCCCACCGTGCACGACCGCCGGAACTCCATGTGCACCGCGATCATCGACGACGGTCGTACCGTCCATGTCGCCGACGCATCGGTCGACGAACGCTGGGTGGACAACCCGTTCGTCGACGGGCGGTGGGGCAGCATCCGCTTCTACGGCGCTCACCCGCTGCTCACCGGCGCGGGCTTCCCGGTCGGGACGCTGTGCGTGCTCGACACCCAGCCTCGAGAGCTCTCGGCCCGCCAGGCCGCCATGCTGGACGACCTGGCGAGCCAGGTCGTCGAGGAGCTCGAAGCCAGCCGCTTGGCGTCGCTGAAGGCGGGCATGTCGCAGTGGGGTCGAGCCGTGGTTCGCTCTCACGGGCGGACCTAGCTCCTCGGAGCCCTGAGGGCCGGAAGGGTCCAGCGCCACCGCCTCGCTGCGCCCGCCGCATCGCGACGCCCGGACGAGCGCTCAGCGCCAGGTCGCGGCGTGCCACCCGGCCGAGGCGAGGTCGGCTCGCCGCCAGCTGCGCGCAGACCACGACGCCTCGCGCCACGAGCGGGCGGTCCAGTCCGCGTGCGTCCACGAGCCTTCCCGCCAGCTGCGGGCCGACCACTCCGAGTCGCGCCAGGAGCGTGCCGACCAGGTGCCGGTCGACCAGGCGACGTCACGCCAGCTGCGGGCGTTCCAGCCGTCGCCCGACCAGGTGGAGCCGCGCCAGCTGCCGCCCACCCAAGCCGTCTCGGCTGCGGACGCCTTGGCCCACGACGCGCCGTTCCAGGGCCGGCCGAAGATGTCGACCTCGCCCCGCAGCTCCGAGACGCCGTCGTGGACGTGCGAGGACCCACGTGCGGCCTCCAGCGAGCCCGTCCCCGTTCCGTAGAAGTCCGCCGACTGCGTGGCCGACGTCGCCCTCTTGAGCTGGGCGTCGCGCACCCGGGTGAGGCCGTTGCCGCGGTACTGGTTGGACGTCGAGGAGAACGGGTACGCCGTGGTCCGCAGCTGCTGCTTGACCTGGTCGGGGGTCAGCCGGGGCAGCGCCTGCAGCAACAGGGCCACCTCACCGCTCACGACGGCAGCGGCCTGCGAGGTGCCCGAGGCGCGCGCGAATCGCTGCCCCGCACGCGCAGCGTGGTTGCGCTCGTCGGCGTGGCCGTTCGGCACCCGTGGGCCGAGGACCGACACGCCCGGCGCCACGACGTCGACGTGTCGCTGGTTGGTCCCCCGGGTGGCCCACTGCGGCACCAGGTCGTCCACGGGGTCGACCGTTCCCCGCGTGTCGGCGGCCCCCACCGCCACCACGTAGGGGCTGCGTGCCGGGTTGGCGAGGTTGTAGTTGTCCGACCCGTCGTTGCCGCCGGCGACGACGACCACGATGCCTGCCTTCCAGGCCCGCTCGACGGCGTACACGAGGGGGTCGACCTTGGTGTCCTGCAGCGAGTCGGTGCCGTAGGAGAGGTTGATGACGCGGATGTTCAGTCCGTTGTCCCTGCGGTGCTCAACGACCCAGTCGATCGCCGCGATCACCTGGCTCACGTCCACCGCCCCGTCACTGGCGCCCACCTTCACGCTGAGCAGGTTGGCGTCGGGGGCGATCCCGTTGAAGGTCGTGGTGCTGCGGTAGGAGGCGGGTGTCCCCGCCGTGTCCCGGCCCGCGATGATGCCGGCGAGGTGGGTGCCGTGCCCGAACGCGTCCTTGTGGGCCAGCTCGGGGTCCTGGCTGTCGAAGGACAGGTCGGGCCCGTGGTAGACGTTTCCGCTGGTCAACCCCGGCACCTCGGTCACGCCGGTGTCGATCAGCGCGACACCCACACCCTTGCCCGTGAACCCCGCGGCGTACGACGCGTGCGCCCCGACGGTGTTGGCGATGTGCCACAGCGACCCCTTGGACGAGGGCGGGTCGTAGCCCAGGTTGGTCTCGGTCGCACCGGCACCGGTGACGGGCGCGCCGGCGACAGCGAGGCTGCAGCACAGCGCGAGGAGCACCGGGACCCTCGCCCGACGGATCTTCCGAATTCTCATGCCTGAGTCCCCCCTGAGGCCTGACACCCTTGTCCGGGTATCGACGGATTCAACTACCTCCATCGTCGGTCAGAACGGGTGCATTCGGACATGGAGTCCGCTCAGTTCTGGAATTCAGGTCTAGTCCAGGTGGGGGCCGGCCTCGACCACGGCGGGACCACCCCGCGCGGCGACTGGCGCCTCTGCACTGCGGGGTCCTGGGCCGGACCGGGCCGGGACCCGGGCGAGCGGCTCTGCGGCCGCCGGCAGCGTCACGACGAAGCGGGATCCGCCGCCCCTGCGCGGTTCGTACCAGGTCTCGCCGCCGTTCGCCACCGCCAGCTCGCGCACGAGGTAGAGACCGAGGCCGGTGCCTCGCTGGGTCCCGGCACGGGCCGCGTCGGACCGGGCGTAGCGATCGAACAGTCGCGGCACGAACTCCGGCACGACCCCCGGACCCGAGTCGTCCACACGCAGGTGCACTGACTGGTCGTCGGGGTAGCACGAGACGGCGAAGGGCGGGGCGCCGTACTTGCGCGCGTTCGTGACCAGGTTGGTCAGGACGTGCTTGAGCTGCTGACGATCGGCACGGACGGTCGCGGGGTGGAGCCCGCTGAGGTCCACGTCGGTCAACGGCTCCCCCAGCGCAGCCAGGACCTCGTAGACCGCACCATCGAGTCGGACCGCCGTCGGGTGCGGGGCGAGTGCGTCGGCATCGACCATGGACAGGGTCAGCGTCTCCTCCAGCATCTCCCCCAGGGAGAGACCAGCCGTCTGGACCTTGCCCATGAAGGTCTTGCGAGAGACGTCGTCCAGGTCGGGCCACGAGTCCAGGGCCATCTCGGCACAGCCGTTGATGACTGCCAGGGGGGCCCGGAGGTCGTGGGACATCATCGACAGCAGGTCGGAGATCTCGCGGTTGGCCGCCGCCAGCTCCCGGCTCACGTCCTCAGCGCGCCGTCGCACCTCGCGCTCGCCGTCCAACGCCTGCTCGGTGACCTTCCAGTACGACAGGCAGGCGAGCGACTCCGCCAGCACGAACCCGCCGTGGATCGCTGCGAAGGCCACCGGGTGCGCCATCGCCGCCGCGTGGTTGTAGACGGCCATCGGCATGGCCAGCCCCATGACCGCGTGGTGGGTCAGGACGAACCCCACACCGAGGAGGTAGGGCGTCCACGCCTGGTACATGGCGATCAGTGCGACGACGACGAAGAAGTGGAAGTGCAGCTCGATCATGCCGTGGAACAGGTGGATCAGCAGCGACGTGCTCAGCAACAGGCTCACGGTGACCGAGGACGACGCGACGGCCCGTCCGGCCCAGGTCGCCGACCCACCCGCGGCGCTCAGCGCGATCAGGACCAGCAGGACCACCACGAGTGGCGAGCCAGGCTCCCCGGCCGACACGGCCAGCACCGCCAGCACCGGCACGTGCAGCCACGACAGGACGGACAGCCCGCGGTGCCGGGCCTGCCAGCTCGCTTCGGGCAAGGTGTTGCCGCGCGGCAGCCAGGTCAGCGCCCGGACCAGGGTCGCTCTGTGCGGCTCGGACACACTCGGCCCCTTGCTGTGTCGGGCTGGGCGGGAGGCCCCAACGCCACCACCTCGCTCGAGGGTACGAGGTGTGGCGGGTCCCCGTCTCGCCAACACCCGACATCGCGCTCCCCCGAGTGGTCAGTCCGGGTGCGGGGCCCCGGTGCCGTCCGGGTCCAGGCCGAAGTGCGCGACGAACACACGGCTGCCACGGCTGCGTCGGGCCACGACCCGGAGCCGTACGGCGACCTCCGTGGCATCTGCTCGGAGCACCGGGACCGTGACGGGGGTGTCGAGCAGGGCGTCGCGTCCGTTGCTGGCGTTCAGGGTGGTGCCCGCGATGTGCGCCTGGTGGTAGCGGTGCGGGACCACGGCGATGACCCGGCGACCGAGCAGGTCCTCGTCCGAGCGGTAGCCCAGGAACCCCACGACCGTCGGGGACACGGCGATGATGATGCTGGCCTCGTCCGTGGCCAGCACCGACGGACCGTCCTCGAGCAGCTCGTGGTGGTCGGCGCGCAACGCCGCCCCGTCGGCGAGCGGCTCGTGGATGCCGGTGCGCGGCATCCACGGACGTGCCCCGCCCGGCTCGACTGCCTGCCGGGTCACCTCCTCGCCGATCCAGTCCCGGAGCTCGCCGATCTCCGGTTGCATCGGCGGCCCCAGGAACGAACCGCGGCTCGCCTCGGCGCTCGCGCGGCGCAAGGTGTCGACCAGCGTCCTGAAGTGGGCGACGGCCGTCGGCGCGATCTGCAGCTCGACCACGGGCGCGCTGACCGACGGTTCGAGCGTGCCGGCCAACAGCTCCTCCGGATCGTCGGGCAGCTCCGGAACGGGTACCTGCTCGTGCAGGATGCTGAGCGCGTCGCTGGCATCGGCGTGGTCGTCCAGTGCGCGCGGCTCGCTGCCCAGCCCGAACAGCAGGTACTCCCGCAGCAACGCCTGCGCATGCTCCTGCCACGCCCACACCATGAGCAGGGGCACGTTCAGCAGCGTCACCCTCACCGGCGACCCGTCGAGGTGGCCCGAGGCCGCAGCCGGGCGACCTCCGCGCCTGATCGGGGCATGCGTCGTGGCTGGGGCTGCGGTCGACTCGGTGCTGACGACCGGTTCTCCCAGCTCGAACCAGACACACTTGCCGACGGTGCGCCACGTGGTGCCCCACCGGTCGACGCTCTGGTCCAGGATGTGCAACCCCCGGCCGGTGCCCGAGGTCGCTGCGTAGTACCGACGGCTGGGCAGCTGCGGACTCCGGTCGGCCACCTGCACCCGGATGCCACGCTCGGTGACCCAGGCCTCGACCACGACAGGAGCACCGGAGTGCACGATCGCGTTGGTGACGACCTCGGACAACGCGAGCACCGCAGCATCGACCCAGTCCGACCCCGCACCGGACGCCAGGCCCGCCAGGCGGCTCCTCGCCACGGAGACACTGCGCGCCTCGGGCGCCAGCTCGACGCGCAGGTGCTGTGCCCGCATCCGGTGGTCCTTCCGCACTCGCCGCCCCACGTTCGGGTGCAGGCGGCCCTACCGTAGCGATCACTTCGCTCGTGAGGTACCTCAGGGCGCAACTAGACGGTGCCGCAACGGAGGAGAGGGGCGAGGCAGGAAGGGACGGACGGTGCCGACCTGTCCTGCATCGCCCCTCTCCGGGACGGGGTGAGTCAGGAGAGGCTGCGCCAGCTGCGAGCCTTCCAGGACTCCTCGCGCCAGCTACGGGCCTTCCAGCTGTCGCCGCGCCAGCTCCGTGCCTGCCAGACGTCGTCGGACCAGCCCTGCTCAGCCCATGACTTGCCGTTCCAGGAGTCGCCGGTCCACCGGACGGCGAGCACCCGCTTGTCCTTCCACCTCTCACCCGTCCACGCCCGGCCGTTCCGCACACCCTTGGACCACGTGGCGCCCTGCTGCTGGGCTGCGACCCATGCCGGGGCGTTCCACGGGGAGCCGAGCGCGTCGACCTCACCCGTCAGGGCGATGCCCGTGCCGGGGTCGACCACGTGCTCCCCGCCTCGCGAGGCCTCCAGCGAACCCAGCCCGGTCGAGGCCGGGTGGCCGTTGGGAGCCGCAGCAACGGTGGCCTTGGACTCCACCAGGGCCAGGGCCGCGGCCACGTCGGTGACGCCGGCTCCCTGGGCGGGGTCGGCGTGACCGAGGGGCCGTGCCGTCCGCATCAGGACCGCCTTGACCTCGTCGGGGGTCAGCTTGGGCTTGGCGTCGAACAGCAGCGCGGCCTGACCCGCGACGACGGCCGCCGCCTGCGACGTACCGCTGCCACGGAAGAACCGGCCCTCGTCGTCGCCGGCCACCAGGCCCTCGGGGTGCTGCAGGTCCGCGTTGGACCCCGGGGCCCGCAGCGAGACCAGGGACTTGCCCGGGGCGAGGACGTCGGGCCGACGCCCGTCGTTGCCGACGCTGCTGAAGTCGGCGACCGTGTCGTCGTCGGTGGCCGCGGTCCCCTGGTGGTCCACCGCTCCGACGGCCAGCACGTGCGGGTCGACCGCGGGCATCAACAGGGAGGTCCCCTGGGCACCGTCGTTGCCCGCCGAGGTCACCACCAGGATGCCGTTGCGCCAGGCGTTCTCCACGGCACGAGCCAGCGGGTCGACCTGCCAGGACTGGGTCGAGGCGGTCCCGTACGCCAGGTTCAGCACGCGCACCCGCATGCCGGCGTCGTCGCGGTGCTCGACCACCCAGTCGATGGCGGCGATGACCTGGGAGACGTCCGCGCCCCCGTCGCCGGTGCCCACCTTGAGGTTGAGCAGCTCCGCCTCCGGAGCGACTCCGGCGAACAGGGAGGGGTCGGGCTTCTTGGGGTCGAAGTCGTCGTCCGCCCCGGCGATGAGCCCGCCGAGGTGGGTGCCGTGACCGAACCCGTCGTGGTACCGGGTCCCGGCCTCCTGGCTCTCGAAGGACAGGTCGGGGCCGTCGAGGATCCGCCCGCCGTCGACGAGGCCCGCCACCGGCGCGGTGCCCGTGTCCACCAGGGCGACCGTGACGCCCTTGCCCGTGGCGCCCTGCGCCCACGCGGCCTGTGCGCCGACGGTCCTGGTGGTGGAGAAGGCCGAGCCGAGGTCCAGCGACGCGTCCCAGGAGCCGGTGCGCCTGGTCGCGCGCTTGCCCTGCTTGCTGTCGTCGTCGCCCCACTCGGTCTCGGCCACGCCGTTGGTGTCGTCGTCCGCCCCGGCTGCCGCGGCCGGCGCCGGGGAGCTCGTGACGGGTGCGGCGTACGCACCCGAGGTCCCTCCCATCGCCGCGCCGGTGAGCAGCGCCGCGCAGGCGATGGTCGAGAGCCCGGTTCTCTTCCACGTGATGCTTGCCATGTGAATCCCCCGTACCTGGTCAATCCGGTTTGTTCCGGACTACCGATTCTGCCTTCAACCAGACAAGGTGGACATCGAGCCTCGTGGGTCCGGAATTCCCGGGCTAGACCGCCGGACCGGGTGAGTTGACGGACGTGGTCGGACCGCTCACGCCGGGGCCCACCACGGGCAGCCAGGTCGTGAAGGTGCTCCCGGCGCCCAGCTCGCTCTCCACCACGACGTCGCCCCCCATGAGCTCGGTGAGCTGCCTGCAGATCGCGAGACCCAGGCCCGTGCCCTCGTACCGCCGCGTCGCCGAGCCGTCGACCTGGTTGAAGACCTCGAAGATGCCTTCCTGGTCCTCGGCCGCGATGCCGATCCCGGTGTCGTGGACGGCGAAGGACACACCCGGGACGCCCGCGGCGGAGGTCGCGCCCCGGACCTCGAGCCGCACTCGCCCCACGTGGGTGAACTTGAAGGCGTTGTCGAGGAGGTTGGTCAGGAGCTGGAAGAGCCGTCCCGGGTCCCCGATGACCGTGCTCGGGACGTCCGGGTCCAGCTGCCACTCGAAGACGGGGCCCCCCGCTGGGGCCCGCGTCGCGTAGTCCGCAGCGGCATCGGCGACCAGGGAGTGCAGGTCGAAGGCCTTCGACGCGAGGGACAGCTGCCCTGCCTCGATGCGGGAGAAGTCCAGGATGTTCTCGACCAGCGCCTTCAGCAGCTCGCCCTGTCGTTGCATGCGTTCGAGCAGACCCTCCTGCGCGGGTTCCAGCGGCGTGTCCTCCAGCAGCTCGGCCGTCGCCAGCACGGTCGTGAGCGGCGTACGGATCTCGTGGCTCATGTTGGCCAGGAACAGCGACTTCGCCTCCGACGCCGCCAGAGCGGCGTCGCGCGCCACCTCCAGCTCTCCCGCCAGGGCCTGCAGGTCGCTCACGCTCCGCGCACGGTCCAGAGCCACACCGGTGTGCGCCGCGAGGGCCTCGAAGGCTTGCCGGTCGTCGTCGCTGAACGACTCGCTCTCGAACGCGGGGTCGCACACCACCAGCACCGACCGGGTCGACCCCTCCCCTCCCAGGGTCGCTGCGAGCCCGTCCCGGGCATCGGCGAAGCCCGCACCTCCGGCGGTCGCCGGGCTGTCGCGCCGGCCCCGGTGCTGGCTCTCGTGGTGGACGATGCCGCCGTCGAGTGCGCTCCACCACCAGGCCGTGGGTCCGTCGTCCACCGTCGTCGTCCGGACCACGTCGTCGCGCGAGGTGTAGTACCGCACCTCGGTCGCGCTCAGGACCTCCACCAGGAACGCACGATCGGCGTGCATCAGCTGGGTGGCCTCGCGCAGCACCACCTGGGCGACGTCCATCACCGAGCGAGCCGACGACGTCTGCTCCACCAGCCGGTACAGCAGCTGGGTCTGAGCGTGGCTGCGCGCCAGGGAGATGTACACGCGGTAACCCATCACCAGCAGGACCACCACCACCCCCAGCAGCGGCAGCGCCGAGGGCCTGACGACGACGAGGGTCGCGACCAGCAGCGCCACGCAGGTGTTGATGAACGCGGCGACCGAGCCCGAGCGCAGGGCCTCGCGCAGGATGCCCGAGTCGAAGACACCCTCCGTGAGGCTGATGGCGGCCGTCACCGCCGCAGCGGAGATGAGGTCGGTGACCAGCACAGCCACCAGCACGGCCAGCCAGCCCTGCAGCGAGAGAGGGTCGTCCGCACCGAGGAGCAGCGAGTACACCAACGACCCGACAGCTGCCTCGAGCGCGAACATGGCTGCGTTGAACGCGAGCTTGATGCCGCGCATGCGTGCGGCGAACACCAGGGCGAGGGCGGCTCCGACGACGTAGGCGCTGACGTACTGCTCGGGGGCCAGGAAGGTCAGCCCCAGGACGGCCGGGATCTCACGCAGGGTGTGCCCGTGCGCGTTGCGCTGCGTCGGCAGGTGGATGACCACCACCTCCGCCAGTGCGAACATCGGCAGCAGGAGAACCCACGCGATGTCCGGCACCGCCGCCGCGGGTCGTGCCAGCCATCCCGGAGCGACGATCACGGCCGCGATCAGGGCCATGCCGGCCGTCAGCACCCAGGTCAGGTCGACCTGCCGCCAACCGGGCCGCTCAGGCGCGAATTCGGCAGCACGGACAGCCGGCCCACCTTCGGTCGGTACGACGGCGGGGCCTAGCGGCCGGTTCTGGACGTCCATCTGCCCTCCCAGCCCTCCCACGTCGTCACCAGGTGGCCACCTGATTCACACCAGTTTAGGTGTTTCCGTCGCATATTTCGGACGAACGAGCCATCCGTAGGACCGGTGGAGCGGTGGACCGAGGGAGACGGGTGTTCGCCACCGGGGCGAGGTGCCCTAAGGTAAGGCAGCCCTAACTCGAAGGACGGACATGCGCCTCTCACGACGACCGATCGCCGCTCTGGCGCTCAGCCTCGCCGCTCCCCTGCTCGCCGCCTGCGGGGGTGAGGAGAAGCCCTCGCTGGTGGTCTACAACGCCCAGCACGAGGAGCTCATCGACGTGGTGGCGAGGGAGTTCACGAAGGAGACCGGCATCGAGGTCCAGCTGCGCAACGGCTCCGACCTCGAGCTCGGCAACCAGCTCGCCACCGAGGGCGACGCCTCGCCGGCCGACGTGTTCCTGACGGAGAACTCGCCGGCGATGACCCTGGTGGACCGGGAGGGTCTCTTCGCCGAGCTCGATGCGGCCACCCTCGACCAGATACCCGAGCAGTACCGGCCCGACGACGGGCAGTGGACCGGGTTCGCGGCCCGCTCCACGGTGATGGTCTACAACACCGACGAGATGTCCGAGGACGACCTGCCGACCTCGATCATGGACCTGGCCGAGCCCGAGTGGCGCGACCGGATCTCCTTCTCCCCCACCGGCGCCGACTTCCAGGCCATCGTCAGCGCCGTCCTGGCCACCCAGGGCACCGCGGCCACCCGGGAGTGGCTGGCCGGGCTGAAGACCAACGGCACCGTGTACGACGGCAACAACGTCGTGCTGGAGTCGGTGAACTCGGGCGAGAAGCCGGCCGGGGTGATCTACCACTACTACTGGTACCGCGACCAGGAGGAGTCGGGCGAGAACAGCGACTCCTCGCAGCTGCACTTCTTCGAGGACGGCGACCCCGGCGCGTTCATCAGCGTCTCCGGCGCCGGTGTCCTGGAGTCCAGCGACGACGCGGAGGACGCCCAGGAGTTCGTCCAGTACCTCGTCAGCCCGGAGGGCCAGCAGGTCATCGCCGACAGCTACGCCCTGGAGTACACCCTCAACCCCGAGGTCGACCTCGGTCGCGACGTGCGCCCGTTGAGCGACCTGAGCCCGCCCGACGTCGACGTCTCCGACCTCAGCAGCCCCGAGGTCACCGAGCTGATGCGGGAGGCAGGGTTCCTCTGAGCACCCGGCTGGAGGCCCGTCCGCTGCGCGCCGGCAACCGACGACCACCGGTGCTGGTGACGCTGGCAGCCGTCCTGGTCGCCCTGCTCGCCGTGGTGCCGCTGGCGTACGTCGTGTGGTCCTCCCTCACCCTCGGCCCGTCCGAGACCTGGCGCCTGCTCGCCCGCCCCCGGGTCGGCGAGCTGCTGCGCAACACCCTCGCGCTGCTGGTGGGCACCATGCTGCTCAGCACGCTGCTCGGGGTGGGGTGCGCCTGGCTGGTCGAGCGCACCGACCTGCCCCGGCCGGGTCTGTGGCACGTGCTGTTCGTCGCGCCGCTGGCAGTGCCGGCGTTCGTCAACAGCTACGGCTGGGTCTCGCTGACCCACGACGTCCAGGGGTACGCCGGGGCGCTGCTGGTCGTCTCGCTCTCCTACCTCCCCCTGGTCTACCTGCCGACCGTGGCCGCGCTGCGGACGCTGGACCCTTCCCTGGAGGAGGTCGCGCACGCGCTGGGCCACGACCGCCGGGCCACGTTCGTCCGCGTCGTGCTCCCGGGCATCGCACCGGGCGTGCTGGGCGGCGCCCTGCTCGTGGGCCTGCACGTCCTGGCCGAGTTCGGCGCGCTGCAGATGCTGCGCTTCCCGACCCTGACCACGGCCATCTACGACCAGTACCGCTCCGCGTTCAGCAGCCCCTCGGCCAACGTCCTCGCCGCCGTGCTCGTCCTGGGGTGCCTCCTGCTCCTGCTGGCCGAGCTGTCGCTGCGCGGCGACACGGCGCTGTGGCGGGTCGGACGTGGCAGCACCCGCCGGGCCGAGCGGATCCGCCTGGGAAGGTCCCGCCCGGTCGCCCTGGCGGCGTCGACCGTGCTGGTCGCCCTGTCCCTCGGGGTCCCGCTCGCCAGCCTGGTGCGCTGGCTCGTGGTGGGCTCCTCGACCGCCTTCCCCGTGGGCGAGCTGCTGGGCGCCACCCTGACCACGGCCGGGCTCGGCCTCGCAGCGGCGCTCGTGGCCGTGACGATGGCGCTGCCCGTGGTCTGGCTCGCGGTGCGGCACCGGGGTCGGTGGTCCGACCTGGTCGAGCGCGCGACGTTCACCGCTCACGCCCTGCCCGGCATCGTCGTGGCGCTGGCGCTGGTGGCGGTCTCCATCCGCTCGGTGCGCCCGCTCTACCAGACCCTGCCGCTGCTGCTGGTCGGCTACGCGATCCTCTTCCTGCCCCGGGCCGTGGTCAGCATCCGCAGCAGCCTCGAGCACGCCCAGCCGGTGCTCGACGACGTCGCGGCCAGCCTCGGGACCAGACCGGCCCTGACCCTGGTGCGCGTCACGCTGCCGCTGCTGCGCGACGGCCTCGGGGCCGGCGCCGCCCTGGTCTTCCTCGCGGTGTCCACCGAGCTGACCGCCACGCTGCTGCTCGCCCCCATCGGCACCGCCACCTTGGCGACCCAGTTCTGGTCGGCGAGCTCGGCCGCGTCGTACGGTGCCGCCGCGCCGTACGCCCTGCTGCTGGTGCTGGTCTCGCTGCCCGCCACCTGGTTGCTCAGCCGCCAGACCCGGGGGAGGTCGAGGCGATGAGCAGCGTGACCGCGTCCGGGCTGCACGTGAGCTTCGGCGCCACCGAGGTGCTCCGGGGCCTCGACCTCCAGGTCGAGGACGGCGAGGTCGTGGCCGTCCTCGGGCCCTCCGGCTGTGGCAAGACGACGCTCCTCCGGATCCTCGCCGGCTTCCTGGCACCCACCTCGGGCGAGGTCCGGCTCGGCGAGGCAGTGGTGGCCGACGGCCCCGCGGTCGTGCCCCCCTGGCGGCGACGCGTGGGCTACGTCCCCCAGGAGGGGGCGCTGTTCCCCCACCTCGACGTACGCCGCAACATCCTGTTCGGCCTCCCCCGGCGCGCACGCACCGAGCACCGGCTCGACGAGATGCTGGAGCTGGCCGAGCTCCCGCGCGACCTGGCCGGGGCGTTCCCCCGGGAGCTCTCGGGAGGCCAGCAGCAGCGCGTGGCGCTGGCCCGCGCCCTCGCGCCCCGGCCGCGGGTGGTGCTGCTCGACGAGCCGTTCTCGTCCCTGGACGCCGCGCTGCGCGCCAGCGCCGGCCGCGAGGTGATGGCCGTGCTGCGCCACGCCGGATCCACGGGCCTGCTCGTCACCCACGACCAGGCTGAGGCGCTCTCGCTCGCCGACCGGGTCGCGGTGATGGACAGCGGCACCATCCGCCAGGTCGCCCGACCCCAGGAGCTGTACGCCGCGCCGGCGGACGCCCGGGTCGGGTCGCTCGTCGGCGAGGCGACCGTGCTGCGTGGCCGTCTCGACGGTCCGGTCCTGCGGTCCGTGCTGGGCACCACCGTCCTGCCGTCGACGCCCCCGGCCGCGACGGGCGAGGTCAGCTTCCTGGTGCGCCCGGAGCAGCTGCGCCTGGTGGAGGACACCGCGATCTCCGGCGTGGTGCAGGACGTCGTCTTCCACGGCCCGTTCGCGGTGGTCCGGGTCGTCCTGACCGACGACACGGTCGTCACCGTCCGGGTCGCCCCGACCGCAGTCCCCGATCGCGGGGCGACGGTCGGGCTGCACCTGGACGGGGTCGCGGGGGTGTTCGGATGACCACGTTGCGCGGCGAGCCCGGCACCGGCGTACGCCCGCTCGACGGGTCGCCGCTGGGAGACCTCGCGCGGTTCGGCGACGCGCCGGCGCTCGTCGCGGGCGGCCTGGTGCTGAGCCACGCCGACCTCGCCGCCCGCGTGGACGACCGGGCGGCGCTGCTCGGTGGCACCCGACGGCTGGTGCTGCTCGAGTGCCGCAACGACGTCGAGACCGTGGTCACCTACCTCGCCGCCCTCGTCGGCCACCACCCCGTGCTGCTCACCGGCCCCGACTGCCGCCGCGACGACCTGGTCGCCACCTACCGTCCCGACGCCGTGGCCACGGGCGACCGGCTCGAGGTGCTGTCCGGGCCGGGCCACGACCTCCACCCCGACCTCGCCGTGCTGCTGAGCACCTCGGGATCCACGGGCTCGCCCAAGCTGGTGCGGCTGTCCCGGGACAACCTGCGCAGCAACGCGACGAGCATCGCCGACTACCTGCGCCTCACGCCCGACGACCGCGCGGCCACCACCCTCCCGCTGCAGTACTGCTACGGCCTGTCGGTCCTCAACAGCCACCTGCTGGCGGGCGCCAGCGTGCTGCTGACGCAGCGTTCGGTGGTCGAGGAGGAGTTCTGGGCAGAGTTCGGCTCCGCGCGCGCGACCTCCCTGGCCGGGGTCCCCCACCACTTCGACCTGCTCGACTCCTCGGGCTTCGCCGACCGCGACCTGCCCCACCTGCGCACCCTCACCCAGGCCGGCGGTCGACTGGCCGCTCCGACTGCGCGTCGCTACGCCGAGCTGGGCCGCGAGCGCGGGTTCGACCTGGTGATGATGTACGGCCAGACCGAGGCCACCGCCCGCATCGCCTACCTCCCGCCCCACCTCGCCGCCGAGCGTCCCGAGTGCATCGGCATCCCGGTCCCCGGCGGCTCGCTGCGCATCGACGGCGACCTCGACGACGGCGTCGGGGAGCTGGTGTACGCCGGTGACAACGTCATGCTCGGGTACGCCGAGCGGCCCGCCGACCTCGCGCTCGGTCGCACCGTGCACGAGCTGCACACCGGCGACCTGGCGCGCCAGCACGAGGACGGCCTGTTCGAGGTCGTGGGCCGGCGCAGCCGCTTCGTCAAGCTGTTCGGCCTCCGCGTCGACCTCGACCGGCTGGAGCAGCTGGCGGCCGACGCCGGTCGCGAGGTCCTCGCCCTCGGCGCCGACGACCGGCTGCACCTGTGCGTCACCCACCACCGCGACGCCGCGTGGTCCCGCGAGACGGCCGTTCGGCTCGGCCTCCCACCCCACGTCGTCCAGACCCACGTGCTGGTCTCCCTCCCCCGCACCGCGTCCGGCAAGCCCGACCGCGCGTCGCTCCACCGCCACGTCGCGGCGGCACCGGCGACGGCACCCCCGACGGCACCGGGAGCCCACGAGCCTGCCGGTGAGGTCACGGCGACGCGGCTGCGCGACCTCTGCGCCCACCTCCTCGGCCGCCCCGACGCGACCGACACCGACAGCTTCGTCACGCTCGGCGGCGACTCGCTGTCCTACGTCGAGGTCTCGCTGCGCCTCGGACAGCTGCTCGGCGACCTCCCCCGCGACTGGGCCACGCTGTCGATGCGCGAGCTGGCCGCCGGCGCGGCCGCCCCCCGGCGACGTCGGTGGCTGCTGGCCGTCGAGACCCCCCTGGTCCTGCGTGCTGCCGCCATCGTCCTGGTCATCGGCACCCACGCCAACCTGCTGACCGTCATGGGCGGGGCCCACGTCCTGCTCGCCCTGGTCGGCTACAACCTCGCTCGGTTCCAGCTCGCGGCGCCCGACCGGGCGGGTCGCCGCCGCAGCCTGCTCGGCGCCGCCCGCAGCGTCGCAGTCCCCTCGGCGCTGTGGATCGCAGGCGTCGGGGCCCTCACCGGGATGTACGACGCCTCGACCGCCCTGCTGCTCAACAACCTCCTCGGGTCCGACACGTGGGACCTGCGCTGGCAGTTCTGGTTCCTCGAGGTGGTCGTGTGGTCGCTCGTCGCCGCAGCCGGTCTCGTCTCGGTGCCGGTCCTCGACCGGCTCGAGCGGACCAGGCCGTACGCCGCCGCCCTGACCCTCCTCGCCCTGACCGGGGCTCTGCGCTGGGTCCTGGTGGGGATCGAGGCCGGCCCCACCGAGCGCTACGCACTGCCTGTCGTGCTGTGGTGCGTCGCCCTGGGCTGGGTGGCCGCCCGCGCCCGCACGACCGGGTCTCGGGTGGTCACCACGGTCGCCGCCGTGGTCACCTGCTTCGGATTCTTCGGCGACCCGGTGCGCGAGCTGCTGGTCGTGGCCTGTGTGACGGCGCTGGTGTGGCTCCCCCGGATGCAGGTGCCTGCCGTCGTCGTACCGGCGCTCAGCGCCGTGGCCGCCTCGTCGCTGTTCACCTACCTCACCCATTGGCAGGTCTACCCCCACCTCGAGGTGGACCACCCGCTGCTCGCCACGCTGGCCTCCTTCGCGGTCGGCCTGGCCTGCTGGCGTGCCTACGGTGCCGTCGTCCCAAGGGTCGGCGCCGTCGTGCGGCGCTCCCGGTAGCCTCGGCCGCGGTGCGGTCCGTCGGGGGTCAGCGCATCCGGTCGCGGAACAGGCGGTGGAACACGCCCGCCCGACCCAGCAGGTTCGCCGTCTGCTGCTCGGGCCCCGCCGACATGAAGTCGTTGAACCCCTCCACGTCCGCGACCTCCTGCTGCAGGAGCACGTCGAACCCCATCGTCCAGTCGCCGAAGAGGCGTACGTCGATGTCGTCGCGCAACGCCACGACCAGGTCCCGGTGCCGGACGTCGGCGCCGATCCGGGCGAACGTGGCATCGACGGCTCCGGCCGGCCCCTCGAGCGTCTGGATGAAGTGTGCGCCGTCGAACAGCAGCATGCCCGTCAGTCCGGCCGCATGGTTGTACTGTCGCGACTCCTCGAGGAGCACGTGCAACGCCGGCCGGTCGAACGAGTCCACCGCCGTGCTCATGTAGGTCAGCGACACCAGCGCCACACCGGATCCGACCCCACCGGACGCGCCGGACCCAGCGTGACCAGCAGAACCGCCCTCGTCGCGGGCCGACAGCAGCACGGCAGCGCGAACGTCCGGATGCCCCGACGCCGCCGGCACCCCCGCTGCGACCGGGTCCGGACCGGGTCGGCCGGGCACGACGTGCTCCACCGTCTCGGTCGCCAGCGGGTCCATCCGGCGCGTCACGTGAGCCCCGCACCCGTGGCACAGGTATCGCAGCGTCACGCGCTGATCGACGGGCGGCCCCCCACCCTCGACACCGACCTCCACCGCCTCCAGCTCACCGCGACACCCAGGACACGCCAGTCTCGAAGACATACCGCCCCGTTCCCTCGCGCCGGCATCCCATGCAGGCGCCTCCACCTCACCGCGACGGCACGGGGCGGTCCCACCCGTCCCGCCGTTTCACTGCATCGCACGCATCGGCAGTCGGTTTGCTGCCACGAGCAGCTCCTCCAGGACGGCCTGCACCTCCCGGCGGGGCTCTGCCCGCGTGACGCGGTGCCGAGCCACGATCGACCGGGTGCGCAGACCCGTGAGACGTACGGCGACGATCCGCTCGTCGGACCGTGCGCCGTGGACCGCGAGGCCCGGCAGCAGCGCCACGCCGAGGCCGGCAGCGACCATCGAGATCGCGGCATGGATGCCGGCATAGCTGTGCGCGACCTGCGGAGCGGGGTCGAGCCCACGCAGCGCATCGGCGGTCGCCTGGTGGGCAGCTGCGGCGGGGTCGACCCCCAGCCAGGTGTGGTCGGCGAGGTCGTGCATCGTGTCCGGCACAGGCGTGCCGGCCGGCAGCGCCACCAGCCACGGGTCGTCGAGCACGGGCACGTCTCGCATGGCCCGGGGCGTCGTACGTCCAGCGGGGCTGTCGGCCTCCACGAGCAGCAGGTCGATCGAGCCGGAGCGCAGGAGCGACTGTCCCTCCTCGGCACCGACCTCGACGACCTCGACCTCGACGCCGGGCAGTCGTTCTCGGAGCTCGAGCACCAACGGGGCGAGCACGACCTGGACGACGCTCTGGAACCCACCGAGGACCACCCGTCCCACCACCTCGGACTCCAGGGCGGCCAACCGTCGTACGACGTCGGTCAGCTCTCCCTCGATGCGCTCCGCGGTCTCCACGAGCGCGCGCCCGGCCGCGGTGAGGACCGACCCGCCCGGCTGCCGGTCCAGCACGACGAGTCCCACCTCCCCCTCCAGTCGAGCGATCTGCTGGGAGACCGCCGAGGGCGTGACGCGCAGTCCGGCCGCGGCCGCGACGATCCCGCCCGCGCGGTGGACCTCGAGCAGGACGCGCAAACGACGGGCATCGACAGGCATGCAGCACAGCTTAATGCAGGGTGGCCTCGAGTTGATTTGTGCTTGACGCCCGTCGGCCGCATCGTTGGTCCCGTGACCCTCGCCCTCGCGCTCGAGACCGCCGGCTGGATCGGCGTCATCGTCCAGCTCGGCGCCTACGCACTGGTCTCCCGCGGCGCACTCCCGGGCGACTCACCGCGCTACCACGCGTTCAACGTCGTCGGTGCCGTCCTGATGGCCGCGAGCGCGGCCGCCCTGGGCAACTGGGCCGTGGTGGTCGGCCAGCTCACCTGGCTCGGCCTGGGCGCAGCCGCGCTCACCAGGTCGCGCGGACGTGCCCGCGGCTGACGCGAGCCGGCACCCGGTCGACGTCCGGCGCGGGTGCGACGTGACGGCGGCCACAGCGGTGTCTCCCATCCGGTGCGGTGCTGGTGTCGAACTGCTCCACGACACCCACACACCCACGTAGGAGATGCACCGTGAACACCATGCTCACCACCAAGGGCCGCAAGGGCCTCGCAGCACTCGCCCTGGTCGCCATGACCGGCACCATGGCCGCCTGCGGCGCCAGCGACTCCTCGAGCACGGAGTCCACGTCCTCGTCGTCTTCGTCTTCGTCGTCGTCGGCCGCTGCGGCCGCACCGAAGCCCGTCGCCTCGATCGACTCCCTGACCGGGAAGAACACCCAGGTCGCCCTGGACCAGGGCTTCGTCGATGCCCTCACCCAGCTCAAGCTCACCCCCGGCACCACCGGCTCGGCCAAGCTCGTCGCCGGCGGCGGCACGCTGCAGTTCCCGATCTCCGGCGGCAACGTCACCGTGTTCAAGCCCGGCACCGTCTCGCCCTACGTCATCGGCCAGGTCCAGCACGAGGGCTCCGGGCTCTCCCTGACCGCCGGCAAGACCACGGTCGAGATCAACAACCTCAACGTCGACCCCGGCGTCTCGCGCGTCTACGGCGACGTCGTGGTCAACGGCAAGGTCGCCGCCTCCAGCGCCTACATCTTCAAGCTCGACGGCCGCACCCTGAACCCGCTGCAGAGCGGCCAGGGCACCGCCACCCTGGAAGGCACCAAGGTCGAGATCTCCCCGGTCGCCGCCCCCCTGCTCAACCAGACCTTCAACACCGACGCCGTCAAGCCCGGCCTGCTCGTGGGCATCGCCAAGATCACCGTCAGCACCACCCCCGGCAAGTAACCACCCCGCCTCCTCGGAGGCGGATCGGGTAGTGACCGCCAGGACCCGGAGCCCCCACAGGCCCCGGGTCCTGGTGACGTCCGAGGCGAGACGTGCTGCGGTGAACTGGATCGGCTCCAGTGTGGCGAATTTCCAATCCGATGCCGGCCTGGCTCCGTAGTCCTGTGAGATGCCTCACAAGAGGCCTCATATCGGAGGTCAGCATGAGTGACACGAACAGAAGGAAGTTCCTCGCCGTCACCGGCGCGGGAGCCGTGCTCGGAGCGGTCGGCGTGGCAGGTCCCGCCTCGGCCGCGGTGCACCGTCGCGAGGGCAGTGCACGGGAGCCGGTGGTCGCCTACGTCGAGGACCACGACTCCGACGAGGTCCACCTGATGGCCGGCGAGCGCGAGGTCGTGGTCCACGACCGCGACCTCGTCACCCGCCTCCTCAACGCGGCGGGGGGTGCCTGAGATGTCCTCCCACCGCGAAGCACCGGAGATCTCCAAGGACCCGGTCGCCGACAGCACCGACGTCTACGCCTTCGTCAGCCCTGACAAGCCGGACACCGTCACGATCATCGCCAACTACATCCCGCTGCAGCAGCCGGACGGCGGCCCGAACTTCTACGAGTTCGGCGACGACGTGACCTACACCATCCACATCTCCCACGGCGGCAAGGCGGCGCGGGACATCTCCTACCGGTTCGACTTCTCCACCAAGATCCGCAACCCGAAGACGTTCCTCTACAACACCGGGCAGATCAAGAACCTCGACGACGCGACCTGGAACCGCCCCCAGGTGTACTCGGTGAGCCGGACGGAGAACGGCCGCACCACCATGCTGGCCCGCAACCTGCCGTGCCCCCCGGTCAACGTGGGCAAGCGCAGCACGCCGGACTACGCGTCGCTCTCGGCGCAGGCGGTGCGCAAGGTGGGCAACCGCACGTTCTTCGCAGGCCAGCGGGCCGACGCGTTCCACGTCGACCTGGGCAGCGTGTTCGACCTCGGCGGGCTGCGCCCGTTCAACGAGGCGCACCTGCTGCCCCTCGCGAAGATGGACGGCATCAACTCGGTGCAGTCCTACAACGTGCACACGATCGCCCTGCAGGTCCCCATCACCGACCTCACGCGCTACCACGACCGCCCCACGGACGTGCTCGCGCCGCAGTCGGTCATCGGGGTGTGGACCGCAGCAGCACGGCGGGCCTCGCGCGTCTACAGCGCGAAGAACGGCAAGTACGCCGGCTACGGTCCCTACCGGCAGGTCTCGCGGCTGGCCAACCCGCTGTTCAACGAGGTGCTGGTGCCGATGGCGGAGAAGGACATGTGGAACACCCGCAACCCCTGGGGCGACAAGATCTACGCGAAGTACGTCGACCGGCCCGAGCTGCAGGGGCTGCTGCCGGTGCTCTACCCGGGCGTCTTCCCCAACCTCGCGGCGTACGACAAGCCGCGGGCGGACCTCAACGCGATCCTGCTCACCGGGATCCCCAAGGGGGTGGTGCCCGGCTTCCAGAACTACACCGGGGCCACGCAGGCCGACATGGTGCGGCTCAACGTCGCGGTCCCGCCGTCGCAGGACCCGAACGACCTGGGCATCATCGGCGGTGACCTCGCGGGCTTCCCCAACGGGCGTCGGATCAACGACGACGTCGTCACGATCGAGCTGCGCGCGATCGCCGGGGCGACCATCCCGCTGGTGGACAAGTCCTTCACGCCCGACGACGCCGCCACCGCCGTGACGGACGGGACGACCAACACCAACGCGGCCGCGACGGACTCGTTCCCCTACCTGGGGCTGCCGGGCGGTGGTTACCAGACCGTCCCCGGCACGACCGAGGCGTCGTGACCGCGCCGGCGGTCGAGAACCCGTTCGCCGGTCAGGGCTCGGTCCTGCTCGACATCGGGGACGACGTGGGGGCGCTGGTCGTCACCATGCCGGCCGGCATGGTCGGGGTCGAGGTCGAGATCCGACCGGCCGACCCGGCCACGCACCTCGAGCCCGGGGCGCACGACCACGGGCACGACCACGCGCACGGCCACGGCCACGGCCACGGCCATGCGTCGCACCACCCGCACGTGGCCGTCGTGCTGCGCCCGACGGGCGGAGCCGTGGTCCCCTCACTGGTCTACCCGGAGCTGATGGAGGGCCGTTACGAGCTCTACGTCAAGGACACCGACGCCGTGGAGCTCACGGCGACGGTCGTCGGCGGCGAGGTCGCCACCGAGGAGTGGCCCGGCTGACCACCAGGTAGGACGACGGGGACGGCGCTGCGGCTTGCGGGCGCCGTCCCCGTCGTGCCGCCCGGGTCAGGACGTGGGACGGCCCCGGGGACGCCCGCTGATAGACGCCCCGGGGCCGGCACATGCGTCCCCGCCGGGGCGACCGCGAGATTTCACCCGGCAGGGTGGAGACCCCACGTTGGCACCCGCCGCCTTACGTCGTAAGAATGCTGACGTGGAGACGCCGTACGACCCTGCGCCGGCAGACGCGGTCTCGTCGCTGCGTCCACCGGCCGACCCGGCGCTCGACGAGGAGCAGCAGGACCCCCTCCTGGCCGCCGCGCTGCACGAGATCGACCACCTCCGGATCGCGCTCGAGCGCCGTACCGTCATCGGCGAGGCGACCGGGATCCTGATGGAGCGCTACCGGCTGGGACCCGACGCGGCGATGGACGTCCTGCGCCGGCTGTCCCAGGACGGCAACCGCAAGCTCCACGACCTCGCCGTCGAGCTCGTGCAGACGTCGTCCCTCCCGGTGCGTACGACCGTCGCCCCCGAGCCACCCGCTGCCGACCTGCCGACGCCCACCCCGCGCGACCCCCGCTGATCGTCGCCACCAGCGGCGGAGGCGGCGGAAGGACAGGTCGGCGACGTGCCGGGTGGTCCGGTACCGATGCTCCAGTCGTCGTCAGGACGCGCGGGCGCGCGCCACGTCCTGGCAATCTCACCGCTGCCCGTGGAAGCAGACGCGGCGCCCGTGCTGCGGGCGGGCCGGTCCCGACCGGTCCGCTGCTCCGATCCCCCGCTACCGCGGGGGGAGCGAGGTGCTCGCCGAGGTGAGCGTGCTGCTCGCCCGCCACCGTGCCTGGGACCGCTTTGCGACCAGCCCGGGGGCCGCCCTCGGGTGACGGGTCCCCGTGCCGGAACGGAGGCGGTCCAATCCGGATGCCGGCACGGGCCCGAACCACCCCGCATGACTGACATCCCGGTGCCGGACGCGATGGACGCCGTGTACGGCGGCCAGCGCGCGTCCCTGCTCCTGCGCGACGGGCAGGAGCGCCCGGTCGACACACCGCTGTGGTCCGGTGAGCCGACCGACACCGACGAGCGGCTGTTCGTCGAGCCCTGTCGCGGCGCGACGCTCGACGTCGGGTGCGGACCCGGCCGGCTGACCGGCGCGCTGGCCCGGCGGGGCGTGGCCGCCCTGGGCACCGACATCTCGCGGACCGCGGTCCGGCAGGCGCGGGCGCGCGGGGCTCGCGCGCTGCACCGGGACGTCTTCGACGAGCTGCCCCGGCCCCAGGGGTGGCGTCACGTGCTGCTCGCCGACGGCAACATCGGCATCGGCGGCCGCCCCGTGGAGCTCCTCCGACGCGTCCGGCAGCTCCTCCACCCCGCCGGCAGCGCCCTCGTCGAGCTGTCGCCCACGGCGTCGTACCGGGTCCACGAGGGTGTCCGCCTCCGGGTCGGCGACCGTGTCTCGGACCCCTTCGCCTGGGCCACGGTCGGGCCACGCGACATCGGGAGCGTGGCGGCGGCGGCCGGTCTCCACGTCGCGGCGGTCGAGCGCGCCGACGGACGCGTCGCGGCCACGCTGTGCGTCGCCTAGGTGCCGGTCGGGTCGACAGGCCGGGGTCCTCCCGCGCGGCCGCATGGCGGAGCGTGGGACCGGGGTACTCCCAAGGCGGTCCCGTGCGCCCCGTGACCACCTTCCCGGGGTCGTGCGGGGCCTGATCGCCCCCAGACGCCGCCGAGCAGGAGACGCGCCGTGAGACCCATCCCCGAGACGATCGAAGCCGCCGCGGAGCTCGGCCGCTACGACCCCGACCTGGACATGCTGGCCTACCTCCAGCGAGCAGCCGACGAGGTCCAGACGGTCGTCCCCGACTGCGTGGGCCTCAGCCTGTGCTGGACCGACGACCACGTCGCCTTCACGCTCGTGGCGAGCGACGCGGAGATCGCCGCGCTCGACGCCGTGCAGTACCTCCAGGACGGGCCCTGCGTCGAGGCGGTGCGCAGCGGTCGGGGCATCGAGGTCACCGAGCACGACCTGCTCAACGAGCGGGCCTGGCAGATGTTCGGCCAGGCCACCGCCGCCCGGAGCGTGCGGAGCACCCTGACGTTGCCCCTCGTGACCGCCGGCGTGGTGACCGGCAGCGCCAACCTGTACGCCGCCAGCGACCGTGCCTTCGAGGGCCACCACCGGGCGCTCGCGCTCATCCTCGGCGGGTCGGCCTCCGACGTGGTCCGCAACGCGGACCTGTCCTTCAGCACCCGGGCCACCGCGGAGGACGCCCCGGCGGTGGTGCGCGAGGACAACCTCCTCGACCTCGCCGTGGGCGTCGTCATCGGCGCGCTGGGCCTCGACGCGGACAGCGCCCTGGAGCGCCTCACGGTCGCCGCGGCCCGGGCCGGCATCACGCGGGCGCAGCTCGCGCGAGCCCTGGTGGAGCTCTTCTAGCGCTCGGCCGGGGGTCGGGTGGCCGCCCGCTCCACGACGCGCGCCGCCATCTCGCCGAGCGGCACCCGGCTCTCCTGCGCCAGCGCGGCGAGCCGGGCGTGGGCGGTCGCGATGTCCACGTGCTCCTCGATGGCGATGACGCCCTTGGCCCGCTCGACGGTGGCCCGGGCCTGCACGGCCGAGTGCACGCGGGCCGACAGGTCGTCGGCGGTGAGCACGCCGGGGTCGGCCAGGACCAGCGAAGCGAGGTCGGCGTACAGCTGACCGAGCGCCCGCTTCTCCGACGCGGGCTCGGCGGTGTCGCCCACGAAGACGTTGAGACCGCCCACCGGCTGCCCCCGCCAGCGCATCGGGTAGGCGTGGACGCCCTGGTGGCCGGCGGCGAGCACCGCGCGTCCGAGATCGGGCCACCGCTCGACCATGGCCTCCCCCGCGTCCCAGACGAGCTGCTGGGTCCGCAGCGCCTCGATGCAGGGGCCGTCCGCGACCTGGAGCTGGAGCAGCTCGAGCTCGAGCTCGGTGTTCGAGGTGGCGCTCAGCGGCGCCAGCCCGTGGTCGGAGTCGACCATCACGGCCACGCCACCCGCCGGGTAGAGGGCGGCGCAGTCGGAGACCAGCACCGCGAGCGTCTGCGGGGTGTCCCCGGTCTCCACCAGGGAGGCGAGGCTGTGGGAGAACGTGGTGGGGATGGACTCGGTCATGGTGTCCCGTCCTCGGTCCGGTGGGTGAAGTCCAGGGTGCGTTCGACGACCGCCCGGGCGACCTCGGCCAGGGGCCGTCCCTCGGCGAAGGCGTGCATCCGCAGCACCGTGAGCGCGTCGGCGGGAGCGACGTGGAGCTGGGCGACCACCATCCCGGTGGCGTGGTCGACCCGGTCGCGCGAGGACCAGCTGAGGCTGGCGGTGTCGGCGTCGTCGGCGCGGCCCAGGATGCTGGCCGCCACGGCGCCGGCGAGGAACAGCCCGGCGTCGGGTCCGCGCAGGATCTCGGCGCGCTCCGCGCTGTAGACCGAGATCGCGCCGATCACCACCGAGTCGGGCCGCATCGGGTAGGCGCACACCAGGCGCGGGACCGGGGCGACGGCCTCGCCGAGGAGCGGCCAGGTCGTCACGAGCTGCTCGCGAGGCGTGGCCACGACCCGTCCCGTCCGGACGGCCTCGACGGTGGGGCCCTGCTGCACGACCGCCTGCACCTCCTCCAGCCGCTCGGCGACGGGGTCGCTGGCGGCGAGGACGGTGCGGTCGCTGCGTCCCGTGGCCACCGTGACGGCACCACCGTCGGCTCCCATGACGTGCAGGAACGCGTGCAGTAGGCGGTCGACGACCGGGGCCGACCGGGGCGCGTCGCGCAGCCGCCCCGAGAACTCCGTCAGCAGGGCTTCTCGACCAGCCATCTACCCATCTCCCCACGCCGTCTCCGCACGCTAGCAGCGTGGGCCGCGTCCCGACCGGGCTGCAGCCCCCTCGGCGTCGGGGGAGGCGCCGACGCGGCGTACCACCGGGGTGCGTGACCCGCACGTGCGCCGGGCCCTGGGGTGACGGACGAGAGGCTCAGGCGGGTGGTCGCCGCGCCGCCACGCCGTGCCCGGCCGCGTGGTCGGCCACCAGCCGGCGCGCGATCTCGCGCAGCTTGACGTTGGCGTGGGAGGAGGTGCGGACCAGGAACTTGAACGCGGCCTGCTCGTCGAGGTCGTAGGTCGCCATCAGCAGCCCGACCGCCTGCCCGATCAGCTGTCGCGACTCCAGCGCCCGGCCCAGCTCGTCGAGGCTGCGGGCCTGCCCCAGCACGACGGCTGCCTGGGCGGCGTACACGTCGGCGATCCAGACCGCGTCGGGGTCGATCTCGTCGCTGGTGGTGGAGTAGATGTTGAGGCCGCCGATGGTGCGCTCCTCGTCGACGTAGAGCCGCACCGCCAGCTGCGACCTCAGGCCGAGCCGCACCGCCTCCGGGACGTAGCGCGGCCACCGCTGGTCGTGCCGGACGTGCGGCGCCTGCACGAGGCTGTCGTGGTGCAGGCTGTCCACGCACGGGCCCTCGCCCAGCTCGTACTGGATCGTGTCGAGGTCCCACACCAGCTGGCTCGTCGCAGCCCTCGTCTCGACGCGGCCGTGGCGGTCGACGGTGGAGATGCCGGCCTCGTCGAAGCCCGGGAGCGTGCTCTGGAGCGTGTTCACGATGGTGTCGAGCTTCTCCGCCACCGACTCGTCGCGGCCCAGGTGGCGGGCGGCCTCGGCCAGGGCCACACCGATCGCGGCGTCCACCATGTCGCCCTCCGCTCCACCGCGCGCTCTGCCCACGGCTCTCGACGCGTCCGCGCCGGACGCCCCTCACCGTACCGAGGGCCGCCGTCCCCTGACCAGCACCGCCGACCGGCACCGCCCCGCGGGGGTCGGGTGCACGGGAGTCCGCCGGAGGACGTGCGGCCGGCCTCCTCGGCGCGCTACCGCCACTGACCCCACACGTGCGGCCACCGGCCGCGCACGGCTTCGCGCCCCGGCACCGGCTCGAGCACGTTGCCCGGGTGCGGGGCGGTGTCGCGCCCGTCGAGACCCAGCCGGGCCATCAACGGGGTGACCAGGGCGTCGAAGACACCCGGCAGCAGCCGGAAGCCGGCCACCATGACCAGGTTGCCGGCACCGACGTCCCGGTCGCGCCGGGGACGGTCGAGCGCCTCGACGCACGCCTGCGCCACCCTCTCCGGGGTGGTCACCGGCGGCGGCGGGTTGCCGGCGTGGCCGATCGACGTCGCCGCGAGGTCGTAGATCGGGGTGTCGACCCCGCCCGGGGAGACCAGCGAGACCCCGACGCCGGGAAGGCTGCGGGCCTCGATCTGCAGGGCCCGGGCCAGGCCGGCGACGCCCCACTTGCTGGTGGCGTACGGCGACATCCAGGGCGTGGCCATCTTGCCCAGCACCGACCCGAGCAGCACCAGCGAGCCCCCGCGGCGCTCCTCGAACAGGCGCAGCGCGGCGCGGGCGACGTTGGCCGTCCCGAGCAGGTTGGTCCGCAGCACGCCCTCGAAGACCGCGGGCGGCACGTCCTGGAACCGGCCGTACGCCGCGACGCCGGCCGCGTGCACCACCCCGTCCACGCCGCCGAGGGCCGCCACGGCGGCGGCGAACGTCGCGTCGACCGCCTCGTGGTCGCCCACGTCGGTCGGGAGCACCAGCGTCTCCTGCGCACCGCGCGCCGTGCACTCGCGCGCGACCTCCTCCAGCACCTCGCGCGCCCGGGAGACCAGCACCAGCCGGGCGCCCTGGCTCGCCAGCAGGTGCGCGGTGGCGCGACCGATGCCCGAGGAGGCGCCGGTCACCAGGACCCGACGCCCGCGGGCGTCGACCGTCACGGCTTGAGCACCACCTTGATGCAGCCGTCCTGCTTCTTCTGGAAGATGTCGTAGCCGTGCGGCGCCTGCTCGAGCGGCAGGTGGTGGGTGGTCAGGTCGAGCGTGCCGAGCGGGTCGGCGTCGTCGAGGACCGCGGGCATGATGTCGTCGATCCACCGCTTCACGTGGCACTGGCCGAAGCGCATCGTGATGCCGCGGTCGAACATCTCCATCATCGGCATCGGGTCGACCTCGCCGCCGTAGACGCCGCTGACCGAGACGGTGCCGCCGCGGCGTACCCCCTTGATGGCGGCGTGCAGCGCGCCCAGCCGGTCCAGCGCCATCTTGTCGGCCATCGGAGCGGCGACGGCGTCGGGCAGGGCGCCGACGATGCCGTGGGCGAGCTTGCCGAAGGGCGAGTCGTGCGCCTCCATGCCGACCGCCTCGACCACGCCGTCCGGGCCGCGGCCGTCGACCAGCTCGATGAGCGCTCCGCCCACGTCGTCGATGTCGGAGTTGTCGAGCGTCTCGATCCCGTGGCGCTGCGCCATGGCCAGCCGCTCGGGCACCCGGTCGATGCCGATGACCCGGGAGGCACCGAGGTGCTTGGCGATCCGGGTCGCGAACTGGCCGACCGGGCCCAGCCCGAACACCGCGACGGTGCTGCCCTCCTGCACGTCGGCCCACTTCACCGCCTGCCAGGCGGTGGGGATGATGTCGGAGAGGAACAGGAAGCGCTCGTCGGGCTCGTCGGAGGGCACCGGGATCGGTCCGAACTGGGCCTGCGGGACCCGGAGGTACTCCGCCTGGCCGCCGGGCACGGCGCCGTACAGGTCCGTGTAGCCGAACAGCGTGGCTCCCTTGCCGGTCGTGCGGTTCTGCGTGGTCTCGCACTGGGCCATCAGGCCGCGCGTGCACATCCAGCAGTGGCCGCAGGAGATGTTGAACGGCACCACCACCCGGTCGCCCGGCTTGACGTGGGTGACCTCGGGGCCGACCTCCTCCACGATGCCCATCGGCTCGTGGCCGAGGACGTCGCCGGTGTGCAGGAACGGGCCCAGCACCTCCATCAGGTGCAGGTCGGAGCCGCAGATCGCCGAGGACGTGACCTTGACGATCGCGTCGGTGGGCTGCTCGATCCGCGGGTCGGGGACGTCCTCCACCCGCAGGTCGCGCTTGCCGTGGAAGGTGAGTGCTCGCATCGGTGTCCTCCGTGTCGTGGGCCCTTGTTGTGCCCGATGCGTCCCGGAGCACTCCCCCCGAGTGCTGGATCGGCAGAGCAGGGCGGGTGGGGAGCCGACCGGCGTGGGCCGGCACCGCGCCCGCCGAAATGGACGACGGGCTAGATCTCGCCGTCGGCGTCGGCGGGGGTGGCCTCGTGGCCCGTGCGACCCCGGGTGCGCAGCCGCTCCTTGGTCTCCGCCTCGTAGAGGTGGCGCTTGCCGTCCACGAGCGAGTCGAGCGCCTGCTGGTGGACCCGCACGACGTCGGCGTAGTAGCCGTCGTCGTAGGACTCCACCATCTGGAAGGACCACATCCCCGGCAGCGGGTTGCGTCCCAGCACGGCGTGCTCGAGCTCCTCGGCGATCTCGTCGTGCCCGGCCGCGCGCAGCTTGTCCACGGCGTCCTCGAACGCCGTCTCGGCGCTGCCGCAGAGGCGGTGGAACGCGTACAGGTGTCCTCGCGCGTGCTCGACGTGGTCGAGGGCGGCCGAGAGGTAGCCGAGGCTCTCCACGGTCGCGTTGCTCACGCCGGGCGGTCGGCGGTGCTCGGGTGCTGGCGTGTCCACGACGTCGAGCATGCCACTGCAGCGTCTGCACCACGCGCCGCGGACGCTGGGTCTCCCCGCTCCGACGGGCTACCGTGGCCCGACCCGTCCATGGCACGTTCCGCCGACGTGTCTTCGTCCACGACCTCCCGACACCACCAAGGCCCGATGACCCCGTCCCTGGAGCGCCTCAACGCCGGGCTCCGCGCGTCCGTCGCGGACTCGCCGCCCGGGCTCGACGCCGCCAACGACCTCTGCCGCGCGTGCGTCGCCCTGCTCGGGATGGACGGCGCGGCGGTCTCGATGATCTACGACGGCGTCACTCGCGGCACCTTCGGCGCCAGCAGCGACAGCGGGAGACGGCTCGACGAGTACCAGTTCACCTACGGCGAGGGCCCGTGCCTGGACGCGGTCACCGAGCGGCGGTCGGTCCACGCTCCCGACCTGGACGCTCCCACCGAGAACCGGTGGCCGCTGTTCAGCGACGCCGCCCTCGACGACGGCGTCCGGGCCGTCTTCGCGCTGCCGATCATGATCACCTCGGCGTGCGTGGGCGCCCTCGACCTGTTCCGTGCCGAGCCCGGCGGGCTGCGCACCGAGCAGCTGGCCGGCGCGGCGCTCGCCGCCCAGCTCGCGGCCGGGCCGCTGCTGCACCTGCTGGCCGGCGACGGGGCCGCGGTCGGCACGGGCGAGACGGTCCGGGACGGCCTCGCCGACATGGACCGCATCGAGGTGTACCAGGCCACCGGCATCCTCATCGCGCAGCTCGACGTCGACGCGGTGGAGGCGGCCGCCCGGCTGCGGGCCCACGCGATGGCCACCGGCCAGACGGCCAGCGAGGTGGGGATCGCCATCATCGAGCGACGGCTGTTCCTCGACCGCGACGGTCGCGGCCGGCACGACGGCACCGGAGGGGGACGGCCATGACGGGGAGCACCGACCGCAGGGAGCGCGACATCATCGCGGCGTTCGTGAGCCTGTCCCACGAGCTCGTGGACGACTACGACGTGGTGGAGATGCTGACGCAGCTGACGCGCAGCTGCGCCGACCTGCTCGACATCACCTCGGCCGGTCTGCTCCTGGCCGACGGCCAGGGGGTGCTGCACCTCGCGGCGTCCTCCTCGGAGGAGACGCACCACCTCGAGGTCTTCCAGCTGCAGCGCAACCAGGGGCCCTGCCTGGACTGCTTCCGCACCGGCGACCCGGTCCTCGCCGAGGACCTCGCGGCGGCCCAGCAGCAGTGGCCGGAGTTCGCGACCGCGGCCAGGGCGGTCGGCTTCCGGTCGGTGCAGGCGCTGCCGATGCGGCTCCGTGAGCACGCCCTGGGCGCGGTGGGGCTCTTCGGGCAGCAGCCCGGACGCCTGGCGCAGGAGGACCTGGACCTCGCCCAGGCCCTCGTGCACGTCGCGAGCGTCGCCATCGTCAACGAGCGGTCGGCCCTCGACCGCGACGCGGTGAACCACCAGCTGCAGCAGGCCCTGACGAGCCGCATCGTGCTGGAGCAGGCCAAGGGCGTCGTGGCCGCCGAGGGCGAGCTGGGGATGGAGGACGCGTTCCACGTGCTGCGGCGCTACGCCCGCGACCACGGCCGGCGGCTCAGCGAGGTGGCTGCCGAGATCGTCGCGCGCAGGCTCCGGGGTGTGGTCGTGGTGGAACACGGCCGGTCGGCCGGCATCCTCCCCTCCTAGGCGGACCTGCCAGCCACGCCGGGTCCGGGCCCCGTCCGGACACCTGGACCTGGGCTGCGCAGCGGCGTACGGTCGCAGGATCGCCCGAGACCCCGGCGCCCGGTCCGCCCGCGCCCCGAGGAGCCCTGCGATGAGCGATCCACCCCACGAGAACGCCGTCGACCACCCGGACGGCACCCCGGCGCGCGTCCGGGTGCTGCTCGAGGACCTGGTGGAGATGCGGCGCGAGGTCGAACGGCTGCGCGACGCGCTCGGCGAGGCGCAGTCCGTCGAGCAGGCCAAGGGGATGCTGATGCTGGCCTACGGCTACGGCCCGCTCCACGCCTCGACCGTCCTGGCGACCTTCGCCGCCGACTTCGGCGTCAGCCTCCGGGCCGTCGCCGAACGCATGGTCGAGGCCTCGGACACCGCGACCCCCGGCCGGGCGCGGCGCGGTGAGACAGGTTTGGCCGACGCGGTGAGAATCGAGCCATGACCACCGTCTCGCGCACCTTCACCGTGAAGCCCGCCCCGTCCGTGGTCCTGGACTACCTCCGGGACTTCTCCCACGCCGAGGAGTGGGACCCCGGCACCGTGAGCTGCACCCGCAACGACAGCGGGCCGGTCCGGGTGGGCAGCACCTGGCACAACGTCTCCAAGATCGCCGGCGTCTCGACCGAGCTGACCTACGAGCTCACCCGGTCCACCGACGACACCGTCGAGCTGGTCGGCACCAACGACACCGCCCGCTCGACCGACACCATCACGGTCCTCCCCCACGGTGGCGGCAGCGAGGTCACCTACCGGGCCGTGATCGAGATGAAGGGCGCTGCCAGGCTCGCCTCGCCGCTGGTCAAGGTGGTCTTCGAGAAGGTCGGCGACGACACCGAGGACGACATGGTGCGTGCTCTCGACGCCCTGGTCTGACCGGCGGCACAGTGGTGCCGTGAGCCAGGTCAGCACGGGGATCGTGTTCCGCCCGCAGTCGCCGCCCGAGCAGCTGCGCGAGGTGGTCGAGGCCGCGGACGCCGCGGCCGGCGTGGACGAGCTGTGGCTGTGGGAGGACTGCTTCCTCGAGGGCGGGCTCACCACCGCCGCCCTGGCCCTGGCGTGGTCGACCCGGCTGCGGGTGGGCATCGGGCTGCTGCCGGTGCCGCTGCGCAACCCCGCCGTGGTCGCCATGGAGGTCGCCACGCTGGCACGCGTGTTCCCCGACCGGTTCGTGGTGGGCGTCGGTCACGGCGTCCTGGACTGGATGGGGCAGGTCGGCGCCCGGGCCGCGTCGCCGATGACGCTGCTCCGCGAGCACACCTCGGCGGTCGTGGCGCTGCTGGCCGGGGAGCGCGTCACCGTGTCCGGCGAGCACGTGCGGCTCGACGACGTCGCGCTGGACTGGCCGCCGGCGCGACCGCCGCGGCTGCTGGTCGGCGCTCGCGGCCCGCGGACGGTCCGGCTCGGCGGCGAGCTCGCCGACGGCGTGCTGCTCGACGCCGTGGCCGGCCCCGACGAGGTGGCGCGGGCCCGGGCGACCGCCCAGGAGGGACGGGAGTCCGCCGGCCGGGAGGGCCACGTCCACCTCACGACGTACGCCGAGATCGGCACCGCCGAGGTGTCCGCGGCAGCGGTCTCCGCGCGGGTGGACCGCCTCGCCGCGGCCGGCGCCGACACCGTGGTCCTGCAGTCCGACGCCGACCGGCCCGACCCGCGCCCGCTCGTGGCGGCGCTGCAGGAGCGGGTGCGGGCCGGGTAGGTCAGCGGTCGATCATCCGCTGCATCGCCTCGGGGTAGCGCTCCCCCTGCACCGTCACGCTCGCCGAGGCCCGGTCGAGCTCGGCCAGGTCGTCCTCGGTGAGCTCCAGGTCGGCGGCGCCGAGGTTCTCCTCGAGCCGCTCCGTCCGGCGGGTGCCGGGGATCGGCACGATCCAGGGCTGCTGGGCCAGCAGCCAGGCCAGCGCCACCTGCCCCAGGGTGGCGCCCTTGCGGTCGGCGACCTGGCGGACGAGGTCGACCAGGGCCAGGTTGGCCCGCAGCGCCTGCTGCTCGAACCGGGGCAGGGTGGCGCGGATGTCGTTCTCGCCGAAGGTGGTCTCGGCGGTGACCTGACCGGTCAGGAAGCCGCGACCCAGCGGGCTGAACGGCACGAAGCCGATCCCGAGCTCGCCCAGCGTCGGCAGGATCTCCTCCTCCGGCTCCCGCCAGAACAGGGAGTACTCGCTCTGCAGGGCGGTCACGGGCTGCACCGCGTGGGCGCGGCGGATGGTGCCGGCGCCCGCCTCGGACATCCCGAAGCGCTGGACCTTGCCCTCCGCGACCAGCTCCGCGACGGTGCCGGCGACGTCCTCGATCGGGACGTCGGGGTCGACGCGGTGCTGGTAGAGCAGGTCGATCGAGTCGGTGCGCAGCCGCCGCAGCGAGCCCTCGACGGCGGCGCGGACGTCGTCGGGCCGGCTGCTGACGCCGGTCTGCCTCCCGTCGGCGTCGAAGGCGAAGCCGAACTTGGTGGCGACCAGGACCTGGTCGCGGACCGGCTCGAGGGCCTCGCCGACGAGCTCCTCGTTGTGGAACGGGCCGTAGACCTCGGCGGTGTCGAAGAAGGTGACGCCGCGCTCCACCGCGGCGCGCAGGAAGGTGATCATCTCCTCGCGCGGGGGCCGCGGCCCGAACGACTGGCTCATCCCCATGCAGCCGAGTCCGAGCGGTGACACCAGGGGGCCGTCGGTGCCGAGGGTGCGTGCCTGCATGGGGTCTCTCCTGGGGTCGGTCACGGGTGGTCGGGTCTCCCGGGCCGGTCGCGCCGGTCCGTGCCCCCGACGTTAGGTCGCCGGGCCAGCAGGTGGGAGGGCCTGCCGGCACCCCGTTCGTCCGACGGCCGGTCCGGGTGATGGGCTGACCCGCATGAGCCCGGAGCGTCGCGACCCGCGGATGTGGCCGTTGTACGCCGCGGGCTTCACCACCGCCTTCGGGGCGCACGCCGTGGCGGCCAGCCTGGGCACCTCCGACGACCTGGCCGGGTCGCTGCTGACGCTGGGGCTGCTGCTCGCGCTGTACGACGGCGCCGAGGTGCTGCTCAAGCCGGTGTTCGGCGCCCTGGCGGACCGCGTCGGCGCCCGGCCGGTGCTGCTGGGCGGCCTGCTGGGGTTCGCGCTCGCCTCGGCGACCTACGTCGTGGCCGACGATGCCGCCTGGCTGTGGGTGGCCCGGCTCGGCCAGGGGGCGGCGGCCTCGGCGTTCTCCCCGGCCGCGTCCTCGCTGGTCGCCCGGCTCAACCCCGCAGCACGGCACGGGCGGGCCTTCGGCTCCTACGGCTCGTGGAAGAGCATCGGCTACACGCTGGGCCCGCTGCTGGGCGGCGCCCTGATCCTGCTCGGCGGGCTGCCGCTGCTCTTCGGCACCACGGCCGCCCTCGGGCTGGTCGTCGCGGCGTGGGCGTTCGTGGCGGTGCCGGACGTGCCCCCGCTGCCGCGGACCCGGCAGACCGTCGTCGACCTCGCCCGCCGGGTGACCGACCGCGCCTTCCTGGCGCCCACGTCGGCGCTGGCCGGCGCCACGGCCGCGCTGTCGGTCGGCGTCGGCTTCCTGCCCGTCACCGGTGCCGCCGCCGGGCTGGGGCCGGTCACGACCGGCGCCGCGGTGTCGGTGCTGGCCGCCACCGCGGCGGTCGTGCAGCCGCGGGCCGGCCGGGCCCTGGACGTCGGGCGGATCGGCACCCGGAGCGGGCTGGCGGTCGGCCTGCTCCTGGCCGCGGCAGGCCTGCTCGCGGCACTGCTCCCGGGGGTGGCCGGCGTCCTGCTGGCGGCGGTCCTGATCGGCACCGGCACCGGGCTGGTCACGCCGGTCGGGTTCGCCGCACTCGCCGCCTCCACGCCGCCCGAGCGGCTGGGCCAGACCATGGGGACCGCCGAGCTCGGGCGCGAGCTCGGCGACGCCGGTGGTCCGGTGCTCGTGGCCGGCGTCGCCACCCTCGCCACCCTCGACCTGGGGTACGCCGCGCTGGCGGCGGTGCTGGCGGTGGGTCCGCTGGTGCTGCTGGCGCGGCGGGGCGGCGTACGACGGGACTAGGCGCTGGTCGCGCCGAGGTCCAGCGGCACCGTGGGGTCGATGTCGAGGCCGACCTCGCGCAGCACCCCGTCGAGCACCGACCAGATCGAGGTGGCGAGGAGGTCGACCATCTCCTCCAGGCTCAGGCCGCCGGGGTCGCTGACCCAGCGGGCGGCGGCCGCGTCGACGAAGCCGACCAGCCCGAACGACAGCGGCTGGGTGACGCGGGCGTCGAGGCCGACCGCGTCGACGTACTCGTCGAGCAACCGGATCAGCAGCAGCGAGATCAGCCGCTTGACGTCGTTGACCACGTTGTCGCCGGCCGCGGTGGCCACCGAGTGGCGCACCAGGTAGTGGTAGAGGTGCTGGTTCTCGGTCAGCCAGCCGAGGTGCGTGGTGACCGCGGTCCGGATGATCTCGCGCGGGCTCACCGAGACGTCCCACACCGGCGCGAGCGCCTCGAGGATCATCGCCTCGGCCCGCGCCGCGATCGCCTCGTTGAGCGCGTGGGCGCCGGCGAAGTGACGGTAGAGACGCGTGCGCGCCACGCCGGCCTCGGCCGCGATCTGCTCGGTCGA
Source organism: uncultured Actinomycetota bacterium (assembly GCA_963740935.1). Lineage (GTDB taxonomy): Bacteria > Actinomycetota > Actinomycetes > Propionibacteriales > Nocardioidaceae > Marmoricola. The sequence continues at coordinate 1,800,321 of CAVUFX010000006.1, forward strand.
GACGTCGGGCCCGTGCTGCTTGATCGCGACCAGGGCCGCCTCGACGAACTCCGCCCGGCGCCGCTGCTGCTGGCCCGTCCACCGCGCCGCGCGGCCGTCGGGCACGACGGCGTCGGCGGGGTCCACGGGCGAGGGCGACACAACCGGAGGTTACCCGGCTCACACCGTGGCCCACTGTCCCGAACCGGGTACACGTTGTACCGTCTACCTGGATGTGACGTCGTGTACCACCTATCTCAGGGAGACCGCATGACCACGCTCGCCCCCTCGCAGCGACTGCTCGACTCCTCGGCCGCGCTGTCCTACGACCCGGCCACCGAGGTCGACTGGGACGCCCCGCTCGACCCGTCGCACTTCGGGCTCAACCCGGAGTGGAGCACGCTCTTCGGCACCCGGCTGTGGGAGGAGATGACCCCCGAGCAGCGGGTGACCCTGACGCGGCACGAGGTCGCCTCGATCATGAGCACCGGCATCTGGTTCGAGATGATCCTCCAGCAGATGGTGCTGCGCGACCAGTACTGCACCGACTACTCCCACCCCGACTTCCAGTTCGCGCTGACCGAGATCGCCGACGAGTGCCGGCACTCGATCATGTTCGCCCGGGCCTGCTCGACGATGGGCATCCCGGCGTACTTCCCGACGCGGAGCAGCATCGCGCTCGGCCGCGGCTTCAAGGCGCTCGCGGCCGCCGAGGTGGCGTACGGCGGGATCCTCGTCGCCGAGGAGGTGCTCGACGTGATGCAGCGCGACTGGATGCGCGGCGAGCAGGTGCTGCCGATCGTGCGCACGACGAGCAAGATCCACGTGGTCGAGGAGTCGCGCCACATGAAGTTCGCCCGGCAGGAGATGCGCGAGCGGATCGAGGGCGCGAGCCCCGCCCGGCGCCGCACGTCGGCCCTGGTGATCGCCGTCGCCGCGCACCTGATCGTGTCCAACATGGTCAACGACGGGGTGTACGCCGCCGCCGGGCTCGACCCGGAGCGGGCGATCGCCGAGGCCCGGGCCAACGAGCACCACCACACCCTGATGCGCTCCAGCTGCGCCCACCTGATGGAGTTCCTCGACGAGCTGGGCCTGCTCACCAGGCCCGCGCTGCGGCTCTACCAGCGCGTCAGCATGGTCTGAGGCGCAGGTGCCGTACGCCATCACGCAGTCCTGCTGCAGCGACGCCTCCTGCGTCTCGGTCTGCCCCGTCAACTGCATCCACCCCACGCCCGACGAGCCCGACTTCGGGACCACCGAGATGCTCTACGTCGACCCGCGGGCCTGCATCGACTGCGGCGCCTGCGCCGACGCCTGCCCGGTGGACGCGATCTTCCCGGTCGACTCGCTGCTGGCCGGGCCGGACGCGGCGTACGTCGACCTCAACCGCGACCACTACCTGCGCGACGGGGCACCGGACGCGGCACCCGGGGAGTCCGCCGCGGCCGCCGACGACGACGACCGCGGCTGGAGCGCGCCGACCTTCCCGGTCTCGCTGGCCCCGCACGCCGCCGGGCTGCGGGTGGCCGTCGTCGGCACCGGGCCCTCGGCCAGCTACACCGCCTCCGCGCTGCTGACCACCAGCGCCGAGGTCACCATGGTCGACCGGCTGCCGGTCGCCGGCGGGCTGGTCCGCTTCGGCGTCGCGCCGGACCACGGCAGCACCCGGGCCATCGCCGACCGGTTCGCGACCGTGTTCCGCAACCCGCGCCTGGAGATGTGCCTGGGCGTCGAGGTGGGCCGCGACGTCACCCACGCCGAGCTGCTCGAGCACCACGACGCGGTGGTGTACGCCGTGGGCGCCTCGGCCGACCGCACCCTCGGCGTGCCCGGCGAGGACCTGCCCGGCAGCCTGGCCGCCCGGCAGGTCGTCGGCTGGTACAACGGCCAGCCCGAGGTGCCCGCCGACCTCGTCGACCTCGACGGGCCCACCCGCGTGGTGGTCGTCGGCAACGGCAACGTGGCGCTCGACGTGGCCCGGCTGCTGCTCGCCGACCCCGAGGGGCTGGCGGACACGCCGATCGCGCGGCACGCGCTGGCGGCGCTGCGGCGCAGCACCGTCCGCGAGGTCGTCCTGCTCGGGCGGCGCGGGCCGGCCGACGCGGCGTACTCCCTCGCCGAGCTGCGGCCGCTGCTGGCCCACCCCGACCTCGACGTGGTCGTCGAGGGCGACGCGTCCGTGGCCGCTGCGGTCGCCGCGGCCGAGCCCGGGAGCAGGGCCGCCGCGCTGCAGGGACTCCCGTTCTCCGACCCCGGGGCCGGCCCCGCCGTCGGCGCCCGACGCCGCCTGGTGCTGCGCTTCGGCAGCGTCGTCGAGCGCGTCGACGGGGGCGACCGGGTGACCTCGGTGCGCCTGGCGCCCACGTCCGGGGACGGCCCGACGACCGACCTCCCGACCGACCTGCTGCTGCGCTCGGTCGGCTACCGCAGCGAGCCGGTCGCGGGACTGCCGTTCGACCCGGTCACCCACACCGTCCCCCACGTCGGGGGCCGCGTCGTCGACCCGGCGACCGACGAGCCCGTCGCCTCGGCGTACGTCGTGGGCTGGGTCAAGCGCGGGCCCCGCGGCGGCATCGGGTCCAACCGCGCCGATGCCTCCGAGACCGTGGCCTCGCTGGTCGACGACGCCAACACCGGACGCATCGCGACCGGCCGCGGGTCGGCCCGGTCGTTCCGGCGGCTGGTCCGCTCCCGGCGCTGAGGCCCGGCGGCGCGACACGGACCGACACGGACCGCAGCGGCTCGGTCTAGTCCTGCGGGCCCGACGGGTGCGCTCGATGGGGGCAACGGAGGACTGCCGGTGGAGACTCCAGCATGGTCACTCGGGACTTCTGCTCCTTCGACGCCGGACGACGGCCGCCGATCCAGGTCGAGATGGGACGACGCTGGCTCAGCGGCGAGCTCCGGTCCTGGATCCGTCGGGGAGACGGGTGGTGGGCCCACATCGGCTACGACGTCGACGGCAGCAGCCACCTCGCCACCGTCCCGGCCGCCCGCATCCGCTCCACCGACGAACGCGCCGCGGTGCCGGGGTCGACGGGGACGGGCGTGCACCAGCAGCGCTGAGGCGGTCCGCGGCGTACGACGGGGTCAGGCAGCCGACGAGCGCGCTCCGGTGAACGGCGCGGGTGCGACCGGGACGGCCGCGGGCAGCGTGAAGCGGAAGGTCGCGCCGTCGCCCTCGGGGCTCTCGGCCCAGATGCGGCCGCCGTGGGCCTCGACGATGTGCTTGGTGATCGCCAGGCCCAGGCCGGCGCCTCCCTTGTTCTGGTCGATGGTCGTCTCGACCTGGTGGAACCGCTCGAAGACGGCGTCGAGCTCGTCGACGGGGATGCCCCGGCCCTGGTCGGCCACCGCGATCTCGACGCTGTCCCCCCGGACCGCACCGGAGACCGAGATCGTGCTCCCGGTCGGGGCGAACTTCAACGCGTTGCCGACCAGGTTGACCATCACCTGGGTCAGCTGGTCGGCGTCGCAGCACACCTGCGCCTGCACCGGGTCGAGGACGAGCCGGACCCCGACCCCCTCGGCGAGCGGCACCAGCGAGGCGACGGCGTCGGCCAGCACCTCGTCGACGTCGTGGACCGCAGGCGCGAAGCTGAAGGCGCCGCTCTCCAGCCGCTCGAGGTCGATGATGTCGCTGACCAGTCGCGAGAGCCGTTCGCTGCCCCGGGCGGCCATCGCGAGCACGGTGTGCGCGGAGCTCGGCAGCTCGCCCGCGTCGCCGTCGGACAGCATCTCCAAGGAGCCCCGGATCGCGGCCAGCGGGGTGCGCAGCTCGTGGCTCACCGCGCCGACGAAGCTGTACTTCAGCTGCTCGAGCCGCTCGTGGCGCTCGCCGAGCTCGTCGAGCTCCGTCGTACGACGCGCCACGCGGTCCTCCAGCTCGCGCCGCAGCTGCTGCGACTGAGCGGTGGTGGTGACCTGCCTCAGCCCGGTGAGCAGGAGCAACGCCGAGGCCAGGACCCAGGCGGTGGTGCCCTCGAGCCAGGTCGCCAGGCAGATCGCGAGGACCACCACCGCGGCGAGGTCGGGCAGCACGGGCGCCCACACACCCTTGACCTGGCGGCGCAGCAGCCGCGTGGAGGTGTCGAACAGCCGGGTGCTCAGCGCGGCCGTGGCGAGCAGCAGCGGCGCCGCGACGTAGGTCAGGTCGACGTAGGTGCCGGCGTACCCCTCCCCCCGGACCACCGAGACGGCGTACCCGTTGTCGGCGACGGCGTAGGCGCCGAAGGCCAGACCGACCAGGACCACGTCGGGGCGGGCCTCTCCGACGCTGCGCAGCAGGAGCAGCACCACCAGGCACGCGAGCAGCACGTCGGTGACCGGGTAGACGAGCAGCATGAAGGTGTCCCGCGGGGTGCCCGCGCCGGCGACGACCTCCTCGAAGACCAGGACCTGGCTGGCCAGCAGCACCGCGGTGCCGAGGACGGCGGCATCGAGCAGCACCGGACCCACGGTCCCGCGCAGGCCCCGGGCCGCGGGGTAGAGAAGCAGGCCCACGACCGCCGGCACCAGCCCGACGAGGTAGAGGGCGTCGGCGACGGAGAGGACGGGAGGGGCTCCCTCGGCCCCGCCGAAGGCCAGCCACAGCACGTCACCGACGGCGTAGAGCCACAACGTCGCGGACAACAACGCCCACGACCAGCGCATCCGGCCGCCGCTGCAGGCCGCGACGACGAGGCAGCAGCCTCCGGACCAGACGCCCGTGACGATGCTGAGGTGGTCGCCGGTCACCCAGTCGGCCGGCGACCAACCGCCGAGCACCACGACGAACCCGAGGACGGCGAGTGCGCCGGTGCAGACGATCGCGCCACCCACCGCACGACGGGTCTCCCCCCACGGCACCATGACCCTCCCAGACCGGCTGCGCGGACCGTCACGACGACGGCGGCACGTCGTCGACCATGCCACGACCGAGGCCCCCAGGTCAGACAAACCGGACAACTGGGTCCGACCCCCGGCACTGCTCGGGCGCCGGGGGCCGGAAGGCCGGGTCAGCCGTGGTGAAGACCCGACCCGCTCGTGTCCGCGAGCACCGGGCCGACCTCCACGGCCGACTCCGGTCCCGGGGTCGCCGTACGCAGGATGATGGCCCGCTCGACCAGGTCCCACCCGTACGACGGGTAGTGCCGGTCGTCCGCGAGGACGGCCCGGCGAGGCGCTCGGAGGGTCTCCCGCGGGGGTCCGGCCACCCGGTCGAGCACCTGCAGCGACGCGACCAGCGCGCCGGCGACGAGCAGCAGCACCATCAACACCATGACCATCCCGAGAGCCCCCATGTCGTGACCTTAAGTCCGATTCGGGCGTAATGATACCTACATTGCGTTTTAAACCGTATCGCCCGTCCTTGTCGGCTCCGACCGGGCGGTCCGGGAGCCGCCCCGGAGCCGCGTGGCACGATGCCCCGATGACCTCGCAGGCGACCGGCAGCAGGCGCGGACGACCGGGCTACGACCGCGAGACGGTGCTGCGGCGCGCCGTGGACCTCTTCAACGAGCGGGGGTACGACGCGACCAGCACCGCCGACCTCGCGCGCGACCTCGGCGTGTCCAAGTCCGCGATCTTCCACCATGTCTCCAGCAAGGAGGAGCTGCTCGCCTCGGCCCTCGACGAGGCCCTCACCGCGCTGGCCGCGGCGGTCGACGCCGCCGCCGCCGACCTCCGCTCCCCCGGCAGCAGCGCCACCGAGCGGCTGCGCGGGACGGTCGCCGAGTCGGTGCGCATCCTGGTCGCCCACCTGCCCACGGTCACGCTGCTGCTGCGCGTGCGCGGCAACAGCGCCGTCGAGCAGGCCGCCCTGGAGCGGCGCCGAGTCATCGACGAGAAGCTCGCCCGGCTGGTCCGGGAGGCCGCGGCCGAGGGCACGCTGCGCACCGACCTCGCGCCCGAGCTGATCAGCCGGCTCGTCTTCGGCACCGTCAACTCCCTCGTCGAGTGGTACCGCCCCGGCGGCACCCTGTCCCCCGACGACCTCGCCGAGCAGGTCACGGCGCTGGCCTTCGACGGGCTCGCGGTGCGGCCCGGCACCTTGCCCGCGCCTCCTACCGTGGAGCCATGAGCTTCCCCGGCCCCCCGCGTCCCCTGGTCGTCGCCGAGCAGCGCCACAGCACCGTCGCCCTGGTGCTGGCCTGGACGCTCACCGTCGTGACCGGCGGCTACTTCCTCCCGTGGGCGATCGCCGCCACCCGGGGCAAGACCAACAGCACCACCATCGGCTGGGTCAACTTCCTGCTCGGCTGGACGATCGTCGGCTGGGTCGTGGCCCTCGTGATGGCCTGCCGGCCGCACCGCACCACGACGTACGCCTGACCCCGGGGCGTCGGCCGCCCCGTTAGGGGTGGGGTCACCGGGGTACACGCGACCTCCGGGGGAAATCACAGGAGGCACACATGAAGTACGTCATCATCGCGGTCGTCGTGGTCGCGGTCCTGCTGCTCGTCGGGCTGCTGCTCGCCGCGCGCAACCGCCGCCAGAAGGAGCTGCACCGCCAGCGTGCGGGCGAGCTGCGCCAGGAGGCCGGCGCCGTCACCGGCGACGCCCACGCCCAGGAGCAGCGGGCCCGCGAGACCGAGGCCGAGGCCACGGCCGCACGCGAGCGCGCCGAGCGCCTCGAGCGCGAGGCCCACGAGCGCCGCACCGAGGCCCAGGTCAGCCAGGCCGAGCGTGAGGACCGGGTCCGCGAGGCCGACCGCCTCGACCCCGACGTCGACCACAAGGCCGCCGACTACGAGCCCCGCCTCGACGAGCCGGGTCACGGGGCCGGCCACGACACCCACCACGCCACCGGTCACGAGACCGGTCACGCAGACCGGTCACGAGACGGGTCACGAGACGGCCCACGACACCCACGCCGACACCCGTCCGGGCAGCGGGACGGCCAGCGGGACGGGCACCGGCACGGGTGCCGGCTCCGAGCCCGGGCTGCGGCCCACCGACCCCAACGACCCCGACTTCGCGCCGCGCGACGGTCGCTGACCGGTCTCGCGACCCGGGTCGCCGCCTCGCAGCACGACCCGGGCTGCCGGCCACCCCCTAGGTCGGGGGTGGTGGGTCAGTCGCCGGCGACGTGGCGCACGAGGTAGAAGAACGTCACCGCGACGGCGACCCCGCCGACGACCTTGAGGATGTTGTCCTGGCGGGGGTTGCCGGCCGGGTCGACGAAGTAGCCCTTGACCGAGGCGATCTCGCGCTGGGCGATGGTCTTGGGGCTCGCGCGGTGGAGGAGCTGGTCGATCGTGGCGGCGAGCCGCTCGCGGGTCTGCTCGATCTCACGCTCGAGGGACGACACCTGGTCGGACACGGGGCTGGCTCCTGTCGGTCACGCACGCGGGACCCGCGCGGGCGGCGGGTGGTCGGGGATCACGTTACCAACGGGTGCGGGGCGCGGCAGGGCGGCCGGGTCGAAGCCGAACGGCAGCTCCAACCGGTGACGTCGCATCAGCTCGGTGTCGGTGAGCAGGTCGTGGGTGACGCCGTCGGCCACCACCTGGCCGTCGTGCAGGACGACGGCGCGCGGGCACAGCTCGAGGGCGTACGGCAGGTCGTGGGTCACCATCAGGACGGTGACGTCGAGGCCCCGCAGGATGTCGGCGAGCTCGCGCCGCGAGGCAGGGTCGAGGTTGGACGACGGCTCGTCCAGCACCAGGACCTCGGGCTCCATCGCCAGGACGGTGGCCACCGCCACCCTCCGGCGCTGGCCGAAGGAGAGGTGGTGGGGCGGCCGGTCGGCGTGCTCGAGCATGCCGACCTGGGCGAGCGCCCCCCGCACGCACGCCTCGAGGTCGGCGCCCCTCACCCCGAGGTTGCGCGGACCGAACGCGACGTCGTCGCGCACGGTCGCGGAGAACAGCTGGTCGTCGGGGTCCTGGAAGACGACGCCGACGCGGCGGCGTACCTCCTTGAGGTTCTTCTTCTCCACCGCCATCCCCGACACGTGCACCGACCCGGCGCCCGGCGTGAGGATGCCGTTGAGATGGAGCACGAGCGTCGTCTTGCCGGCGCCGTTGGGGCCGAGGAGCGCGACCCGCTCGCCCCGGTGGACGTGCAGGTCGACCCCGAACAGGGCCTGGTGACCGTCGGGGTAGGCGTGCGCCAGCCCGCGGACGTCGAGCACCGGCACGCTCACGAGCCGGTCCCCGGCGACGGCAGCGTGCCGTCGTACCCCCGGGCCACCATGGCCAGGTGCACCCGCTCGCCGCGCTCGTAGGAGCGGATGAACAGCGAGCCCAGCGAGCGCGCCAGCACCGGCCAGTGCCGCGGCGAGCGCGGGTCGAGGCCCCGCGAGCGCATCGCGGTCGTCATCCGCGCCAGCTCGGCGGTGACCACGTCGAGGTAGCGCAGCATGAAGCCCATGATCTGCACGAACAGGTCAGGCATCCGCAGCCGGCGCAGTCCGGCGAGCACGTCCTGGGGCTCGGTGGTGGCGGCGAGGGTGAGCGAGGCCAGGACGCCCAGGGTGCCCTTGACCAGCAGGCCCCAGGCGGCCAGCAGCCCCGGCTCGGAGACCGAGAGCCCCAGCACGTCGACGCGCTGGCCCTCGGCGATGAACGGCACCAGCAGCGCGAACAGCACGAACGGGGTCTCGACCACCATCCGCTTGCCGAGGTACGTCGGGGGCACCCGGCTGAGCCCGACGACGCTCAGCAGCACCACGGCGTGGACGGCGAACACCCAGAACCACTGCCGCGGCGTCGCCACCACGAGCAGCATGAAGCCGACGAGCGCCACCAGCTTGAGGTGCGCCGGAGCCCGGTGGACGACGCTGTGCCCGTGGTAGTGCAGCCGGTGACCGTGGCCGGCTCCCACCTCAGGACCGTCCGGCGGGGGCGTGCGGCCCGGTCGTGGCGCGGTGGTCCTCGTGCTCGTCCGCGTCACCCTCGGCGGGACCCCGTCGGCGCAGCACGCGGAACAGCCCGCCGGCCAGCAGCAGCGTGACCCCGGCCCCGACCACGCCGGCCAGGCCGCCGCTCAGCCGCTCGTCGTCGACGCCCCTGGTCTGGTAGTCCGCGAGCGGGCTCGCGGCGGCCGGGGAGTCCTCGGCGGAGTCCAGGAACCCGGTCTTCTCCGCGACGAACTCCAGCCCGTCGGGGTGGGAGGAGGCGTAGAAGCTCCCCACGCCCGCGATCACCAGGCTGACCAGGAGGAAGGCCAGCAGGAACCCGCGGCGGCTCACGCGGCGCTCCCCGTGCCCGTGACGACCGGGGGTCGCACCTCGAGCGTGCGGGCGCGCACGGCACGGCGGGCGCCGTGCACGAGGTCGGGGCGCACGGCGACCACGGACCCGACGACCAGGGCGGTGATCGCGGCCTCCCCGATGCCGATCACGGCGTGCCAGGAGAGCATCGCCACCAGGACGCGGTCGGGCGAGACCGGGGCGGTGCCGCCGACGGCGAAGAGGGCGGTGAAGACCAGCGCGGCCACCGGGACGCTGACCAGCGCGCCCACGGCCGCGGCCGGGGCGATGGACCCGAGCCGGTTCGGCAGGACCCGGCGTACGACCACGAAGACCAGCCAGCCCACGCCCACCCCGACGATCGCCATCAGGTCGATGTTGGTGCCCAGCGCGGTGATGCCGCCGTCGGCCATGAACAGCGCCTGCACCACGAGCACCGTGGTCACGCAGAGCACCGCCGTCCACGGTCCGGCCAGCACGGCCGCGAGGGCACCGCCGAGCAGGTGCCCGCTGGTGCCGGCCGCGACCGGGAAGTTCATCATCTGGCCGGCGAAGACGAACGTCGCGACGAGGCCCGCCATGGGCGCGGTACGGTCGTCGAGCTCTCGTCGGGCGCCGCGCAGTGCCAGTGCGACCCCACCGACGGCCACCGCCGCGGTGGCGATGGAGGTGGGTGCGTCCAGGAACCCGTCGGGAACGTGCATGCCATGACCCTACGCTGTTGCAAATCATTGGCAACAACTTTCTCAGACCGACAGGACGTGACCCCGGTGAGCGAGTCCACCCCCCAGCCCCCCGCCCGGCTCTCCCCCGGCGACACGGCACCCGACTTCGCGCTGCCGACCGACACCGGCGACCAGGTCAGCCTCGCGGACCTGCGCGGCTCGAAGGTGATCGTCTACTTCTACCCGGCCGCGATGACGCCCGGCTGCACCACGCAGGCCTGCGACTTCACCGACTCCCTGGACTCGCTGCAGAGCCAGGGCTACGAGGTGGTCGGCATCTCCCCGGACAAGCCCGCCAAGCTGGCGAAGTTCCGCGAGCGCGACGGCCTCACGATCACGCTGGCCTCCGACGAGGACAGGGCGGTGATGACGTCGTACGGCGCGTTCGGGGAGAAGAAGCTCTACGGCAAGGTCGTCCAGGGCGTCATCCGCTCGACGGTCGTCGTCGACGAGGACGGCACCGTCCAGGTCGCGCAGTACAACGTCAAGGCCACCGGTCACGTCGCCAAGCTGCGCAAGGACCTCGGCCTGGCCTGAGGCCGGCTCGGGCGCCGCCTCTCGGTGCGCCCTGTGCCACGGCCCGCTGCGTGGCCGGGGCGTCACCGCAGGTCCGCAGCCGCCCGGTGGTCCCTAGACTGCCGGTGCCCGTCGGAGTGGTGGAATCGGTAGACACGCGGCACTTAGGATGCCGTGCCTCAGGGCGTGGGGGTTCAAGTCCCCCCTCCGACACCGAGCTCGCGCGACGTCCTCGTGGCGCTCGCCGTACGACGCACCGCGCTCGCCACCCCGGCAGGCCGAGTGCTACGCCAGCGTCGCTCCGCGCCTCGCTTGACGACGCTCATGTGGCACTCGCGCGCCGATTCCCCGGACGTCCGGTGAATCAGCAGCGAGTGCCACACCAGCGTCGCCCCACCCCGCCGACGCGGACCGTGGTGTGGCAACGGGGGTGTCGTCGCACCACCTGCCGATCATCCCGGGCCAGGACGGCGGCGACGCACTCGCCGACGCCCACCGGCTCTCCGAGGAGGGCCACCCGCGCGGCGAGGTCGTCGTCACGGTCTGAGCCGGCGCCGCGACAGGCTCAGCCCTGCAGCAGCGGGCCGACCTGGGGCGCGATCTCGCGCAGCGCACGACCGCGGTGCGAGATCGCGTCCTTGGCCTCCGGCGACAGCTCGGCGGAGCTGAGCTCGCCGTCCTGGTCGTCGGGCACGAACAGGCCGTCGTAGCCGAAGCCGCCCTCGCCGCGGACCTCGCGGATCACCCGCCCGGCCATGACGCCCTCGACCACCAGCTCGCGGCCGTCGGGGTGGCAGGCCGCCACGGCGCAGCGGAACTGGGCGGCGCGCCGCTCCTCGGGGGTGTCGGCGAGCTGCTCGAGCAGCAGCCGGTTGTTGCGCTCGTCGGACTTCGGCTGCCCCGACCAGCGGGCCGAGAGCACGCCGGGCATGCCGTGGAGCTCGTCGACGCACAGCCCGCTGTCGTCGGCGATGCTCGGCAGCCCGGTGGCGGCCAGGCCGGCCCGGGCCTTGAGCAGCGCGTTGCCGACGAAGTCGGGCTGGTCCTCCACGGGTTCGTCGTACGCCGGGACGTCGGCCAGGCCGAGCACCTCGACGCCCGGCACGTGCTGCTCGAGCAGCCGCCGCATCTCCGCGATCTTGCCGGGGTTGCGCGAGGCCACGAACAGCCGCGGGGCCGGGCTCACGAGCCGAGGGCCTCGGCCTGGATCCGGGTCAGGTCGGCGCAGCCGCCGGCCGCGAGGTCGAGCAGCGCGTCGAGCTCGGCACGGTCGAACGGCGCCCCCTCGGCGGTGCCCTGCACCTCGATGAACCGGCCGGAGCCGTCCATGACGACGTTCATGTCGGTCTCGGCGCGGACGTCCTCCTCGTAGGGCAGGTCGAGCCGCGGGGTGCCGTCGATGATGCCGACCGAGACCGCGGCCACCGACCCGGTCAGCGGGTCGCCGGTGAGCGCACCCTGCTCGCGCAGGTGGGACACGGCGTCGGCCAGCGCGACGTAGGCCCCGGTGATCGCGGCGGTGCGGGTGCCGCCGTCGGCCTGCAGGACGTCGCAGTCGAGCACGATGGTGTTCTCGCCCAGGGCCCGGTAGTCGATCACCGCGCGCAGCGAGCGCCCCACCAGCCGGGAGATCTCGTGGGTGCGGCCGCCGACCTTGCCCTTGACCGACTCGCGGTCCGAGCGGGTGTTGGTGGCCGAGGGCAGCATGGCGTACTCCGCGGTCACCCAGCCCAGCCCCGAGCCCTTGCGCCAGCGCGGCACACCCGCGGACGCCGAGGCGGCGCAGAGCACGCGGGTGCGGCCGAACTCGACCAGGACGGAACCGGCCGGGTGGTCCTGCCAGTGGCGGGTGAGGCGGATCTCGCGGAGCTGGTCGTCGGCGCGGCCGTCGGCTCGCGCGGCGGCTGGAGAGGTCATGCGGGCGACCCTACGGGGGAGCGCCGACGCCCTTCACTTCACCTCGGCGCGCAGGATGCGCACCATGCCCAGCGCAAGCGGCAGGCCCAGCCACAGCAGCCCGGAGACAAGCAGGTGGGCCCACTCGACCCCCGCGATGCTCCAGTCGAACAGCGGCGTCTGGGCGTCGCCGAAGTCGATCCAGGGCCGCAGGTCGCCGAACCAGCCGACCAGGCCGCCGACCACGACGAAGACGACCGGCAGCACGAAGGAGTAGGCGAAGTAGACGACGATGGCCGCCGCGGTGTTGAGCAGCAGCGCCGCGATGGCGAAGCCGGTCAGCATCGAGATCGCCTGCAGGATGACGAAGCCCGGGAGCGAGGTGTCGTTGAGCTGCCAGGAGATGTCGTCGCCCGTGATCAGGCCGAAGAGCACGTTGCTCAGCGCCGCCGTCACCACTGCGATGACCGCGATGATCGCGGCGAGCAGCAGCCCGGCGACGAGCTTGGCCAGCACCACGCGGCTGCGCGACGGCTCGAGGGTGAACGTCACCATGCCGGTGCGCTGTCCCCACTCCCCCGTGACGAGCATGATGCCGAGGACCGGCAGCAACAGGCCCGTGGTGTAGGTCGTGGTGGCCATCAGCACGCCGAAGTCCAGCGGCAGGTCCTGGACCGCGAACGTGATCAGGGCGATCACCATCACCACGATGGCGAGCCCGGCCGTCACGCCGAGCAGCCACACCCCGGCCCGGGTGTCGTAGCTCTTGCGCAGCTCGACCTTGACCAGGCGGGTGAACGGGATCGGCGAGGTCGAGGACAGGTCGAGGCCGCCCGCGGGCGGGCGGGTCGGGCTGGCGGTCTGGCTCATGCGGGGCTCCCGGTGCTCAGGGGTTCACGGGCGTCGGCGGCGGTGAGCTGGAGGAACATCTCCTCCAGGCCGGCGCCCTCGGCCGGGCGGAGCTCGACGAGCACCACGCCGGCCGCGGCGGCGGCGCGGCCGACGTCGACCGGGTCGGCCTCGGCGCGGAGGCCGCCGTCACCGGAGGGCAGGAACGCGATGCCGGCGGCCGCCAGGGCCTGGTCGAGCGACCCGGCCTCGAAGGGCTTCACGTAGGTGCCCTGGGTCTGGAGCAGCTCGGCCTTCGAGCCCTGGGCGACGATCCGGCCCCGCCCGATGAGGATCATGTCGTCGGCGATCATCTCCACCTCGTGCAGCAGGTGGGAGGACAGCAGCACGGTGCCGCCGCCCTGCGCGAAGGCGCGCAGCAGCCCGCGCATCCAGTGGATGCCGGCGGGGTCGAGGCCGTTGACGGGCTCGTCGAGGACCAGCACCGAGGGGTCGCCGAGCAGCGCGTTGGCGATGCCGAGCCGCTGACGCATGCCGAGCGAGTAGTTGCGCACGCGGCGCTTGGCCTCGTCGCCGTTGAGGCCCACCAGGGTGAGCATCTCCTCGACGCGCTGCCGGCCGACGCCCATCGTGTCGGCGCTGACCCGCAGCACCTCGCGGCCGGTGCGACCGGCGTGCTGGGCCGAGGCGTCGAGCAGCACGCCGACGTGGCGCGAGGGGTTGGGGATGTCGGCGAAGCGGTGCCCGCCGATGAGGGCCCGGCCCTCGTCGGCCGAGGTCAGCCCCACCATGATGCGCATGCTGGTGGACTTGCCGGCGCCGTTGGGCCCGAGGAAGCCGGTCACGCGCCCGGGCTGGGCGGTGAAGGAGACCCGGTCGACCGCGGTGAAGCCTCCGTAGCGCCGGGTGACGTTCTCGAGGGTGATCACGGCCGCCATATGCCGGATGCGTCCCACGATCCGGGACACCTCGGGGCGGCGAGCCCCCGCCATCCGGGAGCGCCGCCGGACGGGCCCCTCAGACCTCGTGGACCTCGCCCGGCACCGCGAGCGCGATGGGTCCGGCGTACTCCCCCTCGGCCTCGGCCAGCACCTGCGCCGGCTCGTGCCAGGGCGGGATGTGGGTCAGCAGCAGCCGCTTGGACCCGGCCCGCTGCGCCGTGAGGCCGGCCTCGGCGCCGGTGAGGTGCAGGTCGGGCGGGTTGGGGGCGCCCTCCATGAAGGAGGCCTCGCACAGGAACAGGTCGGCCTCGCGGGCGGTGTCGTCCAGGCCGTGGCACAGCCCGGTGTCCCCGGAGTACGCCAGGGCGCGACCGTCGGCCTCGACGCGCAGGCCGTACGCCGTGACCGGGTGCACCACCCGGCGGGCGGTGACCGTGAACGGGCCGACCTCGATCGCGGTGGTGCCGTAGGGGATGAAGTCGAACTCCTCGTTCATCCCCGGCTGCTCCTCCAGGTCGTAGGCGCGCGCCATCCGGCCGGCGGTGTCGGCCGGGCCCCAGACCGGGATCCGCGGCAGCGCGCCGTCGGGGTGGTACTTGCGCATCACGTAGTAGCCGCACAGGTCGAGGCAGTGGTCGGCGTGGAGGTGGGAGAGGAAGACGCCGTCGATGGACCCGGCGTCGACGTGGCGCTGGAGCGATCCGAGGGCGCCGCTGCCGAGGTCGAGCAGGATCCGCCAGGTGCGGCCCTGCGCCTCGGCCTCGACGAGGTAGCAGCTGGCGGAGGACTCGGGGCCCGGGTAGGAGCCCGAGCAGCCGATCACGGTGACCCTCACCGGCGCGCCCTCATGCCGACATCACCCACGCGCCGCCGGTGTACTGGGTGGCCTGCTGGAGCTCGGGGCCGAGGAAGCGGCGACCGATGGTCGCGAACTCCTCGGGCTGGCCGGTGGTCAGGAAGCGGTGCGTCGCCGGCGCGTGGCCCTCCCGCTCCAGGCCGTGCTGGACCAGGGTGCGGTAGACGTCCTTCGCGCACTCCTCGGCACTGCTGACCAGGGTCACCCCGTCGCCCATCACCAGCGAGATCACGCCGGTGAGCAGCGGGTAGTGGGTGCAGCCGAGGATCAGGGTGTCGACGCCGTCGTCGACGAGCGGGTCGAGGTAGTCGTGGGCGGCCGCGAGCAGCTCGGGGCCGCTGGTCACGCCCTGCTCGACGAGCTCCACGAAGCGGGGGCAGACCCGTGTCGAGAGGGTGACCTGCGGGGCGGCGGCGAACGCGTCGTCGTACGCCATGGACTCGGCGGTGGCGCGGGTGCAGATCACGCCGATCCGGCCCTCGCGCGAGGCGGCGACCGCGCGGCGGGCCGCCGGCAGGATGACCTCCACGACCGGCACCTCGTAGCGCTCGCGGGCGTCGCGCAGCACCGCGGCGCTGGCGGAGTTGCACGCGATCACCAGCGCCTTGACGCCCTGCTCGACGAGGTGGTCGAGGCACTCGAGGGCGTACTCGCGGACCTCGCCGATCGGCTTGGGCCCGTAGGGCTGGCGGGCGGTGTCGCCGAGGTAGACGACCGGCTCGTGGGGCAGCTGGTCCATCACGGCCCGGGCGACGGTCAGACCTCCGAAGCCCGAGTCGAAGATCCCGATCGGCGCGTCACTCACAAGCACAGAGGCTAGCCCCCGGTCGGGCGTGTCGGGCGCAATGGCGAGGCAGGTCACGCGCGGCGCGCGCCGCGCAGCAGCCACCACAGGCCGAGCACCGGGAGCACCAGCGGCACGAAGCCGTAGCCCGCCCCGAAGTCGGACCAGACCGTGCGGTCGGGGTAGTCCTGCGGCAGCAGCAGGCTGGTCACCCCGACGGCCAGCACGCCGACCAGCTCGATGCCCACGGTGACCAGGGCCAGCTGCCGCCGGCCGGTCGCGAGGGCGTACGTCGCGACGCAGTACACGACCGCGGCGAGCGCGCTGAGCAGGTAGGGCAGCGGGGCCCGGGAGAACTCCGTGCTCAGCTGGAGCACCGACCGCCCGGTCGCCGCGACCGCGAAGACGCCGTAGACGAACACCAGCGCGCGGCCCCAGCCGGTGGCGGTGCGGCTAGCCACCCGAGGCCCAGATCTGGGCGAGGCGCAGGAACATGAACGGCACGAGCAGCACCGCGACCAGGAGCACCGCGGTCCCGCCGCGCGAGCGGTCGCCCGCGGACCACACCAGCCCGACCGGCACGAAGAGCAGCGTGGCGAGCAGGTAGCCGACGTACTCCCAGGCGGGTACGCCGTCGCCGTCGGTCACCAGGCGCACCACGCCCAGCACGGCGAGCACCAGCAGCCCGACCTCGAGCACGCCGAGCAGGTCGGTGAGCCGGGCGGCCGGCGGGCGGTCGCGCACCAGCTGGACGACCAGCCACACCGAGGCGACGGCGCACACCGCGCCCAGGCCCCACTGGAGGGAGGTCGTCGCCTGGTCCACGTGTCCCCCTCAGGCCCAGAGCTGGCCCTCGAGGCGGTCCTCCGCCTCGTCGACCGTTCCCTCGTAGGCGCCCGTGGAGAGGTACTTCCAGCCACCGTCGCAGACGATGAAGACGATGTCGGCGCGCTCGCCGGCCTTGACCGCCTTGGCGGCCTGGCCCAGCGCGGCGTGCAGGATCGCGCCGGTGGAGATGCCGGCGAAGATGCCCTCGGCCTCGAGCAGCTCGCGGACCCGGCGTACGGCGTCGCGCGGCCCGACCGAGAAGCGGGTGTCGATCAGCGACGCGTCGTACAGCTCGGGGACGAAGCCCTCGTCGAGGTTGCGCAGCCCGTAGACGAGCTCGCCGTAGCGGGGCTCGGCGGCCACGACCCTCACGTCGGGCTTGTGCGCCCGGAAGCAGCGGCCGACGCCCATCAGGGTGCCGGTGGTGCCCAGGCCGCCGACGAAGTGGGTGACCTCGGGCAGGTCGGCGAGGATCTCGGGGCCGGTCCCCTCCTCGTGGGCGAGCGCGTTGGCGGCGTTGCCGTACTGGTAGAGCATCACCCAGTCGGGGTGCTCCTCGGCGACCTTCTTGGCCACGCGGACCGCCTCGTTGGAGCCGCCCGCGGCCGGGGAGGAGACGATCTCGGCGCCCCACATCCGCAGCAGCTGGCGGCGCTCCGCGGAGGTGTTCTCGGGCATCACGCAGACCAGCCGGTAGCCCTTGAGCTTGGCCGCCATCGCCAGCGAGATGCCGGTGTTGCCCGAGGTCGGCTCGAGGATGGTGCAGCCGGGACGCAGCGTGCCGTCGGCCTCGGCGGCCTCGATCATCCGCAGCGCGGGACGGTCCTTGATCGACCCCGTCGGGTTGCGGTCCTCGAGCTTGGCCCACAGCCGTACGTCGGGGGTCGGCGAGAGCCGCGGCAGCCCCACCAGCGGGGTGCTGCCGACGGAGGCGAGCAGGTCGTCGTAGCGGGTCATCCGCCGGCGACGGCCGGGAGCACGACGACCTGGTCGCCGTCGGAGAGGGCGGTGCCGAGACCGCCGGTGAACCGGACGTCCTCGTCGTTGACGTAGAGGTTGACGAAGCGGCGCAGGTCGTCCTGGCCGTCCTTGACCTCCACGAGCCGGTCCTTGAGGCCGGGGTGGTTGCCCTCCAGGTCCTCGATGAGCGCGGCCAGCGTGTCGCCCTGTCCCTGGACGGCCTTCTCGCCGCCGGTGTAGGTGCGCAGGATGGTGGGGATCCGGACCTCGATGGTCATGAGTGCTCCTTCACGATGGTGACCTCTTCCTCGGTCACCTCGCCGTCGATGATGCGATACGACCTGAACTCCACAGGGCCGTCAGAATTCCCGTGCTCGCGTGTGCTGACGAGCACGTAGTGCGCTCCGGGCTCGCTGGCCAGCCCGATGTCGGTGCGGCTGGGGTAGGCCTCGGTGGCGGTGTGGGAGTGGTAGATCACGACCGGTTCCTCGTCGCGGTCCCACATCTGCTTGTAGAGGCTCAGCAGCTCGCCGGAGTCGAACTCGTAGAACGTCGGCGACCCCGCGGCGTTGACCATCTCCACGACCCGCTCCGCGCGGTCGCTGCCCTCCGGGCCGGCGATCACGCCGCACGCCTCGTCGGGGTGGTCACGCTTGGCGTGGGCGACGACCTGGTCGCGCACGGCCTCGGTCAGGGTGAGCACGTCGCCAGCGTAGGCGAGATCAGGCTGCCGACCGGACCAGGGTCTCCTGCAGGAAGCCCAGCCACTCGTAGATGTCGTGCACCTGCGCCTGCGGGTCGTCCTCGGGCAGCGAGGCCCAGCGCTCCTCGTCGCCCTCCTCCACCCCGAGGCGGGTGGCGATCGCCAGGCGCATGTCGGTGAACGCGCGCATCCAGGTCAGCGCGGTCGGCGGGTCGAGCTCGACGTCGATGAACACGCCGTCCTCGGGCTCGGCCGGCAGCCCGGCGTCCTCGAGGCTGTCGATGACGGTGGCCGCCGAGGCCGCCTTGCCGTCGCGCAGCGTGGCCTCGGTGTAGCGGCGGAAGTCGCCCGCCGCCTCCTCGTCGTCGGGGTACGCCGTGGGGAACAGCCGCGCCAGCACCGGGTCGTCGGGCGCGGTGGTCGGCCCGGAGAAGTCGAGCATCCGCTCGAGCGGGTCCTCGGCCTGCGGGGCCGCCTCCTCGCTGCGCAGCAGCTCGATGATCTGGCCCGCCAGCGAGCGCAGCAGGTCGGCCTCGTGGACGGTGAACGTCGCCACCGCGGCACCGCTGCGCCGGTGCCGGCGGAAGCCGCTCACGCGGTGTCGGCCTTCTGCATGGTGGCCCACAGGCCGTACTCGTGCATCGCCTGCACGTCGCGCTCCATCTCCTCGCGGGTGCCCGTCGAGACCACCGAGCGGCCCTGCTCGTGGACCTCCATCATCAGCTTCTCCGCCTTCTTCCTCCCGTAGCCGAAGTGCTGCTGGAACACGAAGGCGACGTAGGACATCAGGTTGACGGGGTCGTTCCAGACGATGGTCACCCAGGGGGTCTGGAGCGCCGTGGTCTCGTCGACCGCGGGCTCGTCGAGCTCGACCGGGGAGGTGGACACCACGCCATTGTGCACGGGCGCGGCCGGCCCGCCCTACTGTGTCCCGGTGACCTCGACTCCGGGTGCGGCAGCCTCGACCGCCCTGCTCACCGACCACTACGAGCTGACGATGCTGCAGGCCGCGCTGGCCAGCGGCGCCGCCCACCGGCGGTCGTTCTTCGAGCTGTTCCCCCGTCGGCTGCCCGCCGGCCGGCGGTACGGCGTGGTCGCCGGCGTCGGCCGCGCGCTGGACGCGCTCGAGGCCTTCCGCTTCGGCGAGGAGGAGCTGGCGTTCCTGCGCGAGGAGCGCATCGTCGACGAGCCCACCCTGGCCTGGCTGGCCGACTACCGCTTCCGCGGCCACGTCTGGGGCTACCCCGAGGGCGAGATCTACTTCCCCTACTCCCCGCTGCTGGTGGTGGAGTCGACCTTCGCCGAGGCGGTGGTGCTCGAGACCGTGCTGCTCTCGATCTACAACCACGACTCGGCGATCGCCTCGGCGGCCTCGCGGATGACGTGGGCGGCCGGCGAGCGTCCCTGCATCGAGATGGGCGCCCGTCGCACCCACGAGGCCGCGGCCGTGGCCAGCGCCCGGGCGGCGTACGTCGCCGGCTTCACCGCGACCTCCAACCTCCGCGCCCGCCAGCAGTACGGCGTCCCGAGCACCGGCACCAGCGCGCACTCCTTCACGCTGCTGCACGACTCCGAGACCGCTGCCTTCCAGGCCCAGGTCGACTCGCTGGGCCGCGGCACCACGCTGCTCGTCGACACCTACGACATCGCCACCGCGGTCCGCCTCGGCGTCGAGGTGGCCGGCACCGAGCTCGGCGCGGTCCGCATCGACTCCGGCGACCTCGGGGTCCTCGCCCACGAGGTGCGCCGCCAGCTCGACGACCTCGGCGCGCACGACACCCGCGTCATCGTCACCAGCGACCTCGACGAGTTCGCCATCGCCGGGCTCGCCTCGGCACCGGTCGACGGCTACGGCGTCGGCACCGAGCTCGTGGTCGGCAGCGGCCACCCGACCTGCGGCTTCGTCTACAAGCTGGTGGCCCGCGAGGACGACCACGGCACGCTGGTCGGCGTGGCGAAGAAGAGCACCGACAAGATCTCCATCGGCGGCCGCAAGTACGCCCTGCGCCGGCTCTCGCCCCAGGGCGTCGCCGAGGCCGAGGTGGTCGGGATCGGCTCCCCCGCGGTCAACGACGGCGACGACCGGCCGCTGCTCACCCCGCTGGTCCGCGACGGCGAGGTCGTCGGCCGCGAGCCGCTCAAGGCCGCCCGGCAGCGCCACCTGCGCTCGCGCGACGAGCTGCCCCAGGTCGCCCGGCAGCTGTCCAAGGGCGACCCCGTGATCGAGACCGTGCACGAGCGGTAACGTCTGCGCGCATGAAGAGCGCCCTGATCGTCGTCGACGTCCAGAACGACTTCTGCGAGGGCGGCTCGCTGCCCGTCACCGGCGGGGCCCGTGTCGCCGCCGAGGTGTCGCAGCTGCTGCGGTCCTGGTCCGACGGCGGGTCCGGCGCCCCGGCGTACGACGTGGTGGTGGCGACCAAGGACCACCACGTCGACCCCGGCGCCCACTGGTCCAGCGAGCCCGACTACGTCGACTCCTGGCCGGTGCACTGCGAGGTCGGCACCGACGGCGAGGAGTTCCACCCCGCCCTGGAGCACCGGCCGTTCGACGCGGTGTTCCGCAAGGGCCGCCACGAGGCGGCGTACTCCGGCTTCGAGGGCACCTCCCCGGACGGCGAGCAGCTCGCGGCCTGGCTGCGCGAGCGCGGCGTCGAGCGGGTCGACGTGTGCGGCATCGCCACCGACCACTGCGTCCGCGCCACCGTCCTCGACGCCGTCGCCGAGGGCTTCGCCACCCGCGTCCTGACCGACCTGTGCGTCGGCGTCGCCCCCGAGTCCTCCGAGGCCGCCCTCGCCGCCTTCCGCGACGCCGGCGCCGAGCTCGTCTGACCCGCCGGCCCGTCCTACTCCCCGCGGAAGGTGGGCGGGCGCTTGGCCGCGAAGGCCGCCATGCCCTCGGCGGCGTCGGTGGTGCGCAGGAGCACCGACTGGCCGGAGCGCTCCCGGGCGAACGCGCCCTCCAGGTCGGCCAGGGTGGTGGCGTTGACGGCCTTCTTCGTCGCGGCGTACGCCAGGGGCGGGCCGGCCGCCACCCGGGCGACCACGGCGGCCAGCGTCGCGTCGTACTCCGCGTCGTCGACGACGTGGCTGACCAGCCCGGCCGCGTGGGCCTCCTCGGCGCCGATGCGCTCGGAGAGCAGCGCCAGCCGCATCGTGCGGGCCCGGCCGACCGCGGCGGCGACCAGCGCCGTGGCGCCGCCGTCGGGCATCAGCCCGATCCGGGTGAAGGCCAGCGTCAGCGAGGCCGAGCGCCTCGCGACGACGAGGTCGCACGCCAGGGCCAGCGGCATCCCGACACCGGCGGCCACGCCGTTCAGGCCGCACACGACCGGCACGGGGAGGTCGGTGACGGCTCGGACCAGCGCGTTGGCGCCGTCGACCGAGCCGCCGTCGTACCTGCCCGCCGGGTCGTCGCCGCCGAGGTCGGCGCCGGCGCAGAACGCCGCCCCGGAGCCGGTCAGCACCACCACGCGGACGTCGGCGTCCGCGGTCGACCCGCGCAGTGCCGCGGCGAGGTCCGCCACCATCTCGCCGGTCAGCGCGTTGGAGGAGGCGGGGCGGTCGAGGGTGAGCCACAGCGCGGCGCCCTCGCGTCGTACGAGCAGGTCGGCCACCGCCCCACTGTGGCCCAGGGGGCTCGTGGCGGCGGTGTGCGTGACGCGCGCCACGCCGGTAGCATCCGACGGATGGTCACCACCCTGGTCGTCGCCGACGAGATCGCGTCGAACCTGCAGGACCACACCCTGCGCGACCTGGCGCCGGACCTCGTCCTCTCCGCCGGCGACCTGCCCTGGGACTACCTCGAGTGGATCGCCTCCACGGTCAGCTGCCCCGTCGTCTTCGTGCCGGGCAACCACGACCCCGAGGTGAGCCGGGCGCGGGAGTCGCGCAACGGCAGCTGGAGCCTGGACGGCCGCTGGTCCGACTCCCCCCGCCCCGCGGGCGTGGTCCACGCCGACCAGGAGGTCGTCGAGGTCGCCGGGCTCCGCATCGCCGGGCTGGGCGGGTGCGTGAAGTACCGCCCCGGCCCGCACCAGTACACCCAGCGCCAGTACGCCGGACGCGCCGCCCGCCTGGTCCGCAAGGCCCGTCGTCGCGGCCCGGTCGACGTGCTGCTGACCCACGCTCCCCCGTTCGGCCTCGGCGACGAGGACGACGGCCCCCACGTCGGGATCGAGGCACTGCACGGCGTGCTCGCCAAGCTGGAGCCGACCTGGCACCTGCACGGCCACATCCACCCCTTCGGGATGCCCAAGCCGGACCGGCAGGTCGGCCCCACCACGATCCGCAACGTGATCCCGTGGCGCGTAATGGACATCACCGCCCGATCGGGGTCGATCTCGGCGCAGACGGCCTGAGCCGGGGGGATGATGGAGCCATGGTGAGAGACACCGGCTCCCCCCGCGCCGATGCCGAGAACGACTTCCTGCGCGCCCGCAGGCACCAGACCCTCTCCCAGCTCGCCGGCTGGTTGCGCGCCGACACCGAGTCGGCCAAGGAGAGCCTGTCGTTCTCCGAGGTCGTCAAGGCCCTCGGCCGCCGCGGCGAGCACTCGCTCGGCATCCAGGTGATCCCGCTCGACAAGATCGTCGGGTCGGTCGACAAGGTCCGCGACTTCGACCGCCGGTTCCGCCCCACCACCGACAAGAGCCGGCAGCGCTGGGAGCAGATCGCCCGCCGCACGCGCGAGGGCCACTACTTCCCGCCGATCGACGTCTACAAGCTCGGCAACCTCTACTTCGTCCGCGACGGCCACCACCGCGTCTCGGTCGCCCGGTCGCTGGGCACCCGCGAGATCGAGGCGATGGTCACCGAGATCGAGACCGTGATCGACACCGAGGGCATCGGCGGCCGGCGCGACCTCGACGGCAAGAACTGGGGCCTGCGGTTCCTCAAGCGGGTGCCGCTCAGCGGGCACCGCAGGGCCGAGATCGACTGCACCGACCCCGACGACTACCACCGGCTCGCCGAGATGGTGGAGGCGTGGGCCGCCCGGCAGATGCACGCCGAGCGCGCCTACTTCGACCAGGAGACGATGGCGCGACGCTGGTTCGACGAGGAGTACACCCCCGTCGTGCAGATGATCGACGACGCCGGGGTGCGCGGGCCGCTGGAGACCGGCGCCGACGCCTACATCCGGGTCGCGGGCGAGCGCTACCGGCTGATCCGCGAGCACGCCTGGAACACCGAGGTGCTCCAGATGATCCGCGACCAGCAGCAGCGGGCCCGCCGGCGATCCACGCCCGGCGGCGCCGTCCGCGCCTGAGCGCCGAGCCCTGGTCCGGGCCCGGGACCGGGCGCGGCGTCAGGAGGCGGCGCCGGCCGTCTCGTGGGACTCGTGGGTGAGGTTCTCGCCGGTCTCGCCGTCGAAGACGTGCATCTTCGCGGTGTCGACCCACAGCGTGGCCTGCTGTCCCGAACGGACGTTGGCTGCGGCGTCCAGGCGGGCGTTGACCTGCGTGCCCTCACCGTGCATGTCCTGGCCGGAGTCGGCGGCCAGGTCGTCGAGGTCGCGCGAGGTCGCGGTCGACCCGCGGACGCTGAAGTAGGCGTAGACGTCGGAGCCCATCGACTCGACCAGGTCGACGTCCACCTCGAACGTCGAGCCGGGCTTGTCGCCGACGAGGGCGGCGTCCTCGAAGTGCTCGGGCCGGATGCCCACGATCACCTCGCGGCCCTTGCCCCGCTCGACCGCGCGACGGATCCGGTCGGGCATCTGCAGCCTGCCCAGGCCGGTGGTCAGCGACTCGCCCTCGATGGTGGCGGGCAGGAAGTTCATCGACGGGCTGCCGATGAAACCGGCCACGAACAGGTTGCGGGGCTGCTCGTAGAGCTCGGTGGGCGAGCCCACCTGCTGCACGATCCCGCCGCGCATCACCACGACGCGGTCGCCGAGCGTCATCGCCTCGGTCTGGTCGTGGGTGACGTAGAGGGTGGTGGTGGCCAGCGACTTCTGGATCCGCGAGACCTGGGTGCGCATCTGCACGCGCAGCTTGGCGTCGAGGTTGGACAGCGGCTCGTCCATGAGGAACGCCTTGGGGCTGCGCACGATCGCCCGGCCCATCGCGACCCGCTGGCGCTGCCCGCCGGAGAGGTTGGCCGGCTTGCGGTCGAGGTGCTGGGTCAGCTCCAGCATGGTGGCGGCCTCGTCGACCTTGGTCTTGATGGTGCCCTTGTCGACCCCGGCGAGGGTCAGCGGGAACGCCATGTTCTCGCCCACCGTCATGTGGGGGTAGAGCGCGTAGGACTGGAACACCATCGCGATGTCGCGGTCCTTGGGTGCCTTGTCGTTGACCACCTTGCCGTCGATGCGCAGCTCGCCCTGGGTGATGTCCTCGAGCCCGGCGACCATGTTGAGCGTCGTGGACTTCCCGCAGCCCGAGGGGCCGACCAGGATGATGAACTCGCCGTCGGCGATGGTCAGGTTGAAGTCGTCGACCGCCAGGGCCCCGTCGGGGTAGCGCTTGACGACGTGGTCCAGGACGATTTCAGCCACGGGCTTGCTCCTTTGTTGGTGGTCGTGGGCGCTAGCCCTTGACCGCTCCGGACGTGAGGCCGGCGACGATCCGCCGCTGGAAGAACAGCACGAAGATGACGATCGGGATGGTGATGATCACCGCTGCCGCGGCCACCGCGGCCACCGGCTTCTCGAAGGTCGTCGCGCCGGTGAAGTAGGACATCGCCGCCGGCACCGTGCGGGCGCTGTTGGTCGAGGTCAGCGAGATCGCGAACAGGAAGTCGTTCCAGCACGCGATGAAGACCAGGATCGCGGTGGTGAAGACCCCGGGCATGGCCAGCGGCGCGATCACCTTGCGGAAGGCCTGGTACGGCGTGGCGCCGTCCATCTTGGCGGCCTTCTCCAGCTCCCACGGGATCTCCCGGAAGAACGCCGAGAGGGTGTAGATCGCCAGCGGCAGCGCGAAGGTGATGTAGGGCAGGATCAGGCCGAGCCAGGTGTCGAAGATCCCGATGGCGGTCTCGATCTTGAACAGCGGCGTCACCAGGGCGATCTGCGGGAACATCGAGATCAGCAGCGACATCGCCACGATGGTCCGCTTGCCGGGGAACTCCAGCCGCGCGATGGCGTACGCCGCCATGGTGCCCAGCAGCAGCGCCACGAACGTCGCGATCACGCAGATGCCGATGGAGTTGATCAGCGCCCGGACGAAGTCCTCGTTGGCGAAGATCTCGCTGTAGGCCTCCCCGGTCGGCTGGCGGACGATGAAGTTGCCGTCGTTGAGGGTGTCGTCGCCCTTGAGCGAGAGCGACACGATCCAGATGACGGGGACGAAGGCGTACAGCAGCACGACCACGTCGACCGCGGCCCAGCCCGCCTTCTTGGTGGGCGTGATGGTGTCGGCGCTCATCCGGGGCCCCCTGTCCAGCGCGAGCGGAGCGAGTGGTCGGCCGGGGTGGTCACCGCGACTCCCCCTGTCCCGGGGCGGCCGCCCCGAAGAGCTTGACGAACAGGAACGCGATGACCGCGATGGTGAGGAAGATCAGCACCGCCATGGTCGAGCCGATGCCGAGGTTGAGCCCGCGGATCAGGTTGTTGTAGGCGACCATCGAGACCGACGAGGTGTCGTTGGCCCCGCCGGTGAGCACGAAGATGTTGTCGAAGACGCGGAACGCGTCGAGGGTGCGGAACAGCAGCGCCACCAGGATCGAGGGCTTGATCAGCGGCACGGTGATCTTCCAGAACCGCTGCCAGGGGGTCGCGCCGTCCATCGAGGCGGCCTTCAGGAGGTCCTCGGGCACCAGCGCGAGGCCGGCCATGAGCAGCAGCGCCATGAACGGCACCGTCTTCCAGACCTCGGCCAGGATGATGATCCAGATCGAGGACCAGCGGTCGGTCAGGGGTGCGGCGTCACCGGCGAGCCAGCCGATGTCCTGGGTCCACGCGAAGCGCCAGGAGAAGGCCGCGACCACGGTCACGATGGCGTACGGCACCAGTGCCGAGGTGCGGACCAGGCCGCGGCCCACCAGGGTCCGGTGCATCACGACCGCGAGCATCATCCCGAGCACCAGCTCGAGGAACGCGCTGATCACGGTGATGAACATGGTCAGCCCGAACGCCGTCCACCAGATCGGGCTGGTCAGCACGGTGACGTAGT
The DNA here is from genome assembly GCA_963740935.1 of uncultured Actinomycetota bacterium. Classification (GTDB taxonomy): domain Bacteria; phylum Actinomycetota; class Actinomycetes; order Propionibacteriales; family Nocardioidaceae; genus Marmoricola. Next base: position 1,826,653 of record CAVUFX010000006.1, read on the forward strand.
TGGAGAACCCGACGAACTCGTTCTGCCCCGGCAGCCGCAGGTCGGCGCGGAAGAAGGACAGGTAGACCGCGTAGAGGATCGGGTACGCCGTGACGGCGAGCATGAACACGACCGCCGGCGCACAGAGCAGCATCCCCAGCTTGCGCTCGGCCCGCTTGCCCTCGCTCGCGCGCTTCTTGGCGATCTCCACCCCCTCGTCGGCGCCCGTCGGCTGCTGCAGGGTGGTGCTCACGGCAGGATCCCCTTCCCGTCGATGGCGTCCTGGATCGCCGACCGGAGCTGCTCGGCCGTCTTCTCCGGGTCGATCTGGCTGGGCGGCGAGAGCGTGCTGGAGACGATGGTCGAGATGTTCTGGTAGAGCGGCGTGATCGGCCGCGGCACCGCGGTCTCGAGCTCCTCGAGCATCTCCGGGCCCATCGGGTAGGCCTCCTTGAACTCGGCCTCCTCGTAGACGCTCGGCGCGACCGGCGGGTCGCCGGACTCCAGCGAGGTCTGCAGCTGGTGCTCGGGGGTGCGCAGGCACATCGCCGCGTCGAAGGTCTCCTCCGGGTGCTGGGAGAAGGTGCTGACCGCGTAGTTCATCCCGCCGAGCGTGGCGCGGGGCTTCTCGCCCTCGGCGAACTCGGGCAGCGCGGAGTAGCCGAGGTCGGCGGCGACGTCCTCGTTGGCGGCCTTCATCGCGGAGAGCACGTAGGGCCAGTTCATGATGAACGCGGCCTGCTCGTTCTGCATCTGCGCGAAGATCTCGGGCTCCTGGCTGTTGGACAGCGAGGCGCTCGCGACGCCGCTGTCGGCCAGGCCCCTGAGGATCTTCAGCGCCTCGACCGTCTTCTCGTCGACGGTCACCTCGGTGCTGTCCTCGTTGACCAGGGTGCCGCCGAGGGAGGACAGGATCGTGTTGAACGCGACGACGTAGCCCTCGTACTGCGCGGCGGTGATGCCGACGACGTAGGGCTCGTCCTCCTCCTTGAGGGCCTGCGCCTGCTCGATCACGCCGTCCCAGGTGGTGGGCGGGTCGGGCACCAGCGACTTGCGGAACCACAGCAGCTGCACGTTGGTGTGCTTGGGCACCGCGTAGAGCTTGTCCTCCCACTTCGCCGTGTCGATCGTGGGCTGCAGCGTGTCCTCGGTGCCGGCCTCGGCCTGCTCGGGCGTCAGCTCGCGGATCCAGCCCGCCTCGGCGAACTCCGCCGTCCAGGTGACGTCCATGCCGAGCAGGTCGAGGCTGTCGTCGCCCGCTGCGAGCCGCCGCACGAGCTGCTCGCGCTGGCCGTCGGCGTCGCTGGGCAGCAGGTTGCCGACGATGCGGTACTTGCCGCCGGCCTTCTCGTTGCAGTCGGCGATGATCTTGTCGAACCCGGCGGCGGACGCACCGCCGTACAGGTTGACCACCGGGACGCCGCCGTCACCGCCCCCGCAGGCCGAGAGCAGCCCGCAGGCGAGGGCACCGGTGGCGGCGGCCGCCAGCAGCCGCTGGGGACGTGGACGTCGTGGCATCAGCTGCTCCTCGATCCCCCCGCCCGGACGATGGATCGTGCAACGTGACCTGGATCACCACGGGGGACAAGAACCTAGTCGCGGGTCGCGTCCTCCACAAGCATCCAGGCGGTGGTGTCCGCCGGGAGCGACGCGGTGACCGGCGACGACGAGACCAGCACCCGGCCCGCCGGGAGGGCGACCGGGGCTCCCCCGACGTTGGTCACGACACGCACCGTGGGACGTCCCGGGGCCAGGAGGTCGAAGGCGACGACGTGGTCGGGGTCGCCGGCGTCCTCGACCCAGCCCAGCTCGCGCACGCCGAGCCCGTGCTCGCGGCGCAGGCCGAGCAGGGTGCGGTAGAGCTCGAGCGTCGACCCCGCCACGCCGGTCTGGCGGTCGACGGCCAGCTCGGCGTACGACGCGGGCTGCGGCAGCCAGGCCGTCTCGCCCGGCCCGAAGCCGTACGACGGCGCGTCGCCCTCCCAGGGCATCGGGACGCGGCAGCCGTCGCGGCCCCACTGGGCCTGCTCGGAGCGGAACCAGGTCGGGTCCTGGCGCACCTCGTCGGGCAGCTCGGTGGCCTCGGGCAGGCCGAGCTCCTCGCCCTGGTAGAGGTACGCCGAGCCGGGCAGCGCCAGCATCATCGCGGTCGCCGCCCGCGCCCGCCGCAGGCCGAGCGCGGCGTCGGGCTGCGGGTCGCCGGGACCGATGCCGCCCATCCGCGAGGGGCCGGGCGTGGGCTCGAAGCCCAGCCGCGAGGCGTGCCGCACGACGTCGTGGTTGGACAGCACCCAGGTCTGCACCGCCTCGTAGGGCGCGACCGCGGCCAGCGACTCGGTGATGGAGGTGCGCTGCTCGCGGGCGAGCCAGGGGGTGACCAGGAACGGGAAGTTGAAGCCCTGGTGCAGCTCGTCGGGGCGGACGTAGGCGGCCAGCGACTCGGCCGGCGTCACCCACGCCTCGGCGCACAGGATCCGGTCGGCGTCCTCGCCCGCCACGGCGTAGGAGTCGGTGACCTGGCGCCAGCGGCGGTAGATGTCGTGCACGCCCGGCTGGTCCCACATCGGGTGGTCGGAGGTGCGACCGACCATCTCGTGGCCCAGCACCGGGTCGTCGGGCAGGCCCGCGGCCTTGACCATGCCGTGGGCCACGTCGATCCGGAAGCCGTCGACGCCGCGGTCGAGCCAGAAGCGCAGGTTGCGCTCCATCTCGTCGCCGACCTCGGGGTTGGTCCAGTCGAAGTCGGGCTGGGTGACGTCGAAGAGGTGGAGGTACCACTGGCCGGGCGACCCGTCGGCCTCGGTCACGCGCGTCCACGCGGGGCCGCCGAAGTTGCTGGTCCAGTTGTTCGGCGGCTCGGCGCCGTCGGGTCCGCGGCCGTCACGGAAGAGGTAGCGCGCCCGCTCGGGGCTGCCCGGCGCGGAGGCGAGGGCCTCCTGGAACCACACGTGGTCGCTGGAGGAGTGGTTGGGGACGATGTCGACGATGATCCGCAGGCCCAGCTCGTGGGCGCGCGCGATCATCGCGTCGGCGTCCGCGAGGGTGCCGAAGCGCGGGTCGACGTCGCGGTAGTCGGCGACGTCGTAGCCCGCGTCGTGCTGCGGCGAGGTGTAGAAGGGCGAGAGCCAGATCGCGTCGACGCCGAGGTCGCGCAGGTGCGGCAGCCGCGAGGTGATGCCGGGCAGGTCGCCCATGCCGTCGCCGTCGGCGTCCGCCCAGGAGCGCGGGTAGACCTGGTAGATGACGGCGTGCCGCCACCACTGCTGGGAGCTCATCGGGACCACTTCTCGGAGAGGGTGCGGAGGACGGTGACGTTGCGGTTGGTGGAGAGCCCCAACGCCCGGGTCACGGCGGCACGCGGCGGCTTGGCCTGACCGAACGCGACATCGTAGAGGAGGTGGACGGCCCGCGGCCGCACCAGGGCCCGGGCCCCGGGGACCCCTGCCTCGATGAGCGCGACGTCGGCCTCGTCGGGCTGGCGGGCCAGCAGCTCGACGTACTGCCGCCACCCGGGCTCGCCGTGCTCGGCCACCACCGCGTCGGCGTCGGCGACCACCTGCGCCAGCTCGGCCGGGCTGAGCAGCACCACCGGGACCTCGAAGCCGCGGTCGGCCAGCATCGCCGCCTCGAGCGCCGCGACCACGCGCTCGCGGCTGCGCATCCGGGTGCGCAGCCGCACGTTGCCGGTCTGGATGTGGGTCTCGACGTCCTCGAACCCGGCGGCGGTGAGCGCGGCCCGCAGCTGCGCCATCGGGTACTGCCGCTTGCCGACGTTGACCGCCCGGAGGAACGCGACCCAGGTGGTCACGGGCGGTCGGGGCCGCGGCCGGCCCAGCTCCAGGCGTACGCCGGGTCCTCGACCGCCAGCGCCACCTCGCCGAGCTCCAGCGGCCGGAAGGTGTCGACCATGACGGCGAGCTCGTCGAAGTACTCCGCGCCGATCGAGGCCTCGATCGCGCTCGGCTGCGGCCCGTGGGCGTGGCCGCCCGGGTGCAGCGAGACGGACCCGATCCCGATGCCCGAGCCCTTGCGCGCCTCGTAGTCGCCGCCGACGTAGAACATGACCTCGTCGGAGTCGACGTTGGAGTGGTAGTAGGGCACCGGCACCGACTGCGGGTGGTAGTCGACCTTGCGCGGGCAGAACGCGCAGACCACGAAGCCGCCCGCCTCGAAGACCTGGTGCACCGGCGGCGGCTGGTGGACCTTGCCGGTGATCGGCATGAAGTCCTCGACGTTGAACGTGTAGGGGTAGAGGCAGCCGTCCCAGCCCACCACGTCGAGCGGGTGGGTGGCGTAGGTCAGCCGGGTGCCGACGATGCCGCCGGGGCCGTGGCCGCGGTGCTTGACCAGCACCTCGACGTCGGTCGCGCCGTCACCGTCGAGCAGCAGCGGCTCGGTGGGGCCGTGCAGGTCGCGCTCGCAGTACGGCGCGTGCTCGAGCAGCTGGCCGTAGCGGGAGAGGTAGCGCTGGGGCGGGGCCACGTGGCTGCTCGACTCGATCGCGTAGAGCCGGCTCTGCTCCGCGGGCACCCACCGGTGGGTGGTCGCGCGCGGCACCACCACGAAGTCGCCGGTGCGGTAGGCCAGCGCCCCGAACACGGTCTCGACGGTGCCGCTGCCCTGCTCGACGTACACGCACTCGTCGCCGACGGCGTCGCGGTACCACGCCGAGGTCTCCCCCGACACGACGTAGCCGATCCGCACGTCGGCGTTGCCGAGCACCAGCCGCCGCCCGGTCACCGGGTCGCCACCACCCCCGCCGGTCGAGCCGGTCGAGCCGCTCTCGCCGCTCTCGCCGGTCGCCGTCGACCGCCGCTCTCGCCGGTCGAGCCGCTCTCGCCGGTCGAGCCTGTCGAGACCAGGTCGTGCAGCTTCAGGTGACGCGGGCGGAGCGGGTGGTTGGCCTGCGTCGCGAGGTCGGGCAGCTCCCAGACCTGGCTGTCGACGATGGCCGAGGGGACGCCGCGGTGGTAGAGCAGCGAGGAGTCGCTGGAGAACCCCTCCTCCCCCATCAGCTCCTCGTAGCGGAGCGCTCCCGCCCCGTCGCGGAACGCGGTGTGCCGGGTGCGGGGGACGTCGCCGACGCGACGGTAGTAAGCCACGACCGCCACCCTGCCCCGCGTCCTCTAGCCTCGCAACATGTCCGCCCCCTGGCGCCGCGAGCTCCTCGACGACGCGGCCGTGCTCGCGCCGCGCAGCCTCCTCCTCGCCCGCGCGCTCGCCGCCCACGCGCCGCTGCGGCGCGGCGGCCAGGGCGACGCCGTCGGCGGGTTCGCCGTCACCGACCGCGAGCTGTCACACCTGCGCACCGGTGACCTCCCGCTGCACCTGCGGGTCACCGGCGGCGCCGGGATGCTGGAGGCGGCGCTGCGGTCCCTGGCGACCAGCGACCTCGACGTACGACGGGTCGAGATCGCGCTGCGCGACGAGGCCGACCTCGCCCACAACGCCCGCCGGGTCGTGCAGGTGCTCGACTCGCTGGCGGGCACCGCGCCCGACGTCGCCGTCCACGTCGCGCTGCCCGCGCTCGACGCCGACCCGACGGCGGGCTGGCTGGGCGCGCTCGACGAGCTCGCCGCCCGCGAGCTCGGCGTGCTGCTCACCCACGCGCCCGGCCGAGGGACGGCGGCCGCGATCGAGGCCGCCCTCGACCGGGAGCTGCCGCTGGCCGTCGTCGGCGACGGCCTCGACGACGCGCTCACCGCGCTGCGGGCGGTGCGGGTCGCGCTCGACGGCGAGGGGCCCGCGGCGGTCGCCGCGGCGCTCGGCGACCCGCCCGCCGCCCGGTCCTGGGTCCGCGACGAGCCCGAGGCCGCTGGGCGCACCCGCCGGTGGTGCGTCTCGGCGTCGGTGCCCGACCTCGGCGCCGCCCTCGCCGACCTCGCGGGCCTGGTGGACCCGGCTGGACCCGGCGGACCCGGCGGCGGACGGCCCGGCATGAGCGCGCGCCCGACCTGGGTCGAGGGCGCGGCGGGCTCCGGGCACGACGTCGACCACCTCCCCCTGGCCGTGGTGGCAGCGCCCGGGCGTACCCCGCACGTCGGCGTCCGCGTGGGCGACCTGGTGCTCGACCTGGGCCGCCTCACCGGCGACCCGGTCCACGCGGCCCCGTCGCTCAACCCGTTCCTGGCCCGCGGACGGGAGGCGTGGGACGCCACGCGCGCGGCCGTCGTCGCCGCGCTGACCGACCCGGCCCGGCGCAGCGAGGTGGAGCCGCTGCTCACCCCCGTCGAGGAGGTGGCCACGCTGCTGCCGGTCGAGGTCGCCGACTACGTCGACTTCTACTGCTCGCGGCAGCACGCCACCAACGTCGGCCGGCTGTTCCGGCCCGACGACCCCGACCCGTTGCCGGCCGCGTGGCGGCAGCTGCCGATCGGCTACCACGGCCGGGCCGGCACGGTCGTCGTCTCCGGCACCGGCGTACGACGTCCGCGCGGGCAGCGGCCGTCCTACGGCCCGACCGAGAAGCTCGACCTCGAGGCCGAGCTGGGCTTCGTCGTCGGCACCCCCTCGACCCACGGACAGCCGGTCGGCACCGACGGCTTCCGCGACCACGTGTTCGGCGTGACGCTGCTCAACGACTGGTCGGCGCGCGACGTGCAGGCCTTCGAGTACCGACCGCTCGGGCCGTTCCTCGGCAAGTCCTTCGCCACCTCGATCAGCGCCTGGGTCACCCCGCTGGCCGCGCTGGACGCCGCCCGCGTGCCGCTGCCCGGCCAGGACCCGCCGCCACCCGCGCACCTCGCGGTCGCGGAGCCGGCAGGTTACGACGTCGCGCTGGAGGTGGTCGTCGACGGCGAGGTCGTCAGCCGCCCGCCGTACGCCGCGACGTACTGGTCACCCGCCCAGATGCTCGCCCACCTGACCGCCGGAGGTGCCTCGCTGCGCACCGGCGACCTGTACGCCAGCGGCACCGTCTCGGGCGACGCCGCCGACGAGGTCGGCTCGCTGCTGGAGCTCCACCACGGCGAGCGGTTCCTCCACGACGGCGCCGAGGTCACCCTGCGCGCCACCGCCCCCGGGGCGCTCGGCGGCCGGATCGCGCTGGGCGAGGTCACCGGCCGCGTCCTCCCGGCGCTCACGGACTGAGTCGCGCCGTGGACGACGAGGAGTACGCCGCGGCGCTCCTGGCAATCCTGACGCCCCACCCGACCGGCGTCGACCCCGCCGATCCCTACGGCACGGCCGACGACGGCATCGACCGTCACGACGGCTTCGGGCACACCGTGGTGGTCGAGTCGGCGGTGGTGGTGCCGGGCGAGCACGGCCCCGAGGTCGAGCTGGCCTTCGCCCTGCGTGGTCCCCGCCCCGCGGGCACTCCCGACGCCGGGACCGTGACGGTGCCGGTCGAGCGGGAGTGGCGGCGGCTGAGCGGGTACGACGACCCGGCCGCATACGCCCCGACGGTGGCCACACAGGTCTGGCTGGCCGCGACCCAGGTGGTGCAGCGTCACCTGGACCCGACGTACGACGACGCGCCGACACCGCCCCCGCGCGACGTGCAGTGGCGGCTGCTGCTCGACGAGCTGGCCCAGCACGGCGAGGTGACCGAGGTGGAGCCCGGTCGTCTCGAGGTGCGGCAGTCCGACGGCGCCATCCGCTTCACCGTGCTGCTCACCCCGGAGGAGTGGGAGAAGACCTGGGGACGGCACCCCGTCGGCAGCGCGAGCCTGTACCTCGACGAGCTGCTGTCCAGCGCGGACGAGGACGAGACCTACGTGGTCTCCTACCGCGGCGATCTCCGGACCTCGACCCGCGCGGCGCTGCCTCCGGTCCGTGGGCGCGCGACCGAGCGGGAGATGCGGGCGCTGCTCGACGACCCGGATGACGACGTGGGCTGGACCGCCGGGCCCACCCGCTGAGTCACCCGGTCATTCCCGTCGGTGGTACTCGACCTTGCCGTCGGGTCGGAGGTGGTGGTGGTAGGCGGGGTCGTGGATGCGGCGGTGGTGGTGGCCGCACAGCAGCCGCCCGGTCTCCAGGTCGGTCGACCCGCCGAGGGACCAGGGCTGGTCGTGGTGGGCGTGGCACAGCGAGGGCGGCCGGTCGCACCCCACCGCGGTGCAGCCCCGGTCGCGGATGCTCATCGCGAGGCGTTGGGCCCTGGTGTGCAGCCGGCGGGTGCGGCCCAGGTCGAGCGGCACCGAGGCGCCGTCGAGGACGGCGGGCACGATCCGGTGGGCGCACGCGAGCCGTCTCGCCTCGCCGGCGGAGATCCGGTGGCCGGTGTCGAGGGTCGCGACCCCGGCCGCGTCGAGGTCGGCCAGGAGCTGGTCGTGGCGCATGGTGACGACCACGGTGATGTCACCACCGGCCACGGTGGGCAGGGCGTCGGCGGGCAGCGCCTCGAGGAGCTGGGTGAACGCCACGCCGTGACGCACCGGGGTGGGGAGGTCGGTGTCGATGACGACCTCGTCGGACCGGGTGGGTGAGGACAGCCCCAGGATCGCCTTGGACAGGATCGCGCCGTGCAGCGCCGGGACGGTGAACCGGCCCCGGCACAGCCCGTCGGGCGTGTGCGCCATGGTGAGGCTGACGTCTTGCGGGCGGCGGCTGCCTCCTGGGCCTCGAGCAGCCGACCCTCGTAGGCCTCGGCCAGGTCGGGCGCGATGACCTCGAGGACCCGCGCGCCGAGCACCTCGAGCTCCTTCGCGTCGTAGGTCTGCTGCGAGCGCCGACGAGGTGCTCCTCGGCCGCGACCCGCTGGGTGGCCTCGACGGCGAAGTCGCCGGCGGTGGGGAGCCGGTCGATCGCCCGCACGATGACGCGTGCCTGGTCGGGGTTCACCTCACCGGTCGCCATCGCCTCGGCGGTCGCGGTGTGGTGCTCGAGGGCCTGCGCCAGTCGGAGGTCGGACCGGGCGTGGACCCGACGCTGCCGGGTGCGGTGGGCCACCCACTCCGCGGCCGAGGCGGACGCCTCGGCTCCGGTGGCGCCGGTGCGGTCGGCCTCGGCCAGGACCTGCAACCGGACCGACTCCAGCTGCGCGGTCGCGGTCGCCAGCTCGCCCAGCACGTAGCGCAGCTCGGCCGGATCCATCGCCCACACCGGCCGGGTGCAGGCCGGGTCGACCAGCTCGTCCAGCCGCTGCCGCAGCCGGGCGACGAACCCGGCCACGGGGTGCGCCGCGGCCAGGTCGAGCGGCTCGCTGCGGCGGCTGGTCATGGATCAATCCAAGCACCGACCACCGACAGTCAAGGCCGTTGACCTGCGGTTTTGTCCACGATCCGGACGACCCGCCGAAGAGCTCCCGGAGCTCGTCCGACCGCCATCGACGGAGTCGCACGGACCCGTTCGCCGAGGTGGCGACGAGGCGCGGGGACCGGCGCTGCGGACCCGTGCTTGGCTGGGGACATGACCGAGTCGAGCAGCACCACCTCCTCCCCTGGTTCCTCTCCCGTCGTCGTCGTGACGGGGGCCAACGGCCTCGTCGGGGCGCGTACCGTCGCGGCGCTGGTCGAGCGCGGCGCCAGCGTCCGTGCGGTCGTACGCCGCGCCGGCACCGCCCCCGACCTCCCCGGCGTCGAGGAGCACGTCGGCGACTTCTTCGACCCCGACCTGGCCGAGACGGTGGTGCAGGGCGCCGACGCCGTGGTCACCACCGTGCACCCGATGGGCTCCGACCTGGAGACCCAGCACCGGATCGCCGTCGAGGGCACGCCGGTCCTGGCGCGGGCGGCCCGCGACGCCGGCGTCACCCGGCTGGTGCACATCTCCACCGCGGCGGTCTACGACCGCTCCCCCGAGGCCGGGGACGTCGACGAGGACTCCGTGCTCGTGGGCGAGGACGGCGGCGACTACCCGGTCACCAAGCTCGCCACCGACCGCGCCCTCGCCGAGGTCGACGGCCTCACCACCGTGCTGCTCCGCCCGCCGGCCATCCTCGGCGCCGGCGAGACCTCGGTGTGGAACACGCTGCGTCCGGCCCAGGTGCGCGACGACGAGTCCGCGCGCCGCACCCAGCCCGACGCCACCTTCCCGTGGGTGCACGTCGACGACCTCGCCCAGATCGCGGCCGACCTCGCCGCCGGCCGCATCCCCACCGGCTCCGACCCGGCCACCGGCCCCGTCGAGGGCGCGTGCACGCCCCTCAACGTGACCGGCGAGAGGGCCACGCAGCGCGACTACCTCGGCACCGTCACCGGCGCCCTCGGCGTGGAGCCGGTCTGGGAGGACGGCCCGGCGTGGACCGGTCGCTTCTCCGCCGACCGGGCGCACGCCTGGGGCTGGACCCCGGCCGTGGGGCTGCCGCAGGCGCTCGCCGAGATCGAGGCGGGCCTGAGGTGACCGCGTCGATGCGGCTGGAGCTGGTCCCGCTGCCGTGCACCGACGTCGACGCCGCCAAGGCGTTCTACGTCGACCGGGTCGGGTTCGGGGTCGACCACGACGTCGAGCCCGGCAACGGCATGCGGGTCGTGCAGCTCACCCCGCCGGGCTCGGCCTGCTCGGTCGTCATCGGCGTCGGCATCAGCGACCCCGAGGCACCGCGGGTGCGCGGGCTGCACCTGGTCGTCGACGACCTGCCCGTCGTACGCCGGACCCTGCTCGAGCGCGGCGTGGAGGTCTCCGACGTCGACGACCTGGGGGGCGTGCTCTACGCGCACTTCGAGGACCCGGACGGCAACGGCTGGACGCTGCAGCAGGTCCCGGCCCGCCGGTAGGGTCCCGCCCGTGAAGGGCTGCCTCCTGGTGCTGGCGTTCGTCGTCGTCGCGGCTGCCGCCGCGATCGGTCTCGTGGTCGTCCTCGGCGACGACGGACCTCGCCCGACGGAGTCGATGACGCAGCGCGTCGACTCGGAGGTGACGGACTCGGAGCTCGACTTCGACACCCGTGGGACGCAGCACCGCGGGTACGCCGTGGACCTGCGCTACGAGGTCGACGGGACCTGGTACGCCGCCACCTCCTGGGTCCCCGAGGACCGGTGGACCCCCGCCGGGGGCCCCGTCACGATCTGCACCGATCCCGACGACCCGGCGGCCCACGTGGTCCCCACCCGGGTCGGCGCCCGGTGCGGCGACGCGACCGTGGGTCGCCACGGCGCCGAGCGGGCCCGGGTCGTCCGGGCCCCGTGACACCGGCCGGGCCGGCTGTGTCGGAACGGGCGGGTCGTCCCCTCCGACGGCTACCGTCGGCCCTGCCGTCACTCGCACTCGCACTCGGGGAGCTCCCAATGTCTCGGACCCTGTCCCGCCGCCTCACCCGGGCGGCCACGGCCGCTGCTGCCGTGGCCCTGGCCACCGGCCTCGCCGCCTGCGGGTCCTCGGGCGGCGAGGAGGACGCCGGTGCCTCCGGCTCGGCCAGCGCCTCCCCCAGCGCGTCGTCCGACGCGGCCGACCCCGGGGACGACCTGCTCCAGCGACCCCGCGTCGGGCTGGTCTTCAAGGGGTCGGGCACCAGCGCCTCGTGGCGCTTCCCGGAGGCCTACGAGACCCCCGAGGGTCCGCAGAAGGGCGTGCTGAGCCAGGACGGCGTGGCCTACCTGATCGCGGCGGGCTACAAGTCCGACGCCACCCGCCAGGACGCGGTCGCCGCGCTCGAGCAGGAGGCCGACACCACGGCGGGCGCCGGGGACCTCGAGGTCGGCGAGGAGACGGTCGCGGGCAACACCTTCTCCACCGCCGTCCTCTCCGACGCGGACTCCAGCCTGCGGGCCTACTACTTCACCCCCGAGGGCGGCAGCGACTCCTACCAGCTGATCTTCCAGGCCGCGCAGCCGCTCGACGAGGTCCCCGCCGAGCGGCTCGAGGAGTTCCAGCAGTTCCTCGGCTCCTTCGAGCTCGAGCCCGCCGACGCCGTGGAGACGCCGGGCGGCTGAGGCCCCCGGCGCGACGCCTCAGGCGTCGGCCACCGGCACCAGCGCGGCCAGCACCACGCCGGCGTCGACGTCGCGCCGCAGGTCGTCGCGGGTGACGGTGCCGTCGGGCTGCACCGCGGCCTCGACGAGCAGCACCGCCGCCTGCCCCTCCCGGACGGCGCGGGCGAGCCACGCGCGGTCGAGGTCGGGCAGCGGGATCCGGCTGGCCCCGTCGGTGCCCAGGCGCAGCAGCAGCTCGGCGCGGCTGGGCGCGACCCGGGTCAGGCCGCAGCCGTTGGCGGGCCGCAGGTCGAGGTCGTCGGTCTGCTCGACCGGCACGAACCCGCGCAGCGTGAACAGCGTCTTCATGGCGTCGTGCGCCGCCCCGCCCCGCGCGACGGGCACCGGCGGCAGCTGGAGCGCCAGGAAGTCCGGCCCGGTGTGGGTCGCCCAGCGCACCTCCGGGCGGAGGTCGTCGTCCGGGGGCAGGGCGTCGTCGGAGGGCAGGTCGGTCACGGCGACAGCCTCTCAGCCGCCCCCGAGCGGCGTGGTCTCGACAGGCTCGACCGACGACGCGGCTCGAGCGGCGTGGTCTCGACAGGCTCGACCGACGAGCGCGGCTCGACCGACGAGCGCCGGCTCGAGCAGCACCAGCTGCTGCGTCGCGCGGGTCATCGCGACGTAGCGGTCGACCGCCCCCTCGATGCCCTGGCCGTACGACGCGGGGTCGACCAGGACGACGAGGTCGAACTCCAGGCCCTTGGCCAGCTCGGGGGTGAGCCGCCGGACCCGCGGGGTGTCCGGGCCCGACGGCCCGGTGGCGATGACGCAGGCCGTGCCCTCGGGGTGGTCGGCGAGCCACGCGTCGAGCACGGCGTCGAGGTCGGCGAGCGGGCGGCGTACGACGGGCAGGTGGGACTCGCGCACCGAGGTCGGCACGTTGGCGTCGGGCAGCACCGCGCGGATCACCGGCTCCGCCTCGGCCATCACCTCGGCCGGGGTGCGGTAGTTGATGCTGAGCGAGGCGAGCCGCACCCGGTCCAGCCCCACCCGCTCGAGCCGCTGCGACCACGACTCGGCGAACCCGTGACGCGCCTGGGCGCGGTCGCCGACGACGGTGAAGCTGCGCGACGGGCAGCGCTGGAGCAGCCCCTGCCACTCGGCGTCGCTGAGCTCCTGCGCCTCGTCGACCACGACGTGCGCGAAGGGCCCGGCCAGCAGGTCGGGGTCGGTGGCCACGAACGCGCCGTCGTCGACGAGGGCGTCGCGGATGCCGTCCTGGCGCAGCTGCGCCATCAGCCCCTCGTCGTCGTCCTGCTGCAGCAGCTCGTCGACCACCCGGTCCATCCGCAGCCGGTCCGCCGCCACCACCGCGTCGTGCCGGCGTCGCCGCCGGGAGTCCTCGGGGTCGCCGAGGCGTCGCCGGGCGGCGTCGAGCAGCGGCAGGTCGGCCGTGGTCCAGGCGCGGGGATCGTCGCGCCGCAGCGTGCGGCGCTCGTCGGCGCTGAGCCAGGGAGCGCACAGCCGGAGGTACGCCGGCACCTCCCACAGGTCGCCGACCACGTCGGTGGCCTCGAGCAGCGGCCAGGCGCCGCCGACGACGTCGACGAGCCCGTGGTTGCCCGCGAGCGAGCGGGCCAGCAGGTCGTCGGGCACGTCCTCGTCGCCGGCGTCGGCCAGCCGGTCGGCGACGATCGCCACGAGCGCGTCCCACACCACGTCGCGGGCCTCGTTGTGCGGGGTGCCCGGGTCGGGGGCGCCGAACGCCTCGACCCAGTCGGCCGGCCGCAGCCGTACGTCGCCCCACGGGGTGGCCACCTCGAGCGTGGTGCGCGGCGGCTCCTCGTGGAAGCGGACCGCCGGCTCGACCGCCCCGACCATCGCGGCGGTCGCCTTGAGCCGCGCCGCCTCCGGGTCGGTCTCGACCCCGGCGCTCGCGCCCTCGGGCACCAGGTCGCGCAGCGTGCAGGTCTGCACGCCCTCCTCCCCCAGGCTCGGCAGCACGTCGGCGACGTAGCCCAGGTAGGGCTGGCTCGGCCCCACCACCAGGACGCCCCCGCGGCGGTCGTTCAGGCGCGGGTCGGAGTAGAGGAGGTACGCCGCCCGGTGCAGCGCCACCACGGTCTTGCCGGTGCCCGGCCCGCCGTCGACCACGAGCGCGCCCCGCGAGCCGGCGCGGATGATCGCGTCCTGGTCGGACTGGATGGTGCCCAGCACGTCGCGCATCCGGGCCGACCGGCTGCTGCCCAGGCTGGCCACGAACGCCGACTGGTCGTCGAGCGCGGCGTGGCCCTCCAGCCCCTCGGGGGTGAACACCTCGTCCCAGTAGTCGGTGATCCGCCCCGTCCCCCAGCGGTAGCGACGCCGGCTGGCCAGGCCCATCGGGTCGGCGTGGGTGGCGCCGAAGAACGGCTCGGCGGCCGGCGAGCGCCAGTCGACGAGCAGCCGGCGGCCGTCGCGGTCGGTGAGTCCCGCGCGTCCGACGTACGCCGCCGGGGAGCCGTCGGCGGGCACCATCCGACCCAGGCACAGGTCGAGCCCGAAGCGCCGCATCGTGCGCAACCGGGCGGCCAGCCGGTGCACCTCCTGGTCGCGGTCGAGGGCCTCCTGGCCGGTGCCGCCCGGTCGCCGCCGCGCCTCGTCGAGACGCGCGGTGAGGTCGGCCACCGAGGCCTCGAGGCTGCGCCCGATCGCGGCGAAGTGCTCCTCGTCCGCGGCCACCAGGGCCGCGTCGGCCTTGGCCGGGTGCTCGGTCAGCGCGAAGACGCTCGTCGTGCCGGTGCTCACGTGTTCCCCCGTCGTGGTCGGTACCGGACGTGCCGTGCTGCCTGCTGCACGTCGGCCTGGCGGATCTCTCCCCGACGTCGGGCGGGCGTGAGGAGGCTCAGGCCCCCTCGAAGGCGGGGTGGCGGCTGCCGACCTTCCTCGCCGCCGAGAGGTGACCGCCCAGGTAGGCACCCACGCCCGAGACGGTGAAGCCGGCCAGCGACAACGCCCTGCCCGACCCCTGGTCGCCGCGGCGCCGGGCCAGCCACGAGGCGGCGTACAGCGCGATCGCGACGCCGTTGCTGCCGGCGTGGACCAGGCCCACCCGCTTGTCGCGCACGGGCACGCGCGACCACTCCGCCCAGCCGGTCCAGGCCGTCGGGCCGGCGGCCAGCAGGCCGGTGGCGACCAGCCGCTGCGCCGCGCCGGCGGAGTCCTTGCCGCCGAGGGTGTCGAGCACCGCGGCGGAGAGCCAGGTGCCCACGACGACGTCGGTCATCAACGGGTGCAGCGCGTGGCCGAGCCACTCGCCGCGCAGCAGCCTGCCCCGCGCGCCGCTGCCGAACAGCGTGGTGACGTGCGGCTCGATGACGCCGATCGCGCCGTCCAGCGCGGAGGCGTCCTCGAGCCTGAGGGTCCAGCGGACCAGGGCGTTGCGGTGCTCGACGGACGACATGCTGACCTCCTCGGCCGCGGTCCGGCACCGCGGTGGTCCTGCCACTGTGCCCAACCAGGCGCCCGGGACGCCACCCCCCGCAGGGTCGGCCTCAGCGCGCGGTGCGGCCCACCACGGGGTTCAGCTCGGACGCCGCGAGCCCGCCCGGCTCCACGCCGGGCAGGAACTCCCGCCAGGTGCCGCTGATCAGCGTCGGCGACTCCACGACGCGGGCGCCGTCGGCGAAGTACGTCGTGGCGAGCGCCCGGCGCGGCTGCGTGGTCAGGTTGGGACCGGCGGTGTGGAAGCACAGCGCCGAGTGGAACGAGACGTCGCCGACGGCGAACGGCTGCGACTCCACGGCCACGCCGCGCTCGGCGAAGCGCGCGGCGACCGCGGCGTCGTACGACGTGCCGACCTTGTCGAACTCCAGGTCGGCCACCTGCTCGCGCACGTCGCGGCCCCGCGCGAACGACAGCGGGCCCATCCGGCCGGGGATGGCCGACATCGGCATCCACGCGGTGACCGCCTGCACGGTGGCGAGCGGGAAGTGCTCGGCGTCGTGGTGCCACGGCGTCCGGCCGCAGCCGGGCTCCTTGGACAGCGCGTTGTCGTGGTAGAGCCGGACGCCGGGCTCGCCCAGCAGGCCGGCCGCGAGACCGCCCAGCCGCGGCGAGAGCGCGACCGCGCGCATCAGCTCGTCGTGGAGCCACATCTGCTCCAGCGCGGTGAACCGCCCTGCGACGTCGTCCCCGTGCTCGGCGCGGAGCAGCTCCTCGAGCCGTTCCGCGAGCCGGCGCACGACCGCCGGCGACAGCACGCCCGGGAGCCGGACGAACGCGTCGCGGGCGAAGGACTCCACGGCCGCCTGCGGCAGCGGGTAGGGCTCGTCGAGCTCGCGGACGAGCTGCTCGTCGGAGGCCGCGCCGACCTCGGGCAGCCCGGGGCCGTCGACGAGGTCGGTGGGGGTCTGCTCGTTGACCGCGAGGGTGACGTACCAGTCCCACCAGTCCTGGTCGTCGCCCGCCCAGTCCTGCTCGAGCCCGCCGTCGCGGTTCTGCGCGGGGAGCCGCTCGTTGACCTCGGGGTTCACAGCCACAGCAGTGCCGCCTCGTGCTCGAAGGTGTAGGTGCCGGACGCGTCGCGGCAGGAGGCGAGGTAGTCGCCGAGCACCGGCGCCGCCTCCATCTCCTCCAGGGACACCGAGGTGTCGAAGGCGCAGCGCTGCAGGAAGCCCTCCACCACCGCCCGGTCGTCGGTGCCGGTGCGGTAGTGCACCCGCTGGTCGCGCACGTCGGCCCCGGCGCCGGCCAGGGCGTCGCGGACCTGCTCCGCGGTGGTGTACGGCGTCGCGTCGCGGACGCCGGCGCGGAAGGCCTCGTAGAAGACCAGGTAGTGCGAGGCCGCCGTGGCCTGCGCGACCAGGCCCAGCCCGCCGGGGGCGAGGGCGGAGACGAACCGCTCGGCGGCGGCGTCGAGCTCGGCCGGCGGCAGCGCGTAGAGCGCGTGGGTGGCCCAGACGACGTCGTACGCCGTGTGCTCGGGCGCGAGGTCCTGCAGCGTGGTCACCAGCTCGTGGCGGGCCACGAAGGGCGGGCGCAGCGTCCCCCTGGCCTCGGCGACCGAGAACTCCGAGGGGTCGAGCAGGTCGTAGGCGACGTCGGGCAGGCCGGTCAGGTCGACGTCGCGCAGCAGCGCCGTCGGCCACTTGCCGCTGCCGCAGGCGACGTCGAGCAGCGACCAGCCCTCGTGCGCCCGCTCGCTCAGCAGCGCCCGCCAGTCGGCCGCCAGCGCGAGCTGGCGGTAGTCCTCGGTGGCGAGGGCGTAGAACGCCTCCATGCCGGTGCGCCCGGCCTCGCTCCAGTGCTGCAGGCTGCGCGCAGCCGTGTCTCCCGCGGTCATGGCCACCCTCGTCACGTCGCTGGATGCCGAGCGACCCTGTGGCCACACGTGCTTCACTCCCAGGAGTGACCAACCTAACGCGGGCTCCCTCGGCGGGGTCCGTGCCCACGGTGCAGCGACGGGCCGACGGGGCCGGTCTGCTCGACGCGCTGCGCGCCGCCCACCGGGGCGCCCCGGCCCTGACCGCGCTGGCACCCGAGGGCTACGCCCGCGACCACGCCGCGTTCGAGGCGCTCTCGGACCAGCGCACCCTCATCGCCGCGCACCTGACCTCCCGGCTCGCCGCCCGCGCCACCGGCCCGGTGTCCGTGCTGTCCGTGGGCTGCGGCGACGGGTCGCTGGACGCGCAGGTCGCCCGCGCGGCCGCCGACGTGGTCCCCGCGCGCCCCGTCCGCTACGTCGGGGTCGACCCCTACGTCGGCAGCACCACGGCGTGGACCGCGGCGATGGCGGCCCTGGGTCGCGGGTCGCTGAGCGCCGAGCCCCTGGTGGCGACGTTCGCCGCCGCCCCGATCACCGGCAGCTTCGACGTCGTCACCTTCGTGCACTCGATGTACTACGTCCCCGACGTCGCGGTCGCGCTCCGGGCGGCGTACGACCTGCTGCAGCCCGGGGGCGAGCTGCTGGTCCTCAGCGGCCCGCGCGGCGTGCTCAACGCGCTCACCGACGTGCTGGCGCCTCCCGTGGCCGGGCACCGGCAGTGGTTCAGCGAGGACGTCGCCGCGGCCCTGGTCGCGGCCGGCCTGACCGCCGAGCCGACCGTCACCCTGGGCGCGCGACTCGACCTCGCCGGGGCCAGCGACCGGGTGCTCGACTTCACCGTGCAGGGGCGGCTCACCCCGCAGCTGCGCCCGCTGGTGCGGGAGTACCTCGCGGCGGTCTCACGGACCGACCCGGCGTACGACGGGCCGCGGGTGCCGCACCCCGTCGACGTGCACCGCGTCGTGCGCGCCGCCTGAGGGGGACGCAGGTCACACGGCCGTCAGGTCTCGGCCTCCCCTGCACCGGGCACGGTGAGGGTATGAGCAACGACAACGCAGCACAGGCCCGTGAAGGGCTCCTGGACAGCGTCGCGGGCAAGGCCAAGGAAGTGGCCGGAGCCGTGACCGGCAAGGACGAGCTGGTCGAGGAGGGCCAGCTCCAGCAGGCCGAGGCCAGCAACCGCAAGCAGGCCGTCGCCGACGAGGCCGTCGCCGACGCCAAGCGCGAGGAGGCCGCGCAGGAGCTGCGCGAGACCAGCCGCGAGGTCGCCCGCGAGCAGGGCGAGGCCCAGAAGGACGCGGCCAAGGCCGAGTCGCAGGTCGAGGACCGCCGCGAGGGCGAGCACGACGCCGCCGAGCGCGACGCGGCCCAGGTGGCCGCCGCCGAGCGTGCCCAGGCCGAGCGCGACGCCGAGCGGCTCGCCGAGAAGAACCTGCAGGACGCCGAGCGCGAGGTGGTCTCCGCGGACGCCACCGAGCAGCAGGCCACCGCCGAGGAGGCCCGCCTCCAGCGCGAGGCCGCCCAGGCCGAGACCCGCGCCGCGCAGCTGCGCGCCGACACCGACAAGTGAGGATCCACCCCATGATCAAGACCCTGATCGCCCTGCCCTACGAGATCGCCCGCTTCCCCCTGACCGTGGTGGACCGCCGGCTCTCCAGCCGGGTCGCCGACGACGCCCCGGTGCGTCTCGGCTTCGACCGCGTCGTCGGCTCGACCGACAAGCTGGCCGGCACGCTGCTGCTCAACGAGCAGCTGACCCAGCGCGGCACCGCCCGTCTGGAGCGCTCGGCCAAGCTCGCCACGGCCACCCAGCTCGAGGCCGAGGCCGCCGAGCGCCGTCGCGAGGCCTCCAAGAAGTCGGCCGCCGCCCGCCGCAAGGCCGCCAAGCAGCGCGAGGAGGCCCAGGACAAGGCCGCCTCCGGTCTCGAGGAGGCCGACGTCGCCGAGGCGAAGGGCAAGGCCGAGGCCGAGAAGAAGGCCGCCCGGGTCGCCGCCGACAAGAAGGCCGCTGCGGACAAGAAGGCCCAGGAGCGCAAGGACGCCGTCGAGAAGCAGAAGGCCGACGAGCAGAAGCGCGCCCAGGCCAAGAAGGATGCCGCCCAGCGCGAGGCCAAGGCCGAGATCGACGACGCCACGGCCTCGAAGAAGGCTGCTGACGACGCCCGTGCCGACGCCGAGCGCCTCGAGAAGCTGACCGAGACCAAGAAGCAGGAGCGCAAGGACAGCTGACGTCCCGCTCCCCCGGCAGCCCGCGACCTCCTGGTCGCGGGCTGCTGGCGTCTGGGGGCGCGGGCGGGCCCTGCCCGGGTCTAGCATCCCGCCATGGGTCACCGGATCTTCACCACCAGCGTCGCGTCCGTCTACCCCCACTACGTGACCAAGGTCGAGAAGAAGGGCCGCACGAGGGCCGAGCTCGAGCAGGTGGTCGCGTGGCTCACGGGTTTCGACGGCGCCACGCTGCAGCAGCACCTCGACGCCGGCACCACCTTCGAGGACTTCTTCGCCGCGGCCTCGCTCAACCCCGACGTCTCGCTCATCACCGGGTCGGTGTGCGGCGTGAAGGTCCAGGAGGTCGAGGACCCGCTGATGCGCCAGATCCGCTACCTGGACAAGCTCGTCGACGAGCTGGCCAGGGGCAAGGCGCTGGAGAAGGTACTGCGCTCCTAGCGCCGTGTAGAAAAGGCCACCCAGCCACGCCCCCCACCGGTTCGCGAGCCAGGTGGCCCCGGACGTCGAGGAGACGCAACCGCCCATGGAGATCGTGCACTCGGCCATCGCCATCCTGGCCGCCATCCTGCTCATCATCAGGTTCAAGGTCGACCCGGTCATCTCGCTGCTGCTGGCGTGCGTCTACCTCGGGCTGGCGACCGGCCTGGGCGCCACCGGCACGGTCGAGCAGATCACCGGCGGGTTCGGCGAGATCATGGCCGAGGTCGGCCTGCTGATCGGCTTCGGCGTCCTCATCGGCGCGCTGCTGCACGCGATGGGCACCTTCAGCGACCTCGTCGCGATCCTCGCCCGACGAGTCGGCGGCAAGCTGCCGTACGCCATGGCAGGCACCCTGTCGGTGATCTTCCCGTCGATCTACGTCGACGTGCAGGTCGTGCTGGCCGCGCCGATGGCCAAGGAGTCCGCGCCGGCCGTGGACCGGCGCCACGGCCTCCCCTGGCTCGCCGGCGCGATGGGCATCGGCATCTTCTCCGGCTACGTGTTCGTCGTGCCCGGCCTCGCGGCCGTCGCCATCGCCGGCCTGCTGGACGTGCCCCTCGGGACCTACCTGCTCTACGGCCTGCCGATCGGGCTCGCGACCGCGCTCATCACGACGTTCCTGTTCCGGCTGCTGCTGGGACGTGGCCTGTGGGACGACGAGACCGACTACGACCAGGACGTGGTGCTCGAGGACGGCCGGCCCCGCGACGAGTCCGAGGAGGTGCCGGTCGTGGCGGGGGCGTCGCGACTGCCCCTCGGCGTACGCCTGCTGCCGATCCTGGTGCCGCTGGTGCTGATCGCCACCGGCGCGATCCTGGGCCTGGCCGAGGTCTCGAACCCCGTCGTGACGTTCCTGGGCAACGCCAACATCGCGCTGTTCGTCGGGCTGCTGATCGCCTTCTTCATGGTGCGGCCGTCGGCGGGTGCGGACGGCGTCGGCAAGGTCCTCACCGCGGGCTTCCACACCACCGGCGAGATCCTGCTGGTCACCGGCGTGGGCGGGTCGCTGGGTGCCGTCATCGCCGAGAGCGGCATGGCCGACACGCTGGAGGGCCTGTTCAGCGCCGACGAGAGCGCGCCGGTCGTCATCAGCATCCTGCTCGCCTGGCTCATCGCGGCGGTGCTGCACTTCGCCATCGGCTCGGTCTCCGTCGGCGCCATCACGGCCGCCGGCATCATCTCCCCGATCGTGGGCTCGCTCGGGGTCGACCCGGTGGTGATCGCGCTGTCCATCGCGTCGGGCGCGATGTTCGCGCTGCACGTCAACAGCAACTTCTTCTGGATGTTCACGACCCTGCTCGACCTGTCGACCAAGGGCAGCCTCAAGACGCTGACCCTGGCGACCTCCCTCGGTGCGGTCGTCTCGCTGCCCCTCGTCCTGGTGGCCAGCGCGGTCGCTGCGGCCACCTGAGGTCGCGCGTCGTGGGCATCTCGCCGTGAGCCGGGCCGAGGTCGCCGCGGCGTACGACGCCCGCGCGGAGGAGTACGTCGAGAAGCTGGGCTGCCTCTCGCAGATGGCGCCACAGGACCGGTCGACGATCGAGACGTGGCGCGACGCGACCCCCGGCCGACTCCTCGACGCCGGCTCCGGTCCGGGTCACTGGACCGACCTGCTGTCGGACGGCGGGCGGCGCGACGTGCTGGGCGTCGACGGCACCCCGCGCTTGGTGGCGTCGGCCCGGCAGCGGTTCCCCCACGTCGACGTGGTCGTCGGTGACCTCGCCGCCCTGCCCCTCGCCACCGCGTCGGTCGGGGGCGTCCTCGCGTGGTTCTCGCTCATCCACACGCCACCGGCCGGCGTGCCCGCGATCCTCGCCGAGCTCGCACGCGTGCTCGTCCCGGGTGGATCGCTCCTGCTGGGGTTCTTCGACGGCGACGCCGGCCGGCCGTTCGACCACACGGTGGTGACCGCCTACCACTGGTCGGCCGACGCCCTCGGCGTACTGCTGGAGGAGGAGGGGTTCGTCGTCGATCGGACCTCGAGCCGTCAGGCCCCGGGGGCACGCCGGCTGGGCGAGCTGGTCGCGAGGCTGGGTCCTCGGACCCTGCGTTCGTGATGGCTGCGGTTCACGCCTCGAGCGGGTGGCGCGACGTCGTCACACGAGCCGGAACGGCCGTGGCTCCTCAGGGTCGGACCACGAGCTCTCAGGAGACCTCGAGCTCGTCGACTGCCTGGTCGAAGGCGCGGCCAGCCGCCTGCCACGGGGCCGACGGGCCGCCCGGCTCGGCCAGGCCGAGCAGGTGCGGGGTCAGGTCCGCACTGAACCCCTCGCTGGCCTCGCGCGGGAGCAGCGAGGGCAGGTTGTCGATGGCGATGACCTCCAGCGGTGCGGTGCCGTGCTCCGGCCTGCCGCTGTGCAGTCGCCTGACCGGGTCGTCCCAGGTGGTGATCTCGGTGTTCACCGGGAGCATGTTGGTGGGCCCGGTGACGTCGCAGGTCACGTCCGCGAGGACTCGGAGCCGGCGCTCGCGGTCGAGGTCTGCCTGCTCCAGGAACGGCGTCGTGGGGGTCCGCGTCGCCACGCAGTTCACCAGCAGGTCGTGGCCGAGGAGCGCCTGCTTGTGCAGGTCCCGGGTCTCGCGCAGGTCCCACCGGGTGACCGGCACACCGGCCGTCACGAGCGCGCCGTGGGCACCGCGACCGGAACGCCCGCGCCCTCCGGTCACGAGCGCCAGCAGCAGGTCGGCGCCCGACCCCGCCTGTTGCAGCTGCGCGTCGAGCTCGTGCTTGGCCATCGGTCGGAGCGGCGCGACCAGCGTGCCGGTCAGGTGCAGGACGCCGAGTGCGGCGCCGACGTAACCGGCCCAGTAACCGAACGCGACGACCCGCCGGCCGTCCGTGTCGGTGAGGTACTCGATGTCGAGCAGCCGACCGCCGCCGCGGCGGAACCGCTCGAGGGTGCCGTGGGCGTCGTGCTGGGCCTTGAACGCGTGGGCGAAGTAGATGTGCCGGTGGTGCAGCGACGCCGGCTCGTCGGGCAGCTCCTTGATCCCGAGCACGTACGCATCGCGCGGCGCGTCGGTCCACGTGCCCTCGCCCACGACGGCTGCCCCGGCCGCGGCGTACTCGTCGATGGTGAAGATCCGTTGCGGCGACTCCTCGACCGTCACCTCGAACCCGGCGTCCAGCAGGAGCGGGACGTCGGCCGGTACGACGGGCGCACGCCGCTCGGTGGCGCGAGACTCGGAACGGATCCACACATGGACGGGCTGCATGGCGTCAGGATGCCACCGTCGCCCACCGTCACCCACGACCCCTCTCCCGTGGTCGTCGGCCCGGAACGGGCAACCCGTCCGGCCGGATAGCCGCACACGCGGGCGGTTCCACGCAGCACGGAGGGCATCAGGAGGGGCGATACCCTCCGGTCGTGGAGAGCAGCGTGCCGATCCTGCCGAGCCGCGACCTGCAGGAGACGCTGGCGTTCTACGAGGCGCTCGGGTTCGAGAACCGTGGGGCTCCTCCGGACGAGTGGGACTACCTCATCATCGGGCGTGGCGACATCTGGTTGCACTTCATCTTGGTGCCGGAGGTCGATCCGCTCAGCACCGCGTGGACGTGCTACCTCTACGTGGACGACGCTGACGCCTTGTACTCCGCTTGGTCACGCGCAGTGGAGCCAGATGGGGCGACGGGGAGCCGCGTCGAACCACCGGTGACCACGGACTACGGCATGCGGGAGTTCGCCGTGGTCGACCGCAGCGGCAACCTGGTGAGGGTGGGCGCGCCCGCGGCGTAGGGCTGTCGGGTCCAGGGGCCTTGCGTGTCGGCGCACCAGCAGACCCGGTGCTCCGACGCGTCCGTCAGGCGGTGGGAGAGGGACGGCCGCGAGCGCGGGCTATGGCGGCGGTGTGACGCACCCTGCGGTCACGAGGCCCGCCTCAAATCTGTGATCTACCGCGTCGAGGTACTCACGACGGCTCGATGGGCCAGTTGAAGCGCCTCTGCGTACCTGAGGCGGGTGGGCATCCGGTTCGAAGCCGGGCCATGCCAGCAGGCCGCGATGTCCTCCCAGTTTGTTGTCACATTGCCTTCGATCACAGCCTCAAGCCGGCCCGCGGTGACCTGTACGGACTCCGCGAAACGCCAAGGCGAGTTTCGCAATTGCAGGGGGCCGCACGTTGTCCTTCGGCGGCCAGCTAGCTGTAGGCACCGCTCAAGCAGGCGGATCAACGCCGGACGCTCGTAGGTTTCAACCACGAGCAGAGCTTCTAGCACGTGGCGCATCGCACGAACGCGTGGAGAACGGACTGCCTCACGGTTCAACTGGCGAAGGGCGCGTTGCACTAGTCGCCCTCGAAGGTGGTCAACGTAGATCCAGTAATAGCCGGCCGCAGCCTGGGTGCTGTCGTTCAAAGCCCCTCAGCACCTTGGCGCTCGCGGCGTTCTGCCTCATCATTTGTCTGCCGAAAAATCGACCTGAACAGCAAGACAGCAACCGAACCACCGACCCACAGCAGCAGGCTGGATAGCAATTGTTCTGCCAGCCATTCTGCGACATCACCTGACGCGAATGACACCACGAGTCGCTGAGCCGCCAGGCCGGACAGGCTCGCGAGGCCGCACCCGACGATAAAAGTGGTGTAGAGCGCGGGCAGGTGCCATGAGCGGCGCGGCACGTACCAGGGAAGACCGCCAAAAATCACAGGCCAAATCAGAAGTCCTGCCGAGAGTGCCCCTACCGCAGCGACATCAATAAAGGCCGTCACCTTGACAAAAGCAAGCAGAAAGCCCGCGAGGAAAGGATAGGCGAAACGCCTAGCCAGCGCGAGACGCCGCTGTTCGTCGCTGTACCAAAACCGTGAGCCGACACCTTCAGAACCAGCGATGACCGCGGAAAGCGCGAAATACGGCCCCACGATCTTGGCGTCCAGCCTGGTGACGAGGGCGACTAGGACGGCGGGAAAGAGTACGACGGGCCATTCCGTCATATATGCCCCCTAACGCGTGAGTGGCACGCGGCGCCCGGTCCAGATCCCATAGTTCTACCGCAAGAGTGTCTGGTGGGCATCTAAGTGAGTCGGAGAAGGTCGCACCCTTGGTCCCGCTGCTGCCCGCTGCTTCTGCCTACCTGATTCTCGCTCCTCGCTGAGAGGGTTCGAGTGGCGTGGCCCCCGAGGTCTACCCGGGCCGCATTCGGGATGTCGCACCAGAGGCGATGGGTAGGACGGGCTGCGGATTACTACCCTCTGGCGAGGTGCTCGGCTGCCGGTGCCCAGTCAGTGTTGTCGCCATTACCGGTTCGCCCGGCGATATACAGCGGTTTCTTGTTGTTGATGAGCTTGAGACACGAATGAGGCACGGCGATTGAGACGTGCCCTTCTGCCTCTTCCCAGGTCGCACCGAACGCGCACGATTTTGTAGGGTTCGTGGTGTTCGTGGCGAAGGAGAACCGCTTGCTCAAACTCCCATCCGCCTTAACGGTGACAGCAGCGATGTAGGAAATGTCAGAACGGGGAGGCCCGATCTGGAGACGCGCCGTTCCCTTTCGCTCGAGGTCAGGGATACGCAGCCGAACCCGCACCTGGCCGGGGCCATTGGTGTAAGTCACCTTCGTGATGTCAAGGCGGGGGATTGTGTCGCCAGCGACGTCGGTCTTGGTCACCGTGTCCGCAGACGCTGGCGATGCCGCAAGCACCAAGCTGGCGCTCGCTGCGAGCGCGGCGACGGCGCTGGTGGAGACGAAGCGACGATTGAACGGTGAGGGCACGGGAACTCCGGATTCCAAGAGTGAGGGACGTCCGGCATGCTCACACGCGTTGCGATAGGCCGCTTGCGGAGTCTCACCGCACGGAGTCGGGGACTAGACCGCCAGGGATGGTGCACCCGGGCCAGTCCTGGACCCACTGATCACGAGAGTCCACGCGGAGCGGTCCGCCTGGCGCATCGCGACCTTGAATGGATCGCTGGTCCATGCGAGACGAAAGAGGCGCTTACAGCTACTTGACGACGTGCCAGCATTCGGTCGCAACATCACGCACGTCACGCCGCTCATCAGGTGCACGCTACGAACACCCTCGGTGGTCGCTATTAAGACCTCCCGGCCACGCGAACATAGACGCAGTGGCGCACCCCGGTCGTCGCGTCAAAGTGGGCGAAGTGCCTCGCCTACGCCCGGCCAACGGCGATGAACTCCCGCAGCACCCGGGCGAACCGGTCGGGGTCGTCGAGGTGGGGGAAGTGGCCCGCGCCCTCGAACAGCTCGACCCGGCACTCCGGGACGGCCTCCTGGGCGGCCACGGCGTGGGCGGCCGGGATCATGTGGTCCCGGGTGCCCCAGACGATCAGCGTGGGGACGGGCAGCGCGCCCTCGAGGTGGTCGTGGGCGCTGATGCTCTGCCCGCCGAGGTCGATGACCGCGCGGGTGGTCGAGAGGAACGCCGCCCGGCTCTCGCGGTCGCCGAGCGTGCTGAAGCCGCGCCAGATGGCCGAGATGTCGGCGCCGGGCTTCCACCCGACCCGCTGGGCGCCGCGCCCCAGCGCCTCGACCCGCGACAGGACGGGGGCGGAGGCGACGACGCCGAGCACCTGTGCCGCGCCCGGGAGCGTGGCGGCGCGCAGCACCAGGTTGACCTCGCGTCCGAGGCCGCCGCTGGAGACCAGCACCAGCCGCTCGACCCGCTCCGGGAACAGGTAGAAGAACTGCATCGCGATGCCGCCGCCGAGCGAGTGCCCGACCAGGGTGACCCGCTCGATGCCGAGGTGGTCGAGCAGGTCACGCATCGCCGCGGCGTGCGCGCTCAGCGAGTAGTCGCCCAGCGGCTTGGCCGAGTCGCCGTGGCCGAACAGGTCGGGCAGCACCACCCGGTGGTCGTCGTCGAGCACGTCGACGAGGTGCTCCCACTGCCGCTGCGAGCCCAGGATGCCGTGGATGAAGAGCACGACGGGGCCGGAGCCGCTGTCGACGTACGACAGGTCGTGGCCGTGCAGCCGGACCGTGCTCGGTGCCGTGCGCGCCATGCGGGTCGTCCTCCGATGTCGTCGGGGAGCTCACGCTATCCCGCTCGCTCCCCGGACCTGGCGCGACACCGGCATCGGGCGCACCATGGACGGAAGGTCTCGGGAACCCGTCCGGCCGGCCCTGCGCCGGCCCCGGAGAAGAGGAACCGCGATGGCACGCACCGACCACGTCCGCAACGTGCAGGCACGCCTGCAGGAGCTGTTCGAGACGATGCCGCCCGGCGAGGCCGAGGTGCTCGAGGCGGTCGTCACGGGTACGCCGCTCGAGGTCCGCCACGAGGAGACCCGACCGTCCACGACGTCGGAGGAGACCTCGATCATCATCGTCGGCGGCCGCGACCGGCGCTGGCTGGTCTTCGACCTCGACCGGCTGACCGACCGTGCGGCCGACCTCAACCCGCAGCCGCTGCCTCCCGACCCCGACCCGTTTCGCTGAGGCTCACCCCAGCAGCAGCGACCCCCGCCACGTCTTCTCCTGGTGGGCCGGCAGCAGGTCGGTCGACCGCAGGAACGCGAGCGGCTTCTCGCCCATCCACTGCATCGTGGCGCGGTAGTGCGGGTTGCCGAGCGCCGCGCGTCGCCCGACCCGGGGGTCGATGCCGACGGAGCGGTAGACCTCGGGGTTGACCAGCGAGCGGGCCACCATGAAGCAGGTCTGCGCGGTCAGCACCTGCTGCGTGAGCAGCGCGAGGCCGGAGAGGTCGGCCACCTGGCGGCGTACCTCGTCCCGTGCGAACGTCATGTGGCGCGCCTCCTCGAGCACGTGGATCCGCGCGACCATCCGCGTCACCGGCTGCACCCGCTCGTCCCTCATCACCTCGCGCTGCCAGGTGTCGAGGATCTCCTCGGCCACCAGGATCGAGGCGTACGCCGAGGGCCCGCGCACCACCGCGTTGAAGAGCCGGCCGAGGCGGTGGACCGAGGCGGGCGGGCCGTACGCCGGGACGCCGAGGTGCGCGATCGACTTGCCGAACATCGTGGAGTGGCGGCACTCGTCGGCCACCTCGGTCAGCGCGTAGTGCATGTGCGCGCCGGTCGGGTCGTCGTCGTACGCGTCGCGGAGCATCATCTGCATCAGGATCAGCTCGAACCACAGCCCGACGCTCGCGATCGAGGCGACCTCGTGGTTCGACAGCGTCACCCGCTGCTCCTGGGTGAGGCCCTCCCACAGCTCGGTGCCGTAGAGCGACATCCGCTCCGGCTGCATCCCCCACAGCGTCGGGTCGATCGGCGCGTCCCAGTCGATGTCGACCTCGGGGTCGTAGGAGTGGCGCGCGGACGACTTCAGCAGGCGCTCGGGGACGGAGAGGCTCATCGGGACTCCTGACTCGAAGTAACTGTTACTTGCCGTAACACTGAGTTACTGTGACGCCCATGACACGCCGCGTCAAGGACGTCACCGACACCGCGAAACGCGTCGGCACCGGGGTGCGGGACGGGGTCAAGGACCTGGTCTCCACCGAGGACGGCCGCGCCTCCCGCTGGGACGAGCACCGCGAGGCGCGCCGCGCCGAGCTGGTCGAGGCGGCGGTCGCCGCGATCGACGAGCACGGCCCCGGCGCCTCGATCGCGCAGGTCTCGGCGTCGGCCGGGGTGAGCCGGCCGGTGCTCTACCGCTACTTCGCCGACAAGGACGACCTCTACCGCGCGGTCGGCGCCTGGGGCGCGCAGCAGGTGATCGACGGGCTGCTGCCGGTCCTGCTCGCCGACACCCCGATCCGCGAGCGGGTGGAGAAGGGCTGCGACGTCTACCTGCGGCTCATCGCCGCCCACCCCCACGTGTTCTTCCTGCTGGTCGAGCACCCCACCACCGACGACCCGCTGGCCGACGGCAAGGAGATGGTCGCCGCCACCATCGCTCGCACCCTCGGCGACGTGCTGCGCGACCTCGGCCTCGACGCCGCCGGCGCCGAACCGTGGGCGCACGGCCTGGTCGGGCTCGGCCTCTCCACCGGCGAGTGGTGGCTGCGGCGCAACACGATGAGCCGGGCGGCGGTCTCGCGCTACCTCGGCTCCTTCGTCTGGCACGCCTTCGAGGGCATCGCCTCCGAGCACGGCGTCGTCGTCGACCGCCAGGGCAGGCTGCGGCTGGTGGCCGAGTGAGCGGCCCGGCCTCGCCCGTCGCGCACGAGCCGCAGGAGTCGTACGACGGCCCGGCCGCCCTCGACGACCTCCCCGTCCAGGTGCGGCTGCGCGGCCACTTCCAGCCCATCGACGGGCTGTTCCACTGGTGGGGCCGCGTCGCGGCCGACGACGCGCTGGACGACGGCCGGTCCGGGTCGACGGTCACGCTGCGCACGGCGTACGGCGAGGCGCCTGCCCGGCTCTCCGACCGCGACCCCTGGGGCCGGTTCCGGGTCAGCGGGACGGGTCGGCCGCCGTTCTAGGGGCGTACGTCGCATCGGCGGATCCGTTGCCACACCAGCGTCGTCGACGCGGGGGTTGCGCAGCGCTGAGGTGGCACTCACCCGAGGGCCGCTCGCCGACCGAGGTCAGGGCAGGCGCACCCGGATGGTGGCGACCCCCACCAGCAGACCGGGCTTGACGGCCTTGGTGTCGAAGGTCTGGTTGAGCAGGCGGGCCGCGACGCGCGAGACCTTGACCTCGGTGCCGGTGAGGATCGCCAGGCCGCGCTCGGTCTTCAGGGGCTTCAGCGTGCGCCCGTCGAGCTGGAACAGGAAGGCGTTGGTGGCCGCACGCTTGCCGTTGACCGACACGTCGCCGTAGACCCGCGAGACGCCCGGGTCGACGTTGAGGTCGGTGATCGCCACCGTGGTGCCACCGGCGGCCAGGGAGAAGCCCGAGGTGTCGTGCTGCAGCTGCCCGATGACGTACGGCGAGACCTCGCCCGGCTCGAAGACGGTGACGTTGCCACCGGTGATCGGGAAGACCAGCGACCCCTTCTGGAGCCTGCCCTTCCCGACGGTGCCGGGCGTGAGGCCCAGCTGCTCCAGTGCGGCTGCGAAGCCGGCGTCGAGCTTGATGGCCGTCGAGCGGCCCTTGACCGCGTCGATCGAGGCCACCGGCTCGGGCGCCCCGCCGCCGAACGGGCCGCACGCCGTGAGGGGCAGCGCCATCAGACCGGTGACGACCGCCAGGGCCAGGGAGCGTCGGGTGGGGCGGTGGGTGCGCATGAGGCCTCCGGAGGGGACGCAGCGGGTCCGTCCCGGCGCGTGCCTCGTCCTTCGGCGCCGGCGGCCCGCCGGATGGCACGGCGTCCACGCCTCGGATGCACGCGGCGTGCGGCCGGCGCACCGACCCTGGCCCCTCGCCTAGCCTTTCCGCCGCGTTCCGTGCTGCAATATATTGCATGCCGCTCACCTCGCCGCCCGTGCCGCGGCGGCTGCTGCGCGACGACGTCCACGACCGGCTGCGCGCGGCCCTGGTCAGCGGCGACCTGGCGCCGGGCGAGCAGCTGCGCGACGTCGAGCTCGCCGAGCAGCTCGGGGTCAGCCGTACGCCGGTCCGCGAGGCGCTGCTGCGGCTCGAGCGCGCCGGACTCGTCGCGACCGTCCCGGGCCGCTCCACGGTCGTCACCACCCCCGACGCGCGGGCGGTCCGCGAGGCCGGCGCGGTCGTGGCGTCGATGCACGAGCTGGCCGTCCGTGAGGCCGCTCCCCTGCTCCGCGACACCGACCTCGACCGGATGCGGCGGGCCGGTGAGGCCTTCGCCGCGGCCATCGTCGCCGGCGACGTCGAGGCCGCGCTGGCCGCGGACGACGCGCTGCACGGCGTACCCGTCGAGGTGTGCGGCAACCGCGCCCTCGCCGGCGTCCTGGACCAGCACACCCCGGCCGTACGCCGCGCCGAGCGGCTGCGGTTCGCCTCGCTCGCCGGCCGCGACTCCGTCGAGCGGCACGCCCGGCTGATCGACCACCTCGCTGCCGGACGCCACGACGAGGCCGCCGCGGTGGAGCGCGAGACCTGGCAGAGCCTGGACCACCTCGTCGACCTGACCCCCGAGCCCGACCCCGCCCACCCGACCGGAGACCCCGCATGAGGCTGCACGACTTCGACCGCTACCCGCTGACCTTCGGCCCGAGCCCGGTCCACCGGCTCGACCGGCTCACCGACCACCTCGGCGGCGCCGCGGTCTGGGCCAAGCGCGAGGACGTCAGCTCCGGCCTGGCGTACGGCGGCAACAAGACCCGCAAGCTGGAGTACATCGTCCCCGACGTGCTCGCCTCCGGCGCCGACACCCTGGTCTCGATCGGCGGCTACCAGTCCAACCACACCCGCCAGGTCGCCGCCGTCGCCGCCAAGCTGGGCCTGGGCTGCCGGCTGGTGCAGGAGCGCTGGGTCGACTGGGACGACCCGGTCAACGACCGGGTCGGCAACATCCTGCTCTCGCGGATCATGGGGGCCGACGTACGCCTCGACGACAGCGGGTTCGACATCGGCATCCGCGCCTCGTGGGAGGACGCGCTGCGCGAGGTCGAGGAGGCCGGCGGCACGCCGTACGCCATCCCGGCCGGTGCCTCCGAGCACCGCCTCGGCGGCCTCGGCTTCGCCAACTGGGCCTTCGAGGTCGCCGAGCAGGAGCGCGAGCTGGGCGTCTTCTTCGACACCGTCGTGGTGTGCACCGTCACCGGGTCGACCCACGCCGGGATGATCGCCGGCTTCGCCGCGCTGGAGGAGATCACCGGCCGGCCCCGCCGCGTCATCGGCATCGACGCCTCCGCGACGCTGGAGAAGACCCGCGCCCAGGTGGCCCGGATCGCCCGGCACACCGCCGACCTGATCGAGCTCGGCCGCGACCTGCGCGACGACGAGATCACCGTGCTCGAGGGCTGGGCCGGCGACCTGTACGGCATCCCGGTCGAGTCCACGATCGAGGCGATCCGGCTCAGCGGCCGGCTCGAGGGCATGATCATCGACCCCGTCTACGAGGGGAAGTCGATGGCCGGCCTCGTCGACCTCGTCACCAGCGGTGAGATCCCCCGCGACGCCACGGTGCTCTACGCCCACCTCGGCGGCCAGCCGGCGCTCAACGCGTACAGCGGGATCTTCGGGTAGCGAGACGGTTCGGCGGGACATCTCGGGCGCCGGGGTGGCAAAACTGCCCGCGGTTGACCGATTGGTCCGCTTCGCGGGGCAGTTTCACCGGTTAGCCGGTGAAACTGCCCGCCCCCCACCCCTACCCCCGGGTCGCCCACTCCCGGATCTTGTCGATCCGGGCGGTGAGCTCGGTGGCGGTGGCGGCGGCGGCGGGGGGGCCGCCGCACTGCTTGCGCAGGGCGGCGTGGGTGATGCCGTGGGGCTGGCCGGTGCGGTGGAACCAGGCGGCGACGAGGCCGTTGAGCTCGCGACGCATGACCGCGAGCTGCTCGTGGGTGGCGACCTGGCGGGGCGCGTGGTCGACGTCGGTCGATGAGGAGCCGGAGGACCCCGAGCCCGCTGCCGCCGCGGAGGCGGCCGCCCGTCCCGTCGAGGCCGTACGCCGCGCCCGCTCGCTCTGGCGGTGGCGGAGCAGGTCGCGCACCTGGTCGGCCTCGAGCAGGCCGGGGATGCCGAGGAAGTCCATCTCCTCCTCGGACCCGACGTGCACCTCGCCCTCGTGGCCGAACTCGCCGCCGTCGTAGAGCACCCGGTCGAAGCGCGCCTCGGAGCCCATCGCCTCGAAGACGCCGAGCTGGTCGTCGCTGGCGCCCTCGCTGGCGTTGGCCTGGGCGAGCAGCTCGTCCTCGGCGGCGAAGATGTCGTCCTCGTCGGTGATCCGGCGCCCCAGCACGTGGTCGCGCTCGAGCTCGAGCTGGCCCGCGTGGCCGAGCAGCACCGGCACCGACGGCAGGAAGATCGAGGCGGTCTCACCCCGGCGCCGGGCCCGCACGAAGCGGCCCACGGCCTGGGCGAAGAACAGCGGCGTCGAGGTGGTGGTGGCGTACACCCCGACCGCCAGGCGGGGCACGTCGACACCCTCGGAGACCATCCGCACCGCGACCATCCAGCGCGAGCCGTCCTCGGAGAAGGCGGCGATCTTCTTCGACGCGGCCTTCTCGTCGGAGAGCACCACGGTCGGCCTCTCGCCGGAGATCTCGGTGAGCAGCCGGGCGTAGGCGCGCGCCGAGGTCTGGTCGGTGGCGATCACCAGCCCGCCCGCGTCGGGCACGTGGCGGCGCACCTCGGAGAGCCGTCGGTCGGCGGCCTGGAGCACCGAGGGCATCCACGAGCCGGCCGGGTCGAGCGCGGTGCGCAGCGCCTGGGCGGTGAGGTCCTTGGTCAGCGGCTCGCCGAGCCGGGCGGCGACCTCGTCGCCGGCGCGGGTGCGCCACTGCATCGCGCCGCTGTACGCCAGGAACAGGACCGGCCGCACCACGTGGTCGGCCAGCGCGTGGGCGTAGCCGTAGGTGTAGTCCGCGACCGAGCGCGGGACCCCGTCCTCGCCGGGCGCGTAGGTCACGAACGGGATCGGGTTGATGTCGGAGCGGAACGGCGTGCCGGTCAGCGCCAGCCGCCGGCGCGCGGGCTCGAAGGCCTCGCGCACCGCCTCGCCCCACGCGCGGGCGTCGCCCGCGTGGTGCACCTCGTCGAGGATGACCAGGGTGTTGAAGCGCTCGGTGCGGATCCGGTGCGCCAGCGGGTTGGCGGCGACGCCGGCGTAGGTCAGCGCGACCCCGACGTAGTCGGCGCTGGTGCGGCCCTTCTTGCCGCCGTACTCCGGGTCGAGCGCCATCCCCACCTTGGCCGCGGCCTCGGCCCACTGCGTCTTGAGGTGCTCGGTCGGCGCCACCACGGTGACCCGCTCCACGACCCGCCGCTGGAGCAGCTCGTTGGCCACGGTCAGCGCGAAGGTCGTCTTGCCGGCGCCGGGGGTCGCGACGGCCAGGAAGTCGCGCGGTCCGCGCTCGGCGTACGCCGCCAGCGCTGCGGTCTGCCACGCGCGCAGGCTCCCGGCGGTGCCCCAGGCCGCGCGACCGGGGTACGCCGGCGAGAGGTCGATCTGCGCCGGGGGGTGAGCCTCGGTCAAGAGCGCCCGGACCGGTACTGGGCGAAGGCGGTGTCCATGCGGCGCACCTGGCCCGCGGTGAACTCGGTCATGCAGCTGTCGAGGGAGTAGTCCATGAAGTTGTGGACCGGGTCGAGGCCGGGCTGGTCGGGGCAGGTGTCGCGGCCCTCGGTGCAGTCGAACTCGGGCTCGGCCTCGGCGGCGGTGTCGACGACGAGGTCGCCGCTGCCCTCGCAGCCGCCCTGGAAGGTGTGGAACAGGCCCATCCAGTGGCCGACCTCGTGCACCAGCGTGTCGCCCGCGTTGTAGCCCGCGGCCCGGCCGCCCGGCATCGAGTCGACGTTGACGCTGACGTGGTCGAGCTCGGTGCCGGCCGCACGCCACGGGAACCGCGCCCAGCCCAGCACCGGCACGCCGGGCTCGCCGCCCCGGTTGACGTAGAGGTTGAGCGCGTCGCGGCCCCCGCGGTGCAGGGCGCGCTTCATCCGGTTGTCGCGGGTGCCGTTGTTGTAGGCGTGGTACCAGCCGTCGCGCTTGGTGTAGTCGGTGCGGCGCAGCTCGAAGCGGTAGCGAGTGGGGGCGTTCTGCGCGCCCTGGCCGCCGGCGTAGGCGCCGTTGAGGATGCGCAGCGCCTGGGCGACCCGCTTGGGGCCGAAGGGGTTGCGCTCCCCGCGGTGGGTGCCCTTGATGACGTGCACGTAGACCGGGACCGTGACCAGGTCGGGCAGCACCGGCTCGACCTCGGCCCGGACCGAGCGGCGGGTGGTCTCGGCGGGCACGACGGCCGCGAGGTCGGTGCCGGTGATGGTCGGGGTGTCCTGGAGCTGGCCCCGGCGCCACACCGGGACGTCCTGGTCGCGCAGCGTCGCGCCGGTCAGGCAGGGCACCACCGAGACGGCCGAGGCCCCGACGCCGGTGACGGCCGCGACGTCGCGGGAGGGCCCGGAGGCCTGGGCGGCGAGGGGCAGCGTGGGGGTGGTGAGCCCCAGCGCCGCCGCGGCCACGAGGGCCAGTGCGCGACGGAGCCTCACTCGTCGTCCCCCTGGCCGCCGCGCATGGTCTCCCAGATCTCCTTGCACGACGGGCACACGGGGTACTTCTTCGGGTCGCGGCTGGGGATCCACACCTTGCCGCACAGCGCGATCACGGGCGTGCCGTTGACCATCGCGTCCATCAGCTTGGCCTTGGGCACGTAGTGGGAGAACCGCTCGTGGTCGCCGCTGTCCGTGGGGACGGTGCGCTCCTCGATGCGCGTGTCCTCCAGGACGCCGGTCCCGAAACCAGGTGTCTGTGGGCTGCTCACCCGCGCACTCTACCTGCGTCGGGCGACAGCTCAGGCAGGCACGAGGGCCCGCAGCCGGTCGGCCAGGGCGGGTCGCACCAGACGGCGACCCTCCTCCAGCAGCACCCGGCCGTTGACCGAGGCCAGCGGCATCCCGGCGGCATCAGCACCGACTCCGACCCCGCTGCGGCCGTACGCCGGGTCGAGGCAGCCATCGGCTTCCTGCTGGCCGGGGTCCGGGGGCTCGCCGACCGGGGCGTCACCCTGAGCGACCCCGGCTGAGCCGCAGCGGCGACCGGTCAGGCGTCAGGCCAGGCGTCAGGTCAGCCGACGGCCACCCGGCCGCCGTCCCGGTCGGTCGGCACCAGCTCGATCCAGGTCTTGCCGGCCGGCACCGTCAGCGGGCCGGCCTTGGTGCTGAGCCGCAGCGGGCCCCCGGGGCGGCGCTTGGCCCAGGTGCCCCGCACCAGCTCGCCACCGTGCAGGAGCAGCGCCTCCCCGGTGCCGGTGAACAGGGTCTCGGGGACCTTGTTGCCCGCCGGGTCCAGGTAGCCCGCGTCGCCCTGCCGCACCCGCAGCACCAGCAGCGTGTCGGGGTCGAAGCGGTCGCCCTCGGCCGCGAAGCTGTCGGTGTCGACGTACTTCCCGCGGGCGTAGCGCCACGAGGTGGTGTGCTCCTTGCTGAACACGGCGTCCAGGGTGCGGGCCCTCGACCCGCCCGGGAAGTCGGCCTCGCTCCCCCACGCCAGGTAGCTCGGCGGCACCACGGGGTCCTCCTCGAGCGACGCGACGAGGTCGGGCACCTTGACCATGAGGTCGTAGGGCTGCCGGCGGGCGGGGTCGCGGTAGTAGCCGGTCCCGGTGAGGTCGTCGAAGGCGGTGATGCCGGCCGCACGGACCCGCGCCAGGGTCGCCGGGGCGGCGCCGCTGGCGGCGACGATTCCCAGGGTGGGCTTGACCACGCCGATGTCGGTGGCGCGCATCGAGCGCACCGGCCCCACGACCGGCGGCAGCTCCTCGTAGAACATCACCGCCAGGCGCGTCATCCCGCCCTCGACCAGCTCCTCGGCGATCAGGTCGGCCTGGCCCAGGCCCACCTGCGGGGCGCTGGAGGCGGTGTTGTCGACCTTGGCCACCACGACGGGGTGCTCGGGGGTGCGCTCCTCGACGTCGCGGCCGGTGAGCGGCCACAGCGCCGCCAGCCGGGCCCCGCCGGTGATCGGCTGCGAGGCCGGCTTCTCGCCGGCTGCGCCGCCGCCGCAGGCGGTCAGGCCGATCAGTCCCGCGGCGAGCAGGGCGGCGACCAGCGGCGTACGACGGGTGGGCGTCATGAGCAGCAGCATGACCGAGCGGACCTGGCAAACAGCGCAAGGTCCGCTCGTGTCCGGCTGCCGGTGCGACCGGCGTCGCCCGTCAGATCTTGGCGCCGCCGTCGACGTAGAGCGTCTGGCCGGTGATGTACGACGCCTCGTCGCTCGCCAGGAACGCCGCGGCCGCCGCGATGTCCTCAGGGAAGCCGACCCGCTTGACCGGGTTGCGGTCGGCCGCGGCGGCGCGGAAGTCCTCCACGCTCATGCCGACCCGGCGGGCGGTGTCGTCGGTCATCTCGGTGGCGATGAAGCCGGGCGCGATGGCGTTGACGTTGACGCCGAACTTGCCCAGCTCCAGGGCCAGGGTGCGGGTGAAGCCCTGCACTCCGGCCTTGGCGGCCGAGTAGTTGGCCTGGCCGCGGTTGCCGTTGGCCGAGACGCTGGAGAGGCCGACGATCTTGCCGTACTTCTGGTCCACGAAGGTCTTCTGCACGGCCTTGCTCATCAGGAACGCGCCCTTGAGGTGCACGCCCATGACGAGGTCCCAGTCGTCCTCGGTGAGCTTGAAGAGCAGGTTGTCGCGGGTGATGCCGGCGTTGTTGACCAGGACGTGCACCCCGCCGAGCTCCGCGACGACGCGCGCCACGGCCGCCTCGACCGAGGCGGAGTCCGAGACGTCGCAGCCGACGCCGATCGCGCCGGCCTCGCCGCCGACCTCCTGGGCGGTGGCCGCGGCCTGCGTCTCGTCGAGGTCGAGGATCGCCACGGCGGCCCCCTCCTCGGCGAAGCGGCGTGCGATGGCGGCGCCGATGCCTCGTGCCGCGCCGGTGACGATGGCCACCCGTCCGTCGAAACGACCCATGTCGTCGGTCTCCTCGCTGAGTTGGATCGGGCCGTGCGGCCCCGTGTTACCCGTCGGTCACTCTAACGAGGCGCCCAGGCGCGCGGCCCAGGTGTCCCGCTCCTCGACGTCGGCGTAGCCGGTGCGCGGCCAGAAGAAGCCGCGCAGCCCGTCGCCCTTGGTGCGCGGCACCACGTGGCAGTGCAGGTGCGGCACCGACTGGGAGACGGTGTTGTTCATCGCCACGAACGACCCCTCGGCGCCGAGCCCGTCGACCATGGCCGCGGCCAGGCGCTGGGTGGCCGCGAGGAAGCCGTCGCGCAGCGCCGCGGGCAGCTCCGGCAGCGTCACGACGTGCTCGCGGGGCACGAGCAGGGTGTGGCCCTTGAACAGCGGCCGGATGTCGAGGAACGCGACCAGGTCGTTATCGCTCCACACCACCGAGGCCTCGGCCTCCCCCGCCACGACACGGCAGAACAGGCACGGCGCCACGGGCCGCTCAGCTCAGCTGGTCGGGCTCGACGTCGGACTTGTGGCCGAGGTCGGAGTTGACCGGGGAGCCCGACCCGTCGGAGGACGACTGGTCGTGGGTGGGCCGCTCGATCCTCACGATCAGCGACTTGTAGGTCGGCTGGTTGCTGCCCGTGGCGGTCGCGTCCAGCGGCGAGAGCGGGTTGACCTCGGGGTAGTAGGCGGCCGCGCAGCCGCGCGGGGTGTCGTACTCCACGATGCGGAAGGCCGGGACGGTGCGCTCGCTGCCGTCCTCCCACTCGCTGACCAGGTCGACGACGTCGCCGTCGGCGAAGCCCCGCGCCGCGATGTCCTCGCGGTGCATGAAGACCACGCGGCGGCCGCCGGAGACGCCGCGGTAGCGGTCGTCGAGGCCGTAGATGGTGGTGTTGAACTGGTCGTGGCTGCGCAGGCCCTGGAGCAGCAGCCGACCCTCCGGCACCGAGACGACCTCCATCGGGCTCACGCTGAACAGGCCGCGGTCCCGCTTGGTGGGGAAGGTGCGGCTGTCGCGCGGCGGGTGCGGCAGCACGAAGCCGCCGGGCTGGTCGACCTTCTCGTCGTAGGACTCGCACCCGGGCACGACGTGGGAGATGGCCTTGCGGATGCGGGTGTAGTCCGCGCGGTACTCCGACCACGGCACCGTGCTCTCGGCGCCCAGCGTGGCCTCGGCCATGCTGCAGATGATGTCGACCTCGGAGCGCAGGTGCTTGCTGGCCGGCTTCAGGGGGCCGCGCGAGGCGTGGACGGCCGACATCGAGTCCTCGACCGTGACCCGCTGGTCGATCCCGCCGGTGCGGTCCTGCTCGCTGCGCCCCAGGGGCGGCAGCACCAGCGAGACCTTGCCGCAGCGCACGTGCGAGCGGTTCAGCTTGGTCGCGACGTTGACGGTGAGCTCGGCGTTCTCCATGACCTCCTCGACCAGGACGGTGTCGGGGGCGGCCGAGACGAAGTTGCCGCCCATCGCGACGAACACCTTCGCGGTGCCGTCGCGCAGGGCGCGGATGGCGTCGACGGTGTCCAGGCCGTGCTCGCGGGGCGGCTCGAAGCCGTACTCGTCGCGCAGCGCGTCGAGGAAGTGGTCGGGGACCTTCTCCCAGATGCCCATGGTGCGGTCGCCCTGCACGTTGGAGTGGCCGCGCACCGGGCACAGGCCCGCACCGGGCTTGCCGACGTTGCCCTGGAGGAAGGCGACGTTGACGAACTCCTTGATCGTGGCCACCGCGTTGCGGTGCTGGGTGATGCCCATCGCCCAGCAGTGCACCGTGGCCTTCGAGGCGAGCATCATGTCGGCCGCCTCCTGGACCTGCGCCCGCGACAGGCCGGTGGCCCTCTCGACGGCGGCCCAGTCGAGCTTCTTGATCTCGCGGGCCCAGTCCTCGAAGTCGACCGTGTGCCGCTCGATGAAGTCGCGGTCGATGACCGAGCCGTCGTTGCCGGCGGCCTCCTCGGCCTCCAGGATCAGCAGCCCGATGGCCTGCCACAGCGCCAGGTCGCCGTTGATGCGGATCGGCAGGTGCAGGTCGGAGAGCCCGGTGCCCACGCCGAGCACGCCCTTGGGGGTCTGCGGGTTCTTGAACTTCATCAGCCCGGCCTCGGGCAGCGGGTTGATCGAGAGGATCTTGGCGCCGTTCTGCTTGGCCTCCTCCAGCGCGGAGAGCATCCGCGGGTGGTTGGTGCCGGGGTTCTGGCCGCTGATCACGATCAGCTCGGCCTGGTGGACGTCCTCGAGGCTGACCGAGCCCTTGCCGATCCCGATCGTCTCGGCCAGGGCGACCGAGGTCGACTCGTGGCACATGTTCGAGCAGTCCGGCAGGTTGTTGGTCCCGAAGGAGCGCACGAACAGCTGGTAGACGAACGCCGCCTCGTTGGAGACCTTGCCGGAGGTGTAGAAGACGGCCTCGTCGGGGTCGTCCAGCCCGCGCAGCGTGCTGCCGATGATCTCGAAGGCCTCGTCCCAGCTGATCGGCTCGTAGTGCGTGCCGTTCTCCCGACGCACGATCGGGTGGATCAGCCGGCCCTGCTGGTTGAGCCAGTAGTCGGTGTGGCCCTGCAGGTCCTCGAGGCTGTGCTGCTCGAAGAAGTGCGGCATCAGGTGCGTCGTGGTGGCCTCGTCGGCGACCGCCTTGGCGCCGTTCTCGCAGAACTCGGCCGGGTGGCGGTGCGACGGGTCGGGGTCGGGCCAGGCGCAGCCCTGGCAGTCGAACCCGTCGACCTGGTTGAGGCGGGTCAGGGTGCGGGCCGTCCGGCTGACGCCCATCGCCTCCAGCGACCGCTTCATGGCGACGGCGACCGCGGGCACCCCGGCGGCGTAGTGCTTGCGGGGCCCGACCTCGACGTCGTTCTCGTCGATGTCCTTGCGCGGGGCGGTGTGTCGAATGGCCATGCGCCATGTGTACCCCGGCGGTGGTCCCCCTCACACCGGGTGGGTCGGCCTGTCCGCCGTACGGGCTCCCGTGCGCTCGGCCCCGACGCCCGCGACGACCACGAACGCGATGCCCAGCACGGCCGCTCCGCTGGGCACCTGGCCGAGCAGCAGCAGGCCCAGCAGCAGGGCGAACCCCGGCTCGAGGCACATCAGGGTGCCGAACGCGGCGGTGGTCAGCCGGCGGAGCGCGAGCAGCTCGAGCGAGAACGGGACCACGGGCAGGAGCAGGGCGAGACCGAGCCCGGCCAGCCACAGTCCCGGCGTCAGCTCGCCCAGCACCTCGGCCCCCGTCGCGAGGACGTACGCCGTCGCCACCAGCCCCGCGACCGGCATCGAGACCGACAGCCCGGCGAGCCCGGCCACCTGGTCGCCGACGCGCTGCGTCAGCAGGATGTACGCCGCCCAGCAGCACGCCGCCGCCAACGCGAACGCCACGCCCACCGGGTCGGCGCTGCCCGACCAGGGCTCGGTCAGCAGCAGCACGCCCGCGCCCGCCACGAGCGGCCACAGCCACCGCGCGCTCCCCCGACCCCGCAGCACCGCGACCCCCAGCGGCCCGAGGAACTCCAGGGCGCTGGCGGTGCCGAGCGGCAGCCGGGCCACGGCCTGCATGAACAGCAGCGTCACCGAGGCCGTCACCACGCCGAGCGCGACGCAGGCGATCAGCGAGGACCGCGACATCGACAGCCGCCAGGGCCGGCCGAGCAGCACGAAGAACGCACCGGCCCACAGCAGCCGCAGCCAGGCGGTGCCCTCGGCCCCGACGTCGTCGATGAGGCCGACCGAGAGCGCGAGACCGAGCTGGACGCAGAGCATCGAGGCGGTGGCCATCGCCGCTCCCACCCGCGACCCGCCCGGCACGCCGGTCGCGGGGGCCGTGGGGGTCGGCGCGGCGACGGTGGTGGGGGTGCTCATGCAGGCAGTCCACCGCGGCCAGACCGTCCGCGTCCACGTCGTACGACTGGACACATCGTGAAGCAGGAGCGGACGATGGCGCCGTGGACGTACGCCGCCTCCAGCTGCTGCTCGAGCTCTCCCGGCTCGGCTCGATGCGCGAGGTCGCCGAGGTGACCGGGTTGAGCACCTCCGCGGTCTCCCAGCACCTCGCCGCGCTGGCCCGCGAGGCCGGCACCGACCTGCTCGAGCCGGTGGGCCGACGGGTGCGCCTCACCCCCGCCGGTCACCGGCTGGCCGAGCACGCCGTCACCATCCTGGCCGCGGTCGAGGCCGCCCGGCTCGACCTCGACCCCGACGCCGAGCCGGTGGGCACGGTGCGGGTGGGCGGGTTCGCGACCGGCGTACGACGCTCGCTGCTGCCGGTGGTGCGCGACCTGGCCGCGACCCACCCGCGCGTCTCGGTCACGGTGCGCGAGCACGAGCCGCTCGAGGCCCATGCGCTGCTGGAGTCCGACGACCTCGACCTGGCGCTGACCTACGACTACGACCTCGCCCCGGCCGTCGTCGCCCCGACCCTGCGCCTCCTCCCGCTCTGGAGCACGACCTGGGGCCTCGCGGTGCCGACCGAGGAGCCGGTCGGCGACGCCCACGACCTGCGTCGCTGGGCCGACCGGCCGTGGATCGTCAACTCCCGCAACACCGCCGACGAGGACGCCGTACGCATCCTCGCGGCGACGGCGGGCTTCTCGCCACGCCTGACGCACTTCCTGGACAGCCTCGACCTGGTGGAGGACCTCGTCGAGCAGGGCCTCGGGGTGGGGCTGCTGCCCGTCGACCGGGCCACCCGCCCGGGCGTGCGCGTGCTCGACCTGGCCGGCACCGGGGTGGTGCTCACGGCGTACGCCGCCATCCGGCGCGGCCGGGACGCCTGGCCGCCGCTGCGGCTGCTCGTCGACGCCCTGCAGGGCGGCCGCGCCGCCCCACCTGACGTCCTTTCCAGTGGCTTGGCGTGCGTTGCAACAGACGTCCAGTGACTGATTACCCGGCCGTCCGGGTAACCAGCGCCACCACCTACCCGTCCAGGTCGGCGGGCAGCAACAGCGGACGTACGCCGCCCAGCCGCTTGTGGAACCGGACGTGCTCGGCCCGGCGGCCGAGCGCCTCCCACAGCGCCTCGTGGGCCGCCCACGGCAGCGGCTCGTCGCCGGTGCGCCAGCTCGGGCCGAACCCGATCCAGACCGGCACCCAGGTCGCCGCGCAGTCCCAGTCGCCGCGGCGCGCGGTCAGCAGCCGGTGCCGCACCTGGAACTCCTGGCGCGGTCCGTCCTCGCAGATCGGTGCGGTCCGGACGGGCCAGACCCGCAGGTCCAGCGCCATCAGCGAGAGCTCGAGGTCGGCGAGCACGCAGGGGTCCACCAGCACGGTGGCGACGTTCTCGTGGGGTGCCCGGCTCACCCGTCGCACGCTAGCCCCGGTGAAGGTCGACCGGGAAGATCCGGGTCGAGGCGATCCGCCCCTCGAGCAGCACCAGCTCCCCCATCGTCGGCCGCGGCTGCCGCCGCCTGTCGGTGGGCGAGCCGGGGTTGAACGCCCGCTGGCCCTCGTGCACCTCGTCCCACGGGATGTGGGAGTGGCCGAACACGACCAGGTCGGCCTCGGGGAAGCGGCGCCGCAGCCGCGCACCGCGCCCCTTCGCCGGCCCGCTGTCGTGGAGCATCGCCACGCGCACCCCCTCCAGCGAGGTCTCGACCACCTCGGGCGCCCCCCAGGCCGCCACGTCCTCGCCGTCGTTGTTGCCGCGCACCACCAGCACCGGGGCGTACGCCGCCAGCTCGTCGAGCACCGCGGGCGTGCACACGTCGCCGGCGTGCAGCACCAGGTCGACGCCCTCGAGGGCGCGGGCCACCGCGGGCGGGCAGCCCTTCCAGAACCGCGGCGCGTGGGTGTCGGCCAGGACGGCGACCCGCACGACGTCAGGCCTGGCCGTAGCGACGGTTGCGGCCGGCGTACTCCTCGACGGCCGCCCACAGGTGGCGGCGGTCGACGTCGGGCCAGAGCACGTCGGTGAACACCAGCTCGCTGTACGCCGCCTGCCAGAGCATGAAGTTGGAGAGGCGCTGCTCACCGGAGGTGCGCCAGACCATGTCGGCGTCGGCGAGCTCGGGCACGTAGAGGTAGCGGGCGAAGGTCCTCTCGTCGACCTTCCCCGGCTTGAGCCGCCCGTCGGCGACGTCCTGGGCGAGGGCCCGGGCGGCGTCCGCGACCTCGGCCCGACCGCCGTAGTTCACGCACATCGTCAGCGTGAGCACGTCGTTGTCCCGGGTCAGCTCCTCGGCGACCCGGAGCTCCTTGACCACCGAGCGCCACAGCCGCGGCGCGCGCCCGGCCCAGCGCACCCGGACGCCGAGCTCGTGCATCTCGTCGCGGCGACGCCGGATGACGTCGCGGTTGAAGCCCATCAGGAACCGCACCTCGTCGGGTGAGCGCGACCAGTTCTCGGTGGAGAAGGCGTAGGCCGAGATCGCCTTCACGCCGACCTCGATCGCCCCCTCGACCACGTCGAACAACGACGACTCGCCCGCGGTGTGGCCGGCCGTGCGGGGCAGCCCCCGGTCCTTCGCCCAGCGACCGTTGCCGTCCATCACGATCGCGACGTGACCCGGGACGAGACCGGCCGGCACGGCAGGGGGTCGTGCTCCGGAGGGGTGGGGCGTGGGAGCGCGTGGGGGACCGGGCACGGCACAACCCTAGGGCGCGGGCGCGTCCTCCTTGCGCACGCACGACGATCGGGCAGGGTGCAGGCATGGACGCTCTCGAACCCGCCTACAGCACTCCGGTGATGCTCCTGATCTTCGTCGCCTCGGTGGCGCTGCTGCTCGTGCTGATCCTGGTGCTGCGGCTGCACGCCTTCCTGGCGCTGGTCCTGGTGAGCCTGCTGACGGGCGTCGCCGCCGGGATCCCGCTGGCCGACGTACCGGCCACGATGCTGCAGTTCTTCGGCACCACGCTGGGGAGCGTGGCGCTGCTGGTCGCGCTCGGGGTGATGCTCGGGCGGCTGCTCGAGGTCACCGGCGGCGCCCAGGTGCTGGCCGACACCCTCGTCGGCAGGTTCGGCGAGAGGCGGGCTCCGCTGGCGCTCGGCGTCGCCTCGCTGATCTTCGGGTTCCCGATCTTCTTCGACGCCGGCCTGGTCATCTTCCTGCCGATCATCCTCACCGTGGCACGCCGCTTCGGTGGCTCCGTGCTGCGCTACGCCCTCCCGGCGGCCGGCGCCTTCGCCGCGATGCACGCGATCGTGCCGCCCCACCCGGGGCCGGTGGCGGCCGGGTCCGCGATCGAGGCCGACCTCGGACTGCTGCTCCTGCTCGGCGTCCCGGTGGCGGTCGTCTCCTGGTACGTCGGCTCCTACCTCTTCAGCCGCGTCGTCGCCGAACGGGTCCACGTGCCGCTGAGCGACCTGCTGCTGGGCGAGGTGAACGAGGGCCGCAGCGACAGGGGCACCGATCGGGCACCGGGCTTCGGCCTGGTCCTGCTCCTGCTGCTGCTGCCGATGCTGCTGATCTCGCTGAACACCG
This sequence comes from uncultured Actinomycetota bacterium, assembly GCA_963740935.1. Lineage (GTDB taxonomy): Bacteria > Actinomycetota > Actinomycetes > Propionibacteriales > Nocardioidaceae > Marmoricola. The sequence goes on from CAVUFX010000006.1 coordinate 1,871,188, forward strand.
TGCTCACCACGCTGCTCACCGCCGGGACGCTCGACGCCTCACCGGTGGTGGACGGCCTGGTCCTCCTCGGCAACACCCCGGTCGCGCTGCTGATCACGGTGCTCGTGGCGATCACGGTGCTGGCGTCCCGCCTCGGGTCGCGCACCGAGGTCCGCGGCCTGCTCGACGACGCGCTCGGCCCGATCTGCTCGGTGGTGCTGATCACCGGCGCCGGCGGGATGTTCGGCGGCGTGCTCCGCACCAGCGGCATCGGGGAGTCGCTGACGTCCTCGCTGGGCGGGATCGGGCTGCCGCTGGTGGTGCAGGCCTTCCTGATCGCCACGGCGCTGCGGGTGGCTCAGGGGTCGGCGACGGTGGCGCTCACCACCACCGCGGGACTGGTCGCCGCCCAGGCGGCCGGGCTGGGGCAGCTGCAGCTCGCGGGCGTGGTCTTCGCGATCGCCGGCGGCTCCACCGTCCTCAGCCACTTCAACGACTCGGGGTTCTGGCTGATGAGCCGGCTCTTCGCCATGGACGAGAAGACGACGTTGCGGACCTGGACCGTCATGGAGACGGGGCTGGGCGTGATGATGTTCCTCTGCGGCGGCCTGCTGTGGGTGGTCGGGTGAGCACCCCGCTGGCCGTCGTGGTGATGGGCACGACCTCCACGGGCAAGACCTCCGTGGGCGAGCGGCTCGCCGCCGCGCTCGGGGCCGACTTCGTCGAGGGCGACGACCTGCACCCGGAGGCGAACGTCGCGAAGATGTCCGCCGGCACGCCGCTCACCGACGAGGACCGCTGGCCCTGGCTCGAGCGCGTCGCCGCGCAGGTCCGTGACGCCGTGGCCACCGGAAGGCCCCTCGTGGTGACCTGCTCCGCGCTGAAGCGCTCCTACCGGGACGTGCTCCGTGACGGCCAGGCGGAGCAGGTCTTCTTCTGCCACCTCTGGGGGGACAGGGCACTGCTGGAGCAGCGGATCGGCGGCCGTCGCGGCCACTTCATGCCCACCTCGCTGCTGGAGAGCCAGCTCGCGACGCTGGAGCCGCTCGGCGACGACGAGCAGGGCATCCGCATCGACGTGGCGCCACCGCTCGACGACGTCGTCGAGCAGGCGCGGGCGGCCGTCAGTCGCTCGTGAGGTGCGGCAGCGAGCGCAGGCCGCGCTCGAGGTGCCAGGAGACGTACGCCGCGACCAGCCCGCGCGACTCCTTGCGGTGGCGCTGCTCGGCGGCGTCGACGACGTCCCAGTGGCCGGCCAGCAGCGCCCCCATCAGGGTCAGGGTCTCGCCGGCCGGGTTGGCCGAGCCGGGCACGCGGCACACCGTGCACAGCGACCCGCCGGCGGCCGGGCTGAAGGCGCGGTGCGGTCCCTCCAGCCCGCAGCTCGCGCACGCCGACAGCGAGGGGGCGTAGCCCGCGACCGAGAGCGAGCGCAGCAGGAACGAGTCGAGCACGTCGCCGGCGCGGTGCTCCCCCGCGGTCATCGCGCGCAGCGCCCCGACGAGCAGGAGGTACTGCTGCACCGAGGGCTGGCGCTCCTCGCTGACCAGCCGCTCGGCGGTCTCCAGCATCACGCTGGCCGCGGTGTAGCGGTCGTAGTCGGCCGAGATCACCGCACCGAAGGGCGACCGGGTCTCGGCCTGGGTCACGGTGTCGAGGTTGCGGCCCACCGCGAGCTGGAGGTCGACGTGGGTGAACGGCTCCAGCCGCGAGCCGAAGCGCGAGGAGGTGCGTCGTACGCCGCGGGCCACCGCCCGGACCACGCCGTGCTCCCGGGTCAGCAACGTGATGATGCGGTCGGCCTCGGCCAGCTTGTGGGTGCGCAGCACCACCGCTTCGTCGCTGTACAGGGGCATGGGGCCAGTGTCCCCTCAGCTGCCCAGGCTGCGCGGCACCGCCTCGCGCTCGAAGCACTCCGCGACGAACTCCGCGGCCAGCCCGTCGAGCCGCGCCGGCCGTGCGCGCCACTCCAGGATCGAGTGCGCCTCGACGAACCGGGCGTCGGGCATCTCGCCGGCCAGCATCGCCGCGTCGGCCGCGGGGTGGATCGGGTCGCTGGGGTGGCCCACCACCATCGCGGGCGCCTGGATCCGCTGCCGCATCCGCGAGGAGGGCGCGATCCGGCCGAAGAAGATGCCGTGGATCGCCGCGGCCATCGGCGCCGGACGCTGGTCGAGGGTGTCCAGCGCGATGCCGGTCCAGAACGGCACCAGGCCGCGGGGCACCGCGCGGGTCACGGCGCGCAGCGCGCTCACGCTGAGCGGCAGGAACCGCGAGGCGAAGAGCAGCGGCGCGAACGCGAGGATGCCCGCCTCGAGGGCGTTGTCGAGCACCGGCATCTCCAGCAGCAGGCCCCGGACGCGCTCGGGGGCGGCGGTCGCGACCTCGAGCGAGGTGTTGGCGCCCAGCGAGGTGCCGCCGACCACGGCGGCGTCGATGTCGAGCTCGTCGAGCAGCGCGACGACCTGCTCCCCGAAGGCCGTCATCGAGTAGAGCAGCGGGTCGTCGGGCCGGTCCGAGCGACCGTGTCCTAGCAGGTCGAGGGTCACCACGTGGTGGCCCTGCGCGGCCAGGTGCCGCGCCAGCGGCTGGTGCATCCGTCGCGGCATCAGCTGGCCGTGCAGCAGCACCACCCAGCGGTCGCCGCCGCCGTACTCGGTGTACTCGAGGCGGTGTCCGTCGTGGAAGAACTGACCGATGCGCTCCGAAACCAGGCTCATGGGGCCACCTTGGCAGGACCGAGGGGACGACGCGACGATCTCGTCCAGATCACGGCTGCCCGGAAAGCGAGGTTCCGGAGCAGGAACGCGCGACAATGCGGCGTGGTCTCCCCCGTCTCGCGTCGACCCCTGCTGCTGCTCGGGCTGGTCCTCACGACCTACCTGAGCGCGGTGGGGGCCCTCGTGGCGGCGTACGCGCTGGAGATGACCGTGTCCTGGTGGCCCACGGCCGGGGTGGGGGTGGTGACGCTGCTGCTGACCCCGCGCACCCGTCGCCCGGCGATGACGCTGCTGCTCCTGGCCGTCTGGACCGCGGCCAACCTGACGGTGGGCCGGGCGCTGGTCCCGTCGTTGCTCCTGGGGCTGTCGAACACCCTCGAGTCCCTGGTGGTCCTGCTGCTCACGCTGCGGTGGACCGGGGGCCGCCTGCGCCGGCTGGTGGACACCTGGCTGCTCGTCCTGGCCGCCGCAGCCGGCGCCGTCGTGGCGGGCAGCGGCGTCGCGCTGGTGTACGCCGCGTTCGACCTCGTCCCCGAGGGCCAGTCGGGCCTGGTGATCGGCTCGGCCCACCTCGCCTCCGTCGTGCTCCTCGCCCCGCTCGCGATGCTGGGCGGCAGCCAGCGGAGCGCACCGGGACGTCGCCCGGAGGTCGCCGTCCACACGGCCGTGCTGCTGCTCGTCGCGGCGGTCGCCTTCGGACCCCTCGGCGAGCTGGTGCCGGGGCTGGGCCTGGTGCCCCTCCCCCTGCTGGTGTGGGCCGCCGCCCGCTTCGAGGTGCGCACCGTGGTGCTCGAGCTGGTCGGCCTGTCCGTCGTGGTCTCGGTCGGCACGGCGCTGGGCTGGGGCCCCTTCGAGCTGCTGGGCCGGGGCGACCCGACGACGGGCGGCACCGGCTCCCAGGTCTACCTGATCTGCGCCGCGCTGATCGCGCTGCCGCTCGCGCAGGCGATGCGGGAGCGGGAGCGGGCGCTGAGCCGCACCGCGGCGAGCGAGCGCGTCTTCCGCCGCAGCTTCACCGAGGCGCGGGTGCCGGTGCTGCTGGTGCGCCGCCGCGAGGGCCGGCTCCGGGTCGCCGAGGCCAACGCCGCCACCACGCGGCTGCTGGACCGGCCGGTCGAGGACCTCCTCGGCCGCGAGCTGGCCGAGCTGCTCACCGCGGACGGACCGGTGCTGGACCCGCTCGCCGTCGGGGGCGGCGGCGAGCCGGAGGGCGCCGCGGCCGGCTGGTCGGGCGAGATGGGGGTGGTGGGCCAGCCCCGCACCCGGCTCGACGGGATCCTGTCGCTGCTCGACACCGACGGCGACCGGGCGTCGTACTCCCTGCACCTGATCGACCTGACCGAGCCGCTGGAGCTCCAGGAGCGGCTGCGCGCGGAGCAGACCTACTCGCGCGCGGTCATCGACACCGCCTCCAGCCTGATCGTGGTGACCGACGAGACCGGCACCGTGATCGCGGCCAACCCCGCCACGCTGAGGATGACCGGCTACACCGCCGAGGAGCTGGTCGGCCGACCGCTGTGGGAGACCCTCGTGCCCGCTCACCAGCGGCTGCGCTTCAGCGAGCTGGTGGCGCACCTGCCCTCGCTGCCCCGCTCCGGCGAGGCCACCGTGCTGACCCGCGACGGGGAGCGCCGCAGCGTGGTCTTCTCCAACGCCGTGCACTCGGCCGGGCCCGACGAGCCGGTCACGGTCGTGTTCACCGCCACCGACGTCACCGACGCCCGCGAGAGCGCCGGGCTGGTGCGCCACCTGCTGCGCTCGGCCACCACGATGGCCTTCGTCGGCACCGACCTCGAGGGCCGGATCACGCTGTTCAACCCCGGCGCCGAGCGCCTCCTCGGGCTGCCGGCGGCGCGGGCCGAGGGCCGCCCCCTCACCGACTTCCTGCGCCACGTCGGGGCCGACGACGGCGCCGCGCCACCCACGCTCGACGACCTGCTCCAGACGGGCGGCTCCGAGCTGGCCCCGCAGACCCGCGACTGGACCCTGCTGGGCGACGGCCGCTCCCCGCAGCGGATCTCGATGACCAGCAACCCCGTGACCACCGGACGCGGCCAGGTGTTCGCCTACCTCTTCGTCGCCCACGACGTCACCGACACCCGGCGCAGCCAGGAGATCCTGGTCAACGCGCTGCGGCGCGAGCGCGAGGTGGTCGCCCGGCTCCGCGAGCTCGACGGCGCCAAGGACGACTTCGTCTCCACGGTCAGCCACGAGCTGCGCACCCCGATGAGCAGCATCATCGGCAGCGCCGAGATGCTGCTCGACGGCCTCGTCGGCGAGCTCCGGCCCGCCCAGCAGCAGCTGGTCGAGGTGGTCGAGCGCAACGGCGCCCGGCTGCTGTCGCTGGCCGACGACCTGCTGCTGCTGGCCACCTCCGACGCCGAGGGCCGCGCCGAGGAGGCCCAGGACCTCGACCTGCGCGACGTCGTCCGCGAGAGCATCGCCTCGGTCGACGCCGCGCTCGCGGTGCGCGACCTGGAGACCTGCTGGGAGCTGCCGGAGGACCCGGTGCCGGTCTCCGGCGAGCCCCGCCACCTCGAGCGCGCCTTCACCAACCTGCTGACCAACGCGGTGAAGTTCACCCCCGACGGCGGCCGGGTCTCGCTGCGGCTGCGCCTGGACGGCGAGCGCCGGCAGGCCCGGGTCGAGGTGGCCGACACCGGGCTCGGGATCGACCCGTCCGAGGTCGAGCAGGTCTTCGAGCGCTTCTACCGCTCCGCGGCCGTGCAGGCCCGGGCCATCCAGGGCACCGGTCTCGGGCTCCCCATCGTGCGCACCATCGTCGAGGCCCACGACGGGCGCGTCGGCGTGGTGTCGACGCTCGGGGAGGGCAGCACCTTCGGTGTCACCCTCCCGCTGCGTCGCGAGCGGCGGCGTACGCCGGTCAGCGCCGGTTGACCGCCGAGATCACGGCCTTCAGCGAGGCGGTGACGATGTTGGCGTCGAGGCCGACGCCCCACAGCACCTTCTCCCCCACCGCGCACTCGACGTACGCCGCGGCGATCGCGTCGCCGCCCGAGGACAGTGCGTGCTCGGCGTAGTCGAGCACGCGCACGTCGAACCCGTGCGGCAGCGAGTTGATCGCGTCGACGAACGCCGCGATCGGGCCGTTGCCCGACCCGCGCAGCGACGCGAGCTCGCCGTCGACGAAGACGCCGACCTCGAGCTGGTCCCTCTCGCCCGCGGCCGAGGAGGTGTGCACGGAGTCCAGGCGCAGCGGCGTCGTGGGGTGGAGGTACTCGCCCTGGAAGGCCTCCCAGATCGCGGCCGGGCCCATCTCGCCACCCTCGCCGTCGGTGCGCTCCTGCACCGCGCGGCTGAACTCGATCTGCAGCCGGCGCGGCAGGTCGAGCTTGTGCTCGGACTTCATCACGTAGGCCACGCCGCCCTTGCCGGACTGGCTGTTGACCCGGATCACGGCCTCGTAGGTGCGGCCGACGTCCTTGGGGTCGATCGGCAGGTACGGCGCCTCCCAGGGCTGCTCGCCCACGGGGCGGCCGGCGTCGACGGCGTCCTGCTCGAGCGCCTCGAGGCCCTTCTTGATGGCGTCCTGGTGGGAGCCGGAGAAGGCGGTGTAGACGAGGTCGCCGGCGTACGGGTGGCGGGGGTGGACCGGCAGCTGGGTGCAGTACTCGACCGTGCGCCGCACCTCGTCGATGTCGGAGAAGTCGATCTGCGGGTCGACGCCCTGGCTGAACAGGTTCATCCCCAGGGTCACCAGGCAGACGTTGCCGGTGCGCTCGCCGTGGCCGAACAGGCAGCCCTCGACGCGGTCCGCGCCGGCCATCTGCGCCAGCTCGGTCGCCGCCACGGCCGTGCCCCGGTCGTTGTGCGGGTGCAGGCTGATGGTGGTGTGCTCGCGGCGGGTCAGCTGCCGCGAGAACCACTCGATCTGGTCGGCGTAGACGTTGGGCGTCGCGACCTCGATGGTGGCCGGCAGGTTGAGGATGATCTCGCGGCCGTCGTCGGGCTGCCACACGTCGGAGACCGCCTCGCAGACCTCCAGCGAGAACGGCAGCTCGGTGGAGGTGAAGATCTCCGGGGAGTACTCGTAGCCGATCACGGTCCGGCCGAGGTTCTGCTCGGCGTACTTCATGAACAGCTCGGTGCCACGGACGGCGATGTCCTTGACCTCGTCACGGCTGGCCCGGAACACGACCTTGCGGAACATCGGCGCCAGCGCGTTGTAGAGGTGGATGTTGGCGTGGTGGACGCCCACCAGCGACTGCGTGGTGCGCTCGATCAGGTCCTCGCGGGCCTGCGTCAGCACCGAGATGGTGACGTCCTCGGGCACCTTGTCGCGCTCGATCAGCTGCCGCACGAAGGCGAAGTCGGTCTCGCTCGCCGAGGGGAAGCCGACCTCGATCTCCTTGTAGCCCATCTTCACCAGCAGGTCGAACATCCGGTGCTTGCGCTCGGGCGACATCGGGTCGATCAGCGCCTGGTTGCCGTCGCGCAGGTCGGTGGAGAGCCAGCGCGGGGCCTGCGTGATGGTGGCCGAGGGCCAGGTGCGGTCGGGCAGGTCGATCGGCGGGAAGGGCCGGTAGCGCTGCACCGGCATGCCGCTCGCGCGCTGGGTGTTGCTGAAGCCTGAGTGCTGCAGGGTCATCGGGGGTCCTCGGGTTCGCTCTCGGGTCGCCCTGGTGGGCGGGCCGGGCACGACGAGCTCTCCGCAGCGAGGAGGTCCGGCGGGTCAGACCTCGCTGCGGCAGCGAAGGAGGAGGCTGCGCATCATCGGTGCCACCCTACCCACAGTCGTGCCGACGTGGTCGACCGGTCGCCGTCCGGCTGGTGCCGTCGGGCTCGCCGAGGTCAGGCGCCGTCGGCGGCCGGCAGGCGGACGACGACGGTCGTGCCCTGGCCCTCGGCGGACTCGACGTCGACCGTGCCGTGGTGCCACTCCACGACCGACTGCACCAGCGCCAGGCCCAGGCCGGTGCCCTGGATCTCGTCGGCGACCGACAGCGAGGAGCGGAAGAAGCGGGAGAACAGCCGGTCCTGCTCGGCCAGCGGGATGCCGATGCCGCGGTCGACGACCCGCATCACCACCCGGTCGTCCTCGGCGTTGAGCCGCACCGTCACCACCCCGCCGTCGTGGCTGAACTTCACGGCGTTGTTGAGCAGGTTGAGCACCACCCGCTCGAGCTGGGTGCGGTCGCCGATCACGGCCGGCAGGTCGGCGTCGCTGACCACCACGACCCCGAGCCGCTTGGCGTGGGTGGAGGGGGCCAGGGTCTGCTGGCACTCCGCGACCACGGCCGCCAGGTCGAGGGGCCGCAGGTCGAGGTTGACCTGCTCCGCGTCGTACGCCGAGAGGGCCAGCAGGTCCTCGACCAGCGACCGCAGCCGGCCGACGTTGCGCTCGATGATCGCGATGCCCTGGGACACGTCGTCGTTGAGCGTGCCCATGCCGCCCTCGCTCATCATCTCCAGGTAGCCCACGATGCTGGTCAGCGGCGTGCGCAGCTCGTGGGAGACCGTGGAGATGAAAGCGTCCTTGGCACGGTCGAGCTCCTCGAGCCGGCGTACGGACTCGCGCTGCTGCTCGAAGGCCTGCACCTGCACCAGCGAGGCCACCAGGTCGTGGGAGACCCCCTGGCAGATCGCGATCTCGCGGGGTTGCCAGCCCCGCGGCCGGATCGAGGACAGCAGCAGCCAGCCGACCACCTCGTCGCCGACCGCGATCGGCACCGCGGCCAGGGCGAGCACGCCCAGGGCCGAGACCACCTCGGCGGCGCCGTCCGCCCCGAAGCGGTCGTCCTGCTCGACGTGGGCGACCTGGAGCGGCACCAGGTGCTGCGCGGCCTCCAGCAGCAGCGTGGTCAGCGGCTCGGGCAGGTCCACGAAGGACGAGGGCCGCGGCAGCGCGGCGGCGGCCTCGGAGCCGCACCAGGAGCCGCGCACGGCGGAGTAGCGATCGGCGTCGACCAGCAGCACGTCGCACCGGTCCACCTGCGTGGCTTGCCCCACCGACTCCGCGGCTCGGTTGACCACCTGGGCGGTGTCGAAGTCCTGGCGCAGCGCCCGGGCCAGCTCGGTCACGACCCGGTCCTGGTCGGCCTTCTCCAGCAGCTCGGCCTGGGCGCCGCGCAGCTCGCGCACCGACTCGTAGAGGTCGGCGGTCGCGCGCTCGCCGATCGACTCGGCCGCCTGTCGGCGCACCTGCTCGCGGCGCAGCTGGCGCCGGAGCCGGCGTACCTCGGCCGCGGGGTCGGCAGGGCCCGTCGTCGTGGAGGAGAGGAGTTCCATGCGGTCGGTCAGCCTCTCCAGGTCGTCACGCGCAGCGTGCATCGGGGTGCGTCGTCCAGCTGGCAGGCCTCGTGGCGGACCTCGGTCTTCTCACCGTAGTACGACGCAGCGCCCTCGATCATGCCCACGGCGAGCCAGCACAAACGGCGATCGGAGCGGTAGTGCAGGTCCATCGCCACGCCGCCGCCCGGCACCGGCGCACCGACCTCGGACCAGGTGAGCCGGGGCGGGTCGGCGTCCGGGTGCACCTCGCGGACCTCGCGGTGGACGACGTCGTCCAGGCTGCGCAGGAACGGCAGCGTGCCCTCGCACCGGGCGAAGTAGCCGGGATGACGCCGGGCGAGGCCCTGGGCGACGTGGCGCCCCAGGTCGCGGGCGAGCAGCTGCGGCTCGGCCCCCAGCAGCTGCGAACCCGCGGCCACCAGGCGGGGCAGCTCGTCGTCGGGGTAGGTGCCGAGGCTGGTCCAGGCGCCCTCGAGCCGTGCGTGCACCAGCACGGCGTCCCAGACCACCTCGCCGTGCGTCTGCACCACCGCCTCCTCGACGAGGTTCAAGATGACGCCCTTCACCCACGCCTCCGCACCGGGCCCGGCTGTCGCCGACCGCGCACCCACGCGGTGCCGCGAGCCTAGGGGCGGCCCCCGGCCGCTGTCGGGCGCACGACCGTGTCCGGGACCACCGGTCTAGAGAGGTGGCCCGAAACTGCGTCACCGGGGGTGCCCACCACCGTCCCGACGAGGTAGGCGGACGTGCCGTGGTCCGGGTTCCCGGGCGGTAGCATCGCCGCACCGCGACGACCGAGAGGGGACCACGGTGACGCTGCGCCCGCACGCGCCCGCCGTCCACGACCGGATCGCCGGGGTCGTGGTCGCTCTGGTGCTGCTGCTGGTGGCCTCGGGCTGCTCGTCGGCCCCGCTCGCCCCCCGGGCCGCCTCCGACCGCAGCGACCCGCCCGAGCTGGGCGCCTGCTACGTGCTGCAGCCCCAGGACGTGGAGAGCCCCAGCAACGACGCCGAGCCGGTCGACTGTGACGAGGGCCACACCGCCCAGACCTTCGCGATCGGCACGCTGCCCGACTCGACCGGCGACGGCTACGAGGACCGGGGCCACGGCAGGTGGATCTACCCCCGCTGCGAGGCGGCCTTCGAGAAGTTCCTTGGGGTCGACGAGAGCCTGGCGATGCGGATCCAGCTGAGCTGGGCGTGGTTCCGGCCCTCGGAGAAGGCTTGGGAGGATGGCGCCCGTTGGTACCGCTGCGACCTCGTGGGAGGCACCACCGAGAGCACCGCGTACCGGCCGCTGCCCAGCCCGACCAAGGGCCTGTTCCGCGCCAAGCCCCCTGAGCAGTGGCTGACCTGCGCGACCGGGGCGACCGTCCTCGGGTCGACCAAGGGGCCGTGCTCGGAGCCGCACGACTGGCGGGCCGTCACCACGATCAAGCTGGGCGAGAAGGGCGACCCCTACCCCGGGGAGCGGTTGACGCAGGTGCGCACCCGCGACTACTGCTCGGACTCGGTGGGGGCGTGGATGAACTACCCCGTCGACTACGAGTTCGGCTTCACGTGGTTCAAGCAGGCCGAGTGGCAGGCCGGCAACCGACGCTCGATCTGCTGGGCCAAGACGGATCGATGAGGTCGGAGCCACCTTCCGCCGTACGCCGCTCCGGCGCGGCCGCCGGCCTCGCCGTCGTGCTGGCCGTGGTCCTGGCACTCCTCGCCGGGTGCGCGGACGGCTCGGACCCCGCCGACGCCGGTTCCCCGTCCGCCGAGGAGTCCACCGAGGGAACGCCGCCCTCCCCCACCGGCACCCCGCCACCGCCCGCGCCGGTCGCCGGGGAGTGCCGCTCGCTCACCCTCGAGCAGGCCACCGCGCCGGTGGACGCCACGCCGGCCGTCGGCTGCCGCACCCGGCACACAGCCGTCACGGTGGCGGTGGGCGCGCTGCCGCTGCTGGCCCGCGGCCACCTGCTGGCCGTCGACTCCGCGGCCGTGCGCCGCCGGGTGGCCGGGTCCTGCCCGGCCTCGCTGCTCCAGCGCGCGGGCGGTGACACCACCGCGCGCCGGCTCAGCCGGCTGCGGGTGGTGTGGTTCACCCCGTCGCTGGAGCAGGCCGACGCCGGTGCCGACACCTACCGCTGCGACGTGGTGGCGGTGCGCGACGAGGACCGGCTGCTGCCGCTGCCGCGGCGGTTCGCCGGCATGCTCGACCGGCCGGGTGCGCTCGACACCTTCGGGACCTGCGGCACCGCCGCCCCCGACGCGCGCGGCTTCCGCCGGGTCGCCTGCGCCGACCCCCACCGCTGGCGCGCCGTCGACACCGTCGACCTCCCCGCCCGCGCTCGCTACCTCGACGGCGCGGTCACCGACCGGGGCGACAGCGCCTGCGAGGACGTTGCCTCCGCCCGGGCCGACGGCGCGCTGCGCTACTCCTGGGCCTTCGAGTGGCCCACCCGGGCGCAGTGGCGCGAGGGCCAGCGCTACGGCTGGTGCTGGGTGCCGCAGCGGGGATGAACCCCTAGCGCACGGGGTGTCCGGCCCCGCGCAGCGCGTCCTTGACCTCGCCGATGCGCAGCGTGCCGAAGTGGAAGACGGTCGCGGCGAGCACGGCGTCGGCGCCGGCGTCGACCGCGGGGGCGAAGTGCTCGACCCGCCCGGCTCCCCCGCTGGCGATGACGGGCACCGCGACCTCCCGCCGTACGGCACGGATCAGGTCGACGTCGAAGCCGTCCTGGGTGCCGTCGGCGTCCATCGCGTTGAGCAGGATCTCGCCCGCACCGAGCCGGGCCGCACGCGCGGCCCACTCCAGCGCGTCCAGCCCGGCCGAGGTGCGGCCGCCGTGCGTGGTGACCTCGAAGCCGGAGTCGGTGCCGCTCGCGCGGCGGGCGTCGACCGAGAGCACGAGCACCTGGTTGCCGAAGCGGTCCGCGATCTCGGCCACCAGCTCAGGGCGCCGGATCGCCGCGGTGTTGACCGCGACCTTGTCCGCTCCGGCGCGCAGCAGCCGGTCGACGTCCTCGACGCTGCCGATGCCGCCGCCGACCGTGAGCGGGATGAACACCTGCTCAGCGGTCGCCGCGACGATCTCCATGGTGGTGGAGCGACCCTCGTGGGAGGCGGAGATGTCGAGGAAGGTGAGCTCGTCGGCGCCCTCGGCGTCGTAGAGCCGGGCGAGCTCGACCGGGTCGCCGGCGTCGCGCAGCTCCTGGAAGTTCACGCCCTTGACCACCCGACCGCCGTCGACGTCGAGGCAGGGGATGACGCGGACCGCCAGGCTCACGGGCGGTCGTCCAGCGGGCGCGGCCGGTCGGGCCAGGTCAGGTCGAGGGCGTCGGCGAGCGTGAACCGGCCCTCGTAGAGCGCTGTGCCCACGATCGCCCCCTCCACGCCGTCGCCGATCAGCCCGGTGAGCGCCTCGAGGTCCGTGAGCTCGGTGATCCCGCCCGAGGCGACCACGGGCCGGTCGGTCTCGGCGCACACCGCGCGGAGCAGGTCGAGGTTGGGGCCCTGGAGCATGCCGTCCTTGTCGACGTCGGTGACGACGTAGCGGGCGCAGCCCTCGGCGTCGAGCCGGGCCAGCACCTCGTAGAGGTCGCCGCCCTCCTGGGTCCAGCCGCGCGCGGCCAGGGTGCGGCCGCGGACGTCGAGGCCCACGGCGATCCGGTCGCCGTGCGTGGCGATCGCCCGGGCGCACCACTCCGGCTGCTCCAGGGCGGCGGTGCCGATGTTGACCCGGCGGCAGCCGGCGGTCATGGCCGCCTCGAGCGACGCGTCGTCGCGGATCCCGCCGCTCATCTCGACGTCGATGTCCAGGGTGCCCACGATGCGGGCCAGCAGGTCGCGGTTGTGGCCGCGACCGAAGGCGGCGTCGAGGTCGACGAGGTGGATCCACTCCGCACCGGCCTGCTGCCAGCGCAGCGCGGCCTCGACCGGGTCGCCGAAGCGCTTCTCGGAGCCGGCGACGCCCTGGACCAGCTGGACGGCCTGCCCCCCGGCGACGTCGACGGCGGGCAGCAGCTCGAGGTGCGGCGCCGGGGCCTGGCTGGCGGGGTGCTGGGTCATGGGGTCCTCGGGGCTCGGGAGATCAGGAGGTAGCAGGAGGTGGGTGGTCAGGGGTGCGGCAGGGTGGCGACCCAGTTGCGCAGCAGCGCGGCGCCGGCGTCCCCGGACTTCTCGGGGTGGAACTGGGTCGCGGTGAGGGGGCCGTTCTCCACGGCCGCGACGAAGCGGTCGCGCTGCTCGCCGGTGCCGTGCTCGGCCCAGGTGACCAGCGGCTCCCGGGTGCGGCCGTTGGTCTGCAGCGTCCAGTCGCGGACGCCGTAGGAGTGCACGAAGTAGAACCGCTCGTCCTCGAGGCCGGCGAACAGCTGCGAGCCGGCGGGCACCTCGACGGTGTTCCACCCCATGTGGGGCACGACCGGGGCCTGGAGCCGCTCGACCACGCCCGGCCACTCCTCGCAGCCGACCGTCTCGACGCCGTGCTCGACCCCGCGCTCGAAGAGGATCTGCATCCCGACGCAGATGCCCAGCACCGGACGGCCCCCGGCGAGGCGGCGGCCGATGACCTCGTGGCCGCGGACCGCGCGCAGCCCCTCCATGCAGGCGGCGAACGCGCCCACCCCGGGCACGACCAGGCCGTCGGCGTCCATCGCCGTGGCGCGGTCGCTGCTCAGCGTCACCTCGGCGCCGGCGCGCTCCACGGCCCGGACGACCGAGCGCAGGTTGCCCGAGCCGTAGTCCAGGACGGTGACGCGCGGGGCGGCCGGCGGGGCGTTCAGAGCGCGCCCTTGGTGGAGGGGACGCCCGTCTCGCGCGGGTCGAGGGCGACCGCGTCGCGCAGCGCCCGGGCGACGGCCTTGAACTGCGCCTCCACGATGTGGTGCGGGTCGCGACCGCCGAGCACCCGGACGTGCAGGGTGATGCCCGCGTGGTGGGCGAGCGACTCGAGCACGTGGGCGGTCAGCGAGCCGGCGTACGGCACGCCGGAGCCGCCGATCAGGGCGTACACCTGGCCCTCGGGCTCGCCGGAGTGCACGAAGTAGGGGCGTCCGGAGACGTCGACGACCGCCTGGGCCAGCGCCTCGTCGAGCGGCACCAGCGCGTCGCCGTACCGCCTGATCCCGCGCTTGTCGCCGAGCGCCTCGCGCAGCGCGGCGCCGATCACGATCGCGGTGTCCTCGATGCTGTGGTGGCCGTCGATGTGCACGTCGCCCTCGGTGCGCACCGTCAGGTCGATGAGCGAGTGGCGGCCGAGCGCGTCGAGCATGTGGTCGTAGAAGCCGACGCCGGTGGAGATGTCGGTGTGGCCGGAGCCGTCGAGGTCGAGCTCGACCAGGACCGAGGACTCGTTGGTCCGTCGCTCGATGCGGGCGGTGCGACTCATCGGTCGCCTCCTTCGGTGGTGGTGTCGAGCGCGGCGGTGAGCGCGCTCCGGAAGGCCTGCATCTCCGCCGGGGTGCCGATGGAGACGCGCAGCCAGCCCTCGGGGCCGGTGACGCGGATCAGGACGCCGGCGTCCAGCAGCCGCTGCCAGACCGCGTCACGGTCGGCGAAGCGGCCGAACAGCACGAAGTTGGCGTCGCTGTCGGCGACCTCGAGCCCCTGCTCGCGCAACCAGGTCACGGTGCGGTCGCGCTCGGCGCGCAGCTCCTCCACCCGGCCCAGCAGCTCGTCGGCGTGGCGCAGCGCGGCCAGCGCGGTCGCCTGGGTGACCGCGGACAGGTGGTACGGCAGCCGTACGACGCGCAGCGCGTCGCACACCTCGGGGGCGGCGGCGAGGTAGCCCAGCCGGGCGCCAGCCAGCGCGAACGCCTTGCTCATGGTGCGGGTGACGACCAGGTTGCGGTGCCGGTCGAGCAGCTCGAGGGCCGAGGGCGTGCCCGACCGGCGGAACTCGGCGTACGCCTCGTCGATCACCACCACGCCGCCGTCGCCGACGAGGTCGCACAGCCGCCCGATCACCTCGTGCGGGAGCGCGGTGCCGGTCGGGTTGTTGGGCGAGGGCAGCAGCACCACGCTGGGCCGGTGCTCGGCCACGAGCCGCTCGGCCTCGGCGAGGTCGAAGCTGAAGTCCTCGTGGCGGCGGCCGGCGACCCAGCCGGTCATGGCGTCGCGGGCGTACTCGGGATACATGCTGTACGTCGGGGCGAAGCTGATCGCCGTCCGGCCCGGTCCCCCGAACGCCTGGAGCAGCTGGAGCATGACCTCGTTGGAGCCGTTGGCGGCCCACACCTGCGCCGGGTCGACCACCACCCCGGCCTCGACGCCCAGGTAGGCGGCCAGACCGGCGCGCAGCTCGGTGAACTCGCGGTCGGGGTAGCGGTTGAGCGTGCCCGCGACCCGGGCCACGGAGGCGGCGACGTCGTCGACCACCGCGGCCGAGGGCCCGTAGGGGTTCTCGTTGACGTTGAGCTGCACCGGCACGTCGAGCTGGGGGGCGCCGTACGGCGCGACCCCGCGCAGCTCCTCGCGGAGCGGGACCCAGGACAGGTCGGTCGGGCTCGCGGAGGTGTCGGCGCTCACCGGTCGAACCGGACGTCGACGGCGGCGGCGTGGCCGGGGAGGTCCTCGGCGTGGGCCAGCGTCGTGACGTGCCCGGCGACCTCGTCGAGGGCGTCGCGGGAGTACTCCACGAGGTGGACGGCGCGCACGAACGAGCGCACCGAGAGCCCCGAGGAGTGGCAGGCGCAGCCGGCCGTGGGCAGCACGTGGTTGGAGCCGGCGCAGTAGTCGCCGAGCGAGACCGGCGCCCAGGGGCCGACGAAGACCGCTCCGGCGTTGCGGACCCGGCGGGCCACGGTCGCGGCGTCGGCGGTCTGGATCTCGGTGTGCTCGGCGGCGTAGGCGTTGACCACGGCGAGCCCCTGCTCGAGGTCGTCGACCAGCACGATGCCGGACTGCTCGCCGCTCAGCGCGGTGCGCACCCGCTCCACGTGCCGGGTGGCCGCGACCTGCTTGTCCAGCTCGACCTCGACCTCGTCGGCCAGCCGCAGCGAGTCGGTCACCAGCACCGAGGCCGCCATCGGGTCGTGCTCGGCCTGGCTGACCAGGTCGGCGGCGACGTGGGCGGCCTCGGCCGTCTCGTCGGCCAGCACGGCGATCTCGGTGGGGCCGGCCTCGGAGTCGATGCCGACGACGCCCTTGAGCAGGCGCTTCGCCGAGACGGTGTAGATGTTGCCCGGACCGGTCACCAGGTCGACGCGTCGGCACGGACCCGCCCCGTGGGCGAACATCGCGATCGCCTGGGCGCCGCCGACGGCGTACACCTCCTCGATGCCGAGCAGCTCGCAGGCCGCCAGGATCGTGGGGTGGGGCAGGCCGCCGAAGTCGGCCTGCGGCGAGCTGGTCAGCGCGATCGAGCCGACGCCGGCCACCTGGGCGGGGACGACGTTCATCAGCACGCTGGAGACCAGCGGGGCGACGCCGCCGGGCACGTAGAGCCCCACCCGGTCGACGGGGACCAGACGCTGGGTCACCCGGGCACCGGGGCCGAGGTCGGTCACGACGTCGGACTCCAGCTCGGCCTCGCAGGTGAGCCGGAGCCGGCGTACGGACTCCTCCAGGCCGGCGCGGACGGCCGGGTCGAGCGCAGCCAGCGCGTCGCGCAGCGCCTGGCGGGGCACGGTGATGTCGGTCTGCTCGACGCGGTCGAACTTCCGGGAGTACTCGTGGATCGCCTCGACGCCGCGGTCACGGACGTCGTCGCAGATCGGGCGCACGACGTGGAGCGCGGCCTCGACGTCGAAGTCGGCGCGGGGCACCAGGGTGCGGTAGTCCGGGTCGGTGCCGACGGCACCGTCCCGCAGGTCGATGCGGCGGATCATGGGTCCATTCTAGGTGCCGCGGACGACCTCTTCCTCCCCCGCCCGAGGCTCAGGCGTCGGCCCCCACGAAGGGGGTCGAGTAGTCGCCGTCGCCGAGCCGGTCCAGGACCGCCTGCGCCGCCGCGGGGTCCAGGTCGTGGCGCTCCCGCTCGGCGCGCACCACCTGGCGCAGCAGCCGGGTCTCGCCGGCCGTGGCGATGCCGGTGACCTCGGGGTGGCCCCCCAGCAGCCACGAGACCGCAGCGGTCACGTGGGCCTGCTCGTCGAGCGGCTCGTACCAGGTCGCGTAGCGGCGCTCGGACGTCGGCCACGGCCGGCGGGCGACGGTCTTGATCGTCATCAGGCCGGCGTCGGCGGCCTGCACCGCCGCCACCAGGGCGGCGTAGTCCTCGGCGTACCCCGGGACGCGGAACAGCGCCCGGTTGAGCGGGGTCAGGACGGTGTCGAAGGGGAACCGTCGCAGCCCCTCGAGATGGGTGGCCGGGGCGTCGTGGGTGTGGCCGGTGATGCCGATCGCCCGCACCAGGCCCTCCTCGCGGGCCCGCACCACCGCGCGCAGCGAGCCGTGCTCGGCGGTGACCCGGTCGAGGTCGGCCAGCTTGCTCACCTCGTGCACCTGGAGCAGGTCGACGTGGTCGGTGCGCAGCCGCTCCAGGGAGCGGTTGATCTGCGCCCACGCCTCCTCCTCACCGCGCAGACCGGTCTTGGTGGCGAGGAACACGCGGCTGCGCAGGTCGTCCATCATCGCGCCCAGGCGCAGCTCCGCGTCGCCGTACGCCGCGGCGACGTCGACGTGGTTGATCCCGGCCTCCAGCGCCTCGGCGACCGAGGCGTCGGCGGTGTCCTGGTCGACCTCCGCGAGCGAGGCCGCCCCGTAGATCAGCACCGACGAGCGGTGCTCGAGCCGGCCCAGGCGACGGGTCTCCACAACTGCCTCCAGCGGTGTCGGGGTGCGTCGGGCCACGCTAGCGCGGCCCGCGTCGTAGGTTGGCGGGGTGACGTCGGTGCCGCTGTTCCCCCTCAACGCGGTGCTGTTCCCCGGCGTCGCGACACCGCTGCACATCTTCGAGGAGCGCTACCGCGCGATGGTGCGCGAGCTGCTGGCGGTGGAGGAGGTCTTCGACCGCGTCTTCGGCATCGTCGCGATCCGGGAGGGCTACGAGGTCGGCGACCACGGCGCCCAGTCGGTGCACCGGGTCGGCACGCTCGTGCAGCTCTCCGAGGCCGAGGCCTACGACGACGGCCGCTTCGACATCGAGGTCATCGGCCGGCAGCGGCTGCGGGTGCTCGAGCACGACAGCAGCGGTCCGTTCCTGCGCGGCGAGGTCGAGCTGCTCGGCGACGTCGAGGAGCCCGAGGCCGAGGTCGAGGCGGCCCGCACGCTGGCGGTGTTCGAGACCTACCGCGCACAGCTCTCCGAGCTCCGCGGCGGACCCGTGCTGGCCGGGCAGATGCCCGACGACCCGGCGTACCTCTCCTACGCGCTGGCCACGACCTGCCTGCTCACCCTCCCCCAGCGCCAGGCGCTGCTGGAGGCCGAGACCGCCCGGCAGCGGCTCAGCATGATCCGGCACACGCTCCACGACGAGATGCGCGCCATGCGTGCGATCCCGTCGCTGCCGGCGACCGAGGTCGCCCGGACGCGCTGGTCCCCCAACTAGCGCCGTGGCACGCCGACGCGCCGCCGGAGGTACGCCGGCCACGGTCGCCCTCGAGCGGGCCGGGGTGCCGTTCACGACCCACCCCTACGAGCACGACCCGGCCGCCGCCTCCTACGGGCTCGAGGCCGCCCAGCGGCTGGGGCTCGACCCCGACGCGGTGCTCAAGACCCTCCTGGCCGAGGTGGACGGGCGCCTCGTGGTGGCCGTGGTCCCGGTGTCGGCGAAGCTCGACCTCAAGGCGCTGGCCGCCGCGGTGGGCGGCAAGCGCGCGACGATGGCCGACCCGGCCACCGCCGAGCGCAGCACCGGCTACGTCGTGGGCGGCATCTCGCCGTTGGGCCAGCGCACGCGGCTCGCGACCGTCGTGGACGACTCGGCCGTGGAGCGGGAGACGGTCTGGGTGAGCGGCGGCAAGCGCGGGCTGGACCTCGGCGTCGCCCCACAGGACCTCGTGGTGCTGACCGCGGCCGTGGTGGCGCCGGTCGCCCGCCGCTAGTCGCGCCGCAGCACGAACAGGTGGAGCAGCGCACCGAGCGCGGCCGCGGCGGGCCACACCCACACCAGCCCGGGCGCCTGCAGCACCAGCTGGAGCGGCGCCTGGGCGCCCTCGGCCCGGCCCGCCAGGACCGTCGCCGGGTCGGCCGGCCCCAGCACACCGCCGAGCCGGAGCGCGAGCTGACCGGCGAGGGCGGCGCCGAGCACGACCAGGGCGACGCTCAGCAGCGGGTCGCGGCGGCGCCACGCGAGCAGCACCAGGCCGCTGAGCAGTCCGAGCCCGACCGCGACGACGGCGAACCAGCCGTCCACGGCGACCTGGCGCGCAAGCTCGTCGGCGGTGAGGGCCGGGCCGTCGGGCGTGGCCGTCGCCTCCGGCAACGGGGTGGCCCACCACCACAGCAGCGCCCCCACGACTCCGGCGGCGAGCGACCAGAGCAGCACCACCGCGACGTCGACGGCCACGTCGCGCGGGGTCGCCGCGCCCAGGGCCTCGGCCTCGGGCTCGGGTCGGACGGGGCCGGTCTCGGCCACCGGGTGCGCGCTGCTCACCCGGGGATCATCCCAGGCCGGTCCCAGCCGCGACCCGCGGCCTCAGCCCGGGCCAGCCCAGGTCAGCCCAGGCACCCCGGGCCGAGCAGGTGCTTGAGGTCGCCGTAGAGCGCCGGCGAGGCCGAGACCCGGAGCCGGTCGTCGAGCCGCAGCAGCTGGGTGCCGCGGCGTCCGACCAGCTTGAGCCGGACCTCGGTGGTGCCGGGGTGCGTGCGCAGCACCTCCTTCAGGCGCTCCACCACCGGCGGGGTGCACCGGGTGGCGGGCAGGCTGAGCGTGACGGGCCCGACGCCGCGCTCCTCCATGACCGGGGTCGAGACGGTCTTGCCGCGCAGCTCGGGCTGGTCCTTGCTCCGGTCCAGCCGCCCCTGCACCGCGACCACGGTGTCCTCGACGAGCAGGGTGGCGGCGAGCTGGTAGTCGCTGGGGAAGAACAGCACGTCGATCGCGCCCTCGAGGTCCTCCACGGTGACGATCGCCCAGGCGTTGCCGGTCTTGGTGATCTTGCGGGTCACCGCGGTGATCAGGCCGCAGATGGTGGCGGGCGTGTTCTCGCCCCGGTCCTCATCCGTCAGCAGCTGGCCGATGGTGCAGTCCGCGGCCTGCGAGAGCACGTGCTCCAGGCCGGTCAGCGGGTGGTCGGAGACGTAGAGGCCGAGCATCTCCCGCTCGTGGCCGAGGAGCGTCGACTTGTCCCACTCGGGGATGTCGGGCACCGCGACGCTGACCCCGAAGCCGGCGTCGTCGTCGTCGAGGCCGCCGAACAACGAGTCCTGGCCGATCGCCTCGTTGCGCTTGATGTCGACGTACTGGTCGACCGCCTGCTCGTGGACCGCGAGCAGGGCCCGACGGCCGTGCTTCATCTCGTCGTAGGCGCCGGCCTTGACCAGCGACTCCACGAGCCGCTTGTTGCACACCTGGGCCGGCACCTTGCCCATGAAGTCGGCGAAGTCGCTGAAGCGGCCCTTCTCGCGCCGCGTCGCGATGATCTGCTCGACGACGTTGGCGCCCACGTTGCGCACCGCGGTCAGGCCGAAGCGGATGTCCTCCCCGACGGGGGTGAAGTTGGCCTGCGACTCGTTGACGTCGGGCGGGAGGACCCGGATCTTCATGCGGCGACACTCGTTGAGGTAGATCGCCATCTTGTCCTTGTCGTCCTTGACCGAGGTCAGGAGCGCGGCCATGTACTCGGCCGGGTAGTTGGCCTTGAGGTAGGCCGTCCAGTAGGACACCACCCCGTAGGCGGCCGAGTGCGCCTTGTTGAAGGCGTAGTCGGAGAACGGCAGCAGGATGTCCCACAGCGTCGTCACCGCGGCGGCGGAGTAGCCGCGCTCCTCCATGCCGGCCGAGAAGCCGGCGAGCTGCTTGTCCAGCTCCTCCTTCTTCTTCTTGCCCATGGCGCGCCGCAGGATGTCGGCCTGTCCGAGCGAGTAGCCGGCGAGCTTCTGCGCGATCGCCATGACCTGCTCCTGGTAGACGATCAACCCGTAGGTCTCGCCCAGGACGTCGGCCAGCGGCTCCTCCAGCTCGGGGTGGATCGCCACCACCGGCTCGCGGCCGGTCTTGCGGCGGGCGTACTTGTTGTGCGAGTCCGCCCCCATGGGCCCGGGGCGGTAGAGCGCGCCGACCGCGGAGATGTCCTCGAACACGTCGGGCTGCATGCTGCGCAGCAGCGCCCGCATCGGGCCGCCGTCGAGCTGGAAGACGCCGAGGGTGTCCCCGCGCTGGAGCAGGGCGTACGTCGCCGGGTCGGTCAGCTCGAGGTCCTCGAGGACGACCTTCTCGCCGCGGTTGTTCTCGATGTTGATCAGCGCGTCGTCGAGGACCGTCAGGTTGCGCAACCCGAGGAAGTCCATCTTGATCAGGCCGAGCTTCTCGCAGGTCGGGTAGTCGAACTGCGTGATGATCGCGCCGTCGGCCTCGCGCTTGAGGACGGGGATGACGTTCTGGATCGGCTCGCTGGACATGATGACGCCCGCCGCGTGCACGCCCCACTGCCGCTTGAGGCCCTCGATGCCGATGGCGGTGTCGACCACGGTGCGGACGTCCTGGTCGCCCTCGTAGAGCGCACGGAAGTCGCCGCCCTCGCTGTAGCGCTTGTGAGCGGGGTCGAAGAGCTGCTTGAGCGGGATGTCCTTGCCCATCACCGCGGCAGGCATCGCCTTGGTGACCCGGTCGCCCATCGCGAAGGGGTAGCCGAGGATCCGCGAGGAGTCCTTGACCGCCTGCTTGGCCTTGATGGTGCCGTAGGTGACGATCATCGAGACCCGCTCGCTGCCGTACCGGTCGGTGACGTAGCGGATCACCTCGCCACGACGACGCTCGTCGAAGTCGATGTCGAAGTCGGGCATGGAGACGCGGTCGGGGTTGAGGAACCGCTCGAAGATCAGCCCGTGGACCAACGGGTCCAGGTCGGTGATCCGCATCGCGTACGCCACCATCGACCCCGCACCGGAGCCGCGCCCCGGGCCCACGCGGATGCCGTTGTCCTTGGCCCAGTTGATGAAGTCGGCCACGACGAGGAAGTAGCCGGGGAAGCCCATCTGGGTGATGACGCCGACCTCGAAGTCGGCACGCGCCCGGACGTCGTCGGGGATGCCCTGGGGGTAGCGGTAGCGCAACCCCTTCTCGACCTCCTTGATCATCCAGGAGGTCTCGTCCTCGCCCTCGGGGCAGGGGAAGGCCGGCATGTAGTTGGCGGACTCGTTGAACTCCACGTCGCAGCGCTGCGCGATCAGCAGGGTGTTGTCGCACGCCTCGGGCAGGTCGCGCCACAGGTGGCGCATCTCCTGGGGTGACTTGACGTAGTAGCCGTCGCCGTTGAACTTGAA
Source organism: uncultured Actinomycetota bacterium (assembly GCA_963740935.1). Classification (GTDB taxonomy): domain Bacteria; phylum Actinomycetota; class Actinomycetes; order Propionibacteriales; family Nocardioidaceae; genus Marmoricola. The sequence continues at coordinate 1,893,494 of CAVUFX010000006.1, forward strand.
GCGCTTCGGGTCGCTCATCATGCTGCCCGAGGAGACGCACAGCAGGTGCTCGTGCGCGCCGGCGTCCTCGCGGCGCACGTAGTGGGAGTCGTTGGTCGCGATCGGCGGGATGCCGAGGTCCTTGGACAGCCGCAGCAGCCCGTCGCGCACCCTGGTCTCGATGTCGAGCCCGTGGTCCATCAGCTCGAGGAAGTAGTTGTCCCTGCCGAGGATGTCCTGGAACTCCGAGGCCGCCTGGCGGGCGTGGTCGTACTGCCCGATCCGCAGCCACGTCTGCACCTCGCCCGAGGGGCAGCCGGTGGTGCCGATGATCCCCCGACCGTGCTGGGACAGCAGCTCGCGGTCGATGCGGGGCTTGTAGAAGAACCCGTCGATGTAGGCCTGCGAGGACATCCGGAACAGGTTGTGCATGCCCTCGGTGGTCTCGGCCAGGAGGGTCATGTGTGTGTAGGCACCCGAGCCGGAGACGTCGTCGTCCCCGCCGTCGTTCCACCGCACCCGCTTGCGCACGTTGCGCGGGGTGTTGGGGGTCGCGTAGGCCTCCATGCCGATGATCGGCTTCACGCCGGCCGCACGCGCCTTGGACCAGAAGTCGTAGGCGCCGAACACGTTGCCGTGGTCGGTCATCGCGATCGCGTCCATGCCGAGCTCGGCCGTGCGCTCGAACATGTCACCGAGCCGTGCCGCCCCGTCGAGCATCGAGTACTCGGTGTGGTTGTGCAGGTGGACGAAACCGTCCCGGGGGGAGGACATGGAGCGCGATCAACCCTTTCGCGGAGTCTCGGCAGGACACCAGCCACCGCCCGCGACCTACCGGCCGGGGGGTGCGGGGGGAAGAGGATCAACCCTACGACAGTGTCGCAGCGACCTCTGACAGGGACACAGGCCCACCGCGAGGTGGGCAGGACACAGCTGAGGGCCGGCCCCCGATGTACGGGGGACGGCCCTCAGTGAAGTGTTGTCCGGCGACGTCCTACTCTCCCACGACCTCCCGGTCGCAGTACCATCGGCGCTGTCAGGCTTGACTTCCGGGTTCGGAATGGGACCGGGTATTTCCCTGACGCTATGGCCGCCGAAACTCTATGGAGTTATCTACACAGTGGACACAAAACATACGTGGCTGTTGTTTGTGTTCCCGTCCGTAACTCGGGAACCACACAGTGGACGCGCAACATCTTTGAGGGACAAGCCCTCGGCCTATTAGTACCGGTCGGCTAGGCATTACTGCTGTACACCTCCGGCCTATCAACCCAGTCGTCTACTGGGGGCCTTACCCGGTTGACCCGGTGGGAAACCTCATCTTGAAACGTGCTTCCCGCTTAGATGCTTTCAGCGGTTATCACTTCCGAACGTAGCCAACCAGCCGTGCTCTTGGCAGAACAACTGGCACACCAGAGGTTCGTCCATCCCGGTCCTCTCGTACTAGGGACAGCCTTTCTCAAGTTTCCTGCGCGCGCGGCGGATAGGGACCGAACTGTCTCACGACGTTCTAAACCCAGCTCGCGTGCCGCTTTAATGGGCGAACAGCCCAACCCTTGGGACCTACTCCAGCCCCAGGATGCGACGAGCCGACATCGAGGTGCCAAACCATCCCGTCGATATGGACTCTTGGGGAAGATCAGCCTGTTATCCCCGGGGTACCTTTTATCCGTTGAGCGACGCCGCTTCCACATGCCAGCGCCGGATCACTAGTTCCGACTTTCGTCCCTGCTCGAGCTGTCACTCTCACAGTCAAGCTCCCTTGTGCACTTACACTCGAAACCTGATTGCCAACCAGGCTGAGGGAACCTTTGAGCGCCTCCGTTACATTTTAGGAGGCAACCGCCCCAGTTAAACTACCCATCAGGCACTGTCCCTGATCCAGATAATGGACCTAGGTTAGATATCTAATACGACCAGAGTGGTATTTCAACGTTGACTCCACACTCACTGGCGTGAGCGCTTCACAGTCTCCCACCTATCCTACACAAGTCGAACCAAACACCAATACCAAACTATAGTAAAGGTCCCGGGGTCTTTCCGTCCTGCCGCGCGTAACGAGCATCTTTACTCGTAGTGCAATTTCGCCGAGTCCACGGTTGAGACAGCGCCCAAGTCGTTACTCCATTCGTGCAGGTCGGAACTTACCCGACAAGGAATTTCGCTACCTTAGGATGGTTATAGTTACCACCGCCGTTTACTGGGGCTTAAGTTCTCCGCTTCGACACACGAATGTGTCTAACAGGTCCCCTTAACCTTCCAGCACCGGGCAGGAGTCAGTCCGTATACATCGTCTTACAACTTCGCACGGACCTGTGTTTTTAGTAAACAGTCGCTTGGGCCTGGTCTCTGCGGCCATCACCGCGTCCTACCGAGAAGGTAGTAACGGATCCGGCCCCCCTTCTCCCGAAGTTACGGGGGCATTTTGCCGAGTTCCTTAACCATGGTTCACTCGATCGCCTTGGTATTCTCTACCTGATCACCTGAGTCGGTTTGGGGTACGGGCGGCGCACAGCTCGCTAGAGGTTTTTCTCGACAGCATAGGATCATCCACTTCACCCCTAAGGGCTCCCCATCAGGTCTCAGACTATATGAGAGACGGATTTGCCTATCCCTCGTCCTACACCCTTGGCCAACGACAACCATCGCGTTGGTTGGACTGCCTTCCTGCGTCACCCCATCGCTTGACTACTACTGGATCGGGTCATGCGCTCTGCCACCATCGTCCCGAAGGATCCCGGTGGTTTCGGGCACTTAGCATCACCAGCCTCGTCAGGGGCGCTGTTTTGCCGGTACGGGAATATCAACCCGTTGTCCATCGACTACGCCTGTCGGCCTCGCCTTAGGTCCCGACTTACCCAGGGCAGATTAGCTTGACCCTGGAACCCTTGATCATTCGGCGGAAGAGTTTCTCACTCTTCATTCGCTACTCATGCCTGCATTCTCACTCGTGTGGCGTCCACGGCTGGTTCACACCGCCGCTTCACTCGCCACACGACGCTCCCCTACCCATCCACACACCTGGACCCACAAAGTGGGCCTGGAATACGCATGAATGCCATAGCTTCGGCGGATGACTTGAGCCCCGCTACATTGTCGGCGCGGAATCACTTGACCAGTGAGCTATTACGCACTCTTTCAAGGGTGGCTGCTTCTAAGCCAACCTCCTGGTTGTCTGTGCGACTCCACATCCTTTTCCACTTAGTCACCGCTTAGGGGCCTTAGCTGATGGTCTGGGCTGTTTCCCTCTCGACTACGGAGCTTATCCCCCGCAGTCTCACTGCCGCGCTCTCACTTCCCGGCATTCGGAGTTTGGTTGATTTCGGTAAGCTTGTGGGCCCCCTAGACCATCCAGTGCTCTACCTCCGGGAAGAAACACGCGACGCTGCACCTAAATGCATTTCGGGGAGAACCAGCTATCACGAAGTTTGATTGGCCTTTCACCCCTATCCACAGGTCATCCCCTCAGTTTTCAACCTAAGTGGGTTCGGTCCTCCACGCGGTCTTACCCGCGCTTCAACCTGCCCATGGATAGATCACTTCGCTTCGGGTCTTGATCGTGCCACTCAGGCGCCCTATTCGGACTCGCTTTCGCTACGGCTACCCCACACGGGTTAACCTCGCGACACAACGCAAACTCGCAGGCTCATTCTTCAAAAGGCACGCCGTCACCTGGTACCCAAAAGGCACTTCAGCTCCGACGGATTGTAGGCACATGGTTTCAGGTACTATTTCACTCCCCGCCAGGGGTACTTTTCACCTTTCCCTCACGGTACTTGTCCGCTATCGGTCACCAAGGAGTATTTAGGCTTAACGGGTGGTCCCGCCAGATTCACACGGAATTTCAGGGGTTCCGTGTTACTTGGGGTAACGCCACAGAGCTGCCAGCTTACGTATACGGGGGTATCACCCTCTACGCCGGGACTTTCCAGTCCACTTCCACTTCACTGAGCAGTTTCTAACTCTGTGCTGGTTCGGCAGAACCAGCCAGGCGGCCCCACAACCCTCACACCGCAACGCCTGCCGGCTATCACACGACATGAGTTTGGCCTCATCCGATTTCGCTCGCCACTACTCTCGGAATCACTGTTGTTTTCTCTTCCTACCGGTACTGAGATGTTTCACTTCCCGGTGTTCCCTCACCACACCCTATGTGTTCAGGTGGGCGTAACTGGACATGACTCCAGCTGGGTTTCCCCATTCGGACATCCCCGGATCAACGCTCGGTTGCCAACTTCCCGGGGCTTATCGCAGGCTCCTACGTCCTTCATCGGCTCTTGGTGCCAAGGCATCCACCATGTGCCCTTAGTAGCTTGTCTTGCTACAAAGATGCTCGCGTCCACTGTGTAGTTCTCAAACTGCGGGCGGAACACCTGACATCGACCCCCGCTGACCCACACCCCACAACCAGACCCACCTCCCCGAAAAGGAAGGAAGACCCGCTGGTGTGCGAGCAGTACGAGGCGCCAGGCGCCGCAAGAAGCAACCAAGTCGTTCCGACTCGATCCCTCAGGACCCAACAGTGTGTCAAGCACCCACCGACGCACACCACCTGCAACGTTCCACACCACCAACCCCCCCAAGGAGGACCAGCAGCAGTACTAGTGCAGACGATGCCTGCGAAGGCACCAACTAATCGACGTTCCACCAAGCAGCAGGCAGACGCGAGACACGAACGGCCCCGAACGCCCACCCTGGACACCACCCACATACGCAGGCGGCGCCAATATGCTCCTTAGAAAGGAGGTGATCCAGCCGCACCTTCCGGTACGGCTACCTTGTTACGACTTCGTCCCAATCGCTCGCCCCACCTTCGACAGCTCCCTCCGTAAACGGTTGGGCCACTGGCTTCGGGTGTTGCCAACTTTCGTGACGTGACGGGCGGTGTGTACAAGGCCCGGGAACGTATTCACCGCAGCGTTGCTGATCTGCGATTACTAGCGACTCCGACTTCATGGGGTCGAGTTGCAGACCCCAATCCGAACTGAGACCGGCTTTTTGGGATTCGCTCCACCTTGCGGTATCGCAGCCCTTTGTACCGGCCATTGTAGCATGCGTGAAGCCCTAGGCATAAGGGGCATGATGACTTGACGTCATCCCCACCTTCCTCCGAGTTGACCCCGGCAGTCTCTTATGAGTCCCCACCATGACGTGCTGGCAACATAAGACGAGGGTTGCGCTCGTTGCGGGACTTAACCCAACATCTCACGACACGAGCTGACGACAGCCATGCACCACCTGTACACCAGTGTCCAAAGAGACCCCTGTCTCCAGGGGCTTCTGGTGTATGTCAAACCTAGGTAAGGTTCTTCGCGTTGCATCGAATTAATCCGCATGCTCCGCCGCTTGTGCGGGCCCCCGTCAATTCCTTTGAGTTTTAGCCTTGCGGCCGTACTCCCCAGGCGGGGCGCTTAATGCGTTAGCTGCGGCACGGAACTCGTGGAATGAGTCCCACACCTAGCGCCCAACGTTTACGGTGTGGACTACCAGGGTATCTAATCCTGTTCGCTCCCCACACTTTCGCTCCTCAGCGTCAGGTAATGCCCAGAGAACCGCCTTCGCCACCGGTGTTCCTCCTGATATCTGCGCATTTCACCGCTACACCAGGAATTCCGTTCTCCCCTGCATACCTCTAGTCTGCCCGTATCGGAAGCAGGCTCAGGGTTAAGCCCTGAGTTTTCACTCCCGACGCAACAAACCGCCTACGAGCCCTTTACGCCCAATAATTCCGGACAACGCTCGCACCCTACGTATTACCGCGGCTGCTGGCACGTAGTTGGCCGGTGCTTCTTCTGCGCATACCGTCACTTTCGCTTCGTCTGCGCTGAAAGAGGTTTACAACCCGAAGGCCGTCATCCCTCACGCGGCGTTGCTGGATCAGGCTTTCGCCCATTGTCCAATATTCCCCACTGCTGCCTCCCGTAGGAGTCTGGGCCGTGTCTCAGTCCCAGTGTGGCCGGTCACCCTCTCAGGCCGGCTACCCGTCGAAGCCTTGGTGAGCCATTACCTCACCAACAAGCTGATAGGCCGCGAGCTCATCCTGCACCGCCAGAACTTTCCACCACACACCATGCAGCATGTAGTCATATCCGGTATTAGCCACCGTTTCCGGAGGTTATCCCAAAGTGCAGGGCAGATTGCTCACGTGTTACTCACCCGTTCGCCGCTCGTGTACCCCGAAAGGCCTTACCGCTCGACTTGCATGTGTTAAGCACGCCGCCAGCGTTCGTCCTGAGCCAGGATCAAACTCTCCATTGAAAAACAGATCATCCAAACCCCAGCAAGAGAACGAGACACTGACAAAAAATTGCCAGAATCATCGTCGTTCTTACCAAAGGAACCATCAACCGACATCCGCAACCCCAAAAGGCCACAGACAACGATCGACAGGTAAATTAATTCGTCGACTTTTGACACACTGTTGAGTTCTCAAGAATCAAGCGCGCACCGTGCTGATCGTCTCCGACCCGCTGCGGGGCAACCCGGTCAAACTTACCGGTCTGCCGGGGGCCCGTCAAATCGGGGCTCTCGGCCATCCGGCCACTCCCTCCTGCGGATCTCCGGGGCCGGACCGGCACGCCGTGGGCGTGACGACTCGACCTGGGTCCGGTCGGTGGAAGCTGTCTGCCTGGGGGCCGGCCACCCGATGGAATCTGGTGTCCCGCCGCACCCTGGCGACATCGAGAACAGTACACGCGCTCCCCCCGGGAGTCACATCGGGGGGACCCTCCTGCGGCGTGCTCTAGAGCACGCCGCGCTCGCCGGCGTGTCGGCTTGCGAGCGGGCCGGCCCGGGGTCCCGGCCGGTGGGTCGTGGCGACCACGGCGACGGCCACGAGGGCGAGGGTGACCAGTGCCCCCACGGCAGCGGCGACGCCGTCCCAGCCGGCGCCCGACCACGCGGTCCCCAGGAGCAGGCCGAAGACGCTGGACCCCGCGTAGTAGGCCATCACGTACGCCGCGCCGGCGCGTCCGGGCGTCGCTCCTCCCACGACCGGGGCCCAGCCGCTCGCGACGGCGTGCGCGGCGAAGAAGCCGCCGGTGAGGACCACCAGCCCGGCGACCACGAGCCCCAGGTGGTCGGGGACCGTCAGTGCGGTGCCGGCCGCCATCACCAGCACGGCGACGGTCAGCACCCGGGGCCGGCCGAACGCGTCGGCCGCCCGTCCCGCGACGGCGGAGGCGACGGTGCCGGCCAGGTAGGCGAGGAACACCAGGCCCAGCACGGCGGGCGGCAGCTCGAACGGCGGGTCGGACAACCGGAAGCCGAGGTAGTTGTACACCGCCACGAAGCCCCCCATCAGCCAGAACGGGATGCTCAGCAGGGCCCCCAGCGCCAGCCGCGAGGTGGCTCTCCCCTCGACGACGCCGCCCCGGCCGGGGCGGTCGTCCGTCGGCTCCACCGAGTCGGGCAGCAACCTCCAGAACGCGGCCGTGGCGACCGCGGCGCCGAGCGCGAGCGCGGCCACTCCTCCGCGCCACGAGCCGAGGTCGGAGACCCCGGCCGTCACCAGGCGGCCGAGCACGCCGCCCAGCGAGTTGCCGGCGACGTAGAGGCCCATCGCGGACCCGAGCCCCGCCGGGTGCACCTCCGAGCCGACGTGGCCCATCGCGACGCCCACCACCAGGGCGAGCGCGAGGCCCGTCAGCACCCGCAGCACCACGAGGGCGGCGAAGCCCGGGGCCAGGGCGACCGCGGCGGTCAGCACCACCGCGGCGACCAGGCCCCAGCGCATCGTGCGACCCCTCCCCCAGCGGCGGCCCGCCCACGCGGCCGGGAGCACCGAGAGCGCCAGCGCCCCCGTGGTGGCCGACACGGTGAGGCTGGCGGCGCCGGGTCCGACGCCGAACTCCTCGCCGAGCTGTGGCAGCACCGGTTGGGCGGCGTACAGCATCCCGAACGCCGCGAGGCCGGCCAGCACCATCGCGCCGTTGAGCCGCGCGAAGCCCGGTGTCCCGGGCAGGTGCAGGTCGGTGTCGCGCGACGAGCCGGACGGGGTGGTCACGTCGGGGGCGAGGTCCGACCTCGCCGCTCCTCCCAGGCCGCCAGGCTCTCGCCGATCACCGCGGCCATCACCCGCCCGAGTCGGTCCACGTCGAGCCCGGGCGCGTGGGCGGCCATCCGGCGCACGATCTCGGCCTCACGGGCCGCGTCACGGCCGCGGAGCCCGCCACCCGCACCGGCGGCGGCCTTGTGGTCCTGGACCGCGGCCGTCAGGGCGGTACGCCGGGCCAGCAGCTCGGCCAGCTGGTCGTCGACCTCGTCGATGGCGTCCCGCAGGAAGGCCATCGGCCGCTCGCCGGGCCACACCAGCCGGACGTCGGAGGCGCCCTCGGCGGTGGCCGACCCGTCGGTGGTCTCGAGCTCGACCAGCCCGTGGCGGTCGTAGAAGTCGCGGGCCGCCCGGTTGGTCGCGAACACCCACAGCCCGAAGCCGCCCGGTCGCCGCGAGCGCGCCAGCCCGAGCAGCGCGGAGCCGACGCCGCGGCGCTGGTGGCCCGGGTCGACGTAGAGGTCGTCGAGCCAGGTGGGGGTGAGCACCAGGAACCCGACGACGGCGTCGCCGTCGTCCGCGGCGGCGACCCACACCTCACGGCCCGGGTCGTCGACCGCGGCGGCGAGGTGGGGCAGCACCTCGTCCTCGCCCTGCACGGGGAGCGGCAGGTCGGGGGCCGCGTCGCGACGGGCCCGCAGGAACAGCCGCGCCAGGGCAGCGGCGTCCCCGGGACGCGCTGGCCGCAGCGTCAGGTCGCTCGGGGCGGCGTCGTCACGGCCGTCGGCCGTCACTGGCCGTCACTGGCCGTCACGCACGACCTCGAGCGCCTGCGCCAGGTCCTCGGGGTAGGAGGACTCGAACTCGACGTGCTCCCCGGTGGCCGGGTGCTCGAAGCCCAGGCGCACGGCGTGCAGCCACTGCCGCTCCAACCCCAGCCGTCGGGCCAGGGTCGGGTCGGCGCCGTAGGTCAGGTCGCCGACGCAGGGGTGCTTCAGCGCCTGCATGTGGACCCGGATCTGGTGGGTGCGACCGGTCTCGAGGTGGACCTCGAGCAGGCTCGCGAAGCGGTGCGCCTCGAGGGTCGCGTAGTGGGTGACGCTGGGCTTGCCGTCGTCGCGCACCGCGAACCGCCAGTCCGAGCTGGTGTGCCGCCCGATCGGGGCGTCGACGGTGCCCTGGAGCGGGTCGGGGTGGCCCTGCACCATCGCGTGGTAGACCTTCTCGACCGTGCGGTCGCGGAAGGCGTTCTTGAGCACCGAGTAGGCGCGCTCGCTCTTGGCGATCACCATCACGCCCGACGTGCCGACGTCGAGCCGCTGCACGATCCCCTGTCGCTCCGAGGCACCGCTGGTCGCCACCTGCACGCCCGCGCCGCGGAGGTGGCCCACCACGGTGGGGCCGGTCCAGCCCATGGAGGGGTGGACGGCGACGCCGACCGGCTTGTCCACGACGACGAGCTCCTCGTCCTCGTGGATGACGTGCAGCCCCTCGACGGGCTCGGCGACCACCTCCAGCGGGTCGGTCTCGACCGGGAAGCTGACGTCGAGGCGGGTGCCGGGGAGCAGCCGGTCGGACTTGCTGGCCGGGGCGTCGTCGAGACGCACCCGGTCGGTCGCGATCAGCTCGGCCGCGCGGGTGCGGGAGACGCCGAAGAGCCGGGCCAGCCCGACGTCGACGCGCTCGCCGGCGAGGGCCTCGGGCACCGTGAGGGTGCGCTCCTCCGCCGCGCCGGTCACCGGGTGCCTCCCGCGGTGGCGTCGTGCCGGGTGCCGTCGGGGTTGATGCCGCGGAACAGCAGCAGCACGAGCAGCGCGCCGGCGACGTTGATGCAGATGTCGGCGACGTTGAAGACCGGCCAGTTGGGCAGCGCGAAGAAGTCCACGACGTGGCCGCGCAGCGGGCCGGGCGGCCGGAGCAGCCGGTCGACGAGGTTGCCGGTCACCCCGGCGAGCAGCAGCCCGAGGGCCACCGCCCAGGCGCGGTGCCGGACGCGGCGTACCTGCCAGAGCACCACGACGGTGGCGACGATCGCGATCACCGAGATCACCGGCGTCACCGAGGCGCCCGCGCTGAACGCGGCGCCGGGGTTGCGGACCAGGACGAGCTCGAACCAGGAGCCGACGACCTGCACGGGCTCGCGGCCGGTCAGCTCGCGCACGGCCAGGACCTTGGTGGCCTGGTCGACCACGAGGCCGACCAGCCCGATCCCCAGGGCCAGGCCGGTCGCCCGGGAGCGGGGCTCCGCGGTCGCGGAGCCGGGGGCCTCGCCGACCGTCGCGCCGGTCGGCGGGTCCCCGTGGCGCCGGCTGGCGCTCAGCGGCGCTCCTCGCGCTGCTTGCAGGTCAGGCACATCGTCGCGCGGGGGAAGGCCATCAGCCGGTTCTTGCCGATGGCGTTGCCGCAGATCTCGCACTGCCCGTAGGTCGCGTCGGCGATCCGCTCCAGCGCGTGCTGGCTCTGCTCGAGCATGTCGCGCGCGTTGTTGACGATCTGGCGCTCCTGGTCGCGCTCGAAGGACGCCGAGCCGACGTCGGCCTGGTCGTGCCCCGAGCCCTCGCCGGAGTTCTCGATCATGCCGGCCAGGTCACCCTCGACCTCCTCCAGCTCGCCGGTGAGGCGTCGTACGTCGTCGTGCAGCTGCTCGCGCACCTGCTCCAGCTCCTGCGAGGTCCACGGGCTCTCCTTGTCGAGCACCACGAGGTCCTGGGGAGCAACCACCTTGTCAGCCACGTTGGGCGTCGCCTTTCGCATGGGTCGTCGGTGCGGCGGCGAGCGTCTTCACAGCCGGGTGCGCAGTTCCGGGTCGGCTCCCGGTCGGGGGGCCCGCCGCGGCTGCTGCCACGTCGGTGCCCCTCAGGGTGGGAGTGCGCCCCGGAGCGCACGTGTGGCGTGAGGATATGTGGCGGGTCGGACACCTTCAAACCCGACCGTGGTCGAGGGTCTCCCCGGGCGCGGCTAGAGTTGCCCCACCGCACGGCGTGGACGGGACGAGTACCCCTCTGCACGGCCAGGAGCGAGCCGGGGACGGTGGGAGCCCGGTGGCACGGCAGGGGGCGAAGATCACCCCGAGCCGCCGGAAGAAACGCCCGCCAGCACCACCGGGGGGCGGAGTAGACCCGGCAGCGGTGGACCCTCCCGGGTCACCCACGAAGTGGGCCGGCACGCACCTCGCCGGCCAAGGAGGGTGGTACCGCGGGGCCCGGCCCCGGTCGGACCTCGTCCCTTCGGTCAGCACCGTGACCTGCCCGAAGGACAGCCCGTGACCCAGCCCGCGTACCGCCCCGTCCCGCCCCAGGTGGACCTGCCCGCACTCGACCGCGAGGTCCTGGGGTTCTGGAAGGACCGGGGCATCTTCGAGAAGTCGGTGGCCCGCAACGCCGGCGCCGCGACGTGGACCTTCTACGAGGGTCCGCCCACCGCCAACGGCCGGCCGGGCACCCACCACATCGAGTCGCGCACCTTCAAGGACGTCTTCCCGCGCTTCCGGACGATGCAGGGCTACCAGGTCAACCGCAAGGGCGGCTGGGACTGCCACGGCCTGCCGGTCGAGCTGGCCGTGGAGAAGGAGCTCGGCTTCTCCGGCAAGCCCGACATCGAGGCGTTCGGCATCGAGGAGTTCAACGCCCGCTGCCGCGAGTCGGTGACCCGCTACGTCGGCCTCTGGGAGGAGATGACCGACCGGATGGGCTGCTGGCTCGACATGCGCGAGCCCTACCGCACCATGGACCCGGAGTACGTCGAGTCGGTCTGGTGGGCGCTGCAGCAGATCCACCGCAAGGGCCTGCTGGTCGAGGACTACCGCGTCGCGCCGTACTGCCCCCGCTGCGGCACCGGGCTCTCCGACCACGAGCTGGCCCAGGGCTACGAGACCGTCACCGACCCCAGCGTCTACGTGCGGCTCCCCCTCACCTCGGGCCCGTACGCCGGGACCGGCGGCCAGCAGGGCGCCAGCCTGCTGATCTGGACCACGACCCCCTGGACGCTGGTCTCCAACGCCCTGGTCGCGGCGCAGCCCGGGCTGACCTACGTCAGCGTCACCGACGGCGTCGAGACCCTCGTGATGGCCGAGTCGCTGGTCGGCTCGGTGCTCGGCGACGGCTGGGAGGTCGAGGACCGGTTCACCGGCAGCGACATGGTCGGCTGGACCTACCAGCGGCCCTTCGAGCTGCTGTCCTGGCCGGCGCGCACCGACGGCGCGACCGACCTCCCCGACGCGCACTACGTGGTCGCCGAGGACTACGTCACCGCCGAGGACGGCACCGGCCTGGTGCACCAGTCCCCCGCGTTCGGCGAGGACGACTTCGCCTCCTGCCGGCGCAACGGGGTGGCGATGGTCAACCCGGTCACGCCGCGCGGCGAGTTCGAGGACCACCTGCCGCTGGTCGGCGGGCAGTTCTTCCGCCACGCCAACGCCGACCTGGTCGAGGACCTGACCCGGCGCGGGCTGCTGTTCCGCCACCTGGCCTACGAGCACAGCTACCCGCACTGCTGGCGCTGCCACACCTCGCTGCTCTACTACGCCCAGCCGTCGTGGTACGTCCGGACCACCGAGGTCAAGGACGAGCTGCTCGCCCAGAACGAGCAGACCACCTGGCACCCCGGCACCATCAAGCACGGACGCTACGGCGACTGGCTGACCAACAACGTCGACTGGGCGCTCTCGCGCAGCCGCTACTGGGGCACGCCGCTGCCCATCTGGCGCTGCGCCGAGGACCACCAGACCTGCGTCGGGTCGCTGGCCGAGCTCTCGGAGCTCACCGGCACCGACCAGTCGGACCTGGACCCGCACCGGCCGTTCGTCGACGACGTGAGGTTCGGCTGCCCCACCTGCGGCCAGGAGGCGCGGCGGGTGCCGGAGGTGATCGACGCGTGGTTCGACTCCGGGTCGATGCCGTTCGCCCAGTGGGGCTACCCCCACGTCGAGGGCTCGCAGGAGCGGCTCGACCAGGCCTACCCGGCCGACTTCATCTGCGAGGCGATCGACCAGACCCGCGGCTGGTTCTACACGCTGATGGCCGTCGGCACGCTGGTCTTCGAGCAGTCGTCGTACGTCAACGTGCTGTGCCTGGGCCACATCCTGGCCGAGGACGGCCGCAAGATGTCCAAGCACCTGGGCAACATCCTCGAGCCGATCCCGCTCATGGACGAGCACGGCGCCGACGCGGTCCGGTGGTTCATGGCGGCCGGCGGCTCGCCCTGGGCCGCGCGCCGCGTGGGCCACACCACGATCCAGGAGACCGTCCGCAAGGTCCTGCTGACCTACTGGAACTCCGTGGCCTTCCAGGTGCTGTACGCCGGGACCGCCGGCTGGACCCCCGGCTCGGCCACCGCCCCGGCGGTCGCCGACCGCCCGGTGATGGACCGGTGGGCGCTCTCCGAGGCCCACCACCTGGTCGCCGAGGTCACCACGGCCATGGAGGGCTTCGACACCCAGCGGGCCGGCTCGCTGCTCGCGGCGTACGTCGACGACCTGAGCAACTGGTACGTCCGCCGCTCGCGCCGCCGCTTCTGGGCGGGCGACGAGGCTGCCCTGGCGACGCTGCACGAGTGCCTGCGGCTGGTCACCCAGCTGATGGCGCCGCTGGCGCCGTTCGTCACCGAGAAGGTGTGGGGCGAGGTGTTCGCGGCCAGCGAGCCCGACCTCGCCGAGTCGGTGCACCTCTCCGAGTGGCCCGTGGCCGACGCCGCCCTGGACGACCGCGACCTGTCGGCGCAGATGCTGCTGGTGCGGCGCCTGGTCGAGCTCGGCCGCGCCGCCCGGGCCGACGCCAAGGTCCGGACCCGGCAGCCGCTGCGTCGCGCGCTGGTGGCCTCGGCCGCCCACGCCCGGCTCGGCGACGAGCTGCTCCGCGAGATCGCCGAGGAGCTCAACGTCGGTGACGTCGAGCCGCTGTCGGCCGCCGGCGCCGACCTGGTCGACCACAGCGCCAAGGGCAACTTCCGCGCGCTGGGCAAGCGGTTCGCGAAGGACACCCCGCGGGTGGCGGCGGCGATCGCCGCGGCCGACGCCGCGGCGCTGGCCCGTGCGCTGGAGGCGCAGGGCCGGGCCGAGGTCGAGCTCGACGGGGCCCCCGTCGAGGTGCTGCCCGACGAGGTGATCCTCTCCGAGCGTCCCCGCGAGGGCTGGTCGGTGGTCAACGAGCAGGGAGAGACGGTCGCGCTCGACCTGGAGCTGACCGAGGCGCTGCTGCGCGCCGGCCGGGCGCGCGAGGTCGTCCGGATGGTGCAGGAGGCGCGCAAGGGCTCCGGCTTCGAGGTCTCCGACCGGATCGTGCTGCGCTGGGCGCCGCTGGGCGGTGCCGCCGACCTGGAGGCGGCCGTGGCCGAGCACGAGGGCCTCATCGCCACCGAGGTGCTGGCCACGGGCGTGGAGCGGGCCGACGACGCCGACGACCTGCCCCACCGCGACACCGACCTGGGCATCGCCTTCTCCGTCACCCGGGTCGCCACCGCCTGAGACGCCACGCGCGACGGCCCCCGACCGGTGTCCCGGTCGGGGGCCGTCGTACGTCGTGCGGCGGGTCAGGCGGTGGCGTCGTCCTGCGGGTGGCCGTGCCCGGCGGGCAGCTCGCCGCCCTCGCCCCGGCCGTCGAGCGCCTCGAGCTGCTGGGTGAAGTAGCTCTTCAGGCGGCTGCGGTACTCGCGCTCGAAGGCCCGCAGGTTGTCGACCTCGCTGTCGAGGCGCTGCTTCTCGCGCTCCACGTCGGCCAGGGCCTGGTTGCGCTTGCCCTCGGTCTCGGCGTCGAGGTTCTGGGCGCGGGTCCGGGCCTCCTCGTCGAGCCTGTCGGCGCGCTGGCGGGTCTCGGCCTCCAGCTGCTCGGCCTCGGTGCGGGCGCTGGCCACGATCTGCTCCGCCTCCTCGCGGGCCTCGGCGACGACCTCGTCGGCGTTGCGCGTGGCCAGCTCGAGCAGCCGGGTCGCCGCGGAGGACGCCTCGGCCGAGGTGGTGACGCGGATCTGCTCGTGGGGCGAGGGGCGGTGCCCCGACGCGGACCGGGCCGGCTCGGCGGCCGGCTCGGGTGCCTCCTCGGGCGCCTGCTCGGCCTCGCCCGAGACCGGGGCCTCCGGCTCGCTCGGTGCGGCAGCGGCCTGCGGGGTCGGCGTGGCGACGGTGGCGGGAGCGGCGGCGTCGTCGGCCGCGACGGCGCCGGACTGCGAGCGGAGCTGCTCGTTCTCCTTGAGCAGGCGGGCCAGCTCGGCCTCGACCTCGTCGAGGAACTGGTCGACCTCACCCTGGTCGTACCCCTCGCGCAGGCGCGTCGGTGTGAACCTCTTCGAGCTCACGTCCTCGGGCGTCAACGGCATGACCTCACCTTGCATCCTCAGTCGTCGTATCGGGCGTCACGACCCTAGCGGGTCGTCGCGGTCAGAGCAGGATGGCCTGGTTGAGCCCGCGCAGCACGTAGCAGAGGATCAGCAGCGCGATGAAGCTGAGGTCGACGGCGACGCCGCCCAGCCGCAGCGGCGGGATCACGCGACGCAGCGCCTTCACCGGCGGGTCGGTCGCGGAGTAGACGCCCTCGAGGACGACCAGGGCGGGGCCGCGGGGCACCCAGGAGCGTGCGAAGAGCTGGACCCAGTCCACGATCAGCCGGATGAACAGCAGCACGATGAACGTCGTCAGCAGCAGATCGATGACGGAGCCGACGACAACCACGAGATGAGCCTAGGGGGTCCTGCCTGACCGCGCGGGAGCGGGATCAGCTCTGGTTGAAGAAGCCGTTCTCGGCGATGCGCTGCTTGTCCTCGGCCGCGACCGAGACGTTGGGCGGCGAGAGCAGGAACACCTTGTTGGTGACGCGCTCGATGGAGCCGCGCACCGAGAACACCAGGCCGGCCGCGAAGTCGACGAGACGCTTGGCGTCGGTGTCGTCCATCTCGGAGAGGTTCATGATCACGGGCACGCCGTCGCGGAAGTTCTCGCCCACGACGCGGGCCTCGTTGTAGGTGCGGGGGTGCAGCGTGGTGATGCGCGACATCGGGGCCACCGTGGGGGTCGGGGCCACGGAGCGCTGCGCCGGGGCCTGCGGGGCGGGGCGGCGGCGCTCGGCGAGGTGGGCCACGGGGCGCGAGCGCTCCACGTCGTCCTCGTCGTCGAGGTCGGCCTCCGGGCGGGTGGCCGTGCGGGCCGGCGTACGACGGGGCTCGTCGCGCTCGTCACGGGGCTCGGCGTACTCGCCCTCGGCGTCCTCGAGCAGTCCGAGGTAGACGCCCATCTTCCGCATCGCGCTCATTGTCTGTGTCCTCTGCTCTCGTGGCGCTCATCTGCCTGCGCGCGCGTGGTGGCGGCAGGCGTCTCGGACACTACTTGCTCCCGGGTCTGGGACCGAGGACCGCGGAGCCGATGCGCAGGTGTGTCGCACCGTGCGCGATCGCCTCGTCGAGGTCGCCGCTCATGCCTGCGGAGATCCAGCTCGCTGCGGGGTGGTCGCGGCGCACGTCGGCCGCCACCGCGGCGAGGCGGGCGAACGCCTCGCCCGGGTCGCCGCCCAGCGGGGCGACCCCCATCACCCCGCGCAGCACCAGGCCGTCGGCCTCGGCGACCCGGGCCGCGAGGTCGCCCACCTGGTCGGGCTCGGCGCCCGAGCGGCCCTCGGCGCCGGGCGGGTCGAGGCTGACCTGCACCAGGACGTCGAGGTCGCGGCCCCGCCCGGTGGCGCCCCGGCTCAGGCCCCCGACCAGCTTGGCGCGGTCCAGCGAGTGCACCGCGTCGGCGTACGCCGCGACGGCGGCCGCCTTGTTGCTCTGCAGCCCGCCGATGAAGTGCCACCGCAGCGGCAGGTCGGCCAGCTCCTCGGCCTTGGCCTCGGCCTCCTGGTGACGGTTCTCCCCCACGTCGCACACGCCGAGCCCGGCGAGGACGCGCACGTCGGAGGCGGGGAAGAACTTGGTGACCACGACGAGGGTGACCTCGTCGGCGTCGCGTCCGGCCGCCCGGCAGGCGGCGGCGACGCGCTCGCGCACCTCGCCCAGCCGGCGCTCGAGGTCGGTCGCGCGCCCGTCGCCGCTCACCCGCGCCTCCGCACCAGGCCGGCCAGCCGGCCGGACCGGTCACCGTCGCGGCGGAAGGAGTAGAGGTCGGGCGACTCCCGGGTGCACCGCGACACGTCGGTCACCTCGGCCCCGGCACGCGCCAGCTGGGCGCGCACGCCCGCACCGAGGTCGAGCCCGGGGGTCCCCCACGTGGTGGTGGCCGCCGTCGTCGGCTCGAGCGCCGCGACCTCGTCGCGCAGCCCGGCCGGGACCTCGTAGCAGCCCCCGCAGACGTGGGGGCCGACCCAGGCGCGGACCCGGGTGGCGCCGAGCTCGTGCATCCGCTCCACGCAGGCCGTGACCACGCCCTCGGCCAGGCCGCGCCGGCCGGCGTGCGCGGCCCCGACGACGCCCGCGTCGGCGTCGGCGAGCAGCACCGGCACGCAGTCGGCCACCCGGACCACGAGCACCACGTCGGACCGGTCCGTGACCAGCGCGTCGCACTGCTCGCGCACCTCGGTGCCGGTCGTGGTGACCACGCGGCGACCGTGGACCTGCTCCATGTCGGCGACCCGCGCCCCGGGGGCGAAGTCGTCGAGCACCAGCGCGAGGTTGCGGCGCCGGTCGGCCGCGTCGTCCCGTCGTCGTCGTCAGCGCCGACCAGGCGGAGGTCGAGCGAGTCGAAGGGGGCAGCACTGACCCCGCCGTGCCTGTCGGTGAACGCCAGGTCGACGGGGCCGGTGCTGCTGCGGTGGGAGTACACCCGGGGGTGACCTACTTCAGGAAGTCGGGCACGTCGAGGTCGTCGCCGAAGCCCTCGCGCGACGGCGCCGCGGCGGGACGGCTGCCCCAGCCCGAGGTGCCCCGCGAGCCCTCCTGCTGCGAGCCGGACCCGCGCTGCTCCGAGGACTGGTGCCCAGCGTCGTCGGAGCGCTGCTGCGCACCCACGGTCACCGGCTCGCGCCGGGGGCTGGCCGCGGACTGCTCGGCGCGACGCTGCTCGGCCAGGGCCCGGGCGGCGGCCCGGGTCTCCTCCTGGCTCTGCTGGGCGGGACGGGGACGCAGCCCCTGGCCCTCGTCGCGACGCTTGGGACGGCCACCCTCGAACCCGGCGGCGATGACGGTGACGCGCACCTCGTCGCCGAGGGCGTCGTCGATGGTCGCGCCGAAGATGATGTTGGCCTCGACGTGCACCGCGTCGGCCACCATGGCGGCCGCCTCGTTGATCTCGAACAGGCCCAGGTCGGACCCGCCCGCGATCGAGAGCAGCACGCCCTGGGCGCCGTCGATGGACTCCTCGAGCAGCGGGCTGGACACGGCCAGCTCGGCGGCCTCGACGGCGCGGTTCTCACCGCGGGCCGAGCCGATGCCCATGAGCGCGGAGCCGGCGTTGGACATGACCGACTTGACGTCGGCGAAGTCGAGGTTGATCAGGCCGGGGGTGGTGATCAGGTCGGTGATGCCCGAGACGCCCTGCAGCAGCACCTGGTCGGCCTGCTTGAAGGCGTCGAGCATGCTCACGTTGCGGTCGCTGATCATCAGCAGCTTGTCGTTGGGGATGACGATGAGGGTGTCGACCTCCTCGCGGAGCCCCTCGATGCCCTCCTCGGCGGAGGTCGCGCGACGGCGGCCCTCGAAGGAGAACGGGCGGGTGACGACGCCGATCGTCAGGGCGCCCAGGGAGCGCGCGATCTTGGCGACGACGGGGGCGCCGCCGGTGCCGGTGCCGCCGCCCTCGCCGGCGGTGACGAAGACCATGTCGGCCCCCTTGAGGACCTCCTCGATCTCCTCGGCGTGGTCCTCGGCGGCCTGCGCACCCACGCTGGGGTTGGCGCCGGCGCCCAGGCCACGGGTCAGCTCACGGCCGATGTCGAGCTTGACATCGGCGTCACTCATCAACAGGGCCTGTGCATCTGTGTTGATGGCGATGAACTCGACGCCCTTCAGCCCGACCTCGATCATCCGGTTGACGGCGTTGACTCCACCTCCACCAATACCTACGACCTTGATGACGGCGAGGTAGTTCTGGGGTGCTGCCACGGCGGTGCCTCTCACTGTGTGGTGGCCGTCCGACGGTTGTCGGCGACGCTCGGATGTTCCTTGGGGAAGGCCTCCCGGGGCTCCAGAACTCTAACCTTGAAGTAGAGGGTTATAGTTATGTCAACCTGGGGTGGTGAGATCAAGTTAGGCGGGAGGGGTCGGCGTACCGAATCGACACGCGGGGTCGCGCCGAGATTCCGCGAAATTCGCGCGGTGGTGTAGGGCCGGTGCCGGCGGTCGGCCGGGCGGCCTCAGCGGGTGGTCAGCCGACCCGGGACGGAGACGTCGATCTCGTCGACGCCGCGCGGCAGCTGCGGCAGCATCACGGCGAGCACCTCGGCCTTGGTGCCGGACTGCTCCGCGCTCCCCCAGACCACCCGCCGGCCGCTGGCCAGCACCAGGGTGATCCCGTCCACGCTGCCCACCTCGACGGTGCGGGTGCGCCCGACCACGTCGGCCGGGAGCGCCTCCACCACGCCGGCCGCCTCGACGACCGCCTCGCGGCCGACGCCCTCGCCCGGCTGCACCAGCGGCAGGGCGGCGGGGCGCGTGCCGTAGCTGCCGAACACCACGCCCTCGGCGTCGAGCGCCTGGAGGCCGTCGCCCCGCTCCACCACCGCGACCGGGGTGCGCGGGGTCACCTCGACGTGCAGGGTGTGGGGCCAGCTGCGGGAGATCTCGGCGTGGCGCACGGCGGGGATCGCCTCGACGCGCCGCTGCAGCAGGTCGGTGTCGACGCGGGCCAGCGGGGTGCCCCGCGGGACCTCCGCGGCGCGGGCGACGCGGGCCTCCCCCGCCATCCCGGCGCCCGCGACCTCCACGCCCCGCGCGGTGAGGTACGGCGAGAGCAGCACCAGCCACGCGAGCGCACCGAGCAGCCCCACGACCAGCACCCCGAGCGCGACCCGTCGCACCGAGCGGCGACGTCCGCGCCTGCGGCGCCGGCCCAGGTCGCCGAGGGCGATCCGCACCGTCTCCTCGTCGGGGCCGGTGGAGGTCGGCACCGTGGGGGTGCGCCGGGACCGGCGGGGCAGCAGCCGCATCAGCGACCGCCTCCCGCGCGGGGGTCGTCGCGCTCGGCGAGCAGCTCGAGGACCTCGGGGCCGAGCAGCGTGACGTCGCCGGCACCGAGGGTCAGCACGAGGTCACCGGGCCGCGCCCGCTCGACGAGGTGGGCGGCGACCGCGGACCACGACGGCTCGAAGACGACCTGGTCGGCCGGCAGCGGCACGGCGCGGGCGACCAGCGCGCCGTCGACGCCGGGCTCGGGGTCCTCGCGGGCGACGTAGACGTCCATCACCACGACCGCGTCGGCGGCACCGAGGGCCACGCCCATGTCGTGGCCGAAGATGCGGGTGCGCGAGACGAGGTGCGGCTGGAAGGCCACCAGCAGCCGGCCGTCGCCCACGACCGACCGGGCGGCCTGGAGGTCGCCGCGGATCTCGTTGGGGTGGTGGGCGTAGGAGTCGTAGACCCGCACCTGCCCGACCTCGCCCTTGAGCTCCATGCGTCGGCGGGTGCCGCTGAAGGAGCCCAGCCCGGCGGCCAGCGCCTCGAAGCCGAAGCCGAGCCGCAGCCCGCACGCCAGCGCGGCCAGGGCGTCGAGCACGTAGTGGCGCCCGGGGATGCGGAGCCGGACCTGGCCGAGCCGCACCCCGCGGTCGACGACGGTGAAGCTGGACGTGGAGCCGGCGAAGCGGACGTCGACCGCCCGGACCTCGGCGTCCTCGCGCTCCCCCACCCGCACCACGGTGCGGCCGCGGGAGACGGCGGTCGCGGCCAGGGCGTCGGCGCCGGGGTCGTCGGCGCACATCACCAGGAAGCCCGCCGGGTCGACGCGGTCGACGAACTCGTCGAAGGCGGCGCGGTAGGCCTCCTCGGTGCCGTAGTTGTCGAGGTGGTCGGCCTCGACGTTGGTCACCAGCGCGGCGTGGGGCGAGTAGACGAGGAAGGCGCCGTCGCTCTCGTCGGCCTCGGCGACGAAGAGCTCGCCGGTGCCGTCGTGGGCGTTGGAGCCGGTCTCGTTGAGGTCGCCGCCGATGGCGAAGGAGGGGTCGGCGCCGCAGTGCTGGAGCGCGACGGTGAGCAGCGAGGTGGTCGTGGTCTTGCCGTGGGTGCCGGCGACGGCGACGACGCGGCGGCCCTGCATCACCGACTCGAGCGCGGCCGAGCGCGGCACCAGCCGCAGCCCGCGGGCGCGGGCGGCGACCACCTCGGGGTTGTCCTCGCGCACCGCGGTGGAGACCACGACCGTGTCGGCGTCGCCCAGGTGGGCCGCGTCGTGGCCGAGGTGGCAGGTGGCGCCGAGCGCGCGCAGCGCCTCGAGGGTGCGGGAGTCCTTGGCGTCGCTGCCGGTGACGCGGATGCCGCGGGCGAGCATGATGCGCGCGATGCCGGACAGGCCGGCACCGCCGATGCCGATGAAGTGCACCGTGCCGAGCCGGTCGGCCGGCAGCAGCTCGTCGGGGACGGGGACCCTCATCGGCGTGCCTGCCGGGTGTGCCAGGCCTCGACGACCAGGTCGGCGAGGAGCTCGTCGGCGTCGAGCGGCACCACGCCCGACGCGGCGGCGCCCATGGCGGCGAGCCGCGCGGGGTCGGTGAGGAGGTCGGGCAGCGTCGCGGCCACCCACTCGGGGGTGAGCGCCGCGTCGCTGACCAGCAGGCCTCCCCCGGCGTCGACGACCGGGCGCGCGTTGAGCGCCTGCTCGCCGTTGCCGATCGGCAGCGGCACGTAGACCGCCGGCAGCCCGACGCCGGACACCTCGGTGACGGTGTTGCTCCCGGCCCGGCACAGCACCGCGTCGGCCGCGGCGTACGCGAGGTCCATGCGGCTCACGAACGCCTCCACGACGTACGCCGGGCCGTGCTCGCGCTGCTCCGCGGTCAGGGCCGGGCGGGCCTCGCCGCGCGGGCCGACGACGTGCAGCACCTGCACCCCCGCCGCGGCGAGGGCCGGGGCGGCGGCGGCGACGGACTCGTTGAGCCGGCGGGCGCCCTGGGAGCCGCCGGTGACGAGCAGCACCGGACGGCCGGGCTCGAGGCCGAAGTGGGCCAGCGCCTCCGCGCGCACGGCGGCGCGGTCGAGGGTGCTGACCATCCGCCGCACCGGCAGGCCGAGGTGGCGCGCGTGCGGCAGGGCCGTGCCGGCGTACGACGTGGCGACGTGGCGGGTCAGCCGCGCCCCCAGCCGGTTGGCGATGCCCGGCAGCGCGTTGCCCTCGTGGACCACCAGCGGCAGGCCGCGGCGACGGGCGGCGAGGTAGGCCGGCACCGAGACGTAGCCGCCGAACCCGACGACCACGTCGGGCCGCACCCGGTCGAGCACCTCGAGGGTGGCGCTGAGCGCGGCGCGGAGCCGGCCGGGGGTGCGCAGCAGGTCGGCGTCGGGACGTCGCGGAAGCGGCACGGCCGGCACCAGCTCGAGCGGGTACCCCGCCTCGGGCACCACGCGGGTCTCCAGCCCGCGGGCGGTGCCCAGCGCGGTGACCTCGACGTCGGGCAACCGGCGGCGCAGCGCGTCGGCGGTGGCGAGCAGCGGCGAGGTGTGGCCGGCGCTGCCGCCCCCCGCGAGCAGGACGCGGTGGGGTCCCTGGCTCACGCTCGGCCCCGTTCGCCGGCGCGACGGCGCGAGCGCAGGCCGCCGGCCAGGACGGCCGGCACCCCGGTGCGGCGGGCGGGCTCACCGTCGCCGTCGCGGGGGGCACGGTCGCGACGCCGGGCACGCAGCGCGGCCCGGGCCTCGGGCTCGTCACGGGCGAACCCGACGAGCAGGCCGAGGGCGACCAGCGAGGGCACCAGGGCGGAGCCGCCGTAGGAGACCAGCGGCAGCGGGATGCCGATCACGGGCAGCAGCGCGAGCACCATGCCGATGTTGATCAGGGTCTGCGCCATCAGCCAGATGCAGATGCCGGCCGAGGCGTAGCGCACGAACGGGTCGGCGGTGTTGATGGCCAGCCGGATCATGGCGTACGCCACGGCCCCGAACAGCGCGAGCACGAGCAGCGTGCCGACGAGGCCGAGCTCCTCGCCGAGCACCGCGAAGATGAAGTCGGTGTGGGCCTCGGGCAGGCTGCCCCACTTCTGCTGGCTGGCCGAGAGGCCCTTGCCGAGGATGCCGCCGCTGGCCATGCCGAGCAGGCCGTGCCCGGCCTGCCAGCCGGCGCCCTGGAAGTCCGCGAACGGGTCGATGAAGCTGGTCAGACGGGTACGCCGCTCGGCGTTGCTCGCCGCGAGGTAGAACGCCGTGACGGCGACGATCGAGAGGGCGATGCCGAACAGGCGGGCGGGCACGCCGACCACCCACAGCATCCCGAGCAGGATCGCGAACAGCACCAGCGCGGTGCCGAGGTCGCGCTGGAAGACCACCAGCCCGGCGATCATCACCACGACCGGCGCGACCGGGACCAGCGCCTGGACCGGGCTGCCGAGCAGGCGCTCCTTCTTGGCGTACACGTCGGCCGCCCACAGCACGATGGCGAGCTTGGCGACCTCCGAGGGCTGGATCGTCAGCGGGCCGAGCGCGAGCCAGTTGCGGTTGCCGTTGACGGCGAAGCCGAGGCTGGTCTGGGTCAGCGCGAGCAGCAGCACCGCCAGGCCCACCGCGGGCCAGGTCAGCCGGCGCAGCCAGCGCCGGTCGAGGCGGCTGGCCAGCCACGCGGCAGGCAGCCCGATCGCCACCCAGGTCAGCTGCTTGAGCACGATGTGGTAGCTGCTGTCGTGGACCTTGAAGGAGTAGACGCTCGAGGCGCTCAGCACCATCATCAGGCCGATCGCGAGCAGCATCGAGGTGCCGCCGAGGATCAGGTAGTAGGACGTGAGCGGCCGCTCCAGGCTGCGCTTGACCACGCGCCAGCGGGCGCCGAGCGGGGCCAGCGCGCCGGCCAGCCGACCTCGCGGACCGGTCGCCCCCGTGGGAGCCGGGGCCGCCGCTGGCCGGGTCTGGCTGGTGACGCTCACCGGGCTCCTCCTCGGGCTCCCCCGGGAGGGGGCCGCTAGCTGCTCGTCCCCCGGCGGCGGTGCACCGCGGCGGCGAAGGCGTCACCGCGGGCGCCGTAGTCGGCGAACATGTCCATGGACGCGCACCCCGGCGCCAGGAGCACCGTGTCCCCCGGTCGAGCCAGGGACGCAGCACCCGCGACGACGCGGTCCATCGGTCCGTGCCCGTCATCCTCCCCGGCGGCCACCTCGATCACGGGCACATCGGGCGCGTGTCGCTGCAGCGCCTCCCGGACCACCGGCGCGTCGCGGCCCAGCAGCACGACACCGCGCAGCCGGTCGCGCACGGCCTGGACGAGGTCGTCGAAGCGGGCGCCCTTGGCCAGCCCGCCGGCGACCCACACGACGGGGTCGTAGGCCCGCAGCGAGGCCAGCGCGGCGTGCGGGTTGGTCGCCTTGGAGTCGTCGACGTAGCGCACCTCCTCGAGCACGCCGACCTCGGCGATGCGGTGGCCGTCGGGGCGGAACGCGCGCAGCGCCTGCTGCACCGCGGCCGGGGTCACGTCGTGGGAGCGGGCCAGGGCGGCGGCGGCGAGCGCGTCGGCCACGAAGTGGGGCGCGTCGCTGGCCAGGTCGCCCAGGGTGCACAGCTCGGCGGCGCTGGTGGCGCGGTCCGCCACGAACGCACGGTCGGCGAGCACGTCGTCGACCACGCCGAGCATCCCGACCGCGGGCGTGCCGAGGGTGAAGCCGACGGCGCGCGCGCCCTCGACGACGTCGGCGTCGCGCACCAGCTGCTCGGTGACCGGGTCGGCGACGTTGTAGACGCAGGCCCGCTGGACGCGCTCGTAGACCCGGCCCTTGTCGGCCGCGTAGTCGGCCATGGCGGTCGGGCCGGCGTACCAGTCCAGGTGGTCCTCGGCGACGTTGAGGACCACGGCGGACTCCGCGGCGACCGAGTGGGTCCAGTGGAGCTGGAAGCTGGAGAGCTCGACCGCGAGCACGTCGTAGGGGTCGGGGTCCATCACGGCCTCGACGAGGGGCAGCCCGACGTTGCCGGCGGCGACCGTGCGGTGCCCGCCCGCGCGCAGCATGGCCTCGAGCATCTGGGTGGTGGTGGTCTTGCCGTTGGTGCCGGTCACGGCCAGCCACGGCGCGGGCCGCTCGGGGTCGCGCAGCCGCCAGGCCAGCTCCACCTCGCCCCACACGGGTACGCCGCGGGCGAGGGCCTGGGCGAGCAGCGGCGACCTCGGCGACCAGCCCGGCGAGGTGACGACGAGGTCGACGTCCTCGGGCAGGGTGGCGGTGCTGCCCGGACCGAGCCGGACGGTGGCACCCAGGCTGCTGAGCAGGTCGGCGCGCTCGACGCGGTCGCCGGCCTCGGACTCGTCCAGCGCGACGACGCTCGCGCCGAGGAAGGTCAGGTTGTCGGCCGCGGCGTACCCGGAGACGCCGAAGCCGGCCACGACCACGCGGACGCCGGCCCACTCGCCGGCGCGGCCGAGGTCGGTGACGTCGCGCGTCATACGCCGGCCACCCACTCGGCGTAGAACAGGCCGAGGCCGGCGGCCACGAAGATGCCCGCGATCAGCCAGAACCGGATCACCACGGTGATCTCCTCCCAGCCGAGCATCTCGAAGTGGTGGTGCAGCGGGGCCATCCGGAACAGCCGCTTGCCCCTGGTGGCCTTGAAGAAGCCGACCTGGAGGATCACCGACAGGGTCTGGATCACGAACAGGCCGCCGAGCAGGGCGAGCAGGAACTCGGTGCGGGTCAGCACGGCGAGGCCCGCGAGGGCACCGCCCAGCGCCAGCGAGCCGGTGTCGCCCATGAAGATCTTGGCGGGCGAGGCGTTCCACCACAGGAAGCCGAAGCAGGCGCCGGTGATCGCGGCGGCGAAGATCGCGAGGTCGAGGGGGTCGCGGACCTCGTAGCAGGTGGGCCCGGGCTCACGGCCGCACCACTGGTTGTTCTGCCAGATGTTGACCAGCGTGTAGGCGCCGAAGACCATCACCGACGCGCCCGCCGCCAGGCCGTCGAGGCCGTCGGTGAGGTTGACCGCGTTGCTGGTGCCGGCGATCAGCAGCCAGATGAACAGCACCACGAGGATCGCGGGGAGGGTGAAGTCCTGGGGGTCGCGGATCAGCGAGATGGTCTGCCCCGCGGGGGTCTGGCCGCGGGAGTCCTCCAGCCACGGCGCCAGGGCGAGGCCGCCGAAGACCAGCGCGACCAGGGTCTGGCCGATGAACTTGGCGCGGCTGCGCAGCCCCAGGCTGCGCTGCCGGGAGATCTTGATGTAGTCGTCGAGGAAGCCGACCGTGCCCAGCCCCACGAACAGGAACATCAGCAGCAGCGCCGACGCGCTCGGCGTCCGGCCGGTGACCAGGCAGGCCGCCAGGTAGGACAGCACCGAGGCCAGCACGATGACCAGCCCGCCCATGGTGGGGGTGCCGCGCTTGGTGTGGTGGGTGGTGGGTCCGTCGTCGCGGATGAGCTGGCCGTAGCCGTGCCGCGCGAGCACGATGATGGCGTAGCGGGTGCCCACCAGGGTCAGCACCAGCGACAGTCCGCCGGCGAGCAGGATCGCTCTCAACGCCCGCCCTCCTCTCGACGCGCGCCGGCGGTCGGCGCGTCGTGGTCCTCGAGCAGCGTCTGGGCCACCTGCTCGAGGCGGCCGGACCGCGATGCCTTCACCAGCACCACGTCCGGACCGCCGACATTCTCGCGCAACCAGGACGAGGCCTCGGCCACGCCCCGGACCTGGTGTGTCGCGGGGTGCCCGGCCTCGCGCAGCGCCGCGGCGGTGCCGGCGGCCCCCTCGCCGACCACCACGACGACGTCCACGCCGAGCCGGGCGGCCAGCGCGCCGACGGCCCGGTGCTCGGCCTCGGCGTCGGGCCCGAGCTCGCGCATCTCCCCCAGCACCGCGACCGTACGACGGCCCGAGCGCGCCCCGATGCCGGCCAGCGTCTCCACCGCCGACCGCATCGAGTCGGGGTTGGCGTTGTAGGCGTCGTTGACCACGACCAGGCCGTCGGCCCGCTCGGCCAGCTCCATCCGCCAGCGCGAGAGCACCGCGATGTCGCGCAGGCTGGCCGCGACGTCCACCAGGTCGAGCCCGACGGCGACGCCGACCGCCGCGGCGGCCGCGGCGTTGGTGGCCTGGTGGGCGCCGAGCAGCTGCAGGGCGACGTGCTCGGTGGTGCCGGCGTGGGTCAGGTCGAAGGAGGGCCGGCCCAGGTCGTCCAGCACCAGCCCGCCCACGCGCACGTCGGCGTCCTCGCCGGCCCCGAAGCGGACCGTGGCGACGTCCCCCGCGGGCTGCACCCGGGTGTTCATGTCGGTGACCAGGGGGTCGTCGGCGTTGAGCACCGCCACGCCGGACGCCGGGTTCAGGGCCTCGACGATCTCGCCCTTGGCCCGGGCGATGTTGGCCCGGGACCCGAACTCGCCGAGGTGGGCCTTGCCGACGTTGAGGACGAGCGCGACCTGGGGCGGGGCGATCGCGCAGAGCTCGGTGAGGTGGCCGATGCCGCGGGCACCCATCTCGAGCACCAGGAACCGGGTCTCCTCGGTGAGGCGCAGCACGGTCAGCGGCAGCCCGAGCTCGTTGTTGAACGACCCGGCGGTGGCGACGGTGGGGCCGGCGGCGGCGAGCACGCGCGCCAGCATGTCCTTCGCGCTGGTCTTGCCCTGCGAGCCCGTGATCGCGACGACCACCAGCGCCTCGGGGTCCTCCAGCGGCTCGCGGCCGCGCGCGTGGTCGGTGCGATGACGGCGGCGGAGCACCCGGCGGGCCAGCTGCTGCAACGCCCGCTGGGCGTCGGGCACCACGACGGTGGGCACCCCGGTCGGGCGGGTGCCGAGCACGGCGACCGCGCCGGCCGCGACGGCCGCCGCCGCGTGGTCGTGACCGTCGGCGTGCTCCCCGACGAAGGCGACGAACAGGCCGCCGGGCTCCGGCGTACGGGTGTCGAGGAAGGCCGGGCCGGTGACCTCGACGTCGGGGTCGGCGTCGTGGAGCTCGCCGCCGACCATGTCGGCGACCTGGGCCAGCGACAGCGCGATCACCGGCGTGCCCCCTCGATCGCGGCGCGGAGCTCCTCGCGGTCGTCGAAGGAGTGCACCCGTCCGGCGACCTCCTGGCCGGTCTCGTGGCCCTTGCCGGCCACGACCACGGTGTCGCCGGGCCCGGCCAGGGCGACCGCCCGGCGGATCGCGTCGCGGCGCCCGTCGACCTCGACCACCTCGGCGCGCTCGGCCTCGGGCACCTGCGCGGCGCCGGCGAGCAGCGCGGCCCGGATCGCGGCCGGCTCCTCGCTGCGGGGGTTGTCGTCGGTGACGACCAGCACGTCGGCCAGGCGTGCGCCGATCTCGCCCATCACGGGTCGCTTGCCGGTGTCGCGGTCGCCGCCGGCGCCGATCACCAGCACCAGCCGACCCGCGGTGAGGGGGCGCAGCGTGTCCATCGCCGCCTGCACGGCGTCGGGCTTGTGGGCGTAGTCGACGACGGCGAGGAAGTCCTGGCCGGCGTCGACGCGCTCCAGGCGGCCCGGCACGCCGCCGGAGGCCGCGATGCCGCGGGCCACGACCGCGGGATCGAGCCCGGCCTCCCCCGCCACCGCGATCGCGCACAGCGCGTTGGCGACGTTGAACGCGCCCGCGATCGGCACCCGCGTGCGGACCGAGAGGCCGTCGGGGCCCAGCACCGTGAACTCCGAGCCACCCGGCGCGCTGACCACGTCGACGGCCCGCCAGTCGGCCTCCGCGCCGGTGGCCGAGAAGGTCGCCATCGGCACCGTGGCCACCCGCAGGAGGCGGCGACCGAAGGCGTCGTCGACGTTGGTCAGGCCGCGCTGGGTGCGCTCGGGGGTGAACAGCGAGGCCTTGGCCGCGAAGTAGTCCTCGAGGTCGCGGTGGAAGTCGAGGTGGTCGCGGCCCAGGTTGAGGAACGCGGCCGCGTCGAACACGACGCCGTCGACGCGTCCCATCACCAGCGCGTGGCTGGAGACCTCCATCGCGCACGCCTCGACGCCGCGCTCCACCATCACCGCGAACAACGCGTGCAGGTCGGGCGCCTCGGGGGTGGTCAGCGTCGAGCGCACGTCCTCGCCCGCGATCCGGGTCCCGACCGTGCCCACGACCCCGGCGACCACCCCGGCGGCGGTGAGCCCGCCCTCGAGCAGGCGGGTCGTGGTGGTCTTGCCCTGGGTGCCGGTGACGGCCACCAGGGTCAGGGCGCGGGCCGGGTCGGCGTACACCCGCGAGGCCAGTGCGCCGAGGACCGCCCGCGGCTGCTCGACGACCAGCACCGGCACCTCGAGGCCGGGGGCCTGCTCGGCCAGCGTCCGGGCGACGACCGCGGCCCCCTCGGCGTCGGTGAGCACGGCGACGACCCCGGCGGCGACGGCCTCGGCGACGTACGCCGCACCGTGGGCGCGGGCGCCCGGGAGGGCGGCGTACACGTCGCCGGGGCAGACCCGCTGGGAGCTCAGGGTGAGCCCGGTGACCTCGAGGGCGGCGGCGCCGGACGGGGTCAGGGCGGCGCCGGTGAGGGCGCTGACCTCGCCGAGCGAGAGCGGTGGCGGCGAGCTCGGGCGGGTGGGACGGGGCTCGGGCACCGGTCGAGGCTACCTAGTCGGAGGCCGACGTCGACCCGGCGGTGGTGCCGTCCGAGGCGTCGCCGGAGTCGTCCGCGAGGTCGTCGCTGTCGACCTCGCCCTGGCCCGGGCGCAGGCTGCTCGGCGAGGGGACGCCGAGGTCCTGGCCGCTGCTCCACTCGGTGGGCAGGCTCGGCGGGAGGGTGCCGGTCGGCGCCACGGCGTACTTCTGCAGCAGGTAGGCCAGGATCTTGCGGAAGATCGGACCGGTGGTGCCACCGCCGCTGCCGCCGATCTTGGGCTTGTTGACCATCGCGTAGACGGTGAAGCGCGGGTCGTCGGCCGGCGCGAAGCCGCCGAAGGAGACGGCCTTGCCGCCGGTGGCGTAGCAGTTGCACTCGCCGCCGGCCTGCTGGGCGGTGCCGGTCTTGCCGGCGACGCGGTAGCCCTGGATGCCGGCGCCCGGCGCGGTGCCGACGTCGGGCGTGGTCACGAGCTCCATCATCTCGGCGGTCTTGCGGGCCGCCTCGCTGCTGACGGCGCGACGCTTGGTGGCGGTGGCGGTGCCGACCTCCTCGCCGGAGCTCAGCCGCTGGCGGCCCTCGACGATGCTCGGCTCGACCAGCTCGCCGTCGTTGCCGAGGGCGTTGACGGCGGCGGCCATCTGCAGCGCGTTGACCGAGACGCCCTGGCCGAAGGCGATCTGGGCCCGGCTCAGCGCCGACCACTCGGCGGGGTCGGTCAGCAGGCCGCGGCTCTCGCCCGGCAGGCCCACCCCGGTCTTCTCGCCGAGTCCGAAGCGGGTCAGGTAGTCGTGCAGCTCCTGCGGGGTGAACTGGCCCGCGGCGATGCTGGTGCCGATGTTGCTCGACTGCGCCAGCGCCCCGGCCACCGTCATCTTCAAGGTGCCGTGGTCGAACCAGTCGCCGATGCGCCGGTCGAGGACCTGGAGCTCGCCGGGCACGGTCAGCTTGGTCTCGGGGGCCACCTTGCCCGCGTCGATGAGCGAGGAGAAGGTCAGGACCTTCTCCACCGACCCCGGCTCGTAGACGTCGGCCACCGCGGTGCTGACCAGCCTGCGTTGCGCCTTGGCCACCGCAGCGGGGGTCATGCCGGGCTCGGTGCCGGTGCAGTCGGCCAGCGCGAGCAGCTCGCCGGTGCGGGTGTCCATCGCGATCGCGACCCCGGACTCGGCCTGCACCGTCTGGACGGTGTTGCACAGCACCCGCTGGGCGTACCACTGCACGTCGCGGTCGATGGTGAGCGTGAGGTCCTTGCCGTCGACCGGGGCGACCCGGCTGTTGTCGCCGAGCGGGATCCGGTTGCCGCCGCCGACCTCGTAGGTCTCGCGGCCGTCCTTGCCCGCCAGCAGCGAGTCGAAGACCAGCTCCAGGCCGGCGGCCGGCTCGCCGTCCTCGGCCAGGAAGCCGATCACGTTGCCGGCGACGTCGCCGGAGGGGTAGCTGCGCAGCGGGTCGGGACGGGTGTCGATGCCGGCGTACTCCTTCTCGCGCAGCTCGGCCACGACCGCGGAGGCGAGCGTGGAGGGGACGCGCCGGGCGACGTAGACGAAGCGGGTGTCCTTCTCGGTGAGCTTCTCGCGCACCTCGAAGTAGTCGAGGTCGAGCCGGTCGGCCAGGATCTGGGCGATCGCGTCGGCGTTGGGGGCGGCGGCCTGGGGGTCGGCGACCACCATCAGTCCGGCCACCGACTCGGCGAGCGGCTCGCCGTTGCGGTCCAGGATGCGACCGCGCCTGGCCGGCAGGTCGAGCGTCATCAGGCCCGAGGACTCCGCGCGGGCGGCGTACGACGCGGCGTCGATGCCCTGGATCTGCACCAGGCGGCCCGCGAACAGCGAGAGCAGCATCGCGACCCCGATCAGCGCCACCCGGAGGCGGAGGTGGGTCGTCCCGCGCGGGGAGCGGCGGGTTGGGCTCACGTGGTGACTCCGTGGGTCGCGGGCCCGGGCGGGCCGTGGGGCGGGGTGCTCTGTCTATCGGCTCGGCGGGTGGTCCCGGCGGAGGCTCAGGGGGTGTCGCCGGACGGGTTCGCGGCGTCGGCGCCGCGACGCGGCGTCGCCTCGACGACGACGGTGCGGCGCTCGATCTCCGCGGGCTTCTTCGACGGGCCGGGGGTGACCTGCACGGCGTCGCCGCCGCCGGCCGGGGTCGGGGTGCCCAGCACCCGGCCGTCGCTGAGCCGGACGAAGGCGGGCGTCTGCGGCGCCACCATGCCGAGGTCGCGGGCGGACTGCGCCAGCTGCTGGGGGTCGCGCAGCGCGTCGAGCTCGAGGTCGAGCGCCTGCTTGCGCGCGGTGAGCTCGGTGGCCCGGTCCTGGAGCGCCGTCGCGGTGAACGACGTCTGCTGCATCTGGGTGTTGAACATCAGCAGGCCCACGACGCCGGCGGCGAGGACCACCAGCACCAGCACCGCGAAGGGCGTGCGGGCGGCCTGGGTGCGACCCAGCGACCGCGCCGGGACGACGGTCAGCCGGGCCCGCTCGACGGCGGCCTCGGCGAAGCGGGGGAGGCGGCGGCCGGAGGCGGCCTGTGAGGACGAGGTGCTCATGCGGCGTGGTCTCCCCGGTTGGTGTTGACGCGAGCGACGGCGCGCAGCCGCACCGAGGCGGCTCGCGGGTTCTGGGCGATCTCCTCGGGCGTGGCCTTCTCCGAGCCGCGGGTCAGCGACCGCAGCGGCGGCTCGAGGTCGGCGGGCACGACCGGGAGGTCGTGGGGCGCCGTGGAGGTGGTGCCGGCGGTGAAGACGCGCTTGACGAGGCGGTCCTCGAGCGAGTGGTAGCTCATCACCACGACGCGTCCGCCCACCGGCGTGGCGGCCACGGCGGCCGGGACCGCCCGCTCCAGGACGCCGAGCTCGTCGTTGACCTCGATGCGCAGCGCCTGGAAGGTGCGCTTGGCCGGGTGTCCGCCGGTACGCCGCGCGGGCGCCGGGATGGTGTCGTAGAGCAGCTCGACCAGGCGGGCCGACCGGGTGAAGGGCTCGGTCTCCCGGGCCTTGACGACCGCGCGGGCGATCGCGCGCGCGAACTTCTCCTCGCCGTAGCGGCTCAGCACCCGCACCAGGTCGCCGAGCTCGTAGGTGTTGAGCACGTCGGCGGCGGTCCGGCCGACGGTGTCGTCCATGCGCATGTCGAGCGGGGCGTCCTCGGCGTAGGCGAACCCGCGCTCGCGGACGTCGAGCTGCATCGAGGAGACCCCGAGGTCGAAGAGCACGCCGTCGAGGTGGCGCAGGCCGAGGTCGTCGAGGACGTCGGGGATCTCGTCGTACACCGCGTGCACGAGGGTCAGCCGCTCGGCGTGGGGGGCGAGGCGCTCGCCGGCCAGCTCGAGGGCGTGGCGGTCGCGGTCGACGCCGACCACGCGGGCCTGCGGGCAGCGCTCGAGGACGGCCTCGGTGTGGCCGCCGAGACCGAGCGTGGCGTCGAGGAAGGTCGAGCCCGGACGCTCGAGCGCGGGCGCGAGGAGGGCGACGACCCGGTCGAGCATGACCGGGACGTGGCGGGGACCTGGCATGGGCGCGGCGTACCTAGCCTGCGACCTGGACGAGGAGCATCAGCAGCACGGCGACCCCGCAGGAGGCCAGCGCCGAGAAGGCCATCACCACGACCTGGTCGCGGGCCTCCTCGCGGACGCGGCGCCCGCCGGGACCGGCACCGACCGGCGGCGCCCCGGCGAACGGGGCGTCCTGGGCGGTACGACGGATGTGGCTGGTGTGCGTGGTGCTCATGGTGTCGACCCCCCTCGGTGGAGCGCTGCTGTGACTGGTGCGGGACTGGGCGCTGCCGGACCGGCAGCGGGCGGATCGCAGGGCCAGGTTCTCCGTCCGCTCGCCCCGTGGAGGGAAGCGGGCCTTCTGACACCGGGGAAGGTGCGTCAGACGACCGGGAGGAGCGGACGTGAGCCTCGCCCTGCGATCTCGCTGTGGAGTTGTGACGGTGGAGCGGGGTGGGGACGGGTGGAGCGGGTGGGTCAGAAGCCGGGGAAGACCTCTTCGGAGAGGTTGGCGAACGCCTGCTCCTGGTCGGCGGTGTAGCGCGACCAGGCGGCCGGCTCCCAGATCTCGACCCGGTCGTAGATGCCGATGACCACGGCGTCGCGACCGAGCCCGGCGTACTCCCGGAGCTCCGGGGTCAGCGAGACCCGGCCCTGCTTGTCGGGGACCTGCTCGGAGGCGAGCGCGAACAGCATCCGGCCGTAGGCCCGCAGGCGGGCGTCGGTCTGCGAGGCGTTCTTGAACTTCTCGGTGAACACGTCGAAGTCGGCGCGGGTGCGGAGGTCGAGGGAGCGGTCCTGGCCACGGGTGATCACGAGCCCCTCCTTCATCTCCTCGCGGAACTTCGCCGGGAGGAACAGGCGACCCTTCTCGTCGAGCTTCGGGGTGTAGGTGCCGGAGAACATCCGCTGTCCCCCCTCATCGACCCCGAAGGACTCCTGCTTCCTCCACTGCGCTCCACTTTACACCACTTCCCTCCACCAGCAACCACTTTCACGCCCCCGCGCACCCCTTTCGCCCGCGTCGCCGCAGGTCGGGGCTCCCCGGCCCGGATCGCGAGCACCCCCGCCGTGTGGCCCCATGGGGTTCACTGGGGTCCAACCCCGCCCCTGCGCCGCGACGAGGTCGCCCGGGTGGTGGGCGGTGGAGCGACGTGGAGCAGGTGGAGGGCGAGTGGTGAGCGACGTGAGGACCGACGTGACGGCCGAGGGCCGCCGCGACGCCGGCCTGTCCGGGGGCGAGGTCGACGAGGTCCGCCTCGTCGCCGAGCGCATCCAGGCCAACGTCGCCACCGTCATCGAGGGCAAGGTCGAGATCGCCCGCACCGCGCTGGTGGTGCTGCTCTCCGGCGGCCACCTGCTCATCGAGGACGTGCCCGGCGTCGGCAAGACGATGCTGAGCAAGGCGCTGGCCCGCTCCATCGACTGCTCGGTCCGACGGATCCAGTTCACCCCGGACCTGCTGCCCTCCGACGTCACCGGCGTCTCGGTGTTCAACCAGGACACCCGGCTCTTCGAGTTCCGGCCGGGCGGCATCTTCGCCAACATCGTGGTCGGCGACGAGATCAACCGGGCCAGCCCCAAGACGCAGTCCGCGATGCTCGAGTGCATGGAGGAGGCCCAGGTCACCGTCGACGGGTCGACGTACGGCCTGGAGTCGCCGTTCATGGTGATCGCGACGCAGAACCCCATCGAGATGGAGGGCACCTACTCGCTGCCCGAGGCGCAGCGCGACCGCTTCATGGTGCGGCTCTCGATGGGCTACCCCGTCGAGGCGGCCGAGATCGCCATGCTCTCGGCGCGCGAGGGCACCAGCCCCATCGACGAGCTCGAGCCGGTCACCGACGCCGCCGAGGTCCGCAAGCTGATCGAGGTCACCGGCCGGGTGCACGTCTCCCCCGCCGTCCAGCAGTACGCCGTGGCGCTGGCCACCGCGACGCGGCGCTCCCCCGACCTGCGGCTCGGCGCCTCCCCCCGCTCCACGCTCCAGCTCGTCCGCGCCGCCCGCACCTGGGCGGCGATGCAGGGCCGCGGCTACGTGCTGCCCGACGACGTCCGCGAGCTCGCCCCGCAGGTGCTGCCCCACCGGCTGCTCCTCACGATGGAGTCGACGATGGCGGGCCGCACGGCGCTGCAGGTGGTCGAGCAGATCCTCGCGCAGGTGCCGGTCCCCGGCCCCGCGTCCGGCTCCGGTGCGAGCAGCAGGCGTGCGTGACCTGACCCTCCGGGGGCGCTGCTTCCTCGCCGCGGGCGTGGCGGCGGTGCTGTGCGGCATCCAGGTGGGCGAGCGCGACTTCGTCCGGATGGGCCTGCTGGCCCTGGCGGTCCCCCTGCTGGCCTGGCTGCTGGTCCGTCGTACGCCGCGCACGGTGTGGGTGCGGCGCAACCTCAGCTCGCTGCGCGTCGAGGCCGGCGGCACCGCACAGGTCGCGGTCGCCCTCGGCAACGACGGCCGCACCACCGGTCGGCTGCTGGTCGAGGAGCGGCTGCCCGACGAGCTCGGGTCGCGGCGCAGCTTCGTGGTCGACCCGCTGCCCACCGGCGGCCGCACCTCGCTGGGCTACCTGATCCGCACCAGCGCGCGCGGCCGGTTCCCGGTCGGGCCGGTGACGGTGCACGTGGCCGACCCGCTGGGCATGGTCGACCTCGAGCAGGAGCTCGACTCGCGCGACTCGCTGCTCGTCACCCCCCGCACCGTGCCGCTGCCCCGGATCCCGCTGACCGGCCGCTGGGCCGGGTCGGGCGACAACCGGGCGCGCGAGCTGCTCGGCGGCGGCAGCCCCGACGTCACCATCCGGGAGTACCGCGTCGGCGACGACCTGCGCCGCATCCACTGGCCCAGCAGCGCCCGCAACGACGAGCTGATGGTGCGCCGCGAGGAGCAGGAGTGGCAGCTGCGCTGCACGCTGCTGCTCGACCACCGGCTGGCCAACCACCGCGGCCGGGGCGTCGACTCCTCCTGGGAGGCCGCCGTCAGCGCCGCCGCGTCGCTGGTGCAGCACCTCTCCGCCCAGGGCTTCGAGGTGCGCCTGGTCACCGCGGCCGGGGCCGGCGCGGCGCCCGAGTGGCACGGCGGCTCGAAGGCCCTCGGCGTGCACGAGCAGCTGGAGCGGCTGGCCGTCCTGGCGGGCACGCGGCAGCACACCCTGGCCACCGACTGGGTCGACGAGAGCCAGCACGGCGGCCTGCTGCTGGCCGTGCTCGGCGACCTCGACGACGCCGACCGGCGGACGCTCGGCCGGCTCGCGGCCGCCGGGGACGCGGCGTACGCCGTGGTGCTGGACGTCGACTCCTGGGGCCGGACTCCCGCGGTCGCCGGCCGCAGCACCGCCACCGCCGACCTGCGCCGCCACGGCTGGCGCGCCGCCACGCTCGCCCGCGGCGGCTCGCTCGGCGCCACCTGGCAGGAGCTCGGCCGATGACCACGACCGCCCCGCCGACCGCGGCCCCCACCGGCTCCCCCGCCCCCGGGGTGCGTCCCGCCCGGGTCCGCGCGCCGTGGCGGCCGGTGCCCGCCGTGGTCGGCTTCCTCGCCGCCTGGGTGGCGCTGTTCTCCTGGAGCGGCATGATCGCCGAGCCGTCGGGGTTCCTCGTGCCCGTCGGCGTCAGCGGCCTGGTGCTGGCCCTCGCCGGAAGCGCGCTGCGCTGGCTGCGCGTCGCGTCGTACGCCGTGGCGGCGGTGCAGGCGGTGCTCGGCCTGCTGCTGCTCAACGCCTTCTTCGCCTCCGGCTCGTCGTTGCTCGGCGTCGTGCCGACCGGTGCGTCGCTGTCCCGGCTCGCGGTCCTGGTGGAGAACGGCGCCCGCGCGCTGAACTACTACGCCGCGCCGGTCGAGTCCTTCTCGACCGCGACCCAGGCACTGCTGGCGGCGTGCGGCCTGCTGGTGGTGTACGCCGTCGACGTGCTCGCCCTCGGCCTGCGGCGGCCGCCGCTCGCCGCGCTGCCGCTCCTGGTGGCGCTGAGCGTGCCGGTGACGATCCTGCTCGAGGACCTCGCGCTGCCGGTGTTCGTGGTCTGCGCGGTGCTGTTCGTGCGGCTGCTCGCCGCCGAGCGCCACGACCGCTGGGGCCGGGGTCGCGGCGACGACCTGCCGCACCGCGGACCCGACGACGGCCGCACCGTGGCCGACCCGGGTCGCGGCCTGGTCTGGCAGGTCGCGCTGGGGGCCGTGGTGCTCGCGCTGCTGCTCGCGCCGCTGCTGCCGGTCACCGACGCCCTGCCCGACGACGGTCTCGGCGAGGGGGTGGGCACCGGCGCGGGCGACGTGCGGCTCAACACCACGGTCAACCCCTTCATCTCGCTGCGCCGCGAGCTGATCGAGCAGACCGGCACGCCGCTGCTCTACGCGCGCACCGAGTCCGACGACACGGCGTACCTCCGCACCACCGTGCTCGACCGCTTCAGCGGCCAGGAGTGGCGGCCCTCGCAGCGCGACCTGCCGAGCGACCAGATGGCCGACGGCGTGCTCCCCGGCCCGCCGGGTCTCGCCCCCGGCACCGGCGGCCCCGAGTCCGACTGGGACTTCGAGCTGGCGCCGAGCTACACCACCAGCTGGCTGCCGCTGCCCTACCCGCTGCGCGAGATCGAGGTCGAGGGCAACTGGCGCTACGACGAGCGCACCTTCGACGTCGCGCTGGTCCGCGGCCGGGCCCCGCTGGGCCTGGAGTACGCCGCCCGCGCCTTCACCCCCCGCGTCACCGCCGCCCAGCTCGACGGCGCGCTGCGGCCGCCGACCAGCGTGCGCGAGGCGGGCACCGCGCTGCCCCGCGACCTGCCGCCGGTGATCGCGCAGACCGCACGCGAGGTCACCCGCGGCGCCGACAGCGGCTTCGCCCAGGCGGTCGCGCTGCAGGACTGGTTCCGCACCAGCGGCGGCTTCACCTACTCCCTGGAGCAGCGCGACGGCTCCGGCATGGACCTGCTCGCCGACTTCGTGACCACCGACCGGGTCGGCTACTGCGAGCAGTTCGCCACCGCGATGGCCACCATGGCGCGCACCCTCGGCATCCCGGCCCGGGTCGCGGTGGGCTTCCTGGCCCCCGAGCGAGAGCCCGACGGCCGGCTGCTCTACACCTCCGACACCCGCCACGCCTGGCCCGAGCTCTACTTCTCCGGTGCCGGCTGGGTGCGCTTCGAGCCCACCCCGGGCGGGCGCACCGGCGCCACCCCGGACTACACCCGGCAGTCGCCCGACGAGCCGACGGCGGCCCCGACCCCCAGCGACGAGGCCTCGCCCGAGGCCGCCGCGGAGCCGGAGTCGCTGCCCGAGGACTCCGCCGACGGCGCCGGTGACGCCGGCCTGCCGTGGTGGTCGCTGCTCGTGCCGGTCGGCCTGGTCCTGCTCGCCGGCGGCCCGACGCTCCTGCGTCGACGTCAGCGCAGCCGGCGGCTGGCCGACGGCCCGTCGGTCACCGACGAGGCGGCCGCCGAGGGCGCCTGGGACGAGCTGCGCGCCGTCGTCCTCGACGAGGGGCGCACCTGGCCCCGGTCCCGCACGCCGCGCGAGCAGGCACGGCGGGTCGCCGCCCAGGCCGACGCCGCCACGCCGGAGGACCTGAGGGCCCTCGAGGCGCTGCTGGTCGAGGTCGAGCGGATCCGCTACGCCGGTGGCCGCACGGGCGGCGGGGTGCGCGAGGCGGCGCGGACCCAGGAGGTCGAGCAGACCCTGGTCCGGTGGCAGCGGCTGCTGCGCACCGACGAGGGGCGGGTCGCCCGGTGGCGCCGCCACTGGTGGCCGGCCTCGCTGTCGGCCGGCTGACCCGGCAACCGCGCTCGCCCCTCCCGCGGGACGCAGCACGCCCCGCGTCGTACGACGCGGGGCGTGGGTGGTGGCCGGGGGTAGTGGAGGGGGGTGGGCTCAGTAGCCCTGCTCGCGCCGGCGCTCCCAGCGCTGCTCCATGCGCTGCATGAAGGTGCCCTGCTTGGGCGCACTGGGACGGCCGGAACGGCGGGGCGCCCGGGGGGCCCGGGGCCCCTTGCTCCGCTTGGCGCCGCGGCCGCCCTCGATCACGCCGAAGCGGTGGGGGTGGTCGTCGAAGTCGAAGAGCTGCTCCTCGCCGCTGCGGGGCTGCTGCGCGGCGGGGGCGTGCCGACCGCGCCACGCGGCCAGGCCCAGCGTGGCCGAGCCCAGCATCACCAGGAAGCCGAGGACGGCCAGCCAGATCTGCTGCGAGACGGCGCCGCCCATCAGCATGCCGATGCCGAGCACGAAGACGCCGGCGGCGCCGACGGTGCGGAGCTTGGCGGTGCGCTCGAGCGCGCTGCCGCGCAGCGTGGAGGCGAACTTGGGGTCCTCCTGCGCGAGCGCGTGCTCCATCTGCTCGAGCAGACGGAGCTCCTCTTCGGAGAGTGGCACGTCGTCCTCCCAGATGGCTCGCCAGTCATGTGCCCGACGTCCGCCCCGGGATCCGGGAGCGACCAGCGTCGGTTCGTCAAGTCTAGGCAGGCGTTGGGCGTGGCGGTAGGCGAGATCACAAATAGTGACCAGATCGGTGGTAGGTCACGGACGCTCGCCCTGCAGCAACGTCGCCCGGCGCACGGCCCCGCCGCCGAACCGGCTGGCCGCTGCGTCGACCGCCCGGTCGGCGTCCTCCCACCCGCGCTCGCGTGCTCCCAGCACGAGCTGGCGCTGGACCTGCTCGCGCGGGACCAGGCCCTCCACCCGGACGCCGACGAGCCGGATCCGGGCCCGCTGCAGCCCGAGCGCGTCGTAGAGGGCGGCCGCGGTGCCGTGGACCTCCCCGGTGACGTCCGTGGCGTCGGTGAGGGTCCGCGAGCGGGTGATCGTGGTGAAGTCGGCGAAGCGCACCCGCAGCACGACCGTGCGACCCGCGACCCCGGCGGCGCGCATCCGGCTGGTGACCTTGGCCGCGAGGCGCAGCAGCTCGCGCCCCACCACCGCGGGGTCGTCGGTGTCGCGCCCGAAGGTCTCCTCGGCCCCCATGCTGCGGTCGGGCTCGTGGGTGGCGCGCCGCGGGGTCAGGGCGCGCCGGTCGGTGCCCCAGGCGAGGTGGTGCAGGTGGGCGCCGGCCGCGTGGCCGATCCCTCGCTGCAACGTGGCCACCGGCGTGTGGGCGACCTCGCCGACGGTGCGCAGCCCGAGCCGGTGCAGCTGCTCGCGGGTCTTCTCGCCGACGCCGTAGAGCTCCCCCACGTCGAGCGGGTGCAGGAACCGGGTCACCTCCCGGGGTGGCACCACCACCACCCCGTCGGGCTTGGCCCGGCGGCTGGCCAGCTTGGCGACCGACACCGAGCCGGCGACCCCGACCGAGCAGGTGACCCGCTGCTCGTCGGCCACCCGGGCCCGGACGTGCTCGGCGATGCGTCGCGGCGAGCCCAGCCGCCGCGTCGCCCCCGAGACGTCGAGGAACGCCTCGTCGATGGAGACCGCCTCCACGACCGGCGTCACCTGGCGGAAGATCTCCATCACCGAGGACGAGACGCTCTCCACGTCGCCGAAGTCGGGCGGCAGCACCACCGCCTCGGGGCACATCCGTCGGGCCCGGGTCATCGGCAGCCCGGAGCGGACGCCGAAGCGCCGGGCCGGGTAGTTGGCGGCCAGCACCACCCCGCGGTGGCCGCCCCCCACGACCACGGGCACCGACTGCAGGTCGGGCCGGTCGCGGGTGGCCACCGAGGCGTAGAAGGCGTCCATGTCGACGTGCAGGATCGGGCAGTCCCACGACGGGTCGACCGGCCCCGGGGACGGCCTCACCGAGGACCCCCGGACGGGTCAGGCGGCGGCGAGCCCCGCCAGGACGTGCAGCTGGCTGGCGACGGTGAGGTACTCCGGACGGTCGGCCACCGCGCGCTCCAGCTCGAGCAGCGCCGCACTCGCCCCGGGCTCGAGGTCGAGCAGCGAGGAGGGCACCAGGTCGGTGAAGACGCGGACGCCGTGGACCGCGGTGACCTCGAGGCCGGCCGCGGCGACCTGCTCGCGCAGCTCCTCGGCGGTGAAGCGTCGCTCGGTCGTGGTGGCGCCGCTCGTGGCGGTGAGCAGGTCACGGGCCTGCGCGAAGTGGCCGGCCATCGCCCGGGCCAGGACGGCAGCGTGACGCTGCCCGACCTGGAGCGAGAGCGTGCCCCCCGGTCGCAGCACCCCGGCGATGGCGGCGAGCGCCACGGCCGCGTCGTCGACGAGCCCGAGCACGCCGTGGCACAGCACCAGGTCGACCTCCTGCGCCACCTCGGCGAGGGTGCCGAGGTCGCCCTGGACGCCGGTGACGCGGTCCGAGACGCCCTCGTCGTGGGCCCGACGCCCGAGCGCGGCCAGCGCGTCGGGGCTGGGGTCGACGACGGTGACGTCGTGGCCGAGCGCGGCCACCCGCACCGCGAGGCCGCCGGTGCCGCCGCCGATGTCGAGGACCCGACGGGTGCCGCCGTCGAGCACCGACTGCACGGCGTCCCACACCACGGCGGTGCGCACGGCGTTGCGGCGTTCGAGGGGGCGCTCCATGGCGCCCACCCTAGGGGGTCTCCTGCCGCTGACGGCGCGGGCGCAGGACCGCACGGCGGGGCGCTCACCCGGCGCTCCCGGGGCTGCGGTGCCAGAGCTTGCGCGCCACCGCTCCCGTGACCACACCGGTGCTGCTGCCGGCCGGGGCGACGTCGGCGTACGGAGAGAGCCGGCCGCTGGTGTGCACCACGACCCGGCTGGGGCCGGCGTCGGACGGGGCCCCCTCGGCGCCCGAGCCCGCCGGGCCGTGGCCGCGCGGGACCCGGGCCAGCTCGGCGTGGACCGCGGCCATCCCCTCGGCCTGCCACAGGTCGTGGAGCGCGGCGAGGTCCCACGCACCGGTGGCACGGACCGAGACGCCGCGCCGCCCGGTGCGCCGCAGCACCCCGCGGACCACCAGCAGCCACGACCCGAACACGGTCGCGGCGTACGGGCCCTGGGCGTCCTCGAAGAAGGTGGCGTCGACCGGCCCGGTGGCGTCGTCCAGCGTCAGGAAGACCACCCGCCGTCCCGAGCGGATCGGCGGCGTCTGGGTCGCGACCTTGACCCCCGCCACCAGCAGCTCGGCCCCGCTGCGAGCCTCCAGCAGGCCCGCAGCGCGGGTGGTGCCGAGCCGGTCGAGGAACTCGGCGTGGAAGTCCACGACGTGGCGGCTGACGTCGAGACCGAGGACCTCGAGCTCGGCGCGCACCCGGTCGGCCGGCGTCATCTCGGGCAGCCCGCTGACCCGCTGCCGGTCGGGGTCGCCGAGGTCGAGGGTGAGCTGCACCGACCCGCGGTCCGGGAGCGGGCCCGACGTCCCCTCCCGCGCCGGGCCCGGGCGGGAGATCCCCCGCGCCCGGCGCAGCTCGGCCCGGGACGACGCCCGCTGCAGCCGGTCGAGGTCGCCCACCTCGAGCAGCAGGTCGCGCCGCGTCACCCGGTGACGGCGACCGCCGCCCTCGCACGCGTCGAGGCCGTAGACGCTGTCGAGCCCGCCCGCCTCCACGAGCCGTTCGACCACCGGGCGCGAGGGCCGGGCGCGCTGCCACAGGTCGGTCAGCGAGGCGTACGGCGCGCCCTCCCGGCCGGCGACCAGGCGGCGTACCTCCGCGTCGGTGATGCCGCGCACCTCGCTCAGCGAGAGCCGGATGCCGTAGCCGTCGACCAGCCGCTCCACGGTGTAGGCCGCCGCGCTGGCGTTGACGTCGAGCCCGAGCACGGCGATGCCGAGCTGGCGGGCGTCGTCGAGGATCAGCCGCTTGGGGTACATCCCCGGGTCGTGGGTGAGCAGCCCGGAGATGAAGTGGGCCGGGTAGTGGGCCTTGAGCCAGGCCGACTGGAAGGTCGGGAGCGCGAACGCGGCGGCGTGGGCCTTGCAGAACCCGAAGGAGGCGAAGGCCTCGACCACCGTCCAGACCTGCTCGACCACCGGGAGCGGGTAGCCGCGCCCCAGCGCCCGCGGGACGAACCAGGCCCGGGTCTCGGCCATGCCGTCGCGGTCGCCCAGAGCGCGCCGACGCTCGTCGCCCTCGGCGTAGGAGCAGCCGGCGAGCTGGGCGATGATCTCGATGACCTGCTCGTGGAAGACGACCACGCCGCGGGTGTCGCGCAGGATCGGGCGCAGGTCGTCGTGGACGTAGCGCGGCAGCCGCCAGCCCTGCTTGGCCTCGAGGTAGGGCGTGATCATGTCGCTCTTGACCGGCCCGGGGCGGAACAGCGAGATGTCGGTGACGATGTCGGAGAACTCCTCGATCCCCGACTTGCCGACCAGCTCGCGCTGGCCGGGCGACTCGATCTGGAAGATGCCGAGCGTCTTGGCGCTGGAGATCATCCGGTAGGTGGTGGGGTCGTCGAAGGGCACCTGGGTCTCGTCGT
The DNA here is from genome assembly GCA_963740935.1 of uncultured Actinomycetota bacterium. Taxonomy (GTDB): domain Bacteria; phylum Actinomycetota; class Actinomycetes; order Propionibacteriales; family Nocardioidaceae; genus Marmoricola. Next base: position 1,936,843 of record CAVUFX010000006.1, read on the forward strand.
CGAGGTCGACGTGGTGACCCTCGACGCGCTCGATCTCGGCGACCGCGTGCGCCATCGAGGACTGCATCCGGATCCCGAGCACGTCGAGCTTGAGCAGGCCGAGGTCCTCGACGTCGTCCTTGTCGAACTGGCTCATCGGGTAGCCGAGGAAGCTGCGCTCGACGGGGGTGCGCTCGAGCAGGGTGCGGTCGGAGAGCAGCACGCCGCAGGGGTGCATCGCGATGTGCCGGGGCAGGCCGTCCAGGCTCTCCACCAGCCGGAAGAACAGGTCGAAGCTGCCCCACTCCCCCGCCGCGGCTTCGCGGGCCAGGCCCGTGGCGCGCAGCTCGGGCAGGTCGCGCAGCGCCATCCGGGCCTCGCGCGCCCGCACGTGCGGGAACGCCTTGGCGATGGCGTCGACCTCACCCACGGGCATGCCGAGCGCCGCCCCCACGTCGCGGATCGCGTGGCGCACCCGGTAGGTGTCCATCATCGAGACGGTCGCGCAGCGCTCGGGTCCGTAGCGCGCCAGGATCGCGTCGTACACCTCGAGCCGGCGGGCGGACTCCACGTCGACGTCGATGTCGGGCAGCGAGCGGCGCAGCGGGGACAGGAACCGCTCCATCAGCAGCCCGTGGCGGATCGGGTCGACCCCGGAGACGCCGAGCAGGTAGTTGACCAGGCTGCCGGCGCCCGAGCCGCGCGCGGCGCTGCGGATGCCGAGGCTGCGGATCATCTCGGTGACGTCGCCGACGGTGAGGAAGTAGGAGGCGTAGCCGAGGTGGCGGATCGTCTCGAGCTCGTCGTCGAGGCGCTTCCAGATCCGCTGCCGCCCGACGTCGCCGAAGCGCCTACCGACCGCCCCCTCGCAGCGGGCGCGCAGCACGGCGTCCGCGGGCGCCTCGGCCCCCACCCGCGCCGGGACGCGCGTGGTGGAGAGCTCGAGCTCGGGGAAGTGCACGTCCCCGAGGCCGAGGTCGGCCGCCGGGTCGAGCACGCACTGGTCGGCGACCGCGCGGGTCCCGGCCAGGAGGGCGGACGCGCTGCCGGTGCCGGCGGCGCGGCACACCTCCTCGGCCACGTCGTGCATCTGCTTGCCGGACTTCAAGAAGCCCTCGGCGTTGCGGCGGTCGAGGTGGCGCAGGTCCATCGGGACCAGCCGCCTGGTGGCGTCGAGGACGTCGGTGGTGGGGGCGTCGAGCCGGTCGGCGAAGCGGACCGCGTTGCTGAGCACGACCGGCACCCGGCGGCCCTGCCGCGAGGCCACCCCCAGCATCCGGGCGGCGTGGACCGAGCTGCCGGGGCCGTCGCCGCGCAGCCGGTGGGAGGTCAGCTCGACCGCCAGCTGCTCGGCCCCCACCAGCTCGACCCAGCGCGCCAGCACCTGCGCGGCGAGGTCGTCGCGTCGGCGGGTGGCGGCCAGGCCCAGGTCGGAGGCCGGGCCGAGCAGCACCCGCACCGGCTGCCCGGCGACGTGCTCGGCGACCATCGCCGCGCTGCACACCGGCACCCCGCGCTCGCCCGACCCGGTGCCGCGCAGCTCCCCCCGGCGCGCCGGGGCCGCCGAGGCGCCGTGGGCCGCCGAGACCAGCCGGCACACCGAGGCCCAGCCGCGGCGTCCCTGCGCCAGGAAGACGACCCGGGGCAGCCCGAGGTCGCGGCTGGCGCCGCCACGCACCGGGGTGCGGGCCGGAGCTGCGCGCACCTCGGCGCGGGATCCGGGCGCCCGCGGCTCGGGGTCGGGCCGGAACGCGAGGTCGACCCCGAGGATCGGGCGCACCCGGTGGGCCAGCGCTGCCTTGGCGAAGCGGACCGCGCCGTAGGTGCCGTCGCGGTCGGTCAGCGCCAACGCGTCCATCTCCTGCTCCGCCGCCCGTTCCACGAGGACGTGGGGGTGCGAGGCGCCGTAGCGCAGCGAGTAGCCGGAGGCGACGTGCAGGTGGACGAAGGGGTCGGACACCGTGCGGCCCGGCTCAGGCGACGCGGATGGGGGCGTGCTCGGTGAGCCCCAGCGAGGTCTCGACCAGCGCCAGGAAGCGGTCGGCGTCCCGGACGAGGTCGTCGGCCTCCCGCGCGGTCACCGCCCGCCGCGAGCCCGCCTCGGCCGCCGCCCGCTTGCCGGCGCCGGCGGCGAAGAACGTGGCCCACTCCTCGAGCTCGGGAGCGACCTCGGCCAGCAGCACCCAGGCGTTCTTCTGCCGGGAGCGGCGAGCGGTGGTGGGACGGGCCCGGGCGGCGAGCAGCGCGGCCGTGGCGCGCAGCGCCGAGACGTGGGCCTGGGCGTAGCGCTCGGGCACCCCGGTGCTGGTGATGGCCTCACGCAGCGAGGTCGCCGCCCGCTCGAGGTAGGCGTGGGTGGCGGCCGGCAGGAAGGCAGGCGGCGAGTAGTCGACGGTGGTGCTCATCTCCCTCGCTCCCCTCAGTCCATCGCCCGGGCGAGCTGCCAGCTGCCGTCGGCCCAGCTGAAGACCAGGTCGAACACCCCGTAGCCGGGGTCCTCGACCGGGGCGCCGCCCGTGGTGCGGGCCCCGATCGCGGCGAGCGCGGCGACCCTTCCCCGGGCCGCGGTCACCCGCCACACCTCCTGCTCGCGCAGCAGGTCGGTCCCGGCCTCGCCGGCGGTCGGACGGGCCCACCAGGCCCCGGTCTCCACCCAGTGCGCCACCACCTCGCGCACCTGCCACAGCCGGCCCCGCCACAGGAACTGCTCGGGGTCCTCCTCCGCACCCTTGCGGACCTCCACCGGGTCGTCGTAACGCCGCACCTCGTGCTCCTCGTCTGCTCGCAGCCGTCTCGACCCGCTGGGTGCCCCGGTGGGGGACGGGGGTCGAGGTCATCCCCCACCGAGGCGGTCGTCGAACAGGTGTTCGAACGACTTCAAGGTACACCCGCCCTCCGACAACCCGTCAAGGGTCCGCACGACCGGTACGGTGCCGGCCATGGACGACCCCGTGACCACCGAGCACGCGGGGATCACCCGCTTCCGCGAGACCCTGGCGACCCGCGGCGGCACCGGTCGCGTCGTGGTGCTCCCGGAGGGGGTCCACACCGCCGCGCTGGCCGCCCGGGCGCTCGGCTGCGAGGTGGGTGCGATCGCCAACAGCCTGCTGTTCGCCGTCCCCGCCGCGGCCGACGCGGGCCCCGACGGCGAGGGCACGCCCCTGCTGCTGCTCACGAGCGGGGCGCACCGGGTCGACACCGAGGCGGTCGCCGCGCGGATCGGCGTACCGGCCCTGCGCCGGGCGAGCCCGGACTTCGTGCGCCGCCACACCGGCCAGGTGATCGGCGGGGTCTCCCCGCTCGGGCACCCCGCGCCGGTGCCGACCTACCTCGACCCGTGGCTGCGGCGGCACGCGGTCGTCTGGGCGGCGGCGGGCCACCCCGCTGCGGTGTTCAGCACCACCGCCGAGGAGCTGCTGCGGATGACCGGTGCCGTCGAGGTGGAGGTCGAGGGCGGCTGAGCGCGAGCGCCACCAGGGAGGCCCGAGGAGGTCCGGGGAGGCGCCCCCTAGGGTGACCGCCATGGCACGGGTGGTGGTGGTCGGCGGCGGGTACGCCGGCCTCGCCAGCGCCGCCCGGCTGGCCAAGCTCGGCCACGACGTGACCGTCCTCGAGGCCCGGGACACGCTCGGCGGCGCGCTGGGCCGGGTCGAGCGCGACGGCTTCACCTGGGACGCCGGCCCCACCCACACGCTGCTGCCCGCCGTGGCCCGCGACCTGTTCCGCAAGTCCGGCAGGCCGCTGGAGCGCGAGCTCGAGCTGGTGCCCGTCGACCCGCTGCGACGCCACCGGTTCGAGGACGGCACCGAGCTCGACCTGCCGGCGGGTCGCGCCGACCAGCTCGCCGCCGTCGACGCGGCGCTGGGCCCCGGTGCCGGCACCGCCTGGGTCGAGCACGTCGACGCCTTCGCCGACGACTGGGCGGCGCTGCGCCGCGACTACTTCGAGCGGCCGTACTCCCGGGACCTGGCCGGCGACCACACCAGGGCCCTGCTCGCCACCCGGCTCACGCTGCACAAGGTGCTGCGCCGGACCTTCCGCAAGGACGAGCGGCTCCGACTGATCGCCGGGACGGCGGCCGTGATCGAGGGCCACGCGCTGCGCGACGTGCCGGCCTGGGTGGGGCTGTGGAGCTACGTCGAGCAGAACTTCGGCTCGTGGACCGTGCCCGGCGGCATGGCGGGGCTGACCGACGCCCTCGCCGCCCGGCTCGCGACGCGACGGGTGCAGGTGGAGACCGGCACCCGGGTGCGCGACCTCGAGGTCCGTGAGGGCCGGGTGCGTGGGGTGAGCACCGCCGGCGGCGACGTCGACGCCGACGTCGTGGTGGTGGCGATGGACCCGCGCCGGCTCCCGGCGCTGGCGCCCCACGTGCGCCGCACCACGCCGGTCATCCCCCCGGTGGTGGCCCACGTCGGGCTCGAGGGCACCGTGCCCGAGCTGCCCCACGAGACGGTCTTCCACGGCGACCCGGTGCTGGTGGTGCGCACCGGTGGCACCGCCCCGGCCGGCCACCACGCGTGGACCCTGCTCGCCCGCGGCCGGATCAGCGAGGACCCGGTGACCGCCCTGGCCCGCCTGGGGGTGCGCGTGCGCGACCAGGTGGTCGTCCAGGTCGACCGATCGCCGCTGGAGCAGGTCAGCACGTACGGCGGGTCGCCGTACGGCGTGCTGTGGCAGGGCCGCGGCACCGTGGCCCACCGCCTCGGGCCCCGTACGCCGGTCCCGGGCGCCTACCTCGCCGGCGCGAACGCCAACCCGGGCGCCGGGCTCGCCAGCGTCGGCCTCTCGGCCTCGCTGGTCGCACAGGCCGTCGGACCCGCCTGAGGCACGGACCGCGCCGGGGGGCTCAGGCGCTGAGCGAGAGCGCCGACCAGATCTCGCGGGTCGCCTTGGAGCGGTTGAGCGTGTAGAAGTGCAGCCCGGGAGCGCCGGCGGCGAGCAGGTCGTCGCACAGCTCGGTGGCGATCGCGATGCCCTCGGCGCGCACGGCCGCGGGGTCCTCGGCCAGCGGCTCGATGCGGGACCGGACCTCCTCGGGGATGTCGCGGCCCGAGAGCTCGACCATCTTGCCCATCGAGGCGAGGCCCAGGATCGGCATGATGCCGGGCAGGATCGGGATCGTGACGCCGGCGGCGCCGGCACGCTCGACCAGCCCGGTGTAGTCCGAGGCGCGCAGCACCATCTCGGTCACCGCGAACTCCGCGCCGGCGTCCTGCTTGGCCCGCAGCACGGCGACGTCGTCGTCGAGGGTGGCCGCGTCGCGGTGGCCCTCGGGGAAGGCAGCGACGCCGATGCACAGGTCGCTGCTGCGGCGTACCAGGTCGACGAGCTCGGAGGCGTAGTCGACACCGCCCGGCGTCGGCTCGAAGGGCTCCCCGGGCCCGCCGGGCGGGTCGCCGCGCAGCGCGAGCACGTTGCCCACCCCCGAGGTCCGCAGCGCGGCCAGGATGTCGAGCAGCTCGGCGGTGGTGTGCCCGACGCAGGTCAGGTGGGCCATCGGGAGCAGCGAGGTCTCCTGCGCGATCCGGGCCGTGATGGCCAGGGTGCGGTCGCGGGTGGTGCCGCCGGCGCCGTACGTCACCGAGACGAAGGAGGGCTGCAGCGGCTCCAGCTCGCTGATCGAGCGCCACAGGACGTCCTCGCCCGCCTCGTCCTTCGGGGGGAAGAACTCGAAGGAGAAGCAGCGCTGCCCGCCCCCGAGCAGGTCGCCGATTCGCGCAGGGGTGCCGGACATGTCCTCGAGGATACGGGGCTACGCTCACCCGGTGACCGTGCCGCACGCAGCGTGGGACACCGCCGGTTTCCGGACCTCGGTCGAGTCCACGCTCCTCGACTTCGTCGACACGCAGGCCCTGTGGCTCAGCGAGCTCGGCCCGGACGCCGACCGCCTCGTCTCCCACGCCCGGACCAGCGTCACCGGGGGCAAGCGGCTGCGAGCGGCGTTCTGCTGGTGGGGCCACCACGCCGTCGACGACGCCCCCCTCGACGCCCCGACCGAGCGCGCCCTGCTCCGCGCGTGCGGGGCGCTGGAGCTGCTCCACGCCAGCGCGCTCGTGCACGACGACCTCATGGACGCCTCCGACACCCGCCGCGGCCACCCCTCCACCCACCGGGCGTTCGAGCGGCTGCACCGCGAGCAGGACTGGAGCGGCGGCGCGGTGGAGTACGGCGCCGCTGCCGCCGTCCTCCTGGGCGACCTGCTGCTCAGCTGGTCCGACGAGCTGCTGCGCACCTCCGGCCTGCCCGCCGAGCGGGTCCTGGAGGCGCTGCGGTTCCTCGACCTGACCCGCAGCGAGGTGGTGACGGGCCAGTTCCTCGACGTCTCGGCCCAGGCCCGGGGCGCCGCCGACGTCGACACCGCGATGACCGTGCTGCGCTACAAGTCGGCGAAGTACAGCATCGAGCGGCCGCTGCACGTCGGCGCGGCGCTGGGCGGGGCGAGCGCGGCCCAGGTCACCGACCTCACCCGCTTCGGCCTCCCGCTCGGCGAGGCCTTCCAGCTGCGCGACGACGTCCTCGGCGTCTTCGGCGACCCGGCGGCGACCGGCAAGCCCGCCGGCGACGACCTCGTCGAGGGCAAGCGCACCGTCCTGGTCGCCCTGGCGCTCGACGCGCTCCCCGCCGAGCAGGGCCGTCGCCTCGACGCCGCCCTCGGCACCCCGCTCGACGTCGACGAGGTCGCCGAGCTGCGCGACCTGATCAGCGCCAGCGGCGCCCTCGCCCAGCTCGAGCAGGTCATCGAGCACCTGACCGGCACCGCGCTGGCCGCGCTCGAGCGGGCCGAGGTGACCGACACCGCGCGCACCGCGCTCGCCCGGCTCGCCGACCAGGCCACGCAGCGCACGGTCTGAGGCCGGCGGTGGCGACGTACGACGCCGACTGGACCTGGGAGCTCGTGGTCGCCACGCTCGGCGAGAACCTGCCGACCGTGTCGGTGCGTCCAGGTCTCGCCCGGGTGACCGTGCCCACCGCGGACGGCGGCACGAGGGACGTCCACCTCGTCATGACCGTGGACGACTTCGAGGACATGACGGTCGTGGACGGCGACGACCTCGACGTCATCGTGGGTCACGTCGTGGACGGTCTCAGGGCGATGCCGCCGCAGCGCCACTACCTCGTGTACTGGCAGTACTCGCTCGCCGCCTCGCGAACGATGCCGCCCTCTCCCGAGGAGCTCGAGCGTGCTCGTGAAGCTGGTCGCCACCGGCCCTGACGCCGAACCTCAGGACAGGGCCATCGCCTGCGCCCGGCGCTTGACCTCCGAGCCGCGGTTCTCGCGCAGCGCGTCGATCGGGCGGCCGGGCAGGGTCTCGTCGTCGGTGAACAGCCAGGTGAGGATCTCGAGGTCCTCGTAGTGGCCGTCGTGCAGCAGCGTCAGCAGCCCCGAGACCCCCTTGACGATCTCGCCGTCCATGACCAGGGCGGCCGGCACCTGCTGTCCGGCCCTGGGACGCGGCACGACCGCGGCCAGCTGGTGCTCGCGGATCCAGGTGCGGACCTTGCTGACCGTGACGCCGAGCGCCTCGGCGGTCTGCTGCCAGTCCCACCACTCCCCCACGAGGGCGTCGAGGTGGGCCACGGGGTCGGCGGTCGTCTCGGGCCCGGCCTGCGCCCGGAGGTCGTCGTCGCTCACCGGCCCATGCTCCCACCCGCGACGCGACTCCACGCCGACGGGGCGCGCGGTCCCGGGCCGGAGGCCCCTCGCACCGTAAAGTGGCAGGTCAGTCGGGCTTCTTCCCCACCCGCGCCGGAGGACACCGTGGACCGCACCCGTGACGCACTGACCGGGCGCGTCCTCGACGGCCGCTACCGGATCGGTGCCCGCATCGCCCGGGGCGGCATGGCGACGGTCCACGAGGCCGTCGACCTGCGGCTCGACCGCCCGGTCGCGGTCAAGGTGATGCACGAGGGACTGGCCGCCGACGACGAGTTCGTACGCCGCTTCCAGCGCGAGGCGCGCTCGGCCGCCCGCCTCTCCGACCCCCACGTCACGGCCGTCTTCGACACCGGCGACGACGACGGCACGCTCTTCCTGGTCATGGAGCTGGTGCCGGGGCGCACGCTGCGCGACCTGATCCGCTCGGAGTCGCCGGTCGACCCCCGCCGCGCGCTGGCGCTGGTCGAGCCCGTCCTCACCGCCCTCGCCGCGGCCCACCGGGCCGGCATCGTGCACCGTGACGTCAAGCCGGAGAACGTGCTGCTGGCCGATGACGGGCGGGTCAAGGTCGCCGACTTCGGGCTGTCCCGCGCGGTCAACGCCGAGACCCAGCACTCCGCCACCGGCGGCGTGCTGATCGGCACCGTCTCCTACCTCGCGCCCGAGCTGGTGGTCGACGGCACCGCCGACGCGCGCACCGACGTGTACGCCGCGGGGGTGGTGCTCTTCGAGCTGCTCACGGGCAGCAAGCCGCACCAGGCCGAGAACCCCATCCAGGTCGCCTACAAGCACGTCCACGAGGACGTCCCGCCGCCCTCGACCCGCGTCCCGGGCCTGCCCGCCTACCTCGACGCCCTGGTCGCGCGGGCCACCTCCCGCGAGCCCGCGCTGCGGCCCGCGGACGCGCAGGTCCTCCTCCACCAGGTACGCCGGGTCCGGCTGGCCCTCGACCAGGGCGTGCTCGAGGACGACGAGCTGACCGCCGACCTCACCCCGGTCGCGCTCGCCTCGGCCGGCCTGGTCGAGGAGCTGGACGCCGCCACCACCGACGAGATGCCCGACATCCTCGCCCCCGCCGAGGCCGCCCGCGCCGCGCTGGTCGACGACCGCGAGCACACCCGCACCGTGCCGCGGCACGACGACCTCCGCGACCCGCACCCGCCTCACCAGGATGCCGACGCCCTCGGCGGCGACACCGTCTACGACCAGGAGCTGGACCGGCACCTCGACGGGCCGCACGACGGGCGCTCGAGCACCCTCCTCGCCCCGCCCCGCCCGCCGCAGCAGCGCCGGGCCGACGACGGCGTCCCCGGGTGGGGCAGCGACCGGCTGGTCCGCGGGCTCGGCGACGGGCGCGAGGAGCCCGGCGACCGCGACGGGTGGGACGACGCCGGCTGGGACGACGGGCGACCGCGCCGCCGGGGTCGCGGCCCCCTCGCGCTGCTGCTCGTGCTGCTGCTGGCCGGTGCGGCCGCCGGCGCGGGCTGGTGGTTCGGGATCGGTCGCTACACCGACGCGCCGGCGGTGCTCGGGCTCTCCCAGTCGGCCGCCGAGTCGCGGCTGGAGACGGCCGGCCTCGACCTGCGGGTCGGCGACCCGGCGTACAGCGAGACGGTGCCGCGCGGCCGCGTCGTGTCCACCGACCCCGGTCCCGGCGACCGCGTCGTGCAGGAGGGCACCGTCACGGCCGTGCTCTCCCTGGGGCCGGAGCGGCACGACGTGCCCCGGCTCGCCGGCCGCTCCCTCGACGCCGCCCAGCAGGCGCTGCTGGACGCGGAGCTCGGCTTCGGCGACGCCGTCGAGCGCTTCTCCGAGACCGTCCCGGAGGGCCGGGTCGTCCGCAGCAACCCCGCCGCCGGCACGGCACTGCGCCGCGACGCGGCCGTGGACGTCGTGGTCAGCAAGGGACCGCGCCCGATCGAGGTCCGCGACTGGTCCGGCGAGGACGCCGAGGAGGCCGAGGCCGCGCTGGGGAAGGCGGGATTCGAGGTCACGACCACCGAGGAGAACAGCGACACCGTCGACGCCGGCACCGTGATCAGCCAGTCCCCCGACTCCGGCACCGCCGTCAAGGGCGACACCGTCGAGCTGGTGGTGAGCAAGGGACCGGTCCTGGTCGAGGTGCCCGACGTGGTCCGGATGGGCGTCGCCGCGGCCCGGTCGCGCCTCGAGGCGGCGGGCTTCGAGGTCGAGGTGCGCGAGTCCGACCTCTACATCGGGGTGCAGTACGTCGTGTCGACCGACCCCGGTGCCGGCGGCCGTGCTCCTCGCGGCAGCACCGTCACGATCAACATCGTCTGAGACGGTCTGTCCGGGAACGTTCGGGTGGTCGAGGTCACGATCCGGCCTCAGCCGTCCGCATCCTGATCTTCAGGTCCGTCATGCGGACAGCGGCGTCCTACGCTCCCGGCATGGTCGTGGTCATGGCACCGGAGGCCACCGAGGAGCAGGTCGCCCGGGTGACCGCCCGCGTCGAGGAGACCGGTGGCCAGGCCTTCGTGAGCCGCGGGGTGGTGCGCACCATCATCGGGCTCGTCGGCGACATCGAGTCCTTCCACGGCCTCAACCTGCGCAGCATGCCCGGCGTCGAGGCGGTCCACCGCATCTCCGACCCCTACAAGCTGGTCAGCCGCCAGCACCACCCGGACCGGTCGACGGTCCAGGTGGGCGAGCCCGGCGCGCAGGTCCCGATCGGCCCCGACACCTTCACCCTGATCGCCGGCCCGTGCGCCGTGGAGTCGGCCCAGCAGACCCTCGAGGCGGCCGAGATGGCCAAGGCCGCGGGCGCGACGCTGCTGCGCGGCGGGGCGTTCAAGGCGCGGACCTCGCCGTACTCCTTCCAGGGCCTCGGCACCAAGGGCCTGGAGATCCTCGCCGACATCGGCCGTGCCACCGGGCTCCCGGTCGTGACCGAGGTGGTCGACGCCCGCGACGTCGCCGTCGTCGCCGAGCACGCGCACCTGCTCCAGATCGGCACCCGCAACATGGCCAACTTCGGGCTGCTCCAGGCCGTCGGCGACGCCGGCCGCCCGGTGCTGCTCAAGCGCGGCATGAACTCCACGGTCGAGGAGTGGCTGATGGCAGCGGAGTACGTCGCCCAGCGGGGCAACCTCGACATCGTGCTGTGCGAGCGCGGCATCCGCACCTTCGAGCGCGCGACCCGCAACACCCTCGACATCTCCGCGGTCCCGGTGGTCCAGGCGACCAGCCACCTCCCGATCATCGTCGACCCCTCGCACGCGGCGGGGCGGCGCGACCTCGTGGTGCCGCTGACGCGCGCCTCGATCGCGGTGGGCGCCGACGGCGTCATCGTCGACGTGCACCCCGACCCCGAGACCGCCCTCTGCGACGGCCCGCAGGCCCTGTTCGGCGCCGACCTGCGCGAGCTCGCGGCCGCCGTACGACGTCTGCCGCCCGTGGTCGGTCGCCGGGTCTGAGGCGGCGGCACCCTCGCAGACGCGCGGACACAGGTCTTCCGACACTGGTCGTCCTGTCCCGGTCTGCCCCCGTATGCCGGGCCGCCGGTCCGACGTGTGTCCGCGCGTCTGCGCGACGGCGGGCCGCGTGGGACGCCCGGAGGGGTCAGCCGACCAGCCGGGAGAGCACCTTCGCCGCCTGGTCGACGTCGGCGCGGGGGACGTCGAGGTGGGTGAGCAGCCGCACCCGGGTGGGGCCGACCGCGCCGATCAGCACGCCCTCCTCGCGGGCGGCGGCCACCACGGCGGGGGCGTCGGGGGTCTCGACGACGACGATGTTGGTCTCGGTCAGGGCCGGGTCCTGGCCGCAGGCCTCGGCCAGCAGCCGGGCGTGCTCGTGGTCCTCGGCGAGCCGGTCGAGGTGGTGGTCGAGGGCGTGCAGCCCGGCCGCCGCGAGCACGCCGACCTGGCGCATCCCGCCGCCCATCCGCTTGCGGCGCACGCGGGCGACCTCGATCGCCTCGGTCGTGCCCAGGACCAGCGAGCCGATGGGGGCGCCGAGGCCCTTGGACAGGCACACCGCCATGGCGTCCGCGACCGCGCCGTACTCACGCAGCGACGTGCCGGTCGCGACGTGGGCGTTCCAGATGCGAGCGCCGTCGACGTGCACGCCCACGCCGACCTCGTCGGCCCAGCCGCGCAGCGCCTGCAGGTCGGTCAGCGGCAGCACGGTGCCGCCGGCGAAGTTGTGGGTGTTCTCGACCGCGATCGCCGTGGTGCGCACGAAGAACGGGCCCATGTCGGGGGCGTACATCGAGCGCACCGTCGGCAGGTCGAGCTGCCCGCGCTCCTCGACCCAGGTGCGGCTGGTGATCCCGAGCAGCGCCCCGTGGGCCCCGAGCTCGGCGCGCAGGATGTGCGAGCGCGACTCGCACAGCACCTCCTCGCCCGGCCCGACGAGCGCGGCGACCGCGAGCACGTTGGCCATCGACCCGGTCGGCGTGAACAGCGCCGCCTCGAACCCGAAGAGGTCGGCCACCCGCTCCTGGAGCTGCTGGACGGTCGGGTCCTCGTCGTAGACGTCGTCGCCCACCTCGGCCTCGGCCATGGCGCGACGCATCGCTGGGGTGGGTCGGGTGACGGTGTCCGAGCGCAGGTCGATCATGCGGACGAGCCTAGGAGCGGGCCTCGCGCCTCAGCCGAGCAGGTCGGGCACCACCCACTCCTCACCCAGCACGTGGTGGGCGAGGAAGGCGAACACGGTCTCGTACCAGAGCCGGGCGTGGCCCGGCGTCAGCACCCAGTGGTTCTCGTCGGGGAACAGCAGGAACTTGTGCGGCATGGTGCCGTCCTCGGCCTCGGCGCGGGCGGCCAGCTCGGCCCAGAGCCGCAGCCCCTCCCCGATCGGCACCCGGTAGTCCCTGTCGCCGTGGATGACGAGCATCGGCGTCACGATGTCGTCGACGAACCGGTGCGGGGAGTTGGCCCGCGCCATCTCCTCGGTCATCTCGCGCGCCCAGTACCAGGGCGCGTCGGTGGTCGGACCGAACTGGTCGAGCGCCCACAGGCTGGCGTGGGTCACGATCGCGTCGAACCGGTCGGTGTGGCCGGCCACCCAGTTGGCCATGTAGCCGCCGAAGGAGCCCCCCATCGCGGCGGTCCGCGTCTCGTCGACGTCGTCGCGGGCCACGGCCGCGTCGGTGGCGGCCATCAGGTCGGTGTAGGGGGCGGCGCCCCAGGCGCCCCAGCCGCGGGCGACGAAGTCGAGCCCGTAGCCGGTCGAGAGCGCGGGGTCGGGCAGCAGCACGGCGTACCCCCGGGACACGGCCAGCCACGGGTTCCAGCGCCACGACCAGGCGTTCCACGACCCCAGCGGGCCGCCGTGGATCCACAGCAGCAGCGGCGCGGGGGCCTCGGCCGACGCCCCGTGGGGCAGGCACAGCCACGACCGCACCCGGGTGCCGTCCTCGGCCGTGGCCTCGACGTCGACCAGCGTGCCGGGCAGCGTCGGGGGCTCGGCCGGGCCCCGCAGCGGCACGGAGTCCTGGTCGGGGGTGGTGGCGTCGAGGCGGACCGGTCGGGCCGGCTCGGCGTACGACGTGCGCAGGGCGTAGACGACTCCGCCGTCGGGGCTGACCTGCACGTCGGAGTAGGCGAAGTCGTCGTGGGTCAGCCGGGTGAACTCCCCGGTCGCCACCTCGCACCGGAACACCGGCGAGCGGCCGTCCTCGTCGGCGTGCAGCAGCAGCGCGGCGCCGTCGGGCGTCCAGCACAGCTCGCCCGCGGGCCAGTGGTCCCAGTCGCCGGTGAGGTCGCGCAGCTCGCCGGTGGTGACGTCGACGACGGCCAGCCGGACGTCGCCCGGGTCCTCGGGCGTCGTACGCCGCTCCACGGTGACCGCCAGCCGGGTGCCGTCGGGGCTGAACGCCGGCGAGGCGAACTCGACGTCGGGGTCGTCGAGCAGCAGCCGGCGCTCCCCCGTCGCGACGTCGACCAGCGCGACGGCCAGGCGCATCCCCCCGCGCTCGCGGACCGCCCAGGTGACGGCGACCGTGGCGCCGTCGGGGCTGACGTCGTGGGTCTCGGCGTCGAGCGCCTCCAGGCCGCGCCCGGCGTCGGGGGTGAGGTCGCGCAGCGCGAGCCGCTCGTCCCCGGCGGCGTCCCCGGCGTCCCCGGCGTCGAGGGAGCCGACGAACAGCCGCGGCCGGTCCGGACCGAGGTCGTGGTCCCAGAAGCGGATCCCGGGCTCCTCGTGCAGCACGGCCGAGACCTTGCCGTCCTTGCGGGCCTTGCGGGTGCGTGCCTCGGACTCCTCGTCGGTCGAGGACGGGAAGGTCAGCGACGACACCACCAGCGTGCCGGTGTCGCGTGCGACGCGGACGCTGCCCACGCCGCCGGGACGCGAGGCGAGGACGCGCGCCTCACCGCCGCCGGGTGGCAGCTGCCAGAGCAGCGCCTGCTCCTCGTCGTCCGTGGTCGCCGGGTCGGGACGCGCGGAGGTGAACAGCACCGAGCCGTCGGGCGCGAACCTCGCACCGCCCTCGCCCTTGGCGCTGCGGGTCAGCCGTCGGGCCGGTCGCTCGCCGGCGGGGTCGACCTCCCACAGCGCGCCGACCCAGCGCGCCCCGGCCGGGTCGAGCGTCTGCACCGAGGTCACCAGGCGGGTGCCGTCGGGCGAGAGCGTGAGCCCGCCGACGCGCGGCAGGGCGACGTACGCCGCCAGGTCGTGCAGCGGGTCGGGCGTGACGGCGGGGCCGCCGGGGGCGGTGGTGGGGTCCTGGTCGTTCACCCTGGACACCCTGCCACGCACCACCGACGGCCCCGCCCGTCGTACACCTCGCCGAGCTGGCCGGTCAGGTGACAGCCCACGCTCGCCGGGCATGGCCGAGGCCTCGATGAAGAGCACGTCGCCCCCGGTGCCGGTCACGGCCAGGCCGGTCGCGACGCCCGGCACCGCGGTCCGCTCGGCTGTCTCCGGGGTGAACCGCGGCCGCCCGAGGTAGTCGCGCAGCGTGGTGCCGTCCACGGTCAGCGGGCCCTCCTCGCCCGAGGCGAAGCCGGGTCGCGGCCTTGCGCAGCACCCGGGCCAGGGCCCGCTCGAGCTGACGCACGCCCGCCTCGCGGGTGTACGACGCGGCGACGGCGCGCAGCGCGTCGTCCTCCACCGACGACCTCCTCCTCGCCGAGCGCCGCCCGCTCCAGCTGCCGGGGCAGCAGGTGGGTGCGCGCGATCGAGACCTTGTCGTCCTCGGTGTAGCCGTCGAGGGTGACCACCTCCATCCGGTCCAGCAGCGCGTCGGGGATGGAGTCCACGACGTTGGCGGTCGCCAGGAAGACCACGTCGGACAGGTCGAGGTCGACCTCGAGGTAGTGGTCGCGGAAGGTGTGGTTCTGCGCCGGGTCGAGCACCTCGAGCAGGGCCGCGGCCGGGTCGCCGCGGTAGTCCGAGCCGACCTTGTCGATCTCGTCCAGCAGCACGACGGGGTTCATCGAGCCCGCCTCGGAGATCGCCCGACGAGGCGGCCGGGCAGCGCGCCGACGTAGGTCCGGCGGTGGCCGCGGATCTCGGCCTCGTCGCGGACGCCGCCGAGGGCGACGCGGACGAACTTCCGGCCGAGCGCGTGCGCGACGGACTCGCCCAGGGAGGTCTTGCCGACGCCGGGAGGACCGACGAGGGCGAGCACCGCGCCCGAGCCGCGGCCGCCGACGACCTGCAGGCCGCGCTCGGCGCGCCGGGCGCGGACGGCGAGGTACTCGGTGATCCGGTCCTTGACGTCGTCGAGCCCGTGGTGGTCGGCGTCGAGCACCTCGCGGGCCGCGGCCACGTCGGTGGTGTCCTCGGTGCGCACCGACCAGGGCAGATCGAGCACCGTGTCGAGCCAGGTGCGGATCCAGCCGGCCTCGGGGGCCTGGTCGCTGGCGCGCTCGAGCTTGCCGACCTCGCGCAGGGCGGCGGCGCGGACGTCGTCGGGCAGCGTGGCGGCCTCGACCCGGGCGCGGTAGTCCTCGGTGCCGTCGGGCTCGTCCTCGCCGAGCTCCTTGCGGATCGCGGCGAGCTGCTCGCGCAGCAGGAACTCGCGCTGCCGCTTGTCCATGCCCTCGCGGACGTCCTCGCTGATCTTCTCGGTCACCTCGAGCTCGGCGAAGTGCTCGCGCGCCCAGTCGAGGACCTGCGTCAGCCGGGCCTCGACGTCGGGGGTCTCGAGCAGCTCGCGCTTCTGCTCGTCGCTCAGGTACGGCGCCCAGCCGGCCAGGTCGGCGAGCTCGGAGGGGTCGGTGATCCGCTGCACGTTGTCGATGACCTGCCAGGCGTTGCGGCGCTGGAGGATGGCGATGACGACCTTGCCCCAGGACGCCGACCGGGCACTTCTGCTCACTCCGGAGACGCCGACCGGGCAGCTCTGCTCACCCCCAGGACGCCGACCGGGCAGCTCCGCGCGGCGCGACGTCCGTAACGTCACGTCGCCCCGCGCGTTGCTACCGGGGACACCGACCTCTGGAGCACGCATGCGCCGTCGCCTCACCGCCCTGTCCCTCGGCCTCGCTGCCGCCGTCACCACCGGCCTGGTCACGACCGCCCCGGCGTCGACCGCGACCGGCGGCGGGTCCACCGGCCCGGCGTACGTCGCACTGGGTGACTCCTACAGCGCCGCCTCCGGCGTGCTGCCGCTGAGCCCGACGGCGCCGCCGAGCTGCCTGCGCTCGACCCGCAACTACCCGCAGGTGATCGCCGCGAGGACCACCACCCCGGTGCGCGACGTGACCTGCGGCGCGGCCGAGACCAAGGACTTCCGCGAGTCGCAGGGCCCGGGCGTCGCGCCGCAGCTCGACGCGGTGAGCCGCAGCACCGAGCTGGTCACGATGACCATCGGCGGCAACGACTCCGGCGTCTTCATCGGCGCGATCAGCAAGTGCGGTGCCGCCGGGATCAGCACCGCTGGACGGGGCAACCCCTGCCAGCGGCGCTACGGCAGCTCCTTCGAGGACACCATCCGCACCACGACGTACCCCGCGCTTGTCCGGGCGCTGAATGACGTCCGCGCCAAGGCGCCCGACGCCCGGGTGGCGATCCTGGGCTACCCCTGGATCGTGCCGAGCAGCGGCCGGTGCTTCCCGCAGCTGCCCGTCGCCGACGGCGACGTGCCCTACCTGCGGAGCCTGCAGGCCACGCTCAACGACGCCGTCGCCCGCGCCGCGGCGGCGACCGGAGCGACGTACGTCGACCTGAACGGCGTCTCGGAGGGCCACGACGCCTGCAAGCCGATCGGCACCCGCTGGGTCGAGCCGGTCGTCGGCACCACCAACCCGGTGATCGTGCACCCCAACGCGCTCGGCGAGCGCAAGATGGCCGAGCAGACGATCGCGGTGCTCGGCCTCCGCTGAGCAGAGCTGCCCGGTCGGCGGGTCCTGGCTCAGCACAACTGCCCGCTCGGCGGGTCCTGGCTCAGCACAACTGCCCGCTCGGCGGGTCCTGGCTCAGCACAACTGCCCGCTCGGCGGGTCCTGGCTCAGCACAACTGCCCGGTCGGCGGGTCCTGGCTCAGCAAACTGCCCGGTCGGGTCAGACGTTGCCGATGACCGAGGTCAGGGTGATCCGCAGGGCGACGCGGGCGGGGTTCTCGCGGGGCTGGCGGTAGCGCTCGGCGTACCGGCGGCAGGCCTCGGCGACGGAATCGGGGTCGTCGAGGACCTCGGCGGTGCCCTCGAGGGTCGACCAGCGGCGGCCGTCGACCTGGCACACCGCGACCCGGGGGTCGACGCCGGCGCGCAGGTTGGCGACCTTCTGCGAGCTGCCCGAGGTGATGCCCCAGGCGAACCCGCCGGTGCCGTCGGCGGACGGGTCCACCGCGATCCCCATGGGTACGACGTGGGGCGAGCCGTCGCGACGCAGCGTGGTCACGCTGCACAGGTGACGCTCGCGCCAGAACTCCAGGTGGTCGCCCACCAGGGTGTAGCTGCGCGGCACCTCAGGCCTTCCGGAGCATCTCCGCGACCAGGAACGACAGCTCCAGGCTCTGCACCCGGTTGAGCCGCGGGTCGCAGACCGACTCGTAGCGCCCGGCGAGGTCGGCCTCGCTGAGCTCCTCGCCGCCGCCGACGCACTCGGTGACGTCGTCACCGGTGAGCTCGACGTGCAGGCCGCCGGGCCACGTGCCCACCGAGCGGTGGACGTCGAAGAAGCCCTGGACCTCCTCGATGACGTCGTCGAAGCGACGCGTCTTGTAGCCCGAGGACGCCTCGAAGGTGTTGCCGTGCATCGGGTCGCAGACCCACGCGGCCTCGACGCCCGCGGCGTGGACCTTCTCCAGCAGCGGCGGCAGGTGGTCGCGGATCTTGCCGGCACCCATCCGGGTGATGAAGGTCAGCCGGCCCGGCTCGTTGGTCGGGTTGAGCTTGGCGGCCAGCGCGATCGCGTCGTCGGAGGTCGTGGTGGGGCCGAGCTTGACCCCGATCGGGTTGGCGATCCGGCTCATCAGCTCCACGTGGGCGCCGTCGAGCTGACGGGTGCGCTCGCCGATCCACACGAAGTGGCTGGAGACGTCGTAGGGCAGCTGGGTGCGGCTGTCGGTGCGGGTCAGCGCGTGCTCGTACTCCAGGACCAGCGCCTCGTGGCTGGAGTGGAAGTCGACCCGGCGGAGCTCGTCGACGTCGACGCCGATGGCCTCCATGAACGACATCGCCTTGTCGATCTCGGCGGCCAGCTGCTCGTAGCGACGGCCGACCTCCGAGCCGAGCACGAAGTCGGTGTTCCAGGTGTGCACCTGGCGCAGGTCGGCGTAGCCACCGGTGACAGAAGGCGCGGACCAGGTTGAGGGTCGCGGCGGAGGCGTTGTAGACGTCGACCAGCCGGCTCGGGTCGGGCACCCGGGACTCGGGGGTGAAGTCGAAGCCGTTGACGGCGTCGCCGCGGTAGGCCGGGAGGGTCACGTCGCCGCGGGTCTCCAGGTCCGAGGAGCGGGGCTTGGCGTACTGGCCCGCGAGCCGGCCCAGCTTCACGACCGGGACCGAGGCGGCGTACGTCAGCACGACGGCCATCTGGAGCAGCACCCGCAGCTTGTTGCGGGTGTTGTCGGCGGTCACGCCGGCGAAGGTCTCGGCGCAGTCGCCGCCCTGGAGCAGGAACGCCTCGCCCCGGGCGACGGCGGCGAGCTTGTCCTTCAGCTCGTCGCACTCGCCGGCGAAGACCAGCGGCGGCATCTGGCGCAGCCGGGTGACGGCGGCGTCGACGGCGGTGCGGTCGGGGTAGCTGGGCTGCTGAGCGGGGGCCAGGGCGTGCAGCTCGGCGAGGGTCGGGACAGACGGTGCGGACACCGCACCAGGGTACGGCGCGCCGGGCGACCCGCCGAAACGCGACCCCTGAGGTGGACTCCCCGGCCCCCGGTGGGGGCCGCGGGCCGCGTCACTCCCCCAGGTGCTCGACGTCGCGGAAGCGGCCGCCCTCGGGCTTGTGCACGAACATCGTGACGCCCCAGAGCACGACGCCGATCAGCATCAGCACCGCGGCGATCTGGTAGACCAGCGCGCCCCGGTCGACCCACGGGCCGACCAGGAACGCGCACAGCACCGCGGCCACCGCCGGGGTGAACCCCGGCGAGCGGAAGCCGCCCTCGTCGCCGTGGTCGCGACGCAGCACCAGGCAGGCGACGTTGACGATGAGGAAGACCACGAGCAGCAGCAGCGAGGTGACGCTGGCGAGGTTGAGGACGATCTCGTCCTCGGCGCGGCTGGAGACGTAGAGGATGAGGGCGAGCGCGAGCACCGTGGAGAAGGCGATGCCGACGTACGGCGCGTGCGACCTGCGCGAGACCTTGCCCAGCACCCGCGGCAGCACGTCCTGGTTGGCCAGGCCGTAGAGCAGCCGGCTGGCCATCAGCATGTTGATCAGCGCGGTGTTGGCCACGGCGAACACGGCCAGGAACGGGAACACCCGGTCGATCGGGAAGTCGGGGGCGCCGACGCGCACCACCTCGAGCAGCGCGCGACCCTCGGAGGCGTCGGCGATCTGCTCGGAGGTGAGCACCGCGACGACCGAGACCGCCACGAGCATGTAGATGACGACCGCGATGCCGAGGCCGGTGAGCAGGGCGCGGGGGAAGATCCGGGCCGGGTCCTTGGTCTCCTCGACCATGTTGACCGAGTCCTCGAAGCCGACCATCGCGAAGAAGGCGATCGAGGTGGCCGCGGTGACGGCGAGGAACAGGCCCTTGTCGCCGGAGTCCTCGAAGGTGACGACCCGGCCGAAGTCGGCGTTGCCCTGGGACATCGCGAAGAAGCCGACACCGATGACGATCGCGAGGGCGACGACCTCGACCATCGTCAGGAGCACGTTGAACTTCACCGACTCCCCCACGCCGCGCAGGTTGATCAGCGCGAGCAGCAGCATGAAGGCCATCGCGATGCCGGTGATGACACCGGTGCTCGGCTCGGAGTCGAGCCACCCGTTGGCCACGAAGCCGCCGGCGAGGTTCTGCGCCAGGACGTTGGAGGAGGTCGCGGCGCTCGTGATGCCGGAGCAGATCACGCCGAAGGCCACCAGGAACGTCACGAAGTGGATGCCGAAGGCCTTGTGGGTGTACAGCGCGGCCCCGGCGGCGCGGGGGTACTTGCACACCAGCTCGAGGTAGGACAGCGCCGTCAGCGAGGCGACGAGGAAGGCCACCAGGAACGGCAGCCAGACGATGCCGCCCACGATCCCGCTGAGCTGGCCGGTGACGGCGTAGACGCCCGCGCCGAGGATGTCGCCGACGATGAACAGCAGCAGCAGACCCGGCCCCATCACCCGCTTGAGGTCGGGCTGGTGTCCGGTGTCCTGTGCGGTGGTGCTGCTGGCCATGACGGTCCTCCGACCTGAGCGGTTCTGGTCATCGTGGACCACGACACGCTTGCTGACCAGCAATTCGGCGTACGACGCGCCAGCGGTCACGCGACCGTCACACGGCCGTGACGCCGCCGGCTCCCTCAGCCGAAGAAGACCTCGGCCTCGGCGTACTCCGCGGGGTCGACCAGCTTCAGCTCGCCGGTGCCCTCGATGAGCGGCACGCGCTCGATCCGGGTGCCGCGCAGCGCCATCATCGTGCCGAAGTCGCCGTCGTGCACCGCGTCGATCGCGTGCAGCCCGAACCGGGTCGCCAGCCACCGGTCGAACGCCGTCGGGGTGCCACCGCGCTGCACGTGACCCAGGACGACCGCGCGGGCCTCCTTGCCGGTGCGGTGCTCGATCTCGCTCGCCAGCCGGTCACCGATGCCGCCGAGCCGGACGTGCCCGAAGGCGTCCTTCTCCCCCGACACCAGGCTCATCTCGCCGCCCTCCACGGGCACCGCGCCCTCGGAGACCACCAGGATGGGCGCGAAGTGGTCCTCGAAGCGCCGCTCGACGAGCGCGCACACCTGCTCGATGTCGAACGGCTTCTCCGGGATCAGCACCACGTTGGCGCCGCCGGCGAGGCCGGCGTGCAGCGCGATCCAGCCGGCGTGACGGCCCATCACCTCCACGACCAGGACGCGGTGGTGCGACTCGGCGGTGGTGTGCAGCCGGTCGATGGCCTCCATGGCGATGTTGACCGCGGTGTCGAAGCCGAAGGTGAAGTCGGTGGCGTTGAGGTCGTTGTCGATCGTCTTGGGCACGCCGACGACGTTGACGCCGAGGTCGTGCAGCTTGGTCGCGACGCCGAGGGTGTCCTCGCCGCCGATCGCGACCAGCGCGTCGACCCCGAGGTCGGCGAGGTTGGCCTTGATCTTCTCCACCCCGTCCTCGACCTTGAAGGGGTTGGTGCGCGAGGAGCCGAGGATGGTGCCGCCGCGGGGCAGGATGCCGCGCACCTGCGGGATGCCGAGCTCGGTGGTGACGCCCTCGAGCGGCCCCTTCCACCCGTCGCGGAAGCCGACGAAGTCGTAGCCGTACTCCGAGACGCCCTTGCGGACGACCGCCCGGATGACGGCGTTGAGGCCGGGGCAGTCCCCGCCTCCGGTCAGGACTCCGACGCGCATGTGTGCACTCCTCGCGGGACTGGTGGCTGGAACGGCTTGGATCGTTCCACACCCGGCCGAGGAATCCCAGGGGACGCGACGACCGGCTGCGCTCGGCGGTGGGCCTCTAGTCCAGGGCGTCGAGCGCCGCCCGGGCGCGCTCCTCCTCGCGGGCGGCCTCGGCGAGCACCGCGGCCGCGTCGTCCAGCGCCTCCTGCGCCTCCTCGCGCTCCTCGTCGCAGCGGTCCACCTGGTCCTCGAGCTCGGCGAGCCGCCGCCGCAGCTCCTCGGCCTCGCCCTGGAGCTGGAGCCGGCGGGCGTCCAGGCGCGCCACGGACTCCTCCACCTCGTCGCGCTCGGCCCGGGCCGACGCGAGCTGCCCGGCGGCCTCCTCCAGCGCCTCCTCGGCCTCCCGCCGGGCCCGCCCGTCGTCGGGCACCAGGGTCAGCGTCGGCGGTGCGGGCGGTGCGTCCGCCTCCCGGGGGGTGGCGGCGACGGCGAGCGCGTCCGGGACGGCCACCACCGCCTCGACGTCGAGGTCGGAGACCCCGGTCGAGGTGAAGGACCGCACCAGCCGGCCGGTCAGCACCACCTCGGCGGCCACGGGGTCGAGCATCGCGGCCGTGAGCACGCCCTCGACCTGCTCGACGACCGGCTCCGAGAGCCGGGTGCCCTCGTCGCGGGCGCGGCTGCGCGCGGTGGTGGCGAGGGCGGCGGTGAGCTGGCGACGCTGACGGGTCAGGGCGCGCAGCTCGTCGCCGTCGAGGGCCTCGGCCGCGCTGCGCAGCGACGCGGCGACCGCCAGCACCTGGGCGATCTGCTCCCCCTCCACGCGCACCAGCAGGTTGACAGCCCAGGCCGCCACCGAGGGCTTGCGCAGCCGGCCGAGCGCCGTGGCCAGGGCGGGGTCACCGTCCTGCTTCGCGGCCTTCACGGCCGCGTCGCGGCGCGGCACGAACTCCTCGACCGAGCCGGCGTAGAGCACCTCGGCGACGGCGGCGAGCCGCTCGGGCGGGAGCGGCGGCGCGGGCTCGTCGGTGCGTGCCATGGCTGCACGCTAGCCCGCTGAGGTCTAGTCCGCGGCGTCCCCGGGCCCGCTCCACCGTTCCCGTCCGGGCGGGGGGCGCGCACACTGGCTCGGGTCCTGTTCCCCGATCCCGACCTCGCCCAGGCCGGGAAAGGACCCCGGACCACGACGTGCCCACGAGGTGGGCAGGGGGAGAACACCGTGCCTGAGCTCGACGACCCGGCCGACGCTGCGGCCGTCCACCCGAGCAGTCACCCGGGCAGCCGGCCCGCCCACCGGCAGCCCCCGCCCGTGACGCGGGCCGAGTGGACCGCGCCCGACCACGCCCGGCTCGCCCTCGCCTTCCTGCTCCTGATGGCGGTGGCCGGCTGCGGGGTGCTGGGGCTGCGCCAGCTCAGCGACCCCGGGCCGTCCCACCTGGGCGAGCTCGTGCTCGGCCTGACGACCACGCTGGTGCTCGCGGTGGCCGTGGCGGTGGCCTCGCCGCGGGCGGTCCGGGTCCGCGACGCCGTCGTCACCGTCGGTCGCGGCCGTCGCTCGCAGCGCTTCGACCTCGCCGACGTGGCGGTGGGCGCCGACCTCACCGCCACCCCCGCCGACGCGGACTGGACCCTGGTGCTGCGGGCCGGCGACGGCACCGAGGTGACGGTGCGGCGGCGCGAGGTGGACGCCGTCGTGCTGGACCACGTCGTGCGGCACCACCGCTCAGCGGTGGAGGTCCTCCGCCCGACGCCGGCCGTCCGGCTCCCCCGGGCCGAGGGGCTCGCCCTCGACCGGCACGGGCGCACCGCCTGACCCCGCTGCCGTGACCGGCGAGGCGTCGCCGGCGGGCTCGCCACCGGCCTCCTCCAGCCGCACCGCGACGACGCCGGCGAGGATGAGCAGACCGCCGGCCAGCTGCACCAGCCCGGGGAGCTGACCGAGCAGCAGCCAGGCGAACAGCACGGCGAACAGCACCTCGGAGAGCCCGACGAACGAGGCCACCTTGGCGCCGAGCAACCGCGCCGCCACGATCCCGGTGACGTACGCCGTGGCGGCGGCGACCGCGCCCAGCTCCAGCACGGGCACCCACCACGGGAGCACCGCGCCCGCCAGCTCGACGTCGTCGGCGCGGAACGTCATCGGCAGCACGCCGACCAGGCCCAGCACCGCGAAGCCGACCGAGGCGACGACCAGGCCGGACCCGGCCAGGGCCAGCGGCGGCAGCGAGTCCTCGTGGGAGGCGCCCGACATCACGAAGTACGACGCCAGGCCGAGCGCGGCGAGCAGGCCCCAGGCGACGCCGACACCGCTGATCTCCACCCCGCCGCCGCGCAGCAGCCCGGGCAGGTCGAGCACCAGCGCGAGCCCGCCGACGGCGAGCACGATCCCGGCCAGCGTCGGCAGCGCGGGCCAGCGGCGCCGCAGCACCGCCTGGTAGGCGACCACGAGGACCAGCCCGAGGTACTCCAGCAGCAGCGCGACGCCCACCGAGAGCGTGTCGACGGCGTAGAAGAAGGCCAGCTGGGGCAGTGCGACGGCCATGGCGCCGTACACCACGACCTGGCGCCAGGACCGCCGCAGCAGGTGCCAGCGGCCCGACAGGACCCGCACCGTCGGCACGAGCAGCAGCAGCGCGGCGCCGGCGATGCGCAGGAAGACCGTCGACCCGGGGGTCCACCCGGCCTCGAGCAGCGACTTCGCGAAGGGGCCGGAGGTGGCGAACGCGGCGGCCGAGACCAGCGCCACCAGCAGCCCGCGTGCGGCGTACCCCTGGCGGGCGACTGTCGCTCCCGACGGCGTGCCGCCGGGCGCGGTCGCGCGGTCCTCGGGCAGGGTCTCGGGCAGCGCCATGACGGCCCCCTCTCGTTTGGTCAGGAGTCAAAGTGTCGGACACCGGTTACTCTAGGAAGTCGAGACGTCAGGAGTCAACATGACTTTCACCCATGACACGCAGATGGCGCTGGCCGCGGCCGCCGCGCTGGTGAACACCGGGCCCGATACCGGCAACGACACCGGCCCCGGCACCGGCCCCGACGGCGGGCCCGACGAGGACACGCTCACCACCCGCGAGGACCTCGCCCGCTTCCTCGACGAGCACGGCTGGTACGGCGTCCGCGCCGGCGACGGGGGCGAGCTGGAGGCGGTGCGGGCGCTGCGCCCCGAGCTCCGCGAGCTGTGGCACCTCGCGGAGGTGCCGCTGGTGGACCGCCTCAACGAGATCCTCGCCGAGGCCCGGGCCCTCCCCCAGCTCGTCGACCACGACGGCCTCGGCTGGCACGTCCACGCGGTGCCCCAGGACGCCCCGCTGCACCAGCGGATGGCGGTGGAGGCGGCGATGGCCCTGATCGACGTGGTCCGCTCGGGCGAGCTCGACCGCCTCAAGACCTGCGCGGCCGAGGACTGCGAGGACGTCGTCGTCGACCTCTCGCGCAACCGGTCGCGGCGGTTCTGCGAGGGCGGCTGCGGCAACCGCGAGAACGTCCGGGCCTACCGCGACCGCCAGCGCGCGGACTGAGCGCCGCGCGAGCGCTCAGTCCTGCGGCGCCCGCTCGGCCTCGGTCGGGCGTCCCGCCCGGTGGCGTACGACGTCGCGCACGAACTCCCAGCCCGAGGTCAGCGTCAGCACCACGGCGACCGCGAGCGCCACGGCCGAGAGCCACCACAGCGCGTCGCCGATCGTGGCCAGGCCGCCCTCGAGCAGCCCGAACGGCGCCACGAAGCCGCCGAGCGCCACCACCTGCATCGTGGTCTTGACCTTGCCGCTCTGCTTCGCGGGCAGCACCACCTCGCGCGCCACCGAGAGCCGCGCGGCGGTCACCCCCCACTCGCGCACCAGCACCACGACGGTGATGGTCCACCACAGCCAGGCGGGCAGGAAGTCGGCGATGATCGCCAGGCCGATGAAGGCCATCCCGGTCATCGCCTTGTCGGCGATCGGGTCGGCGATCTTGCCGAAGTCGGTGACGAGGTCGTGCTTGCGGGCGAGGTCGCCGTCGATCTTGTCGGTGAGCATCGCGAGCGCGAACAGCACGAAGGCGACCCAGCGCCAGGTGAGGTCCTGCCCGCCGTCGTGCAGCAGGGCCCAGCCGAAGAAGGGCACCATCACGATGCGCAGCGTGGTGAGGGCGTTGGGGACGTTCCAGTTGCTGACCACGCGCCCGCTGCTGCTCATCGTGGTCCCCCTCCCGCGACCACCTCGGCCACCAGGTCGACGCCGTCGGTCCCGACGACGCGTGCCCGGATCATGTCACCCACCGTCACCCCGGTCAGGTCGCCCTCGAGCATGGTGCTGCCGTCGACCTCGGGGCCCTGGTGGGCGGCACGGCCCTCGACCTCGTCGTCGTCGACGGACTCGACGAGCACCAGCAGCTCCTCGCCCAGACGCTCCTCGGCGCGCTGGGCGGTGAGCTCCTCGGCCAGCGCGGTGACGTGCTCGAGCCGCTCGGCGATCGCGTCCTCGGGCAGCTTGTCGGCGAACCCCTCGGCCTCGGTGCCGTCCTCGTCGGAGTAGCCGAACACCCCGATCGCGTCCAGGCGGGCGCGCGAGAGGAAGTCGCACAGCTCCTCGAGGTCGCGCTCGGTCTCGCCGGGGAACCCGACGATGAAGTTGGAGCGGGCGCCGGCCTCCGGCGCGAGCGCGCGCGCCTGCTCGAGCAGGCCCAGGAAGGACTCGCTGTCGCCGAAGCGGCGCATCCGCCGCAGCACCGGGTGCGAGGCGTGCTGGAAGGAGAGGTCGTAGTACGCCGCGACGCCCGGCGTGCCCGCGATCGCCTGGAGCAGCCCGGGCCGGGTCTCGGCCGGCTGGAGGTAGGAGACCCGCACCCGGTCGACGCCCTCGACGGCCGCCAGCTCGGGCAGCAGCGTCTCGAGCAGCCGGAGGTCGCCGAGGTCCTTGCCGTACGACGTGGAGTTCTCGCTGACCAGGAACAGCTCGCGCGCTCCCTGGTCGGCCAGCCACCGCGCCTCGGCGAGCACGTCGGAGGGGCGGCGGGAGACGAACGAGCCGCGGAAGGCCGGGATCGCGCAGAAGGTGCAGCGGCGGTCGCAGCCCGAGGCCAGCTTGAGCGGGGCCATCGGGCCGCTGTCGAGGCGGCGGCGCTCGCCGTGCCCGGGCTGGTACGCCGGGGCGTCGGTGCGCTCGGCCGGGGAGATCGGCAGCAGCTTGCGGCGGTCCGACGGCGTGTGGGGGTGCTGCTGCTCGCCGGCGAGGATGCCGCGCAGCCGCGCCGCGATGTCGGGGTAGTCGTCGAAGCCGAGCACCGCGTCGGCCTCGGGCAGCGAGGTGGCGAGGTCGGCGCCGTAGCGCTCGGCCAGGCAGCCGACCGCGACGACGGCCTGGGTGTGGCCGCCGTCCTTGAGGTCGGCGGCGGCCAGCAGCGTGTCGACGGAGTCCTTCTTGGCGGCCTCGACGAAGCCGCAGGTGTTCACGACCACCGTCTCGGCGTCCTCGGGGTCCTCGACGAGGACGAAGCCGCCGGCCTCGAGGCGTCCGGCGAGCTCCTCGGAGTCCACCTCGTTGCGGGCGCAGCCGAGCGTCACCATGGCGACGGTCGTGGGCGCGGTGGTGGGGGCGTTGCTGCGGGAGGTGGGCGCGGAGCCGGTCTGGGTAGTCATGAGCCTCGTCGAGTATGACGGACGAACGGGGGCGGGCCGAACCAACGGCCCCGGACGCGACCGCGGCCGCCCGCCCCGGGGTGGGGCGGACGGCCGTGAGCTGCTGCGCGTGGGGACCGGGTCAGCCGAACTGGCGGTTGTCCGGCTGCTCGCTCTCGCCCACGGCGCCGCGCTTGCCCAGGTAGGTGACCGAGACGGCCGAGCCGTTGCTCGAGGTGACGTCGAAGGGCGCCAGGCCGATGACCTGCTGCTGCGCCCCGTCGGCCAGGCGTGCGGCCAGCAGGATCTTGCCGTCGCGGTCGCGGACCACGACCTGCGGCGAGGCTCCGCGCGCGGTGAGCGAGAGCGCCGCCAGCGTCGACCCGGGCGCGGCCGACGGCTCCTCCCCGCTGGCCAGGCCGGCCACGTCGACGACGTCGGGCGCCGGGCTGACCAGCTCCTGCGGCGTGTCGTTGAACACCCGCGCCACGCCCCAGATCGCGACCAGGGCCAGGACGCTGGCGGCCAGCAGGCTCCATCGCGGGCCCGAGGATGCGGTGCGGACGCCGCCCCCCATCCCGGTGGCGAGCTCGGCCTCGAAGACCTGCCGCGCCTCGATCTCGGCGGTGGCGTAGTGCCGGTCGTAGAGCCCGACCAGCTCGGCGGGGTCCAGGCCGAAGACGCGGGCGAGGGTGCGCAGGTGCCCACGGGCGTAGAAGTCGCCGCCGCAGGCCTCGAAGTCGTCGACCTCGATGCACTCCAGGACGTGGGGTCGGATCCGGGTCCGCTCGCTCAGCGTGTCGATGCTCAGCCGGGCGCGGTGCCGCGCGGCGGCGACGAGCGGGCCGATCACCGGCTCGGCGACCGGGTGGGGAGCGGCGTCCGACATCTCCACGGGGACGGCGAGCGGGACCGACGCCGGGGCGTCGCCGGTGTCGTCGATGCGGGCGACCAGCACCGGGCCGCCGGGGGCGCGCTGGGCGGGCACCGTGGGCGGGTCGGGCAGTCGGCGTACGGAGTCGCGGACCACCTCGGCGCGGGCGGCACGACGCGGCACCCGGGTGGGGTCGACCGGCTCGTACGCCGCGACGCCCTCGACGACCTCGGGCTCGGGCTCGGGCTCGACGACGGCCACCGGCTCGGGCTCGGGCTCGGCGGCCTCGGTGGCCGGCTCCACCACGGGCTCCGCGACGGGCTCCGCCACCGCGGTCGGACGGGGCTCGCGCACCGGGCGGGTCAGCACCAGCACCGGCACCCGGCCCTGGCCGAGCGAGTCGAGGTCGGCGACGAGGTCGCCGGTGAGGCCGTCGTAGTCGATCCGGGTCGTCGGGCCGAGCGGCACCGACAGCTCGCGGAGCTCGGGCACCTCGGCCCGGGCGTCGGCCTCGCCCGCGGGGGCGAAGGGGTCCTCGGACCGCACCCGGGGGTGGACCACGAGGCGGCCGTCGGAGAGCCAGCGGCCCCCGGAACGGACCTCGACGCGGTCGACGTCGGGCCACTGCACGCCGTGCCAGGTGTGGCCCCGGCGTACCCGCACGCCGAGCTCGTCGGCGACGAGCATCGGCGAGCGCGCGTCCCGCACCACGAGCAGCTGGAGCAGGCCGACGGCGGCGGGCACCAGGCACCACAGCCAGTCGAGGGGGTCGGCGGTGCCCAGCGCGCGGGCGAACCACGCGACGGTGAGCACTGCGGCGAGCAGCGCCACCACGGCGGCGGTCCGGGCGTCCTGCCGGACCGAGACCCCGGTGGGCTCGACGGTCGTCGTCGGTGCGTTCACTGCTCCCCCTGGATGGCGACGACGACCTCGTCGAGGTCGTCGGGCTTGATCAGCACGTCACGGGCCTTGGAGCCCTCGCTGGGGCCCACGACCCCGCGGCTCTCGAGGATGTCCATGAGCCGGCCGGCCTTGGCGAAGCCGACGCGCAGCTTGCGCTGGAGCATCGAGGTCGAGCCGAACTGGGTGGAGACCACGAGCTCGATGGCCTGGACGACGAGCTCCATGTCGTCGCCGATGTCGTCGTCGAGCTCGCGCTTGGAGGCGGCGGGCGCGGTGACGTCGTCGCGGTAGTTGGGCTCGAGCTGCTGCTTGCAGTCGGCGACCACCTGGGCGATCTCGGCCTCGGTGACCCACGAGCCCTGCACGCGGACCGGCTTGGAGGCCCCCATCGGCAGGAACAGCCCGTCGCCCTGGCCGACCAGCTTCTCCGCGCCCGGCTGGTCGAGGATGACCCGGCTGTCGGCGAGCGAGCTGGTCGCGAAGGCCAGCCGCGAGGGCACGTTGGCCTTGATCAGGCCGGTGACCACGTCGACCGAGGGGCGCTGGGTGGCGAGCACGAGGTGGATGCCGGCCGCCCGGGCCAGCTGGGTGATCCGGACGATCGCGTCCTCGACGTCGCGCGGCGAGACCATCATCAGGTCGGCGAGCTCGTCGACGATCACGCACAGGTAGGGGTACGGCGCCAGCACGCGCTCGCTGCCGGGCGGGACCTGCACCTTGCCGGCCCGCACCGCCTTGTTGAAGTCGTCGACGTGACGGAACCCGAAGTTGGCGAGGTCGTCGTAGCGCAGGTCCATCTCGCGCACGACCCACTGCAGCGCCTCGGCGGCCTTCTTGGGGTTGGTGATGATCGGGGTGATCAGGTGCGGGATGCCCTCGTAGGCGTTCAGCTCGACCCGCTTGGGGTCGACCATGATCATCCGCACCTCGTCGGGCGTGGCGCGCATCAGCAGCGAGGTGATCATCGAGTTGATGAAGGACGACTTGCCCGAGCCCGTCGCGCCGGCCACGAGCAGGTGGGGCATCTTGGCCAGGTTGGCGACCACGAAGCCGCCCTCGACGTCCTTGCCGAGGCCGCACACCATCGGGTGGTGGTCGTTGCGCGCGATCTGGCTGCGCAGCACGTCGCCGAGGGAGACGACCTCCTTGTCGCTGTTGGGGATCTCGATGCCGACCGCGGACTTCCCGGGGATGGGCGAGAGGATCCGCACGTCGGCCGAGGCCACGGCGTAGGAGATGTTCTTGGCGATGCCGGTGATCTTCTCGACCTTGACGGCCGGTCCGAGCTCGACGATGTAGCGCGTCACCGTGGGGCCCCGGGTGTAGCCCGTGACCTGGGCGTCGATGTCGAACTCCTCGAGCACCTGGGTCAGCCGGTCGACCACGGCGTCGGAGGCCTTGGACCGGGCCTTGTGCACCGAGCCGGGCTTGAGCACCTCGCTGTCGGGCAGCGAGTAGGTGACGTCGCCGGACAGCGCGAGCTGCTCGACACGAGCCGGCAGCGGGGTGTGCGGCGGCGGCTCCAGGACGTCCTTGGCGCCCACCGCGGGGGCGGCCGCCGCGGCGGGGGGACCGTCCGTGCCGTCGGTGAGGTCGAGGTCGATCTCGTGGTCCTTCTCCTCCGGCCGGTCCTCCGCGCGGCGCCGCGAGCGGCGCTTGACCTCGCGCTCCTCCAGCACCGGGGAGTCGTACGCCGGGTCGCCCATCTCGGGGTCGATCTCGGCCTCGGCCCGCGCCCGGCGACCGCGCGGCGTGCCCTCGGGCCCCTCGGACCCGTCGTCGGCCGCGTCGTCGGGGTGGGTGCCCATGATCCGCTCGCCGAGCTCCCGGAAGCGGGCCGGGATCTGGTAGACGGGCGTGGCCGTGACGACGAGCAGCCCGAACAGCGCCACCAGCACGAGCAGCGGCACCACGACGTACGCCGACTGGAGCAGGTCGGTCAGCAGCTTGGAGACCACGAACCCGATGGCGCCGCCGGCCTGCTGGAGCAGGCGGGTGTCGCCGAGCCGGGGGGCGGGCGAGCCGTTGGCGATGTGGACGATGCCGAGGACGCCGAACAGCAGCGCGCCCCAGCCGATCACCTGGCGGCCGGCGGGGCCGTTGCGCTCGGGGTCGCGCAGGTTGCGCCAGGCGACCACGGCGAGCAGCAGCGGGACGAACCACGCGAGCAGCCCGACCGAGCCGGCGACGACCGCGCGGGTGAAGTCGCCGATCGCGCCGGGAAGCTGCCACCACACGGCGGCGGCGACCACGACGGCGGTGCCGAGCAGGAGCAGCCCGGCCCCGTCGCGACGGTGCTCGGGCTCCAGCTCGCCGGCGGAGTGGCCGAGGCTGCGGACGGCGCCGCCCACGGCGTGGGCCAGGCCCAGCCAGGCGGTGGCCACGACCCGGGCGAGCGCGAGGAAGACACGGGCGACCGGACCGGTGCCGTTGCGCACCGCGCGCGGGGCGGGCCGACCCGCCTTGCCGCGGCCCGCGGCCTTGCCACGGGCAGGGGCCTTGCGGGGGGTGCTTCCCGACGACCGGGTGCGCGTGCCCGCCCCCTTGCTGCCGGTCTTGCGGGCAGAGGAGGTGGAGCTGCGCGACCCCGGCGGGGAAGACGTACGGGTCGCCATGGTCGCGAATGTACCGGCGCACCACTCCCGTCCCGCGCGTCACACGCCGGGTCGCCCGGCCGGGGTCAGGAGGCCTGGGAGCCCGGGTGGGTGCCCGCGAGGGCGCTGCTGCCGCCGGCGTGGCGCGGGGCGCCGTACCCGGTGCCGTAGCCGGCCGTGCCCTCGGCGCCGAGGGCCGCTCCGGCGGGGACCGAGCCGCCCTCGTCGTCCTCGGCGGAGGTGCGCACCGGGAGGCGCAGCCGGAAGGTGCTGCCGCGGCCGAGCTCGGAGGAGACCAGGATCTCGCCGCCGTGCATGTGGGCGATGCGCCGCGAGATGGCCAGCCCCAGGCCGGTGCCGGGGATCGAGAGCGCCTCGGGGTTGGAGGAGCGGTGGAAGGCCGAGAAGAGCTGCACCTGGTCGGCGGCGGAGATGCCGAGGCCGGTGTCGACGACCTCGACGAAGGCGTGCGGGCCGTCCTGGCCCACCGCGACCTCGACGGCACCGCCGGGCAGGGTGTACTTCACGGCGTTGCTCACCAGGTTGTCGACGACCTTGCCGAGCTCGTCGGGGTCGCAGGTGACCAGGACCTCGGTCTCGGGCACCGCCACCGCGATCCTGACCGTGCCCTGCTCGGCGGGCATCGCCATCAGGTCGATGCTCTGCTCGGCCAGCGTCCGCAGGTCGACCGGCACCCGCACCCGCTCGCGCTTGTCCTGGACCTGGGAGTAGTTGAGGAGGTTCTGCACCAGCCGGTTGAGGCGGTCGGCGTTGCGCGAGATCGCGTCCACCGAGGAGATGCCGGTCTCGAGGTCCTCGAGCAGCTCGATGTGGCCGATGATCGAGGTGAGCGGGGTCTTGAGCTCGTGGGAGATGGTCGCGATCAGCTCGCCCTTGTAGCGGTCGAGCTCCTGCAGCTCCCCGACCAGGTGGCGCTCGCGGTCGTAGAGCCGGGCGTTGAGCACGACCCGGCCCAGGGTGCGGCCGACCTCCATGACCGCGGCCTGCTCGTCGTCGCTCCACGGGGTGCCGTCGTCGCGCGCCAGCAGCACGTAGCCGAGCAGCTCGCGGCCGAGCCCGACCGGCGCGAACATCAGGCTGCGGCCGCCGTTCTCCTCCAGCAGCCCCATCACGTGCTGCTGCTGGTCGGGGTCGAGGTGCGTCGCGAGCTCGAAGGAGGTGCGGGCGGTGACCACGACCGGGCGACCCAGGCGGGCGGCGCGCGAGGCCAGCACCGCCTTGACCTGCACCAGGTCGGCGGCCTGCTCGCGCTCGTCGGGAGGGTACGCCGCGGACTGCTCGAGCTGGCCGAGGTCGCCGTTGGGGAAGCAGCGGATCCACAGGTGCTCGGTGCCGAGGCCGCGCGCCACCGCCTGGGCGGCCTCGCGCAGCGAGACGTCGAGCTCGGCTAGCTGGCCGGCCGAGGACACCGCGCGCAGCATCTCCCCCATCCGGACCTGGTCGCTGAGCCGCTCGCGCTGCTGGGCGTTGTACATCGCCAAGCCTGCCTGCACCACGAACATCTCGAGCAGCTCGCGCTCCTCGCGGTTGGGGATGCGGTTGCCCGGCGGCAGGTCGACCGACATGTTGCCGAGCAGCTGGCCGGTCGCGGAGTAGAGGGGCGCGTAGAGCGCGTCGAGCGGGTGCCAGGCGTCGGGACGGGTGTCGGGCTCGAACTCGGGCACCCAGGCGGACTCCTCGAGCGCGTCGGGCATCCGGTCGTGCGGCACGAAGCGCAGCACGCCCCACTCGTCGGCCTGGGCGAACTCGTTGAAGATCGAGGCCACCGGCGTACGACGGCCGATGATCTGCTCCTGCACCTCGACCGGGCCGGCCACGGTGGTCATCACGAACGTCTCGCCCTCGAGCCGCGCGATCGCCGCGATCCCGTAGCCGAGCACCTCGACCACGCCCCGCGCGATCTCGTCGAGCACCTCGGAGAGGTCCGTCGAGCTGTTGACGCGCAGCATCAGCTCGTACAGACGACGGATCCCCTCGGCCCGAGGAGACTCTGTGAGGTGCATCGGCTCAACTGCTCCTGACCGTGCCGGCGGGCAGGCCGGTGGTGACCTGTGGGTCAAGTCTAGTCGGTATGTCCGGATTGGACGGCCGTTCGGGCACACCGCCAGGCTACGTCCTCACAGCTCACCCGGCATGGCGTGATGGCGCCACGCGCACGGCTCAGGCCTCCAGCACCACGGGCACGATCATCGGCCGGCGGCGGTGGGTGCCGCTGACCCAGCGCCCCACGACCCGGCGGACGACCTGCTGCAGCTGGTAGGTGTCGGTGGTGCCCTCGGTGACCGCCCGGTCGATGGCGTCGACGATCGGGCCGGTGATGGCGGCGAAGGTCGCGTCGTCCTCGGCGAAGCCGCGGGCGTGGATCTCGGGCCCGCTGACCACCTTGCCGGTCTGGGAGTCGACGACGACGATGACCGAGATGAAGCCCTCGTCGCCCAGGATGCGCCGGTCCTTGAGGTCGCTCTCGGTGATGTCGCCGACCGAGCTGCCGTCGACGAAGACGTAGCCGCAGTCGACCTTGCCGGTCACCGACGCCTTGCCGTCGACCAGGTCGACCACGACGCCGTCCTCGGCGATGACCACCCGGTCGGCCGGGACGCCCGTGGCCCGGGCCAGCGCCGCGTTGGCCAGCATGTGCCGGATCTCGCCGTGCACCGGGAGGACGTTGCGGGGCTTGACGATGTTGTAGCAGTAG
This sequence comes from uncultured Actinomycetota bacterium, assembly GCA_963740935.1. Taxonomy (GTDB): domain Bacteria; phylum Actinomycetota; class Actinomycetes; order Propionibacteriales; family Nocardioidaceae; genus Marmoricola. The sequence goes on from CAVUFX010000006.1 coordinate 1,971,054, forward strand.
AGGAGCTCACCGGCGCTGGCGTGGCCGCTGACGTGGACCAGGGCGTTGCCCTTGTGCACCACGTGGGCGCCCCAGCGGGCGAGGCCGTTGATGACCCGGTAGACGGCGTTCTCGTTGCCCGGGATCAGCGAGGAGGCCAGGACCACGGTGTCGCCCTCCTCGAGGTGGACGAAGTGGTGGCTGCGCTGCGCGATCCGGCTCAGCGCCGACATCGGCTCGCCCTGCGACCCGGTCGAGAGCAGCACGACCTTCTCGGGCGGCATGTCGGCCAGCGTCTTGGCGTCGACCAGCAGGTCCGGCGGCACGGTGAGGTAGCCCATGTCGCGGGCGATCCCCATGTTGCGGACCATCGAGCGGCCGACGTAGGCCACCTTGCGGCCGTGGGCGGCGGCGGCGTCCATGACCTGCTGGACGCGGTGCACGTGGGAGGCGAAGCAGGCCACGATGATGCGCTGCTTGCTGGTGCGGAAGACCCCGTCGAGGACGGGGGCGATGTCCTTCTCCGTGGTCGTGAAGCCCGGGACCTCGGCGTTGGTGGAGTCGGTGAGGAACAGGTCGACCCCCTCCTCGCCCAGCCGGGCGAAGGCGCGCAGGTCGGTGATGCGGCCGTCGAGCGGCAGCTGGTCCATCTTGAAGTCGCCGGTGTGCAGCACCATGCCGGCGTCGGTGCGGATCGCCACCGCCAGCGCGTCGGGGATGGAGTGGTTGACCGCGACGAACTCCAGGTCGAAGGGCCCGAACCGGATCCGCTCGCCCTCGGCCACGATCGCCTTGACGGTGTTGCGCAGCCGGTGCTCGCGCAGCTTGGAGCCGAGCAGCGCCAGGGTCAGGTTGGAGCCGACCAGCGGGATGTCCTCGCGCTCGCGCAGCAGGTAGGGCACCGCGCCGATGTGGTCCTCGTGGCCGTGGGTCAGCACCAGGGCCTCGACCTGGTCGAGCCGGTCGCGGATGTAGTCGAAGTCGGGGAGGATCAGGTCGACGCCGGGGTGGTTCTCCTCGGGGAACAGCACCCCGCAGTCGACGATCAGCAGGCGGCCGTCGTACTCGAAGACGGTCATGTTGCGGCCGACCTCGCCCAGGCCGCCGAGGGGGACGACGCGCAGGCCGCCCTTCGGGAGCGCGGGCGGGGCGGACAGCTCGGGGTGGGGGTGGCTCACAGCAGTCCTGCCTTCTGGATCGCGGCCCGCAGGGCGGCGACCTCGTCGTCGTCGAGCGGCACCAGGGGGCCCCGCACGTGGCGTCCGTCGAGCACGCCGAGCAGCTCCAGGGCTGCCTTGGCGGTCGTCGCGCCGTAGTTGGGCACGCCCATGACCGCCTCGAACACCGGCAGCAGCGCCGCGAAGGTCTCCAGCGCGGCGGCCGGGTCGGAGCCGAACTGCTCGACCACGCGGCGCAGCTGCTCGCCGACCACGTGGCCGGCCACCGAGACCACGCCGCAGGCGCCGTGGGCGAGGTAGCCGAGCAGCAGGCTGTCGTCGCCCGCGTAGACGTCGTAGCCCAGCTGGCGCAGCGCGACCGCGTCGAGCGGGTTGCCGGTCGCGGACTTGACGCAGCTGATGGTGTCGATCCGCCGGGCCGCCTCGTAGGTGTCCAGCGAGATCGCCTGGCCGGTGCGGCCGGGCACGTCGTAGAGCATCACCGGGAGGCTGGTCGCGCGGGCGACCTCGGTGAAGTGGTGCAGCATCCCGGCCGGGCCGGGCTTGTTGTAGTACGGCGCGACCAGCAGCACCGCGTCCACGCCCACCTTCTCGGCCTGCACGGCCAGCTCGACGGAGTGGGCCGTGGAGTTGGTGCCCACGCCCGCCACGACGGTGCCGCGGTCGCCGACGGCGTCCTTGACCGCCCGGAGGATCTCGGTGTCCTCGGGCACGGTGGTGGTCGGCGACTCGCCGGTGGTGCCGCTGACCACGACGCCGTCGTTGCCGTGGTCGAGCAGGTGGGAGGCCACCGCGGCCACGCCGTCGAGGTCGACGGCCCCCTCGGCGGTGAAGGGCGTGACCATCGCGGTCAGCACCCGACCGTAGGGGGCGGCAGGCAGGCTCATGGCCCCTACGGTATCGGTGTCGGCGGCCGTCGCGCGTCGCAGGCGCTCGCCCGTGACGGCGCGTATCTTGTGCCGCATGACGCAGAGCGACCAGCCCGACCCGTCGTACGACCCCCGCGCCGGAGGCGGCTACGGCGGTCCCGCTCAGGGTCAGGGCGGCGGCTACGGCGGCGGTCTACGGGGGCGGCTACGACGGCGGCTACGGGCAGGGCGGTGTCCCCGCACCGACGCAGGGCTCGTTCATGCTGGCCCACCTCGGCCAGGAGTACGGCCCCTACGGCTTCCAGCAGCTCCAGCAGATGGCGCTGGCCGGCCAGCTCAAGGGCGACGCCACGCTGCGCGAGTCCTCGCAGGGCGGCTGGTTCCCGGCCAAGCAGCTGCCCGGCCTGTTCAGCCACCGCGAGTGGCTCACGACCGTGCTGCTCTCGGCCTTCCTCGGCGGCTTCGGCGTCGACCGCTTCTACCTCGGCCAGGTCGGGCTCGGCGTGCTCAAGCTGCTGACCCTGGGTGGCTGCGGCATCTGGACGCTGATCGACTTCGTGCTGATCCTGCTGCGCAAGATCCCCGACGCCGACGGGCGTCCGCTGGCCTGACTCCGGGGCTCAGGCCCGCCGCAGCCAGCGGATCGTCCAGGGCGGGTCGTGGTCGAGGTGCTCCTCGCGCCGGGTCTCGGTCCAGTCGGCCTCGTCGAAGTCGGGGTAGCAGGTGTCGCCGTCGGGGGCCAGGTCGACCTCGGTGAGGACCTGCTCGGTCGCGAGGCCGAGCGCGTCGGCGTACAACCGGCCGCCGCCGCCCACGTTGACCACGTCGTCGAGGCGCGCCCCCACCTCGACCGCCTCCTCGAGCGAGCGAGCCACCAGGACGCCGTCGTGGGCCCACGTCCGGTCGCTGGTCACCACGATGCTCTGCCGGTCGGGCAGCGGCCCGCCGATCCCCTCGAAGGTGACCCGGCCGAGCACGAGGGGGTGGCCCACGGTGGTGCGCTTGAAGTGGGCGAAGTCGGCCGGGATCCGCCACGGGATGCCACCCGCCGCCCCGATGACGCCGTTGCGGGCGCGGGCGGCGACGAGCACGACGCGGGTCACCGGGTCCTCCTCAGACGGCGATCGGCGCGCGGATGCCGGGGTGCGGGTCGTAGCCCTCGACCGAGATGTGCTCGAGGTCGAAGGCGTCGAGCTCACGCACGCTCGGGTCGAGGTGCAGCACCGGCAGCGGCCGCGGCTCGCGGGTGAGCTGGAGCTCGGCCTGCTCGAGGTGGTTGAGGTAGAGGTGGGCGTCGCCGAAGGTGTGCACGAAGTCGCCGACCTCGAGGTCGACGACCTGGGCGACCATGTGGGTCAGCAGCGCGTACGAGGCGATGTTGAAGGGCACGCCGAGGAAGACGTCGGCCGAGCGCTGGTAGAGCTGGCAGGAGAGCCGACCCCGCTCCCCCGGCTCCCGCGGGGGTGCGACGTAGAACTGGAACAGGGCGTGGCACGGCGCCAGCGCCATGGCGGGGACGTCGGCGACGTTCCACGCCGAGACGAGGTGGCGCCGCGAGTCGGGGTTGCTGCGCAGCTGCTCGACGACCTGCGCGACCTGGTCGACGTGGTGGCCGTCGGGGGTGGGCCAGGAGCGCCACTGGTAGCCGTAGACGGGACCGAGGTCGCCGTCGGCGTCGGCCCACTCGTCCCAGATCGTGATGCCGCGGTCCTGGAGCCACTTCACGTTGGTGTCGCCCCGCAGGAACCACAGCAGCTCGCCGAACACCGAGCGGGTGTGGACCTTCTTGGTGGTGACGAGCGGGAACCCCTCGGTGAGGTCCACGCGCAGCTGGTGGCCGAAGACGCTGCGGGTGCCGGTGCCGGTGCGGTCGGACTTCTCCACCCCCTCCTCGAGCACGCGTCGGAGGAGGTCGAGGTAGGCCTGCATGGGGTCAACCTACCCGCGGTGCCAGGATGGCCCGATGACCAGTGCCGACGTCTCCGCCCGTGTCGCCTGGGCCGACGACGCCCCCGCCATCGCCGCCGTCCAGGTGCGCGCCTGGCGTGCGTCGTACGCCGAGCTGCTGCCTGCCGAGGTCCTGGCCGCGCTCGATCCCGAGCAGCTCGCCGCGGGCTGGCGCGAGGCGCTGGCCCGGCCCGCGGACGCCCGGCTGCGGACCCTCGTGGCGCTGGAGCGCAACACCGTCACGGGTTTCGTGCTGACCGGTCCCACCTCGGACCCCGACCGCGACCCGGTCGCGACCGGCGAGCTGACCGACCTGACCGTCGACCCGCACGTGCGCGGCGCCGGCCACGGCTCCCGGTTGCTCCAGGCCGCTGCCGACACGCTCGTCGCGGACCGCTTCACGCAGGCGGTGACCTGGCTGCCGGCGCGCGACGACGGGCTGCGGACGTTCCTCACCGGGGCCGGCTGGGGTCCCGACGGCGCCCACCGCACCCTCGACCTGCTCGGCGACGGTGCGGTGACGCTGCACCAGGTCCGGCTGCACACCTCGTTCTCGGACTGAACGCACCTGACCGCCGGGGGCCCGGGGCCACCCGAGAGGGGCCCGGACGCGCACCGGCGGTCGCAGGGGGTGGACGGGGGGCCGCGTGTGCCCAGCACGGGCCCCCCGTCCGGGGAGACCTGACCTTCCAGGGGGGAGGAAGGTCAGGACACGTTGACCGCGCTCCAGGCGGCGGCCACCGTGGTGGACTGGGTGCTGGACGCGCCGTAGAGGTCACGGGCGGCGTTCAGCGTGGCGGTGCGGGCCCCGGCGTACGTGGTGCCGGAGGTCATGTAGACCGAGAGCGCCCGGAACCAGATCCTGCCGGCGGCGTCGCGGCCGATGCCGGCGACCGAGGAGCCGTCGCAGGTCGTCGAGGCGTGCTGCTTGCCCCCGATCGTCTTCGCGCCGGAGCCCTCGGCGAGCAGGTAGAAGAAGTGGTTGCCGATGCCCGAGGAGTGGTGCACGTCGGCGGAGCCGGCGGTCGGCGACCAGCAGTCCAGCGAGCTGCCGTCCGAGGACGGATCGTCCATCCGCCGGAAGCCGACGCCCTTCGCGAGGTCGAACTCCTCGCCGATGTAGTAGTCGGCCGGGTCGCTGGCGTTGGCGGCGTAGAACTCCACCAGGGAGCCGAAGATGTCCGAGGTCGCCTCGTTGAGACCGCCGGACTCACCGGAGTAGGTCAGGTCGGCGGTGTTCTCGGTGACGCCGTGGCTCATCTCGTGGCCGGCCACGTCGAGGGAGACCAGCGGCCCGAAGCTGGTGCCGTCGCCGTCGCCGTAGGTCATCTTGCTGCCGTCCCAGAAGGCGTTGACGTAGCTGCGGCCGTAGTGGACGCGGTTCAGCGAGCCGGCGCCGTTGCCGAAGATGCCGCTGCGGCCGTGGACCTGGGCGAAGTAGTCCCACGTCTCGTTGCTGCCGTACTGCGCGTCGGCGGCCGCCGAGGCCCGGTCGGCGTTGCTGCCGCTGCCGAAGGTCGTGGTCGAGGAGGTGACCAGGGTGCCGTTGGAGCAGCCGCTGCCGGCGACCTGGCAGAGGTAGGAGTCCTGCTTGTTCCTCATGTCGGTGGTGTAGGTGCCGCCGCGGATCCCGGCGTTCTTCAGCTGGTACGACGAGCCCGACCTGGTGACGCTCAGCGGGACGGTGCCGCTGTAGAGCGTGCGCCCGGAGCCGTCGACGTTGACGATCTCCTGCTCGGCGCGGATGACCTGCCCGGTCCTCGCGTCGACGTACGTCGCGAGGCGGCTGGGCGTCTGGTCGGCCTGGGTGCCGCCGGACATCACCTTCCACGCCAGGCGTGGGGCGGCGCCGCGGGCGTCGACGACCAGCGTGCTGCCCTCGAGCTCCTCGCCGTCGATGGCGCGGGTGACACGGCTGGGGGCGAGCGCCCTCGCACCCGCCGCGGCCTTGCCGACGGTCGGCGTGACGCCGATCTCGAGGGTGTCGTCGAGGGTCTGGCTCGCACCCTTCCAGCCACCGGCAGGACCCTGGTGCACGACCAGGTCGCCGCCCACGACGGGCAGGCCGCGGTAGCTGCGCTCGAACCGCACGTGGCTGGTGCCGTCGGCGTCGACCACGGTGTCCACGGCGCGCAGCTGCTGCGACGCGGCGTACCGGGTGGCGCCGGGGTGGGCCTCGACGGCGGCCAGGGCGCGGTCGACGCGGGCGCCGCCCGGGTCGGCGGTGACCGACGGGGCAGCCGTGGCCGGAGCGGCCTGGGCGCCGGCGGCGGCAGCCGAGGCGAGGGCCACGGCGGCGGCGCTGAGGAACGCGGTGGTGGGGCGCACGGGGCTGCTCGATTCGCGGAGGAGGTTCCGGGAGGGGCTTCCCGGGGGCACCTCCCAGCCTGCCCGCGCCGGGGCCGGGTGGCACCGTCCTGGCGGGTGCGCAGTGGTGCGTTGCAGGTTCGTGCAGTTCGCCTCAGACGTCGAGGAACGGCTCCAGGCCCACGCTCAGCCCCGGGTGATCGGCGATCCGGCGCAGGCCCAGCAGCACGCCGGGGGTGAACGAGGCGCGGTCCAGGGAGTCGTGCCGGATGGTGAGGGTCTCCCCCAGCCCGCCCAGCACGACCTCCTGGTGGGCGACCATGCCGCGGATCCGGAGCCCGTGGACGCGCACGCCGTCCACGTCGGCGCCGCGGGCGCCGTCGAGCGAGGTGCTGGTGGCGTCGGGCGGGGCGCCGAGGCCGGCCTCGGCCCGCGCGGCCGCGACCAGCTGCGCCGTACGACGCGCCGTGCCGGAGGGCGCGTCGGCCTTGTCGGGGTGGTGCAGCTCGACGATCTCCACCGACTCGTAGAACCGCGCCGCCTCCGCGGCGAAGCGCATCATCAGCACCGCCCCGACCGAGAAGTTGGGCGCGACCAGCACGCCCGTGCCCGGGTGGGACGCGAGCCAGTCCGACAGCGTCGCCAGCCGCTCGTCGTCGAAGCCCGTGGTGCCGACCACGGCGTGGATGTCGTGCTCCACGCAGAACCGCAGGTTGTCCATCACCACGTCGGGGTGGGTGAAGTCGACCACCGCGTCCACGCCCGCCGCGGTCAGGGTCGCGAGGTCGTCCCCCGCGTCGACGCGCGCCACCAGCTCGAGGTCGTCGGCGGCCTCGACGGCCGCGCAGACCTCCCGACCGACCTTGCCCAGCGCGCCCAGCACGCCCACCTTCGTCGTCACGCAGCCGAGGCTATCGAGGCCGACCGTGACAGGTGTCATCCGCAGGTCGTGACAGCGGGGTCATCCGCGGCGAGGCCCCGACGGCCAGGGTGGGTGCATGACCGCACCCGCCCTCCTCGTCGAGGACCTCCGCAAGACCTTCCGCACCCCTGCGGGACCCGTCACCGCCGTCGACGGCCTCGACCTCGAGATCGGGCGCGGCGAGGTGGTGGCGCTGCTGGGGCCCAACGGCGCCGGCAAGACCACCACGCTCGACGTCGTGCTCGGGCTGACCACCGCCACGAGCGGACGGGCGGAGGTGCTCGGCCTGCCGCCACGGGAGGCGGTGCTCGACGGCCGGGTGTCCGCGGTGCTCCAGACCGGCGGTCTGCTGCGCGACCTGACGGTCCGCGAGACGGTCGAGCTGGTCGCCTCGACGTACCCCCGCCCGGCCGGGGTCGAGGAGGTGATGGCCCGGGCAGGGGTCGCCGACCTCGCCCGGCGACTGGTCTCGCGGTGCAGCGGCGGCGAGCAGCAGCGGCTGCGGTTCGCGCTCGCGCTGCTCCCCGATCCCGAGCTGCTGGTGCTCGACGAGCCCACCGCGGGCATGGACGTCGTCGGCCGCCGCGAGTTCTGGGCCACGATGCGCGCCGACAGCTCCCGGGGCCGCACGGTCGTCTTCGCCACCCACTACCTCGAGGAGGCCGACGCCTTCGCCGACCGGATCGTGCTGGTCGCCGCGGGCCGGGTCGTCGCCGACGGCCCCACCGCGGAGGTCCGAGCCCGGGCCGCCGGCCGCGTGGTGCACGCCGACCTGCCACCAGGACCCGACCCGGCGGGCGTCGTGCGCCGGCTGGAGACGCTGCCCGGCGTCACCGCCGTCACCGTGCAGGCCGGACGCGTCGAGGTCCGCAGCAGCGACTCCGACCTCGTGGCCCGCGTCCTGCTCACCGAGCTCGGGGGTCACGACCTCGAGGTCGCCACCGGCAGCCTCGAGGACGCCTTCGTGCAGCTCACCGCCCCCACCCCGACCACCCCGGAGGCCGTCCGATGACCACCACCGCACCCGTGGCCCGCCGCCGAGCGGGGCTGCTCAGTCCCACGCTGCTGCGGCTGGAGCTGCGCCGACTCTCCCGCGACCGCGCCACGATCTTCTTCACCGCGGTGCTGCCGGGCTTCTTCTACCTGATCTTCGGCGCCACCCAGGACTACGCCGACGAGCCCGTCGGCAACGGCAACGTCGCGATGCTCATCATGGTCTCGATGGCGGCGTACGGCGCGGTCACCGCGACCGTCTCGACCGGGGGCGCCGCCGCGGTGGAGCGGATGCAGGGCTGGGGCCGTCAGCTCGGCCTCACCCCGTTGCGCGACGCGACGTACGTCGTCACCAAGGCCGTGGTCTCGGTCGTGCTCGCCGCCCTCCCGATCGCGCTGGTCTTCGGTCTCGGCGCCCTCACCGGTGCCCGTGCCTCCTGGTGGGCGTGGTGCCTGGCGGCCGTGGTGATCCTGCTGGGGGCGTCGGTGTTCGCGCTCTACGGGCTCTGCTTCGGGCTGGCGTTCCGCTCCGAGGCCGCACTGAGCGCAGCCAGCGGCAGCGTGGTCGTGCTGGGGTTCCTCGGCAACATCTTCGTGCCGCTGTCGGGGGTGCTGCTCGACGTCGCGCGGTGGACCCCGCTCTACGGCTACGTCACGGTGGCGCGCTACCCGGTGACCGAGGGCGTGCTGATCAGCGGCGACGGGGCGACGACGACCGAGCCGCTGTGGATCGGTCTCGCTAACGTGACCGTGTGGACGCTGCTGCTGGCCCTCGTGGCCGTCTCGCTGGTCCGACGCGGGCGCTCCCGGCAGTGAGCGACGCCCTCGCGCCGCGCGACCCGTGGGAGCGGTTCGGCTGGCTGATGTGGTCGGGCTGGGTGGTGTTCCTCGTCTTCCCCCTGGTGGCGGCGCTCCAGGCCGACGCCGGCTGGCCGGCCCGGCTGCTGGCCGTGGCTCTCGTGGTCGGCTTCGGTGCGGCGTACGTCCTGGAGGTGCTGCGGCTCACGGCCGAGCGGCACTGGCGGTTCCCGGTCGCCGAGCCGGCTGCCGTGCTGGGCCTGCTGGTCGTCGTCGCCGTCGCGACGGTGCCGGTGATCGGGGCCTCGGCGCTGTCGTTCGTGCCGTTCCTGCAGTCGTTCGGCGTCTTCGGCCTGCGGCGACCGCTGTGCTGGTGGTACGCCGCCGTGCTGCTCCTCGCCACCGCCGTGGCCACCTGGACCCTGCTCGGGCCCGACGACCTGTCGCTGCTGTTCGTCCTGGTGGGCGTCAGCGCCGCGGCGGTCGCGGGGCGGCTGCTCGGCGAGCACACCCAGGCCTACGAGTCGGCCGTGCGCGGCCAGGACGTCGCGCAGGAGCGCGAGCGGGTCGCCCGTGACGTCCACGACGTGCTCGGCCACAGCCTCACCGTGGTCAGCGTCAAGGCCGAGCTGGCCTCGCGGCTGGTCGAGGCCGACCCGGCCCGCGCCCGCGCCGAGCTGGCCGACATCCAGCGGCTCAGTCGCGAGGCGCTCGCCGAGGTGCGCAGCACCGTCGGCGGGCTCCGCGCCGCCCGGCTCTCCAGCGAGCTCGAGCACGCCCGCCGGGCGCTCGAGGGTGCCGGCATCACCGCCGACCTGCCCGACGACGAGCGGGTCGCCGACCCGCGCTACCGCGTGGTGCTGGGGTGGGTGCTGCGCGAGGCGGTGACCAACGTGGTCCGCCACAGCGGCGCCCGCCGCTGCCGCGCCACCCTCACCCAGAGCGCCCTGGTGGTCGAGGACGACGGCCGCGGGCTCAGCGGCTCCGTCGAGGGCGACGGGCTGCGCGGCCTGCGCGAGCGCGTCACCACCGCCGGTGGCCGGTTCGCGACGGGACCCGCCGACGGCGGCGGCACCCGGGTCGAGGTCTCGTGGTGAGCGCCCCGATCCGGCTGCTCCTGGCCGACGACCAGGCGCTGGTGCGCCACGCGCTCGCGGCCCTGCTCGACCTCGAGACCGACCTCGAGGTGGTGGCCCAGGTCGGTCGCGGCGACGAGGTCCTGGCCGCGGTCCAGCGGCACCGACCCGACGTGTGCCTGCTCGACGTCGAGATGCCCGGGGGCGACGGCATCGCTGCCTGCGCCGAGGTCACCGCGGCCTTCCCCGGCACCCGGGTCCTCGTGGTGACCACGTTCGGACGGCCCGGCTACCTGCGCCGCGCCCTCGACGCCGGCGCCGCGGGCTTCGTGGTCAAGGACATCCCCGCACCCCAGCTCGTCGACGCCGTGCGCCGCGTCCACGCCGGGCTGCGCGTCGTCGACCCCACGCTGGCCACCGAGTCGCTGCTGGGCGGACCCAGCCCGCTGACCGAGCGCGAGGCCGAGGTGCTCCGCCTCGCGGTGGACGGCACCCCGGTCGCCGGCATCGCCGGTCGGCTGCACCTCTCCTCGGGCACGGTCCGCAACCACCTCTCGGCCGCCATCGGCAAGACGGGCACCCGGACGCGGGTCGAGGCGGCCCGGGCGGCGCAGGATCGCGGCTGGATCTGACCGGCGCCCCGGCGTACGCCAGGGAGGGACGAACCGGGCACCGGGGTGGCAAAACTGCCCGTCCGTGACCGATCTGCCCCTTTCCGCGGCCGGTTTCACCGGCTAGCCGGTGAAACTGCCCTCAGGCGGGCCCCACCGTGGCGAGCGTCTGCGGGCGCGAGAAGACCTCCTGCGCCAGGGTGCGTACGTCGGCGGGGGTGATCGCCTCGATGCGGGTGAGGACCTCGTCGACCGAGCGCAGCCGGCGCTGGAACAGCTCGGCCTCGCCGAGGCGGGTCATCCGGGAGCCGGTGTCCTCCAGGGCGAGCACCAGGCCGCCGCGGGCCTGGCCCTTGCCGCGCTCGACCTCGTCGTCGTCGAGGCCGTGGCGGGCGACCAGCGCGACCTGCTCGCGCACGACGCGGAGCAGCTCGTCGGCCTTGCCCGGCAGCGAGCCGGCAGCGACGCCGACCATGCCGGCGTCGGAGTAGCCGAGCCCGAAGGAGTAGACGGAGTACGCCAGGCCGCGCTTCTCGCGCACCTCCTGGAACAGCCGGGAGCTGGAGCCGCCGCCGAGGCCGGCGTTGAGCACGTTGAGGGTCAGCCGGCGCGGGTCGGAGCGGGTGAGGCCCTGCACGCCCAGCACCAGGTTGACCTGCTCGAACGGGCGGGTGGCGAACACCTCGCCGTGGGCGAAGTCGCGGGGCACCTCGGCGATCCGGGGACCGCGCGGGGTGGCCTCGGAGTCGAGGAAACCCTGGCCGGCGAACGCGGCGGTGGCCCGGCGCACGACGTCGTCGTGCTCGACGTTGCCGGCGACCGCGAGGACCATCGAGCCGGCCCGGTAGTGCTCGCGGTAGTAGCCGTCGACCTGGTCGCGGGTCAGCGCCCGGATCGAGTCGGCGGTGCCGGCGATGGGCAGCGCGAGCGGGGTGCCGGCCCAGGCGGTCTCGGCGAAGAGGTTGTGCACCACGTCGTCGGGGTCGTCGTCGTGCATCGCGATCTCGTCGAGGATCACCTCGCGCTCGGCCTCGACGTCGTCGGTCGCGATCAGCGAGGAGGTGAGCATGTCGCCGAGGACCTCGAGCGCCATCGGGAGGTCCTCGTCGAGGACGCGGGCGTGGTAGCAGGTGTACTCACGCGCGGTGTAGGCGTTGAACTCACCGCCGACCTCGTCGAAGGCGGTGGAGATGTCCATCGCCGACCGGGTCGGGGTGCCCTTGAAGAGCAGGTGCTCCAGGAAGTGGGAGGCACCACTGAGGTGGGCGGCCTCGTCGCGCGAGCCGACCTGCACGAAGACGCCGACCGCGGCCGAGCGGACGCCCGGCACGTGCTCGGTGACGACGCGCAGGCCGCCCGGCACCACCGTGCGGCGCACGCCGGCGGGCAGGTCGCCCGCCGGCGTGGCAGCAGCGGTCGTCACGCGGTCTCGGACTCCGCGTCGTCGTCGGTCGCGTCGGACTCCTCGACCACGGGGGCCAGGGAGAGCTTGCCGCGGTCGTCGATCTCGGCGATCTGGACCTGGAGCTTCTGGCCCACCGAGACGACGTCCTCGACGTTGTCCACGCGCTTGCCGCCGGCCAGCGCACGCAGCTTGCTGATGTGCAGCAGGCCGTCCTTGCCGGGCAGCAGCGAGACGAAGGCGCCGAAGTTGGTCGTCTTCACCACGGTGCCGAGGTAGCGCTCGCCGACCTCGGGCATCGTCGGGTTGGCGATGGCGTTGACCGCGGCACGCGCGGCCTCGGCGGCCTCCCCGTTGACGGCGCCGATGTAGACGGTGCCGTCGTCCTCGATCGACAGGGTCGCGCCCGTGTCGTCCTGGATCTGGTTGATGACCTTGCCCTTGGGGCCGATGACCTCGCCGATCTTGTCGACGGGGACCCGCACGGTGATGATGCGCGGGGCGTGCACCGACATCTCCTCGGGGGCGTCGATGGCCTCGGCCATCACCTCGAGGATCGCCAGGCGCGCGTCGCGGGCCTGGGTCAGCGCCGCGGCCAGGACCTCGGCGGGGATGCCGTCGAGCTTGGTGTCGAGCTGGAGCGCGGTCACGAACTCCCTGGTGCCGGCGACCTTGAAGTCCATGTCGCCGAACGCGTCCTCGGAGCCGAGGATGTCGGTCAGGGCGATGTACTCCTGGTTGCCGTCGACCTCGCCGGAGATCAGGCCCATCGCGATGCCGGCGACCGACGCCTTCAGCGGCACACCGGCCTGCAGCAGCGACAGCGTGGAGGCGCAGACCGAGCCCATCGAGGTGGAGCCGTTGGAGCCCATGGCCTCGGAGAGCTGGCGGATCGCGTAGGGGAACTCCTCGCGGCTGGGCAGCACGGGCAGCAGCGCGCGGCGCGCGAGCGCACCGTGGCCGACCTCGCGGCGCTTGGGCGAGCCCACGCGACCGGTCTCGCCCGTGGAGAAGGGCGGGAACACGTACTTGTGCATGTAGCGGCGGTGCTTCTCCGGCGACAGCGTGTCGAGCTGCTGCTCCATCTTGAGCATGTTCAGCGTGGTGACGCCCAGGATCTGGGTCTCGCCGCGCTCGAACAGCGCCGAGCCGTGCACCCGCGGGATGACCTCGACCTCGGCGGAGAGGGTGCGGATGTCGGTGAGGCCGCGACCGTCCATGCGGACCTTGTCGCGCAGCACGCGCTCGCGGACGAGGGACTTGGTCAGCGAGCGGTACGCCGCGCCGATCTCCTTCTCGCGACCCTCGAACTGGCCCGCGACCTTCTCGAGCAGCTCGGCCTTGACGTCGTCGAGGCGGTCCTCGCGCTCCTGCTTGCCGGCGATGGTCAGCGCGGCGGCGGTGTCGTCCTTCACGGCCGACTCCACGGCGGCGTACACGTCGTCCTCGTAGTCGAGGAAGATCGGGAACTCCTGGACGGGCTTGGCGGCCTGCTTGGCCAGCTCGGCCTGGGCCTCGCACAGCTGCTTGATGAAGGGCTTGGCGGCGTCGAGACCGGCGGCCACGACCTCCTCGGTCGGCGCCTGCTGGCCCGACTGCACGAGCTCCCAGGTGACCTCGGTCGCCTCGGCCTCGACCATCATGATGGCGACGTCACCGGTCTCGGTGACGCGGCCGGCCACGACCATGTCGAACACGGCCGTCTCGAGCTGCGAGTGCGTGGGGAACGCGACCCACTGGCCGTCGATGAGGGCCACGCGGGTGCCGCCGACCGGGCCGGAGAACGGCAGGCCGGAGAGCTGGGTGGAGGCGGACGCGGCGTTGATCGCGAGCACGTCGTAGGGCTGGTCGGGGTCGAGCGCCATCACGGTGATGACGACCTGGACCTCGTTGCGCAGGCCCTTCTTGAAGGTCGGGCGCAGCGGCCGGTCGATGAGGCGGCAGGTCAGGATCGCGTCCTCGCCCGGGCGACCCTCGGACCGGAAGAACGAGCCGGGGATCTGGCCCACGGCGTACATCCGCTCCTCGACGTCGATCGTCAGGGGGAAGAAGTCGAGGTTGTCCTTGGGGCGCTTGCTGGCCGTGGTGGCCGAGAGCAGCATCGTCTCGTCGTCGAGGTACGCCGTGACGGCGCCGGCGGCCTGCCGCGCGAGCAGCCCGGTCTCGAACTTGACGGTGCGCTGGCCGTGGGGGCCGTTGTCGATGACGGTCTCGACGGCGAAGACGTCGGTGCCGGTGGTGTCAGTCAAAGGGGAGTCGCTTTCGTTGGCGAAGCGATCCGCGGCCGCGCCGTGGCCGATCTTCGATCGAAGCGACTGGTGTCCGGGGACGGGAGCGGTGGTCGGCGACCACGAGCGGGTCCGTCCCTCGGGGGACACCAATCCCTACTACCGGAGACCGGGCCGCAGGGCTCGCGGACCACTCCTGGGGGGATCAGGGATTCAGTTGTGGTCGAACACGTTCGGCCCACCCCGGAGGGTGAGCCGAACGGGTGTCAGCGTCGCAGTCCGAGGCGGGACACGATCGAGCGGTAGCGCTCGATCTCGGTCTTCGCCAGGTAGTTCAGCAGGCGACGACGCTGGCCGACCAGCAGCAGCAGGCCACGCCGGCTGTGGTGGTCGTGCTTGTGGGTCTTCAGGTGCTCGGTGAGGTGCGAGATGCGGTGGCTCAGCAGCGCGATCTGCACCTCGGGGGAACCGGTGTCGCCCTCGACGGTGGCGTACTCGGCGATGATCTTCTTCTTGGTCTCGGCGTCAGTACCGATCGACACGACGAACTACCCATCTCTCTTGTCTCGTTGCGCGGCGCGCCGGGGCCTGTTCACCCGGGCACTACTGGTCCGCGGCCGTTGCACGGCGGTGCTGCCCGGCCGGGAACCGGCTGCGGGCAACGTCCCTCACGCTACCAGCGCGGGCACCGCACCCCGAAATCGTCCCTCACGCGCGTGGGGCTCCCCGCGCACGGCGTACGTCGAGCAGGGTCGGCCGGGGGCGGGGTGCAGCACGCGGCACCGGTCGGCGTCGCGGCTCGCAGACGGGCGGATCCGGGTGGGCGACCCGGGCACCTCGCGCGGCCCGACGGGGAGCGCCGTCGGACGCCTGCGGGACCCCCCGCGGGGAGCCCGGCGAGCCCCGCCCGACGTCGGGACCGCGTGCGAGGATGCCCGGCATGACGAGCACCCCCACGGCCCCCGGCGGGACCCGGCTGACCGCCTGCAACCTGTGCGAGGCGATCTGCGGGCTGGTGCTCACCATCGAGGAGCGTCCCGACGGTCCGGTCGTCACCGGCGTGCGCGGCAACCCCGACGACCCGCTCTCGCGCGGCCACGTGTGCCCCAAGGGCGTCGCCATCGCCGACGTCCAGGCCGACCCCGACCGGCTCCGCACGCCCGTGCGCCGCGTGGGCCGGGGCGCCGACGCGACCTGGGAGGAGATCTCCTGGGACGAGGCCGTCCGGCTCGC
Organism: uncultured Actinomycetota bacterium; assembly: GCA_963740935.1. GTDB lineage: Bacteria > Actinomycetota > Actinomycetes > Propionibacteriales > Nocardioidaceae > Marmoricola. The sequence goes on from CAVUFX010000006.1 coordinate 1,986,597, forward strand.
CGCCGACGGGCTGGCCGACACCCAGGAGCGGCACGGCCGCGACGCCGTCGGCGTCTACCTGGGCAACCCCAACGTGCACTCGCTGGGCGCGATGACCCACGGCGTCCGCCTCGCCAAGACGCTGCGCACCCACAACACCTACAGCGCCACCTCGGTGGACCAGCTGCCGGCGCAGCTGCTGGCCTGGCAGCTCTACGGCCACCAGCTGCTGATCCCGGTGCCCGACCTGGACCGCACCGAGCTGTTCCTGGTGGTCGGGGCCAACCCGATGGCCTCCAACGGCTCGCTGATGACGGTGCCCGACTTCCCGGCCCGGCTGCGCGAGCTCAAGGCGCGCGGCGGCCGGATGGTCGTGCTCGACCCGCGCCGCACCGAGACCGCCAAGGTCGCCGACGAGCACCACTTCGTGCGCCCCGGCTCCGACGCGGCGGTGCTGCTCGCGATGGTGCACACGCTGCTCGCCGAGGACCTGGCCACGCCGCCGTCGTACGTCCGCGGGATCGAGGCGGTCCGGCTGGCCGTCGCCGACCTCACCCCCGAGCGCGCCGAGGCGGTCTCCGGCCTCCCGGCCGAGGAGATCCGGCGGCTGGCCCGCGACCTCGCGGCGGCCGGGCGCGCGGCGGCGTACGGCCGGATGGGGCTGTCCACGCAGGGCTTCGGCTCGCTCGGGCAGTGGGCGATCCACCTGCTCAACGTGCTGACCGGCAACCTCGACCGCGAGGGCGGCGTGATGTTCACCGAGCCGGCCGTCGACGTGGTCGGTCGGGGCCTGGTCGGTCGTGGCCACCTCGGCGCCTGGCGCAGCCGGGTGCGGGGGCTGCCGGAGTTCTCCGGGGAGCTGCCCGTCAGCGCGCTGCGCGAGGAGGTCGAGACCCCTGGCGAGGGCCAGGTGCGCGCGCTGCTCACCGTGGCCGGCAACCCCGTCCTCTCGACCCCCGACGGGGCGGGGCTCTCCCGGGCGCTCGAGGGCCTGGACTTCATGGTCGCCGTCGACATCTACCTCAACGAGACGACGCGGCACGCCGACGTGGTGCTGCCGCCGACGACCGCGCTGGAGCGCGACCACTACGACCTCGTCTTCCACGCCCTGGCGGTCCGCAACACCGCGCGGTTCTCCCCCGCCGTGCTGCCCAAGCCGACGGGCTCGCGCCACGACTGGGAGATCTTCCGCGACCTCGCGCTGCGCATCACCGCCCGGCGCGGCGGCGGGGGCGGTGGCCTGCGCGGCCGCGCCACGCGGCTGGTGGGCGGGCTCGCCGACCGGGCCGTGCTCTCGACCAGCCCCACCCGGCTGGTCGAGCTGCTGCTCCTCGCCGGCCGGCGCACCACGCTCCGCACGCTGCGTGCGCACCCCGAGGGCGTCGACCTCGGGCCGCTGCGCCCGGTGCTGCCCGGGCGGCTGCAGACCCGCGACCGGCTGGTGCACCTCGCGCCCGACCTGGTGCTGGCCGACCTCGACCGGCTCCGCCGCAGCCTCGACGCCCCGCAGGCCGCCGCCGGCGAGCTGCTGCTGATCGGGCGCCGGCACCAGCGCACCAACAACTCCTGGATGCACAACACCCCGCGGCTGACGCGGGGCAGGGCCCGCCACCAGCTGCTCGTGCACCCCGACGACCTCGCCGCGCGCGGGCTCGCCGACGGCGAGCGGGTGCGGATCACCTCCCGCGTCGGCAGCGTCGTCACCGAGGTCCAGGCCACCGACGACGTGATGCCCGGCGTGGTCTCGCTGCCCCACGGCTACGGCCACGGCGGCGCGGCCGGCGAGGGCACCCGGCTCGCCCACGCCAGCCGGCTCAGCGGCGTCTCGGTCAACGACCTGACCGACCCCGAGCGCCTCGACGTGTCCGGCAACGCCGCGCTCAACGGCGTGCCCGTGACCCTGGAGCCGGCCGGTGCGCAGGACGCCGCCGCGCAGGACGAGCCGGCCCCGGCATACTCCTCCCGTGCCTGAGCCCCACGTCGTCGTCCCCGGTCTCGCCGAGGTCCTCGCACCGATCCCCGCGCACCGCCGCGAGCTGTTCGAGGCGCGGCTGGCCCGCTGGCGGCCCGACCTCGACGCCGCCCTGCGCCCGCTGTACGCCGCGGCGACCGACGTCGGCGACCGGCTGGTGCTGCTCGCCGCCCGGGCGTTCGCGGCCCGCTCCGACGCGCTGCACCGGCTCGACCTCGAGCGGACGCTGGCGCCGGACTGGTTCCAGCGACCCGACGTCGTGGGCTACGCCGCCTACACCGAGCGCTTCGGCGGCACCCTGGCCGGCGTGGCCGAGCGGGCGGCGTACCTCGAGGGGCTGGGGGTGCGCTACCTGCACCTGATGCCGCTGCTCACCCCGCGGCCGGCGCCCCACGACGGCGGCTACGCGGTGATGGACTACCGCAGCGTGCGCTCCGACCTCGGCACCGTCGCGGACGTCGACGCGCTGACCGGCGCGCTGCGCGAGCGCGGCATCAGCCTGTGCCTGGACCTCGTGCTCAACCACGTGGCCCGCGAGCACGAGTGGGCCCGACGGGCGGTCGCCGGCGAGCAGCGCTACCGCGACTACTTCCTGGTCTTCGAGGACCGGGCGGTGCCCGACGCGTACGAGCGCACGCTGCCCGAGGTGTTCCCCGACTTCGCGCCCGGCAGCTTCAGCCACGACGAGGAGCTCGACGCCTGGGTCTGGACGACGTTCAACGACTACCAGTGGGACCTGGACTGGTCCAACCCCGCGGTCCTCTGCGAGCTCGCCGACGTCATCCTGTTCTGGGCCAACCACGGGGTCGAGGTGTTCCGGCTCGACGCCATCGCCTTCACCTGGAAGCGGATGGGCACCAACTGCCAGAACCAGCCCGAGGTGCACGCCCTGACCCAGGCGCTGCGCACCGTCGCCCGGATGGCCGCACCGGCGGTGCTGTTCAAGGCCGAGGCCATCGTCGGGCCGGCCGACCTGCTCCCCTACCTCGGGCAGGGCGAGCACCACGGCAAGGTCAGCGACCTGGCCTACCACAACAGCCTGATGGTGCAGCTCTGGTCGATGCTCGCCACCCGCGACGTGTGGCTGGCCAGCCGGGCGCTCCAGCAGCTGCCGCCGCCGCCGACCACGACCGCGTGGGTGACCTACGCCCGCTGCCACGACGACATCGGCTGGGCGATCGACGACGAGGACGCCGCGGCCGTCGGCATCACCGGCCACGGCCACCGCGCGTTCCTCTCCGACTTCTACTCCGGCGAGTTCCCCGGCTCCTGGGCCCGCGGCCTGGTCTTCCAGGAGAACGAGGAGACCCGCGACCGGCGGATCTCCGGCTCGCTGGCCTCGCTGGCCGGCCTCGAGGTCGGCGACCCCGCCGCCCCCGCCCGGATCCGGCTCGCCCACGCGCTCGTGCTCGGCTTCGGCGGGCTGCCGGTGATCTGGATGGGCGACGAGCTCGGCCTGCTCAACGACGCGGCGTGGGACGAGGTGGCCGAGCACGCCGAGGACAACCGCTGGGTGCACCGGCCGGTGATGCCCTGGCCCGCCGACGGCGGCGACCCGACCGACGTCCACGGCATCGGCGACGACCTGCGCCGGCTCGTCGCGGCCCGGGCGGCGCTGCCCCACCTGCACGCCTCGGTCGGCTCGGAGGTGCTGGACCCCTCCGACCCCGGCGTGCTGCTGGTGCTGCGGCGCCACCCGCTCGGCCCGATGCTCGGCGCCTACAACGTCACCGGCTCGCCCCGCCCGGTCCCCGTCGACGTGCTGCACTCGGTCGGGCTCGACCCGGCCGACGTGGTCGACCGGACGACCGGCGACCGGCCCGTGGTGCGCGGCGGGGCGGTGCTGCTCCCGGCGTACGGCGTGGCCTGGCTGACGTCGGGGGTGTGAGGGGGCAGTTTCACCGGCTGGCCGGGGAAACTGCCCGTCGGCGTCCGGAATGTCGGGTCTCGCGGGCAGTTCTGCCTGATCAATCGCGCCGGGATGCGAGGTACGTCGCCCGGGAGGCGACCGCGCGGTCGAGCTCGGTCTTGATCTCGGTGAAGAACTGCTCGCGGTAGGTCTCGTCGGTGACGGCGTACACCGTGAAGTAGAGCCCCGAGAAGGCCGCCAGGAACACCGAGACCTGCACCAGCTCGACCGAGAGGTTGTCGGCCCACGGCAGCGCGGTGACGGAGTCCTGGCCGGTCCACGCCTCCTGCACGCCGTGCGTCATCACCAGGCCGCCGAAGACCATGAAGAAACCGAACACCGAGAGCGCGAGCAGCAGCACCTGCACCGACTGGGCGACCATCAGCACCAGCACCAGGTTGGCGCGCTCCAGGCCGTGGATCTGCGGGGCGTCGACCTGGTCGCCGACGCGGTCGAGCTCCTCGGGCAGCCGCGCCAGCAGGAACACCACCGCGATCGCCGCGAACAGCAGCACCGTCAGCCACAGCACGCCGCCGTCGAGGTTGGCCGAGAGCTGCCACACCTCGGCGTTGATGAACAGGAACGTGATGAACAGCAGCAGCAGCGGGAGCGCGCGGGTCACCAGCGGCAGCAGCAGGTGGAGGCTGCGCAGCGTGCGGCGACCGGCCCAGCGTGCGATCGGCCAGGCACCGAGCTTGGTGCCGGCGTACGCCGCGGCGGCGGAACCGGTGACGGTGACCAGCGAGACCGGCGCCAGGCTCGGGCTGCCCAGCAGCCACGCCAGCGCGATGCCGCCCGCCAGGCTCAGCAGCGCGACGACCACCAGGCCGACCAGCAGCCGGGGGTCGTGGAGCGCGCGGTGCGCCCGCTCGCGACGCTCGGGGACGAACCACGGCAGACCGTGCTCGACGAACCAGAGATCGTCCTCGGGCGAGGTCGCCCGCTGCCTGCGGGGCGAGATCGGGGCGGTCGGCGGCTGCTCCTCGCTCACGCCTGGTCCCCCAGCAGCTCGCGGGTGCGCTCCACGTCGATCGCCATCCGTTCGAGCAGCTCCTCGACGCCGTCGAAGCGCACCATGCCGCGGATCCGCGCGACGAAGGTGACCTCGACGGTGCGGTCGTAGAGGTCGAGCGCGGGCTCGGCCCCGCCCGGGGCAGCGGCGGGCAGCACGTAGGACTCCACCCGGCGGTCGCGCTCGCCCTCGAAGGTCGGGTTGCTGCCGACGCTGATCGCGACCGGCAGCCACTCTCCCTGCAGCGGGTCGCCCTCGTCGAGGACGCGGAGCCGGCCGGCGTACACCCCGTCGGCGGGCGCGGCGAGACCGTGGGTGGGCACGTTGGCCGTGGGGTAGCCGAGCTCGCGGCCGCGCTGGTCGCCGCGCACCACCTGGCCCACGATCGAGAACGGCCGGCCCAGCGCCTCGGCGGCACCCTCGACGTCGCCCGCCGCCAGGCAGGTGCGCACGTAGGTGGAGGACCACACCTGGGGACCGCCGTCGAGCTCGATGCCCTCGGCGGTGAAGCCGCGGTCGCGACCGAACTGGCGGAGGAAGGCGACGTCCCCGGCGGCGCGCGCCCCGAACCGGAAGTTGGCACCCACCACGACGGCTGCGGCGTGCAGCCCGTCGACGACGACGCGCTGCACGAACTCCTCCGGCGTCCAGCGCGCGACCTCGCGGTCGAACGGGAGCACGAACACGTCGTCGACCCCGGCGTCTGCCAGCAACGCGCAGCGGGTGGTGACCTCGGTCAGGGTCTGAGGCGCGTGGTCGGGTCGCAGCACGGCGATCGGGTGCGGGTCGAAGGTGACCGCGACGACGGGGTGGCCCAGCTCGTCGGCCAGCTCGCGCGTACGCCGCAGCACCGCCCGGTGACCGAGGTGGACGCCGTCGAAGTTGCCGATGGTCACCACGGTCGCGGCGAGGTCGGCGGGGACGTCGTCCAGGGATCGCCAGATGCGCACGGGCGAAACCCTACTGGCGCGCGCTCAGACGAAGACGGCCACGGCCCGGGCCTGTTCGCCCGCCTGCTCGTAGAGCGCGAGGAAGGTCCCGTCGGGCGCGAACAGCGCGACCGGGCCGGGGTGCCCCAGGTCGAGGTCGAGCTTGCGGCCGACGCGCACGTCGCCCGCCTGCGCCTCGTCGAGGTCGTGGGCCGCGAAGCCGTGGCGGGCGGCCGCGGCGATCGGCAGCACGACCGGCTCGGCCTCCAGCTGCTCCAGGGTGCGGGCGGCGTCGAGCGCGAACGGCCCGACCGTCGTACGCCGCAGCGCGGTGAGGTGGCCGCCGGTGCCCAGCTGGGCGCCGAGGTCGCGGGCGACGGCCCGGACGTAGGTGCCGGTGGAGCAGTGCAGGGTGAGGTCGACCTCGACGGCGGGGACGGCCGCGTCGGTGCGGCGTACGTCGTGGACCGCCAGGTCGTGGATGCGCACCCGGCGGGCGGCCAGCTCGACCTGCTCCCCCGCACGCACCCGGTCGTAGGCGCGGCGGCCGTCGACCTTGATCGCCGAGACCGCCGAGGGCACCTGGTCGAGCTCGCCGACGAACCCCGCCAGCGCCTCGCGCACCTGCGCCTCGGTCACGCCGTCGACCGGGGCGGTGCTCAGCACCTCGCCCTCGACGTCGTCGGTGGTGGTGGTCGCGCCCAGCCGCAGCGTGGCGTCGTAGGTCTTGTCGCTGAGCTGCAGGTGCCCGAGCAGCCGGGTCGCCCGTCCGACGCCGAGCACCAGCACCCCGGTCGCCATCGGGTCGAGCGTGCCGGCGTGGCCGACCTTGCGGGTGCCGAGGATGCGGCGGGTCCGGGACACGACGTCGTGGGAGGTCATCCCCCCGGCCTTGTCGACGACGACCAGGCCGTGGGGGCCGTCGGGCCCGCTCACGCCCGGGGGTCGTCCTCGCTGTCGGGCGCGTCCCCGGGGCCGTCGACGTCATCGGCGTCGTCGTCGGCGTCGAGCTCGCGCGGCTTCTTGTAGGGGTCGGGCTCCCCGGCGTACGTCCCGGCGGCGGCACGTCGCGCCGCCTCGGCGTCGGCCGCCCGCACCCGCTCGAGCAGGTCGTCGATCTCGCGCGCGGTCTCGGGGAGCGCGTCGCGGATGAACTCCAGCGTCGGGACCTGGCGGATCCCGAGCTGCTTGCCGACCTCGGAGCGGATCAGCCCGCGCGCGGACTCCAGCGCAGCGGCCGTGCCCTCGAGGTCGGACTCCTCGCCGAGGACGGTGTAGAAGATCGAGGCGTGCTGGGTGTCGCCGGAGACGCGTACGTCGGTGACGGTGACGAAGCCGAGCCGCGGGTCCTTGACCCGGCGCTCGAGCATCTCGGCCACGACCACCTTGATGCGGTCGGCGATCTTGCGCACGCGGGGGCTTGCCATGGTGAGTCCTGTCCTGTGCCTCGGGCCCGGCGGGACCCCGACGGTTTCACAGGGGACCCTGTGAAACCGTCGCTTCCCGCGCGAAGTTCTACGGGGGAAGCTGCAGTTTCACAGGGGACCCTGTGAAACCGCAGCCTCACCACCTCGGAGCAGTCGTACGACGTACCGCGCGGATCAGCTCCGCGGGATCTCCTTCATCTCGAAGGCCTCGACGATGTCGCCCTCCTTGATGTCGTTGAACCCGCGCAGCACCAGACCGCACTCGAAGCCCTCGCGGACCTCGGAGGCGTCGTCCTTCTCCCGCTTGAGCGAGGCCAGGTCCAGGTTGTCCTGGACCACGGAGCCGTCGCGGATGAGCCGCACCTTGGCGTTGCGCCGGATGACGCCGCCGGTGACCATGCAGCCCGCGATGTTGCCGATCTTGGAGCTGCGGAAGATCGCACGGATCTCCGCCTGGCCCAGGGTCGACTCCTCGTACTCGGGCTTGAGCAGGCCCTTGAGCGCCGCCTCGATCTCCTCGATGGCCTGGTAGATCACCGAGTAGTAGCGGATCTCGACGCCCTCGCGGTCGGCCATCTCGGTCGCCTTGCCCTGCGGCCGGACGTTGAAGCCGATGATGATCGCGTCCGAGGCCGCAGCCAGGTCGACGTTGGTCTCGGTGATCGCACCGACACCGCGGTCGATGACGCGCAGCGACACCTCGTCGCCCACGTCGATCGCGGCCAGCGAGTCCTCGAGGGCCTCGACCGAACCGGACACGTCGCCCTTGAGGATCAGGTTGAGCTCCTGGCTCTTGCCCTTCTCCATGGAGGCCATGAAGTCCTCGAGGCTGCGACGCACGCGACGCTTGGCCTGCATGGCCGCCCGCTCCCGCGACTCGCGCTTCTCGGCGATCTGGCGGGCCATGCGGTCGTCCTCGACCACGATGAAGTTCTGGCCGGCGCCGGGGACACCGGACAGACCGAGCACCATCGCGGGACGCGAGGGGTAGGCCTCCTCGATGTTCTCCCCGTGCTCGTCGATCATCGCGCGGACCCGGCCGTGGGCCGGACCGGCGACGATCGAGTCGCCCACGCGCAGCGTGCCGCGCTGGACCAGGATCGTGGCGACCGGGCCGCGACCGCGGTCCAGGTGCGCCTCGACGACCAGGCCCTGGGCGTCCTGCTCGGGGTTGGCGCGCAGGTCGAGCGACGCGTCGGCGGTCAGCACGACGGCCTCGAGCAGCTTGTCGAGGTTGAGCTGCTCCCGGGCGGAGACGTCGACGAACATGGTGTCGCCGCCGTACTCCTCGGGGACCAGGCCGTACTCGCTGAGCTGGCCACGGACCTTGGTCGGGTCCGCCGCGGGCGTGTCGATCTTGTTGACCGCCACCACGATCGGCACGTTGGCGGCCTTGGCGTGGTTGAGCGCCTCGACCGTCTGCGGCATCACGCCGTCGTCCGCCGCGACCACGAGGATCGCGATGTCGGTGGCCTGCGCACCACGGGCACGCATGGCGGTGAACGCCTCGTGACCGGGGGTGTCGATCAGGGTGATGTAGCGCTCGTCGCCGTCGACCTCGGCCGCGACCTGGTAGGCGCCGATGTGCTGGGTGATGCCACCGGCCTCCTTGTCGACGACGTTGGCGCTGCGCAGCGCGTCGAGCAGCTTGGTCTTTCCGTGGTCGACGTGACCCATCACGGTGACGACCGGAGGACGTGCCTCGAGCATGTCCTCGTCGCCCTCGTCGGAGCCGAACTGGACGTCGAAGGAGTCGAGCAGCTCGCGGTCCTCGTCCTCGGGGGAGACGACCTCGACGACGTAGTTCAGCTCGTCGCCGATCAGCTGCAGGGTGTCCTCGTTGACCGACTCGGTCGCGGTGACCATCTCGCCCAGGTGGAACAGCATCTGCACCAGCGAGGCGGCGTCGACGCCGATCTTCTCGGCGAAGTCGGTCAGCGAGGCGCCACGCGCCAGGCGGACGGTCTCGCCGTCGCCCTTGCGGACGCGTACGCCGCCGATCGTCGGGGCCTGCATGGCCTCGAACTCCTGACGACGGGCGCGCTTGCTCTTGCGACCGCGGCGCGAGGGGCCACCGGGGCGACCGAAGGCGCCCTGGGTGCTGCCGCGCTGGCCGGGACGACCCCGACCGGGACCGCCGGGACGACCGGGGGCGCCGCCACCGGGCGCTCCGCCCGGACCGCCGCCGAAGCCGCCGCGGCCGGGAGGGCCGCCACGCGCGGGGGCGCCACCGGGGCCACCGGGGCCACCGCGGCCGGGACCGCCGGGGCCACCGCGGCCGGGACCGCCGGGACCGCCGCGGCCGGGACCGGCACCGAAGGCGGCCGGGGACTTGGGCATCATCGCCGGGTTGGGGCGCGGCATGCCGTCGCGGCCCGCCGGGGGCCGGGGCGGACGCTGCGCGTCGTCACCGGCCGGCGCACCGGACTGCGGGCGCGGCGCGGGACGCCGGCCCATGCCCTGGGTGGAGCTGAACGGGTTGTTGCCCGGGCGCGGGGCACCGGGACGGGGCGGCCGGGGGCCGGGCTTGAAGCCGGCACCGCCGGAGGGCCGCTCCTCCTCGCCGGAGGCGGCCGGCGCGGCCGGTGCCTCGGGAGCAGCAGGGCTCTCGGGAGCAGCGGGCGCGGCCGGTGCCGCGGCGGCCGGGGCCTCCGGGGCGGGCTCGGGCTCGGGCTCCGCGGCGGGCTTGGCCCGCGGGCCGGGGCGCGGGCCGGGACGCTGGGGGGCCGCGGAGGGCGCCTGCGCGGCCTGAGCGGCCGGAGCGGCCGGGGTCTCGGGTGCCTCCGGAGCCGGGGTCGGCTCGGCGGCGGGGGCCTCGACCGGGGCGGGCGCCTCGCTCGGGGCTGCGGGAGCGGCTGCGTCGGCCGGGGCCGCGGGGGCGGGCGCCGAGGACGGCGCCTTCTTGGCGGCCTTCTTGGCGGCGACGGCGTCGGCCTTGGCCTTCAGCTCGGTGCCGTAGGTGTCGTTGAAGCGCTTCTCGACGAGCGGGTTGATGCCCGACGACGGCGCCTTGACGAACTCGCCGAGGTCGCCGAGGAGGGTGATGACCTCCTTGCTCGGCACGCCGTACTTCTTGGCGAGATCGCTGACTCGGGTGTTTGCCACGGATTTCCTCCTGGTCCGAGCCCGTCCAGGAGGGCAGCGAACCGCTAGTTGATGTGCTTGCTCATCGCGCAGTACTCAGTGCGAGGGGTCTCATCGCAGGCTCATGAGCTCGTGCTCCCGTTCCGGATGGGTGCTGATGACTGGGTCTCTGGTGGTGCGGGGTGCTGCGGTGGTGCGGTGCCGTGCGACGCGAGGTGCCGGCGCAACCGGTCGAGGTCGAGCGCCCCGCGGGACTGCGCGTCGTGCCGCAGTGCCCGGGCGAAGGCCCGTCTCCGCTCGGCCAGCTCCAGGCAGGCGACCGTGGGGTGCAGGTGCGCCCCGCGGCCCGGTGCGGAGCCTCCCGGGTCGGGCTCGACGTACCAGGAACCTGCCTGACCGTCGGGACCCGAGCGGGCGACCAACCGCAACAACTCGCGTGTGGAGGCCTTCTGCCGACACCCGACACAGGTCCGGACGGGTCCGTCGCCGCGCTGCGTGTCCTGCTGGAAAACCACCGTGAGCCACTCTACCGGGACGCCCGCCCCAGCCCTAACCGGATCCGGCGGGGCCGCTCAGTCGCCGGGCGCCTCGTCGGAGCGGATGTCGATGCGCCACCCGGTCAGGCGAGCGGCGAGGCGGGCGTTCTGGCCCTCCTTGCCGATCGCCAGCGAGAGCTGGAAGTCGGGCACCACGACGCGGGCGGACCGGGCGGCCAGGTCGACCACGGTGACCTTGCTGACGCGGGCCGGGCTGAGCGCGTTGCCGACCAGCGTGGCCGGGTCGTCGGACCAGTCGACGATGTCGATCTTCTCGCCGTGCAGCTCGTTCATCACGTTGCGGACCCGCTGGCCCATCGGGCCGATGCAGGAGCCCTTGGCGTTGACGCCCGGCACCTGGGTGTGGACCGCGAGCTTGGTGCGGTGGCCCGCCTCGCGGGCGATGCCGGCGATCTCGACGGTGCCGTCGGCGATCTCGGGCACCTCGAGGGCGAACAGCTTCTTGACCAGGCTGGGGTGGGTGCGCGAGAGCATCACCTGCGGCCCGCGCATGCCCTTGCGGACGCTGACCACCAGGCACTTGATGCGCGTGCCGTGGGAGTAGTCCTCGCCGGGCACGCGCTCCCCCGCGGGCAGCAGCGCCTCGAGCGTGCCGAGGTCGACCATCACGTCGTCGGGGTTGCGACCCTGCTGGATCACGCCCGAGACGATGTCGCCCTCCTTGCCGGCGAACTCCCCGAACTTCCGCTCGTCCTCGGCGTCGCGCAGCCGCTGCAGCATGATCTGCTTGGCGGTGGTGGCGGCGATCCGCCCGAACCCGGCCGGGGTGTCGTCGTGCTCCCCGACGACGTTGCCCTCCTCGTCGCGCTCCTGCGCCACCACGGTGACGTGGCCGGACTTGCGGTCGAGCTCGACGCGGGCGTGCTCCTGGGCCGTGCCGCTCTTCTGGTACGCCGTGAGCAGCGCCTGCTGGATGGCCTCGACCAGCACCTCGAAGGGGATCTCCTTCTCGCGCTCCAGCATGCGCAGCAGGTTCATGTCGATGTCCATCAGGACTCCTCGTGCTTGGTGAACTCGATCTGGACCTTGGCCTGGGTGACCTGGGACAGCGCGACCCGCCGGGGCGAGCCCGCGACGTCGAGCTCGACGCCCTCCTCGTCGGCCGCGAGCAGCCGCCCGGTGACCTCGTCCTCGCCGGCCACGGCCACCTTGACCAGCCGGCCGACGTTGCGGCGCCAGTGGCGCGGCAGGGTGAGGGGGCGGTCGACGCCGCGCGAGGAGACCTCGAGGGTGTAGGCGCGCTCGCCCATCAGCCCCCGCTCGTCGAGGACGCGGGACACCTCGCGCGTCGCCTCGGCGATCTCGTCCATGGTGACGCCGCCGTCCTTGTCGACGGCCACGCGCAGCACGCGGCGCTTGCCGGCCGCCGAGACGTCGGCGGCCTCGAGGTCGAGCCCCAGCGCGAGCATCGGTGCGACGAGCTCCTCAGCGAGGCGATCCCCGGTGTCGGACGCGCTCATGTCCCAGACCTCCCTGCTGTGCTGTTGTGGAGCACCACCCTAACGCCCGGCGGGCACGCTCCGCGCCTGCGGCGAGCGGGCGGCGTACCCACCTAGGATGCTCGGGTGGTCGACCCGAGCCCGATGCGGCGGACGCTCTCGCGCCGCACCCTGGTGACCGGCGCGCTGGCCGTGGGCGCCGCCGCCACCGTGCTGCCCGGGTGCTCGGTCGACACCCCCCTGGACGGCGACACCACCTCCCGGCCGCGACCGCTGTCGCCCGACGTCGCGGTCGCCACGACGGCCCTCGCCGAGCTGCGCGCCACCCGCCGCGCGGTCGCCGCCACGACCGGGCGGTTCCCGGGGCTGCGCGCCGACCTGGACCCGGTCGGCTCGATGCACCGGGCCCACGAGGCCTCGCTGGTCGACGCGGTCCCGGCGGGCGCCGACCCCACCACTGCCCCCGCGCCGTACGCCGTGCCGCGTCGCCGCCCCGCCGCGCTGGCCACCCTGCGGGAGCGCGAGCAGCAGCTCCACGAGCGGCTGGCCACCCTGGCCGGGCAGGCGCAGAGCGGTGAGTTCGCGCGGCTGCTCGCCAGCATGGGCGCGGGCGTCCAGCAGCGGCTCGCCACCTGGCCGGCCCCGTGACCCCGGTCGAGGCGCTGCAGAAGGCGCTGGCCGCCGAGCACGCGTCGGTCTACCTCTACGGCCTGCTGGGGGCGCGGGCCTCCGCCTCGGCCCAGCCGGTCCTGTTCGCCCGGCTCGAGCAGGCCTACGCCGAGCACCGCACCGCCCGCGACGACCTGGTCGCCCGGCTCGCCCGGCGCGACGTCGACCCCGTCGCGAGCGAGACCGACTACGCCGCGCCCGGCCCCACCTCGACCCCGGGGGAGATCGAGGCCGTCGCGCGCACCCTGGAGCGCCGCGTCGCGCTGACCTACGGCGAGACGGTCGCCCACACCGCCGGCGAGGACCGGCTCGCGGCCGCGGGGGCGCTCGACGCGACCGCGGTCCGGGGACTCGGGTTCGGCGAGCCGCCCACCGACTTCCCCGGCCTCGGCTGAACCCGGCCCCGGCTGACCCGTCCGACCGCTCCCCGGGCCCGCCCGGGGCTGCCGGCCGGCCGGTCTAGGGTCGTAGGATGAGCGAGTTCGAGGCCGCCCAGGCGGCCGTCCAGGCCGCGCTCGACGCGGGGGCCAGCTATGCCGACGCCCGGTTGATGCACCGCCGCCACGAGTCGATGTCGGCCCGCGACGGCGACGTCGACGACGTTGCCCAGGACGCCGACTCCGGCATCGGGGTCCGGGCCCTGGTGGGCTCGGGGTGGGGCTTCTTCGCGGTCCCCGACCTCGGCGACCGGGCGCTGCGCGACGCCGGCGCCCGCGCCGCGGAGATCGCCCGGGCCAGCGCGCGGGTCTCCCGCGAGGGCCGCGGCATGATCGACGGCGAGGCGGCCGTCGCGTCCTGGGCCAGCGAGTGCGTGGTCGACCCCTTCGAGGTGCCGCTGTCGACCAAGGGCGACCTGCTCGTGCGCGCCACCGAGACGATGCTCGAGCACGGCGCCGACCTCGCGACCGCCTCCTACGACGCCTGGGAGACCCGCAGGTGGTTCGTCTCCAGCGAGGGTCACCGCATCGACCAGCACGTCCGCGAGAGCGGCGCCGGCATCCAGGCCACCGCCATCGGCGAGCACGAGACGCAGCGCCGGTCCTACCCCGCCTCCCGGGGCCAGTTCGGCACCCGCGGCTGGGAGCTCGTCGAGGGGCTCGACCTGGTGGGCAACGCCGCCCGGGTCGGCGCGGAGGCGCGCGAGCTGCTGACGGCGCCGGAGTGCCCGAGCGGCACCACCGACCTGATCCTCGGCTCCGAGCAGCTCGCCCTGCAGATCCACGAGTCGGTCGGCCACGCGATCGAGCTCGACCGCATCCTGGGCTGGGAGGCGGCGTACGCCGGGACGTCCTGGCTCGACCTGGCCCAGCTCGGGTCGCTGCGCTACGGCTCGGAGCTGATGAACATCACCATCGACCCGACCATCCCCGGCGCGCTCGGCTCCTTCGGCTACGACGACGAGGGCTCGCCGGCCGTGAAGCGGTACGCCGTGCGCGAGGGCACGTGGATCGGCGTCCTGGCCGGTCGCGACTCCGCCGCTGCGGCCGGGCTCGACCACGCCGGCATCGGTGCGCGCCGACGGCTGGTCGCGGCTGCCGATGGTGCGGATGACCAACGTCGGCCTCGAGCCCGGCCCGCACACCCTGGAGGAGATCATCGCCGCGACCGACGACGGCATCCTGATGGAGAGCAACCGCTCCTGGTCGATCGACGACCGGCGGCTGAACTTCCAGTTCGGCACCGAGGTCGGCTACGAGGTCAAGGGCGGCACCCGCGGGCGGCTGCTGCGCAACCCCACCTACACCGGCATCGGGCCGCGCTTCTGGGCCTCGATGGACATGCTCTCCAGCGAGACCGTCGCCTGGGGCACGCCCAACTGCGGCAAGGGCCAGCCCGGCCAGACCGGGCACACCGGCCATCCCGCGGCGCCCGCCCGGTTCCGCGGCGTGCGGGTGGGGGTGCGGGCATGAGCACCCACGAGGAGTCGCTGGCCGCCCGCGCCGTCGAGCGCGCCGCGGCCGCGCTGCCCGGCGCCGAGGTGGGCGCCGAGGTCGCCCACCACGCGATGGCGCTGACCCGCTTCGCGGAGTCCGTGATCCACCAGAACGTCGCCGAGGACGTCACGACGGTGCGCCTGGTGGTCCACCACGACGGCCGCACCACGTCAGGGTCCGCGAGCGTCGTCGACGACCGCGGCCTGGACGCCCTCGTCGAGCGCGTTGCCGCCTCGACCCGGGTCGCCCCGGTCGACCCCACCTGGCCGGGGCTGGGCGACCCGGTCGCGGCCACCGCCGTCCCGGCCCCCGACCCGGCCACCGCGGCCGCCTCCCCCGGCGACCGGGCCGAGGTCGTGCGCGGCTTCGTCGACGGGGCCGCCGGGCTGGAGACGGCCGGCTACTGCCGCACCACGTCGAGCCGCACGGCGTACGCCAGCTCGGCCGGCCAGCTGGTCTCCGGCTCCGCCGCGGAGTGCGGTCTCGCCGGCGTCGCCCGCGCCGAGGCGGCCGAGGGCCGGGCCGACGGCGTCGCCCGGCTGATGCCGCTGCGCCTCGCCGACCTCGACGGCGCCGTCCTGGGCGCCCGCGCCGCGGCCAAGGCCCGCGCCTGGACCGACCCCGTCGAGCTCGACGCCGGGCCGCTACGAGGTGGTCCTGGAGCCCGACGCGGTCTCCGACCTGCTGACCAACTTTGCGTTCGCGGCCTTCAACGGCCAGGCCGTCAACGAGCGGCGCTCGTTCGTGCGGCTCGGCGCCGACCAGTTCGACCCGGCGATCAGCGTGGTGGACGACCCGCTCGCCGTCGGGCTCGGCTCCGACCCCAGGGCACCCCGCGCCGGCGGCTCGGTCCTGGTCGACGGCGGCCGCACGGTCGCGGTCACCCACGACCGGCGTACCGCCGCGGAGGCCGGTGCGGTGAGCACCGGCCACGACGCCGAGAACCGCTTCGGCGCCGGCCCCTCGGCCCGCCACCTCGGCATCGTGCCGACCGGCGGCTTCGACGCCGTGGCCGAGGAGGCCGACGGGGTGGTCGCCGACGCCTCGGTCGCCGAGCTGGTCGCAGGGGTGGAGCGGGGGCTGCTGGTCACCGACCTCTGGTACACCCGCGTCCTGGACCCGCGCACCCTCTCGATCACCGGGTTGACCCGCAACGGGGTCTGGCTGGTGGAGGACGGCCGGGTGACCGCGCCGGTGAAGAACCTCCGCTTCACGCAGTCCTACGAGCAGGCGCTGGCGCCGGGCAACGTCCGCGCGGTGGGCCGCACGGCCACCCCGGTCCCCGGTGACACCTACACCGCCACCTCGCCGCGGTTCTCCTGCCCCGCGCTGCACCTGGCGTCGTGGAACTTCACCGGCGGCGCGTCCGGCTGAGCGACGCCCGTCAGCGCCCGGAGTCCGACGTGGTGACGAGGGCGTGGATGTCCGGCAGGTCACGCTCGACGCACAGCACCCCGGGACCCGGGACGAAGGTGCCTCAGAGGGCGGCGATGACGCCGGGCAGCTCGGCCAGCTCGCGGACCACCGCGTCCGGGACGCCCTCGGAGTGGCCGACCTGCTCGGCCGGGATCACGCTGTGGGGCACGTGCACCGCCCGCAGCCCGGCGCGCTGCGCCCCCCACACGTCGTCGTAGAGCCGGTCGCCGACGTAGACGCACCGGGTCGGGTCCGTGGCCCCCACCGCTGCGACCGCCGCGTGGAACGCCTCGGGCGACGGCTTGGTCCAGGGCACCTCGCTGGTGTAGACGGCGCCGTCGAGCAGGTCGAGCACCCCGTCGCGCCGGAAGAAGTCCTCGTGCCAGGCGCGCGGCCAGATCGTGTTGGACAGGACCCCGACCCGGACCCCCGCCTCACGCAGCCCGACGAGCAGCGGCGCCACCTGCTCGTCCGTGGCGGTGTGCGGCTCCCAGAACTCCCGGTAGTGCGCGAGCAGCTCCGGGTCGTGCGGCAGCCCCGCCTCCTCGAACAGGTCGGCGACGGTGGCGCTGCGCTGGTGGTCGCGGCTGCGGCCCCAGATCACCTGGTTGGCGCGCTGGAGGGCGTTGACGTGGACGTGCGGCGGGTGCTCGGAGCCCGTCACGGCGTGCGCCAGGGCCAGCGCCTCGGCGTGGAAGTCGACGTCGTGCCAGCGGGTGAGCGTCCCACCCCAGTCGAAGATGACGGCCTCGGGCTGCATGGCGGCAGGCTAGCGGCCGGTCAGGCCCGGTAGGCGGTCCACATCTGGTCCATGCGGCTGTCCTGGCCCGCGCTGAACGTGGTGTAGCAGCTGTCGTAGCTGTAGTCCATGTAGTTGCGGATCGGGTCGAGGCCGGGTGCGGTGCAGGAGTCGCGGCCGGTGGGGCAGCCCGTCGACGGCGAGGCCTGGGCCGGGGTGTCGCCCACCGAGTCCCCCGGAGCCGCGCAGCCGCCCTGGAAGGTGTGGTAGAGCCCGAGCCAGTGCCCGGCCTCGTGGGTGGCGGTCTCCCCCAGGTCGTAGTTCGTCGTCGACCCGCCGGGCAGCGAGGAGTACTGCACCCGGATCCCGTCGATCCGGGGCTGTCGTGCGTAGTCCCAGGGGAACGTCGCGATGCCGAGGTAGTCGAAGTCGACCAGCCAGATGTTGAGGGCGTTCGGGCCGCCCTGGCGGGTCTGGGCGCGGTACTTCGCGCTCTGCTTGTCCTGGTGGTAGGCGTCGTTGACGATCCGGTCGGTGCCGGCGAGGCGGAACGCCACCCCGGTGTTGCGACCGGCGCCGTTGACGTCGGCGCCGCCGTAGGTCTGGTTGAGCACCGCGACCTGCTGGCTGATCTGGGCGTCGGTGACGTTGCCGGCACCGCCCCTGCCGAGCATCACGTGGACGTACACCGGGATGCTGGCGATGCTGTTGCCGGCGGCTGCGCGGCTCTCGCGGTCCCGCACGATCTGCCGGGTGCGCGCGTCGATGCGCCGCTGCTCGCTCCGGCTCACCTCGCGGGTGTCCGCCTTCGAGCCGGCCTGGCCGGGCCGGACCCGCGCACCGGCGGCAGGCCCGTCGGCGTGGTCCTCGTGCCCCGTGTGGCCGGCGTCGGTCCCGACGCAGTCGGCGGTCCCGCTGCCGGCCGACGCGGCGACGGGGGCCGCCGCGGTGGTGGCCGCACCGGCGGTGAGGGTGGTGGCGAGGGCGGCCGCGAAGGCGGCGCGCACGAGCGTACGGGTCATGGGTTTCCCTTCCGAGAGGACCTCGACCGTATGCCGCTGCGCACGACCGGCACCAGCCCCCGGCGACCGGTCGACGTCTCGGCGACGTCGCGGGACCGGAGGTGCCGGGCTCGTCGGGCGCGCGGTCTACCCCCGGACGACCCCGAGGAGGTGGTCCACGGCGGAGTCGAGCGGCACCTCGGTGCGTACGCCGGAGCGGCGGTCCTTGACCTCGACGTTGCCCTCGACCAGGCCGCGCCCCACGGTGACGATGGTCGGCACGCCGATCAGCTCGGCGTCCTTGAACTTCACGCCGGGGCTGACCTTGGGACGGTCGTCGTAGATGACCTCGACGCCCTGCGCCGCGAGCGCCTCGGCGAGCCCGGCGGCGGCCTCGAAGACGGCCGCGTCCTTGCCGGTCGCCACGAGGTGCACGTGGGCCGGGGCGACCTCGCGCGGCCACACCAGGCCGAGCTCGTCGTGGTTGTCCTCGGCGATGACCGGGACGGCGCGCGAGACGCCGATGCCGTAGGAGCCCATCGTGACGGTGACGAGCTTGCCGTTCTCGTCGAGCACCTTGAGGTCGAGCGCCTCGGCGTACTTGCGGCCGAGCTGGAAGATGTGGCCCATCTCGATGCCCCGGGCCGTCTCCAGGACGCCGTCGCGGCCCTCGCTCGCGCACTGCGGGCAGGCGTCGCCGTCGCGGACCTGGGCGGCCTCGACGGTGCCGTCGCCGGTGAAGTCGCGGCCCGCGACGAGGTCGAGCACGTGGCTGCCGTGGACGTCGGCGCCGGTGACCCAGCGGGTGCCCTCGACGACCCGCGGGTCGAGCAGGTAGCGGATGCCCGAGGCGTTCTCGGACCCCAGCGCGCCGGGGCCGATGTAGCCCTTGACCAGGGCCGGGTGCCGGGCGAACTCGGCCTCGTCCATCGGCTCGACCTCGGTCGGCTCGAGCATCCCCTCGAGCCGCTTCTGGTCGACGTCGCGGTCGCCGGGCAGGCCGATGGCCAGCGGCTCGCGGGTGCCGTCGGCGTGCTTGAGCACGACCACGACGTTCTTGAGGGTGTCGCCGGCGTGCCAGGGACGGTCCTCGCGGGGGTAGGCCTCGTTGAGGTGGTCGACCAGGGTGGCGATGGTCGGGGTGTCGGGCGTCTGCTCGGCGTGGGCGGCCGGCGCGTCGTCGTACGGCACGGGGGCGGGTGCGGGCACCTCGACGGCCTCCACGTTGGCGGCGTAGTCGCAGGTGGTGCAGCGGACGTAGGTGTCCTCCCCCACCTCGCTGCTCGCCAGGAACTCCTCCGAGCGCGACCCGCCCATGGCGCCGCTGGTGGCCCTGACGACGACGTAGTCGAAGCCGAGCCGGTCGAAGGTCTTGACGTACGCCGCCCGGTGGGCCGCGTAGGAGGCGTCGAGGCCCGCGTCGCTGACGTCGAAGGAGTAGCTGTCCTTCATCACGAACTCGCGGCCGCGCATCAGGCCGGCCCGGGGACGCGCCTCGTCGCGGTACTTGGTCTGGATCTGGTAGAGCCAGACCGGCAGGTCCTTGTAGGAGGAGTAGAGGTCCTTGACCACCAGGGTGAACATCTCCTCGTGCGTCGGGCCGAGCAGGTAGTCGCCGCCCTTGCGGTCCTGGAGCCGGAAGATGTTGGGGCCGTACTCGGTCCACCGGTTGGTCGCCTCGTAGGGCTCGCGCGGCAGCAGCGCCGGGAACTGCAGCTCCTGGGCGCCCATCGCGTCCATCTCCTCGCGCACGATCGCCTCGACCTTGCGGAAGACCCGCAGGCCCAGCGGCAGCCAGGTGTAGATGCCGGGGGCGGCACGGCGGATGTAGCCGGCCCGGACCAGCAGGCGGTGGCTGGGGACCTCGGCGTCGACGGGGTCCTCGCGCAGGGTGCGGACGAACAGCGAGGACATGCGGAGGACCTGGGGTGACGTCACCGGCACAGGCTAGCGACCGGGACGGGTCCCGGGCCGGGCGAGGTGGGAGACCGGGGTCGCGCCGGTCGGCAGCGCGACGAGGTCGGTCACGGGCGTCCCAGGGGGCTCAGAACATGATGGTGGAGAAGGTGTCGGTCTGCTCGAACCCCGCCCGGGCGTACGCCGCCCGCGCCGCGGTGTTGTGGGCGTTGACGTAGAGGGAGACCGCCGGGGCGATCTCGCGCAGGCAGGTGGCCACGACCGTGGCCATCCCGGCGGCGGCGATCCCCCGGCCGCGCAGCTCGGGATCGACCCACACCCCCTGGATCTGGGCGGCGCTGGGGCTGGCGCAGGCCACCTCGGCCTTGAACAGCACCCGGCCGTCCTCGATGCGCGAGAACGACCAGCCGCGACCGACGAGCTGGTTGACGCGGGCGCGGTAGAGGTCGCGGCCCCCGTCGAGCTCGGGCGAGACGCCGACCTCCTCGGTGTACATCGCCACGCAGGCGGGGTAGAGCAGGCCCGCCTCCTCCCGCGTCGTACGCCGCACCAGCGGGTCGCCCGCGATCGCGGGCTGCCGGGTGGTGACGAGGTGGGGCTGGTCCCAGCGCAGCTCGCGCGGCCGCGGCCAGCTGTCCTCCAGGCCCGCCCACAGCACCTCGACGGCCGCCCGGGGCCCGACGAGGGTGGAGCTGCGGGGGCTGCTGCGGGCGGCGCGCTCGGCGAACGCCTCGCAGGCGGCCGGACCGGCCGCGACCGGGACCAGGTTGGCGCCCACGTGGCACAGCGAGACCAGCTCCTCGCCCTCGTGGTAGCCCCACATCTCGCCGCCGAGCCAGCGCGGGTCGAGCTGGGTGATCCGGGTGCGGTAGTCGGCGAAGACGTTGGCGACCGGGTCGCGGGCGACCACGGCCAGCGCCGCGGTCACGTCGGCCGGGCCGAGCACGCGCACGCTCTGGCTCGTCCGGACCACGCCGGGAGCCTACGGCAACGGGGGTCACCCGGTTCGGGAGTCAGCGGACCGGCGCGAGGTCTACGGTGTGGCCATGCGTCGCCCCCGCAGCCTGCTGCCGGTCCCCCTGCTGGCCCTGGCCCTCCTGGGGGGTGTGCTCACCGGGTGCGGTGGCGGCGAGGACGACGGCGCCGCCGAGCCCGCCGCCGAGAAGACGGACCCGCGCGACACCGCGTGCCGCGCCCAGTGGCGCGAGCTCGCCGGCGAGGTCGGTGACCGCTCCGAGGACGAGCACCCCTCCGCCCTCGCGGGTCGCTGGACCAGCGTGTCGGCCACCATCGACTACTACGCCGTCAGCGGCTCGGCCTCGGACTGCGCGACCACCCTGGACGCGCAGCGCGACCAGGTGACGGCGCTGGAGGGCCTCAGCGCCGCGCTGCGCCGCTACGACGTGCTCTACCAGCACGACCGGCTGGCCGAGGACGCCGCGGCGTACACCCCGCCGAAGGTGCGCCGCGGCAAGCCGCAGCCGCCCAGCCGACGGGCGGTCCGCACCGCGCTGGAGACCCTCGAGAAGCGGGCCCCCCGCGCCGAGAAGGACCAGCTCGCCGGCTGGCAGCAGGCCACCGCGATCGACCCGACCGAGAGGAAGTCGGTGCGCAAGGCGAAGAAGGACCTCGCGTTCCTCTCCGGCGAGAGCGCCGCCTGGCGCCAGGCCCGCACCGCGCAGCGCACCATCGAGCGCGGCCTGCGGGCGGCGGGCTGAGCCTCACCGGCGCCCTGCCATGCTTCGGCCGTGACCGACCGCGCCACGCCCCCCGACCCGACCCGGGCCGGCGGCTGGCGCACCCTGCTGCCGTGGCTCGGGCTCGCCGCGGCCGTGGGGGTGGTGGCCTGGGCCTTCTGGTGGCCCGGCCACAGCGGTGAAGAGGTCTTCTCCCGCGCGCCGCGCAACGCCTCCGACCGCGAGGTGCCCCCGCTGCACGGGCTGTGGGAGCCCAAGTGGTGGGGCCCCGGCACCGCACCGGCCGTGCTCCTCGCCGTGCTCGCCTGGAGGTACGCCGCGCGCGTCGCCGACCGGCTCCCCTGGCGCACGCTGCTGCTCGCGTCGTACGCCGTGGGGCTGGGGTGGCTGTTCTCGCTGGCCCTGGTCGACGGCAGCGAGGGCCTGACCCGGCAGCTGGGCAACCCCTACGAGTACCTCGTCACCGCCCGCGAGGTCACCGACGTCCCCGCGCTGCTCGACACCTGGCAGACGCGGATGCCGCTGTACTCCGAGGGCGCCTTCCCCACCCACGTCGCGGGACACCCGCCCGCGGCGCTGCTGTTCTTCGTCGGCCTGGTCCGCGTCGGGCTCGGCGGCGACCTGGCCGCGGGCGTCGTGGTGACGCTGCTGGCCGCCAGCACCGCCCCCGCGGTGATGGTCGCGGTGCGGGCGCTCGGCGCGGAGGGCACCGCCCGCCGGGCCGCGCCCTTCCTCGTGCTGGCCCCGACCGCGGTGTTCATGGCCGTCTCCGGCGACGCCGTGTTCGCCGCGCTCGGGGCGTGGGGCATCGCCTGCCTCGCCCTCGGCGCCACCCGGACCCGCCGCGGCCCGGTGATGGCGTGGTCGGCGCTCGCGGGGCTGCTGCTCGGGACCGTGGTGATGATGTCCTACGGGCTGCCGCTGCTCGGCGTGGTCGCGGTCGCGGTGCTGCTGGCCGCCCGGTCGTGGCTGCCGCTGCCGGTGGCGGCGGCCACGGCGCTGGTGGTCGTGCTCGGCTTCGCGGCGGCCGGCTGGGCGTGGTGGGACTACTACCCGGTGCTGGTCGACCGCTACGAGGAGGGCATCGCCAAGGACCGGCCCGAGGACTACTGGCGCTGGGCCAACCTCGCCCTGCTCGTGCTCAGCGCCGGCCCGCTCGTCGGCGCCGGGGTGGGCCAGCTGCTGGCGACCACCCGCGCCGGCCTGGTCCGGCACCGCGGCCCGGTCCTGCTCGCCGCCGCCGGCGTGCTGATGGTGGCGGCCGCCGACGCCTCGGGGATGAGCAAGGCCGAGGTCGAGCGGATCTGGCTGCCGTTCATGCCGTGGCTGCTGGTCGCCTGCGCGCTGCTGCCGGAGCGCTGGCGCCGCTGGGGCCTGGCGCTGCAGCTGCTGACCGCCCTGGTCGTGCAGCACCTCTTCTACACGGTCTGGTGACGGGTAGTCCGAGACGATCGGCACCGAAATTGCGTCCGCGACGGTGCCAATCGTCTCGGACTATCCGCTGCGGGCGGGTGATCAGCTGACGGTCACCTCGGCCGACGCACCCTCCTCGGCCTCCATGGTCTCGGCGATGCGCATCGCCTCCTCGATCAGCGTCTCCACGATCTGGCTCTCGGGCACCGTCTTGATGACCTCGCCGCGGACGAAGATCTGGCCCTTGCCGTTGCCCGACGCCACGCCGAGGTCGGCCTCACGGGCCTCCCCCGGGCCGTTGACGACGCAGCCCATCACGGCGACCCGCAGCGGCACCTCCATGCCCTCGAGCCCGGAGGTGACCTGCTCGGCGAGCTTGTAGACGTCGACCTGGGCGCGGCCGCAGGAGGGGCAGGAGACGATCTCGAGCTTGCGGGGCCGCAGGTTGAGCGACTGCAGGATCTGGATCCCGACCTTGACCTCCTCGACCGGCGGGGCCGAGAGCGAGACCCGGATGGTGTCGCCGATGCCCTGCGAGAGCAGCGCCCCGAAGGCGGTCGCGGACTTGATCGTGCCCTGGAAGGCGGGTCCGGCCTCGGTGACGCCGAGGTGCAGCGGCCAGTCACCGGCCTCGGCGAGCAGCTCGTAGGCCCGGACCATCACGACCGGGTCGTTGTGCTTGACCGAGATCTTGAAGTCGTGGAAGTCGTGCTCCTCGAACAGCGAGGCCTCCCAGACCGCCGACTCGACCAGCGCCTCGGGCGTGGCCTTGCCGTACTTGTCCATGATCCGCTTGTCCAGCGACCCGGCGTTGACGCCGATCCGGATGGAGGTGCCGTGGTCCTTGGCGGTCCGCGCGATCTCCTTGACCTGGTCGTCGAACTTGCGGATGTTGCCCGGGTTCACGCGTACGGCGGCACAGCCGGCCTCGATGGCGGCGTAGACGTACTTGGGCTGGAAGTGGATGTCGGCGATCACCGGGATCTGCGACTTGGTGGCGATCGCCGGCAGCGCGTCGGCGTCGTCCTGGGACGGGCAGGCGACGCGCACGATGTCGCAGCCCGAGGCGGTCAGCTCGGCGATCTGCTGGAGCGTCGCGTTGATGTCGGAGGTGAGCGTGGTGGTCATCGACTGCACCGAGACCGGGTGCTCGCTCCCGACCCCCACCTTGCCCACCTGGATCTGGCGGGTCGCGCGACGCGGGGCCAGCACGGGCGGCGGGGCCGCCGGCATGCCGAGGGACACAGAAGTCATGGGCCCAGTCTAGGAGCGGGTCACGAGAGGCTGATCGGCGCCAGCACGTCGGCCACCACGAGCACCAGGCTCACCACCAGGATCACCGAGGCCATCACGTAGGTCACGGGCAGCAGCTTGGCCGCGTCCACGCCCCCCGGGTCGGGCCGTCCGCGCAGCCGGGCGAGCCGGCGGCGTACCGTCTCGTAGATCGTGGTGGCCATCTGGCCGCCGTCGAACGGCGGCAGCGGCACCAGGTTGACCAGGCCGAGGAACAGGTTGAGCCCCGCCAGCAGGGTGAGGATCGCGAAGAAGCGGTCGGCCGCGGGGACGCGGTCCTCGGCGGCCAGCTCGCCGGCCACCCGACCGGCACCGACCACGCTCATCGGGCCGGCGGGGTCGCGCTCCTCCAGGCCCAGCGCGGCCTGGCCGGCGTCCCAGACCCGGGCGGGCAGGGTGGCGATGGTGCGCAGCGTCTGCCAGGTGCCGTCGGCCATCGCCGAGACGACGTAGCCGACGTCCTGGCGCTCGCGCTCGGAGGTGGGCACGACGCCCAGGAACCCGACCTCGGAGACCTCGGTCGGCTCCTCGGCGTCGGTGACCTGGGTGGTGACGGTCGTGGTGGGACGCAGCGTGACCTCGCGGCCGTCGCGCTCGACCACCACCGCGGCGGTCCGGTCGCCGTTGCCCCGGATCGCGGTCTGGACGCGCTTCCAGGTGCCGACCGGCTCGCCGTTGACCGAGACGAACCTGTCCCCGGGCCGGAAGCCGGCCTCGCGGGCGGGCGAGGGCGGGTCGTCGGCGGTGCACCCGCGCTGCGGCTGCGAGGCGTTCTCCGCGGTGACCGCGACGACGCACTCGGAGACCGAGGCGATCGTGGTGGTCGCCTGGTAGACGCCGTAGCCCATGAAGGTGATCGCGAACAGCACGAAGGCCAGCACCAGGTTGATGGCCACCCCGGAGCCCAGGATGATCAGCCGCTGCCACCACGGCTTGTTGTAGAACAGCCGGTCGTGGTCGGCGGGGTCGACGTGCTCGTACTCCGCGTCGCGGGCGTCGCTGGCGAGCTGGGCGAACATGCCGGTGGGCCGGCTGCGCACCTGCGTCGGCGCACCCGACCCCTCGGCGTCGCGGGTCTCCGCCTCGTTGGGCGGGACCATGCCGACGAGCCGGCAGTAGCCGCCGAGCGGGATGGCCTTGAGGCCGTACTCGGTCTCACCCCGGTAGCGCGACCACACGGTGCGGCCGAAGCCGACGAAGAACTGCGTCACCTTGACGTGGAACAGCTTGCCGGGGATCAGGTGCCCGGCCTCGTGGAGGGCCACCGAGGCCAGCAGGCCGACCACGAAGACGAGGACGCCGACGACGAAGAGCAGCACGGTCATGCAGGGGCGCCCTTCAGCAGGCTCTGGGTGTGGTCGCGGGCCCAGCGGTCGGCGGCGAGCACGTCGTCGACGGTGAGCCGACCCGCGGGGTGCTGCGAGGGTACGTCGTGCGCGGTCAGCGCGTGGGCGACTGTGTCGACGATGTCGACGAACTTCAGCCGGCCCTGCCGGAACGCCTCCACGCAGACCTCGTTGGCCGCGTTGTAGACCGCCGGCGCCGTGCCGCCGCGCTCCCCGGCCCGCCGGGCCAGCGACACCGCGGGGAACGCCTCGTGGTCGAGCGGGGTGAACTCCCAGGTCTGCGCGGTGGTCCAGTCGACGGCCGGCGCGGCGTGCGGCACCCGCTCG
Source organism: uncultured Actinomycetota bacterium (assembly GCA_963740935.1). Classification (GTDB taxonomy): domain Bacteria; phylum Actinomycetota; class Actinomycetes; order Propionibacteriales; family Nocardioidaceae; genus Marmoricola. The sequence continues at coordinate 2,012,657 of CAVUFX010000006.1, forward strand.
GGCCAGGCCAGGCCCAGCGCGATCGGGATCAGCATCGTGGGCGGGCTCGCCTGGGCCAGCGTCGAGCCGTCGGTGAACTCGACCATCGAGTGGACCACGCTCGTCGGGTGCACCACGACCTCGATGTCGGCGTACGGGACGCCGAAGAGCAGGTGCGCCTCGATCACCTCCAGGCCCTTGTTGACCAGGGTGGCGGAGTTGATGGTCACCACCGGCCCCATCGCCCAGGTCGGGTGGTCGAGCGCCTCCTCGGGCGTGACCTCGCCGAGCTGCGCGCGGCTCCGGCCGCGGAAGGGTCCGCCGCTGGCGGTGAGGACCAGCCGGCGCACCTCGGCGCCCGTGCCGCCGCGCAGGCACTGGGCCAGTGCGCTGTGCTCGCTGTCCACCGGCACGATCTGGCCGGGCGCGGCGAGGTCGGTGACCACGGGCCCGCCGATGATCAGCGACTCCTTGTTGGCCAGCGCCAGCACGTTGCCCGCCTCCAGCGCGGCGACGGTGGGCCGCAGCCCGACCGCACCGGTGATGCCGTTGAGCACCACGTCGCAGTCCAGCCCGGCCGCCTCGACCGAGGCGTCCTCGCCCAGGCCGTGGAAGGCGGGGGCCAGCTCGGCGACCTGCTGCTCGAACAGCTCCTGCTGCGACCCCCCGGCGGTCAGCGCGACCACCCGGAACCGGTCGGGGTTGGCCCGGACCACCTCGATGGCCTGGGTGCCGATCGAGCCGGTGGACCCCAGGATGACGACGTCGCGGCGCTGGTTCACGCCCGACATCGTCTCAGTCCGCCGCCCGGGGCGCTCACGCACCGCTGGCTACGCTCGGAGGTCCAGCCCCGCTCCACCACAGCGGCCCCGGACGCGGCTCCCCCAGGAGCGAAGGACACCCCGTGACCCCACCTCAGGCCGCCTCAGCGACGGCGGCGCCAGCGTGCCCGGCCGTCGGCCCGGCGGAGCCGGCCCACGGGCGTCCAGCCCCCGCGCAGCCCCTCGCGCTCCGCCACCGGCTCGAAGACGTTGCCGGGGCCGTCGTCGGTGGCCGGGCCGCGGAGGGCGACCCGGTCGACCAGCGGTCCGGCGACCCGGTCGTAGACGAACGGCAGGTAGCGGAACCCCAGCACGGAGAGCTTGTTGGCCGGTCCGGCATCGGCGGCGCGTCGCGGCCGGTCGAGCATCCGCAGGCAGCTGGCGGCCACCCGCTCGGGCGTGATCACCGGCGGCGGGGCCGAGCCACGGCTCCCGGCGTACGACGCGGCCTGGTGGTAGATCGGGGTGTCGATCGCGCCGGGCTTGACCAGGCAGACGTGGATGCCGCGCTCGTGGCGGGTCTCGACCTGCAGCGCCCGGACCAGGCCCAGCTGGCCCCACTTGGCGGCGCTGTAGATGCCCATCGAGGGCACCGCGATCTCGGCCAGCAGCGAGCTGACGACCACCAGCGTGCCGCCGCCCTGGCGCCGGAAGACCGGCAGCACGTGCCGGGCCAGGTGGTGGGTGCCCACCACCGCGGTGTCGACCACCCGCTGCACCACCTCGGGCGGCACCTCCTCCACGTCGCCGTACGCCATCACCTGCGCGCTGGTCACCACGGCGTCGAGCCGGCCGTGGCGCGCGACCACCTCGGCCACCGCCCGCTCCACCGCCGCCCCGTCCACCACGTCGGCGACCAGGCCCAGCGCCGGCCCGGGCAGCGAGGCGGCGACCTCGGCCACCCGCCCGGCGTCGCGGGCCACCACCGCCACCACGTCTCCCCGGGCGCTGGCCGCACGGGCCACGGCCAGGCCGATGCCCGACGTCCCGCCCACGACCATCAGCACGCGTCCCCGAGCCACTCCACCCTCGTCAGTCGTCACCCCTCGCACCCTACGGACAGGTAGATCACCCATGACCTCACGCACCGTCCTCGTCACCGGCGCCTCCAGCGGCATCGGACGCGCCACCGCCATCCAGGCCGCCGCCGCCGGCGACCACGTCGCCCTGCTCGCCCGCCGGAAGGAGAAGCTCGAGGAGGTCGCCGAGGAGTGCGTGGCCGCCGGCGCCTCCGGCACCACCATCGTCGCGGCCGACGTGGCCGACGACGGCGCCGTCGCCGACGCCGTGGCCGAGGTGGTCCGCACGACCGGCCGCCTCGACGCGGTGCTGCACTGCGCCGGCGTCGTCAGCTACGGCCGCACCGAGGACACCACGCCGGACGACTTCGACTCGGTGGTCTCGACCAACCTGCTCGGGGCCGCCAACGTCGCGCGCCACGTCGTGCCCGTGCTCCGCGAGCAGGGCGAGGGCACGCTGGTGCTCGTCGGGTCGCTGCTGGGGCACATCAACGTGCCCGAGATGACCCCGTACGTCGTGAGCAAGTGGGGCGTGCGGGCGCTGGCCCGCCAGCTGCACATCGAGAACCTCGACCGGCCCGGCGTACGCGTCGTGCACGTGGCGCCCGGCAGCGTCGACACCCCGATCTACGGCAGCGCGCTGGACTCCGCCGGCGGCGTCAACACCCCGCCGCCGCCCACGATCTCGCCCGAGCGCGCCGCCCGCGCGGTGCTGCGCCACGCCCACGGAGGTCGTACGCCGACCCGCTCGGTGCAGACGGCCTGGAGCAACTACGCGCTGATGGCCGCCTTCAACCTCGCCCCGGCGATCTGGGACCGCACCGTCGGCCCCGCCTTCGAGCTGGTCTCCCGGCGCCGCGGCGGGTCCTGACCGGGCAGTTCTGCGCAGTCCCGGGCCGTCACCGAGGGCCCGAGGACGCGGGGCACGACCTCAGAGCTTGATGGCGACGTACTTGGTCTCGAGGTACTCCGCGATCCCCTCGTTGCCGCCCTCGCGGCCCAGGCCCGACTGCTTGACCCCGCCGAAGGGGGCGCCGGCGTTGGAGACCAGGCCCTGGTTGAGGCCGATCATCCCGGTCTCGAGGGCCTCGCTGACCCGGAGCGCGCGGGAGAGGTCACGGGTGAAGAGGTACGCCACCAGGCCGTACTCGGTGTCGTTGGCCGCCGCGATCGCCTCCTCCTCGGTCGTGAAGGTCGCGATCGGGGCGACCGGGCCGAAGATCTCCTCCTTGAGCAGCCGCGCGTCCGTGGGTACGCCGGTCAGCACGGTCGGCTCGAAGAAGTAGCCCGCCCCCTCCCGGATGCCGCCGCCGGTCACCGCGGTGGCCCCCTTGGCGACGGCGTCCTCGACGAGCTCGGCGACCTTGCCGCGCTGGTCGGCGTCGATGAGCGGACCCACGTCGGTGCCCTCGTCGGCACCGTGGCCGAGCGTGAGCGCCTGCATCCGCTCGGTCAGCCTGGCCGCGAACTCCTCGGCGACCGACTCCTGCACGTGGAACCGGTTGGCCGAGGTGCAGGCCTCCCCCATGTTGCGCATCTTGGCCACCATCGCCTGCTCGACGGCGGCGTCGAGGTCGGCGTCCTCGAAGACCACGAACGGCGCGTTGCCGCCGAGCTCCATCGAGGTCTTGAGCACCTGCTCGGAGGCCTGCGCGATCAGGGTGCGCCCGACCGGCGTGGAGCCGGTGAAGCTGAGCTTGCGCAGCCGCGGGTCGGCGATGAGCGGCTTGGCGAGCTCGCTGGAGGAGGAGGTCGGCACCACGTTGAGCACGCCCGGGGGCAGCCCGGCGTCCTCGAGCAGCCGGGCCAGCGCCAGCATCGACAGCGGCGTCTGCTCGGCGGGCTTGACGACCATCGTGCAGCCCGCGGCGACGGCGGGCGCGATCTTGCGGGTGCCCATCGCGGCGGGGAAGTTCCACGGCGTGATGAACAGGCACGGCCCGACCGGCTGCTTCATCACCAGCACGCGGCTCGCGCCGTTGCCGGCCTGCTTGAAGTAGCCGTCGATGCGCAGCGCCTCCCCGGAGAACCACCGGAAGAACTCCGCGGCGTAGGCGATCTCGCCCTTCGACTCGGCCAGCGACTTGCCCATCTCGAGCGTCATCAGCAGCGCGAGGTCGTCGCTGCGCTCCTGCATCAGCGCGAAGGCGCGGTGCAGGACCTCCGACCGCTCGTGGGGCGGGGTCGCGGCCCAGTCGTGCTGGGCGGCCACGGCCGCGTCGAGGGCGGCGGCGCCGTCGGCCACGCCGGCGTCGGCCACCTCGCACAGCGTCTCGCCGGTGGCGGGGTCCTCGACCGGCATGGTCGACCCGCCCTCGGCGTCGCGCCACGCACCGCCGACGTAGAGCTGGCGGGGGGCGGCGTCCAGGACACGGCGGGCGTCGGGGTGGGTGCTCATGCGGGGGTCCTTCCGGGTCGACGGCGTCGTCACGGGCCCAGCTGCAGGCCCGGGACCCACCCTAGGACCGCGGCTCAGACCTGGAGCAGCCGCCGGAGGTCCGCGAGGGCGTACGGCGCCGGCGCGGCCGCCAGCACGGCGCGCTGCTCGTCGACGCTCCGCGTCGGGGAGTACGCCGCCCCGTCGGCCAGCACCGCGCAGGCGGCGGGGTCGGTGCGACCGGCCCGCATCATCACCGCCCAGTCGAGGTCGGGCTCGGCGACGGCCTCACCGGGCTGCGCCCGGACCAGCCGGGTCCGTCCCTCCGCCGCCGGGCCGGCACCGGCGGAGACCACCGCGACCGGCGCGGCCGGGTCCTCGTCGGTGCGCACCACGCCGCCGACCCGCGCGGTGGCCAGCGCGGCCACGACCGCCTCGACGGCGTGCTCCTCGGCGAGGTCGACGACCACGGGGACGCCGGGCCCGACGCCGAGGTGGTGCAGCAGGCCGCCGAGCGCGGCGACCTCCTCGAGCAGCCGGGCGTGGGTCCACTCGCGTCCCGCGCCGGTGCCGGCGCCCACCACCACCGGCTCGTCGCCGCGCCCGTGGATCACGGGAGCGTCGAGGAGGTCCCAGCTGACGTTGGTCACCGCGCTGCGCATGGCCCCACGCTAGCCGGGGCGGGGCGTGGTCCGAGGGGCGCTGCGGCATGATCGCCGGGTGACCCGCAGCGGCAGCCGGACCTGGCACGAGATCGAGACCCCGGAGGAGCTGGCGCGGGCGGTGGAGCGGGCCGGGGCGGGCGGCTCGATGGCCGGCTGGGAGCTCCAGGACGTCGACGCGACGGCGCAGGAGGCGGCGATGCTGCGCCTGGACCCCGCCGGTGCCCTCGTCCTGGGCGGCACCCTCTCGCCCGCGCTCGAGCAGCACCTGCGCGCGGGCGGCGCCCTGGTGTTCCCCGACGTCCCCGACGTGCCCTTCGACCCGTGGCGGCCGCACCTCTACACCCCCGCCGAGCTGTACGCCGGCCTCGAGGACGGCTACACCGCGACCCTCGACGCCCGCGTCTACGCCTGGTCGCGCCGGTCCCACCGCGGCCGGCTGCGCGACCAGCTGGCGATGGCGATCCACGACGCCTCGGTCGACGACGCGCTCGAGGAGCGGCTGCGCGACCGCCGGGTCGTCGGGCTGATGGGCGGCCACGCCGTCGCCCGCACCGAGGAGGTGTACGCCGCCGCGGCCCGCCTCGCGCACCAGCTGTCGGCCGGCGGCCTGACGGTCGCGACCGGCGGCGGACCCGGCGCCATGGAGGCGGCCAACCTGGGCGCCCGGCTGGGCGACAGCGACGCCGGCGTGCTCGACGCCGCCCTCGCGGAGGTGGCCGCGGTGCCGTCGTACGCCCCCGACGTCGGCGCCTGGGCGCGCAGCGGCCTCGACGCGGTCACCGACCGCGCCGACCGGCCCGACAGCGGCCGGTCCGTGGGCATCCCGACCTGGCACTACGGCCACGAGCCGCCCAACGTGTTCGCGACCAGCACCGCGAAGTACTTCCGCAACGCGATCCGCGAGGACGTGCTGCTCGAGAAGTGCCGCGACGGCATCGTCTACCTCCCCGGTGCCGCGGGCACGGTGCAGGAGGTCTTCCAGGCCGCGTGCACCAACTACTACGCCGCCGCGGAGGACGTCGCGCCGATGGTGTTCGTGGGCGAGCACCACTGGACGCAGGTGCTACCGGTCTGGCCGCTGCTAAGCGCCCTCGCCGAGGGCCGCCCCATGGCCCGCTCCGTCGTCCTCGTCGACGACCCGGCCGACGCCGCCGCCGTCCTGCTCGGCTGAGCCGCTCCCGCGCCGCAGCGACCACGGCTCGAGGCGGCGGTAGCCCTTGACCGACGTACGCCGCACCCGGCGCAGCTTCAGCCCGTCGACGTCGTGCAGCGCCTCGGCCAGCGCGCGGTCGACCAGCACCCGGCCCGGTCGCGAGGTGCCGGTCAGCCGTGAGGCGAGGTTGACCACCGGGCCGAGCACGTCGCCGAAGCGCGCCAGCGCGCGCCCCCAGGCCAGGCCCACGCGCAGCTCGGGGAAGTCCGCGTCGCGCTCCGGCTCCTCGACCAGCTCCAGCGCGATGGCCGCGACGTCCTCGGGCCGGTCGGCGACGAAGAGGACCTCGTCGCCGATCGACTTGATGATGCGGCCGCCGTGGGCGCTGACGATCTCCAGCGCCCGCTCCTCGAACCGGTCGACCAGCCGCGCGGTCTCCCGGCGGCTCAGCGAGCGGCTCTGCCGGGTGAAGCCGACGATGTCGGCGAAGCCCACGCCCATCAGGACGCCCTCGGGGTCGGGACCCGGGTCGTCCTCCCCCGTCGCCTCCGGGGCGTCGGCCAGCAGCAGCCGGCTCGCGGTCGCGACGGTGTGCCGGCGCCAGACGTAGCTCTGCAGCTGCTCCACCGCGGGCGTGACGCGCTCCATCACCGCGGTGAGCTCCTCGACGCTCATCTCGTCGACGTCGACGACGCGGGCGAGCAGGCCGAGCTGCCACTCGGTGAGCCGGGCGAAGCTGCGGCCCATGGTGCGCACCAGGGCCGACTGGTCCTCCTCCTCGACCACGCCCAGCTCGACGAGCTCCTGCGTCAGCCGCAGCGCGTCGAGGTCGGCACGGGTGAACGCGACCTCGTCGGGGTCCAGGGCGGTGAAGCCGAGCGAGCGCCAGCGCGCGCGGGCGTCCTCGTAGGGGATGCCGACCTGCTCGGCGACCTGGGCGCCGGTCAGCGAGGGCTCCTCGCCGAGCAGGAACACCTCGAAGAGGTCCAGCAGCTCGCGCCGGTCCGGACGCTCGCTCACCGGGATCGGGTCGCGCGGCGGGTCACGCGGGGCTCATTCGGCCGGTGCGCCCAGGCGGTCCTCGGTGGTGCCGCGCAGCGCCTCGCCGAAGGCGGGGACGTCGTCGAGCAGCTCGGTCAGCGCCTCCTTGGTGAAGTGCACGACCTCGACCGGGGTCAGGCTGACCACGCTCGCCGAGCGCAGCTTGTGGCCCACGATCGCCATCTCGCCGATGACGTCGCCGGGACCGAGCCGGGTGACCTCCTGCTTGTTCTTGCGGACCGAGACCTCGCCCTCGACGATCAGGTAGGCCTTGTCGCCCGGGGTCTTCTCCCAGATCAGCGACCAGTTCGCGGGCAGGCGCACGTGGCTGCCCTTGCTGACGACCTTCTTCAGGTCCTTCTCGCTCAGGCTCTCCAGCCGGTTCAGCGATCCGAGCTTCCTGGGGTCCAGCTCCTCGGCCATCCGGGGGCCTCCTCACTCGTCGACGAACCTGTCACCGGGAGTCTCCCGTGACCGTGGACGCGTGTCCACCGAAACGCCCCGTCCCGAGACGAGGCTCACGCCGGGCCCGTGCCGTGGCTGCGCCGGGCGCGCGGCGCGGCCGGGTCAGGCCGGCACGCGTCGGCTCGGCGCACCGACGACGGCCCGGTAGTGCGCGACGAGCTCGGCGTTGACGGCCTCCCACGACCGGTGGACGACGCTGGGCCGGGCGGCGCCGGCGAGCCGGTCCCGCAGCCCGGGCCGGGCCACGACCGCCTCGACCACCCCGGCGAGCGCGGCCGCGGAGCCGGGGTCGAACAGGAAGCCGTTGACCCCCTCGGTGACGAGGTCCAGCGGACCGCCCGCGCGCGGCGCGACGACCGGCACCCCGCTGGCCAGCGCCTCCTGGGCGGACTGGCAGAAGGTCTCGGTGCTCCCGGTGTGGGCGAACAGGTCCAGCGAGGCCACCACCCGGGCCAGGTCCTCGCCGTGCCGCACCCCGAGGAACGACGCCCGCGGCAGCAGCGCCCGCAGCCGCGCCTCCTCGGGCCCCCCACCCACGAGCACCAGGCGTACGCCGGCCAGCGCGTGCACGCCGCGGAGCAGCTCCAGCTCCTTCTCGGCGGCCAGCCGGCCGACGTACCCCACGAGGAGGTCGTCGCCGGCCTGCAGCTCGGCGCGCAGCGCACCGGTGGCCCGGCGCGGGTCGAACAGCTCGGTGTCGACGCCCCGGCCCCAGCGGTGCACGCGCGGGACGCCGAGCCCGGCGAGCTGGTCGAGGCTGGCGCTGCTGGGTGCCAGGGTGCGGTCGGCGGTCCCGTGGACCCGGCGGGTCAGCGCCCGCATCACCGGCGCCGCCCCCGGGAAGGGGTAGCGCTCGGCGAAGCCGACCAGGTCGGTCTGGTAGACCGCCACGACGGGCACGCCGAGGCTGCGGGCGGCCTCGCCGGCCTGGTGGCCGAGCCACGCGGGAGAGGCGAGGTGCACGACGTCGGGGTCGATCTCGGCGACCAGCCGGCGCAGGTGGGCCCGGGTGGCGACCCCGACGGGGAAGTCGCGGTAGGTGGGCATGGCGACGCTGCGGACGCGGTGCACCGGCGCCCCGGCGTACGACGGCGGGCCGGACGGGGCGACCAGGTGCGCCTCGTGCCCGTGGGAGTGCAGGTGCTCCAGCACCCGGCGCACCGAGTTCGTGACGCCGTTGACCTGCGGCAGGAACGACTCGGTGACGACCAGGACGCGGAGCGGGCGGGACCTCGGGGACGCGGGCGGGGTGCGCGGCGTCCGGACGGCGGGGAGACGTGTGACGGTGTCCACGGCTCCGCACGCTAGGAACGCCGGATGACCGGACCGCCGGGACGCGCGGTCGTGCCGGTGAACGACCGGTGGCCGTCACGGGCAGGGGGTGCTGCGGGCCTCAGTCCGCGGAGACCTGGTCCCGCAGGGTGTCGCGGTCGGCGTGCAGCCGGTAGATCCGCTCGGCCAGCACGTCGGGGTCCTTCTCCTCGTCACCGGCCACGATGGCGCCGCCGATGACCAGCTGGCCGACGTAGATGCCCTCCTCGCCGAGCACCTCGTGCAGCAGGTCGACGTAGGCCCGCTGGCCCGCGAACGCGATCGAGGTGCCGGTGACGTTGCGCCCCGGCGTGACCGCCGATCCGCCGTTGACGAACAGGATGCTGGGGCGGGAGCCCTCGGGGAGGAACCGCATCCCGGGCAGGACCTGGTGCACGGCGGCGACCGGGCCGTAGATGGAGAACTCCACGGGGCCGCGCAGGTCGGCGGGCGTGGTCTCCAGGACGGGCCGCATGAAGTCCTTCTGCGGCAGCGGGCTGTACTGCAGCACCTCGATCGGACCGAGCGTCTCGGTCGCCTGCTCGAGCGCGGCGGCGATGCTGTCGGGGTCGCGCACGTCGGCGGTGAACCCGCGCGCCTGCACGCCGTCCTGCTCGAGCTCGGCGGCGAGGGCGTCGAGCCGCCCCTGGTGCCGGGAGACGAGGGCCACGGCGAAGCCCTCCCGACCGAAACGTCGGGCCACGGCAGCGCCGAGCCCCTTGCCTGCACCGATGATCGCGAGAGTGGTCATGCGGGTCCCAACCGAGCCCCCCGCCGGGGACATTCCCCGTCGTGGGGTCAGTCGTCGACGGCGGCGAGCTGGCCGCACGCGCCGTCGATCTCGCTGCCGCGGGTGTCGCGCACCGTGGTGGGGACGCCCTTGGCCTCGAGCCGCCGCACGAACTCGCGCTCGTCGGCCGGGTCGCTGGCCGTCCACTTCGAGCCGGGCGTGGGGTTGAGCGGGATCAGGTTGACGTGGACCCAGCCCCAGTCGCCGTAGGAGTTGAGCAGGTCGCCGAGCAGGTCCGCGCGCCAGGCCTGGTCGTTGATGCCGCGCATCATGGCGTACTCGATGGAGACGCGACGCCTGGTGACGCGGGCGTAGTTCCAGGCGGCCTCGACGGCCTCCGCGACCTTCCACCGGGTGTTGACGGGCACCAGCTCGTCGCGCAGCTCGTCGTCGGGGGCGTGCAGGCTCAGCGCGAGCGTGACCGGGATGCCCTCCTCGGTCAGCTGGTCGATCCGCGGGACCAGGCCGACGGTGGAGACGGTGATGCCGCGCGCGGACATGCCCAGCCCGTCGGGGGTCGGGTCGGTGAGGCGGCGTACGGCACCGATCACGGCCTTGTAGTTGGCCATCGGCTCGCCCATGCCCATGAAGACCACGTTGGAGACCCGGCCGGGGCCGCCGGCGACCTCGCCACGGGCCAGGGCGCGGGCGCCGGCCACGACCTGCTCGACGATCTCGGCGGTCGACATGTTGCGCTGCAGGCCGCCCTGGCCGGTGGCGCAGAACGGGCAGGCCATGCCGCAGCCGGCCTGGCTGGAGACGCACATCGTGACCCGGCCGGGGTAGCGCATCAGCACCGACTCGACGAGGGCGCCGTCGAAGAGCTTCCACAGCGTCTTGACCGTGGCGCCCCTGTCGGCCTCCAGCGTGCGCAGCGGCGTCATCAGGTGCGGCAGCAGCCCGTCGACGAGCTCCTGGCGCTGCCCGGCCGGCAGGTCGGTCATCTGCGCCGGGTCGTCGACCAGGCGGGAGAAGTAGTGGGTCGAGAGCTGCTTGGCCCGGAAGCCGGGCAGGCCGAGCTCCTCGAGGCGCGCCTTGCGCTCGGCGGCGGTGAGGTCGGCGAGGTGGCGCGGCGGCTTGCCGCGGCGCGGGGGCTCCTCGAAGACGAGGGGCAGGGTCTTCACGGGTTCACTCATGACCGGCCCATCCTCCCACCGGACGCGTGCCCGCCCCAATCGTGCCCGATCGTGCCCGATCGTGCGAGGCCACCCCAGCGCCACGAAGGTGCCGGGGGTGTCGACCGCGAGCGGGACGCCCAGCAGGTCACCGAGGGTGGGGAACCGCCGCTCCTTCCGGGACGCGTCCACCGCGTGGGCGACACCCTGCCACGACGGCCGTGACGGTGGTCCACACCGCGAGCACGATCGCCACCTCGGCCCCGACGTACGCCGGCCACGGACCGAGCAGGTCGAGCAGCGACCCGCCCGCGGGCTTGCCGTTGAGGTAGCCGTAGTTGGTGCCCGCCACGGCGTTGAACGTCATCACCGAGGCCACCCAGGCCAGGGTCGCGGCCACGGTGACCGCCAGGCCGCGCCAGGACGGCCGGGCCCGGCCGGTCGCGGCGAGGTAGACGGCCGACCAGATGGTCAGCAGGTGCATCGACCAGAACATCAGGTAGCGCGGGTCCGGGAAGGTCTCACCAGCGCGGGCGTCAGCACCGCCTGCGGCACCAGCGTCACGCCCCACAGCAGCAGCACCTGGGCCGGACGGCGCCGGCCGCTCCACAGCGCCCACGCCGCCAGCACCCACGCCAGGTCGCAGACCTGGATCGGCAGCGAGCTGCCGAGCCGGAAGTCGCCGGGCAGCAGCTGCAGCACCTGCAACGGCAGCGTGACGGCGACCAGCAGCACCGCCACCGCGCGCCGGAACGACGGCTCCGCCCCTCGGACCCGGAGCCGTCGTCCCAGCCACACCACTCCCCCGCAGCCGAGCAGGCAGAGCCCGATCCACGCGAGGTGGTCGGGGCCGAAGGCCTCGAAGCGTGCTGCCGGGGAGTCCATGCCGAGGATCATGCCGGGGTGCGGGCGCCGCCCGTCATGGGTGCAGGTACTCAGCCGGACCGGGTACGACGCGTCATCATGGGCCCGTGCCCTGGGTGCTGCACGTCGACATGGACCAGTTCATCGCCGCGGTCGAGGTCCTGCGCCGGCCCGAGCTGGCCGGCCGGCCGGTGGTCGTCGGCGGCCGCGGCGACCCCACCGAGCGGGCGGTCGTCGCCACGGCGAGCTACGAGGCCCGCGAGCACGGGGTGCGGTCGGGGATGCCGCTCAAGGTGGCCGTGCGCCGGTGCCCCGACGCGGTGTTCCTCGCCAGCGACCACGCGGCGTACGACGCCGCCTCGGTGGTCGTGATGGACACGCTGCGGGCGCAGCCCGGCGCGGTGGTGCAGGTGCTCGGCTGGGACGAGGCCTTCGTCGGCGTCAGCACCGACGACCCGGAGGCGTGGGCGCGCGCCGCGCAGGCGGCGGTGCTGGCCGCGACCGGGCTGCACTGCACCGTCGGGATCGGCGACACCACGGTGCGCGCCAAGATCGCGACCGACTTCGGCAAGCCCCGCGGGACCTTCCGGCTGACCCGGGGCAACTGGTTCGCGGTGATGGGCGAGCGGTCCACCCGCGAGCTGTGGGGCGTGGGCAGCCGGATCGCGGCCCGGTTGGCCGGCCTCGGCATCCTGACCGTGCGCGACCTCGCCGCCGCGCCCGACGAGGTGCTGGCCGCGGAGTTCGGGCCCGCCACCGGTCCCCACCTGGGGCGCCTGGGCCGGGGCGTGAGCACCGACGTCGTCGACGACACCCCGTGGGTGGCGCGAGCGCACGGCCGCGAGACGACCTACCAGCACGACCTGGCGCCCGGCCCGGAGGTCGAGGCGGCGCTGCTCGAGCTCGCCACCCAGGTGGTGGCCGACATCCGGGCCGAGGGCCGCGCGTGCGTCCGGGTGCACCTCAAGGTCCGGTTCGCGCCGTTCTTCACCGTCAACCGCTCGCGCAAGCTCCCCGCCCCGACGTACGACGCCCAGGTGATCGCCGCGACCGCGTCCGACCTGCTCGCGGGGCTGGAGGACGACCGGGCCGTCCGGCTGCTCGGCGTACGGGCCGAGATGGAGCCTCCCGAGGGCGGCTACGACCCGCCGCGCACCCACGGGCGGCGCGGCAGCCCGTGACGCCTCGGTGGCGGGCTAGAAGACGAGGTAGTGCAGCACCAGCCAGATCGGGGCGATCGTGGCGAGCAGCGAGTCGAGGCGGTCCATCAGGCCGCCGTGGCCCGGGATGATCTGGCTCATGTCCTTGATGCCGAGGTCGCGCTTCATCACCGACTCGCACAGGTCGCCCAGCGTCGCCATCACGACCGCGATCAGGCCGAGCACGACCCCGATCCACCAGTCGGAGTCGAGCAGCAGCACGACCAGCAGCACCCCGGCGGCCACGCAGGCCAGCGCCGACCCGGCGAACCCCTCCCAGGACTTCTTGGGCGAGATGACCGGCGCCATCGGGTGCTTGCCGAACAGCACGCCGGCGACGTACCCCCCGATGTCGGAGGCGACGGTGATGACGACGAAGGTGACGATGCCCTTGACGCCGTCGCTGCCGTCCTCGGCCAGCAGCAGCGCCACGAACGAGCCCAGGAACGGGATGTAGATCAGCGTGAACACCGAGGCGGTGGCGTTCTGGACGTAGCCCTCCACGCCGCGCCGCAGCAGCCACAGCATCGTCACCAGCGCGGTGACGGCCGTGGCGGTGATCAGGGCGTCCGGGCCGTCGTCGCGACCGCCGAGGAAGGCCACGACCACCATCACCGAGCCGCCCAGCATCAGCGGCTCCTGCGGCAGGTCGATCCCCCGGGCCTGGAGCCCGCGATGCATCTCCCAGACCGCCACCAGCACGGCGGCGACCACGATCAGCATGAACGCCGGCTTCCAGATCACCAGCGAGAGGATGATCGCCGCGCCCAGGCCGACGCCCGAGGCGATGGCGGCGGGCAGGTTGCGGCCCGCGCGCGACGCCTTCACCGCCTCCGCCGGGGGGTGCACGACGGGGTCGGTGGGCCGCGGGGGCTGCTGCTGGGGTGAGGGCGGCTGGGTCACGGGCGACGGCCGGGCGGTCGAGGTGCTCGGGTCCTCAGACCTCGAGCAGCTCGGCTTCCTTGGACTTGAGCATCTCGTCGATCTGGTCGACGTGCTTCTTGGTGGTCGCGTCGAGCTTCTTCTCCGCCCCGGTGACGTCGTCCTTGCCGACGTCACCGTCCTTCTCGAGCTTCTCCAGCGCCTGCTTGGTGTTGCGCCGGATGTTGCGGACCGCGACGCGGCCGTCCTCGGCCTTGGCGCGCGCGACCTTGATGTACTCCTTGCGGCGCTCCTCGGTCAGCTCGGGGAACACGCAGCGGATGACCTTGCCGTCGTTGGACGGGTTCACGCCGAGGTCGCTGTCGCGGATGGCCCGCTCGATGGCCGGCAGCGCGCTCATGTCGTACGGCGCGACCATGATGATCCGGGCCTCGGGAGCCGTGAAGGAGGCGATCTGCTGCACCGGGGTGGGCGTGCCGTAGTAGTCGGCCGTGAGCTTGGAGAACATCTGCGGGTTGGCCCGGCCGGCACGGATGGCGGCGAACTCCTCGCGGGTGACCTCGACGGCCTTGGCCATCTTCTGGTCGCCGTCGGACAGGGACTGGTTGATCGTCACGTCTTCTCTCCTAGCGTGGGTGGCGCTCGTCGTCGGCGGTGCCGGCGCTGACGAGCGTTCCGATCTTCTCACCCTGGACGACACGCAGGATGTTGCCTTCCGGGCTCATCCCGAACACGACCATCGGCAGCCGGTTCTCCATGCACAGCGCGAAGGCGGTGGCGTCGGCCACCTTCAGGCCCTGGCGCAGCGCGTCGTCGAAGCTGAGCTCGTCGTACTTCACGGCGTCGGGGTGCAGGCGCGGGTCCGCGTCGTACACCCCGTCCACGCCGTTCTTGCCCATCAGCACGACCTCGCACTTGGTCTCCAGCGCCCGCTGGGCGGCCACCGTGTCGGTGGAGAAGTACGGCAGCCCCGCGCCGGCGCCGAAGATCACGACACGGCCCTTCTCGAGGTGGCGGATGGCCTTGCGCGGGATGTAGGGCTCGGCGACCTGGCCCATCGTGATCGCGGTCTGGACCCGCGTCTCCACGCCCTCCTTCTCCAGGAAGTCCTGGAGCGCCAGGCAGTTCATCACGATGCCGAGCATGCCCATGTAGTCGGCGCGGGCGCGGTCCATGCCGTGCTGCTGGAGCTCGGCGCCGCGGAAGAAGTTGCCGCCGCCGGTGACGATCGCGACCTGCACCCCGGCCTGCTGCACCGAGGCGACCTCGCGCGCGATGCCGCGCACCACGTCGGGGTCGACGCCCACCTTGCCGCCACCGAAGACCTCACCGGAGAGCTTCAGGAGCACCCGCTCGTACGCCATGCGCGATCCCTTCGCCACCCGTGGTCCCGACCCAGGGAACCTACTCGACGGTCACCCCGAGCCGGAAACCGGTGGCCGGAGCCGGCCCGCGAGGTGTCGCGGGTCCGGGGACGACGAAGGGCGCCGTCCGGTGGACGACGCCCCTCGTGGATGTCTCAGCCGGTCAGGCGCCGACCTCGAAGCGGGCGAACCGCGTCACGGTCACGCCGGCCGCGTCGAGCACGGCCTTGACGCTCTTCTTGCTCTCCGAGACCGACGGCTGGTCGAGCAGCACGACGTCCTTGAAGAACCCGTTGAGGCGACCCTCGGCGATCTTCTCGATGGCACCCTCGGGCTTGCCCTCCTCGCGGGCGGTGGCAGCGCCGATCTCGCGCTCCTTCTCCACCAGCTCGGCGGGGACCTCGTCGCGGGTGAGGTACTGCGGCTTCATCGCGGCGATCTGCATGGCAGCGCCACGCGCAGCCTCCGCGTCGGAGCCGTCGTACTCCACGAGCACGCCGACGGCCGGCGGGAGGTCGGCCGCACGACGGTGCAGGTAGACCACGCGCTGGCCACCGAAGTAGGCGACCTGCCCGAGCTCGATCTTCTCGCCGATGGTGATGGCCAGGTCCTCGACCACCTCGCCGACGGTCTTGCCGTCGAGCGGGACGGCCGCGAGGGCCTCGCGGTCGGCGGCCTGCGCCTCGTCGGCCGCGGCGACGATCTTCTCCGCCGCAGCGATGAAGTCGTCGTTCTTGGCCACGAAGTCGGTCTCGCTCTTCAGCTCGACCAGCGCACCACCGTGGGTGGCGACGAGGCCGGAGGTGGCCTCACGCTCGGCACCGCGGGCAGCGGCCTTCTTGCCGAGCTTGATGCGCAGCAGCTCGGTGGCCTTGTCGAAGTCGCCCTCGGCCTCGGTGAGCGCCTTCTTGCAGTCCATCATGCCCGCGCCGGTGAGGTCGCGGAGCTTCTTGACGTCGGCGGCGGTGATCGCCACGCTCAGTCCTCCTTCTTCTCGGCCTCCGCCGGGGCCGCCTCGGTGGAGGCGTCGGCGGTGCTCTCGGTCGAGGCCTCGGTCGAGGTCTCGGCGGTGTTCTCGGTCGCGGCGGACTCCTCGGCGGGGGTCTCGGTCGCAGCCGCCTCGGTGGGGGCCTCGGCAGCCGGGGCCGGAGCCTCGGTGGCCTCGCTCGAGGCACCGGTCGCCTCCACGGCGGGGGTGGCCTCGGTCGCGGTGTCGCCACCGGTGGCGGCAACGGCGGCCTGCTCGACGCTTCTCGCCGTCCTGGCCCTGGAGCAGGTCGCGCTCCCAGTCGGCCAGCGGCTCGTCGGCGCCCACGCCCGCGTCGGTGCCGGTCTTGGCGCCGGAGCGGGAGATCAGGCCGTCGGCCACGGCGTCAGCGATGACGCGGGTCAGCAGCGAGACGGCGCGGATCGCGTCGTCGTTGCCCGGGATCGGGAAGTCGACCAGGTCGGGGTCGCAGTTGGAGTCCAGGATCGCGATGATCGGGATCTTGAGCTTGCGAGCCTCCTCGACGGCGAGGTGCTCCTTGTTGGTGTCCACGATCCACACCGCCGAGGGCGTGCGGGTCATGTCACGGATGCCGCCCAGCGTCTTGTCGAGCTTGATCTGCTCGCGGCGCATGTGGAGCAGCTCCTTCTTCGTGCGACCGGAGCCGGCCACCGCGTCGAAGTCGACGTCGTCGAGCTCCTTGAGGCGGTTGATCCGCTGGTGCACGGTCTGGAAGTTGGTGAGCATGCCACCGAGCCACCGCTGGTTGACGTAGGGCATCCCGACGCGGGTCGCCTGCTCGGCGATCGCCTGCTGGGCCTGCTTCTTGGTGCCCACGAACATGATCGTGCCGCCCTTGGCGACGGTGTCCTTGATGAACGCGAAGCTGGTGTCGATGTAGGACAGCGACTGCTGCAGGTCGATGATGTAGATGCCGTTGCGCTCGGTCATGATGAAGCGCTTCATCTTGGGGTTCCAGCGACGGGTCTGGTGCCCGAAGTGGACGCCGCTCTCGAGGAGCTGGCGCATGGTGACGACTGCCATCTGCTTCTTTCCGGTCGTGGTCCCGCACGCGGGCGCGCGTGGACCGTGGTCAGTTCTCGCAGGGGCCCGCGGGAGCGGGGTGGCCTGCCCTGACGCCCGTGCGGGACCCCACCCACCGCAGCGAGCCGAGGTGGGACCGGAGGCCTCGCCCGTGGTGCTCCACCCACGCGGAAGACGTCGGTGGCACGGAGACGAGCGTGCGAAGTCAACCCACGGATGGGTTGCTGGGGTCAGTCTAGGCCGGGCACCCGACGATGTCGAAACGTCCACAGGCCCGCGGGCGGGGTCGTCCGTCCACAGCCGGCCCCGGGGTCCTGGCGCCCGGCCACGCCCGCGGCGACCCTGTCACGCATGAGCCTCCCCCCTCCTCGCGCACCCCGTCGCGCCCCGGTCCTGGCGGCGGTCGTCGCCGCCCTGCTGCCGGCGCTCGTCGGTCCCGTCCCCGCCGCCCGGGCGGCCTGGTGGCAGCCGACGCCGGCACCCGCCCGCGACGGCACCTGGCCGCTGCTGCCCCGTCCCCGGGTGGTCGAGGGCTTCGACCCGCCCGCGGTCCGCTGGGGGCCGGGGCACCGCGGGGTCGACCTGGCCGGGTCCCCAGGCGCGCCCGTGCGCGCAGCGCTGCCCGGTCGGGTGTCCTTCGCCGGCTCCGTCGCCGGTCGCGACGTGGTGGTCGTCGACCACGGCGAGGTCCGCACGACCTACCAGCCGGTCGCGGCCCGCGTCGACCTCGGGCAACGGGTGGGCCGCGGCGAGGTGGTCGGGGTGCTGCGTCGCGCGGGGAGCCACTGCCTGCCGGCCGCGTGCCTGCACTGGGGCCTGCGGCGCGGTGAGGCCTACCTCGACCCGCTCGTGCTGGTGGGCGGCGGGCCGGTGCGGCTGCTCCCGCTGGCGGTCTGAGCCGACCGGGGTCAGGCGCGCGGGTGCGCCAGCCGGTACGCCGACCGCAGCCGCTCGCTGCTGACGTGGGTGTACAGCTGGGTGGTCGCCAGCGACGCGTGGCCCAGCAGCTCCTGCACCGTGCGCAGGTCGGCGCCGCCCTCGAGCAGGTGGGTGGCCGCGGTGTGACGCAGCCCGTGCGGGCCCATGTCCGGGGCGTGCGGCACGTCGGCGAGCCGGGCGTGGACCAGGGTGCGCACGGCGCGCTGGTCGACGCGGCCTCCCCGGGCCCCGAGGAACAGCGCAGCCCCCGAGCCGCTGACCGCCAGGGCCGGTCGGCCGACCTCGAGCCACCGGCCGAGCGCCCGGTCGGCGGGCAGCCCGTAGGGCACCGTCCGCTCCTTGCGGCCCTTGCCCAGCACGCGCACCACGCGGCGCTCGCGGTCGAGGTCGTCGACGTCGAGGCCGCTCAGCTCCCCCACCCGGATGCCGGAGGCGTAGAGCAGCTCCAGGACCGCGACGTCGCGCAGGCCCACCGGGCTGCCGTCGTCGGCCCGCTCCGCCGCGGCGTCGAGCAGCGCCCGGGCCTGCGCGGCGCTCAACGCGGCCGGCAGGGTGCGGTGCGCCTTGGGCGAGCCCAGGGAGGCCCCGACGTCGTCGGTCGTGCGGCCGGTGCGCCGCGCCCAGGCGGTGAAGACCCGGACGGCGGTGGCCCGGCGCGCGATCGTGGTGCGCGCGCGGCCGAGGGTCTGCTGCTTGGCCAGCCAGCTGCGCAGCGTCCGCAGCTGCAGGTCCTCCAGCCCGGTGTGGCCCAGCGCGGCGGCGTGCTCGAGCATGCTGGTCACGTCGCCGAGGTAGGCACGCACCGTGTGGGCGGTGAGGTCGCGCTCGGCGCGCAGGTGACGCTCGTAGTCGCCGAGGACGCGGGCGAACGGCTCGGGCAGCACGTCCTCCTCGACGTGCTGCTCCTGCTCGTCCGCTCCGGCCACCCGGTCAGGGTAGGGACGTCCCGTCCCCCGGCGGCGCAGGCGCGTCGGAGCCGTGGAGCACGTGGTCGCCGTCGCGCACCCGCCAGCGGCCCAGCGCGTGCTCGACGAGCCCGGCCCGGTGCAGCACGAGCAGCGACTCCTGGGTGCGCGCGGCGGACAGCCCGGCCGTGCGGCCGACGGACCGGGCGTCGGCACCCCGCAGCAGCGGCACGGCGTCGAGCACCTGCCTCTCTCGGGCGGACAGCCGGTCGCGCGGCGCCTCGGGCGCCCGGGGCTCGGCCAGCGCGAAGCTGCCCGACGGGCTCACCGCCTCGAGCACCTCCTCGCCGCACGTCACCAGCAGGGCGTCCCGGGCCCGCACCAGCTGGTGGACCCCGGCCGAGGGGGCGCTGGTCACCGGTCCCGGCACCCCCATCACGACGCGCCCCAGGCCCTGCGCCCAGCTGGCGGTGTTGAGCGCCCCGCTGCGCAGCGCCGCCTCGACGACGACCGTGCCGCGGGCCAGGGCGGCGATCAGCCGGTTGCGGGCCAGGAAGCGGATCCGGGTCGGGGCGGCGCCGGGAGGCGCCTCGGACACGACCAGGCCGACGTCCGCGACGTAGTCGATCATCGCCCGGTGCGCGGTCGGGTAGGCCCGGTCGGCCCCGCAGGCCAGCACCGCGACCGTGGGGCCGTGCGCCGCGAGGCTGCCGCGGTGGGCGGCCTGGTCGATGCCGAAGGCGGCCCCCGAGACCACGGTCCAGGACTCGCGGGCGAGCACGGCCGCCACGTCGGTGGCCACGGCCGCGCCGTACGTCGTGGCCGAGCGCGAGCCGACCACCGCGACCGCACGTCCCACCACCTCGTCGAGGGGCAGCGGGCCGCGGCACCACAGGCCGACCGGCACCCCGCCGCGCTCGTGCAGGTGCGGGGCGTGGGCCAGCGCGGCGAGGTGGTCGGGCCACTCGGCGTCGCCCGGCACCACGAACCGCAGCCCGCGCCCGGCGGCCGTCTCGAGCTCGCGGGCGGCGTCGACGGAGGCCAGCCGGTCGTGGAGGTCCGCGGCCAGCTCGCCGGCCGAGGCCTGGTCGCGGAGCCCGGCGAGCACGGTGGCGGCGCCCAGCTCGTGCACCAGGTCGGTGAGCCGGGGGTCGCCCGGCTCACCGATGCGCGAGAGCACCACGCGGGCGAGGCGCTCGGCCTCGGGGGCGCTCACGCCGTCCGCCCGTGCACCGAGGCGGGCAGGCTGGCCAGGAGCAGCGGCGCGGCCGAGCGCAGCCGCAGCGCGACGTCGAGCTCCTCGGCGCCGGGGCGCGCGCCCCCGACCAGGTCGGTGACCGACCAGGCGACCCGGTGGGCGCGCACGGCACCGCGGCGGGTGAGGCGGCCGCGCATCACCTCCTCCTCGAGGCGGTCCGCGGCGCCGGCCTCCAGCGGCCACGCCTCGCGCAGCAGGGGCCCGGGGGCGTGGGCGTTGAGCCGCCACGGGAGGCCGGCGTAGCGCGCTGCCTGCCGCTCCCGGGCGAGGGTCACCCGGGCGCGGACCTCGGCCGTGGTCTCCGGCCGCTCGTAGGGCAGCTGCCCGGTCCCGCCCGCGCCGAGGGGCTCGACGAAGCGGGTGATGTCGATGCGGTCCTCGACCGGCCCCGACACCTTGGCGCGGTACTCCCGGCGCGCCTGCTCCGAGCAGGTGCAGCGGTGGTCGCGCGACCACGGGTGGTACTCGCCGCAGCGGCACGGGTTGGAGGCGAAGACGAACATCGCCCGGGCCGGGAACCGCGCGTGGTCCTCCCCGCGCGAGATCGAGATCTCGCCGGCCTCGAGCGGCTCGCGCAGCGCGTCGACGACGTCGGAGGGGAACAGCGGGAGCTCGTCGAGGAACAGCACGCCGAGGTGGGCCTTGCTGACGTCGCCCGGACGCACCCGACCGGTGCCGCCGCCGAGGATGCCGCTGCGCGAGGCCGAGTGGTGCGGGGCGAGGTAGGGCGGCCGGGTGAACCGGGTGCCGTCCGCGGGCAGCGCACCGCACAGCGAGTGGACGGCCGTCAGCTCGAGCGACTCCTGGTCGGTCAGGTCGGGCAGCAGCCCGGGGATCCGCTCGGCGATGGTGGTCTTGCCCGAGCCCCGGGGGCCGGTGAGCAGCAGGTGGTGGCCGCCCGCGGCCGCGACCTCGACGGCGTAGCGGGTGTCGGGGATGCCGAGCACGTCGGCGAGGTCGAGGTCGTCCATCCGCGTCTCGCCGCGCCAGGACAGCAGCGGGGACCCCGTCATCGGCTCCACCGGGGGCGCCTCGGGCACCTCCTCCCCCGCGAGCAGGGCCACGGCCTGACCGAGCGACCGGACGCCGAAGACGCTCACGCCCTCGACCATCCGGGCCTCCTCGACCTGCGGCTCGGGCACGAACACGGTGTCGATGCCGCGGGCGGTCGCGGCCATCACCATCGGCAGCACGCCCGGGACGCAGCGCACCCGGCCGTCCAGGGTCAGCTCCCCGACCAGGGCGGTGCCGCGCAGCGCCGCGCCGGGGATGGCGGGGTCGGCTGCCGCCAGCACGGCGACCGCGATCGCGAGGTCGAAGTGCGGCCCGCGCTTGGGCAGGTCCGCCGGCGAGAGCAGGATCGTCACGCGGCGGGTGTTGGGCCACCGGCGCTTGTCGCTGTCGAACACGGTGTTGCCGATCGCGGCCTTGCAGCGGTCGCGGGCCTCGTTGATCGAGGTGTCCGGCCTGCCCACCAGCGAGGTGCCGACGACGCCGGCGGCGAGGTCGACCTGCACGTCGACGACGTGGCCGACGGTGCCCTGGAGGGAGACGGTGTGGGTGGTCGCGACCATCAGCCGATCCCCCGCACGTGCTCGACCTCGGGGGCGCCGCGGTCGCGCAGCAGCACGCCCACGACGTCGATCCGGACCCCGACGGGGCGCAGGTCGTGCGCCTCGAGCCACCGGGCCGCCAGCCGGCGCAGCCGCTGCGCCTTGACCGCACCGACCGCCTCCAGCGGGTGGCCGTACGCCGCGGAGGACCGCGTCTTGACCTCGCAGAACACCAGCACGTCGCCGTCGCGCAGGACGAGGTCGACCTCACCGGCCTCGCAGCGCCAGTTGCGGTCGACCACCGTCATCCCCGCGTCGGTCAGGCGACGCCCGGCCACGTCCTCGCCCCAACGTCCCAGCTCCCGGTTGCGCTCACCCGTCATGGCCAGGAGCAGACACCCGGCCGTCGGCGGTCGGCGCCCGCGGCGTCGCCCTGTGGAGGACGGTGGGTCGGGCGGGCGCCTGTGGAGTCCGGGGCAGGCGGCGGGGTCAGCCGACGAGCCGCACGATCCGGTCCGCGACCCCCGCGTCGTAGCTCACGGTCGGGTCCGACTCGGTGACCGGCAGCGCTGCGGGGTTGAACGTGAACACGTGCAGGACCTTGACCGAGTTGCCGTTGATGTCGAGCCCGTTGACGTGGCCCGCGGCGTCGTTGGGCCCTGCCGTGACCGTCTCCTCGGTGATGAAGCCGGGCACGAAGGCGCGGATCGGCTGGTAGCCCTTCTGGGCCCGGTCGTTGGGGTAGACGACCGGCAGGTAGACGAAGCGCGGCGAGCGCTTGATCGACTCGTCGATCATGGTGTCGGTGACCCCGGTGTCCGAGGCGATGTCGGCCAACGTGGTGCTGCCGCGCAGGAAGCACCGCAGCGAGTCGTTGTTGATCAGCTTGCCCCCGACCGAGAGGTTGCTCCGCCCCGAGCACGTGGTGCTGCCGTTGACCGCGTCGAGCCGGCCGGGCAGCGAGTCGACGCCCGTGAGCAGGCCGTCGTAGGTCTTGGGGCCGTCGTTGCCGGTGTCGCCCCGGATGCAGTTGGCGCCGTCGCCCGCCGCCCCCGGCAGGGAGTCGAGCTTGGCGCCGGGCAGCACCAGGGCGCCCGACCCGCAGTCCTTGGTCTCGACGACCGACACGGGGAAGGTGTAGCCGCGCAGCTGGTGGTCGAGCCCCGCCGCGACGTTGCGGGCGAAGGCCTTCTGGGCGTTGCTCTCGTCGGCCCGGGGGCTGTCGAGCTGGCCGAAGTTGCCGCGGTCCTGGCCCACGCAGCCGTTGTCGACGCTGGGGTCGATCGAGACCGAGACCGAGACCGACGGCGAGGGGATGGTCGTCGCGGTGGCGGTGGGCGAGGTCGAGGGGGTGACCGAGGGAGTCGGGGTCGGGGTCGGGGTCGCCGACGCGGTGGGCGTCGGGGTCGGCGTGGGGGTGGACGTGGCCGGCGGCGTGCCGGTGACCCGGATGACGAGGTGGTTCTCGGAGTACGCCAGCTGGCCGTTGTCCTTGGCGGCGACCGCGAACAGGTACCAGTCCCCCGTGGCGCCGGTCACGTCGCTGGGCCCGAGCCGGATCGCGGGCAGGGCGCCGTCGCCGCTGGTCTGGGCGGAGAAGTCGACGTACCGGGTGCCGTCCGGGGCGAACGCGCGCAACGAGACCTTCTTGTACTGCGCGGGCACCCCGCTGACCGAGTAGCCGTTGAGGGTGACGGTCGACCCGGCCACCACGCTGTTGACCGCGGTGCCGCCGACCCGGTGGTCGGCCGTGGGCGTCGGGGCAGGGGCCGCCGCGGGCGCTCCGACCAGCCGGGGCGGGGTCGCGCTGCGCGGCAGGGTCCACGCACTGCCGGCGGCCGGGCCGCCCTTGCCGTTGGTGGTGTCGGCGTGGGTCGGGCCGTAGCCGCAGCCGCTGGGCAGCCAGAACGGGACCATGTCCTCCTTGCGGGCGACCGAGGAGCGCACCTCCACGGTGGCCCGGCGCTGCACGGTGGTCGAGCTGCCCAGGTCGTCGAAGACGCTGGCGAACCCGAAGCCCACCTGGGCCGAGGGGGCGACCACCGTCATCACCGGGCACGGGCCCGCCACCTCGAGGCACTCGGGCGTGCCGGCCGCGGCGTGGGCCGCGGTCTTGTAGAAGTGCAGGTCGCCGTTGGCCGGGTCGCTGTCGAGGAGGTCCGCGGTGACCTGCGCGACGAGCCCGGCCTTGGGGCTCCCCTCCACCGCGGTCGGGTCGAAGGCGTGCTCCTGGCCGAAGGTCCCGTTGCTGACCAGGCCGCGCGCCACCTGCTCGGCGACGTCGGCCTTGGTGTGGCCGCTGACCGGGCCCATCGGCAGCGTGCCGTTGCCGGCCGAGATGGCGCTGACGTCGACCTGCTTCTGCACCGTCCGGCCCCGCGCCCACGCGTTGCCCATGTCGACGGCGAGGCCGGCCATCATGAACAGCAGCAGCGACAGCACGCCGATCATGACCGCGGTGGCGCCCCGCTCGTCACGGCTTCGCACGGGGGCACTCCGGGTAGCTCGCCGCCGGGGCGTAGTCGACGCGCGAGGTCGCGGAGGACTTCACCACCCCGTTGTCGATGAACGGCACGAACGGCAGGTTGAGGTCGTAGCTGCGGAACTCCACCGTGACCACGACCGTGTCCCCGACGTCGACGGTCGAGCCGGCACCGGGGTACTCCCGCTTGACGTAGACCTGGTTGGCGTCCGAGCTGATCGAGCCGAGGGTCGCCGCGACCTGCGTGCGGAAGGCCGGGCAGGCCGACGGCGTGCCGACCGAGGCCAGCCGGGCGGCGTACCGCGCGGTGTCCGCGCCGCCCTGCATCGACCAGAAGTAGAGGCCGTACTGCATGATCCCGAAGACCAGGGCCAGGAGCGGCACCATGATGAGCGCGAACTCCACCGCGGCAGCGCCGTGCTCGCCGCGTGGGCGTCGGGTCCGGTCCACCTGGCTCCGCCTCGTCTCGTGGTGCAGGCGGGGGCCTGCGGAGGCCAGCGTAGAACGGCTTATGCCCGTTTAAATGGGTTTTGGGAGCAGGTGCCCGGGTGGTGCATACCAGCTCAGACCTTCGGCGGCTCGATCTCGCTGTGGCTGATCTCCTCGACGTTGACGTCCTTGAAGGTGAGCACCTTGACGTTCTTGGCCAACCGGCGGGCGGGTCGGTACATGTCCCAGACCCAGGCGTCGGTCAGCGTGACCTCGAAGAACACGTCGCCGGCCTCGGTGCGGGCCTTCACGTCGACCTGGTTGCACAGGTAGAAGCGCCGGTCGGTCTCCACGACGTACTTGAAGATGCCCACCACGTCGCGGTACTCGCGGTAGAGGGTGAGCTCCATCTCGGTCTCGTACTTCTCGAGATCCTCGGCGCTCATCTGACTGCCTCCTGCAGGTCGTGACGGGTGGGTCGGGGGCCGCCGGCGTCACCGGGCAGCTCCGGCTGCGGCTCCAGCGTGAGCGGTGCCAGGTCGACGATCCCGGCGGCGCGCCGGACGTTGACGAAGCGCATCCGGTGCACCGAGCTCGGACCGTGCTCGGTGAGCGCGGCCGCGTGCTCGTCGGTGATGTAGCCCTTGTGCGTGGCGAAGTCGTACGCCGGGTGGTGCTGGTGCAGCTCGGCCATGATGCGGTCCCGGGTCACCTTGGCGATGACCGAGGCGGCCGAGATGCACGCGGCGACCCGGTCACCCTTCCACATCGCCAGGCCGGGCACCTCGAGGCCGTCCACCGGGAACCCGTCGGTCAGCACGTACGCCGGCCGCGTGGTCAGCCGGGCCAGGGCACGTCGCAGCGCCTCGACGTTGGCGACGTGCATGCCGAGCCGGTCGCACTCCCCCGGCGGGACCACGACCACCGACCAGGCGGTAGCCCGGCGCACCACCTGCTCGTAGCAGCGCTCGCGCGCCCGGGGGGTGAGCAGCTTGGAGTCCGCGAGGCCCGGGACGATGCCCGCCCGACCCTCGGGCAGCACGGCGGCGGCGGCCACGAGCGGTCCGGCGCAGGCGCCGCGGCCGGCCTCGTCCACGCCGGCGACCGGGTCCAGGCCCACCCGGCGCAGGGCGCGCTCGTAGCCGTAGAGACCGGCGTCGCGGCGGACGGTGGCGCCGCGCGGCAGGGTCGTCACGACATGCCTCAGCCCGTGCCCGGCCGCCGGTCGGGCACGTCGGCGAAGGTGGCGGGACGGCGGACGACCTCGGCGCGGTCCCAGGGCCAGATCAGCGAGAACACCTTGCCGACCACGAGGTCCTGGTCGACGAAGCCGCCGCCCGGGCCGCCCATGTGGCCGCGGCTGTCGAAGGACGCCCCGCGGTTGTCCCCCATCATCCACAGGTGGCCGGCCGGGACGGTCTTGTCGAAGGTGATGTCGGAGGGGACGGTGCCCTCGGGCAGGTAGGAGCCCTCGTCGAGGGGGGTGTCGTTGACGGTGATGCGGCCCTCGTCGTCGCAGCACACGACGTGGTCGCCGCCGACGCCCATCACCCGCTTCACCAGGTGACCACCGGCGGGGTAGAGCCCGACCCGCTCGAGCACCTTGCTGACCGGGCTGGTGGGGCCGGCGGAGTCGGCGGGGTCCAGCCAGTCGCCCGGGTCCTCGAAGACGACGATGTCGCCGCGCTCGGGGGTGCCCGAGCCCCAGTAGGAGACCTTCTGGACCAGGATCCGGTCGTTCTCCACGAACTGCGGCACCATCGACGGCGAGGGGATGTAGAACGCCTGCAGGAACAGCGTCTTGATGACGATCGCGAGCACCAGCGCGAGGCCCAGGAGCAGCACGCTCTCCTGCCACAGCGGCATCGGCTTGCGTGACCCCGACCGCCGGCGCCGGCCTCCCGAGCTCTCGGGGGCGGAGGCCGCCTCGTCCAGGTTCGTCACGTCGATGAGCCTAACCGTCGGGGGACAAGCGGCGGGGCGGGCCGCAGGAACCGGTCGTCGTCCGGACGCACGAACGGCCGGCCACCAGGGCCGGCCGTGCGTGGGTCGCGCGCGGGTCAGGACTCGCGGCGCTCCTTGATCTTGGCGGCCTTGCCGCGCAGGTTGCGCAGGTAGTAGAGCTTGGCGCGACGCACGTCACCGCGGGTCACGACCTCGATCTTCTCGAAGATCGGGGAGTGCAGCGGGAAGGTGCGCTCGACGCCGACGCCGAAGGAGACCTTGCGGACGGTGAAGGTGCGGCCGATGCCGGACCCCTGCACCTTGAGCACGACGCCCTGGAAGACCTGGACGCGTGCCCGGTTGCCCTCGACGATGTTGACGTGGACCTTGATGGTGTCGCCGGCCCGGAAGGCGGGGACGTCGTCACGCCGGGAGGCGCTGTCGAGCACGTCGATGACGTTGGTCATGTGATCTCCTCGTGACTGCCACAGGTCACCCACGAACTCGG
Source organism: uncultured Actinomycetota bacterium (assembly GCA_963740935.1). GTDB lineage: Bacteria > Actinomycetota > Actinomycetes > Propionibacteriales > Nocardioidaceae > Marmoricola. The sequence goes on from CAVUFX010000006.1 coordinate 2,039,752, forward strand.
TGTTGCTGACGATGGTCGGCCCGTGCGTCGGCGCCGATCCGGTCGTCCCCCTGTGGCAGGTGACCGTGGCAGCCGGGCCAAGGAGCGATTCTGCCACGCCGGGCGGCGTACGACGAAATCAGCGGACCCTCGCTGTCCCCCGGTGGTGGTAGACCTCGGGCATGGAGGTCACCCGCGAGCAGCTGCTGCGCCACCGCGTCCACGTCCAGCAGCTCGACCGCACCGGCACGCACGCCGACGCGGCGGTGCTCGACCTGGGCGTCCAGGACACCGGCACCGACGGCGCCCGGTGGGCGCTGGCGCTGCGCGGCTGCGAGGACCCGCCGGACCTCGTGACGGCCTGGACGCTGCGCGGCGCCCCGCACGCCTACCGCCGGGCCGAGGTGGCCCAGGTCGCCGCCGCGGTCGCGCCCTGGTCCGAGGCCGACGCCGCGAAGCGCGTCTTCGACGCGGCCCGGCCGCTGCGGGCGGCCGGGATCGAGGTGCGCGACGCGCTGGCGACGATCGCCGCCACGATGGCGGAGGTCGTGACCGCGCCGACGGTCAAGGGCGAGGTCTCGGCCGAGCTCGGCCGCCTGCTGCCGCCGCCCTACCGGCGCTGGTGCCGCCCCTGCGACGCCGAGCACCTCCACGAGCAACCCTTCCGGCTGGCAGCGCTGCAGGCGGGCCTCGAGCTGCTGCCGGACACCTCGCCCCCCGTCCTGGCACCGCTCCAGGGCTGGGCCGGTCCGGCATCGCCCCGTCCGGGCCTCGACCCGGTCCGGGCGGCGCTGCACCTGCTGGGTCCGACCACCCCGCAGCTGGTGGCGGCGTACGCCGACGCCCCGGTCGCCGTGGTCCGGCAGCGCTGGCCCGAGGACGTCGTCGAGGTGACGCTCGCCGGGGAGCGCCGCTGGGTGCTCGACGCCGACCGCGACGCGCTGGCCGACCCGCCGTCGGGCGACGGGGTCCGGCTGCTCGCTCCCTTCGACCTCCACCTGCAGGCCCGCGACCGGGACGTGCTCGTCCCCGACGGGGCCGCGCGCAAGGACGTCTGGCGGACGCTGGGGCGACCCGGCGTGGTGCTGGTCGGCCCCGAGGTGGCCGGCACCTGGCGGCCCCGGTCGAGCGGGGGCGTGCTGCGGCTGCGCCTCGACGCGTGGGTGCCCGGGGTCCTCGGTCGGCCCGACCTCGCCGAGCAGGCCGAGCGGCTCGCCGCGCACCGCGGGGTCCGCTTCGGCGGGTTCGTCGACCGCTAGGCGCGGCGGCGGCGCTTGCCGAGCACGACAGCGCCGGGGGGCGCGGCCAGGTCGGAGCGGAGGCGGTAGCCGGCCCTGCGGTACATCGCGAGGTTGCGGGCGCTGCCCGCGCCGGTGAACAGCAGGTACTGCGTGGCCTCGGCCGGCGCGGCGTCCTCGATCGCCGCCAGCAGCACCCGGCCCAGGCCGCGGCCCTGGAGGTCCGGCGCGACCATCAGCCGCCCGACGTCCCACGTGGTGCCCTCGACCAGGCGGCCGCGGACCGCGGCGACCAGGCGGCCGCCGCTGCGCAGCACCAGGGTGGTCCACTCCCCCAGCCACGCCACCACCTCGTCGAGGTCCTCGTGCAGCGCCGGGATCCGGGTGCCGGGGTTGGCCAGCTGCTCCTGCACCCAGCAGGCGCGCTGCAGCGTGAACAGCTCGCCGGCGTCGCCGACGGTCGCGGGCCGCAGCAGCCCCGCCACGTCGCCGGTCGCGAGGGCCTGCGCGGGGTGCGCGAGGTCGGGCCGGCGCTCGGCGGTGCGGCGCACGGACTGCTCGTGGCGCCACGCCGCGACCCGGCCGTGGTCGCCGGACAGCAGCACCTCGGGCACGTCGTGGCCGCGCCAGGAGGCGGGCTTGGTGTAGACGGGGTACTCCAGCAGCCCGGCGGTGTGGGACTCCTCGGTCAGCGATTCGGCGTTGCCCATGAACCCCGGCAGCAGGCGTACGACGGCCTCCACCACGACCAGCGCCGCGACCTCGCCCCCGTTGAGGACGTAGTCCCCCACCGAGAGCTCCACGACCTCGAGCCGGCCGGCCGCCTCGTCGACCACCCGCTGGTCGATGCCCTCGTAGCGACCGCACGCCACCACGAGGTGCTCGCGGGTCGCCAGGTCGGCGGCCACGGCCTGGGTGAAGGGGCGCCCGGCCGGGGTGGGCACGACGAGCACGGCGCCGTCGGGGGCCACGGCGTCCAGCGCCTCGCCCCAGGGCTCGGGCTTCATCACCATGCCGGCGCCACCGCCGTACGGGGTGTCGTCGACGGTGCGGTGGCGGTCGTGGGTCCAGTCGCGCAGGTCGTGGACGTGCAGGTCGAGCAGCCCGGAGCGGCGGGCCCGGCCCGGGAGCGAGAGCCCCAGGGCGTCGAGGTACGCCGGGAAGATGGAGACGACGTCGACGCGCACGCCTACTCCAGGTCCAGCAGACCGGGCGCGTCGTCGAGGACCAGCCGGCCCGCCTCGAGGTCGACCTCGGGCACCAGCACGGCGACGAACGGGAACAGCACCTCGCCGCGGTCGGTGCCGATCACGAGCAGGTCCTGGGCGCCGTGGTGCTCCACGCGCAGCAGCTCGCCGACGGCCTCACCCTCGGTGGTGACCACGCGCAGGCCGACCAGCTGGTGGTCGTAGAACTCCTCGGGGTCCTCGGGGCGCTCGTCGCGGTCGACGGCGACCCTCAGCTCGGTGCCGCGGGCCGCCTCGGCCGCGGTGCGGTCGGCGAGCTCGGCGAAGCGGACCAGCAGCCGGCCGGAGTGCATCCGCGAGCCGACGACGGTGAGGTGCCCCGTGGGGGTGCGCAGCGAGGCACCGTCGGCGAAGCGCCGCTCGGGCTCGTCGGTGCGCACGTCGACGGCGACGTCGCCGCGGATGCCGTGGGCGCGACCGACCCGGCCGACGACCACCCAGTCACCCGTCGAGCCGCCCTCGCTGGTCGAGCCGCCCTCGCTGGTCGAGCCGCCCTCGCTGGTCGAGCCGCCCTCGCTGGTCGAGCCTGTCGAGACCACGCTCACTCCTCCTCCACGGCGAAGGCACCACCCCGGAGCGTCTCCGGGGTGGTGCCTTGGGTGTGCCTAGCGTCGACGGTCGACGTCGACGAAGTCGATCCTGGCGCCCTCGCGGCCGGCCAGCGACGACACGACCGTGCGGAACGCGGTCGCCGTGCGGCCGCCGCGCCCGATCACCTTGCCGAGGTCGTCGGGGTGGACCCTGACCTCGAGGATCGAGCCGCGACGCAGCTGCTTGTCGTGCACCACGACGTCGTCGGGGTGCTCCACGATCCCGCGGACGAGGTGCTCGAGCGCGTCGGCCAGCATCGGCTCAGGCCTCCGACTTCTCGGCGGACTCCTGCTCGGCGGGAGCCTCGGCGGCCGGGGTCTCCTCGGCCGGAGCGGCCTCGGCAGCGGGGGCCTCGGCGGCGGGGGTCTCCGCAGCGGGGGTCTCCGCAGCCGGGGTCTCCTCGACCTTGTCGGCCTTCTTGGTGGACTTCTTGGTCACCGCGGCGCCCTTGGGCTCGTTGGCGGCGTCCTTGAGGGCCTCGTTGAAGAGCTCCTGCTTGTCGCGCTTGGCCTCCTTGACGCGCAGGGTGCCCTCGGTGCCCGGCAGGCCCTTGAAGGTCTGCCAGTCGCCGGTCACCTTGAGGAGGGCCTCGACGGCCTCGGTCGGCTGCGCGCCGACACCCAGCCAGTACTGCGCCCGGTCGGAGGTGATCGCGATCAGCGACGGCTCCTCCTTGGGGTGGTACTTGCCGATCTCCTCGATGACCCGGCCGTCCCGCTTCTTCCGGGCGTCGACGACGACGACGCGGTAGAACGGCTGACGGATCTTGCCCATGCGCTTGAGGCGAATCTTGACGGCCACGTGTGTGGTGTCTCCTTGACGGTTCGTGTGGTGGTTGGGTCCTCCTCGACCCCGTGGGGACAGGGCGGTGGGACCCGATGGCGTGCCCCGGCCGGGTGAGAGGGCCCGGACGGCGTACGACTCAGCCGGTCATTCTGCCACGCTCCCCGACCACGACCGAATCGAGGCACCCGCGGGCACCGGCAGTGGCACGATCGCACGGTGAGCCAGCCTCCCCCGCCGTCGTACGCCGCTCCCTCCCGCCCCCGGCCGCGGCGCGCGTGGTTCGCCGTCGGCGGCACGCTGCTGGTCCTGGCGGCGGCGGTGTTCGTGGTGGGTCTGGTGACCACGGTCGGCCGCGGCACCGACACCGACGTGGTGGCGCTGCTGCGCGGGCCCGGCCAGCCGGTGGGCGCCGGGGTGCCCGTCGGGGAGGAGCGGATGCTGTTCGTGCCCCGAGGCGAGCCGACGCCACGGTGCCGCGTCACCGACGCGGAGGGTCGCGAGGTGCCGGTGCGGCCCACGACGGTCGGCACCACCGTGACCACGATGGGGCGGACGTGGACGGGCGTGTCCACCTTCACCAGCCCCACCGCCGCGATCCAGGTCGAGTGCTCCACCCCGGTGACCCAGCTGCGGATCGGCAGCCCGCTCGGGGCGGGGTTCGCCGTCGGCCTGCTGGTCACCGTCCTGGCTCCGCTGCTGCTCGGCGGTGCCGGCCTCGCGGTGCTGGTCGTCACGACCGTGCTGCGGTCCACCCGCCCGACGGCCGCTGGGCCACCACCACCGTGGAGCCCGTCCCCGGGCTGGTGACGACGTCGTCGAGCAGGCCCGCCGCCCGACAGGCGGCGGCCGAGGTCGGCGCCTGGGCCCCGCTGCACTCGAGCAGCAGCGCTCCCCCCGGGGCGAGCCAGTCGACGGCGACCGCCACGACCCGGCGGTGCAGGTCGAGGCCGTCGGACCCGCCGTCGAGCGCGACCCGGTGCTCGTGGGACCGGGCCTCCGGCGGCAGCCACGCGATCGCGTCGGTCGGCACGTAGGGCGCGTTGCACGTCACCAGGTCGACCCGTCCCCGCAGCCGCGGTGGCAGCGCGTCGAACAGGTCCCCCTGGTGGACCGTGTGGTCGGGGAGGTTCAGCCGCGCGCACGCCACGGCGTCGGGGTCCAGGTCGGCGGCGTGCACCTCGGCGTCCGGCACCCGCTGGGACACCGCGACCGCGAGAGCGCCGCTGCCGCAGCAGAGGTCCACCACGACCGGAGCCGCCCGGCCGTCGAGGAGGCGCACCGCGAGGTGGGCCATGGCCTCGGTACGCCGCCGGGGGACGAACACGCCGGGCGTGACCCGCACCCGGGTCCCGCAGAACTCCGCCCACCCCAGCACCTGCTCCAGCGGCTCCCCCGCGACCCGCCGCGCCACCCGCGCCGCGAGCTCGTCGGGGGCGAGGCCCTCGCCGAGCAGCAGCACGGCCTCGTCCTCGGCGAACACGCAGCCCGCGGCCCGCAGCCGGGCGACGAGCCCGGGGGCGGGGTCAGGCGACGACGCGACCACGGAGCACGACGGCCACCGGGCGGCGCAGCACCGTGAGGTCGGTGCGCGGGTCGGCGTCGTAGACCACGAAGTCGGCCGAGGTGCCCTCGCGCAGGTGGCCGTCCAGGCCGAGCCACTCCCGGGCCCGCCAGGAGGCGGCCCCCAGGGCCTCCTCGGTGGTGAGGCCGAGCTCGTGCAGCGCGACCACCTCGCCGGCCAGGTTGCCGTGCCGCGACATCCCGCCGCCGTCGGACCCGGCGTACAGCGCGACCCCGGCCTCGTGGGCGTTCATCAGGGTCTCGCGGCGCCGGGCGTGCAGGTCGGTCATGGTGGCGGCGTACTCCGGGAACTTGGCCTCGCCCGCCTCGGCGTACTGCGGGAACTTGTCCAGCTGCATCACCGTCGGGACCAGGGCCACCGACCCGGCCACCATCCGCTCGACCAGGTCGGGCGTGAGGCCGGTGCCGTGCTCGAGGCAGTCGATCCCGGCGTCGATCAGCCCGCCCAGGACCTCGTGGCCGAAGCAGTGCGCCGTCACCCGGGCGCCGTGCTCGTGGGCGGTGCGGATCGCCTCGGCGAAGACCTCCGGCGCGAAGGAGGGCGCGAGGTCGCCGGCGTCGCGCGAGATCCAGTCGCCGACCAGCTTGACCCAGCCGTCGCCCCGCTGGGCCTCCCGGGCGACGTACGCCGAGAGCTCCTCGGGCTCCACCTCGTGGGCGTAGCCGCGGATGTAGCGCCGGGTGCGGGCGATGTGGCGCCCGGCCCGGACCAGCCGCGGCAGGTCCTCGCGGTCGTGGATCCACGCGGTGTCGGCGGCCGAGCCGCAGTCGCGGATCAGCAGCGCCCCGCCGTCGCGGTCCTCGATCGCCTGCTGCTCGGTCTCGGCCTCCCCCACCGCGCCGTCGTCGTCGAGGCCGAGGTGACAGTGCGCGTCGACCAGCCCGGGGACGATCCAGCCCTCGACGACCGTCTCGGCGCCGGCCTGCCGCTCGTAGGTGACCTGGCCGTCCACGACGTAGAGGTCCCGGGCCTCGCCGTCGGGGAGCACCGGTCCGGCGAATCGCTGCGCAGCCATGGCGGGACGCTACCGCGCACCCGGATCGCGGCACGACGGCGTCGATGTGTCGCGACTGGCCCGGCTATGCCCGGGTTTCGCGACCTAGACCGGGGTTGCGGTCTCGAAAACCAGGAGTCCACGGTGTGAGACCCGTGTCAGACCGTCCCAGGAGCACCGATGTCCCGAACCCCGCGTCCCCTCCACCTGACCACCCTGCTCGGCACCACACTGGCGACAGCGGCCGTGGCCCTGGCCCCGCCCGCCACCGCCGCCGGACCGCCGGCCGTCGCGGACGAGGCCGGACGCAGCGGCCGCGCCGTGGTGGCCTCCGGCCTCGACAACCCCCGCCAGCTCTCCTTCGACGCCCGCGGTCGCCTGTTCGTGGCCGAGTCCGGCCAGGGCGGGAGCGGCCCGTGCGTCGGGGGTGCCGAGCAGGACGAGATCTGCCTCGGCGCGAGCGGCGCGGTCACGATGCTGTCCGGGGGCCGTCAGCGGCGGGTCGTCACCGGCCTGCCGTCGCTGGCCGGCGAGGGCGGCAACCAGGCCACCGGCCCGACCGACGTCTCGGTCGACCGACGCGGCCACTACCGGATCTCGATGGGGCTCGGCGGCGACGAGGCCTTCCGCAACCAGCTCACCCCGCCCGCCCGACGCCAGCTCGGCACCGTGCTGGCCGGTCGGCTCGGCAGCGCGCCGTTCGTGTACGCCGACCTGGCGGCCTACGAGCAGGACGTCAACCCCGACGGCAGCGTGGACCCCGAGACCGGCGACCCGGCTCCCGACAGCAACCCCGGCGGACTGACCCGCACCGGGCGCGGGCTGCTCGTCACCGACGCCGGCGGCAACAGCCTGGTGCGGGCCCGGTTCGGCCGCGTGACCACCGTGGCGACCTTCCCTCAGCGCGAGGTCGCCAACCCGTTCGGCGGCCCGCCCGTCCCGATGCAGGCGGTGCCCACCTCGGTCACGCCCGGGCCGCGCGGCTCCTACTTCGTCAGCCAGCTGACCGGCTTCCCGTTCCCGCAGGGCGGTGCCCGGATCTTCCGGGTGGTGCCCGGCCGGGCGCCGACGGTCTGGGCCTCCGGCCTGACCAACGTCACCGACCTGACCTGGAGCAAGGGCCGTCTGTACGCCGTGCAGCTGGCCGACACCGGTCTGCTCGCCACGCCGGAGGGTCAGCTGCCGTCCGGCTCGCTGGTGCGGGTGCCGCAGGGCTCGACCTCGCCCCGGACCGTCGCCTCCGGGCTGGCGGCGCCGTACGGCGTGGCGGTGCGCGGCTCCTCGGCGTACGTCACGACCTGCAGCGTCTGCGCCGACGGCGGCACCGTCACGCGGGTCCCGCTGCGCTGAGCGCGCGCCCGGTCGCGGCTACTTGAGGTACTTGGACAGGTCGGGCAGCTGCGAGGGGTCGAACTCCTCGCTCGCCTGACCGGCACCGAGGCCGAAGGCCGCGCCGGGCGCCGCCTCCGGGGCGGCGTCCGCCGCGGGCGCGGGCGTGCGCTTGGCGGGGTTGCCGGACTGGCGGCGGCCCTTGGCCTTGCGCGGCTGCGGCGCCTGTCGGCCCTTGGCCTTCTTGCCCATCCCGACGCCGGGCATCCCCGGCAGGCCGGGGGCGCCACCGCGGGCCATCTGCTGCATCATCTTGCGGGCCTCGAAGAACCGGTCGACGAGCTGGTTGACGTCGCTGACCGCCCGGCCCGAGCCCTTGGCGATGCGGGAGCGGCGGGAGCCGTCGATCATCTTGGGGTTGGCCCGCTCGGCCGGCGTCATCGACTGGATGATCGCCTGGATCCGGTCGATCTCGCGCTCGTCGAAGTTCTCGAGCTGCTCGCGGAACTGGCCCATGCCGGGCAGCATCCCGAGCATCTTGGTCAGCGAGCCCATCTTGCGGACCTGCTGCATCTGCTCGAGGAAGTCGTCGAGGGTGAACTCCCCGCCCTGGCCCTGCAGCTTGGCCGCGGCCTTGGCTGCCTGGTCGGCGTCGAAGGTCTTCTCGGCCTGCTCGATCAGCGTGAGCAGGTCACCCATGTCGAGGATGCGCGAGGCCATCCGGTCAGGGTGGAAGAGGTCGAAGTCGGTGAGCTTCTCGCCGTTGGAGGCGAACATGACCGGCTTGCCGGTCATCTGTGCGATCGACAGCGCCGCGCCACCGCGGGCGTCGCCGTCGAGCTTGGTCAGCACGACCGCGTCGTAGCCGACGCCGTCGAGGAAGGCCTGGGCGGTGTTGACCGCGTCCTGGCCGATCATCGCGTCGACGACGAAGAGCACCTCGTCGGGGTTCACCGCGTCACGGATGTCGGCGGCCTGCTGCATCAGCTCCGCGTCGATGCCGAGCCGGCCCGCGGTGTCGACGATGACGACGTCGTGCAGCGTGCGCCTGGCCTCCTCGATGGCCCGCCGGGCCACCGCGACCGGGTCGCCCACGCCGTTGCCCGGCTCGGGAGCGAAGACCGTGACGCCGGCGCGCTCGCCGTTGACCTGCAGCTGCTTGACCGCGTTGGGGCGCTGGAGGTCGGCGGCCACGAGCATCGGGCTGGTGCCCTGGCCCTTGAGCCACAGCGCCAGCTTGGCCGCGAGCGTCGTCTTGCCGGCGCCCTGGAGGCCGGCGAGCATGATCACGGTCGGCGGCTGCTTGGCGAAGCGGAGCCGGCGGGTCTCGCCGCCGAGGATCCCGACGAGCTCCTCGTTGACGATCTTGATGACCTGCTGGGCCGGGTTGAGCGCCCCGCTGACCTCCGACCCGCGCGCCCGCTCCTTGACCGAGGCCACGAACTGCTTGACCACCGGCAGCGCGACGTCGGCCTCGAGCAGCGCGAGCCGGATCTCGCGCGCGGTCGCGTCGATGTCGGCCTCGGTGAGCCGACCCTTCCCGCGGAGGTTCTTGAAGGTGTCGGAGAGGCGGTCGGAGAGCGTGGCGAACACGGTGGGCGATTCCTCGGGTGACGACGTCGGGGGGCGGCGACGGCCCGGGAGGGCCGGTACGCCGAGCGGCCAGCCTAGCCCCGGCCCGCGCCCGCCGCTCCCGCGCCCGAGGCGGCGTACGTCGTCACCAGGGCCTGGCGGACCGCGTGCGCCGCCGAGGCGGCCCGCTCCTCGGACAGCCGGCCCGCGGAGGCCTCCTGCACGTAGAACACGTCGACGGCCTGCGGCCCCAGGGTGGAGACGTGGGCCGAGCGGACCGAGACCTCCATCGCGGCCAGCGTCGCGCACACCGTGTGGATCAGGCCCGGACGGTCCGCCGAGCGCACCTCGACCACGGTGGCGGTCGAGGAGGCGTCGGTGCGGACCGCGACCGTCGGCTCGAGCCGGACCGGCGTGGCCCGGCGCAGCTTGGCGCCGAGGTCGATGCGGCCGTCGACCACGGCTTCGAGGCGCTGGCGCAGCAGGACCTCGTCGAGCCCGGTCTCCGCGACGTCCCAGACCGAGACGCCGGTCCCGTCCTGGGTCCAGGCCCGCGCGGCGCGGACCGAGACGCGTTGGAGCGCGAGCATGGCGGCCGCGTCGGCCAGCAGCCCGATCCGGTCGCCCGAGACGACCTGGACCCGCGCCCCGTCGGGGACCTCCTCGACGGTGACGGCCACCGCGCGGGGGTCCTCGAGGACGCTCGCAGGCACCTCCACCCGCTCCACCACGTCGTCGGGCAGCGGCTCGTCGGCCAGCACCGCACCGGCCCGGCGCACCAGGCCGGCCACCAGCGAGGCGCGCCACCGGGTCCAGGCCTTCTCCGACGTCGCGCGGGCGTCGGCCTCGGTCAGCGCCGCCAGCAGCTCGAGCTCCTCGCGGTCCCGCACGCGGGCGGTGACCAGCGCGACCGTGGCGGGGTCGTCGGGGTCCCGGGTGGTCGCGGTCTCGGGCAGCAGCAGGTGCCAGCGCACCAGGGCACCGACCAGGTCGACCTCGTCGGCGTCGAAGCCGATCCGCTGGGCGATCCGGCGGGCGACGGGCTCCCCGGCGACGCAGTGCTCGGTCAGCTGGCCCTTGCCGATGTCGTGCAGCAGCGCGGCGACCATGAGCACGTCGGGACGCGCCACCCGGCGGATCAGCGAGGCCGCCTCGGTGCAGGTCTCCACGAGGTGCCGGTCCACGGTGAAGCGGTGGATGGCCGAGGCGTGCGGCAGCAGCCGCACCCGCTCCCACTCCGGCAGCAGCGACTCCAGCGCGCCGGTCTCGTCGAGGGTCTCCCAGACCCCGAGCAGGCCGGACCCGGCGGCGAGCAGCCGGACCAGCAGGTCGCGGGCGCCGTCGGGCCAGGGGTCGGGCAGCGGTGCGCCCTCGCGGACCAGCCGGGCCACGGTCGGTGGCGCCAGCACGAGGTCGCGCTCGGCGGCCTCGGCGGCGCACCGGAGCAGCAGCAGCGGGTCCTCGCCCACCGGCGCCCCGCGGTCGAGCACGACCTCCTCGAACGACAGCGCCACCCCGGGCGCGACGCGGGTCAGCTGCGGCGCGCGCCGCCGGGTCGGGTGCGGCTCGCGCAGCGCGGCCTCGGTGCGGCGCCAGGCCAGGCGCGAGAGGTGGGTCAGGCGCCGGGCCAGCCCGCGGGTGTGGACCTGGGCGGCCTCGGCGCCCGGGAGGCCGAGCAGCTCGGCGACGTCGGGCCAGTACTCCGGCACCACCCGGTCGGTGGCGCGTCCCGCGACCGCGTGCACGGCGTCGCGGACGTCGAGCAGCGCGACGCGGCACCGCTCGAGCTCCCCGTGCGGCACGTCGACGACCCAGCTCGCGACGAGCGCCTTGAGGACGGTCGCGTCACGCAGGCCCCCGGCGGACTCCTTCAGGTCGGGCACCGAGGCGTGCGCCAGCTCGCCGCTGCGCCGGCCGCGCTGGACGACCAGCTCGTGCAGCTCGCCCAGCCGGGTGCGTGCCTCGCGCCGCCACTGGGTGAGCACCGCGGTGCGCAGCTGCAGGGTGAGGCCCGGGTCGCCGGCGAGGTGGCGCACGTCGAGCATGCCGGTGGCCACCCGCAGGTCCGCGGCCGCCTGGGCCAGCACCTCGTCCACCGTGCGCACCGCGTGGTCGATGGTCCAGCCGGAGTCCCAGAGCGGGTACCACAGCGCTCCCGCCCACTCGCCCGGCTCGGTGCCGTCGGCCATCACCAGCACCACGTCGAGGTCGCTGTGGGGGGCGAGCTCGCCGCGGCCGTAGCCGCCGACCGCCACCAGCGCCACGTCGACCTCCGGGCAGCCGGCGGCGGCGTACGCCTGCCCGCACAGCGCGTCGGCCGACCGCGTCCGCTCCGCGCGCTCCGCGTCGGTCACGGGCGCCCCGCCGGGAGGTGGGACCCGGAGGACGGACCCGTGCTCAGAGCGCCGACCCGTCCCGGTCGCCGGTGCGGACCCGCACCACCGACTCCACGGGGGTCACCCAGACCTTGCCGTCGCCGATGCGACCCGTGCGGGCGGCCTCGACGACCGCCTCGGTCACGGCTGCGACGTCGGCGTCCTCGAGGACCACCTCGAGGCGCACCTTCGGCACCAGCGCCACGTCGTACTCCGCACCGCGGTAGACCTCGGTGTGGCCCTTCTGCCGGCCGTAGCCGCTGACCTCGCTCACCGTCATCCCGGTGACGCCCACGGCCTCGAGGGCGGCACGGACGTCCTCCCACCGGTGCGGCTTGATCACCGCGGTCACGATCTTCATGGCTCCACCCTCTCAGTCCCCGCGTCCCGACGATCCCGTCAGGACGCGCCCGACGCCCGCAGCGGCACCGACCGTGACGAGCACGGTGGCACCCCTGCGGGCGTCGGATGCGGATCGCCTCAGATCGCGGCTTCGTCGCGGTCGCCGGTGCGGACCCGCACGACCGAGTCCACCGGGGAGACCCAGACCTTGCCGTCGCCGATGCGACCGGTCTGCGCGGCCTTGACCACGATGCCCGCGACGTCCTCGACGTCGGCGTCGTCGACGATGATCTCGATGCGGATCTTGGGCACCAGGGCGATGTCGTACTCCGCGCCCCGGTAGACCTCGGTGTGGCCCTTCTGGCGGCCGTAGCCGCTGACCTCGCTCACCGTCATCCCGGTGACGCCGAAGGCCTCGAGGGCGGCACGGACGTCCTCCCACTTGTGCGGCTTGATGACCGCGGTCACGAGCTTCATGCGTTGATCCCCCTCGCCTCGGCGTCGGCCTGGGTGCCCGGCTTGAGGGCACCGCCGCTCAGGATGCTGGAACCGCCCGACCGCGACACGAAGTCGTAGCCGGTCTCGGAGTGCTCGGTGAAGTCGATGCCCTCGACCTCGTCGTCCTCCTCGATGCGGAACCCGATCGTCTTGGAGATCGCGAGCCCGATGACCATCGTGAGCACGAAGGAGTACGCCAGGACGGCGAACGCCCCGACGGCCTGGCGCCACAGCTGGTCCACGCCGCCACCGAAGAAGAGGCCGTCGACACCGGCGGGGGCGTTGGAGGTGGCGAGGAAGCCCACCGCGATCGTGCCCCAGAGGCCACCCACGAGGTGGACCCCGACGACGTCGAGCGAGTCGTCGACGCCGTACCGGTACTTCAGGCCGACCGCGAGGGCGCACAGCACGCCGGCGAGCACGCCGACGACCAGGGCGCCGACGGGGTTGACCGCGGAGCAGGCGGGGGTGATCGCGACCAGGCCGGCGACGACGCCCGAGGCGGCACCCAGCGAGGTGGCGTGACCGTCGCGCAGCTTCTCCACCAGCAGCCAGCCCAGGGCGGCCGCAGCAGTGGCACCCAGGGTGTTGACCCAGGTGACGGCGGCGATGGTGTTGGCGCCCAGCGCGGAGCCGGCGTTGAAGCCGAACCAGCCGAACCACAGCAGGCCGGCACCGAGCATCACCAGCGGCAGGTTGTGCGGCCGCATCGGGTCGCGCTTCCAGCCCAGGCGCTTGCCCAGCACGATGGCCAGGGCGAGGCCGGCCGCGCCGGCGTTGATGTGGACGGCCGTGCCGCCCGCGAAGTCGATGGCCGCGAGCCTGTTGGCGATCCAGCCGCCGACGGGGGCGGTGCCCTCGTCGAAGGAGAACACCCAGTGCGCGACCGGGAAGTAGACGACGGTGGCCCAGATGCCGGCGAACAGCATCCAGGGGCCGAACCGGGCCCGGTCGGCGATCGCACCCGAGATCAGCGCGACGGTGATGATCGCGAAGACGGCCTGGAAGCCCACGAACGCGAGCGAGGGCACGGTGAAGACCAGCGAGTCCTCGCTCATCAGGCCCTTGAGGCCGAAGAACTCGGTCGGGTCGCCCAGCAGCCCGCCGCCGACGTCGTTGCCGAAGGCCATCGAGTAGCCGTAGACGATCCAGAGCACGCTGATCAGGGCGAGCGCTCCGAAGCTCATCATCATCATGTTGAGCACGCTCTTCGCGCGGACCATGCCGCCGTAGAACAGTGCCAGGCCGGGTGTCATCAGCAGCACGAGGGCTGCAGACGTGAGCACCCAGGCGGTATCGCCCGTATCCATGGAACCTCCATCGGTGAGTGAACTGCACGGACCGCAGCACGGTCGACGACGTCGTCGACGGGCGCGATCCTGGTGGCGTGAACTCTGCGGGTGGGAGGTTTCGCCGATCGGTGGTCGTTGTTTCGGGAGCGTCACGCTTGCGGGCACCGTGTTACGAACCTGTGAACACTGAGATTTGCGCAAACCGGACATAGGTGCGTTAACTGCTCACTACTCTGGGGGAGTGGACGCAACAGCGACGGAGGCCCGGACGGGCACCCGAACCGAGGCCCTGACGGGCGCCCCCGCCGTGCCCGCCGTACGCCGCAAGCGCGGCCGGCCCCGGGACCCGGAGGCAGACGGTCGCATCCTCGCCGCCGCGTCCGCCCTGATCCTGCTGCGCGGCTTCGACGCGATGACCGTCGACGAGGTCGCCAGCAACGCCGGCGTCGGCAAGGCCACGGTCTACCGCCGCTGGGCCCGCAAGGAGGACCTCGCGGTGGCCGCCATGGAGCAGCTCTACCGCGACGAGATGCCCACCCCCGACACCGGCAGCCTGCGCGGCGACCTCGCCGAGGCGTTCCGCGCCACCCTGGTGTTCGCCAACTCCCCCGCCGGCGGCGACTACCTGCGCACCCTGGTACGCGAGTCGATGCGCGACGAGCGGATGGCCGCGCTCTACCGCGAGGCGAGCCGTCGAGCGGCCACCAGCGCCGAGCAGGTCTTCGAGCGGGCCTGGTCCCGGGGCGAGCTGCGGGCCGACGTACCCGTCGAGGCGGCCGTGCGGCTGCTCACCGGGCTCGTGGTGATGGCCACCGTGATGCGGACGCCGCCCCCGTCGGTCTCCGACCTCGACGCGCTCGTCGACCTGGTGCTGGTGGGCGTCACCGCCTGAGCGGGCGTTCCTAGGCCGGGTCGAGCAGGGCGTCGACGAAGGTCGCCGGGTCGAAGGGCGCCAGGTCGTCGGCCCCCTCCCCCACGCCGACCAGCTTGACCGGGACGCCGAGCTCGCGCTGCACGGCCACCACGATGCCGCCCTTGGCGGAGCCGTCGAGCTTGGTGAGCACGATGCCGGTGACGTCGACGGCCTCGCGGAACACGCGGGCCTGGACCAGGCCGTTCTGGCCGGTGGTGGCGTCGAGCACGAGCAGCACCTCGGTGACGGCCGCCTGCTTCTCCACGACGCGCTTGACCTTGCCGAGCTCGTCCATCAGCCCGGCCTTGTTCTGCAGCCGGCCGGCGGTGTCGACCACGACCACGTCCACGCCCTGCTCGACGCCGGTGCGGACCGAGTCGAAGGCGACGCTGGCCGGGTCCGAGCCCTCGGGACCGGTGACGACGTCGACGCCGACCCGCTCGCCCCAGGTGCTCAGCTGCTCGGCGGCAGCGGCGCGGAAGGTGTCGGCCGCGCCCAGGAGGACCGTCTTGTCCTCGGCGACCAGCACCCGGGCGAGCTTGCCCACCGAGGTGGTCTTGCCGGCGCCGTTGACCCCGACGACCAGCACCACGCCGGGCCTGCCGTCGGCCCCGGTGACGCCGATGCGGCGGTCCATGCTCGGGTCGACGAGCGTCAGCAGCTCCTCGCGCAGCACGGCGCGCGCCTCGCTCGCCCCGCCCTCGACGCGCAGCCGGGTGCGCAGCCGCCCGACCAGCTCCTGGGTGGGACCGACGCCGACGTCGGCGGTGATCAGGGTGTCCTCGATCTCCTCCCACGTGTCCTCGTCGAGGCGGTCGCGCGAGAGCAGCACGAGCAGTCCGCGGCCCAGGCCGCCCTGCGAGCGCGAGAGGCGCTGGCGCAGCCGGACCAGGCGACCGGCCGTGCCCTCGGGCCGCTCGAGCAGCCGGGTGGCGCCGGTGTCGGCGGGCGCCTCGGGCTCGGGCTCGAGCGCCGGGTCCGCGGTGCCGGGCGGGCGCTCCTCGGTGATGACACCGCCGCCCCGGCCCTCCACCGGAGGGGCCGGGGGCTGCTTGCGCCCGTTGAGGAAGGCGACCAGCCCGATGCCACCGGCCAGGACCAGGAGGGCGACGGCGATGACGACGTACACGGCGACACTGCTCATGGCTCGATCCAAACAGACGTGACCACGCACGGGCGCCGGAGGGTGCTGCCGCGGGACCGCTGGGGGCGGTGGTGCGTCAGCGGCGCGAGCCGGCGTGCTCCTCGACGCGCGCGACGTCGATGGTCGGCAGCGAGCCGACCCCGCGCGTCATGGCCTCACCGATGCGGGGGGACACCGGGGTCGCGTGGCCCCGGTAGGGGTAGGCGGCGTACACGATGACGGCGGCGGCCAGCACGAGGGCGAGCAGCACCACGACCACGATGGGTCCCATGGAGGGGCTCCTTCGTCGGGGAAGAGTCGAAGCAGGTCCCCACGAGGGTGACAGACCCCGGCACGGCCGACAAATCCCCCGGTCGCCCGGGCGGGCCTCAGCCGCGCAGCAGCGGGGTGACGGCGGCACGCACCACGTCGGGGAGCGGACGCACGTCGCGCGGGCCGCCGGTGTGGTCGACGTAGACGTGCACGAACCGGCCCTCGGCCGCGGCCGTGGCGCCCTCCCCGTCGGGGTCGCCCTGGAACAGCCCGACCCGGTAGACCACCGAGGAGGTGCCGACGTGGTCCACGACCAGCCCGAGGTCCACCGGGCGGGGGTAGCCCATCTCGCGGAAGTAGCGGCAGCCGACCTCGGCCACCACCCCGACGGCGTCGAGGTGCCGGATGTCGACGCCGGTCGCCTCGGCGAGGTGGGCGTTGACGGCCGTGTCGATGAGGTCGAAGTAGCGGGCGTTGTTGAGGTGGCCGTAGACGTCGTCGTCGGACCAGCGGGTGGTGGCCTGGCGCCACACGGCGTACTCCCCCCGGGCGGGAGGCGCCGGACGTGCACCGCTCACGCCGGCTCCTGCTCGCGCAGCCGCTGGCTGATCACGGCCGAGACGCCGTCGCCGCGCATCGTCACGCCGTAGAGGGCGTCGCCGACCTCCATGGTCCGCTTCTGGTGGGTGATCACGAGCAGCTGCGAGCTCTCCCGCAGCTCCTCGTAGATCTCCAGCAGCCGACCCAGGTTGGTGTCGTCGAGCGCCGCCTCGACCTCGTCGAGGATGTAGAACGGCGAGGGCCGGGCCTTGAACAGCGCCACCAGGAAGGCCACCGCGACCAGCGAGCGCTCGCCGCCGGAGAGCAGCGAGAGCCGCTTGACCTTCTTGCCGGGCGGTCGCGCCTCGACCTCGACGCCGGTGGTGAGCATGTCGGAGGGGTCGGTGAGCACCAGGCGGCCCTCGCCGCCGGGGAACAGCCGGGCGAAGGTCTGGTCGAAGGCGGCGCTGACGTCGGCGTAGGCCTCGGTGAAGACCTGCTCGACGCGGTCGTCGACCTCGCGGACGATGTCGAGCAGGTCCTTGCGCGTGCCACGGAGGTCCTCGAGCTGCTCGGTCAGGAAGCGGTGCCGCTCCTCCAGCGCGGAGAACTCCTCCAGCGCGAGCGGGTTGATGCGCCCCAGCTGGGCCAGGGCGCGCTCGGCCAGCGCGAGCCGGGCGGTCTGCTCGGCGCGGTCGTAGGTGTACGCGCCGCTGGACCCGTCGTCGGCGACGGGGTCACCCTCGGCGCTGAGCCTCGGGATCGGCTGGTCGGGCCCGTAGTCGGCGACCAGGGCGTCGGCGTCGAGGCCGAGCTCGGCGAGCGCCCGCTCGGCCAGCTGCTCGATCCGCATCGTCTGCTGGGCGCGGGCCAGCTCGTCGCGGTGGCCGGCGCTGACGAGCTCGTCGAGCTCGCGGCCGAGGTCGCGCAGCCGCACCCGGGTCTCGCGCAGCTCGGTCTCGCGACCGGCCCGGGCCTGCTCCACGCGGGTCCGCTCGGCCGCGGCGAGCTCCACCGACTGCTCGAGCCGGGTCAGCACCACCGCGACGGCCTGGCCCACCGCCTGGCCGGTCCGGCCCTCCTCGAGCAGCTGCTCGCGTCGCGCGATCGCGGCGGCACGCGCCTCGCGCTCGGTGCGGGCGCGGCGGCGCAGCCCCTCGGCGCGGCCGGTGATCGCGCGGGCGCGCTCCTCGGCGGTGCGCAGGGCCAGCCGGGCGTCGGTCTCGGCCGCGCGCGCGGTGCGGGCCTGCTCGCCGAGCTGGTCGCGGGTGTCGGTGTCGGGGTCCTCCTCGGGCGCGTGCTCGGCCTCGCGCAGCCGGGTCTCCAGCGCCGCCAGGCCCTCGAGGTCCTGGACCCGCCCGGCCTCCGCGGCGGCGACCGCCTCGGCCAGGCGCTGCGCCTCGGCCTTGGCGTTGCGGACCTGCGAGCCGTACTGGCCCAGCTCCTCGGCGACCGCCGCGAGGGTGGCGTCGGACTCGTGCAGCCTGGCCAGCGCGACGTCGACGCGACGCCGGGCCTCCTCGCGCTCGCGCTCCAGGGTGACCCGGTCGAAGCCGAGCCGCTCCAGGGTGTGGGTCAGCCCCACCAGCTGGTCGGCGGCCTCGTCGACGGCCGCCTGGACCTCCAGCAGGCTGGGCTGGTCGGCGGAGCCGCCCGAGGCGAAGTGCGCCCCCAGGACGTCGCCCTCCGGCGTCACCGCGGACAGCTCGGGCCGCTCGGCGACCAGCGCCCGGGCGGCGTCGAGGTCGGCGACCACGGCGACGTCGCCGAGCAGCCGGTCGACGGCGGTGCGGACGTCGTCGGGGCACTGGACCACCTCCGCGGCGTACGTCGCCCCGGCCGGCAGCGGCGCCCGGGAGCCGGCGCCACCGGCACCGCCGCCCACGAGCAGCCCGGCGCGGCCGAGGTCGTCGTCCTTGAGGTGGCCGATCGCGTGCACGGCGCTGTCGAGGTCGCGCACCACCACGGCGTCGGCGGCGGCACCGAGGGCGGCGGCCACGGCCCGCTCGTGCCCGGTGCGGACGGTCAGCACGGCGGCGACCGACCCGAGCAGCCCGCTGAGCCGCTCGGTGGCCGCCAGCAGCGCGCCCGCGCCGTCCTTGCGGGCCAGGCCCAGCTCGAGCGCCTCGCGGCGGGCGGTCAGCGCGGTGTGCTCGCGCTCGGCGGCGGCCTGCTCGGCCGTCAGCTTGCCGAGCCGGTCGTCGAGGTCCTGGAGCAGCCCGCTGGCCGCCTCGTGCTCGTGGTCGAGGCCCTCCTCGCCTGCGTCGAGGCCGGCGACGCGCGACTCCAGCGAGGTGAAGTCCTGCTGGGCGCGCTCGGCGCGCGCCAGCGCCTGGGTACGGGCCGCGGTGAGCCGGCCCACCTCCTCCTCGGAGGCGGCGACGCGGCTGCGCAGGCCGTTGACCTGGCCCTGGAGCCGGGCCAGCCCCTCCCGGCGGTCGGCGGCGGCCCGCTGCAGGTCGGCGACCCGGCGGTCCTCGGCGGCGGCGGCGGTCTCGGCCTGCTGCCGGCCCGCCACGACGCCCTCGAGCGCGGCGCGGTGGCGCGCGACCTCGGCCGCGATCTCGTCCTCCTGCACCTGGACCCGCCCGGCCTCGGCCTCCAGCTCGGCCGGGTCCCGACCCTGCGGCACCTCGGGCTGCGAGGCCGCGTTGCGGACCCGCTCGGCGGCCAGCGACGCGGTGCCCCGCAGCCGCTCGCGCAGGCCGGAGAGCCCGAACCAGGTCTCCTGAGCCGTGGCGAGCGCGGGCAGGTCCTCGCGCAGCGCCTCCTCCAGCGCGGCCTCGGCCTCGCGGGTGGTGGTCAGCGCGTGCTCGACCTCGTCCCGTCGCCGGGCGAGCACCGTCTCGTCGGCCAGCTCCTGCTCCAGCGAGTGCCGGGCGGTGGCGAGGTCGTCGGCCAGCAGCCGGGCGCGGGCGTCGCGGGCGTCGGCCTGGACCACGGCGGCGCGGCGGGCCACCTCGGCCTGGCGGCCCAGCGGCTTGAGCTGGCGACGGATCTCGACCAGCAGGTCCCCGAGCCGGGCGAGGTTGGCTGACGTCGAGTCCAGCTTGCGCAGCGCCTTCTCCTTGCGCTTGCGGTGCTTCAGGACGCCCGCAGCCTCCTCGATGAAGCCGCGGCGGTCCTCCGGCGTCGCCCGCAGGATCGAGTCGAGCTGGCCCTGGCCCACGATCACGTGCATCTCGCGGCCGATGCCGGAGTCGCTGAGCAGCTCCTGGACGTCCAGGAGCCGGCAGCCGTGGCCGTTGATGGCGTACTCCGAGCCGCCGTTGCGGAACATGGTGCGGCTGATGGTGACCTCGGCGTACTCGATCGGGAGCGCGCCGTCGGTGTTGTCGATGGTCAGCGCCACCTCGGCCCGACCCAGCGGGGGCCGACCGGCCGTGCCCGCGAAGATGACGTCCTCCATCTTGCCGCCGCGCAGCGACTTGGCGCCCTGCTCGCCCATCACCCAGGCGAGGGCGTCGACGACGTTGGACTTGCCCGAGCCGTTGGGGCCCACGATGCAGGTGATGCCCGGCTCGAGCTGGAGCGTGGTCGAGGAGGCGAAGGACTTGAAGCCCTTGAGCGTGAGGCTCTTGAGGTACAACGTCTGCTCCCTGGATCGACCGACCGGCACGCTGGGCACGGCGTCCGCCACGTCCCGCCCGGGACCGCGTCGGTGCCGCGCCGGGGAAGCAGCGCGCGGCCGACCCTACCCGCGGCCGGCCTCGGGTCCGGGGAGGCGTGCCGGGGTCGGTGGCCGGCCAGACGCTCCACCACGTCCCGCACCCGGCTCGCCCTAGGTGGTGGGGCGCTCCTGCGGAGCGACGTCGGCGGGCGCGGTGTCGGGGTGGGCGTCGGCGTGGGTGATGTGGACCAGCTGCCGCCAGATGAGCACCAGGAACACCGCGGAGCCGCCGAAGGCGAACCAGAACGGTGCCGTCACGCCCCACCGGGAGGCGATCACGCCGCCGAGCAGCGAGCCGAGCACGATGCCCCCGGTCACGCCGATCATGTAGACGCTCTGCACCCGCCCCTGCACCGCCATCGGCACCGCTCGCTGGCGCACCGCGGTGCTGGTGGTGCCCCAGACGAACGCGTGGGCGCCGAAGACGAAGAAGATGGCCAGCGCCACGGCCGGCACCGTGGTGAGGGCGAGCCCGAGGTGCGTCAGGGTCTCGATCACCAGGCCCACCCGCATGATGTTGCCGAGGCTGACGTGGCGCTCCAGCCAGCCGTAGGACAGCGTCCCGACGATGCCGCCGGCGGCCAGGGCCGAGGTCAGCAGCCCGAAGCCGATCTCGCCCATGTCCAGCCGCTCGAGGGAGTAGAGCACCAGCACCGACCACGCCGCCCCGAAGGTGACGTTGAACGTGACGATGGTGAGCACCAGGGTGCGGACCGCGGCGTGGTGGAGCACCCACCGCAGCCCCTCCCGGATGTCGGCGCGGATCGAGCGGCGTACGCCGGCCGCCGGGGCGCGGCCGTGCCGGGGCAGCCGCAGCCGACGCACCATCACCACGGCCGCGAGCACGCACGCCACCTGGGCCAGGAACGGCGTCGCTCGCCCCAGCCCGAACAGCAGCGCGCCCAGCGGCGGTCCGACCAGCTGGTTGAGCGTGACCACGCCCGCCAGCAGCCGCGCGTTGGCGATGCCGAGGTCGTCGCGGTCGACCAGCATCGGCAGAAGCGTCGCCGAGGCGGTGTCGGCGAAGGTCTCGGCGGTGCCGACGAGGAACAGCGCCACCAGCACCAGCGCGATGTCGACCTGGCCGGTCAGCACCGCGGCCGACAGCGCACCCACCAGCAGCACCCGGCACAGGTTGGCCACGGTGATCAGCAGCCGGCGGTCGACCCGGTCGGCCACGACCCCGGCGAACAGCCCGAAGAGCATGGCCGGCGCGAAGCCCAGGGTCCACGCCATCGCCACCAGGAACGGGTCGCGCGTCTCCGAGGCCACCAGCAGCGGGCCGGCGGCGATGACGATGCCGTCGCCGAGGTTGGTGGCCCAGCCCGCGCCCACGAGCCAGCGGAACGAGGTCCCCAGCCGCCGCGGGAGGACCCGCTCGACGACTCCTCCGACAGCGATGGGCACGACGACCGACTCTCCCAGGACCCCGACCGCGGGGCAACACGGGCGGGCGGGGCTCAGACGGGCTGCTTCTCCGGGTCGGGCTCCTCGCCCTCGAGGGCCTCGACCACCTCGGTGTGCTCGCCGCGGGTCCGGCGGATCGCGACGGCCAGCAGGACGGCGGCGACCACGCCGAGCACGGCGTACGCCCCGGCGCTCTCGGCGTCGGACGCGCGCAGCAGCGTGCGCGAGTTGGTGATCAGGATGACGCTGCCGACCAGGGCGCCGAGCACGGGCAGCGACACGTGCCGCACGAGGTACGCCGCGAACGGCGCCGCGACCACGCCGCCGAGGAGCAGGCCGCCGACCACGCGCCAGTCGATCGCCTCGCTGCCGAGGCCGATCAGGAAGCCGATGCTGGCGGCGACGGTGACCGCGAACTCCGCGGTGGAGACCGAGCCGATCACCTTGCGGGGGTGCAGCCGACCGCTGGAGATCAGCGTGGGCGTGGCCACCGGGCCCCAGCCACCGCCGCCGGTGGCGTCGATGAACCCGGCGAACAGGCCGAGCGGGGCGAGGAAGCGGGTGCCGGGCCGGCGGGTGACCACGACCGGCTTCGTGCCGAACACGAACCGCGCCACGATGTAGACGCCGAGCAGGAGCAGCAGCACGGCCACCCAGGGCGTCGCCGACTCGGTGGAGAGGTGCGAGAGCACGCTGGCCCCGACGAACGCGCCGATCGCGCCCGGGATCGCCAGTCGGGCGACCACGCCCCACTCGACGTTGCCGAAGCGCCAGTGCGAGAAGCCCGACACCGCCGTGGTGCCGACCTCGGCGAGGTGCACCGAGGCCGAGGCCACCGCGGGGGCGACGCCGTTGGCGAGCAGCAGCGTCGAGGCGGTGACGCCGTACGCCATGCCGAGGGACCCGTCGATGACCTGCGCGAGCAGGCCGACGAAGGCGAAGACGAAGAGACGTTCCATCGTGGGGCTCCGATGTGGTGTGAGGTGATCAAGTCAAGTAACTCACTAGACTTTACACCAGCCGCGGCACCAGAGCCCCACCGGCATGCCGATGGCGGTAGACCAGTGGGCCGGGCGCGCCAGGACACGCCCGGTCAGCGCCCGGGTCAGGGGCGACGCACGGCGGCCGGAGAGGTCAGGCGCGGGTGAGCGAGCCGTCGCGGGCGACGGCCTCGTCGACGGAGGCGGACGCGACGGCGGCCAGGGCGTCGTTCTCCTGCTGCAGCCGCAGCACCAGGTCCTCGAGGTCCGCGACCCGCTGGCGGAGGACGCGGTTGTCCCCGGCCAGCCGGTGGACGAGGTGCGGATCGGTGCCGGTCGAGAAACCGAGGAGCGCCTTGGCCATGTGGTGTGTGCCTTCCGAACGTGGTGCTGGGCCCGATCGGGCCGTCTAGAAGCGTCTCACGCCGGGGCCTCCGGCATCAAGATCGAGCGCGCGGCGGGGGCTGGCACACCGGGCAGAAGTACGACGAACGGTTGGTGAACGACACCCGCCGGACCGGCGTGCCGCAGCGCGAGCAGGGGCGGCCCTCCTGCCCGTAGGCCTCCAGCGAGCGGTCGAAGTAGCCGCTCTCGCCGTTGACGTTGACGTAGAGCGCGTCGAAGGACGTGCCGCCCTGGTCGAGCGCGGACCCCATCACCTCGCGGGCCCCGTCGAGGACGCGCTGCACGTCGCCCACCCGCAGCCGGGAGCCCCGCCGCTCGCCGTGCACCCGGGCCCGCCACAGCGCCTCGTCGGCGTAGATGTTGCCGACGCCGGAGACGACGGCCTGGTTGAGCAGCAGCCGCTTGATCCCGGACTCGCTGCGGCGCACCCGCCGCACGAAGGCCGCGTCGTCGAAGGCGGGGTCGAGCGGGTCGAGGGCGATGTGGGCCAGCTCGGGAGGTACGACGGCACCGCCGGGCGACACCAGCAGCCCGCCGAACATCCGCTGGTCGACGAACCGCACCTCGCGTGCCGCGTCGGGACCGGCGCCGGGGACCGGGTCGAGCGCGAACCGGACCCGCAGGTGGCGCTCGTCGGGCACGCCCGCGGGCTGGACGAGCATCTGCCCCGACATGCCGAGGTGGCCCAGCAGCGCGTCCCCGTCGTCGAGGGCGAGCCACCAGAACTTGCCGCGGCGGTGGGCGCCGGTGACGGTCCGGCCGCGCAGCCGCTGGGCGAAGTCGTCCGCGCCGGCGAGGTGGCGGCGTACCGGACGCGGGTGCAGCACCTCGACGTCGGCGAGGGTGCGGCCCACGACGTGCGCGTGGAGGCCGCGGCGGACGACCTCGACCTCGGGCAGCTCGGGCACGGGTCGCCCGGCTCAGGCGTCGGAGCCGACGGCGGGCTCGGGCGCGGCGGTCAGCTCGGCGTGCAGGGTGCGGTACGCCGACTCGGCCGCCTGCTGCTCGGCCTCCTTCTTCGACCGCCCGACGCCGTGGCCGTGGAGCCGTCCGGCCACCCGGACACGGGCGGTGAAGGTCTTCATGTGGTCGGGGCCCTCGGCCTCGATGACGTACTCCGGGACGCCGAGGTCGTGGACGGCGCCCAGCTCCTGGAGGCTGGTCTTCCAGTCCAGGCCGGCGCCGAGGGCCGCGGCCGCCTCGAGCATCGGGTCGAACAGCAGGTGCACCACCTGCGCGGCGGCCTCGAAGCCGCCGGAGAGGTAGATCGCACCGATCAGGGCCTCGACGGTGTCGGAGAGGATCGAGGCCTTCTCGCGACCGCCGGTGCTCTCCTCGCCCTTGCCGAGGTGCACGTGCGGGCCCAGGTCGAGGGTGCGGGCGACGTCGGCGAGGGCGCGCGCGTTGACGACGGCGGCACGCAGCTTGGCCAGCCGTCCCTCGGAGAGGTCGGGGTGGTTGCGGTAGAGCGTCTCGGTCACGACGACGCCGAGCACCGAGTCGCCCAGGAACTCCAGGCGCTCGTTGGTCGGCAGGTTGCCGTTCTCGTAGGCGTAGGAGCGGTGGGTCAGGGCGAGGCCGAGGAGCTCGGGGTCCAGGACGGGGTCCCCGAGCGCCTCACGCAGCTCCTCGGCCGCCGCACGACCGGCTGCCGACACGTCCACGGACGTGGTCAGAGGACCTGACGGCGGTCGGCGCGGGCGCCGTACTGACCGCACTCGGGGCAGGCCCGGTGGGGCAGGTGCTTGCTGCCGCACGCGGGGTTGCTGCAGGTCACCAGGGACGGCGCGACGGCCTTCCAGGCCGAGCGCCGGTGACGGGTGTTGCTGCGCGACATCTTCCGCTTGGGGACGGCCACGGTTGCTCCTTGGGTCTCAGGTGGTGCTGGTGGGTGGTGCCGATGATGTGGTCCGGGGTGGTGCTCCGGGTGGTGCTGGTCAGTCCTGCCGGTCCGCCGGGGCGTCCTGGGTGCTCTGGGCGTCGGCGCCCACGGCGACCTCGCCGAGGGCTGCCCAGCGGGGGTCGATCGGGTCCTCGTGCCGGTGGTCCGGGTCGTCCGCGAGCCGCGCGCCGCACTCGACGCACAGGCCCGGACAGTCGTCCCGGCACAACGGTTGGTACGGCAGTGCGAGCACCACCGCGTCCCGCAGCAGTGGCTCGAGGTCGAGCAGGTCGTCCTCGAGCCGGCTGACATCGTCGTCCTCGTCGTCCCCGTGGGAGGCGGCGCGGTCGTCGTAGACGAACAGCTCCTGGAGGTCGACCGTGATGCTGTCCTCGATCGGCTCCAGGCACCGGGAGCACTGACCCTCCAGGTCGGCCGTGGCCGTCCCGGTGACCAGCACGCCTTCCATGACCGCCTCGAGGCGCAGGTCCAGGTGGACCGTGCTGCCCTCGGGGACGCCCAGGACGTCGATGCCGAGTCCTGCCGGAGCCGCGACCGAGGTCGACTTCGTGCGCTGGGTCCCTGGACGTCGGCCGAGCTCGCGGGTGTCGAGCACGAACGGCGCTCTCGGGTCGAGGGTGCGCAAGAGGTCAACTCCGTCGTGGTACAGGCAGAACCTGCTGGACTCTACCGGTGCGGGAGGCCGGCGGCCAAAACGCGGCCCCCCTCCCCCGGCCGACGGGCCGGCTAGCCCTCGCGCTCGGCGGCGCGCTCGGCGAGCCGCGAGGTCAGCCGCTCCAGCACGTCGGCCGGCACCAGCCCCGAGACGTCGCCGCCGAAGGTCGCGACCTCCTTGACCAGCGAGGAGGCGAGGAAGGACCACTCCGGGCTGCACGGCACGAAGACCGTCTCGACCTCGGTCAGCGAGGCGTTCATCTGGGCCATCTGGAGCTCGTAGTCGAAGTCGGTGACCGCGCGCAGGCCCTTCACGATCGCCTGCACGTCGTGCTCCTGGCAGAAGGTGGTGAGCAGGCCCTCGAAGCCGGCCACGGTGACGTTGGGGAACGGCGCCACGACCTGCTCGAGCATCCCCATCCGCTCCTCGGGGCTGAACAGCCGGCCCGAGGACTTCGACTTGTTGACGCCCACCGCGACGACGACCTCGTCGAAGAGCCGCGAGGCGCGCGCGATGATGTCGAGGTGACCGTTGGTCACCGGGTCGAAGGACCCCGGGCACACGGCTCGGCGCACTGGTCGCACTCCTCGGTCGGTCACGGCTCGGTGGCGCAGTGGGACTCCCCGGCGTCCGGCAGGCCGGGATCGGCGCGAACGTACCAGAGCGTCGTCTCGCCGTAGTCCTTGCGACGCGTCCGCTCCCAGCCGGGCGGCCAGGCGGGCTCAGGGCTGCGCGCCGACCGCTCCAGCACCACCGTCGCCGCCGGGTCCAGCCACCCGTGGGAGGTCAGCTGGTGCAGCACCTGGCCGAGCTCGACCTCGGTCACGGCGTACGGCGGGTCCACCAGCACCAGGTCGTAGGCCGCCCGCGGGGTCTGCGCGAGGAACCGGGCCACCGGCAGCGCGACCACCTCGACCTTGCCGAAGCCCAGGGTGCCCGCGTTGTCCTGCACCAGCCGGGCCGTGCGCCGGTCGGACTCCACGCTGGTCAGCACCTCGGCCCCGCGGGAGAGCGCCTCCAGGCCGAGCGCCCCCGACCCGGCGTACAGGTCGAGCACCCGCAGGCCCTCGAGGCTGCCCAGCGAGGACTCCAGCGAGCTGAACATCGCCTCGCGGACCCGGTCGCTGGTCGGCCGCGTGCCGTCGCCGGGCGGCGTGCGCAGCCGGCGGCCGCCGGCGCTGCCGCCGATCAGCCGGGTCACGTCCGCTCCAGGTAGACGGCCTGCTCGGAGTCCTCGAGCCGGCGCACCGCCGCCGCCAGGTCGGGCAGCCCGACCAGCGCGGGGTCGGCGCGCAGCAGGTCGAGGGCGGCCTCGCGGGCGTCGGCGATCACGGTCTCGTCGCGCAGCACCGAGAGCAGCTTGAGCCCGCCGGCGCGGCCGCCGCTCTGCTGGGTGCCGAGCACGTTGCCCTCGCGGCGCTGCTCCAGGTCGATGCGGGAGAGCTCGAAGCCGTCGCGGGTGCCGGCCACGGCCAGCAGCCGCTCCATCGAGGGCCCGGCCGGGTCGGCGGCGGTCACCAGCAGGCACAGGCCCGCGTGGCCGCCGCGACCGATCCGGCCGCGGAGCTGGTGGAGCTGGGAGACGCCGAAGCGGTCGGCGTCGAGGATCACCATCACGGTGGCGTTGGGCACGTCGACGCCGACCTCGATGACGGTGGTGGACACCAGCACGTGGACCTCGCCGGCGGCGAAGGCCGACATCACGCGGTCCTTGTCCTCGGGGGCCATCCGGCCGTGGAGGACCTCCACGCGCAGCCCGGCCAGCGGGCCCGCGGCCAGCTCGGGGGCGAGCTCGTCGACGGCGTACAGGGTGCGGGGCGGCTCGCCGTCCACCGGCTCCTCCGCGGCGACCTCGTCGTCGCCGGGGTCGATGCGCGAGGCCACGACGTAGGCCTGGTGGCCCGCGGCCACCTCCTCGCGCACCCGCTCCCAGGCGCGCTCGAGCCAGGCGGCGCGCGCCCGGATCGGCACCACGGTCGTCTGCACCTCGCCGCGGCCGGCGGGCAGCTCGGCGAGGGTGGAGGTGTCGAGGTCGCCGAAGACCGTCATCGCCACGGTGCGAGGGATCGGGGTCGCGGTCATCACCAGCACGTGCGGCGGCGTGCCGGCCTTGGCTCCGAGGGCGGAGCGCTGCTCGACGCCGAAGCGGTGCTGCTCGTCGACGACCACCAGGCCGAGGTCGGCGAACTGGACGCGGTCCTCGAGCAGGGCGTGGGTGCCGATCACGATGCCGGCCTCGCCGCCGGCCGCGGCCGCGAGCGCCGTACGCCGGGCCGCAGCACCCAGCGACCCGGTCAGCAGCGCCACCCGGGTGCCGTGCTCCGCCCCGCCGAGCATGCCGCCCTGGGCCAGCTCGCCGAGCATGGCCTCGATGGAGCGCTGGTGCTGCTGGGCGAGCACCTCGGTGGGGGCGAGCAGCGCGGCCTGGCCGCCGGAGTCGACGACCTGGAGCATCGCGCGCAGCGACACCACGGTCTTGCCCGACCCGACCTCGCCCTGGAGCAGCCGCTGCATCGGGTGGTCGCGGGCCAGCTCGTCGGCGATCTCCCGCCCCACCCGCTCCTGGCCCTCGGTGAGCGCGAACGGCAGCCGGGCGTCGAAGGCGTCGAGCAGCCCGCCGGGGCGGCCCGGGCGCGGGTTGGCGACGGTGGCCTCGACGAGCACCCGGCGGCGGGCCAGCACGCTCTGGGCGACGAAGGCCTCGTCGTGCTTGAGGCGCTTCTCGGCCAGCGCCTTCTGGGCGTGGGTGTCGGGCCGGTGGATCCAGCGCAGCGCCTGCCGGGCCGAGACGAGCTCGCGCTCGGCCACGAACGCGGGCGGGAGCACCTCGGGCACCCGGTCGACCAGCGACAGCGCCAGGTCGATGGTCTCCTCGAGCTGCCAGGTGGTGATGCCGCCGATCGAGCTGTAGATCGGGATCAGGTCGGGCATCGTGTCGACGGCGTCGTCGCCCTCCTCGTAGAGCCGCGACGCCGGGTTGGTCAGCTGCCACTCGTCGCGGAACCACTTCAGCCTGCCGCTGAACACCCCGACGCGACCCACCGGCAGCTCGGTGTCCTTGCGCCAGTCGGCGGTGTGCCTGGCCCTGTCGAAGTAGGTGAGCAGCAGCGCGCCGTCCTCGGCGCGGACCCGCACCTCGAGGCGGTACGCCGTGCGGCGGGTGCGCTTGTCCTGGTAGGTGTGCTGGCGCGCCGAGGCGACCTCACCGACGAACGAGACCAGGTCTCCCGCGACCAGCTCGTCGAGCTGGCTCAGCGTGCCCTTCGCGACGTGCTGGCGGGGGTAGGTGCCGACCAGGTCGCCCACGGTCTCGATGCCGGGGAGCTGGGCGAGCTTGGTCGCGTGCCGTCCGCCGACCGCCGTCACGGGGCTGTCCCACTGCACCTCCACGCCGCCCATCGTGTCTCACTCCACCGACACCAGCAGCGGGTAGTGCTCCTGCCCCCCGACCAGCACCACGACGTCGGTCCCGGGGTGGGTGTGGTCCACCCAGTGCTCGCAGGCCTGCGCCAGGTCGCCGGCCTCGGCGCCCGCGACCAGGGTGACCAGCTCGCCGCCCGTGCCGAGCAGCCGCTCGAGCACGCCGGTGGCCACCTCGAACAGGTCGTCGCCCACGATCACGAAGTCGCCCTGCACCGCACCCAGGACGTCGCCCGGGGAGCAGGGTCCGGCGCTGGTCATCGCGGGCTCGGTCGCCACGGTCAGCGCCCCGTGCCGGGCGCCGCGGGCCGCGTCGGTCATGTGGACGACGTCGTTGTCCAGGGCCCGCCCGGGCTCGTGGACGGCCAGGGCGGCGATGCCCTGCACCTGGGCGCGGGTCGGCACCACCACGACGCGGCGACCGCGCTGGGCCGCCTCGTGGGCGGCCGCCTCGGCCGCGGCGATGGTGCCCGCGTGGTTGGGCAGCACCACGACCTCCTCGCCCGGGCAGGCGAGCAGCGCCTGCAGCAGGTCGGCGCTGGTGGGGCGCCGCGTCGTGGTGACCTCGAGCACCTCGGCGCCGGCCTCGCGGAACAGCGCGGCCAGGCCGGGCCCCAGCGCCAGGGCGAGCACCGCGCGCCCCCGCAGCCCGCCCTCCGCGGCGGCCGGCCGGCTCCCCCGGCCCGCCTGGGCCCGCTCGACCTGCTCGGCGAAGTGGACGACCTCGACCCGGCGCGGCGTGCCGGCCCGGATCCCGGCCTCGATCGCGGCGCCCACGTCGTCGACGTGCAGGTGCACGTTCCACAGCCCGTCGCCGCCCACCACCACCAGCGAGTCGCCGAGCGGCGCCAGCTCGGCGCGCAGGGCGGGGACCGCGTCGTCGTCGGCGGCCAGGAGGTACATCACCTCGTACGCCGGCCCGTCGGCCGTCAGGTCCCCGCTCGGCAGCGCGGCCACCGGCAGCAGCGGGGAGCCGAGGACGTGCAGCGGCGCGACGGTGTGCTCGCCGGTGATCGCCGACTCCATCGCCGCCAGCACCACGCACAGCCCGCGCCCGCCCGCGTCGACCACCCCGGCCCGGGCGAGGACGGGCAGCTGCTCGGGGGTGCGGCCCAGCGCCTCGCGGGAGGCCCGCACGGCGGCGTGCACCACCGCGCCCAGCCGCGAGCCGGGCGCTGCGGCCGCGGCGTCCGCGGCCTCGGCGGCGGCCCGGGCCACGCTGAGGATGGTGCCCTCGACGGGCGTCCCGACCGCGTCGTACGCCGCGTCGACGGCCCGCCGCATCCCGTCGGCGAAGACGGCCGCGGACCGGTCCTCGGGGCCTGCCTGGCCGATCCGCCGCACCAGCGCGCCGACCAGCTGGCTCAGGATCACCCCGGAGTTGCCCCGCGCCCCCAGCAGCGCCCCGTGGGCGTAGGCCCGCATCGCGCCGCGCAGGTCGTCGGGCTCCTCCTCCAGCCGGGCCAGCAGCGCCTCGCGGGCGGCCTCCACGGTGAGGAACATGTTGGTGCCGGTGTCGCCGTCGGGCACCGGGTAGACGTTGAGCGCGTCCACCTCCTCGCGGGCGGCGGCCAGCGCCTCCACGGCGAGGTCGGCGAACCGGCGCACGACCTCGAGGTCGAAGGTGGCGACGCGCGTCTGCTCGTCGCCCTGCTCCGCTGCCGCCACGCCCACCCCCTCCTCGGAAGCGCTCACCGTAGTCGCTGGCCGCCTCGATTTCCGTCCGGAGCCGGGGCTGAGTTATTCTCGTGCGGTTGTCCGGTGGCGTCGTCGCCCCGGACCCCCGACTCTCGTTTCCAGTCCTACCCGAGGAGTGCACGGTGGCTGCCGTCTGCGACATCTGCGCCAAGAAGCCCGGCTTCGGCAACAACCGCCCGTGGTCCCGCAAGATCACCAAGCGCCGCTTCGACCCCAACATCCAGCGCGTGCGCGCCAAGGTCAACGGCACGTCCAAGCGTCTCAACGTGTGCACCGGCTGCCTCAAGGCCGGCAAGGTCTCGCGCTGACCCGCTAGTCCTGCTGCGACGCCCCCGTCCCCCACCGGGACGGGGGCGTCGTGCTGTCCGGACCCGTCGCCGCCAGCCGGCCCGGCGTCTCAGGACTGCGAGAAGTGGGTCCACCCCGTGGGCCCGTCGTACGCCGCCCCGTCGACCGTCACGACCGGGCCGGCCTCCCCGGGCTCGGCCACGGACCCGATCACGGTGAAGCCCCCGGGCAGCGCGACGTCGGCGGCGAACGTCGCGGCGATCGCGTGGTCCTCCCCGCCGCCCAGCACGAAGCGCAGCGGGTCGACGCCGAGCGCCGCCCCCACGGCCCGCATCGGCTCGGCCAGCGCGAACGCGTCGCGGCGCACGTCCAGGGCCACCCCCGAGGCCCGGGCCACGTGCCCGAGGTCGGCGAGCAGCCCGTCGGAGACGTCGATCATCGCGGTGGCGCCGGCGACCGCGGCCGCCGCGCCCGCGTCGTACGGCGGCTCGGGGCGCTGGAAGGCCTCCACGAGCGCGCGCGGCGAGCGGAAGCCCCGGGTGAGCACGGCCAGCCCGGCCGCCGCCCAGCCCTGCCGTCCGGCGAGCGCGACCACGTCGCCGGGGCGGGCGCCGCCGCGCAGCACGGGCGCCTGGTCGCAGGTGCCGAGCACGGTGAGCGCGACGACCACCTCGCTCGCGGTGGTCAGGTCGCCGCCGACCACGCTGGCGCCGACCAGCGCGGCCTCCTCGGCGATGCCGTCGGCCAGCTCGCTGAGCCACTGCGCGGGCAGGTCGGCCGGGGCCGCGAGCCCGACCGTGAGCGAGTGGGCCCGGCCTCCCATCGCGTTGACGTCGGAGAGGTTGGCCGCGGCGGCCTTGCGGCCGATCGACCGGGCATCCGCCCACTCCCGGCGGAAGTGGCGCCCCTCGACCAGCACGTCGGTCGAGACGACCACGTGGCCGCGCGGCGTGCGCAGCACGGCGGCGTCGTCGCCCGGGCCGACGTAGACGTGCTCGCCCTGCGCGAAGCGGGCGGTGAAGGAGTCCACCAGGCCGAACTCACCGACGTCGGCGAGGGTCGAGCCGGGCGCGAACGGCGACGGAGACGGTCATGGCGCCATCCCACCAGACCGGGCGCTGGAGCCGCCCGTCCGGCCGAGTTCCACCCGGGGCGGACGTCGGGTAGGTTGCCCCGAGGCGCTCCCCCGGTCGACGGGGTCCGGGGGGATCCACCGCCACCGACACCGACTCGAGGGAGTGCTCATGGTCGTCCAGGCCTACATCCTGATCCAGACCGATGTCGGCAAGGCCGCCGAGGTGGCCCAGCAGATCACCGACATCAAGGGCGTCATCCTGGCCGAGGACGTCACCGGCCCCTACGACGTGATCGTCCGCGCGGAGGCCCGCAACGTCGACGAGCTCGGCAAGCTGGTCGTCGCCAAGGTGCAGACCCTCGACGGCATCACCCGCACGCTGACCTGCCCGGTCGTCCACATCTGAGAGCACTGAGCACCCCCGCGCCCCGCCGACGCCCGTCACCCCTCGTGGTGGCGGGCGTCGTCGCGCTGACCACCGCCCTCGGCGTCCTCGCCGGCTGCGGCGGCACCGTCGAGGTGCCCCCCAGCGCGGGCGACCTGCCCACGGCGCAGCGCGAGGCGTGCGAGGACCTGGTCGAGGCGCTGCCGCAGTCGATCGGCGACCTGCCGCGCGAGGAGGTGACCGGTAACTCGCTGGGTGCCGCCTGGGGCGACCCCCCGGTCGTGCTGCGCTGCGGCGTCGGCGGCCCCGCCGACTTCACCCCGATCTCGACCTGCCAGGAGATCAACGGGGTGCTGTGGTTCGTGCCCGAGGGCCAGGTCGCCGACCAGGCCCAGGACGTCGTCGCGACCTCGATGGGCACGCTCCCCCGCGTCGACGTCACCGTCCCGGCCGAGCTGCGCCCGCCGCAGGGGATCCTCACCGACCTCTCCGACGCGCTGCGCGCGCAGGGGCGGGTGCCGGACCCCGACGACCCCTGCGGCTGACCCGGCCGGCGTACGACCGAGGCGGCGCTAGCGCAGGCCGGTCTCGCGCCGCGCGGCCAGCTCGACCAGCCGCTCGACCAGCGCCGGGTAGTCCAGCCCCGACTCGCGCCACATCAGCGGGAACATCGAGGTCGCGGTGAAGCCGGGCATGGTCTCGACCTCGTTGACCACGACCCGGCCGTCGGCCATCACGAAGAAGTCGACGCGCGCCAGGCCCTCCACGTCGAGCGCCTCGAAGGCGCGCACCGCCAGCTCGCGCACCTGGGTGCGCACCTCCTCGGGCACCGAGGCCGGCAGCGTGAAGCTCTGCTCGAGGTACTTCGCCTCGAAGTCGTAGAACGCGTGCTCGGCGCCCACGGTGATCTCGGCCAGCTCGCTGGTCTCGGGGTCGCCGCCGTCGAGGCCCTCGAGCACCCCGACCTCGATCTCGCGGGCACCGACCGCGGCCGCCTCCACGAGCACCTTGGGGTCGTGGCGCCGGGCCTCCTCGATCGCGGCGTCGAGGTCGTCGGGGCCGTCGACCCGGCTGATGCCGAAGCTCGACCCGGCCCGCGCGGGCTTGACGAAGACCGGGATACCCCAGCGCCTGCACCGCCTCGCGGACCGCCCCCGGGTCGCGCTCCCAGGCACGGGGGCGGACCAGCACGTAGGGCAGCAGCGGCAGCCCGGCCGCGCTGAAGACCTGCTTCATGAAGTGCTTGTCGGTGCCGACCGCGCTGGCCAGCACCCCGGCGCCGACGTAGCGCACGCCCGTCATCTCCAGCAGGCCCTGCAGGGTGCCGTCCTGGCCCCAGGGCCCGTGCATCACGGGGAACACCACGTCGACCTGGCCGAGCACCTCGGGCACGTCGCCGGGCGCGGTCACGACCAGGCCCTGGCCGGAGGTCAGGGTGACCTCGCGGTCGCCCGAGACCGTCGGCAGCTCCCCCGCGGGGCCCAGCGCGAGGCGCGCGGGGTCGGCGGACTCCAGCACCCAGCGACCGTCGGTGGCGATGCCGACCGGCACCACGTCGTACCGCTCGGGGTCCAGCGCCGCGATCACGCTGCCGGCCGAGATGCAGGAGATGGAGTGCTCGCTGGACCGACCTCCGAAGACGACGGCCACCCGGGGCCGACGGGCGGGTGCTGGCTGCTCGCTGCTCACGCGGCGACCCTACGGCGTCCTCGGGGGCCCACCACGCAACCCGCCACGCGACCCGCACCGCGCGCCCCGCACCCTGCTCCTAGGCTGGGACGATGCGCCCCGCCACCCAGGCCGTCCACGTCGGACGCCCTCCCCACGAGCCCGACCAGCCGCTGAACACGCCGATCACCATGGCCTCGACGTACGTCGCGGGCGGCGACCTGGAGTACGGCCGCTACACCAACCCGACCTGGGACGCCTTCGAGCAGGCGCTCGGTGCCCTGGAGGGCGGTCGCTGCCTGGCGTACTCCAGCGGCCTCGCCGCCGTGGCGACCATCCTCGACCTGGTCGGGCAGGGCCAGAAGGTGGTCGCGCCGCGGCACTCCTACACCGGCACCGTGATGCAGCTCAACGACCTCGAGCTGCGCGGGCGGGTGGCGCCGGTGCTGGTCGACATGACCGACCTCGACGCCGTCGTGGCCGCGTGCGACGACGCCTCCCTGGTGTGGCTGGAGTCACCCTCCAACCCCGCCATGGAGGTCGTCGACGTCCCGGCGATCACCGAGGCGGCCCACGCGGCGGGGGCGTACGTCGTGGTGGACAACACCTTCGCGACGCCGGTGCTGCAGCGGCCGCTGGAGTGGGGCGTCGACCTGGTCGTGCACTCGGCCACGAAGTACCTCTCGGGCCACTCCGACGTCCTGATGGGCGCCGTGGTCACCCGCGACGAGGAGCTGCTGCGGGTGCTCAAGAGCCGCCGCGACCTGCTCGGCGCCATCCCCGGCACCTTCGAGGCCTGGCTCGCGCTGCGCGGCCTGCGCACCCTGCACCTGCGGGTGGAGAAGGCCCAGGCCAACGCGCAGGAGCTGGTACGCCGCCTCGGCGCCCGCAGCGACCTGACCGAGGTCCGTTACCCCGGCTTCGGCGGCATGGTCTCGATCGTGCTGCCCACCGGCGACCACGCCGACCTGGTGCAGCACGCCACCCGGCTGTGGGTCTACGCCACCTCGCTCGGCGGCGTCGAGTCCACGCTGGAGCGCCGGCGTCGCTGGCAGGCCGAGGCGCCGACGATCCCCGACGGCCTGCTCCGCCTCTCCGTCGGCATCGAGGACGTCGAGGACCTCTGGGACGACCTCGCCCAGGCCCTCGACTCCGCCACCCGCTAGCGCCCCTCGAATCCTGGAGACGCCGGGCCCACCGGTAGTCCGAGACGTTTGGCACCACCTGGCATTCCCTCGTGGTGCCAATCGTCTCGGACTACCGCGAGGGGTGGGGCCGGGCTACCGCGAGGGTGTGGGGCCGGACTACCGCGAGGGGGTGGGGTCGGACCGGGTCAGTCCTTCTCGTGCTTGGTGTCGCGCGCGATGAAGGCGTACATCATGTCGCGCGCGCTGATCTCGCCCCGGACGACCTGGTCGACGTGCTCGGCCACGGGGGCGTCGACGCCGTGCTTGGCGGCGAGGTCGTAGATCGAGGCGCACGACTTGGCGCCCTCGGCGACCTGGCGGGTCGAGGCGATGATCTCCTCGGTCGTCATGCCCTGGCCGAGCTTCTCGCCGAAGGTGCGGTTGCGGCTCAGCGGGGAGGAGCAGGTCGCGACGAGGTCGCCGAGGCCGGCCAGGCCCATCAGCGTCATCGGGTCGGCGCCGAGCCGCTGCGCGAGCCGGGCCGTCTCGGCGAGGCCGCGCGTGATCAGCGAGGCGGTGGTGTTGTCGCCGAAGCCGAGGCCCACGGCCATCCCGACGCACAGCGCGATCACGTTCTTGTAGGCGCCGCCGAGCTCGCAGCCGAGCACGTCGGTGCTGCGGTAGGGGCGGAACGCCTGGGTGTGGCACAGCTCCTGCACCCGGTGCGCGACCTGCTCGTCGGCGCAGGCCACGACGCTGGCGGCGGGCTCGCGCAGCGCGATCTCGCGGGCGAGGTTGGGGCCGCTGACCACGCTGATCCGCTCCGGGCCGGCGCCGGTCACCTCGCCGATGACCTCGCTCATCCGCTTGGTCGAGCCGAGCTCGACGCCCTTCATCAGCGAGACGAA
This sequence comes from uncultured Actinomycetota bacterium, assembly GCA_963740935.1. GTDB lineage: Bacteria > Actinomycetota > Actinomycetes > Propionibacteriales > Nocardioidaceae > Marmoricola. Next base: position 2,076,015 of record CAVUFX010000006.1, read on the forward strand.
CACCGCCTCCGGAGGCAGGACGCCGGTCCAGTGGGTGAGGTTCTCGCGCAGCTTCTGCGAGGGCACCGAGAGCACCACGAACTCCGCCTCCCAGGCGGCCTCCGCCGGGTCGGTCGTGGCCCGCACCGTGGCGGGCAGCTCGATGCCGGGGAAGTACTCGGTGTTCTCGTGCCGGTCGTTGATCGAGGCGCAGACCTCCTCGCGGCGCGCCCAGATCGTCACCTCGTTGCCCGCGTCGGCCAGCACCCGGCTGAACGCCGTGCCCCAGGAACCGGCACCGAACACGGCCACCTTGGTCATCGACGACCTCGCTTCTGCTTGTGGGGGTTGCCGATCACGCGCGCGCCGCTGGTCGACGGGTCGAAGCGTACGGCGGGGGCGGGCTCGCCCCGCAGGTCGGCCACGAGCGCGGTGATCGCGGCCATGATCCGGTCGGTGGCCTCGGCCAGCACCTCGGGGGTGAGGTCGCGACCGGAGAGGTCCTGGAGGTCGACGGGGTCGCCCACCTTGTAGTGGGTGGTGCGCCGCGGCACCACGTGCGGCCGCGCGGAGTACGCCGGCAGCACCTCCTGCGCACCCCACTGACCGATCGGGATCACCGGCGCCCCGGTGGCGAGCGCGATCCGCGCCGCACCGGTCTTGCCGCGCATCGGCCAGCCGTCGGGGTCGCGGGTGATGGTGCCCTCGGGGTAGACGCCGACGCACTCGCCGCGGCGCACGGCCTCGACGGCGGCGTCGTACGCGCTGATCGCGCCGGCGGTCTGCCGGGCCACGGGGATCTGCCCGGCGTCGCGGACGACGTGCTTGAGCAGCGGGGTGCGGAACAGCGCGTCCTTGGCCAGGTAGCGCACCAGCCGGCCGTGCTCGTAGAGGAAGTGGCCCAGGGTCATCGGGTCGAGGTGGGAGATGTGGTTGACCACCACGACGCAGCCGCCGGTCGCCGGCACCTTCTCGCCGTCGATCCAGTCACGCTTGGTGGTCAGCAGCAGGGTCGGCTTCACGATCGAGACGACCGTGGTCCACGCCCAGCCGCGCCGCTCCTGCAGCCTGCGGACCTTCGTCACCCGATGCTCACCTGACCTCCCCACCGACGGTGCGTCGTACGTCCCCGGACCTCTGCCTGCCACCGGGCCGCGCCGGGCGGCGGGTGCGGACGCGAGCCTATCGCCGGGCGCGCTCGCCGCCGCGTCGCCGATCCCGGCGCGCTCTGGGAGGATCGACGGCGATGTCCACGTTCGTCCTGCTGGTCCCGGTCAAGACCCTGGCCCGGGCCAAGACCCGGCTGGCGCCCCGCCCGGGCCGGGACCTCCTGATGCGGGCGTTCGCGCTGGACGCGCTCGCCGCCGTCCGTGCCAGCGCCGCGGTGGCGCACACCTACGTGGTCACCGACGAGGACGGGTTCGGCGAGGCGATCGCCGACGAGGGCGCCGGCGACCTCAACCTCGCCCTGACGGTGGCCGAGCGCGAGGTGCGGCTGCGCCACCCCGGCCTCGGCGTGGCCGCCCTGCTCGCCGACCTCCCGGCGCTGCGCACTGCCGACCTCGACGCGGCCCTGGGCGCCGGGCTGCACGCGCGGTGGTACGTCGCCGACGCCGACGGCACCGGTACGACGCTGCTCGCCGCCGGCCCGGGCGTCGACCTCGACCCCCGCTTCGGGGCCGGGTCGGCCGCCCGCCACGAGGCGTCGGGCGCCGTGCCCGTGCGTGCCGCTGCACCCACCCTGCGCCGCGACGTCGACACCGACGCCGACCTCCGCGACGCCCTCGCGCTCGGCGTCGGCGCCCACACCCGCGCCGCCCTGGCCGGCCCGACTACCGGGTAGCCCCCGGGGCCGCGGGGGCCGGGGCCGCCCGCCTCAGCTGCCGGACTTCTTGGCGGTCGACTTCTTCGCCGTCGACTTCTTCGCCGGGGTCTTCTTGGCGGTGGACTTCTTCGCGGACGACTTGCTGGCCGCGCCGGACCCGGACTTGGGCGTCGACTTCTTGGCCGGCGACTTCTTCGCCGTCGACTTCTTCGCCGTCGACTTCTTCGCCGTCGACTTCTTCGCTACTTCGCGCCGGCGACTTCTTGGCGGACGACGTCGTCGACGGGGACGTCGTCGACGACCCGCCCCCGGTCGCGCGCCGGGCCACGGCCGCGGCCTGGGCGATGGCGGGCTGGGCGACCGCCGGGGCGGCGGCCTCGACGGCCGCGAGCGTCAGCGCCGGCAGCTTCTTGGCGCCGGAGACCACGTCGCGCAGCTGCGCGCCGGGCCGGAAGGCGGGCACGGCCCGCTCCGAGGACTGCATCCGCACGCCGGTCGAGGGGTTGCGCACCCAGCGGGCACCGCGGACGCGCTTCTCGAACGAGCCGAAGCCGGTGATGGCGACCTTCTCGCCCTTCGCGACCTCGCGGGTGATCGTGTCGAGCACGGAGTCGAGGGCGTGGGCCGCCGCCTTGCGGTTGCCCTCGAACCGCGCCGCCAAGGTGTCGATCAGCTGGCTCTTGTTCACGCTGGTCCCCTTCGTGGACGCACGGGGGCCCGGTGCCCGGCCGTGCTGTGCACGCTAGGGCGTCGTGACGCGCACCACAACGGGTCGTGCGGGGCCGCGCCTCTAGTGCAGCGTGACCGGCTTCCACGACGGGCGGTGCTGCTCGAACTCGGTGATGTCCTCGGCGTGCGAGAGCGTGATGCCGATGTCGTCGAGGCCCTCGAGCAGCCGCCAGCGGGTGTAGTCGTCGATGTCGAAGGAGTCCTCGATCGCGTCGGGGCCCTCCCCCGCACGCACGGTGCGGCTCTCGAGGTCGACGGTCACGGTCGCGCCCGGGTGCTCCTCGAGGTGGTCCCAGAGCCGCTGCACGACCTTCTCGTCGACCTGCGCGGCGAGCAGCCCGGCCTTGCCGGAGTTGCCGCGGAAGATGTCGGCGAAGCGGGGGCTGATGACGGCCCGGAAGCCGTAGTTCTGCAGCGCCCACACGGCGTGCTCGCGCGAGGAGCCGGTGCCGAAGTCGGGACCGGCGACGAGCACCGAGCCGGCGACGTACTCCGGACGGTTCAGCACGAACGCCGGGTCGTTGCGCCAGGCGGCGAACAGGCCGTCCTCGAAGCCGGTGCGCGTGACCCGCTTGAGGTAGACGGCCGGGATGATCTGGTCGGTGTCGACGTTGCTGCGCTTCAGCGGCACGCCGACGCCGGTGTGGGTGGTGAAGGGCTCCACGGCTCAGACCTCCTGGGTCTCGACGGGCTCGACCGGCGAGAACGGCTCGACCGGCGAGGACGGCTCGACCGGCGAGGGAGGCTCGAGGTCGGCGGGCGAGGAGAGCGTGCCGCGGACCGCGGTGGCCGCGGCGACCGGGACCGAGACCAGGTGGGTGCGTCCGCCCTTGCCCTGGCGCCCCTCGAAGTTGCGGTTGGAGGTGGACGCGCTGCGCTCACCGGGCTGGAGCTGGTCGGGGTTCATGCCCAGGCACATCGAGCACCCGGCCCCGCGCCACTCGGCGCCGGCCTCCTTGAACACGACGTCGAGGCCCTCGTCCTCGGCCTGCAGCCGCACCCTGGCCGAGCCGGGGACGACGAGCAGGCGGGTGTCGGCGTCGACGGTGCGGCCGCGCAGGATCTCCGCGGCGAGGCGGAGGTCCTCGATGCGGCCGTTGGTGCACGAGCCGACGAAGACGGTGTCGACCGCGACCTCGCGCATCGGGGTGCCGGCCTCGAGCGCCATGTAGCGCAGCGCGTTCTCGGCGGCGACGCGGTCGTCGCTGTCCTCGAACGACGCGGGGTCGGGCACCGCGCCGCCGAGCGGGACGCCCTGGCCGGGGTTGGTGCCCCAGGTCACGAACGGCGTCATCGTCGAGGCGTCCAGCACGATCTCGGCGTCGAACTCGGCGTCGTCGTCGGTGCGCAGGCTCGACCAGTGCGCGACCGCGGCGTCCCAGTCGGCGCCCTGCGGGGCCTCGCTCCGGCCCTCGATGTAGTCGAAGGTGGTCTGGTCGGGTGCGATCAGCCCGGCCTTGGCGCCCCACTCGATGCTCATGTTGCAGACCGTCATCCGGCCCTCCATCGAGAGCTCCTCGATGGCCTGGCCGCGGTACTCCACGATGTAGCCCTGGCCGCCGCCCGTGCCGGTGTGCGTGATCAGCGTGAGCACCAGGTCCTTGGCGGTGACGCCGGCGGGCAGCGAGCCGTTGACGGTCACGGCCATCGTCCTGGGCCGGGTCTGCATCAGCGTCTGGGTGGCCAGCACGTGCTCGACCTCGGAGGTGCCGATCCCGAACGCGATCGCGCCGAAGGCGCCGTGGGTGGAGGTGTGGCTGTCGCCGCACACGATCGTCATGCCCGGCTGGGTGAGCCCGAGCTGCGGACCGATGATGTGGACGATCCCCTGCTCCTTGTCACCGAGCTGGTGCAGGCGTACGCCGAACTCGGCCGCGTTGGCCCGCAGCGTCTCGACCTGGGTGCGGGAGACGGGGTCGGCGATCGGCTTGTCCCAGTCGAGCGTCGGCACGTTGTGGTCCTCGGTGGCCAACGTCAGGTCGGGACGACGTACGCCGCGACCAGCCAGCCGCAGGCCCTCGAAGGCCTGCGGGGAGGTCACCTCGTGGATGAGGTGGAGGTCGATGAAGAGGAGGTCCGGCTCACCGTCGGCGCTGCGGACGACGTGCTCGTCCCACACCTTCTGCGACAGCGTGCGTGGCGGGGTACCGCCAACTCCGTGATTCCCGGCTGCTTCGGCCATGACCTCTCTCCACCCTGCTCGTTCCACATGCTGAACACCTGTGGACCCCTGGGAGGGGCCCACGGAGCAACTGAACGACAAGTCCAGCGCAGCCGCGAAATCCCGCGGCTTTGCATCCCAACATCTGAGACGGCAGTATTACATCATGGACAACTCCAGCGGAGTAGGCGTGCTCGACAAGGCCGCGCTCGTGCTCACGGCGCTCGAATCGGGCCCCGCGACCCTCGCCGGCCTCGTCGCCGGCACCGGCCTGGCGCGTCCCACGGCGCACCGCCTCGCGGTCGCCCTCGAGCACCACCGGCTCGTCGCCCGTGACATGCAGGGACGCTTCGTGCTCGGTCCCCGGCTCTCCGAGCTGTCGGCCGCCGCCGGCGAGGACCGCCTGCTGGCGACCGCCGGCCCGGTGCTGGCGCGGCTGCGCGACATCACCGGCGAGTCGGCCCAGCTCTGGCGCCGCCAGGGCGACCACCGCGTCTGCGTCGCCGCTGCCGAGCGGCCGAGCGGGCTGCGCGACACCATCCCCGTCGGCTCGCAGCTGACGATGCGGGCCGGCTCGGCCGCGCAGGTGCTGCTCGCCTGGGAGGACCCCGAGCGGATGCACCGCGGGCTGCAGCACGCGGCGTACTCCGCCACCGCCCTGGCCGGCATCCGCCGACGCGGCTGGGCGCAGTCGGTCGGCGAGCGGGAGCAGGGCGTGGCCTCGGTCTCCGCCCCCGTCCGCTCCCCCAGCGGCAAGATCATCGCGGCCGTCTCCGTCTCCGGCCCGCTCGAGCGCCTCTCGCGCCAGCCCGGTCGGATGCACGCCCCGGCCGTCCTGGCCGCCGCCGAGCGTCTCTCGGAGTCGCTGCGCCGCTCCTCGGCCGACTAGCAGTCCGCGCGCCGCACCGCGCGGCGGTACCCGCCGGGGCCGGGTGAAGTGTAGTGTTCCGCTGGACTTTTCCGGCCGTTCACCCGCTCCCCTGGAGGCCCGCATGGCGCTGCCGGCCGGGCGCGGGCGAGGGGCTGCGGTGGACGACCTGGGCCTCGTGGTCCCCGACGTCGAGGGGTCGGTCGTGGTCCGCTTCGACGACCGGTTCGTCTGGTCGTTCACCCCGCGCCGCGACGGCCGGGTCGTGGCCGGCGCCCGCCGGGTCGCCTGGCCCGTCGTCCTCGCCGAGCGGCTGCGCGGGACCGCCCGGGTCCGGGCGACCGACGCGGCCGGCGGGGTCGTGCACCTCGACGAGGTCGTCTGCTTCGGCGGCGTCGCGGAGCCGCTGCGGCTCGTGGACGCCCAGGGCCACCCGCTGGCCGTCGACCGGGCCCACCACCTGACGCGCGTGTTCGGCGAGACCTCCGAGGACGTGCGCCGCCAGGTCGTCGCCGGGGCGGCGAGGGCGCTGACCGACCTGCGCGACCGCCTCGGCGTCGACGCGCACCTCAGCTACGGCTGCCTGCTCGGGGCCGTCCGCGACGGGCGGATGATCGGCCACGACTCCGACGCCGACCTCGCCTACTACAGCCCGCACGCCCACCCGGCCGACGTGGTCCGCGAGTCCTTCGCCATGGAGCGCGGGCTGCGGCGGCTCGGCTGGAAGGTGGTGCGGATGTCGGGCGGCGACCTCAAGCTGTTCCTCCCGCTCGACGACGGCCGCACCGTGCAGATCGACGTGTTCGGCGCCTTCCACGCCGACGGCGTCTTCTACCAGCTCGGCGGGCGCAGCGGCGCCCTGCCCGCCGAGGCGCTGACCCCCGCCTCGACCGTCGTCCTCGAGGGCGTCGAGCTGGCCGCCCCGGCCGACCCGGAGCGCGTGCTGGCCTTCCTCTACGGCGCGGGCTGGCGGGTGCCCGACCCGGCGTTCGTGCCCGTCGACCCGGCGGCCGGCGTACGCCGCCTCGACGGCTGGCTGCGCGGCCCGCGAGAGGGGCTGCCGCGGTGGAACGAGCTGTTCCGCACCCGCGGCGGCGACGTGCCGCGACGCGGCAGCAGCTTCGCCCGCTGGGCCCTCGACCGCGTCCCCGAGGACGCCACCGTGGTCGACGTCGGCTCCGGGACCGGCCGCGACGCCGCGTTCTGGCGCCGGCGGGGCCACCGCGTCGTCGCCCTCGACTACTCCGGGGCCGCGCTGGCGCGCTCTCGCCGACGGCTGCAGCGGGCGGGCGAGACCGACCCCGACGTGCGGGTGCTGGCCCTCGCCGACGCCCGCACCGCCCTGGTCGTCGGGGCCGAGCTGGCCCGTGAGGAGACGCCCCCGTGGCTCTACGCGCGCGGGCTGCTCGGCTGCCTCGACCAGGAGGCGCGCACCCACCTGTGGCGGGTCTGCTCGATGGCGCTGCGCCGCGGCGGCGCGCTGCTGCTGGAGCACCCCGCGACCCGCGACGACCTGCCCGCCGAGGAGCTCGACGGCCTGGTGGCCCGCGTCCCCACCGACGCCCTGCGGCGCGAGCTCGAGGCGGCCGGCGCCCGGGTCACCCACGTCGAGCACGTCGCCGCCGAGGACCTCCTCGGCGAGCCGGACCCCTGGGTGGCCCGGCTCGAGGTCCGCTGGGACCACCTGCACCCGACCCGTCGGACCGGTTCCGGCGCCATCCTGGAGGAGACCCCGTGAGCCGCTTGAGCGACGCGGTGCGCAGCCGTCGTACGACGTCCCGCCCGACCGCCGGAGGGCGCCTGGTCGTCGACGGGGCGACGCCCGTGCGGCGCGGGCGGATCAGCATGCTGCTCTCGCTGCCCGACCGGCTGCGCGACCTCGAGGCCGCGGTGCACGAGAACCGTCGGCTGCAGCGCCGGGTGGCCGAGCTGACCGACGTGGTCGCCGAGCTGCTGCTGCCCCTCGCGGACCGCGACGAGGAGAAGGTGCGCGAGCTGCTCCAGCGCTACCGCGACGACTCCTTCCCGCCCTAGGCGCATCCGGCCGCAGACCTAGAAGAGGCCGGGGCTCTCCAGCTCGAGCAGCAGCTGCTTGCGCTCCAGGCCGCCGGCGTACCCGGTGAGGCGGCCGTCGGCCCCGATCACGCGGTGGCAGGGGACGACGACCGGGATCGGGTTGCGGCCGTTGGCCAGCCCGACCGCCCGCGAGGCGGCGCCGGTCATGCCCAGACGCCGGGCGACCTCGCCGTACGACGTCGTGGTGCCGTAGCCGATCCGGGCCAGCTCGGCCCACACCCGCTGCTGGAAGGGCGTGCCACCGGGGTCCAGCGGCAGGTCGAAGTCACGCAGCTCGCCGCGGAAGTACGCCGCGAGCTGCTCGGCCGTGCGTCGCAGCACCGGCAGGTCGTCGCGCCGCTCCCCCAGCGCCTCGACGGCGGCCGCCGGGTAGGGGCTGAACTCGATCGCCCGCAGCGCCGCGCCGCGCGCCACCAGGCGCAGCGGCCCGATCGGCGAGCCGACCTCGGTCCAGGCGCTGCTCGGGTCCCCCCGGGGCGGGGTCGCGGCCGCCTGGTCGAGAGCCTGGTCGAGGGTCTTCTGCAGGGGTGCGCTCACGGGTTCCTCCTCGTCGGGTCGCGGCGCTGGTCGCGCTCGCGGAGCTGGTCCAGCACGACCGACCACAACCGCAGCAGCGCGTAGGAGCGCCACGGTCGCCAGTCGTCGCTGCGCCGGGTGACGTCGTCGATCCCGAGCGCGGTCGCGGCGTTGCGCACGCCGATGTCGGTCGGGAGGAAGACGTCGGGGTCGCCCAGGGCACGCATCGCGACGTAGTCGGCCGTCCAGGGCCCGATGCCGCGCAACGAGGTCATCGCGGCACGGGTCCCGGCGCGGTCGACGCTGCGGTCCAGGGCCACGGTGCCCTCGGCCAGGGCCGCGGCGAGGGTCGTCAGCGCCCGGGCCCGGGCCCGCGGCATCCGCAGCACCTCGGGGTCCTCCGGGTCGAGCCCGGCGAGGGTGGCAGGCGTCGGGAACAGCCGGGTGACCTCGTGCGGACCGGCGAGGCCCAGCGGGTCGCCCCAGCGCTCCACCAGGCGGGCGGCGGCGGTGCGGGCCGAGGCCAGGCTCACCTGCTGGCCCAGGACCGTCTGGACGGCCACCTCGGCGCCGTCCAGCTGTCCCGGCACCCGCAGCCCCGGTCGGGCCGCCACGAGCGGTGCCAGGTCGGGGTCCTCGGCGAGCGCCGCGTCGACGGCCACCGGGTCGGCGTCGGCGTCGAGCAGTCGGCGGGCCCGCTCGGTCGCGGGCGCGAGGTCGCGGGTGTCGGCCAGGGTCAGCGTGCAGGGCACCACGCCCGGGGTGCGGCCGCTGAGGTCGACGCGCACCACGCCCGGGCCGTGCGGCAGCCGCACCGAGCGCTCGTACCAGTCCTCCCCGACGGCCTCGGTCCCCGGCACCGCGTGGACCGCGAGGAACCAGTGCAGGTCGGCGGCCGCGAACGGCTCGCGCACCGCGATCCGGGTGGACAGGGTGCCGGGCTGCAGCTGTGGACGACGCCCGGAGGCGGCGGCGCGCAGCTCGGTGGGCGTCGCGGCGTACACCTCGCGCACGGTGTCGTTGAACTGCCGGACGCTCGCGAAGCCGGCGGCGAAGGCCACGTCGGCGAACCGCAGGTCGGTGGTCTCGATCAGCACCCGGGCGGTCTGGGCGCGCCGCGAGCGGGCCAGGGCGAGCGGGCCGGCGCCGTACTCCCCCGTGACGACGCGGTTCAGCTGGCGCACCGAGTAGCCCATCCGGGAGGCCAGCCCCTCCACGCCCTCGCGCTCGACCACGCCGTCGGCGACCAGGCGCATCGCCCGGCCCGCGGCGTCGGCCACGACGTCCCAGCGCGGCGAGCCCGGGGTGGCGTCGGGCAGGCACCGGCGGCAGGCGCGGAAGCCCGCGTCCTGGGCGCCGGCGGCGGTCGGGAAGAAGGTCACGTTGGGCCGGCGCGGGGTGATCGCGGGGCAGGAGGGGCGGCAGTAGATGCCGGTGGTCCGGACCGCGGTGTAGAAGATGCCGTCGAAGCGGCGGTCGCGGCCCTGCACGGCGCGGTAGCGCGCCTCCCACTCCAGGTCGGTGCCGGTCATGGCACCAGTGTGCCCGCTGCCCGGAGCCGGACCTCGCGGGAATCGGACGTCGACGGGGAGGCCGTGGGAAGACAGCAGCCCGGCCTCTGCGAGACCGGGCTGCTGGGTGGTACCCCCGACGGGATTCGAACCCGCGCTACCGCCTTGAGAGGGCGGCGTGCTAGGCCACTACACAACGGGGGCCTGAGCCAGCGGAACTGTATCGGCTGCGTCGAGCCGCCGCCAAATCCGTGACATCGCTGGGGTACTAGGACTCGAACCTAGACTAACTGGACCAGAACCAGTCGGGCTGCCAATTACCCCATACCCCATGGGATCGGTCCGCCTGCGGGCCGTGAGGCTGTGGGGCGAACCGAGGGTCAAAGATACACACGCGGCTCCGGCGCCACCAATCGGGGGCACGCTCAGCCGGTGTGAGGTACGACGCCCCGCTCGTCCTGCGGCGGGGTGGTGGTGCGCGCGAGGCCCATCCGCCGGGCCACCAGCAGCACGAGCAGCAGGTAGAGGCCGTTCTGCAGGACGGTGACGGGCAGCTGCCACCACGACACCTCCGAGACCGTGAGCGTCCCGGAGAGCTGGTCGTAGGCGATCGCGAAGCCGAAGGCGACCAGGTTGTTGACCACGTGCAGCGCGATGCCGGCCTCGAGGCCGCCGAGCAGGATCACGGTGGTGCCCGCGATCATCCCGAAGGCGAACCGGTCGAAGAACAGCGGGAAGTTCTGCGCGCCGTGGGCGAGGGCGAAGAGGACCGAGGTGGCGACCAGCGCGACCCACGGGCCCAGCAGCGAGCCGAAGGCCTGCATCAGGTAGCCGCGGAAGGCGTACTCCTCCCCGATCGCCTGGAGCGGCGTGGTCAGCATGATCACGACCGTCGTGACGAGCAGCTGTCCGGCGGGGAAGCCGGCCTCGCCGGTGACGGTGTCCTGCGGGCCCGCCGGGAGCAGCAGGCTCAGGCCCGTGGAGACGACGAGCGCGACCACCGACAGCCCTGCGCAGGCCCACAGGAACCGCCACCGGATGCCCGGCCGGACCGAGGCCAGCCACCGCGGCCGCAGACCGTGCACGACCCGCACGATCAGCATCGCCAGCAGCGTCAGCGAGGCCAGCGCCAGGTTGAGGTAGAGCATCGAGCTCGGCGTCACCGAGCTCAGCGACGCGGCGTCCTCGACCCGCTGGGCGTAGGGGGCCGAGCCGCCCTCCAGGGCGACCCCGACGAACAGCACCGGGAGCAGCACCAGCGGGAACAGCACCAGCCCGCCGAGGGTCATCGTCAGGATGCCGACCACCGGCTTCCACCAGGCGTAGCTCCAGGTGCGGAGCATCAGCGGGTAGGTGCGCGGCTCGGGGTGGGGGTGGCTCGGCCGCGGCGACCAGCCGGGGGGCGGCTGGCGGGGTGGCTGGCTGGGTGGCTGGCTGGGCTGGTGGCCCGTCGGCGGACCGACGTACGGCGGCTGCTGCGGGGGCTGCTGCGGGGCGTGGGGGCGGCGGGTAGCCCGACCCGGGCGGCGGACCGGGTGGGCGGTGGCCGCCCGGCGGCGGGTAGCCGCTGCTCACGACGCGGCCGCGTCCGGCCGCGGTGCACCCGCGAGCCGGGCCAGGGAGGTCTCACGTCCCAGGAGCTCCAGCGACTCGAACAGCGGCGGCGAGACCCGGCGTCCGGTGACGGCCACGCGCACCGGCCCGAAGGCGTGGCGCGGCTTCAGGCCGAGCCCGTCGACGAGCGCGGCACGCAGCGCCTCCTCGATCGCCGGGGTCGTCCAGTCCTCGAGCGCGGCCAGCGCGTCGTGGGAGGCCTCGACGATGCGACCCCCGTCGCCGGAGAGCAGCTTGGCCACGTCGGCCTCGTCGTAGACCGGCTCGTCGAGGAACAGGAACGCCAGCATGTCGGCGCCCTCCCCCAGCGTCCCGACGCGCTCGTGGACGAGCACGCTGCCCCCGGTCAGCTTCAGCTGCTCCTCGGGCGTGGGCGGGTCGGAGACCAGGTCGGCCCCGGCCAGGAACGGCAGCAGCCGCTGCTCGAGCTCCTCGACGGACAGCAGCCGCATGTGGGCGGCGTTGATGGCCTCGAGCTTCTTGAGGTCGAACCGCGCGGGGTTGGGGTTGACCCGGCGGATGTCGAAGGCCTCGGCCATCTCGGCCATCGTGAAGACGTCACGGTCCTCGGCGATGCCCCAGCCGAGCAGGGCGAGGTAGTTGAGCAGCCCGGCGGGCAGGAACCCGCGCTCGACGTACTCCGCGAGGCCGGAGCCGGCGTCGCGCTTGGAGAGCCGCTTGTTGCCCTCCCCCATCACGATCGGCAGGTGGCCGAAGCGGGGCGCGCCGGTGCCGATGCCGATCGCCTCGAGGGCCTCGTAGAGCGCCACCTGGCGGGGCGTGCTGGAGAGCAGGTCCTCGCCGCGCAGCACGTGGGTGATGCCCATCAGCGCGTCGTCGACCGGGTTGACCAGCGTGTAGAGCGGGTCGCCGTTGGCGCGGACGATGGCGAAGTCGGGCACGTGCTCGGGCTGGAAGGTGACCTCGCCGCGGACCAGGTCGTCGAAGACGATCGGGCGGTCGGGCATCCGGACCCGCACGACGTGGCTGCGGCCCTCGGCCTCCAGGGCGGCGCGGTGCTGGTCGTCGAGCGCGCGGCAGTGGCCGTCGTACCCCTGGACCTTGGAGCCGGAGGCCTTGCGGCGGGCCTCGACCTCCTCGTTGGTGCAGTAGCAGGGGTACGCCGCTCCCGACTCCAGCAGCCGCGCCACCACGTCGCGGTAGGTGTCGAACCGCTCGGACTGCAGGTAGGGGCCGTGGGGGCCGCCGACGCCGGGGCCCTCGTCGGGGTCGATGCCGAGCCAGGCGAGCGCGTCCATGACCGAGGCGTAGCCCTCGGGGGTGTTGCGGGCGAGGTCGGTGTCCTCGATGCGCAGCACCAGGGTGCCGCCGTGGTGGCGGGCGAAGGCCCAGTTGAACAGCGCCGAGCGGACGTTGCCGACGTGCAGGTTGCCGGTCGGGCTCGGGGGGAAGCGGACGCGCACCTGCTCCGGCGCGAGGTCGCCCAGCACCGGGTCGGTCGCGGACGGGGTCGGGGTGCTCATCGGCGTACCACCTTGTTGGTCAGGCTGCCGATGCCCTGGACGACGATCTCGACCTCGTCACCGGCGTCCATGGGACCGACACCCTCGGGGGTGCCGGTGAGGATGACGTCGCCGGGCAGCAGCGTCATCACGCTGGTGACGTGGGCCACGAGCGTCGGGACGTCGAAGATCAGGTCGCTGGTGCGGCCGTCCTGCTGCACGTCGCCGTTGAGGAAGGTCTGCACCCGCAGGTCGCTGACGTCGAGCTCGGTCTCGATCCACGGGCCGAGCGGGCAGAAGGAGTCGAAGCCCTTGGCCCGGGTGAACTGGCCGTCCTTGCGCTGCAGGTCGCGGGCGGTGACGTCGTTGCCGATGGTGAACCCGTGGACCACGTCGGCCCACTTCTCCTTCGGCACGTCGCGGCAGATCCGACCGATCACGACGGCGAGCTCGCCCTCGTAGTGCAGCTCCTCGGTCTGGCGGGGGTAGAACACCGGGTCGCCCGGCCCCGCCACCGAGGTGTTGGGCTTGAGGAACATCAGCGGCTCCTCGGGCAGGTCGTGCCCGAGCTCGGCGGCGTGGGCGGCGTAGTTGCGCCCGATCCCCACCACCTTGCTGCGCGGCAGCACCGGCGCGAGCAGCCGGACGTCGGCGAGGCGGACCTGCTCGTCGGTCGGCTGCAGGCCGACGTAGAGCGGGTCACCTGCCAGCGCGGTGATGAGGGAGTCCTCGTCGGGGATCCCGTGGTCGTCGACGTCTCCGGTGACGAGCCCGAAGCGGGGGTCGTCCCCGGTGGTGAACCTGGCGATACGCACCACGTGAGCCTACCGAGCGCCGGGCCGCTCGCAGGAACTACCGTCGTGACCCGTGGAGATCCTCACCCCCGACGTCTGGCAGGCGCGCGCCCGGGCGCACGCCGCGCGGGTCGACGTCTGGGTGCAGCCCCACCTCGAGCGCCGCCGACGGGGCGAGAAGCACCCGGTCCACGACTTCCTGTTCACCTACTACTCCCAACGCCCGGCCGCCCTGCGCCGCTGGCACCCGGGCTGGGGCGTGGTGCTGGTCGACGCCCCGGAGCACGCGGCCACCAGGGGATACTCCGAGACGTTCGGCACCGGTCCGACCCCCTCCGGTGGTGCCCTTCGTCTCGGAGTATCGGTCGGGGACGCGCACCTCGCCACCCAGCGGCCGGTCGTGGAGGCGATCGGCCAGCTGCTCGCCGCGACCCAGGGCCGGCCCCCGACGCTGGGCTGCTTCGGGCTGCACGAGTGGGCGATGGTGCACCGGCTGCCCGACGACGGCACCCGGCACGACGTGCCGCTGCGGCTGGGCGGGGCCGGCACCGACGCGGTCGTGGAGGGCCACCGGATCGCCTGCTCGCACTTCGACGCGTTCCGCTTCTTCACCGACACCGCCCGACCGCTCAACACGCTCTCGCCCGGGCGCGACGACCGCGCGGCCCACGAGCAGCCGGGCTGCCTGCACGCCGGGATGGACCTCTACAAGCACGCCTTCCGGCTGAGCCCGCTCGTGCCCAGCGAGCTGGTGGCCGACTGCTTCGCGCTGGCGTGGGACATCCGCGAGCTCGACATGCGGGCCTCGCCGTACGACCTCGCCGCGCACGGCTACGAGCCGGTCCGGATCGAGACCGCCGAGGGCAAGCAGCAGTACGCCGCCGCGCAGCGCGGGTTCGCCGAGCGCGGCGCCCCGCTCCGGGCAGCGCTCCTCGGGTGGTGCGAGCGGCTGCTGGAGGCGGCCGACCAGGCTGCGGGCGAGCCGGTCGCCACGACCCCGACCCCGACCTAGCCTGGGCCCATGAGCGGACCCTCGGACGCCGACGTGGTCGGTCGCTTCGTGCAGGACGGCCGGCTGGTCGTCGTACCCACGCGCCGGCACAAGCGGCTGCTGGTCCTCGACCACCTCGCGCAGTCCTTCGAGCCGGGCACCTACTACCCCGAGCCCGAGGTGGACGCCGTGCTCCGGACGTTCCACGACGACGTGGCGATGCTGCGGCGCCACCTCGTCGACGAGGGGTTCCTGGAGCGGGCCGGCGGCGTGTACCGCCGCTGCGGCGGCAGCGTCCCGCTCTGAGGGGCCGGGTGTGGTCCACTACCCCCGCCCCGAACGCACCCCGGAAGGTCCCCGGTGAGCCACTCGCACGTGCACGACCCCGCCGACCTGGCCGAGGTGGCCGTGCGACCCGCCGCCCGGGTGGCGCTGCTGGCGGCGCTGGCCGCGGCCGGCCTGGCCACCGTGCTGGGCCTGGTGCTGCTCTGGCCCTCGGCAGAGCCCCGGGTCGACGACCCCAGCGCAGCCTTCGCGGCGCCGGGCGTGACCTTCCACAAGGCCGACGTCACCGCGGTGGCCCCGGCCTGCGAGACCGCCGAGGCGAGCGCGCAGGGCGGCCAGGACGGGCAGCGCTGCGGCGCGGTCCGCGCCACCGTGCTCTCCGGCAGCCGCGAGGGCGAGGAGATCTCGATCCAGGTCCCGCCCGAGGTCAGCAGCTCGGGGCTGCGCGCCGGTGACCGCGTCGAGGTGATGCAGCTGCCGACCGGCGGCGCCGAGCCCACCGGCACCGAGCAGCAGTTCTCCTTCTTCAGCGTCGACCGCAACGCGCCCGTCGGCTGGCTGGCGCTGGCCTTCGTGCTGGCGGTCGCGGCCGTCGCCCGGCTCCGCGGCGTCCTCGCACTGGTCGGTCTGGGCTTCGGCGCGTTCGTGCTGGTGCGGTTCATGCTGCCTGCGCTGCTCGAGGGCGCCGACGGCCTGCTCGTGGCCGTGGTCGGGTCCTCGGCGATCATGTACGTCGTCCTCTACCTCGCCCACGGCGTCTCGATCCGCACCAGCGCGGCCCTGGCCGGCACCCTGCTCGGCGTCGGGGTGACCGCCCTGATCGGGATCGTCGCCATCGACCGGACCCGGCTCAGCGGGGTCAGCGACGAGACCGGCTCGCTGCTCTCGACCTTCGTCACCGACCTCGACTTCCAGGGCCTGCTCACCTGCGCGGTGATCGTGGCCGGCCTCGGCGTGCTCAACGACGTCACCATCACCCAGGCCTCGTCGGTCTGGGAGCTGCGCGGCGCCGCCCCCGAGCTGGGCCGCGGCGAGCTGTTCTCCCGCGCGATGCGGATCGGCCGCGACCACATCGCCTCGACGATCTACACGGTCGTGTTCGCCTACTCCGGCGCGGCGCTGTCGGTGCTGCTGCTCCTCTACTTCTACGAGCGGCCCGCCCTGTCGCTGGTCTCGACCGAGGAGATCGCCGAGGAGATCGTGCGCACCCTCGCCTCGGGGATCGGCCTCGTGCTCGCCGTCCCGCTCACCACCGCCATCGCCGCGCTCACCGTCGAGGGCCCCACGGCCGCCGTCGTCCCGTCGCACCGGGCGGGCTGACCCGGCTCGCACCCGCCTCACCAGCCGGGCGGCACCCGGTCCCGCCAGGCGTCCCCGTCGTCGGCGTACGACGCCTCGAGCTGCGCGGCGACCGCGAGCAGCACCGCCTCCTCGCCGGGGCGCGCGGCCAGCATGGTGCCGACGGGCAGGCCCTCGGGGGTCCGGTGCGTGGGCAGCGAGACGGCGGGGCTGCCGGTGAGGTTCCACAGCGAGGTCCAGGGCGTGAACTGCTTCTGCGCCTCGAAGTCGGCGGCCGGGTCGGCGTCGTCGCGGATCGCCCCGACCGGCAGCGGCGGCGCGGCCAGCGTCGGCGTCAGCACGAGGTCGTACGCCGCGAGGCGGGTCAACGCCCCGGCGGCGAGCCGTCGCAGCTCCCCGATCGCCAGCCCGAACGCCACCCCGGACACCTCGTCGGCGCGGCTCGCCAGCCACCGGGTCAGCGGCCGGAGCACCGCGCGCTGGTCGTCGGTCAGGCCGACGACCGACTGCGCGGTCAGCACCGCCCAGCAGGTCTCGAAGACCGGCACCGCGTCGCGCGACACCGGCCGCTCCACGTCGACGACCTCGTGGCCCAGCGCCTCGAGCCGGCGGCTCAGCCCGTCGTACGCCGCGACGCACTCGGGGTCGACCGCGACGTCGGCGATGACCGGGTCGAGGAAGCGCGCGACCCGCAGCCGGCCGGGCTCGGCGTCGCAGGCGGCGACGAACGACGACGTCGGCTCGGGGGCCCAGGACGGGTCGCCCACGGCCGGGCCGGCCAGCACGTCGAGCAGCGCGGCCGCGTCGCGCACCGTCCGGGCGAGGGTGCCGCTGGTGGCCAGGCCGACCGGGTCGCCGTACGTCGGGGCGGCGCTGATGCGTCCCCGGCTGGGCTTGAGCCCGACCAGGCCGCAGCAGCTGGCCGGGATCCGGATCGAGCCGCCGCCGTCGGAGCCCTGCGCGACCGGCACCAGCCCCGCCGCGACCGCCGCCGCCGCTCCGCCGCTGGACCCGCCGGCCATCCGGGTGGGGTCCCACGGCGTCACCGCCGGCGGCCTCCCCGCGGGCTCGGTGTAGCAGGGCGACCCGAACTCCGGCGTCGCGGTCTTGCCGAGCACCGGCATCCCGGCGGCCCCGATCCGGCGGACCACCTCGTCGTCGACGTCGGGCACGAACCCGGCGTACGCCGCGGAGCCGAAGCCGGTCGGGACCCCGGCCGTGAGGTTGAGGTCCTTGACGGCCGTCGGGACGCCGGCGAGCGGGCCGTCACCCGCGGTCGACGCCGCACGCGCCCGGTCGGCGGTGACGGTGACGAAGGCGCCGTACGGCTCGCCGTCGATGCGGCGCAGGTAGTGCTCGACCAGCTCGGCGCTCGAGGTCTCCCCCGCCCGGATCGCGGCTCCCTGCTCGAGGGCGGTCAGGTCGTGCAGCTCGGCCATGGCCCGACGCTAGCCGGGCCCCGTCGTGAGGCTCACGCGTCGTGGCGGCGCAGCCCGAAGGTGAGGCCGTCGATGAGCGCGTGCCACGACGCCTCGATCACGTTGGGGCCGACGCCGACGGTCACCCAGGAGCGCTGGCCGTCGGTGGTCTCGATCAGCACCCGGGTGATCGCGTCGGTGCCGTGGCCCTGGTCGAGGATCCGGACCTTGTAGTCGATCAGCTCGAACTTCACGATCTCGGGGTAGAGCTGGCTGATCGCCTGCCGCAGCGCCGAGTCCAGCGCGTTGACCGGGCCGTTGCCCTCGCCGGTCACCACGATCCGGGCCCCGCCGGCGCGCAGCTTGACCGTCGCCTCGGACAGCGCGTCGTCGCCGACCCGGGTCTCGGTGATGACCCGCCACGACTCGACCTCGACGTAGGAGGGCCGGACCCCCTCGACCTCCTCGACGAGCAGCAGCTCGAAGGAGGCGTCCGCGGCCTCGAAGGTCCAGCCGCGCGACTCCAGCTCCTTGACCCGCCCGGTCACCCGCTGGACCAGCTCGGGGCCGAGCTCGAAGCCGAGCTCGCGACCCTTCAGCTCGATCGAGGCGCGGCCGGCCATGTCGGAGACCAGCAGCCTCATGTCGTTGCCGACGCCCGCGGGGTCCATGTGCTGGTAGAGGTCGGGGTCGACCTTGATCGCGCTGGCGTGCAGGCCCGCCTTGTGGGCGAAGGCCGACGTGCCGACGTACGGCTGGCGCGAGGCGGGCGGGACGTTGGTGACCTCGGCGACCGCGTGCGCGACGCGGGTGGCCTCGCCGAGCAGGCCCGCGGGCAGCACCTGCCGGTCGAGCTTGAGCTCGAGGTTGGCCACCACGGTCACCAGGTCGGCGTTGCCGGTGCGCTCGCCGTAGCCGTTGAGGGTGCCCTGCACGTGGGTGGCGCCGGCGGCGACCGCGGCCAGGGAGTTCGCCACGGCGCAACCGGTGTCGTTGTGGCAGTGGATGCCGACGCGCACACCCGTGGTCCCGACCACGTCGTGGACGACCTCGCCCACCCAGCCCGGCAGCATGCCGCCGTTGGTGTCGCACAGCGCCGCGACCTCGGCCCCGGCCTCGAACGCGGTGCGCAGCACCTCGAGGGCGTAGTCGCGGTTGTCGCGGTAGCCGTCGAAGAAGTGCTCGGCGTCGAGGAAGACCCGCTGCCCCTCGGCGCGCAGGTGGGCGACGGTGTCGCGCACCATGGCGAGGTTCTCGGCGAGCGTGGTCCGCAGCGCGAGCTCGACGTGCCGGTCGTGCGACTTGGCCACGAGGGTGACCACGCCGGCGCCGGAGTCGCGCAGCGCCGCGACCTGCGGGTCGTCGGCCGCCGCGAGCCCGGCCCGGCGGGTGGCGCCGAACGCCGTCAGCTGCGCGTGCCGGAGGTCGAGCTCCTCGCGGGCACGGCGGAAGAACTCGGTGTCGCGGGGGTTGGCACCCGGCCAGCCGCCCTCGATGAACCCCACGCCCAGGCCGTCGATGTGGCGCGCGATGGCCAGCTTGTCGGCGACCGAGAGGGTCAGGCCCTCCTGCTGGGCGCCGTCGCGCAGCGTCGTGTCGTAGACGTGGAACAGGTCACCGGTCGGGCTCGGCATGGTCCGGGGTCCTTCGGGGCGCTGGGACGGGGGCAAAGAAAAAGACCCCCCGTGAGGACGAGAGGTCGGCGCGGCGGCCCGGTGGTGGGGCCGTCGCGCTAGGCGATGGTGCGGGTGCGGCGCTGCATGGTCGATGAGTCTGCCACGGATGTCCGCCTGCTGGTACGCCGCGCCAGGATGCGGTCAGGGCGCGGCGGGGGCCTCGGCGACCGGGGCGGCCACCGCGGCCTGCGGGACGGCGGTCACGAGCCGACCGCTGGCCAGGCCGTAGCGGTTGACGAGGCCGACGTCGAGGCAGCCGCCGGTCGAGGCGGCGTCGCCGACCCAGCGGCCGTCGCCCGCCGGGGCGAGGTGGGTGGTGGCGTCGAGCGGCTGCTCGGTGCAGTCGCCGTCCCAGTGGGCGACCTCGACGACCGCGCCCGAGGGCACCGTGGTCGGGCGGCGCCACGTCACGACGAGCTCGCCGGTGGCCGGGGCGGTGACCACGACGCCGGACAGCGTGCCGGGCAGCGGGTCGATGAGGCACCAGCCCACGCGGGCCAGGCGGGCGGACCCGCCGTAGAGCCGGACCAGGCGCGAGACGAGCGGGGCGTCGATGGTGCGGCAGCTGTAGACGCCGGGGTGCTCGGCGGCGACGGTGCCGCAGCCGGCGACGTCGAGGACGGGGCCCATCAGCGAGCACGGCGTGGCGGTGTGGTCGAAGCCGAGCACGTGGCCGAGCTCGTGGGCCAGGACGCCCATCACCTCGACGCGGGTGTGGGCGCTGGTCGCGTCGGCCGCGGCGTACCCCTGGCTGAGCTCGACGAAGGCACCGCGAGTGCGCCCGACCGTGGCGAGGCCGGCGGCACCCCCGGTGTCGCCGTAGGAGATCGTCACCTGCGCCAGGCGGCGGCTGCTCGTGGCGACCAGCGTGATGCGCGAGCCGGAGGCGTTCCACTTGGCGACCGCGGTGCGCAGGCTCCAGTCCCACTTCGCGGGCAGCGTCTCGCGGTAGTACAGCCGGGAGCCGCGCCAGGCGTACGACGCGCGGGCGTCGGCCGCGGTGCGCGACCGCACGGCGTCGTCGCCGAAGTGGACCGTGCCCGAGGCGTGGTCGTCGTCCGGGTCGAGCGTCGTCGCCGCGGAGGCCGGGGCCACCGGACCGAGCAGCGAGGCCAGCACTGCCAGCACCACGGCGGCCAGCAGGGCACCCAGCGACCGCTGCGCGGCACGACGACGGGGGCTCATGTCCGTATCGTGGCGCGCTGACCCCTCCGAGGTGAACTGCCCGGATTCGGCGCACTAGACCGGTCGGACGGAGTACGCCGAAGGAGGTGCGCCGGCTGGTCCCGGTCGCTATGCGAGCCCGGTCCGCGGCGCTCAGCGCCAGGGGGCGCCGACGCCGGGCGCCCAGTTGGGCCCGGTGGAGAACAGCACGGCGAGCACCGCCGCCGCGCCGAGCAGCGCCATCGCGGCCACGAACCAGCCGCCGAACTCGGTGCGCGCGGTGCGTGTCACCAGCCCGCGCGTGGTCTCGCGCAGCCGCAGCGACCCCGGACCCCACCACAGCGTCGGCACGAAACCGGCCCCGGCCAGGACCAGGCAGGTGCTGAGCGGCTGCTGGAGCAGGTAGCCCACCGAGAACAGCGCGAGGCCGACGACCGCGGCGACCACCACGCCCGACAGCGCCCCGACCAGGGCTGCTGCGGCGTACCCCGGCGAGGCGACGACCGAGGCCGGCACGTCCCACCAGCGCTCGCGGCCGCGCAGCCGGCGACGACGGTCGTGGCGCTGCCGGGTGATCGAGACCGTGCGGAGCAGCAGCACCACGAGGCCGACCAGCGCGGTGCCGAGGTAGGGCGCGTAGGCGACGACGGCACCGGCCAGCGCGCCCAGCCCGACGAGCTGCAGGAGCCGCTGCGGGCGGCTGGCCTCGCGCGGGGTGGGCGCCAGCCACGGGGGCGGCCCCTGCTGGAGCGGGGTGGCGCGGGTGGGGTCGGCGTACGGCGACCCGGGCTGGGCGGGGGCCGGTGGGGTGGCGGCCAGGACCTGCGTCGACGGGTCGGGGCGGGCGGCGGGCGGCTCCTGGAAGGGCGTCGCCTCGCGGTACGCCGGGATCTCGGCCGTCTCCGGGTCGGCGTGGCGCGCGGCGAACGGCATCGTCCACTGCTCCGGGGCCGGGGCGGGCCGGCTCGTCCGGGACCCGCGCGGCTGCTGGCCCGCCTGCAGCTGCCCGACCCGGTCGCGGATCTCGCGCAGCGTCGGGCGCTCGTGGGGCTCGGTGGCCAGGCACTCGGTCAGCAGCCCGGCCAGCGGCTCGGGCACCCCGGTGAGGTCGTGCTCGCCGCGACGGACCCGGTCCATCACGCCCATCCAGGGGCCGCCGCCGTAGGGCGAGCGGCCGGTGGCGGCGAAGACGAGCGTCGCGGCGAGGGCGTGGACGTCGGAGGCGGCCGACGCGTCGTCGCCGTAGAGCACCTCGGGGGCCAGGTAGCCCGGTGTCCCGAGCAGCCAGCCGGTCCGGGTCAGCCGCGGGTCGTCGGAGACGCGGGCGAGGCCGAAGTCGATGAGGACCGGCGAGCGGCCCTCCATCAGCACGTTGGTGGGCTTGACGTCGCGGTGCAGCACCCCGACGTCGTGCACCGCCTGCAGCGCCTCGGCCAGGCAGGCGGCCGCGTGGAGCAGGTCGCGGCCCTGGACCGGTCCCTCCTCCTCGACGTGGTGGTAGAGCGAGAGGCCGGGGACGTAGCGCGTCACGACGTAGGGCACCGCGCCGTCGGGCTCGGCGTCGATGATCTCGGCGATGCGCGGGCTGCGGATCCGGCGCAGCGAGCTGACCTCGAGCGCGAGCCGCTCGCGGGCCTCCCGGTCGCCGATGACGTGGGGGCGCAGCACCTTCAGCGCGACCCGGCGACCGTCGGGCGCCATGGCGAGGTGGACCACGCCCATGCCGCCCTCGCCGAGCTCCGCGAGGAGCCGGTAGGGCCCCACGTGCTCGTCCTGGCGTGCGCTGCTGGTCACCGGCACACGGTAGCCCGCGAGCCGGAGCCGGAGCGGTCGACAGCGCCGAGGACGTGACCTGCACGACACGACCGGCCACCGGCCCACGTAGGCTCGGTCCTCTGACCGCCTGCACCGGGCCGGCGGCGTACGACGAGCAAGGCGGATCGATGGACCTCGTGCACTCCCCGGCCCCCCACCGGGACGACCTCCTCCGTCACGCCCGGCCGGTCACCGCATGACCACCCAGGAGAGCCCCACCGGGAGCGCGCGCTACGGCACCGCCCGGGTCAGCGTCGACGTCCTGGCGGAGCCGGAGAAGATCTGGACCGCGCTGGTGCGCCCGATGAGCCTGGCCGCCTGGCTGGGCCGCGTCGTCGAGGGCAACCCCGGCCCCGGCCCCGGCTTCGCGCTGGAGCACTCGCAGGGCCAGACCTCGCGCCACGTCGTACGACGCTGGGAGCGGCCGCGCCGCCTCGCGATGACCTGGAACTTCCCCGACGAGACCCCCAGCACGGTCGGCTTCGACCTCGAGGTGCTCCCCGAGGGCACCCGGGTGACGGTCGTCCACGAGAACCTCACCGACCCGGCGGCGTACGCCGCGGGCTGGCACCGCCACCTGCAGTACCTCGCCGCCCACGTGGACGGCGAGAACCTCCCGTGGGAGGACTTCTGGAACGGCTACGACGACCTCAGGGCGGGGTACGCCGCGGACCAGCAGGGCTAGCGCCTCAGACCACCCGGTGCATCCAGCCGAAGCCGTCGTCGGCGCGGCCGTACTGGATGTCGACGAGGTCCTGGCGGATCTCCATCGTCAGCGGGCCGGCCTCCTCGGTGGCCTGGCCGCTGACCTCGCCGCCGTCCCAGCGCAGCGTGCCCACGGGCGTGACGACCGCGGCGGTGCCGCAGGCGAACACCTCGGTGATCTCGCCCGACGCGACGCCCTCGCGCCACTCCTCGATCCCGAACCGGCGCTCCTCGACGCGGTGGCCCTTCTTCTGCGCCAGGTCGATGATCGCCGAGCGGGTGATGCCCTCGAGGATGGTGCCGGTCTCGGGGGTGACCACGTGGCCGTCGCGGTGGACGAAGTAGAGGTTCATGCCGCCGAGCTCCTCGACGTAGCGGCCCTCGGCGGCGTCGAGGAAGACCACCTGGTCGCAGTCGTGGGCGCTGGCCTCCTGCTGCGCGACCAGCGAGCTGGCGTAGTTGCCGCCGGTCTTGGCCG
This sequence comes from uncultured Actinomycetota bacterium, assembly GCA_963740935.1. Taxonomy (GTDB): domain Bacteria; phylum Actinomycetota; class Actinomycetes; order Propionibacteriales; family Nocardioidaceae; genus Marmoricola. The sequence continues at coordinate 2,099,382 of CAVUFX010000006.1, forward strand.
CGCCCATGCCGCCGCGGCCGGCGCGGGTGTAGTCCTCGGTCAGCCACAGCGAGAGCGGCGTGACCCCGCCCTTGAAGTAGGCCCCCGCCGGTGAGGCGATGACCATGAACGTCACGTGCTGCGCGGGCCGCACGCCGAGGAACGCCTCGGAGGCGAACATGAACGGCCGCAGGTAGAGGCTCTTCTCCCCCGTGCCCTCGGGCACCCAGCGCTGGTCGACCTCGACCAGGGCGTCGACGCAGGCCACGAAGTCCTCCGGGTCGAGCACGGGCAGCGCCAGCCGGTGGCTCGAGCGGGCCATCCGGGCGGCGTTCTCACCGGGCCGGAACGTCCAGACCGACCCGTCGTCGTGGCGGTAGGCCTTCATGCCCTCGAAGGTCTCCTGCGCGTAGTGCAGCACCGCGGTCGCCGGGTCCAGGCTGAGCGGGCCGTACGCCGTGATCCGGGCGTCGTGCCACCCCTGCTCGGGCGTCCACTCCACCCTCAGCATGTGGTCGGTGAAGTGGGTGCCGAACCCGGGGTTGGCCAGGATCTCGGCCAGCTCGGACTCGCTGCGCGGGGAGGTCGACGTCGTGACGGAGATGTCGAGGGTCATGGGGGCACGCTATCTCTCGGTGCGGGGTCGGTCGGGTGGGGTCGTCGGGGGTCGCGCTGGTTACCCGGACGTCCGGGTAATCGGCGCCCTGACGTCTGTTGCAACAGACGTCAGGGCATCGAGAAGGCCGTCGAGTCCGCCCCGGAGGGCTGCCCTGGGACCTCAGCCGGCGACGCGGGCCGCGACGGAGTCGCCGACCTCGGTGGTGACGACCGGGGCGCCCGGGGTGCGGGCGGCGAGCTCCTCGACCACGGCCCGCTCCACCGCCGCGGCGGCCTCGTCGAGACCGAGGTGCTCCAGGAGCAGGGCGCCCGAGAGGATCGCGGCGACGGGGTCGGCCACGCCCTGGCCGGCGATGTCGGGGGCCGAGCCGTGGACGGGCTCGAACATCGACGGGGTGGTGCGGTCGGGGTTGACGTTGCCGCTGGCGGCCAGGCCGATGCCGCCGGTGATGGCGGCGGCGAGGTCGGTGACGATGTCGCCGAACAGGTTGTCAGTGACCATGACGTCGAAGCGCGAGGGGTTCGTGACCAGGTGGATCATGGTCGCGTCCACGTGCATGTAGTCGACGGTGACGTCGGGGAACTCCGGCGCGACCTCCTGCACCAGCCGCCACCACACCGCGCCCGCGTGGACCAGCACGTTGGTCTTGTGGACCAGCGTCAGCCGGCCCCGGCGCTTCCGGGCGCGGGCGAAGGCGTCGCGGACGACCCGCTCGACCCCGAACGCGGTGTTGACCGAGACCTCGGTGGCCACCTCGGCCGGCGTGCCGACGCGGAGCGCGCCGCCGTTGCCGGTGTAGGGGCCCTCGGTGCCCTCGCGGACGACCACGAAGTCGACCTCGCCCGGGTCGGCCAGGGGCGAGGCCGCGCCGGGGAAGATGCGTGAGGGGCGCAGGTTGACGTAGTGGTCGAGCTCGAAGCGCAGCCGCAGCAGCAGCCCCCGCTCGAGCAGGCCGGGCGGGAGGTTCGGGTCGCCCGGCTTCCCCCGACGGCGCCGAGGAGGATCGCGTCGTGCGCGCGTACCTCCTCGAGCACCGTGTCGGGCAGCACCTCGCCGGTCGCGAGGTAGCGCTCCGCGCCGAGGTCGTAGCGGGTGGGCTCGAACTTCACGCCGGTGGGCGTGGCCTCGAGCACCTTCAGGGCCTCGGCGGTCACCTCGGGCCCGATCCCGTCGCCGGGGATGACGGCGAGCTGGACGGAGCGGGAGGCGTCGGGGGTCACGGGGGCGTCGGGCATGCGGGCGATGCTAGTTGTCGTCGGGGCGCTGGCCGCCGGCGTCCCGCAGGTCGAGCGCCGTCTGCAGCGCGCGGTAGGTGGGGCTCTCGGGGTTGTTCTTGGCGGGTCCCCACTCGGGGTAGAGGTCGTACATCGTCGTGTCTCCTGGTTCGCGGTTCGATGAGGGATCGACGCGAGGGAGGTGGACGGTCTCGACGGCCGCGGATCGCGCGGCGGAGGCCCGTCCGGCGAGAGGTGAGGGGTGGACGTCTCTGTCTCGCTCGCGGAGAGGGTGACAGGCCGTCAGCGGCGTGTGCGTACGCCGAACTCCGCGGCGAGGTGGCCCGTCAGTCAGGCCCCGCCACGGCAGCGAATAAGTACGCACTGGTTCCGCATGGTCCGACCAGACTGACCCCGCCCGTCGGCCGTGACCACCCCTCGGACGATCCGTCCCATCTCGTGAGACGGATTCTCGCGGCCGGGGTGCGGCGCCGCTGTTTGCGAGACTGGGCCCATGAGCGCCCCACCCGACCTCCCCCCGATCGTGTCCCGGGCCTTCGAGGTCTCCCGCCGGGCCGGCTACGTGTCCTTCTGCCGCAACGAGACCGGGCGCCTGCTCGCCGCGCTGGCCGCGACCCGCAGCGGGATCATGGCCGAGTTCGGCACCGGCTGCGGCGTCGGCACCGCCTGGCTGCGCTCGGGCGTGCGCTCCGGCGCCCACATCCTCTCCGCCGAGCTCGACCCCAAGCTGGCCACCGCCGCGCAGGACATCTTCACCGACGACCCGCAGGTCGAGGTGCTGGCCGCCGACTGGTCGACGCTGCGCAACAAGGGCCCCTACTCGCTGCTCTTCCTCGACCCCTCGGTGCCCGAGGACGCCAGCGCCGAGGCCGTGGCCGACCTCGTCGAGCCCGGCGGCATCGTGGTCCTCGACGACTTCACGCCGTGCGAGTTCTGGCCGCCGATCACCTACGGCCGCGTCGACGTGCTGCGCGAGACCTGGCTGACCGACGAGCGGTTCACCGCGGTCGAGGTGATGGTCGCCCCCGACGCGGCCGTGCTGCTCGCGACGCGGCGCTGACCCGCCCCCGGGTCCTGGCTCAGCGCGCGGGACGCTCGGGGAGCTCGACCACGCACCAGGGCAGCATCAGCTGCACCAGCGGGCCGATCGCGAGCGTGTAGAGCAGCGTCCCGAGCCCGACGACGCCGCCGAGCAGCCAGCCCAGCGCGACGACGGTGACCTCGATACCGGTGCGGACCACCCCCACCGGCAGGCCGGTACGCCGGTGCAGGCCGGTCATCAGCCCGTCGCGCGGGCCGGGGCCGAACTGCGAGCCGATGTAGAGCGCGGTGGCCAGGCCGTTGAGGACCACCCCACCGACCAGGAGCGCGACGCGCAGCCCCAGCGAGTCGGGCGCGGCCAGCACGGCCAGCGCCCGGTCGGCGACCAGGCCGACGACGAGGGAGTTGGCCAGCGTGCCGAGACCGGGCTTCTCGCGCAGCGGGATCCACAGCAGCAGCACGACCAGGCTCATCACGATGACCGCCGTGCCGATCGACAGCGGCAGGTAGCGGGCCATGCCCTGGTGCAGCACGTCCCACGGCGCGTTGCCGAGGGTGGCGCGGATCAGCATGGCCAGCGTGACGCCGTACAGCACCAGGCCCACCGTGAGCTGGCCGAGCCGCCGGGGCAACCGGCCGGCGCGCAGCTGGGCGAGCGGGCCGAGCGAGGCGAGCCGACGGTCACGGCGGGCGGGGGCCGCGACGGCGTCCTCGCGGGCGGGGCAGGTCGTCATGGCTCCAGTGTGCCTCGAAGTGGCCTCGTGCGACATGGCCAATCGTGGTTCACTGGCCTGCATGACACGTCACGTCGCCGCCTCCCGGGTGGCCACCCTGCTCGGGGAGTTCGACCGCACCCCCGCCTACCGCGGGCTCGCCGAGGGGTTGCGGGTGCTGATCACCGACGGCCGGCTGCCCACCGGCGTACGCCTGCCCAGCGAGCGCGACCTGACCGAGGCCCTCGAGGTCAGCCGGACCACCGTGGCACGGGCGTACGCCGAGCTGCGCGACCACGGCTTCCTGGTCTCGCGGCAGGGGTCGGGCAGCGTCGCGCACCTGCCGGCCAGCCGCAGCGTCGGCCACGGCGACCACCTGCTGCGCCTGACCGAGCACCCCGACGGCAAGGCCGACCTCACCTGCGCCGCCCCGCTGCCCGGCCCGGGCCTGCTCGCGGCCTACGAGCGCGCGGTCGCCGAGCTGCCGCGCCACCTCGGCGGGCCCGGCTACTTCCCCTCCGGGCTGCCGGTGCTGCGCGAGGCCGTCGCCGCGTCGTACGCCGCCCGCGGGCTGCCCACCGACCCCGACCAGGTGATGGTCGTGCCGGGGGCCCAGGCCGGGGTCGCCATCGCGGCCCGCGCACTGCTCGGCCCCGGCGACCGCGCCGTGGTGCAGAGCCCGACCTACCCCAACGCGATCGCCACGCTGATCCAGAGCGGAGCCCGGCTGGTCGGGGTCGAGGTGCCGCGCGAGGACGACGACACCGAGGCGATGACGACCACGGTGCGGCAGGTGGTGCCGCGGGCGGCGTACCTGATCCCCGACTTCCACAACCCGACCGGCGCGCTGCTGCCCGACGAGGGCCGCGCCCGGGTCGCGCACGCCCTGGCCCGCACCCGCACCACCGCGATCGTCGACGAGTCGATGGCGATGCTGGCGCTGGAGGGCCAGCAGATGCCGGCGCCGTTCGCGGCGCACGCCGCCGACTGCATCAGCGTGGGCAGCGTCAGCAAGCCCTTCTGGGGCGGCCTGCGGATCGGCTGGATCCGGGTGCCGGCCGCCCGTGCGGACCAGCTGTTCCGGGCCCGGCTGACCCTCGACCTGGGGACCTCGCCGCTCGAGCAGCTCGTGGCCGCCGACCTGCTGCGCGACGGCGCCGACCTGCTCGAGCACCGTCGCGAGCAGCTGCGCACCTCACGGGACGCGGCGCTGCTGGCGCTGGCCGAGCACCTGCCCGACTGGCGGCCCACCCGGCCCACGGGCGGGCTCAACCTGTGGTGCGAGCTGCCCGCGGCGCTCTCGACCGCCCTGGTCCCCCGGGCCGAGCGGCACGGCGTGCTGCTGGCCTCGGGTCCCAGCTTCGCCCCCGAGGGCGGCCTCGACCGGTTCGTGCGGATCCCGTTCACCCAGCCGGCCCACGTGCTCACCGACGCGATCGCCCGGCTCGCGCCGGCCTGGCGCGAGACGCTGGCCGACCCCTACCCGCGGCCCGACCGCGCCACCCCCGGTCTCGTGGCCTGACGTTCACCCGTTGGCCGGACGCCCGACCCCCGACGGGGCGAGGGTGGTCGGCATGAACCCCTCTCGGACCCCGGCTCCCTCCTCGACCTCGCGCCGCGTCGTGCTCGGCGCCGGTCTCGCGACCGGCGCCACCGCCACCGTGACCGGCCTGCTCGGCCCGCTCGACTCGCGCGCCACCGCCGCCGCACCACGGCTGCGCCGCAACCCGTTCCGGCTCGGCGTCGCCAGCGGTGACCCCAGCCCCGGCGGCGTCGTGCTGTGGACCCGGCTCGCGGTCTCCCCGCTGGACGCCGACGGCCGCGGCGGGATGCCCTCGCGCACCTACCCGGTCCGGTGGCAGGTCGCCCGCGACCCCCGGTTCCGGCGCGTGGTGAGGTCGGGCACGGCGTACGCCCGCCCCACCGCCGCGCACTCGGTGCACGTCGAGGTGGCCGGGCTGCGGTCGGGCACGGAGTACTTCTACCGCTTCAAGGTGGGCAGCCACCTCTCCCGGACCGGCCGTACCCGCACCGCCCCGGCGTACGACGCGATGGCCAGCGGCCTGGCGATGTCCTTCGTCAGCTGCAGCCAGTACGAGCACGGCTTCTTCACCGCCTACCGCCGGCTCGCCCAGGACCAGCCCGACCTGGTGCTGCACCTCGGCGACTACCAGTACGAGTACCAGGCCGACGGCTACGTCGCCCCCGGCGGCAACGTGCGCGACCACCGGGGCCCGGAGACCACCACGCTGGCCGGCTACCGGCAGCGCCTGGCGCAGTACAAGACCGACCCCGACCTCCAGGCGGCCCATGCCGTGGCGCCGTGGCTGGTCGTCTTCGACGACCACGAGGTCGACAACAACTGGGCCGACGACGTCGCGGAGAAGCCGACCGAGAGCACTGCGCTGCGCGCCCGCCGCGCGGCCGCCTTCCGGGCGTACTACGAGAACATGCCGCTGCGTCGCGCCTCGATCCCGCGGGGGCCGGACATCTCGATCTACCGCCGGCTGCGCTGGGGGCGGCTGGCCAGCTTCCACATGCTCGACACCCGGCAGTACCGCGACGACCAGGCCTGCGGCGACGGCTACCGGGACTGCCCCGACGCCGACGCCCCCGAGCGCTCGCTGCCCGGCCTCGAGCAGGAGCAGTGGCTGGCCGACGGCTTCGCCCGCTCGCGGGCGCGGTGGGACGTGCTGGGCCAGCAGGTGTTCTTCGGCCGGCGCGACCGGACCGCCACGCCGGACGAGACGGTGTCGATGGACTCCTGGGACGGCTACCGCCCCTCGCGCGACCGCGTGGTGCGGTCCTGGCAGGACGCCGGCGTGCGCAACCCGGTGGTGCTCACCGGCGACGTCCACGCCCACTGGGCCTCCGAGGTGCTCCAGGACTTCCGGGCACCCGACTCCCCCGCCGTGGGCTCGGAGTTCGTCTGCTCCTCCATCACCTCCGGCGGCGACGGGTACGACGAGCCGACCGGCCAGCACCCGTGGGCGGCGTACAACCCCAACCTGCGGTTCTGGACCAACCTCCGCGGCTACGTCAACACCCGGATCACGCCCGAGTCGTTCACCGTGGACTACCGCTGCGTGACGCGGGTCAAGATCCCCGACCAGCCGGTCTTCACCCGCGCCCGCTTCGTCGTCGACGACGGGGTCCCCGGGATGCGGCAGACCTTCGACAACCCGCTGCCGACCCAGGGCTCGAACCTCCGCGCGCTGCCCGCCCCCCGCACCGACGCGCAGAAGATCGCCGACACCCTGGAGGCGGAGACCCAGTAGGCGGGCCGGACGGGCCGATACTCCGAGACGAAGAGCACCACCTGCAGGCCCGGGGCGGTGCTCTTCGTCTCGGACTACCCGTGGGTGCCGGACCTACAGGTCGATCGCCCGGGCGGTCTCGGCCTGGATCGTCACCCGGATCTCCTCGAGCACCTCGGCCGGCACGGTCGAGTCGACGGCCAGCGCCACCAGCGCCTGGCCGCCCCGGCGGTCGCGGGAGACCTGCATGCCGGCGATGTTGATGCCCGACCGGCCGAGGATGCCGCCGACCACGCCGACGACGCCGGGGCGGTCGGCGTACCGCAGGAAGGCGAGGTGGTCGCTGGGCTCGAGGTCGACGTCGAAGCCGGCGACCTCGACGACGCGCTCGCGCTGGGTGATCCCGACGAGCGTGCCGGACACCGAGACCGGCGACCCGTCGGCCAGCGTGCCGCGCAGGGTGATCAGGTTGCGGTGGTCGGGGCTCTCGGACTCGGTCAGCAGCCGCACCTCGACGCCGCGCTCGGCGGCCAGCAGCGGGGCGTTGACGTAGGAGACGGTGTCGCCGACGACGTCGGCGAACACCCCCTTGAGGGCCGCGAGCTCGAGCACCTTGACGTCGTGGTCCACGATCTCGCCGCGCACCTCGACGTCGACCTGCTGCGGGACCTCGCCGGCCAGCGCGGTGAAGATCCGGCCCAGCTTCTCCGCGAGCGGGATGCCGGGCCGCACCGCCTCGGCGATCGAGCCGCCCTGGACGTTCACGGCGTCGGGCACCAGCTCGCCGGCCAGCGCCAGCCGCACCGAGCGGGCCGCGGCCAGGCCGGCCTTCTCCTGCGCCTCCCGGGTGGCCGCGCCCAGGTGCGGGGTGGCCACGACGTTGTCCAGCTCGAGCAGCGGCGAGCCGGTGGCGGGCTCCTCGGCGAACACGTCGAGCCCGGCGGCCGCGATCCGTCGCGTCTTGAGGGCGTCGAAGAGCGCCGCCTCGTCGACGATGCCGCCGCGGGCGGCGTTGACCAGGATCAGCCCGGGCCGGGCCAGCGCCAGCTCGGCGGCGCCGACCAGCCCCACGGTCTCGCTGGTGCGGGGCAGGTGCACGCTGAGCGCGTCGGACTCGCGGACGAGGTCCTGCAGCCCCACCATCCGCACGCCCATCTGGGCGGCCTTGCCGGCGCGGACGTAGGGGTCGTGGGCGAGGACCTGCATCCCGAACGCCGCCAGCCGGTGCGCCACCAGCACGCCGACGCGGCCCAGCCCGAGGATGCCGACGGTCTTGCCGTGCAGCTCGGTGCCGGTGAAGCGGCTGCGCTCCCACTCGCCACGCACCAGCGCGGCGTGGGCCGGGCTGACGTGGCGGGCGGCGGCGAGCAGCAGCGCGACGGTGAGCTCGGCGGCGCTGACCACGTTGGCGGTCGGGGCGTTGACGACCATGACGCCGGCCTGGGTCGCGGCCCGGACGTCGACGTTGTCGAGGCCCACGCCGGCGCGGGCGACCACGCGCAGCCGGGGGGCGAGCGCGAGCGCCTCGGCGTCGATCCTGGTCGCCGATCGGACGAGCACCGCCGCGGCCTCGGGCAGCGCGGCCAGCAGTGCGTCGCGGTCGGCGCCGTCGAAGCGGCGTACGTCGTGACCGTCGCCGAGCGCGGCCACCGTGGCCGGGCTGAGCTCCTCGGCGACGAGGACGACGGGCCGGTGGGCCGGACGGGGTGCGGGCGTGGTGGTCACGGCAGTCCTGACATCGGGGCCTGACGGGTGAGGGGCACGACGCTGTGCGCGGTCGCCACCCTAGCCGAGCGTCGCGGTGCCGCCGGCCGGTCGCAGGCGCTCAGCCGCGCCGGGCCCGCCGCGGCGCGGGGTCGAACGTGGCGGCCGCCTCGGCCTCGGTGACCTCGCGCGGCTCCGGGCCCGGCCAGACGTAGGCCAGGTCGGACGGGGACGCCGGGGAACATCGGCCCGTAGTGGTCGGGGTCCTTGCGCAGCAGCGCCGAGCGGTGCGAGCGGTGGACCGGCTCCAGGCCCCACCACCACGGCACCTCGCCCGCCGCCTCGAGCTCGGCCTGGTCGCGGACCCGGGTGACGCCGCCGGCGGCGAGGTCGGCGGCCAGGGTCGCGGTCACCGTGTCGGCGCGGCCGCCCTCCACCCACACCTCGCAGCAGGTCAGGGCGTAGCGGCCCAGGGCCTCCAGGCAGCCGGTCCACATCAGCACCGCCGGGTGCCGGCGCCAGCCGTAGCCGGGCACGGTCAGCCCCCGGACCACCTGGAGGCACTCGACCCGCTGCTTGCCCAGCCGCTTGACGTCCAGCGCCCGGGCGGAGGCCTCGGGGTCGGCGTACGGGAGGAAGGTCTGCACCGCAGAGCAGTACCCAGGCCGGCTCAGACGGTGCAGCCGTCGGGCCCGCAGACCTCGTCGGTGCCGCCGACCGTCTGCAGCCGCGGGTGGGTGTCGTCCCACGCCTGGGTCAGGACCTGCGTGAACGTCGCCGCGGGCTGCGCGCCGGAGATGCCGTAGCGGCCGTCGACGACGAAGAACGGCACGCCGGTGGCGCCGTACGCCGCGGCCTGGCGGATGTCGGCCTCCATCGCCTCGGCGTACTCCTGGCTCCCGAGGACCTCCTCGACACGGTCGGCGTCGAGGCCGACCGTCGCGGCCGCGGCGCGGAGCACGTCGTGGTCGGCGACGTTCTCGGCGCGCAGGAAGTACGCCGCGAGCAGCTCCTCCTTGAGCGCCACCTGGGTGGCGGTGCCGTCGGCGAGGGCGAGGTGGAGCAGCCGGTGGGCGTCGACGGTGCCGACGCGCTGCGCCTCGCCGAGGCGGAACAGCAGCCCCTCCTCCGCGGCGACGGCCTCCATCTGGTCGACCATCTGCTGACCGGCGGCCGGCCCGCCGCCGTACTTGCGGCCCAGGGACTCAGCGACCGACTCCGTCGGCACCGGCGGCGCCGCGGGGTCCAGCTGGAAGGACCGGTAGACCAGCTCGACGTCGGCGGCGTGCTCGAAGCCGGCCAGGGCCGTCTCCAGGCGGCGCTTGCCGACGTAGCACCAGGGACAGACGACGTCGGACCAGATCTCGATCATCACGTGCAGGACAACCGCCGCGGGTGGTCGACTGTTCCCGTGACCGACGCGATCTGCGAGACCGAGCGGCTCGTCGTACGCCCCTGGCGGCACGAGGAGGCCGACCGACTGCTCGACATCCTCAGCCGCGTCGAGGTCGCGCAGTGGCTCGACGACGGACCGCCGCGGCTGATGGCCGACCTCGACGCCGCGCACGCGCACATCGACCGCGCCACGGCCCGCTCGGCCTCGCCCCCGCTCGGGTCGTGGGCCGTCGTGCCGCGCGCGACCGGGGTCCCGGTCGGGTCGGTGCTGACCCTCGAGCTGCCGGACGCGGCCTCGGGCGAGGTCGAGATCGGCTGGCACCTGCACCCCGACAGCTGGGGCCGGGGGTACGCCCGCGAGGCGGCCGCCGCGGTCCTGGGGAGGGCGCTGGACCACGGCCTGGAGGAGGTGTTCGCGCTGACCCACGTGCCCAACCTGCCCTCGCGGGCGGTGGCCCGGGCGATCGGGATGCGCGACCTCGGGGTCCACACCTGGTGGTACGCCGAGCCCTCCCAGGTCTTCCGCGCCGACCGGACGACGCACCCCCGACCCTGACCGACCCGGGGCCACCCCTGGGGGCGGGTCAGGGGGCACCCCAGGGGTGGGTCCAGGGACACACCCGATGTGCCCGGGTGCCCGTCGCGGCGAGGCTCGGCCCATGATCAGCATCGAGTCGCTCTCCAAGCGGTACGCCGGCTTCACCGCCGTCGACGACGTCAGCTTCACCGCCCGTCCGGGCCGTGTGACCGGGTTCCTCGGTCCCAACGGCGCCGGCAAGTCCACCACCATGCGCATCATGGTCGGCCTGACTCCCGCCACCTCCGGGTCGGCGACCATCGACGGGCGCCGCTACGTCGAGCTGCCCAACCCCGGCCGCGAGGTCGGCGTCCTGCTCGACGCCTCGGCCCAGCACGCCGGCCGCACCGGCCGGGAGACGCTGCGGATCGCGGCCGCCACCATGGGCCTGCCGCGCCGCCGCGTGGAGGAGATGCTCGACGTGGTCGGCCTCACCGACCGCGAGGCCGAGCGCCGCGTGCGCCACTACTCGCTGGGGATGCGGCAGCGGCTCGGCGTCGCCACCGCCCTGATCGGCGACCCCCGGGTCCTGGTGCTCGACGAGCCGGCCAACGGCCTCGACCCGGCCGGCATCCGCTGGATGCGCGACCTGCTGCGGGGCTACGCCGACGAGGGCGGCACCGTGCTGCTGTCCTCGCACCTGCTCCACGAGATCGAGGTGGTCGCCGACGACCTCGTCGTCATCGGCCACGGCCGGATCGTGGCCCAGGGCACCAAGGCCGAGCTGCTGGCCGGCGCCGGCAGCGTCGTACGCGCCTCGCAGACCGGCGCCCTCGCCGCCGCCCTCGCCGGCGCCGGCATCGAGCACACCGTGGCCCCCGACGGGGCCGTCCTGGCCGCCGCCGAGGCCGCCCGCATCGGGGCCGTCGCGTTCGCGGCCGGCGTCCTGGTCACCGAGCTCCGGTCCGCGGACAGCGCGGGCCTGGAGGAGATGTTCCTCGAGCTCACCGCCACCAGCCAGCGTGAAGGAGCAGCAGCATGAGCACCGCCGTCACCACCCCCGCCACCGAGGTCCGCGCGACCTCCGGGTCCCTGTCCGAGCCGCGACCGACGCTCGCCCCGATCCCCTTCACCCGGCTCGCGGGCGTCGAGGCCCGCAAGATGTTCGACACCCGGTCGGGGTTCTGGCTGCTGGCCGGCATCGGCATCGCCGCCACCCTGGCCACCGCCGCGGTGATCGTCTTCGCCCCCGACGACGCGCAGGTGTACGGCAACTTCGCCTCCGCCGTCGGCTTCCCGATGGCGCTGCTGCTGCCGGTCATCGCGATCCTGTCGGTCACCAGCGAGTGGACCCAGCGCAGCGGGCTGACCACCTTCGCCCTGGTCCCCCACCGCGGCCGGGTGCTGCTCGCCAAGGCCGTGGTGGCCGTGGTCGTCGGCGTGGTCTCGATGCTGCTCGCGATGGGCATCGGCGCGCTCGGCCAGCTGCTCGGCGCGGCCGTGCACGGCGTCGACCCGGTCTGGGACTTCTCCCTCTCCCAGCTGGCCACCATCGTGCTGGCCAACGTGCTCGGCCTGCTGATGGGCTTCACCCTCGGGGTGCTGCTGCGCAGCTCGCCGGCCGCCATCACGGCGTACGTCGTCTACGCGTTCCTGGTGCCGACGATGGCCGGGCTGCTCGCGGCGTACCAGTCGTGGTTCGCCGACATCCAGGGCTGGGTCGACTTCCAGTACAGCTCCACGCTGCTCTACGAGGGCGGCCTGAGCTCGGGCGAGTGGGCCCGGCTGGGCGTGTCCGGGCTGATCTGGCTGGTCGTCCCGCTGGTCGTCGGGGTGCTGCTCGTGCGGCGCTCGGAGGTCAAGTAGCTCCTGGGGTCTCGCAGGCTGCGGTTTCACAGGGTCCCCTGTGAAACCGCAGCTTCCCGCGTGTTGCTTCACCCGGGAAGCACCAGTTTCCTCCGGGGAGCCGGCGCCTAGTCGGGTCGATGACCGCGGGCGGTCCGGGCCGCGAGCAGGCCGCCGAGCGCGCCGCCCGCGTGGGCCTGCCACGAGATGCCCGCCTCGGTGGGCAGCACGCCCCACAGCAGCCCGCCGTACACCACGAACAGCACCACCCCGGTCGCCACCTGGCCGGGGCTGCGGGAGTACAGGCCGCGGACCAGCAGGTACGTCAGCCAGCCGAACACCACGCCGCTGGCGCCCAGCGTGAGCGAGCCGGGCGGGGAGAGCAGCCAGACCGCCGCCCCGGAGACCAGCACCACCACCAGGCTGGTGCGCAGCCAGCGGCCCCAGCCGTCCATCAGCACGATCACGCCGAGGACGAAGAACGGCACGGTGTTGGACACCAGGTGGCCGTAGCCGCCGTGCAGCCACGGTGCGTAGAAGACGTTGTCGAGGCTGTCGAGCTGCCGCGGCTCGATGCCGTACGGGTCCAGCGCGTTGCCGGTCGCCTGGTCGACGCCCTCGAGCACCCACAGCACCACCACCAGCACGCCCATCGCCACCGCGGCGGGCAGCAGGCCCATCCGTCGGCTCCGGACCGGGGTGTCGAGCTGGCTCATGGCCCCAGTGTCGCGGGTCGCTCAAGCGGCGTACGGCGGCTGCTGATTCACCGGACGTCCGGTGAATCAGTCACCTGGCGCGTGTTGCAACACCCGCCAGGTGACTGAGAAGGACGTCACGCACAGCCGTCGGCCCGGGGCGTACTGCGCCGGGGACGCAGACGCCCCGCCGAGGAGGAGCCCCCGGCGGGGCGTCGGACCACCGGGGAACCCGGCGAACCTGCGATCAGGCGCAGGTCAGCGGGCCGAGGTGCCCTCGACGTAGTCGGAGTCGTGGCTCTTGACCCAGGCCATCAGCTTGCGCAGCTCGCGGCCGGTCGACTCGATCGGGTGCGACTCGCCCCGCTTGCGGAACTCGGTGAACTCCGGCGAGCCGTTCTCCTGGTCGGTGATGAACCGCTCGGCGAACGTCCCGTTCTTGATGTCCTCGAGGACCTCGACCATGTGGGCCTTCACGTCGGGCGTGATCACGCGCGGGCCGGAGACGTAGTCGCCGAACTCGGCGGTGTCGGAGACCGACCAGCGCTGCTTGGCGATGCCGCCCTCGTACATCAGGTCGACGATCAGCTTCAGCTCGTGCAGGCACTCGAAGTAGGCGACCTCGGGCTGATACCCGGCCTCGGTCAGCACCTCGAAGCCGTACTGCACCAGCTGGCTCGCACCACCGCACAGGACGGCCTGCTCGCCGAACAGGTCGGTCTCGGTCTCCTCGGTGAAGGTGGTCTTGATGCCGCCGGCGCGCAGGCCGCCGATGCCCTTGGCGTACGACAGCGCGAGGTCCCACGCCGTGCCGGAGGCGTCGGCCTCAACGGCGACGAGGACGGGTACGCCGCGCCCGTCGACGTACTCGCGACGCACCAGGTGACCGGGGCCCTTCGGGGCGACCATGAACACGTCGACGCCCTCGGGCGGGGTGATGTAGCCGAAGCGGATGTTGAAGCCGTGGCCGAACACCAGGGTGTCGCCGGGCGCGAGCTGCGGCTCGATCTCCTCGGCGTACAGCTTCCGCTGGTGCTGGTCGGGGGCGAGGATGACGATGACGTCGGCCTCCTCCGCGGCCTCGGCCGGGGTCACGACGCGCAGGCCCTCGGCCTCGGCCTTGGCGCGGGACTTCGAGCCGGGCTGCAGGCCGACGCGGACGTCGACGCCGGAGTCGCGCAGGGACAGCGCGTGGGCGTGGCCCTGCGAGCCGTAGCCGATCACGGCCACGTTCTTGCCCTGGACCAGGGACAGGTCGGCGTCGTCGTCGTAGAACATCTCAGCCACGGGGGGCTTCTCCTTCGGTAGGGGTGGATCTGACTTCGAGAGGGTCGTGGACGGTTTCGCCCCGGCAGAGGCCGTGTTGAGCGTCCATAACCCCGATTTACATGTGGGGGGGCGGGCGCTCGATCAGCCGGGGACGGCGGTGGCCACGGGGACGGGGACGGGGACCGGGCGGACCGTGCGCTCGGAGATGGAGCGGCTGCCCCGGCCGATGGCGACCATGCCGGACTGGACGAGCTCGCGGATGCCGAACGGCTCGAGCACCGCGAGGAAGTCCTTGAGCTTGTCGGAGTTGCCGGTGACCTCGATGGTGATGGCGTCGGGGGCCACGTCGACGACCTTGGCGCGGAACAGCTGCACGGCGTCGACGACCTGGCCGCGGGTCTCGGCGTCGGCGCGCACCTTGACCAGCAGCAGCTCGCGGGTGACGGCCTCGCGGTAGTCGAGCTCGACGATCTTGAGCACCTCGACCAGCTTGTTGAGCTGCTTGGTGACCTGCTCGAGCGGGAGGCCCTCGACGCTGACCACGATGGTCATCCGCGAGATCTCGGGGTGCTCGGTCGGACCGACGGCCAGCGAGTCGATGTTGAAGCCGCGGCGGCTGAACAGCGCGGCGACGCGGGTCAGCACACCGGGCTTGTTCTCGACCAGCACCGAGAGGGTGTGGGTGGTCATCACAGGTCGTCCTCCTCGAAGTCGGGGGCCAGGTCGCGGGCGTACTTGATCTCGTCGTTGGACGTGCCGGCGGCGACCATCGGCCACACCATCGCGTCGCGCTCGACGCGGAAGTCGATCACGACGGGCACGTCGTTGATCTCCATCGCCTTGCGGATGACGGCGTCGACGTCGGCCGGGTCGTCGCAGGTCAGGCCGACGGCACCGTACGCCTCGGCCAGCTTGACGAAGTCGGGCACCCGCTTGGAGTGCAGGTCGGTGTTGGAGTAGCGGCCCTCGTAGAACAGGGTCTGCCACTGCCGGACCATGCCGAGCGACTCGTTGTTGATCAGCGCGACCTTGATCGGGATGCCCTCGATGGTGCAGGTGGCGAGCTCCTGGTTGGTCATCTGGAAGCAGCCGTCGCCGTCGATGGCCCACACGGTGGCCTCGGGGCGGGCCACCTTGGCGCCCATCGCGGCCGGGACGGCGTACCCCATGGTGCCGAGGCCGCCGGAGTTCAGCCAGGTGCGGGGGTGCTCGTACTGCACGAAGTGGGTCGCCCACATCTGGTGCTGCCCGACGCCGGAGACGTAGACCGCCTCGGGGCCGGCGATGGCCGAGAGCCGCTCGATGACGTACTGCGGGGCCAGGCCCTCCTCGGGGGTGTCGTAGCCCAGCGGGTAGCGCTGCTTGACCCCGGCGAGGTAGGACACCCAGCCGGCGTAGTCGCCGGTGCGGCCCTGCGCGTGCTCGGCGCGCAGTGCGGCGACGAGCTCGGTGATGGTCTCGCGGGCGTCGCCCACGATCGGGACGTCGGCGATCCGGTTCTTGCCGATCTCGGCCGGGTCGATGTCGGCGTGGATCACCTTGGCGTGCGGCGCGAACGAGTCGAGGTTGCCGGTGACGCGGTCGTCGAACCGGGCGCCGAGGGTGATCAGCAGGTCGCTCTTCTGCAGCGCGGCGACCGCGGCGACGGTGCCGTGCATGCCCGGCATGCCGAGGTTCTGGACGTGGCTGTCGGGGAACGCGCCGCGCGCCATCAGCGTGGTCACGACCGGGATGCCGGTCAGCTCGGCGAGCTCGAGCAGCTCGGCCGACGCGTCGGCGCGGATCACGCCGCCGCCGACGTAGAGGACGGGCTTGCGCGCCTCGAGGACGAGCCGGGTGGCCTCGCGGACCTGCTTGGCGTGGGGCTTGGTGACGGGTCGGTAGCCGGGCAGGCTCAGCTCGGTCGGCCACACGAAGGTCGTCTGCGCCTGCAGCGCCGACTTGGCCACGTCGACCAGGACCGGGCCGGGGCGGCCGGTGGAGGCGATGTAGAACGCCTCGGCCACGACGCGCGGGATGTCGGCGGGGTCGGTGACCAGGAAGTTGTGCTTGGTGATGGGCATCGTGATGCCCCGGATGTCGGCCTCCTGGAAGGCGTCGGTGCCGATCATGCTCGCGCCGACCTGGCCGGTGATGGCCACGATCGGGACCGAGTCCATGTGGGCGTCGGCCAGCGCGGTCACCAGGTTGGTGGCGCCGGGGCCCGAGGTGGCCATGCAGACGCCGACGCGGCCGGTCGCCGCGGCGTACCCCTGCGCGGCGTGGCCGGCGCCCTGCTCGTGACGCACCAGGATGTGGCGGATGGAGGAGTCGAAGAGCGGGTCGTACGCCGGGAGGATGGCGCCGCCGGGGATGCCGAAGATGTCGGTCACGCCGGCGTGCTCCAGCGACGTGATCAGGCTCTGCGCCCCGGACACCGTGGGCGCCTCGGGGGCCGCCGGGCCCTGCACGACGCCCTGGGCCAGTCGCTGGCCGGGGTTGGGCCGCGTCGTCTGACCCGCGTGCTGCTCGCTCATCTGCTCATCTCTTCGTCGTCGTCAGGTGGGTCGGTGGCAACAAAAAACCCCTCGAGCCGGTCGGCTGACGAGGGGTCGACGCGTGGCCGCGAGTCCAGTGGGGGACTCAGCTCACGCGTCGCGTGCGTACGAGGAGGTCGGAACGCATGCGCCCAGCATGCCCCCACCCCCGTCAGGGCTCAACCCAGGGTGACCGGCGTCTCAACAACTGGGACGCTCGTCCCGCATGTCGGACGCGGCTGGCTCAGTCACGGCCCTGCCAGGTGGTGATGCAGGACCGGTTGCCCTCGGGGTCCTCGACCACCCAGAACGCCGGCGCCCGCGACTCGTCGACCAGCCGACCGCCCGCCTCGACCACGGCCTCGAGCCGGCGCTGCGCCTCGTCGTGCGGCACCCGGACGTCGAGGTGCCACCGCTGCCGGTCGGGCGCGGTGGCGTCGGACTCCTGGAACCAGACCGGGACGGTGCGCGACGCCGGGTCGGCGAGGTCCCGCGGCGAGGGGCTCTGGTAGCCGAGCAGCGCGGCGTAGAACGGCGAGACCGCCGCGGGGTCGGGGGTGTCGAGCGCGAGCTCGACGGTGTCGGGCGCGGCGCCGGGCGGCACGCCCTCGGCCGCCGCCGCCTCGGCGATCGCCGCCGCGAGCCGCAGGTCGCGGCGGGTGACGGCGCCGACGTCGTGGCTGGTGAGCCCGACCGTCAGGTGCGGGTAGCGCAGGTCCACGTCGGGGTGGTGGTCGGCCGCGTCGGCGAGCTCGGCGATGCGCTGCACCAGCCGGGCGCCGGTCGCGAAGTCACCGGTCGCGTAGCGCACGGCGACCTGCCCGAGCAGCAGCCGCCACCCCTCGGGGAGCCCCTCGCTGACCTCCTGGGAGCGCAGCGGCTCCCGGTCGTGCTCGCTGATCGCCATGGGCCGACCCTAGACCCGGCCCCCGACGGCCACCGACGGCCGGCGGACGGAGCGAGGCCCGAGGAACGGGCCTAGAGCTCGAGCTCGTCGGCCAGCGCGCGGAGCAGCTTGGCGGTCGGCTTGGCGGTGCGGGCGTCGGGGTGGCGGCCGTGGCGGTAGCCCTCCTCCACTCCCTCCAGCAGCCCGATCAGGTCCTCCACGATGGTGACCATCTCGTCGGGCTTGCGGCGCTGGGCCGCCCGGCGGTTCTGGCTCACCGAAGCCGGCGCCTCGAGGACGCGCACCTGGTGGGCCTGGTCGCCCTTGCGGCCCGAGAGCACCCCGAACTCCACGCGGGTGCCGGCCTTGAGGGCCTCCACCCCCGCGGGCAGGTTGGACGAGCGGACGTAGACGTCCTCGCCGTCCTCGCGCGAGAGGAAGCCGAAGCCCTTCTCGGCGTCGTACCACTTGACCTTTCCGGTGGGCACCGCAGCGGCCTTTCTGTTGCGTCGGGGGTGGGGCGCGGTCCTGGAGGCCGCGACCACCCAGCCTAGTGGGTGCGTGGCGGCCGGGGCCACGCAGTTCAGCGCCAGCGCTCGGGGTCCGGCAGCAGGCTGTTCATGGACCCGGACCGGAAGCCCAGCGGGTCGACCTCGGCGGCCTCGAAGCCCGCGGCGAGCACGACGGCGAGGTGGTCGCCGGCCGCCTCGACGAGGTCGCGGTCGACCTCCACGCGGGCGGTGTCGCCCAGGTCGCGCACCCGCAGGTCGCGCACCGGGTGGCCGGCCGCCTCCAGCGTCGCCCGCAGGTCGGCCTCGGCGCGCTCGACCCGGGCCAGGCGCCGCGGCGTGATCTCGATGCCGAAGGCGACGCGGGAGGACAGGCACGCGGCCGCGGGCTTGTCCCAGGTGGGCAGGTCCCAGGCGCGCGACGCGGTGCGCACCTGCTCCTTGGTCAGGCCGGCGTCGAGCAGCGGGGTGACCGCGCCACGGTCCGCGGCGGCCGCGATGCCCGGACGGAACCCGGCGCGGGCGTCGTCGGCGTTGGTGCCGGTCGCGACCACGGCGTACCCCTCCTGCGCGGCCAGCGGACCGAGCACGTCGAGCAGCTCGGACTTGCAGAAGGCGCAGCGGTCGCCGGCGTTGGCGCGGTACCCCGCGCGCTCCATCTCGTGGGTCTGCGGCGTCAGCACGCGCACGCCCAGCGACTCCGCGAACGCCCGGGCGGGGTCGCGCTCGGACAGCGGCAGCGAGTCGCTGTACGCCGTGGCGGCAGCGACGCGGTCGGGGCCCAGCGCCCGCACGGCGGCCGCGAGCAGGAACGCGCTGTCGGCGCCCCCGCTGAAGGCCACCAGCACCCGCTCGTGACCGCGCAGCAGCGCCTCGAGCCGCTCCAGCCGGGCGGCCAGGACGAACGCGTCGAGCCACGCCGGGAAGCCGGTCAGGTCGGCGAGCACGACGTCGGTGCCGGCCTCGCGCAGCTCCTCGGCCGAGCAGCCGCCGGTGAGCACCGAGACGCTCGGCACGCCCGCGGCGCGCGCCCCCTCGACGTCGTGGACGTGGTCGCCGACGTAGAGGTGGGCACCGTGGCGCTGCAGCACCGCGCCCTTCGCGCCGCCCCACACCTCGCCCTCCACCACGTCGACGTCCAGGCCGAGGTGCTCGACGTGGAGCCGGGCGTTGGGGGTGAACTTGCCGGTGACCAGCAGGGTGCGGCCGCCGTGGCGGCGTACGGCGGCCAGGGCCTCGGCCGCCCCCCGGGTCGCGGGCGTCGGGGTGACCGCGGTGCCGGGGTAGATCTCGCGGAACCGGGCGATGGCGGCCGGGACGTCGGCCGCGGGCAGGTGGGGCGCCAGGACCAGGTCGAGCGGCGGGCCCAGGTTGCCGGTCAGCTCGGCGATCGGCAGCTCGACGCCGAGCTCGGCCCCCAGCGCGGCCAGCGTGGCGGCGAAGCCGGGCACGGTGTCGATCAGCGTCATGTCGAGGTCGAACCCGACCACCAGCTGCTCGTCCACGTCGTCCAGGCTACGTCCGCGGTCCGGCTCCCCGACGGGCCAGGGTCGGGCGTCTAGGTTGCGGGTGTGCTGATCACCAACCACGTCCTGTCGGGGGCCCTGGTGGGTCGCGCCGCCCCGGGCCCGGCCTCGGCCTTCGCGCTGGGCGTGGCCTCGCACTTCGCGCTGGACACGGTCCCGCACTGGGGCGACGACCGGATCTTCCTCCAGGTCGCGGTGCCCGACGGCCTCGTCGGGCTCGGTGCGATGGCCTGGGTGTGGCGCACCACCGAGCCCGCCGCGCGGGTGCGGGTGCTGGCGGGGATGGCCGGGGCCTGCCTGCCGGACGCCGACAAGCCGAGCACGCTGTTCTTCGGCCGCTCGCCGTTCCCCGAGGCGCTCGACCAGTGGCACCGCGACATCCAGCGCGAGTCGGTGCGCCGGCTGCCCCAGGAGGTCGTGGTCGCGGCCGCCGGCGCGTGGCTGCTGCGCCGGGTGCGACGCCGGGTCGCCTGAGGTCCGCTAGCCCCCGACCAGCCCGTCGCGCAGCGCCACCGACGCGGTCGGGCTGAGCGGCAGCCGGGGCACCAGCGTGGCGCCGACGGCGTGGTAGACGTCGGGCTTGCCGGCCCAGGTGCCCGCGCTGGGCCGGTTGTCGGCGTCGAGCTCGTGGCGCCACGAGCCCCGCTCGGTGTCGATGAGGTACGCCGCGGCGTACTCCCACCAGGCGGTCTCGTGGGCGGCGTACGACGCCTCGCCGGTCGCCCGGCGCAGGGCCGCGGCGGCCGCGATCGCCTCGGTCACGACCCAGTGCATCCGCTCCCTCACGACCGGTCGGCCGTCCCAGTCGACGGTGTAGACGAAGCCGTCGGCACCGTCGGTGTGCCAGCCCTCCCGGACCGCGGCGTCGAAGAGCGCCACCGCGTGCTCGAGCATCCAGGCCGGCGCCTCCCCGGTGGCGTCCGTGAGCGCGGCGCGCAGGTGCAGCGTCAGCCGCGACCACTCCAGCCAGTGGCCGATGGTGGCGCCGTAGGGGCGGAACGGGTGGGCGGGCTGGTCGTGGTGGTAGTCGGGCAGCGGCGTCCAGGAGGCGTCGAAGTGCTCGGGGATCCGCCACGCGTGGGCCGGGGCGAGGTCGCGGACCACGCGGGTGGTGACGCGCTGGGCCCGCTCGCGCAGGGCGGGGTCGTCGAGCACGTCGGCGGCGGCGAGCAGCGCCTCGACGCCGTGCATGTTGGCGTTGACGCCGCGGTAGCCGTCGAGCGTGGTCCACGCCGCGTCCCACTCCTCCACCAGCATCCCGGCGTCGTCGTCCCAGAAGTGCTCGAGCAGCACCGCGACCGCGTCGGCGAGCAGCTCGCCCGCGCCGGGGCGGCCGGCGGCGGTGGCGCTCGAGGCGGCCAGCACCACGAACGCGTGCTCGTACGCCGTCTTGGCGGTCGTCACGGGCCCGTCGGCGTCGACCTGCGCCCACCAGCCGCCGTGCTCGGCGTCGTGGAAGCGACCCCGCAGCCCGGCCAGCCCGACGTCGGCCAGCGCCCCGGCGCCGGGCCTGCCGAGCAGGTGGCCCAGCGCGAAGACGTGCGTCATCCGGCAGGTGATCCACAGCTCGAGCGGCCGCCCGGGGACGGGGCGCCCGTCGTCGCCGAGGTAGGCGAAGCCCCCGTCGGGATCGGCGGCGGCCTCGGCGAAGTCGAGCAGCCGGTCGAGCTCGGCCGCCAGCCAGGCGTCGGTGCCCGGTGCACCCGGTGCGCCCGGTGCGCCCGCGTTGTCCGCCCGGTCGGTCACGACAGCCGCCCCCGCACCACGTCGTCGAGGACCCCGAGCGGCAGCGAGCCGGAGTCGAGGACGGCGGAGTGGAACGCCTTGACCGAGAAGCCGGCCCCCTGGCGGGCCTCGGCCTCGGCGCGCATCCGCTGGATCTCGACGCGGCCGACCATGTAGGAGCAGGCCTGGCCGGGCGTGACGGCGTACCGGTCGATCTCCGGGCGCACCATCGACTCGCGCAGCGGCGAGTTGGCCACCATGTAGTCGATCGCCTCCCGCCGGCTCCAGCCCAGCGCGTGCATGCCGGTGTCGACGACCAGCCGGCAGGCGCGCATCGAGTCGGCGGCGAGCATCCCGATCCGGTCGACGGGGCCGGAGTAGAGCCCCATCTCGTCGGCCAGCCGCTCGGTGTAGAGGCCCCAGCCCTCGGCGTACGCCGCGTTGTGCAGGTGCTTGCGGAACTCCGGCACCCCGGTGAGCTCACCGGCGATGGTGAGCTGGAGGTGGTGGCCGGGGATGCCCTCGTGGAAGGCCATCGACTCCAGCTCGAAGGTGCCCCACGACGACGGGTCCTCCACGTTGATGAAGAACGTGCCGCCGCGGCTGCCGTCGGAGGCGGGCGGGAAGTAGAACGCCTTGGCGCCGGTCGTCGTGCCCTGCACGCCGCACGGCGCCTGGGGCAGCACCTCGAACCAGTCGGGCATCGCCTCCCAGGCACGCGCCATCGCGACCTCGGAGGCCTCGACCAGCTGCTCGCCGCGCTCGAAGTGCAGCGCCGGGTCGGTGCGCAGCGCCTCGAAGATGCCGGCGAGGTCGTCGGTGCCGACGACCTCGGGGCCGAGCGCGCGGTACTCCTCGGCCAGCGCGGCCACCGTCTCCAGCCCCAGGTCGTGGATCTCCTGGGCGGTCTTGTCGGTGGTGGTGAAGTAGCGCAGCGCGGCGGCGTACGACGCGTCGCCGTCGGGCAGGTGGGTCAGGCCGACCCGGTCGTCGGAGCGGGCGTGCTCGAGCAGCTCGTCGCGGAGCACGTCGCGGTAGGCGGCCATCCCGGGCCGGACCTCGTGCTCCACGACCTCGCGGAGCCGGGCCTTCCAGCCGTCGACGTCGAGCCCGTGGGGCGGCCGGGTGGTCAGCAGCAGGCCGTCGTCGGCCACGGGCGTGCCGAGCACCCGCTCGAGCTGCACCAGGGTGTCCTCGACGGCGAAGGCCGCCGGCACGCGTCCGGAGGCGAGCCCCTCGCGCAGCCGCTCGGCGGCCTCGCGGTAGGAGCGGCCGACCCCGGCGTACTTCGGGACCAGCGCCTCGGCGACCTCGGCCGTCGGCAGCGCCAGCATCCCGGCGAGCAGCGGCAGCGTGACCTGCGGGCCGAAGATCGGGTCGACGCCGATCTCGGCCAGCCGCTGCTCGGTCAGTGCCGAGCGCGAGGCCGCGTCGTCGAGGAGCACGGCGCGGGTGATCCGGTCCTGCTCGTCGAGCCCGTCCTCCGGGACCGCCTCGGCCCGCCGTCCGAGGTCACGCAGCGCCGCCACCTCGGCGTCCTCCGAGGCGCGGTCGCCCCGCTCGAACTCGCCGGCCGCGCGGTAGTCGCCCAGCAGGTGCGCGCTGGTCGGGTGGGTGTCGAGGTGGAGCTGCCAGTACTCCTCGGCCAGGCGGGCGACGGTCTCGTGGGGGGTGGTCTCGGTGCTCACCGGACCAACCTACGAGGCCGGCTCCACCCGAGGGGCCGGCAGCCCGGGGCCGCGTCCTGAGGGCGTTGCTCCCCCTGGTGTCGAAACCGCGGTCGTGGCTGCAATGGCGAGGGCGATGAGCGACCAGGCCCCCAGCTCCAGCCCCTCCTCAAGTACTGCCTCCCACTCGTAGCCGAGCTGGCCGTGGTCGAAGCCCAGCGCGAAGAGGGCCGGGGACCCCATCTCCAGGAGCACCGCCACTCCAAGCCCGATCAACGCGACCACCATCAGTCGACCCTCGGCACGCCTCATCTTCGTGGCGAGGGCGAGCAGCACCAGGAAGACGAACGCCAGGAGGGGCAGGTAGACGATCGGCCAGAAGGTGCGTGAGAAGTGGGCGATCGGCCCGAGCTGCGTCTTCCACTCCGACACCCGCTCGTGCAACTGGACCGAGTCGTCCAGGGAGAGGAAAGCGACCGCACCAGCGACCACCGCCAGGAGGGCGCCGCGACGAGGCACCTGAGTGGCCAGCACGAGAAGCTGGAAGGCCACGACGAACGTGACCACCACTGATGCCCACGAGAACACACCACCGTCTTTGTCGACGTCGAGAAGGGTGATGCTGAGCCCGAAGACCACCAGGTTCGCCAGGTGGGCGACGCTCTGGACGAGCACCGCCGACAGGACGAGGCGCACACCGATGCGCCTGAGTCTCGCCGCGCCCTCCAGGTCAGGCTGGGCGTGTCCCAGGTCGGGCACCCACCTGCCGAGCACGCGGTCTGCAACGACCAGGATGCGATCCAACATCTGCCCAGCATGACCCATGCCCACCCGGCCCTACCAGCCCTCGATCCACGCCCGTGAACACTCAGGCGTGCCCGGTCCCGGAGAGCCCGAGCTGGCGGGTGGTCTCCTCGCGCATCTGCACCTTGCGGATCTTGCCGGTGACCGTCATCGGGAACTCCTCGACCAGCAGCACGTAGCGCGGGATCTTGTAGTGCGACAGCCTGCCGGTGGCGAACGCCCGCACCCCGGCGGCGTCCAGCGGGTCGGCACCCGCGCGCAGCTTGACCCAGGCGCACAGCTCCTCGCCGTACCTCTCGTCCGGTACGCCGATCACCTGGACGTCCTCGACGTCGGGGTGGGTGTAGAGGAACTCCTCGATCTCGCGGGGGTAGATGTTCTCCCCGCCGCGGATGACCATGTCCTTGATGCGACCGACGATGTTGCAGTAGCCGTCCTCCCGCATCTCGGCCAGGTCGCCGGTGTGCATCCAGCCGTCGGCGTCGATGGCCTCGGCGGTCTTCTCCTCGTCCTGCCAGTAGCCGAGCATCACCGAGTAGCCGCGGGTGCACAGCTCGCCGGGGGTGCCCCGCTCGACGGTCTCGCCGGTGGCCGGGTCGACGACCTTCACCTCGACGTGCGGGTGGACCCGCCCGATCGTGGCGGTACGCCGCTCCAGGTCGTCGTCGGCGCGGGTCTGGCACGACACCGGCGAGGTCTCGGTCATGCCGTAGGCGATCGAGACCTCGGCCATGTGCATGTCGTCGATGCAGTGCTTCATCACCTCGACCGGGCAGATCGAGCCGGCCATCACGCCGGTGCGCAGCGAGGAGAGGTCGTGGTCGGCGAAGGTCGGGTGGTGCTGCATCGCGATGAACATCGTCGGTACGCCGTACAGCGCCGTGCACCGCTCCTCGACCACGCACCGCAGCGTCGTCTCCGGGTCGAACCCGGGAGCCGGGATGACCATCGTGGCGCCGTGGGTGGTGCAGCCGAGGTTGCCCATCACCATGCCGAAGCAGTGGTAGAAGGGCACCGGGATGCAGAGCCGGTCGGCGTCGGTGAACCCCACCAGCTCAGTGGTGAAGAAGCCGTTGTTGAGGATGTTGGTGTGGCTCAGCGTGGCGCCCTTGGGGTAGCCGGTGGTGCCGCTCGTGTACTGGATGTTGATGGCGTCGCCGGGGGCCAGGGTCGCCATCCGCTCGGCCACCGCGTCCTCGGGCAGCCCCTCCCCGTCGGCCAGCAGCACGTCCCACTCGGGCGTGCCGATGTGGACGGTGCGCTCCAGCGAGCCGTGGTCGCCGGCGGCCACGACGTCCTCGACCATCGCGCGGTAGTCACTGCCCTTGAAGCTCTCCGCGCTGACCAGCAGCCGCAGCCCGGACTGCTGGAGCGCGTAGGACAGCTCGTGGGTGCGGTAGGCCGGGTTGACGTTGACCAGGACCGCGCCGGCCTTGGCCGAGCCGTACTGCGCGATCGTCCACTCCGCGCAGTTGGGCGCCCACACCCCGATCCGGTCCCCCTTCGCGATGCCGGCCCCCATCAGCCCGCGGGCGAAGGCGTCTACCTCGCGGTCGAGCTCGGCGTAGGTCCAGCGCCGACCGGTGGCGAACTCCACCAGCGCCTCGTGGTCGGGGTACGCCGCGACCGCCGTCTCGAAGTTGGCCCCGATCGTCTGCTCGATGAGCGGCGGGGTGGTCTCTCCGGCGGCGTAGGACTCCATGCCGGGCACCCTAGCCAGCGGCTGTGACCCGGGTCACGGGTCGTGGCGCGGCCGCTCGGTGGAGCGGCCACTACTCGCGTCGGTGGAGCTCGACCTTGCCGTCGGGTCGGATGCGGTGGTGGTACGCCGGGTCGTGGACCCGGCGGTGGTGGTGGCCGCACAGCAGCCGACCGTTCTCCACGCTGGTCGCGCCGCCGGTCGACCACGCGAGGTCGTGGTGGGCGTGGCACAGCGCGGGCGGCCGGTCGCAACCCACGGCGGTGCAGCCGCCGTCGCGCTGGGCCAGCGCGAGCCGCTGGGCCTTGGTGTGGAGCCGGCGGGAGCGGCCGAGGTCGAGCGGGACCGACGCGCCGCCCAGCACTGCCGGGACGACGCGGTGGGCGCAGGCCAGGCGGCGGGCCTCGCCGGCGGAGATCCGGGTGCCGGTGTCGAGGACCGCGACACCGGCGGTGTCGAGGTCGGCGAGCAGCTGGTCCAGCCGCATCGTCACCACGACCGTGATGTCACCGCCGGCGACCGTGGGCAGCGCGTCGGCGGGGAGTGACTCCAGGAGCTGGGTGAACGCGACCCCGTGCCGCACCGGGGCCGGCAGCTCGGGGTCGATGACGACATCGCCGTCCGCGACGGACCGGGTCGGCGAGGCCAGCCCCAGGATGGCCTTGGACAGCATCGCGCCGTGCAACGCCGGGATCGTGAACCTCCCGCGACACAGGCCGTCGCCGGTGTGGCTCATCGTGAGGCTGGTCCTGCGCGCAGCGGCTCGCCTCCTGGGCCTCCAGCAGCCGGCCCTCGTACGCCTCGGCCAGGTCGGGGGCGACGACCTCGAACAACCGGGCCCCGAGGACCTCGAGCTCTCTTGGCGTCGTGGTGGCGGGCGAGGGCCACGAGGTGCCGCTCGGCCGCCACGCGCTGGTCGGCGTCGACGGCGAACTCACCGCGGGACGGGAGCCGGTCGACCGACCGGACGATCACGCGGGCCTGGTCGGCGTTCACGACGCCGGCCGCCATCGCCGCCGCGGTCGCGATGTGGTGCTCGAGCGCCCGGGCGAGACGGAGGTCGGAGCGGGCGTGGACCCGGCGCTGGCGGGTGTGGTGGGCCACCCACTCCGCCGCCGACGCCGACGCCTCGGCACCGGTCGCGCCCGACCGGTCGGCCTCGGCCAGGACCTGCAGCCGCAGCGCCTCCAGCTGCGCTGTGGCGACAGCCAGGTCGGACAGGACGTGTCGCTGCTCGGCCGGGTCCATCGCCCACACCGGCCGCGCGCTGGACGCGGTGAGCTGGTCGAGACGGGCCCGCAACCGGGTCGTGAACTCCGCCAACGGGTGCCCGCCGGCAGGGCTCTCGACCGGGGTCTCGACCGGGTTGCTCATGGATCCATCCAAGCACCGAGCACCGACAAGAACCGGCTCTGACCTGGGGTTTCGTCCGTCATACGGACACCGATCGAGGGTCCTGCCCGGTGGTCGTCGACCGCCGGGGGGAGGTGGGTCTCGTGACGGCCGCAGGACGACGGGACGGCGCTAGGTCGCGACGACCAGCCCCGCGATGGCGGCGTTGGCCAGGTTGGCCAGCGAACCGCCGAGCAGGGCCAGCAGCCCGAGCCGGGCGACCTCGCCGCGGCGCTCGGGCACCAGCGCGGAGTAGGTGCCGATCTGGATCGCGATCGAGGCCAGGTTGGCGAACCCGGCCAGCGCGAAGGTCACCACCACGACGGTCACCGGCGAGAGCGAGTCGACCTGGGTGCCGAAGTCGGCGTACGCCACGAACTCGTTGAGGATGGTCTTCTGGCCGATGAACGACCCCGCCTCGGGCGCCTCCGACCACGGCACCCCGAGCAGCCAGGCGAGCGGCGCCAGCAGCCAGCCGAGGATGCCCTGGAAGGTCAGGTCGTCGACCCCGACCCAGCTGCCGACCCGCGACAGCATCGCGTTGAGCATCGCGATCAGCGCCACGAAGGCGATCAGCAGGGCGCCCACGGTGACCGCGATCCGGCCGCCCGCCAGGGCACCACGACCGACCGCGTCGATGACGTTGGCCGACTCCTCGTCGCGCACGGTGCGGACGTCGAGGTCGTCCTGAGCGCCCGCGTCCTCGGGGCGCCCCTCGACGGCCGCCCATCCCGGCTCCGGGGTGCTGTCGGGCCAGAGGATCTTGGCCATCAGCAGGCCGGCCGGGGCGTTCATCACGGTCGCGGCCAGGAGGTACTCCAGCGGCGCACCGAGCAGGGAGTAGCCGACCAGCGTCGAGCCGGCCGCGGCCGCGAACCCGGCCGTCATCAGCGCGAACAGCTGCGCGGTGCGGACCCGGGCGAGGTACGGCGCGACCAGCAGCGGTGCCTCGCTCTGGCCCAGGAAGATCACGGTCGCGGCGTACATCGACTCGACCTTGGTCACGCGCAGCAGCCGGGCGATCGCGCCACCGACCCAGTGCGTGACCCACTGGATCACCCGCAGGTAGAACAGCAGGTAGACCAGGGCGCCGAGGAAGACGATCACCGGCAGCACCTTGAGCGCGAAGATCGGGCTGTCCTCGGGTCCGACGTCGAGCAGCGACCCGAAGACGAAGCGCGTGCCCTCCTCGGTGAAACCGATCAGCGACTCCACCCGGCCCGAGACCCAGCGCAGCGCGGCCTCCCCCGGTCCCCAGCGCAGCACCAGCAGCGCGAAGGCCACCTGGAGGGCGAGCGCGGCGACCACGGTGCGCACGCTGATCCCGCGCCGGTGCCGGGAGAACGCGACGGCGACGAGCAGCAGGACGGCGAGCCCGAGGACTCCTCTGAGGTCGGCCATGGCGCCGATGCTCCCAGCCGGAACGGCTCCGGGGAAGAAACTCCGAGGACCCTTCAACGCGCACGGCACGGCAGCCGTACCCACCGGTGCACGCATCCGCTGCGCCCCCCTTGATCGAGGAGCTCCCCGTGAACCGCACCCGCACCCTGCTCGTGGCCGGCGGCCTGGTCGCCGCCCTGACCGTCCCCGCCGTCGCCACCAGCGCCGACGCCAGCCGCAAGCCCGCGGTCCGCCAGGCGGTCGGCCTCGTCGACGGCACCAAGCTCGTCTCCTTCTCCGTCACGCGCCCGGGCAAGGTCACCAAGCTGGGCACCGTCAGCGGCCTCGTCGGCGACACCAAGGTGATCGGCATCGACTACCGCGTCCAGGACCGCAAGCTGTACGCCGTGGGCGACCAGGGCGGCGTCTACACCGTGGCCAGCAAGGCGCGGGCCACCAAGGTCAGCCAGCTCACCGTCGCCCTCTCCGGCACCAACTTCGACATCGACTTCAACCCGGTCGCCGACCGGCTGCGCGTGGTCAGCGACACCGGCCAGAACCTGCGCCACGACGTCAACCCCGGCGGGGCCACGACCGCGGACGGCACCCTGACCTACCCGCCCACGCCCACCACTCCCGCGACGATCTCCACGGGCGTCACCGCCGCGGCGTACACCAACAACGACCTGCGGGCGGACACCGCGACCACGCTGTACGACATCGACACCGCGCTCGACCAGGTCGTCACGCAGGTCCCCGCCAACGCCGGGACGCTCTCGGCCACCGGCAAGCTCAACGTCGACGCCGGGAGCGACGCCGGCTTCGACATCATCGAGAGCCGGAGCAACGGTTTCGCCACCCTGCAGGTCAACGGCACCTACCGTCTGTACCTCGTGCAGCTGGTCAGCGGCAAGGCGGCCAACGTCGGCTCGTTCCCCCGCTCGGCCCAGGTGAGCGACATCGCCGTGCCGATCCGCGGCTGACCCCTCACCCCTCCGGAGCCCCTCCCGCATGGCGCTGACCCGCCGCACCCCGCGCACCCCCTCCCTCTCCCGGGAGGAGGGGGTGCGCGAGGCGTACGCCGCCCACGGCGGCGAGCTCTACCGCTTCGCGCTGCGCGGGCTCGGGGACCCCGGGCTCGCGCAGGACGCCGTGCAGGAGACCTTCCTGCGGGCCTGGCGGGCGCGGGAGCGCTACGACCCGCAGGTCGCCGCGCTCCGCACCTGGCTGTTCGGCATCGCCCGCAACGTCGTGGTCGACCTGCACCGCGCCCGCGGTGCCCGGCCCTGGCTGCGCGGCCTGGCCGACCACGAGACGCTGGCGGAGTCGGCGGCCGCCGGCCCCGACGCCTGGGAGGGGTTGCTGCACCGCTGGCTGGTCGAGGAGGCGCTGCGGCGGCTCGGGGAGGACCACCGGGTGGCGCTGGAGCAGACCTACCTGCTCGACCGGCCGTACGCCGAGGTGGCGGCCGAGCTGGGGGTGCCGGAGAGCACGCTGCGCAGCCGGGTCTTCTACGGGCTCAAGGCGCTGCGCGTGGTGATGGAGGAGATGGAGGTGTCGCCGTGAACGAGCACGAACGGCTGCGGGTCGACCTGGGCGCCTACGTCCTGGGCCAGCTCGACGAGGAGTCGACCGCCCGCCTGGAGCAGCACCTCGACGGGTGCGACCGCTGCACGGCCGAGCTCGGCGAGCTCACGCCCGTCGCGGCCGCCCTGGCGGACCTGCGCGTCCGGCCGGCGGCCTCGCCCGGCGAGCCGCCCCCGGCCCTGGGCGACCGCGTCCTGGGCGCCGTGGAGCAGGCGGCGCGGGCCGAGCGGCGTACGTCGTGGGCCCGGACCGCCGGGATCGCCGGCGTCGCCGCCGCCGTCGCCCTGGTGCTCTCCTTCGGGGTGCAGTCGCTGACCGACGACCCGACCCCGACGATCCCGCCCGTGCCCACCGAGGCCGTCAGCGTCCGCGACGAGGCCCCCGGCGTCCGGGCCTCCGCCGCCCTGGTCAACCACACCTGGGGCGTGGAGGTGAAGCTGCGCGCGCGCGGCTTCGAGGCCGGCGACCGCTACCGCGTCGACGTCCTCGGCTCGGGCGGGCGCCGCTACCCCGCCGGCGAGTTCGTCGGCACCGGTGCCCGCGAGATGACCTGCAACCTCAACAGCGGGGTGCTGCGCGACCGCGCC
Source organism: uncultured Actinomycetota bacterium (assembly GCA_963740935.1). Lineage (GTDB taxonomy): Bacteria > Actinomycetota > Actinomycetes > Propionibacteriales > Nocardioidaceae > Marmoricola. Next base: position 2,129,929 of record CAVUFX010000006.1, read on the forward strand.
GCCGGCTTCGAGGTCACCGACGGCGACGGCCGGGTCGTCGCCGCCTCGACCTTCGGCTAGGGCGGGTCGGGAGACCTGGGACGGGCCGGGACCCGCATGTAACGCGGAGTTATGGCGCCTGGACAACGCGCGTACGCCGCACTCGGGCACCACAGCGCCGCACCAGGTGGTGACTCAGCCGGCGACCACCCTCCCGACGTACGCCGCGAACCGCGCCTCGTCCCAGCCGCGCGACTCCCGCAGCCCGGTCGCGAGCATCGAGAGGTAGTGCGGCGACGGCTCGGTGTGGGGCACGGCGTCGATGCCGTGGGGCGAGGTGAACACGAGCAGCGGGCGGCCCTCGAGCCGGCCCACCTCGAGCAGCGTCTCGTAACGGCCGGGTCCGACCTCGTGCCGGCGGTCGAAGCCGTCGAGGACGACCTGCTCCACGGGGTCGCCGGCGGCGGGGACGCGGTGCATCTCCTGCGCGGCGATGTCGGCGAACTGCGCGGCGGTCACCAGGTAGGCCCGCGCGTGGGCCGGACCCCGGTCGGTGGCGTCGTGGTCGTAGAACGCCACGCCCCCGCCCCACTGCCGCGAGTCGCCCGCGAAGTAGATCGCGCCGGGCAGGTCGACCGCCTCGCTGCGCAGCGGCGGGGTGGCGTCGCGCGCGCCGGGGTTCGCGCGGCGGCCCCCGGCCGGGACGCCGCCGGCGAGGTAGGTGGCGAGCCGGTCGGCGGCCATGTTGGAGCCGTAGCTGACGTACCAGACCAGGGGCGCTTCGGTGGTGACGGACATCGCCCCCGAGGCTAGCGTCGCGCCATGGTGGGCGAGGACTCCGAACGGCTGCACGTCGAGTCGGTCGCGCAGTGGGCCGCCTGGCTGGCCGAGCACCACGACCGCGGCACCGGGGTGTGGGTGGTGTGGTGGAGGCGGGCGACCGGCCGGCCGGCCCCGTCGTACGACGACCTGGTGCTCGAGGCGCTCGCCCACGGCTGGATCGACGCGACCTCGAAGGGGGTCGACGACGAGCGCACCATGATGTGGTTCACCCGCCGTCGCCCCGGCAGCGGCTGGTCGCGGCCCAACAAGCTGCGCCTGGAGAAGTTGTACGCCGAGGGCCGGATGCGCGAGCCCGGGCAGGCGGTCGTCGACCGGGCGGTCGCCGACGGCTCCTGGACGCTGCTCGACGACGTGGAGGACCTCGTCGTGCCGGGCGACCTGGCCGCGGCGCTGGACGAGCGCGGCGCGCGGGCCACGTGGGACGCGCTCGGCCGCTCGGCCCGCCGGGCGGCGCTGGTCCACCTCGTCGGCGCGAAGCGGCCCGGCACCCGCGCCCGCCGGGTGGCCGAGGTAGCCGACCGGACCGCGGCCGGGGAGCGCCCCACCACGTGACGACGGGCCCGACCGGCTGCCGGTCGGGCCCGTCGTGGATGGTGCGGATCAGTCGTGCGCACCCCGCACCACGCGGTCGTGGCGCAGCGAGGAGGCCTTGGTCTCCTTGGCGAACGCGACGGCGACGATGGTGAGGACCGCGGCGACGGCGACGTACACGCCCACCGCGAAGGTGTTCTTGACGTCCTCGGGACCGAGCAGCTTGACGGCGATGATCGGCGCCAGGGCGCCGGCGAAGATCGAGGCCAGCTGGTAGCCGACCGAGGCGCCGGTGTAGCGCACCGAGGTGCCGAACAGCTCGGAGAAGAACGCCGCCTGCGGGGCGTACATCAGGGTGTGGAAGAACAGCCCGACAACGACCGCGAGCAGGATCGGGCCCGACCGGTTGGTGTCGAGCAGGTCGAAGAAGACGAAGGTCCAGACACCGACGCCGAGCGCGCCGGCGAAGTAGAGGGGACGGCGCCCGACCTTGTCCGAGAGCAGGCCGACGGCCGGCACCAGGAAGAACTGCAGCGCGGCCCCGATGAGCAGCATCTTCAGGATCAGGCTCTTGTCCTGGCCGAGGTAGGTCGTGACGTAGGTGATCGAGACGATCGTGAAGATGTAGTAGCTGATGTTCTCGGCCATCCGCATCCCCATGGCGATGAAGACCTCCTTGGGGTAGTTCTTGACCACCTCGAGGATCGGCATGTGCGAGGACTCGGACTTCTTCTCCTTGATCTCGGCGTGCGCCTCCTGGAAGACCGGCGACTCCTCGAGCTGCAGCCGGATGTAGAGCCCGATCAGCACCAGCACGGCGGAGAGCAGGAACGGGATCCGCCAGCCCCACGCCTCGAAGTCGGCCTCGCTCTGGAAGGCGGCGAGCACGAACAGCACGCCGGTGGCCAGCAGGTTGCCCAGCGGGACGCCGGCCTGCGGCCACGACGACCAGTAGCCGCGTCGGGCCTCGTCGCCGTGCTCGGCGGCCATCAGCACCGCACCGCCCCACTCGCCGCCGACCGCGAAGCCCTGCACCAGCCGGCACACGAGCAGCAGGATCGGCGCCGCGACGCCGATCGTGGCGTACGTCGGCAGCAGCCCGATCGCGAACGTCGCGACGCCCATCATCATCAGCGCGACCACGAGCATCTTCTTGCGCCCGACGCGGTCACCGAAGTGGCCGAACACGACCCCGCCGAGGGGGCGCGCCACGAAGCCGACGGCGTAGGTGCCGAAGGCCAGCAGCGTGGCGTTCACGGGGTCGGCGTCCGGGAAGAACAGGGTGCCGAAGACGAGGGCGGCGGCGGAGCCGTAGAGGAAGAAGTCGTACCACTCGACGGCGGTGCCGATCAGGCTCGCGAACACCACCTTGACGATGCCGGTTCGGCTCGCGTCCGGGGTCGTGTCGCCCTGGGGGGCGCTGGTGGGTGCTGACATGGCTGGATCTCCTGGGGTGTGGGCGGGCGGTGCGGCGGGACGGGTGGGACGAGGACCTGGGTGGGTGGGGAGGGCCGCTACTGCGCGGTCCAGCCGCCGTCCATGAGGAACGAGGAGCCGTTGACCGACTGCGACCCGGGGCCGCAGAGGAAGGCGACGGTGCGGGCGACCTCGTCGGGCTCGACGAGCCGCTTGACCGGCGTACGGGCGAGCAGGACGGTGTCGAGCACCTCGTCCTCGGCGATGCCGTGGCTCCGCGCCTGGTCGGCGATCTGGCCCTCGACCAGCGGCGTGCGCACGTAGCCGGGGCAGACGGTGTTGCTGGTGACGCCCTGCGCCGCGCCCTCGAGGGCGAGGACCTTGGAGAGTCCCTCCAGGCCGTGCTTGGCGCTGACGTAGGCCGACTTGTACGCCGAGGCGCGGTGGCCGTGGACCGAGGAGACGTGGACCAGGCGGCCCCACCCCGCGGCGTACATCCCGGGCAGGACGGCGCGGGCGAGCAGGAACGGCGCCTGCAGCATGATCGCGTGGATCAGCGCGAACCGGTCGGGGTCGAAGTCCTCGACCGGGGCGACGTGCTGGATGCCGGCGTTGTTGACCAGCACGTCGACGCCCCGGGCGCCGAGGTCGAGGGCCTCGATCGCGGCCCGGTCGGAGAGGTCGGCCACCAGGGCCTCTCCCCCGACCGCCGCGGCGGTCTCCTGCGCGCGGTCGCCGTCGACGTCGAGCGCGAGGACGGTCGCGCCCTGCGCGGCCAGGGCCTCGGCGACGGCGCGGCCGATGCCGCTGCCGGCGCCGGTGACCAGCGCGGTGCGGCCGCCGAGCACGGGCTCGCCGGGTGTGAGGGAGGTCATGCCCGCGACGCTACGGCGGCACGCCGCCGCCTGGCGATGTGGTGGGGCCCACCTTCAGGGCACCTGGGTGTGGGCAGGTCACATCAGGTCGCGGAGCCGGTGGGTCTGCAGCGCCAGGTGCACGTCGAGGCGACGCGCCCCGGTGCGCCAGTCCGGGCCCAGCAGCCGACCGACCCGGTCGAGCCGCTGGGTGACGGTGTTGGGGTGCACGTGCAGCCGCTGCGCGGTCTCGCGCAGGCTGCCGCTCGCGTCGAGCCACACCGCCAGCGTCTCGACCAGCCGGGTGTCGCGCTCGGCGTCGTAGCGCAGCAGCGGTCCGATGGTGCGCTGCACGAACTCGTCGACCTCGGCCGGTCCGTTGTCGCCCAGCAGCAGCCGGGCCAGGCCCAGCGCCGCCGGGTCGGCCACCTCGCCGGTGCGACCCAGCCGGAACAGCACCGCCAGCGTCTGCCGGGCCTCGCGCCACGCGGCGGCGACGCCCGCGAGCCCGTCCGCGACCGCGGCGACGCCCACGGTCGCGCCGCCGAGGCGGTCGCGCAGCTGCTCGCCCAGCGCCACCGGCTCGCACCGGGCCACCAGCACCACCTGGCCCTCGTGGACCGCACCGAGCCCGCGCAGCTCCCGGGCGAGGGTGCCGACCACGCGCTGTCCCGCGCGCTCGGAGGCGTGCCGGGCCACCGCGACGGCCAGGTCGCCGTCGACGACGGCCCCCTGCTGCCGGGCCCGCACCCGCAGCCGCTCGGGGTCCTGGGGCCGGGCGGCGAGCAGGTCGGCCACGAGCTCACCGCGCACCCGGCTCTCCGCGGCGGCCTCGCTGCGCCCGAAGAGCAGCACCATCGCGGTCACCAGCGCGGCCCGCTCCAGGGTGCGCCGCTCGGGCAGTCCCATCGGGCCGTCGGTGCGCAGCACCAGCGTGCCGAGGTGCTCGTCGCCGGCGGTGGCCGCCGCCACCCAGTCACCGGCGTCGGTGCGCACGCAGCGGCCCGAGGAGCGCGCCTCGAGCACGGCCGCGGCGACCCCGTCGGGCGGGTCGGCGGGCTCCCCGGCGAGCTGGCGACCCTCGTCGTCGTACGCCGCGACGCGACCGCCCAGCACCTCGGCCAGCACGTCGGCGACCTGGACGACGCCGCCGCGGTGCAGCAGCACGTCGGTGAGCAGGTCGTGGGCGTGCGCGGCCCGCTCGGTCGCCTCGCCCCGGGCCCGCAGCTCGGCGCTCGCGGCGTCGGCCGCCGCCGCGGCGTCCCGCGCCTGCTGGAACAGCCGGGCGTTCTCGAGCGCGACCGCGGCGTGCGCGGCGAACGAGGTCAGCAGCGTCACCTCGTCGGCCGGGAACGGCCGCACCCGCCGGTGCACGGCGAGCAGCGCACCGATGACCGTGCCCTCGACCTCGAGCGGCACGCCGAGGATGGCGCGGATCTGCTCCCCGTCGACGGCGGTGTCGATGTCGTCGCGGTGCAGGAACCGCTCGTCGGCCCGGTAGTCCTCGGTGAAGTACGGCGCCCCCGACTGCGCCACCAGCCCGAGCAGCCCGGTGCCGAAGGGCAGGCGCAGCCGCCGGAACTCCGGGGTCAGCGCGCCGTCGGTGACCTTCATGTACGACGCCCCGTCGGCCTCGTCGTTGAGGGAGAGGTAGGTCATGTCGGCCCCGAGCAGCTGCCGCGCCCGGCGCACGATCGCGGCCAGGATCTCGTCGAGGTCGCGGATCGCGGTCAGGTCGCGCGCGGTCTCGTAGAGACCGGACAGCTCGGCCTCGCGGCTGCGCTGGCGCTCCATCTGCTCACGGACCCGGTCGGCGAGCTCGCGGACGCGGCCCAGCCGTTCGCGCGCCTCCGGGTCGGCGTCCGCCTCGGCCCGGGCGACGGTGGCCTCGAGCTGCTCGCGCCCGGCACCCGCGAGCAGCTGCTCCAGGATCTCGCCGGCCACCTCCATGCCGTGATCCTGCCAGCGCAGCGCTCGGGGCGACGACGCCGCGACCGGGCCCGTAGAATTCGACGGATGTCCACCGCCGCTCCCCGCTCCCTCGCCGACCAGCTCCGTGGCTGGCCCGACGAGCGGCTGACGGCGCTCCTGCTGGCCCGCCCCGACCTCGCCACGCCCGCGCCGCACGACTCCTCCCAGCTGGCGGCGCGCGTGGTGGTGCGCAGCTCGGTGCTGCGGGCGCTGGACGGACTCGACCTGCTGGAGCTGACGGTCCTGCAGGCGCTGGTGCAGGGCAGCGACCCGCACGACCTGCCCGCCCCCGCCGAGGCGGTGGACGCCGCGGTGGACCGGCTCGACCTGCTGGCGCTGGTCTGGGGCACCCCGTCACGGCCGGTCAGCGTCGTGGGCGACCTGCTCGGCGTGCCCGCCGGCCCCCCGGCCGATCGCGTCGCGGCGCTGCTGGCCGACCTGGAGCCGCAGGCCCGCGCCATCCTCGACCACCTCGTCACCACGCTGGCCGAGGGCCGCTGGAGCGGGCGTCCCGGACCCACCGCCGACCTGGTCGCCGCCGGCCTGCTGGCCCGGCGCGACGAGCGGCACGTGGTGGTGCCGTGGAGCGTCCGCCTGGGGTGGTACGCCGCGGCGGGGCACCCGCTCGACGCGCCTCCCGTGCTGGCCACCTCCGAGCGCGACGCCGCGCTCGTCGACCGCGCCGCGGCCGGCGCCGCCTTCGAGGCGGTGCGCCGCACCGAGCTCCTCCTCGACCGCTGGGGCACCCACGCGCCGCCCGCGCTCAAGGGCGGCGGCCTGAGCGTGCGCGACCTCAAGGCGACCACCGGCCTGCTCCACGTCGAGACCGACGTCGCCGCCCTCGTGGTCGAGACCGCGGCCGCGGCCGGGCTGCTCGCCCAGGGCATGACCGACGACCTCGACGGCGCCTGGCTGCCGACCGAGGCGTACGACGCCTGGCTGGTCGGCGACGCCGCCCACCGCTGGCTGCGGCTGGCCCGGGCGTGGCTGGACTCGCCGCGGCTGGTCTCGCTGGTCGGCGGCCGCGTGGCCGACAAGCCGGTCAACGCCCTCTCCTCCGACCTCGAGCGCAGCTGGCTGCGCGACCTGCGCCACGACGTGCTCCACGAGCTCGCCGCGCTGCCGCCCGGCGTGGTGCTCGCCCCCGTCACCGGCGTGCCGTCCCTGGTGGAGCGGCTGCGCTGGCGCCGGCCCCGACGGCCCGCGTCGCGCTGGCAGCAGGTCGCCCCGCTGCTGGCCCAGGCCGCCCTGCTCGGCCTCACCGGCCTCGACGGTCCCGGCGACGTCGCCCGTCGGCTGCTCGCGGGTGACGACCAGGGCGAGGTGGTCGACGCCCTCGCCGCCCTGCTGCCCCGGCCCGTGGACCACGTGCTGCTCCAGGCCGACCTGACCGCCGTCGCGCCCGGGCCGCTCGAGCACGACGTCACCCGCCGGCTCGCGATGGTGGCCGACGTGGAGTCGCGCGGCGGCGCCACCGTCTACCGCTTCGCCGGGTCCTCGGTGCGCCGCGCCTTCGACGCCGGCTGGTCCGCGGCCGAGGTGCACGAGTTCGTCGGCTCGATCTCGCGCACGCCGGTGCCGCAGTCGCTGACCTACCTCGTCGACGACGTCTCGCGCCGCTTCGGCACGCTGCGCGCCGGCCGGGCCGAGTCGTTCCTGCGCAGCGACGACGAGACCGCGCTGACCGAGCTGCTCCACGCCCCCGGCGCCGCCACGCTGCGGCTGCGCCGCCTCGCTCCCACCGTGCTGGTCTCCGACGTCGCGCTCGGCACGCTGCTGCCCCGGCTGCGCGAGCTCGGGCTGGCCCCGGTCGTGGAGGCCGCCGACGGCACCGTCCAGGTCGCCCGCCCCGACGTGTTCCGCGCCCGCGCCCCCCGCCGCGGCTCCCCGCCCGCCGTACGCAGCGCCGCCCGCACCGGCGCCGTCGTCGCCGCCGTGCGCTCCGGCGACCGCACCACCCGCACCCGCTCCGAGCGCGCGCTGAGCGCCTCCACCCCGGCCGACGTGATCGCGCTGCTCCGCGAGGCCGTGGAGACCCGCGGCGAGCTGGTGATCGGCTACGTCGGCAACGACGGCACCGTCGCCGAGCGGGTCGTCACGCCGGTGCGCGTCGAGGGCGGCCAGCTCACGGCGTACGACGAGCGCAGCGACGCCGACCGCACCTTCGCCGTCCACCGCATCACCGCCGTGAGTCGGCAGCGCGGGTCGTCGCGCTGATTACCCGGACGTCCGGGTAATCAGTCCCCTGACGTCTGTTGCAACAGACGTCAAGCCACCGAGAACGACGTCCAGCCCCGATGAGAACGCCGGTGGGCGTCGAGGGTGGCCAGCTCACGGCGTACGACGAGCGCAGCGACGCCGACCGCCCCTTCGCCGTACACCGCATCACCGCCGTGAATCGGCAGCGCGGGTCGTCGCGCTGATTACCCGGACGTCCGGGTAATCAGTCACCTGACGTCTGTTGCAACAGACGTCAAGCCACCGAGAACGACGTCCAGCCCCGATGAGTACGCCGGTCCGCGCCGGTCTGCCCACCATGATCGACCTGACGCCCACCACCGACCGTACCGCCGCCGTCGCCACCGCGGTGGCCGACGACCACCTCGACCGGCCGACCCCCGCGGGCTCCGTGCGCCAGGTGCTCCAGCACCTGCTCGGTCTCGCCGTGGCCTTCCGCGACGCCGCCGCCAAGGTCGACGGTCCGACCACGCGCACCCCGCCGGCGCCGGTCGACGACCCGCTGCCCGACGACTGGCGTACGCAGCTGCCCGCGGTCCTGGGCGAGCTGGCCGCGGCGTGGCGGCAGCCGGACGCCTGGACCGGGATGACCCGGGCCGGCGGGGTCGAGCTGCCCGGTGAGGTCGCCGGGCTGGTCGCGCTCGACGAGGTGCTGCTGCACGGCGCCGACCTGGCCCTCGCGACGGGCCAGGCCTACGAGCCGAGCGACACCGAGTGCGACGCCGTGCTGCCGATCGTGTCGCCCTCGCCGGAGGTGCCCGACGGGTCGGACCGGGGCGAGCTGTTCGGCCCCGTCGTCCCCGTGCCCGACGAGGCGGCGTACTTCGACCGGGTGCTGGGCCTCTCCGGTCGCACGCCCCGCACGCCCCCTCCGTAGGCTCGAGCGGTGAACGACGGCCCCCTCATCGTCCAGTCGGACAAGACCCTCCTCCTCGAGGTCGACCACGAGCAGGCCGACGCCGCCCGCAAGGCGATCGCGCCCTTCGCCGAGCTCGAGCGCAGCCCCGAGCACATCCACACCTACCGGCTGACCCCGCTGGGGCTGTGGAACGCGCGCGCCGCCGGCCACGACGCCGAGCAGGTCGTCAACGTGCTGCTCACCTTCAGCCGGTACGCCGTCCCGCACGCGCTGCTCGTCGACGTCGCCGAGACCATGGACCGCTACGGCCGGATCCGCCTCGACAAGCACCCCGCCCACGGCCTGGTCCTCTCCAGCACCGACCGCGCCGTGTTCGAGGAGGTGATCCGCTCCAAGAAGGTCTCCGGGATGCTCGGCGAGCGGCTCGACCCCGACCACGTCGCGGTCCACCCCAGCCAGCGCGGCAACCTCAAGCAGGCGCTGCTCAAGCTCGGCTGGCCGGCCGAGGACTTCGCGGGGTACGTCGACGGCGAGGCCCACGCCATCGAGCTCGACCAGACCGAGTGGCAGCTGCGGCCCTACCAGCGCGAGGCGGCCGAGTCGTTCTGGCACGGCGGCTCCGGCGTCGTGGTGCTGCCCTGCGGCGCCGGCAAGACCCTGGTCGGCGCGGCCGCGATGGCCCAGGCCAAGGCGACCACGCTGATCCTGGTCACCAACACCGTCAGCGCCCGGCAGTGGAAGAGCGAGCTGATCCGGCGTACGTCGCTGACCGAGGACGAGATCGGCGAGTACTCCGGGGCCAAGAAGGAGGTCAAGCCGGTCACCATCGCGACGTACCAGGTGCTCACGATGCGTCGCAAGGGCGTGTACCCCCACCTCGAGCTGCTCGACGCCAAGGACTGGGGCCTGATCGTCTACGACGAGGTGCACCTGCTGCCCGCGCCGATCTTCCGGATGACCGCCGACCTCCAGGCGCGCCGCCGCGTCGGTCTCACCGCCACGCTGGTGCGCGAGGACGGCCGCGAGGGCGACGTGTTCAGCCTGATCGGGCCCAAGCGGTACGACGCCCCCTGGAAGGACATCGAGAGCCAGGGCTGGATCGCCCCCGCCGACTGCGTCGAGGTGCGGGTGACGCTGCCGGAGTCCGAGCGGCTGGCGTACGCCACGGCCGAGCCCGAGGAGCGCTACCGCCTCGCCAGCTGCACCCACGAGAAGGTCAAGGTCGCCGCGCACCTCGTCTCCCAGCACCCGGGCGAGCCGACCCTGGTGATCGGCCAGTACCTCGACCAGCTCGACGAGCTCGCCGCCCACCTCGACGCCCCCGTGATCAAGGGCGAGACCAGCGTCAAGGAGCGCGAGCGCCTCTTCGAGGGCTTCCGCCACGGCGAGATCCCGCTGCTCGTGGTCTCCAAGGTCGCCAACTTCTCCGTCGACCTCCCCGGCGCCGCCGTCGCGATCCAGGTCAGCGGCTCGTTCGGCTCCCGCCAGGAGGAGGCCCAGCGCCTCGGCCGGCTGCTGCGCCCCAAGGCCAAGGGCGCCGACGGCACCCAGAAGCCGGCCCGGTTCTACACCATCGTCAGCCGCGACACCGTCGACGCCGACTTCGCCCAGAACCGTCAGCGCTTCCTCGCCGAGCAGGGCTACGCCTACCGGATCCTCGACGCTGGCGACCTCTGAGGCCCCCTCCCCGCTCGCAGACGCGCGGACACAGGTACGCCCGCCACCGGGACGAACCCGGGCGAAGGCCGCGCTCCGCCGGACCTGTGTCCGCGCGTCTGCGTACGCCCGGGCCGGTCCGACACACCCACCCCACCGTCTCGCGACAGGTGCGGGGCGAGGGCCGGCCGCCGAGCCCTCGTAAACTCGGCAGGGTGACCAAGCCCGAAGTCCTGCTCCTGGAGAACATCCACCCCGTCGCGACCGAGGTGTTCGAGCGCAACGACGTCCTGGTCCACACCCGCCCCGGGTCGCTGGTCGAGGACGACCTGGTCGAGGCGCTGCAGGGGAAGACCCTGGTGGGGATCCGCTCCAACACCAAGGTCACCGAGCGCGTCCTGGACGCCTGCCCCGACCTGCGGGCGATCGGCGCGTTCTGCATCGGCACCAACCAGATCGACCTCGCGGCGGCCGCGGAGCGCGGCATCGCGGTGTTCAACGCGCCGTACTCCAACACCCGCAGCGTCGTCGAGCTCGTCATCGGCGAGATCATCGCGCTCGCACGGCGGCTCACCGAGAAGACCGAGCGGATGCACGCCGGCGTGTGGGACAAGTCGGCCCAGGGCAGCCACGAGGTGCGTGGCCGGACGCTCGGCATCGTCGGCTACGGCAACATCGGCACCCAGCTGTCCAACCTGGCCGAGTCGATGGGCCTGCGGGTCATCTTCTTCGACACCGCCGACCGGCTCGCCCACGGCAACGCCCGCCGGGTGCCGACCCTGGAGGCGCTGCTGGAGCAGGCCGACGTGGTCTCGCTGCACGTCGACGGCCGGCCGGGCAACGCCGGCCTGTTCGGCGCGGCGCAGTTCGCCCAGATGAAGCCGCGGTCGCTGTTCATCAACGCCTCGCGCGGCATGGTCGTCGACGACGTGGCGCTGCGCGAGAACATCCTCTCAGGCCACGTCGCGGGCGCCGCCCTCGACGTCTTCCCGGTGGAGCCCAAGGCCCAGGGCGACGAGTTCGAGTCGGCGCTGCGTGGCCTGCCCAACGTCATCCTCACCCCGCACGTCGGCGGCTCGACGCAGGAGGCGCAGGAGGAGATCGGCTGGTTCGTCTCCGGCAAGCTGACCCGCTACCACGGCGGCGGCAGCACCGAGCTGTCGGTGAACCTGCCCGAGGTGCCGGTCCCGGCGCTGACGCAGGGCTCGCGCGTCGCGCTGCTGCACCGCAACATCCCGGGCGTGCTGGCCTCGGTCAACCAGGTGCTGGCCGAGCAGCGGGCCAACGTGACGGCGCAGTACCTCGCCACCCGGGGCGAGCAGGGGTACGTCGTCACCGACGTCGAGACCGCGCTCTCCGAGGAGGCGCTGGCCGGGCTGCGCGAGGCGCCCTCGACGATCTGGCTGCGGACGCACCAGGCCGGCTGACCCGCGCGGCGGCGTACGAGTACGTTGCCGCCATGACCACGCGGATCACCCACCTCGTCGCCGGCTCGCCCTGGGAGGGCACCTCCGAACGCACCAGCGAGGTGTTCAACCCGGCCACCGGCGAGGTCACGGGCACCCTCGACCTCGCCTCCGCCGCGCTCGTCGACGAGGTCGTCACCGGCGCGAAGGCGGCCTGGCGCGACTCGTGGGCCTCGGTGTCGCTGGCCAAGCGCACCCAGGTGCTGTTCGCGTTCCGGCAGCTGCTGCACGAGAACCGCGAGCGGATCGCCGCCCTGATCACCGCCGAGCACGGCAAGGTGCTCTCCGACGCCCTCGGCGAGGTCACCCGCGGCCTCGAGGTCGCCGAGTTCGCGTGCGGCATCCCGCACCTGCTCAAGGGCGGGTACTCCGAGAACGCCTCGACCGACGTCGACGTGTACTCGCTGCGGCAGAGCCTCGGCGTGGTCGCCGTGATCTCCCCGTTCAACTTCCCCGCGATGGTGCCGCTGTGGTTCGTCCCGGTCGCGGTCGCCTGCGGCAACGCGGTCGTGGTCAAGCCCAGCGAGAAGGACCCCAGCGCCACCCTCGCCGTCGCCGAGCTGTGGCGCGAGGCGGGCCTGCCCGACGGCATCATGAACGTCGTCAACGGCGACAAGGAGGCCGTGGACGCGCTGCTCACCCACCCCGACGTGAAGGCGCTGTCCTTCGTCGGCTCGACCCCGATCGCGCGCTACGTCTACGAGACCGGCACCGCCCACGGCAAGCGGGTGCAGGCCCTCGGCGGCGCCAAGAACCACATGCTGGTGCTGCCCGACGCCGACCTCGACCTCGCCGCCGACGCGGCCGTGAACGCCGGCTTCGGGTCCGCGGGCGAGCGCTGCATGTCGATCTCCGCGCTGGTCGTGGTCGACACCGTCGCCGACGAGCTGGTCGCGCGCATCACCGAGCGGATGGCCGCGCTGCGCACCGGCGACGGCACCCGCGGCTGCGACATGGGTCCCCTCGTCACGGCCGCCCACCGCGACAAGGTGACCTCCTACGTCGAGGCGGGGGCCGCGGAGGGCGCCGAGCTGGTCGTCGACGGCCGGGGCGCACCGGTCGACGCCGACGGCGACGGCTTCTTCCTCTCCCCCACGCTGCTCGACCGGGTGACGCCGGGGATGTCGGTCTACGACGACGAGATCTTCGGCCCGGTGCTCTCGGTGGTCCGCGTCGCGTCGTACGACGAGGGGCTGGCGCTGATCAACGCCAACCCCTACGGCAACGGCACCGCCATCTTCACCAACGACGGCGGGGCGGCCCGGCGGTTCCAGCACGAGGTCGAGGTCGGCATGGTCGGCATCAACGTGCCGGTCCCGGTGCCGGTGTCCTACTACTCGTTCGGCGGCTGGAAGAACAGCCTGTTCGGGGACAGCCACGCCCACGGCACCGAGGGCGTGCACTTCTACACCCGCGGCAAGGTCGTCACCTCGCGCTGGCTGGACCCCAGCCACGGCGGCGTCGACCTGGGGTTCCCCCAGAACGCCTGATCGGCCTCAGCCGGCCGGCACGCCCAGCGCGAGGTCGACGGCGTCGTCGAGCAGCATCCGCCAGGTGCGGACGCGGGTGGCGTCGACCGAGGCGCGGTTCCAGGAGCCGCCCTCACGGGCCGAGGAGCCGACGGCGAAGCGGCGTACGCCGGCCCGCGCCAGCCACGGCACCAGCTCGGGCGTGAGCCCGCCGCCGGCCACGACGAGCGGCGCGAGCGCGGGGTCGGCGTGCAGCCGGGCGAGCAGCTCCTCGACGCCGTGGGCCAGCCCGCGGGTGGAGCCGGCGGTGACCACCCCGTCGAGGCCCGGGAGGTGGCGCACGTCGCGCCAGGCGGTGCGCTGCTCCAGGGCGGCGTCGAAGCCGTCGAAGAGCCAGGGCACGTCGCCGAGCTCGCGGGACACCTCGGCGCAGGAGGCGCCGTCGACCTCGAGGTCGCGGTCGAGGAACCCGAACGCGAGCCCCGCGGCGCCCAGCTCCAGGTAGGTCGCCCCGAGGGCGACCAGGCGGTGGAAGGGCAGCGCGTCGTGGCGCAGCACGACCCAGACGGGCAGGTCGGTCTCGCGCACGACGGTGGAGAGCAGGGCCGGCTCGGGCGCGTGGTGGCCGTGCTCGGGGGCGCCGCCGGGGAACGAGCCGAGCAGCAGCCGGTCGGCGCCGCCGGCCTGCGCGGGGGCCGCGTCGCGTGCCCGCGTGACGACGACGTCGAGGCGTGCGGGGTCAGGGGTCACAATGGTCATCGTGACACCCCCCGACCCCGTCATGGCGGCACGCGCGCTGGTGTTGCGCGACCTGGAGACGACCGGCGTGGCCGACGCGGCCTCGGTCTCGCTGCTCGAGGCGGCGCTGGCCGACCGGGGGTGGTGGCTGGAGCAGTGGGCCGAGGGCCGCGACTTCGTGGTGGGCCTGGTCGCGCAGGACGTCCAGGACGCGCTGCTCGACTCCCGCGGCCGCTGGCCGCTGTGCCACTGGTGCGACCACCTCGACCCCCACCCCGTGCACGTGCAGCCCGACCTCGGCGGCCCGGACCCGACGTGGGTGTGCGAGGTCGCCGGCATCACCGTGGCCCCGGTCGGCGACCTGCCGACCCACACCGTCCCCCGCGCCGACCAGTAGCCCCCGGGGCACCGCCTGCGCTCCGCCCGTACGCCGCGCCGAGCCCCCGCCGCGCCCCTTGTAAATCGGGGTTATGGACGCTCATCACGGGCTATCCCGGCCTCGGAGCGTCCACAGCCCCGCGGTAGACGTCGCCGAGGGCTGGGAGGGCCGTCCGACCCGGCCGTGAGCACCTCGCGGCGTACGTCGGCGTGCTCGGACAGGGTTATGGACGGTTTCTGGCCGTCACGGCCCTGGTGGAGCGTCCATAACCCCGATTTACATGCGGTACGCCGCGACGCCTGCGCCCCGGGCAGCCGGGCAGCCGGGCAGCCGGGCAGCCGACTAGCGCAGGTGCTCGGGGCGCAGCACCGGGACCCACAGGGTGTAGCGGTCGGCGCGGTAGACGCTGCGGGTGACCTCCACGACGTTCTCCCGGCAGAACGCGCGCCGGGAGATGTGCAGCACCGGGGATCCCGGCTCGAGCTCGAGGTGCTCGGTCTCGTCCTCGGTGGCGATGCCGGCGAGCACGGAGTCCTCGCCCCACGTCGGCATCAGGTCGCGCATCGCGAGCCAGAAGTAGAGGCTGCTCGGCAGCGCCTCGTCGAGGAAGGTCGGGAACAGGTCGAGGGAGAGGTAGACGTGCTGGATCGCCATCGGTACGCCGTCGGCGAGGCGCAGCCGCTGCCAGTGCACGATCGAGGACCCCTCCTCGATCTCCAGCGCGCGGGCCACGCCGGGGCCGGCGCTCTCGCGGCGGGCCAGGAGCGTCTTGGACTCCGGCTTCTTGCCGCGGCGCTCCATCTCCTCGGTGTACGCCGAGAGCCGCATCTGCATGTCGATCAGGGGCTTGGTCACGAACGTGCCGCGGCCGGCGACCCGCTCGAGCAGCCCCTGGGCCACCAGCGCGTCGATGGCGTGGCGCACCGTCATCCGGGCGACGCCGAACTGCTCGGCCAGGTCGCGCTCGGAGGGCGCGGGCGTGCCGGGCTCGGCGCTGACGATCACCGACCGGACGTACTCGCGGACCAGCACGTGCTTGCGGCCACGACGACCGCCGCCGCGCGTCGAGCGCTCCTCTGTCACGAAGGTGACTCCTTCTCCGGGTCGGTCGAGCGTGCCACCCGAGCAACCTAGCCGGGGTCGGGAGCGCCGTGCGCCCTCGGACCGGGAAATCTTAGGCCAGGGCGCCGGTTGGGGCGTCTACTCCTGCGAGACCGCGTCCAGGACGTCGAGCCGCCCGGCCCGGCGGGCGGGCAGCACCGCGGCCACCAGGCCGATCACCACCGCCGCGAGCAGGTAGCCGGCCAGGCTCACCCAGGGCACCCGCGTCACCTCGAGCCCCTCGTCGCGCAGCGACTGCATCAGGGCGAGGCCGAACACCAGGCCGAGGCCGAGGCCGAGCAGCGCGCCGAGCACCGCGATCGCCACCGACTCCAGCCCGATCATCCGCCGCAGCTGCCGCCGGTCGAGCCCGATCGCGCGCAGCAGCCCGATCTCGCGGGTGCGCTCGACCACCGAGAGACCCAGGGTGTTGACCACCCCGAGGACGGCGATCACCAGGGCCAGGCCGAGCAGCGCGTAGATCATCAGCACCAGCCGGTCGATCGGCGCGCGCTGCTCCGCGGCGTACTCCGTCTGGTCCTTGACGGTGAGGATCGGCAGGTCGGCGGTGACGTCCTCGATGCCGGTCTTGACCGCACCGGCGTCGGCACCGGGGGCCACGGCGACGAGCAGCGCGGCGTCCTCCGGCGGGTAGCCGCCCTCGCGGAGCACCTCGAGCGTGGTCAGGTAGCCCGCCACCGCGGCGTCGTGGATCCCGACCACGCGCAGCTCGCGCGGCCCGCTGGGGAAGCGGAAGGTGATCGTGTCGCCGACCCCGAGGCCCTCCTCGCGCGCGCGCTCCTCGCCGACCAGGAGGGTGTCGCCGCGCAGGTCCGCGAGCGACCCGGCCAGCAGGTCGAGACGCAGCACGTCGGGCAGCGTGCGCGGGTCGGCCGCGGTGAGGAACGCCCGCCCGTCGGCGGTGCGGCTCTCCGCCGTGCGCAGCCGGGTGACCGAGCCGACGCCCTCGACGCCCTCGACCCGGTCGGCGACCTCGGTGCTGAACGGCTGGCCGACCGCGTTGCTGACCACGACGTCGCCGAGGAAGCTGCGGTCGACGGTCCGGTCGACGCTGGCCCCGGCCGAGCTGCCGGCGACCGACATCGTGGTGACCAGCGTCAGCCCGATCATCAGCGCCGAGGCGGTGGCGGCGGTGCGCCGGGGGTTGCGCAGCGCGTTCTGGCCGGCGAGGCGGCCCACGGTCCCGAACGACCGGGCGTACGCCGCCCCGACGACGCGCAGGAACGGCCGGGCCACGACCGGGCTGGCCGCGGCGACGCCGAGGATCGAGAGCAGCGCGCCCGCGCCGACCCAGTAGCCGGGCTGGCCCACGCTCGCCAGCAGGCCGACCGCGCCGACGCCGGCGCCCGCCAGGACCAGCAGCAGGCCGGCCCAGCCGCGCAGCCGCAGCGCCGACTCGGGCATCGCGACGTCGTCGCGCAGCGCCGCGACCGGGGCGATCCGGGCCGAGCGCCGGGCCGGGAGGTACGCCGCGACGACCGTGACCAGCACCCCGACACCGAACGCCGCGAGCGGCGTACGGGCCTCGAAGACCAGGGGCTGCGAGCTCAGGTCGAGCCCGAGCCGGCTGAACAGCGCCTGGATGCCGAGCGCCAGCAGCACCCCCAGGCCGAGGCCCACGGCACTGCCGAGCAGCCCGACCAGCAGCGCCTCGAACAGCACCGAGCGCGTCACCTGCCCGCGCGAGGCGCCCAGGGCACGCAGCAGCGCCAGCTCGCGGCTGCGCTGGGCCACCAGCATCGAGAAGGTGTTGACGATCAGGAAGGAGCCGACGACCAGGGCGATGCCGGCGAAGACCAGCAGGAACACGGTCAGGAACGAGATCGCCTCCAGCAGCCCGCTGGCCGACGCCGCGGCCGCCCGCTCCCCCGTGGTCGCCGTCAGTCCGTCGGGCAGCGCCGCGGCCACCTGCTGCTGCAGCTCCTCCTGGCTGACGCCGGGGCGGGCGGTGACCCAGATGCTGGTGAACACGTCGCGGCCCTCGAGGAACAGCCGCTGCGTGGTGGCGGTGTCGAAGACCGCGACGCTGGCCCCGTTGAGCGACCCGCCGTCGGGGAAGTCGGCCAGGCCGACCACGGTCGGCGTCAGCAGCGCCCGCTTGCCCACGCTGACCAGCCGCACCTGGTCGCCGAGGACGTAGCCCGCCCGCCGGGCGGTCGCGGTGTCCAGCGCCACCTCGTCCTCGCCGCGCGGGGAGCGGCCGCGGAGCACCTGCAGCGGCTCGACGCCGCCGGCGGCGGGGGCGGTCGAGTCGTTGCGCCAGATCCCGGGGGCGCCCTGGCCACCGACGACCCGGCCGTTGGTGCCGATCGCGAAGACGCCCGACCCCGACGCCCGGCCGTCCGCGCGGGCCGCGCCGGGCAGCGCGGCGAGCTCGTCCACGACGTCGGCGGGCACGGTGAGCGTCGTACGGTCCGAGCCGCTGCTGGCCGCGCCCGACGGCTCCACGACCACGTCGCCCACCGAGCTGTCGAAGATCGAGGTGAAGCTGCGGTCGAGGGTGTCGGTGAAGATCAGCGTGCCGGCGACGAAGGCCACGCCCAGCACGATCGCGAGCGTGCTGGTCAGCAGCCGGAGCCGGCGCCCGAGCAGGCTCCTCCAGGCGGCCTTGAGCACGCTCAGCCCCGCTCGTGCACGGTCATCTGGGCGAGCACCGACTCCCGCGTCGGGTCGCGCAGCTCGCCGGCCACCCGACCGTCGGCCAGGAACACGACGCGGTCGGTGTACGCCGCGGCGACCGGGTCGTGGGTGACCATCACGATCGACTGCCCGAACTCGTCGACCGCGCGGCGCAGCAGCGAGAGCACCTCGGCGCCCGAGCGGGAGTCCAGGTTGCCGGTCGGCTCGTCGGCGAAGACCACCGTGGGCCGGCTCATCAGCGCGCGGGCGACCGCGACCCGCTGCTGCTGGCCGCCGGAGAGCTGCTGGGGCCGGTGGGAGAGCCGGTCGGCGATCCCCACCGCCCCGACCACGAGGTCCCACCAGGCGGGGTCGGGCTTGCGCCCGGCGATCGCGAGCGGGAGCGCGACGTTCTCCTCGGCCGAGAGCGTCGGGACCAGGTTGAAGGACTGGAACACGAAGCCGAGCCGGTCGCGGCGCAGCCGGGTGAGGCGGGCGTCGTCGAGCCGGGAGAGGTCGTCCTCGCCCAGCAGCACCTGCCCCGAGGTCGGGGTGTCCAGGGCGGCGCAGCAGTGCATCAGGGTCGACTTGCCCGATCCCGAGGGCCCCATCACGGCCGTGAACTCGCCGCGACCGAGGTCGAGCGTGACGCCGTCGAGCGCCCGCACCTCGCTGTCGCCGGTGCCGTAGACCTTCGTCAGGTCGCGCACCACCACGACCGCGTCGGCCACCGGGCCCACCACCGGGCCCACCGCCGTCTCCTGCCCCGCCTCCGCCGCCGTCATGGCGCCAGTGTGCCCCCGGGGTCCCCGCGCGGCCCGCGCGTGGTGCGCGGGGTTGGACCGCTGGTTAGGGTCGGAGTCACTGCACCCCTCCCAGGAGCCCTCCCCGTGACCGTGCGACCCGCGTCCACCTCGACGGTCGTCCCCGACGACGTCGTGCTGCTCGACGACGACGGCACCCCGCGCGGCACCGCCCCGCGCCTGGCGGTGCACGACAGCGACACCCCGCTGCACCTCGCCTTCTCGCTGCACCTCCTCGACCCCCGGGGCCGCACCCTGCTGACCCGGCGCGCGCTGCACAAGCGCACCTGGCCGGGCGTCTGGACCAACTCCTGCTGCGGCCACCCCCGGCCCGGGGAGTCGCCCGCGGCCGCGGCCCGGCGCCGTACGGCCGAGGAGCTGGGGGTCGACGTGGGCGAGCCGACGCTGGTGCTGCCCGACTTCCGCTACCGCGCCGTCGACGCCGGCGGCGTGGTCGAGAACGAGGTGTGCCCCGTCCACGCCGTCGCCGTCGAGGCCGACCTCGCGCTGCGGCCCGACCCGGCCGAGGTCGCCGAGACGGCGTGGGTGGACTGGGCCGACCTGCACGAGGCGGTGACCCGCACCCCGATGGTCTTCAGCCCCTGGGTGGTGCTGCAGGTCCGCGCCCTCGGACCCGCGCTGCCGCTGTCCGGGGACCCCGAGAGCGGCCCGCCCGCGTGAACGCCGCCCTGGCGCCGGTCCCGCAGCAGGTCCCCGACGCGGGGTCCTCGCTGCGGGCCGTCGAGGCGCTGCTCGTCGAGCGGCTGGACGCGCTGCGCGAGGAGTGGCACTCCGGCGCGGAGGCCTGCGACACGGTGCTCGGCGACCAGGACGTGCCCGACCTGCTCGCCGGGCTGGTCCTCGCCGGCGGCAAGCGGTTCCGCCCGCTGCTGTGCCACTGGGGCTGGGCGGCGGTGCCCGACGCCGCCACCGGCACCCAGGAGGCGATGGTCGCCGTGGGGGCCGCCCTGGAGCTGCTGCACGCCTTCGCCCTCGCCCAGGACGACGTGATGGACCGGTCCGGCACCCGCCGCGGGCGTCCGGCGGTCCACGTCGTCGCCACCGAGCGGCACCGCGCGGCCGACGGCCACGACGACGCGGAGCGCTACGGCGACTCCATCGCCGTGCTGGCCGGCGACCTCGGGCACGCGGAGGCCGACGACCTCGTCGGCGAGCTGCCCCCCGACGTACGCCGGCTGTGGCGACGCACCTGCGTCGAGCTGGTCCGCGGCCAGTCCCGCGACCTCGCCGACGCCGCCCGCGGTGGCGACGGCGACGCGCTGCGCCGGGCGCTGGAGGTGGCCCGCGCCAAGTCGGGCGCCTACACCGTGCAGCGCCCGGTCGAGCTCGGCGCCACCGTGGCCGGGGCAGACGCTGCCACGCTGGCCCCGCTGACCGACTACGGCCGCCACCTCGGCGAGGCGTTCGCGCTGCGCGACGACCTGCTCGGCGTGTGGGGCAGCCCCGAGGCCACCGGCAAGCCGGTCGGCGACGACCTGCGGCTGGGCAAGTCCACCGTCCTGCTCGCCCTCGCCGAGCAGCGCCTGGGCGGCGCCGGCGCGCAGGCGCTGCGCCGCGTGCGCCGCCGGACCCACGACGAGGCCGACGTCGTCACCCTCGCCGAGGCGATGGTGCGCGACGGCGTCCGCGACGAGGTGGAGGAGATGGTCGAGCAGCGCGTCGACCGCTCCCTCACCGCCCTCGACCACCACCGGCTCAGCGACGAGGGTGTCGCCGGGCTGGCCGAGGTCGCCCGCCGCGTCGCCTGGCGCCAGCGGTGAGCGACCACCCCCACCCCCCTGAGGACCCCGCATGAGCACCGTCGTCGTCATCGGGGCCGGCCTCGCCGGCCTCGCCACCGCCTGTCACCTCGTCGGGAGCGGCCACGAGGTCGTCGTCGTCGAGCGCGGCACCATCCCCGGCGGTCGCGCCGGCCGCGTCGAGCGCGAGGGCTACACCTTCGACACCGGCCCCACCGTCATGACCATGCCCGGGCTGCTCGAGGACGCCACCCGCGCCGCCGGCAGCGAGCTCGCCGACGTGATCACGCTGCGCCAGCTCGACCCGGCGTACCGCGCCCGCTTCGCCGACGGCAGCGAGATCCACGTCCGCGCCGGCCACGAGGCGATGCGCGCCGAGATCGCGCGCGAGTGCGGCAGCAAGGACGCAGCCGCGTTCGACGACTTCGTGGGGTGGCTGGAGCGGCTCTACGCCATCGAGCTCCCGCACTTCATCGACACCAACTTCGACTCCCCGCTCGACCTGCTGCGCAACCCCGGCGCCGCGGCCCGCCTCGTCGGCATGGGCGGCTTCGGCAGGCTCGGTCCCGCCGTGCGCCGCCGGTTCGACGACGAGCGGCTGCGCCGGCTGTTCACGTTCCAGGCGATGTACGCCGGCCTGCCGCCCAGCTCTGCGCTGAGCCTGTACGCCGTGATCACCTACATGGACTGCATCGAGGGCGTCTACTTCCCCGAGGGCGGGATGAGCGAGGTGCCCCGCTCGCTGGAGCGCGCCGCCACCCGCGGCGGCGTCGACCTGCGCTACGGCCGGACCGTGACCAGGATCCTGCGTCGCGGCGACGGCGGCGTGGCCGGCGTCGAGGTCGACGGCGGCGAGCAGCTGCGCGCCGACGCGGTGGTCTGCACCCTCGACCTGCCGGTCGCCTACGAGCAGCTGCTGCCCGACCTGCGGCCGGGCCGGGTGGTCCGCAACGGCACCTACTCCCCCTCCGCCGTGGTGTGGCACGTCGGCGCCCGCGGCCAGGTCGCCGAGGGCACCCACCACCACAACATCCACTTCGGCGAGGCCTGGGACAGCTCCTTCGACGCGCTGATCAAGCAGGGCCGGCTGATGCCCGACCCGTCACGGCTGGTCACGGTGCCCTCGCTCACCGACCCCTCGCTCGCGGCGCCCGACGGCACCACGATGTACGTCCTGGAGCCGGTGCCCAACCTCGCCGGCAAGGTCGACTGGAGGGCCCAGCGGGCGCCGATGCGCGACTCGCTGCTGCGGTTCCTCGAGACCGAGGGCTACCCCACCGACATCGTCGCCGAGGAGCTCGTCGACCCGCTCGACTGGCAGGCGCAGGGGATGGCCCAGGGCACGCCGTTCGCGCTGGCCCACACCTTCGCCCAGACCGGCCCGTTCCGGCCGCCCAACGTGGAGAAGCGGGTGCCCGGCCTGTTCTTCGCCGGCTCCGGCACCACGCCCGGCGTCGGCGTCCCGATGGTGCTGATCTCGGGCAAGCTCGCCGCCCAGCGCGCCACGGCGTACCTCCCGGCAACGCGACGCGAGGCGGTGGCCCGGTGACCCTGCTCGACCCGGTGCTCGAGGTCGGCTACCGCCAGGCGGCCGACCTGACCCGCAAGCACGGCACGACGTACTTCTGGGGTGCCGCGCTGCTGCCGGCCGCCCAGCGGCGTCACGTGCACGCCGTGTACGCCCTGTGCCGGCTCGCCGACGACATCGTCGACGACGCCGTCGCCCTGGGCCGCGACACGGCCCGGACGCGCGCCGAGCTGGCCTCCTTCCGGGCCCGGTTCACCGAGGCCGTGGCCACCGGCAGCAGCCCCGACCCGGTGCTCGCCGCCGTCGCCCGCAGCGTCGAGGAGTGCGCGATCGACCCCGGCTGCTTCGACCGGTTCTTCGACGCGATGGCGCAGGACCTCGACACCAGCAGCTACCGCAGCTGGGAGGACCTGCTCGGCTACATGGACGGCTCGGCCGCGGTGATCGGCGAGATGATGCTGCCGGTGCTGCAGCCGCGCAGCCCGCTGGCCTTCGAGCCCGCCCGCGCCCTGGGGCTGGCGTTCCAGCTGACCAACTTCCTGCGCGACGTCGACGAGGACCTCGACCGCGGCCGGGTCTACCTGCCCCAGGAGGACCTCGAGCGGTTCGGCGTGGACCCCGCCGCCCGCACCGTCACCGAGGACTGGCGCCGGCTGATGCGCTTCGAGATCGCGCGCAACCGGGAGCTCTACGTCGAGGCCGACCGCGGCCTCGCCCACCTCACCGGCGCCGCCGAGCGCTGCGTGCGCACCGCCCGTGTCCTGTACTCCGGCATCCTCGACAAGATCGAGGAGTCCGACTACGACGTGTTCAGCCAGCGGGCCCGGGTGCCCACCTGGCGCAAGGCCGGCACCGCCGCGCGCACCGTCGTGGCCCGTCGCCCGGCGACCCCCTCTCCCGACTCTCCCTCCGCCCCGGCCCGGTCGCGGGTGCCGGTCGAGCTGCGCCGGATGCCGCCGCGCGACCGGCTCGCCCCGAGCTGGCGCGACGCCTCCCCGCGCCGCATCCGCCGCTCGCTCGACGCCGCGCTCGCCCGGGACCCCGGCGGCTGGTACGTCGTCGGCGCCAGCCGCGACCTCGGCGACCGCTCGATCGTCCGGATGCTCGGCGGCCGCGAGGTCACGCTGTGGCGCTCCTCGACCGGCGTGGTCGCCGGCCCCGGGAGCTGTCCCCACCTCGGCGCGCTGCTCGACGACTGCGAGGTGCTGGGCGACCAGCTGCACTGCCGGTGGCACGGCCTGGCGATCGGCGCCGACGGGGCGCCCGGCTGGACGCCGTACACCGCCCACGACGACGGCGTGCTGCTCTGGGTGCAGCTGCCCACCCAGGGCGAGACCCCGCTCCCCCGGCCCCGGCTGACCCGCCGCCCCGAGACCTTCGACTCGGTCGCCGCGGTGATCGAGGTCGAGGGCGTCTGCGAGCCGCGCGACATCATCGCCAACCGGCTCGACCCCTGGCACGGCTCGTGGTTCCACCCCTACTCCTTCAGCCACCTCGCGGTGGTCGAGGACCGCAGCGACGACCACGTGCTCACCGTCGACGTGACCTTCCGGCTGAGCCGCACCTGGGGGGTGCCGGTGCGCGCGGAGTTCGCCTGCCCCGACGCCCGCACGATCGTCATGACGATCACCGAGGGCGAGGGCGCCGGGAGCGTGGTCGAGACCCACGCCACCCCGCTCGGCCCCGGCCCCGACGGCCGGCCGCGCACGATGATGACCGAGGCCACCATCGCCACCTCCGACCGCGCCGGCTTCGCCGTCGCCCGCCACCTCGCCCCCGCCCTGCGCCCCGCCATGCGCAAGGTCGCCCGCCGCCTCTGGGTCGACGACCTCACCTACGCCGAGCGCAGCTACGAGCTGCGCCGCCGCGGCGAGCACCACGGGATCTGACCCGCGCGGCCCGGGGCTGTCGGGGCGGCGGGCGAGTCGGTCGGCGGGGCGGCGTACGGCATGTAAATCGGGGTTATGGACGCTCAACACGGGTCCTGACGGCCTGGAACCGTCCACAACCCTCTCGGAGAGCTGCCCACGTACGCCGCCGGACCGCCGGGCCGCCGGGCCGCCGGACCGCCGACGCCGACCGCGACTACCGCGGGTCTGTGGACGCTCCGGGGCCGGAACAACCCTTGTTGAGCGTCCATAACCCCGATTTACAAGCGGGCCTGGGGCTCGACGGCGCTGCGCCCCGCCACCCCACCCCGCGCCCACCACCCCCGGCGACGCCCACCTACCCCCGGCGGTCGAGCAGCCGGGCGAGGGGGGGTACGACGCGGTGGCGACCGGAGGTGGGGACGGTCCAGACGCCGTGGCCGGCGACGTCGTACGCCGACAGCAGCCGGTCGGCGGCCTGGAACCCGGTGGTGGCGGCGCGCTCCATCAGCGCGACGGGCAGCTCGCAGCGGACGCCGTCGCCGGCGAGGACGACCCGGGGGTCGGGGGTGACGACGCCGGGACGCGAGGCCCACGGCTCGGTGCCCACCAGCGGGCAGTCGTCGCGCCAGAGCCACTCCTCGTGGCGGATCCGGGCGCCGGCGAGCTCGGGGTGCAGCGCCAGCAGCTCGCGCCACAGCCGCTCGCGCAGCGCCTGGACGCCGGGGCCGTCGGCCCGCGCCGGGTCGACGGCGTACGCGTGCAGCTCGACGACCGAGCCGTCGTGCTCGGCGGTCCAGCGGGCGGCGCCCTCCTCGAGCAGCTCGAGCACGGAGACGTTGTCGAGCGGGCCGAAGCCGCTGGTGGCGCGGAACGGCGCGGCGCCCGGCACCACGCGGCGGTCCAGCCACAGCCGCCAGACCGCGAACGGCGGCGCCGAGCGCTGGCCGGCCACCGAGGCCCGCCACGCGTCGTCGCCGAGGTCGGGCGAGGCGGCGACGAGCTGCTGCAGCGGCGCCCGGTCGAGCGCGAGCACCACGCCGTCGACCCGGGTGGCGCCGGCGTGGGTCAGCACGTCGAGCGAGCCGTCGCCGGCCGAGGTCACGGACTCGACGGCCTCGCCGGTGCGGACCTCGGCGCCGTGCGCGGCGAGGTGACGGCCCAGCGGCGCCCACAGCGCGGTGTCGTAGTCGTCGACCGGCACGTCGAAGAGCAGCCCCTCGGCCGAGCCGAGGAAGTAGGAGTGGAACATCGCGACCAGCTCGCCGGCCGAGAAGTCCCGGGCGTCGGCGAAGAAGCTGCGCGCGAACACCTCCAGCGCCAGGTGCCGGGCCTGGTCGGGGAACCGCAGCCGGTCGAGGTACGCCGCGGCGCTGACGCCGTCGTACCGCTCGAAGGTGGCCGGGAAGTCGACGTCGAGCAGCTCCATCGCGGCGCCGACGTCGACGGCCGCGAGGTCGCGCAGCCGGAAGGTCGGGGAGCGCAGCACGAACGACATGATGTTCAGCGGCGGCGTGAGCGCGATGCCGGTGAAGGAGTCGGTCGGGCCGCCCTTGAGCGAGAGCGGGTAGTCCTCGACCGCGTGCAGCCGCTCCAGCGCCGGGTCGGTGCGCCGGAGCAGCGCGCGCAGGTTGTAGTACTGCCGGAAGAAGGCGTGGAAGCCGCGGCTCATCGCGGTGGTGGTGCCGGCCACCGTGACCGGCCACGACGCCACCCGGCCGCCGAGGCGGTCGCCGCGCTCCAGCAGGGTCACCCGTACGCCGCGCTCCGCCAGCGCCGTCGCCGCGCTCAGCCCGGCGATCCCGCCGCCGACGACGGCGACGTGGTGGCGGCCGCCGTCGTGCACCGCTCCCCCGGCCGGCGCGTGCCACTCGGCGCGCCGGTCGCGGCCGGGGCGCCAGTCGCCGGAGGTCGCGGCGCTCACGCGGGTCGGCGGCCGACGAAGGTGTGCAGCACGCCGCGCTGCCAGCCGCCGAAGCTGCGGCTGCGCACGTCCTCGAGGCCCGCCGCGACCATCCGGCTGCGCAGCTGCTCGGTGCCGTCGAAGTCCACGACGCTGCGCCACAGGTAGCGGTAGATCGGGCTGCGCGGCGCGGTCAGCAGGCCCAGCGGCACCACGACGCCCCACGACACCGCGTCCCAGACGCGCCGGCCGACCCGGCTCTCGCGGACGCTGTACTCGTGGATCACCACGGTCCCGCCCGGCACGAGCAGCCGGACGATGCCGGCGAGCAGCGCGTCGCGGGCGGAGACGTTGCGCACGAGGTACGCCGCGAACACGCCGTCGACGGTGCCCTCGCCCTCGAGGTGGGCCCGCCCCCAGCCGGCCGGGTCGAGGTGCTCGGCGTCGTCCTGGGCGAAGTGGACCGGGCTCGTCCAGGTCTTGCGGCGGGCCTGCTCGAGCATGCCGGCGGAGCCGTCGACGCCGACGATCTCGTGCGGCAGCCCGGCCGCCTGGAGCGCCGCCTCGAGGGCGCGGGTGGAGGCGCCGGAGCCGCAGCCGAGGTCGACCACCCGGACCGGGCGGTCCTCGGGCCGCGGCAGCGCGGCGACGAGCACCTCGGCCGAGCGGCGCAGCTGCGCGTGGTAGCCGGGGTTGAGCGCCACCATCAGGTCGTACGTCGGCGCCACCTCGTCGAAGGTCTCGGGGACGCTGGGGGCGGTGGCGTGGGTCATGGGGTCCTCTTGCTGGACGGGTCGGGGGTCGAGGAGCGGGCGCCGTGGCGCAGCCAGAGCAGGAGGGTCAGCGTCACCATGCTGAAGCCGAAGAAGAAGTCCTCGACCGGGATGTCCCAGGGGATCCGCCACCCGGTCATCTCGCTCTCCTCGTAGAGCACGATCGGGTCGGAGAGCTTGGTCAGCCAGCCGTCGACCGGGACCTGGAAGCCCAGCACGATGGCCATCGCGATCCAGTACTGCACCGTGGTGAACACACCGGTGCGCCACCACAGCAGCTCGAGCGCGACCACGACCACGACGGACAGCACCGCGAAGACGGTGTACTCCAGCATCAGGCCCCCCGCTCGGCGCGGGCCCGGGCCCGGGTGCGGGGGCTGCGGCGTTCGCGCCACCAGCCGAGCGTGTTTCCGACGGCCTCGTAGGTCAGCAGCCCGCAGATCGGGATGACCACGAAGAAGACCAGCTCCTCCAGCGGCATCGCGAACGGCAGCATGACGCCGGTGGTGTAGCGCTCGCTGTAGTCCCAGGTGCCGCGGGCGATGGCCACGACGTCCCAGACGCCGTAGACCACGACGACGGGCAGGAGCGCGAGCAGCAGGCGGCGCGGCCGGCGCCACACCCGCGCCCCGAGCACCAGCTCGAGGGGCAGGGTGAGCAGCAGGCAGCCCGCCATCAGCAGGAGGTACTGGTACTGGTCCACCGCGGACAGCCTAGGAGGCGGGTGGTCGGGACCACCCGCCCCCCGTGACTAGGACGACCGGCGGCCCAGGAGCCGGGCCAGGACCCACAGCACGACGACCCCGCCGAGGGCCTGCTTCCAGTACAGCTTGGCCAGCACCGGCAGCACCGTGGCACCCAGGTCGAGGGCGTCGTCGTGGGACCCCCCGCTCGCCGGCGGCGTGGGACGTGCCGGAGCGCCGGAGCGCCCGCCGTCGTCGAGGTCGGTGACGACCGAGCGGATGTTGCCCGCCCGCTCCTGCGTCGGTCGGTCGGCGTCGACCGGCGTGGCCGGAGCCGGGTCGGCCGCACCGGCCGGCGGCTCCGGCTCGGAGACCGGGCCCGCGGGGGCGCCCACCTTCTGCTCGAGGCAGGCGGTGAACTGGCCGAGCAGCTTGTCGCTCACGTCCTGGATGACGCCGCGGCCGAACTGCGCGGGCTTCCCGGTGATGTTGAGGTCGGTGGTGACCTCGACCCGGGTGGACCCGCCGCCCACGTCGCTCATCCGGGCCAGGACGTCGGCGCCGGCGGTGCCGTTGCCGCGCTTGTCCTTGCCCTTGGCCTCGATCTTCATGGTCCGGGCGGCCTCGTCCTTCTCCAGGAAGGTGCCGGTGCCGCTGTAGACCAGCGCGATCGGGCCGAGCTTGACCTTGACCGTGCCCTTGAAGGTGTCCCCCTCGACGGAGGTCACCTGGGCGCCGGGGAAGCACTCCCCGACGCTGGCGATGTCGTTGAACGCCTCCCAGGTCTCCTCGAGCGTGGCCGGGACGGTGAACTCGTGCTTGAGGTCCATGTCAGCTCGAGCCCGCCGCCCTGAGCACCGCACGCCGGGTCAGCACCGTCGCGAGGTGCTTGCGGTACGCCGAGTCGCCGTTGAGGTCCGAGGGCGGGTTGGTGCCCTCGGCCGCCTGGTCGCAGGCGGCCCGGACGCCGTCCTCGGTGGCGGGCTGGCCGACCAGGGCCTGCTCGGTCGCGGTCGCCCGCAGCGCGGTGGAGCCCATGTTGACCAGGCCGATCCGTGCCTCGCTGATGGTGCCGCCGTCGACCTTGACGGCCGCGGCCACCGACACGATCGGCCACTGGTGGGCGACGCGCACGAACTTCTCGTAGTGCGAGCCCCAGCCGTCGTGCTTGCGGAACCGCACCGCGGTGAGGATCTCGTCCTCGCCGACGGCGGTGGTGAAGAGGTCCTCGAAGAACTCCGTCGCCGCCACCGTGCGCTCCCCGCCCGGGCCCTGGATGACCAGGTCGGCCTCCAGCGCCACGGTCGGCGCCCCGCAGTCGCCCGCGGGGTCGGCGTGCACGAGCGCGCCGCCCAGGGTGCCGCGGTGCCGGATCTGCGGGTCGGCGACCTCGGTGATCGCCTTGTGCAGCAGGCTCAGGCTGCTCCTGATGCCGGCGTCGCCGAGGATCTGGGCGTACGTCGCCATCGCCCCGATGCTGATCGTGTCGCCCTCGTCGCGGATCTCCCGCAGCGAGTCGATCTTGCCGATGTCGATGACCACCTCGGGGGCGTTGAGCCGCATCCGCAGGACCGGGAGCAGCGACTGCCCCCCGGCCAGGATCTTGGCCTCGTCCCCGTGCTGGGCCAGCGCCGCGAGGGCCTCCTCGACCGACGTGGGTGCCACGTAGGCGAACTGGGTGGGGATCACTGACCTGCTCCTTCGCTGCTGTTGCCGTCGTGGCGCTGGGTCTGGCCCTCACCCTCGGTGGCGGGGTCGAAGTGGGCGGCGGCGGCCCCCACGGTGTCCTCCGTGGCACCGGCGGTGCCCTCCTGGATCGCCTTCCACACCCGCTCGGGCGTGCAGGGCATCAGGATGTCCTTGACGCCGAACTGTCGGATGGCGTCGAGCACGGAGTTCACGACGGCCGGCGTCGAGGCGATGGTGCCCGCCTCGCCGACGCCCTTGGTGCCCAGCGTGTTGGTCAGCGACGGGGTGGTGTTGTGCCCGACGTCGTAGTTGATCGTGTCGGCCGCGGTCGGGACGAGGTAGTCGACGAACGAGGCCGAGACCAGGGTGCCCGACTCGTCGTACACCGCCTCCTCCCACAGCGCCTGCGCGATGCCCTGCACCAGGCCGCCGTGCACCTGGCCCTCGACGATCAGCGGGTTGATGATGTTGCCGATGTCGTCGACGCAGACGTACTTGCGCATCGTGACCTGACCGGTCTCGGTGTCCACCTCCATGGCGCACAGGTGCGTGCCGTGGGGGTAGTTGAAGTTGATCGGGTCGTAGGTCGCGTCGGAGTCCAGCGAGGGCTCCATGCCGTCGGGCAGGTTGTGCGCCACGAAGACGGCTCCGGCGACGTCCTGGATCGAGATGCCGGCGTCGGTGCCGCGCACCCCGAAGGAGCCGGCCTTGAACTCGATGTCCTCGACGTTGGCCTCGAGCAGGTGCGCCGCGACCGGCTTGGCCTTCTCGACCACCTTGTCCACGGCCTTGACCAGGGCCTCACCGCCGACGACCAGCGAGCGCGAGCCGTAGGTGTCGAGGCCCTTGGGGGCCACCTGGGTGTCGCCGTGCAGCACCTCGACGTCCTCGAACGGCACCCCGAGCCGGTCGGCCACGATCTGGCTGAACGCCGTCTCGTGGCCCTGGCCGTGGGCGCTGGCTCCGGTGACGATCTCGACCTTGCCGGTCGCCAGCATCCGGACGCTCGCGTGCTCCCAACCACCGGCGCCGTAGTCCAGCGAGCCGAGCACCCGGCTGGGCGCGAGGCCGCACATCTCGGTGAACGTCGAGACGCCGATGCCGAGCTGGACCTTGTCGCCGGACTCGCGGCGCCGCTTCTGCTCGGCGCGGAGCTCGTCGTAGCCGAACATCTCCTTGGCCTTGGCGGTCGCGGCCTCGTAGTTGCCGGAGTCGTACTCCAGGCCGGCGACCGTGGTGAAGGGGAACTCCTCGGCCTTGATCCAGTTCTTCTCGCGCACCTCGAGGGGGTCCACGCCGAGCTCGAGGGCGAGCTCGTCCATGATCCGCTCGATGCCGAAGGTGGCCTCGGGCCGGCCGGCGCCGCGGTAGGCGTCGGTCCAGGTCTTGTTGGTCAGCACCGTCTGGCAGGCGAAGTGGTAGGCCGGGAACTTGTAGATCGCGTTGAACATGAACGCGCCGAGGACCGGGACGCCGCCGCCGACGAGGCTGACGTAGGCGCCGAGGTCGGCGAGCAGCTCGACCTTGAGGCCGGTCACGGTGCCGTCCTTCTCGGCGGCCAGGGTGAGCTTCTGCCACTGGTCGCGGCCGTGGTGGCCCGACATCAGCGACTCCGAGCGGGTCTCGGTGAACTTCACCGGCTTGCCCGTACGCCGCGCCACCGCGACGGTGATCCACTCCTCGGGGGTGGTCTGGAGCTTGCCGCCGAAGCCGCCACCCACGTCGGGGGCGATCACGCGGATCTTCGACTCCGGCATGCCGGTCGTCGCCGCGAGCGCGAACCGCAGGATGTGCGGGATCTGCGTCGCCGACCACATCGTCAGCTGCTCGCCGGTGGGGTCCACGACCGTGGATCGGGGCTCCATGAAGGCGGGGATGAGGCGCTGCTGGCGGAACTCGCGCTCGACCACGATGCCGCTCTCCCGGGCCTTGCGGATCGCCTCCTCGACGTCGCCGCCGGTGCCGGCCTCGGCGGAGTCGAACTTCCACAGCGCCGACCTGTTGGTGCCGAGGTCGGGGTGGGCGAGCACCGTGTCGGCGGCCGCCTCCTTGAGGTCGAGGGCGGCGGGCAGCACCTCGTAGTCGACGTCCACGAGCTCGGCGGCGTCACGCGCCTCCGCGGCGCTGCGGGCGACCACGACCGCGACGACCTCGCCGGCGAAGCTGACCCGGTCGGCCGGGACCGGCAGGTGGGTCGGGGTGACCTGGTCGGGGGTGATCGGCCAGGCGTTGATGAGCACGCCCTGGGTCTCGGCCAGGTCCGCGCCGGTGAGCACGTCGACCACGTTGCGCGCGGCCTTGGCCTCGCTGACGTCGATGTTGGTGATCTTCGCGTGGGCGAAGGGGCTGCGCACCATGGCGAGGTGCAGCATGCCGTTGATCTGGATGTTGTCGGTCCACTTGGTGCGGCCGGTGATGAGGCGCTGGTCCTCCTTGCGGCGGCGGTCGCGGCCGATCTCCTTGGCGGCGACGGGGGCGTCCTGGGTGGTGGTCATCTCAGGCCTCGGCCTTCTGGCCGGCGGCGGTCTGCACGGCCTTGACGATGTTGTGGTAGCCGGTGCAGCGGCAGAGGTTGCCCTCGATGCCGACCCGGATCTCGGCCTCGGTCGGGTTCGGGTTCTCCTTGAGCAGGTCCACCGACTGCATGATCATGCCGGGGGTGCAGAAGCCGCACTGGAGCGCGTGGCACTCGTGGAAGGCGGCCTGCACGGGGTGCAGCTCGCCGCCCTGGGCGAGGCCCTCGATCGTGGTCACCTCGGCGCCGTCGGCCTGCACGGCCAGGACGTTGCACGACTTCACGCTGCTGCCGTCCAGGTGCACGGTGCAGGCACCGCAGTTGCTGGTGTCGCACCCGATGACGGTGCCGGTCTTGCCGAGCTTCTCGCGCAGGTACTGCACGAGCAGCATCCGCGGCTCGACGTCGTCGGAGACGGTCGCGCCGTCGACCTTGAGTTCGATCCTGGTCATGTGTGAGGACTCCTCGGGACAGGTGGGCACGGTCGTCGTGTGACGCCGCTCACGCTAGGTCTCCGTGGTTGGACAAAGGTTGGTGGCCGGTAGCCTGGCGCGCATGTCCCCGCACCCCGCCGACCGCCCAGAGGACACCACCGACGACGGGTCCGACGGCACCGCCGCAGGCCTCACCCGGGCCTGGGGCCACGGGGTCGCCACCGTCGCCGAGGACGGCACCGTCCTGGACACCTGGTACCCCGCCCCCGCGCTCGGCAGCGCGCCCGACGGCGCCGCCGCCGAGGTGCCGGCCGCGCTGGCCGCGCTGGCCGGCGACCACCCGGAGCGCCGGGTGCGCACCGAGGTCGTGACCACCGAGATCGGGCTCGCCGACCCGCCCGCCGGCACCAGCGACGCCTACCTGCGCCTGCACCTGCTCTCCCACCGGCTGGTGCGCCCCCACGGCCTGTCCTTCGAGGGCGTCTTCGGCACGCTGGCCAACGTGGTGTGGACCAGCGCCGGCCCGTGCGCCGTCGCCGACTTCGAGGACGTCCGCGTCGGCCTGCGCGCCTTCGGCCACGTCCAGGTGTTCGGCGTCGACAAGTTCCCCCGGATGACCGACTACGTGGTGCCGAGCGGCGTCCGCATCGCCGACGCCGACCGGGTCCGGCTCGGCGCCCACCTCGCTCCCGGCACCACGGTGATGCACGAGGGCTTCGTCAACTACAACGCCGGCACGCTCGGCTCCTCGATGGTCGAGGGCCGCATCAGCGCCGGCGTGGTCGTCGGCGACGGCTCCGACGTCGGTGGCGGCGCCTCGATCATGGGCACCCTCTCGGGCGGCGGCACCCAGGTGATCTCGCTCGGCGAGCGCTGCCTGCTCGGCGCCAACGCCGGCATCGGCATCTCGCTGGGCGACGACTGCGTGGTCGAGGCCGGCTGCTACGTCACCGCCGGCACCAAGGTGAGCGTGGTCCGCCCCGGCGAGGAGCCGCAGCTGGTCAAGGCGCTCGAGCTCTCCGGCAGCGACGGCGTGCTGTTCCGCCGCAACTCGGTCAGCGGCGCCGTCGAGGCGGTGCCGCGCACCGGCCACGGGATCACCCTGAACGCCGCCCTGCACGCCAACTGACCCCCCTGGCCTGCTCCGTGCGCCTGCCCACCCTGGTCCTCCTGGTCGTCCTCGCCGTCGTCGTCGGCGTCGGCGTGGCGACCTGGCGCGGCTCGGGTCCGCTGCCCGACCCCGAGGGCTGCGCCGCCGAGCTCGACGGCCTGCGCGTCGAGCTGTCGCCCGAGCAGGCCCGCAACGCCACGCTGATCGCCGCGGTCGGCGTACGCCGCGGGCTCCCCGCGCGGGCGGTGTCGATCGCGCTGGCCACGGCGTACCAGGAGAGCAAGATCGTCAACATCGACTACGGCGACCGCGACTCCCTCGGCCTGTTCCAGCAGCGGCCCTCGCAGGGCTGGGGCACCGCCGAGCAGGTGCAGGACGCGTACTACGCGACCAACGCCTTCTACGACGCGCTGGAGCGGATCGACGGCTACCAGCAGCTGCGGATCACCGAGGCGGCCCAGGAGGTGCAGCGCTCGGGCTTCCCCGAGGCCTACGAGGACCACGCCGCCGACGCGCGGGCGCTGGCCTCGGTGCTGACCGGCTACAGCGCCGGCGGCCGGTTCAGCTGCGTGGTCCGCGAGCCCGACTCACCCGGTCGCGCCCAGCGGGTGGTGCGCGACCTGGAGCGGGCCTTCGGCGACCTCGACACCGCGGTCGGGCCCCGGCGCGACGTGACCGTCCGGGTCGGCGACGGCGAGGCCGGCGCCCGCCGAGGCTGGGCGGTGGCGCAGTACGTGGTGGCCCACGCCCCCGACCTGGCGCCGGTCGCGGTCGAGCACGACGGTCGCCGGTGGCGCACCGGCAGCGACTCCGAGGCCGGCTGGTCGCCCGCCGAC
Source organism: uncultured Actinomycetota bacterium (assembly GCA_963740935.1). Lineage (GTDB taxonomy): Bacteria > Actinomycetota > Actinomycetes > Propionibacteriales > Nocardioidaceae > Marmoricola. The sequence goes on from CAVUFX010000006.1 coordinate 2,163,972, forward strand.
GGGGTCGCCGGCCCGCGCGCGGTCGTCGTACGACTCGGCTAGGCGGCCGGGGTGAGCCGGTCCTGGCGCCGGGTCAGCAGCACCCAGACGCGCGACCCGAGGACGAACGCCACGAGGGTCGGCACCCACACCCCCAGCGGCACCGAGGCCGAGACCTCCAGCCCCCGGTCCGCGCGCGCCTCGACGGTGCCGCCCCAGGGGAAGACCGAGCCGGTGACCGGCCCGGTGGCGCCGGCGGCCTGGACGCCGTCGACGAAGGCGAGCACCGAGAGCAGCCACAGCAGCAGGAGCACGGCGAACGTCGCCAGCGCCCACTGCCCGCCGGCGCTCCAGCGCGGCCGCGCCGTCGGGTTCGCGTCGTCCGCGCCCGAGCGGGCGAGGGCGCGGGGCGGGCCCAACCCCTCCAGCGCCGCCTCGGCCCCCACGTCGTGCGCGGCGTCGTGCAGGTTGGCCCGCAGCTCGTGCCGCAGCGCGCGTCGGTGTCGTCGGGGCGCCCCCTGCACGTCGAGCCAGAAGTCGTAGCGCTGGACGTAGAGGCCCAGCCGGGCACGGTCGAGGAGCTTCACGGGACGACCTCCGGGTCGGGGACGGCACCGACGCGGTCCACCGCGTCGCGGAGCAGCTGCCAGGACGTCTCGCGGGTCGCGAGCGCCTCCCGGCCGGCGGGAGTGGTGCGGTAGTACTTCCGGGCCGGTCCCGCCGTGGACCTCACCAGCCGGGACTCCAGGTGGCCGGCCGCCTCCAGCCGGGTCAGCGCCGGGTAGACGGTGCCCTCGGCGAGATCGGCGACCCCGGCCTCCCGCAGCCGTACGACGACCGCGTAGCCGTAGGACTCCTCGTGGTCGAGCAGCCGCAGCAGGAGCATCGCGAGGACCCCCTTGAGCATCTGCGGGTCGAGGTCCATGGGGAGATCATGATGTCTAGTACTTGGCATCGTCAAGTACCAGACGAAGTCGAGGTCAACCGGTCAGGTAGAAGCACACGTCCGGTGTCACCGGGGCCACCTCGAAGCCCAGGGCCGCGAACAGCCGGCCCCCCTCGGGGCTGGGTGCGGCCACGACCGCACCGAGCCCCCGCTCCCGCCCTGCCACCATCAGCGCCTCGACCAGCGTGCGACCGATGCCCTGACGCCGGTGCTCGGGCAGCACCCCGACCTGCACGACCTCCAGGGCCGTGCCGGCGAAGCCGGTCGCCGTCCCGACCGCGCGGCCGTCGCGGCGCACGACGACGTGCACCGTCAGCGGGTGCGACCGCAGCGCCGCGCGGCGCAGCACCCGGTCGCCGGGGTCGGCCAGCCCGCACGCCTCCGCGACGTCGAGCAGGTCGGCCGGGTCGCCCAGGGGCAGCACGCCCTCGGGCAGGGCCAGGTCGCCCGGCAGCTCGCGCCCGACCCACCGTCCGGTGCGCTCCGCGCTGGCGCCGGCGTCGAGCAGCAGCGCTGTCAGCCGCGGGTCGGCGTGCGAGGTCAGCCAGCTCGCGGGCACCCCGGCGAGCCAGGCCACGAGGTCGGCGACGACCGCGGCGTCGATGCCGTCGGCCCCCTCGCTGACGACGCCGTTCAGGTCGTTGGCGCACATCCCGGACCGCAGCGCGACCCAGCCGTCACCGCCGCGGACCTCGGTGCCGGGGAGGTCGGCCTGGGACAGCAGCCGCCCCAGGACGGTGCGCTCGGCCAGGGCGGCGACCTCCACGGCGTCAGCCCCGGGCCAGCCGCTCGGCGGCGGCGGCGACCCGCTCGTCGGTGGCGGTGAACGCGACCCGGACGTGCTGCGCGCCGGCGCTGCCGTAGAAGGAGCCGGGGGCGACGAGGACGCCCTGCTCGGCGAGGGCGGCGACCGTGTCCCAGCACGACTCGTCGCGCGTGGCCCAGAGGTAGAGCGAGGCCTCGGAGTGGCTGATCGTGAAGCCCGCCCCCTCCAGCGCCTCCTTGAGCACGCCGCGGCGCGCGGCGTAGCGGGCGTGCTGGGCGCGCGCGTGCTCGTCGTCGTCGAGGGCGGCCACCATGGCGCGCTGCTGCGGGCCGGGCATCATCAGGCCGAGGTTCTTGCGCACCGCGAGCAGCTCGGCGACGACCGCGGGGTCACCGGCGAGGAACGCGCACCGGTAGCCCGCCAGGTTGGAGCGCTTGGACAGCGAGTGCACGGCGAGCAGGCCCTCGTGGGAGCCGCCGCAGATGCTCGGGTGCAGCACCGAGAGCGCCTCGGCCTCCCAGGTGCACTCCACGTAGCACTCGTCGCTGACCAGCAGCACCCCGCGCTCGCGGCACCACTGCACCACCTTGCGCAGGTGGTCGGGCGGGAGCACCCGGCCGGTCGGGTTGGACGGGGAGTTCAGCCACAGCAGCGCCGGGGTGCGCGGCCCGATCGCGGTCAGCGAGTCGGTGGCGAGGGTCTCGGCGCCGACCAGGGCGGCGCCGACCTCGTAGGTCGGGTAGGCCACCTCGGGCAGCACCACGAGGTCGCCCGCGCCGATCCCGAGGTGGGTCGGCAGGCCGGCGATCAGCTCCTTGGAGCCCACCACGGGCAGGACGCCGTCCAGGCCCAGCCCGGTGACCCCGTGGGAGCGCGCCAGCCAGTCGATGCACGCCTGCCGGGTCTCGGGGCGACCGATCGTCGTCGGGTAGCCCGGTGAGTCCGCGGCGTCACGCAGTGCCTGCTGCACCACCGCGGGCGTCGGGTCGACCGGCGTGCCGATCGAGAGGTCGACGACCCCGTCGGGGTGGGCGCGCGCGGTCGCGGCGTACGGCAGCAGCTGGTCCCAGGGGAAGTCCGGGAGCCGGCGGGAGACGGGGGTGCGCGTCACTCCTGGTTCTGGGGAGGGAGCGCGGCCACGAGGGCGTGGTCCTTGTCGATCTCGCCCATCTTGGCGGCACCACCGGGCGAGCCGAGGTCGTCGAAGAAGTGGACGTTGGCGTCGTAGTACTCCTTCCACTCCTCGGGGGTGTCGTCCTCGTAGTAGATCGCCTCGACCGGGCACACCGGCTCGCAGGCGCCGCAGTCGACGCACTCGTCGGGGTGGATGTAGAGCATCCGCTTGCCCTCGTAGATGCAGTCGACGGGGCACTCGTCGACGCACGCACGGTCCTTCAGGTCCACACAGGGCTGGGCGATGACGTAGGTCACCTGGATCCTCCTACAGCAGCGACGGGGTCCGGGAGCGGACGCCTGCCAGCCTAGTATCCCCTCCGTGCCTGCGTCGGACGGACCCTCTCGCGACACGACGGCGGACCCCGTCGGCGCCCACACCCTGGGCCCCCACGTGGTCGGGACGCGGGTGGTGGTGCGGCGCCTGGTGCGGGGCGAGACCGGCCCCACCGGCGGCCCGGCGATGACCGACCTGCTCGGCGAGTGCCTCGCGTGGGGCGACGGCGTGGTCGTGGTCCGGACCGAGCGCGAGGGTGCCGTCACGGTGCCGCTGGCCGACGTGGTCGCCGGCAAGCCGGTGCCGCCGCGCCCCTCGGTGCACCACCGGCTCGAACCGGGCCGGGCCGACGTGCTGGCCGCGGCCGGCTGGCCGCCCCACGAGCAGGAGCGCGACGGCGGGTGGGTGCTCCGCGCGTCGGGCGGCTTCTCCTCGCGTGCCAACTCGGTGCTCGCCGTGCTGCCCCCCGACCGCCCGCTCGACGAGGCGGTGGTGCACGTCGAGGAGTGGTACGCCGCCCGCGGACTGCGGCCCCGGGCCCACGTGCTGCCCGGCAGCCCCGAGATGCACGCCTTCGAGGACGCTGCCTGGGCGCCGTACGAGACCACCTCGCTGCTGCTCGCCTCCCTCGCCCGTGTCGTACGCCGCCTCGACGCGCCCGACGTCACGGTCACCGAGGACACCCGGGTCGACGACGGCTGGCTGGCCACCGACGAGCGCGCGGCCCGCTTCGGCGACGCCGCCCGGAGGGTGCTCGAGGCCGGCGACGTCACCCTCGCCACCGTGCGCGACCCCGACGGCACCGTGCTCGCCCGGGGCCGCGGCACCGTCCACGGCGACTGGTGCGGCGTGTCCGGGCTCTGGACCCGCGAGGACCACCGTGGCCGGGGGCTCTCCCGGGCGGTGCTGGCGGCGCTGCTGGAGCGCGGCGCGGAGGCGGGCGCCACCACGGCGTACCTGCAGGTGGTGGAGTCCAACGCGACGGCCCGCGCGCTCTACGAGGCGCTCGGCTGGGCCGAGCACCACCGCTACGTCTACCTCGCGGCGCCCTGAGGCCAGCGGCGCGCGGCGGTGACCGCCGCGCCCCCACCGACGAGCAGCAGCAGGCCCAGCCAGGGCAGCGCCGCGGCCGGACCGCCCGTGGCGGGGAGCGTGGTGACGGTGGTGCTGACGGGAGTGCCCGCGGTGCTGGTCACCACGGTGCTGACCGGGACCGGGCCGCCGACGGCGGAGCCGCCCGGAGCCGAGGGGCCGCCACGGCCGCCGGTCGGGCCGGTCGGGCCGGTGCGGTCCGTCGGGTCGGTGGGGAGGCGCCGCACCTCCACCTCGAGCAGCTCCTCGCCGCCGCGCTCGACGGTCCAGGGGCCCGACGTCGCGCCCTCCACCTCGTAGCCGTCGGGCGGGGTGACGGCGTAGGTGTGGTCGCCGGGCAGCACGTCCTCGACGAGGAGCCGCCCGTCCGTGCCCGAGGTCGCCTCGCCCACCACGTCGCCGGCCTCGTCGGTCAGGGTGAGCGTCACCCCGGCCACCGTGCGGTCGAGGTCGTCGGCGTCGACGGCCAGCCCGTCGACGTCCTCGAGGTGGGCCACCTCCAGCTCGAGCGGCCCGAGGTCGCCGCCGTCGGCGGGCACGGTCAGCGCCGCGGTGCCGTCGACCACGAGGTAGCCGTCGAGCGGCTGCAGCTCGGCCCGCCACGCTCCCGGGGCGACGTCGTCGACGCGCAGCCGCCCGTCGTCACCGGTGGTGGCGCGCTCCTGCTCGCCGCCCGGGCCGACCAGCTCCACGACGGCGCCGGGGACGACGAGGTCGTCGGTGTCGAGGAGGGTGGCGGTCACGTCGACGGCGCCGACGGCCTCCTCCACGACGAAGCCGGCACCGGTCGCGTCGCCGGTGCGCAGGTCCAGCGGGAGCGACCCGGGCGCCCCGGTCGGGAGCCGGCAGCCGTCGGGACGGTCGACGAGACGGGCGCGCAGCCCCGCGCGCGGCGAGACGCGGTCGAAGGACCACGCGCCGTCCGCCGCCGGCCGGGTGGTGGCCAGGACCGCGCCCCCGTCGTCGACGAGGGCGACCTGGCCGGTGGTCGGGTCGCAGGCGGTGGGACCGGTCAGGGTGCCGGACACCTCGCGGGTGATGCCGGCCAGCCAGGTCTGGTAGACCGGCCGGCCCGAGCGCCAGTGGTGGGTCACGGTCACCGAGGTCAGCGGCACCGCGGGGCGCAGCCAGGCGGCGGCACCGACGGTGTCGCGGACGCCGGCGTTGCCGACCACCGCCACGGCGGTGGCACCCACGGTGGCGGTGGCCTGGTCGGACGTCGTGGTGCCGGAGCAGGTCGGGGGGCGCGGCGAGGCGCTGTCGCAGTAGTCGAAGGCGCCCTCGAGGCCCAGCTGGGCCCCGGTCGCGGCCTCGCCGTCGGCCGCCCGCGTGCCGGTGACGACCACGCGGTCGGCGTCGATGTCGCCGAGGACGAGCCCCCAGCCCGCGGGCGTCGGGGCGTCGAAGTCGTAGGTGGTGGTCGACGGCGAGCCCGCGTCGTCGGCCGCCGGGCGCAGGTCGAGGTAGGCGCGGTCGCGGCTGCTGCCGTACGCCGATCCGGGCGGCGTGCTCGGCGAGAGCCACGTCGAGGCCCCGCTGACCAGCGCCGCGGGCCCGCCGGAGTCCGACGTCACGGTCGCGGTCGGCCCGCCGACACCCGGCAGCGTGACCGTCGTGGCGTGGTCCCCCGCCGAGCCCTCCAGCGTCGTGGGCCAGGTCGCCCAGTCGCCCCGGGTCGTGGCGGCGGCCGGACCGGCCGCGCCCACCAGCGTGGCCGAGACCAGGGTCGCGGCGAGGACGGTGAGCGTCGTACGCGGTGCGCGCACGCGACCACCTCCTCCGAGCAGGGACCTTCCGAGACGATGCTAGGTCCGGGTCGTCCGTTTTGTCCGGCGAAGCGGACAGCTCGGGCCGAGCGGCTCAGGGCAGGCAGGTAGCGCAGCACCCCTGCTGGAGCGTGGTGTCGGTGGCCCCGGCGGGCGCCGGGAGGCTCAGCCCGGCGGCTCGCAGACGACCGTGTCGGCCGGGACGTAGTCGGTGTGGAACTTCTCGGTGCGCAGCACCTTCTCGGAGCCGGGCCGCTTGAAGTCGCGGAACACGTCCACGCTGAACCCGCTGGTGCCGATCGCCTCCTCGCAGTCCTCGTCGTCGAGGGTGCGGGTGGAGGGCGAGGTGAACGCGTAGCGCTCGCTGGTGCGCGACTCGACGTCGAACCGCTTGGTCGACCACATCTCGACCGTGGCCGAGCCCTGGCTGCCGGGCGTCGACGGGGTGACCGAGGCGGTGACCAGCACCCCGTGGGGGCTGTCGTTGCGGAACGCCATGTCGAGGGTCGGCCAGGCCACCGTCGCCTCGCGCCCCTCGGGGTAGCGGTCGATGTAGACCGAGTGGGGCTTGTGCTCGACGTCCTCCAGGCCGGCGAAGAACATCGCGTTGAAGGCGGTGGTCGCGATCTGCGAGACCCCGCCGCCGAGGTCCTTGCGGAAGATGCCGTCGCTGACGATGTAGCCCTCGGTGAAGCCGTTCTCGGCCGTGCGCTCCCCCACGATGCCGTTGAGGCTGAACGTCTCGCCGGGGAGCAGCAGGGTGCCGTCGATGAGCTCGGCCGCCCGCGAGAGGTTGACGTTGCGGTACTCGGCGTACGGGAAGTTGGTGGTGGAGCTGCTGACCTTGCGTCGTACGCCGAGCTCGCGGGCCTCGGCGGTGGTCAGGTCGGGCTGCGCGCGGCGGCCCTCCACCTGGAGCCGGCGGGCCTCGCCCGTGGCGGAGGCGGCCTCGACGAAGCCCTCCTCGAGCTCGTCGGGGTCGAGCTCCAGGCCCGGGCGGGAGGGTACGACGCGCGGCCGGCCGTCGCGCAGCACCACGGTCGCGTCCACCGGGGCCCGCCCCACCTGGGCCAGCACCGGCTCGAGCGCCCCGATCATCTTCTTGCCGTCGACCTCGGGCACGAGGTCGCCGTCGCGCTCGACCATCCGCAGGCCGCGCCCGAACAGCGCGGGCGGCGCCGCGAGCTCGCGGCCGTCGAGCACCAGCGTCACCGGTCCCGACATGGCCGGGCGGGCGAACTCGCGCATCGCGGTGCGCACCTCGGCGGCGCTGACGTCCGGCTCGACCTCGTCGGTCGGGAGCGGGACCCGCCCGCCGCGCAGGAAGCGCTCCTGGAGCAGCGCCTCGGTGGCGTCGCGGTCCACGGCCGTGCCCGCGCGCCCCACCACGGGCCGCGCCTCGCCGTCGCGGAAGCGGACGGTGCCCTCGACCGCGGGGCGGCGCAGCCCCTCGGTGAGCCGGTCGAGGACCGCGTCGAGCCGGTCCTGGTCGAACCGGACGGTCGGGGCGAGCTCGTCGCCGCCGGCGACCAGCGCCCAGACCCGGCCCGGGGCGAACCTCGCCCCGCCCGACGCCCGGTCGAGGGTGGCGCCGAGGTCGAGGCTGCCGCCGGCCTCGCGCAGGTCGACCGGCTGCTCGCGGCCGTCGGCATAGCTCAGCCGCACCTGACGGGCCGCCCGCTCGCCGAGGTCGTCCTCGAGGCGGGAGCGGGCCTCGTCACGGTCCAGCCCGCCGATCGCGACGCCGGCCACGGCGGTGCCACGGGGCACCCGGTCGCCGCCCCACAGGCCCACGCCGAGCCACACCAGCGCCACCAGGCCGACCAGCCCGGCACCGGCCAGGGCCACCCCGCGGCGACCGCGGGGCACTCGTCGCCTCGCCACCGTCATCCCAGTCCGGCGAAGAGGTCGTCCTCGAGGGCGCCGCCCGCCACCGGGGCGGGCACGCCCTTGGCGATGCGGAAGTACTCGGTGCCCCAGATGTTGGCCCCCTGGTTGTTGGACAGCGCGAAGAACGGGCCGTCCACGGCGATCTGGGTGCGGTGGGCCTTGAGGGCCTCGGTCTTGGCCGCGGCCCAGTCGGTGGCGTCGACGGCTGCGCTCAGCGTGTGCTCGGGGACCATGAAGGCCGGCAGGTCGCCGTCGGGCTCCATGCCCTCGAAGGTGGTGGTGTCGCCCGCGTCGCGCAGGGCGCGCAGGCCCTCGCGGACCTTCTCGGCCGACATCGCGCCCCAGTAGACCTTGGCCACGTCGTGGTGCTCGCCGAGGTCGGGACGGTAGGAGGGCACGGCGGCCAGCGCCACGGCGTACGTCGCGACGCGGTGGGCCTGCACGTGGTCGGGGTGGCCGTAGCCGCCGAACTCGTCGTAGGTCACCAGCACCTGCGGGCGCACCTCGCGGATCACCTCGACGAGCAGCGTCGCCGCCTCGGTGAGGTCGGCGTGCCAGAACGCGTTGGCGGCCACGTCGTCGGCGGCCACCGCGTGGCCGTCGGCGTGCCACTGCATGCCGGAGTCGCGGTAGCGGCCGAAGCCGCCGAGGTAGCGGTGGTCGGTGACGCCCAGCGCCTTCATGGCGTGGGCGAGCTCGCCACGCCGGTGCTCGCCGAGCCCGTCGTCGCGGTCGGCGGCCAGGTGCTCGAGCTCGGGGACCAGGATCTCCCCCAGCTCGCCGCCGGTGCAGGTCACCAGGGTGACGCCGACGCCCTCGGCGACGTAGCGCGCCATCGTCGCGCCCTGCCCGATGCTCTCGTCGTCGGGGTGGGCGTGCACGAGCAGGAGGTGCTTGTCCATGCGCTCAGCCTAGGGGTGGGTCCTGACGCTCGGCCGGGGTGTCGCGGTGCAGCCGTCGCGGCGCCCGGGGCAGCACGAGCGGCGCGGGCGGCGGCGGGGCCGCGGCCTCCTCGAGCCAGCCGTCGTGGGCCTCCACCAGCAGCTCGAGCATCACCGCGGGAGCGTCGGTCGCGACCACCCACGGATGGTCCTCGTCGTCGTCCTCGCCCGCGAACGGCTGGCGCGCGACCGCGGCCTCGAAGCCGTCGCGCAGCAGCCGTGCGGCGGCCCGGCGCGCGTCGTCCTCCTCGAAGAACACGCCCCGGACCCCGGCCGTCCCGCTCACCGCAGCCACCCGCGGACCGTGTCGAGGAACGGCCGGTCGGCCTCGAGCCAGGCCACCTCGTCGAGCTGGTCGGCCGCCAGCCAGCGCACGGCGTCGTGCTCGTGCGGCACCGGCTCGCCCTCGGCCAGGTCGGCCACGACCACGTGCAGGACGAGCGGCCAGACCAGCGGCACCCGGCCGGGCAGCACCGCGACGACGCTCACCCGGCAGCCGAGCTCCTCGAGGACCTCGCGCTCGCCGGCCCGCTCCAGGGACTCCCCCGCCGCGACCTTGCCGCCCGGGAGCTCCCAGCGCCCGGCGTGCGCGGGAGGAGAGGTACGCCGCGTCGCGAGCAGGCGGCCCTGCGACCGGATCGCCACGCCCACCACGTCCACGCCGTCGATGGTAGGCGGGCTCCTAGATTGGTGCCCGTGAGCATCCACCTGCGCCGCACCGACGAGAACGTCGACGAGATCGAGGCCGTCGTCTCCCAGCTCGGACGGCGCGTCGGGGTCTCGGGGCTGCTGCCCCACCTCAACCGCCAGGCCGAGCTCGCCCCGGTCCCGGGCCGGGCGGTGGAGTGGGGCTGGACCTGGCAGCCCAGCGACGTGCGCAACCGCCGCTGGTGGCCGCAGGGCATCACCACCACCGCCGACGCCGACGACCCGGTGGTGACCGCGGGCCGACGCCTGGTGGTGGTGAGCTGGTACGCCCACGAGGTCGACGGCGAGAAGCACGGCAGCCGCATCACCGTCGTGGACCTCGACACGCTGCGCTACCGCCACGTGCTGCTCGTGGAGCCGGTCGTCGACCGCCGCGGCCGGGCCCGCCTGAGGCCGGTGCAGGTGCACGCGGGCGGGCTGGTGTGGTGGGGCCCCTACCTGCACGTCGCCGGCACCCGGCGCGGGCTGGTCAGCTGCCGGCTCGAGGACCTGGTGCGGGTGGACGACCTCGGCTCCGCGCTCGGCTACCGCTACGTCCTCCCGGTGCGCTTCGCCTACCGGGCCGAGCACGACGAGGGCACCGAGGAGATGCGCTACTCGTTCTGCTCCCTGGACCGCGGTGCCGACCCGCCGGAGCTGCTCGCCGGCGAGTACGCCACCGGCGACGCCACCCGTCGCATCGCGCACTTCCCGCTCGACCCGGAGACTCACCTGCTGAGCACCGCCGAGGACGGTCGGTGCTCCGCGCTGCGGTTCCACGACAGCGGCCTGGGCCACATGCAGGGCGTCGCCGTGGTCGGCGGCACCTACTACGTCACGAGCAGCCGGGGGCGGTTCCGCCACGGCACGCTGTACGTCGGGGAGCCGGGCCGCTTCCGGGGCTTCCCCGGCGCGCTGCCGATCGGCCCCGAGGACATCGCCTACTGGCCCGAGCTCGACCTGCTCTGGTCGGTCACCGAGCACCCGGGCAAGCGGTACGTGTTCGCGATGCGCCGGGGCACCGTCGACATGGGCTGAGCCCCGCCCGCCGAGGGTGGTGTGCTGTGCCTCAGCCCGCCGAGGGCGTCCCGAGGCACAGCTGCTCGACCGTCACGAACGTCCCGTCGGGGAGAAGCACGGTGCCCTCGGTCTCCCCGAGCACCAGCTCGGGGTGGGTGAGCTCGTCGACCGGGGCCGGCGCGGGCAGCGACGGGTCGGTCGGCTCGACGCAGGCCTCGAGCTCCTCGAGCGCGGGGATGGTCGTGGGCTCGGGGGTGGGCTCGGGGGTGGGCGTGGGGGTCGGCGTCGGGGTCGGGTCGGGCGTGCCCGGCTCGGGCGTGCCGGGTCCGCCCGGGGTCGGCGCGGTGCCGGGGGTGGTCGGCGACGGCGTCGTGCCGGGGGTGGTCCCGGGGGTGTTCGGGGTCGCGCCCGGGGTGGTCGGGGTCGCGCCCGGGATGGTCGGGGCGTGCCCAGGTCGCCCGGGGTCGACGGCGTGGTGCCCGGGGTGGTGGGCCGGGGGGTGGTGGCGGTCGAGCCGCCGGGCGTCGTCGCAGCGGTGGCCGTGCTGCCCCCGGTCGTCGGACGCGAGGCCGTGGTCGGACCGGTGACGGGCACCGGGCGCACTGCCTCGGCGACGTCGACCCGGGTGCGGTCGACCGGCATGGAGACGGCCCAGGCCGAGAACGCGGGCATGCTGCTCAGCTGGTCGAGCTCGGCGGCCTCGAAGGTGGCCTTCCAGCGCAGCACCTGCGCGAGGTAGGCCTGCGAGCGGTTGTAGGACAGCACCGCGTCGCGCAGGTCGCCGTCGTCGGCGAGGTCGCGCCCCTCGCCGCAGAGGTAGACCATCGCGCCGCCGGCGGCGTCGTAGATGCTCTGCGGGTCGCGGGTGCCGTCGTCGTCGAGGTCGACGCCGACCGCGCGCCAGGTCGAGGGCAGGAACTGCAGCGGGCCGAGGGCGCGGTCGAACTTCCGGTCGCCGTCGAGCTGCCCCTTGTCGGTGTCCCGGACGGCCTTGAAGGCGCCGCCGTCCAGGCGGGGCCCGACGATGGCCGGGGTCGCCCGGTGGGACGCGTCGAGCGCGCGGCCGACCAGGTTGCCGCTCTCGACCTGGCCGATGGCCGCGAGCAGCGGCACCGTCAGGTGGCAGCGCTCGGGAGCCAGTGCGGCGGCCCGGGTGTAGGCGTCCAGGACGACGGAGGAGAGCCGCTCGGGGGTGACGCCGTTCGGCGCCGTGCCGGAGGCCCAGGCGCGGGCGCCGGTCGAGGCGGGGACGACCACGCCGTCGGGCAGGGGGACCTCGGCGCCCGGGACGGCGGACGCGGTGGCGGAGGTCTCCGCGGCAGCCTCGCGGGGCTGCTGCGCGGCGGGGGCCTGGCTGGTGGACGCCACCGGGGCGGCGAGCAGCGCGCACCCCAGCAGACCGGCCATGGTCGTTCGACGGCTCATGCCCCGAGTCTCCACCTTTATCCATATTTGCGGGCCTTTTTGCCCGACTTCGAACCTCTATCTTGCGGGGCCCCGGGTCGCAGCGGAACACCCCCGCGGCGAACACGCGGGAAACAGGTACCCGATCGTGACGGGCGACTAGACCGCCTCCGGGACGGGTGTGGCAGGAGGGTCAGGAACGGTCTCGCGGGGCTCGTGGGAGCAGGGCGAGCTGCCGCGACTGCGCGACGAGGTGACCGGCCTCGTCCCACACCTCGCAGTCCTCCTCGAAGCTGCCCCCGGCCACGGTCCGGGTGGCGTGCCGGACCCGCAGCCACCCGTCCACCGGGCGCTGCCGCACGTGCACGGTGAGCTCGACCGTGGGCGCCCAACCGGGCAGCCCGAGGTCGAAGCTGACCGGCGGCAGCGCGTCCACGACCACGAGCAGCGACCACGGGTCCGGCGGCCGGCGGTCGGCCAGCCGCATCCAGCCCTGGACGACGCCGGCGCGGCTGGGTCGTCCGACCGCCCAGCCGGCGTACGCCGGGTCGAGCCTGAGGTCGAGCCGCTGCATCAGCGGCGGCGCGAGACGACCGCCGTCGGGGGCGTCGGAGGCGCTGAGGCACTCCTCGACCGGCGGCAGGTCGACGGGTGCGGGCTCGCGGCGTACGACCTCCGCGGCGGCGTCCGCTCCGGGGGCTCCCCCGGCCTCGACGCTGCCGAGCACCGCGAGCACGGTCAGCCGGTCGACCGGTACCCCGTCCTGCTCCTGGCTCAGCGTGGCCGCGACGGTGGAGCGCCGCCCGCCGGTCCGCAGCACCCGCGTCCGGACCGTGGCCGGGCCGGGCACGCTGGGCGAGAGGTAGTAGCCGCTGGTGCTGACCGGGTCCAGGTGACCCGCCGCCGCGACCTCCGCCCGAAGCGCGGCCGCGGCGACGGCGAGCACGTAGCCCCCGTTGACGCCGCCGCCGACCACCCAGCCGGCGTCGAGGTGGGCGGTGTAGACGCCGTCGCCGAGGGGCGACACGGCAGCGGTCCGGTCGAGCTCGAAGGTCATGGGCCGAGAGCCTAGGAGCCAGCCTCGCGCTCGCGGGCCTAGGTTCAGGCCTTCACCTGGGACGACTTCGCGCCTAGGCTGGTCGATCGAGGTCCGGCGCAGATCACCGCGGCTCGGCCTCGGGGGGAGATCCACGTGAAGCCGAGCACACCACCACCACGGCCGAGGTGGCCGACGACGTGCTGCGCGTGCTGACGACCCCGGACGGCGACCTGCAGGACCTGCTCCGGCTCGCGGCCGGGTTGTGCCGCGCCGACGCCGCCGGGATCACGATCCGGCGCGAGGACGCCTTCCACGTGCCGCTGACCCACGGCATCGAGCCCTTCGTGTGCCCGGCCGAGGACACCATCTGCGCCACGGTCATGGACCGGGGCGAGGTGGTGGTGATCGTCGACGCCCGCGACCACCCGGAGTACGCCGGGATCGGCTGGGTCGACGGCACCCGGGCCCGGGCCCGCTTCTACGCCTCGGCCCCGCTGACCACCCCGAGCGGTGTCCCGCTGGGACGGCTGTGCGTGATCAGCGAGCGGCCCCACGACCTCGACGCGCTCCAGCGCCGGTCGCTCTCGACCCTGGCCGCGAGCATCACCCAGCTGATCGAGCTGCGGCTGCGACGCGACGCCGACCCCGGTCTCGTCCGGCCCGCCCACGAGGCCGCCACCACCGTCATCACCCAGATCGCCGCGGAGCTCAGCCACGACATGCGGGTGCCGCTCGCCGCGCTGACGGCGAGCCTGGAGCTGCTCGAGGACCAGCTCGGGACGACGCCCGGCCACGCGGTGACCACCCTGCTGGACCGGATGCACGGCTCCTCGCAGCGGCTGCTGCGGATGCTGGAGCAGAACCTCGACGTCCGCGACGTCGAGACCGCCGGCCCGCACGTCGACGTCGACCTCGGCCGCGTGGTGGAGCAGCTGGTCGCCGACTCGGCGCACCTGCTCGACCCCTGTGGCGCGGTCGTGGAGTCGCGCAACCTGCCGGTGGTGCGTGCCGACCCCGACGCGCTCTACTCCGTGCTCCAGAACCTGCTCAGCAACTCGGTCAAGTTCGCCCGCCCCGACGTGCCCCCCTGGATCCGGGTCAGCGCCCGGCGATGTCCCGGCGGCCACCGGATCGCGGTGCGCGACAACGGGGTCGGCATCGCCGAGGAGCGGCGGGCCCAGGCGTTCGCGCTGTTCCAGCGCGGCGACCACGAGGTCGAGGGCCACGGCATCGGGCTGGCCACCGTCTCCCGGCTGGTGCGTGCCCACGGCGGCCGGGCCGGCATCGAGTCGACCCCCGAGGGCGGCACCGAGGTGTGGTTCGAGCTGCCCGACCACCAGCCCGGGCTCGACCGCGCGAGCGCGCGACCGACGACCGGTCGCCAGGCCCGGTCACCGTCACAGCCGTGAGCACCTACGACCTCGGCTCCCTGACCGTCCACCGCGTGGGGTACGGCGCGATGCAGCTGCCCGGCCCCGGCGTCCTGGGTCCGCCCCGGGACCACGACGAGGCGCTGGCCGTGCTCCGGCGGGCCGTCGAGCTCGGCGTCGACCACGTCGACACCTCGCAGTACTACGGCCCCGACGTGGCCAACGAGCTGATCCACGACGCGCTGCACCCCTACCCCGAGCACCTCGTGCTGGTCTCCAAGGTCGGCGCCCGCCGCGACGCCGAGGGCGCCTGGCTGCCCGCCCAGCGGCCCGAGGAGCTGCGTCGCGGCGTGGAGGACAACCTGCGCACCCTCGACGTCGAGCGGCTGGGCGCGGTCAACCTGCGGCTGATGGACGCCGGGCACGACGTGCCCGCCGACCAGCTGGTGCCCCTGGAGCGACCAGCTCGCGGAGATGGCCGCGCTGCGCGACGAGGGCAAGATCGCGGGCGTCGGCCTGTCCAACGTGACCCTCGAGCAGGTGCGCACGGCCGTCGAGGCGACCGAGGTCGTCTGCGTGCAGAACCCCTTCAGCCTCGTCGACCAGCACGACCTCGACGTGCTGCGGTTCTGCGCCGGCCTCGGCATCGCCTACGTGCCGTTCTTCCCGCTCGGCTCGGCGTTCCCGGGGATGCCCAAGGTCAGCGAGGACCCGCGGGTGCTCGCCGTGGCCGGGCGGCGGGGCGCCACGCCCGCGCAGGTCGGCCTGGCGTGGCTGCTCGCGCTGGAGGAGAACGTGCTGCTGATCCCCGGCACCTCCCGGGTCGCGCACCTCGAGGAGAACCTCGCCGTGCGCGACGTGGAGCTCACCGAGGCCGACCTGGCCGAGCTCGCCGGCTGAGGTCCGGGCCCCGGGCTCCCGGGCTCAGCGCTCGCCGGCGAGCAGCGGCTCGAGGGTGAGGTCGGGGTGGTCGCGCTCCATCACGCTCATCCGCCACCTGTCGGGCGCGAGCACGAGCAGGGTGCCGTCGTTGCGCTGCAGCACCTCGACGCCGCGCACTCCGGCGAAGGTCGGCGCCGAGGCGGCGTCGGTGCGCCGGGCCTGGCTGTAGCCCAGCGTCTCCAGCCGGATCGCCGCACCGAACTCGTCGGCCATCCGGGCCGAGGCGACCTCGAACTGCATCGGGCCGACCGCGGCCAGGACCGGTGACTGGTTGCCCCGCAGGTCCGAGCGCAGCACCTGGACCACGCCCTCGCTGTCGAGCTGGTCGATGCCGCGCTGGAACTGCTTGAACCGGCCCCGGTCCACCGCCGTGGCGACCGCGAAGTGCTCGGGCGCGAAGGTGGCGATCGGCGGGAACTGCACCGGCTCGTCGACGAAGATGGTGTCGCCGATCTTGAGGGCGTTGGCGTTGACCAGGCCCACGATGTCGCCGGGGTACGCCGTGTCGAGGACCGCCCGGTCGCGGCCGAACACGCTCTGGGCGTACTTCGTCGCGAACGGTCGCCCGCTCTGGGCGTGGGTGACGACCATGCCGCGCTCGAAGACCCCCGAGCACACCCGGGCGAACGCCAGCCGGTCGCGGTGGTTGGTGTCCATGCCGGCCTGGACCTTGAACACGAACGCGCTGAACGGGGCGGTCACCTCGCGGACCTCCGCGGGGCGGCCCTCGGCGTCCTCCTTGCCGTGGTGGAACGGCGCCGCGGGGGGCGCCAGCTCGACCAGGGTCTCCAGGATCGTCGCCACCCCGAAGTTGAGGATGGCGGAGGCGAACAGCACCGGGGTGGTGAAGCCGGAGAGGAACAGCTCCTGGTCGTGGTCGGCGCCGTCGGCGGCGAGCAGCTCGGACTCCTCGACGCTGGTGGTCCAGACGTCGGCCTCGCGCGCCTCGGCGGCAGCGGGGTCCAGCCGCTCCTCGGGGGCACGCGTCGCGCCGCCCGCGGTGCGGGTGTAGGCGACGTAGCCGCCGGTGCGCCGGTCGAGCACGCCGCGGAAGTCCCCGGCGATGCCGACCGGCCAGGTGAGCGGGGTCGGGACCAGCCCGATCTGGTCCTGGATCTCCTCCATCAGCGCCAGCGGGTCCAGCCCCGGTCGGTCCCACTTGTTGATGACGGTGATCACCGGGATGCCGCGGGCCTTGCAGACCCGGAACAGCTTGAGCGTCTGCGGCTCCAGCCCCTTGGCCGCGTCGACCAGCATCACCGCGGCGTCCACGGCCGAGAGCACCCGGTAGGTGTCCTCGGAGAAGTCCGAGTGGCCCGGGGTGTCGACCAGGTTGACGACGTGGTCGCCGTAGGCGAACTGCAGCGCTGCGGAGGTGATGGAGATGCCGCGGGCCTTCTCCATGTCCATCCAGTCCGAGACCGTCGCGCGCCGACCGGCCTTGCCGTGGACCGCCCCCGCCTCGTTGATGACCTGCGCGTGCAGCGCGAGCGCCTCGGTGAGGGTGGACTTGCCGGCGTCGGGGTGGCTGATCACCGCGAACGTGCGGCGACGCAGCGCCTCCCGGCGTACGTCGTCGGTCGCGGTGCGGGCGGGGTGCGGGGTGGACGCCGTGGCGTCGGTGGGCGTGGAGGTCACGGTTCCTGGCTCGTCGGGGGGCTGGCAGCCCCCCATCCTACGTGCCCGCCGGGCTCACCCGGTCGACCTCGGTCGGGGTCGGCAGCAGCGCCAGGGTGGTGCCTGCGACCCGGCTCACCCTCGACCGCGGCGACCCGGCTAGCGCGGGAAGACCGTCGCCAGGTCCCGGCGCACGATCCGGGCACGCGTCATCAGCCGCAGCATCACGGCGTTGGTGACCGCCTGGCCCGCCATCAGCCCGACCAGCACCAGCACCTGGGCCGAGGCCGCCTCCAGCGGCGTACCGCCCCCGAGCAGCACCCCGATGAAGGCGCCCGGCAGCGTCACCAGCCCGACGGTCCGGGTCTGGTCGATGCCCGGCACCAGCGCCTCGCGGGCCGACGGCTGGACCACGAGGAACGCCGCCTCGTGCTGCGGCAGCCCGATCGCCAGGCCGGCCTCGTAGCCGCCCTGCTGCTGCAGCAGCTCGTCCGACGTACGCCGCCCGGTCAGCGTCGCGGCCGCCATCGTCCCGCCGACGACGATGCCCGCCACCGGTACGACGCCCGGCCCGGAGAACGGGATCACCCCCGACCCGAGGCTCAGCACCAGCACCGGCAGCGCTCCCGCCGCCACCGCCAGCCCGACCCAGCCGGCCTGGCGCGCCGGCACGTCGACCCGCCGGGTCGCGGTGGCCACCGCCACGGCGTACATCCCCAGGACGACCAGCAGCGACCACCAGACCGACGACAGCGCGGCCGCGATCACCAGCGACACCGCGGCCAGCTGCACCACCGCGCGCACCGCCGCCACGAGCTGCTCGCGGGCCACGCCGGTGCGGGCCAGCACCGAGACGCCGACCGCGAGCGCGACCAGCAGCACGAGCACCACGGCCAGCCGCCAGTCCGGCGCCGGCGCGACCGACTCCACGAGCGGCAGCGGCCTCACGCGCGCACCCTGGGGACGCGGCGTGCCGTGGGGGCCGGGATCACGCGGCCAGGCTAGGCGGTCGGACCGGGCGGTCTGCCGGGTCACCCTGCACGGCGACCCCAGGACAGCGCAGACCGACCGTGACCGTCGACCGCCCCGATCGGTCGGGTCCCAGGCTCAGACGTTGAAGCGGAACTCCACGACGTCGCCGTCGGCCATGACGTAGTCCTTGCCCTCGATGCGGACCTTGCCGGCGCTCTTGGCCGCCGCCATGGAGCCGGCCCCGACGAGGTCGTCGAAGGAGACGATCTCGGCCTTGATGAAGCCCTTCTGGAAGTCGGTGTGGATGACGCCGGCGGCCTCCGGGGCGGTCGCGCCCTTGCGGACGGTCCAGGCGCGCGACTCCTTGGGGCCGGCGGTGAGGTAGGTCTGCAGGCCGAGGGTGTCGAAGCCGACCCGGGCCAGGACGTCCAGCCCGGGCTCGTCGACCCCGGTCTCGGCCAGCATCTCGCGGGCCTCCTCGTCGTCGCCGAGCTCGACCAGCTCGGCCTCGAACTTGGCGTCGAGGAAGATCGCCTCGGCCGGGGCGACGATGTCGCGCATCCGCTGCTTGAGCTCCTCGTCGCCGAGCTCGTCGGCGTCGCAGTTGAAGACGTAGATGTAGGGCTTGGCGGTCAGCAGCGACAGCTCGCGGACCAGCTCGCGGTCGATCCTGGTCGAGCTGATCGGCGTACCGGCCTCGAGCGCCTCGAGGGCCTCGCGGGCGGCGGCGAGGTTGGCCGCCCTCGCCTTGTCGCCGCGGGCCTCCTTCTCCAGGCGCGGCACCGCCTTCTCGACCGTCTGCAGGTCGGCGAGGATCATCTCGGTCTGGATCGTGGAGATGTCCGAGGCGGGGTCGACCTTGCCGTCGACGTGGGTGACGTCCTCGTCGCGGAACACGCGGGTCACCTGGCAGATGGCCGAGGACTCCCGGATGTGGGAGAGGAACTTGTTGCCCAGGCCCTCGCCCTGCGAGGCGCCCGCGACGATGCCGGCGATGTCGACGAACTCCACCGTGGCGGGCAGGACCTTGGCCGAGCCGAAGATGCCGGCCAGCACGCCGAGACGGCTGTCGGGGACGCCCACGACGCCGACGTTGGGCTCGATGGTGGCGAAGGGGTAGTTCGCCGCGAGCACGTCGTTCTTGGTGAGCGCGTTGAAGAGGGTCGACTTGCCGGCGTTGGGGAGTCCGACGATCCCGATGGTGAGGGCCACGGGCGGCGAGTCTACGAGCGCGGGCACCCGGGCCACGAATCGTCCCGGCCACCGTCCGGCCGCGGCGCCCCGCGCGAGGATCGGGGGCGCCCGCCCGGTGTGGCGCCGATCACTTGCGGGTAGACATGAGGCATGACGAACCTGGCCGAGAACCTGACCGCGACCGCCCAGCGGTTCCCCGACCGCCCCGCCATCAAGCTCGACGACATGGTGCTGACGTGGTCCGACGTGCAGGCCGGTGCCCAGCGGGTGGCCGGGATGCTGCGCAGCAAGGGCATCGGACCCGGTGACCGCGTCGCCATGGTGCTGCCCAACGTGCCGCCGTTCCCGATCATCTTCTACGGCGCGCTCACGGTCGGCGCGGTCGTGGTGCCGATGAACCCGCTGCTCAAGGGCCGCGAGGTGAAGTACTACCTCGAGGACTCCGGCGCCTCGATCCTCTTCGCCTGGAAGGACATGGCCGAGGAGGCCGGCAAGGGCGCCTCGGAGGTCGGCATCGAGTGCGTCGAGGTCGGCACCGACTTCGCCGAGGTGCTCGCCCAGCACGACCCCGTCACCGAGGTGGTCGACCGCGAGGACGACGACGACGTGGTGCTGCTCTACACCTCCGGCACCACCGGGCAGCCCAAGGGCGCCCAGCTGACCCACCACAGCATGAGCACCAACGCCGCGACCAGCGCCGAGACCCTGATCGAGATCACCGAGGACGACGTCGTGATGGGCTGCCTGCCCCTGTTCCACGTGTTCGGCCTGACCTGCGGCCTCAACGCCTCGGTCCTCAAGGGGTCGTGCCTGACCCTGATCCCCCGCTTCGACCCCGAGAAGGCGCTCGAGGTCGTCGGTCGCGACCAGGTGACCGTCTTCGAGGGCGTCCCGACCATGTACGCCGCGCTGCTGCACGCCAAGGGCGCGGACTCCGCCGACATGTCCAGCCTGCGCACCTGCATCTCCGGCGGCTCGGCGATGCCGGTGGAGGTGATGAAGAGCTTCGAGCAGAAGTTCGACTGCATCGTGCTCGAGGGCTACGGCCTCTCCGAGACCTCGCCGGTCGCCTCCTTCAACCAGCCCGGCCAGGAGCGCAAGCCCGGCTCGATCGGCACCGAGGTCCGCGGCTGCGAGATGAAGGTCGTCGACGACGACGGCAACGAGGTCCCCCAGGGCGAGAAGGGCGAGATCGTCATCAAGGGCGAGAACGTCATGAAGGGCTACTGGGGCCGCGACGAGGCCACCGCCGAGTCCATCAAGGACGGCTGGTTCGCCACGGGCGACGTCGCCACCCAGGACGAGGACGGCTACTTCTTCATCGTCGACCGCAAGAAGGACCTGATCATCCGCGGCGGCTACAACGTCTACCCGCGCGAGGTCGAGGAGGCGCTCTACGAGCACGAGGCCGTGCGCGAGGTGGCCGTGATCGGCATCAAGGACGACTCGCTGGGCGAGGAGGTCGGCGCCGCCGTCGCGCTCAAGGAGGGCGCCACGGTCGAGGTCGAGGAGCTCCAGGCGTTCGCGAAGGAGCGGCTCGCGGCGTACAAGTACCCCCGCGCGGTGTGGATCGTGGAGGAGCTGCCCAAGGGCCCGACCGGCAAGATCCTGCGTCGCGAGGTCACCGCCCCCGAGGACGGGTCCTGATGACCGCCGCACCCGCGAAGGCCGCCGAGGAGCGGATGCACGCCCAGGACGAGTCGCAGGAGGAGGCCGAGTCCTCGGCGAGCACCGCCCTGGCCACGCCGCTGGACCTGCTGCTGGCCGATGCCGGCACCGGCCCGTTCCGCCGGTTCGTGCCCGGTGTCTCCGGCCTGCGGTTCACCGCCAACCTGGCCAAGCACCCCGGCAAGGTCGTACGCCGCACCACGGGCCTGGCCGCCGAGCTGACCCGGGTCGGCCTCGGCCGCTCCCGGCTGGCCCCGGCCGAGAAGGACCGCCGCTTCACCGAGGAGGCCTGGGCCCGCAACCCGCTGTTCAAGCGGACCCTCCAGGGCTACCTCGCGCTCGGCCAGGCCGCCCGCGGCCTCGTCGACGACGCCGGCCTGGAGTGGGGCGACGACCAGCGGATCCGCTTCATCATGGACAACCTGGTCGAGGCCGCGGCGCCGAGCAACAACCCGTTCCTCAACCCCAAGGTCATCAAGCGCACCATCGACACCGGGGGCGGCAACCTGGTCGAGGGCGGCCGCCGGCTGGTGCGCGACTTCGCGACCCCGCCGCGGGTGCCCTCCATGGTCGAGGCCGACGCCTTCGAGGTCGGCACCGACATCGCGGTGACGCCGGGTGCGGTGGTGCTCCGCACCGACGTCTTCGAGCTGATCCAGTACACCCCGCAGACGCCCAAGGTGCGCGAGGTGCCGGTGCTGATCGTGCCGCCGACGATCAACAAGTACTACGTCATCGACCTCGCCGAGCAGCGCTCCCTGGTCGAGCACCTCGTGAGGTCGGGCCAGCAGGTGTTCTGCATCTCCTGGCGCAACCCCGACGTGCGGCACGCCGACTGGGGCCTGGACACCTACGGCCAGGCGATCCTCGAGGCGATGTCGGCCTGCGAGGACATCTCGCGCCAGGACCGCACCGCGATCTTCGGCATCTGCTCCGGCGGGATGATCTCCTCGATGGTGCTCGCGCACCTCGCCGCGACCGGCACGCTCGACCGCGTGGCGGCGTACAGCCTGGCGGTGACGGTGCTCGACCAGGAGCGTGCCGGCGTCACCAGCGCGCTGCTGTCGCACAAGTCGGCGGCCGCCTCGACGCAGGCGTCCAAGGAGAAGGGCTACCTCGACGGGCGCACGCTCGCCGAGATCTTCGCCTGGCTGCGGCCCAACGACCTGATCTGGAACTACTGGGTCAACAACTACCTGATGGGCCACGCCCCCAAGGCCTTCGACATCCTGTACTGGAACGCCGACCCGGTGCGGATGACGGCCGCGATGCACCGCGACTTCATGGACCTCGCGATCCGCAACGCCCTCGTCGAGCCCGACGCCGCGACCCTCCTGGACACCCCGGTCGACCTGTCCAAGGTCACCACCGACGCCTACGTGGTGGCGGGGATCGCCGACCACCTGTGCAAGTGGGAGTCGTGCTACCAGACCACCCAGCTGCTCGGCGGCGACACCAAGTTCGTGCTGTCGACCAGCGGCCACATCGCGGCCATGGTCAACCCGCCCGGCAACCCCAAGGCCAGCTTCCAGACCTCGCCGTCCGGCGGCGGCCAGCAGGGCAGCGACAACCCCGAGGACGCCGCGGCGTGGCTCGAGCAGGCGGTCAAGGTCAAGGGCAGCTGGTGGGACGACTGGACGGGCTGGTTGGCCGAGCGCACCGGCGAGGAGCGCAACAAGCCGCGTCGCCTCGGCAACGCCTCGCACGAGCCCCTCGCGGACGCGCCGGGGACCTACGTCCATGACCGCTGAGCCGCCCGAGGACCACGTCCCGGACGCCGTCCTGGTCGCGCAGCGTCGTGACGTGGTGCGCCAGCTGACGGTGCGGAGCATCACCGCCCGCGTCTCGGTCCGACCGGGCACCGGCGCCCACACCGAGAAGCCGCCGCTGCTGCTGTGCAACGGCATCGGGGTGAGCCTGGAGGCGCTGCAGCCCCTGGTCGACCACCTCGACCCCGACCGCGGCCTGGTGCGCTTCGACGTGCCCGGGATCGGCGGGTCGGCGCTGCCGCCCATGCCGTACCCCATCGCCGCGCTGTCGTCGTGGGTGACCGCGCTGATGGGCAAGCTCGGCCACCGCCGCTTCGACGTGTTCGGCCTCTCCTGGGGCGGCGGCCTGGCCCAGCAGCTCGCGGTGCAGTCGCCGCGCAAGGTGCGCCGCGTGGTGCTCGTCGCCACCGGCACCGGCTGCCTGATGGTGCCGGCCTCGCCACGCGTGCTCGGCATCATGTCGACGCCGCGACGCCACCGCGACCCGGAGTACGCCGCCCGCGTCGCCCCCGAGATCTACGGCGGCTCGATGCGCACCGACCCGGCGCGCGGAGCGGCGCTGCTGCACGGCGCGACCCGCTCGGGGCCCAAGCGCGGCTACTACTACCAGCTGGCCGCGATGGCGGGCTGGACGAGCCTGCCGTTCCTCGGCCTGCTGCGGCAGCCGACCCTGGTGATGGGCGGCGACGACGACCCGATCATCCCGGCGGTCAACCCCCGGATGCAGGCGGCGATGATCCCCCGCGCGCGGCTGCACCTCTACCACGGCGGCCACCTCGGCATCCTGACCGAGGCCGACGAGCTGGCGCCGGTCATCGACGCCTTCCTGGACGAGCCCGACACCCTGAGGAGACCCGCATGAGCGACCTCGACGACGCCGGCGTGGACGAGTCCCCCTTCTCCGACTTCCTGGGCTTCGAGCTGCTGCTCGAGGAGCAGGACCGCGAGCTGCTGAGCCGGGTGCGGGCGTGGATGACCCGCGAGGTCGAGCCGGTCATCAACGGCTACTGGACCCGCGCGGAGTTCCCCCACGAGCTGCTGCCGGGCATGGCCGAGCTCGGCATCGCCGGCCTGGCGTACGACGGCCCGGGCTGTCCCGGCCGCGGTGCCCTCGTCGACGGGCTGGTCGCGATGGAGCTCGCCCGGGTGGACCCCTCGATGGGCACCTTCATGGGCGTGCACGGCGGCCTGGCGATGGGCTCGATCCAGATCGGCGGCTCCGACGAGCAGCGCGAGCGCTGGCTGCCCGCGATGGCCCGGATGGAGCTGATCGGCGCCTTCGGCCTCACCGAGCCCGAGACCGGGTCGGCCATCTCGCAGGGCCTGGCCACCACCGCGACCCGCGACGGCGACGAGTGGGTGCTCAACGGCGACAAGAAGTGGATCGGCAACGCCGCCTTCGCCGACCTCGTCGTGATCTGGGCCCGCGACACCGACGACGGCCAGGTCAAGGGCTTCGTGGTGGAGAAGGGCACCGAGGGCGTGGAGTTCGTCAAGCAGGAGGACAAGATCGCGCTGCGGGTCGTGCAGAACGCCGAGATCCACCTGCGCGACGCCCGCGTGCCCGAGGCCAACCGGCTGCAGCGCGCCGAGTCCTTCCGCACCACCTCCGACGTGCTCCGGGTGACCCGGATGGGCGTGGCGTGGCAGGCCGCCGGCTGCGCGCGCGGCGCCTTCGAGCACGCGCTGCGCTACACCAAGCAGCGCCAGCAGTTCGGCCGTCCGATCGCCGGCTTCCAGCTCGTGCAGGACCTGCTGGTCAAGATGCTGTCCAACGTCACCGCCTCCACCGCGATGAACGCCCGCGCCTCGCAGCTCCAGGACGCCGGCCAGCTGCGCGACGAGCACGCCTCGCTGTGCAAGGCCCACTCGACCGTCCGGATGCGCGAGGCCGTCGGCTGGGCCCGTGAGGTCCTCGGCGGCAACGGCATCCTGCTCGAGCACCACGTCGGCCGCTTCGTCGCCGACGCCGAGGCGATCTACTCCTACGAGGGCACCCGCGAGATCAACACCCTCATCGTCGGTCGGGCGATCACGGGCGAGAGCGCGTTCGTCTAGCTCTGTGCCCCGGGGCGCCCGCGTGGTGGGTGCTTGGTGGGTGGTGCGTGGTGCGGTGCCTGGTGCCTGGTGCGTCATACGAGCTGGTCGCCCCCGCAGCCGGCTCGTATGACGCACCACCCACCCCCGGACGTCATCAGGACCGTGGGTCGGGGGCCACGACGTCGATGACGTCCCGGGCCAGGCGTACGACGTCCACGGGGCCGGCCGTGTCGACCTCGACCACCGGCCAACCACCGGCGAGTGGCCTGCGCGCCTCCGGCGGCCACAGCTCGGACTCGGGGCGCTCGGCGTCGAAGTGACCCGGTCCCCGGATGGCCGCGCGGGCGGCGTACCGCTCCCGCAGCGTCGCGACGTCGACCCGGCAGTGCACCTCGGCGGTGACCCCCAGCGCGGTGAGCTGCTCGACGGCCCGTGCCCGGTCCACCCAGACGCTGTCCAGCACGCTGGAGCGCCCCATCCCGCGGCCGGTTTCACCGGCTAGCCGGTGAAACTTCCCATGGGCGCCCGGTTTGCCCCGGTCCTGCGGCCAGTTTCACCGGCTAACCGGTGAAACTGCCCTACAGGCGCACGACCCCACCCACCGCAAGCACCAGCTCACCGGCGGCGTCGGAGGCGGGGAGGTCGACGGTGGCCGTGATCCGCCAGTCGTGGTGGCCCTCGGGGTCGGCGAGGACCTGCTGCACCTCCCACGTCGCGGGCGTCTTCTCGACCTGGAACAGCTGCGGGCTCCGGGCGTCGGCGTCGGTGGCGATCCAGGCGTGCTCGTCGAAGTACGCCACCAGGCCGGCCTCCCAGTCGACGTCCGGGTCGAGCTCCTGCAAGTCGGCGAGGCGGCGCCGGGCGACCAGCTCGACCCGACGGAACATCGCGTTGCGCACCAGCACCGTGAAGGCACGGGTGCCGGCGGTGATCGAGGCGGGGGCGGGCGGCAGCACGTCGGGTCCGGCCTCGGCGAGCACGTGGTCGGGGTCGTTGAGCTGCTCCCACTCGTCGAGCAGGCTGGAGTCGGTCTGGCGCACCAGCATCCCGACCCACTCCACGATGTCGGTCAGCTCGTCGGTGCGGACCCGGTCGGGCACGGTCTGGCGCAGCGCGCGGTAGGTGTCGCCGAGGTAGCGCAGCACCAGCCCCTCGGAGCGGGTCAGGCCGTAGAACGCGACGTACTCCCCGAACGACATCGCCCGCTCGTAGAGGTCACGCACCACCGACTTGGGCGACAGCGCGTCCTCGCCGACCCACGGGTGGTGGGCGCGGTAGAGGCCGAAGGTGTGCTCGAGCAGCTCCTGGAGCGGTTGGGGGTGGGTGACCTCCTCGAGCAGCTCCATCCGCTCGTCGTACTCGATGCCCTCGGCCTTCATCGCCCCGATCGCCTCGCCCCGGGCGAGGTGCTCCTGCGCGCGCAGCACCGGCCCCGGGTCGTCGAGGGTGGCCTCGACGACCGAGAGGATGTCCAGGGCGTACGTCGGGGACTCGGGGTCGAGGGTGTCCAGCACGTCCAGGGCGTACGCCGAGAGCGGCTGGTTGAGCGCGAAGTCGAGCTGCAGCCCCTCGGCCAGCCGGACCCGGCGACCGTCGGGCTCGCGCGGCACCAGCCGGACCACGCCGGCGGCCAGCAGGGAGCGGTGCTGGGCGGCCGCGAGCCGCATCAGCCGACGCTGCGAGCGCTCGTCCTCGTGGTTCTCGCGCAGCAGCCGCCGCATCGCCGCAGCCGGGTCGCCGGGCCGGGCGATCACGTTGAGCAGCATCGAGTGGGTGACCCGCATCCGCGAGACGAGCGGCTCCGGCTCGCCCTCGACGAGCCGGCGGAAGGTGTCCTCGTTCCAGGTCACCTGCCCCTCGGGCGGCTTCTTGCGCTGCACCCGCTTGAGCTTCTTGGGGTCGTCACCGGCCTTGGCCACCAGCCGGTGGTTCTCCACGACGTGGTCGGGCGCCTGCACCACCACGGTGCCGGCGGTGTCGTAGCCGGCCCGCCCCGCACGCCCGGCGATCTGGTGGAACTCGCGGGCCTTGAGCATCCGCTGGCGGCGGCCGTCGTACTTGGTCAGCCCGGTCAGCACCACGGTCCGGATCGGCACGTTGATGCCGACGCCGAGGGTGTCGGTGCCGCAGATGACCTTGAGCAGGCCGGCCTGGGCGAGCTGCTCGACGAGGCGGCGGTACTTCGGCAGCATCCCGGCGTGGTGGACGCCGATCCCGGCCTTGAGCAGCCGCGACAGCGTCCGCCCGAAGCCGGGGGCGAAGCGGAAGTCGACCAGCCGCTCGGCGATCCGGTCCTTCTCCTCCCGCGTCGCGACCTTGACGCTGGTCAGCGCCTGCGCCCGCTCCAGCGCCGAGGCCTGCGTGAAGTGGACGACGTACGCCGGGGCCTGGTGGGTCGTGAGCAGCTCCTCGATGGTCTCGTGGAGCGGCGTCACCGCCCACTCGTGGCTCAGCGGGACCGGCCGCTCGGTGTGGGTGACCACCGCGGTGGGTCGTCCGGTACGCCGGGTCAGGTCGGCCTCGAACCGGCTGACGTCGCCCAGGGTCGCCGACATCAGCACGAACTGCGCGTCGGTCAGCTCCAGCAGCGGCACCTGCCACGCCCAGCCGCGGTCGGGGTCGGCGTAGTAGTGGAACTCGTCCATCACCACCTGGCCGACGTCGGCGGTCGAGCCCTCGCGCAGCGCGATGTTGGCCAGCACCTCTGCGGTGCAGCAGATCACCGGCGCGGCGGGGTTGATGGCGGCGTCGCCGGTCAGCATGCCGACGTGCTCGGGACCGAGGACGTCGACGAGGGCGAAGAACTTCTCCGAGACCAGTGCCTTGATCGGCGCGGTGTAGAAGGTGCGGCGGCCCTCGGACAGCGCGACGGCGTGGGCAGCCAGCGCGACCAGGCTCTTGCCGGTGCCGGTGGGGGTGGACAGGATCAGGTGGGACCCGCCGACCAGCTCGATCAGCGACTCCTCCTGCGCCGGGTACAGCGTCAGGCCCTGCTCGGCCACCCACGTCGTGAACGCGTCGTACAGCGCGTCCGGGTCGGCGGGGGCGGGGGCGTCGGGCGAGCCGGGCAGCAGGTCGAGGAGGCGCATCGTGCGTCCAGTCTCCCCGACCCGCGGCCCGGCCGGTGCCGCGGTGGTGCGCTCGACCCCGAGGGTCAGCGGCGGCCGCCGAAGCGGCTCAGCAGGCCACGGACGCCGCGGCCGATCGCCTCGTCGGAGCTGCTGCGGCCGCCGGACGCCCCGACGCCGGGTCCGCCGACCCGTCCGGGACCCGGGGTGCCCCCGGTGCGGCGACCGCCGGCGGCGCCGCCGGCGACCTTGCTGATGATTCCTCGCAGATTGGCCATGACGGTCTCCCTCGCAGTGGACGGGCGACGTTGCCCGTTGCTCTCACGTGCCCAGGACCGGGCGCTCCATGCGCTTCGCGGCGTCAGCGGCGGGCGGCGTCCTCGACGCAGAGCACCGCCCACGGCAGCGCCTCGAGCCGGCCGGCGGGGATCTCGCGCCCGCAGACGTCGCAGCGGCCGTAGCCGTCCTCGTCGAGCTTCTCCAGCGCCCGTACGACGTCCGCCCGGACGCCCTGGAGCTGGACGTGCACCGCGACCTGCTGCATCCGGTCGATGGCCAGCGAGGTGCCCTCGCCGATCCGCTTGCCGAAGCTGATGCCGCCCGTCTCGGTCGGCGGGCGCTCCATCTCGGCCATCTGGGCGTCGATCTCGGCGAGCTTGGCCGTCAACGTGCTCCGGGGGTCCATCGGCCCAGCATGCCCCCACAGCCCGATCAGCGCCCCGCGGCATACGCTCCTCGGGTGCGCATCGCCACCTGGAACGTCAACTCGCTCCGCAGCCGGATCGACCGCGTCGAGGCGTTCCTGCAGCGCCACGACGTCGACGTGCTGGCCCTGCAGGAGACCAAGGCCCGCGAGGAGCAGCTGCCGCTGATGGGGCTGACCAGCCTCGGGTACGACGTCGCCGCGGTCGGCCACGACCAGTGGAACGGCGTCGCGGTGATCAGCCGGGTCGGCATCGAGGACGTCGAGGTCGGGTTCCCCGGCATGCCCGCGTGGGGCGACCCCGCGGTGGCCGAGGCGCGCGCGCTCGGGGCGACCTGCGGCGACGTCCGGGTGTGGTCGCTCTACGTGCCCAACGGCCGCAAGGTCGACGACCCCCACTACGACTACAAGCTCGACTGGCTCGCCCGGCTCCACGAGGCGTCGCGGTCGATGTCCGGCGCCGTGGCGCTGGTCGGCGACTGGAACATCGCCCCGCGCGACGAGGACGTCTTCGACGTCGCGGCGTTCGCGAGGAGCACGCACGTCACCCCGCGGGAGCGGGCGGCGTTCGAGGCGTTCCTCGACGACGGCTGGACCGACGTGGTGCGCCCCCACGCGCCCGGCCCCGAGGTGTACACCTACTGGGACTACTACCGGCAGCGCTTCGAGCGCAACCGCGGCATGCGCATCGACTTCGTGCTCGGCAACCCGGCGCTGGCCGGCCGGGTGCGCGGCGCCTTCGTCGACCGTGACGAGCGCGCGGGCAAGGGCGCCAGCGACCACGCACCCGTCGTGGTCGACCTCGACTGAGTCCCGGGAGAGACATGACCACCGACCCAAGCCTGGACCTCGACCGCGTACGCCGCGCCTTCCCCGCGCTCGCCGACGGCCGGGCCCGCTTCGACTCCCCCGGCGGCTCGCTGACCCCGACCGTCGTGGCCGACGCCGTCGCCGCCACCCTCGTCGCCGGGCTCAGCAACCGCGGCACCGTCAACCCCTCCGAGCGGCTCGCCGACGAGGTGGTGGCCGCCGCCCGCGGCGCGGTCGCGGACCTGGTGGGCGCCGACCCGCGCGGCGTCGTCTTCGGCCGCTCCATGACCGAGCTGACCTGGTCGCTGGCACGCACCCTGGCGGCCGGCTGGGGCCCCGGTGACGAGGTCGTGGTGACCCGGCTCGACCACGACGCCGACGTGCGTCCGTGGGTCGTGCTCGCCGAGCGTGCCGGCGCGACCGTGCGGTGGCTGGGCTTCGACCGGGACACCGGCGAGCTCGACGACGTCGCCACAGTGCTCGGCGAGCGCACCCGGCTGGTGGCGGTCACCGGCGCGTCCAACCTGATCGGCACCCGGCCCGACGTGCCGGCGCTGGCCGCCGCGGCGCACGCCGTCGGGGCGCTGGTGCACCTCGACGCCGTCCACCTCGTGCCGCACGCACCCGTCGACCTCGCCGCGCTGGGCGTCGACCTGCTCGCCTGCTCGCCCTACAAGTTCTTCGGCCCCCACCACGGGGTCCTGGTCGCCTCGCCCGACCTGCTCGAGGAGCTGCACCCGGACAAGCTGCTGCCCTCGACCGACGCCGTCCCCGAGCGGTTCGAGCTCGGCACGCTGCCCTACGAGCTGCTCGCCGGCACCACCGCGGCGGTCGACTTCGTCGCAGCGCTCGCGCCCTCCGGCGAGGCCGCCGTCGCGTCGCGGCGCGAGCGGGTGCTGGCCTCGATGGCGGCGGTCGAGCGGCACGAGGCCGCGCTGCTCGCCCGGCTCCTCGACGGCCTGGGGTCGCTGGGCCACGTGCGCACCCACGGCCGGGCGGCCCGGCGTACGCCCACGGTGCTGCTGCAGGTCGAGGGCCGCACCGGTCGCGAGGTCCACGAGCACCTCGGGGCGCTGGGGGTCAACGCCCCCGCCAGCAACTTCTACGCGATCGAGGCCTCGCGCTGGCTCGGCCTCGGCGACGCCGGCGCGGTGCGGGTCGGGCTCGCGGCGTACAGCAGCCCCGAGGACGTGGACCGGTTGCTCGAGGGCCTCGCGTCGCTGGCCTGAGGGCCCGGACGCGCCGGGGCCCGGGCCGACCGTGGTCGACCCGGGCCCCGGGCGGTGGTGCTGCTCGGCTCAGTCGAGCTCGAACCGGTCGGCGTCCATGACCTTGGTCCAGGCCGCGACGAAGTCGCGCACGAGCTTCTCGCCCGCGTCGTCGGCGGCGTACACCTCGGCGAGGGCACGCAGCTGCGAGTTGGAGCCGAAGATCAGGTCGACCGCGGTGGCGGTGAAGCGCGTCTCGCCGGAGGCGAGGTCACGGATCTCGTAGACGTGCTCCTCGGACTCCGAGGCCTTCCACTGCGTGCCCGGGGAGAGCAGGTTGCGGAAGAAGTCGGTGCTGAGCACGCCGGGACGGTCGGTCAGCACGCCGTGCTGCGACCCCTCGACGTTGTTGCCCAGCGCCCGCAGACCGCCGACGAGCACGGTCATCTCCGGAGCGGTCAGGTCGAGCATGTAGGCCCGGTCCACGAGGAGCACCTCGGGGTGGGTCTTCTCGCCGGCCCGCAGGTAGTTGCGGAACCCGTCGGCCCGCGGCTCGAGCACCCGGAAGGAGTCGGTGTCGGTCTGCTCCTGGGTGGCGTCGGTGCGACCGGCGCGGAACGGCACGGTCACCTCGAACCCGGCGTCGCGGGCGGCCTTCTCGACCGCCGCCGAACCGGCGAGCACGATCAGGTCGGCCAGCGAGACCTGGGCGCCGCCCCGGCCGTTGAAGTCCGACCGGACGCCCTCGAGGGTCGTCAGCACCCGGTCGAGCTGCTCGGGCTGGTTGACGGCCCAGCCGCGCTGCGGCTCCAGGCGGATCCGAGCACCGTTGGCGCCACCGCGCTTGTCGGTGGAGCGGAAGGTCGCGGCCGAGGCCCACGCGGTCTGCACCAGCTCGGCGACCGAGAGTCCGGAGCCCAGCACGGCCTCCTTGAGCGCGGCGACGTCGGCGTCACCGACGAGCTCGCCCTCGTGGGCCGGCACCGGGTCCTGCCACAGCTGCGGCTCCGCGACCCAGGGGCCGAGGAAGCGCGAGACCGGGCCCATGTCGCGGTGGAGCAGCTTGTACCAGGCCTTGGAGAAGGCCAGCGCGAACTCGTCGGGGTTGTCGCGGAACCGGCGCGAGATCTCCTCGTACGCCGGGTCGGCCCGCAGCGCGAGGTCGCTGGTCAGCATGGTGGGCCGACGCTTCGGGGAGTCGGCCGTCGGGCCGGGGATCACGGCCTCGGCGTCCTTGGCGACCCACTGGTGGGCACCGGCCGGGCTCTTCTCCAGCTCCCACTCGTGGTCGAAGAGGAAGTCGAAGTAGTCGTTGCTCCACTGCACCGGCGTACGCGTCCAGGTGACCTCGAGGCCGGAGGTGATGGCGTCCTCGCCCTTGCCGCTGCCGAAGCCGCTCGTCCAGCCCAGGCCCTGCTCCTCGAGCGGAGCGCCCTCGGGCTCGGGCCCGACGAGGTCGGCGTCGCCGGCCCCGTGGGTCTTGCCGAAGGTGTGGCCCCCGGCGATGAGCGCGACGGTCTCCTCGTCGTTCATCGCCATCCGGGCGAAGGTCTGGCGGATGTCGCGGGCGGAGGCCAGCGGGTCCGGGTTGCCGTTGGGGCCCTCGGGGTTGACGTAGATCAGGCCCATCTGGACCGCGCCGAGCGACTCGTGGAGCTCGCGCTCCTCCGAGGCGTAGCGCTCGTCGCCGAGCCAGGTGTCCTCGGGACCCCAGAAGATCTCCTCCGGCTCCCAGGTGTCGACGCGCCCGAAGCCGAAGCCGAAGGTCTCCAGGCCCATGTCGTCGAGC
Source organism: uncultured Actinomycetota bacterium (assembly GCA_963740935.1). Lineage (GTDB taxonomy): Bacteria > Actinomycetota > Actinomycetes > Propionibacteriales > Nocardioidaceae > Marmoricola. The sequence goes on from CAVUFX010000006.1 coordinate 2,196,102, forward strand.
GCCACGTTGCCGGCGAGGACGAGCAGGTCGGCCCACGACAGCTTGGTGCCGTACTTCTGCTTGACCGGCCACAGCAGCCGGCGGGCCTTGTCGAGGTTGGCGTTGTCGGGCCAGCTGTTCAGCGGGGCGAAGCGCTGGCCGCCGTCACCGGCGCCGCCACGGCCGTCGTAGATCCGGTAGGTGCCGGCGGCGTGCCAGCTCAGCCGGATGAACAGGCCGCCGTAGTGACCGAAGTCGGCCGGCCACCAGTCCTGCGAGCTGTGCAGCACCTCGACGACGTCCTGCTTCACGGCGTCGACGTCGAGCCCGGCGAAGGCGGCGGCGTAGTCGAAGTCCTCACCCAGCGGGTTGCCCTTCGAGGAGTGCGCGTGCAGCACCGAGAGGTCGAGCGAGTTGGGCCACCAGTCCTGCACCGTGCGCGGCCTGCTCGTGGTGGGCGTCGGCGAGTCGATGACGGGGTTCTCGCTCTCGCTGCCCTCGGCCGTGGCGGAGCCCTCGTGCATCACCGGGCAGCCACCCTCGGCCTTGCGGTCCACCCCCTGGGGGCTGACGGGAGCGGTGTCGTCGGTGTTCTCGGTCATGTGGTTCCTTCCGGCGGTGTGGCGTGTCGCTTCTGGCGCGGTGTGGTCAGGGGGACGGAGCGGTCGAGCGGGGCGGGCCGGCGGTCGCGCACCGGGGGCAGGTGCCCCAGTAGACGACCTCGGCCTCGTCGATGACGAAGCCGTGGTCCTGGGAGGCGTGCAGGCAGGGGGCGTCGCCGACGGCGCAGTCGACGTCGGCGATCGCGCCGCAGCCGCGGCACACCACGTGGTGGTGGTTGTCGCCGACGCGGGCCTCGTAGCGGGCCAGCGAGCCGGTCGGCTGGATCCGCCGCACCAGCCCGGCGGCGGTGAGCGCCCGCAGCACGTCGTACACCGCCTGGTGCGAGACCTCGCCGAGACGGGCGCGGGTGTGCCGGATCACCGACTCGGTGTCGGCGTGCGGATGGGCCGTGACGGCCTCGAGCACGGCGACCCGCGGGCGGGTGACGCGCAGGGACGCGTCGCGCAACCGCCGCTCCACCCCCGCCGTCGTCTCCATCGCCCCACCCTCCCGCACTTTCTGGAACGAATCAAGACTAGCGGGTGGGTTGTCTCCGGCCCGCCCCCATGTAAATCGGGGTTATGGACGCTCCACACGGGCTGTGCCGGGCCGGAACCGTCCACAACCCCGCGGAAGACGGGTCGGTTGCGACGTCCAGCCCTTCGCGCGGCCGGGATCCGGCGGCCGGCGTACGTCGCAAGCTTGGCGAGGGTTGTGGACGGTTCGACCCCGGCAGGACCCGTGATGAGCGTCCATAACCCCGATTTACAAGCGGGGCCGCGGACGTCGAGCGACGCGTCGGGCGCGGGCGCTGTCGGTGGGGGCTGCCAGGGTGCGGGCATGGACCTGCTGCTGCCCGTGCTGACGCTGGTGATCGGCCTGCTCGTGGGGGCGCTCGCGACCCTGGTGTGGACGCGGCGCGCGGGCGACCCCGAGGTGCTGCGGGCGCTCGGGGCGCGCGGCGACGACCAGGCGGTGCTGCGCGACGGGCTCGACCGGCTCCACGAGCGGCTGCGTGACGTCGAGCAGCAGCGGGCCTCGTGGCAGGGACAGCTGCACCAGCAGGTCGACGACGTACGCCGCAGCACCGACCTGCTGCGCCGCGAGACCGGGGCGCTCTCGACCGCGCTGCGCCGACCGCACGTGCGGGGGCAGTGGGGCGAGCTGCACCTGCGGCGGTCGGTGGAGCTGGCCGGCATGGTCGAGCACTGCGACTTCTCCGAGCAGGTGCACCTGACCGACGGCGACGAGCGCCGGCAGCGGCCCGACCTGGTGGTCCGGCTCGCCGGCGGCCGGTCGGTCGTCGTGGACGCCAAGGTGCCGCTCGACGCCCACCTCGACGCGCTCACCACCGACGACGAGGACGAGTCGCTGGCGCACCTGCGCCGCCACGTGCGACAGGTCCGGACCCACGTCGACGCACTGTCGTCCAAGGCCTACTGGCGCGCACTGCCGGGCAGCCCGGAGTTCGTGGTGATGTTCGTGCCCGCCGAGTCGTTCCTCGCGGCGGCGCTGGAGACCGACCCCACCCTCCTGGAGTACGCCGCGGCGCGCGACGTCGTGCTCGCGACCCCCACGACGCTGATCGCCCTGCTCCGCACCGTCGCCCACGGCTGGACCACCGAGCTGCTCGCCGAGCGCACCCGCGAGATCCACGAGCTCGGCCGCGAGCTGCACGCCCGGATCGGCGTGATGGGCGGTCACCTCGACCGGGTCGGCCGGTCGCTGACGGCGGCCGTCGAGGGCTACAACGCCGCGGTGGGGTCGCTGGAGAGCCGGGTGCTCGTCACGGCCCGCCAGTTCGAGGACGTCGGGGTGACCCGGGAGGAGCTGTCGCGCCCCCGCGCCGTCACCACCACCTCGCGTCCGCTGACCGCTGCCGAGCTGCTCGACGAGGTCGCGCCCACCCGGCCCGAGCTGCCCCGTGACCAGGCACCGCCCGGCGCGTCGCGGCGCGACACCGCCTGAGCCGACCTACGTTGTCGTCGTGAGCGCACCCACCCTGTGGGAAGAGGGACACCTGACGGGCAGCCGGGTCATCCGGCTGTCGGTCCTCGCCGGTCTGCTCGTGCTGGCCGTCGACCTGCTCCTCGGCCCCGAGCTGTCGCTGCTCTTCGACCTCGGCTTCGTGGCGCTGTGCCTCGCGGCGGCGCTGGCCGTGCGACCGGCCGACTTCTTCGTCGTGGCCGTGCTGCCGCCGCTGCTCCTGCTCGGCCTGGTGCTGTTCTCCGCGGCGGTCGAGCCCGGCTGGGTGGCGCTGCCCGGGGACAACGTCGTGCAGGCGGTCGTCTCAGGCCTCGCGCACCGGGCCGGCGGGCTCGCCGCGGCGTACGCCCTGGTGCTGGCGGTGCTGGTGATCCGGCTGCGGGTGCGGGCCCGCCACGGGGACCGCTACGCGAACCGCTCCGGGTCGCCGGCGCCCACCCGCGTCACCTCGGGGTAGCCCTCGGAGAAGTCCACGACGGTGGTCGGCTCCTGGCCGCACTCGCCGCTGTCGAGGACGGCGTCGAGCTGGTGGTCCAGCGCCTCCTTGACCGACCAGCCCGTCGGTCATCGGCTCGGTCTCGCCCGGCAGCAGCAGCGTGCTCGACAGCAGCGGCTCCCCCAGCTCCTCGAGGAGGGCCTGCACGACCGGGTGCTCGGGGATGCGGACGCCGACGGTGCGCTTCTTGGGGTGCATCAGCCGCTTCGGCACCTCGGAGGTGGCCGGGAGGATGAAGGTGTAGGGCCCCGGGGTCGCCGACTTCACGGCCCGGAAGGCCGCGTTGTCGAGCTTGACCAGCTGGCCGAGCTGGGCGAAGTCACGGCAGACCAGCGTGAAGTGGTGCCGGTCGTCGAGGTCGCGCAGCCGCTTGATCCGGTCCAGGCCGTCGCGGTTGCCGAGCTGGATGCCCAGCGCGTACCCCGAGTCGGTCGGGTAGGCGAGCAGCCCGTCCTCGCGGAGCAGCGTGACCGCCTGCGCGATCGTCCGCGGCTGCGGGTCGACCGGGTGGACGTCGAGGAACCGCGCCATCCTCGCCCCGCTAGGACCTGCCGGCGGCGCGCAGGTCGCGGCGCAGCTCGGGCGGGAGGGCGAAGATCAGCGACTCCTCGGCGGTGTGCACCGCCTCGGCGTCCGGGAAGCCGTGCTCGGAGAGCAGGTCGAGCACGCCGACGACCAGCGAGTCCGGCACCGAGGCGCCCGAGGTCACGCTGACCTTGCGCACGCCCTCGAACCACGCCACGTCGACCTCGCTCGCGTCGTCCACCCGGTACGACGCCGTGGCGCCCGCCTCCAGGGCGACCTCGGCCAGCCGCACCGAGTTCGAGGAGTTGGCCGAGCCGACCACGATCACGAGGTCGGCGTCCTTGCCGATCTCCTTGATCGCCAGCTGGCGGTTCTGGGTGGCGTAGCAGATGTCGTCGCTGGGCGGGTCGAGCAGCAGCGGGAACCGCTCGCGGATGGCGTCGACGGTGTCCATGGTCTCGTCGACCGACAGCGTGGTCTGCGAGAGCCAGGCCACCTTGGCGGGGTCGCGGACCACGATGTTCGGCACGTCGGCCGGGCTCTGCACCAGCTGGATGTTCTCCGGCGCCTCGCCGGCGGTGCCCTCGACCTCCTCGTGCCCCTCGTGGCCGATGAGCAGGATGTCGTAGTCGTCGGTGGCGAACCGCCGGGCCTCGTGGTGCACCTTGGTGACCAGCGGGCAGGTGGCGTCGATGGTCTTCAGGCCGCGCTCGGCGGCGTCGACGTGCACCGCCGGGGAGACGCCGTGGGCGGAGAACACCACGGTCTGGCCGCCGGGGACCTCGTCGAGCTCCTCGACGAAGATCGCACCGCGCGCCTCCAGGTCGGCCACCACGTGCTTGTTGTGCACGATCTGCTTGCGCACGTAGACGGGCGAGCCGTAGAGGTCGAGGGCCTTCTCGACGGTGATCACGGCCCGGTCGACGCCCGCGCAGTAGCCGCGCGGGGCGGCGAGGCGGACGGCGCGGTCGGCCTCGTCGGGCGAGAGGACGGACGGCGTACCCAGGTCGGTCATGGGCTCCATGGTAGGTGGCGGCCCTCGCCGTCGGTCCCGGCACCTAGGGTGCGGGCATGGCCCTGGAGACCTCCCCCGAGCACCCAGCGCCCGTACGCCAGATCAGCCAGGCCATCGGCGCGTGGGTCGAGCGGCTCGGCGCGGTGTGGGTCGAGGGCCAGGTCACGCAGGTCTCGCGCCGCGGCGGCATGAACACCGTGTTCCTCACGCTGCGCGACAAGCTGGCCGACGTCTCGGTCTCGGTGACCTGCCCCCGCGGCGTCGTCGACGCGCTGCCGACCCCGCTGGTCGAGGGCGCCTCGGTGGTCGTCCACGCCCGGCCGTCGTTCTACCCCACCCGCGGCACCCTCTCGCTCCAGGTGCGCGAGATCCGGCTCGTCGGCGAGGGCGAGCTGCTGGCCCGGCTCGAGCGCCGCCGCCAGCTGCTCGCCGCCGAGGGCCTGTTCGCCGACGCGCTGAAGCGGCCGCTGCCGTTCCTGCCCCGCACCGTCGGGCTGGTCACCGCCCAGAACAGCGCGGCCGAGCGCGACGTCCTCGACAACGGTCGGCGACGCTGGCCCGGCGTCCGATTCGAGGTGAGGTACGCCGCGATGCAGGGCGTCCACGCCGCGCGCGAGGTGATGGAGGCGCTGGCCGCCCTCGACCGCGACCCCGACGTCGACGTGGTGGTGATCGCCCGCGGCGGGGGCTCGGTGGAGGACCTGCTGCCGTTCTCCGACGAGTCCCTGGTGCGCGCGGTCCACGCCGCCACCACGCCGGTGGTCTCCGCGATCGGCCACGAGCCCGACTCGCCGCTGCTCGACCTGGTCGCCGACCTGCGCGCCTCCACCCCGACCGACGCCGCCAAGCGGGTGGTCCCCGACGTCGCCGAGGAGTCGCAGCGGGTGCTCTCGGCCCGCGAGCGCGGCCGCCGCGCCGTGCGCCAGCTGCTCGACCGCGAGCAGCGCACCCTCGACGCGCTGCGCTCGCGCCCCAGCCTGGCCGACCCGCGGGCGGGCCTGGTCGACCGCTCCCACGAGGTCACCGCGCTGCGCGACCGTGCCCGGCGCAGCTTCGGCCACCGCGTCGACCGCGGCGAGGTCGACCTGGGCCACCAGCTGGCCCGGGTGCGCGCGCTGTCGCCGCTGGCCACGCTGCGCCGCGGCTACGCCGTGATCTCCGACGCCGACGGCGTGGCCCGCTCCAGCGTGGCCGACCTCGAGCCCGGCCGGGCGATCCACGTCCGGGTCGCCGACGGCCGGATCGCCGCGTCGGTCACCGGCGTCGAGCGGGTCGCCCTGGTCGGCGACGCCGAGGCACCACCCCCCACGTCGCACCACCGTCCCGAGGAGGACCCCGATGAGTGAGCAGCCCGAGACCCAGGAGCAGCTCAGCTACGAGGAGGCCCGCGACCAGCTCGTCGAGGTCGTCCGCACGCTCGAGGGCGGCGGCACCAGCCTGGCGGAGTCGCTGGCGCTCTGGGAGCGCGGCGAGGAGCTCGCCCGCACCTGCCAGGAGGCCCTCGAGGGCGCCCGCGAGCGGCTCGACGCGGCCCTCGGCGACCAGTAGCCGCCCGCGACCGCTAGTCGCCGGTGGTGAGCCCGGCCGCGAAGTCGCGCACCTCGGTGGGCGGGAGGGTGCCGACCACCACGACCGCCCCACGGCCGCCCACGGGCTCCGCCACCGGGCGGGCGAGCGCGTAGTCGCCGCCGTCGTCGGTGAACACCCGCCACTCCTCGCCCGCCACGGTGACCGTGCCCTCGTCGGCCGCGTCCTCGTCGACGTGCTCCTCGACGAGGTCCTCGACGCTCGCGAGCCGCTCGTAGACACCGACGTAGAGCTGGTCGGGGTCGAGCACGCCGAGGCGCCACGCAGCCGACGTACCGGTCTCGTACGCCGCGCTGGTGGCCCGCCAGCCCTCCGGCAGCGACCGCGGCGCGGGGACGGTCAGCTTGCCGTCGGCCCGCCCGGCGCGCACCTGGGCCTCCCAGTCGACGCCGGCCACCTCCGAGGTGCGGTCGCCGAAGACGAACGCCCGGAGCGCGACGTAGACCAGCACCATCAGGACGGTGACGACCATCGCGCCCACCAGTCCTCCGGAGCTCCGCCGGTAGCGGCCGGGACTGTTGGCGCTCTGGCTCATGAGGCAATCCTGCCAAGCCCGCCTGAGGCTACGATCACCACCATGTCCGACAGCCAGCTGCCCGACGCCCTGACCGTCGATCCGAGCTACCCCGACCGCAACCTCGCCCTCGAGCTCGTCCGCGTCACCGAGGCCGCCGCGATGGCCGCCGGTCGGTGGGTCGGCAAGGGCGACAAGAACGGCGCCGACGGTGTCGCGGTCCACGCGATGCGGGTGCTGGTCTCGACCGTGAGCATGCGCGGCACGGTGGTGATCGGCGAGGGCGAGAAGGACGACGCCCCGATGCTGTTCAACGGCGAGGAGGTCGGCACCGGCGACGGTCCCGAGGTCGACGTCGCGGTGGACCCGATCGACGGCACCACGCTGACCGCCAAGGGGATGGCCAACGCCGTGTCGGTGCTGGCGGTCTCGCCGCGGGGCTCGATGTACGACCCCTCGGCGGTGTTCTACATGGAGAAGCTCGTCACCGGCGCGGCCGCCGCCGACGTGGTCGACATCCGCTACCCCGTCGCGGAGAACATCCACCAGGTCGCCAAGGCCAAGGGCACCAAGCCGGGCGACGTGACCGTGGTGCTGCTCGACCGGCCCCGGCACGAGCAGCTGGCCACCGAGATCCGCGAGACCGGCGCCCGCATCAAGTTCATCACCGACGGCGACGTCGCCGGCGCGATCATGGCCGCCCGCGAGGGCACCGGCATCGACCTGCTGCTCGGCATCGGGGGCACCCCGGAGGGCATCATCGCCGCCTGCGCGATGAAGTGCCTCGACGGCGTCATCCAGGGCCGGCTGTGGCCCACCGACGACGCGGAGCGCCAGCGCGCGCTCGACGCCGGCCACGACCTCGACCAGGTCCTCCTCACCGACGACCTGGTCAGCGGCGACGACTGCTTCTTCGTCGCCACCGGCATCACCGACGGCGAGCTGATGCAGGGGGTCCGCTACGTCGCGGGCGGCGCCACCACCCACTCGCTGGTGATGCGCTCGCGCAGCGGCACGATCCGCTCCATCAAGTCCGAGCACCGGCTCTCCAAGCTCAGTGCGTACGCCGACGTCGACTTCGGCCGGTAGGGCGCGCCATGATCGTCGTCGCAGGTGAAGCACTGGTGGACGTCGTGGTGGACCACGACGGCGACTCCGCCGAGACCCCGGGCGGGTCGCCCCTCAACGTCGCCGTCGGCCTGGCCCGGCTCGACGTCGCGGCCACCCTGGTCACCCAGGTCGGGCACGACGAGCGCGGTGGTGCCGTGGTCGCCCACGTGACCGCGAGCGGGGCCGAGATCGTCGCCGTCCCCACCACCTCGGGACGCACCTCGGTCGCGACCGCCCGGCTGGACGAGGGCGGCGCCGCGGCGTACGACTTCGACCTGGAGTGGTCGCTGCCCGCCCAGGAGCTGCCGCCGTGCCGCGCACTCCACGTCGGCTCGCTGGGCACCCTGCTGGAGCCGGGTCGCGCCGCGGTCTCCGACCTCGTCGACCAGGCCGTGGCCCGCGACCTGTTCGTGAGCATGGACGCCAACCTGCGCGAGACCTTCGTCGACGACCGCGCCCGGGTGTGGGACTCGGTGCGCGACCTCGGCTCGCGCTGCACCCTGGTCAAGCTCAGCGACGAGGACGCCGGGCTGCTCGACCCCGGCGCGACCGCCGAGGAGGTCGCCCGCGAGCTGCTCACCGGGGCGCGGACCCGGCTGGTGCTGCTGACGCGCGGCGCGGCGGGGGCGACGGCGTTCAGCGCCGACGGCGAGTTCGACGCCACCCCGCGGCCCGTCGACGTCGTGGACACCGTGGGCGCCGGCGACGCCTTCATGGCGGCGACGCTGGCGCAGCTCTCCGACCTCGACGCCTACGACCACCACGCCGAGGACCTGCCCACCGACGAGGCGGCGCTGCGCCGGCTGGTCGCGGGGGCGATCGAGGTCGCGGCGATCACCTGCGAGCGACGCGGCGCGAACCCACCTCGTCGAGCGGAGCTGCCCGCAGGCTGGCCCGGCTGAGCTGCTGGGCCCGCAGCGCGGCCAGCACGTGGTCCATGACCACCGGGTCGACCGCCATGCCGCAGTGGCTGGTGGTGACCTCGACGTGTCGCGCGGCGGGGTCGAGGCAGGCGCGGTAGTCCACGATGCCGTCGCGGCGCGAGTAGACGGCCGTGAAGGCGACGCCGGGGTCGAGCGGCATGCGGCTCTCCTCCCAGCTCGCCCGGGCGCACTCGCCCCCGAAGCAGTCCTCGCTCATCAGCCCGCGCAGGCCGGCCGTGCTCAGCCGCGCCAGCAGCCGGGCGTCCCACGCCAGCAGGCGGTGCACCGCGCCCGGCGCCAGCACCGGCGACCCCAGCGACACGATGCCCTCGACGAGGTCGGGCCGGCGGGCGGCGACCCCGCGGGCCAGCATCCCGCCGAGGCTGTGGCCCACGATCGTGACCTTGCGGCCCCGCCTGAGCGCGATCGACTCCAGGCGCTGCTCCAGCCGGTCCCCCGCCTCGCGGGTGCAGCCCACGTTGACGCGGATCTGCGAGCGGTAGGTGCGGAACCCCTCCCGGCGCAGGAACGCCGCCATCGCGCGCAGCGTCGCGTCGCCGGCCATGAAGCCGGGGACCAGCACGACCGGGTCGTGGGGCGAGGGCCGGTGGGGTCCGGCGTACGGCAGCACCGAGCGTGCCCTCCGGTCGCTGCGGGTACGACGCAGCAGCCGCGCCGCCTCGGTGACGGTGCTGGCCTCGCGGGCGAGCGCCCGCATCCCGGAGGGGCCGCCGAAACCGTCGGGCACCAGGAACGAACCGAGTGGTGAGCTCATTCTCGGACGGTAGCGTTGGTGATCAGCCACCCGGTGCAGAACGCACGAAACCCGGCATTCGTAGGAAAAGAGGAGCCATGGCCACCGGCAGTGCCGACGTCCCCGTCTCGCAGGAGCTGCTCGCTCCCGTGTCCGCCGGGGTGGAGCTGTGCTACCAGACCTTCGGCTCGCCCGACGGCGACCCGCTGCTGCTCGTGATGGGCCTCGGCGGACCGATGAACTGGTGGGACGACGAGCTGTGCGAGCAGCTGGCACGCGCGGGCTTCCACGTGGTGCGCTACGACAACCGCGACACCGGCCGGTCCAGCCGCATCAAGGGGCGCGTGGGTCGCGCCCAGCTGGTCCAGGCCTTCCTGGGGCGCAGGGTGCGCGCGCCGTACACCGTCTCCGACCTGGCGGCCGACGCCGTCGGGCTGATGGACCACCTCGGCTGGGAGGCCGCGCACGTCGTCGGCGTCTCGATGGGCGGCATGATCGTGCAGACGCTGGCCGTCGAGCACCCCGACCGGGTCCGGTCGATGACCTCGGTGATGTCGACGCTGGGCCGGCGCACCGTCGGCTGGCAGCACCCCTCGCTGCTGCCGATGCTGCTCGCCCCCCGCGGCAGCGGCAAGGAGGCGTACGCCGCGACCTCGGCCAAGATGTGGAACACGATCGGCTCCCCGCACTTCCCGGTCTCCGAGGAGCGGCTGCGCGAGCGGGCCGAGGAGACCTTCGACCGCGGCGTCTCGACCGCGGGGGTGATGCGGCAGATGCTGGCGATCGTCAGCCAGCCGGACCGCAGCAAGCAGCTGCGCGACCTGCGGATGCCCGTGGCCGTGCTGCACGGCAGCGCGGACAAGATGGTGCACGTCTCGGGCGGCCGGGCCACCGCGCGCGCGGTCCCCGGGGCCGAGCTCCTGGTGGTCGAGGGCATGGGCCACGACCTGCCGCCGCAGCTGTTCGACACGCTCGTCGACCTGGTGCGGCGTACGGCGGACCGGGCGCCTGCGAGGCAGGGCACCCGGTCCACCGACGACGTCAGTCGCTGAGCCGGTCCCCGGAGTCCGCGTCGAAGACGTGGACGCTCTTGGGGTCGGTGGTGACGTGGATGGTGTCGCCCTTGTGCACCGAGTCGCGCGCGGAGACGCGGACGATGATGTTGCTGGGCGCACCCTCGACGCCGCTGGTGCCGTAGACGAACGCGTCGGAGCCGAGCTCCTCCACGACGGTGACGGTGACCGGCAGGCCGCCGTCCTCGGGACCGACGAGGCGCCAGGCCTCGGGACGGACGCCGACCACGACGTTGCCGTTCATCTTGCGCGAGGCGGTCTCGTCGACCGGCACCGCGTAGTCGCCCACGACGGCCTTGCCGTCCTTGGCGGTCGCGCCCATGAGGTTCATCTGGGGCGAGCCGATGAAGCCGGCCACGAACAGGTTGACCGGGCGGTCGTAGAGGTTGAGCGGGGTGTCGACCTGCTGGAGGTAGCCGTCCTTCATGACCGCCACGCGGTCGCCCATCGTCATGGCCTCGACCTGGTCGTGGGTGACGTAGACGGTGGTGACGCCGAGGTCGGTCTGCAGCTTGGCGATGTCGGTGCGGGTCTGCACGCGCATCTTGGCGTCGAGGTTGGACAGCGGCTCGTCCATGCAGAAGACCTGGGGGTTGCGCACGATCGCGCGGCCCATCGCCACGCGCTGGCGCTGACCACCGGAGAGGGCCTTGGGCTTGCGCTCGAGGTACTCGGTCAGGTTGAGGATCCGCGCCGCCTCCTCGACCCGCTTGCGCCGCTCGTCGGGCTTCATCTTCGCCATCTTGAGCGCGAAGGCCATGTTGTCGGCCACCGTCATGTGCGGGTAGAGCGCGTAGTTCTGGAACACCATCGCGATGTCGCGGTCCTTCGGCGGGAGCTTGGTGACCTCCTTGTCGCCGATGAAGATCTGGCCGCTGTTCACCTCCTCCAGCCCCGCGAGCATCCGGAGGGTGGTCGACTTGCCGCACCCCGAGGGGCCGACGAGCACCATGAACTCGCCGTCCTTGATGTCCAGGTCGATGCCTGGGACGGCGGGCTTGTCGGCGCCGGGGTACCAGCGCTGGGCCTGCTTGAAGCTGATCGTTGCCATCTGTGTTATCTCCTCACCGGCAGGAACGTGCCGGACGATCCGTTGTGGGTGACGGCGCTCACACTAGGCGCTGGTCCCACGCGCGACAATGGCCTGCTCAAACGATTCAGCACCCGCGGCGTCCTCCGGGTCGACCTCGAGCCCGCGGCCGTCCGCGCGCCACCGCAACCGGGCCGGACCGGCGAGACCCCCCACGAACCCGCCGTCGGCGTCCTGGTTGCGGAAGGCCATCAGGTACGCCGTGCCGCCGTGCTCGACGACCTTGCCGACGTAGTGGCGCTCGTCGAGCAGCCGCACCGCGGCGGCCACGTCGACCGGCGAGCCGGGTCCCTCGACGGGCACCGTCCACACCCCGCCGGCGCCCGGCGCGGCACCGACCAGCTGGTCGGAGAGGCAGGAGAACACCAGCACCCAGCGGCCCCCGACCTGCACCACCTGGATCACCTCGAGCCACTCGAAGCGCCCGGTCGGGGAGCTCAGCGGCGGGCCCACCTCCCAGTCGACGAGGTCGGTCGAGGTGGCGTGCCCGACCACGCCGCAGCCCGGCCGCCCGGCGGCGTCGCGGGCCGTCACGTAGAGGTGCCACAGGCCGGCACCGTCGCGGACCGCCCAGGGGTCGCGCCACGCCTCCTCGGGCCAGTCCGGGCTGCTGACCTGGTAGTACGCCGGGTCGGCGCCCAGCAGCAGCGGGGTCCGCTCCCAGGTCACGAGGTCGTCCGAGCGCGCCGAGCCGATGCGCTGCACCAGCCCCTCGTCGGCGTGGCTGAGCCCGGTGGTGAACAGCCACCAGGCGTCGTCGCCGCGGGTCGCGCAGCCCGTCCAGGTCGCCAGGTCGTCGAGGCCCTCGCGCGGCTCGGGCAGCGGGTCGGGCAGCCGCTGCCAGGTCCGCAGGTCGGCGCTGGTGGCGTGCCCGACCCGGGCCGAGCGGTGCCGCAGCTCGGGGTCGCCCAGGGTCCGGGGGGCGTGCAGGAAGAACAGGTGGGTCAGGCCGGCGGGAGCGTCGTACGCCGTCCAGAAGTCCCAGACGTAGGAGTCGTCGAGGTCGAAGGTCACGCGACGGATCCTCCCTGCTGCACCACGAGCGGCAGCCGCAGGGCGTCCTTGACCCTCCCCCCGCCCAGCAGCAGGTCGACGGCCCGCTCCCCCATCTCCAGCAGCGGCAGCCGCAGCGAGGTGACGGCCGGCCGCAGCCACGACGCCGCCTCGGACCCGTCGAAGGACACCACGCTCACGTCGTGCGGCACCACGCAGCCGTGCTGCTCCAGGGCCTGGTAGACCCCGAGCGCCACGCGGTCGTTGAGGCAGATCAGCCCGCCCGGGGGGTCGTGGTCGGCGAGGTGCGCGAGCATCGCCTCGCGCGCCGGCACCACGTCCCACTCGCAGGGCACCGTGGGACCCAGCTCCCGCCCGGCGGCGGCCATCGCCTCGCGGATGCCGGCCATCCGGTGCGGGCCGGCCGTGGCCGAGGGCGTGGGGTCCTCGCCGACGACCTGGATCGGCCCCTCGACCCGGGCCGCGAGCAGCAGCCCGGCGGCCACGCGCCCGGCCCGGACGTCGTCGGGCAGCACCGCGGGCAGGTCCAGGCGGGGGTCGACGCAGTTGAGCAGCACGGTGCGCACGTCGCGCAGCCGCTCGGGCAGCCGCACCTCCTGCGCGGTGCGGGTGGCGTACACGATGCCGTCGACCTGGCGCGAGAGCAGCTCGTCGACGACGAGCCGCTCGACCTCCGCGTCGCCCTGCGACTCCCCGATCACCAGCAGGTGGTCGTGGTGGCGAGCCGCAGCCCCGGCCCCGGTGAGCAGCTCGCTCGAGAAGGCCCCACCGGCGATGAAGTCGGAGACCAGGCCGATGGTCTGCGTGCTGGTACGGCGCAGCGTGCGGGCGCTCCAGTTGGGCTGGTAGTGCAGGTCGCGCATCGCGGCCCGCACCTTGGTGTCGGTCTCGGTCGAGATCCGCATCTGCTCGGCGCGGCCGTTGAGGATGTAGGACGCGGTGGTCACCGACACCCCGGCACGGCGCGCCACGTCCGTGAGGGTGACGCGTCGGAGCTTGGGCACGGCGTTCCTCCCTTTTTGTCTCACCCGTTCGGGGGGTTGGGACCGAATCGGCCTCGACGTTGCCAAACCGTTGCTTGACAGCCGGGCATCGGCACGCCGTACTGTGCTGATTCGATTCAGCATGTGGTGCCTGTCACATTACGGCCGACACTCGGTCCAAGGTCAAGCGCCACTTCCCCCCTTCACCACCGAGGAGATCCACGATGCAGTTCCCCAAGCGGGCGCGCACCGCCGTGCTGGCCGTGACGGCGATGGCCACCGCGGCCTCGCTCGCCGGTTGCGGCGGCGGTAGCGGTTCAGGTGCCGACGACAAGAAGGTCACGATCTGGAGCTCGATCGACCAGCCCGTGCAGGACGGTCTGAGCAAGACCCTCACCGCCGAGGCCAAGAAGGAGGGCATCACGATCGACTGGCAGAAGGTGGAGAACATCAACCAGCTGATCATGCAGCGCATCCAGGCCAACGACACGCCCGACATCGCCTTCATCCCCCAGCCCGGCGTGGTCGGCGACATCGTCAAGCGCAACAAGGCCATCGCCCTCGACGACGTCGTCGACACGGCGGCGCTCGAGGAGAGCATGGTCCCCGGCACGCTCGAGGCCGGCACCGTCAACGACAAGCTCTACGGCCTGCTCGTGTCGATGAACGTCAAGAGCCTCGTGCTCTACCCGAAGAAGGCCTGGGAGAAGGAGGGCTACGAGGCCCCCGACTCCATCGACGGCCTCAACGAGCTGACCGAGCAGATCAAGTCCGACGGCAACACCCCGTGGTGCATGGGCATCGAGTCCGACACCGCGACCGGCTGGCCCGTCACGGACTGGTTCGAGGACCTGATCATGCGCTACGGCGGACCCGACGAGTACAAGAAGTGGGTCAAGAACGAGACCAAGTTCGACTCCCCCGTGGTCAGGGAGGCCGCCGCTGAGTTCGAGGAGCTGATGTTCACCGAGGGCAACGTCCTGGGTGGCCGCAAGGCGATCGCGAGCACCAACTTCGGCACCGCCGGCAACCCGATGTTCGACAGCCGAGCCCGGCTGCTGGATGTACAAGCAGGGCTCCTTCCTCACCGGCTTCTTCCCGAAGTCGGCCACCTCGGACATCGACGCCAACGTCGGCGTCTTCGGGTTCCCGCCCGCCGAGACCGGCGGCGACAACCCCGTCCTCGGCGGTGGCGACCTCGCCACCATGCTCGACGACTCCGCGTCGACCAAGAGCGTGATGAAGATGCTCGCGAGCCCCGACCTCGGCAACGAGGCGGCGAAGTCCAGCTCCTTCATCTCGCCCCACAAGACCTTCGACCAGGCCAACTACCCCAACGACCTGACCCGTCAGGTCGCGAGCGTGGCCTACGACTCCTCGGAGTTCCTGTTCGACGGTTCGGACCAGATGCCCGGTGAGGTCGGCGCTGGCACGTTCTGGAAGGACATGACCGCCTGGATCGCCGGCCAGGAGGACCTGGACACCGCCCTGAAGAACATCGACGGCAGCTGGCCCGCCAGCTGACCACCGTCTCGGCACCACGTCCGGCGGGGCGGGCTCGCCCGTCCCGCCGGACCCCGGCCGTCCTCCTGACCAAGAAGGTGTGACCCCATGAAGTTGCTCAGTGCCGTGATCACGGTGGCCGCCGGCATCGGCGCAGCGCTTGCGCTCTACTGGCTGCTCAACAAGCTCGCCGAGCTGATGCCCTCGAAGTGGGAAGAGCGCATCAAGCCGTTCTTCTACATCCTGCCCGCCTACCTGGCGATCGTCGTCTACCTCGTCTACCCCGCCGTGCAGACCATCGTGGCGAGCTTCCAGGACGCCACGTCCACGGAGTTCGTGGGGTTGGCCAACTACACCCAGCTGCTGACCTCGGGCGCCTTCCAGCAGACCCTGGTCAACACCCTGCTGTGGATCATCATCGTGCCGGCGACCACGGTGGTCCTCGGCCTCGGCGTCGCGGTGCTCGCGGACCGGCTCAAGCCGAGCGCGGAGAAGCTGGCGAAGACGATCATCTTCATGCCGATGGCCATCAGCGCGGTGGGCGCGGCCACGGTCTGGCGCTTCATCTACGCCACCCAGCCCGAGGGCCAGGCCCAGATCGGCATCCTCAACGCCATCTGGACCAAGCTCGGCGGCAGTCCCGTCGCCTGGCTCCAGACCTCGGACTTCCGCTTCAACAGCATCCTGCTCATGGTCGTGCTGCTGTGGGCCCAGGTCGGCTTCGCCATGGTGCTGCTCTCGGCCGCGGTCAAGGGCGTGCCGGGCGACACCCTCGAGGCCGCCCGCATCGACGGTGCCGGTGAGCGCCAGATCTTCTTCCAGGTCGTGGTCCCGCAGATCAAGGGCACGATCATCACGGTGTTCATCACCGTGACGATCGCGGTCATGAAGATCTTCGACATCGTCTACGTGATGACCAACGGCGGCTTCAACACCAACGTGCTCGGCAACGAGTTCTTCAACCAGCTCAACACCAACTTCAACAGCGGCGCCGCTGCTGCCATCGTCGTGATGCTGATGGTCGCCGTGGTCCCGATCATGATCTACCAGGTCCGGCACTTCCGCCGCGAGGAGGCCAACGCATGACCGGCATGACGGCTCCCATCCAGACGCCTCCGAAGAAGGAGGTCGCGGAGACCCCGACCAAGCGGCGCAAGGCCAGCAGCTTCGACCCCAACCCGGCCAAGGCGGGCATCGGCACGAAGATCGTGCTCACGCTGCTCTGCCTGACCTGGCTGATCCCGGTCATCGGCACGCTGGTCACCTCGTTCCGGCCCCTCGACGACTCCAACAACTCCGGTTGGTGGACCGTCCTGGGCAGCCTGGGCAACCTGACCTTCGGCAACTACCAGGAGGCCTGGACCGGGTCGAACTTCGGCAACGCGTTCATCAACAGCTTCGCGATCACGCTGCCGGCCACGTTCATCCCGCTGCTGATCGCCGCGTTCGCGGCGTACGCCTTCACGTTCATGGAGTTCAAGGGACGCGACGTGCTGTTCCTGACCATCGTGGCGATGCTCGTGGTGCCCAACTACGTGGCGCTGGTCCCGATGCTCAAGATCTACGGCTACCTCGGCATGAACGGCACGTTCCCCGCCGTGTGGCTGGCCCACATCGGGTTCGGCATGTCGCTGGCGATCTACATCCTGCGCAACTACATGGCGACGCTGCCGAAGACCATCATCGAGTCGGCCAAGATCGACGGGGCCAGCCACTTCCAGACCTTCTACCGGCTGGTGCTCCCGATGTCGACGCCGGCGCTGGCCTCGTTCGCGATCTTCCAGTTCCTGTGGGTCTGGAACGACCTGCTCGTCGCCCTGGTCTTCATCGGCCCCGGCGACAACGAGCCGGTCACCCTCGCGCTGACCGGCCTGCGCGGCCAGCTCGGCCAGGGCTGGAACCTCACCACCGCGGGCGGCTTCCTCACCATGGTCGTGCCGATCCTGGTGTTCCTGTCGCTGCAGCGCTACTTCGTCCGGGGCATGACCTCGGGCGCGGTGAAGGGCTGACACGACCCCGCCATGATCTTCCCGCCGCGACCGGCGGCCGGGACGACAGGCATCGAGCTGGTCCGCGAGCACGACGGGTTCCCCGTCGTGCTCGCGGTCGGTCTGCTCGGTGACGACGCGTCCGCGGTCCCCCTCCTGCCCCAAGGCCCCGGCCTCCCCCTCCTCGGCGAGCACGCCCGCGGACGCTTCACCCGGCCCCACCTGCGCGGCCACCGCGACGGCGGCACCGCCTGGTCCACCCGCTTCGCGTGCCTCGACGTCTCCGCCGACGACACCACGCTGCGGATCTCGCTGCGCGACGCGCAGGCCGGGCTCGACCTGCTCACCGAGGCCGAGTCGCTGCCCGGTGGCGCGCTGCGGCTGCGGCACACGCTGACCAACACCGCAGCGACCGGCTACCACCTCGACGGCCTCGAGGTCGTCGTACCGGCCCCGGACCACCTCACCGAGGTCCTCGACTTCACCGGTCGCCACGAGCGCGAGCGCAACCCGCAGCGCCACCAGCTGACCGACGGGTTGTGGCTGCGCGAGTCCGGCGTCGGTCGCCCCGGGCTCGGCGCGGCCACGATGACCGTGGTCGGCACGCCCGGCTTCTCCACGTCGTACGGCGAGGTGCTGGCCGTCCACGTGGCGTGGAGCGGCAGCTCGGTGCTGCGCGTGGAGCGCGACCCGGCCACCGGCACCACCGTCGGCGGCGGCGAGCAGCTGCTCCCCGGCGAGCTGACCCTCGCGAGCGGCGAGAGCTACGCGACCCCGTGGGTGCACGTCGTGGCCGCCGTGGACGGGCTCGACGGCGTCGCCGCGGCCCTCCACGCCCACCAGCGGTCGCTGCCCGCCCACCCGGCCCTCCAGCCGGTGGTGCTCAACGTGTGGGAGGCCGTGTTCTTCGACCACGACCTCGACCGGCTGCGCGCGATCGCCGACCGGGCCGCCTCGGTCGGGGTCGAGCGGTTCGTCCTCGACGACGGCTGGTTCACCGGTCGGCGCGACGACACCGCCGGCCTCGGCGACTGGGCGGTCGACCCGGCGGTGTGGCCCGAGGGCCTCTCCCCGATCGTGGACCACGTCCGGGCGCTCGGCATGGAGTTCGGGCTGTGGATCGAGCCGGAGATGGTCAACCCCGACTCCGACCTCTACCGCGCCCACCCCGACTGGATCCTCGCCACCGGCGACCGGGTGCCGCTGCTGTGGCGCAACCAGCTCGTCCTCGACCTCTCCCGCGACGAGGTCCGCGAGCACGTCTTCGGGCAGATCAGCGCGGTGCTGGGCGCCTATCCCGTCGACGCCGTGAAGTGGGACCACAACCGCGACCTGCTCGAGGCGGGCAGCGCCGCACGCGGCGGTGCTCCTGCGGTGCATCGCCAGACGCTGGCGTTCTACCGGCTGCTCGACGACCTGCGCGCCGCCCACCCGGCCATCGACTGGGAGTCCTGCGCCTCCGGCGGCGGTCGGATCGACCTCGGCGTGCTCGAACGGGTGCAGCGGGTCTGGACCTCCGACATGACCGACGCGATGGCCCGCCAGCAGATCCAGCGCTGGACCACGCAGCTCGTCGCCCCGGAGTACGCCGGTGCCCACGTCTCCTCCCCCACCTCGCACACCACCGGCCGCACGCTGCCGCTGGACCTGCGCTGCGCGACGGCGATGTTCGGCGCGTTCGGCATCGAGTGGGACCTCACCCTCGCCGACGACGACGACCTCGCCCGGCTGCGACGCTGGATCGCCCGCTACCGGCAGCACCGCCCGCTGCTGCACTCCGGGCGCGTCGTACGCCCCGAGTCACCGGACCCGACGGTGCTGCTCCACGGCGTGGTCGCGGCCGACCGCTCCGAGGCGCTCGTCGCCCACGTGCAGCTCGACGAGCCGCCCCACAACCGGGGCGTGTTCGTCCGGGTCCCGGGGCTGGACCCCGCGGCGTCGTACGCCCTGGCCTGGGAGGGCGAGGTCGACCACGCCTGGACGAGCATGTCCTCGCCGCTCGCCGAGACGGGCCCGACGGACGGCGTACCCGTGACGGGGCGGCTGCTCGCCACCCGCGGCTACTGGGTCCCGCGTCGCAAGCCGGAGACGGTCACGCTGGTGCACGCGACCCGCGTCTGAGGGCCGGGCGGCCTGGGCGTCTCGTCGGCCCGGCTGGGGCTCAGGCCTTCAGGTCGCGGTCGACCTCGGGATCGCGGGCCTCGCCCTCGTTGGTGTAGTCCTCGTTGCGGTGCTCCTCGGCGCGGGCGCCGCTGCGGGCGTTGGGACCCTGCCGGCCCTCCTGCACGCCCTCGTCGTCGGGCGCACCCGCGACCGACTGGTCGGGCTGGATGGCGCCGCCGTCACCGAGGTTGGCCACCTCGGAGACCTGGCCGTCGGACTCCTGCTCGCTCACGTGCTCTCCCTCGTCGTCGTGTGCTCCTGACGGTACCCACCCGCCCCTCGCCCCTCACGGCCCCCGGGGACGTCATCACGACGGTGGCCACCGACCCACGATGCTGATGACGTCACCGGGGCGGTGAGGGTCAGGCGACGTCGGACCAGCCGGCAGCGACCAGGGCGGCCCGGATCTGCTCGAAGAACTCGTCGGGCGCCGCCCGCAGGCCGAGCAGGGGAAGCCGCAGCACCCGGTGGTGGGCGAGGGTCACGTCGTTGTGTCGCAGCGCGTCGGCCACGACGTTCTCGGCCCACGCGTGCTGGATGCCGTCGACCTCGACCACGACGCCCCACTCCTCCCAGACGACGTCCAGCCGGTAGCGGCCGCCACGCAGCCGCACCAACAGCTGGCGCGTCGGCTCGGGCAGCCTGCGTCGGCGGCACTCACGCGCGACGTCGATCTCGCCGAGGCTCTCTGCGCCGCCCGCGAGCTCGAGCGCGACCGCGTGCACCAGCCGCCTGCGTCGGTCGCGACGCACGGCCAGCGCGGCTGCCGACAGCTCGTCGGCGGTGGCCAGCCCCTGCTGCACCGTCATCGACAGCAGCAGCGTCGCCTGCCGGTCCGACGCGGCCCAGAGCGCGCCGCGCACCGCCGCGGTGGCGGGGCGCGTCCGGGGCACGCCGGCCGGGGCCAGCACGTCGGGGTCCCACCGACGGGTCTGGCGTACGTCGAACTCGCGCGTCCGCCTCACCTGGGCGCCGCGCGGCACCGTGACGCGGATCCGGTCGACCTCGAACCGGCGCAGGCCGGACGCGAGAAGCGCGGACGCGCCGTCGAGGTGAGCCCGGGGCCCGCCCTGGAGGACGGCTGCCCACCACATCCCCTCTGCCGGCACCGGCCCGGTGTGCAGCACCACGGCCTGGTCGCTGAGGCACCGCCAGCGCTCGGCCCGCACGTTGGCCGTGACCTCCCACCGGGTGATCCCGAGCGCGTAGATGCTCCGGCGGGAGACGACGCCGCCCTGCTCGGCGGCGAGCCGGGCCAGTCGTCGGTGGCGCACGTCCTGCACCCGTTGACCTCGCACCGCCCCACCGTCCGTGGACCGCCCGCCGCGCGCAACCGCCAGCGGCGTACCTGTGGATCCCACCCCGTAACGTCATCACGATGGTGGCCCCCGACCCACCACGTCGATGACGTCCGCAGGCAGGGACGCACGCACGACGGAGACCCCCAGGAGAGCACCCCATGACCGAGTACGCCGAGGTGGCGCGAGCGGCCTCCCCGCGGGGCGAGGTGGTGCTCCGACGGCGTACGACGGAGCACGCGGCCGACGTGCTGGAGCTGCGCGTCAACGGGGTGTTCGTGATGGACACCCAGGAGACCTCGACCGAGGAGGCGCTGGCCGCCGGCGCGCTGGAGCTGGTGGAGGACCCGCGCGACGTGGTCGTCGGCGGGCTGGGGCTCGGCTACACCGTGCAGCGGCTGCTGGCCGACCCGCGGGTCGAGCGGGTGGCCGTCGTCGAGGTGGAGGACGCGCTGATCGGCTGGATGCGCGACGGCACCGTGCCCCACGGCCCGGCGGTGCTGGCCGACCGCCGGGTGCAGGTGGTGGCGGCCGACCTGGTGACCGCCGTCGCCGAGGCGACCCGGACCTACGACCTGGTGCTGCTCGACGTGGACAACGGCCCGGGCTACCTGGTGCACGACACCAACGCCGAGGTGTACGACGCCCCGTTCCTCACCGAGGTGCACGCGCTGCTCGACCCCGGCGGTGTCCTGGTCGTCTGGTCGGCGGACCGCTCGCCGGCGCTGGAGCAGACGCTGCGCACCGTCTTCGGCGACTGCACCGAGCAGGCGCTGGACGTGGAGCTGCAGGGCCGGGCGACGGCGTACTACCTCTACTCCGCCCGCCGCGCCTGATCCGCACGCGATAGCGTCGCTCCCATGAACGGCGAGACCAGCACCCCCGGCCCCACCCGCACCGAGCACGACAGCATGGGGGACGTCGAGGTCCCGCGCGACGCCCTGTGGCGTGCGCAGACCCAGCGGGCCGTGGAGAACTTCCCGATCAGCGGCAGCACCCTCGAGGACTCCCACCTCGTGGCCATCGCGCGCGTGAAGAAGTCCGCCGCCCGGGTCAACGCCGAGCTGGGCATCATCAGCGCCGAGCAGGCCGACGCGATCACCACCGCGGCCGACGCGGTCATCGCCGGGAAGCACTTCGGCGAGTTCCCGATCGACGTCTTCCAGACCGGCTCGGGCACCAGCTCCAACATGAACATGAACGAGGTGCTCGCCTCGATCGCCGGCCGCGCGGGCGTCGAGGTCCACCCCAACGACCACGTCAACGCCAGCCAGTCGAGCAACGACACCTTCCCCACCTCGATCCACGTCGCCGCCGTCGAGGCGACCGCGCACCACCTGGTGCCCGCGCTGGACCGGCTCGCCACCTCGCTGGAGGCCAAGGCCGCGGAGTTCGCCGAGGTCGTGAAGTCGGGCCGCACCCACCTGATGGACGCCACCCCGGTGATGCTCGGCCAGGAGTTCGGCGGGTACGCCGCGATCGTCCGCTACGGCATCGAGCGCGTGGAGTCCACGATCCCCCGTGTCGCCGAGCTCCCGCTGGGCGGCACCGCCGTCGGCACCGGCATCAACACCCCGCCCGGCTTCGCCGAGAAGGTCATCGCCGACATCGCCGCCGAGACCGGCCTGCCGTTCACCGAGGCCCGCAACCACTTCGAGGCGCAGGGCTCGCAGGACGCGCTGGTCGAGCTCTCGGGCCAGCTGCGGACCATCGCGGTCGGCCTGACCAAGATCTGCAACGACCTGCGCTGGATGAGCTCGGGCCCCACCACCGGCCTGGCCGAGATCCGGCTGCCCGACCTCCAGCCGGGCTCGAGCATCATGCCCGGCAAGGTCAACCCGGTGCTGCCCGAGGCGACGCTCATGGTGTGCGCCCAGGTGATCGGCAACGACGCGACCGTCGCCCACGCCGGCGCGAGCGGCTCCTTCGAGCTCAACGTGATGCTGCCGGTGATGGCGCGCAACCTGCTGGAGTCGCTGCGGCTGCTCGGCAACGTCGCGCCGGTCCTGGCCGAGCGTTGCGTCGACGGCATCGAGGCCGACGTCGAGCGCTGCCGGGCGTACGCCGAGTCCTCGCCCTCGGTGGTGACCCCGCTCAACAAGCACATCGGCTACGAGGCGGCCTCCAAGGTCGCCAAGGCGGCCCTCAAGGAGGGTCGGACGATCCGCGAGCAGGTGCTCGAGATGGGCTTCGTCGAGCGCGGCGAGCTGACCCAGGCCGAGCTCGACGACGCCCTCGACGTGGCGTCGATGACCCGGCCCCGGGTCTGACCCCGGCGGGTCAGTACCAGCCGTTGCCCTGCTTGAACGACTCCGCGCTGCACGCGGTGCCGTAGCGGTCGCGGATGTAGCCCAGGCCCCAGCGGATCTGCGTCTCCGGGTTGGTCGCCCAGTCGGCTCCGGCCGAGGCCATCTTGGAGCCGGGCAGCGCCTGCGGGATGCCGTACGCCGAGGACGTCGGGTTGTCCGCGGTGGTGCTCCACTCCGACTCGCCCGACCACAGGCTGTCGAGGCAGCCGAACTCCGAGGCGCTGATGCCGTACTCCGGCATCAGGGCCCGGGCCAGCACCTTCGGGTCGGCCTTGGCCAGGTCCTGCGAGCCGGTGCGGGCGCGGCCGGCGGCACTGGCCAGGTCGCGCTGCTTGGCACGGTCGGCGACCGGGCGGCGCTCGGCGTCGGAGCGCGAGACGTCCTGCTCGCGCTCGGCGAGCTCGTCGGCGGACAGGTCCGCAGCGGTGGCCGCGGGCCGGGCCAGCGCGGCGGCGGCCCCGTCGCCGGGGGTGGACCCGCTCAGCACGCCGGCGGCGACGACCAGGCCGGTCGCGCCGAGCGCGACCGAGGACAGCAGCGTCGTACGCCGCAGCGCGCGGCGGCGGCTGCGACCGGGCACGGGCAGGCTGCGGTGCTTGGCGTGGTGGTGGTGCGGCACAGGTGGGGGCCCATCGGGTTGGCGGCTACGTCAACGGCGCTCCGACGTCCGGGGAGAGGTCACCCGAGAGGGTGGAGCGCAGGGGGAAGAAGGTCCCACGCAAGCACGAGCGGACGGGTCGTTGCAAATCCGACGACCCGTCCGCTCGTGCGTTCGCGCTACATCGTGACGTGCTCCAGCATCTCGGTGACCAGCGCCGCGATGGGCGAGCGCTCCGACCTGGTCAGCGTCGTGTGGGCGAACAGCGGGTGCCCCTTGAGCCGGTCGACGACCGCCACGACACCGTCGTGCCGGCCGACCCGCAGGTTGTCGCGCTGCGCCACGTCGTGGGTCAGCACCACCTTGGAGTTGGCGCCCATCCGCGACAGCACGGTCAGCAGCACGTTGCGCTCCAACGACTGCGCCTCGTCGACGATGACGAACGCGTCGTGCAGCGACCGGCCCCGGATGTGGGTGAGCGGCAGCACCTCGAGCATGCCGCGGTCGAGCACCTCGTCGACCACGTCGGGGGTGGTGATCGCCCCCAGGGTGTCGAAGACGGCCTGGCCCCAGGGCGACATCTTCTCCGACTCGTTGCCCGGCAGGTAGCCGAGCTCCTGGCCGCCCACGGCGAACAGCGGTCGGAAGACGACCACCTTCTTGTGCTGGCGGCGCTCGAGCACCGTCTCCAGGCCGGCGCACAGCGCGAGCGCCGACTTGCCGGTGCCGGCACGACCGCCGAGGGAGACGATGCCGATCTCGGGGTCGAGCAGCAGGTCGAGCGCGATCCGCTGCTCCGCGGACCGGCCGTGGATGCCGAACGCCTCGCGGTCGCCGCGCACCAGGTGCACCTGCTTGTCGGCCTTGACCCGACCCAGGGCGCTGCCGCGCTCGGAGACCAGCACCAGCCCGGTGTGGCAGGGCAGGTCGCGGGCCTGGTCGAGGTCGACCACCTGGTCGGCGTACAGCTCGTCGAGGTCGGCCCCGGCCACCTCGAGCTCGGCCATGCCGGTCCAGCCGGCGTCGGACTCGTGGACCTGCTCGCCGCGGTACTCCGCCGCGTCCAGACCCACCGCCGAGGCCTTGATGCGCAGCGGCAGGTCCTTGCTGACCAGGGTCACGGTGTGGCCCTCGTCGGCGAGGTTGCGGGCCACGGCCAGGATCCGGGTGTCGTTGTCGCCGAGCCGGAAGCCCGAGGGCAGCGAGGTCGCGTCGGTGTGGTTGAGCTCCACCCGGAGGGTGCCGCCCTCCTCCCCCACCGCGACCGGCTGGTCGAGCCGGCCGTTGGCGACGCGGAGCTCGTCGAGCCCCCGCAGCGCCGAGCGGGCGAAGTAGCCGAGCTCGGGGTGGTGGCGCTTGGCCTCGAGCTCGGTGATGACCACGACGGGGAGCACGACCTCGTGCTCGGCGAAGCGGTGGATGGCCTTCGGGTCGGCGAGGAGCACCGACGTGTCGAGGACGTAGGTACGACGGTCCGCGACCGTCCCCTCGTCGGCCTGGGCCTGGTCGGCCTGCTGCGGGACGGCGGTGCGCTGCGCTGGTGCCACGGTTTCCCCTTGGTGACCGACGCGCGCACTCAGCGCCCCGGTCCGCTAGTCGAGCTGCTCGGACCGGGTGGGGCGCCGGGGGCCGGAGTGCCGGCTCCCGGTGGTGCTGTCGTCGTGAAGGATCACGAGGATGTCGCCCTCCTGGCACCGGCTGCTTCCCCGCAGCCGATTGGTACGACGGTAGGCCGGGGCCCGGACCGCTCGTGGGCGACACGCCCGTGCGCGGGGTGAACGTCGTGTTACCTGGCGAGGTGGGTCTCGACAGGCTCGACCGACGAGGTGGGTCTCGACAGGCTCGACCGACGAGGGGCTCAGGAGCCGAACCGGCGCTCGCGGGCGGCGTACGCCCGGACGGCGCGCAGGAAGTCCACGCGCCGGAAGTCGGGCCAGTAGGCCTCGCAGAAGTAGAACTCGCTCTGCGCGCTCTGCCACAGCAGGAAGCCGCCGAGACGCTGCTCGCCGCTGGTGCGGATCACGAGGTCGGGGTCGGGCTGGCCCTTGGTGTAGAGGTGCTCGGCGATGTGCTCGACGTCGAGCACCTCGGCGAGCTCCTCCAGCGTGGTGCCGCGGCCGGCGTGCTCGTGCAGCAGCGAGCGGACCGCGTCGGCGATCTCGCGGCGGCCGCCGTACCCCACCGCGACGTTGACCCAGATGCCGTCGACCTCGCGCGTGGTCTCCGCCGCGGCCTTCAGGCGCTCGGCGACGGGCGAGGGCAGCAGGTCGAGCGCGCCGACCGGGTTGATCCGCCAGCGTCCCTGGGCCGCGAGCGACTCCACGACGTCGCCGATGATGCCGAGCAGCTCGGTGAGCTCGGAGTCGGGACGGTTGAGGTTGTCGGTGGAGAGCAGCCACAGCGTGACCACCTCGACGCCGATCTCCTCGCACCAGCCGAGCAGCGGCTCGATGTTGGCGGCGCCGGCGCGGTGGCCGTGGGCGGTGTCGGCACCGACCGAGCGGGCCCAGCGGCGGTTGCCGTCGAGCATCACCCCGACGTGGTGCGGGATGCGCTCCGGCGGGAGCCGGCGGACCACCCGTGCCTCGTACGCCGGGTACAGCACCCGCCGCAGGCCCTGCTTCCACGCCGCCACGGCTGCGACTGTACTCGTCGGCGAGCCGTGTGAGGTCGACCTCAGCGCCCGCCGCGGGCGTGCCTCGGGGCGCGTCGCGTCCGTACGCTCAGCACATGGCCCCTGACCGACCGCTGCCCGACCGAGCCCGTGACCGAGTGACCGACCGCGGTCACGAGGCCGCCGAGCAGGTGCGCGAGAAGGTCCGCGACGTCGCCGAGGAGGTCAAGCCCAAGCTGCGCGGCTGGCTCCACGCCGGCACCGTCCCGCTGGCGCTGGCCGCCGGCATCGTGCTCCTGGTGCTGTCCCCGACGGTCACCACCCGCGTCGGCTCGGCGATCTTCGCCGGCACCGCGCTGCTGCTGTTCGCGGTCTCCGCGCTCTACCACCGCGGCACCTGGTCACCCCGCGCGATGGCCTTCCTGCGCCGCTTCGACCACTCCAACATCTTCCTGCTGATCGCCGGGTCCTACACGCCCTTCACGCTGATCCTGCTGGAGGACCCCGAGCGCACCGCGCTGCTCGCGATCGTGTGGACCGGAGCCGTCCTCGGGGTGCTGTTCCGCATCTTCTGGAGCCACGCCCCGCGCTGGATCTACACCCCGATCTACGTCGCCCTGGGCTGGGTGGCGATCTTCTACGCCGGCGACCTCGGCTCCGGCGGGCCGGCCGTGACCACGCTGCTCGTCGTGGGCGGCGGGCTCTACACCGTGGGCGGCGTGGTCTACGGGCTGAAGCGGCCCGACCCGTTCCCGGCGTGGTTCGGCTTCCACGAGGTGTTCCACACCCTCACCATCGCGGCCTTCGTCTGCCACTACGTCGCCGCCAGCATCGCGACGTACTCCCTGCGCTGAGGCGGCTGCCCGCTCAGTCGCGCTGGTAGGTGTCGGGCACGCCGTCCCCGTCGGCGTCGACCCGGTCGGCCTCGGCGATCTTGCGGTACGCCGCGTCGCGGGTGCGCAGCAGCACCGACGCGAGCAGCGCGGCCAGCACCGAGCCGGTCAGCACCGCCACCTTGACGTGGTCGTCGCGGCCGCTGCCCTGCCCGTAGGCGAGCTCGCCGATCAGCAGCGACACGGTGAAGCCGATCCCGGCCAGGACGGCGACGCCGAGGACGTCGAGCCAGCGCAGGTCGGGGTCGAGGTCGGCGCGGGTGAGCTTCGAGACGACGTACGTCGTGCCGAGGATGCCCACCGGCTTGCCGACCACCAGGCCCGCGACGATGCCGAGCGCGACCGGGTCGGACAGCGAGGAGACCAGCCCGGACCAGCCGCCGATCACGACGCCGGAGGCGAAGAAGGCGAACACGGGGACCGCCACGCCGGCCGACAGCGGCCGGACCAGGTGCTCGAGGTGCTCGGCGAGCCCGGGCCCCGCGTCGGGCCCGCCCGCCGCCGCGCTGCGGATCACCGGGACCGTGAAGCCGAGCAGCACGCCGGCGACGGTGGCGTGCACGCCGGACTCGTGGACCAGCACCCACGCGACCACGGCCAGCGGCAGCAGCAGCCAGATCGAGCGCACCCGGCGCTGGACCAGCAGGCCGAACAGCCCGATCGGCACGAGCGCGGCCAGCAGCACCAGCAGCTGGAGGTCGGCGGTGTAGAAGACGGCGATCACGGTGACGGCCAGCAGGTCGTCCACGACCGCCAGGGTCAGCAGGAAGGTGCGCAGCGCCGTGGGCAGGTGGTTGCCGATGACGGCCAGGACCGCGAGCGCGAAGGCGATGTCGGTGGCCGTGGGGATCGCCCAGCCCTGGAGCGCACCGTCACCGGCACGCAGGGCGACCGCGACGAAGACGAGCGCGGGCACGACCATCCCGCCGACCGCCGCCAGGACCGGGAGCGCCGCGCGGCGCGGGTCGCGCAGGTCGCCGGCGACGAACTCGCGCTTGAGCTCCAGCCCCACGACGAAGAAGAAGATCGCCAGCAGCCCGTCGGCCGCCCAGGTGCCGAGCGAGAGGTCGAGGTGCAGCGACGCGGGGCCGACGACGGTGTCGCGCAGCGCGAGGTAGGAGTCGCCGGCCGGCGAGTTGGCCCACACCAGGGCGGCGACGGTCGCGACCAGCAGCAGCCCGCCGCCCACGGTCTCGCGGCGCAGCACGTCGGCGATGCGGGTGGTCTCGGTCCAGGAGCCGCGGCCCAGCAGGGTGCGGCGGCCCGGTGACGGGCTGGACGGGTCGGACGGGCTGGACGGCACGGGGGGCTCCTCGGGGCAGGACGACGGGACTCGCCGACCAGACTTCCCGGCACACCACGGCCATCCTACGGCGGCCACGTGCCGGAGCACGACGAGTGGACCCGCTGGTTAGGCTGGAGCGATGCCGACCCTCGAGCTGACCGGCGAGAACTTCGAGTCCAGCGTCGCCGCGAACGACATCCTGTTCGTCGACTTCTGGGCGAGCTGGTGCGGCCCGTGCCGCCAGTTCGCGCCGACCTACGAGGCCGCCTCGCAGGCGCACCCCGACCTCGACCAGCTGATCACCGCGGTGCGCACGCTGGACATGGCGGACGTGCACCGCCAGCTCGCCGAGCAGCAGGGCTAGCCACCGTGGACGCCGCCGCCTGGGACGCGAGGTACGCCGCGGCGCCGCTGGTGTGGTCCTCCGGCCCCAACGCCTTCGCGGAGCGCGACCTCGCCGACCTCGCGCCCGGCACGGCGCTCGACCTGGCCTGCGGCGAGGGCCGCAACGCCCGCTGGCTGGCCTCGCGCGGCTGGCGCGTCACCGCGCTGGACTGGTCGCCGGTCGCGCTGGAGAAGGGGCGGCGGCTCGCCGAGGAGTCCGACCCCCCGGTCGAGGTCGACTGGGTGGTCGGCGACGTGCTCACGGCCGTGCTGCCCACGTCGCTCGACCTGGTGGTGGTCGCCTACCTCCAGCTCCCGGCGGAGCAGCGCCGCACGGCGATGCGGCGCGCCTGGGAGGCGCTGGCGCCCGGCGGCACCCTGCACGTCGTGGCGCACGACTCCAGCAACCTGCGCGAGGGCACGGGCGGGCCGCAGGACGCCGCCGTGCTGTACACCGCGGCCGACGTGCTGGACGACCTCGGGACCGAGGCCGGTCCCGAGGTCGTCCACGCCGACCGCGTCGAGCGCCTGGTGCCCGCGCCCGACGGGCACGGACCCGCCGGGACGGCGTACGACGCCCTGGTGCACGTGCGCCGCCGCTGACCCTGGGCTACGCGGTCCCGAAGAAGTCCGAGAGCGCCGGCACCCGCCGCAGCACGAACCGGTCGAGGAGCAGCACCAGCACCAGGCTGACGCCGAAGACCGGCAGGAACACCGCGAGCGCCACCAGGCCGACCGCGAGCACCGGCGAGCTGCGCACGGGCAGCCGACCCCGCGGGGCGCCCAGCTGCGGCCCCGACGGCCGCCGCCGCCACCACATCAGCGGTCCGGTGACGCACAGCGCGATGACGCCGACGCAGAACGCGGCCGCGAGCGCCATCGTCCAGCCACCGAAGCTGCGCCCCTCGTGCACGCCGATGCCCTGCGAGACGACCTGGGCGAGCAGCGGGTAGTCGTCGTAGCCGTACGCCGAGCGCACCTCGCCGTCGTACTGGTCGACGTGCACGGTCTGCTCGTCGCTGGGGGCGTCGAAGGCGTAGCCGATCACCGAGAAGGTGCCGTCCTCGCCCGACGGCAGCGCGACCGTCATCGGGTGCCGCAGGCCCTCGCCGTCGGCGACCTCGATCGCGGTGTCGACGTTGGCGACCGCGACCGTCCCGTCCTCGTGGGCCTCGGACCGGGGCACCTCGCTCTCCCCCATCCCCCACGGCACCTCGGCGTGGCTGTGCGGCAACGACTCGTCGAGCGTGGACAGCGGCGCCGACTCGGCCCCGTGGTCGAGGCTCCACAGCGAGGACCCGCTCGTGGTGGCCAGCTGCTGCACGGTGGCGCCCCAGACCCCGGTCCAGGGCAGGCCGGTCACCACCATCAGCAGCAGCCCGACGCCGACCACGGAGCCGAGCACGCCGTGACGTGCCCGCAGCCTCGCGCCGCGCTTCCTGGCCGCGGTCCGCCGCCTGCGGGCCGCGCGGCCGCGGACGAACAGGTAGTAGCCGGTCAGCGACATCACGATCGCCCAGCAGGTGCCGAGCTCCATCACGAGGTCGCCGGGCCGGCCCGACATCAGGTCGGCGTGCAACCGGATGGCGTACCCGCTCAGCGTGGTGTCCGGGTCGCGGTCGCCGAGCACCTCGGCGGTCCAGGGGTCGACGAAGACGTCGCGGCCCTCGCCGTCCGGCATCGTCACCGAGACCACGGTGCTGCGGCCCGCCTCGCGCGGCTCGGCCAGCG
Source organism: uncultured Actinomycetota bacterium (assembly GCA_963740935.1). GTDB lineage: Bacteria > Actinomycetota > Actinomycetes > Propionibacteriales > Nocardioidaceae > Marmoricola. The sequence goes on from CAVUFX010000006.1 coordinate 2,226,520, forward strand.
ACACCGCCTCGGCGCCGGGGTAGGCCTCCTCGACGGCGCGCAGCTGGCCGGCGTACGGCTGGGCGACGTCGGTGCCGGCCGGCTTCTCGACCTGCATCAGCGAGGGGTTGAGCACCGGCTCGAGCTGGAACCGGAACAGGTAGACCAGACCGGTCACCGAGAGCACGAGCAGGACCGGGACGACGACGAACGAGGCGTAGAAGTGCCAGCGCCAGAAGGCGCGGAACAGCCCGCCCGAGGACCGGGTGGACCGGGCGGGACGAGCGGGGTGGGCGGGGGGCGGTGGTGCGGGTGGACGGGTCTCTACGGACACGGGTGTGCTCCTGGCGTGACGAGGGAGCGCGCAGCGGCCGCCGACCCGGTGGGGCGGCGGTGGAGCGCGCGGAGGACCTGGGGTTCAGGCAGCCAGGGGTGGCCCGCGGCGGGGCACGCGGCGGGCGTGGAGCTCGGCGAAGCGCGGGGGTGGGTCGGGCAGCGTCACGGTCCTGCGCACCACGGCCAGCCGGCTGCGCAGCACGGCGAGCAGGGCACGCGCCCGCACCGCCAGCAGGGCCACGGCCACGGGACGGGTCCACGCCCGGGCGGTGAGGTCGACCAGCAGCCACAGCGCGCGCTCGCCGCGGGAGAGCCACCAGCCGCAGGCCACCGCGGCGAGCACGTGGCTCAGCGCCATCCACGGGTGGTCGACCAGGTCGGTGACGGCGTGCAGCAGCGGCGCGGGCACGGTGAGCGGGTCGCCACCGCCGCCGGCGGGCGTCGCGTCGTACGCCACGTCGTGGAACGAGCCGCGCCGACCGCCGCCCGCCGCCGAGCCGACGGGTCCGACCGGCACCGGGGACGGGGTGGCGGCGTGGGTGGTGACGGGGTCGCCGCGGTGACCGGCGGCCATCGCCAGCACCGTGTGCACGACGCCCTGGCCGGCGACGAGCAGCAGCACCACGCGCAGCGTCGAGGCCGGGCGTCGCAGCAGCGGAGCCGCCGCGAGCGCCCCGAGCAGCACCAGCACGCCGAGCAGGACGGGTCCGGGCAGCAGGCCGTCGGCCTGGACGTGGGCCACGCCGCCGACCGCGAAGGCGACCAGCGAGAGCGCCATGGCCCGCCCCCACAGCACCACGCCACGCGCGGTGGCCGGGGAGGGGGCGGTGGTCATCGCGGGGGTCGGCTCGGCCGGGTCACTCGGTGGGGCGGTCCGGTGCACCCGGGGCGGGTGCGGAGCCCTGCCGGGCAGCGGCGCGCTCCTCGGCCTCCGCCTGGGCCAGGGCCTGCGCCTCGGCGCCGAACTTGCCGGCCTCGGTGTTCTCGCGGATCTTGCGCAGGTGCCGGGTGAGGCTGACGCAGAGCACGGCGGTGGCCGCCGCGAGCGCCAGGAAGATCCACAGCGCGAGCCAGCCGGCCTTGACGTCCTCGGGCTCGGGGACGGGGTCCGCGGCGGGCAGCACCAGGAGCGCGTAGGAGAGGAGCACGGTCATGTCACCCAGTGTCGCAAAGAGGGCCCAGCCCCGCCCTAGTCGAGGTCGTCACGGTCGCGGATGCCGGCGAACAGGTCGTCCTCGGGCAGCGGCGAGTCGACGCGGGAGACGACCAGCTCGAACTCCTCGGTGGGCCACACCCGCTGCTGGAGCTCCAGCGGCGCCTTGAAGAAGAAGCCGTCGGGGTCGATCTGGGTGGCATGGGCGATCAGGGCGCGGTCGCGGACCTCGAAGTACTCCCCGCACGGCACCCGGGTGGTGATGCGGGCGTCGTGGGCCGGGTCGGCCTTCCACTCCCTGAGCCGCTCCGCGAACGGCGACTCCAGCCCCTCGGCCTCCATCGCCTCGTGGATCGCCAGCGAGCGCGGCCGGTTGAAGCCGTGCTGGTAGTACAGCTTCAGCGGCGCCCAGGGCTCCCCCGCGTCGGGGAACCGGTCCGGGTCGCCGGCCGCCTCGAAGGCGACCATCGAGACCTGGTGGCACATGATGTGGTCCGGGTGGGGGTAGCCGCCGTTCTCGTCGTACGTCGTGACGACGTGGGGCCGGATCTCGCGGATCAGCCGGACCAGCGGCTCGGCCGCCACCTCGGGGTCGACCAGGCCGAAGCAGCCCTCCGGCAGCGGCGGCTTGGGGTCGCCCTCGGGCCAGCCGGAGTCGACGTAGCCCAGCCAGTGCTGCTGGATGCCGAGGATCTCGCGGGCGGCGTCCATCTCGGCGCGGCGGATCTCGGAGATGTTGGCGAGCACGTCGGGGCGCTCCATCTTGGGGTTGAGGATCGAGCCCCGCTCCCCGCCCGTGCAGGTGACCACGTGGACGTCGACGCCCTCGCGGACGTACCTCACCGTCGAGGCAGCGCCCTTGCTCGACTCGTCGTCGGGGTGGGCGTGCACGTGCATGAGCCGGAGCATGGGCCCATCCTAGGGAGCGGCCGGCCCGGGGACCGACCTGGGAGGATGGGGTGGTGACCAGCCCGCCCAGCCCGACCAGCCCGCCCCGCCCGGGCAGCCCCGACCTGGTCGACCGCTACGGCCGCGCCGACGCCGGCCGCCGTCGCCGGGTCGTCCTGGCCTCCGGCCTGGTCGGTGTGGTGGCGCTCTCGTGGCTGGGCTGGGTGGCCTGGGACTCCAGCACCCCCGACGTCCGGTCGCGGCTCACGGCGTACGACGTGGTGGACGGTCGGACCGCCCGCGCCACCGTGACCGTGACGCTGGCCGACCCCGACGTCCGCGCCAGCTGCCTGGTCCGCGCCGTCTCGGTCGACAGCAGCCCCGTGGGCGAGCGCAGCTTCACCGTCACCGGGATCGACGAGCCGTCGCGCGTCGAGGTCGACGTGCGCACCGAGCGGGAGGCCGACACCGTCCGGCTGATCGGCTGCACCACACCCGACCAGTCGCGGCCCCGCTGAGACGCGGGGTGCTGGCTCCGGGCCGCTGCGTTGCTAGGATCGAGCACTTGCCCGCACGACCCCCGATGCATCCCGATCCACCCGAAGGAGCACCCCGATGAGCGAGCAGACCTCCGGCGCCGTCTGGCTGACGCAGGCCAAGTTCGACGAGCTGAAGGCCGAGCTCGAGGAGCTGCGCGGCCCCACGCGCGCCGACATCGTCAAGCGCGTCAGCGACGCCCGTGACGAGGGTGACCTCAAGGAGAACGCCGGCTACCACGCCGCCCGGGACGAGCTCGGCAAGATCGACGGCCGGATCCAGCAGCTCAGCGACATGCTCGAGAAGGCCGAGGTCGGCGAGACCCCGGCCGACGACGGCGTCGTCGAGCCCGGCATGAAGGTGACCGTCAACCTGGTCGGCCTCGACCTCGAGGAGACCTTCCTCTTCGGTGCGCGCGAGATGGCCGGCGACGACATCAAGGTGTACTCGCCGCAGTCCCCCCTGGGCCAGGCGATCCAGGGCGCCCGCCGCGGCGACACGGTCACCTACACCCTGCCCAACGGCAGGGAGCAGAAGGCCGAGATCGTCGACGCGGTCCCCTACACGGGCTGACCCCCGGACCTACTCCGTGACCTGGTAGCCGCGTTCGCGCAGCCGCGCCAGCACGCTCTGCGCGTGCGGACCGCCCCGGGTCTCCAGCTGCAGGCCGATCTCGACCTCGCCGATGTGCAACGTCGTCGAGGTGCGCTCGTGCGCGACCTCGAGCACGTTGGCGCCCGACCCCGCGAGGTCTGCCAGCAGGGTCGCGAGACCGCCCGGACGGTCGGGGACGACGCACCGGATGCTGAGGTAGCGCCCGCCGGCGGCCATGCCGTGCCGGATCAGGTTGCCGAGCAGCAGCGGGTCGACGTTGCCGCCGGAGAGCACCGCGACCATCGGGGTCTCGAACGCCTCGGGCGCGTCGAGGACGGCGGCCACCGCGGCGGCGCCGGACGGCTCGACCACCATCTTGGCGCGCTCCAGCAGGGCCACCAGGGCGCGGGAGAGGGAGTCCTCGGAGACCGTGACGATCTCGTCGACGTGCTCCTGGATCGCCGCGAACGGCAGGTCACCGGGCCGGGCGACCGCGATGCCGTCGGCCATCGTCGACATCCGGTCCAGCTGCACCGGGGCGCCGGTGCGCAACGACTCGGGGTACGCCGCGGCGCCGGCCGCCTGCACCCCCACCACCCGCACGTCGGGCCGCTTGGCCTTGATCGCCAGCGCCATCCCGGCGAGCAGCCCACCGCCCCCGGTCGGGACCAGCACCGTGCGGACGTCGGGAGCCTGCTCGAGCACCTCGAGCCCGCACGTGCCCTGACCGGTGAGGATGTCGGGGTGGTCGAAGGGGTGGATGAACACCGCCCCGGTCTCGTCGGCGAACTGCTGGGCGCGCACGAGCGCCTCGGTCAGCGACAGCCCGTGGAAGAGCACCTCGGCGCCGTACCCCCGCGTGGCGTTGGCCTTGGGGATCGGCGCGCCGTCGGGCATGAACACGGTGGCCTTGATGCCGAGCAGCTGAGCGGCCAGCGCCACGCCCTGGGCGTGGTTGCCCGCCGAGGCGGCGACCACACCGCGTGCCCGTTCCTCGGGCGAGAGCCGGGAGAGCCGCAGGTAGCCGCCACGGATCTTGAACGACCCCGTGCGCTGCAGGTTCTCGCACTTCAGCAGCACCTGGCCGCCCACCAGCGCCTGCAGCCACCGGGACTCCTCCATCGGAGTGGTCAGGGCCACCTGCGAGACCGTCCCGCGGCAGGCCTCGATCTCCTCCAGCGTGACGCTCATGCGGGCTCCCCTCCGACGTCCAGCGCGCGGTCGTCCGCGGCTGCTTCCTGCGCGTCCTCGCCGACCGCGGTGTCGCGGGCGAGGTGCTGCACCACGGCGTTGAGCGAGGCCGCCAGCGGCACCGCGATCAGCGCCCCGGGGATGCCGGCGACGATCACGCCCAGGGCGAGGGCGACGATCACGCCGAGCGGGTGCACCGAGACGAAGCGTCCCATGAGGAACGGCTGCAGCACGTGCGCCTCGACCTGCTGCACCAGCACGACGACGCCGATCATGATCAGCGCCGTCACGGGCCCCTGGGCCACCAGGGCCACCAGCACCGCCACGGCGCCGCTCACGGTCGCTCCGATCAGTGGGACGAAGGCACCGATGAAGACCAGCACCCCGATGGCGCCGACGAAGGGGACCCCGAGCACCGCGGCGCCGACCGCGATGCCGAGCGCGTCGACCGCGGCCACCAGCACGGTGGCGCGCACGAACTGGGTCAGCGACGCCCAGGCCACACGCCCCGAGGAGTCGGCCTTGAGCCGACCCGCGCGGGGGAACAGCCGCACCAGCCAGGTCCAGATCAGGGCGCCGTCGGCGAGGAAGAAGTACGTCGCGAACAGCACGATGAAGATGCCGGCGAGCACGTGCCCCACGGTGGCGCTGAGCTCGCTCAGCGTGGTGACGGCGTCGTCGCCGAACGACTGCAGCTGCTCCTGCGACTCGGCCAGCGCGGTGTTGATCTGGGAGTCGGTCACCCCCAGCGGCCCCTCGACCAGCCAGCTGCGGATCTGGCCCAGGCCGCTGCCGACCTGCTCGGAGAGGTCGCTGACGCCCTGCGCCACCTGGTTGCCGACGAACGTGACCGACACCGAGACCAGTGCCAGCAGCAGCAGCACCACCACCAGGGCCGCGCCCTTGCGGGGCACGCCGAGCCGCCCCAGCGACCGCACCGCGGGGCTGACCAGGGCGGCGATGAGCAGCGCGATGACCAGCGGCAGCACCACGACCATGAACAGCTGGAGCAGGTAGAGGACGATCAGCCCGGCACCGCAGATGACGACGAAGCGCCACCCCCAGGCGGCCGCGAGGTCGACGCCGTAGGGCACCTGTGCGCGTGTGAAGTTGCTGGTGCCGGTCACCAGCTCGGGGCGGGCGTCCATCGCCCGGCGCGCGGCCCGGACCTCGGCCCACTGCGCGGCGATCCGCTCGCGCAGCTCCCGGCTCTCCTGGTCGCGGCGGGTCTGCTCCTCGCGGTCGTCCCCGGGACGCACGTCGCCCTGGACGGCACCGTCGCGGTCGTGCCCGCGCAGCCGCAGGCGGTCCCTCACCCCACGCTTGACTGCCACGTCGTCAGGCTACGTGCCAAGGCGCCCGCCGCGTCGGCGCGGCTCTCCGCCAGCAGGCCCACGGCGGCGAGCACGTAGTCGCGGTCGACCACGACGCGCGGCGAGGCCGGCAGCTGCCAGCCCTCCGGCGAGCCTCCGGTCAGCTGCGCGAGCAGCGCCCGCGCCCGCTCCGGCGGCGCGTGGCGCAGCACGCCCCCGGACCCGACGAGCAGGCCGACGCGGCGCAGGTCGGTGCCGCTGCGCTCGACCACGCGGCCGTCCGGGCCGGTGACGACCCGGGAGCGACCGGCGTGGCGGCGTACGGCCAGGGTGGCGGCGGAGCCCGCCAGCGCCAGGTCGTCGGCCAGGTCGTCGGGGCCGCCGGGCAGCAGGTCGGGGTCGGCGGCGCGGCGTACCCCCTGCTCGCGGGGGAAGCCGGGGTCGAGCCCCGCCGCGGTCGCCGCGTCCCACGTCGAGGCGGCGCTCCACCGCATCCCGAGGTCGCCCTCGACGGTGCGGGTGACCGGCGAGCCGGCCACCACCTCGCGCGACAGGCCCGCCTCCTCGGGGTCGAGCTGCACCACCGAGTGCACGTCGGTGGTGGCGCCGCCGACGTCGACGACCACGACGTCCTCGCCGGTCACGCCCGCCAGCACCTCGACGCCGGTGAGCACGAGGTCGGGGGTGGGACCGCTGACCAGCGCGGCGAGGTCGACGCGGGTGCTCAGGCCCTTGCCGCCGATCACGTGGGAGAGGAACACCTCGCGCACCGCGCGTCGCGCCGACCCCGGGGCCAGCACGCCGATGCGGGGCAGCACGTTGTCGGCCAGCCGGTACGCCGCTCCGCCCGCCGCCAGCCGGGCCCCGACCTCCTCGCGGGCCTCGACGTCGCCCGCCACCACGACCGGACCGTCCCAGCGGGCGGCGGCCAGGGCCGCGGCGTCGGCGAGCAGCACCTCGGAGTTGCCGCCGTCGGTGCCCCCGACCAGCAGCACCACGTCGGGCCGGGCCGCGCGCAGCGTCGCGACCCCGTGCTCGCCCAGTCCCCCGCTCAGCACGGCCGCCACCTTGCCGCCGCTGGAGAGCGCCACCCGGCGCCCGGCCTCGGCGGTCACCAGCTCCTCGGTGCCGACCACCGCGATCCGCAGCCCGCCGCCGGCCGAGGAGCAGGCCAGCAGCGCCGCGTCCGCGGCACCCGGGTGCCGGTCGGCCAGGGCCGCGCGGCAGGCATCGAGGCCGTCCATCACGTCGGTGGCCAGCGTGGTGGGGTGCGACGCGGTGCCCAGCAGGTCACCGGTGTCGCCGTCGACCAGCGCGGCCTTGGTGAACGTCGAGCCCAGGTCGACGCACAGCAGCGGCTCCACCCGGCGGCCTCAGCGCCCGGAGAGCAGCACGTAGGCGGTGGCCACCAGCAGGCTGACCACCACCGCCAGGCTGAGCAGGTGGGCGGCGGGGCCCGAGCCGATCGGACGGCCGGCGCGCATCGCCCGGTCGACGCTGCGGAAGCGCAGGTAGCCACCGACCGCGGCGATCCCGGAGGTCAGCACGAACGCCAGTCCCAGCAGCAGCGCCAGCGCGTCGCGCTCGAGGAAGTGCACCACCGCCACGGCGGCGGCCAGCATGCCGACCGAGGTGCGCTGGTAGGCCAGCAGGGTGCGCTCGTTGGCGAGGGAGAACCGGACGTCCGGCTCCGCCCCGGGCAGCTCAGCCAAGAGCCCGGTCCAGGTCGGCCAGGAGGTCCTCGACGGTCTCGATGCCGACGCTGAGCCGGATCAGGTCGGCCGGCACCTCCAGCGCCGTGCCGGCGACGCTGGCGTGCGTCATCCGGCCGGGGTGCTCGATCAGCGACTCGATGCCGCCCAGCGACTCGGCCAGGGTGAACACCTCGGCGCGACCGCACGCGTCGAGCGCGGCCTGCTCGCCGGCAGCCACCCGGAAGGAGACGATGCCGCCGAACCGCTTCATCTGCCTCGCGGCGACCGCGTGGCCGGGGTGCTCGTCGAGACCGGGGTAGATCACCTCCGCGACGCCGGGGTGGCTCGCCAGGAACTCCACCACCCGCTCGGCGTTGTCGCAGTGCCGGTCCATCCGCACGCCCAGCGTCCGCAGCCCGCGCAGCACCAGCCAGGAGTCGAAGGGACCCGCCACGGCGCCGATCGCGTTCTGGTGGAAGCCGACCTGCTCGGCGAGCTCGAGGTCGCGCACCACCAGGGCGCCGCCGACGACGTCGGAGTGGCCCCCGGCGTACTTCGTCGTGGAGTGCACCACCACGTCGGCGCCCAGCGTCAACGGCTGCTGGAGGTAGGAGGAGGCGAAGGTGTTGTCGACCACCAGCCGGGCGCCCGCCTCGTGGGCGACCCCGGCCAGGGCCTCGATGTCGCCGATGTTGAGCAGCGGGTTGGTGGGCGTCTCGACCCACACCAGCTTGGTCCGGCCGGGCCGGATGGCGGCCCGGACCGCGTCGACGTCGCTGACCGGCGCCGCGTCGTACTCCAGGCCCCAGCGGGTGGCGACCTTGTCGACGAGCCGGAAGGTGCCGCCGTAGGCGTCGTCGGGGATGACCACGTGGTCGCCCGGCCCGCACACCGAGTGCAGCAGGGTGTCCTCGGCGGCCAGCCCAGAGGCGAACGCGAAGGCCCGCTCGCCCTCCTCGAGCGCCGCGAGGTTGCCCTCGAGGGCGCTGCGGGTCGGGTTGCCGGAGCGGCTGTACTCGTAGCCGCCGCGCAACCCCCCGACGCCGTCCTGCTTGTAGGTCGAGGTCGCGTAGATCGGCGGGATCACCGCCCCGGTGGCGGCGTCGGGCTCGTAGCCCGCGTGGATCGCCCGCGTCTCGAAGCCGGACTTGGATCGGTGCTCGTCGTAGTGCTCCTGGGTCACCCCGGTCACGCTACTCGCCGGGAACACCTCGCCGCCCCCTGCCGTTGTGCCAGGGCACCGCCCCGCTCGACCCGAGGAGAGGACCACGATGTTCGGTCGCACCAAGACCACCCTGCCCACCGCCGACGAGGCCCTGCGCGGCCGCGAGGAGCGCTGGTTCCCGCTGTCGGAGAAGCACCGTGCGCTCGACGCGCCCCTGGTGACCGACGAGGTGCCCGACGGCTACGGCGTCGCCGTGTTCGGGCTCGGCTGCTTCTGGGGCGCCGAGGAGATCTTCTGGCAGGTCCCCGGCGTCTGGTCCACCTCCGTCGGGTACGCCGGCGGCCACACCGCCCACCCGTCGTACGAGGAGGTCTGCAGCGGTCGCACCGGCCACACCGAGGCCGTCCGCGTCGTCTACGACCCCGCCCAGGTCTCCTACGACGAGCTCGTCGCCACCTTCTACGAGGTGCACGACCCCACGCAGGGGATGCGTCAGGGCAACGACCTCGGCACCCAGTACCGCTCCGCGATCTACTTCGCCACCCCCGAGCAGGAGCAGGTCGCCCGCGAGGTCACCGACCGCTACCAGGCCGAGCTCACCAGGCGCGGCTTCGACGCCATCACCACCGAGATCCGCCCGGCGTCCGAGACGACCTACTACTACGCCGAGGACCCCCACCAGCAGTACCTGCTGAAGAACCCCTTCGGCTACCGCTGCCACGCCAAGACGGGAGTCCCGGTCCCCCGCTGACCCGGCGGCGCACCGCCGCCCTGCCGACCCCCGCTACGCGTCGTGGCGGGGGGTGCCGCCACCGAACGCGTCGGCCACGTCACGGCCGGTGAGCACCCGGTAGGGGGCGGCGTACGACGCGGCGCGCCGGCGCAGCGCGTCGCCGAGCGAGGCGTCGGGGCCGGCGACGACGAGCACGTTGCCGCCGCGACGGCCCTTGAGGGTGGCGGGCTCGGCCCCGAGCAGGACCTGCCCGGGGTGCGCGGACAGCGCCGCCACCACGTCGCGCACCAGCGCGAAGGGGGCGGTGTCGCTGAGGTTGGCGACCAGGGTCCCGGTGGGCGCCAGCACCTCGCGCACGACGCCGAGCGCCTCGTCGGTGACGAGGTCGGCCGGCACGGCGCCGTCGTCGTAGGCGTCCAGCACCACGGCGTCGGCGTTCGCCCCGCGCAGGGCCTCCAGGCCGGGGCGTCCCGCGACGGGGCGCACCCGGACGCCGCTGCGCCGCGGCAGCGGCAGCTCCTCGCGGACGAGGGCGGTCAGCGCCTCGTCGGGCTCGAGGACGACCTGCCAGGAGCGGGGCCGGGTGGCGGCGACGTAGCGCGGCAGCGTCAGGCCGGCGCCGCCGACGTGGACGACGCGCAGCGGTGCGCCGGGGTCGCCGAGCGCGTCGAGGACGTCGCCGGAGCGGCGTACGTAGTCGAAGGCCAGCCGGGTGGGGTCGCGCAGGTCGACCAGGGACTGGTCGCGACCGTCCAGCCGGACGAGCCAGGAGCCCGCCCGGTCGCCCTCGACGACCTCGGGGTCGGGCACCGGTGGACGCTCAGCCCTCGACGAGCCGACCGGCCGTGCGCCGTCCGCCCCACCGGTCGACCTCGGCGGCGAGGTCGAGCCGCTCGGTGGTGGCGGAGTGCGCGAGGTCGCCCCAGTCGGCGCGCGGGAGCATCCACATCACCTCGAACTCGTTGCCGTCGGGGTCGACACCGTAGACGCTCTTGGTGGCGCCGTGGCTGGACTCACCGGTGAGGGCGTCCAGCCCGGCCAGGGTGCGTCGGGCCTCGACGAGGTCCTCGACGGTGTCGACCTGCCAGGCGAGGTGGTAGAGCCCCACCGTCCCGGGCTGTCGGGGCGGGGCCGTGGCCCCGACCCCGAACAGACCCAGGTCGTGGTGGTTCTCCGAGCGCGGCATCCGCAGGAACGCGGCGTCGGCACGCGGCTCCCGGGCGACCAGCTCGGCGCCGAACGCCGCGGTGTAGAAGGCCAGCGCGCGCTCCAGGTCGGAGACGAAGAGCACCGCGTGGTTGAGGCGTACGACGGGGACGGTCATCGTCAGGCGGACTTGATCGCGGAGACGTCGAACTCGAGCTTGATCTTCTCGCTGACCAGCACGCCGCCGGTCTCGAGCGCGGCGTTCCAGGTCAGGCCCCAGTCCTTGCGGTTGATCGAGGTGCTGCCCTCGAAGCCGATGCGGGTGTTGCCGAAGGGGTCGACGGCCGAGCCGGTGGACTCGAAGTCGACGGTGACGGACTTCGAGACGCCCTTCATGACGAGGTCGCCGGTCAGGCGCCACACGTCGTCCTCGACGCGCTCGACCTGGGTGGTGGTGAAGGTGATCTCGGGGTTGGCGTCGGCGTCGAAGAAGTCGCCCGAGCGCAGGTGGCCGTCGCGGTCGGCGGAGCCGGTGTCGATGCTGGCGGTCTTGATGACGAGGCGGGCGCTGGAGGCGGACGGGTTGGCGGTGTCGACGTGGGCGGTGCCCTCGACGTCGCCGAACGAGCCGCGGACGGTGGTGACCATCGCGTGGCGGGCGGAGAAGCCGATGCGCGAGTGGCTGGGGTCGATGACGTACTCGCCCGAGATGTCGGCGAGGTGGGCGGTGGGGGCGTCGAAGACGGCGGTGGTGCCCGTGTCGGCGGACTTCTCGGAACGGTTGAACAGACCCATGACGAGCTCCTGTGGTGTGTGGTGGTTGATGACTCAACTTCTGAGGATCACTCTACGCCAATCATTTGAAAAGTCAAACGTCGTGGGTTCGCTAGGTTCGGGGCCATGTCCTCCGCACCCGCCTCCCCCACGCTGCGCGACCGCACCATCGTGATGTCCGGCGGCAGCCGCGGCATCGGCCTCGCGATCGCGCTCCGCGCCGCCCGCGACGGCGCCAACGTGGTGCTCCTGGCCAAGACCGGCGAGCCGCACCCCAAGCTGGAGGGCACCGTGCACACCGCCGCCGCCGAGATCGAGGCCGCCGGCGGCCGGGCGCTGGCCCTGGTCGGCGACGTGCGCGACGACGCCGACGTGGCCCGCGCGGTCGAGGCCGCGGTGGAGCGGTTCGGCGGCATCGACGTGGTCGTCAACAACGCCAGCGCGATCGACCTCAGCGGCACCCGCGAGCTGTCGATGAAGAAGTACGACCTGATGCAGGACATCAACGCCCGCGGCACCTTCCTGCTCTCCAAGACCGCGCTCCCCCACCTCGAGCGCAGCTCCTGGGCCCACGTGCTGACGCTGTCCCCGCCGTTGGACCTGCGCCCGCAGTGGGCCGGTCGCTACCTCGGCTACACGATGGCCAAGTACGGCATGAGCCTGGTGACGCTCGGGCTGGCCGAGGAGCTGCGCGAGGTCGGCGTCGCCGCCAACTCGCTGTGGCCCCGCACCATGATCGCGACCGCCGCCGTCGCCAACCTGCTCGGTGGCGACGAGGCCGTGGCCGGCTCCCGCACCCCCGAGATGGTCGCCGACGCGGCGTACGCCGTGCTGACGCGTGACCCGCGCACCTGCACCGGCAACTTCTTCATCGACGACGAGGTGCTGGCGCAGGAGGGCGTCACCGACCTCGAGGGCTACCGCGCGGTGCCCGGCGGCGAGGCGCCGCTGCGCGAGGACCTGTTCCTCGACCCGGTCTGAGCCGCCGGGCTAGCCGCCGACGCGCTCGCGGGCGCAGGCCAGCTCCGCCGCGAGGTCCAGGCCGTACGTCGGTCCGCCGGTCGCGGCGTACTCCTCGACGCGGCCGGCCCCGCGCTCGAGCAGGCGTGCCGCGCCGACCGCGTTGCCGCGGGCGGCGTGGGTCAGGGCCACGCACAGCTGGGCCAGGCCCTGCCACAGCGACCGCTCCGCCTCGGGGGCGTCCTTCCACCGCGCCTCGAGCACCTCGTGGGCGGAGAAGGGTCGCCCCTCGGCGAGCAGCTCGCGCGCCCGGGCGACGGTCTCGAGCGGCGGCAGCGGGTCCTCGGGGACCGGCTCCACGCCGGTCTCGCCGTAGGGCAGCGGGCGACCGAGCGCGTCACGCGGCCGGGCCTGCCGGGCCCGACCGCCGGGGTCGCGGTCGCGGACGCGCTCCCGCCGGCGCGCGGCCACCCCGGCGTCGTCGCAGAAGCCCCCGCCGCTGCGCTTGAGGCAGAGCAGCCCGAGCAGGGTGCCGGCGTCGTCGACCACCGCCAGCCGGCGGCGTCCGGTCGCGGCCATCGCCTCGACCAGCGCCGCGACGTCGGCCCCCGGCGCCGTCGTGCGCCCGGCGAGCACGGCGACGTCGCGCGCCGGCTGCGCCTCGTGCTCGGCGCGCTCGAGGTCGGCCCGGTCCAGGGTGCCGACCAGCCGGGCGTCCTCGACGAGCAGCAGCAGGTGGACGTGGGGGTCGTCGAGCGCGTCGCGCGCCGCGCCGACGGTGAGGTCCGCGGGGTGCACCGTGGGCCGGGTCAGCATCGCCTCGGCGGCCGTCGTGGACGTCATCGGTCGCCGCCGTCGTGGGGGGCCGGCCGGTCGGACCGCTCCTCGAGCTCCGCGGCCGCGGTCTGGTCGTCGATCATCTGCTCCCCGTCCCCCGAAAGCGGTCCCGGCACACCCCGGGCGCGGCGCCCGGTCCGCGGCACCGACCGGCGCACGTCAGGACAGCCCGAGGATCCGGCCGTCGTCGGCGAGGTCGATGCGCGAGGCCGCCGGGGTCGCCGGCAGGCCGGGCATCGTCATCATGTCGCCGCACACCACGACCACGAAGCCGGCCCCGGCCGAGAGCCGCACCTCGCGCACGTGCAGCTCGTGCCCGCTCGGGGCGCCGAGCGCCTTGGGGTCGGTGGAGAAGGAGTACTGGGTCTTCGCCACGCAGACCGGCAGGCCGGCGTACCCGTCGCGCTCGATGCGCTCCAGCCGCCGCCGCGCCTTCGCGTCCCAGGTGACCAGCGAGGCGCCGTACAGCCGGGTCGCGACCGCCTCGACCTTCTCGGTCAGCGGCAGCTCGTCGGGGTAGGTGAAGGAGAAGTCGTACGCCGGGGGCTCGGCCAGCAGCCGCAGCACGCCGTCGGCCAGGTCGCGCGCGCCCACCCCGCCGTCGGAGAAGTGGGTCGCCGGGTGGGCCTCGACGCCCTCGGCGGCGCACAGCTCGACCACCCTCGCGACCTCGGCGTCGGTGTCGGTGGGGAACCGGTTGACCGCCACCACGCAGCCGATGCCGTAGACCCCGCGGACGTTGTCGAGGTGGCGACGCAGGTTGACCATGCCGGCCTCGACCGCGGCGACGTCCTCGCTGCCGAGGTCGGCCAGGGCGACGCCGCCGTGGTACTTCAGCGCCCGCACCGTGGCCACCACGACGGCCACGTCGGGCCGCAGCCCGGACTTGCGGCACTTGATGTCGACGAACTTCTCCGCGCCCAGGTCGGCCCCGAAGCCGGCCTCGGTCACCACCAGGTCGGCCAGTCGCAGCCCGGCCCGGGTGGCGGCGACCGAGCTGCAGCCGTGGGCGATGTTGGCGAAGGGGCCACCGTGCACGAACGCCGGCGCCCCCTCCAGGGTCTGCACCAGGTTGGGGGCGAGGGCGTCGCGGAGCAGCGCGGCCATCGCGCCGTGGGCCTGGAGGTCGCGGGCGGTGACCGGCTGGGAGGAGCGGTCGTAGCCGACCACGATGTCGCCGATGCGCCGCTTCAGGTCGGCCCAGGACTCGGTGAGGCAGAAGATCGCCATCAGCTCCGAGGCCACCACGATGTCGAAGCCGTCCTCGCGGGTGAAGCCGTTGGCGTGGCCCCCGAGACCGACGACCACCTCGCGCAGCGCCCGGTCGTTGACGTCGAGGACGCGCTTCCAGGTGATGCTGCGGGTGTCGAGGTCCAGGGCGTTGCCGTGGTGCACGTGGTTGTCGATGAGCGCGGCCAGCAGGTTGTTGGCCGCGGCGATCGCGGCGAAGTCGCCGGTGAAGTGCAGGTTGATGTCGGTCATCGGCACGACCTGGCTGTAGCCGCCGCCCGCCGCACCGCCCTTCATGCCGAACACCGGGCCCATCGAGGGCTCGCGCAGGCACGCCACGACCCGGTGCCCGAGGCCGTGCAGCGCGTCGGTCAGCCCGACCGTCGTGGTCGTCTTGCCCTCCCCGGGCGGGGTCGGCGACAGCGCGGTGACGAGCACCAGCCGGCCCAGGGGCCGGTCGGCCAGCGAGGCGAGGTAGCCCAGGTCGACCTTGGCCTTGTGGTGGCCGTAGGGCACGAGGTGCTGCTCCTCGATGCCGAGCGTCTCGGCCGCGACGTCACGGATGGGCCGCAGCACCGCCGCGTCGGCGATCTCGATGTCGGAGAGCATCCTGCTCACCCGCCGCTCAGGCCCGCTGCTCGGACGTGAGCAGCCGGCGCTCGAGGGCCACGGCGACCCTGGTCGCGGTGGCCGGCGCGAGCCGCACCAGGCGGTCGACCGCGATCGCGTCGTTGCCCACCCGGATCCGCGGCCGGCCCCGCTCGACGCCGTCGACGATGGTGCGGGCCGCCTTGTCGGCGGGGAGCTTGAGCAGCTTCTCGGTGTAGGTCCGCTGCCGCGCCTCGTGGGCCGGGGTGACCTCGCGTCCGCTCGAGCGTGCCCACTCGAGCGCGTTGGAGGAGATGGCGGTCGCGACGCCGCCGGGGTGGACGACGCTGACCTGCACCGGGTGGCCGGCCAGCAGCATCTCCGCGCGCAGCGTCTCGGTGAACCCGCGCACCGCGAACTTGGCGGCGCAGTAGTGCGAGAGCCCGGGCTGCGCGAGGTAGCCGTTGAGGCTGGAGACGTTGACGACGTGGCCGTCGCCGGAGGCCACCAGGTGGGGCAGGAACGCCTGCGTGCCGTGGATGACGCCGTGCAGGTTGACCCGCAGCACCCGCTCGTAGTCGGACCACTCGCTCTCCAGCACCGAGCCGGTGAAGGCGATCCCCGCGTTGTTGTAGACCTGGTGGACCGAGCCGAGGTGGCCGAGCACCTCCCCGGCGTACGCCTCGACGGCCGGGCGGTCGCCCATGTCGACGACCGCGGTGTGCATCTCGCCGGCGACACGGCCGGCGGTCTCCTTCAGGCCGGTCTCGTCGACGTCGCAGCCCGACACCCGGGCCCCGCGCCGGGCGAGCTCGACCGCGAGCTCCCGCCCGATGCCCGACCCTGCCCCGGTGACGACGACGACCTTGCCTGCGACGCTGCTCCGACCCATGGCGCGACGGTACCCGCCGGGTCGTGGCCACGGATCGGTCCAGGCCGCGGATGGGTGCAGGCCAGGCCCCGCGGCCGTCCGGGTCGTGGCCCACGCAGGGGCGGGTCCGGTGCGCACGGTCAGGTGCTGGCCAGCTCGCGCAGGCCCGAGCGCAGCAGATCGGCGACCACCTCGGCCGGCAGGCCGAGCCTCACGGCAGCAAGCTGGTAGGTGTGCCCCCCGTAGACGCACAGGGCCACCGCAGCCCGCTGCGCCGCCGCCAGCTCGCCGAGCCTGACCGCCACCGGATGACCACCCGCGGCACGTGCCGCCGACGGCCTGGCAAGGCCGCCCTCGCACCGGAGGAAGACGAGCCCCGCCGCCCTGCGAAGCGTCTCGGGACTCGTTCCCGCACCCGGGACGTCCCCGGTGTACAGGTCCACCATCGCCAGGCACACCGCCCGTACAGCCGCATCACGGTCCCCTAGAAGTGCGCTTGCGAGGGCGAACAGCGACGTGCCGTGCAGGTCCCAGAAGTGTTCGGGGCTCAGGTCGAGGTCGCGGCCCTCGGGGCGGTACGCACCGAACGTGCGGAAGGGCCGGGCGCGCGACCTGCCCGGGCGGTGGACCGGCAAGGCGAACCGCGGAAGCCGGCGACGGTGGTGACGCTCTGCTGGGGGCCGGGTCATCGCGTGGACGCCATCTCCAGATGCTCCACGGGGTGACGTACATGCATTCGGGCAACGGGCTCGTCAGCACCTGTAGCCAGCTCCGTTCGAGCTCGTCGGACGGTTGCCGCGAGCGCGTGGAGTGTGTGGATCTGGTGGGCCTCGAGCTGGCGGGGGTGGCTGTCGGAGACGCAGAGCGTGCCGATGACCGAGTGCGAGGGGGCGACGCGCACCCGGCTCCCGCCCTTGCTGATGGCGTCGCACCAGGAGTGCTTGCGGTCGAGGGCGGTCACCTCGATGCCGACCGCGGCCGGAGTACGGCGAATCGAGGACCCCATCGACGGGCGGTCGCGTCCAGCGATAGGAGTGTGCGGCGAGGAGCCGGTGGACGGGTAAGGGCTGAGCACGATGAGCTCCAACGTTGCGCCTTGGACGAACCGAAGACGCTTTGCTGGGCGAGATGCCGCCACGTCAGGGCGAGATACATCCATCACTGTCCCCCAGAGTTCAAGATCTTGGAGCACATTGGACGTTCCGACGTTCATGAGCCGCGGGGCGCGGGGCGCGGGGCGATGAACTACATCGAGCGGTCAGGCTCGCCGGCGCCCTGCGTCGACAGGCTCGCGCGCGTCTGCTGCTGTGGGCTCCACGCGTCGGAGGGGCAGCACGGCCGTGAACGTGGTCCCCGCTCCCGGGGTGCTCACTGCGCCCAGGTCGCCCCCCATGAGCTCGACCAGGTCGCGACAGATGGCCAACCCGAGACCGACGCCGCCGTGGGTCCTGGTCGCCGACGGGTCGGCCTGGGTGAAGGAGTCGAACAACGACGCCAGGTGCTCCGGAGCGATCCCGATCCCGGTGTCGGTGACCGCGAGCTCCACCCGCACCTGGCCCGCGTCGGCTGCCGTCCGCGCCAGTCCGACGGCGACGTCGACGCTCCCGGCGTCGGTGAACTTGAGCGCGTTGTCGACAAGGTTGGCCAGCACCTGGGAGACGCGGACTGCGTCGCCGTCGACCATGGCGGGCAAGGCCGCGGCGGTGGTGGCGGTCAGCCGGAGCCCTTGCGCGGTGGCTCGCGGTCGAGCCCACTCCACGAGCTCCTCGACGACGTCCGCGGGTCGGAACGCTGAGTGCGCGGCGCGTCGATCGCACATGACGCCTGGGGCGCCTCGGCGCGGAGGAAGGGCTGCCACCGGAAGATCGACCGTCACCCGGCGGGCACGTCTGACACCTCCGCTGGCGGCCGGGCGCCTAGACCGGCGGCAGGTGGGCCTCCTCCATCACGTCGAAGCGGAGCGTCCGCGCGGGGGGCGCGAGCAGCGGGCCGCGCTGGCGCTGCACCCACAGCACCGGTCGGCCGCCCCTGTCGCGGGCCAGCGACCAGCGCCGGGTGAGCTCGATGCCGTTGCCGGGCACGGCGAGCGGCGCGATCTCGTGGCGCTCCAGGCCCTCCGGCGCCTGCAGCACCAGCGCGATCGGGTCGGGCATCGGCGCCGGCTGCTGCCGGGACAGGTCGACCAGCCGCTTCTGCACGAGCCGGCGCGGCCCCTCCTCGGTCAGCTCGTAGGGCGTCCACCAGGGCCCGATGCCCTGCGCCGGGACGTAGGCGTACTCCTTGGCCACCCGCGCGTCGCCGGACGGCGCACCCTCGTTGAACGCCGGGCCGTCCGGCAGCGTGATCAGCCGGGAGTCGACGTCGCGGCCGTCGACCATCCGCTCCACCGCCCACAGCAGGTTGGACTGCTCGTCGAGGCCGAGCTGGACCCGCTCGATCGGGGCGCTGTCCAGCGGCAGCTCGGCGACGTGCCACAGCACGAGCTCCTCGGGGGCGAGCCCGGGGCCGCCCGGCACCAGCGGATCGACGGCGAAGAGCGTCCAGTCGACCGGTGGCCGCAGCCCGGGCCAGGTCGCTTCCTCGTAGACGCGTCCGAAGGAGTCACGGACGACCACGGACTCCACGGCCACCACGTGCCCGGCCTCGGCGAGCACCGGGAAGAGGAACCAGTCGTCGCTGTGCGAGAAGATCAGGTCGGTCAGCAGCGCCGTCGCCGCGTGCGCACTGTCCGGCGGATAGCCACCGAGGTCGACGTCGGCGTTCTCGATCTGCCACCACCGGCTGTTCGGCGCCCCCGGGTAGCCCAGCGGCGTCGGGATCGCCGCACGCGGCTCGCCCGACCTCCAGCGCGACGGGCGCCCCGGCGTCCACGGAGTGCCAGTCCAGCCGGCCGCCACGGTGCCGCCGCACCGTGAGCGCCTGACCGGTGGCGGAGAACGACGTCTCGGGCCTCTGGTCGTAGAGCAGCTGCTCGCTGTCCCAGGCGGGCGTGCTGTCGGGTGGGACGTCGTCCGGGAACGCGTCCGGTCCCAACCCCAGGACCGGCCGCGCGCGCCAGACGAGCAGGCCGTCGGGGGCGCCCTCGAACTCCTCGTAGGGCGGCGGCGGACGGTGGAACAGCAACGAGGGATCCAGAGCCATGCCGGCGAAGCGACGGCCGACCCGGACCCGCCGCCCCATCGTCCACCAGTCGTCGACCTCGGACTCCACGATCGCCTCGGCCGGGATCTCGACCGGGTCGAAGCGCGGGTCGGCGGCGACGATCGGGCGCTGCCGCAGCAGGTAGTCGACCCACACCGGCGACGAGGCGTTCTCACCCTGGTGCTCGCCCATCTGCCACTGCCGCGCCAGGAACCAGACCGGGTCCTGCACGGCAGCCTCGAAGCCCTCGGCCAGGTTGCGCTCGTGCGGCCGCGGCTCCAGGCGCTGGTGTGCGGTGACGGTCATCGGCGCTCCTCAGGTCGTGAACAGCGGGTAGGGCTCGAGGTGGACCCGGCTCGGACCCGAGGACTGCAGCCAGATCGTGGGCACCAGCGAGTGCAGGTCGCCCAGGTCCTCCAGGCGAGCGGTCCGGGCGTGTGCCAGCTCGCGGGTCTCGACCAGGATCTGCAGCAGCAGGTCCTCCTCGATCCGCTGCCGCGGGACCGGGGGCACGGCGAGCAGGATCGCCTGCGGAGCCCGAGCGGCCGGCGCGTTGAAGCCGAAGGCCGTCGACGTGCTGCGCTGCGGCATCGGGACCGACTCGGAGAAGCTGTCGACGAGGCCGACGGCGACGCGCTCGCCGGTCCACGCCCCCGGGGTGCCGTACGCCGCGACGAACCGCTCGCGCAGCTCCATGTCCGTCACCCGGCCTGCCTCGCGGGCGGCGAGGTTGCGCTCGACCAGCGCGGTCCGGAACGGGTCGCCGGGCGAGCTCGACCAGGCGGACAGCGGCGCGTCGAGACCGAGCTGCAGCGCCTCGAGCCGGGCCAGCGCGGGCCGGACGGGGGCGACGACGGTCAGCCAGGACTCGTCGAGCTCCTCGGTCGCCCCCACGTCCAGCAGCGTGTCCTGCAACAGCGTGTCCCGTCGCCAGGTCGCCGTGATGCCGAGCGCCCCGTCGGGCAGGGCGAGGTCGGCGAGCGCCCCGGCGAGCGTCGGCACGCCGTCGGGGTGCTGGTCGCGCTTGCGCTTCTCGTGGTCCTCGAGGGGGACCGCGAGCTCGGCGGCGCCAGCGAGGTCGGCCGGCTGCGGGGCGGCGTCGAGCCGCTCCTGCAGCGCGGTGGCGACCGCCTGGAGGAGGTCCGCGGCCGGGGTCGACCCCGGCGGCGCCGGGCGGTCGAGGAGCGCGGCGAAGAGCCCGTCGGCGTCGGCGCGCTCGCTGACCGGCGTGATGCCCCAGGCCAGCGCTTGCCGCAGCACCACCGGCGGGTCGGCATCGACCGCGCGCAGGGCGTCGACCAACCGCCGACCGGCGACGTGCAGCGCGGTGTAGCGCTCGGCGAGCTCCTGGTAGATCTCGGCGTCGACCGCCTGCGGCCCCGTCGCCTCCAGCACCAGGTCACGCCCGGCGGCCGGCCGGTTGCCGAGCGCGGCGGCCAGGTGCTGGGTGCGCAGGTGCTGGCCCGGCGACGCGACCGCTGGATCGACGAGACCCAGCGTCTGCCGTACCCGCCGGTGCAGGGCTCCGACGTCCAGCGCGGTCACCTCCGCGGGCGTCGCGGCCAGCCCGTCGACGTCGACCAGCCCCAGCAGGGCTCCGTGCGCATCGGTGGCCACCCACAGCCGCGCGTCGACGGGCGCCTCCTCGCCCACGATGCTGTCGGCCGGCGCCCCGACCCGCCCGCGTATGAGGTCGTGCAGCTCCTCGGACGGCAGCGCCGCGAGCTCCGACGGCAGCAGCCGCAGGTCGACCGCGTGCACCCGGCCCAGCTCGACCTCGGCGGGGTCACGCACCACCCACAGCCGGTCGTGGTCCTCGACGACCACCACCTCCGGCAGCGCGAGGCGGCGCCGCACCAGCTCGGCCAGGAAGTCCTCGGACAGCGCGAGGGTGTCGGTCGGGGTCAGGCCGAGCTCGGCCAGCGTCACCTCGCCGACGACGGTGGCGTCGTCGCGGTTGGTGACCTGCCACGTCCACGCGTCGCCGACGGCCTCCTCCACGAAGGCGGCCAGCGACGGGTCCGCGACGCGGACCGGTCCGGCGTCGAGCGGGACGTCGTCGAGGTCGACGTACGGCACGGTCGCGAGCACCAGGCTCTCCACCTGGTAGCCCGACGGCGGCGTGCGCAGGAACTCGAAGGTCGGTGGCTGCGAGAAGCCGGCGGCCGCGTCCATCGACTCCGAGGCCCGGTCCGTCTGCCGGCCGACCAGCTGCATGACGCCGTCGGCCATCAGCAGGTCGCCGTAGGTGTCGAGCGCGTCGCGCAGCATCCGCATCGCCGCCCGCTGCGCATCGTCGAGGGGGAACACCGCGTCGCCGACGAGCAGCCCGGTGAGCGCCACGATGCCGTTGCAGACCTCGTGCCGGTCGCGGCGCTCGGGACGCATGGCGTACGTCGTGCTCGTGCGCAACGCCTGCACCTGCAGCCGGTCGCCCACGATCCCCTCGACGTGCCGCCCGACGATCTCGTAGATGTGGAAGCCGAGCCGGACCTCGTCGGCGATCTCCTCGGCCAGCCGGGCCTTCGCCGAGCTGATGTTCATCTCCCACGGGTTGCGGCCGGCGTCGTTGGTCGCCGCCGCGCGCTCGGAGGACAGGAACTTGTCGCGCAGGATGACGGCCGCGAGCGTCTGGTCGTACGACGGGGTGTGCAGCCGTCCCGCGTCGGTCGGACCCGGCTGGCCGAGGAAGGGGCCGTCGACCCACCCGTAGGCGCCGAGCCGGTGCGCGTGCCGGTCGCTGCTGCTGTGCACCTGCAGCCGCTGCCACGCGAAGCCGGTCACCCACGGGTCGATGCGGTGCGCGGAGCTGTCGACCGTCGCCCGCAGCGCGCGCTCGAGCTGCAGCCGCCGCGCGTCCGGCATCGTGATCACGAAACGCTCCTCGCCGGTGTCGGGGTCGCGGTCCTCGACGTTCCAGGCCGGCTGGTCGAGCTCGAGGGTGAGCGACCGCGTCGCCTCGACCTGGCCCCGCAGCACCCGCAGCGCCTCGTCGCCACCGACCTGGCCGCGCAGCCAGTCGGCGTCGATCTGCATCGCGTGCGCGAGCAGCCGGATCAGCAGGCTGTCGGGCAGCGACCGCAGCCGCCACTCGCCGCCGTCGTCGAACGGCCACCAGGTGTGGAACACCTCGCGCAGGTCCATCGGTCGGTCGACCTCGAGCAGCAGCGAGAGGAGCTTGGTGATGGCGACGCGACCGCCGATCTCACGCTCCTGCTCGCGGTGCAGGGTGCGCGTCGGCCGCACCAGCGGCAGCCCGCCGCGCCGGGACCAGCCGCTGGCCAGGTAGGTCGTCGCCGGGGTCGGACCGACGAGCTCCTCGACCCGGCCGTAGAGCTTGCGCGCCAGGTCGTCGAACTCCTGCAGCGCGTCGGGGTCGAGCTGGTAGGGCGAGGCCCACGCGGCGGTCGGCAGGTAGGCGCGCTGGGCGTAGCCCCGGCTCGAGGCCTCCCGGCTCAGCAGCTCCATGAACCGCTCGGTGCTCGCGCCCACGACGTTGCCACCCCGGCGAGCGGCGGCTGCCCACTCCCCGCGCAGCGAGGCCAGAGCGCGCGCCATGCCCTCCTCGACCCGCAGCTGCTCCCCGCTCAGCCGCGGGTCGTCCGGCCGCCACAGCGACAGCGCGGTCGTCGGCAGCAGGCCGTAGGGCTGGTCGCCGATCCGCAGCGGCATCAGCGGGCCCTCCGGGGCGAACCGCGCCTCGGTCAGCACGACGGTCGGGTCCTCCGGATCGCGGCGCAGCACGTCGCGCAGGTCGGCCGGCGAGGGCACCCCGTCGTCGACCGGCGGGAAGGCCCACTGGTTGGCGCGGAAGGCGTCGTCGGTCATCTCCCAGAGGTCGGCCAGCCAGTGCCCGAGCAGCGGCGGCCACAGCGCCTGCGCCATCCGCTTGCTGTCCTGCGTGTCGTCCGGGACGCCGGCGCCGGGGAAGGACGGCAGCACGCCGCTGGCCCCGGTGAGGTGGTGCTCGATCGTCCGACCGACGGTGTCGTCGCGGTTCCGCGCCAACCGGGCCCGCGCCACCGCGCGCCAGCCGTCGGCATCGAGCGCGAGGTCGGCCGCGGGTGCGCCGTGCACCGTGTTGGTGGGGGCGCCCAACCGGAGCACCCCGAGCTCGCCGGCGTCGACCTGGGCGCGGAGGTGCTCGTCCGGGGTGTCGTCGCCGAGGCCCAGCACGAACAGCGACTCCACCGACTCCGGCGTCAGGCCGACGTCGAGCAGCCACTCGCCGCCGAGCCCGACCTCGACCGCCGTCGTCCACGACGACCACCAGGCCGTGCTCGCGGTGCCGGCCTCGGCCGGCAGCGCGATCTCCAGCAGGTGGGCGTCGATCGTGGCGTCCGGGTCCATCGGCAACCGGCCGACCGGGTGCCGGCCCTGGTCGCGGGTCACGGCCCAGACCGTCAGCTGCTCCGGCAGCCCGCCGATCCGGTTGGGCTGGGGGTCGACGGGCATGTCGGGCGGCGGCTCGACGACCAGGACGTCGCCGTCGACGACCGGCTCGAGGACGCTCAGCAGCCAGGCCGCCCGCTCGGGCGCGACCTGCCGGCACAGCTGCGCCCAGGCGACGCCGGCCCCGTCCGCGTCGAGCCAGGACGGGTCGAAGGGGCCGGGCGCACGCGCGGCGGCCCAGAACGCGCGGACGACTGACAGCTCGGCGTCGCTCACGTGGGCGTCGTCGCGCCGCACCGAGGCCTCGTCGGGGGTGACGCGCAGCGAGAGCTTCCACCGGTCAGGGTCGTCGTTGTGCTCCGACCCCGGGGCGTCGAGGAGCGTCTCGAGCCGCAGCGGCAGCAGCACGCCGACGTCGTCGAACGGGTAGGCCCGCTCGCCGTCCAGCCAGTCCGCCAGCGCGGCGTGCACCAGCTCGGTCAGCACCGCCTCGTCACCCCCGAGCGCGGCGCGCACCCGGTCGAGGTGGCCTGCCGGTGCCGGTCCGGACCCGGAGCCCAGCTCCTCGACGGCCGCGGCCTGGGCCTCGGTCAGCGCCGGTGCCACGCCGAGCGCGGCGACGACCGGGTCGGCCTCGACCGCAGCCAGCAGCGCCGCGTCCGCGCCGCCCGACCGCCACAGCCAGTCGGCGGCGACGACCAGGAGCGTGCGGTCCTCGACCGTCCAGTCGTCGGTGGCGAGGACCTCGCGCTCCCGCTCGAGTCGCCCCCGGGACGCGTCGGGCGGCAGCGCGGCGAGGGCCTCGACGACACGCGGAGCCCGCAGGTCGCGATAGGTGAAGGTGGGCATCACGCGATCCCCGCCTGCGCGAGCGTCGCGCCGTCGATCGCGATCCGGGTGGGCCGGTCGATCGCGGTCTGGGCCACCCTCGCCGAGCTGGTCAGGTCGATGACCCGGTCGATCGGATGGTTGCCGAAGCGCAGCTCCGCCGGCGGCTCGTCGAGCACCAGCCAGTAGTCGTCGAGCGTGCTCGGGGCGACGTCGAAGGTGAAGAACGTCAGCTCCGGGGTGAGCGTGCCGGCGAAGACCGGCCCGAGGTGCTCGTGGGTGGCGCGCCAGGCCGTCGGGTCCGGGGTGCCCACCGGCATGTCGAGCTGGGGCGGGGCCTTCAGCCGCGGCGTGTCGTCGCCGCCCACCGGTCCCCGCCGCACCAGGTAGACCAGCGTGGCCGGGTAGCGGCGGAACAGGTCGCTGCGGAACGTGATCACCAGGCGGCTGCCGGTGTCGTCGCCCGGGTCGTGCGGCTTGATGGTCTGGTGGCTGAGCGCACCCACCGGGTCGTCCGGCGCCTTGGCCCACTCGGCCAGGGGCTCGACGTCGGCCGACCGGGTGTGCTCGACGTAGTCGACCTGTCCCCAGAACATCCGCAGCGGCGTGCAGGTGCGGTCGACGGCGAGGTCGCGCCAGCGCATCTCGGCCATGAACTGGGTGTTGATGCCGACCATGAACGCGTCGATGAACGCCGGGTTGGTCTGCAGCGCCGTGACCGAGTCCTCGGCCAGCGAGTCCGCGCCGGGCAGCAGCCACTCCTGGTCGTACTGCTTGAGCAGCCCCCAGGTCGGGAAGTCCAGCCCGATCGGGAACTCCGTCGGCACCAGCGTCGAGCAGTCCACGCCGACCAGCCGGCTGCACAGCCGGACCTTGGCCGGCGGCCGCGCCCCCCGCGGGTCGACGGTCTGCGAGACGAGGCCGGACAGCCCGACCAGGTCGATCGGCAGCACGGTCTCGGTGTCCGGCCCGGGCGAGTGGTCGACGATGACGTCGCACGGGAAGCCGCGGCGGCGCTGACCGACGCGCTCACGGCACTGATCGCTGGCCATGCAGTGCCGGATCGCGTCCCGGACCAGGTCGCCCAGGTGCGCCCGCGGGCCGTCCTCGGCCAGCACCCAGCCGAGGAAGGTGGACAGGTCGCCGCCGACCTCGTCGCCGACCTGCTGCAGGATGCCGCCGCCCTCGCAGGGCAGGCCACGTTCGGACAGCCGGACCTGCAGCAGCTCGCGCAGGTCGGCGAACACCGACTCCGCGAGCTCCTGGCGCAGCCGCTGCGGGTCCTCGCCGCTGGCTACCCCGTCGCGGTACTTCGTGCGGTAGGCGTCGAGCAGCTCGCCGACCTCACGCATCACCTCGTCGAGCCACTGGTCGTCGATCTCGAAGAGCTCCTCGATCGTCGGCAGGCCGAGCTGGGCGGCGACCGCGTCGACGTGCGGCAGGCCGGCGGGCACGCGCTCGGAGGGCGGGTCCGGCCGGTCGGCCCAGGACAGGGCCGCGGCGCGGTCGACGCCGCCCCCGGCGAGGTGGCGGGTGGTCGTCGTACGGTCGCGGAGGAGGCGGTGCGCCGCGCTGGAGAAGTGGCCGGCCACCAGCGGGCTGGTCTCGGAGGTGGTCCGGTCGAGCACGCTGCCGCCGCCGGCGGCCGGCAGCCGGGCGGTCATCGGGCCGAGCACGGTCAGCCGCTGGTGGGGGTCCGTCGGCAGCCGCCGGTCCCAGAGCCGGCCACCGGCGAGCAGCCCGAGCGCGAGGTGGCCGATCCGCTGGGCCGCGTCCCGCAGCGCGCCCGCCTGCGCGACGGCCGCGTCCATCAACGCCTCCTGCGCCTCGACGCCCATCCAGACCCCGAGCCCGGCGCTGCCCCGGTAGCGCGGGTCGTCGTTGAGCTCCTGCGGCCAGCCGGCCAGGGCGGCGTCCGGGTCCGGCAGCCAGGGCCGGCCGTACTGCGGCAGCCCGATCGTGCCGTCGTCGTCGCTCGACAACGAGTCCACGTCGTCCATGACGGTCTCGCGCAAGCCGCCCGGCGGGGTCTCGGGCTGCTTGATCGAGGTGATCGCCCCGCGGACCTCCAGGGTGGCGTCGATGTCGACGCCGTCCTGCGGGACCTGACGCCGGTAGTGCAGCGTGGCCTTGCCCACGTCGCGGGCCGGGGGCACGGTCAGCGCGGTGGCGAGCGTCTCGAAGTCACCGGCCTCAGCGGTCCAGAACCGCCAGGTGTGGAAGGCGGGCAGGCTGCCCCGCGCCCCGAAGTGCCGCCCGCCTGCGGCGTCCCACATGGGGTCGCCGTCCTCGTTGAAGGTCGGGACCAGCACCGCGACGTACTCCCGCTGCGGCAGGAGCCCGGACACCCCCGGCTCGGTGCCGCGGGGGGAGAGGATCCGCGCGATCCGCTTCGTCGAGCCGGCCTGCTGGGTGTGCGCCCAGCGGTGGGAGTGCGCGAGGTCGTGCGCCTCCAGGACGGGGTCGGTCACCAGGGTCACCGACCCGCCCTCGACCCGCAGCTCGTCGGTGGTGCCGACCAGCAGCGCCAGCCAAGGCTGCACGACGTCCCCGTCCTTGGCCCGCGGCGTGTAGCGCCACGGCAGGTCGGGGTCGCTCAGGTCCAGGTGCACCAGCTTGGTGGTCTCGGCGTCCCGTGCGAACGGCGCCGGAGCCATGTGTCGGACCGCCCCGGGCCTGAGCCCGCCGACGTCGGCGGCGGCCATCAGCGTGAAGGGCGCCTTGCCCTCGGCGAACTGGCCGGTGTCGGTGTCGCGGAGCGTGAGCGCGAGCTCGCCTGCAAGTCGCGGTCCCTGCCGCTTCGCGTCGTCGAAGATCTCGTTGCGCTGCCAGCTCCGGAAGCTCAGCGTGCCGTCGTCCGCCATCGCTCACACCACCCCCGCGAGGTCGAGGGCCGGCTGGGCGGCCGCGACGCTGACGCCACCGGTCTGCTTGGCCAGCACGAAGGCCTGCGCCTCGTCGAGCGGTCTGGCGTTCAGGGCGCCTTGCGCGCCGTGCACGTCGAAGGTCTCCTGCCGCACCGCGACCTGCGCCGGTCCGGGGGTGAGCACGGCGCCGGCCGCCCGCTGGGCGAGCATGCCGGACAGCGTGGACCCGACGTACACCTTGCCCGCGAAGAGGTCGGACCTCAGCCGCGCAGGAAGCTGCACCAGGCGCAGCTTGATCTCGGCGTCGTGGGGTGCGCCCTCCCGGAGCGCCAGCGTCCCGACCCGCAGCCCGGACTGCTCCTGCACGAAGGTGCTGGTGTTGAGCGCCTCCGAGTCCCCCATCACGAGGTAGGTGCCGACGCCGAACCAGTCGTGCTCGGGCGTCTCACGACCCGCGGCGAGACCCGCACTGACGGTGAGGGTGTGCCAGCCGTCGAGGTTGACGCCCTCCACCTTCTGCAGGCCGCGGCCGAGCGGGCAACGCTTCTGCTCCCACACCAGCTGCCCGACCGGCGAGACCAGCGGGGGCGGCTCGGTGGCCGGAGGGACCGGCGCGCGGTCCCCCTTCTGGGGCGCGAAGACGACCGAGGCGTCCTCCCCCTCCATGCGCAGGTTCTCCGCGCTGCTGAGCTCGCCGGCGAGGTGTCCGGGCAGGTCGGGGATCTTCACGACGTGCTCGGGCGGGTTGCTGCTGAGCTCGAGGGTGACGTTCCCCGACACCTTCACGAACAGCAGCCGCACGCTGGCACGGGCCTTGAGCACCAGCGGGCCCGGGCCACTGAGCTCGCCGCTGACGTGCACGCTGCACAGCGAGACCCCGGCGACCTCGACGTCGAAGCCGGCGTCGACCGAGGCCACGAAGTAGAACGGCTTGAACTGGATGAGCGCGTCGAAGCCGAACCAGCCGTGTGCCGAGATCGGGCCGATCTCGATGCCGGCCTCGGTGCGCGACCCGAGCTGGAAGGTGTTGGAGGTGATCGCGAGGTACATCTCCTGCTTGAGCCACACCGGGCCGAGCGCCACCGAGACGCCGACCCGCGCCACCGTGGGCAGCTCCAACGCACCGGGGTGGAACGACGGGTGGAAGCCGCCGACGGTGAACAGGAAGTAGCCGTTGGCGCCGTAGGAGATCCGCAGCGCGACCCCGCCGGTGATCCGGAAGATGCCGAGGACGTGGGAGCTGACCAGCGCGGCATCGAAGAACACCAGGGACTTGGTCAGGTCGACACCGCCGACGAAGTCCATCCGCAGGTAGACCAGCGCGAACTCCTCCGAGCCCAGCACCAGTCGCGCCGAGCCGGCCAGGAAGATCTTCCGCGGCCCGGGCAGCTCGATGAAGATGCCCAGGTCGAGCTTGAGGATCGAGGCCCAGTTGAGCTGCAGCGTCGGGCCGATCAGGAAGACACCCGCCTCGTCGGGGAAGAAGCGCGCCATGTCGCCGAGGAGCTTGGGCGCGTTCTTCATCGGGTCGTCGTTGAACAGCACGTCTCCGGCGGCACCGCTGGCCAGCCGTTCGCGCAGCACGTCGGTGTCGGCACGGCGATTGATGCCGACCAGGCCGCCGAAGCCCGAGATCGCGAAGCCGAAGCCCAGCTGGACGCCGGGCAGCGGCAGCCGGATGCCGATGAGCACGACGACCGACGGGTCGCCGCTCGGCAGCGCCTTGTAGAGGCCGTAGGCGAACGCGCCCACGCCGAGGATCTTCAGCTGCAGCCCGCCGGCGAACTCCCGGTCGCTGATGATCTTGAGGAAGCCGCCGCCGTCGACGGGCCCGGCGTCCAGGCTGAGCCCGATCCCCTGTGGCGGCAGCAGTCCGCCGGTGCCGGTGGTCCAGCGCCCGACCCACGCGCCCGCGCCGTCCATGACCGCGGCCAGCGGGCCGAACTCCGCGTGGGCGCTGTAGCGGAACAGCACCCGGAACAGCAGCCGGCCGCCGTCGAAAGCAACGTCCAGGTGGGTGACGACCTGGTCGAGCTGCACGCCCGCACCGGCGCCGCCGATGCGCAGGTTGACCGGGGTCGCGAACTCCATGCTCAGCCCGATCGCGCCACCGACGTCGGACTGGCCGGTGAGCCCCTGGCCCTGGGCGTAGGAGACGCGGACGTCGGAGCGGAACCGCAGGGCCGCCGGCACGTCGAGCCCGAAGCTGATGAAGCCCAGGAAGTCGGGCTTGAGGACGAACTCGATGCCGTCCAGGGCGACGACGACGTCGAACAACGGGCCGGTGGTCCGCAGCTGCAGCCCGACCCGGGCCGCCCTCACCGCGAGGTGCGTCCCCGTGAGGTCGCCGACGAGGAGGGCGTCGGCGGCCGGCTGCTTGCCGACGAACAGTCCCAGCTCCGCGCGGGGTACGGCCAGGTCGAGGCGGTCGGCGGCGAAGCGGAGCCGGTGGTGCTGGTCGCCGGTCCCGACGGGCACGAACGACAGCACCCAGCCGTTGCCGAGGACGACCCGCTTCGACTGGAGAGCGGCCACGTCCTTGAGGTGCAGGTCGAGCCCGAGGTCCCGCAGCCGGTCGAACGCGTCGGGGCCGTCGAGCGTGATCGAGCCGGCGGTGCCCTCACGTCCCGGCGGGCTGGCCGCCTCCTCGAAGTCGTCGAGGTCGAACCTGTCGGGGATCGGCAGCGGCACCTTGATCGGCGAGTTGACCAGGTCGCCGATCATCGTGAGCAGCTCCTCGGACCTGATGCCCGGCGTGCCGTCGAGGGGCAGGCCGGCGAACCCCTGCTGGCGGTACTCCAGCTCCAGCAGCGCCTTCGGAGAGCTGACCAGCAGGAGCACCAGCACCTGCAGCGCCTTGACGTCCTCGAGCTTCTGCACCTTGCCCAGCAACAGCGCCAGCGCCGTACCCCCGGGGTCGGCGAGCAGGTCGTCGAGCTTGTCCTTGCGGATCCCGAACGCGGCCGGCACGTCGGGGGCACCCGGCGTCCACTCGATCTCCACGACCCCGACCAGCGTGAGCACCTCGGCGAGCCGGGGCAGGCTCATCTGCACGGCGCGCACGACGAGGGTGTCGCGCAGCCGCTCGTCGGTCACGAGCGCCCGCAGCTGGGTGACCCACCGGTCGATGCCGGCGCCGCTGGGGTCGACGCTGACAGCCGCTAGCTGCTCGATCCGTGGGCCGAGGGTCGCGATCAGGGCAGGGGGCGGCGGGTCGCCCGCCAGGCACGTCCTGAGCAGGTCCGTGACGGACTGGAGGACGTTGGCCACGACCCCACCCCCTCACCCGGCTCGCGCCCGCTCCGGTGTCCGACCTCCGGAACGGTGTGGCGCCACTCGGTGTCGTAAACCCGTGCTTGGACTATCGACCTGGGTTCTGCTGGTCCGCAAGAACCCGACGGGGTCGGCGTCGGTAGGTCCAGGGTCATGTCGGTCATGTCCCTGCTTCTCGGGCCGCGTCGGCGGCTCGCGGGCGGTTTGGTCTAGGCCGGTGAGCCTCGGCAGCACCCCTCGGGCCTGCGGTGCCCGGGTCCTGGGTCGACTCCGGCCGGGCTCGGCGGTGGGTGGCCCCGGGAACGGAACAGGCCCTCACGGTCAACGGGCAGCCCTGCCCACGGCGTCAGTCGATGGTCTCGATGAGGTCACCGATAGCGATGTCGCCGTCGGTCAGGACGTCGGCGCGGAGACCGGCGCGGTGGATCAGCCCGCGCAGGGTGCCCCTGGTGGTGAGGCGTTCCAGGTGCGAGCAGGGTTCGGCCAGACGTTGGCCGAGGCACTCGACGTCCCCGACCCGGAAGCGGCGTCCGACCAGAGAGTTCAGGTCGATGCCGCGGGTGACGATGTTGCGTCGCGCGTCGGCGTGGGCGAGCACACCGCCGCCTGGTAGGTGCAGCGTCTCGAGGGCCTCGGCTTCGACGAGGGTCAGGTCGTAGCCGCGGGCGGTGTCGGAGGTGGGCGTGAAGGTGCCGGACTTGGCGGCGTACCGGTCTCCTGCGAGTCCTCGGTGCGCAAGGGCCTGGGCCCGGTCCAGGGTGCGCATCTCGCCGCTTGCTTCCTCGGCGACCGCAATGGTCGCCACGATGCCGGCGAGCTTCTGGGTTGGTGCGGCGGCAGGGATGTGTGCCGGGTCGAGCCCGGAGAGGACGTAGCCCTCGCGGACGGGCAGCTCGGTGGCAGCGCGTCCGAGCAGGTCCGGGTCCTGGGGGCTCAGGACGACGCCGGCGGGGGTGCCGAACATGAGCACCGCCCGGGTGTCCTCGGCCTGCGTTCCGGGTCCGGGCTCGGCGAGGATGGCGAGCCAGTAGCCAGGCCAGTTGAAGGTGGCCGGCTGGGCAAGCGTGACCAGTCCGGCGCCGCGGCCGGCGAGCCAGCTGCGCCAGTAGCTGACGGCGCCGGCGAGATCGGCTCGGGGTTGCGGCACGTCCGCGACGGGGGTCTCGGTCACCGACGCGATGCATGCGGCGAACGACCGGGTGAGCTCAGGGACGGCCCGGCCCTCGGGCAGCTCGACGTCGATCATCAGACTTCCTCACGTGGCGTAGGGGTTGCAGCGGCGGTGCTGCCATGGTGCCGAGCGATCATCGGCCGGTGAGCGTGAAGGCGGCGTCGACGATGGAGGCCGTGTCGATCCCGTGGAGCGCGTACGCGTCCTCGAGGTCCGTGGACTGTCCGAACTCGCTGACGCCCAGGCAGCGGATCCGGTCGCCGCGGACTCCGGCGAGGAATGCCAGGGTGTGTGGGTGCCCGTCCTGGGCCGTCACCAGGGGCGCCGGAGCGTGTGCCGGGAACAGCTGCTCCAGGATGCCGCCCGCGCTGCCGGCGCTGCCCCGGCGGCCGAGCGAGCCGCGCTGCTGGAACGACCGGAACACGAGGTCGGGGCTGGTGAGGCAGACCACGCCGGCGGTCACGCCCTGCGCCGCAAGGGCAGCCGCTGCGGACACGACCTCGGGCATCAGTGCGCCGACGCCGACCAGGGTGACCTCGTCGTCGGTCGCCGGGTGCCGGCTGAGTCGGTACCCGCCGGCGACGGCGTGACGTCGGCGCCGTTCCAGCAGGGCGCGGTCGGACGGCAGATCGGCCATCACCGGGTCGAGGGGGCGGGTGGAGAGCCGGAAGTACGACGAGGTGCCGCCGGGCACTCCGACCCGGCTCATGGCGTGCAGGAACGTCCACTCCAGGTCCTGGGCGAATGCAGGCTCCCACGCGATGCAGGACGGCTGCTCCAGCCCGATGGACGGGGTGGTGATCGACTGGTGGGCGCCCCCCTCGGGCGCGAGGGTCACCCCGGACGGGGTGCCGACCAGGATGGACTGGCCGCCGGCGTAGATGCCGTACGACCACGGCTCCAGCGCCCGCGACACGAACGGGTCGTAGATGGTGGCGACCGGGATCAGCCGTTGGCCCCAACGTGACCAGGTGGTGCCGAGCTCGCCGAGGAGGCCGACGAGGTTGACCTCGGCGATGCCGAGCTCGATGTGCTGCCCGGACTCGCGCTCGGACCAGCGCAGCACGCGTTCGGCGTCGTCGGCGAACCAGTCGCGACGCTCCTCGACCGCCCACACGCCGGTCTTGTTGATCCAGCCGCCCAGGTTGGTCGACGAGGCGACGTCCGGGCTGCAGGTCACCAGCCGGGCGGCGGCCTCGGGTGCGTCACGGACCAGGTCCGCGAGCAGGCGGCCCAGCGCGGCCTGGGTGGAGGCCGGCTTGCGGTGCGGGTGCCCCAGCGTGGTCGGCACGTCCACCGACCCGGTGGGCTCGACCCGGTCGCGACGCAAGACCTGCGCGCGGGTGGCGCACAGAGCCGCCTCGACGGAGCCGTCGGGGAACACCTGCCAGGGGTCCTCCAGCGTCGTCCCGGACGCGTCGGCGAGCTCTTGCACCTGGACCTCGGTGAGGACGGCGGAGTGGTTGTTGGGGTGACCCTCGGTGGCCAGCCCCTTGCCCTTGACGGTGTAGGCGAACACGACGGTGGGGCGGTGGTCGTCGACGTGGTCGAAGGTGTCGACCAGCAACCCCAGGTCGTGGCCACCGAGGTCACGGACGGCGGTCGCGAGATCGGTGGCGGTCAGGGTGCCCACCAGGTCGTGCATCGGGGAGGTGGGCTGGTCGGCGAGGATGCGCGCCGCGATCTCCTCGGGTGCCACGCGCAGCATCCGTTGGTACTCCTCGTTGGCCATCTCCTCGAGCCGACGCCGCAGCTCCTGGCCGCCGGGGCGGGTGAACACCTCGGAGATGAAGCGGCCCCACTTCAGCGTCACGACCTGCCAGCCGGCGGCCTCGAACATGCCCTGCAGGCGGGCGATCTGGATGTCGGGCACGACGCGGTCCAGGGACTGCCGGTTCAGGTCGACGACCCACAGCAGCTCGCCGAGCGAGGCGACCTGGGGGTCGGCGACCGCCTCCCAGATGGCGCCCTCGTCGAGCTCTGCATCGCCGAGGAGGCTGACGAACCTCCCGGCCGGCGGGATGTCGGGGAAGTGGGACCGGGCGTAGCGGTGCGCCATCGCAGCCCACAGCGCGGCGGTCGCGCCGATCCCCACCGAGCCCGTGGAGAAGTCGACGGTGTCGGGGTCCTTGAGCCGCGAGGGGTAGCTCTGCAGCCCGCCCTTGGCCCGCAGCGTCGACAGGTACGACGCGTCCAGGTCGCCGAGCAGGTAGTTCACCGCGTGCAGCACCGGGGAGGCGTGCGGCTTGACCGAGACGCGGTCTCGGCTGGTCAGGGTGTGGAACCACAGCGCGACCATGATGTCGACCATCGAGGCCGACGACGCCTGGTGGCCGCCGACCTTGACCCCCGTGGTGTTCGGTCGTCCACGGTTCGCCGCATCCACGATCGCCGTGGCGAGCCAGAGCGTGCGCTGCGCGATCGAGCGGAGCAGCACCTCGGGCGTCGTCGACGTCGCTGCTGCAGAGGGAGCTCCCGGGCCGTCGGTGACGTCGGCGGGGCCGGCAGGCGAGGCGGTCGGCGGTGCGGCGGGCATGGCGGTGGACATGGGGTGCTCCTCGAGTGGGTTGCGACGCTGCACCAAGAATGCACTATGGTGCACTCGTGGACAGCGCCAGCCAGCTCTCGGCCGCGATCGGGGCCCAGGTGCGCGCCAAGCGTCAAGCCCGGGAATGGACCCTCGACCAGTTCTCAGAACGCTCAGGTGTGAGCCGACGCATGCTCATCAACGTCGAGCAGGGAACCGCCAACCCCAGCGTCACCACGCTGCTCCGGCTCAGCGATGCACTGGGCATCGGGCTGCAGGCACTGGTCGCCGTCCCGCAGGCCTCGTCGGTGAAGGTCGTCCGCAGCGGCACGGCTCCCGCACTGTGGACCGGGGCGGGTGGCGGACGCGGCGTGCTGCTCGACGGCACCGCTCCCCCAGACGTCCTCGAGCTCTGGGACTGGACGCTGGCACCCGGGGACCGCCACGAGAGCGAGGCCCACGTGCGTGGGACCAAGGAGATCCTCCAGGTCCGCGAGGGCGTCATCACCGTCGTGATCGCCGGCCGGAGCGAGGTCCTGGCGGTCGACGACGCCATCTCGTTCGCCAGCGACGTGCCGCACTCCTACGCCAACGAGGGCACCGAGCCGGCACGGTTCTCGCTGACCGTGTTCGAGCCCGGCGTCGGAGCAGCAACGACCTCGGAGGCCAGTCATGACTGACGTGACCAGGCTCGAGACCTTCCTTGCCGTCCGCGTCGCCACCGGCCCCCTCGCCTCGTACGAGACCGAGGACCGCGCATGATCTGTTGCCAGTTCATCTTCAAGCCCGGCACCTACGACGACGAGTTCCACCGCCTGGACGAGCAGATCGACGACTACGCCAGCAGTCGTCCCGGCTTCGACCGCGTGGAGACGTGGCTCTCTCCCGAGGGTGACGTCGTCAACGCCGCCTACTACTTCACCGACCAGGCCTCCGTCGCCCAGCTCGCCCGGTTCCCCCAACACCGCGAGGCCAGGCAGCAGGTGGCCCGCTGGTACGACGGCTACCGCATCGTCGTCTCCGACGTGCGCGCCACCTACGGCGACGGCCGCCTCCCCCCACCACCCTCCGCACACCAAGACGCACACCAGGACGCAGTCCGCGCAGCGGGCCCGACCACGACCGACGAGGACCCGGCATGACTCGCCCCGACAAGCACGACTTCGACACCCTCACCGGCAACACGTGGTCCGTCCACGGCGGCAACCACGCCGACGAGACCACCGGCGCGATCCGGACCCCCATCGTGATGGCGAACTCCTATCACCTGCCCGAGGACCCCAGCGACATCGACGACCCCGGGTACGCCGGGCTCGTCTACACCCGTGAGCACGGCGCGAACCAGCGCGGACTCGAGGAGAAGCTCGCCAAGCTCGACCACGGCGAAGCCGCTGCAGTGTTCGGGACCGGCATGGCCGCCCTGCACGCCGCGTTCTTCACCATCCTCGACCCCGGCGACCACGCAGTCGTGTCCAACGTCGTCTACATGCGCGTCGCCGGCCTCTTCAGCACCGTCTTCCCGAAGAAGCTCGGCGTCGAGGTCGACTTCGTCGACATCACCGACCTCGAAGCCGTCCGCGCCGCGGTGCGCCCCCACACCCGACTGGTGCACACCGAGGTCATCGCCAACCCCGACCTGCGCGTCGCGGACGTGTCCGCGCTCGCCGACATCGCGCACGCCGCCGGCGCGTTGCTGACCATCGACTCCACCTTCACCCCGCCGCCCCTGCTGCGGCCGCTGGACCACGGCGCCGACCTGGTCGTCCACTCCCTGACCAAGTACTACAACGGCCACGGCGACGCGATGGGCGGCGCCGTCATCGGCGACGCAGACCTCGTCGAGGAGACCCGCACCGGCGCCATGTGGCACGCCGGCGGCGCCATCTCCCCGTTCAACGCCTGGCTCATCATGCGCGGCTCCACCACCCTCCCGCTGCGCCTCGAACGGCAGTGCCGCACCGCCCAGAGCGTCGCCGAGCTCCTCGCCGCCGACCCCAGGGTCGCCTACGTCAGCTACCCGGGCCTGCCCCACCACGAGCAGCACGCAACCGCCGCCGCGCAGCTGACCGGTGGCTTCGGCGGCGTCGTGGCGTTCGCCCTCGGCGGCACCCACGCCGACCGGCTGCGGTTCGTCAACGACCTGCGCGTCATCACCTCCGCCGTCTCCCTCGGCCACGACGAGACCCTCGTCGCCTACGAGGAGTACCCCGAGGGTCCCGCCGAGGCGTTCGCGCAGCCGTTCCGCGAGCACGGACTCGTCCGCCTCGCGATCGGGCTCGAAGCCACGGAAGACCTGATCGCCGACCTCGACGCCGCCCTTGCGACTGCCTACGGACCGCTCCCGTGAGCCAGGGCGGCGATACCCGCCCAGCGGGGAAGCGCCACCCTGGATCGCACGGCACGATCGAGTGTCGAAGGGACCCCTGACCAGGTAGGCACCGCCTGGTCGATGCACCATGAGCCGAGGGTGCCGACGCGACTCCGGGCAGCCGCTCGGTCAGGTCAGGAGGCGCCCGATCGATCCCCGCGCAGCTTGACCGCGACGACCGGGACGGGGGATTCGAGGAGCAGCCGCTGGCTGACGCTCCCGAGGACCGCCTTGCCCACCGGCGAGCGCTTCTTGAGACCGATGACCAGACGACTGACGTCGTGGGCGCTGATCTCGTCGAGCACCGCGTCCGCAGGGTCCCGATCGGCCTTGCCGCTGCGCTCGATGACCTTGATCTGGGTGTTCGGCGGCAGCGCGGACTCGGCCAACGGCTTGAGGCCCAGATTGACCACGATGAGGTCGGTGCCGAGAAGGTCAGCCTCCGCGGCACCGGCCGCGAGCGCGGCGATGCCTTCGGGACTGTCGGGAACGGCTACGAGTACTGACATGGCGATGGACCCTTCTGGAGGATGTTCCGGTCGTGGAGGTCAGGCATGGCTGTCACGCATCTTCTCCTCGAACTCCTCGAGGGTCAGACCGCGTGTCTCCGGCACCATCGTGTAGATGAAGAACAGGGCCAGGACCCCCAGACC
Organism: uncultured Actinomycetota bacterium; assembly: GCA_963740935.1. Classification (GTDB taxonomy): domain Bacteria; phylum Actinomycetota; class Actinomycetes; order Propionibacteriales; family Nocardioidaceae; genus Marmoricola. The sequence goes on from CAVUFX010000006.1 coordinate 2,263,729, forward strand.
CGCGAAGATGAAGAACGAGGTGCCGATCCCCACGGCGTCGACCACGGGCGGGAATCCGAAGGCGACCACGGCGTTGGCGATCCAGAGGCAGAACACGCACACGCCCATGGCGAAGCTGCGGATCTTGAGCGGGAAGATCTCCGCGAGCAGCAACCAGACCAGGGGCCCGATCGTGCCCTGCATCGAGAACACGAAGAGGATGACGAACAGCAAGATGAAGTAGGGCTTGAACTCGTTGTCCGGCAGGAAGACCGCCGAGAGTCCCACCAGCACGTGGAAGAAGGTGGTCAGCCCGAACCCGACCAGGAGCATGGTCCGGCGGTTGATCTTGTTCATCAAGAAGATGCCGACCGTGATCCCCAGGACGCTGAACAGACCGTTCGCGGTGTTGGCGATGATGGCCGCCCTGGCGGAGAAGCCGGCGTCCTCGAGCAGCTGGCTGCCGTAGTACATGATCGAGTTGATCCCGGTGAACTGCTGGAACACTCCGAGACCGATGCCGACGATCACGAGTCGGCGGATCCACGGCACTGCGAGGTCAGACCACCCGCCGGTCTGGGCCTCTTTCTCCTCCTCGGCCAAGCGGTGCACCTCGGCCATCTCGGCCTCAGCCCGCTCGTCCGAGCGAATCTGCTTCAGGACATCGAGGGCGTCGTCATCGCGGTCTTGCGAGGTGAGCCAGCGCGGGCTCTCCGGCATCTTGAGCATTCCGAAGAAGAGTGCGAAGGCGGGGAGCACCGCGACCAGCAGCATCCAGCGCCACACGCTGTCGTACTCACTCCAGACGTTGAAGATGATCGCATTGATCACGAAGGCGGCGAACTGACCAGAGACGATCATCACCTCGTTGCGTGTGACCATGCTGCCGCGGGTCTCGACCGGCGAGACCTCGGCGAGGTAGACCGGAACGGTTGCGGAGGCTCCGCCGACCGCCAGTCCCAGGATGAAGCGGAAGAGCGCCAGGATCTCCCAGTTCGGGGAGACGACGCAGCCGATGGTGCCGACGGCGAAGACGATGGCGAGCATCAGGATGTTGTGTCGGCGGCCGTACCGGTCGGAGAGCCGGCCACCGATCAGGGCGCCGATCGCCGCACCGAAGATGAGGATGCTGACCACGAAGCCTTCGGTGGCAGACGTGAGTCCCAGGTCGTCCTTCATCGGCTCCAGAGCGCCGTTGATGACGCCGGTGTCGTAGCCGAAGAGCAGTCCGCCGAAGGTGGCGATCACAGCGACCAGGCCGAGGCGTTGCGAGTGTGGACCAGATGTGAGCGGCGGCAGGTGCGGCTGTCCCGGTCTGGTGGACGTGGCGTGAGTCATAGCGATTCCTCCGTGGGGTGTTCGCCAGATCGTCACGTCGCTGGCGCGTGATCAGACCCTGACAGTGAGTGGCATCACATGCAAGCGTTACTACATAGTAATGTTAGGACATTAGGACTTACTGCAGAGCGCCGTCGAGAAACTGAGGGCGCCCCAGCCCGAACGACCAGTCCTGCCGGTCGTTGGTCACCACCGAGACGACCAGGTCGGTAGGCGCGACGCCGCACTCGATGTCCAAGCGTCGCGCCAGCTCGGCGTAAGCCGCGCGCTTCTGGTCCTCCGAGCGGCCTTGCTGGACGATCTGCACCACGAGAACACCCTCGGTTCGCTCGAACCCCAGCCCCGAGTCTTCCAGGATGATGTGGCCGACCGGGTGCTCGGTGATGATCTGGTAGCGGTCCCCGGGGGGCGCTGCGAACACATCCAGCATCACCTCCTGGACCACGTCAGCGATGTGACGCAGCTTCTCGGGCGTGCGGCCCGCTTGCAGGTCGATCCGGACGAGTGGCATGGGTCCTCCCCTGTGCTGGGTTCCTGCAGTGAGCGGACTAGTCGTTCTGGGGAAATCCCAGGTTCAGGCCGCCGTGACTGGGGTCCAGCCACCGCGAGGTGACGACCTTGCCGCGGGTGAAGAACTGCACTCCCTCGACGCCGTGGGCGTGGCTGTCACCGAACAGGCTGTTCTTCCAGCCGCCGAACGAGTAGTAGGACACGGGCACTGGGATCGGCACGTTCACGCCGACCATCCCGACCTCGACCTCGCTCTGGAACCGGCGCGCGGCGCCGCCGTCGTTGGTGAAGATCGCGGTGCCGTTGCCGTACGGGTTGGCGTTGATCAGGGCCAGCCCCTCGTCGTAGGACTCCGTACGCAGCACGCTGAGCACCGGCCCGAAGATCTCGTCGGTGTAGATCGACATCTCCGGCGTGACCTTGTCGAACAGGGTGGGTTCGATGAAGAAGCCCTCCCCGGAGGCGTCCACGGTCGGGTTGCGGCCGTCGACGACCAGCTCAGCGCCCTGCTCGACACCGGCGTCGACGTAGGAGGTGACCTTGTCCCGGTGCTGGCCGGTGATCAGCGGACCCATGTCGCAGCCCCGGGTGCCGTCGCCGGTGCGCAGCTTGCCCATCCGGTCCTTGATCCTCGAGATGAGGTCGTCGGCGATCGGCTCGACGGCCACCAGTGCGGAGATCGCCATGCAGCGCTCGCCAGCAGAGCCGAAGCCGGCGTTGACCGCAGCGTCCGCTGCGAGGTCGAGGTCGGCGTCGGGCAGCACCAGCATGTGGTTCTTGGCGCCGCCGAGGGCCTGCACCCGCTTGCCGTGGACCGAGCCGGTCTCGTAGACGTAGCGCGCGATCGGGGTGGAGCCGACGAAGGAGATGGCCTTGACGTCAGGGTGGGTCAGGAGCGCGTCCACCGCTTCCTTGTCGCCGTTGACGACGTTCATGATGCCGTCGGGCAGGCCCGCCTCGCGCCACAGCTCAGCGATGGCGATGGTGGCGGACGGGTCCTTCTCGCTGGGCTTGATCACCACTGCGTTGCCGCACGCGACCGCGACCGGGACGAACCACAGCGGCACCATCGCCGGGAAGTTGAACGGGGAGATCACGGCGACCACGCCGAGGCTCTGCCGCAGCGAGTACACGTCGACCTGCGTCGAGGCGTTCTCGGTGAACCCACCCTTGAGCAGGTGCGGGATGCCGCACGCGAACTCGGCGACCTCGAGGCCGCGCATGACCTCGCCCAGCGCGTCGGAGAGCACCTTGCCGTGCTCGGCTGTGACCAGGGCGGCGATCCGCTCCTTGTCCCGGTCGAGCAGCTCGCGGAACTTGAACAGGACCGAGCTGCGCTTGGCCAGCGACAGGCTTCCCCAACTGTGCTGCCACGCCTCCCTTGCGCCCGCAACGACCTCGTTCACCAAGTCGGCCGAGGCGAGGTCGACCTTTCCGGTGACTTCGCCGGTGGCGGGGTTGAACACCTCGCTGGTGCGTTCGGCGGTGCCGCGCCACGGGTGGCCGGCGACGAGGTGGGTGATGCGGGTCGGGCCCGCCGTGCTGGTGGTGGTGTCGTTCATCAGGTTCTCCTTGCCGGGGGCGAGCTCAGGGTGAGACGAGGGTGGGCGGGGTGCGCCAGCGACTGAGGTAGTCGTCGATGCTCGAGCGCATGAAGGTGGTCGAGTCCCGCGCCCGGTCCTCCCAGGCGAAGACGCACGACGTGACGATGCCGTCGAAGCCGATACGCTCCAGACCCGAGAAGAACTCCTCGAAGTCGACCTCGCCCTGTCCGATGTCGAGGTGCTGGTGGACCGTCACCTGGGACCCGGGTGGGTTCACGATGTAGCGCAGGCCGGACGAACCGGTGTGGTCGAAGGAGTCGGCGACGTGCACCATCGTGAGCAGGTCGCCTGCCTTGTCCATGATCCCTGCAGCGTCGTTGCCCTGGTGGAACGTGTGCGGAGCGCAGTAGAGGAAGGAAACCAGCGGGCTGTTGATCCCACGGATGAGGTCCACAGCACGGTTCCCGTCCTCCTCCCAGTCGTCAGGATGCGGTTCCAGCACCAGCCGGATGCCCTCCCGCTCGAAGACCGGGAGCAGCTCCTCCATCGAGCGCCAGAACTGCGCCTCGCAGACAGCCGCGTCGCGAGGGTTTCCGTTGAACTCGCTGTTCATGGTGTCGACCCCGAGTCGGGCAGCGATCTCGATGGCGCGCTTCCAGTAGCGCACCGCCGCCTGCCGCTCGTCCTCGTCGGGACCGCTCCATCGGTAGAGCGGGAGCATCGAGGACACGCCGACGCCGGCGGCAGTCAGCGCCGAGCGCAACCTGTCCACGCCTGCGTCGTCGACCCGTGGGTGATCGAAGAACGGCACGAAGTCGTCACGGGGCGAGAGCTCGATCCACTCGTACCCGAGCTCGGCCACCAGTGCCGGCAGCTCCAGCAGCGGCAGTTCCCGGAACATGTAGGGGTCGAGCGCGATCTTCACGAGAGCTCCACCTTCATCGGCGATCCGCTCCGGAGCGACTCCATGCCTGCTTCACACACCACCGTCGCGGCATAGCCGTCCCAGGTCGTGGGCCCGGTCACCTCACCACGGCGGGAGGCGTCCACCCAGGACTGCACCTCGGCGTCGTACGCCGCACCGAAACGGACCCGGAAGTCGTCTGGAACTGTGCCGCCCCAGTGATTGCTCGAGCGGACGAACACCCCGGAGCCGAGGCCGACAGTGGCGTTGCCGAGCTCCGCGCTGGCCTCGCACCGCACCTCGTAGCCGATGCCGCACTTCACGAAGACCTCGTTCGTGGCCATCCCGCCACCTGCCATGCGGAACACCGCGACCTGCGGGTCGACGACTCCCTCGGCTGCCATGGACGTCGGCGCCGGCGAGTGCACGGTGATCTCCACGATCTCCTCGCCGAACAGCCACCGACACACGTCGACCTCGTGCACCAGGGAGTCCCGCACGATCATCTCCGAGCGGAAGCTGTCGGGCACCGTCTTGTTGCGGTGCACGTTGTGGACCAGCAGCAGCCGGCCGAGCTCCCCGGAGTCCAACATGGCCTTCATGGCGGTGTACTCAGGGTCGAACCGACGCATGAAGCCGACCTGCACCAGCGGGCGCCCCCCTCGACGCTCGGCCTCGACCAGGCGCAACGAGGACTCGGCGTCCATCGTGAGTGGCTTCTCGCACAGGGTGAACTTGCCGTGCTCCAAGCAGGCAAGCACCTGCTCCTCGTGCACGAAGCCCGGGGAAGCGATCACCACGGCATCTACGCCGGGGTGGGCGATCAGCTCCACAGGGTCGGCGAAGACCTGCACGCCGTCGAACCGCGCCGCGAGCTGGTTCGCCCGCTCGCGGTCGGGGTCGGCCACCGCGACGAGCTCGGCGTTCGCGATCCGCTGGGCGAGGCGCTCGGCGTGGTCGGCACCCATCATGCCGCTACCGATGACGCCGACGCGCAGTCGGCCGGTGGGGTTGGTCCCGATGTTCTGTGTCATGTGGTCCTCCAGGCTGATGTGTCGTCTCGGGTCACGGAGTCAGGCCAGCGGACCGCTGGCACGCAGGTGCTGCAGGGTGCGTGTGGCGATCGGCAGCGGCACGTCGGGCGAGCACGGGTAGAGGTCCTGCTCCACGATCGCGAACAGCTCGATGTGGTCGAGCGCTGCGAGGGCGTCCAAGATCGGGGCCATCTCCGGCACGCCGTTCGGCGGCTCGCACATCGCACCCATGCGGACCGCCTCGCCGAACCCGATGCCCTCGGCCTTGACCCTGTCCCGGATGGCGGGGTCGACCTGCTTGAGGTGCACGTAGCCGATCCGCTCGGGGTAGTCCTGGATCAGCTTGAGGTTGTCGCCGTCGCAGTAGGAGATGTGCCCGGTGTCCAGGCAGATCGACACCAGGTCCGGGTCGGTCTCGGCGAGGAACCGCTCCACGTTGGAGTGGGTGTCCACGTGGGTGTCGGCATGGGGGTGGAACTGGACCTGCAGCCCGAACTCGTCGCGGACCGCCTTGGCGAGGCGGTTCATCTGCCGCGCGTAGCGGGGCCACTCCTCGGCGGTCAGCTCCGGCTCCTCGAGCACCTCTCCGGTCTTCTCGTTGCGCCAGAAGGCAGGGATGACCACGAGGTGCTTGGCGCCCATGGCAGCGGTCAACGAGGCGGCGGCGGACACGTCCTGCCACGTGGAGTCCCAGGAGTCCGGCCGGTGAAGGTGCTCGAAGATGGTGCCGGCGGTCAGGGTGAGGTCTCGCTTGGCGAGCTCGTCCCGGAGCTGGTGCGGGTCGGTCGGCAGGAACCCGTAGGGCCCCAGCTCGATGCGTCGGTACCCCGCGGTGGTGGCCTCGTCGAGGAACCGTTCCCAGGTGGTCTGCTGCGGATCCTCGGGGAACCAGACTCCCCAGCTGTCAGGGGCGGTGCCGATCAGGGCGGGCTTGCTCATCGTGTTTCTCCTGGAGCGTCGTTGCTGGGGTGGGCGGTCGGGGTGTCGGTGGGCGTCAGCAGAGGCCTCTGGCCGGCTTGGTGGTCGAGGTAGCGGTCGTAGGCCGCGCGCGTCGATTCGAGCTCGGCCACCTCGCTGACGGGGACGTCCCACCAGGCCGCGCTGTCGGGGGCGTAGATGAGTGGGTCGGTGTTGACGTGGATGACGATCGGGCCGCTGTCCTGGGTCTCCTTCGCGGTCCGGATCGCCTTCTCCAGCTCCCCCCGGGAGTCGACCTCGATGACGTGGACGCCGAGGCTGCGGGCGTTCGCTGCGAGGTCGACGGGCAGCACGTCACCGCCGAGACGGCCCGAGGGGTCCCGATAGCGGTACTTCGTGCCGAAGCGCTGGGACCCCAGCTCCTCGGACAACGAACCGATGGAGTGGTAGCCGTGGTTCTGTACGAGCACCACGATCACCTTGATGTGCTCCTGCACGGCCGTGACCAGCTCGGTCGGCATCATCAGGTAGCCGCCGTCACCGACCATCGCGAACACGTCGCGGGTGTCATCGGCGAGCCGGATCCCCAGTGACGCCGGGACCTCGTAGCCCATGCAGGAGTAGCCGTACTCGACGTGGTAGCCCTTGCGGTCCCGGACCCGCCAGAGCTTGTGCAGGTCCCCGGGCATCGAGCCGGCGGCGCACAGGACGACGTCGCGGGGGTCGCTCATCTCGTTCACGCACCCGAGCACGGTGCCCTGGGTGAGCACCCCCTCGGCCAGTGCGTCGGTGATCGACACGGGCGGGTTGTAGGCCGCCTCGACCTCGGCGTCCCACGCGCCCCACAGCTCGGCCTGCTCCGTCCGGTAGTCGTCGTCCACCTCGTGTCCGGCGAGTGCCCCGGTGAGAGCGTGCAGCGCCTCGCGGGCGTCGGCGACCACGGCGAGCCCGGCATGCTTGCCCGCGTCGAAGCTCGCGATGTTGATGTTCACGAATCGCACCGACCCGTCCTCACCACCGGCGAAGATGGTCCGGGACGCTGTGGTGAAGTCGCTGTAGCGGGTCCCGATGCCGATCACGACGTCGGCCCCCCGCGCCAACGCGTTCGCGGCCGTCGTACCGGTGGAGCCGACCGCACCCATCTCCTGCGGGTGCCCGTGGAGAAGTGCTCCCTTCCCGGCCTGGGACTCCCCCACCGGGATGCCGGTCGCATCGCAGAACGCCTCCAGCGCCTGCTCTGCCCCGGAGTAGTGCACGCCCCCGCCCGCGACCACCATCGGCCGACGCGCACTGCGGATCACCTCTGCGGCAGCGGCGATCCGCGCGTGCTCGGCCGGCGGCCGCGGCACGTGCCAGGTGCGCTGCGCGAACAGCTCGACCGGCCAGTCATGGGCCTCTGCCTGAACGTCCTGCGGCAGGGCCAGCGTGACGGCGCCGGTCTCGACCGGGTCGGTCAGCACCCGCATCGCGGACAGCAGCGCCGACGGGAGCTGCTCGGCACGCCACACCCGGTCGAAGTAGCGCGAGACCGGACGGAACGCGTCGTTGACCGTCACGTCACCGGCGTACGGCGCCTCGAGCTCCTGCAGCACCGGAGACGACCTGCGGGTCGCGAAGGTGTCGGAGGCAAGCAGCAGCACCGGGATCCGGTTGATGGTGGCCAGCGCCGCGCCGGTGACCATGTTCGAGGAGCCGGGGCCGACCGACGCGGTGCACACCCATGTCTGCAGCCGGTCCCGTTGCCGGGCGTAGGCGACCGAGGAATGGACCATGGCTTGCTCGTTGCGGGCCAGCACGTAGGGCAGCTGGGGCTCCCTGTCCGCGGCCAGCGCCTGCGTCTCGTGCTGCAGCAGGGCCTGCCCGACACCGGCCACGTTGCCGTGCCCGAAGATGCCGAAGCAGCCGGCGAACAGCTTCTGCCGCTTGCCGTCCCGCTCGGACCACTGCGCGGCGAGGAACTCCACCGTCGCTTGCGCAACGGTCAGTCGGACGGTGTCAGTCATCGCGGGTTCCTTCCTCCAAAGGGCAGTCTCGGGTCGACGTCCATGCCGTCCCAGGTGGTGCGGACCCAGCCGTGGCTGGGGTCGTCGCAGATCAGCCAGGCGCGGGTGTCCCCCGGTCCGGCCATCACGTTCAGGTAGTAGAGGTCGTAGCCAGGCGCCGCCATCGACGGGCCGTGCCAGCCGTGCGGCACCAGGACCACGTCACCGGTCCGCACCTCGGCGAAGACCTCGATCGGCCGGTCGGGGGTGCCGTAGACCCGCTGGTAGCCGACCGGGTCGGCCGCCGAGGTGCCGACGTCCCGGCCGGCTTCGACGCGCGTCTCGAAGTAGTAGATCTCCTCGAGCTCGGTCTCGCTCCCGGCACGTTCCTCGTCGTGCTTGTGCGGCGGGTAGGAGCTCCAGTTGCCCGCCGGGGTGACGACCTCGCAGGCGATGATGGAGCTCGCGTCGAGCACCGCCGGGACGCCGAAGTTGCGGACCTCACGTGACGCCTGCCCTGCACCTCGCAGCTCCACGGGAACCTCGTCGACCTCGACGTGCCGGAAGGCGGGCCTCGGGGCGCCCGAGGCGACCCGGGCCGCGCACACCGCCACCCGTGTCGGCTGGGCGGCGTTCAGCACCAGGCTCGATCCGGCCGGGGAGTAGGCGACATCGGTAGGACCAGCGAACACCGAGGAACGACCAGCGAGCTCGACGTGCTGCTCGCTCCCGTCCGGCGCTGTCGCCGTCACGACGACCGAGCCGGAGAGCGGCACCACGACGTGCTCCCAGTCACCGGCCGCAAGCGTGAGGTCGGATCCGGGCGCGAGCTCCGCGACACGGAGCCCGGTGTGCTGCCAGCCCTCGGTTCGGTCGTCGACGACCACCTCGCAGCCGTCTCGACGGGCGTCTCCCAGAGGCAGGAACCACGTGCCGTCCGGCTCAGCCATCGCGAGTCCTCGACGGGCTCTGGACGCCGTGCACGAGCTCGGCAGCGATGTCCACCGCCGCAGCGACGTCACCGTCGGGCGGGTACAGCAGCGCCCGCCCGACGACCAGGCCCCTGACCGCAGCCAGGTCGAGCGCTTTGCCCCACGCAGCGTAGGTGTGCTCCGGGTCGCCCTGCGGGTCGCCGCCCAGCAGCAGGGTGGGCAGCGTCGTCGCGTCCATGACACGCTCGAGGTCGTCGACCACCGGCAGCTTGAGCCAGGTGTAGGCACTGCTCGCGCCGAGGCCGGCGCTGATGTGGATGGACTTGATCGTGTTCTCCGGGTCGAGCAGGTTGCGGACCCGATCCCCGTTGTAGACGGACATGAACGGCTCCACCATGGCCATCAGCCGATGGTCGGCGAGCTCGGAGACTGCTCGACCGGTCGACTCCAAGGTCCTGAGCGTGCCGGGGTCGGACAGGCAGATGCGGGTGAGCATCTTGCCGCCGTCGAGGCCACGGTCTGCGATCTCCGATGCAGAGTAGGCAGTGAAGCGGTCGTCGAGCTCGAAGGTCGCTCCCTGCAGCCCACCTCGGTTCATCGAACCGATGACGACCTTGTCCTCGAGAGCGCCCATCAGCAGCAGGTCGTCGAGGATGTCCGGAGTGCCCAGCACTCCGTCGACCCCCGGTCGGGAGATCGCGATCACCAGACGCTCGAGCAGCTGGGTCCTGCTGGCCATGGCAGCGGTGTCCGAGCGGACTCCGAGTGCGCCGCGCGCGGGGTGGTCGGCTGCCACGATCAGCAGCCGACCGTCGGCGCCGAGCAGCTCCCGCCGGGCTCGCCCCGCCCATGCGTCGAGGATCCGGTGCGGTTCCCGGGCCCGGACCTCGTTGATCTCGCTGACGTTGGTCAAGCTGCTCATGGCGGTCACGCAGTCCTCTCGGGCGTACGACGGGCAAGTGCCTGATGGATCTCGTCCTCGTCGGGCATGGCGGTCGAGCACTCCAAGCGACCCGCCACCAGGGCGCCGGCGACGTTGGCGAACTCGATGAGTCGCCCGAGCTCCCAGCCGGCCAGCAGCCCGTGCACCAGGGCGCCGCCGAAGGCGTCGCCGGCTCCGAGGCCGTTGACCACCTCCACCGGATGGGGTGGGACCTCGACGCGTTCGTCGACGGTGGCTGCGAGTACCCCTCTGGGGCCCTGCTTCACGACCGCCAGGTCGAGGCCGCGCTCCAGGAGCGCTGAGGCGGCACGATGCGGGTCGGTCTCGCCGACGGCGACCTGGCACTCCTCACGGTTGCCAACTGCCACGGTGACGTGCTCCAGAGCCAGGCCCACCTGTCGGGTGGCCTCGTCCGGGTCCTCCCAGAACATGGGCCGGTAGTCGAGGTCCAAGATGGTGTGCCGGGAACGGCCACGGGCCTCGAACGCAGCGAAGTGGGTCGCTCTCGAGGGTTCCTGCGACAGCCCGGTCACCGTGGCCCAGAAGACCTCCGCATCCCGGATCGCGTCCAGCGGTAGATCGTTCACTTCGAGCTGGAGGTCGGGTGCCGTGGGGTAGCGGTAGAAGTACAGCGGGAAGTCGTCGGGTGGGAAGACCTCGCAGAACGTCACCGGGGTGGGCGGCCCGTCTCCGGCCGTGATGAAGGCGCCGTCGACGCCGAGTCGCTCGGCCTCGAGTCGCACGTAGCGCCCGAAGGGGTCGTCGCCGGTCCGGGTCACCAGCGCTGACCGCCGGCCGTAGCGGGCTGCGGCGACGGCGACGTTCGTGGCGCTCCCTCCGAGGAACTTCTCGAACGTCTTGACGTCCTCGAGCCCGACACCGTGCTGGAGCGGATAGACGTCCACACCCGTTCGTCCGATGGCGACCAGCTCGTACCCGCTCATGCTGCTCCCTCGATGTCGCGGAGCGCGACGGGTCCGCCGGTCATCCGCGAGCGCTCGCACGCCTCCGCCACCCGGAACGCCGCGAGGGCGTCCGAGACGGTGCACGGGCTGGGGGTGCGCCCGGCGACGACGTCACAGAAGGCGGTGAGCTCGGCGACGTAGGCGGGCTGGAAGCGTTCCATGTAGGACCACCGCTGCGGTCCACGCGGGAAGTCGACACCGGGCTCGGCCGACCGGACCGCCAGCGAGTCGTCGTACCCGACGCCGAGTGTCCCTCTGGACCCCATGATCTCCAGGCGTACGTCGTGCCCGCCGCCGTTGTACCTGGTCGCGGAGAGGACGACCAGCGTGCCGTCGTCGAGGGTGAGCACTGCGGCTCCGGTGTCGATGTCGCCCTCGTCGGTGAAGAACCGATCTCCCTTGTTGGCCCCCAGAGCGAACACGCTGGTGATCTCGCGTCCGGTGACGAACCTGATCGCGTCGAAGTCGTGCACGCTGCAGTCGCGGAACAGTCCCCCACTCGTGGGCAGGTAGTCCGCTGGGGGCGGCGACTGGTCGTGGGTGTTGGCCCGCACCGTGTGCAGGAAGCCGAGCTCCTCGCTCTCCACAGCCGCTCGGGCCCTGAGGTAGCCGAGGTCGAAACGACGCTGGAAGCCGACCTGCACCGACACCTCCGTCGCGTCGACGAGCTTGACCAGCTCCACGGTCTCCTCGAGCGTGGCCGCCAGTGGCTTCTCGCAGAACGTCGGCACGCCGGCGTTCACCGCGGCACGCAGCGTCGAGGCATGTCCCGCCGTGGAGGTGGTGATGACCAGCCCGTCCACCTGCGCGAGCAGGTCGTCGACGTCAACGGCAACGCCGTAGCCGTTGCGCTCCGCGAGCCGGGACGCAGACTCGTGGAACTCGTCGGTCACCACGACCTGCTCGACCCCGTCCAGCCCCGCCAAGGTAGAGGCGTGGAAGCTGCCGATCCGTCCGGTTCCTGCCAGTCCGATGCGCATGTCCCTCGCCCTGCCTGCTGGTCGTGTGCTGTCTGCCGACCCGAGGACGACGGTGACAACGATGCATCGTGACCACGACCACAGTCAAGGCTTTGTCCGAACATTAGAACTTAAAGATCTCCGCACGAAATCACGTAAGATTCCAGTCATGGCAGCGCAGCAGATCGACGTGATCATCGACCGGTTCTCGCCGGTGCCGCTCTACCACCAGCTGGCCGAACAGCTCAGCGGCGCCATCGCCAACGGCCAGCTCCAACCGGGCGACCCCTTCGAGAACGAGGTCGCAGTAGCGGAGCGGTTGCAGCTGTCCCGACCCACGGTGCGTCGCGCGATCGCTGAGCTGGTGGACCAGGGCCTGCTGGTGCGTCGTCGCGGCCTCGGCACCACGGTCGCCAACCGCAAGGTGCATCGCAGGGTCGAGCTGACCAGCCTCTACGACGACTTGGAACGGGAGAGTCGGCGACCGCGCACCACGGTCCTGACGATCGAGCACGGCACCGACGAGGTGGCGGCTGCTGCACTCGACCTCCCCGCCGATGCTGTCCTCCTGTATCTCGAGCGCGTCCGGTTCGCTGGCGATCTGCCTCTCGCCGTGCTTCGCAACTGGCTTCCTCCCGAGCACAGTCAGCTGACCCGCGACGAGCTCGAGCAGCACGGCCTGTACGCCGCGCTCCGCCGCCAGGGGGTCAAGCCTGTCGTCGCGCGCCAGAGCATCGGTGCCCGCAAACCCACGGCAGCCGAGCGCCGACACCTGGACATCCGCGGCGGGCACCCGGTGCTGACGATGACGCGGATGGCGTTCGACTCCAGCGGCAACGCCGTCGAGTACGGCGACCATGCCTACCGGGCCTCCGACTACACGATCGACCTGATGGTCGACGAGCGCTGAGTTCGCCGCCGGGTCGAGATCGGCGGACCGCAGGGGCTGACCGAGTCTCTCTCCGTCCCCGTCGCGCTCGGCCTCGTCGCCGGGCTCGTCTCACATCTTCCTGCTCAGCGACATCGGGTTCACCGTCTCGCGGCTCATCAGGGACCTGGCCTTCGGCGCCGTGGACCGCGCGCCCAGGTGCAGCGAGCGCTCCCATCGTGGACTCGAGCCGCGTGGGTGTGCGCACCCGCGGCAGTGTCTCGGCGGGACGGTGACCGGGAAGTGGCTTCGGCAGGACGACCCACCCCTGGAGGGTCTCGACCACCCAGGAGAGTCCCGCCCGCAGCTCGGGGGTGCTTCTGCTGGACGCTGTAGGGGAATGGTTGTGACACCGCAAGAGGCCCTCACGGTTGTCCGTGAGGGCCTCTTGCCACTGAGTAGCGGGGGCAGGATTTGAACCTGCGACCTCTGGGTTATGAGTGCCGTATTACCTCACCACTCCCCTCACCAACCGCCTCACATCCACCTCGACTGTGAGCCAGTGTGAGCGTAAAGTCGCAGGTCAGACTCACAATGAGTTTCCACCGACCTTCGCCGAGGTTCGCCGGCTTTCGGGGCAACGTTTGCGGACACTGTGCGGACATCGACTTTTGGACCCTCTTGGGAGATGCGCCATGGCGTGGATCAAGACCCGGGTCACCGACGACGGCGGCACCCGCTTCGTGGCCTGCTACCGCGACCCCGAAGGCCGCCAACGCTCCGCCGGCACCTACTCCTCCAGGCGTGCCGCCGAACGCGCCGGGAACCGCGAAGAAGCCAAAGTCAGGGAGGGCGCGTGGCACGACCACTCCCGCGGCCAGGTCACCTTCGCCACCTACGTCGAGACCGTCTGGCTGCCCTCCAAACAGGTCGAGACCTCCACGCTCGCGGCCTACCGGTCCTACCTCGATAAGCACTTCATCCCCACCTTCGGACGCCGGCCGATGGGCAAGATCCTGCCTTCGGAGATTCAGCGCTGGATCACCACCGCCCTTGAGGGGGGTCTGTCCGCAGCGAGCGTGCGGAAGTACCACACGATGCTCGCCTCGGTCTTCGAACGCGCCCAGCGCGACCAGGTCGTCACCTTCAACCCCTGCGCCCACACCGAACTCCCCAAGGTCGTCAAGCGCAAGGCCCGGACCCTGACGCCCGCCGAGTACGTCACCATCCTCGCCTCCCTCCCCGCACAGCACAGGCTGATGGTCGAGACCGCGATCAACACCGGCCTCCGGTGGGGTGAGCTCATCGCCCTCAAGCCCCGCCACCTCGACCTCATCAAGCGCACACTCACCGTCGAAGAGACACTCGTAGAGGTCTCGATCAAGAACTCCCCCACCGGCCGACGGATGATCACCAAGCCCTACCCCAAGGACAACGAACCCCGCACCATGGAGCTGCCACCCGACCTCGTCACCCAGCTCACCGACTGGATCCACGAGCGGCACCTTGGGCCAGGTGATCTGCTCTTCGCCACCCGCGACGGCACCCCCATCTCCCGCAACACCTTCCGCACCCGCATCTGGCGCCCCGCCATCAAGACATCCGGCATCGACTTCGACGTCCGCGTCCACGACCTCCGCCACGCCCACGCCTCCTGGCTCCTCGCCGGAGGCTCCGACCTCAAATCCGTCATGGACCGCATGGGCCACGCCCAGATCACCACCACCCAGAAATACCTGCACGCACTCCCCGACGCCGACACCAAGAACCTCAACGCCCTCAACCGCATCCGCGGAAAGGAGCCCCAGCACACCGACGGCGATAATCGAACGCGGAAGACCGAGCCGACCGATAGGCGCCACTGCAACAGAACCAGCTAGTGGCCAAGGCTGTGATTCGACTCCGCGACCCATTCTCACTGAACAGGCAGAGGGTCGCGTTCTGGTCGTACTTGCCCTGACCGGCGCTGGCCTGCAAGAAGCCCGGTCGGCGACCTGCGGGCCTTTCGGGCACGGGACTCCGTAACCCGCTTCTGACGGCGTTTTGAACCAGTAGACGACAACTCTCGAAACCGTCACCCTGGCGCTCTACCCGCTGCCAACCACATGGTTCCGGAACGCTAGGCGAGATCTCAGACGCCCGACTCCCCTGCGAGTCCGTCGCGCAACTCAAGGACTCGTTGGCGGTATTACCCACGGGCAGCAACGCGGATGGGCGGCCGTCGCCCCGTATGCCGATCGGCGGATTCTGGCACGCTCGCTCGACGGGTGGCATGACCTCTCGCCGCATGATCACCGGTCGCGCCGCCAGTGGGATCGGCCGCGATCTCGTCGTAAGGGCGGAGGTGTGCTCACCTCACCGATTCGGTCCCGAAATCCAAGCACCGAGCACCGAGCACCGGAGTCTCAGAGCACGGCAATCGGGTTGACCGGCGAGCCGACTGCCCCGGTGATGGGGAGGGGAGCCGCGGTCAGGAAGCACTCCCAGCGCCGTTCGGCCGCGCAGGCAACGGCCAGTTCGTCGAGGTCCCACATCTCGCCAAGGAACAGTCCCAGGTGCGGGATAGCGACCTGGTGAAGGGGCTGGAAGGAATCCTCGAACTCGTTCGGTCGGACCTCGAAGCCCCAGGTGTCGGTGGCGATTGCGGCGATCTCCGTGTCGTGCAACCAGTCGGCGGTGGTGAAGGACAGGCCCGGCGACGCGCCGCCGGCGTAGTCACCCCAGCCCTCCCGCCTCGCCCTGGCCAGCCGCCCGGTGCGCACCATCACCAGGTCGCCGCGCCCGACGCGGGAGGTGGGTCCCTGCGCCTCGATGGTCGCGTGCAGGTGCTCCTCGGTGATCGCGAACCCGTCGGGCAGCTCGCCGTCGTCACCGACGACGCGAGCGACGTCCAGCAGGACCCCGCGGCCCACGATCACGTCGGCCACGGTCTCGATGCCGGTGACGGCGTCGCCAAGCGAGGTCACCACCTTGTCTGCTGGGCGTCCGTTCCAGGCGCGGCCGTGGTCGAAGATGTGGCCCAGTCCGTCCCATTGCGTCGAGCACTGGAGCGGCATCGCGACCACGTCGTCGGCGCCACCGATCCCGTGCGGGAAACCCTGCACGCCGGCGACGGCGTCCGTTCCGGTGTCGAGCATCGTGTGCACCGGGTTGGTCCGTCGGCGCCAGCCCTTCTGTGGGCCGTCCATGTCGAAGGACTGCGACAGCGAGTACGACGCACCGGAGCGCACGAGCGCGGCGGCCGCGCGCCGCTGCTCGGGCCCCAGGAAGTTCATCGTGCCGCGCACGTCGTCGGCCCCCCAGCGTCCCCAGTTCGACAGCCGGCCCACCGCGTCGGCAATGGCCCCCTCGGGGTCGGTCCGGTCGAGGTCGGCGGGTTTCACGCGAGCTCGGCGAAGGTGTCGTCGACCCAGTCGGCGATGAAGGTGATCACGTGCGGGAAGTGGTCGAGGCCGATGTGCTCGGTCGCGCCCTCCTCGGGGGTGAACACCCGCAGCTCGCGCTTCGGGCTGTTGACTGCCTGGTCGTAGGAGCGGTGGGCGTAGGCCAGCGGGATCTGCCGGTCGTTCTCACCGTGGGCGATCAGGAACGGCACGGTGATGTGCTCGACGACGCCGTCGAGGTTGACCGCCTCCGCCTTCTCGATGAAGGTGTCGAGGTCGTCCTCGCCCCACACCCACAGGACGTGGTCCCAGTAGTGCGGGACCGGGTTCTCGCCTTCACGCTCGAGGCGCCGCTTCTGTACCGCGCCCCAGTCGTGGTTCGCGCCCCAGGCCACGACCAGCGCCAGCCGCTTCTCGAAGGCGGCGGCGCGGGGCGCGTAGTAACCGCCCAGCGACCAGCCGACCAGGCCGATCCGGTCGTGGCGCACATCATCGCGGGTCTCGAGCCAGTCGACGCACGCCGCGGCCCAGCGCTCCGTCTCGATCTCGGAGGTCAGCCCCCGCAGGCGAAGCGCCTCGCCGCTTCCGGGGCAGTCGACCATCAGGGTCGAGATGCCCCGCGCGGCCATCTCGGTCGCGAATCCGGAGGCGTACATGTGCTCCTTGGTGGAGTCCAGGCCGTTCCACAGCACCATCACCGGGGTCGGGTCTCCCTCGACCGAGGCGTTCGTGAAGTACGCCGGCAGCGCGTGCTCGCCGTAGGGGATCTCGACGCGCGAGGTGGCCGGGTCGAGGAGCTCGAAGACCTTCGCGGTGAGCTCAAGGCAGTGCTGGTAGACCGCGTTGCGGCTCGGGTCCTTGCTCGACTGCATCCGCTCGGCCTGGGCGATGTAGTTCGAGGCGCGCAGGTACTTCTGACCGGCGGTGCGGTGGTGCCCGGCCTTCTCGGCCTCGACGGCCTGCTCCTCGAGCTGGTCGGCGACCGCCGCCCAGGCGCGCATGAACTCCCGGGTGCCGACGTCGGCACCCTGTGCCGCGAGCTCGCGGATCGGGCGGCAGGCGCGATCGACCTCGTCGATGGTGCCCCCGCTGTTGAGGGTCGCGACGACCCCCAGGTTCCAGACGTAGTTGCCGGGGAAGTACTCAAACATCGGATCTCCAAAGGGTTGTCAGGCGGTGGGGGTCAGTGCGTGCGCGCGGCGCGCGGCGGAGGCGTCGCGACGTCGAGGCCCGGGCGCGGCGGGCGAGGGCGCCGCCGAGGTGATCTGGTTGGTCAGCGAGCCGATGCCCTCGACCTCGAGGGTCACCACGTCGCCGTCGACCAGCGGCGGCGGGTCCTGGCGACCGCGACGGCCCCAGAGCTCGGCCAGGCAGCCGCCGTGGCCGACGGTGCCCGAGCCCAGGACGTCGCCCGGGACCACGCGGCTGTCTCGGGATGCGTGCACGATCATCGACTCGAAGGTCCAGCCGAGGTTGGAGAGCAGGTCGTGGCCGACCTCCTCGCCGTTGACCAGCGCGCGGCACCACAGGTCGAGGAAGCCGTCGGCGTCGCGACGGTGCTCGAGCTCGTCGGCCGTCACGATCCAGGGGCCGAGCGAGGTCGCGAAGTCCTTGCCCTTGGCCGGGCCGAGGCTGACCTGCATCTCGCGCGACTGGAGGTCGCGTGCCGACCAGTCGTTCATCAGCATGTAGCCGAAGACGTGGTCGCGCGCCTGCTCCGCGGTGAGCGAGGACCCCTCCCCCTGCACCACGACGGCGACCTCGAGCTCCAGGTCGCGCGCGACGCTACGGGCCGGGAAGGCCACCTCGGCGTCCGGGCCCACCAGGGCGTGCGGGTTGGTGAAGTAGAACGTCGGGGCGTCGTACCACGCCTCGGGCACGCCGGAGGTGCCGTCGATGCTGCGGCGTACTCCCTCCACGTGCTCCTCGAAGGCCACGAAGTCACGCACGCTCGCGGGGCGCAGCGGCACCTGGAGGTGTACGTTGCCCAGCGGCACGCCCGGCCCGCCGAGCGCCTCACGGCAGACCGGCAGGGCCTGCTCCAGCCCCAGCGCGACGAGGTCCTCGACGGTGATGTCGTCCGGGAGCTCGTGGACCAGCCCGTCCTGGACGACGCCGGCGTGGCGCACGCCGACCGCGTCCTCGTAAGTCGCGATTCTCATCGCGGGCTCAGACGGGAGGGGCGACGAAGACGCCGCGGTCGGGGTCGTTGAAGGACTCTCGCGCGATGAGCTCGTTCATCGGGTTGGCCGTGCCCCACTGGTCGGTGACCTCGGGGTCGGAGAAGTCGTAGATGTGGGGGTGCCAGGTGTCCTCGTCGAGCTCCTCGAGCTCGGTGGTGTACTCGATGGTGTTGCCGTGCGGGTCGAGGAAGTAGCTGAACGTGTTGTTGCCGGCCATGTGCCGACCGGGGCCCCAGATCTTCTCCACCCCGGCGCGCATCAGCCTGCCGGTGCCGCGCATGTACTCGTCGATGCCGCGCATCTCGAAGGACGCGTGGTGCAGGGCGACGTGCGGGCCGCGGGCCACGGCGAGGCTGTGGTGGTAGGTGTTGGTGCGCAGGAACCACATCACCTCGCCCATGTGCGGGGAGGCCAGGGTGTCGGAGAGCGCGAACTGCAGGTGCTTACCGTAGAAGGCGACCGTCTGCTCGGGGTTGGGTGAGTTGATCACGACGTGCGAGAGCTTGACCGGGACTGCCTCGCCCTCCTCGACCTTGCGGTGCTGACGCGTCTCTACGTCGCTGGAGACCTCGACCGTGCGGCCGTCGTTGTCGAAGAACCGGAATCCGTAGCCGCCGCCGGGGGTGGCCAGCGCGCCGGGCTCGGAGACGAGCTGGACGCTGTCACGGCCCAGGTTCTCGGCCAGGGTGTCGACGTCGGCGGCGTCGGCGGCCCCGAAGGAGATGAGGTCGAGGCGCTTCTCCTCGGCGCGGCGCAGCCGCACTGAGTAGTGCTCGGGCGAGCCGGCCGCGGCCAGGAAGGCCAAGCCGTCGTCGGTCGTCTCGGGCTCGAGGCCCCACATCTCGGTGTAGAACCGCAGTTGCTTGTCGTAGTCGGGGACCGCGAGGTCGACGTGGCGCAGGTGGGTGATCAGGCGTTCTGACATAGGGGGCTCCTCGGGTCGGGTGGGGCGGTGGTCAGGGCCGGCGCTCAGGCCGGCTCGGAGAGCAGCTGTGCGATACGTCCCATCAGGGCCGGCACATCGCCCTGCTCGCCGTCGAGCAGCCACTGGCCCAGCTGGACGGAGGCGTCGACGACGGTGGTCGCACGCTCGACGCGGCGGGCGTGGAAGCGGGTCCACAGCTCGTCGTCGATGCGATCGGCGGCCACGAGCAGTTCGGCGAGCACGGAGGCGTCCTCGAGTGCCTGGGCGGCGCCCTGGGCGAGAGTTGGCGGGCAGGAGTGGGCGGCGTCGCCGATCAGCACGGCGCGGCCCCGGTTCCACGGGGCGTCGAGGACGTGGGTCTCGAACCAGGTGTAGTTGACCCGGTCGGGGTCGGTGAGGCTGGCCCGAATGTCGTCCCAGGGGCCGTGGTAGCCCTCGGCGAGCTCGCGCATCACGGCGAGCTGCTCGTAGGGCGACAGTGCGCTGCGGTCCTGGGCGCGCTCGACGAGGTAGGCGTAGAGGGTGTCCTCGCCGGTGGGGCAGTACCCGGCGATGTAGCTCGGCCCGCCGTACACGAGGTCGGTCCGGGTGACGCTTTCCGGGCGCGGGGCAAAGACCCGCCAGATGCCCATCCCGGTGCTGCGGGTCTCCAGCGAGATCCCGAGCTGGCGGCGGGTCCACGAGCGGATCCCGTCGGCGCCGACCAACAGGTCGTAGTGGCCGGTGCCGCCGTCGGCGAAGGTGACGTCGACGCCGTCGGCGTCCTGGCGCAGCTCGGTGAAGGTGGTCCCGAAACGCACCTTGGCACCGCAGGCCTTGGCCTGCTCGACCAGGATCCGGGCCAGGTCGGGGCGGTACATCCCCAGCGTCGCCGGCAGATCGGGGCCGCCGGTGCGGGCGTCGTCGAGCTCCGCGACCAGGGTGCCGGCCGGATCGGGCGCGCGGATGCCCAGGGTGTCGAAGGCGTAGCCACGCTCGGCCACCTGCTCCCACACGCCGAGCTGGCTCAGGACGCGCAGTGCGTTGCCCTGGAGGGTGATCCCGGAGCCGGTGGCCCCGATGTCGGGCTTGATGTCGACCAGGTCGACCGACACGCCCTCGCGCGCCAGCAGGATCGCGGTGGCGGCGCCGGCGGCGCCGGCGCCGACGACGAGCACGTTCGCAACAGCAGGCATGGGATCTCCTCGGGTGTGTGCCGGTGGTCACACCAGCCTGAGGGTTCGACGAGTATCAGAGAAGTGCAATCCCTTGATGCTCTCCATCGATCTCAGTAATGATGCGGAGATGCCCTTGAACCTGATAAACCTCGACCTGAACCTGCTGCTCACCCTCGACGCGCTCCTGACGGAGCAGAATGTGACGCGGGCAGCCGGACGTCTCGGCGTCGGGCAACCGGCGGTCAGCGCCGCCCTGAGCCGGCTGCGCCGGCACTTCGGCGACGAGCTGCTCACCCGGGTCGGCAACCGCTACGAGCCGACGCCGCTGGCCCTCCAACTGCGCGGGCACTGCGCGACCGCCTTGGCCTCGGTGACCCGGGTCTTCGAGGCCGCACCTCAGTTCGACCCGTCCGCCGCCGACGTCGAGCTGACGCTCTACATGTCCGACTACGCGGCCGCCGTCATGGGCCACGACCTGGCCGCCGCGATCGCCCGGGAGGCGCCGGGGGTCCGACTCCGACTGCCGTTGCACTCGCCGGAGGTCATCGACCGGGCCGCCGAGGCGCTGCGCACCGTCGACGGGATCCTGCTGCCACACGGCTTCCTACGCGACCTGCCGCGCCTGGACCTCTTCGAGGACGACTGGGTCGGGGTTGTCGCGACCGACAACCCGCGCGTCGGAGAGGCGCTGACGATGGATGACCTCGCCACGTTGCCGTGGGTGCAGACCTACCACCGCCCGACCGCCTACACCCCAGCCGAGCAGCACCTACGGCTGCTCGGCATCGAGGCGCGGACCGGGGTCGTGGTGGAGAACTTCCTGACGATCCCCTTCTTCGTCGAAGGCACCGAACGGGTGGCGATGCTCCAGCGCCGCCTCGCCCACCGGCTCACCGGTCTCGCCGACGTGCGCGCCGTCGAGCTGCCCTTCGACGCGCTCCCACTGGTGGAGGCGTTCTGGTGGCATCCGGTCCACACCAGCGACCCGGCGCATCAGTGGCTGCGCGGCATGCTGCACGACGTCGCGAAGGGTCTGACCCTCAGCTGACCGACGTTGCGGGGCGCTGGCTGCGCACGATGACGGCGGCCACGAGAGCCACGGCGCCCAGCACGAGCAGGGCGGAGTCGAGACCGGCGATCGCACCGCTCAGGGCGAGCACGACGAGCGGGCACGCGAACTGGCCGATGAAGAGCGCCGAGGTCCACACGCCGGTGCCGCGGCCGCGCTGCTGCAGGTTCAGCGAGACGAGGGCCCAGGAGAGCAGCGAAGGCAGCATCAGACCGTTGCCGAAGCCGGTGACCACGGCGGCCAGCACGACCAGCGGCACGTTGGGGGCTAGGCCGAGACCGACCAGGCCGACCCCCGAGAACAAGAACGCGACCGGGATCGTGAAGCCTGGCCCGCGCGGTGCGAGCCGTCCGAAGAGGAACGCCCCCGTGGCCGTGCCGAGCGAGGCGACCGCGCTGACCAGCCCGATCGTCGAGGTCGCTTGGACCCCGAGGTCGTCGAGCTTGAAGGACAGCTCGACGATCAGGACGTAGAAGATAAGCCCGCCCACCAGCGTCACGATCACCGGACGGCGCAGGGTCGCCCACGGCAGCGGTACCAGGTGGGCTGAGCGGTCGCGCGGCAGGCCCTCGGGCTGCCAGACGTACCGGGCGGCCAGCGCTGCGAGCGGGAGGCTGACGGCGTACAGCCAGAACGGGGCGCGCCAGCTCGCACTGCCCAGCGCGCCGCCGAGGCCGAAGAAGATCGTGGCCGAGATGGTCGTGAAAACCACCTGGAGACCGAAGTAGCGCTCTCGCTGGGAGCCGTGGAAGTAGTCGGCGAGGAGCGTGGTGCAGCAGGTCATGATCGCCGCCTCGGTCAGCCCGACGAGCGCCCGGCTGGCCACGATCAACGGCAGCGTGGGCAGCCAGAGCGGGGCGGTGCCGAAGACGGCGTACGCCACCAGCGCCCCGACCAGCAGGCGTTTGCGTCCGAAGCGGTCAACGACCCGGCCGGCCACCAGCGCGGTCAGGCCGATCACGAGCGCCGGTACGGTCAGTGTGATCGGCACCAGCGCGGAGACGCCGGGGGTGTCAGCGAAGGCGTCCTCGATCAGGGGCAGCACAGGGGCGAGCAGGACGGCGCCGAGGATCGAGAGGCAGCTCGAGAAGAGCAGCACCAGGGCCTGGGCGCGACCGGCCGGTCGTCCGGTGACGGGGTGCGTGGCGACCTCACCCACGGGAAGGTCATCGACTCCGGACGAGCGCGGGGCGGTCTGGGACACGGCAGGTCTCCGATCGACGGGGGCCGGCCCAGGTGACCGGCATCACAGCGACCAGTGTTTGACCCACCGGGATCATCAGGGAAGACAAAGTCGCTGACACCGCCCATCGACGTGACTGATGGGCCCTCGAGGGGTCGCCGAGACATTGTTGACGCTGATGACGCGCATCACGGGTTCACACTTCCCTGATGCCTCTGACACCTACAGCATGGCGTGACGTCCGACACAT
This sequence comes from uncultured Actinomycetota bacterium, assembly GCA_963740935.1. Lineage (GTDB taxonomy): Bacteria > Actinomycetota > Actinomycetes > Propionibacteriales > Nocardioidaceae > Marmoricola. The sequence continues at coordinate 2,286,755 of CAVUFX010000006.1, forward strand.
CGCCCAAGGAGACCCGACCAGTCTCTCCTTGAACCCCATCGCCGTTCACTCATGAATCCGCGACGGCGCCCACCCACCCAAGGGAGATCGACCCCATGTGCTCTTGCCTCGAACCATCCCAGAACAATTCGTCTACAGATGCACCCGGCTTGCCGAGCGGACCGACCGCCACCCCCTCGCTGTCACGACGCCACGCCCTCGCTGCTCTCGCGGCCGCCGGTGTTGCCGCCGGCTCGGTCGGTCTGGTGGGAACCGCCAGCCGCGCTGAGGCAGTGCCGAATGCCTCCCGGGGGGCCCACGCGAGGAGCAAGCTCTCGATCGTGCCGTTGGGCACCGTGGGTGGACCCCCGCCGGTTGCCGGGCGGTCCGGGATCTCCACCGCTCTGGTCGTGGAGGGCAAGACCTACGTGATCGACTGTGGTCGCGGGGCCGTCACGCAGTACATGAACGCGGGCCTCTCCATGCCCTCGCTGACCGCCATCTTCCTCACGCACCTCCACGCCGACCACACAGCCGACTACTTCTCCTTCCCCCTCCTGTCCGCAGGTGTGAATGGCGCCCAGGGCTTTCAGGCCCCCATCGGTGTCTGGGGACCCGGCCCCTCGGGAAAGAGCACGCCCGTCACCGGTCAGCCAGGTCAGGGCATCGTCGGTTTGACCGACTTCGCGAACGACGCGTTCGCGGCCTCGACTGGCTTCTTCCTCGAAGAGCACTTCGGAGTGAATCCAGCGACCTTCCTGGACGTCCACGACGTGCTGCCCCCCGACGCCTCCTACCAGAACCCTGCGCCCACCACCGCGCAGCCGTTCGTCGTCATGGAGGACGACCGAGTCCGCGTCACGGCCATCGTGGTCCCCCACGGCGCGGTGTTCCCGGCCTACGCGTACCGCTTCGACACGGACCACGGGAGCGTGGTGTTCTCCGGCGACACCGCGCGGACACCGAACATTCCCCGGCTCGCGGACGGAGCGGACGTCCTCGTCCACGAAGCCTCCAACTTTGCCGCCCTCGCCTCACTCGGTTACCCGCCGCCCGTGGTCGACCACATCCGCGCGGTCCACACCGACGTGGCAGACCTCGGCGCCGTGGCCAAGGAGTCCGACGTCCGAACGTTGCTGGCCACGCACCTCACTCCCGGCGACCCCACAGTCGTCTCCGATCGTCAGTGGCAGCAGCTCCTCGACACGAGCCGGCAGCAGGCACGGTTCCGGGGTCGGATCGAGCTGGCCCACGAGCTCCGACCTCTCGTCGTCCAGCGCCACTGACGCGCGCGTCGTCGTTCGCCGGTGCTCATGCCAAGGTCCGGCCTAGTCTGAGCGCCGTGACGAACAGTCCGAGTGTCCGTCCGCGCGGCCAGCGGCGGATGCGTTGCTCCACGTCCAGGGAATTTTCGTGAGCCCGGTGACAGATCCTGAGGAGGCCGACGGAGTCCTGAGTCGCACCGTACGGCTCCTCGACTGCTTCGACGCGAGATCGACCGAGCTGACGGTGACGGACTTGTCGCGGCGTGCCGGAGTGCCGCTCTCGACGACCTCGCGGATGGTCGCGGAGCTGTGTCGTCATGGGTTGCTGGCGCGGTCGGAGGGCGGGCGAAAGGTACGGGTAGGGGTCCGCCTGTGGGAGCTCGGCTCACGGGCCGCGCCGACGCGCGGGCTGCGCGAGGCAGCTCTGCCCTTCATGGAGGACCTGCACGCCGTGGTCCGCCACCACATCCAGCTCGGCGTGCTCGAGGGGCGCGAGGTGCTCTTCGTCGAGCGGCTCTCGGCCCACGAGGCGGTGATCAACCTGACCGAGGTGGCCGGCCGGCTCCCCCTC
>CAVUFX010000007.1:0-88910 GCA_963740935.1 uncultured Actinomycetota bacterium
ATGGGGTTCACGGTCTGCTTCTGGAGCACGGTCATGGTGATCTCCTTCGATTGGTGATCAGGTCGAGCGGGATGCTTGTCGGTCGAGCGGGGTCTCGTCGGTCGAGCGGGGTCTCGTCGGTCGAGCCTGTCGAGACCCTCGTCAGTGGTCGATGCGGCAGGGGCCGGCAGCGGCCGAGATGCAGGTCTGGATGTTGACGCCGTCGCCCTCGACGGCGGTGGTGATGTCGCCGCTGCGAAGGTCGCGGACGATGCCCTCGCGCAGCGGGAGGACGCAGCCGAAGCAGACGCCCATGCGGCAGCCGCTGGGCATCAGCACGCCGGCGTCCTCGGCCTGGTCGAGGATCGGCTGGTCGCCGCTGGCCTCGAAGGTGATGGCGCTGCGGCCGAAGCTGACGGTGCCGCCCTCGCCGGTCACCAGCGTGGCGACGCGGAACTGCTCGGTGAGCAGCTCCAGGCCGCGGTCGGCGTGGTGGGTGGTCAGCGCGTCGAGCAGGCCGGCGGGGCCGCAGGCGAGCGTGACGCGGGCGTCGAGGTCGGGCACCAGCTCGGCGAGCTCGGCGACGTCGAGGACGCCGTGCTCGTCGTCGTACCGCGCGACCAGGGTGATCAGGCCGGCGCGGTCGAGCTCGCGCAGGTTGTCGAGGAAGATCGAGTCGGGCTCGGTGGGGGCGACGTGCACGACGGTGATGTCGTACGCCGCGCTCCGCGGCAGCTGCACCGCGCCGGAGTCGGCCACGGGGAACAGGTTGCGCAGCATCCCGATGACCGGGGTGATGCCGGACCCGGCGGTGACGAACAGGAACTTGCCGCCCTCGGGGGGCAGCACGAACTCGCCGGCGGCCTGCTCCAGGTGGACCAGCGTGCCGACGCGGGCGTCGTGGACGAGGTGGTTGCTGACCTTGCCCTCGGGAACGGCCTTGACCGTCACCGAGATGCGGCCGTCGGCGCGCGGGCCGTGGGTCAAGGAGTAGGCGCGCCACTGGCGGACGCCGTCGACGTCGATGCCGATGCGGACGTACTGGCCCGGGACGTGGCCGGCCCAGTCGGCGCCGGGGCGGATCACGATCGTGGCGGCGTCGGCGGTCTCGGCGTGGATCGACTCGATCCGGCCCCGCAGGTCGGCACCGCGTCGCAGCGGGTCGATGATGTCGAGGTAGTCGGCGGGCACCAGCGGCGTCGCGGCCAGCTCGGCGACCCGTCGGGCGCCGTCCTTGAGCGAGGTCATCCAGCGCGGGGTGCCCGGGCTGGAGACTCGAAGGAACGCAGTAGTGGTGGCCATGTCTCTACTTTCCGTGAGTCCGGGGTTAAAGTCATGAGCCTGCGGCGTGAATCGATCGTCGACTCTTGTTCGTGAGGAACAAATGGCCCGTCAGCGCGCACTGCGCCTCACCCGACGCACCGTCACCGAGCTCCGGGCGTCACTGCCCACCGTCGCCGACCGCACCGTCTCGGCCATCACCGACGAGGTGGCGAGCTACTCCGAGGCGTTCACCGGCTCGATGGGCGAGACCATCCGCGGCGCCGTCGAGCTGGCGCTGGGCGGCTTCCTGTCGCTGGCCGAGCGCTCCGAGGGCGCCGAGCAGTCGCCGGGGGCCACGGCGGCCGACGGGGCCTACCAGCTCGGTCGCGGGGAGGCCCGCAGCGGCCGGTCGGTCGACGCGCTGCTCTCGGCGTACCGGATCGGGGCGCGGGTGGCGTGGCGCGAGATGTCGACGACGGCGGTCGCGGCCGGGCTCGACGCCGAGAACGTCGGCCGCTTCGCCGAGCTGGTGTTCGCCTACATCGACGAGCTCTCGGCCGCCAGCGTGGCCGGGCACGGCGACGAGCAGGCGAACACCGGCCGGGTGCGGCAGCGGCTGCTGGAGAAGCTGGCCGGCCAGCTGCTCGCCGGGGTCGACGCCGAGACCGCCGAGCGCTCCGCGCAGGAGGCCGACTGGCCGGTGCCGGGCACGCTGACCGCGGTGCTGGTGCCCGACTCCCAGGTCCGCGGGGTGCTGGCCTCGCTGCCCGCCGAGACGCTCCAGGTCGCCGAGCCCGTCGAGGTGCACGGCGAGCAGGGCGTCGCAGTGCTGCTCGTGCCCGACGTGCACGACCACCGCCGGGGGGCGCTGCTGCGGGCGCTCGAGCACCGCTCCGCGGTGGCGGGACCCGCGCGGCGCTGGCCGGCGGCCCGTCCCTCGCTGGACCGTGCGGTGCGGGTGCGCGAGCTCGGTCTCGGGCCGGACTCCGAGGCCCATCTCGCCGAGCTGGTGCTCGGCGCCGACGCCGTCGCCCTGGAGGACCTGCGGGCGCGGGTGCTGGCCCCGCTGCTGCAGCTGCGGCCGGGCAGCGCGGAGAAGCTGGTCGAGACGCTGCGCTCCTGGCTGCTTCACCAGGGACGGCGCGACGCCGTGGCGGCCGACCTGTTCGTGCACGCGCAGACGGTGCGCTACCGGATGACGCAGGTGCGCGAGCTGCTCGGCGACCGGCTCGACGACCCGCGGGCGGTGCTCGAGCTGACCGTCGCCCTGGGCACCCTGGACCCGGAGCGGTTCGCCGCCGACGCGGCGGAGGAGCCGGGCTAGAGCTCGGAGTGGACCAGGTCGCCCGCGACCCAGGTGGCGTCCGAGCGCACGCCGCGCAGCACGTTCGCCTGCTCGACGGGCTCGCCCGAGGGCAGCGGGTCGGTGTCGAGCAGCGCGAGGTCGGCGCGGTGGCCGACCGCGACCGTGCCCTGGCCGTCGGTGCTGGCCGCCAGGGCCTCGGCGACGGTGAGGTGGTGCTCGGGGTGCCAGGCGTCCTCGTGCGGCTCGCCGCGGTGGACGGCGGCGGCCATCGCCAGCCACGGGTCGAGCGGGGCGACCGGGGCGTCGCTGCCGAGCACGACGTCGACGCCGTCGTCGACGAACCACCGCAGCGCGAAGCACCGCTCGGTCCGGTCGGGCCAGATCGTCTCGGTCAGCAGCCGGTCGTCGAGGAGGTGCGCGGGCTGCACGCTGGCCCGCACCCCCAGCGCGGCCATCCGGCGCGAGTCGACGCGGCGCACCAGCTGCGCGTGCTCGATCGAGCCGTGCACGCCGGTCGCCTCGAAGGCGTCGAGCGCCTGCCAGACCGCGGCGTCGCCGATCGCGTGCACGGCGACCTCGAGCCCGCTGCGCCGGGCGTGGTCCAGGGCGTGGTGCAGCCCGGAGGCGGAGATGTTGGCGGCGCCGTGCCCGCCGCCGACGTACTCCCGGCAGCACCACGCCGTCCGGGTGTTCAACGACCCGTCGGAGATGATCTTCAGCGGCCCCATCGTCACCAGCTCGCCGCAGTCGGGCAGCGGCTGGCCGGTCTGCATGCCCGCGGCCGCGAACTCGTCCAGCGTGTCGACGTACGCCCCGACGCGGACGCGCAGCAGCGCCGCCCCCGCCTCGACGCGGGCCGGCCAGGCGCTGAAGGACTGGTCGAACTCGAGGTCGACCAGCCCGGTGACGCCGCGGGCGGCGGCGACGCGCATCGCGTGCAGGTAGGCCTCCGGGCTGCTGCCGTCGGTGCCGACCAGCCGCACCAGCCGGGGGTACGTCGCGAACCACTCGCCCTCGCTGACCATGCCCTCGCGCTCGGCGAGCGACAGGGCGCGCATCGCGACCCGGTTGAGCCAGGCGTGGTGGCCGTCGCCGGCGATCAGCACGACGGCGCGGTCGCCGGCCAGCTCGTCGAGGACCGCGGTGGTGGGGGGCTCGGACCACGTCGCGGGCCGGTGGCCCCAGCCGACGACGGGGAGCCCGGCGACGGCGTCGAGCCGCTCCGCGACCTGGTCGAGGACCTGCTGGCGCGACCGGGTGGTGGTCAGGTCGAGGCGCTGTGCGGCCATCGCCCACTGGCCGAGGTGGACGTGCTGGTCCCAGAGCCCGGGCACCAGCCAGCGACCGTCCGCGGCGACCTCGGGCAGGCCCTCGGCGCGCAGCGAGGCGCCGACCTCGCGGACCCGTCCGTCGACCACGCGCACGTCCAGCGGCTCGTCCAGGTCGCGGCGCGGGGCGGCCCCGGGAGCCGTCGGACCGACGGGCACGAGGCGGGCGCGACGGAGCAGGAAGCCGGACATGGGGTGAACGCTAGAAGAGGGTCGCGGCGAACGCGTACCCGGCGGTCGCCAGCGCCAGGCAGCCGCCGATCGTGGCCCCGGCGTACGCCGCCCCGCGACGGCTCCCCAGCGTCACGGACTGCACCGCGAAGGAGGAGTACGTCGTCAGCGCACCGCAGAACCCGGTGCCCAGCAGCGCCAGCGCGTGGCCGCCGACGGCCGCCCCGACCAGGGCCCCGAGGAGCAGCGAGCCGGCCAGGTTGACCGCCAGGGTGCCGTGCGGCCAGCGGCCGTCCCAGCGGTGGGCGGCGAGCAGCCGGAGGGGCGCGCCGACCGCGGCCCCGAGCGCGACGAGCAGCGCCGCGGTGGCCGTCACGCGAGCCGTCCGCGGGTCGCGCGGCGTACGGCCAGCACGGCGAGCAGGGCGCCCACGAGCGTCAGGAGGACGTACGCCGCGGCGGCCGCCGGCTCGCCGGCCGCGCCGAGCACCACGGTGTCGACGGAGGCGGCCGACATCGTGGTGAAGCCACCGAGCACGCCGGTGCCGAGCAGGGGGGCGACCGCGTCGTGCCGGCGTACGACGGGCAGGGCGGGGAGCGCGGCGAGCAGGCCGCTGCCGACGACGTTGATGCCGACCACGACCCAGGGCAGGCCGCCGGTCGCGGCCGGGAACGCGACAATGAGCGCCCAGCGCAGCAGCGCACCCGCTGCCCCACCGACCGACACCGCGAGCAGGTGCGAGGCCGGCAGCGGCGCCCGCCGGCTCACGTGACGTCGGTGACCGAGGTGGGGCCGTCCCAGCGCAGCGGCGGCTCGCCGCGGCCCTGGCGCTCGAACTCGGTGAAGTACCAGTTCTGGAGGTCGACGATCAGGTCGGGCGGGCGCAGCGCGAGCAGGTGCTCGTCGGCGAACTCGCGGTAGACCTCGGTGGAGAGCTCGCGCAGCCGCGCCATCGTGGTCGGGGCGGTGTCCGGCACCAGGTAGTCGAGGTCGACCTGGTCCACGCCGTCGGCGATGGCCTGGTCGAGCGTGGCGATGCCGACCGCCACCCGACGCTCGCGGTCGGCCTGGGTGAAGACGGCGGTGATCTCGTGGGCGAGCGGGTAGCTCTCCGGCGAGGTGAGGGACAGCAGCCGCAGCTCGCGGCGGGTCTCGTAGTAGAAGGTGCGCAGCAGCCCGAACAGCCGCGGCGGGAGCCCGAGCAGGCGGATGCTCAGCTGCGGCACCTCGTGGCCGATCGGCTCGCCGTCGAGGCCGTGGTCGGGGTCGAAGTCGAAGACCTCCCCGTTGCGGCCACCCCCGGCGCCCTCGCCCTGCGGCTCGAACCACACCGACTTGCTGCCGCCGTCGTGGGCGAGGTCGGAGCCCCAGCGGGCCGACATCATCGCGACCAGGTCGAGGCCCCGGCCGAAGGTGGTGACGTTGAGGTCGTCGACGTCCTCGGGGTCCGGGGACATCCCCGAGCGCTGCGGCGGCACGGGGGAGGAGTCCACCACCTCGATGCGCGGGTGGTCGACGGTCCCGCGGATCCGGACCGACAGCGGGGGCTTGGAGTGGATCAGCGCGTTGGTGACCAGCTCGGAGACGCCCAGGGCGGCGGACTCGACGAGGTCGTGGCGCCCGATCTCCGCGAGCACGTGCGTGACCCACGAGCGCGCCAGCTTGACCGAAGGAGGGCTCGCGGGGAGGACGAGTGAGCGCTTCGTCAGCGGCACCATCCCTCGCCTTCGGCCGGTGGGTCGTGGGGGCTCGGTGCACCGTCGCCCCGTCGACGACCCGCCCGAACAGGTTCAGCGTAGGGGAACCGGCACTCCCGCGTCTCGGATCAATCCAAGAGCTGGAGCGCCGCGTTCTCGACGACCTCGGCGAGCGAGGGGTGGATCCAGTACTGGCCCCGGGCCAGGTCGGCCACGGAGGTGCCCAGGCTCAGCGCCTGCACGAGCGGCTGGATGAGCAGGCTGGCCTGGTGCCCGATGACGTGCGCCCCCAGCAGGCGGGCGCCGTCCTCGCTCGCGACGAGCTTGACGAACTGCTCGCCCGGCGGGCTCTCCATGGCCCACCCGTACGCCACGTCGGCGAAGTCCTGCCGCGCGACGCGGTGCGCGACGCCCTGCGCGACGGCCTCCTCCTCGGTGAGCCCGATGCTGGCGATCTGCGGCGAGGTGAACACTGCGCTCGGTACCGGGCCCAGGTCGTTGGACCACGGGTCGTCGGGGTGCAGCAGGTTGTGCTGCACGATCCTGGCGTCGTGGTTGGCGACGTGCTTGAGGGCGTGGGGGCTGCTCACGTCGCCCAGCGCGAAGACGCCGTCGACGGTGGTGCGCTGGTGCTCGTCGACGACCACGAGGCCCTCGTCGGAGACCTTCACCCCGGTGTGCTCGAGACCGAGCCGGTCGGAGTTGGGCACCCGGCCCGTGGCCATCAGCAGCACGTCGGCCTCGATCTCCTCGCCGTCGGCGAACCGGACTACGACGGTGTCGCCGCGCTGCTCGACCTCGGCGGGGCTGCGGTCCAGGCGCACGTCCCACTGCCGGGACGCCGCGGCGGTGAAGGCGTGGGAGATCTCGCGGTCGTGGGCCATCAGCAGCCGGGGTCCGCGCTGCACCTGGGTGACGTGCGTGCCCAGCGAGCTGAAGACGTGGGCGAGCTCGGCGGCGACGTACCCCCCGCCGACGACGACCATCCGCTGCGGCAGCTCCTCGAGCCGCATCACGGTGTCGCTGGTGTGGAACGGCACCTCGTCGAGGCCCGGGATCTCGGCGACCTGCACCCGGCTGCCGGCCGCGATCACGATGCGGTCGGCCGTCACCTGCTCGCCCTGACCGGTGTCGAGGGTGTGGTCGTCGACGAAGCTGGCGTGCGACTCGAAGACGTCGACGTGGTCCTGGCCGCGGCGGTAGTCGCGGCCGCCGGCCTCGATCGGGTCGATGCGCCCGAAGATCCGGTCGCGCACCTCGCGCCAGCGCACCCCGTCGTACGCCGTGTCGACGCCGAGCCGGGGCGCCGTCCGTGCCGACCGGGCGAGGTCGGCGGGGAAGACGAACATCTTGGTCGGGATGCACCCGACGTTGAGGCAGGTGCCGCCGAACCGGGCCTCCTCGAAGACCGCCACCCGCCAGCCCGCGAACCGGTCGTCGAGCAGGGAGTTGCCGGAGCCGGTCCCGATGACCGCGAGGTCGTAGTGCGTCACCTGACCATCGTGCCCGAGAGGGCCCCGCCGAGAGCCCTGTGATGCAGTCGACCAGCCAGGATTGGTGGCAAGGGGACGACTGGGTGGAACATGGGTGTTATGGCTGACGTGAACACCACCACCCACCAGCGGCACCAGGTCGTCGTGATCGGCTCCGGCTTCGGCGGTCTCTTCGGCACCAAGGCGCTGCGACGCGCCGACGTCGACGTCACCATGATCGCGAAGACGACGCACCACCTGTTCCAGCCACTGCTCTACCAGGTGGCGACCGGCATCCTCTCCGAGGGCGAGATCGCCCCGGCCACCCGTGAGGTGCTCTCGGGCCAGGACAACGCCACCGTCCTGCTCGGCGAGGTCACCGACATCGACCTCGACGCCCGCACGGTCACCCACCACGTGCTCGGACGGCGCACCGTCACGTCGTACGACTCCCTGCTGGTCGCGGCCGGGGCCGGGCAGTCCTACTTCGGCAACGACCAGTTCGCCGAGTTCGCGCCCGGCATGAAGAGCATCGACGACGCGCTGGAGCTGCGCGGCCGCATCTTCGGCGCGTTCGAGCTGGCCGAGGTGATGGCCGGCAAGGGCGAGAACGTGGACCACCTGCTGACCTTCGTGGTCGTCGGCGCGGGCCCCACCGGCGTGGAGATGGCCGGCCAGATCGCCGAGCTGTCGCGCAAGACGCTGCGCAAGGACTTCCGCCACGTCAACAGCCGCGACGCCCGCGTCATCCTCGTGGACGCGGCCAGCCAGGTGCTGCCGCCCTTCGGCGCGACGCTGGGCGAGAAGAGCAAGAAGGCGCTCGAGGAGCTCGGCGTCGAGGTCCAGCTGGGCGCGATGGTCACCGACGTCGACGAGCGCGGCCTCGAGGTGCAGGACAAGAGCGGTCGCAAGCGCCGCATCGAGTCGGTCACCAAGATCTGGGCCGCGGGCGTGCAGGCCAGCTCCCTGGGCACGACGCTGGCCGAGCAGTCCGGCGCCTCGCTGGACCGCGCCGGCCGGATCGGCGTCAACCCCGACCTCACGCTCCCGGGCTACCCCGAGGTGTTCGTGGTCGGCGACATGATCGCGCTGAACAACCTGCCGGGTGTCGCGCAGGTCGCGATCCAGGGCGCGAAGTACGCCGCGAAGGAGATCAAGGGCCGGCTCACCGACCAGCCCGCGCAGAAGCCGTTCAAGTACTTCGACAAGGGCAGCATGGCCACCATCTCCCGCTTCGACGCGGTCGCGCTGATCGGCAAGGTCCGGCTGAGCGGCTTCATCGCCTGGCTGATGTGGCTCGGGGTGCACCTGATCTACCTGACCGGCTTCAAGAACCAGTTCACCGCGCTGATCCACTGGTCGGTCACGTTCCTGTCCAACGACCGCTCCCAGCGCACCGCGACCGAGCAGCAGATCTTCGCCCGGATGGCGATCAAGCGGTTGCCCAAGGGCGCCAGCGAGCTGGTCAGCGAGCCGGGCACCGGCAGCGAGCAGCGTCGCGCGGAGCTCGAGGCGCAGGCGGAGGAGGAGGCCCGGCTCACCGACGCGGGCGTCCGAGGACGCGCCGCGAGCTGATCCTCGTGGGCGTGTCGCGCCCGATCCGTCCGGGATCGGGGGCCCGCTGGGCTTGACTGCCCCGATGAGCTCCTTCCCCCGAGCGGCTCGGCTGCTCGCCGTGCTCGCGCTCGCCGCCTCCGGCGTGGCCCTCCCGTCCGTCGCCGAGGCGGTGCCGTCGTCCCCCGTGGCGGCGGCCGCCGGCGTGACGGCGGTCCAGCCGCGCGTCGTACCCGGGACGGTGCTGGTGCCGGCCGCGTCGGTGCAGCGTCGTCGCTCCTCGATCGTGTTCGACAAGAACTACCGGCGCCCGTTCCACTCCCGCGTGATCTGGCGCTCGTGGACCCGGGCGGGCGCGAAGGCGCCCTGGAAGCTCGCCGAGGAGGTCTCCTGGCGGGCCGGCTCCGGCACCGGGCCCCGCGGCACCGACGGCTGCGTCCGCAACGAGGGCTGGCTGCCCCACGGCGACTACTCGTTCGTGCAGCAGGACCGGCGCGACGGCAACTTCATCGACGGCCGGGTCTTCCAGCTGGAGAACAAGCGCTGCCGCAACGGCACCCTGCGCCAGGCGCTGTTCATCCACTCCGAGCAGACCGTCGGCAACGGCCAGTGCCGCGACGCCCCGGGCGACCAGCGCTGCCGGTGGGAGGTGCCGGCGTACAACGACTACCGGTCCGCCGGCTGCATCAAGATGTCGCCGGGCGACCTCGCCGCGCTCACCCGTCGCTTCCACCGCTACTACGACGCCGGGGTGCGCTACCCGGCCGGCGTGGTCAAGGTGCGCGTCACCGGCTGAGCCGCCCAGGTCGCCGTGGTCGGGTGGCTCGGGGTGGGCCCCGTGGGACTCGAACCCACAACCCGCGGATTAAAAGTCCGCTGCTCTGCCAATTGAGCTAGAGGCCCGTGCGGGTCGGAGCCTAGCGAGCCCGCGCGTGCTGCCCGGGCGCGACCGGTCGGGTGGCGCTAGCGTCGGACCGTGCCGATCCCGCCGTTCGTCGAGGACCTCCGCCGCCACGTCGGTCACGCCCTGCTGTGGCTGCCCGGGGTGACCGCCGTCGTGCGCCGCGGCGCCGGGCCGGACACCGAGGTGCTCCTGGTCCGGCGTGCCGACGACGGCTCGTGGACGCCGGTGACCGGCATCGTCGACCCCGGCGAGGAGCCCGCCGTGGCCGCTGCCCGGGAGGCGCTGGAGGAGGCGGACGTGACGATCCGGGTCGACCGGCTCGCGCGGGTCGGGGTGACCGACGAGGTGGCGTACCCCAACGGCGACCGGTCGGTCTACCTCGACCTCACCTTCGCCTGCACCTGGCTCGCGGGTCAGGCGCGGGTGGCCGACGACGAGTCCACCGACGTGCGCTGGTGCGCCCCGGGCGACCTCGACGACGTCGACCCTCCGCTCGCGGCCCACATGCGGGCGCGCATCGACGCGGCGCTCGCGGACGAGTCGGCCGCGCGGTTCGCGACCGGGTGACCTGCGACTGCTCCGGGCGCCACGACCGTGAGGTGCCCGGCCCGGCGAGCGTTCGTCGGCGGGCCCTCGTCCACCCGGACCCTCGACGGCCGGTGCGGGTGGCGACCGAGCTCGAGGTCGCGGTCCCGGGCTACTGAGTGCGCGCGGTCCGGGCCTGCTCGACCGCCTCGGCGAACCGGCCGGGCTCGACGTCGCTGCGGCGCACCACCAGCGGCTCGTCGTCGCCCGGGGTGAAGCGGCCGGTCCAGGTGCGTGAGGCGGGGTCGCCCAGGTCGACCGCCAGGTCGGGGTCGCGCAGGTCGACCTCGCGGGCCTTGCCGCCGCGCTCGACGGTGAGGGTGCCCTCGCGCACGGTCACGGTGGCAGGGTCCCAGCGCGAGAGCACCACGCCGGCGGCGACCGCGAGCGCTGCCAGGAGCACCACCGGCAGCAGCGCCCCGGCCGAGGGGTCCGCCACTGCGAGCACGCCGAGCACCACGGCCACGACCGTCGCGAGTGCCAGCACGGCGCCGGCGGCGAGCGGGACCAGGCTGCTGGGGGAGTACTCCAGGAAGGCGGGACCCTCGGCAGTCGGCTCTGGTTCGGGTTCGGGCTCGGGCTCCGGCTCGGGCTCCGGCTCGGGCTTCGGGCTCGGGTTCCGGCTCGGGCTCCGGCTCGGGCTCTCGGCTCCGGCTCGGGCTCCGGCTCGGGCTCCGGCTCGGGCTCCGGCTCGGGCTCCGGTTCGGGTTCGGGTTCCGGCTCGGGTTCGGGTTCGGGTTCCGGCTCGGGCTCCGGCTCTGGTTCCGGTTCGGGCTCGGGAGCGGGATCTGACCCCAACCGGGGGGGCGCGGTCACGGTGGGAGCGGGAGCGGCCGGCTGCTCGAGGGCGCCGGTCCCGGCGTACTCGTAGACCGTGCCGTCCTCGGCGGCCAGGGTGCCGTCCGCGTAGTGGTAGAGCCAGCCCTGGAAGCCGTCGCCACCGTCGGCGTCGTGGTAGACCCACCGACCCTCGCCGGCATCCGCCTCGGCGGCAGTGACCTCGGTGACCTCGGTGGCGGCGACCTCCCGCTGCCGTCCGGAGACGACGTCGTCGGAGGCGGGCCAGAGGACCTCGGGGGCCGTCCTGGGGGTCGTCGAGCTGCGGGTCGGTCACGTGGTTCCTCTCGGTGGGCACCGGCGGTTGGGCCCGGTCGCCGGGTGGGGCGAGGCGAGCCTCCCGCAGATCGGCCGTGCGGTCGACCCGTCTCCTCAGGGCTCGGACGCCCTCCGACCGAGGCGCCGCAGGCACCGCTCCGGACCGCGTCCCAGGGGTCCGCGGAGGCGGCGGTCGGCCGCCAGGGACGGGGGTGGGCGACAGCGCCTTCCAGGAGTTGGTAGTGTCGTCACTGCAGGGTGCAAGTTCCAGCGGTTTCATCAACGCTCGTTGGAAGTTTGTGATCCAACGGCGTTTCTTCTCTTTGCTACAGGCTTGCGAGGCGGGACGGCGTATCACCCGCACTCTGCATGAGGCCGCTGATGTGGCGGTCTCATCGCCTTTAGTAACAGGAGAACACCAGCATGGCTCAGGGCACCGTCAAGTGGTTCAACGCCGAAAAGGGTTTCGGCTTCATCGCTCAGGAGAACGGCGGCGACGACGTCTTCGTCCACTACTCCGCGATCCAGTCGCAGGGCTACAAGTCCCTCGACGAGAACCAGAAGGTCGAGTTCGACGTCACCCAGGGTCCCAAGGGCCCCCAGGCGGAGAACGTTCGTCCTCTCTGATCACGACCGTCACCACAGGGCCCCGACCTCACGGTCGGGGCCCTGTGCTGTTCCCGGGGGTCCGCCACAGGCCCGCCTTGTTACCCGACGGTCACCGGGGAGAACCCGTTTTCCGGCCTCGGGACGTGGGTAGGAGTGACCAGATGTTGATACAGGGGGAGAGGAACTCCGGAGTGGATCCGTACGACGTACGGCTGCAGGACGACGAGCTGCTGAGCGAGGTCGAGCTGACGGCGAGCCTGATCGTGGCCGCCAACCAGCGCGAGGACCACCTCACGGCCGGGGAGATCGACCAGGCCCTGGGCCTGGCACCGCACTAGCGCCCGGTCGTCACCGTGAAGCGCCGCAGCCGCAGCGAGTTCGTCACCACGCACACGCTGGACGCGGCCATCGCCGCACCCGCGAGCATCGGGTCGAGCAGCCCCGCCGCCGCGACCGGGATGCCGACCACGTTGTAGGCGAAGGCCCAGAAGAGGTTCTGCCGGATCACCGTCAGGGTGCGGCGCGAGAGCCGCAGTGCGGCCACCACCAGCCGCGGGTCGCCGTTGACCAGCGTGATGTCGCCCGCCTCGATGGCCGCGTCCGTGCCGGTGCCCACCGCGATGCCCAGGTCGGCCTGCACCAGCGCCGCCGCGTCGTTCACGCCGTCGCCCACCATGGCGACGGTCTCGCCGGCGTCCTGGAGGCGGCGTACCTCGGCGAGCTTGTCCTCGGGTCGTACGCCGGCCACGACCGTCGCGATGCCGAGCTGGTCGGCGACGTGGCGGGCCGCACTCTCGTGGTCGCCGGTCAGCAGCACGGTGCGGATCCCGGAGTCGTGCAGCGCGGCCACGGCCTCGTGGCTCTCCGGGCGCAGCGTGTCGCCGACCGCCACGACCGCGCGGGGCCGGCCGTCGACGCTGACCAGCACCGTCGTACGGCCGCGGGCGCGGCCCGCCCGCACCGCCTCGGCCAGGTCGGCCGGCAGCGCCTCCGGCTCGGGGGCGCGGCCCACCTCGACCCGGGTGCCGGCCACGGTGCCGCGCACGCCCGAGCCGGGCAGGGCGGTGAAGTCCTCGACCGCGGGCAGCGGTGAGGTCGCGTGCGCGACGATCGCCCGGGCGACGGGGTGCTCGCTGCCGTGCTCCAGCGCCGCCGCGAGCAGCAGTGCCTCGTCGTCGCCCGCCACCTCGTGCACCTGCATCCGGCCGGTGGTGAGGGTGCCGGTCTTGTCGAGCACGACGGTGGTGACGGCGCGCGAGGTCTCGAGCACCTCCGCGCTGCGGACCACGATGCCCAGCTGCGCCGCCCGCCCGGTGCCGACCAGCATCGCCGTCGGCGTGGCCAGGCCGAGCGCGCACGGGCAGGCGATGACCAGGACCGCGACGGCCGCGGTCACCGCGGCGTCGGCGCCCTGCCCGGCCAGCAGCCAGGCCGCGGCGGTGAGGACCGCGACCACCAGGACCACCGGCACGAACACCGCGGAGACCCGGTCGGCGAGGCGCTGCACCGGCGCCTTGCCCGTCTGGGCGTCGGCGACGGTCTGCCGGATGCGGGCCAGCAGGGTGTCGCGCCCGATCCGGGTGACCTCGACCTCGAGCCGGCCGTCGGCGTTGAGGGTCCCGCCGACGACCTCGTCGCCGATCGCCTTCTCGACGGGGAGGCTCTCGCCGGTCACCATCGACTCGTCGCAGCTGCTGCGCCCGGCCACCACGACGCCGTCGGTGGGCACCCGCGCGCCGGGCCGCACCAGCACCCGCATCCCGGGCCGGAGCGCGGCCACGTCGACCTCGCGCTCGTCGTCGTCCTCGAGCAGCACCGCCCGGGTCTCGCCGAGCTCGAGCAGGGCGTGCAGCGCCGACCCGGCACGTGACGTGGCGCGCGCCTCCAGCCAGCGACCCAGGAGCAGGAACGTCGTGACGGTGGCGGCGACCTCGAAGTAGAGGTGCACCTCGCCCCGCAGCAGCTCCGCCACCGACCAGCCGAACGCCGCGACCGTGCCGATCGAGACCAGCGTGTCCATCGTGGAGGCGAGGTGCCGGGCGTTGACCGCGGCGGCACGGTGGAACGGCCACCCGGCGTACGCCACGACGGGGAGGGTGAGCAGCAGCTGCAGCCACGGCAGCCGGGGCACCCCGGGAGCCATCGCCAGCACCGTCACCGCGACCGTCAGCGGCGCGGCCACGGCCAGCCGGCGCAGCAGCACCCGGGCCCGGGTGTCCTCCGCCGCGGCAGGGTCGTCCTCGAGGCCGGGCAGCGACGCGGTGTAGCCGGTGCGCTCGACGGTCGCGAGGAGGGTGTCCTCGTCGACCAGCGCGGGGTCGTAGGCGACCCGGGCCGAGGCCGTGGCCAGGTTGACGGTGGCCGAGACCCCGTCGAGCCGGTTGAGCTTCTTCTCCACGCGCCCCACGCAGGACGCGCAGGTCATGCCGCCGACGAGCAGGTCGATCGAACGGGTGTCGCGGACGGGGGTCTGGCTCATCGGGGTCTCCGGGTGGGGGTGGAGCGGGTGGGTCGGGGCGGGTCAGGCCAGCGCGTAGCCGGCCTCGTCGACCGCCTCGGCGACCTGGGTGTCGGTGAAGCCGTCGCCCTCGACGACGACCTTGCCGGTCTCGACGTCGACGCGGACGTCGGTGACGCCGGCGATGGCCGAGACCTCGGTGGTGACGGCCTGGGCGCAGTGGCCACAGGTCATGCCGGTCACGTCGTACGTCGTGCTCATGGGGATCTCCTCGGTGGTGGTGGTGGTGGGGTTCGTCGGTCGAGCCTGTCGAGGCCTGGGTCAGCTCTTGAGCAGCCGGGTGATGGCCGCGCTCGCCTCGGCGACCTTCGCCTCGGCGTGGGCACGCCCGTCCTCGTCGCCGGCGGCGGCACCGGCGACGGCATCGGCGACGCAGTGGCCGAGGTGGTCCTGGACCAGACCGACCGAGACGCTCTGCAGCGCGCTCTTGACGGCCGAGACCTGGGTCAGGATGTCGAGGCAGTAGACGTCCTCGTCGACCATCCGCTGCAGGCCGCGCACCTGTCCCTCGATGCGCCGCAGCCGGGTGAGGTAGTCGACCTTGTGGTCGTGGTAGCCAGGGGTCTCGGTCACGGCTCCAGCATACATACCCCCTGGGGGTACGCCGGGGCACCGAGTTGCCCCTGCAGGCTCGCCACCGCCTAGCATGGCGACGTTCTGATCCTGCTCACGTGGAGTTAACCCAGTGGCGTTTCGCTTCAAGCCCGTGGACGACGTCTTCTACGACCTCTTCCAGACCTCGGCACAGCACCTCGTCGAGGGAGCGGCCATCCTCGCCGAGCTCCTCGGTGAGGGTGCCGACCGTGTGGCCATCGCCGCGAAGATGCGGGAGGCCGAGCACCGTGCCGACGAGACCACCCACGAGATCGCGTCGCGGGTGAACAACACCTTCGTCACGCCGTTCGACCGCGAGGACATCTACGCCCTCGCCTCCGGCCTCGACGACGTCATGGACTACATGGAGGAGGCCGTCGACCTCACCGTGCTCTACGAGGTGGGCGCGCTGCCGGCGGCCGTCGCGGAGCAGGTCGACGTGCTGCAGCGCTGCGCCGAGCTGACCGCCGAGGCGATGCCCCGGCTGCAGTCGATGAAGGACCTCTCGGAGTACTGGATCGAGATCAACCGGCTCGAGAACGCCGGTGACCAGAGCTTCCGCCAGATCCTCGCGCTGCTGTTCAGCGGCACCTACGAGGCCCTCGACGTGCTCAAGCTCAAGGACATCGTCGAGTCGCTCGAGAGCGCCGTCGACGCCTTCGAGAAGGTCGCCAACATCGTGGAGCAGATCCACGCCAAGGAGTCCTGAGCGTGGAGCTCGCGATCGTCAGCGCGGTCGTCCTGGTCGCACTGGTCTTCGACTACACCAACGGCTTCCACGACGCCGCCAACGCGATCGCGACCTCGGTCTCGACGCGGGCGCTGACGCCACGGGTGGCCCTCGTGATGGCGGCGGTGATGAACTTCGTCGGCGCCTTCCTCGGCCAGAAGGTCGCCAGCACCGTCAGCGACGTGATCGATCCCGGCGTCGGCAGCCACGGCCTGGTCATCGTGATGGCCGGGCTCCTCGGCGCCATCTCCTGGAACCTCGTCACCTGGTACTTCGGCCTGCCCTCGTCGTCCTCGCACGCCCTGATCGGCGGCCTGGTCGGCTCGGCGCTGACCGCCGGCGTGTTCGTCAACTGGGCGACGGTCATGGAGAAGGTCGTGATCCCCATGATCGTCTCGCCGTTCGTGGCGTTCGGCCTGGGCTTCGGCTTCATGCTGCTGATCATGTGGGTCTTCCGGAAGGCCTCGCCCGGACGGGTGGGCTCCGGCTTCCGGCTCGCGCAGACCATCTCGGCCGCGGCGATGGCACTGGGCCACGGGCTGCAGGACGCGCAGAAGACGATGGGCGTCATCTTCCTGGCGCTGCTCTCGGGCGGGTACGTCGCCGCCGGTGACCCGCTCCCGGTCTGGGTCATCATCGCCGCCGCGACCGCCATCTCGCTGGGCACCTACTCCGGCGGCTGGCGCATCATGCGCACCCTCGGGCGCCGGATCATCCACCTCGACCCGGCCCGCGGCTTCGCGGCCGAGTCGATCTCGGCCAGCGTGCTCTACACCACGGCGTACGTCTTCGAGGCCCCGATCTCGACCACCCACACCATCACGAGCGCGGTGATGGGCGTGGGCGCCACCAAGCGCCTCTCGGCCGTCCGCTGGGGCGTGGCCCGCACGATCCTCACGGCCTGGGTGCTGACCTTCCCGGCCGCCGGCGGCGTCGCCGCGCTGGTCTACCTGCTGCTGCGGTTCGTGCTGCAGCTGCCGTAGGGGTCGGCGTACGCCCTGGGTGGGCGTGGGGTGGTGTGGGTGGTGGTTCACGGTGCCTCCCGGTAGTCCGAGACGTTTGGCACCGTTTCGGGCCTGAGAACGGTGCCAAACGTCTCGGACTATCCCCAGGGCGGCCCGCGGTGGGCCCACAGCTCAGGCCGCGTGCCGGCGGTAACCCAGCAGCCGCCGCTGCGCGTCGGCGTCGAGCTGGCGACGCAGAGCGACGGTGTGGGTGTGCCTCCACCACGACGGCGGTTCGCAGGTCCACCGGCGTTGCGATGCCGGCCGTCGCAGGGCGCGTTCGTACGCCGCCTGGAGTCGACCCACCAGCAGCTCCCGCCCTGCGAGGTCGGGGGCCAGGGCGACCACCGGCTCGAGACCGTGCTCGCGGAACCGGTCGAGACGGCGTACGTCCTGGGACCGCCGTGGGCCGGTGAGGTGGTCGGGTCCGTCGTACTCCCCGAGCAGGCCGCTGTGCGGGTCGACCAGGTCGGGGGTGCCGAGCAGGCGGCCGGAGAGGTCGAAGACCGGACGGTTGGTCAGGGGTGGTGGCAGCTGCGCGTCGAGGATCCAGACCAGGCGAAGGGCCGTCTCGGCCGGCGACCAGGTGTTCTCGTCAGCCAGGGCGAGGGCCTCGCGTGCCCGCGGGACTCCCGTCCACCCGGGGTGTGACCGGGCGTGTGCCCACGCCTCGTCGACCGAGACCAGGTCGGAGAAGGCCGCTGCATCGGCCAGGGCCACGGCCGTCCGCACGTCGTGGGCGTAGCGCATGGCGTACGACAGCGACCGGACCGGGAGCGTGAGCCGCAGCCCGTCGACGTCGACGAGCTCCGAGGGCGGCAGGCGCTCCTGGCGCACCAGGATGCCGGGCTGCGACCGGATGTCGTCGTAGCAGGTGGCCAGCTCGACCGGCAGCAGCTCCCCGCCACGACCCACGCCCGTGAACCAGCGACCTCCCGCCCAGCGCAGACCGGCCCAGCCCGTCACCCCGCCGACCCCCGGCAGGACGGCAGCGGCCTCGCGGATCCGCTGTTCGGGGGCGGACCGGTCCACTGCGGCGGGCACGTACATGCCGCGGCTGGTCCGACGCCACCGCGAGGACCGGAGCTGGCCCCGGGTGGGTCCCCGCGCACCGTCTCGGCCGGGTCGTACGGGCGGGACCGTCGCGGCACGAGCGGCGGCCAGCGGATCGACGTACGACATGCGGGCACGCAACCCGAAGCCCCACGCACCGCCAAGCGGTCGTCCACAGGTATCCGTCAGGCCGTCCGGTTCGTCGGACTGTGGACGTCAACCGGTCACGCCACCCCGCGGCGGTAGTCCGAGACGATCGGCACCGATCTCGGGCTGAATCCGGTGCCAAACGTCTCGGACTATCGGGGACGCCGCCTACTCGGGACCGCGCCTACTCGGGACCGCGCCCCCACGACCGCGCCCCCACCCGTACGCCGACCAGCCGGCCGACGACCGGGGTCAGCCGAAGCGGCCCGAGATGTAGGCCTCGGTGGCGGGCTCGTCGGGCACGCTGAAGATCTTCTTGGTCGGGTTCATCTCGATCAGCTTGCCGGGCTTGCCGGTGCCGGCGATGTTGAAGAACGCGGTGTCCTCGGAGACGCGGGCGGCCTGCTGCATGTTGTGGGTCACGATCACGATCGTGTACTCCGACTTGAGCTCGTGGATCAGGTCCTCGATCGCCGAGGTCGAGATCGGGTCGAGCGCCGAGCACGGCTCGTCCATCAGCAGCACCTGCGGCTCGACCGCGATCGCGCGGGCGATGCAGAGCCGCTGCTGCTGGCCGCCGGAGAGGCCCATGCCGGGCTTGTTGAGCCGGTCCTTGACCTCGTTCCAGAGGTTGGCGCCCTGGAGCGACTTCTCCACGACGTCGTCGGCGGCGCCCTTCTTGAGCCTGGTGTTGTTCAGCCGCAGCCCGGCGAGGACGTTCTCGTAGATCGACATCGTCGGGAACGGGTTGGGCCGCTGGAAGACCATGCCGACCATGCGCCGCACCTCGACCGGGTCGACGCCCGGGTCGTAGAGCGACTGCCCGTCGACGATGATCTTGCCGTCGACGTGGGCCCCGGGGATCGCCTCGTGCATCCGGTTCAGGGAGCGCAGGAAGGTCGACTTGCCGCAGCCGGAGGGGCCGATCAGGGCGGTCACCGACCGGGCGGGGATCGTCATGGTGACGCTCTCGACCGCCAGGAAGTCGCCGTAGTAGATGTCGAGGTCAGAGACGTCGATGCTCTTGGCCATGTGTGTGAACTCTCCGTGTGGTCCGGACTCAGTGTCCGGTCTTGGGGGCGAAGTAGCGGCCGACGACGCGGGCGACCAGGTTGAGCAGCATCACGATCACGATCAGCACGAACGCGCCGCCCCAGGCCATGCCGATGCCCGGCGGGTCGCCGCCGCCGGGCGGCGGGATCCCCGGGTTGGCGTTCTGGGTGAAGATCAGGACCGGCAGGGTCGTCATCCGGCCGTCGAAGAGGTTGAAGTTGGTGCGCGTCGTGAGACCGGCGATGAGCAGCAGCGGCGCGGTCTCGCCGACCACGCGGGCGATCGCCAGGGTCACACCGGTCACGATGCCACCCAGGGCCGTGGGGAGCACGACCTTCGCGATGGTGCGCCACTTCGGCACGCCCAGGGCGTACGACGCCTCGCGCAGGTCGTCGGGCACCAGGCGCAGCATCTCCTCGGTGGAGCGCACCACGATCGGGATCATCAGGATCGCCAGCGCGATCGAGCCGCCGAGCCCGGCGCGGGCCGAGGGCCCGAACAGCAGGATCCACAGCGCGAAGGCGAACAGGCCGGCCACGATCGAGGGGATGCCGGTCATCACGTCGACCAGGAAGGTGATCGAGCGGGCGAGGCGGCCCTTCTCGCCGTACTCCACGATGTAGATGGCGGTGAAGATGCCGATCGGGACGGCGATCGCGGTGGCGCCCAGCGTGATCAGCAGGGTGCCGACCAGCGCGTGGTAGATGCCGACGGGCTGCGAGAGGTCGGTGCGGAACTGGGAGTACGTCAGGAAGATCGTGTTGACCTGGGGGGCGCCCTTGGACACCACGGTCCAGATCAGCGACAGCAGCGGCACCAGGGCCACCAGGAAGGCGCTCCAGACCAGCGAGGTCATCAGCCGGTCGACCGCGGCACGGCGGTTCTCCACCACCAGCGACCAGACCGGCATCAGCACCACGAAGAGCAGCAGCGCCACGAAGCCGGTGGTCAGCAGGCCCCAGCCGAGCAGCAGGCCCAGCAGGGCGGCGCCGGCGACGGCGCCGACGGCCACGAGCGCGGGGGCCCAGCGGGGGAGCCGCGGGCGCTGCAGGCTCTGGCCGCGCACGGGTGCCGAGCTGCTCGGCGGCCTCGGGCTGGGGGTCGTGGTGGTGCTCATCGGGCCATCCTCCGCTCGGAGCGGCCGACCAACCAGCGGGCGGCGAAGTTGACCAGGAACGTCACCAGGAAGAGCACCAGGCCGGTCGCGATCAGCACCGAGACCTTGCCGGGCGTGCCCTCCTTGTAGTTGTTGGCGATGTTGGAGGCGATGCTCGCCGGGTTGGACGAGGAGATCAGGTTGAAGGTGATGCCGCCGCCGGCCGAGAGCACCATGGCGACCGCCATCGTCTCGCCGAGGGCGCGGCCCAGGCCGAGCATGACCGCCGAGACCATGCCGGACTTGGCGTAGGGGAAGACCGTGAGCCGGACCATCTCCCAGCGGGTGGCGCCCAGGGCCAGGGCGGCCTCCTGGTGGAGCCGGGGGGTCTGGGCGAAGATCTCGCGCGAGATCGCGGTGATGATCGGCAGGATCATGATCGCCAGCACGATGCCGGCGGTGAGGATCGTGCGGCCGGTCGTCGAGGGCGGTCCGGCGAAGAGGGGGATCCAGCCGAGGTTCTCGAAGAGCCACTCGTAGCCCGGGACCACGCGGCGGGCGAGGACGTTGATGCCCCAGAGGCCGAACACGACGCTGGGGACGGCGGCCAGCAGGTCGACGACGTACGCCGCGGGCACCGCGATCGAGCGGGGGGCGTAGTGGCTGATGACCAGGGCGATGCCGAAGGACAGGGGCGCGGCGATGACCACCGCGATGACCGCGGCGAGGATCGTGCCGAACAGCAGCGGGACGACGTAGCCGGCGAAGGTGCTGGCGTTGGGGCCGTAGAAGCTCGCGGGCTGGGTGAGCCCGGGGATGCCCTCGATCGCCAGGAAGACGAACACGCCGGCGAGCGCGACGAGGATCAGGATGCCGGCGCCGCGGGAGAGGCCCGCGAAGATCCGGTCGCCCTGCCGCCGCTTGGTGCGGGTGGCGGGAGGGGCGGCGGGCGTGGTGGTCACGTCAGGTCCTCTGGGTGGAAGGGGGCTGGTCGCGCGAGTGGCGTGCGGGGGGTGGTGACCCCCCGCACGCCGCTGGTGGTGCGGTGCTCGTTCAGCTGCCGGCCGTGATCTTCTCGACGATGCCCTGGGCCTCCTCGGCGACCGAGGGGGACAGCGCGGCGGCGCCGGCGTTCTCGGCGGCGGCCTGCTGGCCCTCGTCGGAGACGATGTAGGACAGGTAGCCCTTGACGAGGTCGGCCTCGGCCTGGTCGGCGTAGGTCTGGCAGGCGATCAGGTAGGAGACCAGCACGACCGGGTAGGTGTCGGCCGCCTCGGTGGTGCGGTTGACCTCGAACGCCATGTCGACCTCGGCCCGGCCCGAGACGCGCTCGGACTCCTCGATGACCTTGGCGCCGGCCTCGGGGGAGGGCTCGACGAACTCCTCGCCGACCTGCACGTCGGCGACGGACAGCTCACCGGCCTGGCTCAGGTCGGCGTAGCCGATCGTGCCGGTGCCGTTGGTGACCGCGGAGATGACGCCGGAGGTGCCCTCGGCGGCCTCGCCGCCCTCGGCGGGCCAGAGGCCGTCGGGGTCGTAGGACCACGAGCCCTCGCCGGCCTGGTTGAGCCAGTCGGTGAAGTTCTCGGTGGTGCCGGAGTCGTCGGCGCGGTGGACGGGCGTGATCCGCTCGTCGGGCAGCTCGGCGTCGGGGTTGAGGTCGGCGATGGCCGGGTCGTTCCAGGTGGTGATCTTGCCGTCGAAGATCTCGGCGGCGGTCTTGGCGTCGAGGTTGAGCTCGTCGACGCCCTCGAGGTTGAACACGATCGCGATGGGGGAGACGTACGCCGGGATCTCGATCGGGTCCTGGCCCTCGCAGCGCTCCTTGGCGCCGCTGAGCTCCTGCTCGTCGTCGTCGAGGTAGGCGTCGGAGCCGGCGAAGGAGACGCCGCTCTCGATGAACTGGGTGCGGCCGTCGCCGGAGCCGACGGGGTCGTAGGTGACGGTGGCGCCGGAGTTGGCGGCCTGGAAGGCGGTGGACCACGCCTCCTGGGCCTTCTCCTGGGAGGAGGCGCCGGCGCCGGCGAGCTCGCCGGAGAGCGAGGACTCGCCCTCGGCGGAGGAGCCGCTGTCGGCGGCGGTCTCGTTGGACGCACCGCAGGCGGAGAGCGCCGTGGCGAGGGCGATCGCGGCGACGCCGGGGGCGGCGACGCGACGGAGGGAAGAGCGGTTCACTTCGGGCTCCTGTGAGTTCACAAGGGGGTGGACAGGACGAACCTAGGAAGCAGAGGTGTCACGGCACGGGGACGCGGGTGAACGGCAGGTGAACGATGGCCGCCCAGATGGCTCGCGCCCCGCGCGCCCATGACGCGCGTCACACCTGTTCGTGCAGGTCAGCCGACCTGGCTCGGCAGGTGGCGCTCGGTCGCGACCAGCTCGCCGCGGCGGTGGTGGCACACCACGAGCTCGGAGGGCGACAGCGGCTCCTCCTCGACCCCCAGGACCGCCAGCAGCGCCGGCAGCACCGGCCGGTGGCTGCACACCACGCTCGACTCGGGCGCCGCGGCCAGGGTGCGCAGCAGGGTGGTGGCCGCCTCGCCGTCGGCCAGCTCCTCGGAGAGCTCGTCGAGCTCCTCCAGCGGGAGCACCTGCTCCTCGGCGTACGGGCGCAGCGTCTGGGTGCAGCGCGTGCTCGAGGAGCTGTGCACGCGCGAGACGCCGTACGCCGCGAGCACCCGCGCCAGGTCGAGGGCCTGCTGCTCGCCGACCTCCAGCAGCGGCCGGCGCGGGTCGGGGCCGTCCCAGTCGCGCCGCTTGGTGGCCTTGGCGTGTCGTACGACGACCAGGGCGCTGGTCGGCCGGGGCTGCTCGCGCAGCTGCTCCAGCAGGTGGAGGTCGTCGAGGTAGGTCAGCCGCTGCACCGCCTCGTCGAGGGGGTGCCAGCCCAGTCGGTCCACCTCGGCGTTGGGCTCGTAGCCGCTGACGTCGTCGTCGCCGACCACGTGGCCGACCCAGTAGTGGACCAGCTTGGCGCGGCCGCCGGACACGGCGTACAGCTGGGGCCGGAGCGGGCGGCCCAGCCGCACCTCGACCCCGGTCTCCTCCAGCACCTCGCGGACCGCGGTCGTGGTGACGTGCTCGCCGGGGTCCTGCTTGCCCTTGGGGAACGACCAGTCGTCGTACTTCGGCCGGTGCACCAGCAGCACCTCGCGGCCCGCGGGGCCCTTGCGGACGACCACGGCTCCCGCCGCGACGACGTCGGGGCCGGTGGCCTCGGGCGGTGGGGGCTGACCCATGGCGCACATCCTCACACGCCCGGGCAGCGGCTACCCTCCCTGACGTGCAGAGACGCCCGCGGCCGCGCCGCCGGACGGTGGTCGTCGCGGGCCTCCTCGCCCTCGCCCTCGTCGCGGGCCTCGTGGTCGTCGGCGCCTGGCTGTGGCGCCGTGCGGACCGCACCCCCCTGGAGGACGCGCTCGCGCACGCGCCGCAGGACGCCCTGCGGGTGGCCTTCACCGACTGGACCCGCGTCCGGGCGACGCTGGAGGTCGACCTCGGCGACACCCCCGACCGCGACGCGATCGAGGAGATGGTGGGCCTCGCCTACGACGCCGACCTGGCCGCGGTCTCCAGCATCGACGAGTCGGCGGCGGCGCTGCAGGAGATCTACGGCTTCGGACCCGCGACGGCACGGTGGGAGCTCTACACGCAGTCGCGCGAGGGGGCCGCGATGCTGCTCGCACCCCCGGAGGGCACCGACTTCGGCGTGCTGGCCGGCAACCTGCGCCGCGCGGGGTACGACGCCCCCTCCGGCGGCGGCGTCGCCGGCACCTGGGAAGGCGGGATCGACCTGGTCGCCCAGCTCGACCCGACGCTGACGCCCTCCCTGCAGCACGTCGCGCTGCTGCCCGAGCAGGGCCTCGTGGTCAGCAGCGACACCGAGGAGTACGCCACCGCGACCGCGGAGGCGGCGCGCGGGGACGCCGACGTCGTCGCCGACCGGCCGGGCGTCGAGGACCTCGCCGAGCGACTCGGCACCTCGGTCGCCGCGATGCTCTGGACCGGCGACTTCGCCTGCGAGGACCTGTCCATGGCCAGCGCCGCCGAGGACGAGCAGGAGCAGGCGGAGGCCCTGGTCGAGGACGTCGGCGGGGTCAACCCGCTGGCCGGGTTCGCGATGGGGCTGGACGCCGGCCGGACGCTCCAGGTCGTCGCCCACTTCGAGGACGAGGCGCGGGCCCGCGAGGACCTGCGCCCCCGCGCCCGGCTGGTGGTCGGCGAGACCCCGGGGCGGGGCGGCGGCAGCGTCGCCGACGACTACGAGCTGACCCGGTCGCGGGCCGTCGGGTCCGACGTCCTGCTCGACCTGCGCCCCCGCCGCGAGGACGGCTTCGCGCTGTCCGGGCTCTACGAGGGTCCGCTGGTCTTCGCGACCTGCTGACCGGGCGCCGTGTCAGGCACGTCGAGGTCGTCGTCGAGCAGCACCCGGTTGGGCTCGACCGCGAGGTACGCCGCGGCGAGGTCGTCGTCGCCCACCTCCGCGGCCGTGCGGTGCAGGTAGGCGCGCGCCTGCGCCAGCACCGTGCCCGCCCGGGGGTCGCCCGCGCGGCGCAGCACCTCCACGCAGCCGCGGAGCATGGTGGCGGGCAGGGCGGCGCCGAGCAGGTCGTCGGGGTCGAGGTGGTCGAGCACCGGCGCCAGCAGCCCGACGGCGCGGTCGTGCTCGCCGCGCAGCGAGGCCACCCGCGCCCGGCCGACCTCGCTCTCCCGGCCCGGGACCGGCACGCCGACGGCCGCGAACAGCCGGGCCGCCTCGGCGAAGTGCTCGTCGGCCTGCTCCCGCAGCCCGTCGTCGCGCACCAGGGCGTAGCCCAGGCCCAGGTGGGCGTGCCCGCGGTCGAGGTCGGAGGACGCCTCGACCCCGATCGCCACCGCCGCCCGCCCGCGCTCGACCGCGGCGGCGACGTCCCCCCGCACCAGCTCGACGTGGACCAGCCGGGTCGAGGAGTCGACCTCCAGCGGGCGGTTGCCGAGCCCGCGGGAGATCTCCAGCGCCTCCTGCGCATGGGCCTCGGCGGCGTCGAGGCGGCCGGTGAACAGCTCGACCTGGGCGGCGACCAGCAGGTTGGTGGCGGTGGCCTCGAGGTCGCCGAGGTCGCGGGAGACCGCGACCGCCTCGCGCACCCAGGCCTCGGCCGCGCCGAGGCTGCCCCGGATCGCGGCCACGCTGGCCAGGTTGCCGAGCGCGACCGACTCGCGGTAGCGGTGCCCGGCCCGCCGGAAGATCGGGACCGTCTCCTCCAGCGCGGTCTGCGCCTCGGCGTACCGGCCCATGAAGTAGTACGTCGTCGCGAGCTGCACCAGGGCGGTGCTCTCCATCTCGCTGTCGCCGAGCCGCCCGAAGAGCGCGCGGGCCTGCTGGACCAGCTCCATCGAGCGCGGGTAGTCGCCGGTGTTGCTCGCGACCATGCCGAGGTAGCGCAGCGCCTCGCCCTCCACGTCGGGTCGGTTGCTCTCCCGGGCGCGCTCGACGGCCCGGGCCAGGCAGGCACGCGCGGCGTCGGGGTCCTCGGCCCAGGTGAGCGTCCGGCCCTGGAGCAGCAGCGCCTCGGCGACCAGGTCGGGACGGTCCTGCTCGGTCGCCAGCTGCACCGCCCGGCCGGAGAGGCCGCGCGCGGCGTCGTACTCGCTCTGGACGAAGGCCCACCGGCCCTGCGCCAGCAGCAGCGCGACGCGGCGGGAGGGGTCGAGCCGCTCCTCGAGCCGTGCCATCGCCTCGAGGTGCACCTGCTGCCGGGCCCGGTCGCCCTGCCGGTCGGCGAGCTCCTCGCTCGCCGCCAGCACGTCGAAGCGCAGCGCGTCGTCGTCGGCCGCGACCAGCTCGGCGGCCCGGTCCAGGGTGCGCCCGGCCTCGTCGAGGGCGTACACCCCGGCCGCCGCCCGCCCGGCGCGGAGGTACCACCCGGCGGCACCCGGGTCGCGGGCGCGATCGAGGTGGGTGGCGATCACCGCGGCGAAGGTCTCCTCGCGGCCCGAGGCCGCGGCGGCGTCGGCGAACCACCGGGCGGCGAGGCCGTGGTAGCGCTCGCGGTGGGCGCGCAGCATCCCGTCGTACGCCACGTCGCGGAGCAGGGCGTGCTTGAACACGAACTCGCGCGCGCCCGCGAAGCGCGACTCCGGGCGCTCGAGCAGCAGCCCGCGCGAGCGCAGCCGCTCCAGGTCGGCGTCGACCTGCGCGGGCTCGAGCCGGCGCCGGCTCATCACCGCGAGCGCGGTGTCCCAGAACACCCGGCCCAGCACCGAGGCGCGCTGCAGCTGGTCGCGCTCGGCGGGCGTGAGCGCGTCCAGCCGCGACTGCAGGACGCCCTTGAGCGTGGGCGGGACCGCCACCGTGCCGACCCGGTCGTGGGCCACGGTCCAGGCCGGGTCGCCGGGCACGACGACCCCGGCGTCGACCAGCCAGGTGACCAGCTCCTCGAGGTAGAACGGGTTGCCCTCGGCGTGGTCGACGACCAGGTCGGTCAGGGTGCGCGGCAGGTCCTCCACCCGGGCCAGCAGCTGCCCCACCAGCTCGCGGCTCTCGCGGCGCGACAGCGGAGCCAGGTCGAGCCGCTCGTGGTGCGCCAGCCCCTCGCCCCAGCGCTCGCGCCGCTCCAGCAGGGTGGGCCGGGCGGTGGCGACCACGAGCACGGTGGCGTCGGCCAGCTCGGGCGCCGCCGCGTCGAGCCAGCGCAGGCTGCCCTCGTCGGCCCAGTGCAGGTCCTCGAGCAGCACCACCGCCGGCGCGACCCGGCTCAGCGCGTGCAGCAGCCGGGCCAGCGCGTGCGAGCCGCGGTCCCGCAGCGCCTGCGGGTGGGTCGGCACCGCGTCGTCGGCCTGCTGCACGTCGTACCCCAGGAACGCGGCGGCGTCGACGGCCAGCCGCGGGCCCTCGAGCGGGCCGAGGGCGGCGGTGAAGGCGTCGACGAAGGCGCGTCGTACGACGTCGGGCGGGTCGCCCGCGTGCAGGTCGAGCCGCGCCGCCACCAGGTCGCGCAGCAGCGCGTGGGGGCTCTCCTGGGTGGCCGGGGAGGCGCGGCCGCGGAACCAGAACACCGCCTCCTCGCGCTCGGCCAGCCAGGTGTCGAGGTCGAGCAGCAGCCGCGACTTGCCGACCCCGGCGTCGCCCACGACGGTCACCACCCGCCAGCGGCCCTCCTCGGTGACGTCGTCCACCCGGTCCTGGAGGAACCGCAGCTGCAGCTCGCGGCCCACGGTGCGGGTCTCCACGCCCGCGACGCCCGCGCTGCGGTCGAGCCGGAAGGTGGACTGCCGCTCGGCGGTGACCACGAAGGCGTCGACCGGCTGGTCGATGCCCTTGAGCGTCAGCGGCTCCTGGGCCTCGACCCCGAAGGCGCCGCGCAGCACCCGCTGGGTGTCCACCGAGACCAGCACCCGGTCGACGGGGGCGGCCGCCTGCACCCGCGCGGCCCGGTTGACCGTGGGGCCGACGGCGACGTAGCTGTCGTCGTGCCGCTCCCCGAGCGTGCTGACGACCACCTCGCCGGTGTCGATGCCGACCCGCATGTGCAGCTCCACGCCGTGGCTCGCCTGCAGCTCGCGGTTGAGGTCCTGCAGGTCCTCGAGCATCGCCAGGGCCGAGCGCACCGCCCGGTGGGCGTCGTCCTCGAAGCTGCGCTCGAGGCCGTAGACCGCCATCACGGCGTCGCCGATGAACTTCTCGACCACGCCGCCGTGCGCCTCGATCGCCCGGCGCCAGCGGGCGAAGTAGCGCCCGACGACCTCGCGGGTGTCCTCGGCGTCGAGGTGGCGCGAGAGCACCGTGAAGTCGACGAGGTCGGCGAACAGCACGGTGACGAGGCGACGGTTCTCGCCCTGGTGGCCCGCGAGCCGGCCCCGCTGGGCGCGCAGCGGAGCCAGCGCGGTGTCCACCACCGCGTCACCGAGCGTCGAGCGCTGTCCCTCCAGCGCGGCGATCGCCCGGTCGAGGGCGTCGACCTCCTCCGACATGGCGACACGCTAGGAGCAGCCGGTGCAGACCGCCACCACCCGTTCGTGCCCCGGACGTTGTCCGAGCCCGGCGGGCGCGACTAGTTTCGGCCCCATCCGCAGCCCGCTCACCCCCCGAGCCGAAGCGAGGTCGCTGCCGTGCGAGTCGAAGCCACCGCCGTGTCGCTGTCCTGGATCCCCTCGGACTCATTGACCGGAGGCCTCAAGGTCGGGATGGACCTGCGGCTCTCCCACTGGGACGACCCCCTGCCCGACCGGGTCGCCGGCCCCGACGAGGTCGACCGGCTCTGCCACGACGACCGGTTCCGGTTCGGCAACCTGCTCTCGGCGTGGGCCGAGGTCGAGGACGGAGAGATCCGCGACGCCGGGCTGCTGGAGCACAGCCGCCTGGTGATGGGCGCGACCACGGTCACCATCGGCCCGCTCGGCGCGACCTTCCGCGCCGTGAGCCTGCCGACCCTCCAGCGCGAGCCGGTGCACGAGGACGGGGCGGTGCGGTTCGTGCAGACGGTCGGGGGGCGGACCGGCGTACCCCTGCCGCGGCCGGTGCCGCACCCGCCGTTCGTGCGGTGGCAGGCCCCGACCGTGTGGACCACCCTGGCCCTGACGCTGCGCGCCGACGGGACGAGCGAGGTCGAGCTGGTCGGGGCGAGCGCGTTCCCCCGCCACTGGGTGTACGACGCGTCCGGCGCCGTCAGCCTCAAGAGCGGGCTCGCCGACCAGGGCCGCTGGATGGCGCACTCCTTCGGCGAGCGCACCCCGTGGGCCCACCGCGACCGCGAGGCGTTGGTGGTCGCCGTCGAGTCCGAGCTGGAGCGGCAGCTCTCGCACGACATCATGCGCGGCGAGCACCGACCCGAGGTCCGACAGCTGCCGGAGGGCCTGGAGCTGACGCGACAGGGCGAGCCCGGCGACGAGCTCTACCTGGTCCTGGACGGGCTGGTGCGCGTCGACGTGGACGGCCGCCCGCTGGCCGAGCTGGGGCCCGGCGCCGTGCTCGGCGAGCGCGCGCTGCTCGAGGACGGCCGGCGTACCTCCACGGTCACCGCAATCACCCCGCTGCGGGTCGCGGCCGCCCCGCGCGACCAGGTCGACCTCGACAAGCTGCGCCGGCTCGCCGAGACCCACCACCGCGAGGACTCGCTGGCGTCCGTTGCCACACCAGGGTCGTCGGGCGTGGGTGGGGGGAGCGGTGGTGTGGCACCCGGCCGCTGATTACCCGGACGTCCGGGTAATCAGCGCGCCGTTGCCACACCACGGTCGCCGTGGGACCCGCAGAGCAGCGCTGGTGTAGCAGCGGGCGACGCCCGGCCCCTACCCCCGGTTCGCGCCGGACGCCCGGTCGTGCTGGCCGCGCCGGCGACGCTTGTGCATCGAGATCAGGTGCTCCTGGAGGTTGCGCACCGGCTGCGCGTCGGGCGAGACGACCGCGGTCCACTCGCCGTCGGAGTCGAGGGAGAACCCGGCCGTGTGGTCGGAGAAGGCCAGCTCCAGCAGCCGGGTGACCTCGTCGGTCGCGTCGGCCGAGGGCAGCTTGACCAGCACCTCGACGCGGCGGTCGAGGTTGCGGTGCATCAGGTCGGCCGAGCCGATGTAGGCCAGCGGGTCGCCGCCGTTCTCGAACCACATGATGCGGCTGTGCTCGAGGTAGCGGCCCAGGATCGACTTGACCCGGACCGTCTCCGACAGCTCGGGCACCCCGGGGCGGACCGCGCAGATGCCGCGGATCAGCAGGTCGACGGGCACGCCCGCGCGGGAGGCGGTGTAGAGCGCGTCGATGACCGCCTCGTCGACGATCGAGTTGGCCTTGAGCCGGATCCGCGCCGGGCGTCCCGCCTTGTGGTGGGCGATCTCGGCCCGGATCAGGTCGAGCAGACCGGTCCGGACGGAGTCGGGGGCGACCATGAGCTCGGCGTACGACGCGTTGCGGCTGTAGCCCGAGAGGTTGTTGAACAGGTGGGCGACGTCCTCGCCGATCGACTCGTCGGTGGTGAGCAGCCCGAAGTCCTCGTACATCCGCGCGGTCTTGGGGTTGTAGTTGCCGGTGCCGATGTGGGTGTAGCGGCGGATGCCCTCGGGCTCGTCGCGCACCACCATCGAGAGCTTGCAGTGGGTCTTGAGCCCGACCAGGCCGTAGACGACGTGGCAGCCGGCGTGCTCGAGCTTGCGCGCCCACCGGATGTTGGCCGACTCGTCGAAGCGGGCCTTGATCTCGACGATCACCAGCACCTGCTTGCCGCTCTCGGCGGCGTCGACGAGGGCGTCGATGATGGGGGAGTCGCCCGAGGTGCGGTAGAGCGTCTGCTTGATCGCCAGCACGTGCGGGTCCGCGGCGGCCTGCTCGATGAACCGCTGCACCGAGGTGCTGAACGAGTCGTAGGGGTGGTGCAGCAGTACGTCGGAGCGCTGCAGCGCCTTGAACACGTCGACCGGCGAGGCCGACTCGACGGGTGCGAGCAGGGTGTGGGTGGCGGGCAGGAAGTTGGGGTACTTCAGGTCCTCGCGGTCGAG
This sequence comes from uncultured Actinomycetota bacterium, assembly GCA_963740935.1. GTDB lineage: Bacteria > Actinomycetota > Actinomycetes > Propionibacteriales > Nocardioidaceae > Marmoricola. Next base: position 30,620 of record CAVUFX010000007.1, read on the forward strand.
GTCGGCGATGCCGTGCAGCCCGCGCAGGTCCAGCGGGCCGGGGAGCCGGAACACCTCCGACTCGGTGACGCCGAGCTCGCTGATCAGCAGCTCGAGCACGTGGGCGTCGATGTCCTCCTCGACCTCGAGCCGCACCGGGGGACCGAAGCGCCGCCGCAGCAGCTCCTTCTCCAGCGCCTGCAGGAGGTTCTCGGCGTCGTCCTCCTCGACCTCGAGGTCCTCGTTGCGGGTCACCCGGAAGGTGTTGACGCTCAGGATCTCCATGCCGGGGAACAGCCGCTTGAGGTGCTCGCCGATGACGTCCTCGAGCGGCACGAAGCGCTGGTTGCCGAGCGGCACGAAGCGGCTGAAGATCGGCGGCACCTTGACCCGGGCGAAGTGCTCCTTGTCGGTCTTGGGGTTGCGCACCAGGACCGCGAGGTTGAGCGAGAGCCCGGAGATGTAGGGGAACGGGTGGGCCGGGTCGACGGCCAGCGGGGTGAGGACCGGGAAGACCCGCTCCTTGAACAGCCGCTTGCACTGCTTCTGCTCGTCGCGGTCCAGGTCGTCCCAGCGCACCAGGGTGATGCCCTCGTCGGCGAGCGCGGGCACGATCTGGTCGCGGAAGCACGCGGCGTGACGGGCCTGGAGCTCGCCGCTGACGCGCCAGATCTGCTCCAGCACCTCGCGCGGCATCAGCCCCGAGGCGGCCCGGACCGCCACCCCGGCGGCGATGCGGCGCTTGAGGCCGGCGACGCGGACCATGAAGAACTCGTCGAGGTTGCTCGCCACGATGGCGAGGAAGCGGGCCCGCTCCAGCAGCGGCAGCCCGGGGTCCTCGGCCAGCGCCAGCACCCGCTGGTTGAAGTGCAGCCACGACAGCTCGCGGTCCAGGAAGCGCTCGGGGAACTCGCCCTCGTCGAACTGCGGCTCACCCGGGTCGTACGGCGGGTCGACGTCGAAGCTGTCGGCCGGGACGACGCGCAGGGTGGGGTCCTGGGGGCCCTCGTCGGCGTCGGACCCGGTCGCGGGGTGCAGGCTCTCGGTCATGGGTCCCATCCTTTCACCGACAGGTGAACGACGGGTGTCGTAGTTTCCCCCCGTGACCCACCTCCGCTTCACCCTCGAGCGCCTCCTCCTCCGCCTGCTCATGGGCCTGCCGCCGCGGGTGCAGCGGGTGCTCCGTGGCCGGCCGCGTCGACTCGACGGCCTCGAGCTCGCCCCCGAGCTGCAGCTGATGCTGGCCGCCCAGCGGCTCGGCCGGATCCCCGACTTCTCCACGCTGCCGCTCGCCGACGCCCGGATGGCCTACCGCCGGCTCACGCGGATGATCGGCGGCAGGCCGCCGCTCGCCGCCTACCGCGACCTCCGGGTGGACGGCGCCACCGGCCCGATCGACGCCCGCCTCTACGTCCCGTCCAGCTGCATCGGTGCCGAGTCCTCGCCGACGCTGCTCTTCCTGCACGGCGGCGGCTGGATGTACGGCGACCTGGAGACCCACGACCCGTTCTGCCGCGTCCTGGCCGAGACCGCCGGCATCCAGGTGCTCGCCGTCGACTACCGCCGCACCCCCGAGCACCGCTTCCCCTCGGCCAGCGACGACTGCAAGGCGGCGTACCGCTGGCTGGTCGAGCACGCCGAGGAGGTCGGCGCCGACGTCGACCGGCTGGGGGTCGGCGGTGACTCGGCCGGCGGCGCGCTGAGCGCTTCGACCGCCGTCTTCGCGGCCGAGGCGGGGCTGCCGATGCGGCTGCAGCTGCTGATCTACCCCGGTGCCGACTGGGTCGAGGAGAGCGAGAGCCGCCGGCTGTTCGGTCCCGAGGGGCTGGTGCTGACCCAGGCCTTCCTCGACGGCGCCCGCGAGAACTTCTTCGACCCCGACGCGGTCGACGAGCACCACCCCGACGCGTCCGCGCTCCGGCGTACGGACTTCCCCGAGCGGATCGCCGCCGCCCACGTCGTCACCGCCGGCTTCGACCCGCTGCGCGACGAGGGGGAGGCGTACGCCGCGCTGCTGGAGAAGCAGGGCGTCGAGGTCGACCTCACCCGCTACGCCTCGATGGTCCACGGCTTCATCCACTTCACCGACGTCGGCCACGAGTGCCCGGCGTACGTCCGCGAGATCTCCGAGCGCGCCGGCGCAGCCCTCCGCGCCTGACCCACCCGTCGGTCGAGCCCGTCTCGCCGGTCCGGCCGTCTCACCGGTCGAGCCGCCTCGCCGGTCGAGCCTGTCGAGACCCGGTCACCCTCGTCGGTCGAGCCTGTCGAGACCCAGTCGTCCACAGGGTCCCGATCAGCGCTGGCCCAGCACCGTCCCGCCGCAGACACTTCCCCGGTGCCCTTCGCCTACCTGCTCCGATGCGCCGACGGTTCCTACTACGCGGGCAGCACCCGCGACCTCGAGACGCGGGTCGCGCAGCACAACTCCGAGCGCGATGGCGCGGCCTACACCCGCCGACGTCGCCCCGTCGTGCTGGTCTGGGCCGCCGAGTTCGAGCACGTGGCCGAGGCGTTCGCCTGGGAGAAGCGGTTGCAGGGCTGGTCCCGGGCCAAGCGCGAGGCGCTGATCGAGGGGCGCCTCGCCGACCTCCCGGTCCTCGCCCGGAACCGGCAGCGCGAGTGAGGCGGTGTGGTCTCGACAGGCTCGACGGCGAATCACGGCTCGACCGACGAGTGACAGCTCGTCCGGCGAGTGGGGAGGTGTGGTCTCGACAGGCTCGACCGGCGAATGACAGGCTCGACCGACGAGTGACGCTCGACCGACGGGTAGGGCGCTGTCGAGACCTGGCAGCCGGTCGGCGTCACTCGCCCGTGACGATCCGGCGGATCTGGTCGAGGGGGAGCTTGGGGGTGCCGTCGGCGTAGAGCAGGCCGTTGGTCTCCTGGCCGGTGTCCATGAGCTGGGTGTAGCAGGAGCCGACGACCTCGGTGCTGGCCCGGAGGGCGCCGAAGAGGGCGCCGACGAGGTCGGCGTACTCCTCGACCGAGCCCACCTGCTCGTAGCCCCAGGACCCCTCGTCGGCGGCCAGCGAGACGCCGCCGAACTCGGTGATCATCAGCGGGGCGTCGCCGGCGAGGAAGCGCTGCGCCTGCACGTCGTTGAGCACCTGCCGTCGGCCGTGCGGTCCGGGACGCACCAGGGTCGCCTCGACGGCAGCGTCACGGTCCAGGTAGCGCGCGCGCAGCTCGGCCGCGTCGACGGTGTAGTCGTGCAGGCCCGTGACGTCGCTGTCGACGTGCTCCCAGCCCTCGTTGGAGACCGCCGGTCGGGTGGGGTCCAGGGCCCGGGTCAGGCTGACCAGCGACTGCGCGAACTGCTGCTGCGGGCGCGACGTGGCGATGTCCTGCACCCCCCAGCTCTCGTTGACCGGCACCCACACCACCACCGAGGGATGGCTGCGGTAGCGACGCACCAGCGCCATCCACTCGGTGGTCAGCAGCTCCACCGCCTCGGCCGAGAACTCGTAGGCACCGGCGGTCTCGGCCCAGACGAGCAGCCCGAGCCGGTCGGCCCAGTGGTGGAAGCGGGGGTCCTCGGCCTTCTGGTGCACGCGTACGGCGTTGAAGCCCATCGCCTTGATCACCTCGACCTCGGCCCGCAGCTCCTCGGTGCCGCGGGAGGCCAGGTGCGTCTCGGGGCGGTAGCCCTGGTCGAGCACCGAGCGAGTGTCGTACGGGTGGCCGTTGAGCCGGAACGCGCCGCCCCCGACCGCGACCTCGCGGATGCCCACGTAGCTCGCGACCCGGTCGACCTCGGTGCCGTCCTCGCGTCGTACGACGACCTCGGCGTCGACCAGGTGGGGAGTCTCCGGCGTCCACCAGAGCCGGGCACGGTCCTGGCCGTTGCGCAGGTCCGGGACAGGTACGCCGATCCGGCCCACCCGCGTGCGCAGTACGTGTGAGGCCCGACCGACGACCTCCTCGCCGAGCCGGAGCGTCACCTCGACGAGGAGCGGCTGGGCCGGGACGCGCGCCAGCGTGACCTCGCCCTCGACGAGCGCCGCCGCGATCGAGGTGGTCCAGGCCAGGTCGGCGACGTGGTCCACCGGCACCACCTCGAGCCAGACCGACTGCCAGATCCCGGTCGTGCGCTCGTACCAGATGTCGTGGGGCTGCTCGCGCCAGTCCTGCTTGCCCCGCGGTTGGTGCAGCGCGTGCGGGTCGTCCTCCGCGCGCACCACCAGCACGTGCTCGCGCGTGCCGGCATCCCCGCCGGGTGCAGCCGCCCGGTCGAGCACGTCGGTGACGTCAGCGGTGAACGGCGACTGGCCCCCGACGTGGTGGGCGACCAGGTGACCGTCGAGCCAGACGTGGGCGCTGTGGTCGACCGCACCGAAGTGGACGAGGACCCGCTCCCCGTCCTCGTGGACCACGGCCTCGGAGGGCAGCGTCCGGCGGTACCAGACGACCGGGTGGAACTCGCGGGCCCCGATGCCGGACGCCGGCGACTCCGGCGGGTAGGGCACCTCGATGTCCTGGGTGAAGGCCCCGACGTTCCGCGGGTCCGACCACGCGGAGCGCAGCCCCGCGTCGGCGTCGTCGTGCGCGAAGCGCCAGGTGCCGTCGAGGTCGGTCCACTGCTCGCGGCAGAGCAGCGGGCGGGGGTACGAGCCGTCCTGCTGGGTTGCTCTCACGGGGGTCCTTCCGGCGCGTCGGGTGCGGGGCGGTGGGCCCCCTTGCCAGGGATGCGGAGGAGTGCGACATTGCACGTGATGTACGTCACACCGTGCCACACGTCGCTGCAAGGTCCGCCGTCATGACGGGCCTCTCGCGGCGCGGCCTGCTGGTTGGCGGTGGTGCCGCCGGCCTCGCGGGCGTCCTGTCCGGATGCAGTTCCCCGATCGCCACGAGCTTCACGGGTGGGCAGCCCGCGACCGCCGACGTCATCTTCTGGCACCTGTTCGGCGGCGGCGACGGCGCCAACATGGGCGCGATGGTCGCGGAGTTCCAGAAGTCCTCGGGTCGCTCGGTCGAGGCGACGCTGCTGTCGTGGGGCAACCCCTACTACACCAAGCTGGCGCTCGCGGCCTCGAGCGGTCGGCCGCCCGACGTCGCCGTCGCCCACCTCTCGCGGCTTCCGCTGCTGGCGCAGGCGGGCCTGCTGGAGCCGATCGACGAGCGCTTCAGCGACGCCGGCATCACCGAGGACCGGTTCACCCCGGCGGCGTGGAAGAAGGCCACGGTCGAGGGCACGCCGTACGCCGTCCCGCTGGACACCCACCCGTTCGTGCTCTTCTACAACGTCCCGCTCGCCCGCAAGGCCGGGCTGCTGGACGCGTCGGGCCGCAGGCTGGCGCCGATCTCGGGCGCCGACGCGTTCGTCGAGGCGCTGCGGGCGATGAAGGAGGCCGGCGGCGGCGACTACGGCGCGGTGGCCACCATCACCGCCGACCCCTCGACGTGCTGGCGGCTGCTCGCGATGGTCTACTCGGGCCTCGCCGGGCCGATCGTCTCCGACCAGGGCACCCGGCTCGACGTCGACCGCGACGCGCTGGAGGAGTCGTTCGCGTTCCTGCAGCGCCTCACCGGCGAGGAGCGGCTGCTGCCCGCCAACGCCACGGCGACCACCTCCTCGACGCTGTTCAGCCAGGGCCGCGTGGGCTTCCTGTTCGACGGCGTCTGGCAGATCCCGACCTACCGCGGGGTCAAGCTGCCGAGCGGGGAGGAGCTGGAGTTCGACGTGGTCCCGTTCCCGGCGCTGCTCGGCGACGAGCCCACGGCGTACGCCGACTCGCACGCGCTCGTCGTCCCGGCCAGCTCCGGCCGGTCCGAGCGGCGCTCGGCCGACGCGGTCCGCTTCGTCAAGGGCCTGCTCGACCAGAGCGCCACCTGGGCCGGGGGCGGCCACGTGCCCGCCTGGCTGCCGGTCCAGGAGAGCAAGGAGTTCGAGGAGCTGGAGCCGCAGAGCAACTACGTGCAGGCCGCGTTCGACGCGGTCTACGACCCTCCGGGCTGGTACACCGGCGCGGGGTCGGACTTCCAGACCGCGATGGGCTCGGTCATCGCCAGCGTGCTCACGGGCGGCACCTCTCCCGCCAGCGGCGTGCGCGACCTGATCTCCAGCCTGCAGAAGTACACCGCCGCTCGCCCGCCCGTGTAGAGGAGCCCGCATGTCTACCACCGCTGCGACCAAGGCGCGGCAGCCGGTCGTCGCCGGTGCGGCCGACGCCCCGAGCCGCCCGGCGTCGAGGTCGGGCAGGCGTGCGGGGGAGAACCGGGCGGGCTGGCTGCTGGCCGCGCCGTTCCTCGTCCTCTACGTGGCGTTCCTCGTCGGCCCGGTGCTGATCGGCCTGGTCATCAGCCTGTTCAACACCAGCACGGTCGAGTCCAGCCTGGGCAGCTTCGTGGGCCTGTCGAACTACGCCGACGTGCTCACCACCGGCGACTTCTGGGCCTCGATGTGGCACTCGGTGCTGTTCACGCTGCTCACCACCCCGCTGCTGGTGCTGCTGCCGCTGCTGTTCGCGATCCTGGCCTCGCGGATCACCCGGGCGACGTGGTTCTACCGGCTGGCGTTCTTCGCGCCGTACGTCGTGCCGTCCTCGGCGGTCTGCCTCATCTTCGCGTTCATGTACACCCCCGAGACCGGCCTCATCACCAACGCGTTCGGCTGGGTCGGGCTGACGGCGCCGAACTTCTTCGGCACCACCTCGGGCGCGTGGTTCGCGGTGGTGCTGCTGACGCTGTGGTGGACCTTCGGGTTCAACTTCATCCTGTACACCGCGGCGCTGCAGGAGGTCTCGGCCGAGGTCTACGAGGCCGCCTCGATCGACGGCGCCGGGCCCTGGCAGCAGATCACCGCGATCACGATGCCGCTGTTGCGGCCCACGATCGGCCTGGTGGTCATCCTGCAGGTGCTGGCCTCGCTGAAGGTGTTCGACCAGATCTACATCCTGCTCGCGGGCGGTCCGAACTACTCGACCCGGCCCGTCATCCAGTACATCTTCGACACCGGATTCACCTCCTACCGGGGCGGGTACGCCGCGGCCGCGACGATGGTCTACTTCCTGGTCCTCGTCCTGGTCTCCGCCGCCTGGTTCCTGCTGCGGCGCCGCGCCACCACCGACCAGGCCGACCCGGCCACCGCCTGAGAGGGGACCAGCCGTGGCCACCGCCGTCACCTCCGCCGCGCCCACCGAGGCCGGGTCCGCGAGCGACCCCCGCCGTCGCCGTCCCGGCAGGAGCGCCCCGGACCGGGGCGACCAGCTGTTCAACCGGCTGGCCGCCACCTGCGTGACGCTGTTCGCGCTGATCTGGCTGGTGCCGTTCGCGTGGGCGGTCATCACCTCGCTGCGCCCCAACGACGAGATCGCGGCGAGCCCCACCAACCCGTGGGGCAGCAGCTGGAACCTCGAGGCCTACTCGTTCGCCTGGAGCTCGAGCCCGCTGGCGTGGTGGTACGCCAACAGCTTCATCATCTCGACGCTCGCGGTGATCTTCACGGTCGTGGTCTGCTCGATGGTCGCCTTCGCCCTGGTGCACCTGGACTTCCGCGGCCGCTACCTCGTCTTCGGGCTGATCCTCGCCGGCCTGATGATCCCCACCGAGGCGCTGGTGCTGCCGCAGTTCATGGAGTTCCGCGCGCTGCGGCTGCTCGGCACCTACTGGGCGATCGTGCTGCCCGCGGTGGCGCTGCCCGTCGCGGTGTTCGTGTTCCACTCCTTCATCCGCGCCATCCCGATCGCGCTCATCGAGGCCGCCCGCATCGACGGCGCCGGGTGGTTCCGGATCTACGCCCGCATCGTGATGCCGATGTGCCGCCCGGCGACGTCCGCGGTCGCCATCCTGACCTTCATCACGTCGTGGAACGCGTTCCTGTGGCCGCTGCTGGTGCTCACCCAGACCAAGTCGCAGACCATCCCCGTCGGTCTCAGCAGCCTCGTGGGCGGCGCCGCGATCCAGTACGCCGAGACCATGGCCTCTGCCGTCCTGGGGATCCTCCCGCTGCTCGCCGTCTTCCTCGTCCTCCAGCGCCAGATCGCCCAGGGCGTCGCGAGCACTGGGATCAAGTAGCCGGACTACCCGGTCGGCGGTGGCAGCGTCGCGAGGTACGCCGCGAGGCCGGTGGCGCCGTCGGTCGGGGTGAACCCGGTCGCCTCCAACCGCGACAGGTCCATCGTGCTGTGGCGCGGGCGGGGGGCGAGCTGCTTGCCGGCGGCGTACTCCTCGGTCGTCACGGGCGTGACGTCGTCGGCGTCGCGGCCGCGGGCGAGGAAGACCGCGCGGGCGAGGTCTGCCCAGGAGACCGGGTCGCCGGAGCAGGTGACGTGGTAGGTGCCGGACGCCGCGCCGCTGCTCACCAGGTGGTGGGCCGCCCGGGCGAGGTCGTCGGCGAAGCTGAGCCGACCGACCTGGTCGGCGACCACGGTGGGGGAGACGCCGGCGTCGGCGAGGCGCGCCATGGTGGCCAGGAAGTTGCCGCCGTCGCCGATCACCCAGCTGGTGCGCAGCACGTGGTGCCGCGGCAGGGTGGCGACCAGGGCGTCGCCGGCGGCCTTGGTCTGGCCGTAGACCCCGAGCGGGGCGACGGGCTCGTCCTCGCGGTGGAGCGGCTCCTCGCCGTCGTAGACGTAGTCGGTGGAGAAGTGCACGAGCGGCAGCCGGTGCCGGCGGCACACCTCGACCAGCCGGCCGACCGCCGCGACGTTGGTCTCCCACGCCGCGCGCCGACCCTCGGGCGTCTCGGCTGCGTCGACGGCGGTGTGGGCGGCGGCGTTGTAGACGACGTCCACGCCGTCCCAGTCGTACGCCGCCTCCAGGTCGCTCGCCGTCACGTCGAGGTCGGCGCGGGTCAGCGCGACCGCGTCGGGCAGCAGCGCGGCGAGGGCTCGGCCGACCTGGCCGCCGGCGCCGAGCACGACGGAACGGCGGCGGGGGAACGGCGCCACGTCGGCCAGGCGCGGGTGCGCGAGGTCGGCGGCGGACAGCTCGGCCTGCTCCAGCGGGATCGGCCACGGGACGGCCGCGGTCTCGTCGGCCACGTTGAGGAAGGTGTACGACGCCCGCGCGGCCGCCGACCAGTGTGCGTTGACGAGGTAGGAGTACGCCGTGGCCGGCTCGAGCGTCTGGTAGGCGTTGCCGACGCCGCGCGGCACGAACACCGCGGTGTCGGGGCCGAGCTCGACGGTGACGACCCGGCCGAACGAGTCGCCCTCGCGCAGGTCGACCCAGGCGCCGAAGATGCGGCCCGTCGCCACCGAGACCAGCTTGTCCCAGGGCTCGGCGTGGATGCCGCGGGTGACTCCGGTGGCGTCGTTGAACGAGATGTTCTGCTGCACGGGCCCGAAGTCGGGCAGCCCGAGCGCGGTCATCTTGGCTCGCTGCCAGCCCTCCTTGAACCAGCCCCGGTTGTCGCCGTGCACGGGCAGCCGCAGCACGAGCAGCCCTGGGATCTCGGTGGGCTCGACGCGCAGGTCCGCCGGGGCGCCGGCAGCGCTCACTGACCGGCCTCGGCGTACTTGCGCTCGGTGGCGTCCTTGTGGGGCCGCCACCAGTCCTCGTGCTCGCGGTACCACTCGACGGTGCGCGCCAGGCCTTCCTCGAAGGAGGTGAAGCGAGGCTCCCAGCCGAGCTCGGTGCGCAGCTTGGTGGAGTCGATCGCGTAGCGCAGGTCGTGCCCGGCGCGGTCGGTGACGAGGTCGTAGTCGTCCTCGGGGCGGCCCATGATGGCGAGCAGGGCGCGCACCACCTCGAGGTTCGACTTCTCGCCGTCGGCGCCGATCAGGTAGGTCTCGCCGATCTCGCCCCGCTCGACGATCCGCAGCACCGCCGAGGAGTGGTCGTCGGCGTGGATCCAGTCGCGGACGTTGGCGCCGGCGCCGTACAGCCGCGGCCGGACGCCGTCGATCAGGTTGGTGACCTGGCGCGGGATGAACTTCTCCACGTGCTGCCAGGGGCCGTAGTTGTTGGAGCAGTTGCTGATGGTCGCGCGCACCCCGAAGGAGCGCACCCAGGCACGCACCAGCAGGTCCGAGCCGGCCTTGGTGGAGGAGTAGGGGCTCGAGGGGTTGTACGGCGTGGCCTCGGTGAACCGCTCGGGGTCGTCGAGCTCCAGGTCGCCGTACACCTCGTCGGTCGAGATGTGGTGGAGTCGTACGCCGTGCCGGCGGGCCGCCTCCAGCAGCGTGTAGGTGCCGACGACGTTGGTCTGCAGGAAGGGCGACGGGTCGTCGAGCGAGTTGTCGTTGTGCGACTCGGCGGCGTAGTGCACCAGCACGCCGTCGACCCGGGCGAGGTCGGCGACCAGCCCGTCCACCAGCACGGCGTCGGCGATGTCGCCCTCGACCAGTCGCACCCGGTCCTCGGGAAGGCCGGCGAGCGTCCGACGGTCGCCGGCGTAGGTCAGCTTGTCCAGCACGACCACCTCGGCGTCGGTGTGCTCGAGGACGTGGCGGACGAAGTTCGAGCCGATGAAGCCGGCTCCGCCCGTCACCAGGAACGTGGAGGCCATGCGCCGTACCTTATGGCCATGCGAGGGATCATCCTGGCCGGTGGGACCGGCTCGCGCCTGCACCCGATCACGCTGGGCCCGAGCAAGCAGCTGCTGCCGGTCTACGACAAGCCGATGGTCTACTACCCGCTGTCCCTGCTGATCCTGGCGGGCATCCGCGACATCCTGGTGATCACCACCCCGCACGACGCCCCCGGCTTCGAGCGCCTGCTGGGCGACGGGTCGCAGTTCGGCATCAACATCACCCACGCCGTGCAGCCCAGCCCCGACGGGCTGGCCCAGGCGTTCGTGATCGGCGCCGACCACGTCGGCGACGACTCGGTCTCGCTGGTGCTGGGCGACAACATCTTCTACGGCACCGGGCTGGGCACCCAGCTGCGCCAGTTCCAGGACATCGACGGCGGCGCCATCTTCGGCTACCGCGTCGCCGACCCGACGGCGTACGGCGTGGTCGAGCTCGACGACGAGGGCCGGGCGATCTCGCTGGAGGAGAAGCCGGAGAGGCCGCGGAGCCGGTACGCCGTCCCCGGCCTCTACTTCTACTCCAACGACGTCGTCCAGATGGCCCGGGAGCTGAAGCCCTCGGCCCGCGGCGAGCTCGAGATCACCGACATCAACCGGCAGTACCTCGAGCAGGGCCGGCTCCGCGTCGACGTCCTCGCCCGCGGCACGGCCTGGCTCGACACCGGGACCTTCGAATCGCTGCTCGACGCCGGCAACTACGTCGCCACCATCGAGAGGCGCCAGGGCACCAAGATCGGCGCTCCCGAGGAGGTCGCCTGGCGCGGCGGCTTCCTGACCGACGACGAGCTCGCCGAACGCGCCCAACCCCTGGTCAAGAGCGGGTACGGCGAGTACCTGCTGCAGCTGCTGCAGGAGTAAGCCTCGCCGGTCGAGCCGCCTCGCCGGTCAGACCCCGTCTCGCCGGTCGAGCCTGTCGAGACCCGGTCACCCTCGTCGGTCGAGCCTGTCGAGACCCGGTCACCCTCGTCGGTCGAGCCTGTCGAGACCCGGTCACCCTCGTCGGTCGAGCCTGTCGAGACCCACGCGACTCGTCGGTCGAGCCTGTCGAGACCCACTGGTCCACAGGGTCCCGATCAGCGCTGGCCCAGCACCGTCCCGCCGCAGACACTTCCCCGGTGCCCTTCGCCTACCTGCTCCGCTGCGCCGACGGTTCCTACTACGCGGGCAGCACCCGCGACCTCGAGACGCGGGTCGCGCAGCACAACTCCGAGCGCGATGGCGCGACCTACACCCGCCGACGTCGCCCCGTCGTGCTGGTCTGGGCCGCCGAGTTCGAGCACGTGGCCGAGGCGTTCGCCTGGGAGAAGCGGTTGCAGGGCTGGTCCCGGGCCAAGCGCGAGGCGCTGATCGAGGGGCGTCTCGCTGACCTCCCGGTCCTCGCCCGGAACCGGCAGCACGAGTGCGGCGGCTGGTCTCGACAGGCTCGACCGGCGAATCACGGCTCGACCGACGAGTGACAGCTCGACCGGCGAATGACAGCTCGACCGACAATCACAGCTCGACCGACGAGCCAGGCGGTGTGGTCTCGACAAGCTCGACCGACGAGTGAGGGGTTGAGACCTCTCAGTCGAGGCTGACCACGCCGCGGTACTGCACCTCGACGCGGTCGGTGTGGAAGCCCTGGTTGGTGTAGACGGCCACGGCGGGGTCGTTGTCGCCGTCGACGTAGAGCAGCACCTCGTCGAGCCCGCGGGAGGCGAGGTGGTCCAGGCCTGCGCTGGTCAGCACGGTGCCGAGGCCGCGGCCGGCCGCCTTGGGGTTGACCGCGACGACGTACACCTCGCCGTACGGCGGGTCCTCGTCGCGGTGCTCCTTGGTCCAGTGGAAGCCCAGCAGCGGCGGGAGGTCGGCGTCGGCGTCGGCGGGTACGGCGACGAGCAGCCCCGCCGGGTCGAACCACGACTCGCTCGTCCGCTCGACGAAGTCGGCGTGGCTCATGTGGCCCTGCTCGGGGTGGTGGGCGAACGCGGTGGCGTTGACCTCGAGCAGCGCCGCCTCGTCCTGGGGCTCGAAGCCGCGGACCACGACGCCCTCGGGCGCGGCCCAGGCGGGCAGGTCGCGCAGCGGCCGCTTCATGATCCGCAGCTCGCGCTCGCGCGGCAGCCCGAAGTGCAGCGCCAGCCGCTCGGCCCCGGGGTGGTCGGCGTGCGACCACGCCTCGACGCGGCGGCCCTCGGGCAGCGCGGCGCTGGCCAGCGCCAGGCCGACACCGTGGCGGCGCGACTCGGGGTGCACGGCCAGGTCGAGCAGGTGCTCGGCGTGGCGGAGCGCGAACCCGGCGGCCGGGGCGTCCGGCTGGTCCTCGCGGTGGGCCAGCCACAGCTCGGCGCCGCGCAGCCCGCGGTTCTTCAGCTGGAGCAGCGCCTGCTCGTTGAGCGTGGTGGCGCCGTCGTGGGCGGTGGTGGCCCGGGCGACCCGGCGTACGTCGGCCGCGGGGCCGTGCTCGGCCGCCCAGTCGAACTCCTCGACCCCGACCTGCGTGATGCGCACCATGCCGCGACCCTAGCGCCGCCACGACCCGTCGGTTCAGCGGCTGGGAGTGCTCTCGCGCTCGCGGGAGCTCTCGCGCGGCGGCACCACGAACCGGTAGCCGACGTTGCGCACCGTGCCGATCAGCGCCTCGTGGTCCGTGCCGAGCTTGGCCCGCAGCCGACGTACGTGCACGTCGACCGTGCGGGTGCCCCCGAAGTAGTCGTAGCCCCAGACCTCCTGCAGCAGCTGGTCGCGGGTGAAGACGCGACCGGGGTGCTGGACGAGGTACTTCAGCAGCTCGAACTCCTTGAACGTCAGGTCGAGCACCCGCTTGCCGAGCTTGGCGGTGTACGTCGCCTCGTCGACCACGACCTCGCCGGAGCGGATCACGTGCGCGTCCGGGTCGTCGCCGCCGACGCGGGCCGAGAGCCGGGCCAGGCCCAGCCGGATCCGGGCGTCGATCTCGGCGGGGCCGGCGGTGTCGAGCACGACGTCGTCCATGCCCCAGTCGTGGGTGACGACCGCGAGACCACCCTCGGTGACGATCAGCAGCACCGGCTGGTCGGAGCCCGTCGTACGGATCAGGCGGCACAGGTCGCGCGCCTGCGCCAGCTCGCGACGGCCGTCGATCAGCAGCAGGTCGTGGTCGGGCGCCTCGAGGAGCGCGCTGCCCTCGGCGGGCAGGATCTTGACCTGGTGGGTCAGCAGCGCGAGGCCGGGGAGCACCTCCGCGGACGGTTGGAGAGCCCTGGTGAGCAGCAGCAGGGTGCCCATGGCAGCTCCTGGGTGAGTTCCCGGCGGAGGGTCGTGCGACGGTCCATCTACGCTGATGGGAACGCCCCGACCCGTGGCAAGGATAACCAACGTGAGCACCGTGCCTGACCCGAGCGTCCGAACAGCGACCGTCACGCTGCGCTACTGGGCCGCCGCGCGCCACGCCGCGGGCACCGACAGCGACGCCGTCGAGGTCACCGGCCCCACCCCGCTCTCGGACCTGCTGGCCACCGCCCGGGACCTGCACGAGGGCCGTCGCTTCGCCGACGTGCTCGCGTGCTGCTCGGTCATGGTGGGCGACCGCCCGGTCACCACCGACGACCCCACGACCGTGCTCGTGCAGCCCGGCCAGAGCGTGGAGCTGCTGCCGCCCTTCGCCGGCGGCTGAGGGTCTCGACAGGCTCGACCGACGAGGCGGCTGAGGGTCTCGACAGGCTCGACCGACGGGATGGCCGGGTCTCGACAGGCTCGACCGACGGGAGGCTGAGGCTCGACAGGCTCGACCGACGGGACGGCGGAATGCCGGAGGGCCCTTGCTGGTTGAGCACGGCATGTCCACCGGTGCCTGGGTCCTGCTGGCCGCGCTCGTCGCGGCCGGTGCGTTCGGTCTCTACCGGGCGCTGACCGACGGTCGCTTTCGCGGTGGCAGCCGCACCGAGCCGGCCCGCGAGGCCGAGGCGCCCAGTGAGCCGTCGCTGCTCGACGGGACGCCCTGGGCCGACCAGGCGGGGGAGCGGGCGACGTTGCTGCAGTTCTCCTCTGCTTTCTGCGCCCCCTGCCGCGCGACCCGCCGCACGCTCGGCGAGGTCGTGGCGGTCACGCCGGGTGTGGCGCACGTCGAGGTCGACGCGGAGCAGCACCTCGACGTCGTACGCCGGTTCGGCATCCTGCGCACGCCGACCACGCTGGTCCTCGATGCCCGTGGGCACGAGGTGACCCGCGCGTCCGGGGCGCCGCGCAAGGAGCAGGTGCTGAGCGCCGTGGCGCGGTCCGTGTCCTGACCGGCGCGGCGTCGGCGCTCAGCCGCCGTAGCGCGCCAGGGGGTCGACGCGTCGCACGTCCACGACGTGGCCCGTCGCCGGCGCGAGCAGGGTGTCCAGCGACACCTTGGCGACGTCGGTGGACCGCAGCAGCGAGCCCGCCTGCTCGTCGCCGAACGCCCGGGTGCGCATCGGGGTGCCCGTGCGCTCGGGATTGACGCAGTTGACGCGGACGCCGGAGCCGACCCACTCGTCGGCCAGCGCCTGGGTGAGGTTGACGGTGGCGGCCTTGGCCGAGGAGTAGAGGCTGTAGCCGCTGCGTCCCCGGGTGTAGGAGCTGGAGGTGAACAGCAGCAGGCTCCCGCGGCTCGCGGCGAGGTGGGGATAGAACTCCTGGGCGATGAAGATCGGCGCCAGGTAGTTGACCTCGGTGGCGTGGTAGACCGCCTCCTCCGTGGTCTCGGTCAGCAGCCCCCGGGGCAGCACGCCCGCAGTGTTGACGACGTAGTCGATCCGACCGTGCGTGGCCATCGCCTCACGTGCCGCGGCGGCCACGTCCTCGCGGCGCTCGACGTGGGTCCCGGTGCCGGACCGGCTGAAGGCGGCGACCGCGGCGCCGTACCCGCGGGCCAGGTCCGCGATGTCGGCCCCGATGCCGTAGCTGGCGCCGAAGACGACGAGGGTCTTGCCGGCGAGCGCCTCCCGGTACTCCTCGTCGGTGCGCTGCGGAACGGCGTCGCTGCCCGAGAGCTGGAAGAGCTTCTCGGCCACGTAGACGTCGATGGGCTCGGTGACCTTCATGTTGCGGTCGTCGCCCCGGACCACCCAGATGGGCACGTCGGGGGTGTAGCGCAGCACGACCGTGCAGTCGTCGGTCGCGGCGAAGTCGGGGTCGCGCTCGGCTGCGGCGTAGGCCTGCGTGATCGTCGCGAGCCGGAACGCCTGCGGCGTCTGGCCCCGGCGCAGCAGGGCGCGCGGGGGAACGTCCCGGATGACGTTGTCCTCGGTGACCTCGATGATCGTGTCCGCGGACGGGATCGCCACGTCGACCGCGCCGTAGGTGTCGAGCGCCTCGAAGCAGTCGGTGATGATGCGGGCGTCGACGAGCGGGCGGACCGCGTCGTGGAAGAGCACCTTGGTGTCGTCCCCCGAGATCGCCGCCAGGGCGCGGGCGGTCGTCCCGTTGCGGGTGTCGGCCCCCTCGAGGACGGAGGTGACCTTGGGGAAGTCGCCGGAGCGCAGGATCTCGTGCACGGCGTCGAGGTGGCCCGGCGCCATCATGACCACGACCTCGTCGACGAGGTCGTGGCTGTGCACGGCCACCAGGGTGTGCTCGAGGATGGTGCGTCCGGCGATCTTGATGAGCTGCTTGGGGATGCTGAGCCCCACCCGTGCGCCCACCCCGCCGGCCAGGACGACAGCCACGTTCTTCGCCACGGCTCGCTCGCTTCTCTCGTCTGGTGCGCAGGTGCGCGGGTGCGAGAGCAGACCCTACTCGTGGCGGCCGCGGCCCGCCGGGCATCGGCCGAGGCCCCGAGGCGTCCAACATGTGGGCATGTCATCCATATGTTGAGACCAGATGCGCGTCCAGGCGTCCCGATTGCCTAGGCTCGCTCTCGTGCCCACGACGCTGCTGACCCGTCGCCGCGCAGTCGACCACTGCCGCGTGCGCTCGTCGCTGTGTCGAACGTCCTGACGCGACCGCACCCCACGGCCCCACCGGCCGACCCGACAGGTGCGTCGCCCCGCCCGCGCGTCCGAGCGCCGGCGGACCGGACAGCACCGTCGAGGCCACCAGGAGAGCCATGTCCCAGCAGCAGGGTCAGATCGACCCGCGTGGACCGCAGTTCAACGCGGTCCTGACCAGCGTCGTCCTGGCGCTGAGCCTGCTCACGGCTCCAGGCGCCGTCGGCGTCACGCTGCTGGCGGTGCAGGCCGTGCTGTTCGCGCTCGGCGTCGGCCTCGGCGTGCAACGGACCCCCGCAGCCTGGCTGTTCCGCACGCTCGTCCGTCCCCGGCTCGCGGCCCCGTCGTACGGCGAGGACCCGCAGCCGCCCCGGTTCGCCCAGGGGGTCGGGCTCGGCTTCGCCGTGGTCGGTCTCGTCGGGTACGCCGCCGGCCTGCCGCTGCTGGGCCTCGTCGCCACCGGCCTCGCCCTGGTCGCGGCCCTGCTCAACGCCGTCTTCGGGCTCTGCCTCGGCTGCGAGCTCTACCTGCTGCTCCGTCGCGCCACGGGCTCGCCGGCGCAGCGGCGTACGACCGCGAACGCCTGAGCCCGCACCGACCACCCGCACCAACCCGTCCACCGAACCCCACCAAGAAGAAGAGGCACCACATGAGCCGCGAGAACGCACTGGTCGACGTCGACTGGGTCGAGGAGCACCTCGACGACAGCAACGTCGTCCTGATCGAGGTCGACGAGGACACCACGGCCTACGACAAGGGCCACATCCGCACCGCGATCAAGCTCGACTGGACCACCGACCTCCAGGACCAGGTCCGTCGCGACTTCGTCAACAAGGAGCAGTTCGAGGCGCTCCTGTCCGACCGTGGCGTCGCCAACGACTCCACCGTGGTGCTCTACGGCGGCAACAACAACTGGTTCGCCGCCTACGCCTACTGGTACTTCAAGCTCTACGGCCACCAGGACGTCAAGCTGATGGACGGCGGCCGCAAGAAGTGGGAGCTCGACAGCCGCGAGCTGACCAACGAGGTCCCCACCCGCGAGAAGACCAGCTACACCGCGCAGGACCAGGACACCAGCATCCGCGCCTTCCGCGACGACGCCGTGGCCGCCATCGGCGTGCAGAACCTCATCGACGTGCGCAGCCCCGACGAGTACGCCGGCCGGCTGCTCGCCCCGGCCCACCTCCCGCAGGAGCAGGCCCAGCGCGCCGGCCACGTCCCCACCTCGCTCAACGTGCCGTGGAGCAAGAACTGCAACGACGACGGCACCTTCAAGTCCGACGAGGACCTCCAGGCGATCTACGCCGAGGTCGGCATCGACGACTCCAAGGACACCATCGCGCTGTGCCGCATCGGCGAGCGCTCCTCGCTGACCTGGTTCGTGCTCAAGGAGATCCTGGGCCACGCCAACGTCAAGAACTACGACGGCTCCTGGACCGAGTACGGCTCCCTCGTGGGTGTCCCGATCGCGCTCGGCGACGAGCCGGGTGACGCCTGATGTGCGGCGCGACCGAGGGCGGCCTGTCGCTCGACGGCATCGACGTCGCCAAGGAGGCGATCATCCAGGGTCGCGTGACCCGGGGTGAGGAGCCGGTCGGCAACGCCTACGTGCGCCTGCTCGACCGCACCGGCGAGTTCACCGCCGAGGTCCCCACCTCGGCCACCGGCCACTTCCGGTTCTTCGCCGGCAACGGTGACTGGACCCTGCGCACCCTTGCGCCGAAGGCCGAGCCGGTCGACACCGTGGTGACCGCCCGCAAGGGCTCGGTCGCCGAGGTCGCCGTCACCGTCTGAGACGCCGCGACGCTCGCCGAGCCTGCCGGGACCTCCGTGGTCCCGGCAGGCTCGCGGCGTCTGTGGGTGCGGCTGGGGGCGTTGCCCCACACTGGTCCCACCATGAGCGCCGATCCCGCACCGCCGACCGCCGCGTCGGTGGGCCGGTCCCGTCGTACCGTCGTCGCGCGGGTGCTGCTCGTCGCGTGCCTGGGCCTGCTGGCCGTGGCCGTGCTGGCGCCGACGAGCGGCGGCCCCGACGCCCTGCTCGTGGCGCTCGCGGAGGCGCTCGCGAGACTCGGCCTGAGCGGCGTGGCCCTGCGCTTCGGGCTGCTGGAGATCCTGGCCAACGTCGTCATCCTCGTCCCGGTGGGCTTCCTGGGAGCGCTGTCCTTCCCCCGGCTGCGCTGGCAGGACTGGGCGGCGTACGCCTTCCTCGGCGCGCTCGCCGTCGAGCTGGCCCAGGGCCTGCTGCTGCCCGCCCGCGAGATGTCCGCCACCGACGTGGTGGCCAACACGCTCGGAGCGCTGCTCGGCGCCGTCGCGGCCTCGCCGTTCCGCCTCCCCAGGGGGCCCGGGCGGGTCTAGCATCGACGGCGTGTCGGGTGGACCGCCGGAGGTGACGTCACCCCCCGAGGTGCCGGACGAGTTCGCGGCCGCCTACCGGGAGGCCTACGAGCGAGCCCTGCTCGACCAGACCGACGCCCCGCGGCACCGACGCCCCGCCCAGTACCGGCCCGGGTACGTCGACCCGACCACCGCCCCCTCGCCGGCCCCGTCGGTCGAGCCGGCCCCGTCGGTCGAGCCTGCCTCGTCGGTCGAGCCTGTCGAGACCCCCGCCACCCGCCCCGCCGTCGACGTCGACCTGCCCGAGCGCCGCGGCCGGCTCGTGGTGGGCACCCACCGGCAGGAGGCGGTGCTGGACGCCGGCGACACCTGGTTCGACCACGTCCGCGACAGCCGGCTGTTCGTGCCGGTGCTGCTGGCCGCGCTGGCCCTGCTGCTGGTGCTCGGCGCCTACGTCCTGGGCCGCGCGTTCACCGCGGCCGTGGGCGGCTGAGCTCACGCACCGGGCGACTCCAGCAGCAGCGTGACCGGCCCGTCGTTGACGAGCGCGACGCTCATGTCGGCGCCGAACACGCCGGTCGCGACGCGGGTGCCCGCGTCGCGCAGCGCCTGGCACACCGCCTCGTAGAGCGGCTCGCCGACGTCGCCGGGCGCGGCCGCCTGCCAGGTCGGGCGCCGACCCTTGCGGGCGTCGCCGTACAGCGTGAACTGGCTGACCACGAGCACCGGCGCTCCCGCGTCGCCCACGGAGAGCTCGTCGCGGAGCAGCCGGGTGTCCCTGATCTTGCGCGCCGTCCAGGCGACGTCGTCGGGACCGTCGTCGTGGGTGACGCCGAGGAGGACCAGGAGCCCCGGCTCGTCGATCGCCCCGACGACCTCGCCGTCGACCGTCACCGAGGCCGACGTCACCCGTTGCAGCACCGCACGCATGCGTCCAGTGTCGGGGGTCTCGACAGGCTCGACCGACGAGGGGTGCTGGCGGCACGGTCCCGCCATGGGAGACCTGCTGATCACCGTGGCGCCGACGGGCGCCGAGACCGCGAAGTCCGACTGCCCCCAGCTGCCCACGACGCTCGAGGAGCTGGTCGAGACCGCGCAGCGCAGCGAGGCGGCGGGCGCCGCGATGGTGCACGTGCACATCCGCGGCGAGGACCACCGTCCGTCCCTCGACGGGGGCCGGCTCCGGGCGACGGTCGAGGCGCTGCACGAGCAGACCGGCCTGGTGGTGCAGCTCTCCACCGGCGGCTCGGTCCACGACCCGCTCGAGGAGCGGCTCAAGGTGCTGGACGCCCAGCCCGACTCGTGCAGCCTGACGATGGGCACCACCAACTTCGGCGACGACGTCTTCCTCAACCCGTGGCCGTTCGTGCAGGACCTCTACCGGCTCTCCCAGGAGCGCGAGGTGGTGCCGGAGTTCGAGCTGTTCGACCTCGGCCAGGTGTGGGCGCTGCACCGCCTGCTCGACCGCCACGGCCTGCCGTACGGCGGCCGGGTGCACGTCGACCTCGTGATGGGCGTGCCCGGCGGCATGCCCGGCACGGCCGACGCCCTGGTCGCCTCGGTCGCGGCGCTGCCCGACGCGGTGACGAGCTGGTCGGCGACCGGCATCGGCCGCACCGCCCTCCCGGTCGCGCTGGCCTCGCTGTCCAAGGGCGGCCACCTGCGGGTGGGCATGGAGGACACGCTCACCCTTGCCAAGGGGGTGCCGGTCGAGCACAACGACCAGCTGGTGACGCGGGCCGTCGAGCTGGGCCGCGTGGCGCAGCGGGAGCCGATGACCCCCGACGAGGCGAGGGCGCTGCTCGGCGTACGACCTCGGCCGGACGCGGCCTAGACTCGACTGTCGTTCCCAGACCCCCGCGAGAGGGCCCCGCATGCCGTTCGAGATCCCCGACAACATCCACCCCCGATGCGCCCGCCTGGCGTGGATGCTGGGCACGTGGGCCGGCAACGGGCACGGCGAGTACCCCACGATCGAGCCGTTCCAGTTCGGTCAGGAGCTGATCTTCCAGCAGGACGGCCGCCCCTTCATCCACTACATGTCGCGGGCCTGGATCGTCGACGCCGACGGCAACCACGTCCGCGAGGCGGCCCAGGAGACCGGGTTCATCCGGCCGCAGGAGGACGGCTCGCTGGAGTTCCTGCTCGCCCACAACACCGGCTTCGTGGAGACCTACATCGGCGAGATCCACGCCGAGCAGCCGCGCTTCGAGGTGACCACCGACGCCGTCGTGCGCACCGCCACCGCGAAGGAGTACGTCGGCGGCAAGCGGCTCTACGGCTACGTCAACGGCGACCTGATGTACGCCTACGACATGGCCGCCATGGGCCAGCCCCTGCAGCCCCACACCCACGCCCAGCTGAAGCGGCAGTAGTCGTGGCCGCGGCCGAGCCCCCCGAGCGGTCCTCGTCGGTCGAGCCTGTCGAGACCACCCCCTGGCAGCAGCGGCTGCGCGCCAGCGGCCACCGGCTGACGCCGCAGCGCGAGCTGGTGCTGCGTGCGGTGGAGGAGCTCGGCCACGCCACGCCCGACGAGGTCCACGCGGAGGTACGCCGGCACGCCGACTCGGTCAACCTCTCGACGGTCTACCGGACGCTGGAGCTGCTCGACGACCTCGGGCTGATCCGCCACGCCCACCTGACCGACCGCGCCCCGACCTACCACTCCGCGACCGGTCACGAGCACGCCCACCTCGTCTGCCGCTCCTGCGGCCGGACGATCAGCATCAGCCGCGAGGAGGTCGAGCGGTCGCTGGCTCCGCTGGCCGAGCGCCACGCCTTCGCCCCCGACTACGGCCACCTCACCGTCTTCGGCACCTGCGCCGCCTGCGGGTCGGAGTAGTTGGGTTTCGACGAGCTCAACCAGCAGGCTCCTGCTGGTTGAGCCTGTCGAAACCCGCCGACGTTCGACAGCCCTCACCACCGCGAGAGACACTGGACCCATGACCGACCAGCCCGCCGACCCCGCCGCCGACCCGGCCCCCGCTCGAGCCCGCTGCTGTCCCTGCCCGGTGCGGTGTCCGGTGACGGCGTCGACGCGCCGGTCGCGGCGCACTACGGGTCGTTCAACGGCGAGCAGCGCACCCTGGTCGCCGGCGACGGCTTCGTCGACCTGTCCCACCGCGGCGTCCTCCGGGTCAGCGGGCCCGACCGGCTGACCTACCTGCACTCGTTGACGACCCAGTTCTTCGACGGCCTGCGCCCCGGCGTACCCACGGCCGCGCTGGTGCTCTCCCCCCAGGGCCACGTCGAGCACGCGATGCACGGGGTCGACGACGGCGAGGCGTTCACCGCCCACACCGAGCCCGGCCAGGCAGCCGCCCTCGCGGCCTTCCTCGACCGCATGAAGTTCATGATGCGCGTCGAGGTCGCGGACGTCACCGACGAGCTCGCCGTCGCTTGGCGCCCGGTCGGCGCCGCCCGCGGCACCTCGTCGGTCGAGCCCGTCGAGACCCCGACGTCCGGCAAGTACGACGTCTTCCCGCGCACCGAGCTCGAGGCGTACGCCGCGGCCGCCGGTCCCGCCTGCGGGCTCTGGGCCTACGAGGCGCTGCGGATCGAGCGCGGCGAGCCGCGCTTCGGACTGGACACCGACCACCGCACCATCCCCAACGAGGTCGGCTGGATCCCCTCGGCCGTGCATCTCGACAAGGGCTGCTACCGCGGCCAGGAGACGGTGGCCCGCGTCCACACCCTCGGTCGCCCGCCCCGCCGGCTGACGATGCTGCACCTCGACGGCTCCGACAACCGGCTCCCGGTCCGCGGGGCGCCGGTGAGGCTGGGGGAGCGCGAGGTGGGCGTCGTCGGCACCTCGGCCCGTCACCACGAGCTGGGCCCGATCGCCCTGGCGCTGCTCAAGCGCAACGTGCCCGTCGACGCGCAGCTCGACGCCGACGGGCTGCCCGCCATGCAGGAGGTCGTGGTCGACCCCGAGGTCGGGCTGCACGTACGCCCGCTGCGCTAGACCGAGGGGTCCCGGTCGGGCGACCCGGCTGCGCGACCGGGTCCGGGGTGCGCGACAATTCCGCCGACAGGTGGTCCCCGTCCGGGGGACGCGGCACGGGACGTGAGGACACATGGCACTGGAATCCGAGGAGCGGCCCTGGGGGTCGTGGCACGTCATCGACGTCGCACCGGGCTACAAGATCAAGCGGATCCACGTGTCACCGGGCCACCGGCTGTCGCTCCAGACCCACGAGCACCGCTCCGAGCACTGGGTCGTGGTCTTCGGTGTCGCCACCTGCGTCATCGACGACGAGACCATCGTGGCCGGGCCCGGCCACTCGGTCGACGTGCCGCTGGGTGCCAAGCACCGCCTGGGCAACGAGGGCAAGGAGGAGCTCGTCATCGTCGAGGTCCAGCACGGCGCCTACACCGGCGAGGACGACATCTGCCGCCACGAGGACGACTTCGGTCGGTAGCCCGTTCGCCATTCTGAGTGTCCGTCTGCCGGGACGGGCTCGTTTCCCGGGCTAGACATCTTGTCTAGCCGTCAACTATCTGGTGGCCCGTCCGATTGACACAGTTTTGGTGCCTTCCTCCTGGCCGTACGGCGCAACCTCGAGGTGTGGCCGGACTACTCGACGAGTCTGTTCGTACTGAAACGGACTGGCTCAGAAGGACTATCGCGCCATAGTCCTTCTGTCTGCGCTGGTCTCGGGCTCGCGACGGCCGGGTCGCCGTGTTCTGCTTCCATCGCCGGGTCCGATGGGGGTCGGCGTCGATCTCCGACCATCTCCGAAAGGGGGTTCTTGCCATGCGCAAGACCCAGCTCAACAAGACCCAGAAGACCGCCGTCGTCGGTGGCACCGTCCTCGCTCTTGCCGTCGGCGGCGTGGCCTTCGCGGCCTGGACCTCCAGCGGTGACGGGCACCGGCTCTGTCAGGGCCGGCTCGTCGTCGGCGCTCCCCGTCGACGGCGTGCGACGCTATCGGCCTGTTCCCGAGCGAGCTCCGAGACCCATGAAGGTCACGGTGACGAACCCGAACGACGTACAGCGTGACCGTTTCACGCGCTGATGCCCGGCACCGTCACCGGCGTCACAGGCAGGCTGCAACGGCCGCGCGGCTGCACCGGGGCGGCCAGCCTCGTGACGGCTACCGAGTGGCGCCATCCCGCCGGCAAGGTGGCCAGCAGTGGTGGAGGACCACGATCCCGGTCACCGTCGCCATGTCGCAACGACTGCCGACTAACGAGTGCCAGAACGGCGTCTTCGCCATGAACTACGCGGGCGTCGCTGACCTCCAGCGCCAGCGCCTGACGCTGATCACCGCACGGCTAGATCGAGAAGACGAGGTCGTGGGGTCGAGGGTGATGGAACCCGGACGCAACCGCAGGCGTACTGCCTGGACAGGGGGGCTGCTGCTCGCGGCAGCCCTCCTGGGTGGCGCCGTTGCCGGGTCCGCACCCTCGGCCCCGACCCTGTTCGGCCGACAGGCCGCCTCCGCGGTCACCGGCAACGGCGGGACCAACCCGTGCGTCCAGGCCAGCAACGGCAAAGCCAACTGCGTCGCCACCTTCGGCGTCACGGTCGGTTCCGTGTCAGGGCTCGTCCCGACCCGCACGGTCAGCCTGCCGGTCACCTGGTCCAACCCCAACAGCTTCGACATCCTCGTCGACGGCTACACGGTCACGGTCCCGCGGACCACTCCGAGCGCGTGCCCCACCGGGTCGGTGCAGACTCCGGGCAAGGTCGCCCTGGCCGGCAGCAAGCGGGTCGTCGTGCCGGCCAAGAAGACGGCCACCACCTCGGTCGCCGTCACCATGACCAACAGCGCCCCCGACACGTGCCGGGGCGCGCAGTACGCCATCACCGTCACGGCGTCGGCGGTGAAGAAGTGATGACTACCTCGAACTCGATCACGGACGGACCACCGGCATGAGCGCGCAGTCGCTGGAGCAGTTCCGCGCCTTCCGCAGGGAGCAGGAGGAGCGCCGCAACCGTCGCTCGCTCGTCCGACGTGCGTCCCGCCTGGTCGTGCGGCGGCCGAAGAGCCGCCTGATGGCCGCCCTCGTCGTGGCCGTCGTCGTCATCCTCACGGGCACCGTCGCCGTGGCCGCCTGGCTCAGCATGGGAACCGGAGCCGGTGCGGCCACTGCGACCACCGTCAACAAGGCCTCGGCGCCCACGGTCGTCCTGTCGGGGAACGCGGCCGACATCAGCTGGAACCCGGTCACCCTGGCCAGCGGCGTCCCCGTCTCCGGCTACCGGGTCCAGCGCCACGTCGGCGACACGGTGACCACCGTCTGCACCACGACGAAGCCGACCCGTTCCTGCTCGGACAACGCGCCCACCGGGGGCCTGCAGCAGTACGGCGTCGTCGCCGCCCGCGGGTCCTGGTCGGGCCCCGAGAGCGACCTCACGTCCCTCGTCGGCGACACGACCGCTCCGACCACCACCATCGAGCGCACCCCCGCCCCCAACGGCGGCGGCTGGAACCGCGCCGACGTCGAGGTCACGATCACGGCGACGGACGCCGGCACCGGCCTCAGCAAGATCCACTACACCGTCAACGGGGTCGAGACCGCGGTCGCGGTCTCTGGTGCCAGCGCTGAGGTCGACTTCGTCGTCTCTCGCGAGGACGCCAACGCCCTGACCTTCTGGTCCGTGGACAACGCCGGCAACGCCGGGGCGCCCTCCAGCACCCAGTTCGTCAAGGTCGACAAGACCGCCCCCGTCACCACCCCGACCGTGACCAGCCAGGGCTCGCTGGTCAACGGGTGGTACGACAAGGCCGCGTCCGTGGCCCTCGACGCCACCGACACCTCTCCCTTCACCGGAGCCCTCGCCTCGGGCCTCGCCTCGATGCAGTACCAGGTCGGCGGCACCGCCGGGAGCTGGCTGAGCTACTCCGACGCCCTGTCCGTCGGCGACGGCGTCACCACGGTGTACTACCGCTCGACCGACGTCGCCGACAACGTCGAGGACACCAGGTCCCGTGAGGTCAGGGTCGACTCGACCCCTCCGACCCTAGGCGCGCCGACCACCCAGGGCGGCACGGCGGGCAGCAACGGCTGGTACGTCGGCAGCACGGCACCCGTCGTCAAGGTGACGGCCAGCGACGCCACGTCGGGCCTGGGGGGAGTCGACTACCAGGTCGGCGGTGGTTCCTGGATCGCCTACGACGCCGAATCGGGCGTGTCGGTGCCCGAGTCCACCGGCCCGGCCGGCACCGAGCTCCGCTTCCGTGCGACCGACGTGGCAGGCAACGTGACCACGTCACCTGTCACCGCCGTGAGGTACGACAGGTCCGCCCCCTCGGCCCCCACGGTCGCGGTCAACCCCGGCTCCAACGACGGCAGCAACGGCTACTACCGCACCGCCCCCAAGGTCACGGGCAGCGCGTCCACCGACGCCGCCTCCGGTGTCGACTCCTACGAGTACCGGCTCAACGGCGGCGCCTGGACCAGCGCAGCGAGCCTGTACGCCGTCCCTGACGGCAGCTCCCAGGTGATCGGCGTGAGGGCCGTGGACCGCGCGGGCAACGCCACCGCCGCCGTGACCACCGACGTCCTCCGCGTCGACACCGTCAACCTCACCGCGAGCGCCACGGTCGTCAGCGGCACCCCGGGTCAGAACGACTACTACACGTCGAATCCGACGGTCAGGTTCACCGGGAGCGACGCCCAGGGCTCTGGCCTCAACCGGCTCGAGTACTCCACCAACGGCGGCGCCTCGTGGACCACGGTGGACAGCA
The DNA here is from genome assembly GCA_963740935.1 of uncultured Actinomycetota bacterium. GTDB lineage: Bacteria > Actinomycetota > Actinomycetes > Propionibacteriales > Nocardioidaceae > Marmoricola. The sequence continues at coordinate 57,022 of CAVUFX010000007.1, forward strand.
ACGACACCGTGCTCTGGAACACGCAGGGCGCCACCACCTTCACCACTCGCGCCACCGATGTCGCCGGCAACGTGCACGAGCACGCCCTGAGCCTGAAGGTCGACACCCAGCTCCCCACGGCGGGCGGCGCCAGCGTGTCGCCGACCGCGCCCGACGGGCTGTCCGGCTGGTACAAGACCAAGCCGAGCGACACGCTGGGCAACGGCAGCGACCCTCAGGGAGGGTCTGGCGTGGCCGGTACCGACTACCAGTTCGGCTCGACGAGCGGCTCCGGGTGGCTGGCGTTCGCCACGCAGCTGTTGATCGGTGACACCGGAACCGCCGGAACCACTCTGTACTGGACTGCACGAGACGGCGCGGGCAACCGCAGCGACCCCGCCAACAGTCTGAACTTCAAGGTCGACTCCACCAAACCCAGCACGAGCGCGAGCGTCTCCTCAGGTACGGCGGGCAGCAACGGGTGGTACCGGTGCTGCTCGATGCGCTTCTGACCCCGACTGACACGGCCCCAGGCTCAGGTGTTTCCCGTACGGAGTACCAGGTGACGACATGCCGTCGGTCACGACCTCGTGGTCGGTGCGACCGCCGGGACCATGCCCAGGGTGACGAACCAGGGCACGTCCTACGTCTGGTACCGCCGATCGATGTCGGGGGCAACGTCGAGGGGGAGAAGAAGCTGGAGGTGATGATCGACAGCACGCGCGGTGGTCTCCGTGACGAGCCTGCGAGTGCCTCGTACAGCACGAACAACAACGCAAGTGGCTGGGCGAGGGTCTGCGGAGACGGCAGCATCTGCGCAACGTCTCGGACACCCACTCCGCGATAGACACGACGAGCGCGACCTTCCTGCTGACGGCGTCCAGCGGCTCCAACCTGGGCAAGTGTTGGACCGGCCCCGGCTCCGGCTGGATTCAGGGCTCAGCCTGCGCGCGTCGATGACGGTACGAACGGCGTGGCGAAGTCGACCGCTATCCCACGTTCGTCCATGAGTGCCGGGAACTACACGTGACCGTCAGCGTGAAGGACCGGGCCGGCAACACCGCGACGTCGGCCGCATCAGCTCGAGCACCACCTAACCGCACGCAGCAAGACGCCCCGAGCCACGCGCTCGGGGCGTTTCAGTCTCGGGGGTCGACCTCAGCTGCCACAGTTCATGATCCCGGCACCCACGCTCACCCCAGTGGCCTCGGCGGCGGTACCGCGTGTTCTTGAGAGCGCGCGGCCGAACGGGTGGTGTAGGTTCGATCACAGCGTGGGCGGGGAGCGGTTGTGGGTAAGAGAAGGTAGTGGAGAGGTAGAAAGGAGAGGAGATGTGTCACGAGGACGACTTCGGCCGGGTGGGGTGACCGGGCGGCGCAGGCGGCGTCGTCTGGTCGTGGCCACGGCAGGGGTCTATGTCGTGGGCTTGGCGGTCGTGCTGCTCGCGCCGTCCGCCGAGCTCCAGACCGCGGTCGTGTTCCGGACCTCGGACGTGCTCTCGGTCGTGCTGCCTGACGCGCTAGTGATCCCGCCTCGGGTGGAGATGATGCTCAATGCCCTCATGGTGGTGCCGCTGGCCTTCATGGTCGCGCTGGTCTGGATGCGCTCCCGCTGGCAGGACCTGACCGCCTACTGCTTCATCGGGGCGTGGGCGGTCGAGCTGCTGCAGGCGGTCGTCCTGGCCGGCCGGTCGGCCACGCTCACGGACGTGGCGGCCAACACCTCGGGCGCGTTCGCCGGGGCCGTGCTGGGGGTCCTGGTCCGCCGCACGCTGCGGGACCCGTCCGAGGAATCCGCGGACGAGCAGCGTCGCGCGACTTCGTGACCCGGTACGCGGGTGGCGCGACCTGCCCACGGCTGCGACTGACCTAGGGTCTGACGTCGGTGGCCGTTCGTCGACGAGGAGAGACTTGTGCAGACTCCGAGCACTGACGGGGTTGTCCTCATCACCGGCGGCACCGGATCCTTCGGATCGACGATGGTGCGACGGCTCCTCGACTCCGCGTACGCAGGAGATCCGCATCTTCAGCCGCGACGAGCACAAGCAGGACGACATGCGCACGCCACGTCGGCGACCCGCGGGTGCGTTCGTCATCGGCGACGTGCGCGACCCGCAGAGCGTCGACCGGGCCATGCGCGGCGTCGACCTCGTGTTCCACGCGGCGGCCCTCAAGCAGGTGCCGCGCTGCGAGTTCTTCCCGCTGCAAGCCGTCCAGACCAACATCCTGGGCGCCGCGAACGTCATGGAGGCGGCCATCGCACAGCGGGCGTCCGGTCGGTCGTCTGCCTCGGCACCGACAAGGCCGCCTACCCGTCAACGCGATGGGCATGAGCAAGGCCCTAATGGAGAAGACGGCCCAGGCGTCGCCCGGAACAACCCCGACTCGGCGACACGGTCGTCTCTGCGGTGCGCTACGGCAACGTCATGGGCTCGCGCGGCTCCGTCATCCCCCTCTTCGTCAAGCAGATCAGGAGCCGGCGAGCCCCTCACCGTCACCGACCCCGACATGACCCGCTTCCTGATGTCCCTCGAGGACGCGGTCGTGCTGGTCGAGTTCGCCTTCGGCACGCGCGTCCCGGCGACCTCTTCGTCCGGAAGGCGCCCGCGCGCACCGATCGGCGACCTCGCCGAGGCGATGGCGAGCTCTACGGCGTCGAGCCGCGACATCCGCATCATCGGCACCCGCCACGGCGAGAAGCTCTACGAGACCCTCGCGACCCGCGAGGAGATGGCCGCGCGCCGAGGACATGGGCGACTACTACCGCGTTCCGCGGACGCCCGCGAGCTGAACTACAGCGCGTACTTCAACGAGGGCGACGCCGCCGGATCTCGACCGAGGACTACCACTCCCACAACACCGAGCGCCTCGAGGTCGACGAGGTGGTCGCACTGCTGCAGGGGCTCCCCGACTTCAGGAAGCTCGTCGGTGCATGAGCTGCTCGGCCTGAGCACCGCGTTCGTCACCACGCTCCTGGTCGGCTGGCCCGTCCTCGTCCTGCTTCGCCGACGTGGTGTGCTCGACGTCCCGAACGCGCGGTCGTCCCACGCCCGGGTGACACCTCGGGGCGGTGGGATCGCCGTCTGTGTCGGCGCCGGTCTCGGGCTGGTCGTCTACGCGGCGCCGGCCGCGGCGTGGGGGGTGTTCGCGGGGGCGATGGTTGCTGCGGTCGTGGGGTTTGTCGACGACCTCAGAGGTCTGTCGGCCGTGCTGCGGCTCGCCGTCCAGGGACTGGTGTCGCTGGCACTAGCCGTGTGGTTGGTCGGCACCGCCGACCTGGGGCCGCTTGCCTGGGGGCGGCAACACTCGCCGCAACGGTGTGGATGACGGCGTACGTCAACGCGTTCAACTTCATGGATGGCATCAACGGCATCTCGGGGGTCAGTGCCGCGGCCGCTGGTGCCTGGTTCCTGCTGCTGGGCGGGACCGGGTCGGTGACGCCGCTCGCTGCCGGTGGAGCCGCGCTGCTGGGCGCCGCGCTCGGCTTCCTGCCGTGGAACACCGGCGGGGCAAGGATGTTCCTCGGCGACGTGGGCAGCTACTTCCTCGGCATCTTCGTCGGTGCGCTCGTGGTGGTCGGTGTGGTCGCCGGGTTCGCACCGCCCATCGTCGCCGCCCCGCTGCTGCCCTACCTCGCGGACACCGGCTGGACCCTGATGTGGCGGTTGCGCCGGGGGCACCCCTGGCGGGAGGCCCACCGGGACCACGCCTACCAGCGGCTCGTAGACGCAGGCTGGTCGCACGGTCAGGTCGCGTCGTTCGTCCTGCTCGTGACCGCCGCGGTCTGCTTCGCGGTCGCGGTGCTTCCGGCCCCGGGGGCCATCGTGCTCTGCGGTTTGGTCCTGGTGGCCTACCTGGCGTCGCCCCGGTGGCGCGGTCGGCTCCGTACGCGGACCTAAGCCGACCCGCCTCGAGCCCCGATCGGGGTCGGGTCGGGTCGGACGCGGCTAGAGTGGCCGCCCTATGCGCCAAGCAATCAAGTCCCGCGTCAAGTACGCCATGCGACGCACAGGCGTCGAGATCGGCTCCTACCGCTGGACGGTTGCTCACCGCCGGCGACTTCTACTGCGCGAGCTGGACGTCCTCGTCGATGTCGGCGCCAACGTCGGTCAGTACGTCGAGGAGGTACGCAGGTCCGGGTGGCTGGGGAAGGTGATCAGCTGCGAGCCACTGGGTGAGGCGTACGGAGCGCTTGCGGCAAGCGCATCAGCGGATGCGGCATGGGAGACCGCGCAGGTCGCGGTGGGCTCTCGCCCGGGCGAGCTGGAGCTCAACGTCTCCAAGGACTCGGTCTTCTCCTCCGCGCTGACCACGCTCGACCGCGGCAAGTCGGTCTACGGCGGGATGGATGTGGCCCGCACCGAGGTCGTACCCATGACCACCCTCGACCTCCTCCTCGAGTCCAGGCTGGACGAGGGCAGCGCCGTCGGCGTCAAGGTGGACGTGCAGGGCTTCGAGCGCGACGTGCTCGAGGGCGCGGAGAGGACGATCCGTACGGCGCTGTTCTGGGAGATGGAGCTGACACCAGTCGAGCTCTACGCGGGTCAGATGCTGATGGTCGAGGCGCTGGAGCGGTTGCGCGACGCGGGCCTGCACCTCGTGGCGACCGAGAACATCTTCGGCGACCCTGAGACGGGCCGCTCTTTGCAGTTCAACGGGCTCTTCTCCCGCCACGTCTGACATGCGAGGGCCGATACTCAGGGCGCAGCGGCGTAGTCGGGGGGCTCAAAACGACGCGGTAGGTAGCCGAAGTCCTCGGTCGCCGCGGAGTTGTCGAAGATTAGGTCCTCGCTGAGCCTGGCGAAGGCGCCAGCGGGGATCGACCGTACGCGCGGTAACCGGGTGAGCTGTCGAGCCGTCCACTCGACGGGGCGTGGGGGCAGCACGACGAAGCGGACGCGCGCACCGTTGGTCTCCGCCACCCTGCTCACGAGCTCCCGGACGGTGACCGCCTCACCACCCGCCACGGTGTACACCCGCTCGCGGGTACGGTCGCCCAGCAGCGCGTCGACGGCTGCGGCGCCCAGGTCGGCGGCGTGGACCGGCTGGCGGCGGCCCGTGGTGCCGGCGAACAGCGGGAACACACGGAAGCGACGCACGAGGTGGGCGATGCGTTCGACGTTGGCGTCCCCAGGCCCCCCGTAGATCATGGTGGGCCTCAGGATGGTGGTGGACAGCCCCGGCGCCAAGGCGCGCACCCGCTTCTCGCCGTCGAGAAGCCGTGCCGCCAGGGCACGCTCGCCGGCGTCGGCCGCAGCCGCCTTGGTCGTGGCGCTGGACGACGAGAAGGCGACGAGTCGTTCGACGCCGCGCTCGTGGAGGGTCGGGGCGATGTCCGCGGTCAACCAGATCGGTAAGGTAGACACCGCCGTGGACAGCGGAGGCAGTCCACGACAGGCCTCGGGGTCGGTGACGTCCGCCCGGACCCACCTCACTCCCGACCGGTCACCGGTTCCGGCCCCGCGCGACACCGCGCACACGGCGAACCCCCGGTGGCGGAGCTCGTCGACCACGTTTCGCCCGACCAGGCTGCTGGCACCGAGGACCAGGATCTCTCGCTCCATGCACGAATCCTAGGCAGTCGCGGTCAGAGGCGGTGCAGGCAGCGGGGCCGTGGCCGTCACGCGCCTGCGATCGCGGCAAGACCCTCCTCGACGCGTGACAGGGCCTTCTCGCGGGCGAACTCCGCGAGGTAGTAGGTGCGGGCGGCGCGGCCCCACGTGCCGAGCACGGTGGGGTCACGGACCACGGAACGCAGCAACCCACCGATCTCCTCGCTCGCCCCGGGGCCGGGCCCTACGGCCAGCCCGGCGCTCGCCCGTCGCACCGTCTCGGCCGCGTCGCCGGCACAGGTGGCGAGGATGGGCTTGCCCAGGGCCATGATCGACTGGATCTTGCTCGGCATAGTCACCCGCATCAGCGGGGTGTCGGCGAGCGAGACCAGGTGCAGGTCCGCGGCGGCGGAGAGCTCGCCCATCGCGGCGGCCGGCGGCCGGCCCATGAAGTGGACGTTGTCCGCGTCCAGCTCGCGCGCCAGGTCGCGGAGCTCCTGCTCGGCGACCCCGGAGCCGACCAGCACGAGGTGCACGTCGGCGCCGACGGCCGCAACGGCGCGCAGCGCCACGTCGAGCCGCTGGACGTGACCCATCGCCCCGGCGTACATGAGGACGACCGGGGCCCGGCGTGCCGGCAGGGGGAGGAGCCCGCGTTCGGTGGGCCGGGGGAAGAAGACGTCCTCGTCGGCCCACACGGGGATGTAGCGCAGCTTCGCCGCCGGCACGCCACGACCGAGCAGCAGGTCGCGCTGACCCGGTGACGTGACCGCCACGAGCGAGGCTGCCTCGTGGGTCCTTCTCACCACACGGCCCAGTGCGGCTCCGATCGAACGCCGCGCCACGGCGCCCGAGAGCATGCCGCTGTCCAGGACGGAGTCGCGAGACGTCCATGACGTGCAGCAGGAAGGGGAGCCGCTTCGGCGGCTCACTCCTCGTGCGACCGCACCGACCGTGGCCGCCGAGTTGTAGACCCACAGGGCGTCGCGGTCCGCGAAGGTGCGATCGACCTGGGCGGCGGCGCTCGCCCCGAAGCTCAGGTAGTTCGCGGCACGCGTGGCCGGGTTCTGGTCGTGGCTCGGGACGAGTGGAACGCGACGCACTGACACGCCTGACCCCGGCCGTTCGAGGTGCCGCCACCGCGCCGGTACCCGGGGTAGATCTGGCCCCGCGGGTAGTTCGGGAAGCCCGTGAGGACGCGCACGTCGTGGCCCCGCCCGGCGAGTCCACGTGCCAGCACGCCGGGCACGGCGCCCCCACCGGGCTCGGGGTCGTACCACTGCGACAGCACGCCGAGTCTCACCTTGGATCCTTCCGTCGGTCGGGGCAGCCTAGTGGCCTGCGGCGTTGCCGCCGCGGCCGGAGCAGCACGCGTGACTAGACTCGCCGCGTTCCCGATCGGGGGCCTTGCCGAGCGGAAGAGACGGGTGCTGATGGCCTCGCCCACCCCCACCGGACGCACACGGGTCGTCGTCATCGGCGCCTCGGGCATGCTCGGGTCGGCCCTCGTCCAGCACCTGTCGGGTTCCTCGGACCTCGAGGTGGTCGGGACCGTACGGGACCTGGCGGGCCTGCCGGAGGCCTTCCTCGGCGCGGTCGGGGGGTCGCTGGTCGACGGCGTGGACGTCTTCGACGCGGGGTCGCGCCGGGACGCGGTGGCGGGCGCGGACGTCGTCGTCAACGCGGTCGGTGTGATCAAGCAGGCCGCCGGCGTGCACGACGCCGTCCCCACGGTCGAGGCCAACGCGCTGCTCCCGCACCTGCTCGCGTCCGATTGCGCCGACGCCGGCGCGAGGTTCGTGCACGTGAGCACGGACTGCGTCTTCTCCGGGCGGCGGGGCGGCTACAGCGAGGACGACCTCCCGGACCCTGTCGACTTCTACGGCCGCAGCAAGCTGCTGGGCGAGGTGGCGGCGCCCGCGCTCACGCTGCGCACCTCCATCATCGGGCACGAGGTCAGGCGTCATGCCTCCCTGGTCGACTGGTTCCTGAGCCAACCGCCCACGACGGTCCGCGGGTTCGCGAACGCGATCTACAGCGGTGTGACGACGCGGGAGCTCGCCCGGCTCCTCGTGGACGTCGCGCTGCCGTTGCCCGCACTCCAGGGCCTCTTCCACGTGGCCTCCGAGCCCGTGAGCAAGCTCGAGCTGCTGCGCTTGGTTGCCGACGCGTACGGGTGGGCGGGTGAGATCGTTCCGGACGAGGACTTCCGCTGTGACCGGTCGATGAGGGCGGACCGTCTGCACTCCGCCACCGGCTACCGGCCACGCCCCTGGCCCGAGATGGTCCACGAGATGCATGCGAGCCGTCCGGCGTGGGCGCTCGGTCCGACCGAGGGGGCGAGCGCAGCGTGAAGGTAATGACCATCGTCGGCACGCGGCCGGAGATCATCCGGCTTGTCGCGGGTGATCGCGCGCCTGGACGAGCGCGTCGACCACGTGCTGGTGCACACCGGCCAGAACTACGACCACGCGCTCAACCAGGTGTTCTTCGACGACCTCGGCGCTGCGGGAGCCCGACCACTTGCTCGGACGTCGACACGTCCTCGCTGGGTCGCGTGCTCGGCGAGACGCTGATCGGGACCGAGCGAGGTGCTGCTCGCGGAACGACCCGACGCGGTCCTCGTCCTGGGCGACACCAACAGCTGCATCGCCGCGCTGATGGCCAAGCGGATGCGGATCCCCGTCTACCACATGGAGGCCGGCAACCGCTGCTTCGACGAGAACGTGCCGGAGGAGACCAACCGGCGGCTGGTCGACCACGTCGCCGACTTCAACCTCGTCTACACCGAGCACGCCCGGCGCAACCTGCTCGCCGAGGGGCTGCACCCCCGGCGCATCCTCCTGACCGGCTCGCCCATGCGGGAGGTGCTGGAGCACTTCCGTCCGCAGATCGAGGCCTCGGACGTCCTGGACGCCTCGGGCTCGAGCCGCGGCGGCTACTTCCTCGTCAGCGCCCACCGCGAGGAGAACGTCGACTCGCCCGACGCGCTTGCGCATGCTGCTGGACTGCCTGCAGGCCGTGCACGAGCGCTGGGGGCACGCGTCGTCGTCTCCACGCACCCGCGGACGCGCAAGCGGCTCGAGGCGCTCGACGGCTCGACGCGTCGACGGCATCGAGTTCATGGAGCCGTTCGGGTTCCACGACTACAACCGGCTGCAGATGGGGGCCGCCTGCGTCCTCTCCGACAGCGGGACGATCTCCGAGGAGAGCGCGATCCTCGGGTTCCCGGCGGTGACCCTGCGCGACTCCATCGAGCGCCCGGAGGCACTGGACGCCGGCGCGATCCTGATGACCGGGCTCGACGTCGAGGACACCTTGCGCAACGTCGGTGTCGCGATGGCTGCCACGGAGCGCGGTGCGATCCCCCCGGAGTACGAGATCGACAACGCCTCGACCAGGGCGGTGAACTTCATCCTGTCCACGGCGGGGAGGCATCACGCCTGGGCGGGCATCCGGGTGCCCTCATGACCGTCTCGGTCCTCATCGACGCGGGCAACCTCCGGGTCGGTGGCGGTGTGCAGGTGGGCGCGTCGTTCGTCGACGAGCTGGCGGCCCTGGTGCAGGACGAGGTCGCACTGGCGAGGTGGCCGTGGCTCGCGGACGTCGTCGTCGAGGTGTCGGACGTCGTGCGCCGCGACCTGACCAGGTCGACCGACCACCTGGACGTCCGGGTGGTACGCCGGACCTGGTCGGACCTGGCGCGACCCTCGCTGCGACGCCGGGAGTTCGACGTCTCGTTCACGGTCTTCGGCCCCAACTACACGCCGCGTCGCGCCCGCCGGCAGGTCGTGGGGTTCGCCGACGTCTCGAGCCTGTTCCCCGATGCTCTCCCGCCGCAGCCCGCATCGGCACAGGCACGCCGTGCCATTCGCGCCCGGCTGTCCCGGGCACTGTTCCGCCGGTGCGACCTGGTGGTGGCGGAGGCCGCTTTCGTCGCGCGCACACTGGTCGAGCGGTGGGGGTGCGACCGCGACCGCATCGTCGTCGTGCCCAACGTGCTCAACGCGGTCTTCGTCGAGCGTTCGCGCCAGCTGCCCGTCGAGGTGCCCGATGCGACGGTCCCGATGTTCTGCTACGTGGCGCGTGGATACCCCCACAAGAACCACGACCTGCTGGGCCCTGCAGGCCGGTTGCTCCGGGAGCGGCACGGCCGCGAGGTCCGGTTCGCCCTCACGCTCGAGGCCGAGGAGTGGAACGCCCTGTCGTCGGAGACCAGGGAGCACTCGGTCAACGTCGGTCCCATCGCCGTGGCGCAGGCGCCCGCCCTCTACGCAGCGTGCGTCGGTACGGTCTTCCCCAGCCTGGCCGAGTGCTTCTCCGTCACGCCCCTCGAGGCGCTCGCCTCGGGCAGTCCGCTGGTGGCGTCCGACCGCGACTTCGTCCGTGACGTCGTGGGGGAGTCCGCCGCCTACGTCGACCCCCACGACCCGGCAAGCCTCGCCGACGCCCTCGACCAGGTACTGGCGGGCTCCGAGGCCACCGACCGACGCCGGAGCGGCGGGCTGGAGCTGGCCCGAGGGTGGCCGACGGCACGTCAGCGTGCGGAGGCGTACCTCGACGTCGTCTCCTCCCAACTCGCTCCGCACGCGGAGCCGGCACGGTGAGCGCTCGGAGCGCGGCCCGCGCGCAGGCGAGGCCCGAGGTTCGCCCCACCTCGGGCGCCGACGTCGTGACCCCGACGCCATCGGCGCGAGGCGTGGTCGGACTGCTCGCGGCGACCGTCCTGGCGCTGCTGGTCCCCGGGCTGCTGGTCGACGGGACCGGCGGGGGAAAGTCGGTGCTGGCCGTCGCCGTCATCGCGCTCTCCGGACTTCGCCTCTCGTGGCTGCTGGGCCGAGGGGAGCCGCGCGGGATGGAGCTCAGCTTCTGGACCTTCACCTACGTGTTCCTGGGTCTGGCCCCGCTCGTGCAGTTCCAGCGCGGGGACTACCCGAACACGACACCGTGGTTCTTCATGGATCGTCTCGACGACGCCATGTGGGCGATCCTCATCGGCTCCGCCGCCGCCCTGGTCGGGCTGTGGCTGGGCGCCCGTCGCCCGTGGCACGTCTCCCCGGACAAGCTGCAAAGCGACGTTAGCCAGACCCGCACGTTCGTCCTCGCGGGGGTGGCGCTGGCGCTGAACGTCTACTACCTGTCACGGGTGGGCCCGGGTGCGCTGGTCAGCAACCGTGAGCGCCTGCGTGGTCTCCACGAGGTCCTGTGGTCCGACGCGGGGCTGGGGGTCCTAGTCGTCGCGGGCTGTACCTTGCCGCTGCTGGTCGCGTTTCTGGCGTTCCTGCGGCTGAACCAGCAGCGCGCCGCGCTCAGCAGGCCGCGGCTACTGGTGTGGCCCCTGCTGACCGGCGCCGCGGTCCTGTTCTCGGTCAACCCGATCAGTAGCCCGCGCTACGTCACAGGGACGGTCATCCTGGCGATGCTGGCTGGGCTGGGTGCCTACGCGACCCCGGCGCGCGTGCGCATCTCCTCGCTCGGCTTCATCGCGGGACTTGCCTTCGTCTTCCCCCTGGCCGACGCGTTCCGCAGCCAGGGCCCCGTCACCGAGACCTTCGACCCCGTCGTCGCACTGACCAACGGCGACTTCGACGGGGCGGTACAGACGAGCAGCGCCTTGCACATCATCTCTGCGGACGGGATCTCCTGGGGGTACCAGCTGCTGGGCGTGCCGCTGTTCTGGGTCCCTCGTTCGGTGTGGCCCGACAAGCCGATCGGCACGGGCGCCTTCATCGCCGAACGCATGGGTTACGACTTGACCAACCTGTCCTCGCCGCTGGTGGCCGAGATGCTCGTCAATGGTGGATGGGGCCTGCTGGTCATCGGGATGCTGGCGTTCGGCTGGTGGATGCGTAGCCGTGACGATGTGGTCAGTGCCGTCGTCGCTCGGGGCATGCGGCCGTCACCCCTCGTGTGGGTGCTGCCGATCTACCTGCTGATCATGGTGCGCGGGTCACTTCAGTCGGCTGCCGTGCAACTCTCGGTGCTGCTGCTCGCTGACTGGTTCGTCCGTGCCAGGTCGCGACCGGGACCGAACGACGGGATCTAGGACTGACCGCGCCGCGAAGACCGGTAGGCGACGAGGCTCATCACGAGCGAGCCGACCGCGAGGCTGGCGGCTACCGCTGCCGCAGTGGGCAGCACCAGCACCACGACGACGGGCAGCACGATGCTGACGACGGAGAAGACCACGCGCAGTCGCAGCGCAGCTGCCAGCCTGTCCTGGACGCGGAGCCGAGCCCGGGCCACGGACCAGATCCCCAACCCGACGTACTCCAGGCCGGTGATCAGGACGATGGCCTGCACCAAGGGCCAGGTCTCCCCGAGCAAGGCGCTTCCCGTGCTGTTGGGCAACAGGTGTAGGACCAGCGCCAGAGTCACCGACAGGACGCCGTACGTCCACGTCGTCAGGGTGAACAGTCGTTGCGCGCGGGCACGGGTCGCCCGGATAGCTTCGGGCACCAGGGCGAGGGGGATGGTGGCGCTGAGCAGGTTGAGTGGGCCGAACAGGGTCGCCGCCCCCCGGATGGCGGCGATCAGCTGAGGACCGCCGACCGCCGCGACCGCCGCACCGTTGACCAGGGGAACGACACAGGCCAGTAGAGCGTCAGCGCTGAGCTGTCCGCGACGGACGTCGGCGACCAGCCAGCCTCCCAGCCCGGACCACAGTGGACGCGCGAGGTAGCCGAGGAACGCGAGCACGAGGCTGGAGAGCAGGGCGCCCGCCGCCCACGTCGCGGCCCCGACCGCCGCGCTGGTCCCCGTGCCGAGCGCCAACGGGAGCACGAAGCCCGCGAACGCGACGGCGAACCAGACGGCGTCGGCCGCAACGGCGTGACCGGGATGACCGACGGCGACCGCCCAGTAGCGCTGGATGTCCTGGAGCAGCAGGATCGGCGATGCCACGGCGAGGACCACGACGGTGACCGCGGCGCGCGGCGAGCTAAGGAGCAGTGCGAACCCGGCGAGCGCCGTGGCGGTCAGCAAGGACGTGGCCAGCACGGAGGCGGTCGTCCGCCGGAGCAGGAGTCGAGCCTCGTCCGGTGTGGCACGCGGAAGGTCCATGCCCAGGACTGCTCCGAAGGTGTTGCGGCCGAGCGTGACGGACAGCGTGAGGATGGTGTAACCGATGAGGATCAGACCCAGCTCGCTGGGCGAGCTGCTCCTCGCGAGCAGGAACACCAGCACGAAGTTGCTGCCGCTCGAGAGGCCCTGGTCCACGACCGACAGCGCCATCCGGCGGTGAGCGCTCCCGGGGGGTGCCGCACCCGTCTCGGCCAGGATCGGCGGTACCGGAGGCTGGTCGCTCATTGCCAGTAGGCGGTGAAGACGTGGTGGCTGCGTCGTGCGTGGAGCGGGGGCGGAGACAGGTAGTGCTCGCCGTACATCCGGCGCAGCACGGTGTCGGGCTCTGCTGGGACGTTGCGCAGGTCTCCCTCGAACGGTAGCTGCGCGACCGGCAGCAGCGCCGTGGTCGGCACCGACCACTGGTAGGAACCCACGAGGATGCCGGCGCAATCACCGAGCACTGGCTCGGCGCCGCGGTCGACCGAGGCGAGCAACGCCTGGCGCGGCAGGCGCTCCAGGGCAGGTCGGGCAGTGGCCACCGCACATTGCCGCAGGAGCGAGCGCTCCGGACGGTCGACGATCGCCTGCCAGGTCAGCAGGCGGGTTGCCCCCGCCGTCCAGCGCCGGCGAAGCCGTGGTCGCCGACCCTCGGGGAAGCCGTCGAGGGGGAAGACGTCGATGTTGACCCCGACCTCGGGCTCGAACCTGCCTTCGCCGGTGACGACCGTCGTCGGGTCGAACACCTTGACGTAGGGGACCGGCCACCGACGGGAGTCGTCAAGGGCGCCGCCCACCCGGAAGGCACCGATCCGTGCGTGCCGACGTAGGTGGTCGAAGTCGGTGCGCGGCATCATCACGTCGACGTCGTCGTCCCAGGGGATGAAGCCCTGGTGACGCACCGCCCCGAGGAGCGAGCCGTAGGTGAGCGCGTAGGTGAGCGCATGCTCCTGGCAGAAGTCGTCGAACGCCCCCAGCACGTCGAGCTGGACCCGTCGTACCTCCTGCGGTGTCAGCCCCGCGCCCCGCACCCGCTCAGCTGCCCGCGTTGATCATCCCCGCGCCGACGGTGACCCCGGTGGCCTCGTCGATGAGGATGAACGACCCCGTCGTGCGGTTCTTCGAGTAGGGGTCGCACAGCAGCGGCACGGTGGTGCGCAGCTGAACCCGCCCGATCTCGTTGAGGCCGAGCTCCTTGGTCTCCTGGTCGCGGTGCAGCGTGTTGATGTCCAGGCGGTACTGGATGTCCTTGACCAGCGCCCGGCCCGTGCGGGTGGTGTGCTTGATCGCGAGCTTCTGGCGCGGGTGCAGCGGCTCGTTGGTCATCCAGCAGACCATCGCGTCGATGTCCTGGCTGGCCGTGGGAGCGTTGTTCAACCGGGCGATCATGTCGCCGCGGCTGACGTCGACGTCGTCCTCGAGGCGCACCGTCACCGACATGGGCGGGTACGCCTCGGTGATCTCGCGGTCGAACAGGTCGATGCCGGCGATCCTGGAGGTCATGCCGCTGGGCAGCACGACCACCTCGTCGCCCGGCTTGAGGATGCCGCCGGCCAGCTGGCCGGCGTACCCGCGGTAGTCGTGGAACTCGTCGGACTTCGGCCGCACGACGTACTGCACCGGCAGGCGCGCGTCGATCAGGTCGCGGTCGGAGGCCACGTGGACGTTCTCGAGGTGGTGCATCAGCGACGAGCCCTGGTACCACGGCATGTGCTCCGAACGGGTCACCACGTTGTCGCCCTTGAGCGCCGAGATCGGGATGACCTCGAGGTCGGGGATCGAGAGCTTGGTGGCGAACGCCGTGAACTCGCGCCGGATCCGGTCGTAGACGGCCTGGTCGTAGTCGACGAGGTCCATCTTGTTGACCGCGAGCACCATGTGGGGGACCCGCAGCAGCGAGAGGATCACCGCGTGGCGGCGCGACTGCTCGGTCAGGCCGTGGCGGGCATCGACCAGCACCAGGCCCAGGTCGGCGGTGGAGGCGCCGGTGACCATGTTGCGGGTGTACTGCACGTGGCCGGGCGTGTCGGCGATGATGAACTTGCGGCTCGGGGTCGCGAAGTAGCGGTAGGCGACATCGATCGTGATGCCCTGCTCGCGCTCCGAGCGCAGGCCGTCGGTCAGCAGGGCCAGGTCGGTGTAGCCGTAGCCCTTGGACTGGCTGGTGGCCTCGACCGCCTCGAGCTGGTCCTCGAAGATCGCCTTGGAGTCGAGCAGCAGCCGGCCGATCAGCGTGGACTTGCCGTCGTCGACCGATCCGGCCGTGGCGAAGCGCAGGAGGTCCATCTGGCCGACGCCGAGGTCCTCGAGCGTGGGTTCGGTGGTGTTCTCGGTGGTGCTCATCAGAAGTAGCCCTCCTTCTTGCGGTCCTCCATGGCGGCCTCGGAGAACCGGTCGTCCCCCCGGGTGGCGCCGCGCTCGGTGACCCGGGCGACGGCGACCTCCTCGATGATCCGCTCGATGGTGTCGGCCTCGGACTCCACGCACCCGGTCAGGGTCAGGTCGCCGACGGTGCGGAACCGCACCGTGCGCTCCTCGACGGTCTCGCCGGCCTTGGTGGGGTTGAAGTCGCTCTCGGAGAGCAGCATGCCGTCGCGCTCGAAGACGCGGCGCTGGTGGGAGTAGTAGATCGACGGGATCTCGACCCGCTCCTGCGCGAGGTAGTGCCAGATGTCGAGCTCGGTCCAGTTGCTCAGCGGGAAGATCCGCATGTGCTCGCCGCCGTGGATGCGGCCGTTGTAGAGGCTCCACAGCTCGGGGCGCTGGTTCTTGGGGTCCCACTGCCCGAAGTCGTCGCGGTGGGAGTAGACGCGCTCCTTGGCGCGGGCCTTCTCCTCGTCGCGGCGGCCGCCACCGAAGGCGGCGGTGAAGCCGTTCTCCTCGATCGCGTGCAGCAGGGTGCCGATCTGCAGCCGGTTGCGGCTGGTCTTGCCGTCGTCGACGACGATCTTCTCGGCGATGGCCTCCTCGACGCTGGCCACGATCATGCGTACGCCGAGCCGGCTGACCCAGTTGTCGCGGGTCTCCAGCACCTCGGGGAAGTCGTAGCCGGTGTCGACCTGGAGCACCGGGAAGGGGATCTTGGCCGGGTAGAAGGCCTTCTCCGCCAGCCGCAGCATGACGATGGAGTCCTTGCCGCCGGAGAACATCAGCACCGGCTTCTCGAACTCGGCCGCGACCTCGCGGAAGATGTGGATCGACTCGGCCTCGAGCTGGTCGAGCTGGCTCAGTCGGTAGTCGGCGTGCGGCTGGGACATCAGGTGGAGATGCCTCTCGTCGGTGATGGGCAGCCCACATCGTATCCACGCCGACGCGTCCGGCCGCGCCACCCGAGCCGAATGAGACCAAAGTCCATCGACTCGGGCGAGATGAGCCGGCGGATCGCGCTCTCGACGCGGCGACGCACTGTTTGGGGTAGTTTCAGGGCGATCACGTCCGATCGGCCCGGCACGACCGCCGCGGCGTCGTACGGACGCACCGCTCGAATCCCGGGAGCCCCCGTGCAGGACGCCTTCAGCCGCCTCCGCCAGACCCGGACGCTCGCGCTGGTGACCTACGACTCGGCGTCGTGGCTCGTCGGCTTCGTCGCGATGGCGCTCCTCCAGGTGGCGGTGGGCTACAGCCCGCCGCTGGTGCTGCCCTCGGCCCTCGTGCTCGGGGTCTCCTGCGGCATCGCCTTCGTCGGCATCGGGCTGCCGCTGCACCTGCACCTCGGTCGCTCGCCCGTGGGCTCGTTCGCCGACGCCGTGCTCGCCAGCCTGGTGTGCGGCCTGGTCGGGCTCTTCGTCGTGTCCATCAACCTGGCGGCGGGAGCGCCGGCCCGGGTCTCGCTGACGGTCACCGCCTCGATGATGGCCTTCGTGCTCATCGTCGGCGGGCGCGCGGCGTACCGGATGGCGCGGGACTGGACCGACGTGCGCCGTCACCTCGACACCTCGGTCCGCGAGCCGGTGGTGGTGATCGGGGCCGGCAACGGGGCCGCCCAGCTCGTCGCCTCGATGCTGCGCGACCCGCAGTGCGAGTGGCGCCCGGTGGCGCTGGTCGACGACGACCCCAAGAAGTCGCACCGCCGGCTCAGCGGCGTGCCGGTGGCGGGCTCGGCCTTCGAGTTCGCGGAGGTGGCCCGCAAGGTGGGCGCCCGGATCGCGATCCTGGCCATCCCGAGCGCACCCTCGGAGCTCGTGTCGGTGGTGAGCAGGCTCGCCACCGAGCACCGCATCGACCTCAAGGTGCTGCCCAGCGTCAGCAACCTCCACAACCCCGCTCACGTCGACATCGCGGACGTGCGCGACATCGACGTCACCGACTTCCTGGGGCGCCAGCCCGTCGAGACCGACGTGGAGTCGATCGCGGACTACCTGACCGGCAAGCGGGTGCTCGTCACCGGGGCCGGCGGCTCGATCGGCTCCGAGCTGTGCCGGCAGATCGCCCGGTTCGGGCCGTCGGAGCTGATCATGCTCGACCGGGACGAGAGCGCGCTGCACGCCGTCCAGCTCTCCATCACCGGGCGCGCGATGCTCGACTCCGACGACACGGAGCTCGGTGACATCCGCGACGAGCGCTACGTCAGGGAGCTGTTCGCCCGGCGGGCACCCCACGTGGTCTTCCACGCGGCGGCGCTGAAGCACCTGCCGCTCCTCGAGTCCGCGCCCGGCGAGGCAGTCAAGACCAACGTCTGGGGCACGCAGCACGTCCTGGCCGCGGCCGTCGAGGCCGGCGTCGAGCGCTTCGTCAACGTGTCCACGGACAAGGCCGCCAACCCGTGCAGCGTGCTGGGCTACAGCAAGCGCCTCGCCGAGGGTCTGACGGCGACGGCCTCGCGCGACGCCGCGGGGCTGTTCATGAGCGTGCGCTTCGGCAACGTGCTCGGCAGCCGGGGCTCGGTGCTGACCACCTTCACCGCCCAGATCGCCGGCGGTGGCCCCATCACGGTCACCGACCCGCGCGTGACGCGGTACTTCATGACGATCCGCGAGGCGGTCCAGCTGGTCATCCAGGCCGGCGCCATCGGGTCGCGGGGCGACGTGATGGTGCTGGACATGGGGGAGCCGATCGCGATCCGCGACGTGGCGCAGCAGCTGATCTCCCTCTCCGGCAAGCCCGTCGACGTGGTGTTCACGGGGCTGCGCGACGGCGAGAAGATGCACGAGGAGCTCTTCGGCGACGGCGAGCTCGACGTACGGCCGCAGCACCCGCTGATCTCGCACGCCGAGGTGCCCGACTACGCGCCCGAGGCCGCCCGTCGCATGGACCCCTACCAGGCGGCGTCGGTGGTCTCACGGACCCTCGCCCAGGCCTGTGCCGGCATGGCCGACGACCTGGCGCGGCGCCGTACGTCGGTGGCAGCCGTCGCGGACCGGTGGCCCACGCGGGACTGAACGTGCGGCGTCAGGCGCGGTGGGAGGCGGACAGCGTGCCCTCGTCCGACTGGTGGTCGCCGTCGGACTGCTTGCGCTGACGTCGCTGGTCGCGGCGCTGGCGCCAGGTCAGGCGTCCCTGGGACGAGCTGGTCTTCTCGTCGGGGCCGTAGCCGTAGCCGTAGCCATAGCCGTACCCGTAGCCGGCACCGCGTTCGGGGATCATGTTGAACACGACCCCGAGCAGCTGGGCGTCGACGCTGCCCAGTCGATCGGCGGCACCGCGCAGCTGGTCCTTGGTCGTCCTGCCGTGGCGTACGACGACCACGGCACCGTCGGCCTCGGACGTGAGCAGCGCCGCGTCGGTCACCGGGAGGAGAGGGGGCGCGTCGATGACGATGACGGCGAACCGGTCGCGCAGCTGGTCGAGCAGCTCCTGCATGGCCCGCGACTGGAGCAGCTCGGCCGGGTTGGGCGGGATGGCGCCGGAGGTGATGACGCTCAGCCCCGAGTCGGCGTGCACCTGGAGCGCGTCGTCGACGCTGGCCTGGCCCGCCAGCACGGTCGTGAGGCCCACGCTGTCGACCAGTCCCAGCAGGTTGGCGACCTGGGGCCGCCGCAGGTCGGCGTCGACGAGGAGCACGTTGCGGCCCGCCACGGCGAACGCGAGGGCCGAGTTGGTGGAGGTCGTCGACTTGCCCTCGCCCGGCACCGAGCTGGTGACCACGAACACCTTGCTGTTGGCGTCGACGTCGAGGAACTCCATGTTGGTCCGCAGCACCCGGAAGGCCTCGACACGCGGGGAGTGCGACGGCAGGTCGGTGATGAGCGGCTTGGCGAACACCTGGGGGTCGTAGGACAGTCCCGAGAGCACCGGGACGTCCTGCATGTCCGGGACGTCGATGATGGCCTTGACGCTGGTGTCGAGCAGCTCGCGCGTCACCGCCAGTCCTACCCCCAGGAGCAGACCGAGCACCAGCGCCAGGCCGAGGTTGCGCGTCGGCTGCGGCGAGACGGCGCTCGTCGGCAGCTGGGGGGCGTCGACCACGGTGGCCTTGAGGGTGGCGACCCGGCGCCCGGGAGGCGTCTCGAGCTCGGTGATGACGTCCTGGATCTGCACCATCAGCGCCTGGTTGATCCGCTGCGCCTCGAAGCGGTTGGCGTCGCGCACGGAGACCTGGAGCAGCACGGTCTCGGGCACGACCGTGGCCGTGATCCGGGAGGCCAGCGACTCGGCGCTGACGTCGAGCTGGAGGTCGTCGACGACGCGCTGGGCGATGTCGACGCCGTTGACGACGTCGGCGTACGACGCCACGCGCTGCTGGCTGAAGAGGCCGCCCTGGTAGGCGTCCGAGGAGGAGCCTGCGGCCGAGGTGGAGATGAAGACGCGGGCGCTCGACTCGTACTGAGGCGTGGCCTGGGCGGTGAAGACCGCGGCCAGTCCGAGGGCCGTCAGCGTGGTCAGCGCGATGAGGATCCACCGGCGCCGGGCGATGCGGAGGTAGTCGCGCAGCTCCACGTGGGTCCCTTCGACGTCCGCCCGCCGGTCGGACGAGCGCGGCCACCCTACGACAACGGCGAGTCCGCCCGCAGACGGGACGCCGCACGCCGTCCCAGCGGGCCGTCCCGGACGGCGAGGGCGCCTCGTCTACGCTGCGCGAATGGCTGACTCCCGTCGACGTGCTCGGCGCTCGCACGGACGGGGTCGGCAGGCCTGCGCCGCCGGCCGGTCCTCCGGATCTCGGCTCGGCCTGCTGCTGGTCGTGGTGCTTCTCGGTGCCTTCATGGGGTGGCAGGCGTGGTCGGCGTACCGCAGCGCCCAGGCCGCCAACAACGCTATCGGGGAGTTCCGGGCACGGCTCCTGGACCGGGACGTGGCGGGTGCGGAGGAGGCCCTGGGGCGTGCCCAGGAGGAGACCAGGACGGCGCGCTCGTCGTTGGCGGGCCCGCTCTGGGGAGCCGCCACGTTGGTCCCCGTCGTGGGTGACGACGTCGATGCGGCCCGCCGCCTGACCACGACCGCCGACGACGTGGCCCAGGGGGCGCTGCCCGCCGTGATGACGGCGCTGTCGTACGTCGACCCCCGCGACATCGGCCTGAGGAACGGGAAGGTCGAGCTCGACCCGCTCCGTGATGCGAGCGGCCAGCTGACCCGGGCGTCGGTGCTGCTGGCCGAGGCCGACGAGGACGCTGCGGCGATCTCGACCGACGGCCTGGTCCCGCGCGCTGCGCACCCGGGTCGAGGACACCCAGGACCTGCTCGACCGTACCTCGCGCCTGGCGCGGACCGCGTCGCTCGCGGGCCGGCTGCTGCCCGACATGCTCGGCGGGGACGGTCCGTCGCAACTACCTTCTGCTCGCCCAGAACACGGCCGAGCAGCGGTCGCTGGGCGGCATCCCGGGCGCCATCGCGCTGCTGCGGGCCGAGGACGGGCGGGTCGAGCTGGTACGGCAGACCACGGCCGCGGACATCGGCTCGTTCGCAGCGTCCCGTGCTGCCGCTGTCGAAGGCCGAGGAGGCGCTCTACGGCACGGTGCTCGGCCGGTTCCCGCCAACGTCACCGACTCGCCGGACTTCCCTCGAGCGGCCGAGCTGATGACCGAGATGTGGCAGCGACGCGAGGGCGGCCGCATCGACGGGGTTGCCTCGGTCGACCCCTGGGCGCTCCAGCTGATCCTGCGCGCGGTGGGCCCGGTGCAGACTGACGCCGGCCGCCTCACCGGCCGCAACGCGACCCAGAAGCTGCTCGTCGACGTCTACCGCGACGTGCCGGACCCGGTGGCGCAGAACGAGGTCTTCGCGCAGGCGGCTCGTCAGGTCTTCGACCGCGTCCGCACCGTCGACGGTGACCCGACCGCCCTGACCCGGGCGCTGGCGCAGGGGGTGGAGGAGCGTCGGATCATGGTGTGGTCGGCCGAGCGCCGGGAGCAGTCCATCCTGGAGGACACCCGCCTGGGGCAGACGCTGCGTGACCCCACGCTCGACTCGCCGCGGATCGGGGTGTACCTCCACGACCGGATCGGCTCCAAGACCAGCTCCTACCAGCGGGTCCGGATCACGACGGAGCCGGAGAGCTGTGGGACGACGACGTCGGCGCAGGCCAGGTCGAGCTTCGCTCGGCGGTGCCGCGCGGAGCTGAGCTCCCCCCGTCGGTGACCGGCATCGTCGGCCGCGCGCGCCCAGGTGACCTACGCATCCAGGTGGTCGTCTACGCGCCGCCCGGCTGGTCCATCACCGGGGTCAAGGCCAGCGACGGGCGTGAGGACCTCGTCACCTACAAGCACGACGGGCTCCAGGCCGGCACCCGCGACTTCACGCTCGCCCCGGGGCAGGTGAAGGACCTCGTGGTGACGATGGGCGGACAGTCCCTATCGTCCGATTTTGCGATTCGGTATACGCCCGGGACCAAGCCTGCTAACGTCCGCGTCGAGGGATCAGGCTGCTCTTAGCACGACCTCTCGGATTCCGTCCCCCCACACTCTTGGGAGATGACCATGAAGGTCACCCGCCTGATCGCGCTTCTCGTAGCCGCGTTCTTCGTCCTGCTCGCCCCGACCGCCGCCCAGGCCTACCCCGGTGAGGAGGGTGGCGTCTCGGCCACCCCGCCGGCTCCGTCCGGCAACGGCTGCTACACCAGCCAGGTCACGGTCGAGGGCCCCGTCGACACCGACCTGACCCTCACCGTCATCGACGAGGACGGCACCGTGGTCTTCGAGGAGACCCAGAACGCCGGTCCCGACGGCACCGCGACCTTCACCGTCGAGCTCTGCGGGGCCGGCAGCTACCTCGCCACCGGCACCGACGCCGAGGGCAACGAGCTCGGCTCCACCGAGATCTTCGTCCCCCAGGGCAGCCAGGGCGGCGGCACCGATGACGGTGACGGCACCGCTCCGGCCGCCGGTTCGGGCTCCGGCTCGGGCTCGGCTGGTTCGGGTTCCGGCTCGGGCAACCTGCCCGCCACCGGTGCCGACTCCGGCACCATGCTGACCCTGGCCGGCGCGCTCGCGCTGCTCCTGGTCGGCGGTGTCACCCTGGTGGCCGCCAAGCGCAAGGCGCTCTGACCCACCTCGCACCTCACAGGCGCGCTGCGACCCCCGGGTCGCAGCGCGCCTGTTGCATGTGCCCGGCTCCGTCCCAGATAGGTTCACCCCCGTGAAGATCTCTGTGATCGGTTGTGGCTACCTCGGCGCCGTCCACGCGGCCTGCATGGCCGAGCTCGGCCACGAGGTCGTCGGCCTGGACGTCAACGCCGCGCAGGTCGAGGCGCTCTCCGCCGGTCGCGCCCCGTTCTTCGAGCCGGGACTGCCCGAGATCTTGACCTCCGCCGGGGCCACGGGGCGGCTCCGCTTCACCACCGATCCCGCGGAGGTCGCCGGGGCGCGGGTGCACTTCGTCTGCGTGGGCACTCCGCAGCGCGCCGGGGAGATGGCCGCCGACCTGACGTACGTCGACGCCGCGATCGAGTCGCTGCTGCCCCACCTCGCCCCCGGCGACGTCGTGGTGGGGAAGTCCACCGTGCCGGTCGGCACCGCCGAGCGCCTCGCCAACCGCGTCCACGACGTCCAACCTGAGGCGGAGCTGGTCTGGAACCCTGAGTTCCTGCGCGAGGGCAAGGCGGTCAAGGACACCCTGCACCCCGACCGGATCGTCTACGGCGTCGCCGACGGCGAGGCCGGTGCCCGAGCGGTGACCGTGCTCGACGAGATCTACGCGAGCGCCATCGCCGAGGGCAGCCCGCGCCTGGTGGGCGACCTGGCCACCGCACAGCTGGTCAAGGTGGCGGCCAACTCGTTCCTGGCCA
This sequence comes from uncultured Actinomycetota bacterium, assembly GCA_963740935.1. Taxonomy (GTDB): domain Bacteria; phylum Actinomycetota; class Actinomycetes; order Propionibacteriales; family Nocardioidaceae; genus Marmoricola. The sequence goes on from CAVUFX010000007.1 coordinate 79,773, forward strand.
CGAAGATCTCCTTCATCAACGCCATGGCCGAGCTGTGCGAGGCCTCGGGTGCCGACGTCACGTTCCTCGCCGACGCCATCGGGCTCGACGAGCGCATCGGCCGCAGCTTCCTCAACGCCGGCGTCGGCTTCGGTGGCGGCTGCCTGCCCAAGGACATCCGCGCCTTCATGGCACGTGCGGGGGAGCTGGGCGTCGACCAGGCCTTGAGCTTCCTGCGCGAGGTCGACGCGATCAACATGCGCCGGCGCGTCCGGATGGTCGACCTGGCCCGTGACGAGCTCGGCGGCTCCATCCAGGGTCGTCGTATCGCCGTCCTGGGTGCGTCCTTCAAGCCCGACAGCGATGACGTGCGTGACTCGCCCGCCCTGAGCGTGGCAGCCCAGCTCGCCCTCCAGGGTGCCGACGTCGTGGTCACCGACCCGGAGGCCATCACCAACGCCCAGCGCAAGTGGCCCGACCTCGCGTTCACCCACGACGTCGACGAGGCGCTCACCGGTGCCGAGCTGGTGCTCGTGCTGACCGAGTGGAAGCAGTACGTCGACCTCGACCCCGCGCACGTCGCCGGGCTGGTGGCGGGCCGTCGGGTGCTCGACGGACGCAACTGCCTCGACGCCGAGGCCTGGCGGGCGGCGGGGTTCAGCTACCGGGCCCTCGGTCGCCGCTGAGCCATCCGGTTCGATCTCCTGATCTAGTCGCGATCGCCGGGTCATGATGTTCGGGTATATGAGAACCAGTCCGTTGAGGGTGCCCGGCGGACACGCCGTGGGTCCGACCCCGTCGGTGTGCACCTGCGGCTGACGCCTCGGTGCGGGCAGCCATGGTCCGGAACTCGAGGCACATCAATGGCCGCCGTACCGGCGGATCCGCTCCGGGGCGCATCGCGGGTGCCGAGCAGGAGGGGGTGGACAAGGCCTGCGGCGCGGACCGCCTCGGGCCACGTCTGCGTGATGCGGCCGCCGGGACAACTCCCCGCGAGTTCGCCTGGTCAACATCAGGCGAGTAGGCGATGCTTCTCTTCCGGTGCCCCTGTGGGGTGGAGACCCTGTGACGGCCACAACGACGTCGTTCGACGTCTTCGACACCGTTCTCACCCGGCGGGTCGGCGACCCGAACGCGGTGGTCGACCTCGTCGCGGACCGCCTGGGTCGAGAGGGCAGCCTGCCCGTCACCCCTCAGGTGTTCGCGCGGGCGCGCCGCCGGCACGAAGCGGCGCTGACACCGCTCCTGGGGCGGCACGCGACCCTGCAGGAGATCTACGAAGCAGTGGCTGTCGCGCTGGTGGTGGACTCAGCGCAAGCTCGGCGGTGGCTCGACGCCGAGGAGGCGGTCGAGCGTGAGGTGGTCGTCCCCGTTCCCGGGGTCGTGGAATTGGTGGACTCGGCACGCGAGCAGGGGTCCGTGGTCTTCGTGTCCGACACTCCGCACCGAGAGGCGTTCGTCAGGGAGTTGCTCGTCAGCCGTGGCCTCGCGCGCGAGTTCGACCGGGTGTTCACCTCGAGCGAGCGTCGCGTCAGCAAGGCGCACGGTGGTCTGTTCACGGCGGTGGCCGCAGAGCTGGGGGCAGGCGTTGCCCTGCACCATCACGGGGACCACCCGCGCAACGACGTTGCGGCTGCGCGGGTCGAGGGGTGGCGGTCGTCCTGGAGGCCCCAGGGGCGGCTCAATCGTTACGAGCACCTGATGGAGCGCGGTGCGGCTGACTCCGGAGGGGTGCTGTCGCTCGTTGCCGGGGCTTCCCGCATCGCGCGTCTGGAAGCGCTCCACCGCGGTGCCCCGGTCGCACAGGCAGAGGTGGGAGCCGGTCCGCTCGGCGCCCTGCTCACCGGTTTCGCGATCTGGGTCGTCGACCAGGCGCGCCTGCGGGGCGTGCGACGGCTGTACTACGTGGCCCGTGACGGCGAGTCCATGCTCGCCGCAGCCCGCCCGGTGGTCGCCCGACTCGCCCCAGAGATCGAGCTCCGCTACCTCTACGCATCGCGGCGACCCTGGGTGTTCGGCGCCTCAGCCACCGACGACGAGCTGCTCGCCCGGTGGGTCGATGCCGGAGCCGACTACACGGCCACGACACTCCTCGCGCGCGTTGATCTGACTCCCTCCGAGGTCTTCGCCCTCGTTCCGCTCGACACCTGCCGCCCGGGCCGGGCGGACACCCCGCTCGACAGGCGGGAGCGCGAGGAACTGGCCACAGCGCTGCAGAGCGAGCCCCTGGTCACCGAGGTCCGCCGCCGAGGGCGCGCGATGGCGGATCGCAGCATCGCCTACCTTCGACAGGAGGGTCTCGCCGACGGCGTACCGAGCGCCCTCGTGGATGCGGGTTGGGGAGGCTCTGCTGCCTTCGCAGTCGACCACCTGGTGCGATCGATGAACGGGCCGCGCCTGCACCACTTCTACATGGGTCTGCTCGGTACGCCGGCGGACGTTGCACGTCGTGGCGAGACCTTGCTGGTGCCGTGGTTGTTCGACGAGCCCCTTCATCCGCAGTCCCTCGAGCGGCTCCGCTCGGCGCACACATTGGTGGAGACGCTGTGCGCAGGTTCGACCGGCCGGACCCTCGACTACCGGCAGACCGGGGGGCGGTGGGAGCCGGTGCTGGAGTCCGAGGTCAACGGCCCGGTGGTCGCATGGGGGCTGGGGACGGTGCACGGGGTCGCGGCGCGCACCGCCGAGCTGGTAGCTGAGATGCTTCCCGCTGACACAGCACACGTGGACGTGGCGGCGCCGGTGCTCGAGCTGCTTCGGACCTTCTGGGTTCATCCCACCCCGCACGAGGCGGAGGTGTGGGGGGCGTTCCCGTGGCAGGAGGAGATCTGGCTCCCCTACGCGCCCCTGGCCGAGCAGCTCCGGAGCAAGCAGGTCGTGAGGCAGCTCTGGCGGGGCGACGGCCGGCTCAGACGGGTCAACTCGTGGCGCGCCGGGTCCGCCCAGGCCAGCCCACAACCGTGGCGCGCTGTGTTGCAGGGGCGTGCCTGGCACCTCGAGAACAGCGACCGACTTGGGCGGATCCCACGCCGGTTGCGTCTGGAGCTCGCTCGGCGCCGGAAGAAGTGAGTCGGCCCCAGGTCGAGAGGCGACTGCGCATCATCTGCTAGTAGGCGCCGCGCGAACGGAAGACGGCGCTGAAGGTGCGGAACAAGATCGTGAGGTCCTGCACCATCGACCAGTTGTCGACGTAGTAGAGGTCCAGGCGGATGGCCTCGGACCACGACAGGTCGGAGCGGCCGGAGACCTGCCACAGGCCGGTCATGCCGGGGCGGACGCGCAGGCGCCGGGCCACGTCGTCGTCGTACTGCGCGACCTCGTGTGCCAGCGGGGGGCGCGGGCCGACCAGGCTCATGTGGCCGAGCAGCACGTTGAACAGCTGGGGCAGCTCGTCCACGGAGAACCGACGCAGCCACTGACCGGGCTTGGTGATGCGGGGGTCGTCCTCGAGCTTGAACAGGCCACCCTCGTAGCCCGCCTCCGCATGCAGCCGGGCGAGCAGCTCCTCGGCATTGGTCGTCATGGTGCGGAACTTCAGGCAGGAGAAGGTGTCGCCGTCGAGGCCCACGCGGGACTGGCGGAACAGCACGGGGCCACGGTCGTGGCGCCAGACCCGGAACGCGGCGAAGGCGAAGACCGGCGAGAACGCCAAGATGAGGGCCAGCGCGCCGAGGACGTCGAAGGTGCGCTTCATGCGGCGCACCGCCTCGCGGGACCGAGGCTTCTCGAGGTGGATCAGCGGCATGCCACCGACCGGCCGGATGCTGACGCGCTCGGCGGCGACGTCGGTGACGCTCGGGGCGATGACCACCTGGATGTCCTCGTGCTCGAGGTCCCAGGCCAGGCGACGCATGTCGGCGGAGGTGTCGAAGGCACCACCGGCGAGGAAGACCACGTCGACATCCGCCTCGATGGCGACCTCGGCGAGTGAGCGGGAGTGCCCCACGAGCGGCACGCCGGAGGCCGTCGCGTTGCGATCAGCGGTCGCGGTGGGCGTGAGTGCACCGATGACGCGGTAGCCGAGCCAGGACTCACGTGCCAGGACCGACGCGATCTCATCGACGTGGCCCTCGGTGCCGGCGATCAGGACGCGGTGCTGCAGGGCGCCGCGGGTGCGGGCTCGTTGCAGGCTGCGGCGGAGCAGGAGGCGGCCGGTCACGAGCACGGGGACGCCGACGAGGAAACACAGCAGGAAGAACACTCGCGACAGGGGGAAGTTCGCGAGGTAGCACACCGAGGTGACGGCGGCGGCGGCCACGAGGGAGCCGTTGATGATGCGCTTGTACTCGTCGAGACCGGCGCCGAACACCTGGTGCCGGTAGGCGCCCATGAGGAACAGCAGGGCGACCCAGCCGAACATCATCAGCGGACCAGCGACCTCCAGGGTCGACGTCACGTCGGCGCTGGGGGCCGGTCCGGGGAGGGAGACGCTCTCGCGGCCGAGGACGGCGACGAAGACGCTGAACGTGATGAGGACGAGGTCCAGTCCGATCGCGACGACGGGAACGTACCTGAGGCCGTGTGAATCCCGGGTCGTGCGTGTAGAACTGTGAACCAGTTGCACAGTCATGACGTACAAATCCCCCGATTTGAATGGTCGGCCCGAGATGCTTAGCCGGACTCCTACCCTAGGAGTGGACGACCGAACCCACCATGTCGTGTGCGGTGAGACACCATGCCGGTCTAGTCCTCAGTCCATTTCGGACCATTCGGGCGCTGCTGGGTGACGTATCAAGGCCCTGGGGGGTATCGGAGGCCCGTGGCCGCCCCGTCGTCTCGCGCGCGACTAGGGTTCCCCGATGAAGGTTCTCATCACCGGCGGCGCGGGCTACATCGGGTCGACGACGGCGAGTGCCCTGGAGCAGGCCGGTCACACGCCGGTGATCCTGGACTCCCTCCTGACGGGGCAGCGTCAGTTCGCTGCCGGGCGGCTCTTCTTCGAGGGTGACATCGCGGACCGGGCGCTGGTCGAGCGTGTCTTCGACGAGCACCCCGACATCGCCGTGACGGTGCACATGGCGGCGCGCATCGTGGTGCCGGAGTCGGTGGCCCAGCCCTACGACTACTACCGCGACAACGTCGCCAAGTCCCTGACCCTGTTCGACACCCTCGCTCAGCTGGGCAGGCCGGACGTGGTGTTCTCCTCGTCCGCCTCCATCTACGCCCCCACCGACGACTTCACGGTCGTCGAGTCCTCGCCACTCGCCCCCGCCTCGCCGTACGCACGGACCAAGATGGTCATGGAAATGGTGATGGAGGATCTCGCGGCCGCCGGCAGGCTGCGGGCACTCGCCCTCCGCTACTTCAACCCGATCGGGTCCGACCCCGAGCTGCGCTCGGGCGTCCACGTGCGGGAGCCCTCGCACGTGCTCGGCCAGCTGGTGCGGGCCGCCCTCGGTCAGCAGGACGCCTTCCGCATCACGGGGGTCGACCTGCCGACGCGGGACGGCACCGGCCTGCGGGACTACGTCCACGTGTGGGACCTCGCCCGCGCCCACGTGGCAGCGGTCGAGCGCTTCGACGACGTGCTGTCGACGGCGCCTGACGGCTTCGTCGCGCTCAACGTCGGGACGGGCGAGGGCGTCACCGTGCGCGAGCTGGTGGCAGCCTTCGAGCGGGTCTTCGGCCGCCCGGTCCCGGTCGTCGAGGCGCCGCCCCGGGTGGGCGACGCCATCGGGGCGTACGCCCGGGTGGAGCGCATCCGAGAGCTCACCGGCTGGAGGTCGGACCTCGGCCTCGAGGACGGCATCGCCTCGGCGCTTGCCTGGGCGGAGCGACGGCCCGAGGTCCTGGGGTACGCCTGAGCTCGGCTACGGCGTCGCGTCGCGTGGGGACTCCTCGCGGCGCGGGCCGTCGGACGCGGTGACCCGCCAGGCGGTGGAGTCGTTGTCGAACGCGGTCAGACCGTGACGGGTCCGGACGAAGCCCCAGGCCAGCGGGCCGAGGAGCAGCAGCCCGGCGCCGATGATGCCGACCCACTCCGGCGGCACGCCGAGCATCTTCAGCCCGGTCAGCGACAGCACGATCACGATGCCGCGGCGGATGACCGACTGGGTCACCCACGCGGCCATCCGGGCGCCGAGGAAGGTGCCCGGGGTGCCGCCGAGGACGAGCGGCACCAGGACCGCCCACGTGACGCCCTCGGTGACCACGTGGCCGACCGCGGCGGCCAGGACGAGCGGCACGGCCTGCACCAGGTCGGTGCCGACCAGTCGCACGGCCGACAGGGTCGGGTAGATCAGCAGCAGGGCGACCATGATCAGCGAGCCCGAGCCGACCGAGGTGATGCCGACCAGCAACCCGCCGATGGCGCCGACGAGGAGGGTCGGGACCGCGCGGACGCGCGGCTGCTCCTCGCTGAGCAGGTTGCCCCCGGTGACGTGGCGCAGCTGGAGGTACATCCGCAGGGCGTACGTCGCGGCCGTGAACAGCAGCGCGCAGCCGATCGCCGTGGTGAGGAACTCCTGCTGGTCCTCAGCGGCGCCCACGCTCTTGACGATGAAGCCGCCGGCGAAGGCGAACGGGACCGAGCCGATCATCAGCATCCCGGCCAGCCGGAGGTCGGGGGAGCCGCGGCGCCAGTGCACCGAGGCGCCGACCGACTTGTTGATGCTGGCGGCGACGAGGTCGTTGGCCACGGCCGCGGTCGGGTTGACCCCCAGGAAGATCAGCGCCGGGGTCATCAGCGCCCCGCCGCCCATCCCGGTCAGCCCGACCACGATGCCGACGCCGAAGCTGACGAGCAGGACCGACAGCGCGGAGAGGGTGAGGAGGTCGGCCATCAGGGGGTCTCGACCGGCTGAGCGAGAGGGGGCTGACGGCGAGGGGGTGAGGGAGGGATGGGAAGGGCAACGCGTCGAGGACCTCGGCCAGGCAGTCCTCGATGGAGCGGCCGGTGGTGTCGAGGACGACGTCGGCGTCCTGCGGCTCCTCGTAGGGGCTGGAGATGCCGGTGAAGTCGGGGATCTCGCCGCGGCGGGCCCGGGCGTACAGGCCCTTGCGGTCGCGGCGCTCGCACTCCTCCAGCGGGGTCGCGACGTGGACCAGGACCAGCTCGCCGCCGGCGTCCTCGACCATGGCCCTCACCTGCTGGCGGGTGGCGTCGAACGGCGCGATGGGGGAGGCCAGCGCCACGCCGCGGTGACGGGCGACCTCGGCCGCCACCCAGCCGATCCGGGCGATGTTGGTCTCGCGGTCCTCGCGGGAGAAGCCGAGGCCCTTACTCAGGTGACGGCGTACGACGTCCCCGTCGAGGCTCGTGACCGTGCGACGGCCGTCCTCCAGGACCAGGTCGTGCAGCGCCCGGGCCAGCGTCGACTTGCCGCTGCCGGAGAGGCCGGTGAACAGCACCACGACGCCGACGTGCTCGTCGTCGGGCTGGTCCTGGGCGACGACGGCGGCGACCTCGGCGGGCCACGCGTCGTCGGCCGGCTCGGTGCCGGGCAGCGCGAGCACCTCGCCCGCGGCGTACGCCGTGACGACGTCGTGCCCGAGCCGGTGGTCGAGCTCGGCGTCACCGCGCGCGGCCAGGGGTACGACGACCACGTGGGCCGTCGTCCCGGCGGCGACCAGCAGCCGGGCGGCCGCCAGCGTCGCCCGCACCAGACCGACCGGGCTGAGGCCCTGCGGGGTGCCGGTGCCGGACAGCGCCAGCAGCACCACCTCGCGGTCGCCGGCCCGCGCGGCCACGAGGTCGAGGTCGGGGACCGTGAGCGGAGCGGTGACGGGGACGGTGAGGGCGTCGGGGTGGCGTTCGCGGACCTGGGTCGGCGAGGCCTGGAGCCGCCGGAAGGGGCCGTACGCCGCCCGCGCCAGCGGTCGCAGCCCCGCGCGGGAGTAGCGGGCCAGCGGCAGGCCCTCCGGGTCGACCAGCTCGACCTCCTCGCCCGCCTCGACCACGGCCGCGAGGTCGGCGGGGAGGTCGAGGGCGACCTCGTCGTCGAAGGTGGTGCGGGGGGCCAGGGCGCCGCTCAGCAGGACCTCGAGGTCGTCCAGCTCGCGCGGGGAGGGGCAGTGCTGGGGGACGGGCACCGGGCCATCGTGCCAGAGCGCCACCCTGGGTAGCGTCGCGTCCATGTCCGACTCACCGGCTCCCGTCCCCGCCCCTGCGTCCGCCCCCGTCGTCGTCGCCGAGATCGTCCGCTCGGGGTTCACCGAGGGCCACCACCGGGGCTCCTGGGTGGTGCTCGACGCGGCCGGCGAGGTGGTCGCCTCGGCGGGCGACGTCACCGGCCCGATGCTGCCGCGCAGCTGCAACAAGCCGGTGCAGGCGCTGGGGATGCTCGAGGCGGGCCTGGACCTCGACGGCGAGCTGCTGGCGCTGGCGTGCGCCTCGCACTCCGGCGAGCCCTTCCACCTCGAGGGCGTACGCCGCATCCTCGCCGGCGCGGGCCTGTCCGAGGCCGACCTGCAGACCCCGCCCGACTTCCCGCTCGACGACGCGGCCCGCGAGCAGCTGCTCCGCGACGGGGGCGAGCGCGCGAGCGTGCAGATGAACTGCTCGGGCAAGCACGCCGCGATGCTCGCCACCTGCGTCGCCAACGGCTGGCCGACGCAGACCTACCTCGACGTCGACCACCCGCTGCAGCAGCAGCTGGCCCGCACCTTCGCCGCGACCACCGGCGAGGAGGTCGCCGTGTCGGCGGTCGACGGCTGCGGCGCGCCGCTGCTCTCCACCTCGCTGACCGGGCTGGCCCGCGCGTTCGCCCGGATCGCCACCGCGCCCGAGGGCACCCCGGCCGGTCGCATCGCCGCCGCGATCCGGGCGCACCCGGCGTACGTCTCCGGCAGCACCCGCGACGAGCGCACCCTGCTCGAGGCGGTGCCCGGCGCGATCGGCAAGGCGGGCGCGGAGTCCTGCTACGTGGTGGCGCTGCCCGACGGCCGGGCCTTCGCGACCAAGACCGACGACGGGGGCGCGCGGGCGCGGCCGGTGCTGATGGCGGCCCTGCTCGAGCGGCACGGGGTGTGCGACGAGCCCGGGGTCGACGGTGACGCCGTGCGGCGTACCGGCCGGGTGGAGCTGCTCGGCGGCGGCCGTCCCGTGGGCGAGGTCCGGGCGGTGCTGGCGTAGCCCGACGGGCTCGACCGCCGAAGACGGGTGCTAGCACTGCTAGCACGAGGAGTCCCTCGTGTCTGCTGGCGAATGTGACTGCGTTC